>CBDDIX010000004.1:0-2975424 GCA_965229255.1 Sediminibacterium sp.
ACTGCGTGATGAGAATACCAATAAAGGACATAACCGCCTGAATCATTTTCGCGAGAACCAGGAAAAATTCAGGATCTATAATTCACTGCTGAGTGAGTATGGGGTATTGGGTTTTGAATATGGATATGCATTGGCCAATCCAAAAGCATTGGTGATCTGGGAAGCACAGTTCGGTGACTTCTCTAACGGTGCACAAACCATGATCGATCAGTTTATTGCTGCGGGTGAACAAAAATGGCAGCGCCAGAATGGTATTGTTATGTTACTTCCGCATGGGTATGAAGGGCAAGGTCCTGAACATAGCAGCGCGCGCATTGAACGTTTCCTGCAAATGTGTGCCGAGCTGAATATGGTGATTACCAATATCACAACAGCCGCCAACCTCTTCCATGCATTGAGAAGACAGATCACCTGGAATTTCCGTAAACCGCTGATCAATTTTGCGCCAAAAGCAAATCTCCGTAACCCGGTTACTTTCAGTCATATCAACGAATTCACCAAAGGCGGATTTAAAGAAGTCATCGATGATCATTATGCAGATGATGCCACACAGGTGAAGAAAGTTTTACTGTGCAGCGGTAAGCTGTATTTTGAAATGGCGGAGAAACAATTGAAAGAGAACCGGAAAGATATTGCGATCGTACGGCTGGAGCAGATCTATCCATTACCTTTCAAACAGCTGGAATTATTATATAAAAAATATAATAAGGCAACCTGGTTCTGGGTGCAGGAAGAGCCTTTAAATGCAGGTGCTGCAGGGTTTTTACAAATGAACCTGAAGACCATCAACTTTGGTGTGATCAGTCGCAATGCAAGCGCAGCAACCGCAACGGGCTATGCAAAAGTGCATACACAGGAGCAAAAGGAAATCATCGAAACCGCATTCAGCATTTAATACAAACAGGTAATACAAACAGAAATATAAATTATTATGATCGATATTAAAATTCCAACCATCGGCGAATCTATCACAGAAGTGACCTTATTGAAATGGGTCAAAAAAGAAGGTGATTGGGTAGAGCGTGATGAAGTGATAGCTGAACTGGAAAGTGAAAAAGCAACCTTTGAAGTAAATGCAGAAAAAGCCGGTGTATTAAAGCCATTGGCTGCTGAAGGTGATACATTGAATATTGGTGATGTAGTGGCACAGATCGATGAAACCGCGGCAAAACCGGAAGGCACACCCGCACCAACTCCTGCACCAGTGGCAGTGGCTGAAGCACCAAAAGCCGCGGCACCCGCTCAACCACAAACCACAAACGACAAACCACAAGCTGCAGTTGCCGCTGATATCAAAGCAACCCCAGTAGCCTCTGCTATTATTGCCGATAAGAAGGTGAATCCTACAGATATAAAGGCATCCGGAGCCGGTGGCAAGATTATGAAGCAGGATGTACTGGAAGCATTGGCACATCCGGGAAAGAAAGCGTTTGCCGGTACTGAATTGTTTACCCGCAATGTGCGCCAGGAAAAAATGAGCAGCCTGCGCAGGACCATTGCCCGCAGATTGGTTGAAGCAAAGAACACAACAGCTATGTTAACCACTTTTAATGAAGTGGATATGACAAAGATCATGGAAACCCGTAAGCTGTATAAAGATAAATTCAAAGAGATACATGGTGTGAACCTCGGTTTCATGAGTTTCTTCGCCAAAGCCTGTGCGATCGCATTGGGCGAATGGCCATCCGTTAATGCCTATATTGATGGAGACCAGATTATCTATCACGATTATGCCGATATCAGTATCGCCGTAAGTACACCAAGAGGACTCACTGTTCCCGTTATCAGGAATGTTGAAAGCCTGGGCATGGCAGAAATTGAAAAGAAAGTGGTTGAACTTGCGGGTAAAGCAAGAGACAGTAAACTAACGACCGAAGATCTTCAGGGTGGAACTTTCACCATCACCAATGGAGGTGTGTTCGGAAGCCTCATGAGTACACCGATCATTAATATTCCGCAAAGTGCCATATTGGGTATGCACAAGATCCAGGAAAGACCGATGGCCATTAACGGGCAGGTAGTGATACGCCCGATGATGTACCTCGCAGTAAGTTATGATCACAGGATCATTGATGGTAAAGAGAGCGTAAGCTTCCTGGTGCGGGTGAAAGAATTGCTGGAAAATCCGGAATTGTTGCTGATCGGAAAAGATCCTGTAAAGACCTTATTGGAACTGTAATAGTTTTTGTAGATTAGGGTTATCGTTAAAGCATATGAACTTCTTTAAAAAACTTTTTGTTGCGCTTACTTTGCTATGCGCATTTGCGTGCCAGAAAGAGTATGCACCAGAGCCTGTCACAACCAGCCCTTCAACAGGTGGAGGTTCAACAGGAGGTGGTAGCGGAGGTAGCAGTGCGAAATTGTCAAAGATCGTGATAAAGGATGCCAATACAACGGTAACCAGGACCTATGAATACAATAGTGCGGGAAAACTGAGCATCTGTAAAGAAACCGCAGTGGCAAGTGGTCAAACAATCATCTCTACTTACACATTCAACCGCGATAATAACAATAAAGTCATATCATTTGTAATACAGTATAATATTACAGGGTACCCGCCCGATGGTGCAAAATATACCTGCCATTATCCCGCAGGTTCGAGCTTGTTCGATTATGCCACAGCCAGTTATGCTTTTGCAGGTACTACCAAAGCCGATAGTATTGTATTTGGCATCGCTCTGAACCTGGTAACATCTGCCACCAAATTCCAGGATATAGCGAATACGGGTTACCAGTTCTCGGGTAAGAACGTATACACCTATGATAATTCCGGTAACATCACAGAAAATAAATCGTATAATCAGTCGGCAGTTACCGGTAATCTCGATCTCGTCACCAACACTGTCTATTTCTGGGATACCAAAGTGAATGCATTACAGTTAGGACAGGAAGCTTTGATAATGGGCGGTGAAATACATATTGGAAAGAATAATGTCACAAAGCAGGTACAAACTGAATATGCGACTAACCCATCCGGCGTAACAGTTACGAATAGTTATGCATATACCTATAATGCCAATAGCCAGCCCACAACTGCAACGGCAACTGCTACAAACGGGGCAACAGCAGTGATTACCTACACCTACCAGTAACAAAGGCAGGTAATATATTTCCAATCTTTTCTTATCATGAAATACGCACCACAGTATCTTCAGTCGGCAACCGTTATTATCAACCAGTATACAGGCACTATTCCTTTAGCGGCCTATCTCAAAAATTACTTTGCACAAAACAAAAAATTTGGTTCAAAGGACCGTAAATGGATCTCGCATCTTTGTTATACGTATTACAGGTTGGGTCATGCGTTAAAAGAATTACCGGTTGCAGAAAGATTGACAATTGCTTTGTTCCTCTGTAATGATCAGCCAGGCGACTGGGGCGCATTGTTTGATGATCACTGGCTCTCTATATGGAGTAACGATATTTTACAACGGATCGATATTGTTACCTCTTTTCATCCCTCCTTTTCAGCAACTGATGTTTTCCCCTGGGGGAATGAGTTAAGCGAAGGAATTGAATGGGAGAATTTCTGCAGTTCCCATTTTATACAACCCGATCTTTTTTTGCGCATCCGCCCCGAAAGAGAAAAAACAACGATACAGAAATTAACAGTTGCACAAATAGCGTTTATTAAAGCAGGAGAGCGGTGCCTTGCATTACCCAATGCATCGAAGATTGATGAGATACTCGAGATAGACAGGGATGTTGTTATACAGGACAAAAGTTCACAACGCATAGCAGAATTCCTCAAACTTACCACTAACGACTTACTACTAACGACTATGCCCGTATGGGACTGCTGTGCAGCCAGCGGCGGCAAATCAATATTGGCAAAAGATATATTGCGAAACATAGACCTGACAGTTTCTGATGTAAGGCCATCTATCATTCAAAATCTGAAAAAGCGTTTTGAAAGGGTGGGTATAAAAAATTATCACGCATTCATCAGCGACCTGGCCAACCATCGACCATCAAACTTACACTTTAGACTCATTATATGCGATGCTCCCTGCACCGGCAGCGGCACCTGGGGGCGAACACCGGAGCAGTTATACTTCTTTAGTCAGAAAAAGATAGAAGACTACGCATCACTGCAAAAGAAAATCGTTCTCAATGCAATTGGTAGTTTGCAAAAAAATGGATATTTCCTTTATATAACCTGCTCCGTTTTTAAAAGCGAAAATGAAGCGATGACAGCCATGATTGTAAAAGAAACTTCCCTGCAACTGGTAAAAGCTGAGGTGTTAAAAGGTTACGGAGATAAAGCTGATTCAATGTATGCTGCTCTCTTTGTTTCTTAGTTGGGTACTTGCCAGAAAGCAGCGGGATTATTGGTTTTTAATTTAATGAAAGTGGTTCCATTATCCTTGTTTGTACTTTCTGTTTTATCCGGGGTCTGCAGGAAATAGTCCAGCGGCAATAATTGAACATAACTGATCTTCTTCCCGGGTATTCTTGTTTCTGTATCATATTCACTGTTAACCGGGCATTCAAGTATGTAGAGATTTTTTGCCATGTACTGGTACAAATAATTTTCTTTTAGGGTAGATTCTTTGTGATTCCAGTTGGCATCTGGGTTAACGATCAAAGGTTGGTTCTTAATAATTCTTTCTCTCACTTCATCAATCCCCAGTAGTTCCCCTTTTTCATTCATTACGTATGCATCGTTTGTGGGGTCGATCCATATCCATTTCTTTAACGAATTCACATATACCATGTTGATCACATGGCAGTCGTTATCAATCTTTAGACTGTCTTTCGGTAAACAGGTTACAAATCTTGATTTAATACCCAATGATAGATAACACTCATTGAGAACAGTGGATAGTCCCCTGCAATTCAATCCCCGCCCTTCCTTTTTACAAACGGCAATCATATTCATGGCATTCATTACCGCAGGATTCCCATTATTGCCATCATGCGGAACAAGGTTATGTATCCAGTGAAGCAGGTTGATGATCCGGGAAACTTCATTGCCTTTTCCTGCAACCGAATCAAGTTTAAATGCTTTTCGAAGGCTTACAAGATCAGGGTTGCTTGCGGATTGGTATGTGAAAACAGGAAGCGGTCTTGCATCTGCTGTATTATATTTATCAGCCTTGGTTAATATGTAGCGGTAGTCGCTTATTTCGCGTGTAGGCTCCACTATTTTTTTGAATTGAGCTTCCTGCCTGATATTTACCAGGTCGGCATCTCCATACATCATGTGGGCATAGTTATAGTAACCATTCTTAACGGAAGAATCCAGGTAAATAAGAGCATTCTTTTTATCGTTCAGCAATGAATAGGTACAACTGAGATTGTAGTATGCATTATTAAGGTATCCTTTATACGCAGACTGATCAGTTTTGCTTAGTGCCCTGAATTTTATTAAAAAATCAGTTAGTAAGACCTCATACTGCTTTGTGTCTTTTTGCTCATACGACTTATGTAATAAGTTGCTTTGATTATTGGCATAGGTTCTGAAGGCTGTGTCAGTTGGGGGCTGCGAAAAAGCAGTTGCATAAAAAAACAGTAATACCGGGAAGGCAGTAAGCAGGCGTACCATATATATTTTTTGAGTATAACGATATATATCAAAAAATGTTACACCAAAGGGACCATTAAATAAGCGCTCCTCTCTGTATGATCCCACCCCCGATCACATCATCACCTTCATAGAAAACCGCACTTTGTCCCGGCGCGATACCTTTCACATTTTCATAGAAGCGTGCACGGATCCCATTATCAGCGTAATACAGGTTACTTAATGCGCCATTATCTTTATAACGGATCTTGGTAGTAGCCTCCATTCCTTCAGTAATCCCATCATATTTCATCCAGTTGATCTTGCCGATCAGCATATCATTCTGTTCGAGGTCGCTTTCATCTCCTAACACGACTGTATTGGTTTCGGGATCGATGGAGGTTACATAGATAGGGCGGCCCATCGCTATCTCAAGCCCTTTGCGTTGACCGATTGTATAAAATGGATAACCTTTGTGCTGACCCAGTTTCTTTCCTGTTTTATCTACGAACCATCCGCCGTTCACTTTTTCTTCCAATCCTTCCACCCTTCTTTTTAAGAAACCGCGATAATCATTATCGGGTACAAAGCAGATCTCATAGCTTTCGCTTTTCTTGGCCAGCTCGGGGTAGCCGAGATCAACCGCCATCTGGCGGATCTCCGATTTACGGTAGCCTCCCAGTGGCAGCATCGTTCTGCCCAGCAATTCCTGGTCAAGCCCCCATAATACATAACTCTGGTCCTTTGTTTCATCCAATCCTTTGCTGATAACATAGCGGCCATTATCATGCATGCGAACTGAACCGTAATGACCGGTTGCGATAAAATCACAATCTAATGCATTCGCCCTTTTCAATAATGCCCTCCATTTAATATGCGTGTTGCACATCACACAAGGGTTGGGTGTGCGTCCGGCAATATATTCGTCAACAAAATTCTCGATCACAAAATCGCCAAACTCTTCGCGGATGTCGAGTATAAAATGTGGGAAACCGTGATGAACTGCAGCCTGTCGCGCATCATTAAATGAATCTATATTACAACAACCTGTTTCTTTGGTGCTTGTTCCGCTGCTGGCATAATCCCATGTTTTCATAGTGATACCCACCACTTCGTATCCTTCGTGATGGAGCATAAGTGCTACAACGGTACTGTCGATACCACCGCTCATCGCCACTAAAACCTTTCCTTTCCTGCTCATGATAAAAAAAATTGAATACGCTAAATGCTTAGCGTATAAGCTGCAAAAATAAACGAACTAAGTGTAACAGGGGGTGTAAAGCTGCCTGCGCACATTTCGAAAACCGAAAAATAACCTTTTTCAAGCCTGAAAAGGGAGTAATTTGCTTAACGAATGATAAAAGTGTTTTATATGAAATACATATTTTTAGTGGTAATGATGGTGGGGATTTGTGTAAATGCCCGTTCGCAGGCAGCCATCAATTGGGATGACGTGACTGTAAAAGATTCTGCAGGTGCCGTTATGAAAACGGCGGTATGGATGGAGATGGTGAATTCGGGTAAGTATGAATTTAGTATGACTCAGGACCAGAAGTTTGGCTTTCTACGCAAGTATACCCCTGCCGAGTATAATGCTAAAATAGCGGCCATGCCCATGCCTCCGCCTACAAAGTATTTTACAACCGGAGATAAAATCGCTGCTTTTTCGGCAAAGGATATTAAGGGTAATGCGTATGATATTACAAAGTTGGCAGGTAAAGTAGTGGTATTGAATTTCTGGTTTATCAATTGTCCCCCATGCAGGATGGAGATTCCGAGTCTGAATGAATTGATCACAGAATATAAGAACAGGAAAGATGTGGTGTTCATTGGTATAGCATTGGATCCGAAAGCTTCCATCGAACAGTTCCTTTCTACCAATCCATTCAATTATAATATAGTGGATAACGGAGGGTATATAGCCCAGAAGTATGGGGTGGGTTCTTATCCAACACATGTTGTGATCGATAAGGAATCAAAAGTTACGTTTCATACATCAGGGTTGTCTGTGGCTACAGTACCATGGGTGAAAAAATCAATCGATGCAGCGCTTAAGTAATGCATTTTTTTGCCACAGAAGCACAGAAGCACTGAATTTTTCTGTGTTTCAGTGCTTCTGTGGCAAATTTAACCGTGGCAAATTCTGGGTATAAATACTTAATCACCGTATCCCCCTTTTTTAGATATTTACCAAAATTCATTCGTTATGATAAAGATGCAGGTAATCGGTAATCTTGGAAAAGATGCGCTGGTAAACAATGTGAACGGTAAGAATGTGATCAACTTTACAGTGGCACATACAGAAAAATTCAAAGATGCCCAAGGAAACCAAAAAGACAGGACCACCTGGGTAGATTGTGCATACTGGACAGACAGAACAGCCGTTGCTCCTTATTTGAAAAAAGGAACACAGGTATATGTAGAGGGCCAGCCCGATGTACGTTCTTATACAACACAGGATGGCCGTAATGGTGCATCATTGGTTTTAAGGGTATTGAGCGTCCAGTTACTCGGTGCAAAACCTGAAGGTGGAAGCAATAGCGGCGGCGACAGCAGTTCACAATATTCATCTGCCCCCTCTTATTCTCAGCCGGCAACCAGTGGTCCGTCTGCGAATGAGTTGACAGAGCCTTTGGATGATCTTCCTTTTTAGAGCTCAATATTTTTTGCCATCCTCCTACACTGCGTTACGGCGGACAGGCAACACCACAGAAGCACTGAAAAATTCAGTGCTTCTGTGCTTCAGTGGCATTTAGTATTATCTTGCAACAACACATAATTAACGCATAAATGGCCGGCGAAGTAACCTATTCTTACGAGCACCTCTACAATTTCACGCACGCTGTTTTTAAAAAAATTGGCTGTTCACATGAACATGCTGCTATTGCAACTACCGGATTACTGGCTGCGGATTTACGGGGCATTGACAGCCACGGAGTAGCCCGCCTAAGCGGTTATACCCGTTTATGGGAAGCGCAGCGGATCAATGCCACGCCTGATATCCGGATAGTTCATGAAACACCTTCTACGGCAGTTGTAGATGGAGATGCGGGACTTGGGTTGGTAGTAGCGCCTTTTGCCATGCAGGTGGCGATTGAGAAAGCAAAACTGGTGGGCACAGGTTGGGTGAGTGTACGGAATACAAATCATTTTGGGATTGCCGGTCATCACGCGATGATGGCGCTGGAGCATGATATGATTGGGATGGCCATGACGAACGCAAGTGCTTTGGTGGCCCCTACTTTTTCTATAGAAAGAATGCTGGGCACCAATCCGATTGCAGTGGCGATACCTGCCAACGAACAACCTGCTTTTGTTGCGGACTTTGCTACAACAACGGCTGCCAATGGAAAGCTCGAGATACTGCAACGCAAAGAAGCCGACACGCCAACCGGATGGGTGCAGGATAAAGACGGGAACGTTTCTACGGATGCCAATATATTAAAAAAGCAAGGGGCACTTCTTCCATTGGGAAGCGACAGGGAGCATGGAAGTCATAAAGGATATGCATTGGGAAGTATTGTAGATATTTTTTCAGCCGTATTAAGTGGTGCCTCCTATGGTCCCTGGGCGCCGCCCTTTCCTGCTTATGTACCGATGCCTGAAAATATGCCGGGTAAAGGGTTGGGACATTTTTTTGGTGCCATGCGTGTAGATGCATTCAGACCCGCTGATGAATTCAAAGCACACATGGATAACTGGATCACCCGGTTCCGTTCTGCAAAACCTGCAGAAGGATATGAGAAAGTGCTGATACCCGGTGACCCGGAAAGAGAAATGGAAGCCATCAGAAGAACGGAAGGAATACCCATTGTAGCACCGGTGGTAAAAGATCTACAGGAAGTGGCTGAGAAATTTAAGGTTGCGTTTTAATTTGCGGATGACGGATTAACGGATTTGCGAATTAAAACAATCCGTTAATCCGTAATTCGCTAATCCGATAATTAAAAAACTAAACGATAAGCAAACGTAAACTCATACAAACAACAATACAATTAACAGCAGCCATTCTGTTCTGTATCTCATCGCCCGCACAAACACCCTATACAATAACCCGACCCGTAAGCGTAACCCATCTCGGTAAGTATATTACTGAAAAGACCTGGAATGAATTATTTCCTAACCGGGGTGCAAAAAAAGCGATCTATTCATACCGGAATTTTTTGGCAGCGGCAGCCTATTTTCCCGACTTTTTATCAAGCGATCATCCAGATATTAATAAACGCGAATTGTGTGCTTTTCTTGCCAACATGGCCTATGAAACAGGCGGTGGCTGGGAAGAAGCGCCGGGTGGATATTATAAATGGGGGTTGGTCTTTACGGAAGAACGCGGTTGTGAAAAAGGTTGTCCGCAGTACACAGATCAAAATAAACCTGCTTACCCACCGGTACCTGGTCATTCATATCATGGTCGCGGTGGCTTGCAGCTCAGCTGGAATTACAACTATGGTCAGTTCAGTGAAACCATGTTTGGGGCGAAGGAAAAATTATTGCAGGAACCTGAATGGGTTGCCACCGATCCGGTGCTGGCTTTTGCCTCCGCTATCTGGTTCTGGATCACCCCCCAATATCCTAAGCCTTCCTGTCACAATATTATCAATAATACCTGGCAACCTACTGCCATCGACTCAGCCGCTAACCGGCTACCGGGTTTTGGAACGATTGTTAATGTGATCAATGGTGGAATTGAATGTGGTGGTACACCATCAGCCAGTACTAATTATCGTTATGGCTACTACGATTTCTTCTGCAGGTATTTTAAGGTATCGCCGGGAAGTAATATGGTCTGTACCACTCAAAAGCCGTTTGGCAGTAAGTAAGCTCGTTGCTCGCAGCTTATAGCTCGCAGCTTTTTCCCTACATTTGCTCTCCTAATAATTAAAAATCGGGGAGGGGGTTCACATGAAAGTAATGAAGTTTGGCGGCACCAGCGTTGGAAAGCCGGAGCGTATGCACCAGGTATCGGAGTTGATAACCAGGGGCGAAGAATCAACCATTGTTGTATTAAGCGCATTGAGCGGTACTACCAATTCGTTGGTAGAGATCAGTAATGCTTTGGCGTTGGGCGACCGTGTGGCTGCAAAAGAAAAAATAGATAAACTCGAAGCGCATTATTACGGTTTTGTGATTGATCTGCTGAAAAAAGAAGATACCCGTGCAAAAGGAAATGCAGTTATTGCAGAACATTTCGAGTTCCTGAATATTATCCTCCGTATATCATTCAGTGAAGCACTGAATAAAGATATTCTTGCACAAGGGGAACTGCTGAGTACAAAGTTATTCAGCACTTACCTCGAAGAGCAGGGTATTGATCATATGCTGTTACCGGCACTCGAGTTCATGACCATCGATGCCAACGAAGAACCGCAACTGGGAAGCATCCGCATCAAACTGAGCCAGTTGCTTCAGCAGTACAGCGATAAAAAATTATTTATTACCCAGGGATATATCTGCCGCAATGCAAGGGGAGAGGTTGATAACCTGAAACGTGGGGGAAGTGATTATACTGCGTCATTGATCGCAGCAGCGATACATGCAAGTGTTTGTGAGATCTGGACCGATATAGATGGTATGCATAACAATGATCCCCGGATCGTTGATAAAACCAATGCTATTGAGCAGTTAAGTTTTGATGAGGCTGCAGAGCTCGCTTATTTTGGTGCCAAGATCCTTCACCCTACCTGTATCTGGCCCGCTCAGCAGGAGAATGTTGCTGTTAAATTGCTGAATACCATGCAGCCGGATGCACATGGTACCGTTATCCGCAAGGAAGCAGGAAGTACCGGTGTTAAAGCGGTTGCTGCCAAAGACGGGATCATTGCCATCAAGATCAAAAGCAGCCGGATGTTATTGGCGTATGGATTTCTCCGTAAGGTGTTTGAAGTTTTTGAAAAATATAAAACATCGATCGACATGATCACTACATCCGAGGTAGCGGTATCTGTTACGATCGATAGCAGCGTTTCATTAAAAGAAATCATCAAAGAACTTGAGCCTTTCGGAACGGTTGATGTAGAAAAGGACCAAACCATTGTTTCTATCGTTGGAAATGAAATTGCGCAAACCGAAGATGTATTGCAGAAACTTTTTGAAGCTGTAAAAGAGATACCGGTTACCATGGTAAGTTATGGAGGTAGTCCACATAATATCTCTTTGCTGGTGCCGAGTACTTCCAAAACAAAAACTTTACAATTGCTGAATAAAGGATTGTTTGGGTTGTAAGAAGGATTTATAGTAATTCCGGATTATGAAAAAGACGTTCAATCTTTTATTGATATTTGTTTTTAGTGCGATCGTTACCAATGCACAACAATCACTTTCAGGCAAAGTGTTTGATGCAGGCACGCACAAGCCCATCGCTTTAGCCAATGTTTTCCTTAGCAATACATCAGTAGGTACCATTACTGATGATAACGGAACCTTTACAATACAACGTTTTCCTGATGGACGGTATGAACTTATCGTTTCCTGTATTGGTTATGAAACGTTTATTGTAACCATTCAATCAGGCCACCTTCCCGCTAATCTCGTTGTTAAACTCAAGCCAAAAGTGGAAGTACTGAACGAGGTGATTGTGGAGCCTTATGAGAAAAATGGCTGGGAGAAATGGGGCAGTTTTTTTATGGAAAATTTTATTGGCTTATCCTCCAATGCTGCCAATTGCAAGTTTGTGAATAAAGAAGTGGTTAAGTTTCGTCACAGTAAGAAGGAGGGCACACTTAAAGCTTTTGCAGATGAGCCCCTGGTACTGATTAATAATGCATTGGGCTACACTTTAAAGTATTCATTGACAAAATTTGAATATAATTTTAATACTAAGATCTTTTTCTACCAGGGATATCCGCTGTTTGAAGAAATGGATTCAAAGCGTGCACGGGTAAAAGAAAGATGGATTCGTAACCGTGAAAGCGCATACCATGGGTCGCTAATGCATTTTATGCGCAGCCTCTACAGGAATACATTGATTCAGAATAACTTTGAAGTGCGCAAGCTGATCAAGTTGAGCGACCCGGAAAAAGCCAGGGTAAAAGCGATCTATCAGAACCAGGTCCGTCAATTGAGCGCTCAGTCGAAGTCCATTGATATGAGCGGTGATATGGGATTTGCCAATGCCGATTCTGCGAACTATTATAAAAAAGTAATGCGTAACCCCGAGGACCTGAATGTTTTGATCAATCAAATATTACCCGGCGATAGCATTGCTTATGCATTGGATAGCACAACAGTAGGATTGGATTTCACCCATTATTTGTACGTAACCTATCTGCTGAAAAAAAATCCGGAGGAGTACGCAAAAATTCTTTACAAGGGGGCAGAGAATGCACCCATTATTTCAGAGATCTCCTTAACAAACGGGATACCTGTAACCGTTTTGGCCAACGGATCTTACTTTGAAGGGGTAAACATGCTCACATCAAAATACTGGGGATGGTGGGAGAAGCTCGGCAATATGTTGCCTTATGATTACTGGCCACCGGTTCCCAAGAAAAACAAAAGATAAAAATGTAAAAAAAATCCCCGCTCATATGAACGGGGATTTTTTTACAGTAAAAGTTGCTTAAACGATCAGCAACGCATCTCCATAACTGAAGAAACGGTATTTATCTTTAATGGCTTTCTTATATGCTTCCATCGTCAAATCATAACCTGCAAATGCACAGGTCATAATAAGCAGACTCGTTTTTGGTAAATGAAAATTGGTTACCAAGCTATCGGCTACATTGAATTTGTAAGGAGGGTGAATAAAGTGATTGGTCCATCCTTCACTTGGCTTGAGATGTTTTTGTGCAGTAAAACTGCTTTCCATAGCGCGCATCGTAGTGGTTCCGATTGAACAGATACGGTGACCTGTTTCTTTCGCCTTATTAACGATGTTGCATGCCTGCTCATTGATCGCATAATATTCAGCATCCATTTTATGTTTGCTGAGATCTTCTACTTCAATCGGGCGGAATGTACCCAGACCGGTATGCAGCGTAACTTCTGCAAAGCGCACACCCTGAATTTCACAACGTTTGATCAGCTCTTTACTGAAGTGTAAACCTGCAGTAGGTGCCGCTACAGCGCCTTCATATTTTGCATACACTGTCTGGTAACGCTCTTTATCTTCTTCGTCCGGTTTGCGTTTGATATATTTCGGTAATGGCGTTTCTCCTAAATGCTCCAGCATTTTTTTGAAACTCTCATCATCATCATCCCATAAGAAACGGATGGTACGGCCACGGCTTGTGGTATTATCAATTACTTCCGCTACCAGTTCTTCGTTCTCGCCGAAATAAAGTTTATTGCCTACACGGATCTTTCTTGCGGGATCAACAATTACATCCCATAAACGGTTTGGCTTGTTCAGCTCACGGAGCAGGAACACCTCGATCTTTGCGCCTGTCTTTTCTTTACGGCCATACATTCTTGCCGGAAATACTTTTGTGTTGTTTACTACAAATACATCCTTGTCATCATAATATTCTAAGATGTCGCGGAAATGTTTGTTTTCCATGTGACCACTCTTACGGTCAACAACCATCATACGGCTATCTTCCCTTCTCTTGGTTGGGTTTTGCGCGATCAGGTTCAATGGAAGGTCAAACTTAAATTGGGATAATTTCATGTGTCTAATCTGTTTTAGATGAATAGCCACAGTCAGTTTGTCGTCCCGCCGGTATGGTGGGAAGGCGACTCGCTTCATGTTACGGCATGAATTTCAGAAGTCGGCAAAGTTACGGAAAGATGTTAGATGTTAGATGATAGATGTTAGTTTTCCCGGAATTGAGGAGATAAGTCGTTGTGTATAAGTGCTTTGTGGATGATTATAGACTTCTTCGGCTACTCCGGTTTCTTCTATTTTTCCTTTGTTCATTACCATAATGCGGTCGCTTATATACCGCACAACGGATAGATCGTGGGAGATAAAAACGGCAGTGAAGCCGAATTCTTTTTTCAGGTCGTTCAGCAGGTTCAGCACCTGTGCCTGCACGCTTACATCCAGCGCAGAAACGCTTTCATCGCAAACAAGGAAAGAGGGGTTTAACGCCAAAGCCCTGGCAATAACGATCCGCTGGCGTTGCCCCCCGCTGAATTCGTGCGGGTAGCGACGGTAATGTTCAGGAAGCAACCCCACTTTTGTAAGCAGTTCCATTACCTTCTCCCTTCGTTCATTTTTATTTTTAACGATACCGTGAACCAGTAAGGGCTCTGCAATGGCATCGCCAATACACATTCGTGGGTTGAGTGAAGAGTACGGGTCCTGGAAAATGATCTGCATCTCCTTGCGTAAAGAACGCATGGTTTTGGGATCACCTTTGCGTAGATCATATCCTTTGTAACGGATGCTGCCATCCGTTGCTTCTATCAACCGGAGTATTGTTCTGCCCAAAGTGCTTTTACCGCATCCTGATTCACCTACCAGCCCCAAGGTTTCACCCTCATATATATTGAAGCTGACATCATCCACGGCTTTTATATAGGATGTTACCTTTCCTAAAAGAGATCGTTTGGCCGGGAAGTATACTTTCAGATTTTCAACGGTGAGAAGAGGCTGCGTGTTATTGACAGGACCATCCTTAGCAACCGGTGATCCATTATCGGTAACCCGTGCCTGATTTTTTTTCTCTACAATTTCTCCGTTTTCAAGTACTTCCATGAAGTCGCTTACTACCGGAAGCTTTTCTCCTTTCGGGTGCAGTAAAGGTCTGCACGCCAGCAATGCTTTAGTATAAGGATGTTGCGGAGAGGTAAATAACTTTTGGGCTGTTTCCTGTTCTACTATTTTTCCTTTGTACATCACGGCTACGCGGTCGGCTACCTCTGCCACCACGCTAAGGTCATGCGTAATAAAAATAACACCCATATTATTCTGCTGCTGCAACTCACGGATCAGCAGTAAGATATTTTTCTGAACCGTTACATCAAGTGCGGTGGTAGGTTCATCGCAGATCAGTAATGCGGGTTCACAACTCATGGCCATGGCTATCATCACCCTTTGTTTTTGTCCACCGCTTAACTGGTGCGGATACCTTTTGAACATACCGGCTGGATCGGGAAGTTTTACTTTTTCAAAGAGGGCGATGGTTCTTTTTTCTGCTTCTGCCTTACTGATCGCATTATGCTGGCTGATGGCTTCCATCACCTGGAAGCCACAGGTGAGAACAGGATTTAATGAGGTCATCGGTTCCTGGAAGATCATGGCTACTTTATTGCCGCGTATAGATTGCAAACGTTCACGGGGAATACGGAGCATATCAATGGTTTCGCCATCAACGGTTAGCAAGATCTCACCTGATGTATACCTGGCAGGAGGGACTGGTAATAATTGCAGGATGGAAAGGGATGTGACAGATTTACCCGATCCTGATTCGCCTACAATGGCAAGGATCTCTCCACGAGAGACCGAAATATCAATGTTTTTTAGGGCAGTGACAGACTTTCCTTCTGAGATAAAGTCTACGGATAGGTCTTTGATATGTAGTAATGGGGAAGGTGTCATGTAGACACAATTTAGGAATAAATACTGCGTGTTTTCACTCTATTTATAAAACGAGATACATCTTACATTCATCACTTAAATTTTGATTTATAAATATTTGTTTAAGTAAAGAAACACTTAGCTCTCATGAACAAGTTGATAAAATTGCCTGGCAAAAGCTCATTAGCTCCTACAATTCTTATTTAGTTAGTGTTAATAGTGACGGGATGATCTTTTCTGATGAAGGAAACGAAAAGAGCATACAAATGATATTGCGAAATATGCAAGTTCAAAATTCGATCGATTCGCAGTCAAAGGAAGAATATTTATCAAAAGTTGACAGAATAATTGAAGATGTGAATTTTAGAAGGTCTAATATTTCTCATTTTATACAAACGGTCGATGTGATAGCATTTCTATTATTTAAAAAGGAGTTTCCGAGCGGCTCAACCAAAAAGTATAATCTCGATAAGATGTTTACCTTATTAGACCCAATTTTATTGAAAGGAGATTCAAGTAGTGATAAGTATGGGATAATACGCGGATAAAAAAAGCCCCGGTTTCAAACCGAGGCCCAAATTTTTTGGTTTTCGCCACCCGATAGAGCCCTTATAACTAAACCCGGCGACAACGTAAAAATATATCAAGTCTCTCTTGTTTCAAGACTTTGAAGGCTGATTGTTTGAAAACTGCGTTAAATACTTGATAATTCTACTATAAAAAACATTCAATTTCCTGTTTTGGAGGAGGTTTAAACCCTAATTTTGCCCCTTACAGTTGTTAGTTTTGATAAGTGAAGAGTGGAACTGCCTGTTAAAAAACAGATTATGATCCGAAAATACTGGTGGAAGATTTTATGTTTTGTGTTAATGGTCTACACCTGCTCTTATGGTTTTCTTGTTGAAGTACCATCGCCACCGGGGGTTCCACTACAGCAAACAATACGCAATCTCTTCTTTCATGTTCCGATGTGGATAGCGATGATGACCTGTTACACCGTTTCGGTTGTATACGCTATCAAATATTTACACAAGAACAATGCGGTGGATGATATCTATTCCACCGAATTTGCCCGCACAGGAACATTTATGGGCGTGATGGGTTTGTTAACAGGAATGATCTGGGCCAATTACCAATGGGGTAAAGCGTGGAGTGGTGATGTAAAACAGAACGGAGCGGCTATTGCAGTGCTTATGTACTTTGCTTATTTTGTTTTGAAAGGAAGCCTGAATGATGAAGAGAAGCAAGCAAGGATCGGATCTGTGTTTAATATTTTTGCTTTTTTTATGCTGTTCCCTTCCATATGGATCTTACCAAGACTGGCGGAAAGCCTGCATCCCGGAGGATTGGGAAGTGAGGGTAACCCCGGTCTGAATCCAAAAGATACCACCAATGCTATGAGAACAGTCATGTACCCCGCTTTTATTGGGTGGACTTTATTATCGGTTTGGATAAGCACACTACTCGTACGCACACGTTTACTTCAGCAAAAAACATTTATCAATGAATAAGATAGTAAGAATTATTAGTTGCATGATACTGGTCATGCTTTCTGCCGTTACTTATGCACAAACATCTGCTCCGGCTCAAACAGATTTTATGCGCAGCAACGGTAAAATATATGTTGTTGTAGCCGTTGTAATCACCATTCTCTTAGGTGTATTTGTTTACCTCATCAGCCTCGACAGGAAGATCGGTAAACTTGAAAAAACACCCGAAGGAAAAAACCGCGAAATGCGGTTATAATACAATTCGCCAATCCGTCATCCGTTAATCCGTAAATTAAAATAATATAAAATGTCAGATCAAAAACCATACAGCTTTTTTCAAAGTGTTGAAAAGAGTTTCGACAAAGCCGCTGCTTTTACCAAGTGGGAAAAGGGTTTGCTTGAACAGATCAAAGCCTGTAACAGTATTTACAGTATGCGCTTCCCGGTGAAGATGGATGATGGCCGCATAGAAGTGATTGAAGCGTACCGTGTACAGCACTCACAGCACAAATCACCTTGCAAAGGCGGGATCCGTTTCAGTAACGAAGTGAACCAGGATGAAGTGATGGCACTTGCCTCATTGATGACTTACAAATGCGCGATCGTAAACGTTCCTTTTGGCGGTGGTAAAGGTGGTATCAAGATCAACCCAAGAGAACACAGTGTTTACGAACTGGAAAAAATAACACGCAGGTACACAAGTGAACTGGTGAAGAAAAATTTTATCGGTCCCGGTATCGATGTGCCGGCTCCTGATTATGGAACTGGTGAAAGAGAAATGGCATGGATCGTTGATACCTATGCTTCACTAAAGCCGGGTGAGATAGATGCAGCTGGTTGTGTTACCGGTAAACCTATTACACAAGGTGGGGTACGCGGTCGTAAAGAAGCTACAGGCCTCGGTGTATTCTTTGGCATACGTGAAGTATGTAACATGGAAGATGTGATGAAGAGGCTGGGATTAACTATTGGCGTTGAAGGTAAAAAAGTAGTGGTACAGGGCTTAGGCAATGTGGGTTATCACAGCGCAAAATTTTTCCGCGAGCACGGTTCTATCGTAGTAGGCATTGCAGAGTATGAAGGTGCTATTTATAAGGCTGATGGATTGAATGAAGAAGAAGTGTTCCAGCATAGAAAAGCAACAGGTTCGATACTGAATTTCCCGGGCGCCACCAATCTTGCCAATAGCGGCGATGCATTGGAGATGGAATGTGATATCCTGATTCCGGCAGCACTTGAAAATGTGATCAATGGAACAAACGCTTCCAAGGTAAAAGCAAAGATCATTGGCGAAGCAGCTAACGGACCGTTAACCCCGGAAGCAGATGAGATACTCATTAAAAAAGGTGTACTCGTTGTTCCCGATATGTACTTGAACGCTGGTGGTGTAACCGTTTCTTATTTCGAATGGTTAAAGAACCTCAGTCACGTTCGTTACGGAAGAATGGAAAAACGTTTTACTGAAAACATGAACAGCCATATCCTCAGCCAGATTGAAAATCTTACCGATAAAAAGGTAACCGATACAGAACGTAAGTTCATCATGCACGGACCTGAAGAAGTTGACCTTGTACACAGCGGTCTTGAAGAAACCATGATCACCGCTACCCGCGAGATCATGGAAATCTGGAAAAATAATCCTTCCATTCCTGATATGCGTACAGCCGCTTATGTGTGCGCGATCAATAAGGTAGGAACTTCGTATGCTGAGTTAGGGATCTTCCCATAATAGTTTGCAAATGGGTCAGTGGTGAATGGTGAGTGCTTGTTTTTTTACTCTCCATTCACCACTTATATTTTCACAAACAAGCTATTCGACATACTATAATAGAATTTATTGATCGGCACAACCGGCTGGTCATCATAAATTCCGGAGAAAGCAATACTGAACCCCAGGTGTTTTCCGGCCATGATGTTCCATTGAATATGTGGGGCAATGCGGGGTTTAAAACGATCGGGGCGGGTTTGTATAAAAATATTGATTGCTACATCACTGCTGTTGCTGGCTTTCCAGTCAAAGCGGAGATAAGAATTCAGCTTCACCAGTTTATTAATAATGGGTATTGGCTTCAATGGTATTTTGGCAGAATCAACGCCATCGTAGTTCCATTCTTCCTCTTCGTACATAATACCCAGTCCTGCATTAAAATCCCAGTGGTCGCCTTTCCATACACTGTAACGCATATTGCCACCTGCTAAAGCACGATAGATCAATCCTCTTTTATTATCCCATTGATATTGCAGAAATGTTTCCGGCTGAAATGTATTCTTATAGTTATGGCGATATCTAAGGTGTACGAAGCCGGCGTTCAGAATATCATCCGGTCCGTTATATGTGAAGCGGTAACTCGCAGAGGCAATGAACAGTTCTTTGTTCTTCTGCAACATCGCTTCTGCTGTATTAGTGGCATCGTACAATGTTATCTTTTGCTTGTCAATTTCCAATCCGGTATTAAAATTGAGATTGAATTTTGCTTTGCTTACATAATCTGATGTGTCTGACTTATCGATATTCAATATCTGCGTGTTGCCGCTCCGGCAGATAGCAGTGGTAATAACAAGCAGTAATATTTTTTTAATCAGTTTCATATTCTTAACGGTCAGCATACTCCGGAAAATCTTCTAATGCAGTCATTACATGATCCCTGATCACAAACCCCATCGTATTGGTTCCGTTGGTGATCACCAGGTATTGTGTAGGTAAGCTGATATGATAATTCAGCACTTGTTTTAATACATTGTCAGTCAGGTCCACTTTCCCTTCTTTACATTCAATGATCATCCAGGGTTTTGCATCGCGGTAAACAAGAATGTCAAAACGTTTTTTCAGATCTCCCAGGCTGATCTCTTTTTCTACAGCGATCAATGAGGCGGGATAGTTCTTTACTTTCACCAGGTACTGCAGTATATTTTGCCGCACCCATTCCTCCGGAGATAACCATACCCAGGCTTTCCTGATATCATCAAAGATCCACTCTTTGCCGGCTTCTTCTTTTATGCGGAAATCGTGTAATGGGTAGTTGATCCGTATCATATCACTTGTATACAGCGGTATTTTTTGTATTTTAGCCGATTATCTTTTTCAAAGATACCATTTGCACAATGACTAAATGTAAGGATATATGAAAACAAAACAGGATATCGTAGACAACTGGTTGCCCCGTTATACCGGCGAAAAGCTGGAAAATTTTGGTAAGTATATCCTGCTTACCAATTTCAGCAATTACATTACCATGTTCGCCAAATGGAACAACGTGAAAGTGGTAGGTGCCGATCGCCCTATGCAATGCGCCACAGCTGATGGCATTACCATCATCAATTTTGGAATGGGTAGTCCCGGAGCCGCTACCATCATGGATCTGCTCACAGCCATCAAACCTGAGGCCGTTATGTTCCTGGGAAAATGTGGCGGTCTTAAAAAAAGAAATAAACTGGGAGATCTTATCCTTCCTATTGCAGCAATAAGAGGAGAGGGTACTTCCAACGATTACTTCCCTGCAGAAGTTCCGGCCATGCCCGCGTTTGCATTGCAGAAAGCCATCTCTACCACCATCAGGGATTACAATGTTGATTACTGGACAGGAACTGTTTACACCACTAACAGAAGGGTGTGGGAACATGATGATGAGTTCAAAGAATATCTTACGAAAGTAAGGGCCTATGCCATTGATATGGAAACGGCCACTATTTTCACCGTTGGTTTTTACAACAAAATCCCAACTGGTGCATTGCTATTGGTAAGTGATCAACCCATGACACCGGATGGTGTGAAGACAGAGGCGAGCGATAAAAATGTAACGGCGAGCTACGTAGAGAACCACCTGAAGATTGGTATCGACTCGTTGAAGCAATTGATTAATAAGGGGCAGACAGTGAGGCACCTGAGGTTTTAATTAGGAGTTAGGAATTAGGAATTTCTTGTCGTGTGTTAATTCCTAATTACTAATTCCTAACTCCTAATTGGCGAAGCCATTAGTCTTTCCAAAGAAACGGAAACAAAATCACCGCCAGCGCTACCACAAGTATATCAAGCCCAACCAGCAGGAAAACCATTTCCCACCAACCGGCCTGTATTACTGAAGCAAATGCAGCTGTAGAGATCTTCATCAATAACATCAATTGCGGGATAATGATCGGGAAGCCCATGATCGCCATAAGTGCGGCAGATTGCTGGGCCTTTGCTGCAATAGCTGCCAGGAAAGTAAATACAAGGCTTAAACTCATGCCGCCAAGACAGGTGATGAAGGCAAACTTTAATCCGTTCTCCAAAGGGTTACCCAGCAGGATGGTGAACAGAACCAGTCCCATCAGGCTCATGATCACCATTAAGAAAAGGTTGAACAGCAATTTTGCCAGCATGAAATCCCTGGCGCCTGCAATTGAGTAGAAGTATAACATCCTGCCTTTGTTCTCCTGCAGAAAACTTTTGGCAACCGCATTTACACAAACAAATAACTGGATGATCCAGAATAAGGCATTCCACACCTGTTCTTCCGGCTCACCCATCGATAAGTATACAACAAATGTGGTGGAAGCGATATATAAGAGGATCCCATATAAAGTATACTGCTGGCGTGTTTCCAGCAGGAAGTCTTTTTTTACCAGCGCTAATATGGGAGATCTATTTTTCATGGTAACACTTACGGCACCTTGGTTCGTAGGTTTCTTTCTCACCCAATAATACCTGTCCTTCCTGTTGGGTTTTGCGGTACGAGATGCTGGCAATATTGCCACATTTCATGCAGATAGCATGCAGTTTGGTGATATAGTCTGCAATGGCCAGCAGGTTGGGCATCTGTCCGAAAGGTTTTCCGAGGTAATCCATGTCCAATCCTGCAACAATTACCCGTATCCCTCTTGTGGCCAGCACTTCGCATACATGCATGATCTGGTCATCGAAGAACTGGGCCTCATCAATTCCCACTACATCTACCCCCTCGGCCATTAAAAGAATGGTCTGGGAATTATCGATCGGGGTTGAGTGAATGGAATTGGCATCGTGACTGACCACTTCGGTCTCATCATACCTTACATCGATGGCCGGTTTAAAGATCTCCACCTTCTGGTTAGCGATCCTGGCACGTTTGAGCCTGCGGATGAGTTCTTCCGTTTTGCCGCTGAACATGCTGCCGCAAATGACCTCGATCGACCCCCTCCGCTCACCTGAAATATTTGGTTCTATGAACATGTATGAAATAAATTAACAAAGAAAACGTTTAGTATCTTTAATAGTCCTGCCATTAGTAAACGCCCCCAAATGTATTACTTCCCATGGAAAGAGTAGGCACGTTGATAAATAAGCTAAAAGAACAGTTTGACCGCGGAGAAACACCGGATCAAATGGCGCTTACCGTACAGCTATTGATTGCTGAACTGCAGCCGAGGCAGGTTACGCCCCAAAAGAGCAAAGTGTCTGTTGTAATGCCCGCTGGTGCCGGTTCTATCTTCAGGCTGGAACCTGAAAAGCTGGATATCCCGGTTGATATAGTACCTGATGTTGCGGAAACACCCGCCCCGTTATTTGATATTACACACGATATACCTACACTGGCACACCAGGACTACGTTCCGCAACCCGTTTCCGCTTCATTCATGGAATTCAATACCGTATTGTCAAAACCGGTAGAGAGCCTGAATGAGAAACTGAAAGATGAACGGCAGGAAGTAGCAGCGGCCCTGCAGGGCGCGCCTATCAGGGATCTTAAAAAGGGCATTGGTGTGAACGACCGCTTTCTATTTGTACAGGATCTTTTCAGGGGAGATGAAAATATGTATGAGAGAAGCCTGAAGACCATCAACGGCTTTGCTATTTACCCGGAAGCTGAATACTGGATACAGCGTGAGTTGAAAGTAAAGCTAAGCTGGCCCGATAACAGTGAAACGGTAAGACTGTTTGATCAACTTGTTAAGAGACGGTTCTCCTGAATATAATTCATCACTTTTTGTGTAGCACCTGATCTTTCGGCGATATAGTTTAGTGCAGTAGCGGCTGCTTTGTTTCGCAATTCAGTATCATCAAATAATTCCTGTAAAACCTCTTCCAGTTCCAGTGCATCTTCTGCGCAGAACGCCGCTTCATTATCCACGAGGTCAACCGCTTCAATATATTTATCAAATACCGGTCCGAACACAACGGGCTTTCCGTAAACAGCGGCTTCCAATATATTGTGAATCCCATCTTCACCAAAGCCACCGCCCACATAGCAAACCGTTGCATATTTATACAGACGGCTCAGCATGCCTATATTATCAATGATAAGAACATGAATGTCGGCAGGTATCTCAAGACCAGCTTCCAGCACGGTTTCGTAATCGGAATACAACATTGAATACTTGTAAAGAGTAAGACATTCCTTCAAGCGTTCTTCCTCAATCTCATGTGGAACGATAATGAATTTTAACTGCGGGTGTGTATTGGCAAAATGATCCAGTTCTTCGTCATCATCTGTCCAGGTGCTTCCTGCCACCAGGGTGGGGGTACTGTCACAAAAACGACTGATCACATTGATTGGCTCAAAACCCGCAGCTATTTTTATCACCCTGTCAAAACGGGTATCACCGCAAACGATCACATTGTTTTTGATCCCGATATTTTCAAGAAGGGTCGCAGAATGATTATCCTGCACAAAGAGGTAAGTAAAAAAAGTTAAGATCCTTCGCTGAAAGCTTCCATACCATGCAAAGAAAGATTGTCCCTTTCTGAAGATACCCGATACCAGCAGCAGCGGGATCTTCCTGTTCCTAGCTTCCTGCAGGTAGTAGTACCAGAACTCATATTTAATGAAAAGGATTAGTGATGGTTGTACAATATCAAAGAATTTTTTTGCATGGGATACTGAATCCATGGGCAGGTAAAAGATAAGATCGGCAACAGGGTGATCTTTTTTTACTTCATATCCTGAAGGAGAAAAAAAAGTAACCAGGATAAGATGACCGGGATACAGGATGCGGGCAGACTCAATTACAGGCAGCCCTTGTTCAAACTCGCCAAGCGATGCGCAGTGAACCCAAATCACCTTTTTGGTATTCGTGCTGAAAGCTGTTTGGAGTTGTGTAAACAAACCGATACGCCCCCTATGCCATGCACGTGCTTTTCTGTTCCAATAACCCAGTAGAAAAGCAATTTTAGGGTAAAGCCAGGTAAATAAGCGATAGAATAGCATAGGGGTATTCCAGGTTTATCATGCAAATAAACAAATTAAAATGCTTGTTTATCAGCTAGTTGTAATATATGTAATAATGTCGTGATTACCCCTTTTTACAGTAATTTTGCATCCCTAAAGAAGCATTGAAATATGAGACCGATACAGATGGTGGATACAAAGACGCAGTACCTGGCAATTAAGAATGAGGTAGATGCAGCCATTCATGAAGTACTTGACAGTGCGGCTTATATTAACGGGAAACCGGTACAGGATTTTACTGCTAGCCTGGGCAGCTATCTTGATATTGAGCACACGATACCTTGTGCCAATGGAACGGATGCATTGCAGATCGCAATGATGGCATTGGGCTTGCAACCTGGCGATGAAGTGATCACTCCTTCCTTTACTTATATTGCTACTACGGAAGTGGTGGCACTTTTAAAACTCACACCTGTTTTTGTTGAAGTAGATCCTAAGACTTTCTGCATGGATCCGGTTTCTTTACGCAATGCGATCACGCCCAAAACAAAAGCCATTGTTCCCGTGCATTTATATGGGCATGCGGCACCCATGGAAGAGATCATGAAGATTGCTAACGAATTTGGAATACCTGTGATAGAAGATAATGCGCAGGCGATAGGATGTGATTATACATTTGCAGACGGCACAAAGAAAAAAGCAGGTACGATCGGAACTGTTGGAGCAACTTCATTTTATCCCAGCAAAAATCTTGGTGCCTTTGGAGATGGCGGAGCCATATTTACCCACAACGGGGAGTTGGCAGCGAAAATGAAGATGATTGCCAATCACGGGCAACAGAAAAGATATTATCATGAAGTGGTGGGCTGTAATTCACGTCTCGATTCTATACAAGCTGCCATATTGAATATTAAACTTACCAGGCTTGATCAATACAATACAGCACGTCAGAAAGTGGCTGCTTTTTACAACCAGGCATTTGCCGGCAATGAAAAAATAATTACACCGTATGTGGCTTCTTACAGCACGCATGTTTATCACCAGTATACATTGGTATTGGAAGGAGTGGACAGGGATGCCCTTAACCAATACCTGGCTGAACAGAAAATCCCTTCGATGATCTATTACCCGGTGCCGGGTCATAAGCAGGAGATGTTTGATACTTTGGGGTTACCAAAATATGACCTTCCTGTAACGGATTGGTTAACAGAAAGAGTGATCTCCTTACCTGTTCATACCGAAATGGATGAAGAGCAACTGGCATATATCACCACACATGTATTAAAATTTATAAATAAATAGTATGAAAATTGCCGTTGTAGGAACTGGATATGTTGGGCTTGTTACCGGAACATGCTTTGCTGAAACAGGTAACAAGGTTACCTGTATTGATATTGACAGTAACAAGGTAAATAAACTGAAGAATGGTGAGATAACCATTTATGAACCCGGCCTTGAAAAGATATTTTTGCGAAACCTTAAAGAAGGCAGGCTTGAATTTACGACCGACCTGGAAGAAGGCGTAAAGGATGCAGTGATCATTTTCCTGGCCCTGCCTACGCCTCCGGGTGCAGATGGCGCAGCCGATCTGCGGTTTGTATTAGGCGTTGCCAATGATCTGGGTAAGATCATCACCGATTATAAAGTGATTGTTGATAAAAGCACGGTACCTGTTGGCACGGCTCAAAAAGTACATGACGCCGTTAGCAGCAATTATAAAGGTGAATTCGATATTGTAAGTAATCCTGAATTCCTCCGCGAAGGCGTTGCGGTGGATGATTTTATGAAACCAGACAGGGTTGTTGTAGGTACTAATTCAGAACGTGCGCGTAAAGTGATGAGTGATCTGTATGCTCCTTTTGTAAGACAGGGTAACCCGGTAATATTTATGGACGAGCGTTCTGCTGAGCTCACCAAATATGCAGCAAACTCGTTCCTCGCTACCAAGATCTCTTTTATGAACGAGATCGCACAGCTATGCGAAAAACTCGGTGCTGATGTTGATATGGTTCGCAGGGGAATTGGCAGTGACGACAGGATCGGTAAACGTTTTCTTTTTCCAGGAATAGGATATGGAGGTAGCTGCTTTCCTAAAGATGTGCAGGCCCTGATCCGTTCTGCTGATGAAGTGAAATATGATTTCAAGATCTTAAAGGCGGTAGAAGATGTAAATGAGATACAGAAACTTCACCTCATTCCTAAAATCAAAAGCTATTTCAAAGATGATTTGAAAGGAAAGCGTTTTGCTTTGTGGGGACTTGCTTTCAAGCCCAATACCGATGATATACGCGAAGCACCAGCTTTATACCTGATCGATGCGTTAACAGAAGCCGGCGCAACGGTTGTTGCATTTGATCCTGAAGCGATGCCGAATGTTAGGAAAGCAATCGGCGATAAGATCATTTACGGTGAAAGTCAGTATAAAGTACTTGAAAATGCCGATGCACTGATCATTGCTACCGAGTGGAGCGAATTCAGGACACCTGATTTTGAAATGATCGATTCCATGCTGAAGAATAAAGTGATCTTTGACGGCCGTAATCTTTTTGATGTGAAATTTATTTCCGGGTTAGGCTACCATTATGAAAGTATCGGCAGACCTTAAATAACAATCATTATGGCACAAAAACGAATATTGATTACGGGCGCGGCTGGATTTCTCGGATCGCATTTGAGCGATCGGTTTATTAAAGAAGGGTATCATGTAATTGGAATGGATAACCTTATTACCGGTGACCTTAGAAATATTGAGCACCTCTTTAAGCTTCCTGATTTTGAATTTTATAATCACGATGTATCCAAGTTCATACATGTTCCCGGTCACCTTGATTATATCCTGCACTTTGCCTCACCGGCCAGCCCGATCGATTATTTAAAGATCCCTATACAGACATTGAAAGTAGGTGCATTGGGCACACATAATTGCCTCGGTCTTGCCAAACAAAAAAAGGCAAGGATGTTGGTAGCTTCTACCAGTGAAGTATATGGCGATCCGCTTGTGCATCCGCAAACAGAAGAATACTGGGGTAATGTAAACCCTGTTGGCCCTCGTGGTGTATATGATGAGGCAAAACGGTTTATGGAATCTATCACACGCGCTTATTATACCTTTCATGGTGTTGAAACCAGGATCATCCGGATCTTCAATACCTATGGACCAAGAATGCGGCTGAATGACGGAAGAGCATTACCTGCATTCATCGGCCAGGCCTTACGCGGTGAGGACCTTACTGTATTTGGTGATGGTAGCCAGACACGTTCATTCTGCTATGTTGACGACCTGGTAGAAGGTATTTACCGGTTACTGATGAGTGATTATACGATGCCTGTTAACGTAGGTAACCCCAACGAGATTTCATTGAAAGATTTTGCTGAAGAGGTACTCAAGCTAACGGGTTCTTCGGTTAAGATCATTTACAAACCCTTACCTGTTGACGATCCTAAGCAGCGAAAACCGGATATCACAAAAGCAAGAGAGATATTAGGATGGGAGCCCACTGTGGAGAGGGCAGAAGGTTTAAAAAAGACGTATGAATATTTTAAATCTCTGCCGCAGGAAGAGTGGTCAAAACAGCCTAAAGAATTTTAACTGCCTTCATAATTTTTTGATACATGCCAAAGCCCCTCATTGTAGTTACCGGTAAGAATGGACAGGTGGGTTGGGAGCTAACGCAGTTGGCGGCATCAAAAGAAAATGATTTCGATTTTTTATTTGCCGGCAGGGAAGAACTGGATCTTTCCAACCCCGATACAATTCCTTATTTTTTTTCAAAAAGCAAACCGGCTTATTTTATTAATTGCGCTGCTTATACCGCAGTTGATAAAGCTGAAACAGAAAAGGAGCAGGCATACGCGATCAATGCTATCGCAGTAGGTATTATTGCCGAACAATGCCATCTGCACCAATGTAAGCTGATCACTATTTCAACAGATTATGTTTTTGATGGCAATGGTATCTCTCCTTACAAACCAGGTAGCGCTACTGATCCTGTTAATTATTATGGCTATACAAAACTGGAAGGGGAGAAGCTTGCCTTACAGTATTATCCCGAAACCATCATCATCAGAACCTCCTGGGTATATAGCAGCCACGGAAATAATTTTGTGAAAACGATGTTGCGTTTAATGGGAGAGCGAAGCGAAATAAAAGTGGTGAGCGACCAGGTTGGTTGTCCCACCTATGCAGCGGATCTTGCGTCTGCGATTCTTACAATTGTATCATCACTCGAAAACGGAAACCCATCATACGGCATCTATCATTACAGTAATACCGGGGTGATCTCATGGTTTGATTTTGCAACGGCTATACGTGATGAAGCCGGTTTGTCCTGCATTGTATTACCGATACCGAGTTCATCTTATCCAACAACTGCCAAACGGCCAGGGTATTCTGTAATGGATACAGAGGGTATTGTAAATGATTTTGGAGTTGAGTTAGTTGCATGGGAAAAGAGTCTCCGGGTTTCTTTACAGAAAATCATTTAGTTGTATTACAGCTTCTGTAATGCTTTATTATATAGCCCCGTTAAAATACTGTTTCCCTTTTCATCGATGCGGATGCCGCCGTATTTTGCCGAATCATATTTTGATCCGGTGCCTTCTTCAAAAAAATAGGATTCAGCACCAATATTGATGCCGCGGAAAGACGCTTTTGTATATTCAATAAGATATTCATTGTCTGCAAGAGGTTTGCTTCCCGTCTGATATCTCACTTTGCTGGCAATTTTATTTGAATCAAGCGTTACAACACAAAACCCCCGTTTATCTATTTTGCTTTCATCAGTTTCTGATTGAGATATAGTATACCGTAACTGCATATAATCACCCTGCATCATTGATCTTGGATCTATTGGTGCCAGCTCCAGAAATACAAGTTGCCCTCTTGCGAGTATCGCTTCCTTCTTAACAATTGAATAATTGAAGAAGATAAGCAAAGCCGCAAGGTTAAGAAGAATGATCATCCATTTATATCGTTTCATCAGGCTTGATTTTTTTAATGATGAGCAAATAGGTAAGGATGAAAACCAGCCCTGAAGAAAACAGGATACACGATTTCGTTAATAAACTGAGATCCAGGTTGTAATAATATTGGGCAGTAAAATAAGCCAGCCCAAGTATGCCCATTGTTAAACCGGTTTTATAGTTGACAGCGAAACTTAATAACAATATTAATAAGGAACCTGAAATAGCTGGCGCGAATGTAGTAGGTAGTAAAACGATCAGGGCAACAAGATATGTAAGCCAGCGATGAACAGGCTTGTTGATATTAAAATGGTGCACTATTGTATGAAGCAAGTATAAAACAGCCGCTACAATAAAGATCGAAGGGATCCATTTATAGACTTCGGAAAAAGGAATAATGCCTTTTTTTAAGCCGGTAAATGAAAGGCCTACTAAGAATGAAGCTAACAATCCCGCGCGTATCGGCTCGTACCTATCGGCTATCGATTTATTGCCGCTCAGGAGTTTTGCCTCTCGTAAAAAAAAGTAAGTCATCAATATTGTCAGAACAGAGATGTAAACATAGATGAGTTCATAGTGTTGGTGAGAGATGGTTAACCCTATAGCGCTCCCGCCGATTGTAATCACAGAAATAAAGGAGAATATATAGGATCTTGTGGTAAATAATGAGAATGATGCAATAAGAATGACCAGAAAACATGACAGTTCTGTACTGGATTTTACTTTTTCAAGCCCAAAGCAAAATAGGCTTAGTCCTACTATGAAGCCGGTGATGCTTGTCGTTACAAATGCGAGCGAATTCTCAAGGGTATTTAGCCAGATGGAGCCAATGATAAATCCGAGGCCGATTACCAAAAGTGCTATGCCGGAATTAAGCATGTTAGACATGGCTAAAAAGAACAGAAAAGCCAAAGCCGCAAGAACGGCGCCAAATATGGTTACCAGCTTGATCAGCAATCCTGTATCATCGGCATTTTTCCTGTCATATTCTTTCAGTATCGCATCGTGCTCAACTACAGATTCGTTTGCGGTCGTTACTGTTAGTTGCGCGAGTATACTTGCAATATCTTTTTGCTTACTCATGGGTCCATTTTTTTTGCAGTGATATGATCTTACGGGTTCCCATCGTAATACTCGTAATGATAAAACCTGCTACCAACAAAAACATTTCATTGCCATCGAATAATTTGATCAGGAAAAAAGAAACAATGATAATTATACTGAAAGGAAGTATAACGAGGTAAAAAATATTTTTTTGCTGCAGACTTTTTTTAATTCCTATCGCGTAGGCGGCGGCTGTAACAAATAGTAATACATAAAACCACAGCGATTGTTTGTCGAAGAAACCGTATGAAATGCCCGATGTTGCAAAGAACACTGCCGCGAGAGCAATTGGTTGTAGTAACCACCAAGGTGCTTTAGCCGCGCCACTCAGTTTAGGCACGGCATAAAATAGCAATAACACTGCAGTATTCACTATTACCAATAACAGTGCAACAAACTCCCAGGCCCAGTCCATCGCCACCTGCTCAGAATAAAGAACCAGGGTTGTATTCAGCAAACCCATAAAGATTAGCCAAAGAGGTGCAAAGTCACTAATCAGTACCCAAAGAGCTATAAAGAGGGTCCAGCCCAGAAAAAAATCGTACGCATTTGCGCCGGTTTGGTAGATCTGTCCGAAAACAGCAAAAAGAACGCCGGTCAGAACGGAAGCAACCGACAGGATAATATTCTTGATCAGTATATCCACTTTAGAAAGCAGAACAAAAAACGCAAGTATCACTATTATTACTTCAACCATGCCCAGCTTTGTAAACTTGTGCAGGTCCTTCCAGTTGTAAGCGAAGAAAAAAGTAATGCCCGCTACCATAAAGGCTGAGCCCAGGCCGAGAAAAAAAATACGCAAAAATTTTTGCCAGGCTGAAGCCTCACTATATACATATTTCTCCAGCACAAGCTCAACCTCTTTTTCAGTCCAATTGCTGTGAGCGTTGATGATTTGTATGTCTTGGCGGGAAATCTTCTCCATATATTATATCAGCATTACGGTGTACGCAAAATGATCTACCCTGTAATATAAGGTACGGGTATAAGAAATCAAAGCCTTCGCGAAAGATATCCAATCAGCCAATCCTGCGTAGAACTCGCTACAAAAAAAACCAAAGCTGTTGCCAGAACCGATTTTATAAAGGCTATCCACTTGGGTACAGTATGAAAGAAACGGAGATTGGTGATGGTCATGTATACTGTTATCAGCGGCAACTCTATATAACGGGTAGGTAAATGCGGCCATATAAATTTCAATAACTGGATAGAGGCAGCGAGCAACAGCACTATTGAGAATGAATACAATAAAAGAATAAGTACTTCTGCGTAGTTATGTTTTGAGGATTTAAAAAATAGCCAGACGATCAGGCTGTACACAGGCACCAAAGCTATTTGCAGCATCGCCATATACCTGTTGAAGAAGTTGAGTTCGTATGAATCGCTGTGATAATATTTTACCAGTGTATAATTGATCCAGTAGTATAACAATGCAGTAATGGTAACACTTAGAAAATACATGGAAAACGGTTTCTGGTGCTTTACCCTTTGCCCTTCAATATATTCTCTTTGCATTTCACCCGGGTTAGTGATCAGCTTTCTCAGCGTGTAGGGAAAACCTTTTTCAAGGTGTGTGAAAAAATGAAAGACCTCATGTAATATACCTTTCAGTGTAATTTTTTTGACAGCATACTGCTGTCCGCAGTGATTACAAAATTTTCCGCTGCCATGTGCCCCACATTGTTTACAGATATGCCCGGAATGAACGCTCATGTCAATGACAATTTTATTGTTTATTCTTGATTATATATGCTCTTTGTATAGAATCTAATTTAGGAAACATTGCCATGAATTTTGCTTTGTCGGAATACATGATTCCAAATTTACGCATGGTACTGTCTTCATAACCATTGTATAATGATTCTACAACTTCCATTCCCTTTGTAACACTGCCAAATGCGGGGAAACCTTTTACGTTGGCAAAGTTGATCGTATCCAGTTTCGGATTGTCTTTTACATTGATAAATAATTGCGTAGCTCTTGTGTCTTTGGTGCTACGGGCAAAGCTGATCGTTCCTTTTGTGTTGTTAAGGAGAACAGGTTCATCCGGAACTTTAGCGCCCGACCATTTCCGTTCTTTCAATGAATCGTTAGTGCCAAATTGTGCAACAAATTTGGGCACTACCCTGTAGAAAAGAACATCAGCATCAAAATAATGATGCTTTACCAGTTGGTAAAACCTGTCTGCCGCTTTTGGCGAAGTATTCCTGGTTACTTCAACGTCAAATATTCCTTTGGATGTTTCAAACCTCGCAACAAAAGTCTCCGGAGAAATCTCTTTTGTCCAGCGTGACCTGAATACAGGGCGTGTGCAGGCATTCAGGAGAAGAGCCAGGAGTATGAATAGTAAGGGTTTCATTTACTGATACTTTGTTTGAAGTTCTCCAAGTTAAGCGATTCTAACAAAAAAGACCCTGCGAAAGCAGAGTCTTTTAGGCTATTGGATATTAAAAATAGAACCGGATGATAACAATCAATGAAAGTCAACCACCTGTATTTTAGCGAGGTTAGCTAACATCTTATTATAGATCGTACTGCTTGATGTAGCGGAGATCACAATTTTTCCAGCTGCACGATCTGCCACTTTCATTTCAGCTTCCGTAACATCCTGTGTGAGTGTTACCAGGGTTACGGTTGTAAGGGCAGTATACGTTGAAGCAGTAGCACCAATTACAATACTATCCCTTTTTGATTTTACAGTGATATCTGTATTCACATCAAACGTAACAGGTGTAGTTACACCGCCGGCTGTATAGTTTCCTTCCAGGTGTAAGGAAGGCTTGCTATTGATTGCCTTCAGTTCAGAATGGAACTCAACATTTCTGAAGGTGCCTGTTGGTACAGTAACGTTAGAGATGGTTACAGCTGAAAAAAGATCTACCTGTGCATTAGGAGCCGCTGCAAATTCTACACTCGAGCTGTCATTCTTTTTAGCTTGTATTTTAGCATTCGCTACACCGGCAGTACCCACCGACCAAACGATACCTGCTCCATTGATAGCCGAGGTGGCAGCTTTTAATTGAAAGTTTATTGTTGAGGTACCGGTAGCGGCATCTTTTACACAACTGGAGAAGAATAAAACCGTTGCGAACAGGAGTAATGTAAAGTTTTTCATGTGTTGTTTTGTTTCATAGCCAGATACCCGGCTTTTCTGAAACGCAGCCCCAGTTTGATTAAGAGAGGATTAAAATACTTTTCAGGAAGGAATACAATTCCTTTTAAGTGTTTCTCTTTCAGTAAGTTATGTTTAGGGAAGAATGGAAAAAAGAGGGCTTATTAAAAATAAGCCACAGATTGCACAGCTGTTTTCTGTGCTTATCTGTGGCTAACTGTGGGACTAATTGAAATGCTTAGTAATAAAAGTAAGCAAGTGTTCATCGCTCATTTTATTGGACGTACTTTCTGTTGATCTGGCATTTTTATACTGGGGTGTATCTGCGAGGAACTTAATAAATTGTTCCTGTATCTGCCCTGTACCGGTTATATGCACCTCATCAATATTAGGCATTTTAACCGCGATCTCTTTAAAGAATTTATGCGTTAAGGTGATCTCCTGGTTGTTAGCGGCATTCTCATTTGAATTGCTGTTGGGACCATCATTCTTAACATGCCCCAGTACTGCAAAGGCTCCGGTATCAATGTTTTCTCTACCTACAATCGTTGCATGATGTGAATCCATCCATACACCAAACTGTTTTTTGTTTTTTTCTGACATAGTATTTCTTTGTAAGATACCCTGTTATCTATGCGGGAAACTGGGGTTTGGCTTACAATTGTGAAGGCGGGGCATAATCGCCCCAATAATCGATGCCTTACTTTTCTGAGACCACAATCCTGAACTTGTTTTTATATAGCACATGCCCGTTGGGCTGAATAAAAGGTTGTATTGCCGCTGAAATGGTTTCCGTTACTTTTTCAATTCCACTATTGTCTATGGCTCTTGTAACAGGTCCGCTCGACATAAGACCTTTTAATGCCGTTTCATGATCCGGGTAGTCCCATAGAGATGGCAGGTCTACCTGGTGAATGATGTTTAGCCCTGCCTCAGCCAGCATTGTTTCTAATAATTCATTTTCTGAAAGCGCAAAAGGTCCCGGTGCCCCTGGTGGAGGCGGTGGGAGCAGGCTGCCCACTGCTTTTAAAAAGGAGGCGGCCTCACAGTCTTCTTTATTGCCCCAGATCATTGTAACCAGCTTTCCCTGGTCTTTTAAAACTCTTCTTGCCTCCGTTAATGCGTTCTTTACATTTGCCGCGTATTGAAAGGAGTTAAACCCACATACGATATCAAATGTGTTATCATCAAATGGCAATTCTTCCATCTCTCCAACGCTGAAATGGATGGAGGCATTTTTTTCTTTTGCCAGTTCAATTAATTTATCGCTTGCATCCATTCCGGTTACCTGCGCACCGGTTGCATACGCTAAATCGCAGAACAGACCAGCGCCACATCCAATGTCTAATAATTGAATGGCAGCATCCGGATTTAGTAATTTCAAAACATACGCATAACAATTCAATGCTGTTTTCTCCTGGATAGCTGCCCAATCGTTAGGTCTGTTTCCCCAAAGTTTTGCCTGGATAGATTGTGATCCCATAGTTAGTATTTTACGGTACTCTTCAATTTGACCTGCCTTTTATAAACTGCTCAGCTGTCATAACAGGAATCTCAGCGTTCTTATAATCTTTCAGGTTCCTTGTCAGGAGTAATTTAATATTATTTTCGGTAGCGGTAAAATATTGCATTCCGTCTTTCTTAATAAATCAGCATGCTCCTTTTTGTGATCCATCTTCTTCCGGAAGGTCAATGATGCCCGATAAGCTTTTCACCAGCGGAGTTATTTGTTTGCTTTTATCGTTTTGCCCAATAATATCCTGCAAATATTTTTCTATCACTTTTGAAAGGCTGGTATTCTGCAGTTTTGCATACAACTTCGCTTTTTCAATGATAGTTTGTTCCAGTTTGAGGGTTAATTTAGTATTCATGGGTTCAGGGATATTCATCTCTTGTAAGTGCTTTCAGCAAATTTATTAGCTAAAATGATGCGATTTGTCTAAGGTGTTCGCATAGCCGAACTTAAGTATTTACAAATGCCATTTGTTTATTTGGCAGGCTTGGATCGGGATAGTGATCTCATATAACTTTTGTATATTCATTCAATTGAAAAGGCATAATAAGCATTCCTTATTTATATGACCATACAAGAAGAAATCAAAAACTATATTACCAGCCAGCCTGAACCCAAGCGTAGTGATATGAAAGCATTACACAGCTTCATACTTCAGGTATTACCGGGATGTAAACTATGGTTCCTGGATGGTAAAAACAGCGAAAATAAAATTGTTTCTAACCCCAATATCGGGTATGGATCTTACACAATAAAATATGCTGATGGAAAAACGAAAGAGTTTTACCAGATTGGCATAAGCGAAAACACAACCGGCATATCTGTATATATACTTGGTATCAAAGACAAGACATACTTAGCACAAGCGTATGGGAAAAAACTAGGCAAGGCAAGCGTGAGCGGCTATTGTATTAAGTTCAAAACACTGAAAGAAATAGACCTTGATGTACTGGAAGCGGCAATACGGGATGGGGTTGCGGCAACAAAGGTGGATGGGTAACAGCAAAGCACAGACATTAGTATCTTCGGGATCGACAAGTAAAAAAGGAAAACATGACGAAATGGATATTAGCTGTTGCCTGCTTATTGATGAGCGTTTGCCTGCAATCATATGCTGCGGTTCCTGATAATAAAACTGCCAAACCCATCCTCACCGGCGCTGACCAAACCGATCAATACCTGCCGCTGTTAAAAGGCAAGCGGGTGGGTATGCTGGCTAACCCTACTACTATCATTGGTAAAACACACCTGGTAGATAGCCTTCAGAAACTGGGCGTGAATATTGTAAAAGTGTTTGGGCCTGAACATGGCTTCCGGGGTAATGCAAGTGCGGGTGTTGAAATTGGCGATGAGACTGATCCCGTAACAGGCATTCCTATTATTTCACTCTACGGCAAAAAGAATAAACCCAGTAAAGAGGACCTGGCCAATGTTGATATCATGATCTATGATGTGCAGGATGTGGGTGTTCGCTTCTATACCAATATCAATGCGCTCGTCCGTTTAATGGAAGCCTGCGCTGAGAATGGGAAAGAACTGCTGATCCTCGACCGCCCCAATCCCAACGCATACCTGGTTGATGGTCCGATACTGGATATGAAATACAAATCGGGTATCGGTATGTTCCCCATACCCATGTCGCATGGCTTAACAGTTGGAGAGTTTGCACAGATGGCCAATGGAGAAGGATGGCTCACTAATCAAGCGAAATGCAATCTCCGCATCATACCGGTGGCCAATTACAATCATGATATGCCGTATACCCTACCTGTGAAACCTTCTCCTAATCTGAATACACAACAGGCCATCATGCTGTATCCTTCTACCTGTATGTTCGAAGGTGTTTACCTGAACCATGGTCGCGGCACTTATTTCCCGTTCACGGTATTGGGCAGCCCGGAGCTAAAAGGCATCTATTCTTTTTCCTATACGCCCACCAGCATCAAAGGAATGTCGGAAACGCCACTATTTATGAACCAGGAATGTTATGGGCTGGATCTGCGGAACTATGATGTAGAAAAACTCAGGAAAAGCAAAAAGATCAATATCAGCTGGATCATAGAATTGTACAAGGCACATCCCTTCAAAGAAAAGTTCTTCGAGCACCTGAGCAAGGAAATGAACTCTATTGAAATACAGGTTGGCGTGGGTGAATTCAGGCAACAGGTGATTAATGGTGTTTCAGAAGAAGAGATCCGCAAAAGTTGGGAGCCGGGATTGAGTGCGTATAAAGAGATGCGTAAAAAATATTTATTATATCCTTAAGTAGGTGGGGATAAATAACGCCATTTCCAACCCATGCTAAAATTCTACAAAATGAGTGTAAGAAACATCACATCAACCCTGTTCCTGTTTGTTTTGACCAGCACAACAGTAAGTGCACAATTCAGCTTTGGCTCATATGTTTTGCAGCATGTAAATATCATTGATGTAAACACCCATAACATACTGTATGATTACACGATTATCATCAACAATGATAGGATTTCTGATATCCTGCCTTCCAAAAAATACATAGCTAGCGACAGTGTTCAATCCATTGTATTGAAAGGAAAATTTGTAATTCCCGGCTTAATAGATGCGCATGTACATTTTGCAACAGATCCAACAGAAGAACGGAGAGATCATGCAGAAAAAGTACTGAAAGAAATGCTGTTAACAGGTATTACTTCGGTTAGAGATATGGCGGGTGATGCGAGAGCCTTAGCTGGTTTGGCAAGAAATGCATTAGTGGGCGATATAGTGGCTCCCAATATTTATTACTCCTCTTTAATGGCGGGTTCAACATTTTTTTCCGACCCCAGAACCATTGCTACTGCCCAGGGAGGCGTAAGCGGTAAAATGCCTTATATGAAAGCCATTGATAGCACATCCAATATGCCATTAGAAGTTGCTCAGGCTAAAGGCACAGGGGCATCGGGGATAAAGATGTATGCAAATTTATCAAATAGTGAGGTTGTAAAAATTGTTGAAGAAGCTAAAAAGCAAAATATTCCTGTTTGGTCTCATGCAGCATTGCAATCTGCGAAACCTTCTGAAGTAATAGCCAGTGGTGTGATTTCTGTTTCACACGCTAATATGTTGTTATATGAAAATGAGAAGAGAGAAGACTTAGTAAAGATTTGGAGTAACCATCAACCTGGTGGAGACGAAAAAGAGTTTTGGGATAAAGAGTTTGAAAAATTAGACTTTTCCGGATTATATAAATTAATGATCAAGCACAATGTGGTTTTTGATGCAACACTTTCCGTATGGGAAATTCAAAAAAAGAATCCCCCAAAGGCCTGGATTTATGAAATCGCAAAAAGAATAACCCGGGAATCGCACAAAGCAGGTGTTCTTATTGATGCCGGAAGTGATTCTGACCAGGAAACATTTGTTCAGCACGAAATGAAGTTATTGGTTACTGAATGTGGATTTAGTCCATTAGAAGCTATAATAGCTGCCACTAAATATTCTGCCATGGCAACAGGTATATTTAAGCAGGAAGGCTCCATTGAAATCGGCAAAAAAGCGAACTTGGTTTTCCTGACTTCAGATCCCACAAAAAATAGTAATAATATAGATGATGTGCTTTTGGTAATTAAAAATGGGAAGTTGTATAATCCAAAATAAAGGTGTCTTTATCAAGAAATAATACTTACTTCCTCAATAATCCCTGACCCAATTGTTTTATTTCCTTCGGAAATTGTAAAAGCGTCTTTAGGTTTCAGGTTCTTGCGAATGGTGCGGGCAGGCAAAAGCTTGATGATAGCCATGCCGGAATCGCCAGGGTTAAGTTGCAGAAGGTTCACCAGACGAATCTCACCGGAATAATGATGTTGTGAGTTAAAAGAAAAAGAAGGTCGGTAACCTGTAGCCACAGACTTTGTTCGCCCGCCCAGCTCAGTAGGTAGTAGGGATATGATGGCTGTCAGGTTATATGTAGTCTTAGAATGCATACGTCTTAGTAAAACTAATACAATTATTAAAGGCTGCCAAGTGATCCGTTGAAACAGTTATGGCTTCATGGCTGTCAAGTATCTGCCTGTCTACAGGAAGCAGGTTAAAATCCGGTTCATTAATTGAAATAGAAAAAATCGTTGTATAAGGTGGTTCATAGCCTATTCTGTTCGCTTCTCCGGCAAATTCCAGCACAGCCATTTCTGTTCGAAAAAACTGTTTCCCTTCAAGTGTATTCGGTCCTGTTTGAAAAATACCTGAAATGGTATAATCTGCAAGTTCTTCATCAGACCCCGCCCTGTATAAGATCATAAATAAAATGATTTCAGCAAATGTATAAACTGAGTAATCATAAATAGGATAGTGAGGTCTAATTAAACGAACTTAAGCGTTTACAGATTGGCTTATAACCCCTTTGTTAAAACAGACCGAAGCGGACAAAATAAATACTCAAAATAAAAACTTACCTGCCCGCTAATAAGCTGGTATCGATTGCTTTGCACATAATACGTTGCCGCAAAAAGAAATCCAATCCATACATAGGATGATCTGTATTTTTTAAGTAGCTGCAACATATTCATCAGGTAAGCCTGCATGATAGCAATTGCTGCTGCATTATTTTCATAAAATTTATTCCTGAGACTCAACGGCGAAATTGCATGGGTTCTGCCGGTATGGTACTGCCCGCCTGTTTGTTTTATTAACTGGTTAATGTTATCTGGTTGCAAAATACCACTGTCTACCTGTAAACGCAAAAACAACGCCAATTGGGATACTGACAGGCTCGTGTGAATCTGCTCTGCGCTTTTTACATTTGCTTCCATGTTCAATTGTTCGGCGCAACCCGGTGCAAGCTTGATGCAAAGATCTACCATTGGGTTTTCAATCATTGTATAAAAATCAATACACGCCTGTTTTACAGTAGCGTTCTCTGTTATACTGTTTACTTCTTCCTTATAGGATTGAACTGTATTAGAAAGATCTGTAAATAAAAAATAGACGGCAAACCGGTAGACCGCCTGCTCTTTGATATCGCGGACAGCAAAGAGCCCCTCAATAAAGTCAATGGGAAGGTTGCTGACCAACTGAAGTGTTATTTCTTTTACTTGCTGCGTAACGGCTGTTGGTTGTACCAGTTGAGTGGGGGAAATCGATTGATAAACCTGCAGCGCCAATTGCTTAAATACTGGTTCCATAGGCGCTTTTTCAAGTCTTAAAATAGCTGGTTCTTTCTATAAAACAGCATTTTTATTAGACTTTTTTCTAAGTAATTGACTGACAGCCTAATCGGATATGATCTATCAAATAGGGTGTTTTTCCCCTATTTTTTGTGGCTTGCAGCAGTTATTTTAGCCATTCATCATTACAGGTAAATATGAAGAAGGAAATTTTTATCATACAGGTTGTTGCCGCTATTTTGGTAGTACTGCAATTATTTAAATATTGTATAGCACCTTTTACTTTGCCTGTTGAGAAATCCAGTTACCTGAATTTTTTCTCCGGTATTGGGTACGCGCTGGGTTATCATCTTGTTTTATTTCTTTCATTGATTTTGCTAATAGTGAGCTATCGCTTAAAGCAGAAAAATTCCCGCACTGATTTTTAGGATACCTCATGGGCCAAAGCCCGGGGGATTGGATTGCCCTTATGCAAAGCCGCAGAGAGCTTATAGATATCCAGCTCTCTGCGTGAATAGACCATAGACCATGGACCATGGTCTATGGTCATAAAAACTTTGCATCAACTCAACCCTTCCTGCTTCCTTTTCTTACCAACCATTTCAATCCCATCGTAACTATGAAACTTGAAACGGTACCTGCCGAAGCGAGTACACAGGTTTTTAGCAGGTCACTTCCAGCCAGAATGCCTCCCAAACCTGTAAGAGAGCCGCCCAGTGTAATCAAAAAGGTATCCCGGTTATTGGCTGACATCATTTTGCTTACCTCCTTTTCTCCTTTTCGCATGGGAGTTTTCATCTTTAACCGTTAGCTGGCAAACGGTTGAAACGGCCCCTGCTGCTGTAACCAGGTAACCGGCAGCGGTTGTAATAGCCACAGGTAATGCAAGCGGGGCGGTAAGAATAATGCCAGCCACTGCTGCAGCACCAAGTGCAACAGACTGTAACTTTTTAAAAAATGGTGGTGTTTTAGATTGTGCCCTTGACAGAATGGTTTTCATGTTCGTTGTTTTGTATTACCGGTGTTTTGCAGCCGGTAATGGTTAATAAAATGGATTCTTTTTGTGCCATGGCACTGCTGACCCTGGTATACAGTTTTTGGCAGGCAGTACACGAAGAAGAACCCGTGCCTTCTCCCGTTAAAGTAGTAACAGGTGCTATGCAACCCTGCAATTCTTTCAGTGCATTATTGGCGGGATGTATTAAGATAAGATCCCTGCCCGGTACATTTTTCAATACGAAATGCCAACCAAATTTTTCGCTATATCTTTTTACAAGCGTGTATGCACCTTCGGGTATACAGGAGTGTTGATGAAGGTTGTTTTGCCAGGGCAGTTCAATGGTATAACATAAAGGAATCAATTCTCCTTTTAGGAATAATGCTCCATTGGTACCACCGGCATAGTATTGCCTTTCTATGATCAGTTCCATATTTTTTAGTTTATGGTGAGTAATAAACCTGCTACGCAAATGCGTAGCAGGTGCCCCGAGGTTCATGTATCACGTTAACGCGAATGTGTATAGCGAACAAGTATTGTTACGCCCGGTGCTGTAATAGCGGTCGTTGATTGTGAAATGAACAGCAGGGTTAAAGCCGGTTTAATCTATCAAACTAACCTTGCCGGCATAGGCTGTGGATGAGCTGGCCGTTTGATCTTCCGATACCAATAGTAACCAGCAGTGTACTTCCTGGTTAGCAAAAACAGCTACGTCTACCGTTGCCATTTCATCGCCGCGGGTTGCGGTATCCTGGTAGTAAGTAAACTGGTTATCTGCTTCGGAATACACAACCACAATCACTTTGTCGGAGTTCAGTGCCCTGCCCACACCCGGGTTTTTTATCCATGTGAAACCGATCTGCTGGTTAGCTTCAGCGGTTGCCACGAGGTTATTTACAGTTGGCATTGCCGAATTACCGCCGCTGAACTGCAATCGGGTGGTATCGATGCCGAATGGCGAAGCATCACCTGAAACAGCCTGGCGGATATTATAGGCCACCGCCGCATTAAAACCCGATACCGACTTGCTGTGCCGTTTAAATGTAATCGCGAACAGCTTTGAAAGGCCTGATAACAGGTTCACCATCAGTTTGAATTTTTCCTGCTGATCTTCCTGGCCAGGTGAGAACTTTCTACTTTTTTTTATTTTAGGAAGCGCGCGCATTGTAGATTTCCCTTTCCAGGTACTGCCAATTACCCCTCCCGTTTTTCCTGCGAATCCTCCAAGGATCCCGTTGTTAAAAACTGACATGATTTTTAGATTTAAAGTGTTTTAAAATTTTGTTTTCTTGTTCTTCCTGCTGCAGCAGGGGTCACCGGTGAATGAACAGGAGCAAAGCTAACCTGGAGGCTTATACGCTGGGGGTTGCAGGGGTTGTGCAACCCCCGGTAACTTGTTGATAGTCATTCAGATGTCACAAAAAAATTGTTTGGATCTTCCTGTTTCAAACGCCCAATGAAACTGGGTGTTTGCGGCTCCGTGTTTCGCCCTTTCTTCGCTTTATGACCGGTATTCCTTCTTATCACAGCCTTATCAGCCTCGCTCCTGAGCGAAGAGCGTTCGCCCGTGAGCGAAGAACCTTCGCCCATGAGCGAAGAACGTTCGCCTGTGAGCGAAGCCTCTTCGCCCTGGAGCGAAGCAGGGAAGGAGGAGTGGCGAAGCTGATACGGCTGTGATAAGGAGGAGATAAAAAGAAAGGACGAAGAATAGGAGGATGGCACCTGAATAAGGGTTTTCCCCTATTGTATATTGGCTCGCTGATTTGTAGATTTAAGCATCAAACCAGCTGAATATGCGAACGTTCCTTTTCCTGCTTACACTCCTTCTCAGTATTTGCTCTGTTCAAGGTCAAACGATCAATGCTGCTTATGTAAAGAAGCTTTACAAAAAATATCCTACGGAGAAATCCAGTTTCTGTGATGCCTGTGTTTACTGGAACAATTCTTATTACCAATCCATCGCTGATACTGAACGGCATATGCCGCTGATTACCTATTACGTTTACACACGTAAGCACAGGTTAAAGCAGGAAACACTCAATCTTGGCAGGAAGGGCATTTACGCAGCCTGGCATCATGCAGAAGGTCAGCCTGAAATGGAACCCGTTCACAAAGCCGCCAACCAGGAGATCGGTATGCCGAATACTATCAACCAAATAGCTTATGGTCATTGCCAGGCATGGATACTTCTTGCATACACAGTTGATGGGGCGTTGCTGTCTGACACGTATGATTTCAATGAAGGATTTGAGTACCATGGCCAGAATATCGGAACAGAGGAAGAAACAGAAGATATTACCCGCAGGCTTACCGGTTGGAAAAATAATCCGGTGCTCGCCGACTCTGTGCAGATTTGGTGCGGCACATTCGGTAGTCAGCGCACCTTTTCAAAAGGCGACCTCACAGTTACTGTTCCATCACATTACTGGAAAATTCTGAAGTACTACAATAAGCGCGATCACCAAACTGTAACCCGTGCCTGGTGGATGCCCAACAAGGTCACAGAAAAGAGAGCTTTGTTGCCTCAACGCACGATTACGCTGACAGATCTGAAAGAGAAACTTGGTTTTGATCCTATGCATAAGCTGCAGGAGTAGATAATACCGGCTCGATTTTTATTTGAGAAAGGAAAAGTATTGGAAGATCCGATCCTGATCAAATGAGTAAATTTCGGTTAATTCGTTTGCCATCTGATAACCGCTGATCGTAAGATGATAGGCGGGCATATATCTTGGAACAGTTACAGTTTTGATCTTATATAATTTCATCTTATAAATACTATCCAGTTCATTTGATAATGACACTAAGGGTTCCTCTATACGCTTTGTTAAATAAATAGTAGTAGTGGCAAGTTTTGTTAGACCTTTTTTATCCTTAACTGTATAAACTTCTGTCAGGTCACCCGTTTTCTTGTCAACCTCACGACGATTCAAAACGGTAATATTATTTTCAAAAATGGAGAACAGCCTGTTTCGCGAAATCCACTCCAGGGCAAACAGAGAATCTAACTTGACTGGAGACATGTTATCCCGCTTGAAATCATTAAAGTCTAAACCGTTGGAGCTGTCTTTGTAAAAGACAACATAGTGATGCCGGCGTTCGGATTTTACTAGTTTGCCATTGACTACTGAATCTGCAATGTATTCGAGATCATAAAGCCTTTTATTTCCACAAATGAAAAGGGTAATTATTGAAGTATCATACACCGGAACATTGCCTTCTTTGTTTATAACAGGAACAATATTCGACAACTTAAAGCAGCGACACTTGGTTTCTTTTTTATGAGAACTTAGTGACGAACAACTAATGCCTATCAAGATTAGTATTGATAACTTCATTTTAAACATCTGGAAAGTTGTTTTGGGGCAAACTTAAATAACTAAAATTATTCTTTAAAGGTTACATCGCTGTACCCCAATTCGCTGTTAATGTTCCTACACGTGCTGTTCCTGCCATCGTTCCGCCAACACAAGTTATGGTCAAAACTGCTGAATAGGTCAATGTCGAGTTGGCTGTCCTTTGATCACCCGATATATTACTTGAACCTGGAGCAACCGACATTGACATGCTGGTGCATGGTGGAGTTGAACCTCCCGTTTGCAATTGATTTTGATAAGTGATTGATTCATATTTCCAGTTGTCGTAAATATTATTTTTAAACTCTACACCAGTATAATATGCGCTGTAGGATACATAATAACCAAGCGGTAAATCAGCTTTAAAGAACATCCATGGAGAAAAGTCGACATTTTTTCGTACAACACCGGAACCATCAGTCCACTCGCCGCTGTATGAAGAAGAAGAACCAGGATCTGAGGACTCTACTACATAACCTGCATCCATTAAACTCGCATCGTCATTTGTAAATGTGCAGGAGTTTCCGGATGATCCTCCTTGATGATTGCCCCCACTACAGAAAACCTTAACGGTAGCGACTTCTCCTATTGGATTTATTGACGTTTGCTCACAATCAGAACAAGTTTGGTAAAGAAAGTCCCAGATTTGAAAACCACCAGGCAAAGTCGTTACTAAATACCAATTAATACATGTTTGGAATAAGCGTGTATTTGTTGAGATAATTGTAGTTGTGCCTGGACTGGTATTTGTAACGAAAAAGTTGTTTTTTTCTCCTAAGGGTTGCGTACTCAAAATGCGAGGGGCATTAGATTTAGTAGGTATTTGAGTAGATACACTTATCTGACTATATTCTGCGTTATTCTTGAATTTGATCTGGTATAAGAATTGGGTTGCAATTGTAAAAATAGAATAAGCTCCGTTAAATCGATCGCTAGTTCTGGCGTATATCTTCTCAATTAAGGTTAACGTATGAGATTCTGAAATCGTATTCTCTGGAGTTAATTGAGCAATACTCCCCTGAAGAATTCTTTCAGATTTATCAATCGAAAATAGGAGGCAATTTTTCGTAGTATTATTTGCTGGCAATAGTGACGAGGAAATAATACTGTTTACAACCTTAAGATCTATTGGAATTGATATTAAGTATACAGAATCCCTGAACAGAACTTTTTCAGAGTTTCTCCAGCCCGCTTTCATAATAAGAGAATCTGTCCAACCTGCATTTGAAAAATCTTTATGACTTAAAATCCAATCCTTTATTTTAGCAATTTCCCCTTGGCTTGCCTGTAACATTGGTACTTCTTCTGTGCCAATCACTTTTTTACATGCAAATAAGATAGAAGCGATGGTAATCGCCAGCAGTAATACAGATGCTTTTTTCATTGTTTTTTGTTTTAAGCTTAAAAATGAAATACTGGTTACGATCAAGTCGATAATAAAAACACTAATGACTGTAAAAAAGGGGGGGGGTAATTATATAACTAAGTAAACGCTGGGGGGAGTGAATTGAATTAGTCGCAATTCAAACACTGTGAAAAGTTAAGACAAAGACTTGCTTATTCAACTACAAATTAAATTTTAATGATGATTTAATCCATTTCCCGCAAAGTGTCCTAAAATAAAATTCTCCGTAAATGTCTCTCCGATAGAGGAGTACTGGCTCAGATTTGTATCTGACTTCAGATAAGCGTCATATTATTATACTGTCTTTCTGCAGATTTGAAAGAGAAACTTGGTTTTGATCCTATGCATAAGCTACAGGAGTAGACAGTAACCACTCCTTTTTATGGGGAAGCCAACAAATATCCTACTAGTTCCGAAAAAGACCTAATTAACTGGTTGTAGCGGCGGCAGTTCAAAGCCTTTTTTACGCATATAATCTCTTACTTTTCTTCGCAAGCTTGATTTGGCTGCTCTGTATAATCTGGCAGGTGGAACAATATTAAGCTGATCGTCTGAGTGCATAGGCCGGTTGTCAGCAGATCTATAGTCGGTTTCATCAAAAGCTAATAATGCATTTGGGTCAGCAACCGGATTTGGATGCTCATCCAGATCGAATACCCATTCGTCAGCCTCACTAGAGAAACTGGTTTCTTTTTCATGATACTTATCGAGTAATTCTTCCAACGAATAACCTTCGTGGTCAGTTATCAGATCAAGGTCATACCCATCTTTTTTTGCCATGCGTGAACAAAGGCTTTTTAATTTGAAAACACCTATGTCTTTGACAGTTACCATTCTGATTCCATTCCAGATCTCAAATTCATCGAGTAAGGGAACATTTTGCATGATCTCGACTTTGATTTGTCCAGTTTTAGTTTTGATCAATATTCTAGCAAAACAATATTGATCCGCTAAATCATCATTGATTAACTGGCTGGAAAGTATACGCTCACCATAGAATTTTTTGATCTGCTCTCGAATCTTTTCTAATCCTTTTATTCCAATCATAGAAGGGGCGAACAAGTCGATATCAACTGATATACGATGCCCAAATCTTAATGCCAGGTTAGTTCCGCCGGCAAGTGCAAATTCGGAAAGGGATGATAATTGTTGTAATTCGTGGATTGTTTCCAGTAACTCCTGAGAAACGGCCTGATTATCAGACATGGCTCAACTGACGATTTTCCGCTTATCTTGACGCGGATGAATAAAACGATGAAAAACAGGAACATGATATCGACTGGCAACTAAAGCAAGCAATTGATTACTTAAAGGTTCTTTGGTAGATTTCAATTCTTTAAGTATTTCAGTTTTATTATAGATCTTCTCAAGTTGTTCAATATCTCTGTCAAATGTTTGAGGAGTTGTGAAATAAAGCGCTCTTGGAACAATAAGAGACCTATCCCGATCCGCGTTGAGCTGATCGAATTTTATATCCCAGAATGATTCTCTGGGTAAGATCTCTGCTATGTTTGCACTTTTCTTCACTCCTGTAAAATTAATCAATTTCGACAATGTAGTGCCAATTAGGTGTAAAAGCTAGTTTTGGGCGATAGTAAATTTAAAATCAATTAGTTGTAGGCCGATTTTATGCCGCGAGCCTATTTAAACGAACGACAAATTAAGGTTATCGCCCATGCTGCCAGCAATAATCACTACCACTTTTGGCCGCCCTGCTACACTGTGTTCCTTTTTTGGTGATTGCCTGGCATTGGGAAGCGCGTTTTTGTGTTACCGTCTTTTTGGACGAAGGTGTACAAATGCTACAGGTGCCGCCTGAGTTGCACCAATTGCAGTATTTGCAATTGCTACAGGCTTTACATGGGGAAGCCCCCGTACAACGCGAATAGGGAGCGCTTGCCGGGTTGATCAACGATTTAGACGAAATTTTTATGGGCAAATAACTATTTTCTGCAGCAAGAATATCCTTTTGTGAAAGCTTGTTGTCGGTAGCAAATAATGCGCTTTTGCTCGTAGTTATATAAAAACCTGCTACTAAAAACAGCAGTATCCCCAATAGGATGGTTTTACTTTTAGTTGGGTGATTGATCCACTTTATATATTGTTTAGCCGGAGCTTTAATTTCCCCTTCCCCAATGGTGATTAAATCTTCCTCCACGGTAACCTCATTCACAATTTCATCGTCTGCATCTGCTGAGCTTTTTTGATACCCGCCCAGTTTGAAAGGCCGGTCCGGAAAATCTATCAGCCAGGCAAGAAGTTCAATGTTAAGATCATCTGTATTGATGATCCTGCCGGTTAGCAAATAGACCAATGGTTTAAAACGACTCAGCTCGCATTTTCGTATGGCGCGGATCATCTTGTCCTTGTCGCTGTCAACTTTAAAGAAAGCCGTGAGTGCTCTAAAATCTTTTGTGTGAAATCTTGCCTGGCAGGCGGCCAGGCATTCATCCCTGATACTGGCGGGTGTTGGGCGCATCAATCGCTGGGGAAGGCTCGCGCTTTTTTGACCTGCACGATAGTAGGCTAAAACATCATTAAAATAATCACGATACATAGCTGAGGTTTTGTATCCGAAAATTCCTTCTTACACCTCCCGAAGAATATTTTCTATACGCACACCAAGGTAACAACTGTTTTATCATTTCAAAACATTGGAATTACCGGAATTACCGGAATTATCAGAATTGCTTGCAGATCAGGGGTTTATCCACGAATAGTTTTGTTCCCGATGACACCACGCTCATTAGCTACGGGTTGGGTGCATCACAAGGAGTAAAGATCACTACAACGGTTATGCGGCCAGGGAAGCGGTAACCCGCGTAGTGATCACCTCCCTACTTCCCTCAGAGCGGACGCGCTCAGACAACCGTTGTACGGCAATGAGAGCCGTTGCGGATAGACATGCTATTTCTAAACCTTAAATCTGAAAACAATGTATTTTTTATTATTGTTCCTGGCCATGTTTTGCCAGAACCCAAACCATAACCACAGTCATTCAACCAATACCCCAAACGGTCAGGTAACCACGCTTGATGATGATCCCGGTGATACGGGTCACATACCGCCAAAACCGCCTACACCGCCGGGAGGAGGAGGGTAATCTTTAAAAAAAGGCAGGTTTTTCCTGCCTTTTTTTATTGTAATATGCAGGAATGCAAACTTTTTGTTGCACTTTGGGTGACACCAAAACGAGCCTATTGAGAGTTTCATTGCTCTTACTCATCGTGTTTATTGCTTATGGCTGCGGAAGCAATCAGCGTAAGAAACCCGATGTAGAAGCACAACCCAGTTCTGCCGACTTTCAAAAAGGGGAAACACTTTTTAATGCAGGCACAAAGAAAGATTCGGCCTTTTATTATTTCTCAAATGTTGCAGAAAATGCTAAAGACAGCCTGTTGGTTGCGATGGCATATTCATACATGGCGATGATGCAGGATGATGCGGGTGATTATTTCGGCTGCCAGGAGAGTGCGCTGGAAGGTCTGCGGCATTTAAACGAAAAAAATCCAAAACATAGTTATTGTCTTAGCTCCATTTACAATGAATTGGGCATTAGCAGTGCGGCGCTGAAAAATTATACCGCAGCCATCGAATATTATGATCTCACCATCAGGTTTCTGTCAGACCCCAGCTATACGATCGTTTATCAAAATAACAAAGCGGTTTGCTACCGTGATAAAGGCGACTATCAAAAAGCCATCCAGCTCCTGGATTCGATTATTACCAAACAGGGGCATACAAAATTGGCTTATGCAAAAGCACTCACTACGCTGGCCAGTGTAAAATGGTTAGCCAATCCGGGCTTTTACCCGGTTCCGGATTATTTGAAGGCATTGGACATCAGGATAAGAAAGAAGAATGATATCGATATTGCTTCGAGCTATAATCACTTGTCGGATTATTATATTACCACCCACCCGGATTCGGCCCTGCTGTATGCAACGAAAATGTACACGCTGGCGCAGCGTGTTAACAGTTCGGAACAAAAGCTGGATGCGCTCAGGAAACTTGTTTCACTGGCTCCTGCAGCACAATCGAAACTATACTTCCGGCAATACCAGCATTTGAATGACAGTATTGTAAGTGCCCGAAACCAGGCAAAAAATCAGTTTGCGCTGATTAAATATCAATCCGAAAAAAATAAAACGGAGAATTTGTTGTTGCAGAAGGATAATTCGGAAAAGGAATTAAAGATCCTTCAGCAACAGATATGGATGTACGGGATTATGATTCTCGTTACCCTGATCATCTTATTCGTCTTCTGGTGGGCCCGGAAAAAAAGACAGCAGATCGAATGGAAATCACAGGTAGCCATCCAGGAAAACCATTTGCGGACCTCACAAAAAGTTCATGATATTGTAGCTAATGGACTTTACCGGATGATGAATGAAATTGAACACAAAGGAGAGATTGAAAAAGAAATGCTGTTGGACAAGATTGATCAGCTTTATGAGCGCTCCCGTGACATTTCCTATGAGCCCGCCGGATATGAACATAGCAGTGAAGAAAAAATAAATGAACTACTCACCTCTTTTGCAACGCCGCAGACCATGGTTTCTATTGTAGGAAACAAGCAAAAAATATGGGATATCATTACGCAGGAGGCAAAAAAAGAATTAGAACAGGTATTGCAGGAATTGATGATAAACATGTCCAAGCATAGTGGTGCGCAGTATGTAGTGATCCGGTTTGATCTGTCAGACGATACCCTGATGATTTCGTATAGGGACGATGGAATGGGCTTTGCGCCGGAATTTACATATGGAAATGGTTTGAGAAGTACGGAAACCCGTATCAGGAAAATTGGCGGAGATCTTATTTTCGATGTAGCATCCAGCACCGGCGCATCCATCAAAATCGTTATCCCGATCAGTAAAACATGATACAAAAAGTACTTATTGCCGAAGACCACGAGAGTGCCAATATCTCTTTACAAAAAACACTCGCCGAGCTTTCCATCCCGGAGATTGATATCGTATATTATTGCGATGATGCACTTCAAAAAATTGAACGGAACTACCTGGCACAAAAGCCCTACGATATGTTGATCACCGATCTTCATTTCGAAAATGACCACCATATTCAGCAGATAGCCGGGGGAATAGGGCTTATTTCTGCTGTAAAGAAGGTACAACCCGACCTTAAAATTCTTGTATTCTCTGCTGAAAGTAAACCTGCCATCATTAATATGCTTTTCAAAACCCTGGATATAGATGGTTATGTTAGAAAGGCAAGGCATGATGCAGAAGAACTAAAAAAAGCTATCACACAAATTTCGCAGCACCAGCGCCATCTTCCACGGCAACTCACACATATTATACGACACCAGCATTCTTACCATTTCACCGAATTTGACATAACCCTCATTTCTTTGCTGGCCAATGGTGTTCCTCAAAAAAATATTCCCGCTTATCTGCTACAAAACAATATCCGCCCATCGGGTTTGAGCAGCGTTGAAAAACGGCTTAATCATATCAGGGAAACGCTTCAGATTTATAAGAATGAGCAGTTGGTGGTGTTTTGTAAGGAGATGGGGATTATATAACTACTTCAAGCTTCTCAATTTTAATTCTTCTCTGCAAATCAAGTGGTTCTGTCGTTTTGGGACAGATTGATTTACGGGTTCCCGTAAAATATGTCTTCTTGTTGCAAGGTATTTTTAAGCGCTTAAAATCATCTTACTTAAGGCGGCAACTCTATCAAAACCCGACTGTATACACAAATGAAATTGTTAATACTTGTATTGTTGAGTTTCACAAGCGTGAAAAAAATACTATGTCAAAACATGGTAGACAATAAATTTTATAAGGGTCATACATACCGTGTATTTCAAATCAGAATTGATTCTGCCGTCACAAAAAATATCACTTTCAAGCAAAATTTTAAATTTCTTTCCTTAGCTGATCTCGCTGTGGAAGAGATGATATTTAATAGTAAAGTTTTTTTGTTTAACGCCTGCATTAATGATTCGGTAGGGCAGCCTTTAGGTTTATTCGTTTTAAAAGGAACCCAAAAAGCTCCGATAAATTTGAGTTCCGGGTTTGGTAATTTTTTTCTAAAGCCTAATGGTGTATTGAGTATTTCAAAAAATAATGTCCGAATTACTGAATCTTCAAACTATTTTAAAAGCGATACAGTTATCACTGCCGTGCAATCAGGACCTATGTTGCTGATAGATGATAGAATACATCAAGGGTTTGATTCGTTGTCGTCCAATTTAAATCTTCGATCTGGCGTTGGAGTCTTCGAAGATGGTAATCAAAAGTACCTGGTGTTTGCTGTTTCGGATGATCCTGTAAATTTTTATGACTTCGCATCTTTTTTTAAGAATATATATAAATGCAAAAACGCACTTTGTTTAGAAAGTGTAAACACCATTTTTTTTGATAGTACGCAAGGGATAAATGTCGATGAGGCAGATAAAATTGTTGCAAATTATTTCAAAATTGAAATTCCTAATGGGAAGAATAAATCAAATAGATAAAATAGCATTCTCAATAAATATCATAGTTAATCGCTTCAAAATTTAATAGACAGGGCAGATGAATGGCATCAAAAAATATTACCGGGTGTATACAAAACTGATGCTATGCGTTGTGTTCTTCTTCTGTTTTTTTAATCTGTTCTCGCAAGATTATCAATCAGCAGGAGTGATATTTAGAGATAGAGATATTGCAGTATCCATCGAATTTAAAATTGCCAGGAATCTGTGTGATCCTACAAGTAGTAGAAAAAGCAAGTGGCGATATGTAATTGCTGGAAAAAGCAATATGGGTAGCAAATATCTGGTTTGGCAAATGGATTACCTGACTTGCGATCAGCGAGTAATTAGAGTTACGAATTCATTTGATTTAAGTGATTTTGAAAAGTTGAAAATTTCTGGTGACAGTGCTACGATTGAATCATCCGATTTTGATTTTAGTGGTATTAAAGTTGTCAGAGGGCCATATAACGCCCGCTTGTCTGTTAGTGCAAGCCGAACATTACCTGAAGAAATACATTACACACTTGCTGAGCCAAAATATATTCAAGGAGATTCAATAGCTGCTACAGGTCAGAAGGTTACTTTGAAAATTATTGGCACAGATATGCGACTAAGCCCGGATTCGAAATGGGTATGGTATAAGAATTCTTGTGGATCAAACAAAGTGGGCGAGGGTGAAGAAATTGATCTTTTTCCAAAAGAAAATTCAACATATTCTGTAAGAGCTGAAAATAGACTTAATCAAAGTAAGTGTGTAAGTATTTCAATAAGAATTGACAATGATAGTTATGGAGCGGATGGTATCAAAGGAGGACCATCCATTTGCAAGGGTGGATCAGCCAAGCTTGAAGTTGTTGGAGGAAGACTTGGCTTGGATGCGCAGTGGACTTGGTTTAAAGATTCATGTAAATCAGTGGTAATAGGAACTGGTAGCTCCTTAATTGTAACACCTGAGAAGCAAACAATATATTATGTATCAGCTATCGGGAAAACAAATGCTACAGAATGTAAATCGGTTACTTTAAGTATCGATTCAAATTATAGTTCGCCATCCAGCGTGATATCAACTAAAACAGTGATTTGTGAAGGTGAAACGCTTGGACTTCATGTGCAAAATGGACAGATATCCAAATCTGCCAGATGGGTGTGGTACACAAATAAAGGAATTTCAGGTTATGGAGAGTCTTTATTAGTTACCCCCACTTTGACTACAGTTTACAAGGTGAGGGGGGAAGGTGTATGTGGTTCTACTGAATATGTATCACAAGAGATTCAAGTGCTTTCAAAATCGGCGCGACCATATTTGATTGAAACAGATCCAGGTGTGGTTGTTAAAAATGCAACTGTCATCTTAAGAGCACAAGGAACTGAGTTAACAAATGGAACAGAGTGGGTTTGGTATAAAAATAAAGCTGATGATAAAGAAATTGGTAGAGGCAGATCTATTATATACTCATTTAGAAAACCGACAAATATTATTATTCGCGCAGAAAACAGTTGCTACAAATCTGAATATATACAAAAGAATATTACAATAAAAAGTAAAGTAAGGCAATCGTTTTATTTTATAAACCTCGGAGTTGTTTCTTCAGATTTAGCGAATACCGAATCTATACTGTCAAATGTGGATATAACGCTCGGTTTCAAAAAGCAAAAAGGAGTGTACATCAGAGGAAAATTTAATCTTGAAGGATCGAATAACACAAGTTATAACACTTCTGATGATAAGCTATCTAATTACTTTATTAGGGATGCCTATTATAAATATAATGGAAAGGACAAAGTAAGCCGCTTTTCATTAACAGGTGGCTTACTATTAGGTTCTCATACGTTAATGGTTTATTTGGGAGGTGGATACGGGGAAAAAAATCTTTTCTGGGGAATTGATGAATACTCTATTCAGGGTACAGGTTACTTACGTACCGGGTGGGCGAAAAATGTTGACAGAAGTGTAAGCGGTCCGGAATTAGAGGCAGGTTTTTTACTATGCCTTGGCCCTGTAAATCTTATGGGCGGCATCAATAATATTTTCCAAACGAAGTCAGGTCAGATTAATCCCGCATATAAAAATTATATCGATGCTCATATCGGTATAGGACTAAATTTTTGACATGAAATTGATTTATTTTTTGTTTTTACTTTCTGTTTTATCTATCGCCGCTTGTACGAAAGATAGTAAACCTATTACTGGCAATGGCTTGCTCAACGATCTAGCAACAAATGAAGTAACGGAAGTACAAACAAAGGGAGCAAAAACCGGTGGAACAATTGCTAGCACAGGAACAGTGGATATTAGTTCCAAAGGAATTTGTTGGTCTACTCAGTCAGAACCAACAATTAATAATAGTAAGGTTGTCAGTGGTACAGGCAACGGATCCTTTGTAACTGTATTAACAGGCTTAGCACCATCAACAACTTATTATGCCCGAGCTTATGCCACAACACCAATCATAACTTATTATGGAGCTGTAAAATCATTTAAAACCAAAGATGTCGTTTTGGCGATTGTTTCGCAAACAACAAGTGCTATGTTGATAAGCCAGGATACAGTTGTTAGTGGCGGATCAATAACTGATGATGGAGGAGGTAGTATTACTTCAAGAGGTGTTTGCTGGTCCACTCGTTCGCCGGCTACCGTTGCAGATGCCAAGACTTCTGATGGTGGAGGAACCGGAACATTTTCAAGTACGTTAAAAGGTCTTACAAACAGTACTACATACTTTGCTAGAGCCTTTGCTGTGAATGAAGCCGGTGTCAGTTATGGACCATCAATACAATTTACTACTTTGGCATTGGCTGTGCCTTCAATAAGTTCAACGTTAGCTGCTTCTTCAATTTCATATTTATCTGCGCTAAGCGGTGGAGTAATTGTATCTACAGGAGGAGCCACGATTACTTCAAAAGGAATTTGCTGGGCTACTATTCCCAATCCAACAACAAGCAATTCGAAAACAAATGATGGAGCTGGGGTAGGAACGTTTACAAGTTCAATGGCAAATTTACTACCAGGTACCACTTATTATGTTAGAGCGTACGCAGTTAATTCAACTGGTACCGGTTACGGTCCACAAATTCAATTTACCACATTGGCATTTACAGTAGCTACAATAGCTACTACAACTACTGTTTCAAATATTGGTCAAACTACAGCTACTAGTGGTGGAAATGTTTCCGCTGAAGGCGGATCTGCTGTTACAGTAAAAGGCATTTGCTGGTCTACAAACTCAAATCCTACAGTTGCCAATACAAAAACCATCGATGGTAATGGTGTTGGTGTATATACATCGCTTTTAAGCGGATTAGCGCCTGCTACAACTTATTTCGTGCGTTCATATGCAACAAACAGCGTTGGAACTGCTTATGGGAATCAAGTTCAATTCACAACCTCATCCTATTCCTTACCTACTGTTTTATCAACCAGTATTGTTACCGGTATTTCAGACAGATCAGCAATCAGCGGCGGAAGTGTCTCCAATGATGGTGGGACAGCAGTAACAGTAAAAGGCGTATGTTGGTCTACATCATCAAATCCCACCATAGCCAATTCTAAAACAATTGACGGTGCCGGTCTTGGTTCTTACACATCAATGCTTAGCGGTCTTTCTTCTTCAACCAACTATTATGTCAGAGCATACGCTACGAATTCAGCCGGAACATCGTACGGAACTATGGTCAACTTTTCGACTTTGACACCTTTAACAATTGGAGATAGTTATCAGGGAGGTACAGTAGCTTATATTTTGCAAAGCGGTGACCTTGGGTATAGCTCAACAGTTCAACACGGTATTATTGTATCAACCTCCGATCAAAGTATAAGTGCACTATGGGGTTGTAGTGGAACCAACATATCCGGTGCAGATGGAGTCGTAGTCGGAACCGGTAATCAAAATACGAGTGACATTGTGAATAACTGCTCTGTTTCTGCTATTGCTGCCAGAATTTGTAGCGCCCTGACATCAGGCGGGTATTCTGATTGGTATCTACCAAGTAAAGATGAGTTAAACAAGATATACACCAACAGATCGCTGCTTGGGTCATTTTCAACAGGATATTATTGGACTTCTTCAGAGATCAGTTCAACAACAGCTTGGTCTCAATCATTTCCTGGTGGGGTTCAGCTATCAATGTCTAAAAGCAGTTTGTTTTATGTAAGAGCAATCAGAACATTTTAATTATTAGAAAGAATATTCAGATTCAATGAAAAAAATCTCATTAAGCATACTGATAATATTACTGATGGCTTTTATAGCCTTTTGTATAGCGTTATCTAAATATGAAATAACAGATGACGTATATAGGGAAGCTTATTGCTCGGGTGACATTCATTACCCGTTAATTAGATCCATTGATACATCGGGAGGCGAGATAAGAATTAGAAATTCTTACATAAAGATGAACACATTTTGTAATGTTCGTGGATTAGAAAATGATATCACTGAGTTAAAAAAAATTACAAAAAATAAGTCGACAACTGATAGTTTAATCTTTGATGTCTTAGCGTACAAATTATATAACAGGGATAGTGGTAAAATCAAAAATCTGGATTTATCTCTACTGTCGGATAAATTTCAATGGGCTGAAAAGTTTTATTTTTTTTCGGAGATCGATAGTACTAATGCAGATTTGTTCTTGGGTGTATATGACTTCTGGATTGGAAGGATTAGTGATATTCTACGAGACCATTCTGTTAAGCAACCTGATATTATTTATACGAAGCAATTTAATTATTTAGTGGCCAGGTGTAACGAAAAAACGTATTCAGTGCCAGTTAAGGTTAGCAATACTCAAAAATTTTTACATAACCTTCTTAACGATAAGTGGTCACACTTAATAAGTGCAACATGGAGCCAGTCTTCGTTGTTTCAAAAAATTATTTTCCTGCTGGTCTTCTTAGTAACTGTTTTTAGCTACTATTATTCATTGTCTAAACTTTTATTTAAAAATGAAAAAAAATAGCCTACTGATCATATGTTTATTGTTTATAAATACATGTTTCTCACAGTATGATTCTAAACTTGTTGATATCAAATCAACCATTTTGCAAAATGAAACGTATTCTGTTGTTAGGATGTCGAGATTTACCTCTCGAATCAAAGTAAAATATTTTGCCGCCAGGGATGAGCAACTGCACAAGCAAGTTTATCAACGATACCTTGAGTGGAAACAAAACAAAAATATAATAGCTGTTTCAAGTGGAACCTACATGACAGACCCGAATGCCGCAAGAGCATTACCGGTTGGAATTTGTGTAGATGCAGGTAAAATTATAAATCGACAAACTGCTGATTATGATGGTCTCGTCATTGTATATGCTTCCGGCGGGATGGTCGCCAGTGACATTAAAGATGGTGATCTAACAGTAAAATATACCGAAGCTCCGGGTAGCGAAAAGTTAGATATTAAAAAATCTTTAGATAAAAATAGGTTTTTGCAATGGGCAAGTCGGGAGGAGGCTACAGTTTTCCAAACTCATCTTTTTGTTTATAAAAACAAACAAAAAATATATCACAATGCTTCTACAAAAGAAGCTGAAAGAAGGTTCCTGGCCGTGTGCAAGAGAGATGATGGGAACTTATATTATTATTTAATAAATCTTCCGGATAAATCAACGCTTTTAAACGGGGTTGTGAAAGCAATGAATTATTTATCAAAAAATGAAGATGTAGATGAAATTGTCTATATGATTAACCTCGATCCAGGAAGTCAGGATGTTTTTCAAGCTTTTGATAGTATAGGAAAACAGATTTCTAATCAACGTTTTCAAGGCAAAATAGAAATCAATAATGCTGCAAACCTTCTTGTATTTTACTATGAATAAGCAACTACATATAAATAGGAAGATGAATAGGACTGCTAAGATATTCCTAGCCGTATCCGTTTTAGGTTTATTTTCTTTTGGCTTGATGAACGTCCTACAAGCTAAGAATGGTTATTTAAATTCAACCAACTTCGATTCATCGCTGGTTGTACACCAAAATTTTATAGATTCTATTGGCACTATTATCTATGGTAAAGCTAAACGGGAGAGTGATCTTTCTAGTATACAGGTGTCTAATTCTGAGGACAGTCTTTTGAATTATTCACTCTCGAAGAGGTACGGTCAAATAAAAGCCGAATTGGTTAGTAGCTATGTGCAGCATCGTCAAAAAATACAAACCGGGAAGGTTAAAACAGATGGAGAATTGGATTCTTTGTTACATATAATTCAAAAGAACCTGAATGCTACAGACTCATTTCAAATGCTACATCTGGGTGTGCTAGATAAAGAAATAGTCAGAGTCAGAAATAGAGATAAGATCTATCAGATTGAAAAAAAGCGTAAGCAAATCGAAGACTCTTTAATAGTGCTTTCAAATATAGTAGAAGCTAAGTTTCATCAGTTGCCAGCAGGAGGATATGCAAGAAAAATTTTCAGTAAAAAGGTCCGATTTTTTATTTCAGATAGCTCGTTTGAGATTAAAATGTTATATAATAAAGAAATGAAACCGGTTTCAATAGAAGAAATTCGACAATCGGATAAGAGACCTGCTGAAATGATAACAAATGGCGGCATGTTTGAATCGACATATGAATCGGTGGGTCTTTTTATTGAAAATGGATCAGCTCGAAAAGCAGCAGATACGATTGGCAACAAGGAAGGGAATTTCTATTTACTACCTAATGGGATTTATTTTATTGACACTGCCGGTAAATCAAATGTACTTGAGACTAAGGAATTCATTAGAGACAGGTATACAGGTACTAATAGAAAAAAAGAATATCCAACTATCAGATATGCAACCCAGTCGGGGCCTCTTTTGTTATTTAATGGGCAATTTAACAAGAATATAAAATTCAACTCGATAAATGATAATATCCGAAACGGAGTTGGAGTAATGCGCGATGGGCGTACCGTTTTTATCAAAAGTGATGAGCCCATCAACTTCATGCAGTTTGCCATGATTTTCAAATATTTTTTTAATTGTAAGAATGCACTTTACCTAGATGGATATATCTCAAAGATGTATGCTGCAAACAAGGAGAGTGTTTTGCCATTTACCAACGATTCAGGCGGCCATTTTGGTCCAATGATTTCGGTTTTTAAAAAACAGCATAAATAAGTGTTTAATAAATAAATATAAACGAATGGATAAAAAAGTAGCAACACCTGGTTACGTTAAAGTCATGGCATGGACAATCAGTTTGTTTGCTTTCTCATTAGGGTTTTGGCACACTCATTTGGGACTGCGAGAGTTTAAAGCACTTAGTTCGAGTTACGGAAGCTTAATTATTGCCGGTATAATTGTAATGGTATTAATAGTAGCTTATCAAAGGGCTATTAATGGTGTAAAAGCGGGATTATATTTTTATCTGCTATGCGCCCTTTTCTTGTTTACATTCAATGTAAACTCATTTTATCCTTCCTATTTAGGACGGCAGTTGATTAAAGAAGAAGCCATTTCGCTAAACGATAGTTTGCACAATTACTCTGCTCGTTTGGACAGTGCTACAATGAGTGCTGGTTCTTCATTTCTAGACAAAATAAACCGGCTGAAGAACTACAAAGAGAATTTATTACAAGAAATTGGTGAACGATCTGGTTTTGGAGAGCACGCTAAAGCACAACTTAAATTGTTTAACGATGAAGCAGGAAGCAGAATTAGCGAGGATAGGGATCGTGGCAGGACAGATGAGGAAAGGAGAAAAAGAAGGAACTATTTTGACTCTGTATGCAACCAGGCAATAAATGCATTTATAATTAAAACGTTATCGGTTTCAGACAAGAATGCACTGGTGCTATTCAATTCTAAATTGTTAGTTGATAGCATTAAGAATGTTTACACGCCAAAATTGTCTTTGATAATCCAGGATAATTCAAAAATTCAAGATCTGGATTCAATCCGTTACGATCCACAAATTATAACCATGCTGGACCTGGTTACAGAAATGGACAATGTTAGTAAAAATGTAAACACTGCACTTGGAAGATCTTACCTGAAACAGCTTAGAAATGTAAATACCGATCAGGTTCCCGTGCCAAAGACAGCGAGTTTAGGACGATTCGCTTTTACGATCGACTCTGTCTTTACACGCATTAATAAATATGATACATGGGGAATTCTGATTTTGTGTCTTTTCATAGACTTTATAGTTCCGCTTGCGATGTATTCTTTAATACGAACTGATAGCAATGAAAAAAGCATAATAAAATACAAACCTGAAACCTTCTAATTATGACAGATTTTAATATTGACATTAAAAAAGTAGATGAACAGCCAATTGAAAAACAAATGCCGTTGAAAGGCAAACAATTTTTAGCTGATATTCCCCTTTCTCAAATTGCCGGGGAATTTGCCCAATTTGCTTCAGATAACAGGGTAACAATAGTTCCGATAGGGTTCCCCCAGGCAGGAAAATCGCTATTTCTTTCTTCCCTTCTTCACTTTGCTTCCAAGGGTGATGGGACATTGTTCAGAACAAATTTCGAAAATCAATTTCCCTTTGATAAGGGGAGGATAGCTGCTGATGAAATGATCAGTTACTTTACTAAAGGGGACATTTATTCATCGACTGCGAAAGGGAGCCTTGATCTGGTTGGGGTTAACCTAACGCCTAACAATCCAAAGCTTCCGGGGTTAAAACTAGCATTCCTGGATTTGGCTGGTGACGATATAGAGAATATCAAAACAAGCAACAAATCTGATTTTACAGACAAAATTAACGCAGTATTTAATGGTTTGCAGGTGGATAAGTCACCCATCGTATTTGCCCTAATCACTCCTTTTTTGCCTCCAAAACAATCGTTAGCTGATTCTAACAGCATAAGGAATGCTCATGATAGGGAAGACACCCTATTATATGATTTTTTGAATTACCTCAAACAAGAACAGCCAAACGTATTAGAGCATTCGAAAATATTTATTATCGTATCGCAGTGGGACAAGAATTCTGACGCCACGCTAAGTATTACTGATTTTATAGAAAGGTATAGACCATCTGTATTCAATTATGTTAAGAGGCTAAATGTGGTTTGGGGCTCCTACTCTGTAGGAAGCCTGTTAGTTCAAAAAGATGAAGATGATACCGTTTTTCAAAAACTGATTACCCGTAATCAAGATTATCCAGCTAGGTTTTGGAATAAACTATACAAAGTTTGTACAAATAAGCATTTGGACAAACAATCATTTTGGGAAAAATTATTTAGGTGATTATGAGTAGATATTTAATTTTTTTTGGCAAATCACAATCGTTCACTTTTAACGCATATGATGAAAATGCGTTTGTACAGGATTTCGACTCTGTTATAAAAGATTTTGAATTGTTAGAATCTCAATGGTTGTCCGTAGATAGAGTGGATAATAAAAATATCCTAGCAAAGTACAATTTTATAAGCGCGGGCAGGAAATTCTCTTTGCTTAAATTATATTCACATGCACAAGCAGCTGAAGGTAATCGGATAGATGGCAGCATTTATGGGGTAGCTTTCCTTGCGCAAGAGAACCTTTTGGTTACGCCATCAAATATAAAGCTCTTACAATCAGTGAAAGAAAAATTTACTGAATTGTCGCTACAAAACTTAAAGTTTAAATCATCCAATTTTGAAAAAGAAACGCGTTTGATATGGGACGCGTTTCATAAACAAAATTATTTCGATGTAATAGAAGTTTCTGACGAGATTGTCGTTGCAGAAAACACTAATCCCTTTGCATTTTATGTTGAAAGTATATTTCAAATCCCGACTACAGTAGATGAATATACAAAAGATACTTCGAGACAATATTTTTCAGAAGACTTGTCTCATTTAAAACGTGCCAAAGAAAAATGGGGTGACAGATTTACCCTGTTTCACATGACTGACCCCAAAATTATTGCTATAAGTGATCTTCAGAAAGCGTCACGGAGTAATCAAACGGAAACCTCAGAACACGGTATTTCGAGAGAAAGGGATCTAAGATTTAAAGACTATGAAACTGAAATTTCCCATTTGAAAAGCTCAATTAAAGCATTAATACAAAGGGAAATAAAATATAAATCTGCTATAGCTTCAACGCTAGTTATACTATTAATGATATTGGCTTTCCTTGCTTATCATTTTATAGTTACCGATGCAACAGAAAATAAACCGTCAGTTAATCCCTCTATACAGCTTAGCGATTCAGTTTTGGATATTAAAGCCCGGTATGATTCTTCACAAAAGATATTAAAAACTGACTCGACCCAAGGGACAATCACCGATGATGCGAAGAAGGCTAAAATAGAACAAATAAAAGATCAGTTTGGGAAAGTATCAAAAAACCAAAAAGTGGATACAATCGGGGTAAATAAAAAACATATTGATAAGACTAAGTAAATATAAAAATGACTGAACTTTCGTCTCCTCGCCAACCAATTAGCTCTGCAAAAGTCAGGAGTAATTTCTTACTTAATGAAGCAAAATCAAGTAAGGGTAGACTAATATTTTATACCGGAGTTCTTTTGGGTTGCATTGGTTTAATTGCCACAGTTGTGAAATTGTATCCAACATTATTCACTAGATATTCAAAAAACACTCTAATAAAGGAGCGAATAGAGTTTATTAAAAGTGGAAATGATATTATTGGAATGAATGGAAAAAAGTATTCCGTATTTCGTATAGAGTTTAATGAAAAATTATATCGACATATAAAATTTTATAAAAATTACAATAGTTTGTCAAGGACTGATTTTATTAATCAGCATATCGTAGATCTTCCTGTGCCGGATAGTGATCGTGTTTTTGCAAGTCCCCGAGATTTATTTGCCATTACGGCGGCAATGTATGATGTTAAAGATAATATGCCGCCTGGGTTGGTAATAAGCGAAGGGCAAGTTTTAAAGGGAATAAATGTAAATTCTGAGACTGGAAATTTTTTTAGCAAGCCTAATGGATTCATTTATATTAATGAAACAAACGTTGACATTTTGCCTACAGAAAAGTTTGATAATAATGTAGCATATAAATTCGCTTTACAAAGCGGTCCCATTTTAGTGCAAAATGGATTTATCAATTCTAATCTTACACCAATCAATAGAAGTTATTATAAACGCTGTGCTGTTGGAATCGCATTTAAAAATGGAAAAAAGGAATTAATATTTGTTGCAAGTAAGGACAATGTTAGTCTTTATGAATTAGCAACATTTTTTCGAGATGACTTGAAATGTATTTCTGCACTTCATCTAGAGAGTGGAAATTTTCCGGTTATATACTTTCCTGGGTCTACTTATCCGCAAAATGGAAATCCTATAAAGAACTATTTAATTATACGATAACCGTAGTAGTGTTTCGCATCAACAAATAAATTGGACATGTATCTCGATTATCTTAATCACATTATATCGTACTATCGAATCGGTCAGAAAAATGCAACTCTCCCTCCACGTCTGATGCAGCCCAGTCCAGCTAATATACAAAAGCAATGCTTATCAGCTTTTAAAAAGAGTCTTATCAAGACAGATCTTCAAAACCTTAAAGAGTTTTTAAATACTGAAGGCGATGCAGATATGATTCTTAGAGCCATCAAAAATATTGACAGAGATAAATTTAAAGCACTATCTAATTTTCTTACAAAGCGTAGTAACGCCACTAATTATTTAAACCTGGAGATTCTGGCATTTTTAATTGACTTCCCCAACCGACCTTACAAAAAGGAGGACTATGTTGGGGCTTTCGACCAAAGCGCAGGTACTATTAAGGAAACTATAATACTGGTAGACAAAAAGATGGATATCTATAGTGAGGAAAATTCTCCTGTCGAAAGCGTGGACTCGGGTATTGAAGAACAGACACCGAAGGAATTGAATGAAGAGCAGGTAAATAGAAGTTGGAAAGGCTTGATTATTTCCAACAAAAAGCAGAAGTTTATCTATGGGTTGATTGCAATATTACTACCAACACTTGTAGGTTTTTATTTTGTTATTGACAAAGACGTATCATCTGGCATTTTTAGCAGCGGACAACAAAAGTGTATGATTTGGGTGGGTGATCATTACATACCAAGTTCATGTGAAGCACGGCGGGGAGATACGGTGGTGATTGCTTTTGATGCTGCAAAAATTAAGAATTTTAAACGGATCAATCGTCCTGATACTATCACGCTTGCATCAGAAAACAAGATATGGTATATAAGGAGAAATGGTGTAATAGAATATTATACTACAGGTGGAAGGCACCCGGTTGATCCAAAAAAGGTATTGAAACCACTTTCTAGGTATATGATATTGAAGTATAAAAACTCACCACAATAGGAAACTACTTACGGGAACCCGTAACAAGCGTTTGATTAACGATAATACTTTTGAGTACTAGAATTTCTTATATGGACTTCAAAGACGAAATCAAACAATTTGGCGACCGGGTTGAAAAACTAAAATCACAAATCAACACAGAAGAAGCGACAAAGAACGCTTTCATCATGCCGTTTATTAAAGCGTTAGGATACGATGTATTTAACCCGCTGGAGGTGGTGCCGGAATATATTGCTGATATCGGGATAAAGAAAGGCGAGAAAGTAGACTATGCAATTATGATGGATGATAAGCCTGCTATTCTGGTGGAATGCAAACACTGGGGAGAAAGTCTTGATCCGCATAATTCACAACTATTCAGGTATTTCCATACCACCAATGCGAAGTTCGGGCTCTTATCCAATGGAGTGATCTACCGGTTTTACACTGACCTGATCGAGCCTAACAAAATGGATGAAAAACCATTTTTCGAATTCAATGTCACGGATATAAAAGACAATCAGATTGAAGAACTGAAAAAGTTTCATAAATCTTATTTTGATGTAGGCAATATTCAAAACACAGCTACTGAGCTTAAATACATGAATGAGCTAAAAGCGCTGATTAACATTGAATTTCAAAATCCGACTGAAGGATTCGTGAAATTTTTCGCCAGGCAGATATATCATGGAATGCTAACGGGGAAGTTAATTGAACAGTTTACCGGACTAACCAAGAAATCCATTCAGCAATATATCAATGATCTGATCACAGAAAGATTAAAATCGGCACTCAAGAAAGAAAATGAGTCAGAGCAACCAGGTGCAACACAAGAAGCGCAACCGGATCTATCTGCCAATGCAGAAAACAAAATAGAGACAACGCAGGAAGAAATTGAAGCATTCCTTATTGTCAAAACCATATTGCGCCAAAGGATAAAGCCAAACCGTATTTTTTATCGCGATGCTCAATCCTACTTTGCAATCTTGCTTGATGATAATAACCGTAAGACTATTTGCCGGCTATACCTTGGTGGTAATAAACGCTACATCGGAACTTTTGATGATCAGAAAAAGGAAATACGGAACGAGATATTGACTGTTGATGATATATTTCTTTATGCTGATATTTTGCATGCAACGGTTGTTAATTATGATGGGGTGAGATCTGATACGCCGAACGACAAAACGATCGAATAAGGTGGGCCATACGGTCCCGTTTTTGCCCTTTCGGGCTAAAAGGTTCCTCGCTTTCTTCCACGTCCTCGAAATAGATGAGTAATCTGATCTCCTAAATTCTCCTAATTTCTCCTAAATTAGGAGTAAACAAGAATAATTTCCTAATTTTGAATAAATTGGGAGTAATTATGAGAAGACCCGAAAAAGTTCCCGTATCGCCTATTGGCTTTGAATATCAGAAGTTTCTAAGTGGGCTGAGCTATACCCAAATGCGAGAATTTTTCGAATGGGAAGATCGAAAATATTGGTATTACGACAAATGGAAATTTAAGGCGAAAGAATGGGGTATAGATGCACAATATTTATGGGCGGGGGTAAAAGCAAGCCGCTACAAGTATAAAAGGCTCTCCATATCGCCAGATGCCGATTTTTCTTTTCGGATTGAGTCGCCTTCTTTGGTTCAGGAATATCTGCATGAATTTGATATGAATCTGGGTGGCAGCCTGCAAGGCGATGGGATTATCCCGGTTGAGGACAAAGACCGATATCTGATCAGTTCACTCATGGAAGAAGCCATCGCATCGAGCCAGTTGGAAGGCGCTGCAACAACAAGGAAAGTGGCGAAAGAAATGCTGGAAACCAACCGCAAGCCTAAGAATCTTTCTGAACAGATGATTCTGAATAACTACGAGGCCATGAAGTGGATCGTGGCAAATAAGGATTTGCCATTCAGTATTGAATCGATTCAAACTTTGCAAGGGATCATCACCAGGTCTACGCTTTCCCAAGTAGAGGCCGGATGCTTCCGCCAAACAGACGATATCAATGTGGTTGATGTACAAACTGGTGGAATCTTGTATGCACCGCCTAAATCTGAACGATTAATGAGTTTGATGGAGTTGTTCTGTCAATTTGCAAATGATGAGCAAAAGCTAACTTTCTTCCTGCATCCGATTAACAAAGGCATTATTCTGCATTTTCTGTTGGGATATATTCACCCGTTTGCTGATGGGAATGGGCGAACGGCCAGAACACTTTTTTACTGGTACTTATTAAAAAATGGGTATTGGCTGATTGAGTTCATGTCTGTGTCAAGAATTATACTTCAGTCAAAAGCAAAATATGCAAGGGCCTATCTGCACACCGAGCAAGATGACAACGATCTTACTTATTTTATCATTTATAACCTGGGTGCTATTCACCGTGCATTGGAAGAACTGAGGGCCTATATTAAAAGAAAAACAGCCGAAAAGCAAAATGCAATTACACTTTTAAGAAATACCGGTTTTAATGAGCGCCAGGTTCTATTGATCCAGGAACTTATTAATGACCCTGCGATCTATTTTAATGTAGCACAAGTTGAAAACAAATTTGGTATAAGCAACCAAACAGCCCGAACCGATCTAAACGGATTAGTAATCGCAGGTATATTGAAGGATAAGCGAAGCGGGAAACAAATCTCTTTTTTGCCGTAGAAGGATTCATTAAAAAACTTATTACTGGCGGTAAATGAGTGACGATGATAATGGAAAGTACCTGGGTGTGCGATGCCTTTTACAATAAAAAACGCCGGTGTTTTTTAGACAGTTATATTACCTAATAGCAGTATTATTACCCTGCATTTTGAACAGCGATATTACCTGTTAGAAAACGAACACTGCCACTATGGGAAAAAAAATGATTGCGCCAATGATGGTTTTCCTCATTTTAACCGGCTCACAAATAGCCAGCCATTCAGCATTTGCACAGGGGCCGGGGCAAAGACCCGCACCATCACTTCCGGTGATACCTGTAAAAGGCGATACAACACATACCTTGACCAGGTATTTTACGCAGGCTTCTGCTGTCAAAAAAGCGCCTGATGCAAAGGGCTTTATTCAACGCTGGCTGGTGTTGGAACCTGTAAAGAAGGATATTGCCAGGAACAATATATTCACCGACAACTATCTCAGAACAAATTTTTCAAGCGATAATTTTTCCAGCGACTACAACACAGTTCCTAAAGATGGTGAAACAATAAAAATCGGAAACCAGGAACTGAAATGGTATGCTTTGGACAGCAAAACATTCAACTTTAATTTATACCATTTTACATACGCCATCAACAAACCAAAATATGGTATGCTTGTTTGGCTGGTTACTGTTCTGAATTGCGAAGAAGAGATCAGCAACGTAAGAATGACCGCAGGATGTAATTCAGGCAGCATGTGGTGGCTGAATGGCCAGGAGGCATTACTGCTTTCCGGCGACAGGGATTTGATTGCAGACAATGGCGCTTCTTCACGCGTAACGCTTAAAAAAGGAAAGAACATCATTCGCGGCGCAGTGATTAACGGCCCGGGTATGGCTAATTTTTGTGTTCGTTTTATTGATGAGAACGGATCGCCCGTAAAAAACTTCAGTATCAGTTACCAATAAAAAATCTATTGACTGTTTAAGCGATTGTAATATGAAAACAAGGAAACTAACCTGCCTGTTAACCTTATTGACCCTGTTGATCACACAAGCAATAACAGCACAGGTTGGAAAACCGTTCATCCACGATCCATCAACCATTGTTGAATGTGATGGCAAGTATTACACATTTGGCACAGGTGGTGGCGGATTGATTTCTAAAGATGGCTGGACATGGTATGGCGGTGGCGTGAGGCCCGGTGGTGGAGCGGCTCCTGATGTGATCAAGATTGGTGACCGTTATCTTATCATATTCGGGGCAACCGGTGGTTCTGCCAATCACAAAGGAGCCATCCTTACCATGTGGAACAAGACGCTGGACCCAACCTCTCCTGATTTTAAATATTCAGAGCCGGTTGTGGTGGTCACATCAGACGGTTATGAAGAGAACGATGCGATTGATCCTGGTGTTATGTTAGACCCTACCACCGGTCGTCTTTGGCTCACCTATGGCACTTATTTTGGATTTACCCGGCTGATAGAGTTGGATCCAAAAACAGGAAAACTTAAAGCAGGCAATAAACCTGTTGATGTAGCCATTGTATGTGAAGCAAGCACTTTGGTTTATCGCGAGGGTTGGTACTACCTGCTGGCCACGCATGGCAGTTGCTGCGATGGTGCCAACTCTACCTACAATGTGGTGGTGGGCCGATCAAAAAAAATTACAGGGCCCTACCTCGATAATGTAGGCAGAAGTATGCTGGAAGGTGGCGGTAAAATGGTGGTGGCAACGCGTGGGGGGTTGATAGGCCCCGGACATTTTGGTCATATCATTGTTGAGAAAGGAGTTGAAAAAATGTCGCTCCATTATGAAGCGGACCTGGAGCAGGGTGGTGCCAGCGTTTTGGGTATACTTCCGGTGGTTTGGAAAGACGGCTGGCCGGTGGCTGGAGAAAAATTCAGCGAAGGGACCTATAAAATTGAATCGGTACGGAGAGGATATGCATTGGAGTTGGCAGTTGATTTTACAAGGATGGCAGTGGGGGCGCGGGGATTTGGGCAGCCCAACACCGAACCCATGAAACCTGTTGCAGCACAGCAATTGCAGGATGTTATCAAAACATGGCCAGCGGGAAATATCAATCTAAGAATAGGCGACTATATGTCGCGCCCCCATCAAAAATGGACGGTCACAGATGCGCCTGATACAACAGGGTATTTGGGTGGCCCTTACTATAAAATTTTACTGGAAGGAACCAACCGCGCGCTGGCTGCAACGGCCGATGGAGAAGTAATAACAGTACCGGCATTTACAGGATCTCCCGATCAGTTATGGAGGATTGATCAGTTAACCGATGGCAGCTACAGGATAATGCCCAAAATTGTTTCCAATGCAGGGAAGAAGTGGGCGCTTGTATCTTCCGGAGACAGCACACCCGCACTGGCAGAATTTGATTTTGGCAGCGATAACGCTAAGTGGAATTTTATAGGGCTAAACCTAAGATACCAGCCTTCTTTTTAACCTTATAAATAATAACAGGCCCATCGGCATAAGCCCCGCAGCAATCGCGTATACCGCTTCATGGTTGTAAGTATAGATGGCAGCAGCCCCCGAGCGGATCTGAATAAGTATTTTTTTGTACTTTTACAGTAAATGTTATCCAATGATACCCGAAGCAAAATTAAAGATATCACTGCAGGAAATGTCATTGAAGGGGGCGCAGATACTTGCACAGCGGTCCGCAACTACCTTTGCACAAGCTTTCCAACAAGCACAACGGTTAAAACAGACTTCGAAGGTAAACTCCTCGTCAAAAAAGAACAGGCAATCCTCTTAGAATCTTTCAGCAAGGAAAATAATTTATGGCTCACAACTTTGCCGGTTCAGGATACATTCTTTGCCAGGGGCGGGGAGGCGATGGTGTATCTGGCTTCAGACAAGCGCGATGTTATTAAACAGAATGACGCAATTTATTATGCCACATGGCTGGAGTTTTTTAATAGCCTTGTACTGCACAACCTGATTTTTCCAAATACGGCCTATACGTTTTTAGGATTTATAAAACCTGATGATGTTTTGTATGCGGTCTTGAGCCAACCTTATGTGCAGTCAGATGCGGAGGTTGATACCGAAGACATTAAACAGCACTTGGAATTTAGTGGCTTTGAAAACGATAAGAGACATGATTATCGGCACACAGAACTTGGTCTGTTACTTGAGGATATGCATGATGAAAATGTACTCGTGAATTCTGAGACCTTATTCTTTATTGATACCGTGTTTTATACTATAGGAAGCATATAGTTAAAATGAATCGTTTCTATTTTTTCAACCTTATAAATAATAACAGCCCGATCAGCATGAGCGCAGCAGCAATCGCATACACCGCTTCATGGTTATAAGTATAGATCGCAGCTGCCCCAAGCGGAACAATAACCCGGTACAGTGCCTGAAGGCTTTGGTTGGTTCCCTGGAGAAGCCCTTGTTTGCTTTCATCAACAGACATCGATAGCCGCGCATTATAGGAAGGGTCAAATAATCCTTCGCCGAGTACAATACAGGCAACGGCTGTGGCAATGAGGATGATAGATTGGTTGAATGCAGTAAGGAATATCAAGCCAAGCCCTACGATCATTCCACACAACCCTATAATACCCACCGTTTGTTCGCTAAAGCGTTTGAGCATCTGCGGCAGCACAATAACGCGAGAGAGAATATCGCAGATCCCGATGAGTACAAAGCTGCCACCGATAAAGGATGGACCCCACTTAAATACGTCTTTCATAAAGATAGTGGTGTTGAACTGCCAGATGTTGAGACCCACATAAAAGAACATTCCCATCACAATGAGGTTCCTTGCATCTTTTATGGAAAAGATGTCTTTGAAATGCAAAAAGGTATTAAAGCTTTTGAGCGTCAGGTGCGTAGTTCTTTTTTCAACAGGTAGCGACTCCGGCAACAAAACAGAAATACCGATCATAGAAACAATCGTGATGCCGGCAGTGATAAAAAACGGTAAGGTAATGGATGAAGCGCCCAATAACCCTCCAACCGCCGGCCCTATCATAAAACCCAAACCGATAGCCCCGCCTAAATACCCAAACCACTTGCCGCGTTCCTGCGGTTCGGTACTATCGGTGATATAGGCGAATAGCGCACTCTGGTTGCCCGCCGTGACCCCATCGATAATACGCCCTAAGAACAGCACCCAAAGCGCTCCTCCTGCGCCAAGTAATACATACCCAACAGCAGAACCGAGTAAACTTAAGAGCAGGATGGCTTTGCGTCCATATCTGTCGCTCAGGGCGCCAAATACCGGCGCCGCAAAGAAGGTGCAGACCGCAAAAACCGATACGAGCGCACTCATGGTAAAAGCCACATCAGCGGCAGGCACATATAACCCTAGCAGAAAGGGAAACAGCGGAAACACGATCGTCATACCAATAGCATTCAGCACGGTAATGCCCACGATGATCCAGAGGTTTCTTTTTTTATTTTGTGAAGGGAGATCAGGCATTGAAGAAACTTGTTTTGTAGGGGAGACGAATTAAACGGGTATATATTGTAAATACGAGTCGAATATACATTCCTTTTTATTTCCGTTTAGATTGCGTTTGAACTGGTTCGATATTCAGTATTCATACTGGTCCTTATCGAATCGGATTTTGCAGCAATAATAATTTCTGCATTAAAAGATTAACTTTGCATAATGGATGATCAGGCCCCCAAACCCCAACGCCGTATTCGTTATAAAGGAACACATCCAAAATCCTTTACCGAAAAATACAAAGAGCAACAACCTGAATTATATTCAGCCGATATTGCAAAAGTGATGGACCAGGGGCGCACACCCGCGGGCATGCACCGTTCTATTTGTGTGAACGAGATCATGGATCTTCTCAAACCCATGCCGGGGGAAATTGGTCTTGATGCCACACTCGGTTATGGCGGCCATAGCGCAGAATTATTAAAACGTTTACAACCAGGTGGCGTACTCTATGCGGTTGATGTGGACCCGTTTGAATTGCCGCGTACCAAAGAACGCCTTGCGGCATTGGGGTATGGGCCGGAACAGGTTGTGATTAAAAAAATGAATTTTTCTGGTATCGATCAAATTGTTTCTGAAGCGGGTTTACTAAATTTTGTGTTGGCCGATCTTGGCGTTTCTTCCATGCAGATCGATAACCCGGAAAGAGGTTTTTCGTTTAAAGTAGAAGGGCCATTAGACTTACGCTTAAATCCATCCAGCGGAAAATCAGCCGCAGCGTTTTTAAAAAACATTTCAGCTGAAAAATTAGAAGCGGTGTTTGTTGAGAATTCAGACGAACCGCATGCAAAACTGATCGCAAAAACGATTGTAAAAAATATTGCAAGGGGCAATGCTATAACAACCACCACACAATTACAAAAGATCATTACGGAAGCAATGGAGCCGGTTTCAAAAAAAGACCACAAAGAAGAAGTAAAGAAGTCTTGCCAGCGATGTTTCCAGGCATTGCGTATTGCAGTAAATGATGAGTTTAGTGTGCTTGATAAATTTCTTGAAAAACTTCCTGCATCACTCGCGCCGGGCGCACGCGTAGCTATACTTTCTTTTCATTCCGGCGAAGACCGTCGTGTTAAGAAATCATTTCAGCATTTTTTTCGTGAAGGGTTGTATAAGGATGTTGCACCAGATCTTATCCGTCCGTCTGCAGAAGAATGTTTTGCTAACCCGCGTGCACGCTCTGCTAAGTTGCGCTGGGCAATAAAAGCATAAAGGATACTTTACAACTATCGAATTTAAGACTACCGGCTGCAATGCCACCTTTGGCTAAATCCCCGGGTGCTTCTTTAAAATTTGATATCCAGCGTGTTTAATGTATTTTTGACTGCAGCAAATGCTATGTAAGCAGCACAGGTAAAAGGCTGTTAGGTAGTAAAGAAATGGTAACCAGGACACATAGTAAATACGCGATGTACTTACCGGGGAATGGTTCGAAAGACAATTATGTAAAATCCAATGAAGCCAAAACATCTGCCTGTTGTTGTTTTTTTATTGATCACTTTCGCAGGAAACGCGCAATTCATTTACCCTTCCACCATCAATGTTACCGGGAAGTTTGGCACTTCGAAAGATTTTCAGGTAGAGATCAGTATAGGGGAGTCGACCTCTATTACTACACTTTCAAACAGTTCTGTAGTGGTTACAAGTGGTGTGCTGCAAACTTCGGTGGCGGTCCAGCCGGCTATTAATGCGGCCGCTCCATTGTCGGATGAAATAAAACTGTATCCCAATCCAACCCGCGACTATCTGGGCATCAGCTTTCTCAGCAAAAACGTTGGGAGGGTGGAATACCAGCTATATAACCAATTAGGCAAACTGTTGCTGGGTAAACAATTCTTTTATTTTGGAATAACCGGTACACAAACGCTCAACCTTCAGGCACTTCCCGCTGGCATTTATCTCCTGGCAATACAACAATACAGCGCAATTACCAATGAGATCATTAAAAAGGGTTCGTTTAAAATCATCAAAGTCAATTAGCGTCAAATACTTTATAGCTATGAACAAGAAAAACGCATTGCTGTGCTACAGGTTTTTGTTTTTATCCGTTCTTCTGAGTTGTGTTCATTACGCAGATGCGCAGGCCCCTGCTTTACTTAATTACCAGGGGGTGGCCAGAAACGCTGCGGGTGTGCCGTTACTCAACCAAAGCCTTAGCCTGCGGGTGAATATAAGAATGGGCACCGCATCGGGTCAGGTTGTGTATTCGGAAACGCGGGTAACACAAACAAACAGTTATGGTTTGTTTTCCGTGCAGATCGGCAGTGCAGGGGCATCTTCATCTACCGGTACACTGGCAGCAGTTGGTTGGGCCTCCGGAAGTATGTTTATGGAACTTGAACTTGACCCCGCCGGCGGATCTTCTTTTGTTAACCTCGGAACTACGCAGTTACTGAGTGTGCCATATGCTCTCTCAGCATTAACGGCAGCACCAAACGGTGCTGCGGGTGGCGACCTGAGCGGAACTTATCCTAACCCCTCTATTGCGAACAATGCAATACTTACTTCCAAACTTGGTGACCTCAGTGTTACAGACAGCAAGATCGCTGGCGTAAGCGGCAGTAAAGTAACGGGCGATATCACTGGAAATGCAGGAAATGTTACAGGAATTGTAGCCATCGGCAATGGCGGTACGGGCGCAACCAGTGCGGCGCAGGCAAGGATCAATCTTGGAATCAATAATTCATCTCTTGCCATAAGGGAAGTTGCGGATGAGTTCACTGCAACCGCGGCGCAGGCATTGTTTACACTCAGCCAGCCGCCCGGGGCAAACAGTAAAGTAAAAATGTACATCAATGGCATCAGGATCAGCAGTACCGCTTACACGGTTAGTGGTGCGGTATTAACATATGCACCTGCCAATAACGGCAATTATGTATTGAGTGCGAATGACAGGATTCAATTTGATTATTATTATTAGAACAGCTTGTCTTAAATTCAGGAAGTATGTCTTTTCAAATGGCTGATATAACGAAATATACTGCAGTGCGAATCTTCAGAAAGATACTGGCAGGCGCCTGCCTGTTGCTGGTGATGAAAAATGCGGATGCACAGTCAATAGGTTTTAACGCATCCACTTCTCCGTTGGTGTATTCTCCAACAGCCGCAACCATGCGGGTTGTTATATCCGGCGATGCCAGCGGCCCGGTGGTGGGATCAATGAAGCTGAAATTCAGGTTTCTGAAAGATAGCAGCAGCATTTACTACGCAGATACGCAAGACATCACTTACACAATCGTATTGCAAAAGAGCACCGCGGATGTTACCCTGTCTCTGAACCCAACAGTGATCGGAAAAACATCATCCATCCAGGTGAATCCGCCCATCTTGTATGTCACGTCCACCCAAGGCACTTACACCAATTTTTACGATACTTCCCGCGGATTCCAGAAAGGAAAATACCAGGTGACTGCAGAATATACAAGGGTATCTAACGGTGCAGTGATAACTTCATCCACTTTTAAATGGAGCCTGCAGCACATTACCTTACCTCCTAAAATACTCAGTCCAGCAAGGGGCTCTGTTACAAAAGACAGTTTGCTCTTTAAGGATTACATATACGACAGTACCGTTATGGCAGGCACCAAGCAACTAAACATATACAAAAATTCAAACAGGGCCCTGCTTAGTACCGTAACCCTTAGTGACAACCTTACAGACAGCTTTCAGATAAACCTCACTAATATTACAGCTGCCGCGGGCGTAGTTAGCCTGAGCGGCACAAATTCGCTTCCGCCGGATACGTATAAGCTTGTTTTATCGTACCAGGATCGTGTAGGGCATACTCCTGCATCCGATTCAACGGTCATAACCTTGAAGTCAGCCACCACGCCGCCGGTTTTGTATACAGCCAAGAATACCGTTTTCAATTCCAAAAATCCAAATGGGCCGATCTCTTACCTGCTTCCCGATAGTGCATCCACTGCTTCATTGGTCCTGCGGAATATTACCGATGGATCATATACCGGAACATTTCCATTACCCACCACCAGTGGATCCCGCCAGAATTTCAGCCTCGACCCTGCGGCTGCACTCACGGATGGAAAATATGAGCAGGTTGTTTCTTACAGGGATTACCTGTTGAACCCATCTGTTAGCGTAACTGATACGGTTTTCTTTCAAAGAACCACCGCTGCGCCTGTTATTACTTCTCCTGCAAACTGGCAAACGCTGAAGAGCCCGATCATCATTAAAGACGCTATTCCCGGAACTATTTTGCCGGGTTCTAAAACAATGGTGATTTCCGGTACAAGCAAAACAGGGGTGACCACTACAATTACATTTCAATTAAATGACTCGCAGAACGATTCTGTTTATTATGACTGTGTCAATAACCCCACATCAAACGGAACAGTAGTTTCCATGACCAGTTCCAATGCCGGCTCAACTGTACTGCCCGATGGAAATTATGCCATCACACTTTCTTACCGCGATCAATATGGAAACCAGGTAACAGCAGGTGCGCCGGTTAACTTCACTTTGAAAACAAGTACCAATGCGCCGGTGATCTGGTCGAAGGTTACGGTTGCGAACCATGTAAGCGCCCTCAATTTCAATTTTACGCTTCCGGATGTTCCTATGGCTAATGCAACTGTGCTGGTGCTGAAAAAGGGCACACAAGCAGATTCTTTGTTCCTGCAACCGCAGAACACAACGGCATCACAATCATTTACCTGGCTCTCCAATACCGATCCAACCGCTATCGCGGGATCACCCGTTGTATCTGCCAGTCCTGCGTTGCCCAATGGCATTCCCGATGGCACCTATCAGGTTTCGTTGGTTTATAAAGATCAGCTCGGCAATGCTGCGGCCACCGCCACCGGTGAAGACATCTATGTCAGAAATAACAACCCTGCCATAACACCCTCCGGTAGCCTGGATTTCTGTTATGGAGATTCCGTGATACTAACGAGCAGCGCGGCGCATGGCAACAAATGGTACCTGAACAATAGTGCCATCGATACAGGCGCAACGCTCACAGCAAAGAATGCGGGTGTGTACAAACTTGCGTCAGACTTCGATAACTATGCCAGCATTGTTGATTCTGTATTTGTGACCTTGAAACAACTTCCCAATATACCCGTCACACAAAATATCAGTTACTATGTGCAGGATACAATTGCTACTTCTTTGGTTGCCCAAGCCGCCGTTGGCTGCACATTACGCTGGTACGGAACGAATGCAACCGGCGGCACAATGTCGTTAACTGCGCCAATACCTCGTACATCAGTTGCAGGAACATTCAACTATTATATAAGCCAGCTAAACAATACCAACGGCTGCGAAAGCAGCAGGTCGATGGTCAGCGTTACCATAGTACCCCTGCCCCCTGGCGTAGACAAAAACGGCAAAGTAGGCAGCAAAGAGTCCTTACAGAAAAATGGAAAAATTATTGAGGTGATAAAAACGGGAAATTAGCAGGTTTTATCAGACGATCTTATCCACCCGTCTGCAGAAGAATGTTTTGCTAACCCGCGTGCACGCTCTGCTAAGTCACGCTGGGCGATAAAGGAGTAAAGCGTACTGTTCAAAGGGCGGAATGCGGTATGATCTCTGGGCATTTGCAGGTATCGTGGCAATAACGCAATAATTTTCGTACCTTTACAGCATAATCACCACTCTTTTCGTCCATTTCTTCTCATCAGTGTATTTTAATTCCACCTTATGCGGCAGCTCAAAATTGCAACGCAGATCACTAATCGTGACTCTCAATCCGTTGAAAAATATTTACAGGAAATCTCCAAAATTTCTATGATCAATGTGGCAGAAGAAACCAATCTGGCGCAACGAATCAGAATGGGTGATCAACGGGCTCTCGACAAAATGGTTCAGGCTAATTTACGCTTTGTGGTTTCTGTGGCTAAGCAATACCAGCACCAGGGATTATCCTTAAGTGACCTTATAAATGAAGGTAACCTGGGCCTGATTAAAGCTGCCCAACGTTTCGATGAAACCAAAGGATTCAAATTTATCTCTTATGCCGTTTGGTGGATACGCCAATCTATTTTGCAGGCCCTGGCAGAACAGGGTCGTCTTGTTCGTCTGCCGCAAAATAAAATAGGTACCTATAACAAAGCCAATAAAGCTTACATGGCCTTTGAACAGGAACATGAGCGTGAACCTTCAACAGAGGAACTATCCGAAATTCTTGAAATGAGCCAAACGGAGGTGAATAATATTTTCCAAAGCAATACGCGCCATACCTCACTTGACGCTCCCGTTAACCAAACAGAAGATATGGCAATGGGCGATCTATTGCAAGGGACTGATGAAACCGATGACGGCATCATGCAAGACTCACTGCGCGATGAAATCCGCCGGATTTTGAAAGCATTGAGTCCCCGTGAAGCAGAGATCGTAAATGCATATTTCGGCCTGGAGCGTGAAGACGGTATAAGTATTGAACAAATTGGCAAGAAATACGATTTAACCAAAGAGCGCATCCGGCAGATCAAAGAGCGGGCAATCAAGCGTTTACAGAAAGCACGTTACAGTAATGCATTGAAAGAATATTTAGGATAGGCCCAGGAGTTCTACTAAGCCGGCTCTTCAACTAATTCAGCTACCTGGATATTGGCAATCAGTTTTACATCTTCACCCAGGCCCAGGCCACCAGTATCGGTGAGTTTGTTCCATGTCATGCCAAATTCTTTACGGTTGATGATGCCCGTTACTTCAAATCCGTGTTTGATCACTCCATGACCATTGTTCTCAGAGCCACCGTACTCAACATGTAATTCAACCGGTTTGGTTACGCCCCGAAGGGTTAGATCACCAGTCAATTGATAGTCCGAACCCTCAATCTTTGTAAATGCTGTAGATTCAAACAGGATCTGTGGAAACTCATCAGCTGAAAAGAAGTCTCCATTCTGCAAATGACCGTCACGATTTGCCTGGTTGGTATCGATGCTTTTCACGTCGATCGATACAGAAACTTTCGCGTTTTCAAAACCATCGCCATCAGTTACAGCTTTTCCCTGGAATGTTCTGAACGAACCGGTTACCGTGGATATGACCAGGTGTTTGATCTTAAACTGAATGTCTGAATGCGTTGGGTCTATTACCCATGTTTTTTTGGTTGTCATATTTTTTTGTTTGAAACACAAAATTACCTGACATTGCTAACTAATAGATAGTAGTTACCTAATGGTAAGTAGTTACCTGTAGGTAAGTAAGTTAAAGTCAAAGCAAATGAATCAAAAAGAGAGCATGTGCCAGCAGAAACTGATGGTAACAAGAGACGCACTGGAAGTTATTCAGGGTAAATGGCGCTTGCCAATAGTACTTGCGCTTACATTCGGGCCTAAACGGTTTGGAGAGTTGCAAAAGGATATCGTAGATATTTCGCCCAAAATGCTTTCGCAGGAATTGAAGGCGCTGGAAGAAAATAAGATCGTTACCCGCACCCTGTATGATAGCATGCCTGTTACGGTTGAATATTCGCTAACGCCACTTGGCGAATCCATGAAAAAACTGATGGATGAGTTGCTGAAATGGGGCATTCATTTTCGGCACGAGATCTTAGGCAAGCATTAGCGGCAATGAATGAGAACACAATGGCACCCACACAGGTTGGATGCCCTATTCGTTAATGAACTTATCTCGCGTAATGATCCACAGCGTAGGCGTTTACTAGTTTTCCTCTGTGCCTCAGTGCTTCAGCCTTGTCCGCCGTAACGTAGTGAAGGAGGATGGCAAACCTTACGTATTTACACCTAATCAAAAATCAGTACAAACACTCTTGCCCTGAGCACTCAGAGAAGGTATTTTCGCTAATTCTCATTACATTTAAATCAACCAAACATGACCATACGCTTGAAAACCGAAGAACAGATCAAAGTCTTTTGCGCGGATGATATTTATGGCATCATGCAACGCGTTCTCATGCGCGAAAACAAAACAGACCGCAACCGCGAGCACCTCTGGATCGTAAGCCTCGATTCGGCCAATAAGATATTGAACATAGAACTGGTAAGCATGGGCAGCGTAAACAAAACCATTGTAGAGCCGATGGAAGTGTTTAGTGTGCCTTTACAAAAGCGTGCCTTAAAAATTGTGATCATACATAACCACCCATCCGGCGAGTTGCAGCCTTCGGAAGCGGATAAGGATATTACAGATCGATTAATTCAGTGCGGGCTGATTATGAATGTGCATGTACTGGATCACTTGATTATTTCGGAGAAGGCTTGTTATAGTTTTGCGGAGAGTGGATTGTTGAAGGAGTTGGAGATGAGTAGTAAGTATGTGCCGGATTTTAAGATTAAGGAGAGGTTGAGGAAGGAGATTGAGGAGAAGGCATTACAAACTGGGGAAGGGCGGAAAGCTAGAGAGATGGCGAGGGTTATGTTACAGGATAATGTTGAAATTGGGTTGATCGTAAAATATACCGGATTGAGCAAGGCAGCAATTAAAGGGATTATAATATAGATGTGTTTAAACTAACCATATGGTTCCGAAACCCTATCACTACACTTTGTCATCTGATGATATTGCACAGATTGAATCCATGGGATACCGGCTATCGGGAGGAATTGCGGTACCAGCCGATTTTATTAATGCCCAGTTCGAGAATTTCGATCTTGCGGCACTACTTCAAGAGATCAATAATATCTTCCAGGGGCTCACAACTGTAGCCATCAACAAAGAACTTGATCTGAAGGAAATATTACCGGAACTTCTGTTTCAGTATTTTTCCGACAATTATTATGATGAGAAAACCGGGCTAGCAATAAGCCGGAGATTTGAACAACGGCTGGGTGTGAAAGTGGTTCATCATGTTTTTTTCAGGCTGCCGGAAATACACAGGAACAAAGGAATCGCCAGAAAGATATTTCGTGCAAGTCTCCAGCAATACGTCAATATAGGGGTTAGGAAAATATTGGTCCATGCGGCACTTGAAGATGGCGGTTATGTGTGGGCGAAAAACTTTTTTACTGCTTCCGACCGGAACGAAATGCGGGCGATTCTTAACAAATGCAAGGATCTGCTCAACGGGCGCGACTATAATATTGTTAACCGTATTTATATAAATTATTATGGAAAGAACATTGTTGGAACTGCGTTCCCGATCCAAAAATGGGCCGAATTGCCATTTATGGAACCCATTTTAAGAGGCAGTTCCTGGCACGGAGCCATTGATTTCCATAATACAGAACAATTCAGTAACTTTATTGCTTATGTTACAGGGTAAATCCATACCAACTGAATCAGCACATATCGCAGACGAACTGCTAGCCGACTCTTCCCTGAGCATCCAAGACCGTAAGTGTCTTATTGTGAAGCAGGTTGTGGAAGATGGTGACTTTGAACTATCGGAAGCCCTCGAAATTTATGGGGTAGCAAATGCGGTTTACATGGACTTTGTAGCCCAGAATGTGGCAGACAGCCTGCAACGCTCGTTAGGTTTTAAATTTGATATACATAACAAAGAAAGCGGTAAGTCAGTTTTTATTTCCTATGCTTTCGCGGTGGAAGCTGAAATCCTTTCAAAAGTTATCCGCCTGTTGTCCAGTTCTTTACAACTTGATTCGGATCTTTCACAGGCCGTGGATCATCTCAGCGCTTTTTCCCGAAAAGGTGTAAAAGACTCTGCTGCCAGGTAGTGATATTGCCCACTTAAAAAGTCTACAAAGGTTCCGTACAAAATGAAAATACGATTTGCATCGACGTATTTTTCGGCAAATGCCTCGAATTTTATTTACCGTTATTTGTTTTATTGAAGATGGCAAAAACACCATAGAACTGATCGAACCCGTTGCTTCTAATTCGAACAATCTCTTGTAGCTTTTTTAACTTTTCGAGATCAGTTTTGTATTCCAGAATATTCGCGTCATTGATTCCAGATTGTTCTCTACAGAATTTCAGTTCAATTAATATAGCGCTTCCACCCATTTCAAAGCTTTTACTTGAATATTTTTTATACACCGCTCTCTTCTTGGTGAAAGCAAACTCAACTGAATGGTAAATGCTAAGGTACCTTGGGTCAATTACGCAAAGATCTAGCGCAGGGTAAGCATAATAAAGTGTGGATAAGGTTTTCCGTAAAAATAAAAATGGACTAACCGAAGAAAAATTCGATTAATCCACTTTAGTTGCCCAAAGTGGATGGTTTTCAACAAATTTTGTTTCGGACTTAAGTCGGTTGGCTCAGATTTGTATCTAAATTTTGCTGATGGTAAAATAGTGATACAAATGATTGCTTGCCTGATTTTTATGCAAGCACGTTTATGTGTTATGTCTGTTGATTGATCTAAATAACTTCGTCTCCTATTTCTTCTGATTCAACGAGATCGAAATTACGATACACTTTGTCAAGTACATGGAACACGCTCATTCTGATCAGGCGTAAACGTTCGTGTGTATTTTTTTTGAGTACACTATACAGATGTGCAAGTCGCTTATTCAGTTTTTGTTTCTTTGTAAGCTTTAAACAATTTGTTTGTAAAGGATTTATTGTCTTTCAAAAATTGAGACACAAACTCATTGATTTTTATTAAATCTTCGTCTTTGCATGCAAGGATATACGCTAAATAGAATACAGAAATTCCGCGCGGAAAAGAAGGGCTAGATTTTGTTAGAATTTTAGCGGCAAATTTGGGGAGCTGTTTTTTATATTTTTCTAATAATCCCTCCAGTTCCTTTATTGAGGCAATGTTGAAATATTTAATCCTTTCCAAATAAAGATTAACAACTTTTGAGTTGTCTTCATAAATCGTGTGATCAGATTCTTTTTGTATTTCGTTTTCTATTTCGTGAACTAAGTCACTATGATTTAAATAATTAATCAAACTTGCTTTGTCAAGTGTGACACTTTCAGGCTGAGTCTTTATTTCTTCCTGAACTTCAGTTTCATAATTCTTTAATGCATCTTTCAGTTTTACAAATTCAATATCAGCTGTTTCCAACAATGCTGCAACTCTTGAAAATCCTCTTTTTGCAAAATCCGGAATTTGATTTTCTCCTTTATAGCCAATGTCGTGTTCGATTTCCGCCCACGCGTGTTGTAATATTGATCTAATTTGAATTTCAGCTTTTAAACCGGAGTATATTGTGTTTTCAGTTAATTTCAAGCGAGTAGGTGACAATGACACCACAAAATGTAAGGATCTGTAACCAAATTTATCAGCTTCTAGAATTCGTTTATCTATTGAGTTCGATTTATCGATACTAAATTCTGTTTCTATAATTTTTGCGATTTTATCAACCTCATCTTCGAAGTAAGATATAATTCTAATTCCTACCAAATCAGTTACTTCGTTTAACGTTTTATATTTATCGGTTTTCCGTTCAATCTTTCCTTCGAGACTTTCTTTACTTTTTACTCTACATGTAATTTGATGGGGCTTTATTTTACTTACATAAAATAAATCTTTCAGTAGTGAGTTTATTTTATCCTTAAAGGCCTCAAAAAGCGCTCGATCTTCTTGATATTTTTGAACTAAAACTGCGTTATTCTCCATAACCTATATTATGTTATGAATATAAGTTATGTTTCTCGTAATCAAAAACCTAACATCACGCGCAGTTGTTGGTGCCTGATCAACGACTGACCATGAATAGGCAAAATAAAAAAGGGAAAGATTTTCATCTTTCCCTCTCGTTGCCCGACCTGGATTCGAACCAAGACAAACTGCACCAAAAACAGTCGTACTACCATTATACTATCAGGCAATCCGTTCCATTGGCCACGGAAAACCGTGGGATGGGCTGCAAAAATAGGGTTGCACCCCAATTGTTCCAAATTTTTCTGCTATTTATCCTTCGTCTTCCTTCTCTTTCAACGATTTAATCTGGTCCAGCGCCTCCGCTACAACATCGCACATAATGGTGATGAGTGAGCCCGGTTTGGCATTATCGTAGGCGTACTGGATGGCCTCTTTCTCCTTATAAATCGTTGTTATTGGTATATCCGAAGGTTTGGTCTCATTTATACCCTCTATCAGCAGGTTTACGATCTCTTCGGCGGTGCGACCGCGGAGGTGTTTGTCCTGCCTTATGATGATCTCATCGAACGAGCGACCGGAAATGCGGCCGAGTTCGCGGATATCTTCATCGCGCCGGTCGCCGGTGCCGCTGATGATGCCTACGCGCACGGTGGCGTCCATCTTCTTCACAAAATCGCATAACAGTTCCAGGCCCGCCGGGTTATGCGCAAAATCGGCCAGGAATTTAAAATGTTTGAACTCGAAGAGGTTTAACCTTCCCGGTGTTTGGGATGGAGATGGAACAAAAGTGCTGAGTGCGGTTCTGATGTCTTCTATGGTGATGTCTTTGAAAAGATAGGTTGCTAGCATGGCAGGAAGCGTGTTCATGATATTATGCAACGCCTTTCCTCCATAGGTGATCGGGATCTCGCTTACTTTCATCACCCTGATCTTCCAGGTGCCTTTTAAGATCGATACATATCCATTTTCATATACGGCAGCATAACCTCCTTTCTTACAATGCTTTTGTATGCGTGGATTATTTTCATCCATACTGAAATAAGCAACATTGCAGGTGAGCCCTTCATGCATAGCATATACAAGATCATCCTCAGCATTTAAGATCGCAAAGCCTTTATTGAAAGTGGTTTCGGGAATAACGGCTTTCGCCCTTGCCATCTGTTCAAGACTATCAATACCACCGAGCCCTAAGTGATCGGCAGTAACATTGGTTACAATGCTAACATCACAATTTCTGAAAGCAAGACCAGCTTTTAATAATCCACCCCGGGCACATTCGAGTACCGCAAAGTCAACCGTAGGGTCGCTGAGTACAAATTTTGCGCTGAGGGGTCCGGTGCAATCGCCCTTCATCATTAGTTGGTTCTGGATGTACACACCATCACTGGTGGTGTAACCTACTTTGCGCCCTGCTGTTTTACAGATATGTGCGGTTAAACGGGTAGTGGTTGTTTTACCGTTGGTGCCTGTGATAGCGATGATGGGGATGAGCCCGTCATTGCCTTTGGGAAACAGCATATTGATCACAGGCTCGGCAACATTGCGCGCCAACCCTTCCGCCGGATCAATATGCATCCTGAAGCCCGGTGCTGCATTCACTTCCAGCACGGCACCTCCATTCTCAAAAATAGGCACACGCAGATCGGGCGCCATGATATCAATACCACAGATATCCAGTCCGATGATCTTCGCAATTCTTTCTGCGAGAAATATATTCACCGGGTGCACTTCATCAGTAACATCTGTTGAAGTACCACCGGTACTGAGGTTAGCCGTTGTTTTTAATAACACCAGTTCACCTTTTGGCGGAACGGTTTCCAAAGTATAGCCTGCTTCATCCAGCATTTTCTGGGTCGATTGATCGATGTTGATCTGTGTTAATACTTTTTCGTGACCATACCCCCTCCGTGGATCTTTATTGGTTTCATCTACCAGCCATTGGATCGTATTCACTCCATCGCCCACCACAGAAGCAGGTGTTCTGAGTGCCGCACAGATAAATTTATAATTGATCACCAGCACACGAAAATCTACACCGGTGATGAACTTCTCAACTATCACGCTGCGGCTGTAACTCTTTGCCGATTCGAATGCTTTTACAGCCTGCTCCCAGGTGGTGATATTGGTGGTGTTTCCTTTTCCATGGTTACCATCGATCGGTTTGATCACCAAAGGATAGCCATAGCTTTCAATCGCCTCTTTCAAACCTTCTTCTGTCCGCACCACCGTTCCCCGCGGCACAGGGATCTCTGCGGCTCCCAATAAGTTCTTGGTTTCTTCTTTGTCACCGGCAATATCAACCGCTATATTGGATGTTGTACTGGCAATGGTGGCGCGGATCCGTTTCTGGTGGATGCCATACCCCAACTGTACAAGGCTTTGTTTATTGAGGCGGATAAATGGAATACCGCGTTTAGTGGCCTCATCAACAATACAACCGGTTGAGGGTCCGAGGCGTGTATCCTCCCGGATCTCGCGTAATTGCTGGATATCGGTTGAGAGATCATAGGCTGTTCCGGCTACCAGTGCCTCAGCGATCCTTACAGCGGCTCTTGCTGCGTAAACACCGGCATCTTCTTCCATATAATTAAACACCACATAATATTCTCCTTTACTACCCGTACCGCGTGTGCGGCCAAAACCACAATCCATGCCGGCAAGCGTTTGCAGCTCAAGCGCCACGTGTTCTATCACATGCCCCATCCAGGTTCCTTCTTTCACCCTTTCAAAAAAACCGCCGGGTTTGCCTACGCTGCAGCGGTGAGAGTACATGGAGGGGAACTGCGCTTCTAACCTATCTGAGAAACCGTCTATCTCATTGGTGGGGCGCTCCTCCAGCTCCTCCAGATCGAGTTTCATCTGGATGAGTTGTGAGCGGCGGACGCTCCAGTAGTTCGGACCGCGTAGTATTTTAATTTCCTGGATCTTCATAATAATTGGCGGATTAGCGGATGACGGATTTGCGAATTCAAGAGAAAAAGCTTGTGGTCAATGAAAATATCGATTTTTAGCCACAGATTACACAGATTACCACAGATGAAGGCTTATTTTTGTTTCAAATCGAAATAGCAGGCATGAGTATTCCAAAAGGAAAATTGATCGCAATTGGTGGTGCAGAAGACAAAGGTGCTGATCTGGAAAAAGGTGAACTATACCGCTACAATCTTAATTTTTTTGAACTCGGAATTTTACGCCGCATTGTTGAAGAAGCCGGCGGCACCGCTGCCCGCATTGAAGTGATCACCACCGCCTCCACTATCCCGTATGAAGTAGGCGAAAATTACCTCGATGCATTCGGCAAGATCGGTTGCACCAATATAGGCGTAATCCATATCCGCAACCGCGAAGATGCTTTGCGTGAAGAATACATTCATCGTATCAGCAGTTGTGCCTGCGTGTTGTTCAGCGGAGGTAATCAATTACGCCTCACCGCTATTTTTGGCGGCACTCAATTCTTAAGCATCGTTAAAAAAAGATATAAGCAGGAACCCTTCATTATCGCTGGTACATCAGCCGGTGCTATGGCCATGAGCAACACCATGATTTATGAAGGCAACCCCACACGCGCACACTTAAAAGGCGAAGTAAAAATCACTACAGGTTTAGGACTGATGGACGAAGTGATCTTCGATTCCCATTTTGAAAAACGTGGTCGTTTTGCAAGGCTTGCCCAGGCAGTTTCCGCCAATCCTTCCTGCATAGGTATTGGGTTGGGAGAAGATACCGGTATGCTCATCACCGAAGGAAACAGGATGGAAGCCATCGGCAGCGGGCTCGTGATCATTGTTGACGGGCATGATATCCGTTACACCAATATGGCTGATATCCCCGAAGGAAATCCATTGAGTATCGAGAACCTGAAAGTTCATTTTTGTGCGAAGGGAAATGGGTATCTTGTTCAGGAAAGAAAATTTGTTGAATTAATGGGTAAGTCTACTACGCCCGTTATGACTGATGTGTATTAAATAAAAAATATGACACAAAAACTACTTTTGCTCGCCCTCTTCGTAGGCTGCATGATCATCATGTCTTTCAGCTATCAAAAAAAGAAAAAGAAAGTCGTTTTTTTCGGCGACTCCATCACACAGGCAGGCATAAAACCTGGTGGCTATATCAAAGTCATGGACTCACTCATCCGCCAGGAAGGACAGGAAAATAATTATGAACTGGTAGGTGCCGGCATCGGCGGTGATAAGATCTATGATCTTTATTTACGGATAGAAGAAGATGTGTTAAAACAGAACCCGGATATCGTACTGATCTATGTAGGTGTGAATGACGTTTGGCACAAAAGTTCCAGCGGCACCGGAACAGACTTCCCCAAGTTTGGTAAATTTTATGAAGCGGTAGTTAAGAAGCTGCAGGCAGCAGGCATCAAAGTAATTATCTGCACACCGGCAGTGATCGGTGAAAGAACGGACCATAGCAACCCCCAGGATGGCGACCTGAATTTTTATTCCAACTGGCTCAAAACGTTCAGTGAAAAAAACAATCTCCCATTTGTAAATCTCCGCAGCGCCTTCATGGAGTATAACATGAAAAATAATCCACAAAACAAAGAGTCGGGGATACTGACTACCGACCGTGTTCATTTAACACCTGCAGGAAACTTATTTGTGGCAGAGCAGATGTGGAGCGTGATAAAAACTGTGAAATAAGTTACCCAAAGAACCCGGTATAGATATTGTAATTATATAGGTAATTAAAACTATTATCCTATGAACAAGTTATTAATTACCGCAGGAGTTGTAAGTGCAGCGGCAGCTGGTGTTTTCTTTTATATGCGCAACCGTAATGCAACAGCAAAAGGAATGCACAAGCTCGCAGATGCGGCTGGTGATGCGCACGAAAGCGTAAGAAAATATTTCAGAAAGGCAAACCGTGAAGCAAAACATGAACTCGAGGATGCGATCGCATGAGAGTTTTGAACAAAGCCAAGATAAATGCGGTATCCAGTTAGTGGGTACCGCATTTGTTTTTTAAGGGATGAGATAAGGAAATTCTAATTAAATTGAGTGATGAGAAAATTGGTCGCGCTGTTTTTATTGTTGGGTTGTTTCCAGCATTTATCCGCTCAATTACCAGACATCAAAAAAGGTAAAGCACATATTTATTTACTGGTGGGTCAGTCTAATATGGCTGGTCGTGGTAAAGTGGAGCCGGTTGATACAGTCACCTATCCGCAAATCTGGATGCTCACCAAAGAGGAGAGATGGGTACCTGCCAGGGATCCGCTTGCGTTTGATAAACCTTCTGTGGTAGGTGTTGGTCCCGGCTTTTCCTTTGCCAAAGAAGTTTCACGCAATGATCTTACGGCAACCATTCTGCTGGTTCCTTCTGCTGTGGGTGGTACAAGAATAGATTTTTGGAAACCGGGGGCGTATGATAGCGTTACCAAAACCCATCCCTATGATGATGCTATACGTAGAGCAAAGACTGCCATGCAATCGGGGGAGCTGAAAGGTATTATCTGGCACCAGGGAGAAAGTGATGCGAATGCTGCGCTCAGTGGGGGATATGAAGTTAAGTTGCGCGATCTTATTCAAAGATTCCGCACTGATCTGAATGCATTCGATGTTCCCTTTATTTTGGGGGAGATCAGCAATTTTAAAGCGGTAGAGAATAAGGATAAAGATGTTATTAATGCGGCTATCCGGAAAGTGGCTGCGGGTACGAGGTATAGTGGGTTTGTGGAGACTTCGGGGTTGAGTCATCGGGGGGATTCAATCCATTATGATAGTCGGTCTGCGAGGGAGTTGGGGTTGAGGTATGCGAGAACTTTTTTGGGGGTGAGCCACTGATTTTTCACCGCGGAGACGCAGAGGACGGGGAGGCTACGCAGAGATTTTATAAGTTTCTCTGCGCCTTCTCTGCGCTCTCTGCGGCTCCGCGGTGAAAAAAGCTACACAATTTTTACGAGGTAATAATTCTTCTTCCCCTTCTGCACCAACAAATATTTATCCCTCAAAAGATCAGCAATAACAATTGAGGTCTTCTCAGCAGAGATCTTCGTTTTATTCAACGCCAATCCCCCCGCCTGTAACATTTTCTTCGCCTCGCCCTTACTCGGAAAGATCTGCGTATCCGCCAGGAAGCTCACGATATCATACCCCTCATTCACTTGCGACCGTTGAACGTCCATCGAAGGCACACCCTCCATCACCTGTAACAATTGCTCTTCATTCAAACTCTGCAACACTTCTGTTGTAGCGTTCCCAAACAGTATCTCCGAAGCCTTAATTGCAAAATCATAATCTTCCCTGCTGTGTACAAAACAAGTAAGTTCTTCCGCCAGTTTTTTCTGCAAAGCCCTTTCATGCGGAGCGGCTTCCTGTTGTGCGAGTAGCTGTTCGATAACATCTTTAGAAAGAAGCGTGAAGATCTTTATCCACTTCTTCGCATCCTCATCACTCGCATTCAACCAGAACTGGTAAAATTGATAAGGAGATGTTTTAGCCGCATCCAGCCAGATATTTCCTTTTTCTGTTTTACCGAATTTGCCACCATCAGCCTTGGTAATCAGGGGACAGGTAAATGCAAAAGCCTCACCACCACCTTTTCTCCTGATAAGTTCAGTACCGGTAACAATATTGCCCCACTGATCGCTGCCACCCATTTGCAGTTTACAATTCTTATTATTATACAACCAGTAAAAATCATAACCCTGCACCAGTTGGTAAGTAAATTCTGTAAAGCTCATCCCTGTTTCACCTTCCAGTCTTTTCTTCACGCTGTCTTTCGACATCATATAGTTAACCGTGATATGCTTACCTACATCGCGGATAAAATTGAGGAAGCTGAAGTCTTTGAACCAATCATAATTATTCACCAGCTCGGCAGCATTGGCTTTACCGGGCGTAAAATCTAAGAACTTCGATAACTGGTTACGAACACCCGCAAGGTTAAATTGTAAAACTTCTTCACTCAGTAAATTTCTTTCTTCGCTCTTGCCACTCGGATCGCCCACCATGCCGGTTGCGCCACCTACCAGTGCAAAAGGTTTATGTCCCGCTTTTTGCAGATGAACCAGTAATAATATAGGAACCAGGCTGCCTATATGCAGGCTGTCGGAAGTGGGATCAAAGCCAATATATCCGGATACCATTTCTTTCTGTAACAGTTCTGCGGTGCCGGGCATTATGTCCTGGATCATGCCGCGCCACTGTAGCTCTTCGATAAGCGTCATCTTGTTCATTTGAGGCAAAAGTAAGGAATAGGGGGCAGGGGACAGGGGGCAGGAGACAGTTAGATGTAGAAAAAATATTTCGTGCAAGATAAAAATTGAATTTCTGTGCCCTGTCTCCTGCCCCCTCTCCCCTACAAACCTTAGCTTTGCCCTATGAAACAGGTAGGCGATGGTACCCGGGCTTTGAATTTTTTGATTGATACCGTGATCATTTTTACACTGGCTTTTTTTGTGTCCAAAGCCTGGAACTGGTATGTGGTGTATTGGGGCTATACACATTATAATTTCGGCTGGTTCTTTTTCGGGATGATATTCGTTTATTACTTTTTATTCGAAAGCATCTTTTTGCGCACCCCCGGAAAGTGGTTCAGTTTTTCTAAAGTAGTGAACCAGCAAGGTAAACGCCCCGGCATCGGCTGGATCTTTATCAGGAGTCTCACAAGAATCATTATTATTGACCTGTTCTTCATCCCTGTTTTGAAAAAACCACTGCATGATTTTACAAGCAAAACAACTGTGATACAGGCTTAGTTGGTTTATTGGTTTACTTGTTTATTGGTTTATTAGTAAGCCGCAAAGTCAATAAACGATTACCCAAATAAACGAGTAAACAAGTAAACCAATAAACAAATAAACCAATAAACAAGTAAACCAATAAACAAATAAATGGCCAAGATAGCAATCAACATAGCAACCGGAAGTTTACAGCAGGCAGAAATGATCGTGGGTATTGATTTGGGTACAACTAATAGTCTTGTTGCCATTATTCACCCGGAGAGTAAGAAGCCTGTTGCCATTAAAGAGCATGATTCCAGCAGTCTTGTGCCGAGTATCGTTCACTTTAATGAGTTGGGAGATGCGGAAGTAGGAGAATCGGCCAAACAATATCTCGAAACAGATCCGCAGAATACCATCTTCAGTGCGAAAAGACTGATGGGTAAAAGCTATAAGGATATACAGGAGAACGCCGGGTTCTTTACCTATAAAGTGATTGATGATGATACCGACAGTCTTGTAAAAGTGCAGGTAGGAAATACTTTTTATTCTCCTATCGAGTTGTCCTCTTTCATTTTAAAAGAGCTCAAGCAAAGAGCGGAGCATATTTTAAAAACGCCTGTTACCAAAGCCGTGGTTACAGTGCCTGCATATTTTAATGATTCACAGCGCCAGGCCACACGCGATGCCGGTAAGCTGGCGGGACTCGATATCTTACGCATCGTTAACGAACCCACTGCGGCAAGTCTTGCCTACGGATTGGGATTGAATAAAGAAGAAGAAAAAACAATTGCGGTTTATGATCTGGGTGGTGGAACTTTTGATATCTCTATCCTGCATATTTCCAATGGCATCTTTGAAGTATTAAGCACCAATGGTAATACCTATTTAGGTGGCGATGATCTTGACCGCGCCATCGTAAAATACTGGATGGAAACTGCCGGCATCTCTATGGAAGATCTGCAGGCAGATAAAGGTTTATCACAGGGATTGCGTCTCCGTGCAGAGGAAGCAAAAAAACATTTAAGCGCCAACGATTCATTCAGTATAACATGGGAAGGAAAAACATTGGCGATCACAAAGGAAAAGTTTGAAAGCCTGATCAAACCATTAATTGATGAAACGGTACAGTCGTGTAAGAATGCATTGGCTGATGCAAAACTAACCGCCGATAAGATTGATACGATCGTAATGGTAGGCGGTAGTACCCGCGTACCTGCTGTTAAAAATGCAATCAGCGAATTCTTTGGCAAACCGGTAAACGATTCCGTTAACCCTGATGAAGTAGTAGCATTGGGAGCCGCTGTACAGGCAGATATACTCGCCGGCAATAACAAAGATTTTTTATTACTCGATATCACACCGCTAAGCTTAGGTATTGAAACCATGGGCGGGTTGATGGATGTACTGATACCCCGCAATGCAAAAATCCCTACAAAAGCCGGTCGTCAATACACCACGCATAAAGATGGTCAGGGTGATATGCGGATCTCCGTATTCCAGGGAGAGCGTGACCTTGTAAAAGATAACCGCAAACTCGCTGAGTTCAGTCTCAAAGGCATTCCCGGTATGCCTGCAGGTTTACCAAAAGTAGAAGTGAGTTTTTTGATTAATGCAGATGGCATTTTACTCGTAAGAGCAAAAGAACTCCGCAGTGGTGTTGAGCAGGAGATAGAAGTGAAACCACAATATGGTATCACAGATGAAGAGGTAGAAAAGATGTTGATGGAAAGCATCACCCATGCAAAAGATGATATGATTGTAAGGGCATTGGTAGAAGCACGAACAGAAGGAGAACAGATACTCGGCGTAACCGAAAAGTTCATTGCTAAAAACACATCGTTACTCGATGCCAAAGAATTGACAGCAACTGCAGAAGCCATGCAGGCACTGCAACTGGCGTTGACAATGGAGGATAAGAATTTGATTCAAACTAAGATCGAAGAGTTAAATGAGATCACGCGACCGTTTGCAGAAAGAGCGATGGATGCAGCGGTTAGTGAAGCGTTGAAGGGGAGAAGCGTTTAGTTCTCTCTCTGCGTAACCTCCCCGTCCTCTGCGGCTCTGCGGTAAAGGAACAGACAGCGTTCTTAGCATAAACCCTATCGAAGCGTACACTCACCGCAGAGGCGCAGAGAGGCAGAGGAAACCGCAGAGATATTTTATATAAGCGAAAGGTTTCTTTGAATATACTTTCCTAGAATATCAAATTCAATATTTACAATGCTTCCGGTAACCACTGTTTTGATGTTAGTATGCTCATATGTATATGGAATCACGGCAATTGAAAACCGATCCTTCCCAACATTATAACACGTTAAGCTTGTTCCATTCACTGCTATCGAACCTTTCTCAATTACCAGGTTTGCAAATGATTCAGGAAACTGAAAAGTGTATTCCCAACTCCCATCTAAATCTTTTCTTTCTATACAGGTGGCCGTAGCATCCACATGTCCCTGAACAATATGCCCATCCAGCCGGCCATTCATGATCATACATCTTTCAATATTTACTTCGCCGCCTTCGGTCCAGGTGGAGAGGTCTGTTTTGAGCAGGGTTTCTTCAATGGCGGTCACTTTGTGTTTATCACCGTCAATCGCTTCTACGGTCAGGCAAACCCCGTTATGGCTCACGCTCTGGTCAACCTTGAGTTCATGCGAAAGGGGAGAAGCCACCCAAAAACTGATATTGGTGCCATTTTTGGCGATCGCGGTAATTTTGCCTGTAGTTTCAATAATGCCGGTAAACATACCTGCAAGATACCGAATCTCCCAAAAAGCACTCTATCTTAGTCACTTACCCGCTTTTTTCAGTGCTTCAGTGCTTCAGTGGCAAATGATAACGACCTTTTTTTTGGAACTTTCAATCCAACCCGTATCTTCGCAGTCCTAAAAAAACACCTGAGGAGGTATTACAGCTATGCTTATCATCGATTCAAAAGATTGTGAAAACATCGACAAGGCGCTCAAGAAGTACAAGAAAAAGTTTGAAAAAAGTAAAACTTTGCTTCAGTTAAGAGAGCGTCAGGCTTTCATTAAGCCATCAGTGGTCCGTCGCGGCCAGGTGCTTAAAGCGATCTACAAGCAGAATATTGCCAGCGGCAAGATCGACGTGTAATTCGTCTTTCGAGCACTTATATATTATTGAGTAGCCTTAGTTCATTAACTTTAGGCTACTTTTTTTATGCCCGTAACGCAATATCCACAGATCACACCTTTCCTCGATCATCTCAGATATGAGAAGCGGTATTCGCAGCACACCCTCATATCCTATCAAAACGATCTTGAGCAGTTCTTCACCTACCTGGTTAGTCAGTTTGATGCGCCTCCTGTGGCCCAGATCACGCCTATGTTCGTGCGTAGCTGGCTGGCCGAAATGAAAGAGGATGAAATGAGCTCGAAAAGCATCAACCGCAAGATCTCTACCCTCAAATCTTTTTTTAAATATGAAATGAAGCTGGGGCATCTTGATCAGACACCTATGACAACCGTAACTGCCCCAAAGATCAGTAAGCGGCTCCCTGTTTTTGTGGCAGAAAAAGATATGTCCACCCTGTTTGATCATGTTGAATTTAAGGAGGGTTGGAAGGGGAGAACAGAACGGCTGGTGCTGCTCCTTTTCTATGCTACAGGTATGCGGGTAAGTGAGCTGGTTAACCTCAAGGCTTCGCAGGTGGATACCTCTCTGTCGCAGGTGAAAGTATTGGGCAAGGGCAATAAAGAACGCATCATCCCGGTGTCTAAAGAACTGATGACCGACCTCGGTCTGTATATACAGGAAAGACCCGTTCCGGCTGATATACTTTTCATGAATGAAAAAGGGAAAGTGCTGCAGCCGCGCTCGGTCTATTCTTTCGTAAAGCATTACCTTTCATTGGTGACCACCGTTCAGAAAAAAAGTCCCCATATCCTGCGCCATAGCTTCGCCACCCACCTGATGAATAATGGTGCCGATCTCAATGCTGTGAAGGAATTGCTGGGTCACAGCAGCCTGGCGGCCACACAGATTTATACCCATAATACCATTGAAAAGCTGAAGGAAGTGTTTAATAAGGCGCATCCGAAAGCGTGAGTTCCTAATTGACGGATTGACGGATTAACGGATTGCGGATTGGCGGATTTTATAATTGAAAGGCGATATAATTCTTTGCTAAAAACTTCGATATTTTTTCTTTTTTGTCAGGTTTGTGTGTAACTTGTTAGTCGCGTTAATCCACTGTAAGAGGGTTATCGGGAGTTGAGTTCTTTGAGTCGAAAATCAGAAAATAATTCGCGAATCCGCCATCCGCTGATCCGCGAATTCAAAATATTTTTTTCACCGTTTAAACGTGAGTATTATGAACGTTAACATCCAAACCGTGCATTTTGAAGCGGATAACAAACTCGTGGAGTATGTGACCCGCAAGGCTGACAAGCTGAACACTTTTCATGACAGCATTCTGAAAGTGGACATTTTTCTAAAGCTTGACAACGTGGTACACAAAATCAAGGATAAGATCGTAGAGATACGGATTCATGTTCCGAAGCATGATTTCTTTACGAAAGCTTCTTCTAAATCATTTGAAGAATCCTTTGACAATGCAATGGAATCTGTGGTTTCACAGATAAAACGAAAAAAAGACAAATTAGCTGCCTGAATAAAAAGGTCCCGTAAAACTGCGGGACCTTTTTAATTTTACGACCTGTATGAAAAAACTGACCTTGATTTACCCCATCCTTTTTTTGCTTGCCTGTTCAACATCAGAACGGCAAACATTTGCCCATATTACCCAGCGCAGGATTAAAACCGGTGGGGGGCTGGTGATATCCTACCAGTTCAGTGACGGGAAAAAACTGTTTTCCGACAGTGCTGAAGTGGTAAACAGGATCGTTCCGCATGATTCTGTAAAAGTGGCTTTCTCCACGCTGGATCCGGCTTCCAGCCGTTTATTGATCCCATAAATGTGCGTATTCCCGGCTATCTTATCAAACCTGTTGAAAACTGCGTGAAAAATTTCGATTCAAAATTTTGCTGAATAAAGTTTTCCATTACCTTTGCCATCCCAAAAAATGGGGAAGTTCTTTTTATTTTGATGTCATAAGCCGAAGTAGCTCAGTTGGTAGAGCAGCTGATTTGTAATCAGCAGGTCGCGGGTTCGAGTCCCATCTTCGGCTCTATACAACAGTCTAGCGTCTATAGTTTTGGGTCTATTGTTAAAAGCAATCAACAACCTTAGACCATAGACCACCAACCATAGACTGCAGTTACGGGCAGATGGCCGAGTGGTTAAAGGCGACAGACTGTAAATCTGTTCTCTCACGAGTACGTAGGTTCGAACCCTACTCTGCCCACATTTCGCCGTAGGCGAAATACCCACCATAGCTTTAGCGAAGGTGGGGCGGACCTTTCGGGGTTCACCAGTTCTTTTAGAAACAAACCAGCTTTGCAAAGTTGCGGTGGCTTCGAGCCACCTGCGCTGAAGCTTCGGTGGTCAATGCGGAAGTAGCTCAATTGGTAGAGCGATAGCCTTCCAAGCTATAGGTCGCGAGTTCGACCCTCGTCTTCCGCTCAAGTGTACGAATGGTTTAAGGTTTATGTAACAGCCATAAACCTTAGACTCTCGACCTTAGACTGAGTTTAAGCCGTTGTAGCTCAGGGGTAGAGCACTTCCTTGGTAGGGAAGAGGTCGTGAGTTCGATTCTCACTAACGGCTCTGAAGAAATGATGTAGATTTGCGCGGAGAAAGAGAAGTAAGCAACAATAAACGTATTAAAAGGTCGATAAGGCCCCAAAATTTTAAAACACAACTAAAAACCGATAAAAATGGCAAAAGAGACCTTTAAGAGGGAAAAACCTCACGTAAACGTAGGTACCATTGGTCACGTTGACCATGGTAAAACTACTTTAACAGCAGCTATTACCACGATCCTTTCTAGCAAAGGAATGGGTAACGTTGCGAAAAAATATGATGAGATTGATGGAGCACCTGAGGAAAAAGAACGTGGTATCACCATCAACACTGCTCACGTTGAGTATCAAACTGCAAACCGTCACTATGCGCACGTTGATTGTCCGGGACACGCTGATTATGTGAAGAACATGATCACTGGTGCTGCACAGATGGATGGCGCTATATTGGTTGTGGCTGCGACCGATGGTCCTATGCCACAAACAAAAGAACACATCTTGTTGGCTCGCCAGGTAGGCGTTCCACAGATCGTGGTTTTCATGAACAAAGTTGACCTGGTTGACGATCCTGAATTGTTGGAACTGGTTGAAATGGAAGTTCGTGAACTGTTAACTGCTTACGGATTTGACGGAGATAAAACTCCAATCATACAAGGTTCTGCTACAGGAGCTTTGGCTGGCGAACCTCAGTGGGTTGCTAAGGTTGAAGAACTGATGGAAGCGGTTGATACCTATATTCCATTGCCTCCGCGCCCGGTTGATATGGCGTTCCTGATGAGTGTTGAGGATGTATTCTCAATCACTGGTCGTGGTACCGTTGCAACAGGTCGTATCGAGCGTGGTCGTATCAAAGTGGGTGAGCCAATCGAGATCGTAGGTCTGATGGAAACTCCATTGACTTCAACCTGTACTGGTGTTGAAATGTTCAAGAAATTACTGGATGAAGGTGAAGCCGGTGATAATGCAGGTCTGCTGTTACGTGGTATTGAAAAGAGCCAGATCCGTCGTGGTATGGTGCTTTGCAAACCAGGTTCTATCACTCCGCACACAGATTTCAAAGGTGAAGTTTATGTACTGAGCAAAGAAGAAGGTGGACGTCACACTCCATTCTTTAACAAATACCGTCCTCAGTTCTATTTCCGTACAACAGATGTTACTGGTGAAGTTACTTTGCCAGAAGGAACAGAAATGGTAATGCCTGGTGATAACATCGGTCTGAATGTAAAACTGATCCAACCGATTGCGATGGAGAAAGGTTTGAAATTCGCTATCCGTGAAGGTGGTCGTACAGTAGGAGCAGGACAGGTTACTGAAATTGTAAAATAAGCGAAAGCGCAAGCTTTTTGCCGCAAGCAAATGTTTTTTCTACTACATTTGTCATAACATCTAAAAGCTGTTCCGATCACTCGGAATAGCTTTTAGCTTTTAAACGGGCATGGTGCAACGGTAGCATACGGGTCTCCAAAACCTTTGATCTAGGTTCGAATCCTAGTGCCCGTGCTGAGTAACATGGTTTATTAGTTTATTGGTTTATTGGGATCACCAGTAAACCAGTAAACAACGAAACCAATAAACTAAAAAAAAATGAGCAAGATCACGAATTATTTTAAAGAGAGTTACCTGGAATTGTTAGAGAAAGTGACCTGGCCAACCTGGTCGCAGTTGCAGCAAAGCACCGTGATCGTATTGGTAGCCACCGTTATCATCACAGCGATGGTATGGGTGATGGATTTTTCCAGTAACCAGTTATTAAAGCTGATTTATTCATTATTTAAGTAGAAGCGCCATGGAACCAGTAGTAGATCAACCCGTAGCAGAAACGCCGGCAGTACCACAGGTAGAAAGCAAGTGGTATGTATTGCGGGTAGTGAGCGGTAAAGAGCGCAAAGTAAAAGAATACCTCGATAAAGATCTTGTACGTAACGGCTGGCAGGAGATCGTTAAACAGATCTTCCTTCCAATGGAAAAAGTATACAAAGTGCAGAACGGTAAGAAAGTAATGCGCGAGAAAAACTATTTCCCGGGTTATGTAATGATGGAAGTACAGGATGGCAAACTCAGCGATGATATTGTACAGCACATCAGTAATATCAGTAACGTCATGCACTTCCTGACAGACGGAAAAGGTTCCAAAGGAAATATCATATCACTGCGTAAAAGCGAAGTGAATAAGATGCTGGGTAAAGTAGATGAGATGAACGATCAGGGTGTAACCATGAGCGAACCATTCATCGTAGGTGAAACCATCAAGATTATCGAAGGACCATTCAACGATTTCAATGGTGTGATCGAAGATGTGAACGATGAAAAGAAAAAACTGAAAGTAACGGTAAAAATCTTCGGACGTTCAACGCCGGTGGAACTGAGTTATATGCAGGTGGAAAAATTGAATTGATATTCTTACCATATTCTAAAAGCCGCGATAAAATATCGCGGCTTTTTTTTGCCCGGAGGTTAGTGAGTGGTTAGGATTGCCGCCTAGCCCCGGTCTTCAGACCGGGGCTCAATGATCGCCCCCTAAGAATCCCGTGCGGCTTTAGCCGCGATTGGTTTAAATTTATAACGCATCTGTAATAGCAGTCATCGGCGGCTAAAGCCGCCGGGGATTCTTAAACAATCATTTTCATCCCCGGTCTGAAGACCGGGGCAAGGTTAGGTCCCCCATTACTCACTCCATCATGTGTCACAAAAATGACCAAAAAGCCAATTTGTTGACCAACGGTAGATTTTTACCACTTCACATCCGTAGATTCGCAAAAAACAATTCATCATGAAAAAGATATTACTCGTTTTAATAATTGCCGTTAGCGCACTGTCATCACAGGCACAACCCCCAAAAGTTCCGGCTGATGCAGGTACTTCATTTGGTGCAACAACGACCGCAGAGAATGCAATCACCGTTGATCAGATGGTAGAAAAAATGAAGAGTGAAAAAGGCGCCGTTCCTGTTAAGATCAAAGGAACTGTAACGGAAGTTTGCCAGGAAATGGGTTGCTGGATAAAAGTTCAGACAGCCGGTGGCAGCATGACTGTTCGTATGAAGGACCATAAATTTTTTGTTCCGGCGATCCTGTCCGGTAAAACGGTTGTGATAGATGGCGTAGCAGAAGAAAAACTCACTTCAGTAGCCCAGCTGCGCGATGTAGCGGAAGATTCCGGTAAAAGCAAAGAAGAGGTAGCAAAGATCACACAACCTAAAAAGGAGATTGTAGTACAGGCGAAAGGCGTATTGGTATTATAAAATATTCTAAAGTATTTTTTAAGAAGACCCGAAAAGAAGGAAAAATCCTTTGTTTTCGGGTCTTTTGTTCATTTTAGATCCGCTTTCCTTTGGAAAATTGAACAAATCGCTTACCTTTGCCGCCCCAAAAGTTCTTTAGAAAGAAGAATGATTGAATTTGGGAGTTCCCGTTAAAAGGAACGCTATTACCAATTAAATCTAAAAAAAATGGCAAAAGAAGTCACTGGCTTTGTGAAGCTGCAGGTAAAAGGTGGTCAAGCCAATCCTGCGCCTCCGGTAGGCCCCGCACTCGGTTCTAAGGGTGTTAACATTATGGAGTTCTGCAAACAATTCAATGCAAGAACCCAGGATAAAATGGGAAAGATCGTTCCTGTTTTAATTACGGTTTATGCAGACAAGTCGTTCGACTTCGTTCTTAAAACCGCTCCCGCTGCTGTTCAGTTAATGGAAGCTGCAAAGATCACATCCGGATCAAAAGAAAGCAATCGTCAGAAAGTTGGAAAAGTTACCTGGGACCAGGTAGAAGTTATTGCCAAAGACAAGATGGCTGATCTGAATGCATTTACTATCAACAGTGCGATGAGCATGGTTGCCGGTACTGCACGTAGCATGGGTTTAACTGTTGACGGTAAAGCCCCATGGGAAAACTAATTATTCACCTTAACAACATTAGAAAATGTCACTTACTAAAAAAATGAAAGTAGCAGTAACTAAGGTGGATAAAAACAAAGTTTATTCCCTGAAAGATGCTTCTGCACTTGTAAAAGAAATCAATTGTACCAAATTTGACAGCTCTGTAGATCTTCATATCCGTTTGGGTGTAGATCCTAAGAAAGCTGATCAGCAGGTACGTGGAACTGTATCATTACCGCATGGTACTGGTAAAACAAAGAAAGTATTGGTACTCTGTACGCCAGATAAAGAAGCGGCTGCTAAAGAAGCAGGAGCTGATTATGTAGGTCTTGATGAGTTTATTACCAAGATCGAAGGCGGATGGGTGGATATCGATGTGATCATCGCAACTCCATCGGTAATGCCTAAGATCGGTAAACTGGGTAAAGTACTCGGACCGCGTAACTTAATGCCGAACCCTAAAACAGGTACTGTAACCAATGATGTTGCAGCGGCTGTTAACGAGGTAAAAGGTGGTAAGATCGCGTTTAAAGTAGATAAATCCGGTATCGTTCATGCATCTATCGGCCGTGTATCTTTTGCATCTGATAAGATCGCAGAAAACAGTGCTGAACTGATCAACGCCATCATCAAGCTGAAACCATCTACTGCCAAAGGAATTTACCTGAAAGGCGTTAGTATGGCGAGCACTATGAGCCCGGGCATCACTTTAGACACCAAATCATTAATGAACTAAAATCCTGCTTCGACCACCGAAGCTTTAGCGAAGGGGGTTTAAGGGTTTAAAAACATAGTTATGACAAAAGATCAAAAAAACGAAGTGATAGTTGCACTGAAAGAGAAGTTCTCTCAGTACAATAACTTCTATATAACCGATACAGAGGCTTTAACCGTAGCACAGGTGTCGAGCCTGCGCCGTACCTGCTTTGACAAAAAAGTAGAAATGAAGGTTGCCAAGAATACACTTATCCGTAAGGCGCTGGAAGGGTTGGATACAGAGAAATATGCAGGTATTTATGATTCGTTACACAAAGTAACTGCTTTGATGTTCTCTGAGAATCCTAAAGAGCCGGCATTGATCCTGAGTTCTTTCCGTAAAGCAGGTAATTTAGAAAAACCTGTTTTGAAAGCAGCTTTTATCAATGGTGATATTTATACCGGCGATGCAACACTGGTATCATTAACCAAGATCAAGACGAAGAATGAATTGATCGGTGAAGTGATCGGATTGTTACAATCACCTGCTAAACGCGTGATCGCTGCATTATTGCACCATCACGAGCAGAAAGCAGCAGGCGTTGAAACACCAGCACCTGTAGCAGAAGCTCCAGCACCAGTTGCTGAAGCACCAGCCCCTGAAGCACCAGCGGCAGAGGCAGCTGCAGAAACACCGGCAGCAGAATAAAAAGGATTAACCAGGAGCGATCCTGCATTAATAAAAACAAATTTTTTTAAACCTCCGTCGGATCTAATAGAAATGAAGACGGAAAAAATTTAAACACCATGGCAGACGTAAAATCATTAGCCGAAACATTAGTAGGCTTAACAGTGAAAGAAGTACAAGAATTAGCTGATGTATTGAAAGCTGATTACGGTATTGAACCAGCTGCAGCAGCAGTGGTAATATCAGGCGGCGACGGCGGTGGAGCAGCAGCAGCTGAAGAGAAAACATCTTTTGATGTTATCCTTGTAAGCGGTGGTGCAAGCAAACTGGGCGTTGTTAAGATCGTTAAAGAATTAACCGGTCTTGGTCTGAAAGAAGCGAAAGACTTAGTTGATGGCGCTCCTAAAGCAGTGAAAGAAGGTGTATCTAAAGCAGAAGCTGAAGATATCGCAGCTAAACTGAAAGAAGGTGGTGCTGAAGTTGAAGTAAAATAATTTTACTTACAATAGTTTGAGAGCCGTTCCGATTATCGGAACGGCTTTTTTGTGAAAATTATATAATCTATCAATTTGGTAGACTAATGTAATTGCTATATTCTTGCATATACTGAAACCTATGCAGTTCAATTACCTGGCATTTGCCGTTCCGCTTTTTGTATTCTTTATGCTGCTGGAATATGCAGTGGCGCGCCACCGCGGGAAAGCCTATTTTAATTTTACCAACTCGATCACCAATATCACCATCGGTATTGCCGAGCGTTTGGCAGATGTATTTGTGGCAGGTGCTTTTTATTTTGTGTATGATTATATCTACCGGCATTTCGCACTCTTCCATTTTACGCCAACTATCTTTCACTGGATAGGTCTACTACTGTTTACAGATTTTATCTGGTATTGGTATCACCGGCTGGCGCATGAGATTAATGTGTTATGGTCTGTGCATATTGTTCACCACCAGAGTGAGGATTTTAATTATACGGTTTCCGCGCGTATCACCGTATTCCAGGCATTGGTGCGTACAAGTTTCTGGGCTATACTACCCGTGTTTGGATTTACTGCACCCATGATCACAACCATGTTACTGATACATGGCTTATACCCCTTCTTTATTCATACACGACTGATAGGCAAGCTGGGCATACTTGAATACATACTGGTTACTCCCTCGCATCACCGCGTACACCATGCCAGTAACGAAGAATACCTGGATAAAAATTACGGCGATGTATTCATTATCTGGGATAAACTCTTTGGAACATTTTGCGCGGAAGAAGACGAAAAAGAGATCGTATACGGATTAACGAAACCACTGCAGAGCCATAGCTTTCTATGGCAGCATTTTCATTTTACTCTCGAGCTCTTATATAGTGTGAAACAGGCAAAAGGCTGGAAAAATAAACTGCGCCTGTTCTTCGGAAAACCGGCAAGGATCTCACCGGATACACGTAAGATCATCGAAGAGAAATTTCATATGCGGAATACCCATGAGCAGCCGGTTGAGAAAAAACTGAACAGGTACGTGGTGTGGCAGATCGCCGTTACACTGGTGGTATTATTTGCCTTCATCCTGGTAGAGAGAGAGTTGCCGGTATTGATACAGGTTTTATCAGCCGCACTTATTCTTATTACGCTCATCAACTGCGGGGCAATACTCGAACAAAGGAAGTGGATCTTTTATCTTGAGTATACCCGCTATGTTTTGTTGCTGCTGCTATTATTGGTATATGTTCCGAGTGTGCAGATACTCTTCCTGGTTTTTATGGCAGCTGTGGCGATAGTAGCTTATTTTAAAACACTGCAGCGCTATTATCTGAATGTTGTTTACAGGACTGCCTAAAAATATAACAGTATTAAAAGTCTACAAAAAGATTGATACCTATTGTTGACAGCTTTGTAGTTTCCAATCCCGCTTTATAAAACAAGCCCACGGCTACCGCTTTTTTGCTCGAACCATTACCTGTTATGTCAAACCGCATTCCTAATCTTCCCAAAGGGCCATAGGTTTTTCCGTCAAATCCTGTTGCAACATTGCTTCCTAAGCTGATATTGTAATAACTAAAACCAGCACCTACATAGAACCCGGATCGCCTGTCATTATCGGGTGTAGACTTTAATCCTATATTATAATCTATTACAACGGGTAGCTCAAATGAAAAGTAAGGCTTTACCTCAGATGAGTAGGTATTAGTTATCAATCCTACCCCGATACCAACAGGCGCACCGATTGTGATCGATGAATTGTCACTTTCTGTCAAGCTATACCTGGGAAAATAGGAAACATTTGCCTGGCGTAATGAGAAGCTATAGGAAGTGCTTGGCGTATTGATTCTACCAAAGATAACAGAGCTGGTAGTGCCCAGGCTATGCATTAAACTTTGCGCAGAAATTTTTGTTGACAGCAATAGCACGATAGCCCCAATAAATAAGTTTCTTTTTATCATCTTTTTATGTTTGATGAATAAAAAAGGTATCGCGCTATATAGCACGACACCTTTTTTACAAAATTAAGATTATGAATAGCTACCGTCTTTTGGCTCAAGTGCACCTGTGCAGATCCTGATAAGATCGATAAGTGTCCAGATCCCGAGGCCACCCAGTGTAAGCAACTGTATAATACCTATTAAAGTATACCCGAGGTAAAAGCGGTGTATACCTAAAGTACCTAGCAAAACGCAGAGAATAATTGCAGTTGTCTGGCTTTTGTCGCCGGAGAAGCTGGCAGAACTAATAGATTTATTGGCGCTACTATTCATTGCTTTTGCAGCAATCTTTAGCGTCAGTTTCTCTTTCAGATTTAGCTTTTCACCTTTGATTTCTTCGGCCATACCTTTCAATTCGTCATACTTGTTTTTCTTAACAGATTCCGAAGACTCTGTTACAGCAGGAGTTGATTCTTTTACAGGCGGAACCGCTGCAAAAAGGCAGGTTGCCAATAAACCTGCAAAAATGGTTGTGATCATTTTTTTTCATCATAAACATGGGTTTTGGTTTGGTTAAAAAGTTTAATGTTTTTTATTTAAAATAATTTTTACAAAAGCAGTGTTAGAAAGGTCAGAAGAAAAATTAATCTCCCACCGTTTCCTGTTTGCTATAACTACCATCAGTCCTGTATTGGGTGGAATGCCACCGAGATTATCTGCATAAAATGCTATCTCATGAGTTTCCGTTTGTGTATTATCAAATGTATATCTCAGTGCATTTGTTGATAATCCGGCTTTTTTAAAGATCAGTGTACCATTGTCGGCAAGTGTTATAGAATCACCATCAATCACCCCATTATCATAAATCGCGATCTCTGCTTTATCCGCATCAATGATCAGTTCTTTCACCAATAGAAAATTGCGTGTGCTGAATGCTTCGGGGATAGAATGTTTTTTATCCAAAACCGTAATTGTTCTTTTATCGGGGCTCGCAGCTTTTAGTTCAGGTTCCTGTCCAATCACATCAGCAGATATCCTCGCCTTTTTTTCTTCGTTTCTGTTGTTTTCTTCTTTATCAGTAATGGTTTCTGAAAAATTCAGTTTAACAGTTCCTGCAAGGCAATTGGTGGTATTGGTGATCGGTCTGTATTTTCCCGTTAGTGTACCATTGATCAATTCAATGTTAAGCGCAAGCAAACAAATACCGCCTCTGTTCTTGTAATTCGTTTTCGCTATCTCCGATTCGTACACAGTTATTTTGAGCCTTTTATGCTACCCATTATTTTAGTCTCGCAGCTGAAGGTCTGATTATAAGATATTGAGGATCCAAAGAACTTGCCATCTATTACTTTGTCAACTTTTAGAATATAGCTGAAGGAGGAAGCTGAATCTTTTAAGGTTCCTTTCCATACCCCTCTCAGGCCGCTTGCAGATTGTGCCACCCCATATGCAGGGATTAAACAAAGCAAAACATAAGTGACGAATTTCATAAGTAACGGACCAATGACCTTTCAATAATAAGACTTCAACTAGTTAACTATTCTCTTGGGGGGGAGATAGAAAGCCCGTTTGGGGAGTTCTGCATCAGGATATTATCCAAATATAATGATCTGTTGTAAATAAAAAAATATCGGCAACTTTTCTGCAAATCAAATGTAAATCATAAAAAAGCCGTTGTTGCGTAGCAACAACGGCTTAAAATAAAAAGCTAAAACTATAATCTAAACGTCAATCCTCCATGCAGGATGTACTTTCCATACCCCGCCTCCACAAAGAACCCTGTATTTTTTGAGACATACGCTTTCATCCCCAACCCAACCTGGTAAGCAAGTTGCGTTGGCTCATCAGCTCCTACATTTATTTTAACACCGCTCTGATCTTTATAATTCTCATCCCAGAAATTTAAACCGATAGCGGTACGGAGATAGGGCATGAACCGGTCGCTGCCCGTTGGGAAATATTGCATCAGGTTCAGCATCACGCTCCAGTTTTCGAGTGAGCCATTAAAAGCTACCGGGCTGGCGGTGCTGCCGTAATCATAATAAGGAGCAGTTAGATAGCCATGGGAAACAATCACCCCGATACTGCTGGTGCGACTGTATTGAACATCCAGGGCGCCGGTAATGGTTCCGATATCTTTTGGTGTACCGCGATAGTAATTATTAAAGGAAAGAAACTGGTTCTTATCGAGGTTAGGATATCCATATCCCATCGAAAAATTCACCACAGGGGTAAATTTGGGCATTTGCTGTCTGGGACCTACCCTTCGCTGGGGAACACGCCGGTAATACCCACCGCCATACCCACCACCAAAACGACCCATTCCGATACCAATGCCCACCTGGGCAGCAACAGGCTTCGCAGCTACAAAACTTCCGGCAACCAGCAGACCTAACAGATATTTTCGCATAATATGGAATTTACCCCTTGAGATAGCCAATTATGGACCGGGTTTAGCTGTATTTTGTTAAAAAACAACCAAACCGGTGAATAGCTTCCTGCTATCGGTCATTAGTAGAATTATGTAAAAAAGGGTCAATTGAGCCAATTCTGCTAAAATCATAACATTTCTTTTCCACAATCCGGCGTTTGGTCCAAAATTTGTTTTTGCCGTTTCTGCCTATTCCTTACCTTTGCCATCCTTATTTTTGGGCTAATTAGCGGGTGGACATTTTTATCATTATCGTTTGAATGATGAATGCGCCGATTGTACGCTAAGAGAATCTTTCCATTCTCCCTGAAATTTTTTGCAAAAAAAACCGGTTTTCATACATATGTCTACAACTACAGTGAACAACAGGGTCAACTTCGGCAAAACTAAACACTTAGCTGATGCACCGGACCTACTCGACATTCAGTTAGAATCATTCAGAGAATTTTTTCAGTTGGAAACCACGCCTGATAAACGTAATGTGGAAGGGCTGTTCCGTGTGTTTAAGGAAAACTTTCCTATTACAGACACTCGTAACATTTTCATGCTGGAGTTCCTGGATTATTTCATCGATCCGCCACGCTACACCATTGAAGAATGTATGGAGCGCGGGCTTACTTATGCCGTTCCGCTGAAAGCAAAACTCCGCTTAAGCTGTAACGATGAGGAGCATGTGGATTTCCAGACAATTGTTCAGGATGTGTTCCTGGGTAATATCCCGTACATGACCCCGCGTGGTACCTTTGTGATCAATGGTGCCGAGCGTGTTGTTGTTTCGCAGCTTCACCGTTCACCGGGTGTATTCTTTGGTCAATCCATTCACCCGAACGGAACCAAGATCTACTCTGCAAGGGTTATTCCTTTCAAAGGTGCCTGGATGGAATTTGCTACGGACATCAATAATGTGATGTATGCGTACATTGACCGTAAGAAAAAATTCCCGGTAACTACCCTGTTACGTTCTATCGGTTTTGAAACTGATAAGGATATCTTGGAACTCTTCGGTATGGCCGATGAAGTGAAGGCAGATAAAAAATCACTGGCTGGTCACGTAGGCAAGAAATTAGCCGCGCGTGTTCTCAGAACATGGGTAGAAGATTTCGTTGATGAGGATACAGGAGAAGTTGTGAGCATTGAGCGTAACGAGATCGTGATGGAACGTGATACTGTTCTTGACGAAGAAGCCATTGCTACCATTATTGAAATGGAAGTGAAAAGCGTATTCATTCAGAAAGAAGACGTTGGTGGTGATTATGCCATCATCTATAATACATTGAACAAGGATACTTCAAACAGTGAACTGGAAGCCGTTCAGCATATCTATCGCCAACTGCGTGGAGCTGATGCGCCGGATAATGAAACTGCCCGTGGTATCATTGACAAATTATTCTTCAGTGATAAGCGTTATGATCTGGGAGAAGTGGGTCGTTATAAAATTAACCGCAAACTGGGTCTTGATTATCCTTTGCAGAAGAAAGTATTGACCAAACCGGATATCATTGAGATCATCAAATACCTGGTACGTTTAACGAATGCGAAAGCTGAGATCGATGATATCGATCACCTGAGCAACCGCCGTGTACGTACTGTTGGTGAGCAATTGTATGCTCAATTCGGTGTAGGTCTTGCCCGTATGGCGCGTACCATCCGTGAAAGGATGAATGTGCGTGATAACGAGGTGTTCACACCGGTTGACCTGATCAATGCGAGGACCTTGTCTTCGGTGATCAATTCATTCTTCGGTACTTCACAGTTATCGCAGTTCCTGGATCAAACCAATCCACTGAGTGAGATCACGCACAAGCGTCGTATCTCCGCACTTGGGCCCGGAGGTTTGAGCAGGGAAAGAGCAGGTTTTGAGGTTCGTGACGTACACTATTCTCACTATGGCCGTCTTTGTACAATTGAAACGCCGGAAGGACCAAACATTGGTTTGATCTCAACGCTTTGTGTACACGCAGCTATCAACGATATGGGCTTTATTGAAACGCCTTACCGTAAAGTAGTGGATGGTAAAGTGAACATGAAGGAATTGACTTTCCTGAGTGCTGAAGAAGAGGATACCGCAAAAATTGCACAGAGTAACTCTCCTTTAAATGAGAAGGGACAATTCATCGAAGACAAAGTAGCATCCCGTCAGACAGGTGATTTCCCGATCCTTGATAAAGAAGAAGTAGAATATATGGACGTTGCCCCTAACCAGATCGTTGGTTTGAGTGCCTCGTTGATTCCTTTCCTTGAGCATGATGATGCCAACCGTGCCCTGATGGGTTCGAACATGCAACGTCAGGCTGTACCATTACTGCGTCCGGAAGCTCCGATCGTAGGAACTGGTTTGGAAGGAAAAGCTGCCCGTGATGCACGTATTCAGATGCATGCTGAAGGAACCGGTATTGTTGAATTCGTTGATGCCAATGAGATCCATGTTCGTTACGACCGTAATGATCTTGACCGTCTCGTAAGCTTTAATGATGACCTGCAGGTTTACCGCCTCACCAAGTTCATCAAAACGAACCAGGCTACCTGTATCAACTTACGTCCGGCAGTAAGAAAAGGACAGAAAGTTAAGAAAGGAGATTTCTTAACAGAAGGATACGCAACCAAAGACGGAGAGCTGGCACTGGGTCGTAATCTACTGGTATCATTCATGCCATGGAAAGGTTACAACTTTGAAGATGCCATCGTGATCAGTGAGAAAGTGGTTCGTGAAGATCTGTTTACTTCTGTACACATTGAAGAATATGAACTGGAAGTAAGGGATACCAAATTAGGTGAAGAAGAACTGACGCCAGATATACCAAACGTTTCTGAAGAAGCTACCAAAGATCTTGATGAACATGGTATTATCCGTATCGGTGCTACTATCAAAGAAGGAGATATCCTGATCGGAAAGATCACACCTAAAGGTGAATCAGATCCAACACCGGAAGAAAAATTACTGCGTGCCATCTTTGGAGACAAAGCGGGTGATGCAAAAGATGCTTCCCTGAAGGCGCCGAATGGTACAGAAGGTGTTGTTATCGACAAAAAACTTTTCCAACGCGCCAAGAAAGATAAGAATGGCAAGATCCGTGAGAAAGCGTTGCTGGAAAAAGTTGAGAAGGTACACCAGCAGAATGTTGAGAGCCTGAAAGAACTGTTGCTTGATAAATTACAAACACTGTTGAAAGATAGAGCTTCAACCGGTGTAAGCAACAACTTTGGTGAAATGCTGATTGGTAAAGGCGCTAAGTTCAATCAAAAGAACTTGGCTGCTATTGACTATCAGAATGTAAACCCATTGGGCTGGACAGCTGATGCAAAAACAGATGACCAGATCAACACCCTGTTACACAATTACAGTATCAAGTTCAACGAAGAACTGGGTCGTTATAAAAGAGAGAAATTCAACATCTCCATTGGTGATGAATTACCAGCCGGTGTATTGAAACTTGCCAAGGTTTATTTAGCAGTTAAGCGTAAACTGAAAGTGGGTGATAAGATGGCGGGTCGTCACGGAAATAAAGGTATTGTTGCGAAGATCGTACGTGCGGAAGACATGCCTTTCATGGAAGACGGAACTCCTGTTGATATCGTACTGAATCCATTGGGTGTACCATCGAGGATGAATCTTGGACAGATCTATGAAACCATCTTAGGCTGGACAGGTAAGAAACTCGGATTGAAATTCTCAACCCCGATATTCGATGGTGCTTCTACAGACCAGATCGAGGACTACTGTAAACAAGCTGATATACCACGTAACGGACATACTTACTTATATGATGGAGAAACAGGAGATCGTTTCCACCAGAAAGCAACCGTAGGTATCATCTATGTGATCAAACTGCACCACATGGTTGATGATAAGATGCACGCCCGTTCGATCGGACCATACAGCTTGATCACACAGCAGCCGCTGGGTGGTAAGGCACAGTTCGGAGGTCAGCGTTTTGGAGAGATGGAGGTTTGGGCACTGGAAGCATATGGTGCTGCCAACATCCTGCAGGAATTGCTTACCCTGAAATCGGATGATATCATTGGCCGTGCTAAAACGTACGAAGCCATTGTGAAGGGAGATAATATCCCACGTCCGGGTGTACCTGAATCGTTCAATGTACTTGTACATGAACTGAGAGGGTTGGGTCTTGACTTGAAATTCGAATAAGAAAGCATAGTCGATAGATCATGATCCATGGACCATGGTCTATCGACCAATAGCGACATTCAGTCGCTGACATAAAATAAATAATACAAATCCTCAACAGCAATATGGCAATCAAAAGAGATAACAAACCGAGACCAACCTTCTCCCAGATCACTATCAGCTTAGCATCGCCTGACAGTATCCTGGAAAGAAGTTTTGGCGAAGTGTTAAAGCCTGAAACTATTAACTACCGTACTTATAAACCGGAACGTGATGGTTTGTTTTGTGAAAGAATTTTTGGACCGGTAAAGGATTATGAGTGTGCTTGCGGAAAGTACAAACGTATCCGTTACAAGGGCATCGTGTGCGACCGTTGCGGTGTGGAAGTAACTGAAAAGAAAGTACGCCGTGAACGTATGGGCCATATCAAACTGGTGGTTCCTGTTGTGCATATCTGGTACTTCAAAAGCCTTCCTAATAAAATCGGTTACCTGTTGGGTATGAGCTCTAAGAAATTAGAGACCATCATTTATTATGAAAGATATGTGGTGATACAGGGTGGTATCAAAGAGAACCTGGCAATGGGTGATCTTTTAACCGAAGAAGAGTACTTAGATATCCTTGACAATTTGCCAAAGGATAACCAATATTTACCGGAAGATGATTCGAATAAATTTGTAGCCAAAATGGGTGCAGAAGCGGTTCATGCTTTACTGGAAAGAATTGACCTGGATGGTTTAAGCTTCTCATTACGTAATGCTGCTGCCACTGAAACCTCACAACAACGTAAAGCGGATGCTTTAAAACGTTTGAGCGTGGTAGAATCTTTCCGTGATGCAAGTACACGTATCACCAACCGCCCAGAGTGGATGGTGATGCAATACATTCCGGTTATTCCTCCTGAGCTTCGTCCATTGGTACCACTGGATGGTGGCCGTTTTGCGAGTTCTGATTTGAATGACCTTTACCGCAGGGTAATTATCCGTAACAACCGTCTGAAAAGATTATTGGAAATCAAAGCCCCTGAAGTGATCCTTCGTAATGAAAAAAGGATGCTGCAGGAAGCTATCGATTCATTGTTTGATAACAGCCGTAAATCCAATGCCGTTAAAGCAGAGGGTGGACGCGCACTGAAATCATTGTCTGATGTACTGAAAGGTAAGCAAGGACGTTTCCGTCAGAATTTGCTCGGTAAACGTGTGGATTACTCTGGTCGTTCGGTAATCGTGGTAGGGCCTGAACTCAAAATTCATGAGTGTGGTTTACCAAAAGACATGGCGGCTGAATTGTTCAAGCCGTTTGTTATCCGTAAATTAATTGAAAGAGGTATCGTGAAAACAGTGAAGTCGGCTAAGAAATTAGTGGACCGTAAAGAAGCTGTTATCTGGGATATCCTTGAGAACATATTGAAAGGTCACCCGATCATGCTTAACCGGGCCCCAACACTTCACCGTTTGTCAATACAGGCGTTCCAGCCAAAGCTGGTAGAAGGAAAGGCCATCCAGTTGCATCCGTTGGTAACCTCTTCATTCAACGCCGATTTCGATGGTGATCAGATGGCGGTACACGTGCCTTTGAGCAATGCCGCGATACTGGAAGCACAGTTATTGATGTTGTCATCACACAATATTCTTAACCCGCAGAATGGTACACCTATCACCCTTCCTTCACAGGACATGGTATTGGGACTGTATTACATTACCAAGGGGAAGAAAACAACCGAAACTGAAATTGTAAAAGGTCAGGGTATGGCTTTCTACAGTATGGATGAAGTGATCATTGCTTATAATGAGCAACGTATCGATCTTCATGCCAACATCAGGGTGAGAACGAACGTTCGTGAGAACGGTGTGATTGTTAAGAAGCTGATCGAAACAACTGTTGGTCGTGTACTGTTTAACCAGCACGTACCTGCGGAAGTAGGATATATCAATGCATTGCTGACGAAGAAAAGTCTTCGTGAGATCATTGGAGATATCATCAAGATCACGAATGTTCCAAAGACAGCGAAATTCCTGGATGATATCAAAACACTCGGGTTCCGTATGGCGTTCCGTGGTGGATTATCTTTCAGTGTAAATGACCTGATCGTTCCTGAAATCAGGAACACTTTACTGGATTCTGCGAAAGCGGAAGTGGATGAGGTTTGGGACAGCTACAACATGGGTCTTATCACCAATAACGAACGTTATAACCAGGTGATCGATATCTGGGGACGTGTGGATATGAAGATCACAGAGAGCCTGATACGTGAGATGACCATTGACAAACAAGGGTTCAACTCCGTATTCATGATGCTGGATTCCGGTGCCCGTGGTAGTAAAACACAGGTAAAACAGCTGGTAGGTATTCGTGGATTGATGGCTAAACCACGTAAGAGCGGAAGCAGTGGAAGTGAGGTAATTGAAAATCCGATCCTTTCCAACTTTAAAGGCGGATTGAATGTATTGGATTACTTTATCTCCACACACGGTGCGCGTAAAGGTCTTGCGGATACGGCCCTGAAAACGGCGGATGCGGGTTACCTGACACGTCGTTTGGTGGATGTATCGCAGGATGTTGTTATTTCTGAAGAAGATTGCGGCACATTGCGTGGAAACATCATGACTGCCCTGAAAGATAATGAGGATGTGATTGAGAACCTGGCAGACAGAATCGAAGGGCGTACTTCATTGCATAATGTTTATCACCCGGTAACGGATGAGCTGATCATTGTTGCAGGCGAAGAAATTTCTGCAGAAGAAGCCAAGAAGATAGAAGAAGTAGGTATAGAAAGTGTTGAGATCCGTTCGGTACTCACATGCGAAAGCAAACGCGGTGTTTGTGTAAAATGTTATGGTAAGAACCTGGCAACAGGTTACCTGGCACAAAGAGGTGATGCGGTAGGTATCATCGCTGCACAATCTATCGGAGAGCCGGGTACACAGTTGACCCTTCGTACCTTCCACGTGGGTGGTGTTGCGGGTTCTGCTTCTATTGAATCAACCTTGAACGCCAAGTTCGATGGTACGATCCAGTTTGATGGTTTAAGAACGGTTGATGCATTGAATAATGAAGGACAGAAAATAAAGATCGTTATCGGCCGTACAGGTGAGGTAAGGATCATGGATGTTAAGAATGACCGCCTGATGATCACCAATAACGTTCCTTATGGTGCTACTTTGAATATCAAAGATGGTACAGTAGTTAAGAAAGGAGATGTTATCTGTACATGGGATCCGTTCAACAACGTAATCATTGCAGAATTGAATGGTAAGATCAAATTTGAAAACATCCTGGATGGTATCACTTACCGTGATGAGTCTGATGAGCAGACAGGTCACCGTGAGAAGGTTGTTATCGAAACAAAAGATAAGACCAAGATCCCTACATTGATCGTTGAAGGAAAAGATATCAAACAATATAACTTACCGGTAGGCTCACACATTGTTATCGAAGAAGGTGATGAAGTAAAAGCAGGACAGGTATTGGTTAAGATCCCGCGTGTACTGGGTAAACTCCGTGATATCACGGGAGGTCTGCCACGTGTAACGGAATTGTTTGAAGCACGTAACCCGGGTAATCCTGCTATCGTTTGCGAGATCGATGGAGTGGTAGCATTCGGTAACGTGAAGAGAGGAAACAGGGAGATCATTGTTGAGTCGAGAGATGGTATGGTAAAAAAATACCTTGTACCGTTAACAAGACAGATCCTTGTACAGGATGGAGACTTTGTAAAAGCAGGAACGCCGATGTCTGACGGACAGATCGCACCAGCTGATATCTTAACGATCAAAGGACCGTTTGCTGTTCAGGAGTATGTTGTAAATGAGATTCAGGAAGTATACCGTTTACAGGGTGTGCGTATCAATGATAAGCACGTAGAAGTAATTGTTCGCCAGATGATGAAGAAGGTGGAGATCGTGGATGCGGGTGATACTAAATTCCTTGAAGAGGACCTGGAAGACAGGTTTGACTTTATCGAAGAGAACGACAGGATCTATGATAAAAAAGTAGTTACGAATCCGGGTGAGAGCACAAAGATGAAAGCCGGTATGATTGTTACACTGCGTGAGTTCAGGGAAGAGAATTCTATCCTGCGCAGAAGCGACAAGACGCTGGTGGAAGTAAGAGATGCGAAACCTGCCACAGCAACACCGGTATTACTTGGTATCACCAAGGCGTCACTGGGTGTACAAAGCTGGATCTCGGCTGCATCGTTCCAGGAAACAACCAAGGTCTTGAGCCAGGCCGCTATACAGGGCAAGGCGGATCTAATGTTGGGTCTGAAAGAGAACGTAATCACAGGTCACCTGATTCCTGCGGGTTCAGGTCAGAAAGAGTTCGACAACATGATCGTAGGTAGCAAGGAAGAGTATGAAGTACTTTCTTCTACACGCGAGGCGATGAGCTTTGATGATGACGAGTGATCTCAGATTTTGCAGATTTTAGATATGATTAATATGAGGTAGGGAGCTTTAAGCTTCCTACTTTTTTTAAAAAACGAAATTTTCGGTAATGAACAAAAATGTAACGATTGGTTTAAATATTATTTTGGTATTGGCTGTTGCCATTTTATTTTACCTGCATTTTTCTTCGGGTAAATCAGGTGGGGCATCAACCGTTTCTTCAAAAGGTGTTCCTAGCGGTAATTTCCGTATCGCTTATTTTGAAGGCGATTCTATACAAACGCAGTTCGAATACTTTAAAGAAGTACAGAATGAGCTGCAGGTGAAAGGACAGGCAAACAGTAAACAGCTGGGCGAGATGAAAAACATCTTTGCCGCTAAATACCAGGAGTTTCAGAAGTTGAGCCAGACCTTATCACAGGCTGAGCTTGCCGGCAAACAGCAGGAGCTGATGCAGATGGAAAAAGCATTCCAGGGTAAAGAAAAAATGCTGAGCGATGAGTTCCAGGAGGACCAGTTCAAGAAATTGCAGGATGTAAAGAAAAAGATCGAGGATTACCTGAAAGAATACAATAAGGATAAAGGGTATGCATTTATCTTTTCCAATTCACCGGACCTGATCTATCTGAAAGACAGTGTGTATGATATCACTCCTGATGTGATCAAGGGGCTGAATGCACAGTACAAGAAGAAGAAATAAAACTTCAATCATATTTATTATCTTCAAATCCCGTTATAAACAGCGGGATTTTTTTTATGAGCGAAACAACCACTTTTAAACCCACGCTGGGATTATTTGATGCAACGATGATCGTAGCCGGGGGAATGATCGGTTCCGGGATCTTTATTGTAAGTGCCGATATAACCCGGAATGTGGGTAGCGCCGGCTGGCTCATATTGGTATGGCTGATCACCGGATTCATGACCATTACAGCCGCTGTTAGTTACGGAGAGTTGAGTGCCATGTATCCGAAAGCCGGTGGGCAATATGTATACCTGAAAGAGTCGTACAATTCACTGGTGGGTTTTTTATTCGGGTGGAGTTTCTTCTCTGTTATTCAGACCGCCACTATTGCCGCGGTGGGTGTTGCATTCAGCCGTTTTACAGCTTACCTGATACCCGCTGTTGGAGAAGGAAATATTATTGCTGACCTTGGGTTCATCAAAATATCTGCTGCACAGTTATTAGCGATCGGTATGATCACTTTTCTAACGTATACCAACACCCGTGGTGTAAAAGGCGGGAAAATCATACAGAGCACATTTACTGTTACCAAACTGCTTTCTCTTTTCGGGTTAATTATATTCGGCTTCCTTTTAGCTAAACAAAGTTTCTGGTCGGAAAACTGGGCCACAGGTTTTAGTTCTATGCAGGACCTGGGAGCCAAGAATGCATCGAATGTACTGGAGCCTTCGGGATGGCACCCTATTTCGGGAGCTGTATTCATTGGTGCCATAGCAGCAGCGATGGTGGGTTCTATCTTCAGCAGCGATTCATGGAACAACGTAACTTTTATTGCGGGTGAGATCAAGAACCCCAAACGGAATATCGGGCTCAGCCTTTTCTTCGGAACAGGGATCGTTACACTTATTTATATCACGGCAAACCTGATGTACCTGAATGTATTGCCTTTGCAGAGTATTGCCTTTGCAGAAAATGACAGAGTGGCTGTAAGTGCCGCCAATGCCATCTTCGGAAATGCAGGAACTATTGTGATTGCAGTAATGATCATGATCTCGACATTTGGCTGTAATAATGGTTTGATACTGGCCGGGGCACGTGTGTATTATACAATGGCAAAAGACGGGTTGTTCTTTAAGAAAACAGGAGAGCTGAATAAGAATGCTGTTCCTGCGTATGCATTATGGATACAGTGTGTTGTGGCCGGCCTTCTATGCCTCAGTGGAAAATATGGTGACCTCTTAACAATGGTTTCTTTTATTGTGGTGATCTTTTATATTTTGACAATCATAGGAATTTTTATACTCCGTAAGAAAAGACCAGATATTGAAAGACCTTACAAGGCTTTTGGCTATCCCGTTTTGCCGGCTATTTATGTAATACTTGCCTTATTATTTTGCGGGGGGCTGGTATGGGCATCGCCAACGTATTCATTATGGGGTCTTGGCATAACTTTGCTGGGTATCCCGTTGTATTACGTTGCTGTAGGAAATTCTAAAAAGACAGAATGATGAATTTTTCAAAGTTATTTACAGATATCAGTTCCCTGAAAGTATTGATCGTAGGGGATGTGATGCTGGATACTTACTGGTGGGGCAGCGTTGACAGGATCTCGCCTGAGGCACCGGTGCCGGTAGTTGCGCTGCAAAAAAAAGAGTTGCGTGTTGGAGGAGCAGCGAATGTGGCATTGAATACCGTGTCATTGGGAGCAAACACCAGTATTCTTTCTGTTACGGGTGATGATGCTGATGGTAAACAATTACTACAACTACTTAGTGAGAATGGCATCAACACTTCTTTTATCCTTTCTTCTTCTAAGAGAATTACCACCAATAAAACACGCGTGATGAGCCGTAATCAGCAGATGATGCGGCTTGATGCGGAGATGACGACAGATATTGATAAGGAACTGGAAGATGCATTGATTGAAAAAGCAAATGCCTATTTTACAGTGAATATTCCTGATGTTTTGATCTTTGAAGATTATAATAAAGGTATACTTACGGAAAGAGTAATACGTGAACTCACGGCTCTCTGTAAGGCAAATAATGTGATCACTGCCGTTGATCCTAAGCGCAAGAATTTTCTCTCGTTTAAAGGGGTTACTATTTTCAAACCTAACCTGAAAGAAGTAAAAGAGGGGTTGAATCTTTTAACGGGAACCCTTGATATTGCTGCGTTGCAGAAGATGCACGCAGTTTTAAAGGAACATCTTCAGCATGAAATATCTTTTATTACACTTTCAGAAAATGGGATTTTTTATCAGCAGCAAAAGGAGTCAAAACAGATCCCTACGCATATCCGTAACATAGCAGATGTAAGTGGTGCCGGTGATACTGTGATTGCTGTAGCATCATTGGTATATGCTGCTACAAAAGAGATTCACCTGGCGGCAGAAATGGCGAATATTGCAGGTGGGTTGGTTTGTGAAGAAGTGGGAACAGTGGCTATTAATAAAGAGAAATTATTGCATGAGTGTGAAGTGCTTTTAACTTAAATGTTTTAGAATTATGTCAATATTCACCATGGCCATTCACGGCGGAGCGGGAACGATACGCAAAGAAGACATGACCCCCGAACTGGAACAGGCTTATCTAACAGGACTGCAGGAAGCACTGGATATCAGTTATGCAGTATTGGAAGAAGGAGGGACAGCGGTGAATGCTGTGAAGGCGGCGTTGGTATTACTGGAGGATAATGTTTTATTCAATGCAGGTAAAGGTTCCGTGTTTACGAAGAAAGGTGTGCAGGAGATGGATGCTGCAATTATGGATGGTATTGACCTTTCTGCAGGTGCAGTAGCAGGTGTGCGCAATGTGCGTAATCCGATTGAACTGGCTACAGAAGTGATGCGGAACAGTAACCACGTTTTTCTGAGTGGGAAAGGAGCCAATGATTTTGCCATTAAACAAGGTGTGAAACTTGAACCAGATGAATACTTTTTTTCGCAGTTCCGGTATGACCAATGGAAAGAGATGCGTGACTCTGATAATTACTCACTCGATCATACACATCACCATCTCGAAGAACTGATGCGCGATAAAAAATTTGGTACCGTTGGAGCAGTTGCGTGTGATGCCCACGGAAATATTGCAGCAGCAACTTCTACAGGTGGAATGACCAATAAGAAATACGGGCGCATAGGCGATAGTCCCATGATCGGATCAGGAACCTATGCCAATAACAATACCTGTGCCATCAGTTGCACCGGACATGGTGAAATGTTCATCCGTGCAGTGGCTGCCTATGATGTGAGTTGCCTGATGGAATATAAAGGGCTCACTTTACAGCAGGCGATGAATGTAGTGGTGAATGAAAAACTGGTTAAGATAGAAGGAGAAGGCGGAATGATAGGCGTTGACGCGCAAGGCAATGCTGCATTGGTTTTCAATAGTGCGGGAATGTATCGGGGGGTGCGGAATAATATGGGACTGAAGGAGATTTCGATTTATCAGTAATGTCAATTAGTTTATTGGTTTACTAGTATTCTTTTAGGATTTCAAATAAACCAATAAACCAATAAACCAATAAACCAATTCAGTTTCTGATGAAAAAATATGCAGTCATTGTTGCAGGGGGTAGTGGAGAACGGATGGGGGGTGCTGTGCCTAAACAATTTTTGTTACTGGCGGGTAAATCGTTGTTGTGGCATTCGGTAAATGCATTTGTTAACTGTTATCCTGATATAAGAATCATTATTGTTTTACCTGCAGAGCATATGCAAACCGGGGAAGAAGGTATTGAGGGTATTACCGTTCCGCATCCTGTTATTTTTACGGAAGGTGGCGCTACACGATTTCATTCGGTTCAGAACGGGCTCAAACATGTTTCGGAATCTTCTGTCATATTTGTGCATGATGCGGTTCGCTGTCTTTTAACAAGCGCTTTGATAGAACGTTGTTATGTGCAGGCAGTAGAGAAAGGAAGCGCGATACCTGCAGTGGCAGCAACGGATAGTATCCGCATTGTTGAGGGGCATACCAATCGTCCAGCCGACAGAAATTTTGTACGCATCATTCAAACGCCTCAAACCTTTAGCAGTACATTATTATTGCCAGCCTTCAGGGCCAGTTACAGGGAAGAATTTACAGATGAAGCAACTGTGCTGGAAGCCTACGGAAGTAAGGTGGAACTGGTAGAAGGGGAGCACGATAATATTAAGATTACCCGTCCAACAGATATGATGATAGCGGAGAGTATTATAGCGGAGCGATCAAAAAGCGCTACCGTTTAAAATATCTTATCAGCGCCGGCAAGTGGTTATGATGATAATGAAAGTACGGTTGGTTGGTTACACCAAATTTCGCATAAAATTTTTTTACACCGGGGAGGTCCGACCCTTCAAGATCAAATAGTAATTCATTTCCTGCAAACTCGCGGATTATGCGGTCGAATAAAAGATAGTTTGCTTTTTGCTCACGCCCCTTTTTTGTAACGGCATTTATAAGGTTATAGATCCTTCTTTGATCTTTCAACAGCAGGATACTGCATAAAACAATTCCTCTGCTGTTTACGATACTTCTTGTAAAACACATTTCTTTTTCTCCGAAACTTTTACACAGCATGGAGAAGCTTTCATAGTCCTTCTCTTTGATACGCGGCATCCTTTCGTAATAAAGGTCATGGTATAATGTTATAGCATCAGTTGGTGAACTCTCTTTATAGATCAGTTGTTCAATTTCCGCTTTCGTTATGATTTCTTTAGCGTCCTGTTGATAGCGTGCTGAAATATCATCATAATACCTGGTGATATCTATTAAAAAGTTAGTCCGGGTAGTAGCCGATAGCGCTGCAGCGATAGCCGTATTCGAAAAATTAAAATGAAGATCGCCATACCTGGCAAAACCGGTAATCGCCAGGATAATTTCTTGTATAAGGTGATCAGGAAAATTTCCTGTAATACCCAACTGTTGTATAAAAGGTGGAAGATAATAATAACGGATACCTATTTTTTTTCTCCATGGTAAAGGCATTACGGCTTCATAATCATTGATGATCAATCCTTGCCAGTTATCTGCGAGGGCGTTGAGATAAGACGTTGTGGAATAGATGAGCCCATTTGTATTTACATTGATACACCGATCCCATTTTTCTGCATTGATTTTTTTAGAAGGTAATATGGTTATTGAATGTGTCATTCATAGTTATTTTCCTTTTCCCGATACAATGATGCGTAAAGTATATGCCATGATCTTCAGATCCATCAGTAATGAGGCTTTCTCTATATAAACAAGATCATATTTCATTCTTTCGATCATCTGGTCTATGTCGGAAGCATATCCAAATTGCACCATGCCCCAGGAAGTCAGTCCCGGCTTCATTTTCAGGAGATTCCTGTAGAAAGGGGTTCTTTCAGTTATCAATCCGATGAATTGTTTTCTTTCAGGTCTTGGGCCTACAAAACTCATATCTCCTTTCAGAATATTCCAGAGTTGCGGCAGTTCATCCAGCCTCCATTTGCGCATGAACCTTCCCCAGGTAGTTATCCGTGGGTCGTGATCGCTTGATAATGCAGGACCATTTTTTTCGGCATCTGCAGTCATGCTTCTGAATTTAAATATGGTAAATGGCTTTCCTTTGTAACCTATTCTTTCCTGCCGGTAAAGGACGCCTCCTGTTGATGTGAGTGCAGTTTGTATAGCAACAAGTAATATTAGCGGACTGAGGATAACCAGGCATATGATAGCCAATATAATATCACCTATCCTTTTCATGGTTTGTTGCCCCGTTGATAAAGGATCACTGTTAACATCCATGAGCGAAGTAGCCGGTTGGCCCATGATATCTTTTTTATTGCTGGTCATCAGGTTTACACAAGAATACTGGTGTTGTTGATCTTCTCAAGTATCTGGTGTGCTACTTCCATGGCCAGAAAGCCATCCAGTTCGCTTACCACAACGGGTTTGTTATTGATAATGGCGTCTACAAAGGATTCCAGCTCGAGTTTAATAGCATTCAGCGGCAGTATCGTGGGGTTGGCAATGGCAATTGTTTTTTTGCCGTGCTGTGTTTCGATATCAAACGAAAAGACATTGGTGTCATCCGGTTGCTTGAGTTTGATGATTTCGGTTTTCTTTTCAAGAAAATCTATTCCGAGGTATGCATCTTTCTGAAAGAGGCGCATCTTGCGCATTTTTTTCATGCTGATGCGGCTGCTGGTGAGGTTGGCAACGCAACCATTATTGAATTCTATTCTAACGTTGGCGATATCAGGTGTTTCTGTCATTACGGCAACGCCGCTTGCAGAAATATTTTTCACATCGCTTTTAACGAGACTGAGAATGATATCGATATCATGTATCATCAGGTCAAGTATTACACTTACCTCTGTACCTCTCGGGTTGAATTGTGCGAGCCTGTGTACTTCTATGAACATGGGGTTCAGGTTCATATCTTTAATGGCGAGATAGGCGGGGTTAAATCTTTCTACATGCCCCACCTGCATTTTAATATTTGCTTCGCGAACCATGCTAACAAGATCGCGTCCTTCCTGTATGGTAAAGGCCAATGGTTTTTCAACAAACACATGTTTACCTTTCCTGATGGCCTGCATACAAACATTGAAATGCATATCAGTAGGCGTGATCACATCTATTATATCACAGGCATCCATGAGTTTATCCTCGTCCATGAATCTTTTGAGGCCATATTGCTCGGTAACAGACTTGGCCGCTTCATTATTGGGATCGAAGAACCCCACCAGTTTTACGCCTTCTATTTCTTTCCAGTTATTCAGGTGGAACTTACCCAGGTGACCTACTCCAAAAACGCCTACTTTCAGCATGGTAAAGGGTTTATAAGGCGTAAATATAGTTCATTCTTAGGTGACAGGTGCCAGGTGACGGGTGGCAGGAAATACCGATATTTGAACAATAAAACAATCTTTTGGAAACAGTTTTCCTCGTCAGCCTGTTTATTATTTTGTATACCTATATCGGGTATGGTTTACTATTATATGCACTTATCAGGCTTCTCAGGTGGGTGCGTGGTGGAAAAAAGGTGAGTAATGAGCCTTTTACTCCTTCCCTGACGCTGATAGTTGCGGCGTATAATGAGGCGTATATTATAGAGGAAAAGATACTGAATACGCTTGCGTTGACATATCCCGCAGACAAGCTACGGTTCATTTTTATTACCGATGGCTCTACGGATGCAACGGCGGAGATCATAGCCCGATACCCGCAAATTGAGTTGATGCATAAGGAGGGTCGTACCGGTAAGATCGTTGCTGTGCATAGGGCCATGCAGGAAGTTGTGTCTGATATTGTTGTGTTCACGGATGCCAATACAATGATCAACCAGGCGGCACTCCTGAATATCAGCCGGCATTACCGGGATGAAAAAGTGGGAGCTGTAGCAGGAGAGAAGCGCGTAAAGATCGATGCTTCTGCAGATGCTACTGCCGGGGAGGGTTTTTACTGGAAGTATGAATCTGCGCTGAAAAAATGGGATTCGGAATTATATTCTGTTGTTGGCGCTGCGGGCGAATTGTTCAGCATCCGTTCTTCATTATATGAAGCTGTTAACCCGGATACTATTCTGGATGATTTTATGATTTCCATGAATATTGCATTGAAAGGATACCGGATCGTTTACGAGCCTGAAGCGTTTGCTACGGAAACTGCTTCTGCCAATACAGGCGAAGAATTGAAACGTAAGATACGGATTTCGGCAGGCGGCTTTCAATCACTGTTAAGGCTTAAGAAATTGTTCTTATTTTTCCCCTATCCTGTGATTAGTTTTGAGTTTATCAGTCACCGCGTTTTACGCTGGGCGGTTACACCTTACCTGATGATACTTGCCTTTATACTCAACCTCCTATTGGTTTTCAGGGATAATTGTGCTCAGTACCTGGTTGCTTTATTTGCTGCGCAACTGTGTTTTTACACAGCCTCTATATTAGGGTGGTTATTCGAAAAACGCAGGTTGAAAATCAAATTATTTTTTATTCCTTATTATTTTTGCCTGATGAATTATGCAGTGATCGCGGGCATGATCCGGTTTGTTTTTACAGAGCAGTCTGTTCTTTGGGAGAAAGCAAAACGAAAATAGGGGATCTCTTACCACTTATACTTTTAAATGCGGAGAAGGGATAATTCACAGTTTTTTTTCACGTGCTTTTCTTAATCTTGCAGCACTCACCGATTACCTATGTATATCAGGGGTATTAATTAATAAAAATAAGTACATTACGGGTATTGAACCAGCGGCGCATCTTAATTACCCGGATATATCTTACAAGACTGAAAAAATTACGATGATCAAGAAAGTGCTTTGTGTTGATGATGATAGTATTTCTCTTACTATCTCCCAGCTGCTGCTGAAGCGGACCGGTTTTGCCGTTGAAGTAGTTACGGCAATAGATGGAAGCGATGCACTTGAGTATTTTGAAAAATTATTTTTAGAAGATCCCGCAGGCGCTTCGGCTCCCGAACTCATACTGCTTGATATTAATATGCCGGTTATGAACGGGTGGGATTTTCTGCAGGCCTATATGCCTTTATATGCGTTGAAGCTCCCCCAAACGCGGATAGTTATTTTATCCTCCACCATTGACCCCGAAGATTTTGCCCTTGCCAAACAGTACCCGGCAGTGATACAATTCATCAGTAAGCCATTGAGCGTTGAGAATCTTGATGAACTGAAAGAACATTCATTAATGAAGATGTTTTTTGCGTAAAAAAAAGCAATGTATAACTTGGGTTTTTCTTATTAGATTGCGTGCTTATTTACCTACAGAAAACAATTTTGGTTATGACTATCGACAATTTCAAGACATTAACTTTAGAGGAAAAACTTAAAGAGATCAAGTATAACGCAGAGTTTCTGGGTTCTTATGAAAGGAACAGTGACAATAATGGTCCAAAGATCCCTGGTGATATTTTTGCACTATATGATTTCTGGGTTTACCTGAGTGATGATGAAGAAACAGTTATACCATCGAGAAGAAATCCGTTGGATGTTTAAAAGCTGAGATATGCAAAACGTCTTAATCATCGATGATCATGAAGTGGTAAGAGCGGGGCTTGTGCTGATGCTTGGTTCCCAGTTCCAACCCAAGATGATCAAAGAGGCGGAGAATGAAAAGCAGAGCTTGTCTTATATAAAGGATATTGTTTTTGATCTCATATTCCTGGATCTGAATATGCCCGACAGCGATGCGGTAAGGTTGATACATTATATCAAGACCTGTCAGCCAGATACCCCTATCCTTGTATTTACTATGCAGGAAGAAACTGTTTACGCGCGGCGTTTTTATGCAATGGGTGTAAAGGGATTTATTAATAAAGCCAGTGCCAACAAAGAAATATTACTCGCTATTCAAACTGTTCTACAGGGTCGTGTATATATCAGCAGTAACCTGAAAGGCTTATTGGCAGAATCGATTGTAGGCGGCGGAACCTACAACCCTTTTGATCTTTTAAGTGACCGCGAATTCAAAGTGGCCAGGGATTTGATCAGTGGTAAGTCGATCGCAGAGATCGCATCAAACCTTAGCATAGATAAATCTACCGTCTCCACTTACAAAGGCAAGGTCTACGAAAAAATGGGCATCGCTAATAATAACCTCGCTGAGTTGATTGAAGTTGCCAGGATGTATAAGGTGATATGAGTTCGCAATATGATAACCTTTGGCTTCCCAGCTAGTAATTTTTCACACCTATCATGTACCAACTTAACTATATCGGGCTATTGAAGGATTGTATGGAATGAGAGATATTTACATTTCTAACGAATGCAACCCCGGTTACATTGGTACCTGTCCCCCCGCAGGTACCTTTTTCGTTTTATAGGAATATTTAATTATATACAAAGTTTGGACATTGAGTATTACGACTTACATTTAGGATGAATAGTATACATTTTAATTTTTGCATGAGGATATGCCCCATTTTTTGATCATAGATGATATAGCGCTCATACGGATGGTGACCCGGAAAATGATCTTCCGGCAATATCCTGATGCTGTGTTTTGTGAGGCTGAGAATGAATTACAGGCGATGAATCTTTTGAAGAGCACAGATTTTGATATTGTTATCCTGGATCTGAATATGCCTAACAGTAAGCCTACACCTATCATCGATTATACAACCGAACATAAACCAAAGGCTTCGATCATTGTTTTAACATCGGTTGATGAAGGGTATGGTACCATGGATTATTACCAGATGGGCGTGAAAGGGTATGTACATAAATCACGACAGGAACCGGAGTTGATGATTGCCATTAAAACGGTTTTGGGTGGCGGGATTTTTAAAAGTGATACACTAATAAGTTTTCTTAACCAAACACAGTTTTTTCAACCGGTGTTTTATCCGAAGAAACCAGAATAGATGAAAGGTGTCAGATGTTAGATGTCAGAAAAAAGTCTGCTGATATCTAACATCTGACATCTAACATCTAACATCTATTTAATATATTTACAATTATATAAGCTATTTACAATGCCCAATTTTCTTATTGTTGATGATCACTCTGTTGTGCGAGCAGGTATTAAGCTGATCATTAAACAGCATTTTACTGAGAATCATATTGAAGAAGCAGAGAATGAAAAACAGGCTATCGATCTTTTACGTTCTTATCCGTTTGATCTGATATTAATGGATCTGAATATGCCGGATAGTGATCCTACGCGTTTGATACAATACATCACTTCCAATCATTCAAAAACAAGCATCATTGTGCTCACGATGAATGATGAAAATGTATATGCGCGGCGTTTCTTTAAATTAGGGATCAAAGGGTTTTTACATAAATCATCTGAGAACGAAGAGATATTGAAAGCTATTGAGCATGCGTTGTTAAAACGTGTGTACATGAGTGAGAACTTAAAACAGGTATTAGCAGAATCTTTGTTTACCGGTGGAACTGACAATCCCTTTGATAGTCTTAGTGACAGGGAGTTTCAGGTTGCGAAGGAATTGCTTACAGGGAAAAGTATTACTGAGATTGCCGATTCGTTAAGCATACACTCTTCTACTGTTTCTACGTATAAAGGAAAGGTGTTTGAAAAGTTGAAGATCCCGAATAATAATTTGATTGAATTGATGACGATTGCGCGGCAGTATAAGATTATTTAATACTTATTAAGCGTAGTCAGTTTATAAAAAAAAGTGATCATCATATGGTCACTTTTTTTATTTGTTAAATATTTTTTGTGTGCATCAAACTTAAAAAATTCTTAATTTCTATGTGGGTAACGCAATCCTCATCTTTTAATGGTTGATGATTTATATCTACGTTATTATACGGGTAATTGTATGGTGATTTTACTTCCTTTTCCTTCTGCACTAACGATCTGGATATTTCCTTTCATTTTCTGAACAAGGTCATATACGATTCGGTAACCTATCTGGGTGCTTTCAGAGGTCTTTTTTGTGATCACTCCATTTTCAAGTTCTATGATCTTATCTGCCGTGATGCCGTAGCCTGTATCACTAATGGTAACGAACTGGTGTCGTTCCGTTGCGTGACCTGAAACAGAAATGCTTCCTTTGGAAGTGTGTTTGATGGCATTGTCGAGTAAATTCCGCAAAACAATCAGTAGAAGACTGAAGTCGGTCCGTAATACCAGGCTGTCTGGACTCTGAAATTCGAATTGTAAGCCTTTTTCATGGGCCATTTTGAGGTAAACAGCACATGAAGTGCGGATAAACTCATTCAGGGGCTGGATAGTAAAAGATAATTTGAAGTTTTGTTGGGTACTGTTAAGCCATTGCAGGAGGTTAATTACAAAGTTTGTGATGTCGAAACTGGTATGATATAGCTCGAAAGTGAGTCTTTCGAGGTCCTCTTTTGACAGATCCGCATGCGTTTCATATAGGGATGTGGCAATTTTATGTACAAAAGTGAGGGGCGATTTAAGGTCATGCATCACAATGCTGATGATTCTTTCCCTGAAAGCCAGGTTATTGGTCAGTTCTATCTCATTTGCCTCCAATTGTAGCATCGAATACCGCAATTCTTCTGTTTTGGCGGTTACCATCTCTTCCAGTGTTTTCTCTCTCTTGCGTAGTGTTTTTACTAAAAGGAATACAATTATGAGGATAATCACGATTACCGTGATGACTATATATTCTGCCAGTCCAAAATTGGTAAACAGGTAAAGGGTACAGCCAAGCCCTTTAGCTGGGGAAAGGATGTTAAAAAGGGAGTATATGAACATGCTCCTAAAGGTGGTTGAAAAAATCTGAACAAGGAAAAATTGTATTTCGGATTCAAATATAGCTAATTAGCTATGATATATGGCTGTATAGCTATGTTTGAAATGTTAATCAAGCTAGTTATTCATAAGAGAAAAGCCTACAAATTTGTAGAATATTAACCAGTTTTGTTAAAGTGCCCTGCGAGGGATAGCGAGGTGAAACAGATTTTTTTTCTGATAGCCTGTAGTATAAAAAATATCATTGATAACAAATGTGTTGGAGATGGTATCCTATATCTAGCTACCTGTGAGATTGATTACTAAATAATAAGATGTTTTGTTATGTATTGCGAAGGAAAAACATCTGTTAAGGTTATTATAACGTATCTAAATCATTGTTTACAAACATACATTGAAATACCAGTCAAGAGTATAGTGATATTACCACAAGGATAGTTGCAGCCCTTGGTGTATCATTATTCTGTTTTATAAACCTGTGTGTAATCTGAATTGTGAGTGTGTATATAATAAAAGAGTAACAAAAAATACTGTGCAGATGGAAGTAAATTTTAAAAACTTTTAATAGATCAATTCTTCGCCGAAAATATCGCGTACGCTGAAGGCAACAACCATGGTTGTTGTATTGGTGCTATTGGGCATCATGAACCTGCGCGCATTGAATACGCCGGCCATCAAGCATTTCATAGCAGCTACTGCTACCGTTGTAAAAAATCTTGCGGGCACCATCACAACCGATAAAGCGCCGGAAGAAATACAGTCAATAAAAAATACCCAGGAAGCTACTATAGCTTTTACATCTCTTCTCAATATACCTTCTCTCAGCAAAAGCGGTCTTACACTGGAAGCAAAGACGATAGATCTCTCTATCGCTATTACAGATTCTGCACAAACCATGCCGGGTATTATTTTTCCTGCCGCAATCACAGTAACAGCGAATGCAATGTTCGCAGGCACAACGCCAACTATCAATGCAATGAGTACTACCGTTTGTGACGGTGCCACATTCACAGTATCACCAGTGAATGGGGTTGATGGAACGGTGCCAGGTGGAACAACCTATTCATGGTCCGTTCCCAGTATGTCTGCCGGGTTAACCGGTGGGGCATCTGCTACCGGTGCAACAGCGATCACGGGAACATTAACCAACTCTACCAATGCAGCGCGCACAGCAACATATACTGTAACGCCTACAAACATTGATTGCGTAGGTACTCCTTTCACAGTAACAGTCACCGTTAATCCGGATGCTGCTGTTACAGCCATGACTGCAGTTTCCTGTTCGGGTGTTGCATTCAGCACAACGCCAACGAACGGAGCGAATGGTGTGATTCCATCAGGAACTGTTTACAGTTGGTCCGCACCGATTGTAACCGGGGGTATTACCGGTGGTTTAGCGGGTTCCAATGTAACCATGCTTTCGGGCACATTAACCAATCCCACAAATACTGTACAGACTGCAACCTATACAGTAACACCTTTATCAGGAACCTGCGCAGGCGCATCGTTCCAGTTAACAGTTACGGTTAATCCGAAAGCAGCTATCAATGCCATGACCACTACGATCTGTAGCGGTACTGCATTTACAGCGTCGCCAACAAATGGCACCAATGGTATTGTACCTGCAGGAACAACGTATACATGGACATCACCGATACAGACTTCTGCAATGGGTGGTGCTGCAAATTCATCGCAGACAAGTATTACCGGAACATTAACGAATACAACCAATACTCAGCAGAGTGCAACCTATACAGTAACACCGAATACAGTTGCCTGTGGAAACGGCGCATCATTTGTATTAACAGTAACGGTTAATCCTGTTGCAACTGTTAGCGCCATCACACGTATAACCTGTGAAGGTGTTGCGTTTACAGTAACACCAACTGTAGGAACCATTCCTGCAGGAACAACTTATAGCTGGTCGGCACCGGTAGGTAGTGCAACAGGTGGCGCAGCAGGATTTACACAAACAAATATTTCTGGAACATTAACGAATACAACTGCTACGCAGCAAACAGCCACGTATGTAGTAACGCCTGTATCTGGCAATTGTACGGGTGCAACATTTGCATTAACGGTAACGGTTAATCCCGATGCTACGGTAACTGCCATGACTGCCACCATATGTTCAGGTGTTGCGTTTACATTAACACCAACTGTTGGAACCATTCCATCAGGAACCACGTACAGTTGGTCGGCACCATTGTTCACTGCCAGCATCACAGGTGGAGCTGCGGGATTAACGCAGACCAATATCAATGGTACCTTAACGAACACATCGAACGTACAGCAAACAGCAACGTATACCATTACGCCAATAACAGGAGGTTGTACAGGTTCTTCGTTCCAGTTAACGCTCACGTTAAATCCGAAAGTAAATATCACGGCGATGACCACTACTATCTGTAGTGGTACTGCATTTACAGCATCGCCAGCAAATGGTACCAATGGTATTGTACCTGCAGGAACAACGTATACATGGACATCACCGATACAGACTTCTGCAATGGGTGGTGCTGCAAATTCAACGCAGACAAGCATTACCGGAACATTAACGAATACAACCAATACACAACAGAGTGCAACCTATACAGTAACACCCAATACAGTTGCGTGTGGAAACGGATCATCGTTTGTATTAACAGTAACGGTTAATCCTGTAGCAACTATTACAGCTATCACGCGTGTAACCTGTGATGGTGTTGCGTTTACAGTAACACCAACTGTTGGAACCATTCCATCCGGAACCACGTATAGCTGGTCAGCGCCCTTAGGTGGTACAACAGGTGGTGCAGCAGGATTTACACAGACAAATATTTCGGGTACATTAACGAATGCAACTACTACACAACAAACCGCAACTTATATCGTAACACCTGTATCGGGAATTTGTACCGGTGCAACATTTGCGTTAACAGTAACGGTTAATCCATCTGCTGATGTAACAGCGATGACTGTTACGATCTGTAGCGGTGTTACATTCGTTCTCACACCCACCGTTGGGAACATTCCATCGGGAACTACTTACAGCTGGCCGGCGCCATTGATCACCGGCGGTATAACCGGTGGGGCCGCGGCTTCAACGCAGACCAATGTAAATGGTACCTTAACAAATCCAACCAACGTACAGCAAACGGCTACTTATACGATTACGCCGATAAGCGGAGGTTGTACGGGCGTTTCGTTCCAGTTAACACTCACGTTAAATCCGAAAGTAAATATCAGTGCAATGACCACTACCATCTGTAGTGGTTCGGCATTTTTAGCATCACCAACAAATGGCACCAATGGTGTTGTACCTGCGGGAACCACGTATAGCTGGACATCCCCGATACAGACTTCAGCAATGGGTGGTGCAGCCAATTCAACACAAACAAATATTACAGGTACTTTAACGAATACAACGAATGCTCAACAGAGTGCAACCTATACAGTAACACCGAATACACTTGCATGTGGAAACGGAACATCATTTGTATTAACAGTAACTGTTAATCCTGTTGCCACTGTTACAGCGATCACACGTGTAACCTGTGATGGTGTTGCGTTTACAGTAACACCAACTGTTGGAACCATACCTGCAGGAACTACTTACAGTTGGTCAACACCTATCATGACAGTAGCGATGGGTGGCGTTGGCGGATCAACACAAACAAATATCACCGGCACATTAACGAATACAACCGGTACACAGCAAACAGCAACGTATATAGTAACGCCTGTATCGTTAAACTGTACGGGTGCAGCATTTGCATTAACGGTAACCGTTAATCCTGACGCAGCTGTAACGGCTATGACTGCCACAACCTGTAGTGGCGTTACGTTTAATGTAACACCAACGAACGGAGCAAACGGAACGATTCCGGCGGGAACAACATTCAGTTGGCCAACACCGATCATGACCGTTGCGATGGGTGGTGTTGCCGGATCTACACAAACGGGAATTGTTGGTACATTAACGAATACAACGAATACACAACAGAGTGCAACATATACTATCACACCAACAACAGGTAGTTGTACGGGCACATCATTCCAGTTAACGGTAACCGTTAACCCGGTTGTAAGTATTACAGCGATGACGCTGATTACTTGCGAGGGAGTAACATTTACAGCAACACCGGTAAACGGAACGAATGGTGTTGTACCAGCGGGCACTACTTACAGTTGGTCAGCCCCACTGATTACCGGAGCGATTGGCGGAGGAGCAGCCGGATTTACGCAAACAAATATCAGCGGTACATTATCAAACCCAACGAATTCTCAACAGAGTGCAACGTATACAGTAACGCCTAATACAGCAGCGTGTGGAAATGGCGCAACTTTCCAGTTAACAGTAACCGTGAATGCGAATGCGGCTGTAACTGCTATGACCGCTACAACCTGCAGCGGCGTTACCTTTAATGTAACGCCAACCAATATCACCAATGGAAATGTTCCGGTAGGAAGTACTTATACCTGGCCAACACCTATCATGACGGTAGCGATGGGTGGTGTTGCGGGATCTACACAAACCGGCATTGTTGGTACCTTAACCAATTCAACCAATACGCAGCAGAGTGCAACCTATACAATCACACCGGTATCGGGCAATTGTGCAGGCGCATCGTTTCAGTTAACGGTAACCGTTAATCCTGTTGCAACCGTTACACCGATCACGCGTGTAACCTGTGATGGTGTTGCGTTTACAGTAACACCAACTGTTGGAACCATACCTGCAGGAACTACTTACAGTTGGTCAACACCGATCATGACTTCAGCGATGGGTGGCGTTGGCGGATCAACGCAGACAAATATTACAGGCACATTAGCCAATACAACCAATACGCAGCAAACAGCTACCTATTTAGTAACACCTGTATCGGGAAGTTGTACGGGTGCAGCATTTGCATTAACCGTAACGGTTAATCCTGATGCGGTAGTAACAGCGATGACGGGTACTGTTTGTAGCGGTGTTGCGTTTACATTAACTCCAACTGTTGGAACCATTCCAGCAGGAACCACTTACAGTTGGTCTGCACCTTTATTCACCGCCAGCATTACAGGTGGCGCAGCAGGATTAACGCAGACCAATATCAATGGTACATTAACGAACACATCGAACGTACAGCAAACCGCTACATATACGATTACGCCAACAACAGGAAGTTGTGTAGGTGCATCGTTCCAGTTAACACTGACAGTAAATCCTAAAGCGGGTATCACAGCAATCACTACTACTACCTGTAGCGGTGCACCGTTTACAATATCACCAGCCAATGGAGTTAACGGTATTGTGCCGACTGGAACAACTTATAGCTGGTCGGCACCATTAACCTCTACAGGCATTACATCCGGAGCATCCGGAGCGGGCGCATCATTTATCAGCGGTACGTTAACGAATACTACGAATGGACAACTTAGTGCAACCTATACGATCACACCGAATACAGTTGCGTGTGGAAACGGAACATCATTTGTACTGACAGTAACAGTAAATCCTGTTGCATCTATTACAGCGATGACGCTGATTACTTGCGAGGGAGTAACATTTACAGCAACACCTGTTAATGGAACGAATGGTGTTGTACCGGCCGGCACTACTTACAGTTGGTCAGCACCACTGATCACCGGAGCGATTGGTGGAGGAGCAGCCGGATTTACGCAAACAAATATCAGCGGTGCATTATCAAACCCAACGAATTCTCAACAGAGTGCAACGTATACAGTAACGCCTAATACAGCAGCGTGTGGTAATGGCGCAACTTTCCAGTTAACGGTAACGATCAATCCTGATGCTGCGATAACAGCGATGACTGCAACAACCTGTAGTGGTCTTGCCTTTAACGTAACACCTGTGACTGGCACTAACGGAGTAGTACCTGCGGGCACCACTTACAGCTGGCCGATACCCATCATGACTTCCGCGATGGGTGGAGCAGCAGCAGCAACGCAGGCTGGTGTTTTTGGCACATTAACAAATACAACAAATACGCAGCAGAGCGCTACTTATACAGTAACACCTATCACCAATGGTTGCCAGGGCACGGCGTTTCAGGTAACTGTAACGGTGAATGCTACCGCATCTATCACCGCAATGACAAGAGTGATTTGTGAGGGTACTGGTTTTGTAGCGATACCAGTGAATGGCACGAACGGTATTGTACCTGTTGGAACCACGTATAGCTGGTCCGCACCATTAACCACAACCGGCGTTACCGGTGGATTATCTGGCAGCGGCGCATCAAGTATCACAGGAACCTTATTTAACGCTACGAATACTGTACAGAGTGCAACGTATATTATCACACCGAATACCTCACTTTGCGGAAACGGCGCAACGTTCCAGTTAACGGTAACGATCAATCCGGATGCTGCGATAACGCCGATGACGGCCACTACGTGTAACGGCGTAGCCTTTAACGTAACACCTGTTAATGGCACCAACGGAGTAGTGCCTCTTGGAACCACTTACACCTGGCCGATACCTGTTATGACGGTAGCGATGGGTGGAGCAGCCGCTTCAACACAGGCTGGTATTTTTGGTACCTTATCGAATACAACGAACGTACAACAGAGTGCGACTTATACAGTAACGCCAACAACCAATGGTTGTACCGGTGCATCATTCCAGGTAACTGTAACGGTTAACCCGAAAGTAAATATCAGTGCGATGACCACTACAACCTGTAGTGGTGCACCGTTTACAGTATCACCAGCTAATGGCGTTAACGGTATCGTACCTGCAGGAACTACTTACAGCTGGTCAGCACCATTAACAAGCATAGGTATCAGCGGTGGCGCATCCGGAGCGGGTGCATCGTTTATCAGCGGTACGTTAACCAATACTACGAACGGACAACTGAGTGCAACATATACGATCACACCGAATACGGTTGCGTGTGGAAACGGAACATCGTTTGTATTAACAGTCACAGTTAATCCTGTTGCTTCTATTACCGCGATGACCAAAGTTGTGTGTGATGGAGTATCGTTTACAGCCACACCTGTAAACGGCACGAATGGTATTGTACCTGCAGGAACAACTTATACCTGGTCAGCACCATTGATCACCGGTGGTATCACGGGTGGAGCACCGGGCAGCAGCGCATCTACTATCAGCGGCACCTTATTTAATCCAACGAATGCGGTACAAAGTGCTACCTATATAGTAACACCGAATACCTCACTTTGTGGAAACGGTGCATCGTTCCAGTTAACGGTAACGCTTAACCCGAGTGCTTCTGTAAACCCGATGACGGGCACAGCTTGTAGCGGAGTATTATTTACCATTACGCCAACCGATGTTACGAATGGTGTTATTCCAGCAGGAACTACTTATAGCTGGTCAGCGCCACTGATCACCGGTGGTATTACCGGCGGCGCATCAGCGTTAACGCAGACCAATATCAATGGCACGTTAACGAACCCAACAAACGTACAGCAGAGTGCTACTTATAATGTTACACCCATATCCAATGGTGGTTGCGTAGGTGCAGTGTTCCAGTTAACGCTGACCTTAAATCCGAAGGCGACTATCACTTCAATGACTGCAGTTACCTGTAGCGGCGTATTGTTTACGACTACGCCAACGAATGGTACCAATGGAGTAGTACCAGCGGGCACCACTTATAGCTGGTCGGCACCGATTGTAACGGGTAGTATGACCGGTGGTGCATCTGCCTTAACGCAGACCAATATTACCGGTACGTTAACCAATCCAACCAATACACAACAGAGCGCTACTTATATTATTACGCCCACCTCTGCTAATTGTGGTGCGAATGCATCGTTTGTACTGACTGTTACAGTTAATCCTGTAGTAGCTATTACAGCGATGACGAAAGTTGTGTGTGAGGGGTTAGCGTTTACTGCTACACCAGTAAATGGCACGAACGGTATTGTACCTGCTGGAACCACTTATAGTTGGTCAGCACCATTAACTACTACAGGTGTAAGCGGTGGAACATCTGGCAGCGGCGCATCAACTATCAGCGGTACCTTATTTAATTCTACGAATACTGTACAGAGTGCTACTTATACCATTACACCTAACACAGCAGCTTGTGGTAATGGCGCAACGTTCCAGTTAACGGTAACGATCAATCCAGATGCTGCGATAACAGCGATGACTGCAACAACGTGTAGTGGTCTTGCCTTTAACGTAACACCTGTGACTGGCACTAACGGAGTAGTACCTGCGGGCACTACCTACAGCTGGCCGATACCTATCATGACTTCAGCGATGGGTGGAGCAGCAGCTGCCACACAGGCTGGTGTTTTTGGAACCTTAACGAATACAACGAATACACAGCAGAGCGCTACTTATACAGTAACACCTCTTACCAATGGTTGTCAGGGCGCAGCGTTCCAGGTAACAGTTACTGTTAACCCTGTTGCTTCCATTACAGCGATGACGAAAGTTGTGTGTGATGGAGTAGCGTTTACAGCCACACCGGTTAATGGAACGAACGGTATTGTACCTGCGGGAACCACTTACAGTTGGTCAGCACCATTGATCACCGGTGGTGTTACGGGTGGAGCACCGGGCAGCAGCGCATCTACTATCAGCGGTACCTTATTTAATCCAACCAATGCAGTACAGAGTGCAACCTATATAGTAACACCGAATACCTCACTTTGTGGAAACGGAGCCACGTTCCAGTTAACAGTAACACTTAATCCAAGTGCTTCTGTTAACCCGATGACGGGCACAGCCTGTAGCGGTGTATTGTTTACCGTTACGCCAACCGATGTTACGAATGGCGTAATTCCATCGGGAACTACTTTCAGCTGGTCATCAGCGCCTTTGTTCACTGCCGGTATCACGGGTGGTGCAACTGCGTTTACACAAGTCAATATCAGTGGTACCTTAACGAATACAACGAACGTACAGCAGACTGCTACTTATACGGTCACACCGATCTCCAATGGTGGTTGTGTGGGTGCAGCGTTCCAATTGACGTTAACAGTTAATCCTAAAGCGGGTGTTACAGCGATGACCACTACCACTTGTAGCGGTCTTGCGTTTACAGTATCACCTACCAACGGTATTAATGGTATTGTACCTGCAGGAACTACTTATAGCTGGTCAGCACCATTAACAAGCATAGGTATCAGCGGTGGCGCATCCGGAGCGGGCGCATCCTTTATCAGCGGTACGTTAACCAATACTACGAACGGACAACTGAGTGCAACGTATACGATTACACCAAATACAGTTGCATGTGGTAACGGAACATCGTTTGTATTAACAGTTACCGTTAACCCTGTTGCTTCTATTACAGCGATGACGAAGGTTACTTGTGAAGGTGTATCATTTACTGCCACACCAGTTAACGGCACCAATGGTATTGTACCAGCGGGAACAACCTATAGCTGGTCGGCACCTTTGATCACAGGTGGTATGACAGGTGGCACACCGGGTTCCGGTGCTATTAATATCACAGGTACATTATTTAACCCAACGAATGCTGTACAGAGTGCAACGTATACAGTAACACCGAATACAGCAGCGTGTGGTAATGGTGCATTATTCCAGTTAACGGTAACGTTAAATCCTAACGCTGCTGTGAATGCGATGACAGTTACGGCGTGTAGCGGTGTATTGTTTACTACAACGCCAACCGATGGAACGAATGGCGTGATACCTAATGGAACTACTTACAGCTGGTCAGCACCGTTGATCACGGGTGGTATTAGCGGTGGTGCATCAGCGTTAACACAAACCAATATCAGTGGTACGTTAACCAATCCAACGAACGTACAGCAGAGTGCCACTTATACGGTAACGCCAACAACCGGAAGTTGTACAGGCGCATCGTTCCAGTTAACTGTTACGTTGAATCCTAAGGCAACGATCACTGCGATGAGTGCAGTTACCTGTAGCGGTGTACTGTTTACCACAACACCAACGAATGGTACCAATGGTGTAGTACCTGCTGGCACCACGTATAACTGGTCTGCACCGATTGTAACGGGTGGTATGACCGGCGGTGCATCAGCGTTAACACAGACCAATATTACAGGTACGTTAACCAACCCAACGAATACACAACAGAGCGCTACCTATATTATTACACCAACTTCTGTTAATTGTGGTGCGAATGCATCGTTCGTATTAACTGTAACGGTTAACCCGGTTGCATCGATCAACGCGATGACAGCGATCAGTTGTGAAGGTGTATTGTTTACAGTAACACCTGTGAATGGTCTTAGCGGCAGTATCGTACCTGCGGGAACTACTTACAGTTGGTCAGCACCGATTGTAACGGGTTTGATGACGGGCGGAGCTGCAGGGTTTACAGCAACTTCTATCACAGGTAATTTATCTAACCCAACCAATGTTCAGCAAACAGCTACTTATACCGTAACACCGAATACAACATCATGTGGTAATGGCGCATCATTCCAGTTAACAGTAACGATCGCACCAAATGCAGCCGTTACAGCAATGACGGGAGTAACCTGCAGTGGGGTATTATTTACATCAATACCCACCGATGGAGTAAACGGGGTAATACCTGTAGGAACTACATTTAGCTGGGCTGCACCGCTTATTACGGGTGGGCTTACCGGTGGTGCATCTGCCTTCACGCAAACCAATATCAGTGGTACATTAAATAATCCACTGAACACTGCACAGAGTGCAACTTATACAGTAACACCAATATCAAATGGTTGTGCGGGTGCTGCGTTCCAGTTCACATTAACCGTTCAACCTATTGCAGCAATTACTGCAATGACGAAGGTTACCTGTGATGGGGTAAGCTTTACAGCAACACCAACGAATCTGACCAATGGTATCGTACCGTCAGGAACTACGTATAGCTGGTCAGCACCATTGATCACCGGTGGAATCACGGGTGGGGCATCAGGTAGTGGGGCATCAACTATCAGCGGTACATTGTTTAATCCAACCAATGCAGTACAGAGCGCAACCTATATAGTAACACCGAATACAGCAGCGTGTGGTAACGGTGCATCGTTCCAGTTAACAGTTACTGTAAATCCGGATGCTGCTGTAACTGCAATGACTGCTACAGCATGTAGCGGTGTATTGTTTACTACAACGCCAACCGATGGAACGAATGGCGTGATACCTAATGGAACTACTTACAGCTGGTCAGCACCGTTGATCACGGGTGGTATTAGCGGTGGTGCATCAGCGTTAACACAAACCAATATCAGTGGTACGTTAACCAATCCAACGAACGTACAGCAGAGTGCCACTTATACGGTAACGCCAACAACCGGAAGTTGTACAGGCGCATCGTTCCAGTTAACTGTTACGTTGAATCCTAAGGCAACGATCACTGCGATGAGTGCAGTTACCTGTAGCGGTGTACTGTTTACCACAACACCAACGAATGGTACCAATGGCGTAGTACCTGCTGGCACCACGTATAACTGGTCTGCACCGATTGTAACGGGTGGTATGACCGGCGGTGCATCAGCATTAACGCAGACCAATATCAGTGGTACGTTAACCAATCCAACGAATACACAACAGAGTGCTACTTATACTATTACGCCTACCTCAGTTAACTGTGGAGTGAATGCATCATTTGTATTAACAGTAACGGTTAATCCAGTTGCGAGTATTACAGCGATGACAAAGGTTACGTGTGAGGGAGTATTGTTTACAGCAACGCCTGTAAATGGCACCAATGGAGTTGTACCTGCGGGAACGACTTACAGTTGGTCGGCCCCGGTTGTAACGGGTGTAGTTACCGGCGGTGCGGCTGGCTTTACGCAAACGAATATCAGCGGTACTTTATCTAACCCAACCAATACTGTACAGAGTGCAACGTATACAGTAACACCGAATACAGCAGCGTGTGGTAACGGTGCATCGTTCCAGTTAACAGTTACTGTAAATCCGGATGCTGCTGTAACTGCAATGACTGCTACAGCATGTAGCGGTGTATTGTTTACTACAACGCCAACCGATGGAACGAATGGCGTGATACCTAATGGAACTACTTACAGCTGGTCAGCACCGTTGATCACGGGTGGTATTAGCGGTGGTGCATCAGCGTTAACACAAACCAATATCAGTGGTACGTTAACCAATCCAACGAACGTACAGCAGAGTGCCACTTATACGGTAACGCCAACAACCGGAAGTTGTACAGGCGCATCGTTCCAGTTAACTGTTACGTTGAATCCTAAGGCAACGATCACTGCGATGAGTGCAGTTACCTGTAGCGGTGTACTGTTTACCACAACACCAACGAATGGTACCAATGGTGTAGTACCTGCTGGCACCACGTATAACTGGTCTGCACCGATTGTAACGGGTGGTATGACCGGCGGTGCATCAGCGTTAACACAGACCAATATTACAGGTACGTTAACCAACCCAACGAATACACAACAGAGCGCTACCTATATTATTACACCAACTTCTGTTAATTGTGGTGCGAATGCATCGTTCGTATTAACTGTAACGGTTAACCCGGTTGCATCGATCAACGCGATGACAGCGATCAGTTGTGAAGGTGTATTGTTTACAGTAACACCTGTGAATGGTCTTAGCGGCAGTATCGTACCTGCGGGAACTACTTACAGTTGGTCAGCACCGATTGTAACGGGTTTGATGACGGGCGGAGCTGCAGGGTTTACAGCAACTTCTATCACAGGTAATTTATCTAACCCAACCAATGTTCAGCAAACAGCTACTTATACCGTAACACCGAATACAACATCATGTGGTAATGGCGCATCATTCCAGTTAACAGTAACGATCGCACCAAATGCAGCCGTTACAGCAATGACGGGAGTAACCTGCAGTGGGGTATTATTTACATCAATACCCACCGATGGAGTAAACGGGGTAATACCTGTAGGAACTACATTTAGCTGGGCTGCACCGCTTATTACGGGTGGGCTTACCGGTGGTGCATCTGCCTTCACGCAAACCAATATCAGTGGTACATTAAATAATCCACTGAACACTGCACAGAGTGCAACTTATACAGTAACACCAATATCAAATGGTTGTGCGGGTGCTGCGTTCCAGTTCACATTAACCGTTCAACCTATTGCAGCAATTACTGCAATGACGAAGGTTACCTGTGATGGGGTAAGCTTTACAGCAACACCAACGAATCTGACCAATGGTATCGTACCGTCAGGAACTACGTATAGCTGGTCAGCACCATTGATCACCGGTGGAATCACGGGTGGGGCATCAGGTAGTGGGGCATCAACTATCAGCGGTACATTGTTTAATCCAACCAATGCAGTACAGAGCGCAACCTATATAGTAACACCGAATACAGCAGCGTGTGGTAACGGTGCATCGTTCCAGTTAACAGTTACTGTAAATCCGGATGCTGCTGTAACTGCAATGACTGCTACAGCATGTAGCGGTGTATTGTTTACTACAACGCCAACCGATGGAACGAATGGCGTGATACCTAATGGAACTACTTACAGCTGGTCAGCACCGTTGATCACGGGTGGTATTAGCGGTGGTGCATCAGCGTTAACACAAACCAATATCAGTGGTACGTTAACCAATCCAACGAACGTACAGCAGAGTGCCACTTATACGGTAACGCCAACAACCGGAAGTTGTACAGGCGCATCGTTCCAGTTAACTGTTACGTTGAATCCTAAGGCAACGATCACTGCGATGAGTGCAGTTACCTGTAGCGGTGTACTGTTTACCACAACACCAACGAATGGTACCAATGGCGTAGTACCTGCTGGCACCACGTATAACTGGTCTGCACCGATTGTAACGGGTGGTATGACCGGCGGTGCATCAGCATTAACGCAGACCAATATCAGTGGTACGTTAACCAATCCAACGAATACACAACAGAGTGCTACTTATACTATTACGCCTACCTCAGTTAACTGTGGAGTGAATGCATCATTTGTATTAACAGTAACGGTTAATCCAGTTGCGAGTATTACAGCGATGACAAAGGTTACGTGTGAGGGAGTATTGTTTACAGCAACGCCTGTAAATGGCACCAATGGAGTTGTACCTGCGGGAACGACTTACAGTTGGTCGGCCCCGGTTGTAACGGGTGTAGTTACCGGCGGTGCGGCTGGCTTTACGCAAACGAATATCAGCGGTACTTTATCTAACCCAACCAATACTGTACAGAGTGCAACGTATACAGTAACACCGAATACAGCAGCGTGTGGTAATGGTGCATTATTCCAGTTAACGGTAACGTTAAATCCTAACGCTGCTGTGAATGCGATGACAGTTACGGCGTGTAGCGGTGTATTGTTTACTACAACGCCAACCGATGGAACGAATGGCGTGATACCTAATGGAACTACTTACAGCTGGTCAGCACCGTTGATCACGGGTGGTATTAGCGGTGGTGCATCAGCGTTAACACAAACCAATATCAGTGGTACGTTAACCAATCCAACGAACGTACAGCAGAGTGCCACTTATACGGTAACGCCAACAACCGGAAGTTGTACAGGCGCATCGTTCCAGTTAACTGTTACGTTGAATCCTAAGGCAACGATCACTGCGATGAGTGCAGTTACCTGTAGCGGTGTACTGTTTACCACAACACCAACGAATGGTACCAATGGTGTAGTACCTGCTGGCACCACGTATAACTGGTCTGCACCGATTGTAACGGGTGGTATGACCGGCGGTGCATCAGCGTTAACACAGACCAATATTACAGGTACGTTAACCAACCCAACGAATACACAACAGAGCGCTACCTATATTATTACACCAACTTCTGTTAATTGTGGTGCGAATGCATCGTTCGTATTAACTGTAACGGTTAACCCGGTTGCATCGATCAACGCGATGACAGCGATCAGTTGTGAAGGTGTATTGTTTACAGTAACACCTGTGAATGGTCTTAGCGGCAGTATCGTACCTGCGGGAACTACTTACAGTTGGTCAGCACCGATTGTAACGGGTTTGATGACGGGCGGAGCTGCAGGGTTTACAGCAACTTCTATCACAGGTAATTTATCTAACCCAACCAATGTTCAGCAAACAGCTACTTATACCGTAACACCGAATACAACATCATGTGGTAATGGCGCATCATTCCAGTTAACAGTAACGATCGCACCAAATGCAGCCGTTACAGCAATGACGGGAGTAACCTGCAGTGGGGTATTATTTACATCAATACCCACCGATGGAGTAAACGGGGTAATACCTGTAGGAACTACATTTAGCTGGGCTGCACCGCTTATTACGGGTGGGCTTACCGGTGGTGCATCTGCCTTCACGCAAACCAATATCAGTGGTACATTAAATAATCCACTGAACACTGCACAGAGTGCAACTTATACAGTAACACCAATATCAAATGGTTGTGCGGGTGCTGCGTTCCAGTTCACATTAACCGTTCAACCTATTGCAGCAATTACTGCAATGACGAAGGTTACCTGTGATGGGGTAAGCTTTACAGCAACACCAACGAATCTGACCAATGGTATCGTACCGTCAGGAACTACGTATAGCTGGTCAGCACCATTGATCACCGGTGGAATCACGGGTGGGGCATCAGGTAGTGGGGCATCAACTATCAGCGGTACATTGTTTAATCCAACCAATGCAGTACAGAGCGCAACCTATATAGTAACACCGAATACAGCAGCGTGTGGTAATGGTGCATCATTCCAGTTAACGGTAACACTCAATCCAAGTGCTTCTGTAAACCCGATGACGGGAACAGCTTGTAGCGGGTTGTTATTTACGATTACACCAACTGATGTTACAAATGGTGTTATTCCTGCAGGAACGACTTATAGCTGGTCAGCGCCATTATTCACTGCCGGTATCACAGGTGGTGCATCGGCGTTAACGCAGACCAATATCAATGGTACTTTAACGAATACAACAAACGTACAGCAGAGCGCTACTTATACGATCACACCAATTTCCAATGGTGGTTGTGCAGGTGCCTCGTTCCAGTTAACGCTGACAGTAAATCCTAAGGCAACGATCACTGCGATGAGTGCAGTTACCTGTAGCGGTGTATTGTTTACAGCATCACCAACCAATGGAGTTAATGGCGTAGTACCTGCGGGTACCACTTATAGCTGGTCTGCACCGATTGTAACGGGTGGTATGACCGGCGGTGCATCAGCGTTAACACAGACCAATATTACAGGTACGTTAACCAACCCAACGAATACACAACAGAGCGCTACCTATATTATTACACCAACTTCTGTTAACTGTGGAGCTAATGCATCGTTCGTATTAACTGTAACGGTTAACCCGGTTGCATCGATCAATGCGATGACAGCGATCAGTTGTGAAGGTGTATTGTTTACAGTAACACCTGTGAATGGACTTAGCGGCAGTATCGTACCTGCGGGAACTACTTACAGTTGGTCAGCACCGATTGTAACGGGTTTGATGACGGGCGGAGCTGCAGGCTTTACAGCAACTTCTATCACAGGTAATTTATCTAATCCAACGAATGTTCAGCAAACAGCTACTTATACCGTAACACCTAATACAGCATCATGTGGTAACGGTGCATCGTTCCAGTTAACAGTAACGATCGCACCAAATGCGGCTGTAACAGCGATGACTGCTACAGCTTGTAGCGGTGTATTGTTTACGACAACGCCGACAGATATTACCAATGGTGTGATACCTAATGGAACTACCTATAGCTGGTCAGCGCCATTGATCACCGGTGGTATTACAGGTGGTGCATCTGCATTTACACAAATTAATATCAGTGGTACATTAACCAATCCAACGAACGTACAGCAGAGTGCCACTTATAATGTTACACCAATCTCCAATGGTTGTGCGGGTGCGGCGTTCCAGTTAACGGTGACTTTGAATCCGAAAGCAACGATCAATGCGATGAGTGTTACCACTTGTAGCGGCGTATTGTTTACAGCATCACCAACCAATGGTGTTAATGGAGTAGTACCGGCAGGTATCACTTATAGCTGGTCTGCTCCAATCGTAACGGGTGGTATCACCGGTGGTGTATCGGGTACCGGTTCGATCATTACGGGAACGCTTACCAATCCATTAAACACTGCACAAAGCGCTACATATACCATTACGCCAACATCTGTGAACTGTGGCGTAAATGCATCATTCGTATTAACCGTAACCGTTAACCCTGGTGCTACAATCAATGACATGACGGCTATCAGCTGTGAAGGTTTATTGTTTACGGTTTCACCAACCAACGGGGTAAATGGCATCGTGCCAGCGAGCACTACTTACAGCTGGTCAGCACCGGTTGTAACAGGATCAATGACCGGTGGTGCATCGGGAAGCGGCGCAGCTTCTATCACAGGTAATTTATCTAACCCAACCAATGTTCAGCAAACAGTTACTTATACCGTAACACCCAATACAGCATCATGTGGTAATGGCGCATCATTCCAGTTAACAGTAACGATTGCACCAAATGCAGCTGTTACTCCAATGACTGGTGTAACGTGCAGCGGTGTATTATTTACGGTAACACCAACGGATGTAACCAATGGTATCATACCTGCGGGAACCACGTATAGTTGGTCAACACCGATTGTAACGGGTGGTATTACCGGTGGAGCATCCGCGTTAACGCAAACCAATATCAACGGTACGTTAAATAACCCGCTGAACACGGTGCAGAGTGCTACTTATACAGTAACACCCATCTCTAATGGTTGTGCTGGTGCATCGTTCCAGTTCACGTTAACGGTAAATCCAATAGCGGCTATTACTTCGATGACGCTTGTAACGTGTAGCGGATCATTGTTCACGATCACCCCTGTGAATCTGACCAATGGTATTGTACCTGCCGGAACTACTTATAGCTGGTCAACACCAATTGTAACAGGCGGTATTACCGGCGGCGCTGCAGCATTCACCCAAACCAATCTTACGGGTACTTTAACCAATCCATTAAATACAGCGCAGAGCGCTACTTATACAGTAACACCCAACACAGTATCGTGTGGTAACGGTGCATCGTTCCAGTTTACTGTAACGGTTAGTCCAAAGGCGAGCGTAACACCTATGTCTCTTGCAGCGTGCGGTGGTATTACTTTCAGCACCTCACCAACCAATGGTGTTAATGGTGTTGTACCTGCGGGCACCACGTATACGTGGTTAGCACCAACGGGTACTGGCTTTACCGGCGGAGCTACCCAGGCGGGTGGTGTAAGTACGATCACCGGAACGCTTGTGAATACAACCAGTTCATTGGTAACAGCAACTTATATAGTAACGCCAACATCTGGCAGTTGTATTGGTGCAGCGTTCTCACTGACAGTTAACTTAAGTCCAAAAGCGATCATTACGCCAATGACCACTACGATCTGTAGCGGGTTATTGTTTAATGTAACGCCAACGGATGTAACCAATGGTATTGTACCATCGGGAACTACTTACACATGGACCACACCAACGGGCGCTGGTCTTACCGGTTTTGCTTCACAGACCAGTGCAGTGAATACGATCACGGGTACGTTAACGAATACAACGAATACATTTAAGACAGCAACTTATATAGTAACGCCAACCTCTGGTGGTTGTGCGGGTCTTGCCTTCTCGATCACAGTAACGGTAGATCCTGTTGCCTCTATTACTGCGATGACATTGGTAACCTGTAGCGGCTCACCATTCGCTACCACACCTGTAAACGTTACCAATGGTATTGTGCCTGCCGGAACTACTTACAGCTGGTCTGCGCCACTTGTAACCGGATTAATGACTGGTGGTGTAGCAGCGTTTACACAAACGGGTATTATCGGTACCCTTGTTAACCCAACCAGTATTGCACAGAGTGCTACTTATACGATCACGCCAAATACGGCAGCATGTGGTAATGCAGCAACGTTCCAGTTAACGGTAACGATCAACCCGAATGCTGCTGTAAATCCAATGACCATCATTGCATGTAGTGGTGTGTTGTTCAACATTACGCCGACAGATATTACAAATGGTGTGATACCAAACGGAACCACGTATAGCTGGTCGGCACCGCTGATTACCGGTGGTATTACCGGCGGCGCATCTGCATTAACGCAGACCAATATCAATGGCACGTTAACGAACCCAACAAACGTACAGCAGAGTGCTACTTATAATGTTACACCCATATCCAATGGTGGTTGTGCGGGAGCAGTGTTTCAGTTAACTGTTACTTTAAATCCAAGGGCAACGATCACAGCAATGACTGCAGTTACCTGTAGCGGTGTATTGTTTACGACTACGCCAACGAATGGTACCAATGGAGTAGTACCTGCGGGCACCACGTATAACTGGTCTGCACCGATCGTAACGGGTGGTATGACTGGCGGCGCATCTGCATTAACGCAGACTAATATCAATGGTACTTTAACCAATCCGCTGAATACACAACAGAGTGCTACTTATACTATTACACCAACATCTGTTAACTGTGGTGCGAATGCATCATTCGTATTGACCGTAACTGTTAACCCTGTTGCCTCGATCAATGCGATGACAGCGATCAGTTGTGAAGGGGTATTGTTTACAGTAACGCCTGTGAATGGTCTCAGTGGAAGCATTGTACCTGCGGGAACTACTTACAGTTGGTCAGCACCGATTGTAACGGGTTTGATGACGGGCGGAGCTGCAGGGTTTACAGCAGCTTCTATCACAGGTAATTTATCTAACCCAACCAATGTTCAGCAAACAGCTACTTATACCGTAACACCCAATACAGCATCATGTGGTAATGGCGCATCATTCCAGTTAACAGTAACGATTGCACCAAATGCAGCTGTTACTCCAATGACTGGTGTAACGTGCAGCGGTGTATTATTTACGGTAACACCAACGGATGTAACCAATGGTATCATACCTGCGGGAACCACGTATAGTTGGTCAACACCGATTGTAACGGGTGGTATTACCGGTGGAGCATCCGCGTTAACGCAAACCAATATCAACGGTACGTTAAATAACCCGCTGAACACGGTGCAGAGTGCTACTTATACAGTAACACCCATCTCTAATGGTTGTGCTGGTGCATCGTTCCAGTTCACGTTAACGGTAAATCCAATAGCGGCTATTACTTCGATGACGCTTGTAACGTGTAGCGGATCATTGTTCACGATCACCCCTGTGAATCTGACCAATGGTATTGTACCTGCCGGAACTACTTATAGCTGGTCAACACCAATTGTAACAGGCGGTATTACCGGCGGCGCTGCAGCATTCACCCAAACCAATCTTACGGGTACTTTAACCAATCCATTAAATACAGCGCAGAGCGCTACTTATACAGTAACACCCAACACAGTATCGTGTGGTAACGGTGCATCGTTCCAGTTTACTGTAACGGTTAGTCCAAAGGCGAGCGTAACACCTATGTCTCTTGCAGCGTGCGGTGGTATTACTTTCAGCACCTCACCAACCAATGGTGTTAATGGTGTTGTACCTGCGGGCACCACGTATACGTGGTTAGCACCAACGGGTACTGGCTTTACCGGCGGAGCTACCCAGGCGGGTGGTGTAAGTACGATCACCGGAACGCTTGTGAATACAACCAGTTCATTGGTAACAGCAACTTATATAGTAACGCCAACATCTGGCAGTTGTATTGGTGCAGCGTTCTCACTGACAGTTAACTTAAGTCCAAAAGCGATCATTACGCCAATGACCACTACGATCTGTAGCGGGTTATTGTTTAATGTAACGCCAACGGATGTAACCAATGGTATTGTACCATCGGGAACTACTTACACATGGACCACACCAACGGGCGCTGGTCTTACCGGTTTTGCTTCACAGACCAGTGCAGTGAATACGATCACGGGTACGTTAACGAATACAACGAATACATTTAAGACAGCAACTTATATAGTAACGCCAACCTCTGGTGGTTGTGCGGGTCTTGCCTTCTCGATCACAGTAACGGTAGATCCTGTTGCCTCTATTACTGCGATGACATTGGTAACCTGTAGCGGCTCACCATTCGCTACCACACCTGTAAACGTTACCAATGGTATTGTGCCTGCCGGAACTACTTACAGCTGGTCTGCGCCACTTGTAACCGGATTAATGACTGGTGGTGTAGCAGCGTTTACACAAACGGGTATTATCGGTACCCTTGTTAACCCAACCAGTATTGCACAGAGTGCTACTTATACGATCACGCCAAATACGGCAGCATGTGGTAATGCAGCAACGTTCCAGTTAACGGTAACGGTTAGTCCTAAAGCCACAGTTACGCCGATGACTGCATCCGCGTGCGGGGGAATCCTGTTCAGTGTAACACCTGTTGATGGTAACAATGGTATTGTACCATCGGGAACCACTTATATATGGAACGCGCCAACGGGTACCGGGTTTACCGGTGGAGCCACACAGGTGAGCCAGGTGACTACGATCACAGGAACGTTAACGAATACAACGATCAATGCTGTAACGGCAACTTATATAGTAACGCCAACATCGGGAAGCTGTACAGGTGCTGCGTTCTCCATAACAGTTACGCTTAACCCTGCTGCGGTTATCAATGCAATGACCACTACTACCTGTAGCGGCGTGTTGTTTACTGCTACACCAACGAACGGAATAAACGGTGTTGTACCTGTAGGAACAACGTATAGCTGGTCAACACCGATTGTAACGGGTGGTATTACCGGTGGTGCATCTGCATTAACGCAGACTAATATCAATGGTACTTTAACCAATCCGCTGAATACACAGCAGAGTGCAACATATACGGTAACACCAAGTTCAGTAAGTTGTGGAGTGGGTGCATCGTTTGTGTTGACCGTAACGGTTAACCCTGTTGCAGTGATCAGTGCGATGACGGCGATCAGTTGCGAGGGTGTGCTGTTTACAGTAACACCTGTGAATGGTCTTAGTGGAAGTATTGTACCGGCCGGAACTACTTACAGTTGGTCAGCACCGATTGTAACGGGTTTGATGACGGGCGGAGCTGCAGGGTTTACAGCAGCTTCTATCACAGGTAATTTATCTAACCCAACCAATGTTCAGCAAACAGCTACTTATACCGTAACACCCAATACAGCATCATGTGGTAATGGCGCATCATTCCAGTTAACAGTAACGATTGCACCAAATGCAGCTGTTACTCCAATGACTGGTGTAACGTGCAGCGGTGTATTATTTACGGTAACACCAACGGATGTAACCAATGGTATCATACCTGCGGGAACCACGTATAGTTGGTCAACACCGATTGTAACGGGTGGTATTACCGGTGGAGCATCCGCGTTAACGCAAACCAATATCAACGGTACGTTAAATAACCCGCTGAACACGGTGCAGAGTGCTACTTATACAGTAACACCCATCTCTAATGGTTGTGCTGGTGCATCGTTCCAGTTCACGTTAACGGTAAATCCAATAGCGGCTATTACTTCGATGACGCTTGTAACGTGTAGCGGATCATTGTTCACGATCACCCCTGTGAATCTGACCAATGGTATTGTACCTGCCGGAACTACTTATAGCTGGTCAACACCAATTGTAACAGGCGGTATTACCGGCGGCGCTGCAGCATTCACCCAAACCAATCTTACGGGTACTTTAACCAATCCATTAAATACAGCGCAGAGCGCTACTTATACAGTAACACCCAACACAGTATCGTGTGGTAACGGTGCATCGTTCCAGTTTACTGTAACGGTTAGTCCAAAGGCGAGCGTAACACCTATGTCTCTTGCAGCGTGCGGTGGTATTACTTTCAGCACCTCACCAACCAATGGTGTTAATGGTGTTGTACCTGCGGGCACCACGTATACGTGGTTAGCACCAACGGGTACTGGCTTTACCGGCGGAGCTACCCAGGCGGGTGGTGTAAGTACGATCACCGGAACGCTTGTGAATACAACCAGTTCATTGGTAACAGCAACTTATATAGTAACGCCAACATCTGGCAGTTGTATTGGTGCAGCGTTCTCACTGACAGTTAACTTAAGTCCAAAAGCGATCATTACGCCAATGACCACTACGATCTGTAGCGGGTTATTGTTTAATGTAACGCCAACGGATGTAACCAATGGTATTGTACCATCGGGAACTACTTACACATGGACCACACCAACGGGCGCTGGTCTTACCGGTTTTGCTTCACAGACCAGTGCAGTGAATACGATCACGGGTACGTTAACGAATACAACGAATACATTTAAGACAGCAACTTATATAGTAACGCCAACCTCTGGTGGTTGTGCGGGTCTTGCCTTCTCGATCACAGTAACGGTAGATCCTGTTGCCTCTATTACTGCGATGACATTGGTAACCTGTAGCGGCTCACCATTCGCTACCACACCTGTAAACGTTACCAATGGTATTGTGCCTGCCGGAACTACTTACAGCTGGTCTGCGCCACTTGTAACCGGATTAATGACTGGTGGTGTAGCAGCGTTTACACAAACGGGTATTATCGGTACCCTTGTTAACCCAACCAGTATTGCACAGAGTGCTACTTATACGATCACGCCAAATACGGCAGCATGTGGTAATGCAGCAACGTTCCAGTTAACGGTAACGGTTAGTCCTAAAGCCACAGTTACGCCGATGACTGCATCCGCGTGCGGGGGAATCCTGTTCAGTGTAACACCTGTTGATGGTAACAATGGTATTGTACCATCGGGAACCACTTATATATGGAACGCGCCAACGGGTACCGGGTTTACCGGTGGAGCCACACAGGTGAGCCAGGTGACTACGATCACAGGAACGTTAACGAATACAACGATCAATGCTGTAACGGCAACTTATATAGTAACGCCAACATCGGGAAGCTGTACAGGTGCTGCGTTCTCCATAACAGTTACGCTTAACCCTGCTGCGGTTATCAATGCAATGACCACTACTACCTGTAGCGGCGTGTTGTTTACTGCTACACCAACGAACGGAATAAACGGTGTTGTACCTGTAGGAACAACGTATAGCTGGTCAACACCGATTGTAACGGGTGGTATTACCGGTGGTGCATCTGCATTAACGCAGACTAATATCAATGGTACTTTAACCAATCCGCTGAATACACAGCAGAGTGCAACATATACGGTAACACCAAGTTCAGTAAGTTGTGGAGTGGGTGCATCGTTTGTGTTGACCGTAACGGTTAACCCTGTTGCTTCGATCACCCCGATGACAAAAGTTTCGTGTAGCGGTGTGGTATTTAATGTTACACCGGTTAACAGCACAAACGGTATCGTACCTGCGGGAACCACGTATATATGGAACGCACCAACGGGTACCGGCTTTACAGGTGGGGCCACACAATCAACAGGTGTTAGTACCATTATTGGAAACCTGCTGAATACAACCAATACAGCACAAACGGCCACCTATATTGTTACACCAACAACAGGTAACTGTACTGGTGCTGCTTTCTCTATCACCATATCCTTAAATCCGGCTGCAACTGTAACACCCATCAGTACCACTATCTGTAGTGGTATCATGTTTACTGTAACGCCAACAGATCCTGCGAATGGTATCATACCTGCCGGAACCACCTTTACATGGGGTGTTCCTACGGGTAGCGGGTTTACAGGCGGATTGTCGCAAAGCACCGGTGTAATTGGTATCAGCGGATTGCTGACCAACACAACGAGCAGTGCCAAAACAGTTACTTATCTCGTTACACCTTTATCTGCGGGTAACTGTACAGGTGCTGTATTCTCTGTTACGGTTACTGTAAATCCATCTGCTACTATCACGCCGATGAGTACAACGGTATGTACAGGTGCAGTATTCACTGTAACACCAACTGATATAACCAACGGAATTATTCCGGCTGGAACAACGTATACATGGTCAGCACCAACAGGTACCGGCTTTACAGGCGGTGCAACACAATCAACCGCATCAAATAATATCAGTGGTCAACTGTTTAATGCCGGCAGCGCACCGGTTACCGCTACTTATATTGTTACACCAACTACGATCAGTTGCGGTGTGCAACCTGTGTTCTCTTTAACAGTAACCGTTACACCTGCAGCGGTGATCAATGCGATGACAGCTGTAAGTTGCTCTGGTGTACTCTTTACTGTGTCGCCGGTAAATGGTGTTAACGGAACTGTACCTGCAGGAACTACGTATACTTGGTCAACACCAACAGGAAGCGGTTTCTCAGGCGGATCATCACAAACAAGTGGTGTTGCCTTTATTTCAGGAACACTTACGAACACAACCAATTCTTCAAAAACGATTACTTATATAGTTACACCAACGGCAGCAAGTTGTATCAATGCTCCGTTTACATTAACAGTAACACTGGATCCAGTTGCCACTATCGGTGCCATGAGTGCTGTTGTGTGTAGCGGCACTCCTTTTGCCGTTACACCGGTTAATGGAACGAACGGAATTATTCCGGCCGGAACTACTTACAGCTGGTCGGCTCCTTCTATCAGCGGAAGCATTACAGGTGGTGTATCTGCAACAACCCAGCTGGATGTGAACGGCCTACTGGTAAACACATCCAATACAGCACAAACAGCAACCTATATTGTTCAAACCACATCGGGCAGTTGTGCCGGCGCTAACTTTACGGTAACCATCTCATTGAGTGCGGTTGCAGGTATCACGCCAATGAGTGGTGTGATCTGTGCGGGTGTTCCATTTGCAGCTACACCGGTGAACGGCGTTAATGGTATTGTACCTGCCGGAACAACTTACACCTGGCTCGCACCAACCGGTACCGGCTTCACAGGTGGTGCAACGCAGGCGGGTGGCGTAAATACGATCACCGGAACACTTGTGAATACAACAAGCACTTCGGTTACCGCTACCTATATCATCACACCAACTTCCGGAAGTTGTATCGGACCGGTATTCTCTTTGACGATGAATCTCAGTCCGAGAGCTGTTGTAACCCCGGTAAGCACAACGATCTGTAGTGGTCTTCCATTCGCTATCACACCAACTGATATTGCCAATGGTATTGTACCGGCCGGAACAACTTATACATGGTTAGCGCCTACAGGTACAGGCTTTACCGGAGGGGTAACACAAGCGAGTGGGCTGAATACGATCGGAGGTACTTTAAGTAATACAACCAATATTTCACGTACAGCCACTTACCTGGTAACACCAACCTCGGGAAGCTGTACCGGTGCTGTATTCTCTGCCACTGTAACGATCGACCCTGTTGCGGCTATCAATACAATGACAACCGTTATCTGTACCGGGTTGACATTTGCATTAACACCAACCAATCTTACCAATGGTATTGTACCTGCGGGAACAACGTATAGCTGGCCGGCACCAGTAGTAACAGGTGCCATGACCGGCGGTGCTGCAGCCAGTGGCACATTGAATATTTCTGGTAGTCTTGTTAATGCAACCAATGTTGCCCAAAGCGCTACTTATACAGTAACACCCACTACGGTTAGTTGCGGTAATGGTGCTCCGTTCAGTGTTGTGGTAACTGTTAGTGCACAGGCAACCATATTACCAATGTCGGTTACTGCCTGCGGTGGTGTTATATTTAATGTAACACCTGTTAACAGTACGAATGGGGTAGTGCCAACCGGAACAACGTATACATGGTTAGCGCCTACAGGCACCGGCTTTACAGGTGGAGCAACACAGGCGGGTGGTGTTTCTACTATTATCGGTAACCTTACCAATACGACCAATATTGCACAAACGGCTACTTATATAGTAACGCCAACATCAGGAAGTTGTACAGGCCCTGTGTTCTCGGTTACAGTATCACTGAATCCTAAGGCGATCATTACGCCAATGTCAACCACGCTTTGTAGTGGGCTTTCATTTGCACTTACGCCAACCAATACAACCAACGGAATTGTACCTGCGGGAACAACGTATACATGGACCGCACCAACAGGTACCGGCTTTACAGGCGGCTTATCGCAATCAACCGGTGTTGTTGATATTACCGGAACATTACGGAGCACAACCAATATTGCACGTACGGCCACTTACCTCGTAACACCTCTTTCAACAGGAAATTGTACGGGTAATGTATTCTCTGTAACCATTGTGATCAATCCGGAAGCCATTGCTGTTCCGCTTTCTTTAACGGTTTGTAATGGTACCGTATTTAACATCACACCGGTAAATGGTGCTGATGGTGTGATACCAGCGGGAACATTGTATTCATGGTCAGCGCCAACCGGTACAGGATTTACGGGTGGTGCTTCGCAGATAACTTCTGTGAGCAATATTACAGGCCTGCTTAACAGTACAACCAGTTCGCCGATAACGGCTACTTATCTTGTGACGCCTGTTTCGGGAAGTTGTACGGGTAATGTATTCTCTGTAACGATCAACCTGATTCCGGGTGCTACGATCAGTGCAATGAGTACTACAACATGTAGTGGCGGAACATTTACCATCACTCCAACAAATGGAGTGAACGGAATTATTCCTTCCGGAACATTATATAGCTGGCCAGCTCCAACAGGTGCCGGTTTCACGGGTGGTGCAACCCAGGTGGCGGGAGTAAGTAATATTTTCGGCACACTTACCAATACAACCAATGGACAGGTAACAGCTACTTATATAGTTACTCCAACACCAGGTAATTGTGCTGCGGGAACTTCGTTCACATTAACAGTTACACTTAACCCTGTAATATCCATTACTGCGATGACGGGTGTAAGCTGTAGCGGGGTTGCTTTCAATATCACTCCAACAAATGGGGTAAACGGTTTTGTACCTGCCGGTGCAACTTATACATGGTCAGCCCCTTCAGTAACAGGAGGCTTAACCGGCGGTACCAGTGGAACGGCTTCAGCTATTATCGGAGGATCACTTTTCAATCCAACAAATACTGCACAGACGGCTACGTATACCATTACGCCTTCTGTAGTGAATTGCGGCGCAGGAAATCCATTTACTGCAACGATCACTATCAATCCACAGGCACTGATCACACCGATGAGTGTTGTAAGTTGTAGCGGTGTACTATTTACAGTTACACCGGTAGATGCTGCTAACGGTGTTGTACCTGCGGGAACAACGTATACATGGAACGCACCAACCGGCGCCGGCTTCAGTGGTGGTTTAACACAATCGATTGCTTCTGTAAATGTGAGCGGCACATTGGTAAATACGACCAACGTTGCACAAACGGCTACTTATATAATAACACCGGTAACAGGAAGCTGTACCGGAACTTTATTCAGTGTAACGGTTAGCTTGAGTGCTGCCGCTACCATCAATGCTTTAACTGCAACCACGTGTAACGGGGTGGCATTTACTGTGAGTCCTGTTAACGGTGCCAACGGCATTATTCCTGCAGGTACCACTTACAGCTGGTCTGCTCCGGCTGTAACAGCTGGCATCACCGGTGGAGCAAGCGGTACTGCTGCAGCATTCATCAGCGGCACGCTCACCAATTCATTAAATATTGCGCAAAACGCTACCTATACAGTTACGCCAACATCCGGAAATTGCTTTGGTGCTGTGTTTACGGTTACTGTAACGCTTAATCCAACAGCGATCATCAATCCGATTACAGCAACGGGTTGTAGTGGTGTATTGTTTACTGTTTCGCCTACAGATATTCTCAACGGAATTGTACCGGCTGGAACAACCTATACATGGGCAGCTCCTTCAGTTACCGGCGGATTAACCGGTGGCCTGAGCGGAACTGCTGCCGCTATGATCACGGGCAATCTTATTAACCCAACAAGCGTTGCACAAACGGCTACTTATTTTGTTACACCTACTGCTGTTAATTGCGGAGTGGGTGCAGGGTTTACTGTAACAGTAACGATCAATCCTGCAGCAACTATAACAACGATGTCGACCGTTAGCTGTACCGGCGTATTGTTTACATTAACGCCAACCGATGGTACAAACGGTATCATACCATTAGGAACAACCTATTCATGGCCGGCACCAACTGTAACCGGTGGTGTAACGGGTGGTATAACAGTTGTTGGAGCAACTAATATCAATGGTACATTAACCAATCCAACCAATATTCCGCAAACCGCCACGTATTTTGTTACGCCATCCAGCGTGAATTGCGGAGCGGGTGCTGTGTTCTCTGTAACGATCAGTCTTAATGCAGGTGCTTCTATCACTGCCATGAGTGCAACACGTTGTAGCGGTGCTGCCTTTACACTTACCCCTGTTAACGGAAGTAATGGAATTGTGCCGATAGGAACCACTTATTCATGGCCGGCACCAACTGTAACCGGTGGCATTACCGGCGGTGTAACAGTTGTTGGTGCAACTAATATCAATGGCACGTTAACCAACCCAACGAATGCATCGCAAACGGCTACTTATATAGTAACACCGTCTACGGTTAATTGTGGAGCGGGAGCACCGTTTACTGTAACGATCTCGCTTAATTCAGGTGCATTGATCAATACGATGACCACTACGATCTGTAGCGGTCTTCCATTTACATTAACGCCTACGGATATTGTAAATGGTATCGTACCGGCGGGAACAACCTTTACATGGACAGCACCAACGGGTACAAATATTACCGGAGGTTTATCACAAACCATTGCTACGGGTAATATTTTTGGTACGCTCACCAATACGGTGAATGTTGCCAGAACGGCTGCATATACGGTTACGCCTATCTCACCTAATTGCGGAGCGGGTATTCCATTCAGTGTTATCATCACTGTTTCACCGGTAGCGAATGTGGCAGCTATGACGGCCACTTATTGTAGTGGTGTAACATTTAATATCACACCGGTGAATGGTGCCAATGGTCTTGTACCAACGGGTACATTGTACACATGGACAGCACCAACGGGAACAGGATTTAATAATGGGGCATCACAATCAACAGGGCTGCTGAATATTACCGGCACGCTGGTAAGCACAACCGAGGTTGCAGTAACAGCTACTTACAGTGTATCTGCAATATCAGGAAGTTGTACAGGTAATGTATTTACGCTTACTATCACATTGAATCCGGGTGCAACCATCAATACGATGACCACTACTGTGTGTACGGGAGCAGCATTTACTGTTACGCCAACCAATGGTGTTAATGGTATTATCCCTGCAGGAACACTGTTCTCATGGACTGCGCCAACGGGCACAGGATTTACGGGCGGTGCTGCACAAATGACCAATGTAACTAACATTAGCGGCACATTATTCAATGCAGGTAACGCGCCTGTAACAGCCACTTATACGGTAACGCCAACACCAGGTACCTGCGGAACAAGTGCTTCATTCTCATTGATTGTAACAGTTAACCCTGTGGCAGTGGTAACACCTATCACATCAACGATCTGTAGTGGTGTATTATTTACTGTTACACCGGTTGATGTAACCAATGGTGTGATACCTGCGGGTACTACCTATACCTGGACTGCACCAACAGGAGCCGGGTTTACAGGAGGTTTGTCGAGAGGGATTGCTTCTTCAAATATTTCCGGAACACTTACCAATACAACCAATACTACCAAAACAGCTACATATATAGTAACACCAACATTCAGTGGTTGCGTGGGAGCAGCGTTCAGCACAACAATCAATGTTGACCCGGCTCCTTATATCAACAGCATGACTACTGTTTCATGTAGTGGTGTATTGTTTACGGCAACACCGATTAATGTAGTGAATGGCATTGTGCCTGCCGGAACAACTTATACATGGAGTGCTCCAACAGGTGTTGGATTTACCGGCGGTGTTACCAATGCTGTTGCATCTATTAACATTAACGGAAACCTTGCCAACACAACCAATGCTGCAGTTACTGCCACTTATGTAGTAACGCCAAATACAACGAATTGCGGAAACGGTGCTCCGTTTACGATCATGATAACCGTTAACCCGATTGCTACGGTAACGGATATGACCAGAACATATGTAGTGGCTTACCATTTACAGCAACACCAACCAATGGTGTGAACGGAATTATACCGGCCGGAACAACTTTCAGTTGGGCACCCCCTGCTGTTACCGGCGGATTAACTGGTGGAGTAACCGGTACTGCAGCTGCAAGTGTAACGGGTACACTGAATAACCCAACCAATATTGCACAAACAGCTACCTATACTGTAACACCAAATGTACCAGGTTGCGGATCGAGCTTACCTTTCACAGTAACTGTAACGGTTAATCCGATTGCTTCCATTACACCAATGACAGCCACAAGCTGTAGTGGATTTGCCTTTGTTGCCACTCCAGCGAATAGCACAAATGGTATTATTCCTGCCGGAACAACGTATACATGGTCGGCTCCAACGGGTACAGGCTTTAGTGGTGGTGTTACCAATGCGGTTGCCTCCAATAATATCAATGGTAATCTTACCAATTCAACAAGTGGAGTAAGAACAGCCACTTACCTGGTAACACCGCTTACCACACTTTGCGGAACAGGAGCTGTATTCAGCCTTACGCTCACACTTAATCCTGTAGCTACTATTACGGGAATGTCTACCACCGTATGTAGCGGTGCTACATTCAATGTAAGCCCTGTTGATGGTGTGAATGGTATTGTTCCGGCTGGAACAACCTATACATGGACAGTTCCAACAGGAACAGGATTTAATAATGGTGTGTCGCAATCAACACCGGTTACTTTTGTAAGCGGTAACCTTTTTGGTACCACAAGCTCTGCAGTTACTGCGATATATACTGTTACAACGAATGCGCCGAATTGCGGTGCAGGTTCAACGTTTACTGTTACTGTAACGTTGAATGCCGGATCGGTTGTGAATACTATTTCCACTACAACGTGTAGCGGTGTTTCCTTCAGTGTAACGCCGACAGATGGTGTTGACGGAATTATTCCTCCGGGCACAACTTATACATGGACCGTTCCTTCAACTACCGGCGGATTGACAGGTGGTGCTTCGGGAACATCCACCAGCGCCATCACTGGTACATTGGTTAACACAACCAATACAGCACAAACAGCTACTTACCAGGTTACACCAATTCTTGCGATCTGTGGTGTGGGAAGTCCGTTCACAGTAACTGTAACGGTTAATCCAAAAGCCACCATCACACCGATGAGTGCAACCATCTGTAGCGGTGGAACATTTACATTAACGCCAACCGATGGCATTAACGGAATTATTCCTGCAGGAACTACTTACAGTTGGTCAGCACCTGCTGTAACAGGCGGTATCACAGGTGGTATCACGGTTGCCGGCTCAGTCAATATCAATGGTACACTTACCAACCCGCTCAATACAACACAAACTGCCACTTATCTCGTTACACCTAATACAAGCAATTGTGGAAACGGTATCACTTTCAGTGTTACTGTAACTGTAAACCCTGCGGCATTGATCAGTCCGATGTCTGTTACTATTTGTAGCGGACTTGTATTTACGGCTACACCAACCAATGGTGTTAACGGAATTGTACCGGCCGGATCAACCTTTACATGGTCGGCTCCAACGGGTGCCGGCTTTACAGGCGGCGCGGCGCAGGTAACTCCAACGGGTAATATCACCGGTCTCCTTACCAATACCACCAGTTCGATGGTAACCGTTACTTATATAGTAACACCAACTTCGGTTAGTTGTGGTACCGGTACTCCATTCTCATTAACGGTTAACCTGAATCCGCTGGCTACGATCAGCCCGATGACTGCCACAACCTGTAGCGGTACATCATTCAGTGTAACACCGGTTAATGCAGTGAATGGAATTGTACCGGCAGGAACATTATATACATGGAACGCTCCAACAGGAACCGGCATATCACTGGGCGCAACACAGGCTATTGCAGTTAATACGATCAGCGCAACGATCGGTAATACAACCAACATTACAAGAACAGCTACTTATCTAGTAACGCCGGTATCAGGAGCCTGTACAGGACCGGTATTTAGTGTAACGGTAACGGTAGATCCTATCGCAACAGTTACAGCGATGTCAACACTGGGTTGTAGCGGCGTACAGTTTACGCTTACACCAACAAATATTGCGAATGGTATTGTACCTGCGGGAACAACATTTAGCTGGTCGGCTCCGGGAACAACAGGTGGATTAACAGGTGGTTCAGGTGCATCAGGCGTATCGATCATTACAGGAACACTTACGAACAGCACGAATGTTTCACAAACTGCTACCTATATTGTAACACCATTTACAGCTGCCTGTGGAAACGGCGCCGCCTTTACGGTAACGGTAACGATCAAACCGGAAGCGATAGTTAGTCCGATGTCGACCATTGCCTGTAGCGGAGCATTGTTCACAGTAACACCAGTGGATGGTGCGAACGGTGTGATCCCTGCGGGAACAAGGTTTACATGGCTGGCACCAACAGGTACCGGCTTTACCGGTGGAGTAACACAGGTGGTTTCTCAAACATCCATTACCGGAACGCTCACCAATTCATTCAATGTTGCGCAAACGGCAGTGTACACAGTGAGCCCTGTATCAGGATCATGTAATGGTGCTCCGTTCACATTAACCGTAACCCTGAATCCAAGGCCTACCATCTTTGCGATCAACAGAACTTTTTGTAGTGGAACAGCGTTCTCTATCACGCCAACCAATATCACCAATGGTATTGTTCCGGCAGGTACGACGTATAGCTGGTCGGCACCATCTGTAACAGGTGGTATGACGGGTGGTTTATCAGGAACTAATGCAGTTGATATCACCGGCAACATTACCAACCCTAACAGCAGCGCGAGAACGGCTACTTATATAGTGACACCAAATACGGCTGATTGCGGCAACGGAAATCCATTTACGGTAACGGTAACCATTAGTCCGGTTGCTTCTATCACTGCCATGTCTGCGACCGGTTGTACAGGTGTTGCGTTCAATGTTACACCGGTAGATAATACCAATGGTGTTGTACCGGCAGGAACAACCTATGCATGGAGCGCACCAAGTGGAGTAGGCTTTACTGGTGGACAGGCTGCTTCTGGATTGAATAGTGTGAGGGGTACGCTGGTAAATATTACAAGTTCTGCCATCAGCGCAACCTACGTGGTAACGCCAACAGCAGGAGCATGTATCGGTTTAACATTTACAGTTGATATTTATATTAATCCGGGTGCTACTATCAGTACGATGACGGCTGTTATCTGTACAGGAACAAGCTTCACAGTAACGCCAACTGATAATATCAATGGTATTATTCCTTCAGGAACGGTTTATACATGGGGTGTTCCAACAGGTGCAGGTATCTCGGGTGGTGTATCGCAAACAACACCGGTTGGCAATGTGTTTGGAACACTTACCAATACAACGGGTTTACCTGCTACGGCCACTTACCAGGTTTCACCAAGTACGCCTTGCGGAACCAGTACAGCCTTTAGTGTAATTGTAACAGTTAATCCGATCGCCAATATTACCCCGATGACGGGAACTGCATTCAGTGCGGTTGTATTTAACATCACACCTACAGATGTAATTAACGGTAATGTACCAACCGGAACTCTTTATACATGGCCTTTACCATCACTGGCACCGGGTATTACAGGTGGTACCACAGGTTCAAGCCTGACCAATATCACCGGTAATCTTACTAACTCAACCAACCTTGACCAGTTAGCCATCTATACAGTTACACCAAGGAGCAGTTGTGGTACGGGTAATCCATTCACACTTACCTTAACGGTATTACCAATTCCATCTATTACATCGTTCTCTACAACGGCATGTACCGGTGCATTGTTCAGCAGTTCACCAACAGATGGGGTGAATGGTACTGTACCTATCGGAACAACTTATTCATGGCCTGCACCTACCGTTACCGGTGGCGTAACAGGTGGTGCATCAGCATTAACACAAACAACCATTAATGGTACGCTGACCAACCCAACCAACGTTGCGCAAACAGCAACGTATACAGTTACTCCTTTCAGTAATGGTTATATAGGTAATCCGTTTACATTAACTGTTTCGGTAAGTCCTGTAGCAGTCATCAACACAATGACGGGAACAACCTGTAGCGGTATACCATTTGTGATCACGCCAACAAACGTTGTGAATGGTGCGATACCAAATTCAACTACCTATACATGGGGCGTTCCAACGGGTACAGGTTACTCAGGCGGTATGTCGCAGTCTGCTGCACAGATCAATGTAAATGGAACGATCACGAACCTGACCAATGCAGCTGTATCAGCAACATATATCGTAACACCAACCACGGTTGGTCTTTGTACGGGTAATCCATTTACACTTATTGTAACCATCAGTCCGGGTGCTACCATCGGAGCCATGAGCACAACAACCTGTAGCGGTGTGCCATTTGTTATCACGCCAACGGATGGTGTAGACGGTGTAATTGCACCGGGTACCGTGTTTGGCTGGACAGTGCCAACAGGTACAGGTATTGCCGGCGGACAATCACAGGCTGCATCACCCAATATTTTTGGTACACTTACCAATACCACGAATATTGCCAGAACGGCTACTTATATCGTAACACCAACACCAGGTACCTGTGGATCGGGAGCTTCGTTCACATTAACTGTAACGGTTAACCCGGCAGCAGTGATCACCCCGATGAGTACTACTATCTGTAGTGGTACATTCTTTAACCTTACACCGGTTAACGGAACCAATGGTATTGTACCTGCGGGAACAACGTATACATGGACCGCACCAACAGGTTCGGGCTTTACCGGAGGAGTAACACAGGTAGCATCTGTAGGCGGTATCTTCGGAACATTGGTAAATACAACCAATGCATCGGTAACGGCTACTTATATCGTAACACCAACTTCAGTTGTCTGCGGTTTGGGTGCGCCGTTCAGTGTAACGATAAATATCAGTCCGCGTCCATCGATCACCCCGATGACTGCCACAACGTGTAGCGGGGTATTGTTTAATTCATCACCGGTTAATACGACAAATGGTATTGTACCTGCAGGAACATTATATACATGGTCAGTACCAACGGGAGTAGGTATCACAGGTGGTGCATCTAATACCAGCCAGCCTTTTATCAGCGGTACACTTAACAATACAACGAATATTGCCAGAACGGCCACTTACCTGGTAACGCCAACAGCAGGAAGCTGTACCGGAACAACATTCAGTCTGACGGTTACGGTTAGCCCGATAGCGATCATTAACCCGATGACCACGGTTATCTGTAGCGGTGTAACATTTAATGTAACGCCGGTTAATGCCACCAATGGTGTTGTACCTGCCGGAACAACGTATACATGGACCGCACCAACCGGTACAGGCTTTACCGGCGGTGCAATGCAGTTATCAGGTGTAAACACAATACTGGGTACACTTAACAATACCACCAATACAACACAAACAGCAACGTATACGGTAACGCCAAGTAATGTTACCTGTGGTGCATCAACACCGTTTACGTTAACAGTAACACTTAGCCCGAAAGCAACAGTAACACCAATCAGCACAACTACGTGTACGGGTGTATTGTTTACAGTAACACCAACGGATGGTACCAACGGAACGATACCAACCGGAACAACGTATGTTTGGAACGCGCCAACGGGTACAGGTATTACAGGTGGCGCTACACAAGTGGTAGCTTCGGCTGATATCAATGGTACATTAACCAATACTACCAATATTGCGAGAACGGCTACTTACTTAGTTACACCAACTTCAGGTGCATGTACAGGATTTGTATTCAGTGTTACAGTTACGGTTAATCCATCAGCATCCATTACACCAATGTCTGCCGTGATCTGTAGTGGAGTAGCGTTTAACATCACACCGGTGAATGGTGCCAATGGAATTGTTCCTGCGGGTGTAACGTATACATGGAATGCACCAACCGGTACGGGCTTCAGTGGCGGTGCAACGCAAGCAAGCGGGGTGGCTATTATTGGCGGTACACTTGTAAATACAACCAATGTTGCACAAACCGCTACGTATATCATTACACCATCTACAGTAGCCTGCGGACCATCAGCACCATTTAGTGTAACGATTTCACTGAACCCGGCAGCAACGGTTTCTCCTTTAAGTGTAACTACCTGTACAGGTGTGGCATTCAGCGTAACGCCTGCGAATGGTGGAGATGGAATTATTCCAACAGGAACATTGTATACATGGACCGCACCAACAGGTACCGGCTTTACAGGCGGCACTACACAATTATCAGCTGTTAATACGATCACCGGTTTATTAACCAATACAACCAGCACGCTTAAAACGGCTACCTATAATGTAACACCACAATCAGGAAGTTGTATAGGTGCAGTATTCACACTCACTGTTAACATAACTGCTGGCGCATCTATCACACCGATGAGCACTGTTACCTGTAGCGGTGTAACATTTAATGTAACGCCAACGGATATTGTGAATGGTATTATTCCGGCGGGTACTACTTATACATGGACCGCACCAACGGGTACCGGCTTTACCGGTGGAGCAACACAATCAACTGGTGTAAGCGGTGTGTTTGGTACATTAACCAATAGCACCAATGCTGCTGTTACAGCAACCTACTCAGTTACGCCAAGCAGTACTTGTGGTATCGGTGCAGTATTTACAGTAACAGTAACTGTTAGTCCGGTTGCATCGGTTACACCAATGACCACGTTGATCTGTAGCGGTGTAACATTTAATGTAACACCGGTTAATACAACCAATGGTATTGTACCGTTAGGTACCACGTATATATGGACTGCACCAACCGGTTCAGGATTTACCGGTGGAGCTACACAGGTTGCGCAGGTAAATACTATCAGCGGTAATCTTACGAACACAACCAATATTGGCCAAACGGCTACTTACTTAGTTACACCAAGATCCGGTAGTTGTATCGGTAATGCTTTCAGCTTAACGGTTAGTCTTAACCCAACAGCTGTTATCACTGCAATGAGTAGTGTAACCTGTAGCGGTGTAACATTTAATGTAACACCAACCAATATTGCCAATGGTATTGTACCGGCAGGAACAACCTTCAGCTGGTCAACCCCATCCATCACAGGGTCATTAAATGGTGGTTCATCGGCGAGCGGGGTTTCTATCATCAACGGAACATTAGCCAATACAAGTAACACCGCGCAAACCGCTACTTATATTATTACACCAGCTACTGTTGCCTGCGGACCGGCATCACCGTTTACATTAACGGTAACGGTTAACCCTGCAGGTATTATTACACCGATGAGCAAGGTTAGCTGTAGCGGTGTATTGTTCAGCGTAACGCCAGTAGATGGAACAAACGGTGTTGTACCGGCCGGAACATTGTATACATGGACCGCACCAACGGGATCAGGATTCAGTAATGGCGCTACACAGGCCGTTGCCGTGAATACAATCACCGGTACATTAACGAATACTACTGCCACGGCACAAACGGCCACTTATATAGTTACACCGGTTACAAACGGTTGTACCGGTTTTGCATTCAGCATAACGATCAGTCTTAATCCGGCTGCAACGGTTACACCAATGAGTACCGTTATCTGTAGCGGATTGCCATTCAGTGTTACGCCAACCAATGGTGTGAACGGTATCGTGCCAACCGGAACATTATATAGCTGGTCGGTTCCGGGTGTAACAGGCGGTTTAACCGGTGGTGCAAGTGCGAGCAATTCGATTGATGTAAATGGTACATTAACCAATCCAACCAATCTTGCACAAACAGCTACTTATACGGTTACACCTATATCAGGAAGCTGTTTCGGTGCAAACTTTACGGTAACTGTTACTGTTAGCGCTGTGCCTTCTGTTACTTCCATGTCAACCACAGCATGTAATGGTGTAACATTTAGCGTAACACCGGTTAACAGCACCAATGGTGTTGTACCGGCCGGAACATTGTATACATGGACAGCGCCAACCGGTTCAGGATTCAGTGGTGGAGCTACACAGGTAACACCGGTAAATACTATTTCCGGCACACTGTTCAATAACTTAAGTGTTGCGGTTTCTGCCACGTATATGATTACGCCGGTATCTGGTATTTGCGGTGGCGCTGCATTTAGTTTGGTGGTTACCCTTAGTCCTGGTGCTACTATCTCTGCCATGACAACCACAACCTGTACCGGTGTACTGTTCAGGGTAACGCCTGTTGATGGTGTTAACGGCATTGTTCCGATCGGAACAACTTATACATGGACAGTACCAACCGGTACGGGTCTTACCGGTGGTGTATCACAAACCATTGGTGTTGCCGATGTATCAGGAACATTAACGAATACAACCAATACTGCAAAAACAGCCACTTATATCGTTACACCAAGTACACCGTGTGGTGGACCAAGCGCGGCATTTACATTGGTAGTAACTGTTAACCCAACACCAGGTATTACGCCAATGACTGCTACAACCTGTAGCGGTGTTGCGTTTACTTCGAGCCCTGTTGATGGTGTGAATGGTATTGTGCCTACGGGAACAACGTACAGTTGGTCAGCGCCTGCTATGTCTGCCGGAGTAACCGGTGGTGTGAGCGGATCAGGTGCATTTATTACAGGTACACTGGTCAACTCAACCAATAGTGCATTAACGGCAATGTATACGGTTACCCCGAGTACAGTTGCCTGTGGAACAGGTGCGCCATTCTCAATCACTGTAACGGTTAACCCAATCGGTATTATCACACCGATCAGCACCACCACTTGTACAGGCGTTCTGTTTACAGTTACACCTACAGATGTTACCAACGGAGTAGTACCTGCGGGAACCTTATTCTCATGGTCAGCACCAACAGGCGCAGGCTTTACCGGTGGAGCAACACAAGTCACACCACGAGTTGATGTGATCGGAACATTGAACAACACAACGAACAGCGTTAAGACTGCTACCTACCTCGTTACACCAACCACCAATGGATGTACCGGCTTCGTATTCAGTGTAACTGTTAATATTAATCCTACACCAGCTATCACTGCAATGAGCAGTGTTATTTGTAGCGGTGTAACATTTAATGTAACACCAACCAATGTTGCTAACGGTATTGTACCAGCTGGCACAACGTTCACATGGTCAACACCAACAACCACTGGTTCTATCAACGGTGGTTCAAGTGCGAGCGGAGTATCGATCATCAACGGAACATTACATAACACCAGCAATACCGCACAGACTGCGACATATATCATTACCCCAAGCACAGTAGCATGCGGACCGGGTACGCCGTTTACGTTAACAGTAACAGTTAACCCAATTGGTATTATCACACCGATCAGCACTACCACTTGTACAGGCGTACTGTTTACAGTTACACCAACAGATGTTACCAACGGAGTAGTACCTGCCGGAACCTTGTTCTCATGGACGGCACCAACAGGAACGGGCTTTACGGGTGGAGCAACACAGGTAACACCACGTGTTGATGTGAGCGGCACATTGAATAATACCACCAATATTACAAGAACGGCTACTTATCTCGTAACACCGGTAACAGGAAGTTGTACCGGCTTTGTATTTAGCGTAACGGTGAATATCAATCCAACACCTGCTATCACTGCGATGAGCAGTGTAACCTGTAGCGGTGTAACATTTACAGTTACACCAACGAATGTTGCTAACGGTATTGTACCAGCCGGCACAACGTTCATATGGTCAACACCAACAACTACTGGTTCTATCAATGGTGGATCAAGCGCAAGCGCCGTATCGATCATCAACGGCACATTATATAACACCAGCAATACACAACAAACCGCTACTTATATTATTACCCCAAGCACAGTCGCTTGCGGACCGGGTACGCCATTCACATTAACAGTAACAGTTAATCCTGTCGGTATTATCACACCGATGAGCACAACAACCTGTACCGGAGTATTATTTACAGTAACTCCTACGAATGTTACAGATGGTGTAGTACCTGCCGGAACATTGTTCTCATGGACAGCGCCAACAGGAGCCGGGTTCACTGGTGGAGCAACACAGGTAACGCCAAGAGTTGATGTGATCGGAACGTTGAACAACACAACAAACAGTGTTAAGACTGCTACTTACTTAGTTACTCCAACCACGAATGGTTGTACAGGCTTCGTATTCAGCGTAACGGTGAATATCAACCCTACACCTGCGATCACTGCAATGAGCAGTGTAACCTGTAGCGGCGTAACGTTCAACGTAACACCAACGAATGTTACCAATGGTATTTTACCTGCGGGCACAACATTCAGCTGGTCAGTACCGTCAACAACCGGCTCATTGAACGGTGGTTCATCAGCAAGTGGTGTATCGATCATCAACGGTACACTTAATAATACCAGTAATACCGCACAGACGGCTACTTATATTATTACCCCAGGCACAGTTGCGTGTGGACCGGGTACGCCGTTTACATTAACTGTTACGGTTAATCCATTGGCAAACATTACTCCAATGAGCACATCACTTTGTAGTGGTGTGATGTTTAATGTAACACCGGTAAATTCAACGAATGGTGTAGTACCTGCCGGAACATTGTACACATGGGGTGCGCCAACAGGAACAGGCTTTACAGGTGGTGCAACACAGGTATCCCCGGTAAATACCGTTACAGGAACACTTACCAATATTACCAGTTCACCTATAACAGCTACTTACTTAGTAACACCTGTATCAGGAAACTGTACAGGCAATGTATTCTCTGTAACAGTTACCGTTAACCCAGGTGCTGTTATCAGTACAATGACTGTTGTAACCTGTAGCGGTGCACCATTTACTGCAACTCCTACGGATGGTGTGAATGGGGTAATTCCATTTGGAACCACTTATACATGGGCCGCGCCAACAGGTACAGGCTTTACGGGTGGTTTATCACAAAGCATAGATGTTACAAGTATTACAGGTACGCTTGTTAATACAACCAATGCAGCGGTAACCGCAACTTATATTGTAACGCCAAATATCCAGAATTGTGGAACAGGCGCAGCCTTCTCACTGATTGTAACACTTAACCCGCTGGCTACGATCACACCAATGACAACACTGATCTGTAGCGGTGTAACCTTTAATGTAACACCTGTTAACGGAGCAAATGGTATCGTTCCTGCGGCAACCACTTATACATGGACAGCACCAACAGGCACCGGCTTTACAGGCGGTGCAACACAGGTGGCGCCGGTAAGCACGATTCTGGGTACATTAACCAATACAACCAATACAACCAAGACTGCAACTTATATAGTTACACCAATATCGGGAAGCTGTACAGGACCTGTATTCAGCCTGACAGTTAATGTAGATCCAAGGGCAACCATCAACCCAATGTCTGCCATAACCTGTAGCGGTGTGACCTTTAATGTAACACCAACGAATGTTGCCAATGGTATTGTACCGGCGGGAACAACATTCAGCTGGTCGGTTCCGTCAACAACTGGATCATTAACCGGCGGTTCATCTGCAAGTGGTGTCTCTGTTATTAATGGTACATTAAATAATACCAGCAATACGGCACAAACAGCAACGTATCTTATCACACCATCTACAGTTAATTGTGGTGCGGGTCTGCCGTTTACATTAACTGTAACGGTTAGTTCGAAAGCTGAGATCACACCTATGAGCACTATGATCTGTAGCGGTGTTACATTTAACGTAACACCGGTAAACGGAGCGAATGGTATTGTTCCGGTGGGTACCACTTATATATGGTCGGCACCAACAGGAACCGGTTTCTCAAATGGTGCTACACAGCTTACCGGTGTAAATACAATACTGGGTACACTAACCAACACAACAAGCACGGCACAAACAGCAACCTACTTTGTTACACCAACATCAGGAAGTTGTACAGGCGCTGTATTCAGTGTTACCGTAAGTCTGAATCCTGCTGCACTGATCGCTGCAATGACGAACACAACCTGTAGCGGTGTTACATTCAATGTTTCTCCGGCAGATATTACCAATGGCCTGGTTCCGGCGGGAACTACGTATACGTGGAGCGCACCTACCGGTACAAGTATTACGGGCGGTTTATCTCAGTCAACACCACAGGCCTTTATCAGCGGCACACTTACCAATGGCTCAAATGCAGCAAGAACGGCTACTTATATAGTAACCCCTGTTTCAGGAAATTGTACGGGTGCGAACTTTACACTGACTGTTACGGTTAGTCCGGTAGCTACTGTTAATGGTTTAACCACAACTGTTTGTAGCGGTGCACCATTCAGCGTTACACCAACCAACGGAACGAACGGAATTATTCCGGTTGGTACATTATATACATGGACAGCACCGGTAGGCGCTAATGTAACAGGCGGTGCTGCACAGGTAACGCCGGTGAATACGATTACAGGATTACTTACGAACACGATCAGTACACAGGTAACAGCTACGTATATTGTTACACCTATTTCGGGAAGTTGTCCTGGTGTATCGTTTGCACTTACTGTAACCATTAATCCGGGCGCAACGATCTCTGCGATGACAACAACGGTTTGTACCGGTAATACATTTACTGTTACACCAACCAATGGTGTTAACGGCATTATTCCTATCGGAACAACGTTTACATGGGATGCTCCTACAGGTGTAGGATTTACAGGCGGGTTATCACAGGTTTCAGCACAGCCTAATGTAACCGGTACACTTACCAATACAACGAATATTGCCAGAACAGCTACTTATACAGTGTATCCGAATGTGGCTAATTGCGGAATCGGTGCTTCATTTACATTGACTGTAACGATCAATCCTTCAGCTTCTATCAACCCAATGACAGCTGTTACCTGTAGCGGTGTAACCTTTAATGTAACACCTACAGATATTGTTAATGGTATCGTACCAGCCGGCACAACTTTCACCTGGTCAACCCCAACCACAACCGGATCTATCAACGGTGGTTCATCAGCAAGTGGTGTATCGATCATCAATGGTACATTATTCAATACTAGCAATACCGCACAGACTGCTACTTATATCATTACCCCAAGCACAGTAGCTTGCGGACCGGGTACACCGTTTACTTTAACAGTAACAGTTAACCCAATCGGTATCATCACACCGATCAGTACAACTACCTGTACGGGTGTACTCTTCACAGTAACACCTACAGATGTTACCAATGGAGTAGTACCTGCGGGAACCTTATTCTCATGGTCAGCACCAACCGGCGCAGGATTCACTGGTGGAGCAACGCAAGTGACACCGAGAGTTGATGTGATCGGAACACTGAACAACACAACGAACAGCGTTAAGACTGCTACATACTTAGTAACACCAACCACTAACGGTTGTACCGGATTTGTATTCAGTGTAACGGTTAACATTAACCCTACACCAGCTATTACTGCCATGAGCAGTGTAACCTGTAGCGGTGTAACATTTAATGTGACACCAACAAACGTTGCTAACGGCATCGTACCAGCGGGCACAACATTCACATGGTCAACTCCAACCACAACCGGATCATTAAATGGTGGTTCATCAGCAAGCGGTGTATCTATCATCAACGGTACATTGCTGAATACCAGCAATACAGCGCAGACTGCTACTTATATCATCACGCCAAGCACAGTTGCTTGCGGACCGGGTACACCGTTCACGTTAACCGTAACGGTTAACCCAATCGGTATCATTACACCGATCAGCACTACTACTTGTACAGGTGTACTCTTCACCGTAACACCTACAGATGTTTCGAACGGAGTGGTACCGGCCGGAACATTGTTCTCATGGTCAGCACCAACAGGATCAGGATTCACCGGTGGAGCATCGCAAGTGACACCACGTGTTGATGTGATCGGAACATTGAACAATACAACGAACAGTGTTAAGACTGCTACCTACTTAGTAACACCAACCACGAACGGTTGTACAGGCTTCGTATTCAGTGTAACAGTTAACATTAACCCTACACCGGCAATCACTGCCATGAGCAGCGTTACTTGTAGCGGCGTAACCTTCAATGTAACACCAACGAATGTTGCTAACGGTATCGTACCAGCTGGCACAACATTCACATGGTCAACACCAAGCACAACCGGTTCTATCAACGGTGGATCGAGTGCAAGTGGTGTCTCGATCATCAATGGTACACTCAACAACACGAGCAATACTGCACAGACGGCTACGTATATCATTACCCCAAGCACAGTAGCTTGCGGACCGGGCACACCGTTCACATTAACAGTAACGGTTAACCCTATCGGTATCATTACACCGATCAGCACAACCACTTGTACAGGTGTATTGTTCACAGTAACACCTACAAATGTTACCGATGGGGTAGTACCAGCCGGAACATTGTTCTCATGGTCAGCACCAACCGGCGCAGGATTCACCGGTGGAGCAACGCAGGTGACACCAAGAGTTGATGTGATTGGTACATTGAACAATACTACCAACAGCGTTAAAACTGCGACTTACTTAGTAACACCGGTAACAGGAAGTTGTACCGGCTTTGTATTCAGCGTAACGGTTAATATCAACCCTACACCTTCTATCACTTCAATGAGTGCTGTTATCTGTAGCGGAACTACATTTAATGTAACGCCAACCAACGTTGCGAATGGCATCGTACCAGCGGGTACAACATTTAGCTGGTCAACACCATCTATCACCGGTTCATTAACAGGTGGTTCATCGGCAAGTGGTGTATCGATCATTAATGGAACACTTACCAATACCAGCAATACTGCACAGGCAGCCACTTACCTGATCACACCAGCTACTGTTGCCTGCGGACCGGGTAATCCATTCTCTGTGACAGTAACGGTTAGTCCTTCAGCGTCTATTAACCCGATCAGTACAACTACCTGTACGGGTGTGACGTTTAATGTAACACCGGTTAATTCTACCGATGGTATTGTACCGGCCGGAACTACTTATATGTGGTCGGCTCCAACCGGAACAGGCTTTACCGGTGGTGCAACACAATCTACAGGTGTTAATACGATCCTCGGTACATTAACGAATACTACCAGCTCGCCTGTAACAGCAACTTATCTCGTAACACCAACATCAGGAAGCTGTACCGGCAGTGTATTCTCTGTAACTATTACCATCAATCCGGGTGCTACCATTTCGCCAATGACTACAGTAACCTGTAGCGGTGTAACCTTTACCGTTACGCCAACGGATGGTGTAAATGGCATCATACCGGCAGGTACAACCTTTACATGGACTGCACCAACCGGCACCGGTATCACAGGTGGTGATTCACAAACGCTTGCTTCCGGTAATGTATCTGGTACACTGAACAATACAACTAACATTGCAAGAACAGCTACCTACACAGTTACTCCAAGCACAACCTGTGGAGCAAGTGCTGCTTTCTCTGTAACCGTAACTGTTAGTCCGATCGCAATGATCACACCAATGACTACCCTAATCTGTAGCGGCGTAACATTCAATGTAACACCGGTTAACGGCACTGATGGTGTTGTTCCAACGGGTTCAACTTATTCATGGAGTGCTCCAACCGGTACCGGCTTTACTGGCGGCGCAACACAGGTGACACCGGTTAACACAATCCTGGGTACATTAACCAATACCACCAATACAACTAAAACCGCTACTTATATTGTTACACCAAGAACAGGTACCTGCTTTGGTCCTGTCTTCAGCCTTACGGTTAATGTCGATCCAAGGGCAACGATCAATCCGATGAGTACTGTTACCTGTAGCGGTGTAACCTTCAACGTAACACCAACGGATATTGCCAACGGAATCGTACCTGCAGGAACAACCTTTACCTGGCTGGCTCCTGCGGTAACAGGTAGTATGACCGGTGGTTCAATTGCTACAGGTGTATCTATCATCAACGGAACATTAAACAATCCGAACAATACGGCACAAACAGCCACCTACCTGATCACACCATCTACGGTTAATTGTGGTGCGGGATTATCGTTTACACTAACAGTATCGGTAAATCCTATTGCCACTATTACACCGATGACAACTGTTATCTGTAGCGGATCAACATTTAATGTAACACCGGTTAACGGAACAAACGGAATTGTACCGGCCGGTACATTGTATGTCTGGACTGCTCCAACAGGTACAGGATTTACCAATGGCGCTACACAGCTGGCGAATGTGAATACGATTTTTGGTACACTGATCAACACAACCAACATTGGTCAGACAGCTACTTATATTATTACACCAACTACCGTGAACTGTGGAGTGGGTGCTGCGTTCAGCCTTACGGTGAGTCTTAGTCCGAGAGCTTCTATTACTCCAATGAGTACCACTACCTGTAGCGGTGTAACATTCGCTGCAACGCCAACCAATGGTGTTGATGGAATTGTACCTGCAGGAACATTGTATACATGGTCGGCTCCATCTGTTGCAGCCGGTCTCTCTGCCGGATCAGCTGTGGTAAGCTCTGCCATCATTACCGGGCTGTTGAACAACTCCGTGAATGTTGCACGTACCGCGGTTTATACGATCACGCCTTCATCAGGTAACTGTACCGGTGTTGCGTTCACGTTAACGGTAACTGTTAACCCGATCGCGTTGATCAATGCGATGACTACCAGTACCTGTAGCGGTGTAACCTTTAATGTAACACCGGTTAACACAACCAATGGTATTGTACCAGCCGGAACATTATATACATGGAGCGCTCCAACAGGAACCGGCTTTATCGGTGGGGCATCACAATCCAGTGCGGTAAATACAATCATCGGTACATTAACGAATACAACGAATGCGGTTCAGAGCGCTACTTATATAGTAACACCAACTACCGTGAATTGCGGAGCGGGTGTTCCATTCACTGTTACGATCACCATTAACCCGGGTGCAACCATTTCAACAATGACTGCTACCATTTGTAATGGCAATACATTTACAGTAACGCCTACGGATGGTGTTAACGGCATTATTCCTATCGGAACAACGTTCACATGGGATGCACCAACAGGTTTCGGTATTACGGGTGGTGTTTCACAAACGATTGGCCAACCGGATATCAGTGGCACACTATCCAATACAACGAATATTGCACGTACTGCCACTTATGCTGTAACGCCTACTACACCTTGCGGAGTTAGTCAGACATTTAGTGTGGTTGTAACAGTTAACCCGGCTCCTGCGATCACAGCGATGTCTGCAACAACCTGTAGCGGCGTAACCTTTAATGTAACACCTACTGATATTATCAATGGTATTGTACCAGCCGGTACAACATACAGTTGGTTAGTGCCGTCAACAACCGGATCTATTAACGGTGGTTCAAGTGCAAGTGGTGTATCAATCATCAATGGTACATTACACAATACCAGCAATACAGCACAAACTGCTACCTATATTATTACACCAACAAGTGTTACCTGCGGAACGGGCTTACCATTCACATTAACCGTAACGGTTAATCCAATTGGTATTATCACACCGATCAGCACAACCACTTGTACAGGAGTACTCTTCACAGTAACACCTACGGACGTTACAAACGGTGTAGTACCGACCGGAACGTTATTCTCATGGTCAGCACCAACGGGCGCAGGATTCACTGGTGGAGCATCACAAGTGACACCACGGGTTGATGTGATCGGAACATTGAACAACACAACGAACATTGTTAAGACTGCTACTTACTTAGTAACACCAACCACGAATGGTTGTACCGGCTTTGTATTCAGCGTAACGGTTAATATTAACCCTACACCTGCGATTACTGCAATGAGCAGCGTTACTTGTAGCGGAGTAACCTTTAATGTAACGCCAACAAACGTTGCCAACGGTATCGTACCTGCTGGCACAACGTTCACATGGTCAACACCAACCACAACTGGTTCTATCAATGGTGGATCAAGTGCGAGTGGCGTATCGATCATCAACGGAACATTACACAACACGAGCAACACTGCGCAAACCGCTACTTATATCATCACCCCAAGCACAGTAGCTTGCGGACCGGGCACACCGTTCACATTAACCGTAACGGTTAACCCAATCGGTATCATCACACCGATCAGCACCACTACCTGTACAGGTGTTCTGTTTACAGTAACCCCTACAGATGTTACTAACGGGGTAGTACCTGCCGGAACCTTATTCTCATGGTCAGCACCAACCGGCGCAGGATTTACTGGTGGAGCAACACAGGTAACACCACGTGTTGATGTGATCGGAACACTGAACAACACAACGAACAGTGTTAAAACTGCTACCTACTTAGTTACACCAACAACCAACGGTTGTACAGGCTTCGTATTCAGTGTAACAGTTAATATCAACCCTACACCTGCAATCACTGCGATGAGCAGCGTTACTTGTAGCGGTGTAACCTTTAATGTAACACCAACAAACGTTGCAAACGGTATTGTACCAGCTGGTACAACATTCAGTTGGTCAGTACCATCAACAACCGGCAGCCTGAATGGTGGTTCATCAGCAAGTGGTGTATCGATCATTAACGGAACTTTAGATAACACCAGCAACACACAACAAACGGCTACTTATATCATCACTCCAAGCACAGTAGCTTGCGGACCGGGCACGCCGTTTACATTAACAGTATCAGTTAGGCCTATAGGTATTATTACACCGATCAGCACTACTACCTGTACAGGTGTATTATTCACCGTTACGCCTACGAACGTTACTAACGGAGTAGTACCTGCCGGAACATTGTTCTCATGGAATGCACCAACAGGCGCAGGCTTTACGGGTGGAGCAACACAGGTAACACCACGTGTTGATGTGATCGGAACATTAAACAACACGACCAGCAGTGTTAAAACCGTTACTTATCTCGTAACACCAGTTACAGCAGGTTGTACAGGGTTTGTATTCAGCGTAACAGTGAATGTGAATCCTCGCGCCACCGTTACACCAATGAGTGCTGTGGTATGTAGTGGTTCACCATTCTCTGTAACACCAACAGATAACACGAACGGCATTGTACCGGCAGGAACTACTTACAGCTGGTCTGCACCAGCGGTAACAGGTGGAATGACAGGTGGATTAACAGAGACAACACAGATCGATGTTCATGGTAACCTGCACAATCCATTAAATACTGCACAAACAGCTGTTTACCTGGTAACACCATTATCGGGAAGCTGTACAGGTGTTGTATTCAGCGTAACAGTTTCTGTGAATGCACAGGCTGAGATCAACGCGATGAGTACAGTTGCCTGTAACGGAATTACGTTCAACGTAACACCGGTTAATACAACTAACGGTATTGTACCAGCCGGAACCACATACACATGGAGCGAGCCAACCGGTTCAGGATTTACGGGTGGCTTATCGCAATCAACCGGTGTTAATACCATCGTTGGGCGTTTAACCAATATCACCAGTATTGCACAAACGGCTACTTATGTAGTTACACCAAATTCCGGAAATTGTACAGGTGCTCCATTCACATTAACTGTATCGCTCAATCCGGGTGCTACGATTACTGCTATGACAACGCTTACCTGTAGCGGTGTTGCATTTGAGATAACACCTACAGACGGCACAAATGGTATTGTGCCTGAAGGAACTTTATATACATGGTCCGCTCCAACAGGTGTAGGTATCAGCGGTGGTGTAACACAAACGATTCCACGAAGCAGTATCGTTGGTACATTAAGCAACACAACTAATATAACAAGAACAGCTACTTATATTGTTACATCAAGCGCTCCGTGTGGTGCGGTTACTTCGTTCACTTTAACCGTAACACTGAACCCGACTGCAGAGATCACTGCGATGAGCACGGTTACTTGTAGCGGTGTAACGTTCAATGTAACGCCTACCGATATTGTTAATGGTATTGTACCAGCTGGCACAACGTTCACCTGGTCAGCACCAACAACTACCGGTTCTATTAATGGTGGTTCATCAGCGAGCGGTGTATCGATCATCAACGGCACATTGCATAACACGAGCAATACTGCCCAAACGGCTACTTATATTATCACGCCAAGCACAGTAGCTTGCGGACCGGGCTTACCATTTACATTGAGTGTAACAGTTAGTCCTATCGGCATCATTACACCGATCAGCACCACTACTTGTACAGGCGTTCTGTTTACAGTAACACCTACCGATGTTACGAACGGCGTAGTACCTACCGGAACCTTATTCTCATGGTCAGCACCAACCGGCGCAGGCTTTACCGGTGGAGCAACACAAGTAGCACCACGTGTTGATGTGATCGGAACACTGAACAACACAACGAACAGCGTTAAAACGGCTACATACTTAGTAACACCAACCACGAATGGTTGTACTGGCTTCGTATTCAGCGTAACTGTTAATATCAACCCTACACCTGCTATCACTGCGATGAGTAGCGTTACTTGTAGCGGTGTAACCTTTAACGTAACACCTACTAACATTGCCAACGGTATATTACCAGCGGGCACAACGTTCACATGGTCAACCCCAACCACAACCGGTTCTATCAACGGTGGTTCATCAGCAAGCGGCGTATCGATCATCAACGGGACATTACATAACACCAGCAATACCGCACAGACTGCTACATATATCATCACCCCAAGCACAGTAGCTTGCGGACCGGCAGCGCCGTTCACATTAACAGTAACGGTTAGTCCAATCGGTATCATCACACCGATCAGCACCACCACTTGTACAGGTGTTCTGTTTACAGTAACCCCTACAGATGTTACTAATGGGGTAGTACCAGCAGGAACATTGTTCTCATGGTCAGCACCAACCGGCGCAGGATTCACTGGTGGAGCAACACAGGTAACACCACGTGTTGATGTGATCGGAACACTGAACAACACAACGAACAGCGTTAAAACTGCTACCTACTTAGTGACACCAACCACCAACGGTTGTACCGGCTTTGTATTCAGCGTAACGGTTAATATCAACCCTACACCTGCTATCACAGCGATGAGCAGCGTTACTTGTAGCGGCGTAACATTTAATGTAACACCAACGAATGTTGCTAATGGTATCGTACCAGCAGGAACTACATTCACATGGTCAACACCAACTACAACCGGATCTATCAACGGTGGTTCACCAGCAAGTGGTGTATCGATCATCAACGGAACATTACAAAACACCAGCAATACAGCGCAGACTGCTACTTATATCATCACCCCAAGCACAGTAGCTTGCGGACCGGGTACACCGTTTACATTAACAGTAACAGTTAACCCTATCGGTATCATCACACCGATCAGCACCACCACTTGTACAGGTGTATTATTCACCGTAACCCCTACAGATGTTACTAACGGGGTAGTACCTGCCGGAACCTTGTTCTCATGGTCAGCACCAACCGGCTCTGGCTTTACCGGTGGAGCAACACAGGTAACACCACGAGTTGATGTGATCGGAACATTGAACAATACAACCAGCAGTATTAAAACAGTTACTTACTTAGTAACACCGGTAACAGCAGGTTGTACAGGATTTGTGTTCAGTGTAACAGTGAATGTAAATCCTAACGCTACAGTTACACCAATGAGCGCCGTTACCTGTAGCGGAGTATCATTCTCTGTAACACCAGCGGATAACACGAATGGTATTGTACCTGCCGGAACAACTTACAGCTGGTCGGCACCAAGCGTAACAGGTGGTATGACCGGTGGTCTCACAGAAACCACGCAGATCGATATTCATGGTAACCTGCATAATTCATTAAACACTGCGCAAACAGCGGTTTACCTGGTAACACCATTATCAGGAAGTTGTACAGGTGTTGTGTTCAGCGTAACAGTTACCGTTAATGCGAAGGCTGAGATCACACCTATGAGCACGGTTACTTGTAGCGGTGTAACGTTTAATGTAACACCGGTGAATACGACTAACGGTATTGTACCTGCCGGAACTACTTACACCTGGAGTGCTCCAACAGGTGCAGGCTTTAGTAACGGTGCAACACAATCAACCGGCGTTAATACCATTACCGGAACATTGATCAATGATACCAGCTTACCAGTTACAGCCACTTATTTTGTAACACCAACATCAGGTAATTGTACCGGTGCTGTATTCAGCGTAACAGTAACGCTTAACCCGGGTGCAGTGATCAATGCGATGACAGCTACTATCTGTAGCGGTATCACATTTACGGTAACGCCAACAGATGGTGTAAATGGTATTATACCTGCGGGAACTACATTTACATGGGATGCACCAACAGGTGTTGGTTTTGAAGGTGGATTATCGCAAACAATTGGACAAACAAATATTACCGGTAACCTCCATAATACAACTAACATAGCGAGAACCGCTACTTATATAGTTTACCCGAACATCATTAATTGTGGTATTGGTACTTCATTCACATTGGTTGTAACAATTAATCCTACAGCAGAAATTACTGCCATGAGCAGTGTAACCTGTAGCGGAGTAACGTTCAATGTAACACCAACTAATGTTACCAACGGTATCTTACCAGCTGGAACAACGTTCAGCTGGTCAACACCGTCAACAACCGGTAGCCTTAACGGTGGTTCATCAGCAAGTGGCGTGTCTATTATCAACGGCACATTATTCAATACCAGCAATACCGCGCAAACGGCTACTTATATCATCACCCCAAGCACAGTAGCTTGCGGAACGGGCTTGCCATTTACATTGGTTGTTACAGTTAGTCCTATCGGTATCATCACACCGATCAGCACCACTACTTGTACCGGTGTTCAATTTACTGTTACCCCTACAGATGGTTCGAATGGGGTAGTACCTGCGGGCACCTTGTTCTCATGGTCAGCACCAACGGGTGCAGGCTTCACTGGTGGAGCATCACAAGTGACACCAAGAGTTGATGTGATCGGTACACTGAACAACACAACCAATAGTGTTAAGACGGCTACTTACTTAGTAACACCAACAACCGGCAACTGTACCGGCTTCGTATTCAGTGTAACGGTTAACATTAATCCTACACCTGCGATCACTGCAATGAGCAGCGTAACATGTAGCGGAGTAACCTTTAATGTAACACCAACAAACGTTGCCAACGGTATCGTACCTGCGGGCACAACGTTTACATGGTCAACACCAACTACAACCGGTTCTATCAACGGTGGATCAAGTGCAAGTGGCGTATCGATCATCAACGGCACATTACACAACACGAGCAACACTGCACAAACGGCTACTTATATCATCACCCCAAGCACAGTAGCTTGCGGACCGGGTACACCGTTCACATTAACAGTAACGGTTAACCCAATCGGTATCATTACTCCGATCAGCACTACTACTTGTACTGGTGTATTATTCACAGTTACACCTACAGATGGTTCGAACGGTGTACTACCAGCAGGAACCTTGTTCTCATGGTCAGCACCAACAGGCGCAGGTTTCACTGGTGGAGCATCACAAGTAACACCACGAGTTGATGTGATCGGCACATTGAACAACACAACAAACAGCGTTAAGACTGCTACCTACTTAGTAACGCCAACCACGAATGGTTGTACCGGCTTCGTATTCAGCGTAACCGTTAACATCAACCCTACACCTGCTATCACAGCAATGAGCAGCGTAACATGTAGCGGAGTAACATTTAATGTAACACCAACAAACGTTGCTAACGGCATCGTACCTGCGGGCACAACATTCACCTGGTCAACACCAACCACCACTGGTTCTATCAATGGTGGATCAAGTGCAAGTGGTGTATCGATCATCAACGGAACATTACATAACACCAGCAACACACAACAAACGGCTACTTATATCATCACCCCAAGCACAGTAGCTTGCGGACCGGGTACACCGTTTACATTAACGGTAACGGTTAACCCTATCGGTATCATCACACCGATCAGCACCACCACTTGTACAGGCGTACTGTTCACAGTAACACCTACAGATGTTACCAACGGTGTAGTACCAGCAGGAACATTATTCTCATGGTCAGCACCAACCGGCGCAGGATTTACTGGTGGAGCAACACAGGTAACACCAAGAGTTGATGTGATCGGTACACTGAACAACACAACGAACAGCGTTAAAACAGCTACCTACTTAGTTACTCCAACAACAAACGGTTGTACAGGATTTGTATTCAGTGTAACGGTTAATATCAACCCTACACCTGCGATCACTGCCATGAGCAGCGTTACTTGTAGCGGAGTAACCTTCAATGTAACACCAACGAATGTTGCTAACGGTATCGTACCTGCCGGTACAACGTTTAGCTGGTCAACACCAAGTACAACCGGATCTATCAACGGTGGTTCATCAGCAAGCGGTGTATCTATCATCAACGGTACATTGCTGAATACCAGCAACACAACACAGACAGCGACTTATATTATTACGCCAAGCACAATAGCTTGCGGACCGGGTGCGCCATTCACATTGGTAGTAACAGTTAATCCAACTGCTGAGATCACTGCTATTACAAAAGTTACCTGTAGCGGGGTTGCGTTTAGTATTAGTCCTGCAAACGGAACTAATGGAATTGTACCAACCGGTACATTGTATAGCTGGTCAGTACCAATTGTAACAGGCGGTATCACCGGTGGTGCAAGCGCAACCAGTGTAACGGTTATTACCGGTAATCTTACTAACCCGCTGAATACGCAGCAATCTGCTACTTATATAGTAACACCTGTTTCGGGTAGTTGTACCGGCGCTGCATTCGCAGTTACGATAACAGTTAACCCAACAGCGGTTATTACACCAATGTCAACGGTAACCTGTAGCGGATCTCCGTTCAGCGTTACACCAACTGACCTGGTAAATGGTATTGTACCTGCCGGCACATTATATAGCTGGAATGCACCGGCTGTAACAGGTGGTATCACAGGTGGGATCACAGCTACCAATGTTGCTATCATTACCGGCACATTAAACAATCCACTGAACACAGCACAGACTGCGGTATATATTATTACGCCATTATCCGGTAACTGTACAGGTGCAGCCTTCTCTGTAACTGTATCGGTTAACCCTACAGCGGTGATCACGCCAATGAGTACGATCACTTGTAGCGGGGTAACATTCAATGTAACACCGGTTAATACCAATAACGGAATTGTACCTGCAGGAACAACTTATACATGGAGTGAACCAACCGGTACCGGATTTACTGGTGGTTTGTCGCAATCAACAGGCGTTAATACGATACTTGGAACACTAACGAATACAACCAGTGTTGTGCAGACTGCTACTTATTTAGTAACACCAACATCGGGTAACTGTACAGGTGCAGCATTTAGTGTAACCATCACATTGAACCCTGGTGCTGTGATCAATGCGATGACAGCTACGATCTGCAGTGGTATCACATTTACCGCAACACCAACAAATGGTGTTAACGGTATCATACCTGCCGGAACAACGTTCACATGGGATGCACCAACAGGTGTTGGTTTTGAAGGCGGCTTGTCTCAAACAATTGGTCAACCTAACGTTAGCGGCAACCTGCATAACACAACTAACATAGCGAGAACCGCTACTTATGTAGTATATCCTAATGTGGTGAATTGTGGTATCGGTACTTCATTCACATTGGTAGTAACCATTAACCCGACAGCAGAGATCACTGCGATGAGCGCAGTTACTTGTAGCGGTGTAACGTTCAATGTAACGCCTACAGATATCGCCAATGGTATCGTACCTGCCGGAACTACGTTCAGCTGGTCAACACCTTCAACAACCGGATCATTGAACGGTGGTTCATCAGCAAGCGGTGTATCGATCATCAACGGAACATTACATAATACAAGCAACACACAACAAACCGCTACTTATATCATCACCCCAAGCACAGTAGCTTGCGGACCGGGTACACCGTTCACATTAACCGTAACGGTTAACCCAATCGGTATTATAACACCGATCAGCACCACTACTTGTACAGGCGTTCTGTTTACCGTAACCCCTACAGATGTCACCAACGGGGTAGTACCTGCGGGAACCTTGTTCTCATGGTCAGCACCAACCGGCGCAGGATTCACCGGTGGGGCATCGCAAGTGACACCACGTGTTGATGTGATCGGAACACTGAACAACACAACGAACAGTGTTAAGACGGCTACTTATCTCGTAACACCAACCACAGGAAATTGTACCGGCTTTGTATTCAGCGTAACAGTTAATATCAATCCTACACCTGCTATCACAGCGATGAGCAGCGTTACATGTAGCGGAGTAACATTCAACGTAACACCAACGAATGTTGCTAACGGTATCGTACCAGCTGGCACAACGTTCACATGGTCAACCCCAACCACAACGGGTTCTATCAATGGTGGATCAAGTGCAAGCGGCGTATCGATCATCAACGGTACATTACATAACACCAGCAATACCGCACAGACTGCGACATATATCATCACCCCAAGCACAGTTGCTTGCGGACCGGGTACACCGTTCACATTAACCGTAACGGTTAACCCAATCGGTATTATCACACCGATCAGCACCACTACCTGTACAGGCGTTCTGTTCACCGTAACCCCTACAGATGTCACCAACGGTGTAGTACCTGCGGGAACCTTATTCTCATGGTCAGCACCAACCGGTGCAGGCTTTACGGGTGGAGCAACACAGGTAACACCACGTGTTGATGTGATCGGCACATTGAACAATACAACGAACAGCGTTAAGACTGCTACATACTTAGTAACACCAACCACTAATGGTTGTACCGGCTTTGTATTCAGCGTAACGGTTAATATCAACCCTACACCAGCCATCACTGCAATGAGCAGCGTTACTTGTAGCGGCGTAACATTTAATGTAACACCAACGAATGTTGCTAATGGTATCGTACCAGCAGGAACTACATTCACATGGTCAACACCAACTACAACCGGATCTATCAACGGTGGTTCACCAGCAAGTGGTGTATCGATCATCAACGGAACATTACAAAACACCAGCAATACAGCGCAGACTGCTACTTATATCATCACCCCAAGCACAGTAGCTTGCGGACCGGGTACACCGTTTACATTAACAGTAACAGTTAACCCTATCGGTATCATCACACCGATCAGCACCACCACTTGTACAGGTGTATTATTCACCGTAACCCCTACAGATGTTACTAACGGGGTAGTACCTGCCGGAACCTTGTTCTCATGGTCAGCACCAACCGGCTCTGGCTTTACCGGTGGAGCAACACAGGTAACACCACGAGTTGATGTGATCGGAACATTGAACAATACAACGAACAGCGTTAAAACGGCTACCCACTTAGTTACTCCAACAACAAACGGTTGTACAGGATTTGTATTCAGTGTAACGGTTAATATCAACCCTACACCTGCGATCACTGCCATGAGCAGCGTTACTTGTAGCGGCGTAACCTTCAACGTAACACCAACAAACGTTGCTAACGGTATCGTACCTGCTGGCACAACATTCAGCTGGTCCGCGCCATCGTTCACTGCTGGTATTACCGGTGGTGCAAGTGCAACTGGCGTATCAATTATCAATGGTACACTCAACAACACACTGAATACAACACAGACAGCTACTTATATTATTACGCCAAGCACAGTAGCTTGCGGACCGGGTACACCGTTCACATTGATAGTAACAGTTAACCCAACTGCAGAAATCACGGCTATTACGAAAGTTACTTGTAGCGGTGTGGCATTCACAGTGAGTCCTGCGAACGGCACAAACGGTATCGTACCGGCAGGAACTACTTACAGCTGGTCAGTACCAATTGTAACAGGTGGTATCACCGGTGGTGCAAGTGGAACCAGCGCAACATTTATCAGTGGCAATCTTACCAACCCGCTGAACACCGCGGAGTCTGCTACTTATATAGTAACGCCGATAACCGGTAGCTGTACCGGTGCTGCATTTGCGGTAACTGTAACGGTTAACCCAACTGCGGTGATCACGGCTATGTCAACCATAAGTTGTAGCGGAGTGGCATTTAATGTTACACCAACCGACCTGGTAAATGGTATTGTACCTGCGGGCACATTGTATAGCTGGTCAGCACCGTCAGTAACGGGTGGATTAACAGGAGGTGTAACTGTTACCAACTCACTCATCATCGGTGGAAATCTCACTAATCCAACCAATGTTGCACAAACTGCGGTTTATATCATTACACCATTATCGGGTGCTTGTACCGGTGCTGCATTTACAGCAACGGTTTCTATTAACCCAACCGCGGTTATCACACCGATGAGCACTGTAACATGTAGTGGCGTAACCTTTAATGTAACACCGGTGAATACTACCAATGGTATTGTACCTGCCGGAACAACCTATACATGGTCTGCTCCAACCGGTACTGGTTTCAGCAATGGGGCTACACAGTCAACCGGTGTTAATACCATCAGAGGAACGCTGATCAACGACACAAGTTCTCCTGTTACGGCTACTTACTTTGTAACACCAACATCAGGTAATTGTACCGGTGCTGTATTCAGCGTAACGATCACATTGAACCCGGGTGCTGTGATCAACAACATGACAGCCATCACTTGTAGCGGCGTAACGTTTACAGTAACACCAACAGATGGTGTTAACGGTATCATACCTGCAGGCACTACGTTCACATGGGATTCGCCAACGGGTGTTGGTTTTGAAGGCGGCTTGTCTCAAACAATTGGTCAACCTAACGTTAGCGGCAACCTGCATAACACAACTAACATAGCGAGAACCGCTACTTATATAGTATATCCGAATATTGTGAATTGTGGTATCGGTACTTCATTCACATTGGTAGTAACCATTAACTCAACGGCCGAGATCACCGCGATGAGCACTGTGACTTGTAGCGGCGTAACATTCAATGTAACACCTACAGATATCGCCAATGGTATCGTACCTGCCGGAACTACGTTTAGCTGGTCAACACCTTCAACAACCGGATCATTGAACGGTGGTTCAGCAGCGAGTGGTGTATCGATCATCAACGGAACATTGAGCAATACGAGCAATACTGCCCAAACGGCTACTTATATTATCACGCCAAGCACAGTAGCTTGCGGACCGGGCTTACCATTTACATTGAGTGTAACAGTTAGTCCTATCGGCATCATTACACCGATCAGCACCACTACTTGTACAGGCGTTCTGTTTACAGTAACACCTACCGATGTTACGAACGGCGTAGTACCTACCGGAACCTTATTCTCATGGTCAGCACCAACCGGCGCAGGCTTTACCGGTGGAGCAACACAAGTAGCACCACGTGTTGATGTGATCGGAACACTGAACAACACAACGAACAGCGTTAAAACGGCTACATACTTAGTAACACCAACCACGAATGGTTGTACTGGCTTCGTATTCAGCGTAACTGTTAATATCAACCCTACACCTGCTATCACTGCGATGAGTAGCGTTACTTGTAGCGGTGTAACCTTTAACGTAACACCTACTAACATTGCCAACGGTATATTACCAGCGGGCACAACGTTCACATGGTCAACCCCAACCACAACCGGTTCTATCAACGGTGGTTCATCAGCAAGCGGCGTATCGATCATCAACGGGACATTACATAACACCAGCAATACCGCACAGACTGCTACATATATCATCACCCCAAGCACAGTAGCTTGCGGACCGGCAGCGCCGTTCACATTAACAGTAACGGTTAGTCCAATCGGTATCATCACACCGATCAGCACCACCACTTGTACAGGTGTTCTGTTTACAGTAACCCCTACAGATGTTACTAATGGGGTAGTACCAGCAGGAACATTGTTCTCATGGTCAGCACCAACCGGCGCAGGATTCACTGGTGGAGCAACACAGGTAACACCACGTGTTGATGTGATCGGAACACTGAACAACACAACGAACAGCGTTAAAACTGCTACCTACTTAGTGACACCAACCACCAACGGTTGTACCGGCTTTGTATTCAGCGTAACGGTTAATATCAACCCTACACCTGCTATCACAGCGATGAGCAGCGTTACTTGTAGCGGCGTAACATTTAATGTAACACCAACGAATGTTGCTAATGGTATCGTACCAGCAGGAACTACATTCACATGGTCAACACCAACTACAACCGGATCTATCAACGGTGGTTCACCAGCAAGTGGTGTATCGATCATCAACGGAACATTACAAAACACCAGCAATACAGCGCAGACTGCTACTTATATCATCACCCCAAGCACAGTAGCTTGCGGACCGGGTACACCGTTTACATTAACAGTAACAGTTAACCCTATCGGTATCATCACACCGATCAGCACCACCACTTGTACAGGTGTATTATTCACCGTAACCCCTACAGATGTTACTAACGGGGTAGTACCTGCCGGAACCTTGTTCTCATGGTCAGCACCAACCGGCTCTGGCTTTACCGGTGGAGCAACACAGGTAACACCACGAGTTGATGTGATCGGAACATTGAACAATACAACGAACAGCGTTAAAACGGCTACCCACTTAGTTACTCCAACAACAAACGGTTGTACAGGATTTGTATTCAGTGTAACGGTTAATATCAACCCTACACCTGCGATCACTGCCATGAGCAGCGTTACTTGTAGCGGCGTAACCTTCAACGTAACACCAACAAACGTTGCTAACGGTATCGTACCTGCTGGCACAACATTCACATGGTCCGCGCCATCGTTCACTGCTGGTATTACCGGTGGTGCAAGTGCAACTGGCGTATCAATTATCAATGGTACACTCAACAACACACTGAATACAACACAGACAGCTACTTATATTATTACGCCAAGCACAGTAGCTTGCGGACCGGGTGCACCATTCACATTGGTTGTAACAGTTAACCCAACTGCTGAGATCACACCGATGACTGCTGTGATCTGTAGCGGGGTAACATTTACTGTGAGTCCTGCAAACGGCGCCAACGGAATTGTACCGGCCGGAACATTGTATAGCTGGTCAGTTCCTTCTGTATCTGCAGGCTTAACCGGCGGAGCAAGCGCAACAAGCGTAGCGTTTATCAGCGGTAACCTGCGTAATGGAGTAAATACAGCCAGAACGGCTACTTATACAGTAACACCTGTTTCCGGAACCTGTACAGGTGCAGCGTTCACATTACTGATGAATGTAAATCCAACTGCAGAGATCACACCGATGAGTGCTGTAACCTGTAGCGGATCTCCATTTACCGTTACACCAACGGATCTTGCGAATGGTATAGTACCTGCCGGAACTTTATATAGCTGGAATGCACCTGCAGTAACAGGTGGTATGACAGGTGGCATCACAGTTACCAATGCTGCTATCATTACCGGCACATTAAATAATCCACTGAATACAGCGCAGACTGCGGTTTATATCATCACACCATTATCCGGTAACTGTACAGGTGCAGCCTTCTCTGTAACTGTATCAGTTAATCCTACAGCAGTGATCACGCCTATGAGTACGATTACTTGTAGCGGGGTAACATTCAATGTAACACCGGTTAATACCAATAACGGAATTGTGCCTGCGGGAACTACTTATACATGGAGTGAACCAACCGGTACCGGATTTACTGGTGGTTTGTCACAATCAACAGGTGTTAATACGATACTTGGAACGCTAACGAATACAACCAGTGTTGCACAAACTGCTACTTACCTGGTTACACCAACATCAGGTAACTGTACAGGTGCAGCGTTTAGTGTAACGATCACATTGAACCCGGGTGCTGTGATCAACCCGATGACCGCTGTTATCTGTAGCGGTATCACATTTACAGTTACTCCAACAGATGGCGTTAACGGTATTATACCGGCTGGAACCACGTTTACATGGTCGGCACCAACAGGAATTGGTTTTGAAGGAGGCTTATCACAAACTGTTCCGCAGGTAAATGTTAGCGGTAACCTGCACAATACAACGAATATTGCCAGAACGGCTATGTATACTGTGTTCCCTAATGTGGTGAATTGTGGAGTGGGGTCATCGTTCACACTGGTTGTAACAATCAACCCGACAGCAGAGATCACGGCGATGAGCACTGTAACCTGTAGCGGTGTTACGTTTAATGTAACGCCTACAGATATCACCAATGGTATCGTACCTGCTGGTACAACATTCACATGGTCAACACCAACCACAACCGGATCTATCAACGGTGGATCAGGTGCGAGCGGTGTATCCATTATCAATGGTACGCTACACAATACCAGCAATACAGCACAAACAGCTACTTATATTATTACACCAACAAGTGTTACCTGCGGAACGGGCTTACCATTCACATTAACCGTAACGGTTAACCCAATCGGTATTATCACACCGATCAGCACTACTACTTGTACAGGTGTTCAATTCACAGTAACACCTACAGATGTTACGAACGGAGTAGTACCTGCGGGAACATTGTTCTCATGGTCAGCACCAACCGGCGCAGGATTCACTGGTGGAGCAACACAGGTAACACCAAGAGTTGATGTGATCGGAACACTGAACAACACAACGAACAGTGTTAAGACGGCTACTTATCTCGTAACACCAACCACAGGAAATTGTACCGGCTTTGTATTCAGCGTAACAGTTAATATCAATCCTACACCTGCTATCACAGCGATGAGCAGCGTTATATGTAGCGGAGTAACATTCAACGTAACACCAACGAATGTTGCTAACGGCATCGTACCAGCTGGCACAACATTCACATGGTCAACACCAACAACTACTGGTTCTATCAACGGTGGATCAAGCACAAGCGGAGTATCGATCATCAACGGCACATTACACAACACCAGCAATACCGCACAGACTGCGACATATATCATCACCCCAAGTACAGTAGCTTGCGGACCGGGTACGCCGTTCACATTAACAGTAACAGTTAACCCGATCGGTATTATCACACCGATCAGCACGACCATTTGTACAGGGGTTCTGTTTACAGTTACACCAACAGATGTTACCAATGGTGTAGTACCTGCGGGAACCTTATTCTCATGGTCAGCACCAACAGGCGCAGGCTTTACCGGTGGAGCAACACAGGTGACACCAAGGGTTGATGTGATCGGAACATTGAACAACACAACGAACAGCGTTAAAACAGCTACCTACTTAGTAACGCCAACCACCAATGGTTGTACAGGCTTCGTATTCAGTGTAACGGTTAATATCAACCCTACACCAGCTATCACTGCAATGAGCAGCGTTACCTGTAGCGGCGTAACCTTCAATGTAACACCAACGAATGTTGCTAACGGTATCGTACCAGCTGGCACAACATTCACATGGTCAACACCAACCACTACTGGTTCTATCAACGGTGGATCAAGTGCAAGTGGCGTATCGATCATCAACGGAACATTACATAACACCAGCAACACACAACAAACGGCTACTTATATCATCACCCCAAGCACAGTGGCTTGCGGACCGGGTACACCGTTTACATTAACAGTAACAGTTAACCCTATCGGTATCATCACACCGATCAGCACCACCACTTGTACAGGCGTTCTGTTTACAGTAACACCTACGGATGTTACGAACGGGGTAGTACCTGCAGGAACCTTGTTCTCATGGTCAGCACCAACCGGCGCAGGATTCACCGGTGGAGCAACACAGGTGACACCAAGGGTAGATGTTACCGGAACCCTGGTAAATACAACCAGCAGTGTTAAAACGGTTACTTATCTGGTAACACCAACAACAGGGAACTGTACCGGCTTCGTATTCAGTGTAACAGTGAATGTGAACCCTAATGCTACGGTTACACCAATGAGCACTGTAGTATGTAGCGGTTCACCATTTAATGTAACACCAACAGATAACACGAACGGTATTGTACCAGCAGGAACTACTTACAGCTGGTCGGCACCAAGTGTAACCGGTGGGTTAACAGGCGGCTTAACAGAAACAACACAAACAGATATCCATGGTAACCTGCACAATCCATTAAATACTGCACAAACAGCTGTTTACCTCGTAACACCATTATCAGGAAGCTGTACAGGTGTTGTATTCAGTGTAACAGTTTCTGTTAGTCCGAAAGCTGAGATCACCAGTATGACACAGGTTAGCTGTAGTGGGGTGGCGTTCAGTGTTAGTCCTAGTGATCTTGTAAACGGCATCGTTCCAGCCGGTACATTGTATAGCTGGTCAGTTCCGGCTGTACAGGCAGGTTTAACAGGTGGCGCAAGTGCAACCAATGCAGCGATCATTACCGGTACCCTGCACAATTCAGTTAACACAGCAAGAACTGCTACTTATACCATTACACCATTATCAGGAGTTTGTGCAGGTGCTGCCTTTACGCTGGTAGTAACGATCAACCCAACTGCTGAGATCACGGCGATGTCAACAGTAAGTTGTAGCGGAGTAGCATTTAATGTTACACCTACAGATGGTATCAACGGAATTGTTCCTGGTGGTATTACTTACAGTTGGTCAGCACCATCAGTAACCGGTGGATTAACCGGCGGTGTAACTGTAACCAATTCAGCAACGATCGGTGGTAACCTGACCAACCCTACTAACATTGCACAGACCGCAGTATATATCATCACACCATTATCAGGTAACTGTACGGGTGCTGCCTTTACATTGACCGTAACGATCAATCCAACTGCTGTAATTACAGCAATGACGGCTGTAACATGTAGCGGTGTAACATTCAATATAACACCTACCAATATCACTAACGGCATTGTACCGGCGGGTACCACATTTACATGGTCAACGCCATCACTGTCTGGTTCGATCAATGGAGCATCACCGGCAACGGGTGTATCTATTATCAACGGAACCTTACATAATACCAGCAATGTTGCTCAAACGGCTACTTATACAATATTCCCAAGTACAATAGCTTGCGGAACGGGCTTACCATTTACATTAATAGTAACGGTTAATCCTATCGGTATCATTACACCAATCAGCACAACGACCTGTACCGGTATTCAATTCACTGTTACACCTACCGATGGCGCGAACGGTGTTGTACCAACTGGTACATTATTCTCATGGTCAGCACCAACCGGTTCTGGCTTCAATGGTGGCTTATCACAAGTGACCCCAAGGGTTGATGTGATCGGTACACTGAGCAATACGACCAGCAGCGTTAAAACAGCGACTTACTTAGTTACGCCAACAACAAACGGTTGTACCGGCTTTGTATTCAGCATAACGGTTAACGTTAACCCTAATGCGACCGTTACCCCAATGAGTTCTGTAACCTGTAGCGGTTCACCGTTCACAGTAACACCAACTGATAATGCAAATGGTATCGTACCATTCGGAACTACCTACAGTTGGTCGGCTCCTTCCGTAACAGGTGGTGTAACAGGTGGCATAACTGAAACAACGCAGGTGAATGTTCATGGTACATTAACCAATCCATCGAATACTGCACAAACGGCTGTTTACTTAGTAACACCATTATCTGGAAGCTGTACAGGTGTTGTATTCAGTGTAACGGTTTCAATCAGTGCGAAGGCTACGATCAATCCAATGACAACCATCGTTTGTAGCGGTGCAACATTTATGGTTACGCCTACAGACGGAACAAATGGCGTGATTCCTGCCGGTACATTGTACACATGGAGCGCACCTACGGGCAGTGGCTTCAGCGGTGGTGCATCACAGGCAAGTGGGGTAGCAGTGATCACGGGTACATTAACCAACTTATTAAGTGTACCGGTTACAGCAACCTATATTGTAACACCAACTTCAGGAATTTGTGCGGGTGCTGCATTCAGCTTAACAGTAACGGTTAATCCTGGATCGGTGATTCCGGCAATGTCAACTACGATCTGTAGCGGCATCACATTTACGGTTACGCCAACAGATGGTGTTGACGGTATCATTCCTTCAGGAACTACGTTCTCATGGACAGCACCGACAGGTGTAGGCTTTGAAGGTGGTATGTCGCAACCGGTACCGCAGGCGAGCATTACCGGCAACCTGCATAACACAACTAACATTACAAGAACGGCTACTTATATAGTAACACCGAATATTGCTAATTGTGGTGTAGGTACTGCCTTCACATTAACAGTGTTTATCAATCCTACAGCAGAGATCACAGCGATGAGCACGGTTACCTGTAGCGGTGTAACCTTTAATGTAACGCCTACCGATATCGCAAATGGTATTGTACCAGCGGGAACTACATTCACATGGTCAACACCAACAACTACCGGTTCTATCAATGGTGGTTCATCAGCAAGCGGTGTATCGATCATCAACGGTACTTTACATAATACAAGCAACACAGCGCAGACAGCAACTTATACGATCTTCCCAAGCACAGTAGCTTGCGGAACGGGCTTACCATTTACATTGAGTGTAACGGTTAGTCCTATCGGTATCATCACACCGATCAGCACCACTACTTGTACCGGTGTTCAATTTACTGTTACCCCTACAAATGTTACCAACGGAGTAGTGCCAGCAGGAACCTTGTTCTCATGGTCAGCACCAACGGGTGCAGGCTTCACTGGCGGAGCATCACAAGTGACACCAAGAGTTGATGTGATCGGAACACTGAACAACACAACGAACAGTGTTAAGACGGCTACTTATCTCGTAACACCAACCACAGGAAATTGTACCGGCTTTGTATTCAGCGTAACAGTTAATATCAATCCTACACCTGCTATCACAGCGATGAGCAGCGTTACATGTAGCGGAGTAACATTCAACGTAACACCAACGAATGTTGCTAACGGTATCGTACCAGCTGGCACAACGTTCACATGGTCAACCCCAACCACAACGGGTTCTATCAATGGTGGATCAAGTGCAAGCGGCGTATCGATCATCAACGGTACATTACATAACACCAGCAATACCGCACAGACTGCGACATATATCATCACCCCAAGCACAGTTGCTTGCGGACCGGGTACACCGTTCACATTAACCGTAACGGTTAACCCAATCGGTATTATCACACCGATCAGCACCACTACCTGTACAGGCGTTCTGTTCACCGTAACCCCTACAGATGTCACCAACGGTGTAGTACCTGCGGGAACCTTATTCTCATGGTCAGCACCAACCGGTGCAGGCTTTACGGGTGGAGCAACACAGGTAACACCACGTGTTGATGTGATCGGCACATTGAACAATACAACGAACAGCGTTAAGACTGCTACATACTTAGTAACACCAACCACTAATGGTTGTACCGGCTTTGTATTCAGCGTAACGGTTAATATCAACCCTACACCAGCCATCACTGCAATGAGCAGCGTTACTTGTAGCGGCGTAACATTTAATGTAACACCAACGAATGTTGCTAATGGTATCGTACCAGCAGGAACTACATTCACATGGTCAACACCAACTACAACCGGATCTATCAACGGTGGTTCACCAGCAAGTGGTGTATCGATCATCAACGGAACATTACAAAACACCAGCAATACAGCGCAGACTGCTACTTATATCATCACCCCAAGCACAGTAGCTTGCGGACCGGGTACACCGTTTACATTAACAGTAACAGTTAACCCTATCGGTATCATCACTCTGATCAGCACCACTACCTGTACAGGTATTCTGTTCACAGTAACCCCTACGGATGTTACGAACGGGGTGGTACCTGCAGGAACTTTGTTCTCATGGTCAGCACCAACAGGATCCGGCTTTACCGGTGGAGCAACACAGGTGACACCAAGGGTAGATGTTACCGGAACCCTGGTAAATACAACCAGCAGTGTTAAAACGGTTACTTATCTGGTAACACCAACAACAGGGAACTGTACCGGCTTCGTATTCAGTGTAACAGTGAATGTGAACCCTAATGCTACGGTTACACCAATGAGCACTGTAGTATGTAGCGGTTCACCATTTAATGTAACACCAACAGATAACACGAACGGTATTGTACCAGCAGGAACTACTTACAGCTGGTCGGCACCAAGTGTAACCGGTGGGTTAACAGGCGGCTTAACAGAAACAGCACAAACAGATATCCATGGTAACCTGCACAATCCATTAAATACTGCACAAACAGCTGTTTATCTCGTAACACCATTATCAGGAAGTTGTACAGGTGTTGTGTTCAGCGTAACCGTAACGGTTAGTGCGAAAGCTGAGGTATCATCTATCACTACTACTACCTGTAACGGTATCACATTTGTTGTATCACCGGTTAACGGAGCAAACGGCATTGTACCTGCAGGAACATTATACACCTGGAGCGAACCTACCGGTACAGGTTTCACAGGCGGCGTATCTCAGGCAAGTGGTGTTAACAGTATTAGCGGTACACTTACCAATATAACCAGCTCACCGGTTACAGCAACCTATGTTGTTACACCAACATCCGGTATTTGTGCAGGCGCATCATTTACAGTAGTGGTGAGTGTTGATCCGGGTGCAACGATCACTGCAATGACAACTACAATTTGTAGCGGTCTTACATTTGCGGTTACACCAACAGATGGTATTAACGGTATCATTCCGGCAGGAACCTTATTTATATGGAGCGCACCAACCGGTACCGGATTTACAGGTGGCTTATCTGAAACGATACCTGTTGATCATATTTTTGGTACACTTACCAATACCACTAACATTGCGAGAACGGCTACTTACATCATAACGCCAAGCACACCTTGTGGTGCGGGTACCACATTCACATTGGTTGTAACGATCAATCCAACTGCTGAAATCACAGCGATGTCTACAGTGATCTGTAGCGGTGCACCGTTTAACCTTACACCGGTTGATGGTATCAATGGTATCGTTCCTGCCGGTACAACCTATACATGGTCTGCTCCATCAGTAACGGCTGGATTAACGGGTGGCATAAGTGAAGCCGGACAGATCGATATCCATGGTAATATCCATAATTCATTGAATACAGCTGGAACGGCTACATATATAGTAACACCAAGTACAGTTAATTGCGGACCGGCAATACCATTCACTGTAACCGTTACGATCAGTCCTAAGGCTGAGATCACAGCTATGACGCAGGTTAGTTGTAGCGGAGTGGCATTCAGTGTTAGTCCTGCAGATCTTATCAATGGTATTGTACCTGCAGGAACATTATATAGCTGGTCAGTGCCAACCATGTCTGCCGGCTTAACCGGTGGTGCAAGTGCCATCAATGCTGCCTCGATCGATGGTAACCTGCATAACTCATTGAATACAGCAAGAACGGCTACTTATATCGTAACACCATTATCCGGAAATTGTACGGGTACTGCATTTACATTGATTGTAACAATCAACCCGACTGCAGAGATCACTGCTATGACACAGGTTAGCTGTAGCGGAGTGGCGTTCAGTGTTAGTCCTAATGATATTGTAAACGGAATCGTTCCTGCCGGTACATTATATAGCTGGTCAGTACCAACTATGTCAGCCGGCTTAACCGGTGGCGCAAGTGCAACCAATGCTGCAACGATCGATGGTAATCTTCACAACTCAGTTAATACAGCAAGAACAGCTACTTATATCGTAACACCATTATCAGGTAACTGTACCGGCGCTGCATTTACATTGGTTGTAACAATTAATCCAACTGCAGAGATCACTGCGATGACGCAGGTTAGTTGTAGCGGAGTGGCGTTCAGTGTTAGTCCTAATGATATTGTAAACGGTATCGTTCCTGCCGGTACATTATATAGCTGGTCAACGCCTTCGGTACAGGCTGGTCTGACTGGTGGTGCAAGTGCAACGAACGCGGCGATTATCACAGGTAATCTTCATAACTCGGTTAACACAGCAAGAACAGGTACTTATATCGTAACACCATTATCAGGCAACTGTACCGGTGCTGCCTTCACATTGGTTGTAACGATCACTCCAACTGCAGAGATCACAGCGATGACGCAGGTTAGCTGTAGCGGAGTGGCGTTCAGTGTTAGTCCTAATGATATTGTAAACGGCATTGTTCCGGCCGGTACATTGTATAGCTGGTCAACGCCTTCCGTACAGGCTGGTCTTACAGGTGGCGCAAGTGCAACTAATGCTGCGATCATCACCGGTAACCTGCATAATTCAGTTAACACAGCAAGAACGGCTACTTATATCGTAACACCATTATCAGGCAACTGTACGGGTGCTGCCTTCACATTGGTTGTAACGATCAACCCGACTGCAGAGATCACAGCGATGACGCAGGTTAGCTGTAGCGGAGTGGCGTTTAGTGTTAGTCCTAATGATATTGTAAACGGCATCGTTCCAGCCGGTACATTGTATAGCTGGTCAACGCCTTCCGTACAAGCTGGTCTTACCGGTGGCGCAAGTGCAACGAATGCAGCGATCATCACCGGTAACCTGCATAATTCAGTTAACACAGCAAGAACGGCTACTTATATCGTAACACCATTATCAGGCAACTGTACCGGTGCTGCATTTACATTGGTTGTAACGATCAACCCAACTGCTGAGATCACTGCCATGACGCAGGTTAGTTGTAGCGGAGTGGCGTTCAGTGTTAGTCCTAATGATATTGTAAACGGCATCGTACCAACTGGAACATTGTATAGCTGGTCAGTACCAACGATGTCAGCCGGCTTAACCGGTGGAGCAAGTGCCATCAATGCAGCAACGATCGATGGTAACCTGCATAACTCAGTTAACACCGCAAGAACGGCTACTTATATTGTAACACCATTATCAGGAAGCTGTACGGGTGCTGCATTCACATTGGTTGTAACGATCAACCCAACTGCAGAGATCACGGCGATGACACAGGTTAGCTGTAGCGGTGTAGCGTTCAGTGTTAGTCCTAATGATATTGTAAACGGTATTGTTCCAGCCGGAACATTGTATAGCTGGTCAGCACCTTCCGTACAAGCTGGTCTTACAGGTGGTGCAAGTGCAACGAATGCAGCGATCATCACCGGTAACCTGCATAATTCAGTTAACACAGCAAGAACGGCTACTTATATCGTAACACCATTATCAGGCAACTGTACCGGTGCTGCATTTACATTGGTTGTAACGATCAACCCAACTGCAGAGATCACAGCGATGACGCAGGTTAGTTGTAGCGGAGTAGCGTTTAGTGTTAGTCCTAATGATATTGTAAACGGCATCGTACCAACTGGAACATTGTATAGCTGGTCAGTACCAACGATGTCGGCCGGCTTAACCGGTGGCGCAAGTGCAACCAATGCAGCAACGATCGATGGCAACCTGCATAATTCAGTTAATACAGCGAGAACTGCTACTTACATAGTAACACCATTATCAGGAAATTGTACGGGTGCTGCATTCACATTGGTTGTAACGATCAACCCAACTGCAGAGATCACAGCAATGACACAGGTTAGTTGTAGCGGAGTAGCGTTTAGTGTTAGTCCTAACAACATTGTAAACGGCATCGTGCCAACCGGTACATTATATAGCTGGTCAGTACCAACAGTAGAAGGTGGTATTACCGGTGGTGCAAGTGCAACGAATGCAGCGATCATCACGGGTAATCTTCATAACTCAGTAAACGCTTCAAGAAGCGCTACTTATATTGTAACACCATTATCAGGAAACTGTACCGGTGCTGCGTTCACATTGGTTGTAACGATCAACCCAACTGCAGAGATCACTGCCATGACGCAGGTTAGTTGTAGCGGAGTAGCATTCAGTGTTAGTCCTAACAACGGAACCAACGGTATCGTACCAACCGGTACATTATACAGCTGGTCAGTACCAACAGTTGAAGGTGGTATCACCGGTGGTGCAAGTGCAACGAATGCTGCGATCATTACCGGCAACCTGCATAATTCAGTAAATGAAGCAAGAAGCGCTACTTATATCGTAACACCATTATCAGGAAGCTGTACGGGTGCTGCATTCACATTGGTTGTAACGATCAACCCAACTGCAGAGATCACTGCAATGACACAGGTTAGCTGTAGTGGAGTAGCGTTTAGTGTTATTCCTAACAACGGAACCAATGGTATCGTACCAACCGGTACATTATATAGCTGGTCAGTACCAACTGTAGAAGGTGGCATTACCGGTGGCGCAAGTGGAACGAATGCAGCGATCATCACCGGCAATCTTCATAACTCCGTAAATGCTGCAAGAAGCGCTACGTATATTGTAACACCATTATCAGGAAGTTGTACGGGTGCTGCGTTCACATTGGTTGTAACGATTAACCCAACTGCAGAGATCACTGCAATGACACAGGTTAGCTGTAGCGGAGTGGCGTTCAGTGTTAGTCCTAACAACGGAACCAACGGTATCGTACCAACCGGTACATTATACAGCTGGTCAGTACCAACAGTTGAAGGTGGTATCACCGGTGGTGCAAGTGCAACGAATGCTGTGATCATTACCGGCAACCTGCATAACTCAGTAAATGAAGCAAGAAGCGCTACTTATATTGTAACACCATTATCCGGAAATTGTACCGGTGCTGCATTCACATTGGTTGTAACGATCAACCCAACTGCTGAGATCACTGCCATGACACAGGTTAGCTGTAGTGGTGTAGCATTCAGTGTTAGTCCAAACAACGGAACCAATGGTATCGTACCAACGGGTACATTATACAGCTGGTCAGTACCAACAGTTGAAGGTGGAATCACCGGTGGCGCGAGTGCAACGAATGCTGCAATCATCACCGGCAACCTGCATAACTCAGTAAACGCTTCGAGAAGCGCTACGTATATCGTAACACCATTATCAGGAAGCTGTACCGGTGCTGCGTTCACGTTGGTTGTAACGATCAACCCAACTGCAGAGATCAGTGCTATGACACAGGTTAGCTGTAGTGGTGTAGCGTTCACTGTTAGTCCTGTAAATGGCGTGAATGGTATTGTTCCTGCAGGGGTAACTTATAGCTGGTCAGTACCAACGATGTCTGCCGGATTAACGGGTGGAACAAGTGGTACAAGCGCATCGATCATTACCGGCAATCTTCACAACTCGGTTAACACTGCAAGAACAGCCACTTATATTGTAACACCATTATCAGGAAGCTGTACCGGTGCTGCGTTCACATTGGTTGTAACTATCAACCCAACTGCTGAGATCACTGCCATGACACAGGTTAGCTGTAGTGGAGTGGCGTTCAGTGTTAGTCCTAATGATATTGTAAACGGCATCGTTCCAACCGGTACATTGTATAGCTGGTCAGCACCTTCGGTACAAGCTGGTCTGACAGGTGGTGCAAGTGCAACGAACGCAACGATCATTACCGGCAACCTGCATAACTCAGTAAATACAGCAAGAACTGCTACTTATATTATCACACCATTATCAGGCAACTGTACCGGTGCTGCGTTCACATTGGTTGTAACGATCACTCCAACTGCAGAGATCACTGCGATGACGCAGGTAAGCTGTAGCGGAGTAGCGTTCAGTGTTAGTCCTAATGATATTGTAAACGGTATCGTTCCAGCCGGAACATTGTATAGCTGGTCAGCTCCATCAGTAACCGGTGGCTTAACCGGTGGTGTAAGTGCAACGGCACAGATTGATATCAATGGTACACTCAAGAACCCACTGAACACGGCGCGTACTGCAACATATACGGTAACACCATTATCAGGAAGCTGTGCCGGTGCTGCGTTTACGGTAACTGTAACCATCAACCCAACTGCAGAGATCACTGCGATGACGCAGGTAAGTTGTACAGGTGTAGCGTTTAATGTAACACCAACTGATGGTGTTAACGGCATAGTACCGGGTGGTATTACTTACAGCTGGTCGGCTCCATCTGTAACCGGTGGATTAACAGGTGGCGTAACAGTTGCTAATTCAGCGATCATTGGTGGCAACTTAACCAACCCAACCAATACTGCACAAACAGCAGTGTATGTGATCACACCATTATCGGGTAACTGTACGGGTGCTGCCTTTACATTAACGGTAACCATCAATCCAGGTGTGATCATCAGTTCGATGACAACTGTAACCTGTAGCGGTGTAGCCTTCTATGTAACACCAACTGATGGTGTGAATGGTATTGTTCCTGCCGGTACTACTTATAGCTGGCCAACGCCGGTAGCAACAGGTGGTGTAACAGGTGGTGCCAGTGCAACAGCAGCTTCTATCATTACCGGCTTGCTTACCAACCCAACCAATACTGCACAAACTGCAACTTATATTATTACACCAAGCTCGGTTAATTGCGGAGCCGGTGCACCATTCACTGTAACAGTAAGCCTGAATCCAGTAGCTACTATTACAGCGATGACTGCCAACATCTGTAGCGGTATTACTTTCACAGTAACACCAACCGATAATATAAATGGTGTGATCCCTGCGGGAACAACATTCACATGGACAGCGCCAAGCGGCAGCGGGTTCCTGGGTGGTGTGGCACAACCTACCGGCGTATTCAATGTAAGCGGTACATTGTATAATATCACCAGCCAGGCGGTAACAGCTACATACAGTGTAACACCGAATACAACAGCTTGTGGTAACTCAGTTAAATTCACGGTAATTGTTACACTCGTTCCGGGTGCTACTATCACACCAATGACAACTACCACTTGTAGTGGAGTGAATTTCAACGTAACACCGGTTGATGGTGCAAATGGAATTATCCCTGTAGGAACATTGTATACATGGTCGGCGCCAACAGGAACCGGATTCAGCGGTGGTGTATCACAAACATCAAATGTTGCGTCTATATTCGGTAACCTTACCAACTTAACCAGTGGAGCTGTATCAGCTACCTATGTAGTAACGCCGAGTACAGCCTGCGGTATCAGTCCTTCGTTCACCGTAGTGGTTACTTTAACTCCGGTAGCTACTGTATCACCAATGTCAGGAACTGTATCGAGCGGCAAGGCTTTCAGTATTACACCGGTTGATGGATTAGATGGTAATGTACCTGCCGGAACAACGTATTCATGGACCGCGCCAACTACAACAGGCGGTGTATCAGGCGGTGCTTCCGGAACAACGCAGATAGCGATCACAGGATTACTGAATAACCCAACCAATGCAGAACAAACGGCTACTTATACGGTAACGCCGGTTACAAGTTGCGGACCAAGTGTTTCTTTCACACTTACCTTAACTGTATTGCCGATACCAACGATCTCACCGATATTTATTACAACCTGTAGCGGTGTAGCTTATGCTTATACACCGATCAATGGTGTGAATGGGGTAGTACCTGATGGAACTACCTACAGCTGGTCGGCTCCATCTGTTACCGGTGGTATCACTGGCGGTGTAACTGCATTTACACAAACCAGTATCAATGGTCTGTTAACCAACCCAACGAATGTGGTTCAAACAGCCACGTTCACAGTAACACCTACTTCAGCAGGTGTTGTGGGTAATCCATTCAGTGTAACAGTAACGGTTAATCCGAAAGCAACCATCAATGCGATTACAACAACAATCTGTAGCGGTGTGATGTTTACGGTAACACCTACTGATGGTGTAAATGGACTGATACCTGCGGGAACAACTTATAGCTGGTCAACTCCATCAGGAACCGGATTCAGCGGTGGTTTATCAGGATCGGCTGCAACCATTATCGTTACTAATCTTGTTAATACAACGAATGCAGCAGTAACCGCTACTTATATCGTTACTCCATTATCAGGAAATTGTACAGGTGCACCATTTACGATTACCATTTCAATTAATCCTAAGGCTACGATCACACCAATGAGTACCGTTACATGTAGCGGCGTATCATTCGCGATCACACCTGCTAATGGAACCAATGGTATACTGCCACTGGGAACTACTTATACATGGTCGGCTCCAACAGGTACCGGCTTTACAGGTGGTGCTACACAATCAGGTGCGCATGTTGATATTACCGGTACACTGGTGAACATAACCAATGCAGCAGTAACGGCCACTTATACTGTAACACCATTATCTGGTAATTGTACCGGTGTTGTGTTTACTGCAACGGTGATTATTAGTCCTGTTGCCGGTATCAACCCGATATCAACCACTATCTGTACTGCGGTACAATTCACCGTTACGCCAACCAACGGAGCCAACGGTATTGTACCTGCCGGAACAACTTATGTATGGAGCACACCAACCGGTACCGGCTTTACAGGTGGCGATTCTGAAACAACCGGAAGACTTGATATTATTGGTACTCTTGTAAATACAACCAGCACAACCAAAACCGCCACTTATATAGTAACACCTACATCAGGTGCATGTACCGGTCTTCCGTTCAGCCTTACTGTATTTGTTCAGCCAGGTGCCACCATCAATCCGATGACCACTACGATCTGTAGCGGATTAACATTTGCAGTTACACCTACCGATGGTATTAATGGTATCATTCCTGCCGGCTCTACATTTACATGGACCGCGCCTACAGGTACCGGCTTTACAGGTGGGGCATCTCAAACCATTGGTGCAACAGATATTACCGGTACACTGGTTAATACAACCAACACGGTGCAAACGGCTACTTATTCTGTAACACCGAGCACGGGTTGCGGAGCGAGTCTTTCATTCACATTAACTGTAACTCTCAACCCGGGTGCTACTGTTACTGCGATGAGTGCAGTAACCTGTAGCGGTGTAACATTTACAACATCGCCTGTGAATGGTGTGAATGGTCTTGTACCTGCCGGAACATTGTATAGCTGGTCAGCACCTTCTACCACCAATGGTGTTACCGGTGGTGCATCCGCAACAGCACAGGCAACTATTTTCGGAACACTGCATAACCCAACCAATACACAGCAAACAGCTACTTATATAGTAACGCCAACCTCTACGCTTTGTGGTAATGGCTCATCATTCACACTCACGGTTACTGTTAATCCAACAGCCGAGATCACACCGATGAGCACGGTAACGTGTAACGGAGTAACGTTCAATGTATCGCCTTCTAATATTGCTAACGGTATTGTACCTGCTGCTACCACTTATACATGGTCTGCACCAACGGGAACCGGCTTTACGGGTGGTGCTACACAGGCGGTTGGACAATTATTTATCAGCGGAACACTTGTTAATACAACCAGCACCACTAAAACGGCTACTTATATTGTTACACCTGTATCCGGCAATTGTACCGGTGCAGCATTTAGTGTAACGGTTAACATCAGTCCTGATGCAACGGTTAACCCAATGACAGCTGTAACCTGTAGCGGTGTGATCTTCACGGTATCACCGGTAGATAACACCAATGGCATTGTACCAGCGGGAACAACGTATAGTTGGTCAGCACCATCAGCGGGCACACTTACGGGTGGTGTAAGCGGAACGGCACAGGCATTCATCAGCGGTACTTTACATAACCCGTTGAATACAGCGCAAACGGCTACGTATACAGTAACCCCTGTATCGGGAGCTTGTACTGGTCCTGTATTTACAGTAACGGTTACTGTTAACCCAACTGCAGAAATCACTGCTATGAGTTCAGTAAGCTGTAGCGGTGTTTCGTTCATTGTTAATCCTGCCAATACTGTTAACGGTATTGTACCTGCCGGAACTTTCTACAGCTGGTCAGCGCCATCACTTGCAGCCGGTTTATCAGGTGGTGCAGCTGCAAGCGGTCAAACGTTTATCAACGGTACATTAGTGAATGCACTGAACAGTGCAAGAACGGCTACTTATATAGTAACACCATTATCAGGAAATTGTACAGGTGCAGCATTTACGGTAACTATGACGATCAGTCCGGTAGCAACGATCAATTCAATGACTACAGTAACCTGTAGCGGCGTATTGTTCAGCGCAACACCAACCGATGGTACCAACGGCGTAATACCTGCGGGAACATTGTATACATGGTCAGTACCAACCGGTACAGCATTAACCGGTGGTGTATCACAAACAGTTCCTGTTAACACGATCACGGGTACATTGGTAAATACAACGAGCACAGCGAAAACGGCTACTTACTTCATCACACCGGTGTCAGGAATCTGTTCTGGCGTTGTATTCAGCCTGGTAGTGAATGTTAACCCTACTGCAACGGTAACACCGATGTCAACGGTTATCTGTAGCGGCGTACAGTTTACGGTAACACCTACCGATGTAACGAATGGTATTATTCCTGCCGGAACAACCTTTACATGGACCGCACCAACAGGAACAGGATTTACTGGTGGTACAACACAGGTGGCAGGCTTAACCAATGTAAGAGGAACACTTGTTAACACAACAAGCTCAGATGTAACTGCCACTTACCTTGTAACACCTACTACGCTTAATTGCGGAGCGGGACCTGCCTTTACTGTAACAGTAACAGTTAGCCCTGATGCGAAAGTAACTGCCATGACAACAATAACCTGTAGCGGTGTAACATTCAATGTAACGCCAACAGATAACCTGAATGGGGTAGTACCTGCCGGAACATTATATACATGGACAGCGCCAACAAGTACAGGTCTTACAGGTGGTGTATCAAACATTACACCGGTAGATACCATTGCGGGTACATTGACCAATACAACGAATAATGCTAAAACAGCAACGTATATCGTTTCACCGGTATCCGGAAGCTGTTTCGGTGCAGCGTTCACAGTAACAGTAACAGTAGATCCAACAGCAGTGATCACAGACATGACTACAGTAACCTGTAGCGGTGTAGGCTTCTCTGTATCTCCTGTTAATTTTGCGAATGGTATTGTACCTGCCGGTACAACGTATACATGGTCCGCTCCATCTGTGACCGGGGCGCTTACGGGTGGTACGGGTGCAGCGGGTGCGGCTATTATTACCGGTACATTAACGAATCCAACAAACAGTGTACAAACAGCAGTATATACCATCACACCATCTACGGTTAATTGCGGACCGGCAACACCATTTACTGTAACAGTAACGGTGAATCCGAAAGCAACGATCAACGCAATGTCAACAGTAACCTGTAGCGGAGTATTCTTTAATGTAACACCTGCAGAGGGTACCAATGGTATTGTTCCTGCAGGTACTTTATATACATGGTCGGCACCAACAGGAACAGGCTTTACGGGTGGTGCATCACAGATCACAGCAGTTGACACGATCACCGGTTCACTGGAAAACATAACCAACGGAAGTGTAACGGCTACTTATATTGTAACACCGGTATCCGGTAACTGTACAGGTGTAGCATTTACATTAACTGTGATACTGAACCCGGCTGCTGCTATCACACCGATGAGCACTACGATCTGTAGCGGCTTAACGTTCACATTAACACCGGTGAATGGTATCAACGGTATCGTACCGGCAGGAACAACTTACAGCTGGCCGGCCCCGGTAGCAGGAACACTTACAGGTGGTGTAAGTGCATCAGGACAGGTAAACATCAGCGGTACATTAACCAATCCGTTGAATACTGCACAAACGGCTGTTTACACCGTAACACCAAATTCAGTTGATTGTGGAAACGGAACACCGTTCACGGTTACTGTACTGGTTAGCCAGGTTGCTTACATCAATGCGATGAGTACAACAACCTGTAGCGGTGTAGCGTTTGATGTTACTCCTGTAAATGGAGTGGATGGCATTGTGCCGGGCGGAACAACTTATACATGGTTGGCACCAACCGGTACCGGGTTCACAGGCGGACTTTCTCAGATCGCTCCACTTGCTTCAGTAGTTGGCAATCTGACCAATATCACTAACATAGCTATCACGGCTACTTATATTGTAACGCCTAAACAAGGTAATTGTACAGGTGCTCCGTTCACATTAACGGTGAACCTGAATCCTACTGCGGTAATCACAGCTATGTCAACTGTAAGCTGTAGCGGTGTTCAGTTTAACCTTACACCTGTTAATGGAAACAATGGTATTGTACCGGCAGGAACAACTTACAGCTGGTCAGCACCTTCTGTTACCGGCGGTCTGTCGGGTGGTATCACTGCGAGCAACCAGGCGGATATCAATGGTACATTAAGTAACCCAACCAATACGGCACAAACAGCTGTGTATGTGGTAACTCCATCCACTGTTAATTGCGGACCGGCGACACCATTTACAGTAACGGTAACGGTTAATCCAACTGCTACGGTAACTACCATGACAACTATAACCTGTAGCGGAACACCATTCATGTTTACACCTGTACACGGGGTGAATGGTGTGATACCAACCGGAACTACCTATACATGGTCGGCTCCTCAGGTTACCGGTGGCATCAGTGGCGGAACTGCATTCAGCAACTCAACCAATATTTTCGGAACACTTGTTAATCCAACAAGTGTTGAACAAACGGCTACTTATACCGTAACACCTAATGTGGTGAACTGCGGAGCTGCCAGCACATTTACGGTGGTTGTAACGGTTAGTCCTAAGGCTACCATGAATAACTTAACAGCGGTAACCTGTAGCGGAGTAACGTTTACGGTAACACCTGTTGATAATGTAAATGGGGTAGTGCCTGCAGGAACAACGTATTCATGGTCGTTACCGGTTCTTACCGGTGGTGTTACCGGTGGCGGTGCGGGCAATGCTTCTGTTAATATCAACGGAACACTGTCCAATCCTAATAATACAGCACAAACGGCTACTTACTTAGTAACACCAGTTTCAGGTAATTGTACAGGTCCGGTGTTTACACTTACCGTAACCATCAACCCGATTGCATCGATAGGTGCCATGAGTATCACAACCTGTAGCGGTGCACCATTTAATGTAACACCAATCAATGGTGCAAATGGTATTGTTCCATTCGGAACAACCTATGCATGGCTGGCTCCAACAGTAAATGGAGGTTTAACAGGCGGTGCAGCTGCCAGTGCGCAGATCGATGTAAATGGTACCCTTACCAATGCTACCAATGCGGCACACAGCGCTACGTATACAGTAACACCAACTACGCTTAATTGCGGAAACGGTACTGCGTTTACAGTGATCGTAACGATCAATCCATTAGGAACATTTAATGCGATTTCAACAGTAACCTGTAGCGGTGTATTGTTTACAGTAACACCAACAGATGGTGTGAATGGTATTATTCCTGACGGAACATTGTATAGCTGGTCGGCACCTTCTGTAACAGGTAGCCTGAGCGGTGGTGCAGCAGGTAGTAACGCAACCAATATTTTTGGTACACTTACCAACCCTACCAATACTGCACAAACGGCAACCTATACAGTTACACCGCAGAGTGGAAGCTGTACAGGTGTAAGCTTTACCGTTACCGTTACTGTTAACCCAACCGCCTCTATCACAGCCATGAGCGAAGTGAGTTGTAGCGGTGTTGCCTTTACTTTAACGCCAATCAATGGAACCAATGGTATTGTACCTGCGGGAACAACATATACATGGTCGGCACCATCTGTAACAGGTGGTTTAACAGGTGGCGCATCTGCAACCGGTTCAGTTAATATCCATGGAAGTCTTGTTAACCCAACCAATGATGTACAAACGGCTACTTATACTGTTACACCAACAACCTTGAATTGTGGTAACAATACACCATTCACGGTAACTGTTACGATCAATCCTACTGCTTATATCGCACCGATGTCAACAGTAAGTTGTAGCGGTGTTGCCTTCAGCATTACACCTTCGAACAGTGTGAATGGTATTGTACCGGCAGGTATCACGTACAGCTGGCCTGCACCGGCAGTTACCGGCGGACTCACAGGCGGTGTAACGGCAACATTACAATTGAATATCAACGGTCTCTTAACCAACCCGCTGAATACAACACAAACTGCCGTTTATACCGTAACACCAACTTCTGGAAATTGTATCGGTACTTCATTCACAGTAACTGTTACAATCAACCCAACTGCTGAGATCACAGCCATGTCTACAGTAAGTTGTAGCGGTGTTGCTTTCTCTGTAACACCTACAGACCTTGCTAACGGTATTGTGCCGGCAGGAACATTGTATACATGGAACCCGCCGGTGGTAACAGGTGGCATGACCGGTGGTGGATTTGGAAATAATTCGCTTATTATCAATGGTAACCTGCATAATCCGCTGAATACTGCACAAACCGCTACTTATACCATTACACCAAAATCGGGTGATTGTACCGGCGTGGCATTTACATTAACCGTATCGATCAATCCAACTGCTGAGATCACACAAATGTCAACCATCAGTTGTAGCGGTGTTGCCTTCTCTGTAACACCTACAGATCTTGCTAACGGTATTGTACCGGCAGGAACATTATACAACTGGTCGGCACCGGGTGTTACAGGTGGTTTAAGTGGTGGACTGAGTGCAAGTAATGTTGCCATCATTAACGGATCATTATTCAACCCATCCAATACTGCACAAACAGCTACCTATATCATTACACCAAAATCGGGTAATTGTACCGGTGCGGCATTTACTGTAACGGTAACGATCACTCCGAAAGCAATGATCAACCCGATGTCAACAGTTATCTGTAGCGGTGTAACATTCACAGTAACACCAACGGATGTTACGAATGGTGTGATACCAGCCGGAACATTGTATACATGGTCAGCACCTACCGGCAGCGGATTTACCGGTGGCGTAAGCCAAGCTGTTACGGTTGCAGATATTAAGGGTAACCTGGTGAATACAACCAATATCGGTCAGACTGCCACATATTTAGTAACACCATTATCGGGTGAGTGTACAGGTGCAGCGTTTACGCTCACAGTTACGTTGAGTCCTTCAGCCACTATCACTGAAATGACTACTGTAACCTGTAGCGGTGTAACGTTTGCCGTAACGCCTGCGCATGGTGCTAACGGTATTATTCCTGCCGGAACATTGTATACATGGTCAGCTCCAACAGGTTCAGGTATCAGCGGTGGTTTATCGCAGGTTGTTCCGGTGAATGATGTTCATGGAACTGTGATCAATACAACGAATGCAGCAGTTACGGCTACTTACCTTGTTACACCGTTATCAGGAAATTGTACAGGTGCCGTTTATACAGTAACTGTATCGATTAACCCTGTAGCCAGCATCACTGCGATCACTTCGATCACTTGTAGCGAAGTTGCGTTTAACGTACTGCCGGCCAACATCACTAACGGTATCGTACCTGCGGGAACTACTTACACTTGGTCAGCTCCAACAGGAACAGGCTTTACCGGTGGTGCGAGCCAGGTAAGTCCAAGTGCCACCATTACCGGAACACTTACGAATATCACCAGCTCTGCGATAACAGCTACTTATATTGTTTCACCGGTATCCGGATCTTGTAACGGTCTTGCCTTTACGGTAACCGTAACGGTTAACCCGGGTTCGTTGATCAATGCGATGACAGCTGTAACCTGTAGCGGTGTAACATTTACAGCTACACCTACCGATGGTGTTAACGGTATCATTCCGGGTGGAACTACTTATACATGGACTGCTCCAACAGGAACCGGCTTTACCGGTGGTGTATCACAAACCATCGCACAGGTGAATATCAGCGGTACACTTGTGAATACCACCAGCTCTGCTAAAACAGCTACTTATATCGTAACACCGTTCCTCGCAAATTGCGGAGCAGGTATACCATTCACACTCACAGTGACCATTGATCCGGCAGCTACTGTAACTGCCATGACAACTGTGATCTGTAGCGGTGTAACCTTTACAGCTACACCTACCGATGGTACCAACGGAATCATTCCTGCCGGAACATTGTTTACGTGGGCTGCTCCAACGGGTACAGGATTCAGCGGTGGTGTATCTAACACAACACCAGTTGCAGTTATCAATGGTACACTCGCCAATACAAGCAGTATTGCGAGAACAGCTACTTATATCGTAACACCGATCACTGTGAATTGTGGTGCAGGATTACCGTTTACACTTACTGTTACGATCAGTCCTGCAGCATACATCACTGCTATGACAGAAACAACCTGTAGCGGTGTAACCTTTAATACAACACCAGTTGATAACACCAACGGTATTGTTCCTGCAGGTACCCTGTACACATGGTCGGTACCAACGGGTACAGCATTTACCGGCGGCGTTTCACAAAGCATTGGTGTAAACACGATCAGCGGTCATTTAAGGAATACTATTAATACTGCTGTAACAGCTTCTTACTTAGTAAGCCCTGTAACAGCAGGTTGTACCGGAACTGTATTCACACTCACGGTTACTGTTAATCCAACAGCCGAGATCACACCGATGAGCACGGTAACGTGTAACGGAGTAACGTTCAATGTATCGCCTTCTAATATTGCTAACGGTATTGTACCTGCTGCTACCACTTATACATGGTCTGCACCAACGGGAACCGGCTTTACGGGTGGTGCTACACAGGCGGTTGGACAATTATTTATCAGCGGAACACTTGTTAATACAACCAGCACCACTAAAACGGCTACTTATATTGTTACACCTGTATCCGGCAATTGTACCGGTGCAGCATTTAGTGTAACGGTTAACATCAGTCCTGATGCAACGGTTAACCCAATGACAGCTGTAACCTGTAGCGGTGTGATCTTCACGGTATCACCGGTAGATAACACCAATGGCATTGTACCAGCGGGAACAACGTATAGTTGGTCAGCACCATCAGCGGGCACACTTACGGGTGGTGTAAGCGGAACGGCACAGGCATTCATCAGCGGTACTTTACATAACCCGTTGAATACAGCGCAAACGGCTACGTATACAGTAACCCCTGTATCGGGAGCTTGTACTGGTCCTGTATTCACAGTAACGGTTACTGTTAACCCAACTGCAGAGATCACGGCCATGAGTTCTATCAGCTGTAGCGGTATTGCATTTAATGTTACACCGGTTAACAGCACAAATGGTATTGTACCTGCCGGAACATTATACAGCTGGTCAGCACCATCAGTAGCCGCCGGCTTATCAGGCGGTGCAGCTGCAACAGCGCAGTTGGATATCAACGGTACATTGATCAATGCACTCAGCAGTTCAAGAACGGCTACGTATACAGTAACACCATTATCCGGTAACTGTACAGGTGCTGCATTTACAGTTACGTTAACGATCAATCCAACAGCCACGATCACTAATATGAGTGCCATCACCTGTAACGGTGTATTGTTCAGTGCAACACCAACCAATGGTGTGAATGGTGTGATTCCTGCCGGAACATTGTATATATGGTCGGCACCAACAGGTAATGGTTTCACCGGTGGTGTATCACAAACAGTTGCTGTTGATACGATCACAGGTACCCTGGTGAATACAACAAGCTCTGCTGTAACAGCCGACTATCTTGTAACACCGATTGTTGCCAATTGCGGTGCGGCCCAACCGTTTACACTCAGTGTAACCATCAAGCCTTCTGCAACAGTAAATGCATTAACAACCACTATCTGTAGCGGATTAACCTTCAGCATTACACCGGTAGATAATACAAATGGTATTGTACCGGCAGGAACATTGTATACATGGACAGCACCAACCGGCACAGGATTTACAGGTGGTGCATCACAAACCATTGCGATCAATAATATCAATGGAACACTTACCAATATTACCAATGCAGCGATCACTGCTACTTATATAGTAACACCAACTACCAATAATTGTACCGGTGCGGTGTTCACAGTAACAGCAACCATCAGTCCGGTAGCTTCTATCAACGGAATGACAGGTGTTAGCTGTAGCGGTGTAACGTTCCATGTAAGTCCGGTTAACAGCACCAACGGCATTGTACCTGCGGGCACATTGTATAGCTGGTCTGCACCGATCGTTACCGGTGGTTTATCAGGTGGTGTAAGTGCAACGGGTCAAACAGATATCAATGGTAACCTCCATAACCCGCTGAACACAGCACAGTCGGCTACTTATATCGTAACACCATTATCAGGAAGCTGTACAGGTGTGGCATTTGCTGTAACCATAACGATCAACCCAACTGCTGAAATCGCGGCAATGACCGGTGTTAGCTGTAGCGGTGTAACCTTTAATGTTAGCCCGGTTAACAGCACAAACGGTATCGTACCTGCAGGCACATTGTATAGCTGGTCATCTCCATCAATGTCGGCCGGATTAACAGGAGGTGCGGCTGGAACTGCGCAGATCGATATCAATGGTAACCTGCATAACTCATTCAACACAGCAAGAACAGCGACCTATATCGTAACACCATTATCCGGAAACTGTACAGGCGCTGCATTCACATTGGTTGTAACGATCAACCCAACTGCAGAGATCACCACTATGACGGGTGTTAGCTGTAGCGGAGTAACCTTTAATGTTAGCCCGGTTAACAGTGCAAACGGTATCGTACCTGCGGGCACATTGTATAGCTGGTCAATACCATCCGTAACCGGTGGCTTAACAGGTGGTGCAGCTGCAAGCGCTCAGATCGATATCAATGGTAACCTGCAGAATCCGCTGAACATAGCAAGAACGGCTACTTATATTGTAACACCTTTATCGGGTAATTGTACAGGTGCAGCATTTACGGTAACAGTTACCATCGATCCGGTAGCTGCGATCACTGCCATGACAACCAATACATGTAGCGGTGTAACATTTAATGTGAGTCCTGCCAATGCAACCAACGGTATAGTACCAGACGGAACATTATATGCATGGAGTGCTCCAACAGGTGTTGGCTTCAGCGGTGGTCAATCACAGGTAACTGGTGTAGGTTTTATCAGCGGTACGCTTACCAATCCATCCAATGCGCCGGTAACGGCTACTTATATCGTAACTCCTGTATCAGGCGTTTGTACAGGTACAACATTCACATTGGTTGTAACGATCAATCCAGCGGCATCTGTTACGAGTATGACCACTGTTACCTGTAGCGGTGTGACCTTTACCGTAACACCGGTAAATGGCGCTAACGGTATCATACCAACTGCAACGGTTTACACATGGACTGCTCCAACCGGATCAGGCTTTACCGGTGGTGCAACACAGGTAACACCGCAGATCGATATTTCAGGAACGCTGGTGAATACAACAAGCTCAGCTAAAACAGCCACTTATGTTGTGACGCCGATCTCCGGTGCCTGTGAAGGAACGCCGTTTACATTGCTGGTGAATATCAACCCTGTTGCAACCGTAACAGATATGACAACAGTTACTTGTAGCGGCGTAGGCTTCTCAGTGAGTCCTTCAGACGGCACCAACGGTATCATACCGGCAGGTACTACTTACAGCTGGTCAATCCCATCTGTAACCGGTGGTATCTCTAACGGTCAGGCAGCAACAGGTACAACTATCAACGGTACATTGGTTAACCCAACCAACATACAGCAAACAGCTACCTATACAGTTACACCGATCACTGTGAATTGTGGTGCAGGTATTCCGTTCACAGTAACGGTTACTGTGAACCCGATGGCTACCATTGCTGCCATGAGCACAACGATCTGTAGCGGTCTCACATTTACATTAACACCAACACATGGTGTGAACGGTGTAATTCCAACCGGTACCTTATACAGCTGGTCATCTCCTGCAGTAACAGGTGGCATTACCGGTGGTATCACTGTAACCAATGCAGCTGATATCAATGGTACACTGATCAATCCAACCAATATTGCACAAACAGCTACCTATACTGTAACACCATTATCAGGAAACTGTACCGGAACTGTATTTAGTGTAACGATCACATTGAACCCTGTTGCAACGGTTACATCAATGACAACTGTAACCTGTAGCGGTGTGGCATTTACCATGACACCTACACACGCTACCAATGGTATCATTCCTGCAGGTACTACATTTACCTGGTCAGCACCAACGGGTAGCGGATTCACGGGTGGTCTTTCACAATCAACCGGTGTGATCGCAATCAATGGCTTACTCACCAACATCACCAATGCAGCGGTTACGGCTACTTATCTCGTAACGCCGTTATCAGGAAACTGTACCGGTGCGGCGTTTACTGCAGTAGTTACGATCAGTCCTGTTGCTTCGGTTACCGCGATGACTACAACTGTTTGTACCGCAGTTTCGTTCAACGTAACACCTACCAACGGAATGAATGGTATTGTACCTTTGGGAACGACTTATACATGGTCGGCACCAACAGGCTTTGGCTTTACCGGTGGTGCATCACAGGTAACACCTGCAACAGATATCTTTGGATTGCTCACCAATACACAAAGCTTCTCAATTACGGCAACTTATATTGTTAGCCCTGTATCAGGAGCATGTGCCGGTAATGCATTCACATTAACAGTTACGGTTGATCCGGGTACAACGGTTCATCCGATGACCGAAACAACCTGTAGCGGTGTTATATTCACTGTAACACCAACAGATGGTGTTAACGGAACCATTCCTAACGGAACATTGTACACATGGACAGTGCCAACCGGTACCGGCTTTACAGGCGGTGCATCACAAACGGTTGCGGTAGGTAATATTTCAGGAACCCTTGTGAATACAACCAATGCTGCAGTAACTGCGTTGTATGTTGTAACACCAACAACTGCCTGCGGATCGAGCATATCATTCACATTGCTGATCACTATCAACCCGGCTGCAACGATCACGGCTATGTCAACCACAACCTGTAGCGGTGTAGCATTTAATGTAACACCGGTGAACGGCACAGATGGTATTGTGCCGGCGGGCACATTGTATACATGGACCACACCAACAGGTGTTGGCTTTACCGGTGGTGTATCTCAGACAACTGCGGTAAATACCATCATCGGTACATTGGTGAATACAACCAATACAACCAAAACAGCTACCTACATTGTAACGCCAATCACGGTGAATTGCGGAGCGGGTCTGCCGTTTACAGTTACTGTTAATATCAGTCCTATTGCTTCTATCACAGATATGACAACGATCACCTGTAGCGGTGTAGCGTTTGCCGTAACACCGGTAGAGGGTGCGAACGGAATTGTACCTGCCGGAACATTGTATGCATGGTCTGCTCCAACAGGAGCAGGGGTTGCCGGCGGTGCAACACAGGTAACACCGGTGAATGATATACATGGTCTGTTAACGAATACAACCAGCTCATCGGTTACAGCTACGTATATAGTAACTCCATTATCCGGTATCTGTACTGGAACAGCATTCACAGTATCTGTTTATATCAATCCAACAGCTACTGTCACTTCCATGTCAACCAGCACTTGTAGCGGGGTGGCATTTACGGCAACACCAGCCGACGTAACCAATGGTATTATTCCTGCGGGAACATTATATTCATGGTCAGCGCCGGTAGTATCGGGAGGCTTAACCGGTGGGGCAGCAGGCATATTGTTATTGAATATCAACGGAACATTAAATAACCCGACCAACGTACCACAAAGTGCAACGTATACAGTAACACCAACAACGGTGAATTGTGGTGATGCAACACCGTTCACATTGGTAGTAACCGTTAATCCGATTGCCAACATCACATCGATGACATCAGTTAGCTGTAGTGGTGTAACGTTTAATGTAACACCGGTGAATGGTGCAAATGGTATTGTGCCGTTGGGAACAACCTATACATGGACAGCGCCAACAGGAACCGGCTTTACAGGTGGGGCAACACAGATCATACCTATCACCAATATCACGGGTAACCTTACCAATAACACCAGCTCGGCTGTAACTGCAACGTATGTGGTAACACCAAATACGGGTTGTGGAAGCAGCACATCATTCACATTGGTTATAACGCTGAATCCTGCGGCAACAGTAAACGCTATGACAACGGTGATCTGTAGCGGCGTTACATTCAATGTAACACCGGTAGATGGCACCAATGGTATCATTCCAATAGGAACAACCTATACCTGGACAGCGCCAACAGGTTCAGGCTTTACAGGTGGTGCATCACAAACGATTGCCGTGAACACGATCACCGGTACGCTGGTGAATACAACCAATACGTTTAAAACAGTAACGTATATCGTAACACCGATCACCGTTAATTGCGGAGCGGGAACGCCATTCACATTAACCGTAACGCTGGATCCTGCTGCTACTATCACGCCGATGACAACAACAACCTGTAGCGGTGTAACATTTAGTATAACGCCTGCGAATGCTACCAACGGTATTATTCCTGCAGGTACACTGTACACATGGCTGGCTCCAACAGGTACAGGCATTACGAACGGAGCATCACAAACAACGCCAGTTAGCAATATATTTGGTACGATTACGAATACAACCAACACCGCAAAAACTGCCACTTACTTAGTAACGCCAATATCCGGCAGTTGTACCGGGGCTGTATTTAGTGTAACGGCTACTATCGATCCGGTTGCCAGCATCACTGCGATGACAGCAACAAGCTGTAGTGGTTTACCGTTCACATCAACGGCAGCTAACGGAACCAACGGAATTGTACCGGCAGGAACAACCTATGTATGGACAGCACCAACCGGAACAGGATTTACCGGCGGGCTTTCACATACTGTTGCGGCAAGTGCTGTTAGCGGAACACTTACTAATATCACCAGCGGGGCAGTAAGCGCTACTTATATTGTTACACCAACATCTGGTAGCTGTACCGGAACACCTTATACATTAACTGTAACGGTTAATCCGGTTGCAACGATCACTGCTATGTCGGCAAGTATCTGTAGCGGTGTAACCTTCAACATAACACCGGTAGATGGCACCAATGGAATCATACCGGCCGGAACAACGTATAACTGGTCAGCACCGGTAGTAACAGGTGGCTTAACAGGTGGTGTAACCGCAACCGGTCAACTGGATATCAATGGTAACCTCAGCAACCCAACCAACACGGCACAAAGCGCTACCTATATTGTTACACCGGTAACGGTGAATTGTGGAGCGGGTGTTCCATTTACGGTGGTGGTAACGGTTAATACAGTAGCTGTTATCAATACAATGACAACAACGATTTGTAGCGGATTAACCTTTGCAGTAACACCGGTACAGGGAGCCAACGGAATTGTACCAGCCGGAACAACCTACACATGGGCAGCTCCAACAGGTGCAGGCTTTACCGGTGGTGCAACACAATTAACCGGTGTAAATACAATATCCGGAACGCTTACCAATACAACACCGGCTGCTATCACAGCCACTTACTTCGTAACACCGGTTTCGGGTAATTGCGTAGGTACAGTATTCTCTATTATCGTAACAGTTGATCCGGCAGCCAGCATCACACCAATGACGCAGGTAAGTTGTAGTGGTGTATTGTTCACGGTAACACCGGTGAATGGTACAAACGGAACCGTACCTGCCGGTACATTGTATACTTGGACAGCTCCAACAGGTATTGGCTTCACAGGTGGTGTAACAGAAACAACACCACAGATACATATTGCAGGAACACTTACCAATACAACAAGCTCATCAGTAACGGCTACCTATCATGTAACACCTGTATCAGGAAGCTGTTTCGGAACATCATTCAGTGTGGTGGTAACCGTTAACCCTGCGGCTAGTGTGAACCCGATGTCTACAGTAACCTGTAGCGGATCTGCTTTCACGGTAACACCGGTAGATGGCACCAACGGTATCATTCCTGCCGGAACTCTGTATACATGGGCCGCACCAACAGGTAGTGGCTTTACAGGTGGTGTAACACAAACAGTGGCACAGCCAAATATTACAGGAACATTGTTCAACCCGCTGAGCACAGCACTTACAGCAGTGTATACAGTAACACCGATCACACTTAATTGTGGTGCAGGTGCAGCGTTCACACTTACGGTAACCATTAACCCGCTGGCCAATATCACAGCGATGAGTACGATCACGTGTAGCGGTGTAACATTCAACGTAACACCTGTTAACAGCACAAACGGTGTAATACCAGCCGGCACATTGTATTCATGGAACGCTCCAACCGGAACCGGTATTACAGGTGGTGCAACACAGGTAACGCCGATCAATACTGTATTGGGTACACTCAATAACATAACAAACATTGCAAGAACAGCAACTTATATAGTAACACCAATTTCCGGAAGTTGCGTAGGTCCTGTATTCTCTGTAACCGTAACCGTTAGCCCGGTTGGTATCATCACACCAATGAGTACGGTAACCTGTAGCGGTGTAACATTCACTGTAACACCGATCGATAATACAAACGGTGTGGTTCCTGCCGGAACAACGTTCAGCTGGTCGGCACCGGTTGTAACAGGTGGTATAGCAGGTGGCATCAGTGAAACCAATCAGGTGAATGTACATGGTACATTAAGCAACCCGCTCAATACAGCGCAAACAGCTGTGTATACAGTTACGCCATTGACAGGCAGCTGTACCGGTGCGGCATTTACGGTTACCGTAACGGTTAGTCCTGTGGCTTCTATCAATGCCATGAGTACCACTACCTGTAGCGGTGTGTTCTTCAGCACAACACCGGTTAACAGTACAGATGGGGTAGTACCTTCCGGTACATTGTACACATGGTCGGCTCCAACCGGCGGTGGCTTTACCGGTGGCGCATCACAGGCAACAGGTGTGAATGATATTCATGGTAACCTTATTAATACAACCAGTATCGGTCAAACCGCTACCTATATAGTATCACCTGTTTCAGGAAATTGTGCGGGCACATCATTCACATTAACGGTAAGTATCAAACCGGGTGCTACTATCAATGCGATGACGGCTGTTACCTGTAGCGGTACACCATTTGTTGTAACACCTACCGATGGTGTTAACGGAATCATACCATTCGGTACCACATTCATCTGGAGCGCACCAACAGGTACAGGCTTCACAGGTGGTGCATCTGAAACAGTTGGCGCACCAAATATTTATGGTACGCTTGTGAATACAACCAGTTCAATGGTTACGGTTACTTATCTCGTAACACCGAGCACCGCTTGCGGATTGAGTGTTTCGTTCACATTAACAGTAACATTGAATCCGTTGGCCACCATCGTACCAATGAGTACGACAACCTGTAGCGGTGTAACCTTTAATGTAACACCGGTTGACAACACCAATGGTATTGTACCTGCCGGAACATTGTATTCATGGTCTGCACCAACCGGTACGGGCTTTACGGGTGGTGTAACACAAATAACACCGGTATCTACCATCCTGGGTACATTGGTAAATACAACCAATTCAGTTAAGACCGCTACTTATACGGTAACGCCATTATCAGGAAGTTGTACAGGTGTTGTATTTACTGTAACGGTAACGATCAATCCAATTGCTACCATCAACCCGATCAGCACTACAACGTGTAGCGGTGTAAGCTTCGTGGTAACGCCAACAGATCCTGCCAACGGTATCATTCCTGCCGGAACTACGTTTACATGGTCGGCACCAACAGGTACAAATCTTACCGGTGGTCTTTCACAGGCAACGGGTGTGAACGATATATTTGGTACACTTACCAATACTACCAATGTTGCGAGAACGGCTACTTATCTCGTAACACCTAAGTCAGGAAACTGTACAGGCGTAACCTTCAGTGTTACCGTTACTGTTAACCCTGTGGCTACCATCAACTCAATGACTACATCAAGCTGTAGCGGCGTAAGCTTCTCAGTTGTACCTGCCAATCTCACCAACGGTATTGTACCTGCAGGAACATTATATACATGGACCTTACCAACCGGCAGCGGTTTCACAGGTGGTGCATCACAAACGGTTCCTTCGGCCGATATCAATGGTACCCTGGTGAACACAACCAATGTGATCCAAACGGCTACTTATGTAGTTACGCCGATAACAGTGAGTTGTGGAAGCAATGCCAGCTTTACATTAATGGTAGTGATCAACCCGATCTCTACTGTGAATGCCATGTCAACAACAACCTGTAGCGGAGTAGCCTTCAGTGTTACACCGGTCAACGGCACCAATGGTATCGTACCTGCAGGAACAGTATATACATGGTTAGCACCAACGGGTACCGGCTTCAGCGGTGGTCTTTCACAGGTAACTGCTGTAATAGATGTTCATGGATTGCTTACAAATACTACCAGTTCGGCAGTAACGGTTACCTATATCGTAACACCTATTTCAGGAACCTGTATCGGTGTACCATTCTCTGTAACAATTAACCTGAATCCTACAGCTACTGTTAATGGCATGTCAAGTGTTACCTGTAGCGGTACGCAGTTTACTGTTACCCCAACAAATGGCATAAATGGTATCATACCATTGGGTACAACATTCAGCTGGTCTGCACCATCTGTAACAGGTGGATTGACCGGTGGAGTAACAGGAACAACAGCTGTTAATGTAAGTGGTACATTAACCAACCCAACCAACACTGCACAAACAGCTGTTTACATTATTACACCAAATACACCGGATTGTGGAGCGGCTAAACAATTTACAGTCACTGTTACGGTGAGTCCTGTTGCCAGTATCACGGCAATGACCACTGTGATCTGTAGCGGAACAACCTTTAACGTAACACCTGTTAACAGCACGAATGGTATTGTACCTGCCGGAACATTATATACATGGTCAGCACCTACGGGTACCGGCTTCACTGGTGGTGCTACACAGGTTGCGCCGGTCAGCACGATCATTGGAACACTTAACAATACGACCAACACTGCACAAACAGCTGTTTACACAGTATCACCTGTATCAGGAAGCTGTAATGGCGCATCGTTTACTGTAACGGTAAGCCTCAATCCTAAGGCTACCATCATACCAATGTCCACAACAACCTGTAGCGGTGTAACCTTTACAGCAACACCTACACACGGTACAGACGGCATCATACCAAACGGAACATTGTATACATGGTCGGCTCCAACAGGTACAGGATTTACCGGTGGCTTATCACGTGCTGTTCCTTCAATTAATATTTCGGGTACGCTGGTTAATACCACCAACATTGCGAGAACAGCTACTTATATCGTAACGCCTATATCAGGCAACTGTACAGGTGCAGCGTTCTCACTCACTGTTACCATCGATCCGGCTGCAACCATTACTGCTATGTCAACGGTGATCTGTAGTGGCCTCACATTTAATGTAACACCGGTAGATGGTGCAAATGGTATCGTGCCTGCAGGAACAACGTATGCATGGGCAGCGCCTTCGGTAACCGGTGGTATCAGCAATGGTGTTGGTGCATCAGCACAAATCAATGTAAATGGTACACTCACCAACCCAACCAATATTGCACAAACAGCTGTTTATACTGTAACGCCTACAACGCTTAATTGCGGAGCGGGTACGCCGTTCACTGTAACTGTTACAGTAAATCCTGCGGCTACCGTTACAGCCATGTCAACAACAACCTGTAGCGCGGTTGCCTTTATGGTAACACCGGTTAACGGAACCAATGGTGTGATTCCTTCAGGAACCTTATATGCATGGACCGCGCCAACAGGTTCGGGCTTCACAGGCGGTGCAACACAGATCACCAGCATCACCAATATCAATGGTCTGCTTACAAACATTACCAGTTCAGCCGTATCGGCTACTTATATGATCACACCGGTATCAGGTATCTGTTACGGTCCTGTGTTCACACTCACAGTAACGATCAACCCGGGTGCTACCATCAACCCAATGAATACCACTACGTGTAGCGGTGTTGCATTTGATGTTACGCCTACCGATGTAACCAATGGTATCATTCCATTAGGAACAACGTATACATGGTCCGTACCAACAGGAACCGGATTTACCGGTGGGGCATCACAATCAACACAGCTTTCACATGTGTTCGGCCTATTGACCAATACCACTAATATCGCGAGAACTGCGAGCTATACTGTTACGCCACATATTCCAAATTGCGGAGCGGGCATACCATTCACACTCACGGTTTCGATTAATCCGGTTGCCAGCATTACAGCTATCACAACAGTAACCTGTAGCGGTTCAGCATTTACTGTAACACCTGTTGACGGCGCGAATGGTATTGTACCTGCATCGATTACTTACACATGGTCAGCGCCAGGAGTAACGGGTGGTATGACTGGTGGGCAGGCTGGTGTTAACGCAACCGATATTACCGGTACACTGATCAACCCAACCAATATTGCACAAACTGCAACTTATGTGGTAACACCATTCTCAGCGCTTTGCGGAACGGCTACACCATTTACCGTAACTGTAACGATCAGTCCTGTTTCATCCATCACGCCGATGTCATTAACAACCTGTGGCGGTGTAACCTTTACTGTAACACCGGCTAACGGAGCCAACGGATTGATACCGGCAGGAACATTATATTCATGGTCAGCACCTACAGGAACCGGCTTTACAGGTGGTGCAACACAGGTAACGCCTGTAACGAATGTTACCGGTACATTAACCAACTCGATCAGTTCATCGATCACCGCTACTTACCTGGTAACGCCGGTGTCTGGTGTTTGTACAGGAGCCCAGTTCTCATTTACAGTAACGATCAACCCGGTAGGTATCATTACTAATATGACCACTACAACCTGTAGCGGAATCACCTTTGTTGTTACGCCTACCAATGGTATTAATGGGGTAGTACCTGCTGCAACAACGTATACATGGTCAGCACCAACCGGTACGGGCTTTACAGGTGGTGCGGCACAGTTAACCGGCGCAGCAGATATCTTCGGAACACTTGTTAATACAACCAATATTGCGAGAACGGCTACTTATGTAGTAACACCAATCATTGTTAGTTGTGGAGTAGGTTCATCGTTTACTGTAACGGTTACCCTGGATCCTGTGGTTCATATTACAGACATTGCTACATCAACCTGTAGCAGTGCTACATTTAATGTGGTACCGGCTGATCTTGTTAATGGAAACATTGTACCGGCAGGAACAACGTATACATGGTCGCCACCAACAGGTACCGGCTTCACGGGTGGCGATAGCGGAACAAATGCTGGCGATATCAATGGGTTCCTGGTTAACCAAACAATTACTACACAAACAGCTAAGTATACGGTTACACCAAATACAGCGGCTTGTGGAAATGGAGCAGCCTTCACCATTACGATGACGGTGAATCCATTACCGGTTGTTAGTGATATGACTTCGGTGATCTGTAGTGGTGTAAACTTCAGTGTTGCGCCTGCTAATGGAATCAACGGAGCCATTCCTGCGGGAACAACGTATACATGGTCCGCTCCGGTAGTAACGGGTGGGGTAACAGGCTTTACCAGTGCAACCGGTGCAGCAACCATCAACGGAACACTGGTTGATCCGGTTAACGTTGCACAAACGGCTACTTATACTGTTACACCTTCATTCGGTGGTTGTGCGGGTGGTCAATTTACATTCACACTCAGCATCAACCCGATCGCAGATATTACGGCTATCAGTATTACAACAGGTAGCGGTCTGCCGTTCAGTGTTACGCCTACTAACATCGTCAATGGTATTATACCGGCGGGTACAACCTACACATGGCCGGCACCAACAGGTACAGGTTTCACAGGTGGGGCGGCACGGGCAGTTGCTTCTGTTAATATCAATGGTACATTGACCAACCCTACCAATACAATGCAGACTGCAACGTATATCGTAACACCAAATACGATCAGTTGTGCAAACGGATCTGTATTTACAGTAACGGTAAATGTTAGCCCGGTACCTTCTATCAATGCCATGTCGGCCACTACGTGTAGCGGTTCAACATTCGTTGTAACACCTGTGAATGGTGTGAATGGTATCGTTCCTACCGGAACTACCTATGCATGGTCAGCACCTTCTATCAGCGGTGGCCTTACAGGTGGAGCATCCGGCGCATTGATCCTTAATATTAATGGCACACTGGTAAATACAACCAATGTTGTACAAACCGCCACTTATATAGTAACACCAACATCAGCGGGTGGATATGTAGGAGCACCGTTCACATTAACCATCACGGTTAACCCGATTGCTACAATCGTAACCATGAGTACAACAACCTGTGGTGGTGTAGCCTTTAACCTCACTCCGGTGAATGGTACACATGGTATCGTACCGGCAGGAACACTGTATACATGGACCGCTCCAACCGGAACAGGTATCACAGGTGGTGCATCTCAATCAATAGCAGTACCGGAAATTACAGGTATCATTACCAATACGGTTAACACAGCCACCACTGCATCTTACATGGTTACACCTATATCGGGTAATTGTGCAGGTGCTGCATTCTCTGTGATCATATCGATCAACCCAACTGCTGCAGTAACGAATATGTCAACCATTACCTGTAGCGGTGTAACATTCCGTATGACACCGGCTGACTTTGCCAATGGTATTGTACCTGCAGGAACCAAATACACATGGCCGGCACCAGGCGGAACAGGATTTACAGGTGGTACAGCAGAGGTGGCAGGATGGCCTAATATCTTTGGTACGCTGAATAACGCAACCACTTCTTATGTAACAGCCACATACATGATCACACCGGTAACGGGTAATTGTACAGGTGCATCATTTACTACAACGGTAAGCGTGAGCGCGGCACCGCAGGCGTTTATTCCATTGAATACACAAACGGTGTGTCTGAATATTACTCCAACGCAATTGGCCGTAACAGTTAATGGCGGTGCGGGTAACATCAGCTATGCATGGTTCTCTAATACAGTGAATTCAACAACAGGCGGAACACCGGTTGGCATAACTACCAGCACATATAATCCACCGGCTCCATCAACGTTGAGCTCTACTTACTATTATGCAACTGTAAGCTTCTCAGTAGGTGGTTGCGGAACAATAACAACAGCAAATGCGCACGAATTGAAAGTGAACAGGTATGCGGTAGCGGCCGATCTTGAGATTGCACCGGTAGTGATCTGTTCTGGTCTTAGCACAACCATCACCGCGGCATTAAGCTCTACAAGCAATATTGTGAACCCTGTTTACACATGGTACTCAGATGCAGCTCTTACCAATGCACTTGCCACAGGCGCGGTTTATACAACCGGTATCATGAATAACAATACTTCATTCTACGTAACTGCCGGTGGTACCAATGCCTGTCCTAATTTACCAGGTACAGGACAAAGAGCTGATGTTTCCATATCCAGCCAGGCACCTACTATGACACAACCTGCCGACCTCAATGTATGTAACGGTCAAACAGTGGTGATTCCTAATTTCGTAACAACAAGTGCGTTGACTTACGACTGGAGCAATAACAACACCACTATCGGATTGGGTGGAGCTGGTACTGTGCCAACAAGTAATGGAACCATCGGTGCATTTATTGCAGCTAACATTGGAAGCATCAATGACACGGCTGTGATCTCTGTAACACCACGTGCAAACGGCTGTTACGGTGTAGCAAGATCATTCATGATCATTGTTGGCCCTTCAGTTCCGGCTATCGCAAACGTAACAACGAGTGCAGCAAGTGGTGTGAGAATGAACTTTACACCGCTGGATGCTGCTGAAGGTATCAGCTACACATGGACAGCTTCTTCAGCTGTTGTTACCGGCGATCTTGTAAACGGTACAAGACACAATGCATTTGATCCATTACTGGTGAATGCAACACTGGCACCAGTCGATGTTACATTCAGTGTAACACCTAACTCAATCGCGCCTTCTTATTGTGCCGGTACGCCGTTCACAATACTGGTAACGGTTAATCCAGTACCTTCTGTTGCCGACCAGGTGGTAACTACCTGTAGCGGTGTACCGTTTGCTGTTAGTCCTACTGGCGTACCTGCTACAACAACATATATATGGGATCTTCCTGTTCTTGTTACAGGCAATGTGGATGGTATTAATGCACAGGCATCGCCGCAACCTACCTTTTCACAAACGCTTACCAACAGCGGAACTACTACAGCGGTATTACTGTACACGGTTGTACCGGTTAACGGAGCATTTGCCGGTAATCCATTTACCGTAACTGTAACGGTGTATGCTAATCCGGTTCTGAGTAATAACACACCGCAAACAGTTTGTAATGCAACAACATTTAATTTCTCACCAACATCGCTTACACCGGGTACTGTGTTCACATGGACACGTCCTGCTGTAAACAACGTGAGCAATACAGCCGGTGGCGGTACCGGAAGCATCAGTGAAACACTGATCAATATCGCGACTGATCCTGTACAGGTTATTTACCTCTATACGCTTACAGCGAATGGATGTAGCAGCCCGGTACCGGAAGAGTTGTATGTGGGTGTGAATCCTTCTTTACAGCTGAGCTCACCGTTAACGGATATTGTTTGCAGCAACTCATTATATAATTACGAAGGCACTTCAACACCGGGTGCAACATTAACATGGACAAGGGCTGCCGTGAGCGGTATCTCGAACCCGGCGTTCACAAGTACCAGCAATGCGATCGCAGAAGTATTGGTTAACACAACCGATCATCCGATCGATGTCCGTTACCTCTACACGATCGTTTCAGGAAGCTGTAGCGATACAATGAGCCTGGTGGTAACTGTTAATCCTTTACCAACTGTAAGTGCGGTGCCTGACCAGTCATTCTGTACTGCAGCGGGCGCCACCATCTCGTTCACAGGATCAGCTATCGCGAACACATCGTACAGGTGGACCAATTCAAACAGCAGCATCGGTCTGAACACATCAGGCACGGATGACCTGTTATTTATTGCCGCCAACGCAACACCATTGCCTATCACATCGTTAGTAACTGTGATACCAGAGGCAAACGGATGTAGCGGAACGCCAACACAGTTTACGATCACCATTAACCCAACACCTGTATTGAGTACACAATTGAATATACCTACTGTCTGCAGCGGCTTAGCGGTTTCGTATACACCGACCAGCCAGACACCGGGTACCAGCTTCAGCTGGATCAGGTCCGCTGTAACCGGTATCGACAATGCAGCTGCAGCCGGAAACGATGGTATCAATGAAATACTCGTGAATTCATCAAATGCACCATTACAGGTAACCTACGTTTATACGCTCACTGCCAACGGATGTACCAATACGCAGATCGTGCGTGTAGTAGTGAACCCAATGCCAAAAGTTTCTAATCCAGGTAGTCAACTGGCATGTAATAACAGTACCAAGGTGATCAACTTCAGCGGATCAACGATCAGCGGAACATCTTACTCCTGGACCAATAACAATACTTCGTTCGGTATTCCTGCAAGTGGTATGGGGGATATCTTCTTCTTTGCCAATAACCCAACAACAGATTCTGTAACGGCTAATATTACTGTTACACCTTATGCCAACGGATGTTATGGAACACCGGCTACATTCAGGGTAACTGTTAATGCACCATTGTCATTAACCAGCTCATTAACACCGGCACCGGTTTGTAGTAACTCGCTGTTTATTTATACACCATCTGCCAGCGTTGGTGAAAGCATCTTCAACTGGAGCAGGGCAGCTGTAAGCGGAATCAGTAACCTGCCGGCACTCGGAACAGGTACTATCCGTGAAACATTGATCAATACTACACCATCACCAATCGTGGTTACTTATATATACAATGTGATCAGCAACGGTTGCAGCAACAGGCAGTCGGTAACAGTAGTGGTAAACCCATCATTGTCGCTCAGCAATACTAATATCAACAATGAAGCATGTAGCAACCAACCGTTCGTATTCACACCGATCAGTACGATTACCGGTGTTCAATATGTGTGGGACAGACAAATCGTTAACGGTATCACCAATCCTGCAGGATCAGGTACCGGTGCGATCAATGAAACACTGATCAACAATACAACATCACCTATCGTAGTAAGCTACCGTTACTCACTTGGACAGGGAGCAACGTGCTCGAACGATCAGATCATCAGGGTAACTGTTAAGCCAACACCGGTATTAACAAGCCTGAAGAGCCTGACCATCTGTAGCGGTCTGCCGGTTGGATATGCACCGGTTTCAAATATCACGGGTAGCAGCTTTAACTGGAGCCGCAGTGCGGTAACGGGTATCGCTAATCCATCATCTGTTGGACTTGTAGGAATTTCTGAAAGCCTGATCAATACAACAGCTGCACCGGTGAATGTGACCTATGTATATACTATTGCCAATTCAAACGGATGTAATAATGTAGAGAACCTGGTGATACAGGTGAGACCTGCGCCGGTTGCTAACTTTATTGCTAACCAATCGGTTTGTGCGGATAACAGAACAAACGCAATCACATTCACAAGCAGTCTGCCAAACACAACTTACAGCTGGTTCAATACCGAACCTTCTATTGGTTTGTCTGCATTCGGTACCGGAAATATTCCTTCATTCCTGGCAACGAATAATACAACTGGTCAGTTAACCGGTAATATCCAGGTAACACCAAGTGTGAGTGGTTGTACAGGTCCAACAGTTACTGCAGCGCGTATCGTGGTTAACAGGGCCATCCGTTCAACATTCATTGAAGCGTCACCTGCTATTGCTTGTGAAGGCCAGACAGTTGGACCATTCACAGGAAGCGTGCCTTTAGGTGGAGATGGATATAACTACCTGTTCCAATGGCAGTCATCTACCGACAGTGTTAACTTCACCAATATTCCAGGTGCCGTATCACGTCAGTTGAATGCACCGGCTATCGCTACCAGTACCTGGTACCGTATGAATACTACTTCGGGTGGTTGTGCTGCAACTACACCGCAGATATTTGTTCCGCTGAAACCGAAACCGGTTATTTCAATAACCAGTAACGATGGATTTACCGTGAGCCAGGGTAACAGCACGCAGATGTTTGCAACAGGTGGTATCAGCTACGTGTGGACACCAAGGAATCAGGTAGATGATTACACATCTCCTAACCCGGTACTTACACCTCAAAATGTGGGCATTAATCACTTTAGTGTTTATGTAACCAATGCAGAAGGCTGTTCTGATACATCAGGGGTGAATATTTCTGTGATCGAAGGATTCCAGATCTTCCCTAACAACATCATTACGCCAAATGGTGATGGATACAATGACACATGGAGAATCAAGAACATTGAATTCTATAAGAATAATAAGATCACCATTTATAACACACAAAGTGCCATAGTGAAAACATTGGAAAACTATGATGGTAATTCGTGGAGTGCAACGCATACCAATGGTGGTAAGCTGCCTAACGGAACGTACTATTATGTAATCATATTGAATCCTGACACGGTGCCTGTAACCAAAAAAGGATTTGTAACCGTCTTAAATTAACGAGCTATGAAGAAAATGAAAACAAAGATGTGGATGATGTTGCTGTTATTATTAACAGTAACGGTGGCTACTTATGGACAAACCAACTTTTTTACCAGCAGTATCTTCTATAATAAGGTGGTGTTCAATCCATCCCAGGCAGGACTGGGAAGTGAAGGACTACGTTTTAATGGAGTGTTCCGCACGCCGATGAATAATTCGCAGCCCGGACTGGCAAAGGATTATGCGGCAACAGTAGATCTGCCGATCTCTGCCACAGCAGGAGCGGGGCTTGTATTAACCAAGCAGAATGTAGGTTTGCTGAACCAGACCCTGTTCAACTTTGCTTATGCATATGGAATGAAGTTCAAGAGTGGTATGAATTTGCGTACGGGTTTTGCTGCGGGCTTTAAAAGTACACGTGTACAGGAATCGAATAATGCACAGGTAACTGGTGACCAGAACGATCCAACATTGCTGGCTTATAACAGTGCACCACCTTCTTTCTTCAGTAGCTTTGGTATTACCTTGTATACAGATAAGCTCGAGGTGCAGGCGGTTATGCCGAACCTGACGGCATCTTTGCAGAGTAAAACCCTGCAAACCATCGATTATATTACCACACAGGCCGGATTAACCTATAAATTAAAAGTGGGCGGCGGTAAAATGCTGGGGCCCGGTTCTTATGCAAAAGTATTTGCAGGTGTGAATATGTATAAGAGTTCAGGTACCGTGATCAACGCCGGGGTATTGGTCAATGCTAATAATTTAATGTCGGTTAATCTTATATATAATACCTCATCTATTATAACAATAGGGGTGGGTATACCGATAGAAAACACGGCACAGATCAACTTAAATTATTCGGTAGGTGGATTATACGCATCGGGTATTTATGGAGGAGCAGGTGTAGCGGAGATTCACTTTAGTTATGTATTCAAAAAGAAATCAAAATGAAAAAGAAGCGGCAGTTTGACGTATTCAACTTTTTTTACAGTATTGGGGCAGTAGTTATCCTGATTGGAGTAATTGCGAAGTTCCTTGAGTGGAAGTTGCAGGATCCGTTGCTATTGACAGGCTTGGGAGTTGAGGCGTTGGTATTTACGATGTCGGCTGTTCAGTATAAGGATGATAAGGTGGTGAAGGAATATCACTGGGACCGTTTGTTTCCTGAGTTGGTAGATAACCCTGATGCGCCTAGCAGTTTGCCTGGTATGCAGCGTAGTATAGAAACGTTGTCCGAACAGTATTATAAAGGGATGAGTGAATTTGTGGTACAGTTCGAGAACCTGAATACGGGTATTGTGAAGGGTAGTAACCAGTACCAGGAATCGCTTGAGATGATGTCGCGTAATTTATCAGAGTCATCGTTAGCGTTCACGGAGTTCAAAGAAAATGTAACGCGAGTATCGGCCTCATTTATTGAGTTGCACGAGATCAGTGAGGATATCCGTCAGTTGCAGATCAATTTGCAGAAGATGGCAGCTATCTCTATCATCTCGGGTGATAAGCTGAACTTATTCCAGGAACAGCTGGAAGGCTTGAACAATGCGATCTACCGATTCAATTCGTTATCATCAGGTATCATTACACAATTCAAACAAATAGGAGACTAATCGATGGCAGCCAAGATTAATAAGAACCGGTATCGTTTGATCACGTTGTTGTACGTGATCTTCGTGTGCCTGTCTGTATTGAACATACCTGCCACGTACCTGGATTCGAACTCGTATGCGATCAAGACATTGATGTACCAGGAGAAGGCGCGCCTGAACATGGTTGATTTTGCGAACCGTTTGATAGCTGAGCAGAAGGAGAAGCTTCAGTCCGATACGGCTAAGGTGTACCTTGATATCCAGGCGCGTATCCACAAGACGTATGAGTTCATGAACAAGTTCGATGAAACGATCGTAAAGAAACTGGCAGCCGAGAATACGAATGTGATGAAGGAGTTGGCGAGTAAGAAGAAGATGGAAGAGATCTTCATGCACGATTCGCTGATCTACCAGGTACAGCGGGAGTTCATGGATCTTGTGAAATATTTGAACAGTAAACCCTTCCAGATAGACCAGGCGATCAAGGAGCTTGTACCTGTGCAGGAACTTGTGATGATGCAGTCGGGCAAGGAGGTAGAGTGGGCGCGTTATTTGTTTTTACACAAACCCACGGCTATCAGTTACTTCCAGGTGAAGCGATTAAAGTTATTGTTACTGGATAATGAGAACGTATACCAGAATGCCGCGTTACGAACGATCGGTTACCTGCCATCGTATTATTCAGAGACGGAGAAACGAGCAGTGATCGATGATAAGACACCTGTATCGAAGGTGATCGATAACCAGAAGCTGATCGAGAACGAGAAAAAGATCGACAGCACACAGAAGAGCACGGTATCGGCAGCGTTCCCTAAGTTCCCTGTGCAGGCAGACCAGGCGTATACGAAGGCATCGAACACAGATAATTTTGATGAGTTCATCCAGCGTATCATTACCTCGCTGCATGCGGAGAGTTTTTATGTGGGTATCCCCAACCCAGTGCTGAAGGAGTTTAACTATTTACTGGGCAGTGATTTTGGCTTTGAGATCGTACCGAAGGCGGGTGCGGAGATCCAGCAGCAGGGATTTAACTACAATATTGTTTTCCGCAATACGGGCGAATACACGTTCAAGTTCACGGATAAGCGTGATGGTGCCAATAAGCTTGTTTTTGAGAAGAAAGTGCGTGTGTACGTGATCCCCAATCCATTGGTGAAACTCAATGGGGATAACCTTACGCGTGATATTGTGAATGTAAAAGATCTTTTTGCATCTAACCGTCTTGTCGGATATTTGGGCATAACGGAGATCCCCACTTTCCCGGGCCGGATCAACAGTTACCGGGTAACGCGAATCTCTAAGAGTGCGGAGCAGGAGTCGGCGGATAATTATGGGGATGTTTTCCAGGACAAGACCTCCGCGCTGATCAGTAAGTTGCAGAAGGGTGATGTGATATTGTTCAGTAATATATTGGTGTCGCTTGTTGATGGTACCACCCGAAACGCAAACCCGTTAACGTATAAAATAGTAGAATGATGATAATGCTGAGAAAGATAATCGTGTGTGCCTTACTGGTACTGTCTGCTTCGGCAGTGCAGTCGCAGTCCGCTATTAATCCAATAAGCCGTGTATTCTGCTCGGGCAGTACTTTTAATATTACACCACTCAATGGGCAGGATGGTAATGTGCCCGGTGGAACCACGTATACATGGTCGGCACCCACCGGAACAGGTTTTACAGGAGGGTTGGCACAAGGCGTGCCTTCGGCAAGCATTTCCGGCACCCTGACATTAAGCGGTGCGGCCGACCAGCAGCAATCGGCAGTTTATACGGTTACGCCCAGTACGGGAAGTCCTTTTACTTTAACCATCGTTTTAAATCCTTACGCGGCTGCCTCAGATATTACTGTTACCGCAGTTTCACCTGTGCTTTGTGCAGGTCTTAGTACCACTTTAAATGCATCTATCACGGGCGGAAGCAATGTTACAGGATCTGCTACTTATACATGGTACAGCAATGCCAACCGTACGGGCCAACTGGCCACGGGTGCAAGTACAAGCTATACAACACCTATTTTGAATGCAGGTACCAGCTATTATGTATCGGTCAACACCGCTAATGCGTGTGAGAACCTGGCCGGTAATCTCGCATCCGCAGCAATCACTATATCCGGTGTTGCACCTGATGTTATACAGCCAACGAGCCAGGTGGTTTGTTCGGGTATTTCATCTACTGCACCGGTTACGTTTACATCTCAGTTCTCTTCCGGAACCATCTATAACTGGGTGGCTACCAATGCAACGGGTACGGGACTTGCGGTAACCGGCAGCGGTAATATCCCGGCTTTCACCCCCACCAACAGCAGTAATGCACTCATTACAGCCAGTATCACGGTAACGCCTTTCACTTCAACCAATAGCTGTTTTGGTGTTCCCAGAACATTTACTATTCAGATAGGACCTATACCTGCAGCCAGTAACTCACTTGCCACTACCTGTAGCAATGCTTCATTAGCATTCTCACCAACGGGTTTACCAACCGGTACCACCTTTACTTGGACACGTTCAACATTCCCTGTTGAAATTACCTCTTCTGCATTAACACAGAATACCGGCCAGTCAACATTCAACCCAACACTCATCAACTCATCAGCATTGCCTGTTGACATTTCATTTACAGTCATACCGCGTACAGGAACACCCGCTTTTTGTCCTGGTAGTCCTTTTACCATTACCACTACTGTTAAAGCAACACCGGTGATCGATGTGAACCAGACCACTACCAGTTGCAGCGGTACTGCTTTTGGATTTACCCTTACCGGTGCCATTATACCTGCTACCACTTCATACACCTGGGGCATTCCGACTACCATTACCGGAAGTATCACGGGAAGCAGCTCACAACTTTCGCAACAGACCGCTGTGAGCCAGACACTCACCAATAATAATACCAGTAACTCCATCATACGATATACCATCACCCCTGTGAATGCAGGATGTACAGGAAGTGTATTCTCGGGAACAATAACGGTATTTCCGAAACCTGTGCTCAGTACCACTACGCCGTCAACCATCTGTAATAACGTACCATTCAGTTATACGGCTGCATCGGCAACCGCAGGAACAACTTTCTCGTGGACAAGGGCCGCTGTAAACAATATCAGCAATACCGCCGGAGCGGGTACAGTAAGTGTAAGTGAAACATTAAATAATACAGGAACGGCCAATGAGCAGGTATCGTATCAGTATACCTTACTGGCCAATGGATGTCAGAATACACAAAACATACTGGTAACCATCAAGCCAACACTGCGATTGAGTTCCGATGTTAACAAATCTTCCTGCAGTAATTCTTTGTTCAACTATTCTGCGGTAAGTGCAACACTGGGAACAACATTAACCTGGACAAGAGCGGCCGTTGCGGGGATCTCCAATACTGCAGCAGGCGGTACCGTAAACATCAGTGAAACATTGGTGAATACCACAAACGCACCGCTCAGCGTGATCTATGAATATCACAATACTTCGGGCGCCTGTACAGATAACACAAACCTCACAGTGATGGTAAATCCATTACCTGTTGTGAACCCGGTAGTAAACCAGGTGATTTGTAGCGGATCTACCTTAGGGTTTTCTCTCACAGGTTCTACTGTAGCGGGAACGGCTTACAACTGGATAAATAATAATATCAATATCGGGTTAACCAGCAGTGGTTCGGGCGACATATCATTTCTTGCGTATGATGCAACCTATGTGCCGATCGCTGGTAACATAACAGTTACGCCCGCAGCCAATAGTTGTAACGGTGTACCCATGAGTTTCAGCATCACGGTAAATCCCGCGCCGCAGTTATCATCTGTACTTACCATACCTGCTATCTGTAGTGGAACCGTTGTGAGTTATTCACCAACCAGTCTTGTAAGCAATACAACTTTTAGCTGGATAAGACCCGACCTCGTGGGTATCAGTACCAGTGGCAGTTCCGGTACAGATGGTATCAATGAGACCATCGTAAACGGATCAAATGTTCCTTTACAGGTTCCTTATAATTATACATTAACGGCCAACGGATGTGTAAATGCACAACTTGTGAATGTTACCGTTAACCCGGTTCCCACTATGTTCAATCCGGGTAACCAGCTGGCTTGTAATAACAGTACAAAAGTGATCAACTTCTCAGGATCTATTGTGAGCGGGACTTCTTATTTATGGACAAACGATAATCCTTCCATTGGTGTACCTGCCGTGGGTACGGGCGATATATTCTTTGTGGCCAGTACAAGTGTGCCTGATTCGGTGTATGCAAATATTAACGTGCAGCCCGAAGCTTATTCCTGTAGAGGTCCGGTGGTTACTTTCAAGATCATCATCAATCCTCCTTTATCATTAAGCAGTTCACTGAATCCGCCAGCGGTGTGCAGTAATTCGCTGTTTGGCTATACGCCATCCTCTACCGCATCAAATCCTATCTATATCTGGAACCGTGCGGGTGTAAATGGTATCAGTAATTCACCAGCATCAGGTTCGGGTACAATACAGGAGATATTGGTGAATACAACTTCTGCACCTATATCAGTATTGTATGATTTCACACTCAGTAGTAATGGTTGCGTTAAAAGCGAAACGGTATCTGTGCAGGTTAGTCCAGCCCTTGTTCTCGATAATGCAAACATCAGTAACGAAGTCTGCAGCGGATCTGCATTTACTTTCTCACCCAATGGTAATATCACCGGTATACCGTATTTATGGAGCAGGGTAGCCGTAACCGGTATCAGCAATCCGGGTTCAAACGGAACAGGTGATATTAATGAAACCCTGGTGAACACAACTACTTCACCTATTGAAGTGGGTTATCGGTATACATTAGGAGTAGGTGCCAGTTGCGCAGCCGACCAGATCGTAAAAGTGACCGTTAAACCGATACCGCAATTAACCGGTAGCAAAACGCTCCAGTCATGCAGCAATGCACCGGTAGCCTATACACCTGTGGGCAGTATTCCCGGAACCAACTTTAACTGGAGCCGTGCGGCCGTGCCGGGTATTTCAAATACTTCAGCGGTGGGTCTGGTAGGCATTTCCGAGAGCCTCATCAATACAACTGCTGCAACGGTCAACGCCATTTATACATATAACCTTACCAACTATAATGGTTGCTCCAATGTTGAATTAGTGACAGTAGGGGTTAAACCCGCACCGGTTGCCAATGGTGGCGCATCGGTAGATCAATCTATCTGCGCAGATGAGATTACCAAGCCGGTTATCTTCAGCAGCTCATTACCCAATACTACTTTTAACTGGACCAACTCAGAACCCTCCATCGGGCTCGCAGCTTCCGGAAGCGGCAGCAGTATACCGGCATTCAAATCTGTTAATACATCGAGTGGACAGTTGGTAGCTGTGATACAGGTGTTCCCGGTTTCAAACGGTTGTACAGGCAATGGTGTTACTGCTGCAAGGATCACCGTGAACAGGGCCATCACCACCAGCTTTATTGAAACAAAACCAACTGTTGCCTGCGAAGGGCAGGTAGTAGGACCGTTTATCGCCAGCGTTCCGCTGGGTGGTGATGGATCTACTTATGTGTTCCAGTGGCAGATATCGACTGACAGCGTAAACTTTACCAATATTCCGGGAGGAACAGCCAGGCAGCTGATTGCACCACCTGTTACAACGCCAAAAGCATGGTACCGTATGAATACCACCTCACTGGGTTGTTCAGCAGTAACACCATGGGCAGAAGTTGCACGCAAGCTAAAACCGGTGATCACTATCGAGAACCGTGATGATTCTACGGTGAGCAAAGGAAACAGTACACAGGTAATTGCCTCGGGTGCGTTTACTTACCTCTGGACACCACCGTTAACAGTCAGTGATTTTAGATCGGCAAGCCCTTACCTGTCGCCGCTGACCAATACCAAATACACGGTATTGGGAACCACCTCAGACGGCTGTTCTGATTCGGCTTCTATTACGATTAAAGTAGTGCTGGGCTTTAAAGTGTATCCAAATAATATCCTTACACCTAACGGGGATGGGTATAATGATATCTGGAAGATTAAGAACATAGAATATTATCCTAATAATATCGTTAAAGTATATAATCTCCAGGGAGCGATCGTTTTTACCAAGGAAGCTTATGCAGGTGATTGGAATGGAACCTATACAGGCGGTGTTGGAAAACTACCTTCAGGAACATACTATTATAGTATCAATCTTGATGTGGCCGCTACACCGGCAGCATTTGTAAAAGGATATTTAACGATTTTAAATTAATATTACCTGATTCACTTTAGTTATGTATTCAAAAAGAAATCAAAATGAAAAAGAAGCGGCAGTTTGACGTATTCAACTTTTTTTACAGTATTGGGGCGGTAGTCATCCTGATCGGTGTAATTGCGAAGTTCCTTGAGTGGAAGTTGCAGGATCCGTTGCTATTGACAGGACTGGGAGTTGAGGCGTTGGTATTTACGATGTCGGCTGTGCAGTACAAGGATGATAAGGTGGTGAAGGAATATCACTGGGACCGTTTGTTTCCTGAGTTGGTAGATAACCCTGATGCGCCCAGCAGTTTGCCTGGTATGCAGCGTAGTATAGAAACTTTATCAGAACAGTATTATAAAGGGATGAGTGAGTTTGTGGTACAGTTTGAGAACCTGAATACGGGTATCGTGAAGGGTAGTAACCAGTACCAGGAATCGCTGGAGATGATGTCGCGTAATTTATCGGAGTCATCATTAGCGTTCACGGAGTTCAAAGAAAATGTAACAAGAGTATCGGCCTCATTTATTGAGTTGCACGAGATCAGTGAGGATATCCGTCAGTTGCAGATCAATTTGCAGAAGATGGCAGCTATCTCTATCATCTCGGGTGATAAGCTGAACTTATTCCAGGAACAGCTGGAAGGCTTGAACAATGCGATCTACCGATTCAATTCGTTATCATCAGGTATCATTACACAATTCAAACAAATAGGAGACTAATCGATGGCAGCCAAGATTAATAAGAACCGGTATCGTTTGATCACGTTGTTGTACGTGATCTTCGTGTGCCTGTCTGTATTGAACATACCTGCCACGTACCTGGATTCGAACTCGTATGCGATCAAGACATTGATGTACCAGGAGAAGGCGCGCCTGAACATGGTTGATTTTGCGAACCGTTTGATAGCTGAGCAGAAGGAGAAGCTTCAGTCCGATACGGCTAAGGTGTACCTTGATATCCAGGCGCGTATCCACAAGACGTATGAGTTCATGAACAAGTTCGATGAAACGATCGTAAAGAAACTGGCAGCCGAGAATACGAATGTGATGAAGGAGTTGGCGAGTAAGAAGAAGATGGAAGAGATCTTCATGCACGATTCGCTGATCTACCAGGTACAGCGGGAGTTCATGGATCTTGTGAAATATTTGAACAGTAAACCCTTCCAGATAGACCAGGCGATCAAGGAGCTTGTACCTGTGCAGGAACTTGTGATGATGCAGTCGGGCAAGGAGGTAGAGTGGGCGCGTTATTTGTTTTTACACAAACCCACGGCTATCAGTTACTTCCAGGTGAAGCGATTAAAGTTATTGTTACTGGATAATGAGAACGTATACCAGAATGCCGCGTTACGAACGATCGGTTACCTGCCATCGTATTATTCAGAGACGGAGAAACGAGCAGTGATCGATGATAAGACACCTGTATCGAAGGTGATCGATAACCAGAAGCTGATCGAGAACGAGAAAAAGATCGACAGCACACAGAAGAGCACGGTATCGGCAGCGTTCCCTAAGTTCCCTGTGCAGGCAGACCAGGCGTATACGAAGGCATCGAACACAGATAATTTTGATGAGTTCATCCAGCGTATCATTACCTCGCTGCATGCGGAGAGTTTTTATGTGGGTATCCCCAACCCAGTGCTGAAGGAGTTTAACTATTTACTGGGCAGTGATTTTGGCTTTGAGATCGTACCGAAGGCGGGTGCGGAGATCCAGCAGCAGGGATTTAACTACAATATTGTTTTCCGCAATACGGGCGAATACACGTTCAAGTTCACGGATAAGCGTGATGGTGCCAATAAGCTTGTTTTTGAGAAGAAAGTGCGTGTGTACGTGATCCCCAATCCATTGGTGAAACTCAATGGGGATAACCTTACGCGTGATATTGTGAATGTAAAAGATCTTTTTGCATCTAACCGTCTTGTCGGATATTTGGGCATAACGGAGATCCCCACTTTCCCTGGGCGGATCAACAGTTACCGTGTAACGCGTATCTCTAAGAGTGCGGAGCAGGAGTCGGCAGATAATTATGGGGATGTTTTCCAGGACAAGACCTCCGCGCTGATCAGCAAGTTGCAGAAGGGGGATGTGATATTGTTCAGTAATATATTGGTGTCGCTTGTTGATGGCACCACCCGAAACGCAAACCCGTTAACGTATAAAATAGTAGAATGATGATAATGCTGAGAAAGATAATCGTGTGTGCCTTACTGGTACTTTGTGCTTCTACGGCGCAGTCGCAGGCAACGAGGCCAACCACAACACCTCCTGCAGCAAGACCGCAGGCAAATGCACCTGTTGTGGCGGCAGCACCGGCTATAAGGATGGATACACTGATCGGTAACTTTCCAAAACTGCACCTTGAGAAAAAGAATTATTATGTGAATGAGAATATCACGATTGTTGATTCTCTCTCAGCAGATGCCGGTGCAAACATATATCTTGGAGAAGGCGTAACCATTGTTTGTTTAGGCGCCGTAAACCTGAATGGGTCGAACAGTGTAGGCGGTCGTATCCGTATTACCAGCGGTAAAGGAAAACAAGGAACCGGTTTTGTGATCGCGGCAGCGAATAATACTTCTATTGTGATGAATGCAACAACGTTCGACAGTCTTGTGACGCCTATATCATTTACCGATGAATGGTTCAGGCCGGAAGTAAGTATCCGTAACTGCCAGTTCATTAAGAATGTAGGAACCACTGCCATCATTCAGGTGCTCAATCCCAAGGTGCCTTTCGTAGATGTTGTACCGGTTGCCAACTTCCGCATTACAGGAACTTTATTTGCAGCTAATATTGCACCCATACGCTTTGAAGATCTTCAGAGCGATTATCTCAAGATCGAGATAAGCAACAATACTTTTGTAGGTAACAAGATCTCGGGTTACGGGCGTTACACATTTACCAGTAATATGTTATTCGGGCGGATGGATAAAATGCAAAACCGTTTCAGGGCCGTGATCAAAGACAATAGTTTTACGCAGAACTATATGCGTGATGTGGATGCCGATACATTGGTGCAGGTGGCCAATGTGGGTATATACGGTAGCGGCGATAGTCTGGCGGTTCCTAATAACTATTGGGGAGCAGACAATGAAGCAGATGCAAGGAAAGGGATCTATGATTACACATTGGATTATACCACACCCAAGTTAAGCATCTTGCCACTGGAGTACGGTCCTTCAGATACATTGCCACCGCATGTATACGATATCGCCAACACAACTAATAACCGTGCATCTACACCCAAAAAAATGCTCGTTAACGATAAATGGATAATCGTACAGGATTCAGCCACTTATCTCACGTATAATTATAATTTGCGGCAGGGCTTGCGTGCTTTCAAAATGATTTCCAATGCACCGCTCCTCACCAGGCAGATGAGTGTGCATTATATATATGTGAAAGATTCCACACTCGCACTGGCAGATAGTACCATCAGCGCAGGATCGTATACCAGGGACGAAACAAAAAAGAATACCATCGCCATCAGGTTTGCATTGATGACAGATAGTATGTTCCGCACCCGGCAGGGATACCTTGTCATAAAGGATCTGACAGGACAACTTGGTCAGTTCATACCGGATGTCGTTATCGGTTACCAGGCTTTCCTCAAGTATGTGTTCAGTAAGAAGCCAAAATCACAGGTAGGTAAGATCATGGATCCGAATGATGAAAGTACGCGGAAGCTGAATGATCCGCCTGCTATCATCACACCTTATAAAAAGAAATACGAGCTGGGTGTTGTAGCGGGCAACGCTATTTATTATGGTACGCTATCTAACCCGAGCCTGTTCTCGAACGACTTTAACTCGATGTTCGGCGTACAGTTCCGGTATAACCTGAAAAAGAATTTCTCCATCAGCGTATCTTATTTAACAACAACGCTCACAGGATCGGATCTACGTTCAGGGGATACCGCCAAAGCACATAGAGGAATGTCTTTCTCTACGCCAACTACGGCTATCAGCATACAGGCTGAGTTTGATTTCTTTGATCACCTGGTTTACAATACCAAGCAGCGATTGCACCCGATGATCGGTATCGGTATCGACCAGATCACATTTAATCCGATGGGAGAGTACCTGGGTAAACTGTATCCTCTACAGCCATTAGGTACGGGCGGACAACTACTAAAATCGCAATCAGTTTTAAACCCGGGAACAGATTCGGCGCATGCACCCTATGCACTAAGCAGTCTCGGCGCACCGGTAACATTCCAGCTACGGTACTTCTTAAACAAGAAGACAATCTTCTCATTATTTGCGACTTATCACCTTGCGTTCACCAATTATCTGGATGATGTGGGTCCGGACCCTTATCCCGATCAGGCCGCAGTTCGCACAGCAGTGCAGGCACTGGATCCATCCAACCCGTTGATTTCAGAAAAAATGGAAGCAGCCGCCTATTTTTCCAACCCAACAAACCGTTACGTCAGGAAAGGACAGCTACGCTCCGGCGCCGCCGATGTATCTGATGGATTCTTTACATTTGGTTTTACACTCATGCATCACTTCTAAAATATCTGCATCAATGATGCAAAAAGCCACCTGATTTTGATCAGGTGGCTTTTTTTATGGGTCATTGCCCCGCGACTTTCGTCCCCAAACCACCTAAATTATTGGGAAATAAACAATTAGCTATATGCGGTGGCTATTCAGCTACAGTAAACACGCGCGATGGGCTATGTTAAAAAAAATGTAATAAACCAATTTTGCAAAATCCCATGTACTGTGTGTTTACGGAGTTTAGACCTGAAAAAGGAGTAAATATTGTGTAGTATAATATCTACGCTGCATGGACCAATAAGTTTACAATTAACTGCAAAAGGGTATGAATTTGAAGTTTAGCTTGGGTGTAAAGTGTTTACCAGTCTTGTTTTTATCCATCCTGTCTCTTGCATCCCTGCAGGTAAAGGCGCAAAACTGTACCATCAATGCAGGCGTTAACGAAAATTTATGTCCGGGTACACCTATGGTCCTCAAAGGAACCTTAACGGGGTTGGTTAGCCAGTCAGCCACCTGGAGCCAGATTGCCGGTCCGGCAGTTACCATTGGCACGGTTGCCATTTCACCCGTTACCGGTGGTAACAGCTACAAAGCCAACGTAACCGGCTTTGCTCCGGGTAACACTTATACTTTCCGCATTACGGCACGTTGTTCAGATGGCTCGCAGATCTTCCAGGATGTTACATTTACCACCTTAGTGGCTACCAAAGCAGTTGCCGGTTCAAATATCACTTCCTGCGCGGGTACGATCACGCTGGCAGGTAACACACCTGGTGCCGGGGAAACAGGCGACTGGAGTATTATCACCCGTCCTTATGGAATGCATATCACTACGTCAAATTCACCCACCTCTACTGTAACACTTCCTAACGATACAACAGCAACAGCTGTTTTCAAGTACACCATCATCAATCCAAATGGTTGCGCTTCTGCAGCCAGTATGACGGTAACCAATATCAGTGGTCAAAGTCCGGTGAATGCAGGTACCGATCAAACATTGAGTAACTGTTATAATCTTACCCAGGGAACACAACTCTTTGCATCATATGGCGGTAATGGTTTTGGCCAGCAGGGAACATGGTCATTTGTAAGCGGTCCTTCCACACCTTCTTTTGGTGATATACATAATAACAGAACCGGCGTTAATAATCTCGTAACGGGAGTGTATACACTCAGGTGGACAGTAGCCGGCCCTTGCGTAAACGGTTCGGATGAAATGACGATCACCGTTCCACCGCCAACGCAATCTGTAACGAATGCAAACAACGCAAACCTTATCTATTGCGACAGCAGAACCAGTACCGTATTAACAGGAACCATTCCGGGTTATACAAATGAAACAGGCACATGGACACGTATTTCAGGAACCGGTACCATCTCAGATCCCAATGTACCGTCTATCACCGTAACAGGTCTTACGCCTCCTGCTGCCAGTACTTTCCGTTATACGATCAATAACTCGGTAACAGGTTGTACAACTATCGGCGACTTCCGCATCAGTTATGCACCCATGACTGCTGTAGTTCCAACCACTGTTACACCAATCATTCTTCCTTCAACAGCAACAGCTGTATCCATACCTTATTCAACAACCGGTGGAAACCAAACTTACTGGCAGCTTGTAACAGGTCCGCTGGGTACCACACTGGCTCCATCGGGAACCACCACTTACCAGTATATTGATGAATCGCCGATTGATATTACCGGGCTTGATAAAATAGGCACGTATAATTTCCGTCTCCTCAGAACCACTGCCAATGCAGGATCTGGTGGTTGCGTGAATGCATTTGCTGATCTCACAGTGATCATATCTCAGCCACCTACTGCTGCCAATGCAGGTACAACGGGTAATGTGGCGTGTAATATTTTCAGTACTACTCTTGCCGGGAACGACCCCGCAGTAGGTTCGGGTTATTGGTCACAGGTAGATGGACCGAATACCGCCAACATAGTAAATATTTATGACCGTGGTACAGAGATCAATGGTCTTACCAATGGTGCTTATACATTCAGATGGATAGTGACCGGTGGGCAGGGTGCCAATGATGCACAGAGTGATGTGATTGTGCGGGTAGCAAATATGGTACCTACGGCTTCCGTTGCAGGTGCCGATCAGGTTGTTTGTAACCAGACGCCTGTTTACTTACATGGTAATGCTACACTCTTGAATGAAACAGGGACGTGGACGGTAACACCTACGCTGGGCGTTACATTCGTCAATATCAATGATCCGAATACAAAGGTCACCGGTCTGGCAGATAACAGTACCTACACATTTACCTGGACAATTGCCAACTCCTGTAATACTTCTATATCAAGTACTCATGTAACCACCAGTTCCAATGTAGGTCCGAAAGCTGCTGTTGCCGGTGTTGCACAATGTCTTTCTGCATCAGCCACTACTTTCACACTGGCAGGTAATGCAGCTACCGGAACGGAAACAGGAACATGGTCATTGGTAAGTGGTCCGAACACACCTACTATTACAACTCCTTCATCCAACTCATCCACAGTTACCGGTGCAGTAAATGGTACCTATAAATTTGAGTGGAGTTTATCAACACCTTCCTGTTCGGCAACAAAAGATACTGTAATCATTACAGCATCCGCTGCAGCAACTGTTGCTACGGTAACAACAACTCCGGTTAATCTTTGTGGTGTTACCGCAGTTACTTTAGCCGGTAATACACCAACGGTTGGTACCGGTAAATGGACACAGGTAGGAGGACCGGGTGGTGCAGTGATTACAGATCCTTTTTCTCCAACCAGTACAGTAACCGGTTTAACGGCCGCTTCTTATATTTTCAGATGGACCATCTCTAATGGTGCATGCAGTAGTAATTCGGCTGATGTAAAATATAATATTTCAACACCGCCAAGTCAACCGATTATTGGTCCGGCATTAAGTGTTTGTGCAGCTTCATCAGTTGTATTGAATGCAAGCCCTGTTACCACAGGCACAGGTATCTGGCAGGTACAGAGTGGTCCCAACACACCATCCTTCTCCAGCTTTACCAACCCCACAGCCACGCTTTCAGGATTAACAACAGGTGTGTATACGCTTATATGGACAGCCAGCAATGGAGCTAACTGCCCCATGACACAATCAGCGCCACTTTCTATTACTGTAACACAGAATGCAATTGCTACCGTAGCCTCTTCAGGATTATGTAATGCAACTGTAGCCTTGTTAACAGGTAATAACGGAAGCAATGGTGTATGGACAAATGTGAGTGGTACACCAACGCCAACACTTAATCAGAACTCTAATTTTACAGCTATTGCTTCAGGTCTTACCAATGGTAATTATACATTCCGTTATACATTGCCGGCAGTAGGGGCCTGCGTTTCTACATCGGCAACAGTATCTATCAATATCACTGCATCACCTTCACCGGCACAGGCGGGTCCGGATCAGAATCTGTGTAGCGCAACATTTGTTACACTGGGTGCTGATGTGCCTTCAGTAGGTACCGGTACATGGACCATCATCAGTCAGCCGGGTTCAGGTGCAAGTTTTGTGAATGCCAATTCACCAACCACTAATATATCAACTGCTACACCGGGTGTATATCTTTTACAATGGAACGTTACTAATGGAAACTGCGGAACCAACCAGGATATCGTACGTATCACTACCAGCGCGCCGCCAACAACATCGGCAGCAGGTGCTAACCAGCTAACTGCGTGTACCGGAAACTTAACACTGATAGCCAATACGCCAACAGTAGGTTTGGGTACCTGGTCGCAGGTAACCAGCATGACGGGAACGATCTCTTCACCAAACTCCCCATCAACCTCCGTTTTAGGAACAGTGCCCGGTGCGTATACATTTATGTGGACGATCTCCAGCGGTAGTTGTGCGTCATCAACCTCTATTGTAAATGTTACCGTAACATCAACACCACCGGTGCCGGCAACTGCGGGTCCCGACCAGCAGGTATGTAACCTGAGTACAACCACCTCAACAGTTTTAGCAGGTAGTGCACTCAATGGCGGAGAAACAGGTCAATGGACCGTACTCAGTAAACCGGGCGGAACACCAACTTTTGTCAATGCAAATGCAAATAATACAACCGTTAGTGGTTTGATCCAGGGAACCTATGTTCTCACATGGACAGTATCCAACGGATCATGTATATCCTCTTCCAATGTGACCATCACTGTTACCAATACACCAACACCGGCTAATGCAGGTCCTGATAATTCATTCTGTTTATATACACCGGTAAACCTTGCTGCAACAGCAGTTACTGTGGGTGTAGGTACATGGTCAACCACCTCAAAACCAGGCGGTGCACCGGACCCGGTATTTGATGATGAAAATTCTAACACAACAGCAGTCAACGGTCTTCTTGCCGGTGATTATGTATTTACATGGGTAACCACTAATGGAGCAGCATGCGCTACAAGTATGAGTTCTGTTACGATTCATATAGTACAACCACCAAGTATTGCACAGGCAGGAAGTTTCCAGACAGTTTGTTTGGGGGTGAATCCTGTGATGACAGCGAACAGTCCCACTTTCGGAACAGGAACATGGGCGGTAACAACATCAGCCGGTGGGTCACCTGCATTTACCAATGTAAATGCATATAACACCGTGGTTACCGGTTTGGTAGCGGGTGTGTACACATTCAGCTGGACGATTACGAATGGCGGATGTACTTCATCAGATGCTATGCAGATTACGGTACAGCCTGCGGTAGCCACTAACGGAATTGCAACAGCGCAAACGATCTGTTCAGGCGGAACGCCCGTTGCGTTAACAGGTACCACTGCTACTGGTGGTGATGGAACAACCTATGCTTATCAGTGGCAAAGATCAACAGTGAGTGCGCTCGCAGGGTTTAGTAATATAACGGGAGCTACTTCAACAGGGTTTGCACCGGGTAGCTTAACCAATACAACCTGGTACAGAAGATTGGTTTCATCAGGATCCTGTTCAGGTGTTGCAGCTAATACGAGTGCGGTGGCACAGATCATTGTGTTATCGCCGATAGCGGCCAATACATTAACGGCACCGATTACCACTACCTTCTGTCAGTCAGGTGATCCTGATGTAATCGTGGGTGCCACACCAACAGGTGGCGATGGTACTTATGCATACCAGTGGCAGGTATCTACTGTGAACGCAGTTTCGGGCTTTACCGATGTTGCAGCCGCTACATCCATTAGTTATGATCCTCCTGTTATCACTAGCAATACCTGGTACAGAAGATTGGTTACATCCAATGCATGTACGGCAACAAGCACTGCGGTAGCATTTACCGTGAATCCATATGCAGTGCTTACGAGTATCGTTTCGCCTGCAGCTATCTGTACCGGTGCAACTTTCAGTTATTCGCCAACGGCATCGATAGGAGGTACAACGTATGCATGGACACGCGCAGCAGTTGCCGGTATCAATACTGGATTAACGGGCAGCGGTGTTCAATCCATCAGCGAAACACTAAACAGTACCAATACTGTAATCACACCTGTTCAATATTTATATTCCTTAACAACACCAACCGGTTGTACAAATCCTGTTGCGTTCTCCGTAACAGTGAATGTAAAACCAAGACCGAATGTGGATCTTCCATCGAGCCAGACTTTGTGTAACGGTACACTTACTTCTGCAATTACATTTACAGGATCTGTTGTTGCGGGTACAACTTATACATGGACCAATAACACAACCAGTATCGGCCTGGGTGCGAGTGCTACGGCTACTACTATCGCAGCATTTACGGCAACCAATACTACATCATTGCCTGTAACGGCTATACTAACGGTAACGCCGGTATCAAATGCCTGTTCGGGTGCAACGCAAACGTTCAGCATTGTGGTAAACCCAACAGCGGATGTTACTGTCATGACCGCAGTGATCTGTACAGGTTCAACATTTTCACTGACACCAACTGATATTGTGAATGGCGTGATACCGGGAGGAACAACCTTTACCTGGCCGGCACCAACTATGAGCGGAACCTTAACAGGTGGTCTGGCAGGTTCAGGCATGCTTGCGATCAGTGGAACATTTAATCATACCAACAACGTTGCACAAACAGCCACTTATATTATTACACCAAATACACCGCTTTGTGGCGATAGTCGGCCATTTACCGTTACGATAACAGTGCTTCCCGCCCCGTTGATTACAGATATTTCAACAACGGCTTGTGCAAGTGTTACTTTTACCGTTACCCCAACCGACCCAACCAATGGAAGGGTACCAGCGGGTACAACGTATAAATGGACGGCACCAACCGGAACAGGATTTACCGGCGGTCTTACGCAGCAATCAGCCGGTATCACAAGTATTACGGGCAATCTAACCAATAGTGTAAGCACAGCCACAACAGCCACGTATGTGGTTTCACCAACAACGGGTGCCTGTGCAGGCGTTCCTTTCTCGGTAATTGTGAGCCTGAATCCAAAAGCGATACTTACCCCAATCAGCATCACAACCTGTAGTGCGGTTCCTTTCGCTATTACGCCGGTGGATGTTACCAATGGAATACTTCCTGCAGGAACAACCTTTACATGGCCTTTACCAACAGGTGCGGGCTTATCAGGATTAACAGCGCAGGGCAGTGCCGTAGGCGGGGTGTTTGGCGGATTAACCAATACAACCAATGCAGCTATTATCACAACCTATCGCGTTGTTCCTTTATCTGGTGGATGTACAGGAAATATGTTGGCGATCTCTGTTACGGTTAACCCGGTAGCAGCTATAACAGCTATGGCCGGTGCAACCTGTAGCGGTGTAACCTTTGCGATCACACCGGTTAACAGCACCAATGGAATTGTTCCTGCCAATACAAGATATGCATGGTCGGCACCTGCACTTTCAGGTGCTATCACAGGAGAGGCGGCAGCCACCAATTCAAACAGTATCAGTGGCACTTTAAGTATCAGCGGTATTTTTGCAGGTACAGCTACCTATATCGTAACACCTTCTACAGCGGCATGCGGTAATGGTAATCCATTTACCGTAACCGTAACGGTAAACCCTGTTGCGATTATCACAGCGATGTCAACCATTGTCTGCGGTGGAGTTTCCTTCACCTTCACACCAACAGATGCTGTGGATGGTAATGTAATACCTGCCGGTACCACTTACAGTTGGTCTGCACCAACCGGCGCCTTCACAGGTGCAGCATCCGGATCCGGCGCGTCTGTTATTACCGGAACACTTACGAACAATTCAAATGTAGCTACCACTGCTACGTATATCGTTACACCAAGATCAACCGGTAGTTGTAATGGCAGTCCATTCACCATTACCATCAGCCTGAATCCTAAAGCGATCATCAATCCTTTAACGGCGAGTATCTGTAACGGTGCTAGTTTTGTAGTAACACCTACTAATGGAGCAAATGGTATTGTACCTCTGGGAACCACCTATTCATGGCCGGCTCCATCTGGTGCAGGATTCACAGGTGGCGTTACAGGATCAGGATCTAATGATATTAACGGAACACTTGCCAACGCTTTCAGCAGTGCAAGAACCGCCACTTATTTTGTTACACCGCTCTCAGGAAGCTGTACAGGTAATACTGTTGGTGTAACTGTAACGGTTAACCCGATTGCAGCGGTTACCGATATGACCGGTACAGCATGTAGCGGATCATTCTTCTCATTCACTCCTGTAGATGGTACTAATGGAACCGTTCCTGCCAATACACTGTATGCATGGTCATCACCGGCGGGAACAGGCTTTACAGGACAGGCCGCACAGGTTACACCTTTATCAAGCACAAGAGGAACACTAACCAACACAACCAATGCAGCAGTTACTGCAGTTTATACGGTTACTCCATCAACAAACGGATGTACCGGTGCACAGTTTACAGTAACAGTTACTATTAATCCAAGACCTTCTGTTACACCAATGCCGCAAACTATTTGCAGCGGACAATACTTTAATATCACACCGGTAAACAGCACCAATGGTATCGTTCCTTTAGGAACAACCTATAGCTGGTCAAACCCGGTTGGTACCGGCTTTACCGGTGGACTTACCATGACAACACAAGGTGGTATTTTCGGAACCCTCACTAATTCCAATAACACAGTTGTAACAGCAACATATGTTGTAACACCAACCAGCGGTTCATGTATCGGATCAACATTTGCAGTAACGGTTACCATCAATCCGATTGCAGCGATCACTGCGATGACGCCGGTTACCTGTAACGGAACAATATTCACGGCTACACCAACCAATGGCACCAATGGTATCGTTCCTGCAGGCACTACTTATACATGGGGACTTCCATCCGTTACCGGAACATTAACAGGCGGTGCTACCGGATCAGGTGCAGCCAATATCAGCGGTACATTAAGTCATACAGATAATACAGCACAAACAGCCACTTATCTGGTTACACCCAATATAGCTGCCTGCGGTAATGGTGTTCCATTTACCGTTACAGTGATCGTGAGCCCGAAAGCTTTCATGAATAACCTCACTGCAACCATTTGTTCGGGTGCTTCATTTGCGATAACACCTATCAATCCTAATAATGGGGTAGTTCCTTTGAATACAAGATATACATGGTCAGCACCGATCATGGCAGGCGTTACAGGAGGTGTTGCACAAACACCGATCAGTGTAACAAGCATTACAGGAACATTAACTAACGCAGGCACTGCACCCGCTACCGCAACTTATATAGTTACTCCGGTAACAGGAAGTTGTTCGGGTACAGCATTCGCAGTAACCGTTACTGTTAACCCGATTCCAACATTAACCAGCACGCTTTTACCGGCACCTATCTGTAATGATGGAACATTTATTTATGCAGCAACCAGTGCAACAGTGGGAACTGCGTTTACATGGACAAGAACAACTCCGGGTGGTATCCTGCCTGCAGCGCCATTAACCGGCACAGGCGATATCAACCAGGCATTCTCAAGTACGAACGTTTCAAGAACAAACATTCCGTATGTGTATACACTTACGGCCAATGGTTGCTCAAATACGCAGTCGTTCAGTATCACAATCAATCCTTCACCGGTATTGAGCAGCACGGTTACACCACCTGCTATCTGTAACGGTACCACATTTGCATATACGCCAACTACTTCAGCAACGGGAGTAACGGTAACGTATGTATGGACAAGATTACCGGCCTCAGGTGTTACAAGTGGAGGTCCTTCAACAGGTACCACCAATATCAGTCAAACACTTACTAGCAGCAATACAGTTCCAACAGCGGTTCAGTATGTATATACATTAACAGCCAATGGTTGTACCAATCCGAACCAGTTTACGGTAACGGTCATGGTTAATCCAACAGCCACTGTTGACCAACCAACTTCTCCTGTTATTGTTTGTGCAGGCACACTTGTTTCTGCCATTACATTTACAGGATCACCGGTAGCCAACACTACGTATACCTGGTCAAATAATAACACAGGTATCGGCTTGGGTTCAGGTAGCACAGGAAATATTGCAGCATTTACAGCAACCAATGCAACAGCGGTGCCGATAGTAGCGGTGATTACCGTTACACCATCTTCCAACACATGTAACGGAACGGCGCTGTCATTCTCTATAACGGTAAACCCAACAGCTACCGTAAACCTTGTTACTGATCAGGTGCGTTGTAATGGCGCAAGTACAGCAGCGGTTATATTCACAGGAGCCGTTGCCAATACAACGTATAACTGGACCAACACTACAACATCCATCGGCCTCGCGGCATCGGGTTCGGGTACAATCTCTTCTTTCGCTGCAACAAATGCAAGTGCTATACCTGTTACTGCATTCATCACAGTAACACCAGCTTCCAATACATGTAACGGTTCATCAAGAACATTCTCAATCACCGTTAACCCAACACCAACTGCCACACAGGTAACCGACCAGGTGGTATGTAACGGTACATTAACAACTGCGGCAAACTTTACAGGATTTGTTGCGGGTACCATTTATAACTGGACAAACAATACAACATCAATAGGTCTTGCTGCAGCAGGTACAGGAACCATCAACGCCTTTACAGCAACCAATATAACCGCTGCACCGGTAACTGCATTGATCACGGTAACACCGTTATCCAATGCATGTAGCGGATCAGCCATGGTATTCTCAATCACCGTGAATCCGGCGGCAGCACTAACCAGTACCTTATCACCCACTGCTATCTGCAGCAATACAAGCTTTAGCTATACACCAACCAGTGCAGTAAGCGGTGCAACTTTTGCATGGGCGCGTAATGCAGTAAGTGGTATCACAAGCGGTGGCCCGTCAACGGGTACCGGTAATATTAACCAGACACTGATCAGCAGCAATAGCGTACAAACCAATGTAGGATATATTTATACCGTTACTGCAAATGGATGTACCAATCCACTAACTTTTACTGTAACAGTACCGGTTAGTGCGGTTGCACAGGTAAATACAGTTTCTGCAACTGCGTGCGCAGGCGTGGCATTTAATATTGCACCTGTTAACGTAACAGATGGTATTGTTCCAACGGGAACCAGGTATACATGGCTGGCACCTGTTGGTACAGGATTCAGCGGTGGTACGGCACAAGCGTTAAGCGCAACTTCTATTTCAGGTACGCTTATTAATACAACCAATACACAAGCCATTGCTGAATACACAGTAACGCCAATCTCAGGTGCCTGTGCAGGTGTTCCATTTACAGCAGTGATCACATTAAATCCTAAGGCGATCGTAACATCTCTTACAGCAACTATCTGTAGTGGTGGTACGTTTAATGTAACACCTTCGGCCGGCATCATACCCGCAGGAACTACCTACACATGGTCTGTTCCAACAGGCAGCAACTTTACCGGTGGCTTATCACAAACAAGCGGTGTATCAAATGTTTCAGGTACACTTGTCAATACAAGCAGCAGTGCAAGAACGGTTACCTATCTCGTAACACCGATGTCGGCAACCGGTAGCTGTACAGGAAATGTATTCTCTGTTACAGTTACCGTTACTCCGGTAGCATCGATCGGAGCCTTTACAATCGTAACAGCCAGCGGAACAGCATTTGAAATAAGTCCTGTAGATGGAACCGGTGGTATCATCGTTCCTGCAGGAACAACCTATAGCTGGCCAGCTCCAACAGTAACCGGTGGTCTCACAGGCGGTGCAACAGGAAGCGGCGCTTCTTCAATAACAGGTAATCTTACCAATCCAACCAATACTGCACAAACAGCTACTTATAGCGTTACACCACTATCAGGAAGTTGTACAGGAACAGCATTTACTGTAACCGTAAGGATCAGCCCGCTGGCTTCTATCAATCCAATCACTGTTACCACTTGTAGCGGTGTATTCTTTGTAATAACACCAACAGATGTCATCAATGGTAATGTGCCTGCAGGAACTACTTATTCATGGTCAGCTCCATCGGGTACAGGGTTCACAGGTGGTGCAGCAGGTAGCGGCGTGTCAAGTATCAATGGCACATTAACCAATACAACTACGGCACCAGTAACAGCTACCTATATAGTTACACCATCATCAGGTGGTAATGCAGGTCTGCCGTTCTCAGTTACCGTAACGGTGAATCCTTCACCGGTGTTGAGCAGCACGCTTACGCCGGCTGCTATTTGCAGCAATACAGTATTTAGTTATACGGCAACAACGGCAACAGCAGGTTCAACACTTACCTGGTCAAGAACAACGGTTACAGGTATCACCAGTGGGGGCGCTGCAACCGGTACAGATAACATCAGCCAAACGCTGATAAACAGTACCACGGCACCATTAACTGAACAATATGTTTATACCATTTCTGCCAATGGATGTACCAATACATCAGCAGGTACAGTATCGGTGATAGTGAATCCGATTCCTGTACTGTCAAGTACACTTACACCGGCTACTATTTATAATGCAACCGCGTTCAGTTATACATCAACCAGTGCTACCCCATCAACCACCTATACATGGACAAGAGCCGCGATAACAAATATCAACAGCAATGTGGCAGGGTCAGGTTCAGATGGCAACATCAATGAAGTGCTTACAAACGGAAGTGTAGTGCTGATCAATGTACCTTATGTGGTTACACTAACTGCCAACGGATGTACCAATCAACAAACGGTAACAGTAGGCGTTAGCCCAACACCGGGATTGAGCAGTACACAAACGCCATCACCTATCTGTAGCGGAACGGTGTTTGGATATACAGCAACCAGTGCAACACCGTCAACTACCTTCTCATGGACAAGAGCCGCTATTGCTTCGATCAATAGTAATGCAGCCGGATCAGGGGCGAGTGCGGTAATCAGTGAAACACTCACCAATAGCAGTAACGTTCCGGTAAGTGTTGTATATGCCGTACTGTTATCAGCCAATGGATTTACCAATACGCAGAATGTAACAGTGGTCGTTAATCCAACACCTGCTGTGAATCAGCCAACGGACCTGATTGTATGTAATAACACATTGGTTACTCCTGCCATATTTACAGGATCGGTAGCAGGAGCAACTTACAGCTGGACAAACAATACAACTTCAATAGGTCTTGCAGTAGCAGGAAGCGGAAGCATCAATCCGTTCACTTCAACCAATATAACAACGGCACCTGTCACTGCTTTAATAACGGTAACAGCTTTGTCAAATACATGTGCGGGGGCGAGCAGGACTTTCTCTATAACAGTGAATCCTACACCGGTATTAAGCAGTACGCTTACACCAACAGGTATCTGTACAGGTAATCCATTCAGCTATACCGCAACCAGTGCAACCAGCGGAACAACATTCAGCTGGTCAAGAACAACTGTAGCAGGCGTTACCGCAGGTGGTCCGGCAACAGGTACAGGAAATGTAACGGGACAAACATTAACCAACAGTACCACTGCACCGTTAACGGCAGGATATGTGTATACACTTACCGCCAATGGTTGTGCTAATGTGCAAACAGTAACGGTGGCGGTGAATCCAACACCCATATTAACAAGTACATTATCGCCAACAGCTATATTTGGCGGAACACCATTTGTATATACACCAACCAGTGCAACACCGGCAACTGTGTTCACATGGGCAAGGGCAACAGTGGTAGGCATCAGCAATACAACTGGGGCAGGTACCGGTACCATTACAGAAACACTCATTAACACAACAGCGGCACCGTTGAACGTTGTATATGTTTATACATTAACAGCAGCCGGTTGTGCAAACAGCCAGAGCGTTACCTTGTCTGTTATCCCATCAAACATAGACGCGGTAGATGATAATTTCTCCGGTGTATGTGTTGACGGTGGTAAAGGAGGAAATACAGCCAGCGTATTATCAAATGATGTACTCAACAGCATCACAGTAGATCCTTCGCTGGTAAATATGACCATTACTGCCAACGGCGGTATTACCGGGTTATCAATCAATACATCGGGTGAACTTGTGATACCTGCTAAAACAACAGAAGGTGCATACACCATCAATTATAAGATCTGTGTAATAGCCAATCCTACTAACTGCGACCAGGCAACAGCTACCATCAATGTGTGCAGAGGGTTATACATTACCACTAATTCGGTTTGTATCAATGATGTTCCTTATGTTCATTATAAAGTAGAAACCAACTTCATTCCTGCATCAGGTAACCCGGTTACACTGAAATGGTTGAATGGGGATAAATCGGTGTTGACTGCCCAGCCGGTAGTAACCAACACTGCATTGGAAGCAAATATCTTATGGCCGGGTGCGGTAGTAGATTCGGCAGGTAACCCTACCGACTGGCCGGGATGGTATGTACAAAACGGAATATGGGTAGCAGGGGCCGATGGTTTTGAAAGAACAAGACCGAATGCGTACCTCGTAGTGAGCGTGAACCCAACCGATACAGTGATGCTGAGTTATCCGCCTGCAACACCTGCCTGTGCTGTTAACCCGGTTAACCGTCCGCCGGTTGCTGTGAACGACAGGGATTCAGTGGGTCAATGTAGTCCGGTTACATTGAATGTATTGAATAACGATTCCGATTTTGAAAATGGAACATTAACCGTAACACTGCCATCAGCAACAACGGCACATAACGGAACGGCTGTCGTAAATATAAACGGAACCGTTACCTATACACCACCTTCTAATTATGAAGGAACGGACACATTTGTTTATACCATCACAGATGCTGCGGGATTAACAGCTTCAGCAACGGTTACGATAGTAGTGGCATCCAAACCAAATATTGTTGGCGGCATAGCAGGCGTATGTGCCTTGCCAAAAGACAGTACAGGTATTTATTCTGTGGCACCGGTAGCTAACGCAACGGGCTACCTGTGGACACTTCCTTCAGGATGGACAGGAAGTTCGTTATCCAATACAATCAGTGTAAAAGCAGGAACAACAAATGGTGTGATCACTGTGGTTCCATATAACGGAGGTTGTTTTGGAACACCGGTTAACTATAATGTGTCGGTGATTGACTTTGCAAAAGTTACCCTTACCGCATCTCCAAGTACCGTTAAGGGAGATAATGCAAGCACAAGTGAGATCACGATACAGTTGTACGACAAGAATGGTAACCTGATCAACTGTAGTGGTGGTATTGCTACACTCTGTACCAGTTCCGGAACGTTCACAGATGTTGTGGATCATGGAGATGGTACTTATACAGCATTCCTCAGATCTTCTGCCAACAACGCAGTTATTTGTGGAAGTGTGGGAGGCGTGATGATACAACAGACCATCACAACAACCTTCTCAGGTCCACAGGGATCGATCAAAGGAAACGGACCGATATTCGAAACAGAAACACCATTGCTGACATTCAATTTCTCAGCCGGCATCGGGCCATTCACGGTTATTTATAAACCACAGGGAGCTACCAAAACTGATACATTAACCAATGTAGTAAGCAACGTGGCTATCCCGGTTAAATCGATCAGTGCTACCAAGCAATACACGATGGTGTCAATCATCGGTTCGGATAATGCAAGACGTGATAATAATTTCACAAGGGATACGGCTACGATCGTAGTGGTAGAACCTAAGATCGTTATCACTTTAACAGCAGACAATCCTAAGTTCCTGACAGATAACCTGTACGCCACAGTCCTGAGACTCAAAGTTAGAAACAATGGGGAGATCAACCTGGCAAGTGTGCAGGTAAAAGCTAACCTGCTGGATGTGTTCCCGAATCCTGTTCAGTTTATCCTCGACAGCGTAAAACAACGTGGTGTTCAAACAGTTCCGAATAACAGATACGACGGAAGAGGTAATCTCGACCTGTTCTCATGGAACTTCAACAGCACACCGGGTAACAGGAGCTGGATGAACAATAACATCGCGTCTGTGCAGGTGCCATCCATGGCGTATGCAAATGGTGTTAACAGCAGTGCATCATTAACAGACGGAGAAAACAGCGATAAAGAATACCATATACCATTCCTGCCGGGCCATACGAACAATACAACAGCAGACAACGATGGTCCAATGACCACACCATTCTTCTTCGGTGCGTTATCGAAATTAGATGTGGGTGAAGAAAGTGATATGGATATGTATGTTCGTATTATACCAAACGGATACTTCAAACCATTTGTAATGCAGGCGGTAGCAGTGGGAACCGGTCATACCGAATTCGGAACGGCCCTTGCCAACAGCTTATCCAATGATGATGGTAATGAAGCATTGCATCCCGAGAATACGAAAAAAGGCGATCCTTTACCAACCGTGATCAATATATTCCCTAACCCTGTACTGGGTGTGGCCATGAGCGCGGGTACACCGGTATTGCAGAGCGATGGCACGTATAATGTTCCGTTGAATTATGTACTGAAGAATTATGGTAACGTAAACCTCAGACAGCTAAAACTGTTGGAGAACCTGTTACGTTCTATCGGTTCACCGGCAACGTTCAATGTGATCAGCGCACCGGTTGTAACAGGTAACCTCATAGCCAATCCATCATTCGATGGCAAGGTTGATACCAATATGCTGGTACCAAACAGTATGCTCGGTGTTGATCAGACAGCAACGGTTTCTTTCACCATCAATATCACGCCTAACCAACTGAGTGCACTTTACAAACTGCAGGCAACAGGTACCGGCTTCAATGTTGAATTGAGTAATACGATAAGTGATCTTTCTACTAACGGAACAGATCCTGATCCTGATGGAAATCTCATACCGGAAGAAAAACTCATAACGATCATCCCGATCAATATGGCAGTACCACCATTGGTGCCGGGCACAATCGGCATACAGGATCCGCCATCGCCTACTACTGTGCTTACGAAAACATTCTGTGCTACCACAACGGTCACAGTAGTTCCAAACGTAGCACCAACAGGTGGATTAGATCCGTATACCTACCAATGGCAGTCATCTGCTGATAATGTATTGTTCACCAACATAGCAGGTGCCACCGGCAGTACCTATACCGGATCTATAGCGGCAAGCACATACTTACGCAGAACGGTGATCTCCGGAAGCCAGCAAGCATTCAGCAATGTTGTACGCGTGGTGATCAATAATATTGCGAAACCAATTGTTACTGCCAGCGGTTCATTGAACCTTACACAGAGTGGAAGCATTACGCTTACTTCTTCTGCAGCGAGCAGTTATTTATGGACCACCAATGCAACCACCAACAGTATTACGGTAACAACAGCCGGTGGTTACAGGGTAACGGTCACAGATGCAAACGGATGTACCGCAACATCAGACCTGGTAGCCATCAATCCTCCACCACCAACAACGGTTAACCGTACATACGTGATAGGTGCTATTACCAACCCACCAAATTCAGGCGTGCAGGTAACTGGCTTAACAGGCGCAACACTTACCTATTATATATTAACTGCGGGAGGAACATTTATACCGGTGCCGGTTCTGCCAGGTGTGGTAGGTACAACAACTTACTATGTGAGCCAGACAGTTGGTGGATATGAAAGTGTACGCGTACCCTACACCGTAACCATGATCGCTCCGGCACAGTTAGCTGATCTGCAGAAAGTAACGCCTAAAGCACCTGAACTGCAGGCTGACGGAACATATCTTATCGACTTCATCATCCGTGCCACTAACCTGATGGCAACACAACTGGATAGCGTGAAGATCAGGGATGATCTGAGAGCGGTGTTCCCGGCTTCTGTTCAATTTGCAGTAGTGAATGTGAAAGCAAGCGGAAAACTGATCACGAATGAACTATATAACGGTAACTCGCAGATTGAACTGCTGTCAGACGGAAGCGTAATACCTGCTAGCCAGAAAGATTCGGTAGTGATCACGGTAAGGGTAACACCTAACGGGTTCTCGGGTCAACTGGTTAATACAGCCATACAGTTTGCCAAATCACCTTATGGCACATTCAGTGTAACATCGAATGATCCAACATATGGTACCGGTCTTGCTGTAAGAGAGCCAACCAGGTTTGTGATACCGGCGATCGACATCTTTATCCCATCAGGCTTCTCGCCAAACAGGGATGGAGTGAACGACCTCTTCGTGATCACACGACCATTCAATACCTCTATTAACCTGGAGATCTTTAACAGGTGGGGTAATCTGGTGTATAGGTCGCGCGACTATAACAATGACTGGGGCGGCAAAGGAAACCAACCGAATAACATACTCGGTGAGGACCTTCCGGACGGCACATACTATTATGTAGTACTTGCTACCGATAAAACAACAGGAAGCGTAAGAAAATTTGCAGCGTTCATAACGCTTAAACGATAGTTCACGTGATTGAGAAAAAAAAGAAAAGTATGCGAATGAGTGAAATGAAGAAGAAAGCCAGGTGGATATTACTAACAGCAATGCTGGTAATATCCGCCCGGTCAATGGCCCAGCAACAACCCATGTATTCCCAGTATATGTTCAATATGCTGAATATCAATCCAGCATATGCAGGTGCCAGAGGTACTACTTCGATTACTGCCTTACACCGTGATCAATGGGTGGGTATTCCCGGAGCACCACGTACTTCTTCTTTCTCATTTGATATGCCTTTGAATGAAAAAAAGATCGGGCTTGGGTTCCAGTTGTATGATGACAGGCTCGGGATTGAGAGAACAACCGGTCTGAATGCTTTTTATGCGTTCCGTTTCCAGGTAGCAGAAAGAGGTACCTTAAGCCTTGGTCTACAGGCAGGGATACTTAATTACCAGGCCAATTATACAGAAGTTACCACGTTCCAGCCTAACGACCCGTCTTTTGCCATGAATGTAAATGGCTGGCTCCCTTCAGCGGCGGCAGGTATTTATTATAATTCGGATAGATTTTATGTAGGTCTTTCCACACCGGCTTTATTAAAAACAAAAGTTACCTACAAAAATGCTGCAGAGGTCGCATCAGTATCGGCTACGGATCTGCACGTATATCTCGCCACCGGATTTGTGATGAACCTTAGCAATGATCTTGCTCTGAAACCATCCATGCTGGTAAAGGCTGTAAGCGGCGCCCCTGTTGAAGTTGACATCAATGCAAATCTCTGGATACAGAATACAATATCATTCGGTGCTTCTTACCGTACAGGCGATGCAATCGTAGGCATGGTAGAGTTACAGATGAATAAGCAACTGCGTTTCGGGTATGCTTATGATAAAACATTTTCAAACCTGGGCACGCTTAATAACGGAACACATGAGTTAATGCTGCGGATGGAATTTGGTTCATCAGCAACAAGGGTATCATCACCCCGGTATTTTTAGCACCGGGCTTAATAACACGTAATGAGAAACAAAGTTTTATATACGATCCTTCTTCTTTCTTTTGTTCAGGCAGGTTCGTATGCACAGAAGCGTGGATCTGCCAAAGCAGAATCTTATTTTAAGATCGCTGAAAAAGAGTATGCGGACCAACGTTATATGTACGCTGTTCCTTTCTTTAAAACAGCATTGAAACGCGGTGTGGCAAAAGATTCACTCGGTATGCTGCACCTCGCAGAATCTTACTGGCAGGTGAAGAGCTATGATTCTGCACGACTCTACTACCGCAAATTCGAAGCAAAATATGGGTCGCCCTTTTTTGTCGCGCAACGCTTAGGCGAACTTGCCGCAGTAAAACAGGATTATGCAGATGCTGTAAAAATTTATCAGAAGATACAGCAGGACCATGCAGGTGTTAGCACTGCACTTGTATCACAAAGGGTACAAGGGTTTACCAATCTGAATATTTTTTTACGCGATTCTTCTCAATACCAACTCCGTCTTTTAAAACTTAATAGCCGCCAGCAGGATTTTAGCCCTCAATATTATCGTGATGGGATGGTGTTTGTTTCTAACCGTTACGCAAGACTCCATAAGGAAAAAGAATTCGGATGGGATGGACTTCCGTATGCAGACATCTATTGGGTAAAAGATACATCAGCTTGTGAAACAACTGACACTATGCCCGCAAGAACTGAATACGTATTCAATAAGGCACTCAAAGCAAATGATGATTATACGGCGCGTACAAGCAATGATAACAATGTGATTCTTGTGAGTAATGTAAAAGGGCAATACGCAGGTGGAGAAATAAATAAGCTGGATAAATTTACGGATGAGCTTGACGCAAAATATAATTATGGTCCTCTCTGTTTTAACAACAGTAGTAATAAAGTATATTTTACCCGCAATACACTCAAGCCATACAAAGGAAGATATAACCTCGAGATCTGTGTGGCCACACTCGTAACAGGTGGCGCATGGGGCCCGATCAAAGTGATGCCATTTGTAGAAATGGAATATGATTTTTATCATCCGGCCCTGAGTGCAGATGAGAGTCGACTTTATTTCTGCAGCAACCGTCCCGGCGGTAAAGGGGGAAGCGATATTTATTATGTAAATATGAGCAGCGATTCTGCCATGCAAACACCGGTATTACTTGATGATAAAGTAAATACAACGGGTGATGAATTATTTCCAACCATACATGGAGATACTTTGTATTTTAGTTCAAATGGATGGGCAGGAATTGGCGGACTTGATCTTTACAGAACCACCCTAAAGAACGGAAGCTTCACAACACCCGTAAACCTTGGCTACCCTCTCAACTCACAGTATGATGATTTTGGTATCGTGTTCAACAATAAAAAACGGGAAGGCTTTGTAACCAGTAACCGTTTGGGTACCGATGATATTTATCATTTTAAAGAATTGGATCTTCGCATCCAGCTTACCGGCTTGGTATTGGACAAATCAACTATGCGCAGGTTGTCTGTTGCAAAAGTGGTTATACGCGAAGTTATTGACAGCGTATTGTCGAAAGATTCTGTGGTTACAGGAATGACAGGTAATTTTACATTCCCCCTTAAACCTAATCATACATACCAGTTAACTTTTACTAAGGAAGGGTACACCAGCGATTCTGCCAGCATTGCAAGAATAACCGTGGTAAAAGATATCGAACTCGCACCGGCCCTGCTTTCGCCAATCATCGTTCCAAAACCGGCACCAGTTATTGCAGATAAAGATGAGGATGGGGTAGAAGATAAAAAGGATAAGTGCCCAACCAAAAAAGGAAATGCAGATAATTTTGGTTGCCCTGATATCCAGGCAAGGCTGAATGAGTTGGCTAAGATGGTATTCTTTAAAACAGCCAGCGCAGAATTATTGCCTGCAGCATTCAAACCACTGAATGAAGCAGTAGAAATACTGAACGAATATCCAAACACAACACTGGCCATCGAAGGGCATACCGATAGCCGTGCAAGTGCACCGTACAATAAAGATCTTTCGCAACGGCGTGCAGCTTCGGTTAAGAAATTCTTTATGGATAGGGGATTAAAAGCAAATCGTTTCACATCTGTAGTAGGATATGGATTGGAAAGACCAATCGCTACAAATGCAACGGAAGAAGGAAGACAGATGAACCGGAGGGTATCGATTAAGGCGACTTTCATTTATTAGTATTAAGAATTTTGACTATGAAAAAATATAGCATACTTGCAGTGATCTTCACCCTGTTATTCAACGCTGGTTTTTCCCAGGCCTTCAAGTCTGGTGATAATGCAGAAGCATTGATCAACAATACCTGGAAAGAAGTGACGGTGCTGAAACTGGTATCCGGTAAAAAAGATGTCTATGAGGTACAGGCAATCACAGCCACCGGTAAAGCCACTTCGGTGATCGCAACTTACCAGGTAAAAGAAGAAAATCTCCGTTCATTAAATAAAATTGTGACTGCTGCAACCCCTTCTGTAGTTGCAGTAGCAACAAAAGAAGCTACCATACCTGTTCTAGGCACATACAATATCTACGCAGGAATTCAGAACATTTATATCGGTCGTTTTGAATTAATGGAAGGAGGAAATTACAAAGTGGCACTCGCCAGTGATGAAGACAGCTATGCCACTGGTACATACATCTACGATGCTGCTGCTAACAGTATTGAATGGAAGACAGGTTTTTTCTGGCAGAAAAAATGGGCAGGAAAAATAACCAATTCCCGCATCCAGTTCAGTCCCGGCACCTACGGCGACCGCAAATAGGTATACCCCCTTTTACATATACGCCGCAGTTACGCAAGTAGCTGCGGTTTTGCTTGTCCACCGAAGCTTCAGCGAAGGCGTCCTATCCCAGGACGAGCTTTCGCCCAGGCAGGAGTGCAATTAAAGCCCATTTAGGCGGGCTAAAAGCTTTTTGACTATGTACCAAGAACAGCAAAATAGAGACCAGTTTTTGCCCCCTGAGACCTATTCCTGCCAATTTAAGGCACGGTTGGCTCTATTTTCCTTCCATTATTCGCATCCGCTTCGGTATTTCGCCTTATCACAGCCTTATCAGCTTCGTCCCTGACCGAACAATGTTCGAGTATGGACGAAGAATGTTCGTCCACGGCCGAAGCAAGGAAGGAGGAATGATGAAGCTGATACGACTTTGATAAGGAGCATATAAGAACAAAGGGCAAACAGTAAGTCAATTATCCCGAAACTGAGACAGGGTTCTGATACTTTTTCAGTGTCTGGGGCTATAGAACCACCGTTCCGCTTCAGATGGCAAAAAGCCATTAACTTAGTAACCCACAAACCTAAATGTATGCGACCACCCTTAAAACTCTTAGTATCTGCAATGATCTTGTTGCTGACAGCATGTAAAACCAACAAGGATAGCAAACCTGATTTTCTCGCAGCCAATCTGGATACAACAGTTAGTCCTTCAGAAGATTTTTTCCAGTATGCCAACGGTGGTTGGATAAAAAATAATGCCATTCCAGCTTCTGAAAGCAGCTGGGGGGTGGGTTATATGGTGCAGGAAGATATTTATGCGCGACTGAAAAAGATCAATGATGATGCTGCAAAAGAAAAAGCATCCGCCGGGTCGGTTTCACAAAAGATCGGTGATTTCTGGTACAGTGGAATGGATTCTGCCTCGGCAGAGAAAAATGGTCTGCAACCATTACAGGCTGATCTTGCTTTAATCAACAAAATCAGTTCCGTTGATCAGTTGCTGCAGGTAACTGCTGCCTTTCACAAAAAAGGGGTGAGCATTTTATTTAATGAATATGTAGGGCAGGATGATAAAAACAGTTCAGTATATGCTTATCAGATATGGCAAGGTGGGTTAGGTATGCCAAACCGCGATTATTACTTTAATACTGATGAGAAGTCTGTGAACGTGCGCAAAGCATATCAGCAATATCTCTATCAAACATTTCGCCAATTGGGTTCAGATAGTGCAGGTGCGGTAGCTAATGCCGGGAAGGTGATTGGTTTGGAAACCAAGCTGGCCAAAGCTTCCCGCAAGCTGGCAGATCTGCGTGATCCGTATAAGAATTATAATAAAATGGATATTGCTGCACTTGGAAAATTAACGCCTGCAATCGTATGGCCGGCATACTTGCAATATTTAAACATCCATAAACTGGATTCAGCGATCATTGGTCAGCCGGAATTTATGGCCGCACTCAGCAACGAATTAAAACTCACTTCACTGGATGATTGGAAAAATTATTTACGTTCTCACCTGGTGCGTTCAAGTGCATCTTATCTCGATAGCCTGACTTTCCTGAATGCATTTCATTATAGCCAAACACTCCGTGGAACCAAAGAACCCAAGGTTCGCTGGAAAAGAGTACTGGATGCAGAAGAAGATGCGATGGGAGAGGCACTGGGCCAATTATTTGTGAAAGAATATTTTAATGAGAAAGCCAAGGACCGTTACACGAAAATGGTAGAGAACATACGCGATGCCTATAAGGAAAGGATCGCTAAACTCAGCTGGATGTCGGACAGTACCAAACAGAAAGCGTATGCAAAGCTGGCAAAGATCACAAAGAAAGTAGGGTATCCTGATCATTGGAAAGATTTCAGCGCACTATTGATTGATAGGGGACCCTTTGTGTTGAATATGCAACGTGCCAATGAGTGGTGGTTCAATTATAACATTAATAAACTGGGCAAAAAAGTTGACAGGAACGAGTGGGGTATGAGTCCGCAAACCTATAACGCGTATTATAACCCAAGCAATAATGAGATCGTATTGCCTGCCGGTATTTTTGCTGTGCCGGGAATGAAAGATGAAGAGCTGGATGATGCATTTGTATATGGTTATGCAGGTGCTTCAACCATTGGGCACGAGATCACACATGGTTTTGATGACCAGGGTCGTCAGTATGATGCGGATGGCAACCTGAAAAACTGGTGGCAGGATGCCGATGGTAAACAGTTCAGCAACCGGGCAAAACAGATCATCAGGCAATTCAATGAATTTGTGCCGGTTGATACACTTCATATTAATGGCGATGCAACACAGGGAGAAAACATTGCGGATCTTGGTGGCTTATTGATTGGTCTTGATGCGTTCAAAAAAACAGATGCATATAAAAAAGGAGAAAAGATCGGTGGTCTTACACCACTGCAGCGTTATTTCCTTGGCTACTCATACGGGTGGCTCTATCAGGCCCGTAAAGAATACCTGGCCAGTCAATTAAAAACAGATGTGCATGCACCGCCGAAAGAACGTGTGAACGGGCCGATGGTTAACATACCGGAATTCTATGAAGCATTCGGAATAAAAAAAGGAAGCAAAATGTACCGCGAGGATAGCTTGCGGGTAAACATCTGGTAGGTTAGATGCTCGCAAAGGCGCTAAGACACAAAGTTTTACCACTGCGCCTTAGCGCCTTTGCGAGCCAATTAATACCGGATGGCCCATACTTAGCCGAAGCAAAAAAAACTGAATGCTAACGACCTGGAACTGGTACAGTTACTGTATTCAAAATAATCGGTTAAAAATTTCTATCTTGGGCTATGCTTAAGAGATCACTATTCCTGCTGATGGTATGCCTTTTCCTGTCTGGAAGTATACTGGCACAATCCGATGTACAACTGAACAAAAAAACCTTTGATTCCACCATGTTTGCGGATGATGATACACTTACCCGAAGTGATTATCTCCAGGGGATAGAAAAAATGTTCCGCGTGCTTAACCAGGCCCCATCGCTTACCCAGGCTTTGTTAGTCATCGACCGCATACAGCAACAGATGAATGAAGATGATACGGCTATCAGCATCATGCGGGAAAGGGTTTCAGCCACCGACAGAACGCCGAATATCAGGAACCTGCAGATGTTCCACACTTTACTGGATCAACTGGCCATTGATACGAAAAACTATATTGATGAACTGAATGGATATGATCAAAGACTTGATTCATTAAAGAAACAGATTTTTAAACTCAGGCGTGATTCAGTTATCCAGCGTTTATTTCATGATCCGAAAACACTGATAATTTTTTCAGCACAATTAGCGCAGCTGCGGACCAAATGGAAGTATGCCGACAGCCTGGTGAAATTGGTGAACGTTCGGATCGATAACAGCCTCGCCAGAACTTCTGCAACGGTGATAACGATCGAAGAGCTGCAGAATCAAACCATCAATCTTTTAAGGGCTACAGGGCCAAAGGCTTTTGGCAAAGAACGCAGGTACATCTGGGAACCGCGTAAACCCGGAACTGGTACGGCAGCTGCCATGAAAGGATTCCAGCGTTCATTACAGGATGAAAGAAAGATCGCATCCTATTATTTTGAACATACACGCAACCAGTTATACTTCCTCATATTTACAGGCATTGTATTTTTTGTATGGGTTTTCTATAATTACAGGAGCCTGAAAAAAATGAATAAGCTTGAGTCGCTTTCCGACTTTGGTTTCAAATACATGAACCCGGTTCCCATATTGGCCACCCTGTTACTGGTACTGAATCTCGCTCCATTATTCGATCTGAATGCCCCGGCTATCTATATCGAGTCTATACAGTTATTACTCATGCTTGTATTAACACTGCTGTTCCGGAAATTACGGCCACGCAGCCTGTTTCTTTGCTGGATCATATTTGTTGTACTCTTTCTCTGTATCGCGCTCACAAGATTCCTCGGAATTCCTTTCTCTATACAACGCTGGTGGACATTATCGTTGAATGGAGTTGGATTTATATTCGGGATTACCGCTATGATCTGGTTCCGGAAACATTTCTACAGGAACAAAACGATTTATATGGCAGGTGGGCTGTTCCTGTTGTTTAACCTGATCGCTTTCCTATGCAATATGTTCGGACGCACCACCTTTACGCAAATCTTTGGAGCAACCGCTATTTATACGATGGCAGAAACGGTAGGCTTGCTGGTCTTCGTAGATCTTGTGAAAGAATCGATCCTGTTACAGATACAGGGAAGCCGTATGCGTAAAAAATATCCTGTTCAGTTTGATGCGGAATATATTGGAAAGGGACTTACTAAAATGGCTTCTTATCTTGGTATTGCCATATGGTTAGTGGTTCTCACAACTAATCTCAATATCTATTCACCACTTGAGCGCGTAATCACCAACTTCCTGACCCGACCACGTACAATAGGGAATTTTACGTTCCACCTCAGTGGTGTGATCTCGTTCCTGCTGATCATCTGGACGGCTAATTTCCTGCAAAAATATATAGCCTATTTCTTTGGTGATGTAGGCGATGAAGCTGCCTTTGATAATAAAGGGCAACGTTCCAAGTTAATGATCACAAGACTGATCCTCTTAACGGCTGGGTTCCTTTTAGCCATTGCTGCTACTGGTTTAGAGCTTACACAGATCACGATTATACTGGGTGCATTAGGTGTGGGTATTGGTCTCGGTCTGCAAAGTATTGTGAACAATTTTGTATCCGGTATCATCCTCATATTCGACAGACCGCTGCGCATCGGTGATGTAGTGGAAATAGGCGATCAGAAAGGAAGGGTAAGAGAGATCAGCGTAAGGTCAAGCACATTGCTTACAGCCGAAGGTGCCGAAGTAATTATCCCCAACGGAGATATCCTCGGAAAAAATATTGTGAACTGGACTTTTAGTAATAATCACGTACGCGTAGATATGTCATTCGCTATTGACAGGGTAGATGTATCCGATGAACTCGAAAAAGCCATCAAGGAGATCATCCAGTCAAACCCGGATGTACTCATCAACAAAGAACCCGACATTCTTATCGATACCATCAATGCCGATTCAACAGAATTGAAAATATATTTCTGGTGCAAAGATGTACTCAAAGCAGACAGAACAAAGAGCACTGTTTACGGAGATATTTACGAAAGACTAGGGGCGATGGGAGTGAAAATTCATTGATATTGCTTTAACCCCGTAGTAGCCGGCACCTGTTTCTTAACCAGTGCCAGCAAATGTTTCACATACACAATGTTCTCAGATTCCTGCTGGGTGATAGAAATATGCCATGTTTGTTCAACGGCATTGAAAAGATAGAGCATTTCCCAATCCGCAAGATTCAGATCTTTCTTCAGATCTGTCTTTGAAGTAAGGATGGAAGTGTTAATGTTCAATTTCTGTTTCAGCAATTTTTGAATGCTGGTTACAATTGGTTGCATAGGATATGTTTAGTTGGTTGTGTAGTTACTATAAGACCAAAAATGCTGCCAAGTGTTTATTAAAGAGCTGTTAAAGCGTAAAATCCGGCGAACTATTTTAGAAAAAATGAAATCAAAACAAACGTTTTTAAAAACGCTGCACTGCTTATGTGTTTTTAACAATAAATAACATTTGATAGCTGAAAACAAACGCAAAACAAAAGAAAGCCATCCCCAAAGGCAGCTCCCGTTAAAATAGATCATCATCCCAAATCAACCGATAAGTCAGAAACTGCGAAGACCTTGCATTCCAGTCAAGAATTCAGAACCGCCCCTGGAAACAAATTCCTTTAAACAGTCACAGTGGAGCGGCCTCTTTGTCTCCGGTGCCAGCACAGCGTACCCGCAATTACAAAAAAACCAAGCTATATTAGTAACCCAAACCTTTGCGATGCCGAGACTTCCCATAAAAATGATGTTGTACTTGCTATCCGCCACCATCCTGCAAACACACTGTTCGCAAAAACTGGCACCGAAAGGCATCAGTAACCACCCCGGCGATATACATCGCGCAGATGTATTGGCAGAAGCTGACTGGGCGCTTCAGCAACAACCTATTACCATAACAGCGGAAATCTCTCCAAAGAGTGCTGGCGGAAAACATGATTTCTTTTCACAGGCAGATTATTTCTGGCCCGATCCTGCTAAACCCAATGGCCCTTACATTAATAAGGACGGACTCAGCAATCCCGATAATTTTGTTGCCCATCGCAAAGCCATGATCCGGCTGAGCAAGATTATCGGCGCGCTCGCATCGGCCTATGTTCTCACGCACGATAAAAAGTATGTGATACATGCGATGGTACATCTGAAAGCATGGTTTATCAATACGGAAACCATCATGAATCCCAACCTGCAATTTTCGCAGGCAGTTATCGGTCAGTACACCGGTCGTAATTATGGAATTATTGATACGATACATTTCCTCGAAGTGGCACAAGGCGTGTACGTTATGCAGAATGATACAGCTTTTGATAAAGAAATAGTAGCCGGTGTAAAGAAGTGGTTTGCGGAGTATACCAACTGGCTAACCACCAGTAAAATGGGACTTGACGAAAAAAACACAAAGAATAATCACAGTACCTGCTGGCTCATGCAGGTTGCCTGTTTTGCGCGGCTCTGTAACAATACTGTATTAATGGATTCCTGCCGCGAACGTTTTAAAAATGTAATTCTTCCCAACCAGATGGGTATTGATGGCAGCTTCCCTTTAGAAACCGCCCGTACCAAACCGTATGGCTATTCCCTGTTCAATCTCGATGCAATGGCTACGGTTTGCCAGGTATTATCTACACAAAAAGATCCGCAGTTATGGAAGTATACAACCGCTGATGGCAGATCTGTAAAAAAGGGAATCGAATTTCTCTATCCCTATGTAGTGGATAAAAGCAAGTGGCCCTTCAAACCCGATGTCATGTATTGGAACGATTGGCCCGTTGCCCATCCCTTTTTGCTATTTGGGTCCATCGCATACGATGTAAAAGAATGGCAAACCACCTGGAGAACGCTGGAACATGATCCGAAAGTAGAAGAGGTGGTGCGGAATTTACCGGTGAGGCACCCGTTGATATGGTAGCAGTCAATAGTCCATGGACAATGGTCTATTAACAAAAAAGTTAACTATTGCTGTAACCTTTATCTTTTCTCATCGTATCCTTTTATATAATCACCCAAAACAAACCCAACGGAATTGGACCTGCTAACGGATAACGCGCTGATGATCAAGGTAAAGAACGGAGATCTTGACCGGATGGGGCTATTATTTGAGCGATACCACCGCCAGCTTTTCGGGTTTATTTTTCACCTGACCGGTCAGCGCGAACTCAGCGAGGATCTTGTGCAGAACGTTTTTTACCGGATGCTGCGGTACAGGCATACCTACCGCGGAGATGGGGAGTTCAAAGCCTGGATGTACCATGTGGCGCGCAATGTGGTACATGATGAAGGCAGGGTGCTGAAAAGGTCGGTAGTTAGAACAACAGTGAACGAGTTTACAGAAAATATCTGCGACACTACTGCTGCAGATGAACAGGTCCTCAAAAAACAGGAACTGGCCGCCCTGCAGAAAGCAATGGAAGGATTAAATACAGAGAGCCGCGAAATCCTTGTACTAAGTAAGTTCCAGGAACTTAAATACAACGAGATCGCACGCATACTGAATATAACAGAAGGAGCTGTAAAAGTACGGGTACACCGCGCCGTTTGCCAGTTGAAGAATATATTTTTGGAAATGGAAACTAAAAATTGAAAAGCATGAAATGTGAGAACGACAAAGTACAGTTAACAAACTGGATCAACAATGAAATGACCGATGCGGAAAGACTTGCATTCGAAATTCATTTGTCTGAATGTCCCGAATGTCTGCTCGAACTGCAATCCATGCAACAGGTATGGAACCTGGCAGGTGAAATAATTGTTCCCGAACCCTCTGCCAACATGGGGGCAAGGTTCCACGCAATGCTCGATACGTATAAAGAATTACAAGCGGAGAAAAAATCACCATTCACAGGATTCATCGAAAAACTGAAACAGTTGTGGACACTGCAACCCGCCATGCAGCTTAGCTATAGCATACTGCTGGTGGTAGTAGGAATCGGATTCGGTTACCTCTTTACGCGCCAGGGAGAGGGATATGCCAATCAACAACAGGTAGCTGTTCTCTCTTCACAGGTTCACGAAATGAAAGAGATGATGATGTTATCATTACTCGAAAATCCATCTGCTTCTGAAAGGATCAGGGGTGTTAGCTACACAACAGAAGTAAAAGCGCCAAACAAAGAAGTGATCGATGCACTTTTAACAACGCTTAACAACGATCCGAATGTGAATGTACGATTGGTAACACTGGATGCACTCACGCATCTTTCAGGTAACCCTGCGGTACGGGAAGGACTTGTACAATCGATCATACAGCAGGAATCACCACTGGTACAATCAGCATTGGCAGATGCCATGAAAAAATTACAGGATAAACGTTCGGTTAAATCCTTCCAAAAATTATTAGAACAAAAGGACCTTGATGAGTCAGTCAGGTCCAAGATCGAAAAAACCATTACCGAAATCATTTAAAAAAAAGTCTATGAAAAAGATCTTCATTCCGCTTTTCGCGGGATTCGTACTCTCTTGTGCCCAATCGCCCGCCCATGCGCAGGAGTTTAAAGAGCACATCAGTAAAACATTCACCTTGCCAAAAGCGGCATCCACACAGGTTTTATCACTTTACAATGTATCCGGTTCTGTGAAAGTAGAAGGATATGCAGGTGATAAAGTGATCCTCGAGATCGATAAAACGATCACGGCAAAAGACGAGGTAGCGCTTGAAAAAGGCAAGAACGAAGTAAAACTGGCATTTGAACAGGTAGGTGATACGCTTTGGGCATATACAGCATCTCCGGAAGATTCCCGCCCCCACCGCAGGTATCGTTATGATAACTGGGACGATGATGATAAAGAAAAGATTCACTACAGGTATAAATTTGCGTATACCGTTAAAGTGCCATTCGGAATGAACCTCAATGTATCTACAGTTAACGATGGAGATGTGGAAGTAAAAGATGTAGCAGGCAGATTGCGTATTCGTAATGTAAATGGAGCGATCGAGATTATTAATGCAAAAAATACAACGGATGCGCGTACGATAAACGGAAACCTGACTGTCAATTATCTCACCAATCCTACGGAAGAATCGAATTATTACACACTGAATGGTAAACTCACTGTCAAATACCAATCCGATCTTTCTGCGGACCTGCAGTTCAAAAGTATGAATGGAGCATTTTACACAGATTTTCCTGAAATAGCCATCATGCCTAAAACAGTAGTGAAAACCCAGGAGAAAAAAGGCGATGGTACGCTGTACAAACTGAATAAGACCTCAGATGTACGTATCGGATCGGGCGGAAAGCTTTTTAAATTCGAAACATTAAACGGAAATATTTATATTCAAAAACAATCTTAATCAAATAGTATGAAACTGATAAAAATAACAGGGACATTCCTGGCTGCAATACTGATGACAGTCAATGCCGGTGCACAGGGCGACACAAAAGAACAATTGGTGGTTCCTTTAAGCCAGCCCGGAAAACCTTTTAAGCTGCATGTTGGGCTTGTAAACGGCTCTATTAAAGTGGTTGCTTATGAAGGGAAAGATATTATCATAGATGCAGATACAGATGGTGATCTGCGAAAGAAGGACAAGGACAGGGACAGAGATAAAGAAAGAGAATTGAACCGCAACAATAACCGGAATGCCAATGAAAGCACCAATGGAATGAAACGCATTGCGCCGGTTGGAGGATTGGATGTGAGTGCCGATGAAAAGAACAATAATGTAACGGTTAATTGTGAATCATGGAAGAGACCGGTCAACTTAGTCATTAAAGTTCCGCTAAGTACAGCAACCCTGAAACTGGAAACCGTTAACTCTGGAGATATTTCTGTAACCGGTGTAAATGGAGAAATTGAATTGACCAATGTAAATGGCGCTATCTATTTCAAAGATATCTCAGGCTCTGTAATAGCCACTACCATCAATGGTCCGATAACAGGAAATCTGAAAAGCATTGACCCTAAAGCAGCCATGGCATTTTCTACACTCAATGCCAAAGTGGACGTCACTTTCCCGACCTCATTAAAAGCCGATATGAAATTACAATCCGACCGCGGTGAAATGTTTACCGATTTTGATATCGAAGCGGATAAGAGCCAGCCCAAAGTAAACAAGACCAGTCAGTCAGGCTTATACCGCATCAATATTGAAAGCTGGGTGTATGGCAAGGTCAACGGCGGCGGCCCACAGGTAATGATGAAGACGATGAACGGTAATATTTATATCAGGAAAGCGAAATAAGCGTTATTTTACTGGTCCAAAAATCAAATCATTATGATAACGACCAGTATTGCTAAAAAAATCGCCTTATTATCATCAGCCATCCTGATGACCGTATTCACTTTCGCACAAGGGAACCTACCAAAGAGTCCGGCCGATTCAGTTACCGGAAATGTAAATGGTGCAACAATTAAGATTAAGTATAGCAGTCCAAGTGTAAAAGAAAGAGAGATATGGGGCAAGCTTGTTCCTTATGGAAAAGTATGGAGAGCAGGTGCCAATTCTGCCACCATTTTTGAAACAGACAAGGAAGTTAAAATAGAAGGCAAATCTTTACCTGCCGGTAAATACAGTTTGTATGCTTTGGTTGAAGAAAATGAATGGACTATTATCTTCAATTCACAAACAGGTCAATGGGGCATTACCCGTGCCGGTGAAACAACAGAAGACCCTGCCAAAGACGTTTTAAGGGTAACTGTAAAAACCAAAAAGACTACCGACATGAACGAACATCTTTTATATGTAATTGACAATAAAGGCTTTTCACTTCGTTGGGAGCACCTCGAAGTGCCTGTTAAAATAAAATAGTAAATAAATAATTACCTGGCCTGCCACTTCAGTGGCAGGCTTTTTTATGTTCTGTATATATAAAATGAACTGCGTAAATTTAAAAATGGTAAAAGACTGCTTCCTGCCCCCTGCCCCCTGTTCCCTAACCGGCATTTGCCTCCTGCTAAGTTTATTTTGTTTCTCCCAGAAAACCATCAACCCAGGTGAAGTATGGTCCGATGATCGTGGGCAACACATACAGGCGCATGGAGGCGGAATTATTAAAGTAGGCAAAACATATTACTGGTATGGCGAAGAACGCAGACAGGGGCTGGATACCAACCTGCGTTATGTAAGCTGTTACGCATCTAAAGATCTCGTGAACTGGAAATTCAAAGGAGATGTGGTACAAATGTCTGATCCGGAGAACCTAGGCAGGAGATGGGTACTGGAAAGACCCAAAGTGTATTATAATAAGATCTCAAAAAAATATGTGATGTATTTCCACCTGGATAATATGAGTTATAAGACCGCCAGGGTAGGGATAGCCGTATCAGATAAACCGGATGGTAACTATACGTATGTAAAAAGCTTTCGTCCCCTGGGGCATGAGAGCCGTGATATTGGTCAGTTCATTGATGATGATGGAACGGCCTATCTTGTATTTGAAGACAGACCATTCGGTTTCCGGATAGCGCGCCTCTCGGCAGATTATATGGATGTAGAAAAGGAGATGTGCCTGATACCGGCGCACATGGAAGGCGGAGCGATTGTTCACTATAACGGTTTATATTATTCAATCGGATCAGCGCTTACCGGCTGGGACGCCAATCCTAATAAATACGCAACAGCTACTTCACTCGAAGGTCCCTGGTCGGCATTTGAAGATGTGGCGCCACCCGAAAAAAAGACCTATGGCTCACAGTCAACCATGCTGATAAAAGTGACCGGTAAAAAAGGAACCACCATCATCTTTATGGGCGATATATGGAAACCCAAAACACAATGGGATTCACGTTATTTATGGATGCCGCTGGAAATAGGAAATGGAAAATTATGGATCCCCGAACCAAAACCCTGGAACCTTGATATTAAAAAAGGGACATGGGAATACGCAAAATGAAATAGCCCTTGAATGAACAGCTAACAATATCTAACAATACCGCATTTGATTATCCAAAGGATACACCGGTGCATGTACTCATTGAAAACATCGCCGCAAAATTCCCGAACAAAGAAGCGATCCGTTTTAACGGCGTAAGCGTTACTTACCGTGAGATGAATGAAGCGGCTAATCAATTCGCAGCTGTTTTACTTACGTATGATATACAACCGGGAGATACGATAGGGCTGTCAGTGGATAGATCCCATAACATGATTATTGCATTATTAGCTATCCTGAAAACAGGGGCGGCTTATATTCCATTGGATCCCGAATATCCCGATAACAGGATTAATTTAATGCTGGAAGATGCAGGCGCAAAACTCTTGTTGACAGCCAAAAAATATAAACAGCGTTTTACTTCAATAACCCTAGAGGTACTGATAGAAGATCTCATGTATCGCTCGAAAGATCTTCCGGTAAATGATCTGCATCAAACACTGGATGGCCATGATCTCGCTTATATGATCTATACCTCTGGATCAACAGGCAAGCCAAAAGGAGTGATGCTGGAGCATCATAACCTGGTGAACTTCTTATATAGTATGTTACGCATCCCTGTTATCAATGAACGCGACAGGTTCCTGGCAGTAACTACGGTGTCATTCGACATTGCAGCACTCGAAATATTTCTTCCCCTGATCACAGGTGCAACCGTAGTGTTAGCTGATGCAACAACTGTTCGCGATGGAAGAACATTGCTTGAACTGGTGAATAAAGAAAACATCACCGCTATGCAGGCAACACCTGTTACCTGGAAGATGATGCTGGTGGCAGGATGGGAAGAAAAAATGCCCTTAACAATCTTATGCGGGGGTGAAGCACTTTCACCTGAACTGGCTACCCAGCTTATACCACGTGTAAATAAACTATATAATCTATATGGTCCAACAGAAACAACTGTCTGGTCTACCGCCACAACGATCGATGCAGGCGATATGATCACGATCGGTAAACCGATTGGAAATACGCAGGTGTATATTCTGGATGAAGAAAAAAAAATAGTACCCGCTGGAGAAGCCGGTGAAATCTATATCGGGGGAGAAGGGGTGGCGCGTGGTTATAAAGATCTTCCTGCGCTCACGGCTGAAAAATTTGTTGAAGATACTTTTGCCGTAACAGCAGGAAAAAAAATGTACCGAACCGGCGATCTTGGCAGATGGACAGCAGAAGGAAACATCTACTTCATGGGTCGGATAGATCAGCAGATTAAGATCCGTGGCTACCGGATAGAACCCGGTGAAATAGAAACGGCGTTACTGGCACAAGCCGGTACACGTGATGTGGTTGTTATCGCAAGAGAAGATACACCCGGTAATAAAATACTGGTTGCTTATATCATACCGGCTAAAGAAAATTTCGGTATATCGGATGATGTAAGCGGACCGGTGGAGAGCTGGAAAAATGCATTGCAGCAAACCCTGCCGGACTTTATGGTGCCGCATGCATATGTGATGATGAAAGAATTTCCGTTACTACCCAATGGAAAGGTCAACCGCGGTGCATTGCCCAAACCTGAAAAACATTCGCTGCAGGCAACGGATAAAAATGATTGGCCGCAAACCGATATGGAAAAACGGGTGGCCCGAACATGGGCAGCCGTATTGGAAATAGATAAAGTAGGCATAGATGAAGACTTTTTTGACCTGGGTGGGCATTCGTTGATTGCCGTAGAGATCATGACGATACTCGAAAAAGAAACCGGTAAGCGATTACCGATCGCTGCATTATTTGAAGCTTCAACGGTAAGAAAAATGGCAGCTTTCATCGAAACAGGAAATATATCATCTTCCTGGGGATCATTGGTGCCGGTAAAGCCAACGGGTACTAAGCCACCATTATATATCATACATGGAGATGGATTAAATGTTATGATCTTCAATTCCATTACGCGTCACATGGATAATGAACAGCCTGTTTTTGGATTGCAGCCAAAAGGCCTTAACGGAACAGAAAAACCTGATGAAACCATCGAAGACATTGCGGCATATTATATTACACAGATTACAAAACATAACCCATCGGGTCCATACTTCCTTGCAGGCTATTCTTTCGGCGGAATCGTAGCATTTGAAATGGCAAGGCAACTCGAAAGCGAAGGAAGAAAAGTAAAGCTGGTAGCCATGTTCGATACCAACGTAGGAAACATTGAAAAGTCAGCCTCCGGCAGTATGCGCATCATTAAAAAGATCGCATTGCAATTCCCTAAGATGCTTTTTATCCTTCGTTCCTTTATAGATAGCCCAGTGAACGTGATCTCCTATCAATCAAAAATAGCCCGCCGAAAATGGAACGCAATGTTTGCAAAAGAAAAGATAGAAGAAGAGGACGGCCTCGAGAAACTGTCTCCACACGAAAAGGAAATGATCCTTGCACACAGAGCAGCCTATGAAAAATATATTGTAAAAAAATATAGTGGAAGAATAGATCTGTTTAGAGTAAAAAAGCGAATATATTTTGTTGAAGACCCTCTACGCCTTGGCTGGAAACCCTTTGCAAAAGAAGTATGCGTTCACGATGTGCCCGGCGATCACCGAACATTCCTGTTACCCCCCAACGATAAAATATTCGCCAACATCCTGCAATCCGTCATAAACGAACGCATAAAAGCAGAATAAAAATAGTCAACCATTCCAACCCGCCCTTGGAAACAAATTCCTCTAAACAGTCACAGTGGAGCGGCCTCTTTGTCTCCGGTGCCAGCGCAGCAGAAAAATCATGATGCGCAGCACATATTTTTCAGGAAGCAAAGTAGCCGCGTAACTGTGACGAGGCCCAGCGGCCGTGAGCGACAAAGAGATAAAACATTAGTAGATCATACATAAACAATAAGATAGCCGAACAAGGGAACAAAAAAGGGATGATCAAACCTGATCATCCCTTCAAAAGCAAAAAGTGTAAATATTAAAAAGTCTTCCCCCCACCCGGCTGATAAACAAACCGAAAAGTAAAATACCTCGCAGTAGAAGTAGCCAATGGCGAAGCCGGTGCATCTTTATAATAACTCAATATTTCAACTTTCGCAAACTTCCCCGAAGCGGTACGGATCACCAGTATATTACCCGGTATCGGCGAAATAATGTTTGTATTAAAATCATAATTGTACCATCCGTTGCCAGAACCCGTTGTAACAGCAAAACTGGAAGCGCCATCTACTTTAAAAGCCGAATCTGTTGGAATAGTTTTGTAAGTATCGAAGCTTGCTGCTTTCTGTACAAAAGCGCCGCCCGCAGCCGGTCCGCTTGTTCCTCCATTTATAATAATCGTTGTGCTGCGGAATGCAATATCCCATTTAGCACTAGCTGAATCTGTTACAGCAACAGCCTGGTTATTTTCGAGCGAATAAAAAGCATAGTGATTACCTGTGAGCGTAGGCTCAGCTACAACATTAGTGGCAGTAGTAGCCGTTAATATAACAGGGGTTGCATCGTCTTTGCTGCATGCAGTGAAAAGGCCCGTCACAATTACTATTGAGGCCAGTTTGGTTAAGGTGATTTTCATAGTTGTACTATTTTTTATGTTTAAGGAAAGAATAAGAAAGTGTTGCATAATAGCTGGTACCGGGTTGGTTGGTTTGATAGTTAACGTCTTTATAGTTAAGCAGGTTATCAATGCCCGCTTTTACACCGATGCCGTTATTGAAATGGATCCCGCCACTGATGTTTACCTGAACAAAACCGCTGGCATATTCATCATCCCTGTTGAGTATCAGGTTGCCATCTTTATCGGATACACCCCAGCGGCTGCGGTAAATGCCCCTGGTGGTAAGGAACCAGTTATTGTGTTCGTAGAATAATTTTAAGTTGGCCATGTGTTTCGACCTGTCATTGAGCCCACCATAATCACTGTGTTTAACCATCTCTGAGATTAATGAGCCGGGTCGTTTACCAAATAACTGCCCCGATTTTATCTGGTTCAATACCTCTTTATCGGCAGTGATCAGAAACTGGTAACCTGCTTCAACACGCAATGCTTTTGTTAACCGGTAGGCTATTTCCGTTTCGGCACCTTCCGTGAGTGCACTGTTAATATTGAAATAACTATAAACAGGTGCGTTGGTTGATTTGGTGGCGATGATCTTTGTGACGATCAGGTTTGAAATATCATTCCTGAAGACATTGATCTTCGCAGATAATTTTTTGTTGAATTGGTAAGCGGCACCTACATTAAACCCGGTAGAATATTCAGGCTTCAGGGTAGCTAACTGGTAACCGAAAGGAGAGATGTCGGCGATGATCCCCATTTGTTTTTGTTGCAGCAATTGGGCCAGTGATATTTCGTTGGCACCATACACGGTATAACCACCCGCCAGGTTGTTGGTAAAATTCAGGTACAACTGGCGGAAATCCGGTGCTTTAAATCCTCCCCCATAAGATCCGGTGAAAGAAAATTTTTTGTTGGCATTGTAACGCAGAGCCAGCTTGGGGCTCCAGCGACTTGCATAAGCAGCATTATTATCATACCGTATACCACCGATCGCAGTTAACTTTTTTCCAAAACGGTGTTCATCCTGTAAAAAGAAATAACCGATATGGTTTGTACGGATGCCCGAATACCGGTTCGTGTTCAGGCGTTCCCAGGTATAGCCACCACCAATCGAAAGATCATTTGAAGCTGCAACAGCATAATCAGTCTGTGTTTCTACACGAGAAAAACGCTGTTGGAAGAAATCATCGTAATACAGGGTCCCATTGCTTTTTAGGTAATCTTTTGTATCAGCCTGAAACTGCGAAAAATAAGCTCTTACAGCTGTTTTAACCCTGTTGCTGAAAGCCACTTTTAAGTAGGGGTTAAGATTATATTCTGTGATTCGCGGTTTGCCCTGCGCAATATCAGTGCCTGCGGTATAAAGATCATTTTGTGTTTCATCATAATACCTGAATGAAACCCCTGCTTTGATGGCGTTGCTGAATTCCTGTTCGAGCTTTGCCTGTGTGGTATAACTGTAATAAGGGTTCACCGTTTTTCCTACTGCCGTGTTCGTCAAAGAATATCCATCACTACTATTACGGTTTAAAGAAGCCGAAATGCCGAATTTCTTAAGCCTGGCAGAGGCTGAAACATTCGCATCCATTGTTTGAAATCTTCCATAGCGTAAAGAAGCATCCAATGCACCTGCAACGGGGTTCTGGGTAATGATATTGACCACACCACCCATTGCCTCACTGCCATATAAGCTCGAGGAAGGACCTTTTACGATCTCTATTTTTTTAATATTATTGACCGTGATCCTGTTAAGATCCAAAACACCACCGTTCCGGCCAACAAGTGGCTCCCCATCAATAAGGATGAGTACATAATCAGGAGAAAGCCCCTGCACTTGTATACCGCTTCCGAAACTATTGGTGATATACAAACCCGGCTGCTCCTGTAGTATATTGTTCAGGCGGAGAGATCCGCTTTGCTGTATGGTTTTTTGCGAAATGACCTTCACCGGTACAGCAACATTGGAAAGTTTTCTTTCACTCTTGGTAGCCGTAACAACAATTTCATCCGATTCGCCAGACATAATCGTGCCTTTCTGCTGCGAATAGCTAAGCACAGTAAGGGAAGTAAAAAATAAAAGGAGTTGGTATTTTTTTTGCATGTCCTGGTTTTTCTGCTTAATTACCAGAAAATCTGTCTGGATAATTTTTGCAAAAGTGCAGGCGCAGTATTTATAAAAAAACCCCGATCGGGAAAAGTATTTACGCAAAACGGAAACTGACTTACCGGTGACAAATCAAAGACACATGCATGACAATACAAAAAACAACTACTTTAGTATTCATATGTCAAAAAGGGGAATTAAAAATATAGCCACACAGCTCAATCTTGCGCTTAAGCTTTTGCTTGCTAACGATCCATTGCGATTAGCAGGGGCAACCGCTTTTTTTGCCACGTTTGCATTGCCTTTCATCCTGATCATTCTTGTGCAGGTGCTTAGTCTTATTTTCAATCGCCGTGAGATCAGTACCGATCTTTTTGACCGTATGTCTTCTATCCTGGGAAGAGAAAGTATGCAGGCGGTAGTAGTTACTATCCGGGGATTCAGGGGGTTGGTGGAAAGCTGGTGGGCCGTATCGCTCGGATCTTTGTTCATGCTATTTGTAGCCACCACCTTATTCCGTGTGATCAGGAACTCCTTTAACCAGTTGTGGATGATACGCATTAAAGAAAAAGCGGAGTTCCGTATGTCACTCACCGGCAGGCTACGTTCGTTGTTGTTAATATTATTTACCGGAATTTTATTTGTAGGAGGAGGGGTGCTTGAAGGAATGCAGGTATTATTTGGAAAGTATATCAATGAAATGATCCCCGGTTCAGGCATTTTTTTTACCGGGATACTATCGCTGATGATATCCATCTTCATTACTATGTTATGGTTTGCAGTGGTACTCCATTATATACCCGATGGCCGGCCAGGCTGGAAAGTAACTTTTGCTTCTGCATTTGTGACAAGCGTATTATTTGCCATAGGAAAGTATGTGTTGAAAAGATTATTGGTAGAGAGTAATATCGACCAGGTCTTCGGGAGGTCCGGCGCATTCGTTCTCGTACTTTTATTTGTATTTTATTCTGCCATGATCCTTTACTATGGTGCCGCATTCACAAGGGTATGGGGATTATACAAACACAGCCCGGTAACTCCTTTGCCGCATGCCGTGTTTTATACATATAAAGATCTGGAAGTCGGTTCTTCGGATGAGAGTAAAGAGCTTAGTTGATTCAACCCCTTTCATGCCTGGTTCGGGTAGGTCTTGTGATCACTGCCATTGTTATGCATAAAACCCCAACACCCATATTTACGAGTGCCACTACATAGTTAACCCGCAAAAGATTGGTAACTATTTCATCCGGTCCCGGAATAAAACGAGCAATACCTACCAGCAGTAACAGCGATCCCGTAAAAAAGCAAAAGGCTCTCGGGCGTTCAGCTGCCCCCACCCAGATACCTGTAATACCTAATATAATATGGATGGCTGCATGGGTTGTATTCGTAGTTAAAACACCAAAAACAACCGGAGAGAAAAGACCCCATATTCCTTCTGTCAATAAGAAGAGTCCGAGAAGCATGGTATAGATACTGGCAATTTGTATCGCTTGTTTCATAGTGTATTTCTTTAGCCGTTTTATACAAAAGGTATGCCTCCACCGTTTTATTTTTTTCTTATCTTCATATAAAAAGAGCATGACACCTATCTCAGTCAAAGCCACTATCAATGCCCCCGTTGAAAAAGTATGGAAAGCCTGGACAACTCCCGAAGATATTATGCAATGGTGTTTTGCGAGTCCCGACTGGCACACACCAAAAGCAGAGAATGATCTTCTTGCAGGTGGAAAATTCGTTTCAACCATGGCCGCAAAAGACGGCAGCATGAGCTTTGATTTTGGAGGAATTTATGATACCGTAGTCACGAATGAGCTGATCGAGTATACACTGGAGGATAACAGGAAAGTGAAGATTGTTTTTGAAGGAAATGGTGATACAACAACTGTTACAGAAACATTTGATCCTGAAAGCGAAAACTCTATAGAGCTTCAACAGGCTGGCTGGCAGGCGATCCTGGATAATTTTAAGCATCACGCAGAAAAGTAAACGTATTCCATGTGTGTCTTATTTACTCGAACCCTTAAAAATAAAAATAGCAATTCCCACCGCTGTTACTAAATCCAATGCCCCGATCCACGCACTGGGTTCAATAATATTTCCTACTGCAGCACAACTGCTTAACAATGAAACAAGAATGATTGCCAGTAAAGAAGTGTAACTTTTTGGTTTAAGTATTTTTGCCTGCATAGATAAGCCTTTTCATTACTTATAATAAGTGCGTACCATGCAAGAGCACCTCTAAAACCTATTATACTGGGTAATAATTTCAACAATTACCCTTCAATTCCTCCTTCCTTCTATTAGATATTTATTATTAGCAATGAATATCAGTCAATTAGCCCACGGTATTCTTTTTTGAAGTGTTCTGGTAAATGGCATATGAATACGCCACCTATTATATTAATTGATGACGATTCGGAGGATCTTGAATTACTCCGGGAAGTTGTTAATGAAATAGAGGTTGGTAGAACCATCTTTTCATTTACAGATCCTGTTAAGGCACTTGACTTTTTTAGTAAAAATAAGGTAGATGCCTTTTTTATTCTGTGCGATCTGAATATGCCAAAGATCAATGGCCTCCAGCTTCGCATGGAAATGATAGCACAGCCTTTTTATAATAGACAAACGCCTTTTTATCTATTGTCGACTGGCAATACTTCCAGGGAAAGAGAATTGGCAAGAGGATTGAATGTGCGCGATTACCTCGTTAAGCCTACTTCTTTTGCAGGCATCAAAGCAACGCTGGAAGGGATAGTTGAAACGGCATTGGTAAAAATGGTTTTACAAAAAATGAATAATAGGTCACAAGCTAATCATATGAAAGAAAAAAAGAAACCGGTTTATAAACCGAAAGAACTAAGCGATGAGGCATGCAGGGAGCTTGAACAAAAATATGGCGTGCCACAGCATACATTAAGAGAGATGGCGAGGGAAATGCGTTTCGGAAGACCTAAACTGGAAATGCACCTGATCTATTTAGCTACTGAATCCAAAAAGAAAAATAAGTAGTTGTGTCAATCACTCTAATTTTTCAAGTCCCTTCTTCCACAAAGCATACCTGTCTAATACCTTCTGCGGCGCATATGTATACCAGCCATAGCCATCACGTCTTTCCCTTTCAACCGCTGCCAAGGAATACACCAGCTTACTATCCCGGTTGCAAAAAACAGGACGATGTGTTTTTAGTTCATAATATCTCGTCCAGATAGCCGGTGCGCCTTTGCTCGTTACAACCATCTTGTCATGTTTTGAAACTGTATAAGGGGTGATCATTTCAGGGGCATCAACGGTCATTATTTTTGTATCAAATATTTTAGATTCTTCGAACCAGGCAACGGCATATTCAATCGCGTTTCTTACTTTTTCAGAAGGATTATCGATACTCATCAACAATAAAACAATATCTGCACTTTCTCCGTTACAGATAGCAGGCGGTTCAAATTTTCTGGCCCATGCCGGTTCAAGCGTTACTTCATCATGCTGCTGGCACCAGGCTGTTGGTTTGCTTACATCATTGATCTGTGTTTTGAGGATGCAGTCAATTCCTTTGTTGTAAGCGGTTACCAGTTTGTTCCGGTAAACGTTATCAAGAAATAAATATTCCGGGTTATTGTCCGAAATATTTTTCAGCACTTTCATGATACCGATATAGGCGTCATCATTAAACGTGATATAACGACTGTAGTTTTTTTCCAGGGGATAGTATTGTGGCCAGCCTCCATTTGCATATTGAGCCGCTAGTATATAATCCAGTCCTTTTAATAAAGCTACCTTATGCCGCTCGTTTTTTGTGATGCGATATGCTTTTGCGAGATACGCGATCTGTGCGTAGGTGCTGCCATTATCAAACGTGGTATGAATCTCATCTTTTGCGCGTAAAAGGCTATCCCTCTGTTCTGTTGAAAGGATCGCCTGCATATCATAATTCTTCGGCCAGCCCCCGTTTGTTTTCTGGTATAAAATAATATTGTCGGCGATATTACTTATTTGGGTGGCGGGATACACAGGGCGACCCGCACGCGGGTTGATGGTGTTTGTCTTATCTTTTATATCATACCAATGATGTGCCGCATCCCGAAAATCATTGGTGTCGATAAATGATTTTTGCTGGGAAAAAGTGAATGTGCTGATCAATAGAAATATGACTAACGGGGATGATTTCATCGATTGTTTTTTTTGTGGGTGTTATTTTAAAGCTACTAACCTTATTTGAAAACCCATATCCTCAATAGGTAATAACCGTTTAACAAGCGGTAAAAACTAAAAAGTACGACCCTGCTGAATAAGACTACCTTGCCCACCTGGAAACAATCTTTAACACACTCATTAACACATTTATTACTGATAAAGTAGGTATCGCCGATAATTTTCTCGGCACTGAACTTGCCGCAAATCTCAAAGAAAACCTCAGCCGCCTGTATGCAGGCAATCTGCTACGTTCCGCAGGCACAGGAAATGAGACACTGGCATCATTCAACAAACTTTTCAGAAGTGATATTATCTACTGGCTCGACCGGAAACATAATAACGAACATGAGAACGCTTTCTTCAACCTGATGGACGCTTTTATCAGTTACCTGAATGCCACCTGTTACACGGGAATAACCGGCTGCGAATTTCATTACACACTATATGAAAAAGGAAGTTTCTACAAAAAACACCTCGACTAGTTTCGTAATAACGATAGCCGTCAGTATTCCATGATCATGTACCTCAACCAGGATTGGAAGCAAAATGATGGCGGGGAACTCTGTATCTATCATACAGATCATCAGCAAATGATATCACCCAATAATGGTAAAAGCGTATTCTTTAAAAGCAGCGAACTTGCCCATGAGGTAATGTTGACGAATATGCCGCGGCTGAGTATTACAGGGTGGCTGTTAAAGTGAGTAGCTCCTTCTCAAAACAAACACTATTCTCCACTCCAACATACTGTCCGTAATTGGGGATGATCTTATATCCGTTCTTTTTATAAAGCTCAATGGCTTCCACTTGTCTTTTACCGGTTTCCAGCGCACATTTTTTATATCCCATCGAGCCGGCCCACACCTCCAGTTCTTTCAGGATCATAGTGGCAATTCCCTTACCCCGGCTTGGGGGCAAGGTGTACATACGTTTAACTTCCATGGCAATAGGGGAGAGCTCTTTTATGGCACCGCAACCTATTGGTTCATCGTCTTCATAAGCCACTACCGCATATTTGATCTTGTTGATCTTATTGAACTGGGCATAGAACGAATGATCACCGCCATCTCTTGCGGCAAGATCCGCATCGAGGTATTTAACCAGCCCGATAAAGTCATCATTGTCTGAGTCCGTTCTAATGAATTTGACCATGCCGGTAGATTTAAGGGTCTCTAAGTGTTTGATTGTAAGTCGAATATACAATTTTTTTGTACTTTTTTTTTGTTTTCTATGATGGCTTAAAACTGTCTGTACTTTTTCTCCAGAAAGTTGTGTAACCATTCATCCAAACAAGCGTTTATCTAAAAGCGAGAGAGAATAACGTAGCAGAGCGGCATTTTGCAGAATGATTACCGTTTGTCAAACAAAATAGTCAGGTAACAAACAGGTAGTAGTTTAGCGTAAGAATAATTCGCGTTTATTATATATCATTTTTGATGTGCTTCATGTGGGGTGAGTTTTGGGTAAAGCCACCTTACAACGACCCGTATTTTTATGCGGGTCTTTTTTATGCCTATTATTTAACAAATTAACTTACCCATCGGATACACCTGCTTATTATATTTGTAACCGTGCGAAGAACCATTACACATAAACTTCTGCTGTTAAGCCTCCTCCTGCTATCCATCAGTGGTATAGCAGGATCGGTGTATGCTAAGCAGGCAGGTTCCTCAACGCAGCATACAAAAGCCCATCAGTTCTCCGATGCCACTGGTACACATGGAGAATTTGAAATATCTCTTCCGAACACACCAAACGCCGCTCATCACCGTACACATATTAAGAATGGTCCCGGTCCGGGTGCTTACACAACTAACAATACACTGATACTCCCCAATACAAAGAACCTGATTCTTTGTAAGCAAACAGAGCAGGTCCATTCCCGGCACCTGTTACTGATCTTCCCTTTTCACTATTTCTGGTAGTTCCGGTTGTTTACACGCACTTTTTTAAGTTAAGGGCATTGCTATGCGGCATACCCAGTTAATCAGTATAAACAACCTTATTATGGCAGATTATATCGTCACACTATTATTTCTATTGGGCTTTATAGGTCTCGTATTAACGGGCCTCATCTATATACACAACCGCGATCAAAAGCGCGATGCGAAAAAAATCAAAGACATCATTAAGCCATAAACCTTAACAAGTTGGTTTTGAGAGCCGGATCTTTGGGTAAAGCGTCCAGGCGGGCCCGTATTTCTATACGGGCTTTTTTTATTGGCTTTCCGGCATTAACCGACGTTCTTCCCACATTCACCTTCTTTAATGGGAGGGAAGAACACAGATCGGTAGAACGCGTTATATTTAGATAGTTTGTTTATCACCAAAACCAACCCAAACGTATGAAGAAGATTATCCTATTATTTTCCCTGGTGGCTGTTGCCATTGTTTTTTCTTACTGCAGCTCAACCAAAAAAACAACTGCTGCTGTTCCTAAAGAAGTTCCAAAAGTTATGAAGGTAAATTACCAGGCAAATGTGCGGGTACTGATAGAGACCAATTGTGCACCCTGCCATTTCCCCGACAAAGGAGGAAATAAAAAAGCGCTGGATAACTATACTTCTGTAAGTAGCCAGATAGGTGAGATATTGAAACGGATTCAGTTAAATCCAGGAGAGAGAGGCTTTATGCCAAGACAGAAACCCAAATTGTCTGATAGCACTATTAATGTTTTTAAACAATGGCAAATGGATGGGTTAACGGAGAAGTAGTTGGAGATGGTTAAAATAAGAGCAGATCTAGTGAATTAATTGCACAGGTAACAATCTGTTCTTAATTAAATTACATACCACTAAATTTCTGATACCTTGAAACGGATAGGTCTGCTAAAATATTCTGTTGTATGTGCAACAGTGGGTACAATGTTTGTTAACACTGCAACTGCACAAGGAACCCTGGGCGATTACCAACGTGCAGAAGCCATGAACGGGCTGATGCAAAACAAGATACTGGGTGCTGTTGACAAAGTAGTGTGGGTAAACGGTACGGCAATCTATAGCACTTTAACCTCTCGTGGAAAAGAGTTCATGAAAGTGGATGTGCAGAACAAGTCTAAACAGCCTGTATATAACCCCGCAGAACTTGCTGCCGCCTTAACGGCTGCTGGTAAGAAGATGGACCCTTTAGATCTTCCTTTCAATGAGATAACCCTCGGCAATAATGAAGTAAAATTTACAATCGGTGATTCCAACTGGACCTATCAACTGGATACCAAACAGGCGCTTGCTGTAAAAGCTATTACACAGCAACGGTCAGGTGGTCCAAACCGCTCCTTTAATGAGATCATCTCTGGGCAGAATGAACGCCCTGTTAATTCACCTGATGGCAAATGGATTGCATTGATCAGGGAATATAATGTGTATGTACGTTCTGCAAAAAATGCCAGGGAGCAATACCAGCTTACATTTGATGGATCTCCCGGTGAATATTACTCTTCTGCACTTGCATGGTCGCCGGATTCTAAAAATATCGCAACCACCAAAATACGACCAGCCAAAGAGCACCCTGTTTACCTGATAGAATCTTCCCCTGTTGATCAGTTGCAACCAAAACTGCATACCCGCAATTACCTGAAACCAGGTGATGCTTTGCAACAAAGACAACCTTATGTATTAGTAGTAGATGCCAGGAAAGTTTATGCGACCAACCCTGTTACTATCACCGATCAATATAACATAACCAACCCGGTATGGCATCGCGATAGCCGCTCTGTTTCATTTGAATACAATCAGCGCGGACACCAGCAATATAAAGTGATGGAACTGGATGTAAATGGTATAACACGCGACCTGATCAAAGAAGAAAGCTCCAGTTTTATCGATTATAGCGGCAAAAGATACCGTTACGACCTTGAAGATGGAAAAGAGATCATTTGGGCCTCTGAACGCGATGGCTGGAACCACCTCTACCTGTACGATGGTGCAGGTCATGTAAAGAACCAGATCACGAAAGGTGATTGGGTAGTAAGGCGTGTTGTAAAAGTAAATGACGCGAAACGTAACATCATCTTTGAAGCCAGCGGAAAATTACAAGGTATGGATCCTTATTTTATCCAGTATTACAGTATAAATTTTGATGGTACAGGATTAACAGAGCTGACCAGTGAGAATGGTAACCACACTGCTTATTTTTCTCCTGACTATAACTACTTTGTAGATGTCTATTCCAGAATAGATGCACCACCTGTAACCACATTAAAAAGTACAAGTGATGGGAAAACAATCATGGAGCTTGAAAAAGCAGACATATCCGGACTGCTTAAAACAGGCTGGAAACTTCCTGAAGTATTTGTTTCAAAAGCCAGGGATGGCAAGACCGATATATGGGGAATGATCGTCCGCCCCAGCAATTTCAATCCTAATAAAAAGTATCCGGTAATAGAATACATCTACGCAGGACCCCAAAGTTTTTTTGTACCGAAAAATTTTGTAACCGACTCGCGCGGCTCTTTGCATGAACTGGCAGAGCTTGGTTTTATAGTGGTACAATGTGATGGTATGGGTACCAACGGGCGCTCAAAGCCTTTCCTTGATGTGTGCTGGAAAAACCTGAAAGATGCAGGCTTTCCCGATCGTATTGCATTTATGCAGGCTGCAGCAAAAAAGTATCCTTATATGAACCTTGATAAAGTGGGTATTTTCGGTAATTCTGCTGGGGGACAAAACTCAATGGGGGCATTGTTGTTCCACCCTGAATTTTATAAGGTAGCAGTATCTTCTTCCGGATGTCATGATAACCGCATGGATAAAATATGGTGGAATGAGCAATGGATGGGTTATCCGATCGGACCCCAGTATGCCGAATCATCTAATGTCACATATGCAGCAAACCTGAAAGGTAAACTGTTATTGATCCTGGGAGAGATGGATGAAAATGTGGACCCTTCATCAACCAAGCAACTGATGAATGCATTGATCAAGGCCAATAAAAATTTCGACTTCCTGGAAGTACCTGGCATGGGCCATTCCCTGGGCGGAGATTATGGAGAGCATAAAAGGCGCGATTTCTTTGTAAAGCATCTGCTTGGTGTAGATCCTCCTGAATGGACATGGACACAAGCTATTACGATAGCCAAACCTTAATAGTTTGGCTATCGAATCCCCATTTACGTAACTGTTCTCTATCCCTTCACCATGGGCAGGTACTTATCCCTGTTTTCTATTATCACCCATCCCACTATGGCAAGGATAACAATAACGATGGGTATGCCCGAAGGAGCCATAGTGATATTGGTGAGCAGTATCCCAACTAAAACAGGTAATAAAACGATAGCACCCAGTGGTCTTGTTTTTTTTAAAATAAACAATAAGCCACCGATGATCTCAACCGCACCTACCAGCGGCATGATCCAGCTCAGGGTGTTGTACGCAGCAAATGAGTCCATCATTTTCTGCGGCATATCTTTTGGCATCGGCATATAATGCAGAAACTTGTCCAACCCTGCATTGATAAACAAGAGCCCAACAAGCAAGCATAAAATGAACTGAATTTTTCTTTTCATGATGTTTTTTTTAAGGGTAAAACGATCTATAGTAAATATACGCAAATCTGGGTTTTCTGCTGTTTGTTACTAAAGCACTTCAAAAAGCTTCCCGGCACTAAATAATGAAGATCGGGTGGTTGAAGATTTTAATTGTTATTGTAAAAATTTCCATGCTGCCTGATTGAAAACCTGCGATTGTTCGGACAATACGTAATGCGACGTTCCGGGAACTACAAAGAATTGCGCGCGAGGCGTGCTACGGTACATCTGTAATGTATGCTCGAATGATATCTGGTCGTGATCACCTATTACATACTGCACGGAAGCTTTTATTTTCGATAGGTCTGTAAATGGAATATCCGGACCGTCCAGCATCAATCCAAGGAGCTTCCTTGTCATTTTTGGTAAACTTGTATCCCTTCTGCGCGCGCTCATGGTTTGATAAGACTCTTTACCAAATACAGATTCATTTTCCTGTATATTGGCACCTGATACAATGAGTTTATTAACCATCGTGGGATATTGCATAGCCATGATAAGACCAATAATACCGCCATCGCTCCAGCCGATGATGTTACATGATTGTATGTGCATGGAATCAAGGAGTTGACGCATATCATCTGCCTGTAGTGGATATGTTAACGGTTCATCGCTATCGCCGGATCTTCCGCGAGCCCTGCAATCAGGAATTATCAGTTGATATTTTGATTGGAAAAAGGGAATCTGCGCGGCGAATGCAGAAATAGACTGGACGTTTCCATGTAACAACAATAATGGGAAACCACTGCCATAAGTTTCACAATAAATATTTACTCCGTTGATGCTATATGTGCGTGCGGCATTAAAATTTGCGCCATAGTTCATCACACCACTGCTGGAAAGCATAAGCGAATACTTACCACCGAAATGAAAGGCAGATGTGATTTCTTGCGTAAAGCCTCTCGTAAAAAATATTCTTTTTCCGTTTCCGTTTTTCCATCCTTCCATGCCATTGCTCTCAAACCCCTGATTCGGTATCAGTATCGTATTCCATTCCCCATTTTCATTTTCGATAGACAAAGAGAAATCATCAAAATAAAATTTGCCGTTATAGCAAGCCGAACCGCCAAAAAATAACTTATCGGCCTTACTGTCTATCTGCCCCTGCACTGTATATGTTTGCCAATTGGCGCTGCCGACAGCCTGCGTTGTTGTGGTTTTTTGTAGAAGACTTTTTCCACCCGCCTGTTCAATTCTCACCCAAACAGATGCACTTGCAGTGCTGTCAATTTTTACAACACGAACCGAAGCCTTTAAAACAAATTGTTTGGCCTTAAGTCCATTCAGGATGAAAGATTGCGAAAAATAGGCATTGGAGATTTGCAAAGTATCGCCAGCGGTTTGGCAGAAGGGTGACGAAGCCTTTAATAGCAATAAAAGAAAAATGAATTTTTTCAGCATGGAAATTATATTATTCCATTGTGTATACCTGAAAAAAAGTAAAAGGTTACTGTAAAGTGTAATGTTTAACGCAAACACAGTAAATGCCTTGTCCTGAAAATAAAAAGCCCCTCATTTCTGAGAGGCTTTTTTGCGGACCGGACGGGACTCGAACCCGCGACCTCCGCCGTGACAGGGCGGCATTCTAACCAACTGAACTACCGATCCGTAGGATAAGCCAGCAAAATGCTGATTTACACCTGTTTTTCCTTCAATTAGTGCCCGGGGGCACTGTTTTAAGGACGGCAAAGATAAGGGGAAACCCCTTTTTCAAACAAATCTTTTCCTAAAAAAGATCCAACCCGTATTTTTACCCACTTAACGATACTATATGCCCCAATATCCCCATAGACAATTCCTTGATTTTGAGAAACCCATCAAGGATATATATGAGCAGATAGAAGATACCAACAAGCTGGCCGAGAAGAACCCAAAGATCGATTATAGCTCCACCTTACAACAGTTGGAAGCATCTATCATTGATAAAAGAAGGGACATTACCGCTCACCTCACACCCTGGCAAAGGGTTCAGCTGAGCCGTCACCCTGATAGACCTTACACGCTGAAGTATATACAGAATATGTTCACACATTTTGTAGAGTTGCATGGCGACAGAAATTTCAAAGACGATAAAGCCATGGTTGGCGGCTTTGCACAACTGGATGGTGAAACCGTAATGGTGATAGGGCAGCAGAAAGGGATCAACACAAAAGCCCGTCAATTAAGAAACTTCGGTATGGCCAATCCCGAAGGATACCGCAAGGCACTTCGCTTGATGAAGCTGGCTGAAAAATTTGATAAGCCTGTCATCTGTTTAATAGATACGCCGGGTGCATACCCAGGTCTTGAGGCAGAAGAAAGAGGGCAGGGAGAAGCCATTGCCAGAAATATCTATGAAATGATCCGCCTCAAAGTACCTGTGATCATCGTGATCATTGGTGAGGGCGCCAGTGGTGGAGCATTAGGTATTGGCGTAGGAGACAGGGTATTGATGATGGAGAACACATGGTACACGGTGATCTCCCCCGAAAGCTGCAGCTCGATCTTATGGCGCAGCTGGGATAAAAAAGAAACTGCCGCCGAACAACTGCGTTTAACCGCCACAGATATGAAAGGCTTCGGTCTTGTAGACGAAATTGTTCATGAGCCGGTAGGTGGTGCCCATTGGGATTATGCCGATGCCGCCAACATCTTAAAAAGCTATTTAATAAAGAACCTCAAAGAAATAAAGGATACCCCACCCGCTCAACGTACCAACGACAGAATAGAAAAGTATGGTAAGATGGGATTCTGGGAAGAAAATCAATCCGTTAATCCGTAATCCGCAAATCCGTTAATCAAAAAAGCAAATTCAAAACATTATGCGTCAAAAACTGCAAGGAACCGGCGTGGCACTCGTAACGCCGTTTACATCCGATTTTAAAGTAGATTTCAACTCACTCGGTAAGCTGATCGATGCGATCATTGCGGGTGGTGTGGAATACCTGGTTACATTAGGTACCACCGGTGAAACACCTACATTGGATAAGCAGGAGAAGATAGACATAGTAAATTATACTTTTGAAAAAGTTGCAGGTCGTGTGCCGGTAGTGGTAGGTATTGGCGGGTATAACACCGCAGAGCTTGTAAAGGACCTGCATAGTTTTCCTTTGGATAAAGCGGCTGCTGTATTAAGCGCATCACCCAATTATAATAAGCCTTCGCAGGAAGGTATCTACCAGCATTATAAAGTATTGGCAGCAGAATCGCCAAAACCTATATTGTTGTACAATGTTCCCGCGCGAACAGGAAGAAATATGACTGCCGCTACAACACTACGGCTTGCAGAAGTTCCCAATATTGCAGGTATCAAAGAAGCCAGTGGCGATATGGCACAATGCGCGTTGATACTACGCAACAGGCCCAATAATTTCTTAGTGGTAAGTGGAGATGATAATCTTGCAATGGCACAGATAGCCTGCGGTATGGACGGCGTGATCAGCGTGGCAGCCAATGCGTATCCGAAAGAATTTTCTGATATCGTTCGCCTGAGTTTGAAAAGTGACTTCGCCGCCGCAAAAAAAATCAACGACTCACTACTGGATATATATGACCTGATGTTCGCAGAGAACAACCCCGCAGGTGTAAAAGCATTCATGGCAGAACAGGGTTTGCTCGAAAATTATTTCAGGCTACCAATAGTGCCATTGAGTGAAGGATTGCACACACAAGTGAAAGCCTACTTTCAGAAATAGGTTTCCTGTCATCGGTCATTAATCAGTCATCTCAAAAGTTTTGTTTATTTTACGGCAACACTTGCCAAATGAATCTAATTGCAACCCCAAAAAAGCGTATCGATTCGATCGATATCCTACGCGGTATTATCATGGTCATTATGGCGCTTGACCATGTGCGCGATTTCTTCCATATACAGGCGATGACCGGTGATCCTACCGATATGAGCACCACCACGCCGGTATTATTTTTTACACGCTGGATTACGCATTACTGTGCACCTTTATTCGTATTCCTTTCAGGTACTTCTGCATTTCTTACGGGACAAAGAAGAAGCAAAAAAGAACTGTCCCTGTTTCTTTTAAAGAGAGGATTGGTGTTGGTACTATTTGAACTCACACTGTTCAACTTCTTTTTTAGTTTCAATCCTTTTTTCAGCGTAACCGGCTTACAGGTGATCTGGGTGATAGGATTGTCGATGATCATACTATCAGCGTTAATCTATCTCCCTTTAAAAACATTATTCATTATCGGTATCATAATGGTGGCTGGACATAACCTGCTGGATAGATTCAATGCAGATGGGATAATGGCCGGTAATCTTTTCTGGGGATTTTTGCACCAGTCGCACATTACGCCTTATGCGCCTAACCGTATGATATTCGTTCTCTATCCATTGATACCCTGGCCGGGTGTGATGTTGCTGGGTTATTGCATGGGTTCCTGGTATGTACAGGGAGTGAGTGCAGAATTCAGGAAGAAGAAATTATTACTGGCAGGTACCATCGTTACGCTTGCTTTCTTTGTGATCAGGTTTATCAATATTTATGGTGATAATATACCATGGTCAACACAAAGGGAACCCGTTATTACAATGCTTTCCTTTTTTAATGTAACAAAATATCCGCCATCACTATTATATCTATGTATGACGATAGGACCGGCTCTCCTGCTATTACCATGGCTCGAGCAAACCAAAGCATCTTTCACAAAGTATGTGGTGATCTTTGGTCGTGTGCCGATGTTCTATTACCTGCTGCATTTTTTCCTGATACACTTTGCCTGCATGATCATATTCTTCCTCAATGGTCATACGATCAGCGAGGCACCCACAGGCATGATCTGGTTCAGACCCGTTGAGTTTGGATATCCATTGTGGGTGGTATACCTAATCTGGATAACCCTTGTGGTATTACTATATCCGTTATGTAAGTGGTATAGTAAGTATAAGGCAACGCATACGGATTGGTGGCTGAGTTACCTGTAGATTATAATTGTCCCGGTAAGCCCATGATATGGCGCGTTACGCCTCATCCGCTGCTCAATTGTTCGGTAGATTTGTTCTATGCCCAATGAATTAACCATCCAATTGCACCAGACAACAATAGATTTGCTTGACGCGATCTCTCTATTTACACAAGAACAATTTAATACCATTCCTTTTGAAGACAGCTGGACAGCAGCGCAGGTTACAGAACATTTATTCAAAGCCGAAACAGGGGTTCCGAAAATATGGCAGGGAAATACCCAACTCACCAAAAGGGTAGTAGATCAAAATGTGGAAATACTCAAGCAGGTGTTTCTTGATTTTTCAACAAAACTGAAATCACCGGAGTTTATACTTCCTTCTCTTGCAGATGTGATACAGGATAAAGAGGAGAGGTATCAATCGTTTAAAGCCAAGCGGGCCGAAATAGATGGTCTTGCACCCAATATAGATCTTTCATTAACCTATACAGATTTTGCATTTCCCAATATGGGAGCATTAACAGGGATTGAATGGGTTGTATTTCTAACGGCACATGCTACCAGGCATATACGGCAGCTGCAAAATATTCATAAAGTACTTACTTCAACAAACCCTTAATCTCATTGAGTTTCATCAACGCCTCCACAGGTGTAAGCCTGTTAATATCCATATCAGTCAACATCTTCCTGATATCATCAAAGGTCTGGGAATGGGCATCGAAAATGGAGAGTTGCATTTTCGGAGTGGATAAGTGCTTGATGTTTTTATCAAGTCTTTCTTTAGGTGAGCCGGGATTTTCTTCGTCAACATGCTTTTCTTCCAGTTGTTTGAGAATATCATTGGCCCTGTCGATCAGTGAAGGTGGCATACCTGCCATACGGGCAACATGGATACCAAAGCTATGCGTACTTCCGCCCGGCGCGAGTTTGCGGAGGAAGATGATCTTGTTGGCCACTTCTTTATTGGTTACATGATAGTTCTGAACACGCGTTAATTTTTCTTCCAGCTCATTCAGCTCATGGTAATGCGTTGCAAACAAAGTTTTGGGCGCAGCGGGCGAGGAGTGAAGATGTTCCACAATACTCCAGGCAATGGAAATCCCATCATAGGTTGAAGTACCCCGTCCTATCTCGTCCAATAAGATCAGGCTGCGTTGTGAAATATTATTAATGATACTGGCGGTTTCATTCATCTCTACCATGAAAGTAGATTCACCACCACTTAAATTATCGCTGGCACCTACACGCGTAAAGATCTTATCTGTTAATGGAACTTTAGCGGCACTTGCGGGAACAAAACTGCCCATGTGTGCCATCAGCGTAATAAGTGCTGTCTGCCTGAGTATGGCACTCTTACCACTCATGTTAGGCCCCGTTAAAATGATCACCTGTTGTGCAGATGGGTCCAGGGTAATATCATTTGATACATACGCTTCGCCAACCGGAAGGTTTCTTTCGATAACCGGGTGGCGGCTGTCTTTGAGCTCCAATGCAAGCCCTTCATGCAGCTCCGGTTTTTTGTAATTGAACTGTAATGCATTTTCTGCAAAGCATACTAAGCAATCGATGGTAGCCAATATATTCCCGTTCACCTGGAGTGGTGCGATATAATCCTGTAACGAGATGATCAGTTTATCATACAGCTCAAGTTCGATCGCCATGATCTTATCTTCCGCACCCATGATCTTCTCCTCATATTCTTTCAGCTCAGGCGTGATATATCTTTCTGCATTCACAAGTGTTTGCTTACGGATCCATTCAGCAGGTACTTTGTTCTTGTGTACATGGGTTACCTCAAGATAATAACCAAATACATTATTGAAACTGATCTTGAGCGAACTGATACCTGTTTTTTCTGCTTCGCGTTGCTGGATACTCGCCAGGAATTCTTTTCCGCCTGTTGAAATATTTCTCAGGTTGTCCAGTTCGGTATGCACCCCTGTTCTGATCACACCGCCTTTAGCAGCAGCTACCGGTGGTGTTTCTGCGATCTCTGTCAATATTCTGTCAACGATCAGCTGGCAGCCATTCAACGCATCACCCAGCCTTTGTAAGTAAGGGTTGGCTGTAGCGGTGCATGCTGCTTTGATAAGTGTTGTTTGTTCCAGTCCCTTTGCCAGGTGCATCACCTCGCGCGGGTTTATTTTTTTATTCGGGAGCTTGCTCACAAGCCGCTCTATATCGCCACAGGTTTTTATCGCCTGCGATAATTCTTTTCGAAGGTCCGATTGCAGGATGAGATGTGCCACTGCTTCCAGCCGCTCATTGATCTTCACAACATCTTTCAACGGGAAGATCATCCACCTGCGTAAAAGACGCGCGCCCATTGGGCTCACTGTATTGTCGAGTACTTTCAGTAAACTGTTACCGTTATCAACACCTGTATTCAGCAATTCAAGATTGCGGATGGTAAAGCGGTCCATCCATAAAAAATCTTCCCGCTCCATCCGCTGGATAGAAGTGATGTGTTGAAGGTTAGGATGCTCCGTTTCTTTCAGGTAATAAAGAATCGCACCTGCTGCCACAATACCTAAGTGCATGTTTTCAATACCATATCCTTTTAACGAATGTGTCTGGAAATGTTTGAGCAAACTTTCTGTTGCGAAAGCCTCATCAAAGATCCAGCTTTCCATGGTGTAGGTATAAAACTTAGGTCCGAATACTTCTTTGAATTTCTTCTGGTAGCTTCGCTGGAAAAGAACTTCAGCAGGTTGTAAACTTTGTAACAGTTTATCAATGTATTCCTCATTTCCTTCCGCAATAAAAAATTCTCCGGTTGAAATATCTAAGAAAGCAATACCGGTGCTCTCTTCTGTAAAATGAATAGCGGCAAGAAAATTATTACTGTTATTCTCCAGTAATTTATCATTGGTAGCAACACCAGGTGTAACCAGTTCTGTAACACCACGCTTAACAATCCCCTTCACCGTTTTCGGGTCCTCGAGCTGGTCACAGATGGCTACCCGGTAACCCGCTTTTACTAATTTATGCAGGTAAGTATCGAGCGAATGATGCGGAAAACCCGCCAGCTCACTGGCAGAAGGATTGCCATTATTTCTTTTCGTAAGGGTGATCCCTAACACTTTCGCCGCAATGATCGCATCTTCCCCAAATGTCTCATAAAAATCACCCACCCTGAACAACAGGATCGCATCAGGATATTTATGCTTGATGGCCCTGTGCTGCTGCATTAAAGGTGAATCACCAGTTGATTTTGACATAGGGGCAAATATAGGAAAACGGAAAATAGAAAACGGGAATGACAGCGCATTCCCGTTTTAGTCTATAGTCTATGGTTTGAAGTCTAAGATTGTTTGAAGTCTAGTGTGATGGTTAACAATAATTATGAACCCAAAACAACACTAGACTTCAAACCATAGACGATAAACCCCACAGCCATCGGGTTCTAAAACCCGAAACCGCCCGCAGGCTGTGGTTTGGGTAGTTCTTTCCTTGGTAACTTTGCATCCCGCTGCGCTGCATTATATACAAATGCGGCAACAATCGTAGCAATCTGTTTCAGGTCAGCTTCGATCAGGTGATCATAAGCATCCATATTGCTGTGGTGATTACGTGTATCGTATTCAATCGGATCCTGGATAAACTGGAAGCCGGGTAAACCGATACCATCGAACGACTGGTGATCTGTTCCTCCGGTATTGCTGATGGTAACCGTAGTAGCACCCAGGTCTTTAAATGGCTCGAGCCATTGCGCAAAAATGTCTTTTACAGCCTCATTGCCCTGTGTATAGATACCTCGTATTTTACCGGTTCCGTTATCGATATTAAAATAAGAAGAGAATTTAGCATGTGCCGGTGTTAACTGCATTGTAGCACGGTCCCCGAATGTATTTTTTACATAGTTCCTTGAACCCAGCAAGCCTTGTTCCTCACCGCTCCATAAACCAATGCGGATGGTTCTCTTGGGCTGAATACCCAATGTTTTTAAAATGCGAATCGCTTCAAGCATTACAGACGAGCCTGATGCATTGTCTGTAGCACCGGTAGCAGTCTGCCATGAGTCAAGGTGCGCACCGATCATTACCACTTCATCTTTTAAAGAAGGATCCGTACCCGGGATCTCTGCAATTACATTATATCCCTGCAGGTCTTTTGTCTGGAACTTTGTTTTTACATCTACGTCCAGTCCAACAGGCGTACCCGCTTTTGCCAACCGTAAAATGGTATTGAAATCTTCAATACCTAAAACGATATCAAGGAAATTCGCTGGGTCGCTTCCTTTATAAGCTCCGCCACCCTGTGCAAAAACGGTTCCGTCATGACTGCGCGGGGTACCACTGCTAAAAAGTGCTACGGCACCTTCAGATTTAGCCAATTCTTTTAGTGTATTCAGCATGGCTTGCGCACCCCTGTTACCACCGCGTGCCTCACGCATTCTTCTCATCATTGCTGTATCCATGGGCGGTGCTGGTTTTGCGCTGGCTAACTTTTCCAGTTCGGCATCGTCATAGCGATGTGCATCTGCTTTAAAACTAGGAGTGTAGCCAGAAAGTTGGTCAAGTATAAGCACTTTTCCTTTTAACTGACCCCTGTAAGCATCAAGGCCCACAGAATCTTTTGCCGAGATCACCAGCACCTCTGCATGTTTCAAACCTTTTGTACCACCTGTCCATGCTTTTGGATAAGCCGACAGCGATTTATAATAAGGAGCCGTAATTGCTACATAACTTTTTTCCAGTTCCCACCCTTTCCCAAATTCGCCCCATGGTTCGATAGCCGCATTTGCCAGTCCCCATCCCGCCAATATTGCTTTGGCATAGCTGGCTGCGCGCATAAAGCCCGGAGAAGCGGTTAAACGGTTGCCACTTTTATCAGTCAGGTTGAATGCGATCTCCATTACTTTGGAGTTTTCAAGGCCCTCCTTGCGGATCTTGGCCATTATGGCAGCATCCGGTTTATCGCTTTGTGAAATACCAAACAGGGGTAGGGCTAATGCCAATAATACCGCCGAGGGGGTGTTTTTTCTCATGTGAGTGTTGGTTTTGTAAAAAATTAAAGAGCCATTAAAATAATGCATCTCCCGCAAATTGCCATATCGATTATTTGAATGGTTGAGTTTACCTTTGCCCTATGCGAAAACTAAGCATGGATGAGCTGGGAAGGATGTCGGTGGATGAATTTAAACAGGCATCAAAGACCCCGGTCATCGTGATTCTCGACAATATCCGCAGCATGCATAACGTAGGCAGTGTATTCAGAACCGCGGATGCATTTCTGGTGGAAGCCATTTTCTTATGCGGCTTCACCCCGCAACCCCCACACCGGGATATCCATAAAACAGCCCTCGGTGCCACGGAAACGATCGACTGGATCTATTTTGCAACCACGGTTGAAGCGGTCAATGCAGTAAAAGAGAAGGGCTATAAAATATTTGCGATCGAGCAGGTAGAAAAAAGTGTTTCACTTGAAAAATTTTCATCTACAGAAAAAATAGCAGTAGTTTTTGGTAATGAAGTGGAAGGAGTAAGCAATGAAGTTTTACCCTTATGCGATGGATATATAGAGATACCACAATTAGGCATGAAGCATTCATTAAATATATCAGTGGCTGCGGGGATCGTGTTATGGGAAATAGTCAGAACCTCCATAAACAATAATGGTTAAATAAATCAATCAGATGTCAACAGTAAAAAAATATCTCAGTTTAGTTAAATTCTCACATACCATCTTTGCATTGCCATTCGCATTGATCGGATTCTCATTAGGCGTACAAGACTTTTTTTCGCCTAATAATCGTTGGGTTGGCTTAAATCCATTCAAATTTCAACCCACATTTCAATTCACTTCGGGTTCAATTCCTGAGTTCTTATCAACTAGGCTTTTACTTGTTCTGATCTGCATGGTCACCGCACGCAGTGCAGCCATGGCTTTCAACAGGTTTCTCGATAGAAATTTTGATGCAAAAAACCCACGCACTGCTATCCGTGAAATTCCCGCAGGTATTATCTCTGCCAACAGCGCATTGCGGTTTGTAATATTGAATTGTGCCCTGTTTATACTAGCTACCTGGTTCATCAACCCCCTTTGCTTTTATCTATCACCCGTTGCTTTGTTTGTTATACTATTCTATAGTTATACAAAACGCTTTACCGCACTATGCCATTTGGTATTGGGCCTCGGCCTCTCACTCGCACCCATTGGCGCATACATGGCAGTCATGGGAAGGTTTGATATACTCCCCGTTCTCTTTTCATTCGCAGTCATCTTCTGGGTAAGCGGGTTCGATATTATCTACGCCTTACAGGACATCGATTTCGACCGCTCTCAAAAATTATATTCCATCCCTTCCGCATTAGGAAAAGCAAAAGCCTTGCGTGTTTCTGAATGGCTGCATGTATTAAGTGCAGCCTGTGTAATAACCGCAGGCATCTACGGACATTTCCATTGGATGTATTGGGTAGGCATTGCCGTATTTATAGGTATGCTATTCTACCAGCATTCAATCGTAAAACCCAACGATCTCAGCAAAGTAAACATCGCATTCATGACAGCCAACGGAATTGCCAGCGTGGTCTTCGGCGCATTGGTAATCGTAGATCTCTTCGTCCTAAATTAGCCGCAGGCGAAAAATCCCGCCGGGACTTTTTTAATCTTACCTTGCAAACAAAACAAACCATTGCCACGAATCATCTGCATAGACTATGGGGGAAAACGAACGGGGCTTGCCGTTACTGATCCTTTGCAGATCATAGCAACTTCTTTGACTACCATCGAGACAAAAGAGTTGATCGCTTTTTTGAAAAATTATTTTTTGCAGGAACAGGTTGAACTTATCCTGATAGGGGAGCCGCTTAATCTTGATGATACTGCTACACATGCCACACCACTGGTTAAAGCAGCCATCATCCGTTTAAAGAAAGAATTCCCAGCCATGCCAATTCAAACTGTAGATGAACGCTTTACGTCTAAAATGGCTTCGAGAGCTATGGTGGAAATGGGTATGAAAAAGAAAGACCGGCAGGTAAAAGGGAATATTGATAAAATAGCGGCTACTATTATGTTGCAGGAATATCTTGCAGCCAGGTAGTAGTTTTCACTCACTATTCACTACTCACCACTCACTTTCCCTTATTTTTGCCCCGCATCAAACCAGTACGAAGCAATGATATTTCCGATAGTAGCTTATGGCGCTCCTGTTTTACGTAAGGTGAGCAGGGATATTACACCCGATTACCCTGGTTTGGCAATCCTGATAGAAGATATGTGGGAAACCATGTACGAAAGCAATGGGGTAGGATTGGCAGCGCCGCAGATCAATAAAGACATCCGTTTATTTGTGATGGACAGCCTGCAGATCTTCGAAAATCTCGAGGAAGATGAAAAAGGCGTTTATCCTGATGCGCCCGGCATTAAAAAGGTATTCATTAATGCGCATGTAACTGCATTGGAAGGAGAAGAGTGGGCATATAACGAAGGCTGTTTAAGTATTCCCAAGATCCGCGAAGATGTTATGCGTTCAGAAAGTGTTACGATCAGTTATGTTGACGAAAATTTTGCACCACATACCGATACGTTCAATGGTATTACAGCCCGGGTGATCTTACATGAGTATGACCATATTGAAGGAAAACTTTTTATCGATTATCTGAAACCTTTACGGAAAAAATTATTACAGGGAAAATTGAATGATATCAGTAAAGGAAAGATCAAGGTCGATTATAAAATGATATTTCTAAAGTAATGAGATATCTATTTCTCATTCTTCTCTGCATAGCCACTGCCGCTAAAGCGCAGGATACTTCCGTGATCATTGATGAGAAACGTTTTACTTTATCCGAAGTAGTGGTGCGGAATAATTTTGATTACAAAACATTGCTGGCGCAGATAAAAGAAGACACTACTTTTTATAAAGCATTCCGCAACCTGCGGATCATCGGGTTTAGTTCGTATAACGATATTAAAATGATGGATAAAAAGGGAAAAGTAAAAGCCTCCCTCTTTAGTAAAACCCGTCAGAACAGGATGGAAGGCTGTCGTACGATGGATATATTGGAAGAGAATGTAACCGGAGATTTCTACGATGATAACAAAAAGTATAATTATCTCACCCCCGAATTATATGCCGGACTGTTTTTCACGAAGGATAAAATTTGCGGTGAGAATAATATAGTAAAAGGAAAAAATCTTGTTACCAGCGATAAGAAGGGAATTGAAAAACACAAAGAGCAATTAAAGATGCTGTTCTTTAACCCCGGCAAAAAGATCCCGGGCATTCCATTCATTGGCGACAAGCTCGATCTCTACGATGAAAGCGCACACAAATTATACGAATACAAATTAGACATACAGGATTTTCATGGCTCACTCGCTTATGTGTTCTCCATCACTCCCAAAGAATTGACCGAAGAGGGCGCCACAAAAAGTTCAAGAATAGTTGTTGACCAGATGATCACCTGGTTCGATATGAAATCGCTCGAAGTACTCGCACGTAATTATTCACTCAGCTATAAAGCCGGTGTGTATGATTTTGATGTAAGCATGGAAGTGGAAATGACCAAATTCAACGGCCTCACAGTTCCCAAGATCCTTCGCTACCGAGGCGATTGGGATGTGGTCTTCAAAAAGAGAGAACGGGGCTTGTTTACCGCCACGCTCTTCGATTTTAAACAATAATATACGTCCGACTCTAGCAATATTTTTTATCCAGCCCCATCGGGGCGAAACGTTTGTAGAACACAAAACGCATTGCAAATACAAAGCCCCGTTAGGGGCGACACATAACAGACCGAATATATTTAAGATATCCGAAACGCTATGTATCGCCCCAATGGGGCTTTAATATTGGTTAAACATTTTTTTCTACAAACGTTTCGTCCCGCTGGGACTTGAGCGATAACCGCTTTTTTTTTCAAATTATAAAGGGCTGCCGAGGCAACCCTTTATGCGATACCCCCCGGTATGCAGTTCTAGCGAACGAATTATAATGTGTTTAAGAAAGTAAGGATCTTGATCAACGTTGTTTTTTCGGGCGTGATGGAGTAGCTCGTTACCCTGCCCACATCATTGATCTCTTTGATGCCCATGTAAAAGTCACCACCGATCTTGGAGAAGGATAGCAAGGTGATCTTACTGCCTATCGGAATATTATTGGCCGCATAAGAACGTGATGCATAATCCGGCGCCAGGTAAACAATTGTTTTCTGGTTAGCGAATACAGCAAATACAGCGGTTGTTTTATTGGTATAGTTTGGAGAAAGAATAGCCGTGATCTTTGTCTTTGCTTTTGTACTGTCAGCATATCTCTCCGCTGCGATCCATCGGAAACTGGTGGCTTTTAATTGATATCCTTTAATAATACTACCGCTCACGGTCTGCTTCTGGAAAGTAGGCAACCAGGTTGTATCTGCACCCCTTATCCAAGTAAACGCAGTATCGATGATATTGATGGAAGGGAAAGGCGATCCTTCTTTACCATAAAAAGCCTGCATATTGGTTTTAGGTTCTTCCGTATCACTGAACCGGATTGTAAAGCTGGCTCCCGGCGCAAGCACCTGCTCTTTGCCATCTTTCAGTACGCGAATAAAGAAACCTCCTGCAGCCTCAAGGAGGTAGCCATTGCTGGTGGTTGCTTTGAATGCTTTGATATAATCACCTTTTGTTTTTAACCTGATTATTTCGAGTAAAACCTTACCACCTGCAACCGCATTAGGCGATCCGCCATTTCCGCTGGAACCCACACAGGATCCTGCCGTAAAGGAAACAGATAAACTATCGCCATACGTAAGCGTTGTATCTTTTGATATATCAAAGGAATCGATAACGACCATTGGGATGAGTGATGAAAGAACCTCATTCACAGAAGAACCCGTTGTCACATTCTTAAGCCATGCCGTATCATTCAACGGGTTATTGGTATAACGTGTAAAATCATCCGATAGTTCTCTCTGGCAAGCCGTAAAGAACAGGAGTGATAAACAACCGGAAATGAATAAAATCTTTTTCATAACAAATCTTTCTCTTCTCTATTTAGATACACACTTTGCGAAGTGTGTTGCCTGCTACTAACGGTTTAAATTAAAACGAAGTCCGATAGAAAGCCCGCCAAGACTGAATTTCTGGTTAAATGATGATTGCGTGCTTGTCATATTAGATAAATTATACCTGAAATAAGGCTCAAAGAAAATCTGCATATCCTCGCCCAACTGTTTGCTCACACTAATACCCGCATATAAGCCGAGGCCCAATTTGCTTTTATACACCATATCATTGCTCTTGGTAAGCGGTACAACGGCCAATGTACTGTCCATAAGCACTCCCTGGTACCAGGAAGAAAGGTTGAATATCACGCCCGCATTGATGCCGATCTTGATATCCTCATTGCCAAACTGGTAACCTATTAAAAGCGGCACATCAATGCTACGGAACCTGTTTTTATATGTGAGGTTCTTATAACCAATCGTTTGCAGACTGCTCGTATCAGATACCACAACTGTATCGCCCGGTGCCCTGATGATAGTTCTTACCGTAACAACAGTGGTTGTTTTTATTTCGTTCTCGCTGCGGTAAGTATAGCGTTCATTCATTTGTGTATACTGGATACCTGTTTTGAGCAGTATATTATCAGTCAATGGTTTTACGATCCTTGCACCGGCAGTAAAACCGATCATCATACTTTCACTGCTGTCTTTCTTTTGCAGGTATTGGGCACTTGCAGAATTATTGGTCACTGATTTAAATGCCAGATCAGGTGATGCATACACTTCCAGCAACCAATCTGTGTTAGCATTACTGCGGTTGGTTGGACAGATCACATTGCTTTTGAACTGGCGGGTGTGATTGTTATCGAACAGTTCCTGAGGTGTATGGGTAAACATACCATTGCGCCCCATTCTCATTAACTCCGCAAAACTGAATTTGTTAAATGGCTGGTCGGCTGTGATTATTTTGTTATCGGTCGCTTGTTCAGTAAGATCGTTGCTGCTGTTATTGGTTATTGGCGGAATGCCATCTTTATGGGTAAGATCTCCGTTGTGTGTAACTGGTATAAATGGTGTAGTATGACCGCCGTTAGAAAGATCAGCGTTGCTCCTGTTACGTTTTGAATTGGTAACAGTAGTAGTATTGAATAGGGGAGCAGGTGTTATGCTACCTGGTACATTTGCTTTTTCTTTTGTAATCAACGAAGAGCCAGTAGCTGGCGTTACTTTATTTTCTGAACCTGGTTGCTCAGCAGGAATAGTAGCCGAATCAACCGGTGCGATATTCTCTTTTACAGGATCGTTTTCTTTGCCGTTTTTATGGGTACCCGTAACAGGTGATTGATTTTTTACAACCGCATTTGTATCGCTATCCTTCTGCGGTCTCATCCAGAAATAAGCACCCATGGCACCGCCCAGCAAAACAGCCAGGATCAATGAAGCGGCAACAGGTAAGCGCCACCAGTAAACCACTTTGCGGTCTTTCTCTTCAGGATGTATCTTTTCCCAGAGGCCCGCAGGTACAGGGGCCGTATAGTTATTTAATTTATCGCCAAAGAACTGATCGATATGCCCGTCAGTCACTTTCTCCCATAAACCTTCCGGCACAGGCGCCGCATAATCGCCCAGCGTTTCTCCAAAATGGTTATCTAATTGTGCATTGGTTATTTTACCCCAAAGACCCTCGGGTACAGGTGACTCACTATCTTTCAATTTCCCCCCGATAAACTCATCAAATTGCCGCTCCGTCAACTTATCCCAAAGGCCATTGGGCACAGGTGCCTCATGGTCATTTAGTTTACCGCCAACAAAGTTGTCAAATAGATTATCGGGCATTCTATACAGCAATTTTTTGCAATTGTATGATTTGATATTGCAGCATCTTCCGCGCCTTTACTAACTGGCTGCGGCTGGTGCCGGGTTGAATATTGAGCATTGTTGCGATCTCTTCATGACTATATCCCTCAATCGCATTCAGGTTAAATACCATACGGTATCCTTCGGGCAACTGGTTAATCAGTTTCATCAGGTCATCCTCACCTAAATGTGTATACGCCTCGGGACCTATCTGCGGCGCCTCGTGGCTATTCTCATCGATGTCCTTAAAGTGAAGTTTCTTCTTTTCAAGATGACGGATGGCGGTATTAACAACGATCCGCCGGATCCATCCCTCAAAAGCACCTTCCGATTTAAACTGGCCGATGTACTGGAAGACCTTGATAAACGCGTCCTGGAGCATATCCTCAGCCTCCATGGCATCATTGGCATACCTGAGGCATACGCCCATCATCTTGCCTGCATACCTATCAAAAAGCATACGCTGGCAGCGGGCATCCTGCCTCATACAGCCTTGAATGAGTTCGTACTCTGTCACAGATAAGGGTAGTTTAGTGTTCTGGCAATAAATAGATACCCCGGTAAGCAGGACCGTTGCCTGCCTTTCGGGGTTCTTTAACATTTTGCGATCCGGCTTAAAGGTATCAAATAACCAGAAACTGGTCGTGAATATAGTCCACTACGTCAACCAGGCTGTTTGTTTGCTTGTAAACAGCCAGTTGCCTGTCGGCCCCCGTTCCGTTCTCAAACATGGTGCTTACGTAATTAATGATATGTCTGCTTCCGAGGTCGTCCACCACATCATCCACAAAATCAAGCAGTTCATAGATCAGTGCCCGGGTATTTACTTCGGTTTCTTTACCAAAATCAATCAGGGTACCATCGATCCCATACCGGCTCGCGCGCCATTTATTCTCATTGATCAGCGGACGGTCGTAGATCATGAAATTGAGGTTCTGGTTGCGCAGTTTATAGATCTTGGCGGTAATGGCCTGAAATAGTGCGGCAATGGTAATGGTTTCATTGATCGTCATGGGTACATCGCAGATGCGGTACTCTACTGTATTGAAAAAAGGATGTACCCGCAGGTCCCACCAGATCTTCTTGGCATTATCAATACAATTGGTCTTGATCAGCAGGTTCACATAATTCTCATATGCCTCCAGGCTCTCAAAATAATCCGGGATACCTGTGCGGGGAAATTTATCAAACACCTTGGTACGGAAAGATTTATATCCCGTATCCCTTCCTTCCCAGAAAGGTGAGTTGGTGCTGAGCGCATAAACGTGCGGAAGAAAATAGCGTGCCGTGTTAGCGATATGGATGGCCATTTTACGGTCCTCCATGCCCACATGCACATGCAATCCAAAAATAAGGTTGCTCCGGGCCGCTTCCTGCAGTTCGTTAACGAGTTGGTTATAGCGTACATGATCTGTGATCAACTGGTTTTCCCAGTGACTGAACGGGTGCGTACCCGCTGCACCTATCCAAAAACCCAGGTCACCTGCTATCTGCGCAATATTTCCACGAAGTGAAGCCACATCCTTAAATGCCTCTTCAATATCCTGGCAAATATCCGTTCCCACTTCCACAACAGCCTGGTGCATCTCTGCCTTCACTTTATCCTTCAATAACTTCTGTCCCTCATGTACGATCTTCTGTTCGTGACTTTTTAACTCACGCGTAACAGGATCCAATACCATGTATTCTTCCTCAACGCCTATTGTAAAATGTTTATAGCTCAGATTTCCCATAATGATTTGGTTTATAGATCATAGTCCATGGACCATGGTCTATGGACTAATAAAGTTTCTTGCCCGTACTACCTCTCTTCACATACTCGCCCCAGGTAAGATTATCTCCGCCTTCAACGAGTGACTGTGCTTTTTCAATGGCATAGTTGGCAGCGGTTTCCACTACCCAATCAAAGTTTTCCTGCCCGACACTTTTGATATCCGCATCAGGTGCAGGGTTGCAGAAGTCAATGGCATAGGGTACTCCATCGCGCAGCGCTAATTCTACCGTATTAAAATCGTAGCCTAAATATTTATTGATGCGCAGAACGATATCGGTCATCTGTTTCAGTCTTGCCTCAGATGGTTTAAAATCAGCTACGTATCGGAGATGGTGCGGGTTGCGGGGTTCGTACGACATGATGCGGACGTATTTTCCACCAATGCAATAACAACGGTAATACTCATCAAAGATGATCTCTTCCTGGAGCATCATGATCAGTTGATTGGTCTCTGCATGCTTCTCAAAAAAATCATCTTTATCCGTCAGTTTGTAAACATTTTTCCATCCGCCACCGGCAAACGGTTTCATGTAAGCAGGAAATCCTACATAGTCAAAAATGCCATCCCAATCTAAAGGGTAAGCAAGGTTGCTGAAAGATTGGTCAGTTGTATCCGGCGGCAGATCACGCGAAGGAAGGATCACTGTTTTAGGAACAGGTACTTCAATTTTAGTGGCGAGACAATTATTAAAAAATTTCTCATCAGCACTCCACCAGAATGGATTATTGATAACCGCAGTGCCCGTAAGTGCCGCATTTTTCAGGTAAGCACGATAGAAAGGAATATCCTGGCTGATCCGGTCAATGATCACAGCGTAGCCGCTTGGTTCCCCCTGCATTACTTTGTCAATGATCACGGGTTCTGCAGTGATCCCTGGAATATTCTTACTGTTGATCCTTTCAACAAAAGCGGTCGGGAAACTTCTTTCCTGTCCGAAGAGAATGCCAATCTTTTTCATGGTAAGGGGGTTTGGTGATATGGATAGTCAATTTAGTAAAACTGTGTTGAAATAAGTGTGCAGGGGATGTACTATTTTTGAATCTATGCCAGATATCATTCGCAAAACTTCTGCGGTTACCATAGAACAATTGGTCATTCATTCAGAATACCTCGAAAGAGAGGTCACGATCGATGTGTATATGCCAACACAAACATTGGTGAATACACCCCTGAGTTTACTGCTGATCAATGATGGGCAGGACCTGGTAACCATGCCATTTGATGAGTTACTGGATGAGCTGATAGCAAAAGAAGAAATTGAACCGCTCATGTGCATAGGTCTTCATTGCGGACCTGAGCGTAAGATGGAATACGGCACCGCTTATTCGGCCGACTATAAAGGGCGTGGTGCGAAAGCTGGCTTATATACCAAGTTTCTGTTTGATGAGTTGCTGCCATATGTGCGGAAGAAATACGGGATACCATCTTTCAAGCACAAATCCTTTGCAGGCTTCTCATTGGGGGCTCTAAGTGCATTGGACATTGTATGGAACCAGGCAAGTGAATTCAGTAGGGTTGGTTTATTCAGTGCTTCCTTGTGGTGGAGAAGAAAAGGGTATGAGGATGGATACAATGATGAGCAGGACAGGCTGATGCATTTGCAGATAAGAAAAGGCGCGTTCCCGCCGTGGCTGCAATTTTATATTCAATGTGGTACCCTCGATGAAACAGCAGACAGGAACAAGAATGGTGTGATTGATTCGATCGATGATGCGCTGGATCTTATTGTAGAATTAAAAGCCAAGGGATATACTGATGATCATATTGCTTATATCCAGATAGAAGATGGCAGGCATGATGTTCCTACATGGGCAGGTGCGCTTCCTGCATTTTTGAAATGGGGATGGGGGATATAACGCTATAGCACATGCTTTTTTTAGAGCTAATTACACATAAAAAAACCCGAACCAAAATGGTCCGGGTTTTTTTATGTGTAGTAGGTAACTACTAGAAGATATATTTTAAACCCATTTGGATACCCCATGTTGTAGAGGTAGAGTTTACGTTTACAAATGTTCTGTCAACCAGTTGGCTTACAGTTGCTCCTTGCGGAGTATAAGTAGCCAGGTTATATACAGGCACACCGCCGGCAACTGAAATAACACGGAGCGGGTTGTTCACAACAAATGATTTTCTGATACCCCAGTTAGGATTAATCAGGTTCAGGAAGTTAATAACAGTCATGTTAAACTGTAAAGTGTTCTTATGTGTACCGATATTGGTAAACAGATCCTGCAGGAAGCTGAAGTCAACCCTGTGGTAGAAAGGATAGGTTGCTCCGTTCCTTTCCGCATTCTGACCCCTGTGTTTGCTCAGGTAAGGATCCTGGCTGATAAAGGCATCGAATGCAGCAGCTTGCTGGGCTCCGGTGAAAGATGGAGTGGTTCCAGATGCAGCAATGGTTTGGAAGTTCATTTCTCCCTGGTTTCTTGGGATATACATCAGATCGGCAGTATTACCGTCCTGGTTGATATCACCATTGTAGATATAAGTGTAACGACCCTGTGTTGCTCCTTCATAGAAGAAAGAGAACGTTGAAGCCAGGTGTTTCAGGTATTCTACTCTGTATGATAAACTTGCCACAAGACGGTGTGGTACAGAGAACGAAGAGTTATATGCTTCAAGATCGTTCTGTGTTCCAACATTTGCATTACCGCTCCAGATAGAAGATGCCTGGCTACCCGGGTTGGCAGTTACATCCGCTGCAACTGAATAGGTGTAAGCCAATGATCCGTAGAAACCTTTGCTGAATGCTTTGCTGATCGAAGCTGTTGCTGAATATGCATAGTTCTTATTGGTATTTTCCAGAACCGTTGCATTGGTGGTACCGGCATTAATCCTTCTTACAGCGTTAGTAGCAGCAGAGTAGAAAGGACGTGTGCTGCCTGGTCCAAGTGTAATTGTACCATCCGGAGATTTCTGGTTTGCATTACGCATAACCGGATCGTTCAGTGATTGTGTAACCAATGCCTCCAGTGTGTAAGACCATCCGTTTCCAAGCTGCTGATCTACCGCGATGTTAGTGCGCCATACCTGTGGGAACTTGAAGTTAGGATCCGTAACAGCAAATGTAGACGATGCTACTGAACCTGCTGTTTTAGGGAATTGTGCGGCACTCAGGGAACTATTATAGAAAGGATTGTAAGCCTTTGGATCCGGGTTGAACAGGAAATTGTTCAGGTCAGATGTAGCAGTAATCAATGTACCGAACTGGTACATACCACTGTTTGATGGAACATTGGTCAACAACACATACGGCACGCGTCCTGTGAATATACCTGTTCCTCCACGGATGATCTGGCTCTTATCGCCATTTACATCCCAACGGAATGATGCCCTTGGTGAAAAGTAAGGTGTTGCCTTAGGCCATCTGCCGGTTGTATATTGTGCTGGAGCACCATCCCTGTTTGCAAAAACGAGCTGGCTGATTGCCGGATTTTCAAGCGGCTGCTCTGGATAAACAGGAGCATCGATCCTGAACCCATAAGTCAGTTTGAATTTTGGGTTCACATTAAATTCGTCCTGGATATAACCACCCAGCTGTCCGATTTTCAGGTTAGCTGAGAAAACTGCATCCTGACCCGGTATAAGTGAATAGGTCTGTGAGAACAATTTAGGAGCCCTATTATTCATGAAATCATCCAGTGATCCAAAAACGTAATAACCCTGCGATCCCGCCATGAACATATTACCTACTTTCTGGTACTCATAAGTTGCACCAGCTGTAAGGGTGTGTTTACCGGCAAAATAGGTGAAGTTGTCAGTAATATTGAATACATCATTCAACACAACGTTATTATTACCGTTGAATGGTTCGTTCCCAAATGACAGGTAGTTCTGTTTGTTTCCGGAAGTGATACCAAGGATATCAACAAACGGGAAAGTAGCACCATCGTGTGTTTTGGTAGTATTGATCTTGGTAAGGGTAGTGATGAACTGGTTAGCAAATTTACCTTTGAAATTGCTGTTCAACTCCAGCGAGTAGGTTTTAACCTTATCAACTGTTTTGTACAATGAATTCGAATATGACATTGCATTCTGTCCAAAACGGTATGAACCGATATAGCTCACAATAGATGATTGGCTGTTTGCGCCGTTGATACCACCGCTACCGCTTGGTGCGTTATAGCTCGTGTTTTTAAAGTCACTGTATTTAGCAGTCAGCTTGGTTGTATTGCTGATGTTCCAGTCGATCTTTGCCAATATTTTATAATTGGTTGCTTCAAAAGCAGGGAAATTGTCATAAACTCCCGGATCAAACCCATACTTGCTCTGGAGGTAATTTGACAACTTAGCTAATGAATCAATAGGTACGTTTGAAGTAGTACCGGTACCAGATCCGCCTTTTGGTGAAGAAGTGATACCCGGTGCAGATCCTTTTTCAGATTCACCTGTTACAAAGAAGAACAATTTATTCTTGATGATCGGACCACCAACAGTTGCACCGTAGATTTTATTACTTGTAGTGGCAGGAGCTGCCAGTTTATTTCCAGCTACATTTAAACCGTTATAATTCTGGTTACGGAAAGCTGTATAAGCACTTCCATGGAAAGTGTTCGTACCGCTCTTGGTGATAGCATTAACAGAAGCACCCGTGAAACCGGATTGCTTTACATCATACGGAGAAAGGTTCACCGTGATCTCCTGGAATGCATCCAGTGAAATCGGGTTACCGCCACCTGGTAAAAGATCGGTACTTAAACCGAAGTTATTATTAAGGTTCGCTCCATCAACAGTTACGTTGTTCATTCTTCCATCGCGTCCACCGAAGTTGGTTCCGCTAGCCTGTGGTGTTAAACGTGTAAAGTCTGTAATGCTTCTTGTGATTGTTGGTAAAGTATTCAACTGCGTAAGCCCGATATTGGTAGAAGCACCATTTCTTTCCACATTTGACCTTCTCTTCGTACCCGTTACCACGATAGCAGCTAATTCCGAAGTTTTGTCCAGCAATTCGGCATTGATATCATAAGTAGATCCCAACGGTATAGAAAACCCTTCTTCTTTGAAGGTTTTCAATCCTACATACTCAAAGGTTACCGTGTACGGACCTCCCGCACGAAGACCCAGAATGTTAAAGGTCCCGCCTTTTTTACTCAATGTAGTGTAAACACTTCCCGAGGGAATGTGTATTGCTTTTACTGTAGCACCTTCCAGGCCCTGGCCTTTGGTGGTTACTGTTCCCGCAATGCTACTTGTGGTGACCTGGGCCATCGAAGTGAATGCTGTAAACATCACTGCTAATGCCAGGCATAATCTCTTTGCAATTCGCATATTACCTTAGTTTTAGATTTTGCAAATATGATACTAATATGCCGTTTCTGTGCTCACTATTCCAAATTAATGTTAAAATAACATAGAAATTATCCGCCAATGTTGATTAAATGGTGATAAAAGCCTATATAAACAAGCCGCTTTAGCGGGTTGGCTCTTGTCCAAAAGTCAAAAACACCTTCAAAATCGATATTCTGAATACATTAACATTTTTCAAAATATTAATTTAATTCCTGCCTGACCCATCCATCTGGAAGAATATGCAGGACTTAAACTGTTATTTATTGAATAGGAACTTGAATGCAGCATCCCGGGGTCTAATTGATATTGCGGGGTAAGATCTGTTTCACTTTTATAACCGGCAAATCGGATCACTCCAAAGCTGTCAAACGGCTGTACATATTTTACTCCCCATTCCCTGTTCAGGAAGTTTGCCGCATTGAAAAGGTCATAGGTTAACTGGAGCCGGTAATATTTACCGGGCAGATGGATACGGAACTCGATGCTGATCTTCAGGTCAAACGTATGACTGAAAGGGGTGCGACCGGCATTCCTCTCCGCATAACTTCCCCGATGTGTTTTTAGATACGGGTTACCGGATATATACTTCTCCAATGCTTCTTTTTGCTGATCAGTTGTATAAACAGCCGTAGCCGTTGCATAAGGAAGAAATGCCATTCCTGCCAGATCGCTTTGTGTAGGAATATATATCAGATCGTTGCTCCCGGCTACTCCATCATCCCTCACCATACTGGCATTACCGTAGACATAACTAAATGGTTGACCGGATTGACCCGAATAGGAGAGCGAGAGAGTAGTGGATATTTCTTTTCCCGGATGTCTGAAACGTTTGCTTAGCAAAGCAAAGATCCTGTGACCGCCGCTAAAATCTGACCTCGACAACGAGATCGCATTTCTGCCATTCACTGCCTCCATGAATCTCCATTGACTCACACTTACAGAACTGGTTCCATCATTCACAGCAAAGGAGCTACTGAAATGATAGCTGGCTTCTGCATGCAAACCACCCGGCGGTTGATGGCTGATCGAGAATGTATAATTGTATGCGTATCCTTTTTTACCGGCATAATTTCCAAGTAGGATGATATGGTCATACGGGTTGGAACCGTCTGCCAGTATGGGTACCCTGCCGCTATTCGTAATCGTATAAACGCTCCTGCTATCCGGTCCTTTCGCATGGGCATTGGGTGGCAGTAAATTGATATTTTTGTAAGCGATCTCCGTCAGATTTTTACTTAACAGGATTTCTGCTGTTACTAACCAATTTTTTTTCAATGTCATTTCGATACCTGATAATAATCTCGCCATTTTCGGCATACTGAATTTTGCCGTGGTTAGATCCAATGGGATCCTGTTGGATGGCAGGTTGAATACTGTGGGGTTCCACTGGGCATAAGGGTTCGGTTTAAAACGGATCTTATTGAGTTGTGCTGAAGCTGCGGCATACCCTCCTATGTTAATGCCGTTATTAAGATAAGCGCCGGCCGGCCATGCAAGCGGTATGCGTCCCGTAAAAACGCCAAACCCTGCACGCACCGTTATTTTTTTTCCAGGTTGATGAAAGATAAAACCTATCCTGGGCGAAAGGGAAACTGGGATCATTGGCCGTTGTCCCGACTGTGCCCCCTCCAGGTTCCAATACTGTGCGAGTTGCGGCAACACAGTATGATTGATATTTTCATTGACTGCAGGTTTTGTAAGAAAAAAGTATTGATCAACGCGCAAACCATAATGAATAGTAAGAGAAGGAGAGAACCGTATTTTATCATGCATAAAAAAAGCTGTTTTAGCGGTTGAAAATTTTGCTGCTGATAAAGCATAATCATCACGCAGTGAATAACCGGATTGATAAAAAGACGGTCCGTTATTCCTGAAAAAATCAGTTGGAGATGAATAGGTATAATTGCCAAAACTGTTTTGAATAAACGAGTTGTATATGCGGTTGTATTCACAATCAATGCCGATGCTGATGGTATGCTTACCCAGCATGAAGTTGTATTTATCAAACAAGGTCCAGTTATGCTGTAACAAAAGATTCAGTGTTGAACTGATATCCGTTCCAAAAACGATCGCGCCGTTCCCATCATTGATCCTGACTCTCGGAAAAGCTTCACCCAGTGGATCCCTGTCATCCGCTACCCGTGTATAGCTGATCAATAATTTATTGGATGAACGATTTCCCAAAACGGTTTTTATTTCAAACGATGCCGATCGCGTTTTTGCAGATAAAAAATATCCATCGTTGCTGAAATGAATAATATCGGTACCGCTGCTGTTTGTATTTGTTCTACCGCCATCCGTATGCCGGTAGCTGAAAGAAAGTTTGTGATAGCTGTTCAGGTTCCAGTCAAAACGCGCCACCATCCTCGCTGCGCGTAACAACTCCGGGTTATCAAGATAGCTGCCGGGATCATATTGATAATTTGCTTTCAGGGTATTGACAAGAATAGCCACCTCCCGTGCGCTCTTTGTATTTCCTTTGTATGTACTAAGATCAAACGGCTGCGGATGTTCATCGCGCTGTAGATCCATATTGACAAAGTAGAAAAACTTATTTTTTACAACAGCACCTTGTAAACGTGCACCAATCGTTTGTTTCGAAAACCCATTGAGTCTTACTGCCTCTTCTTTTGCAACGCCGGGCGTTTTACCTGCTAAAAAAGAATTGCTGAAAAAATAATACACCGCTCCTTCTGTTTGATTCGTGCCCGAGCGTGTAACTGCATTAATGCCCGCACCGGTAAAATTACCCAGCGAAGCATCAAAAGGAAATACAGATAGCTGGAACTGGTTCACTGCATCAACAGGTAATGGTGAAATGCCCGCCTGACCGCCATTCGTGCCGGAGGCTGAGAGACCAAATACATCATTGCTGACTGCCCCATCTATATAAAAAGAATTGAACCGGTTGTTCTGTCCCGCAACAGAAACAGCGCCCTCGTTGCCCGCGATTAATTTTACCTGCGGTACCGACCTGAGATAGTCGTGCATATTATTGCCGACCGATGGCAGTGCATCAATCCTTTCCTTATCGATCCATGTTTCCATTCCGGTCTTTCCCTTGCGTTCTGTGGCAACCGTAACGTTGCCGAGGTAATGCTCTTTAACTGCGAGTACAAGATCCATGCGCATATGTTCTCCCAGTTGTATATAAAGACCTTTGTTTTTTGTAGTAACATAGCCTGTTAGGAAAACTTCTATCGAGTAAGGTCCCCCGGAATTTACCTGGTTGATATCAAACATTCCTCCGCGTCTTGTATGCACACTATATATAGTACCGGTAGGCTCATGCACCAATTTCACAACTGCGCCCACTAAAAGCTCACCGCTATTGCTTTTAATAATACCGCCGATGCCACCAGTCGTATTTTGTGCCGCCATTCCGAAGGGTATCGTGCACCATAAGCTTATACCATATAAATACTTATAAAACATCTCTCAATTTTTATTCGGTAAAGGAATCCAATTAAGTAATGAGCCAGTTTAGGTGTTAACCGCAATTCCAACTGTTTTAACACCCTTGCCCACCGAAGCTTTAGCGAAGGAGGGCGTTTCTGCTAAACCTGAGCTCTCTTCTTATTCCGCACAGACTTTCGTTATTAGTAAAATCTCAATCAGGTTCCGCCTTTTCAACTAATTTTGCCTCACAATACATCATATGTTACATACTATAGAAGAAGCTATCGAAGACATCCGCAACGGTAAAATGGTCATCGTTGTAGATGATGAGGATCGTGAGAACGAAGGAGATTTTATTGTTGCCGCTCAGCATACAACACCTGAAGTCATCAATTTTATGGCCAAAGAGGGTCGTGGTCTCATCTGTGCCGCACTTACCGAAGAAAGATGCATCGAACTCGAACTGACCCCGATGGTTACCTCCAATACCTCGCTCCATGAAACAGCATTTACGGTTTCTGTGGATCTGATAGGACAGGGAACAACTACCGGCATATCTGCACAGGACAGGGCAAAAACAATTCAGGCACTCGTGAATCCGGCAACAAAACCGGAAGAGCTCGGAAGACCGGGTCATATCTTTCCACTCAGGGCAAAAGCGGGTGGGGTTTTACGCAGAACAGGACATACAGAGGCAGCCGTTGATCTGGCACGTTTGGCAGGACTCGAACCCGCAGGCGTATTGGTAGAAGTGATGAATGAAGATGGCACCATGGCACGTTTGCCTGAGTTGCTGGAAATATCAGAACGGTTACAGATCAAGATCATTTCTATCAAGGACCTGATTGATTACCGTTTAAAAACAGATTCGCTGATAGAGGAACTTGTACGGGTAGATATGCCTACAAAGTATGGTCATTTTAAACTGGTTGCTTTTAAAGAAAAAACAACTGGCGCAGAACATCTTGCATTGATCAAGGGAGCCTGGGAAAAGAACGAACCCGTTTTAACCCGCGTACACAGCAGTTGTTTCACCGGTGATATTTTGGGCAGTTTCCGTTGCGATTGCGGCGAACAATTACACAAAGCGATGGCCATGGTAGAGCAGGAAGGAAAGGGGTTGATATTATATATGAACCAGGAGGGGAGAGGCATTGGTTTGATCAACAAACTGAAAGCCTATAAATTACAGGAAGAAGGGATGGACACGGTAGAGGCCAACCTGCACCTCGGTTTTGCTATGGATGAAAGAGATTACGGGGTAGGTGCACAGATCCTCCGTTACCTGGGTGCCAGCAGTCTGAAACTGATGAGTAACAATCCGCGCAAACGTGCCGGGCTGAAAGGATACGGAATCGAGATCGTTGATATCGTTCCGATAGAGATGAATCCGAATTCACATAACCTTAAATATCTTGAAACGAAGAGAGATAAATTGGGGCATGAGATCCTCAAATAAATGTCGAATATCGAACGCCGAATATCGAATGTCGAAGTAAATATCACTTCGACATTCGATATTCGGCGTTCATTATTCGATATTCTATTCCTTTACTGCTTCTCATTCTCACTCTCTTTCTCATACGCACGTATAATGGCTTTCACCAGTCTGTGACGTACCACATCTTCCTCATTCAATTCAATATGCGCAATACCCTCAATTCCTTTCAGGATGCGTGTTGATTTCTCTAAACCACTACGCATATTTCTCGGAAGATCTACCTGTGTAGGATCTCCGGTGATGATAGCCTTTGCATTGGCACCGATACGGGTAAGGAACATTTTTAACTGGAGATCATTTGTATTCTGTGCCTCATCCAATATGATAAATGCATTGTCTAATGTACGCCCGCGCATATAAGCCAGTGGTGCGATCTCAATCGTACGTGTACTCATATAATAACCGAGCTTATCTGCCGGGATCATATCATCCAAAGCATCATATAACGGGCGCAGGTATGGATCGATTTTTTCTTTCAGATCACCAGGTAAAAAACCCAGGCTTTCACCGGCTTCAACGGCAGGTCTTGTTAAGATGATCTTTTTAACGAGTTTATTTTTAAGTGCCCTTACCGCCAATGCTACAGCAGTATAGGTTTTACCAGTACCGGCGGGTCCGATCGCAAATACGATATCATTGCGGTCAACTGCCGTTACCATTTTTTTCTGGTTCTGTGTACGCGCACGAACGGTCTTTCCGTTAGGTCCGAATACAAGAATATCGTTGGGGTTACTGTCTTTAAAATTATCTACCGTTTCTGCATCATCACCACCGAGTATCTGCTCAAAATAGCCTTCACTCAGATGACCGTTTCGTTCGAGGTACTGTACAATTAAAGTGATCTTTTCTTTTGCTGTATCTATTTGTTCAGGGGCCCCGCTCATTTTTAATTGCGTCCCGCGGGAGAGGATCTTGAGGAGAGGAAATTTCTTTTTCAGCAAATCTAACTTTCCGTTGTTCACCCCAAAAAATTCAATGGGGTTCACGGACTCGAGGTTGATAATAGTTTCAGTCAAACTTTTACGGTTTAAGGGATGACAAAATGAATAAGAACTGTAAAAAATGCGTCTAACCAAATTTAATTGTTATAGCATATTACATCCTAATGAATATTATACACAGATGTGGATAGTATTGTTGAGGCGAGATTGTTAAAATCTATAAGGGAGGACGCTACATTTTTTTTAAGGCAGCAATAGTGGCCGTTGGATCTTCGGATCTGAAAACCGTGTTGCCGGCAACCAATACATCGGCACCTGCATGAAGAATTGCACCCGCATTGCCAAGTGTTACACCGCCATCGATCTCTATTAAAGTATTGGTATTTTTTTCTTTGATCATGTGCTTCAATGCACGGATCTTATCGATAGTATGCGGGATGAATTGTTGGCCGCCAAAACCAGGGTTAACGCTCATGATACAAACCAAATCGATATCCTGCAATACATCACTCAATGCGCCCACAGGTGTATGCGGATTTAACGCCACACCCGCTTTCATTCCCAATGCTTTTATCTGCTGAAGATTCCGGTGCAGATGTGGACATGCTTCAATATGCACGGTAAGGATATCGGCACCTGCATTTTTAAATGCTTCCGCATATTTTCCCGGCTCCAGTATCATCAGGTGTACATCACAAACCTTGCTTGTTGCCTTTCTTACTTTTTCTATTATCGGGAAACCAAAACTGATATTCGGAACAAAACTCCCATCCATTACATCGAGGTGAAACCAATCTGCTTCACTTGCATTCAGCATATCACAATCCTTTTGCAGGTTCAGGAAATCAGCGCTAAGTAGGGAAGGGGCAATTATAGGCATGAAGTACGTTTACGTGCAAAATTACAGAAATACAAATTAAGGGTCGTGTTTCAGTTTCGGGATAATTGACTTTCCCCACCTGGTGTTTGCCCGTTTTTCTGTGATCGTTCGCCCTTTGTTCTTACCGGCTTGTTATCAGAGCCTTATCAGCTTCGTCTTCCCTCCCTGTTTCCTTCGTTCATACTCGAAGAATGTTCGGTCACACTCGAACAATGTTCGTCCACACTCGAAGAATGTTCGTCCATGGACGAAGAATGTTCGGTCATGGACGAAGCTGATAAGGCTTTGATAAGGAGAAATACCGACTATGAAGCGAAAAATAGGCGGTAAGGCAGCAAATGATGGAAGGCAAACGCAACCACCAGCACTCCTGAATTGACGGAGGTGCCCTTCAGGTGCCGAATTTGCAATCTATTTTGCTTTTTAGTACAGATGGCGGGTGTCGATTTTTTGACCGCTTAAACAGGCTTAAAACGGCATTTATGCGGGACTGTCACCAACTTGTGTGAATTCCTGTATTAATTGCACGCTGGCGGGAAATAAAAAGTACAAAAAATAATTAACGGATTTGTGGATTACGGATTTGCGGATTTGACCGATTTTCAATTCGCAAATCCGTAATCCGCAAATCCGCTAAATATTATCATCCTCCGAGCCGCTTGAGCGCCGCCGCCGCTTCTGCCAGCTTCGGATCCAGTGTAAATGCTTTCTGGTAATTGGCTATAGCCTCTGCTCTATTATTCGAAACCTCTTTACATTTTGCCAGCCAATAATATCCATCTGCATATGTATTCTTAACAGTTACTGCCGCTTGAAATACCTGTGTTGCCTCAGTAATCTTTTTATCATCAAAATAAAGAAAGCCCTTTTCCATATACGCTTCCATATAATTGAAATCATTGGCGATACAATTATTAAAAGCAATGATCGCTTTGGGCTTATCACCGGTACGCGCATAATACACACCATTGATGAAGTTGCAATGTGCCGTATATTCTCTTCCCATCCGGAACTGTTCAACCTGCTTAGTCACCAGCAACGCAGTATCATTTCTTCTTTCTGCCAGTAAGTTGGCAGCAGCAAGCATGGCATCGGGCGACTGGTAGATCCTGATCGCATACCGGTATGAACGCAGCGCACCGGTTGTATCTTTTATATTTTCCTGTACCAATGCTTTCCTGTACCAAAGCCCAAAATTCAGGCTGTCGTTCCTGATCAATGAATCCACCTGTGATAAAGCCTGCTGGTATGCCCCAAGGCTGTCTAATGCATTCACCAATTGAAAACGCAAGCCGATACTGTCTGGGTTCTTTGAAACCTGGTCAAAAAGGTTCTTTACAGCTACCGGCATTTCATGCGGTTGCAAGGTATCCGGGTCTTTCTTTTCCGGTTCATTTTTACAGGCGATAAAAAAGAGGAGGATACATACAGGAAGGAGCTTCTTCATACAGCAAAAATACGGCTGCACAGCAATGGTGTGACAGTTTTTTGACAAATGAGCCGGTGTCCATCCTTATTTTTGCCGCTTATTAACAGTTTATGAGAAAAATACTGATCACACTTTCCTTGTTCTTATTAATAGCTGCGGGTCTTCTTGCCCAATCTACGGTACCCGATTCTGTTTTATTTGCAGGGGAGAAGCATTTTAAGAACATACAACAGCTGACTTTTGGCGGCGATAATGCCGAAGCCTATTTCAGTTATGATGGGAAATCGATCATTTTTCAAAGAACCAATCCCAAAGAAGGATTGAATTGCGACCAGATCTTTATTGGTAAAGTACCTATGAAAGGAGAAAAGTTCACCTATCATATGGTCAGCAGCGGCAAGGGTCGTACTACCTGTTCTTATTTTCTTCCTGATGGAAAGCATATCATTTATGCATCAACATTCAAAGGTGCCGATAGTTGCCCACCGGTTCCTGACAGATCCAAGTATGGCAATAAATATATCTGGCCCCTGTATGATAGCTACGATATTTATATGGCGGACCTGAACGGTAAGATCGTTAAGCAGTTAACCACGGCCAAAGGATATGATGCTGAAGCCACCTTATCGCCCGATGGAAAAAAGATGATCTATTGCAGTGATAAAGATGGCGATCTTGATCTGTATATAATGGACCTCGCAACCGGCAAAGAAAAACGGGTAACCAATACGCTCGGTTATGATGGTGGTGCATGGTTCAGTCCCGATGGGAAAAAAATAGTATGGAGAGCAAGCCGTCCTTCAACCCCTGCTGAAATAAAAGAATACAAAGAATTACTTGCAGAAGGAATGGTTGCACCAACACATATGGAAGTATATACTGCCAATGCGGATGGTTCAAATGCCAAACAGATCACGTTTCTTGAGCAGGCCAACTGGGCACCTAATTTTACACCCGATGGCAAACACATTATCTTCTGCAGTAACCACGAATACAAAAGAGGTTTCCCTTTCAATATGTATCTAACGGACCTGGATGGAAAAGGGCTTGAAAAGATCAGCCGTGATAAAGGCTTCGATGCATTCCCGATGTTCAGCCCCGATGGTAAAAAGATCATCTTCGCTTCTAACCGTAACAATGGTGGAACCCATGATACGAATCTTTTTATTGCGGATTGGGTGGAATAAAATCAGTGGTCAGTTTTTCCCTACCTTCGAAATTCTAAAAAAGCCGCACACATGCAAACAGGTCTCCTTCACCTTCATAATTTCCTCCGTTGGGTTATTCTTATTTTGTTGCTCTTGTCTATAGTAAAAGCATGGACGGGATGGCAGCAAAAAAAAGTATTTGTTCCGGGAGATAAGAAGATCTGGCTTTTTACAATGATAGCGGCGCATACTACTTTACTGCTGGGGCTTTACCAGGTTGCATTGGGCCGCTTCGGTATCTTTACCACCACTTTGCCGGAAGGTACCAGTGTAATGAAAGATAAATTTTACCGTTTCTTCTGGGTTGAGCATCCAACAGGAATGATCATTGCGATTATACTGATCACATTAGGACATGGGATGGCGAAGAAAGCTGTTGCGGATGAAGTGAAGTATAAGAAAGCGTTTTATTATTTTCTGATTGCATTGATCGTAATACTTGCCACTGTGCCATGGCCATTCCGTGAGATAGTAGGAAGACCTTTGGTTCCTTAATTTTTCTCTACGTAAACTCTTTTAACTCCTGTTCTCTGCGTTAAAGCAACTGTTCAAAATATTTTAAACCCTGCATTGCTGCGGGGTTTTTCTTTAGCGCTGAGAACAGGAGTTAAAGAGTTTGCGCAGAGATGTTATTTCATATATTTATCATCTTGCTCCGAGTTCAATTACTTCACAATCCCGCATATCGGTCCCATCAATCACAAACCTGATAAGCGTTCTTACTTTATGCCACCCGTGTTTACCCGCAGCACCCGGGTTCATGTGCAGGCATTGTAGCTTGTCATCATAGATCACTTTAAGGATATGCGAGTGCCCGCTGATAAAAAGCTGCGGCCGGTATTGCTGTAACAGTAGCCGGGCTTGTGGATTATATTTTGGCGGTGCCCCGCCGATATGCAGCATCATTACTTTTACCTGCTCACATTCCCATTGCAACATCTCAGGGTAAACCGATCTGATATCCTGGCCATCTATATTTCCATACACACCACGTAATGGTTTAAAGCCGCTTAAAGCAGATGATATAGCCGATGTACCAAAATCACCGGCATGCCAGATTTCATCACAATTTTCAAAATGTTTGAAAACCGCTTCGTCAAGATAATTATGCGTGTCTGATATAAGGCCGATCCTCGTCATGAGGCTGCTAAGTTATTCAGCAAATGAAATAATTGCCCATTTATTTCTAACTTCCCGGGGATAATTAAACACGTATGAAGAATAGATCAAGACATCTGCTGACACCTGTTATTATAGTTGGTTTGATATTGTATAGCCCAGGTAGCTACGCACAGGATAGTGACGGCTGGAAAAAATTATTTGATGGAACAACCTTGAATGGATGGCGCGCATATAAAAATAAGCCAATGAATTCATGGGGCGTTGCGAATGGCGTTCTTTTTAACAGGGGAAATGCAGATACCAGTTTAAAGCATGCTGACCTCATAACAGAAACCGAGTATGAAAATTTCCAGCTGAATATCGATTGGAAAATTGCGCCAAAATCTAACAGCGGAATTTTATACATGGTTAAAGAAGATTCCGCTGCATCTTATAAGAGTGGACCGGAGTATCAGTTGATTGATGACAAAGGATATCCCGGCAAATTGGAAAACTGGCAAAAGACCGGTGCCAATTATGCGATGGATCCACCATTGGCAGATGCCGCCAAACCGGTTGGAGAATGGAACCAGACCGTGATCATTGTTGATCATGGGAAAGTAGAACACTGGCTGAATGGAACAAAAGTAGCCGCCTACGAATTATGGAGCGATAGCTGGAAACAACACAAAGCAAGCGGCAAATGGAAGGATACCAAAAGTTATGGAATGTCAGCTAAAGGACACATTGCTTTACAGGATCATGGGGGAGAAGTGTGGTTCAGGAATATTAGTATCAAGAAATTATAAAGTGAGTAGTCAAAGTGTCTTTATGAAGTCAATTTATCTACTCGCAGCCATCTTCCTCCTCAGTTGCGGGCATTATAAAAAAATATCCATGCCTGTGCGCATCACAACTGGCGCAGGCACAGGAGCCACTGAATTCTATAACACGGTGACCGCCTGGAAATGGAAAGAAAGAGATTCCGCTGCCAAGGTTGAGATCCTTTCCGGAAACCTGCCTTCTTTCCTGCGAAGATTTGTAAGAATTAATGTTTCTATTACAGGTCCTGATGGTAAGATCATCCATGCATACTATTACGCGGCACCCGATTATCTTTCTTTAGGCACTGATGAAGACTGGGCAAGGATTCCCTTAACACCTATGGCTGCACAGGTAATAGCTGATAGCTTTCACTGTTTCCTGCCTACACGTAAAATGGTCAATGATATTTATGCACAGGCAACCGTAAAACTGGCACCCGTTCCGATGTATGCATTCCGCGACAGCTCGGTAACCATGTGGCAGCATCATCTTATTATTGAAGGACAACGAAAAGGCAAAAAAGGATTGATAGCAGGCATTAAAAAAGATGTGGTTCTCTCAGGCAAAATAACGCGCGATACAAAGCCCGATCGTGAAGCGATATACGGCTGGCATAAGCTGGATGGGAAAGCGATACAGCCCCTATATACCGGGCATATTAACTGGTGGGTAGATTACAGCCATGGCATTCGCCTCATCTATCGTACAATATGGGTGAATGGTAAACCAATGGATTATACGGCAGTACTAAAAGATCCCTCGCTTCAGAAATTGTTATGCGATGAAGAGTGGTGCGATTTTTTTGTTTATTAGTTTACTTGTTTACTCGTTTATTGGTTTACTAATAAACAAAATATCTTTCCTGTGTAATTTTTTTATGATGTATCAGGTGCCCAAAAATGATAAAGCAAAATGAATTTGCTTTGGCAGGATGCGTGCCGGAAATACCCATCGCCGATAACTGTTTTTCATTCAGCGATTGGATCAACAGGTCTGTTGATTTTCTGATAGCTAAAAACTCTTCTTTCAATGAGGCAAAACTTCTATCAGGTGCAAAAGAGTTTTCTGCATAACTGTTTTCATCAAATGAAGGCATCGGGGTCTTATCCTGGCGCGAAATACACATCAATCTGTAGGCAAAAACACGCTCAGTATCCATTACATGTTGTAATACACTTTTGAGCGACCATTTGCCGGGGGCATAGGCATAGTCAGCTTTTTCTTCCGGGAGGGAAGTATAGAATGCAGCAAGATCTGCTGAGTATTTTTTGATCAGATCAGCTACTTCATCTCCTTCTACCTGTGAGATATACGTATCAAATGGTATAGGGTGTTCGCCTGGCTGTGGTTTTGCCATCTTAGAGTTTTGCTTTACTTATTTTTTGTGAATTGCTAACCGGCTCTTTACTTACCATACTTGCTTTCGTGGTATCAGCAGCCATTACAGCATAATATGCATTTACGATGCCACCTGTTCTGCTCAGTTGGCTAAAAGGAAATACTTCGTCCCTAGTACCGGGGCGGATACTTGTTGAGGAAGAGTCGGGAATCAATACCGAAGATTCAATGATCTTTTTTACTTCTACCGCTTTTAAGTCTGGATAATAGGAACGGATCAACGCAGCAACGCCAGCTACGATAGGTGAAGAAAAACTGGTACCGCTTAATGTACCATATTCGTTACCGCCGGGCTGCGTGGAGTAAATCTTAACACCCGGTGCAAAAACATCCACATTCGCTTTACCATAGTTGCTGAACTCTGCCGTGATATTGCCTTTAAAATTAAAATCGCTGCTCGCACCAACAGTGATGTAGTTGGTGGCATTTGTTTTCCATTGTTTAAGCCATGGATTAGGATACCCCTCAGTTTTATCGAGATCCTTGCTTTCATTTCCGGATGCGTGTACGATCAATACATCATGCTGTTCTGCATAACGAACGGCACTATCTACCCATAATTTTTCAGGAGAGAAGTATTTACCAAAACTCATGTTGATCACCTTTGCGCCATTGTCTACAGCATACCTGATAGCCAGTGCCACATCTTTATCATACTCATCACCATCGGGTACCACGCGCAGCATCATGATCTTTACATTGTCTGCTATACCATCAATGCCCAGACCATTATTTCGCTGGGCCGCTATCAATCCGCTTACATGGGTTCCGTGTTTTGATCCGGGACCACCCATTACATCGTTGTTGCCATAGAATCTATCGGCCAGGTTACTATAATCATCCTTAATAATATCGGCGCGGATATCAACAGGCGGGATCTCCTTTGCTTCGAGGTTGCCACGCATTTTTTCCAGTTCCTCATCAAGCTCAGCCAGGAAAGAAGTATTTTTTTCTTCCGGATCCATTTCGAACCTTCTCATTAAAGTGAGATAAGCTGTCTTGGCATCTTTTGCACTTTTGGTGATTGCTTCAAATTTTTCAACTTTTTGTGTTGTAAATTCTTCTATCCCCATTTCCTTGCGCAATGCTTTGTCTAATCGTTTAATGATCCGTGTATTGATCTCGGCCGAAATGAGTTCGTTCTGTTCATCTGAATTCACATTGAATTCATCAGCCGCTTTTTTCCAGTTGATGTATTCACTCTTATCCATCATTGTACAGGAGGAAGTATCAAAAGGAGCCCCCTGGAATTTTGCTTTAAAACGATGAAAGACCCTTGCTTTTTCACTGGCCGCTTTGTTAACATTGCGCCCATCTCTTCCGCCCAGGAAATTCCAGCCGTAAACATCATCTATGTATCCGTTCTTATCATCGTCAATACCATTGCCTGGAATTTCTTTCGGGTTGCGCCAAAGCACATTTTTAAGGTCCTCATGTGTTGTATCAATACCCGAGTCTAATACAGCCACAATAACCGGTTTAGCGGTCCTGTGTTTTTCTTTTAAGAAGAGATAGGCTTTGTTCAGACTGATGCCGTAAACCGAATCCTTTGCGTAATCAAGCTGGTACCAGTTTCGGGTATTTTCCTGGGCATTGCCGTGCAGAAAGAAGAATGGCAATGCCACTATGGCTAAAACAATCCGGCAATACATGGGTAAGTAGATTTAAGTACCTACAAATTTGCATAATCATAACGATAAAATAATCAGGAAGAGGCAGTTTTATGAAAATGTTAAGGGGAGTGAATAGACCATAGTCTATGGTCCCTTAGTTATGGACTGATTATTAGTGTGTTATGAAATTTCTTTCCTGAAATTGCCTATTTCTGCCAGGAATTCTTTCGCCTTGATAACCGACTTATACTCCGGTCCGGCCATTAAAAGGCCCCTGACCCATTTCTTATGGAGGTTTTCGGCAGTTGCATTCTTGTAGATATAGAACCCGAGGCAGGTAAGCAGAAAAGTGATCGGGAAGGTGATCAGCCAGAAATTCAGAGTGTCATACTGTATCCAGCTACTGTTCCAGAACCAGGTAGAATAAAAGGGAATCTGTAACCACAAAAAACGCAGACCCAGTGCTGAAGATTCCAGTTCAGATAATTTTCTTTGGGTTGCCGTGATACTGTCGCTGTAGTTTATCCCCTTGATGATGACAATATCTCTTACATAAATAAAAAGAGTGACGAGGTTAAAGAGAAAAATAGCGCCTACCGATATGGTAAAATAGGGATGTTTGAACCAGTCGCCGAATACAAGTACGCCGAGAAATAATTGCCATAATACGCCCAGTATTAAGGCCCTCATTTTAAAACGGGCAAGCGAAGCGAGCGTCATTTCTGCTTTGTGTTGCTGAAGCGATTCAAAGGTCTTCAGGTTTACAACCCATGATTGCAGGTTGAGAACCCTGGACTGTTCGAGTTGGTGATCATAAGCCTGCCAGATATTTTTGAGTTCGATGTCTTCCATAGAAGTATTTTAATTTTATAATTCACTATTCGCTTGTCCATAGTCCATGGACCATGGACCATGGACTATGGACTATTAACCAACCGTTGTTTCAATCTTCCTTTGATCCTGCTCAACTTCGTTGCCACATTTGTTTCCGTAATACCCAGTACTTCTGCGATCTCCGCATAGCTTTTTGATTCAAGGTAGAGGATCATCATTGCCTTGTCGAGTGCATTCATTTCATTGATGAGTTGCTGTAAGCGGTTAACTTTCTCTTCCATCTCAGGTATACCTTCATTTATGTCTGCAGTATCTGTTTGATCAGCGTAGCTTACCAGTTCGGGTTGTTTTTTTTCTTTCCGGTAAAATGAGATGGCCACATTCAATGCAATCCGGTACATCCAGGTAGAGAATTTATAACCGGGTTGGAAAGTTTTTCCGGATTTCCATAACTGGTAGACGATCTCCTGTGCAAGGTCCTCCCGGAAATTTTTATCCGGGCAGTATGCGTTACAGATCTTGATGATGATGCCTTTATTGGCTTCAATCAGCTGTACAAATGATTCTTCTGTGATCTGTCCGTTCATGCAGTGAGATAGGTATGTACTATTATTCGCAGAAGGTTGTAAAAAATCACAGGAAACGCAGATTTTTTTATTAACGGATTGGCGGATTACGGATTAGCGAATTAAAAATCCGTCAATCCGCTAATCCGAAATTCGCTAATAAATACTACAGATCAAACACGATCCCTTGTGCCAGTGGTAATGTATCGCTCCAGTTAAGCGTATTGGTTTGTCTCCGCATATAGGCTTTCCAGGCATCGCTGCCGCTTTCACGACCGCCGCCGGTTTCCTTTTCACCACCGAAGGCTCCGCCAATTTCTGCGCCGCTGGTGCCGATGTTTACGTTGGCAATGCCGCAGTCGCTCCCTGTATGCGAAAGAAAATATTCTGCTTCGCGGAGGTTCACTGTCATGATCGCAGATGATAAACCCTGCGGCACACCATTCTGCAAAGCGATCGCTTCTTCGATCGTATTGTATTTCATTAAGTATAAGATGGGGGCGAATGTTTCATGTTGTACGATAGCCATTTCATTCTTCGCTTCCGCGATACAGGGTTTCACATAACAGCCGCTTTCATATCCGCTTCCAGATAAGACACCACCCTCAACAATAAAATGACCGCCCTGTTGTTTACATTGCTCAATAGAGGAGAGATACATTTTTACCGCATCTGTATCGATCAGCGGGCCAACATGGTGATGTGTATCCAGCGGATCGCCGATACGTAACTGGCCATAGGCTTTTACAAGCTTTGCTTTGAAAGTATCATATACGCTTTCATGTATGATCAGCCTGCGTGTAGTAGTACATCGCTGACCAGCAGTACCCACTGCACCAAATACACAACCTATTAATGCCATATCCAGATCAGCATGTTGCGATACAATGATGGCGTTGTTGCCGCCGAGTTCCAGTATACTCTTGCCAAGTCTCGCCGCAACTGCTGTACTCAATGCTTTACCCATACGCGTAGAACCGGTTGCAGAAATCAGTGGAATGCGTGTATCATTAGACAACCATTCACCTACCTGCCTGTTTCCCTGTATAAGACAGTTCACGCCCTCGGGAACATGATTCTTTGCAAAGACCTCTGCTACGATATTTTGTACGGCAATGCCGCAGAGGGGTGTTTTTTCACTGGGTTTCCATACAGTTACATTGCCGCATACCCAGGACAATGCACTGTTCCATGCCCAAACCGCAACAGGAAAATTAAAAGCGGAAATAATGCCTACAACACCCAATGGGTGCCACTGCTCATACATCCTGTGAGCGGGGCGCTCACTATGCATGGTTAATCCATATAATTGTCTGGAAAGTCCAACAGCAAAGTCGCAGATATCTATCATCTCCTGTACCTCACCATAGCCTTCCTGCAGACTTTTTCCCATTTCATAGCTGACGAGTTTACCAAGGGGCTCTTTATATTTTCGTAATGCATCACCCACCTGTCTTACAATCTCACCACGTTTGGGTGCTGGCCACATCCGCCATACACCAAATGCTTCCTGCGCTTTTTTAATCACAACTTCATATGCCGCCTCATCAGCTTCCGTAACCGAACCGATCTGCTTACCATCAACAGGAGAGAAGGATGTCAAGGATGCACCACCACTATTGATCCATTGGGTGCCGGTAGATACGCCGCCATTATTAGCTGTGATGCCAAGTTGAGTAAGGAATTCCATGGTGTTAATTTCCTGCTAAGATAGGCAATAGAGATGTTAGATGGCAGATGTTAGATGTTAGGGAAAACTTGCTTTCTTAACATCTAGCATCTCTATTATCGCGTTTTGGAGAGTGCCAGCAACTGATCATACACCCCACTATAACTGCTGCCGATTGGAATTTCTTTTCCGGCGATCCAGAGTTTTGTTTTGCTGAACTTTTCAATTTTAGCAAGGGGTACGATGAAGGAGCGGTGTACGCGTACAAAATCACGTACCGGTAATTTTTCGTGGATGCTTTTCAGCGTCATGAGGGTGAGTACGGGACTCGGTTTGATATAGATCTTTATATAATCGTCTAACGCCTCGATCAATTCTATATCCTTCAGGTTGATCTTCATGATCTCATAGTTCACCTTCACGAAAATGGAATTGAGTTGCAGTTCCTGCGTGCTTAAGAACTCAAGGTATTCATTGGCTTTATAACAGGCTTTGAGGAAACGGTCGTATTCAAAAGGTTTCAGCAGGTAATCAACTGCATCCACATTAAACCCTTCCGCTGCAAAATCTTTATACGCGGTAGTAAATATTACAGGAGGTTTTTGAATCAGGTTTTTATAGAACTGCATCCCATTGATATCCGGCATCTGGATGTCGAGAAACAACAGGTCAACAGGATTTTCTTTCAGGTATGCGTTCGCTTCATCTGTATTGGTAAACACTTTTTCCAGTTTCAGGAAAGATATTTTGCTGCAGTATTCGTTGATCAGCTGCAATGCCAGTGGTTCGTCATCTATTGCAATACAATGTATCATGCGGTTATGATCTCTAAGTGAACAGAATAGTGATTATCTTTCTCAGAAGTGGTTAGTATATGTTTATCAGGGTACATCAGTTCAAGTCTGCGTTTTACATTGTTGATACCGATACCTGTATTTTCTGTGAGCGTGTTCTCTGTTGCCACAATATAATTCACTGAATCGAAAATAATCGTATTTCCAGCCGTTTTTATATCGATCTGGATACTGGAAGCTTCTTTCGTGCTGACTCCATACTTAAAAGCATTTTCCACAAAAGGAATAAAGAGGAGCGGAGCTATCAGCAATGTATCAATATCGCCACCTGCAGAAAAATTCAGCTGTACTTTATCCGTTAATCTCACCTTCTGGAGGTCAATGAAATTATGTGTAAAATCAACTTCATTGCTTAATGGTACCAGGTCGCGTTGTGTTTCTGTGAGTATATATCGCATGATGGAAGAAAGCTTCATTACAGCAGGCGCTGTTTTTTCACTGCGCACAATGGCAAGCGAATAAATATTATTCAACGTATTGAAAAAGAAATGCGGGTTCACCTGTGATTTAAGAAACGATAATTCTGTATTCAGTTTTTCATTTTCTGTTTCTTTCCTGTTCTGCTCTGTTTGTAACCAGCGTTGTATAACCGAAATACAGGTTCCTACGGTAAACACAAGTAAGAACAAGACTGTATTGTATCCGTTGGCCAAAGGTCTCCTGTACCCAATACCCGAATATTTGGGATTGCCCTGGAATGCCGGGTTACGGATCCATTCACGGTTCTGTGGATTGATCAGTTCCGGCTCGGCAAGGCGCTGGGCTATTTCTCTCGGGAGATAAAGGAATATCATAAGGCAAGCAACGATCGATCCCACATACCAGCCCCATTTTTCTTTCGCCAAAAGCCGGGGGATTAATACCAATGTATTCAGGTAATAGAAAATAACAATGAATACATTATTACAAACGATCAGTGCCAACTGATGGTTGCTCATGCTGAATTCGCGCAGCCTTGGAAAAAAGACGAGATAGGGTAATGTAAAAAAACACAACCATGCAGCCAGGTGTGCAATAATGATTACCGTTGTTTTTGTGTTTCGCAATTTCTTTATAATAAATTTTAAAAAATCAAACTATATTTTGTCCAGAAGCTCAGATCCCTGGGTGCATTTGCTGAACCCATATCCATTGATGCAGAACGACCTGAACCTGTTCTTCCAGCCGAATTTCCACCAGGTCTTGTACCTGCAGGAACGGCCACTAATTCCGTTCTTACTATTGTGGGTTGCCTTCCAGTACCTTCGGCACCATTGATCTTCCATCCAACTGCAATCGCTTTTCCATTCAGATCAGCAGGCTTTCCAAGAAGGCTCATAGGAACCTGGTATTCGATATACATTACATCAGACTCATCCCAATCGAAAGCAATATTTACGCCATTCTGCTGTGTGATCAATTGTGTTTTATCTTCATCATCAAATCCAAACGTTCTTAAGAAGATCATGCCAGGCATCAATTTTTCACGAACAGCTTTGGGGTCAAAATTTCCACCTTCAAACGGGTTACTATCATTCTTAAAAGGGAACTGCACACCTGTACCTTCTCTTCTTTTTCCTTTCTTATCAATGAATAGACTCATTCCCCCTCTCATTAACTTCATCTGCGTCTGTTGGCTTGGGACCTTCAGTGCCAGGTAAAGATTATTTGCATCATGGTCAACCGCGAAAAGAATTTCTGTTTCTTTATCCGTTTCAAATTTATCCTTCTTCCATTCAGTAATATCGCCATCTGTTGTATGTAATATTTTAACTGAATCTTCCACCGGAACGGCTGCAAAGAGTGTATTGCTTAGCAACGAAATACAAAGACACAGAACTGCCGTTAGTAATGGTAATCTCTTTCTCATGCTGCAGTTAATTTATCAAATCTATCGTGAGCATTCAAGCCGCGAAAAGATTTTGGGTGAAAATAGCCCCCTTGTCGGTAAAGAGGTATGGACCCAATAAAATTCGTATAATTCAGGGAAATTCGTGTGATCGTGTCAATAAGATTCATGTACACCGGGAAAATCAACGGATTTGACATCCTTAATATACTGTCCCACAGCCTTTGTGATCTGCTCTGAAAGATCCAGGTATTGTCGCAGGAAACGGGGTTTAAATTCCTGGTTAATGCCGAGAAGATCATGCATTACCAATACTTGTCCATCACAATGGGCGCCCGCCCCGATGCCTATTGTTGGTATCGATAAACTTTCGGTTACTTCTTTTGCCAGTTGCGCCGGGATCTTCTCCAGCACAATGCCAAAGCAGCCCGCTTCCTGCAGTAACAATGCATCTGCACGTAACTTTTCTGCTTCTTCATCTTCCTTTGCCCTTACCTGATAAGTGCCGAATTTATAGATAGATTGAGGAGTAAGGCCCAGGTGCCCCATTACAGGAATGCCGGCAGAAACGATCCTTGCAACACTTTCAGTGATCTCTTTGCCACCTTCCATTTTCACTGCGTGCCCCCCCGTTTCTTTCATGATACGGATAGCTGATGCCACCGCATTCTCAACATTGGACTGGTAAGATCCAAAGGGCATATCTACCACAACAAGTGGCCGCTCTGCCCCGCGTACAACGCATTGTGCGTGATAGATCATCTGTTCGAGTGTAACAGGAACGGTAGTTTCATATCCTGCCATTACATTGCCCGCACTATCGCCAACAAGAATCACATCAATACCGGCCTTATCAAAGAGTTTCGCAAAAGAAAAATCGTAGGCAGTTATCATCGAGATCTTCTCGCTCTCTTTTTTCATCCTGAGCAAAGTATGCGTAGTGATTTTTTTGATTTCTTTATGGGCAGACATGGTGATTTTTTTAAAAGTTATGCGTTGCCTGCATCAACCAGGCCATAATATAAATGCTGTATCAGGCCATCCGCTAATCCAATCTTCGGAACATATATATCTTCTGCATCTGACCAGCGCATCACATTAATATAGATCTGCAAAGCCGGCACGATCACATCGGCCCTGTCTTCCCGTAGTTTGAATAGATCGATACGCTCCGCTAACGAATAGGAAGCCATATCCTTGTAATATTCTTTCAGCAGATCAAGGCTTAATGGCTTACCATCTTTTCTTTTACTGATTGAGAATACTTTATTGATATTGCCACCCGTACCAATGGCGATTAGTTTTTTGTAGCCTTTTGTTTTTACTTTAATGTATTCTTTCATTTCATTCCACTTGTTCTCATTCACCATATTCTTTAACAAACGGATAGTGCCGATGTTAAAAGATTTTTTGAAGACCATTTTTGTATCGGCAAAAAAAGTGAGCTCGGTACTGCCGCCGCCCACATCAATGTACAGGTAGCTGTGATCGGTGTCCATATTCTCGGCAACGTGGTTCTCATAAATAAGGGAGGCCTCCAGGTCACCACTGATGATCTCTATTTCAAGACCGGTCTCAAGCTTTACCTTCCTGATGATATCTGCACTGTTGCTTGCATCGCGCATGGCACTGGTAGCGCAGGCAATCACGTTCTTTACACCATACGCATTTAATAAATGACTATAGGCTTTCATGGTCTGTAATACCATGCCCCTTTTTTCCTTGGAGATCTCACCTTTTTCAAATACATCAAAACCCAATCGCAAGGGAACACGCACAAGATTCAGTTTGTTGAACTGTACTTTCCCGTCTTTATCCTTAATAACTTCGGCGATCAATAACCTTGCTGCATTACTCCCGATATCTATAGCGGCTAACCTCACTATGCTGTGGTATTTTTCTTATGTAGATAATGATACGTTTCTATCTGTGAACGCACTTTCTTTTTGCCCTTGGAAGGTACATAGTTGTTGGATAGTTCGTTGTCGAGAATTCTTGCTTTAACATTGTCTCTTAATTGAATGTGGATAATCTCCTTCAATTCCTTCGCAATTTCAGGATCCATTACCGGAATAGCTGCTTCCACGCGGTGGTCAAGGTTGCGCACCATCCAGTCGGCGCTCGAAATATAGATCTTCTCATTCCCTATGTTGTGAAAGATCATCACCCGCGCATGCTCGAGGTATTCGTCTACAATACTGATGGCAGAGACAGGATATTTTATTTTTTTGGAATCGAAGTAAGGACAAAAGATCCCCCTCACGATCATTTTGATCTCAACGCCTGCTATGGCTGCCTGCTGTAATTTTTCAATCAGCAATGCATCGCTTAAAGAGTTCAGCTTTAAAATAATACCGGCTTTTTTTCCTGCTTTGGCATTTTTGATCTCGCGGTCAATATTTGCATTGATCTCTTTACGCATATTAACCGGGCAAACCATTAATGTTTTACATAATCGTAATTTACTTTCCCCGGTCTTTGGGTTTTCGAGATAGTGAAAGATCCGGTTAATATCTGCCATTACATTCCGGTTAGCCGTGAGCAGGCAATGATCACCATACACCGTGGCAGTTTTTTCATTCAGGTTTCCGGTACTGACAAATCCATACTGTATGGTTTTACTCCCTTTTCTTTTTTTTATGATACAAAGCTTGGCATGTATTTTAAGCTTGGGAACACCCAGCAATACGGTTACACCTTCTTCTTCCAGTATTTTTTTCCATTCGAGGTTGGCTTCCTCATCAAAACGGGCATTCAGTTCCAGCATCACTACCACCTGTTTCCCGTTGCGTGATGCATTGATCAGTGCATTGATCACTTTTGAATTGGATGCAAGCCGGTAGGCTGTGATCTTAATAGTAGTAACATCCGGATCCATAGCAGCTTCCCGCAATAGATCGATTACGCCGTTGAAAGAATGATATGGAAAATGTAACATCACATCATTTTTTACAATCACATCTGTTACACGCATCGAACTCTGTAATGCAGGATGGGTAAAGGATGCACGCCTTGTGCTTCGTGTACCAAACACATCAGGAAAGTCCATGAAGTGTCTGAAGTTGTGTATTCTTCCACCGGGAATGATATTGCTTTTCCGGTTGAGATTCAAACGCCGGATCAGGTATTCCAGCAAACCCCCATCCATTTCTTTGTCATATACAAAACGAACCGGTTTCCCTTTTCTCCGGTTCTTCAGTCCTTTCTCCAGTTTTTCAACAAGGCTCGTGCTCACATCATTATCAATATCTATCTCGGCGTCTTTGGTTACTTTAAAAATGTAAGAGTCAAAATGATCGTAACCGAAATAGGAAAAGATAAAAGGAAGGTTAAAGCGGATCACATCTTCCAGTAGTATGATCTGGTGCTCTTTTTGTTTGGATGGTAATTGAATAAAACGTCCCACTGCTTTGGCAGGGATCTCGATCAGTGAATATTTTTCTTCGTAAGCTGAGTTTGTCTTGCGCATTACCACACCGAGGTAAATGCTCTTGTCGCGGAGATAGGGGAGTTGCGGCAGGCTTTCAATCATCAGGGGGATGATATTCGAACGTACTTCTTCATCGAAATATTTTTTTACAAATGCCTGCTGTTCTTTGTTAAGGTGTTTTTCATCAACCAGGATCACATTTTGTGTTTTTAATTCTTTCGAGATCCCTTGCCATATCCGGTTGAATTCATTCTGCTGGCGGAGTACCGTGGTTTGTATCTGGTCGAGTATACTTTGCGGTTCCACTTCAAAATGCATATTCCCTTTTTTATCTTTCTCCAGTAATTCGATCATCCTTTTCAAAGTGGCCACACGTACCCTGAAGAATTCATCCGAATTATTTGAAAAAATACCCAGGAAACGGATGCGTTCTTTCAATGGCACCGAAGGATCATTTGCTTCCTGTAACACCCGCGCATTAAAACTTAGCCAGCTGATATCGCGTTGTATAAGATGCTTCTTAGACATACTGCATTTTGTTATTTGGGAATAAAGATAATCCAGTCAGTTCTTGGGGTATATTAACTTTTGATAACCGGATTACGAGTAGGAGGATTTGATCTTTGCAATGATCCCACTGGTTGAATAACCCTCAACGATAGGATTGATAACCACCCTGCCGCCATTGGCCATGACCTCTTTCGCGCCAACGATCTGCTCGATGGTATAATCACCTCCCTTTACCAGCACATCGGGAAGAATTGCATTGATGAGATCAAGCGGCGTGTCTTCATCAAAGATCACAACGGCATCTATCACAGCCAGGTTTGCGAGGAGAAGGGCGCGGCTCTGTTCTTTGTTTACCGGTCTTTCGGGTCCTTTTAAAACACGCGTACTACGATCGCTGTTAACGCCAACTATCAGCCGGTCCGCTTCTTTTGCGGCTTGTGCAAATGAGAACATATGCCCTTCATGCAGAATATCAAAACATCCATTTGTGAAGGCAATCGTTTTGCCTGTTACCCGCCAGCTGGCTGTTAAAGCAAGTGCCTGGGGTAGTGTCAGTATTTTTTGGTTGATAGCATCAACGGCTTTCATCAGTCTTCTTTTTATTATAAAAAGGTAGCAGTATCAAGCAGGCTGAACCAATGATCACCACTATCAGGAATTGTGCAAACCATTGCAGTGTGCCATTAGCCACACCAATCGCATATTCTATTCCATTTTCTTCCAACACCTTGGCCATCAAAAATGCATAAGCACCAATACCGCCTGGCGTAACGATCATGCCAATACTGGCAAATGCCAATCCGCTTACAGCTTCTTTCAAACCCATGGTAGCCGTTCCATCTGTTCCATGAAAACCCAGCCAGGTTCCGCCAATGTATAGCGCCCAGATCATAACAGTATAAAAAGCAAACAGGGCCTTGTGTTTGAGTTTACGCGCTGTGATCAAGCCTTCCCATACACCACGGATGATACGTTTTATTTTTTCAAGCATCGCTTTCCACCTGCCTGTAGCAAGAATCCAGATAATGAAACCGGCTACGGCTACAGCCATAAAACCCAGTATGTATATTTTTATGTTGGATGCTGATCCGTGTTGCTGGCTTTGTAAGGTTTTTACATTCTGGTAACTCCCGGTTACCACATCAAACTGCACGATTAAAGCCGCCGCAAAAAGAAGCGCGAGGCATAAAACATCAAATGCTCTTTCCGCAACAATGGTTCCCACTATTTTCTCAGCAGGAATTTTTTCATAACGTGAAAGCATGGTACACTTCAATACTTCACCTAAGCGGGGGAATGCCAGGTTGGCGAGATACCCTATCATCACGGCAAAAAAAGTATTGGGAAATGATGGAAAATAACCCATCGGTTCCATAAGCAAACGCCAGCGTAATGCCCGGAAAACATGACTGGCAGAAAGGATCAGGAACACCGGTAATATCATCCAGTAATGGGCAGATGCCAGCGACTGCTTGAATTTATCCCATTCCGCATCCGGTATCTGGTGGAGGCTCCACCAGACAAGGAATATACCCAGTCCAAAAAAGAACAGGTATTTAATTACTGACACTAATCTCTTATTCATGCGGCGGTATTCATCAGCAATTTAACAAACCAATTCTAATTAAAGTTTATTTCCTTCTTTGGGGAAAATAACCCATGGCTGAAAAGTTTTTGCTTTTTCAAAATCCATGCTCGCATATGAAATGATCACAACAATATCACCTACCTGGCCTTTTCTTGCCGCCGGTCCGTTCAAACAAACAACGCCGCTTCCACGCTTTCCCTTGATCAGATAAGTTTCAAGTCTTTCGCCATTGTTTACGTTTACGACCTGGATCTTTTCATTTTCAATAAAATGAGCCGCATCCATCAGGTCCTCATCCAGTGTTAAACTGCCAACATAATTCAGGTTGGCCTCAGTAATCACGGCCCTGTGTACCTTCGATTTCAATATTTCTATTACCATAAAAGCAAAAATAAGTACTTAATTGATTGCCGAATTGCCGGATTACGGATTAACGGATTTTAAAACATTATTCATATATATTAATTCGCCAATCCGTAATCCGCTAATTCGCTAATAAGATGTTATCAATCAGCCGCACACCTTCTGTAAACGCGGCCACTAATGCCACCAGCGGTATCGTACCATCCCATACTGTAACAGGTTCCAGTGTATCTGCATTGGCAACCGACACATAATCAATTCTGTCAAACCCTTTTTCAAAGATCATTTCCTCAGCTTCTTTAATGATCCCGTTCAGGTTACCTGGGGTGATCGACTTTTTAAGGTGTTGCAATGCTTTATTAATAATGGCAGCCCGTGCGCGGCCATTATCAGATAGTCGGGTATTGCGGCTGCTCATGGCTAATCCACTCTCTTCCCGAACGGTGGGAACGATCACCAGTTTGGTTGGATATCCGCCCTGGTTAATCAGTTGCTGAACCACCATGCATTGCTGGTAGTCTTTTTGGCCCATAAAAAGTAAAGCTGGGTTTACGATGGTAAGCAAACGTTGCATGACCTGTGCCACACCTGCAAAATGCCCTGGCCTTTTACTTCCTTCCAGCACAGTATCCAGGAAGCCGGGATCAAACCTGTTTCCGGTATTAACCATTCCGTTGGGGTACATTTCTTTGACCGAAGGAACGAAGAGAATGTTGCACCCTGCCTGTTCCAGCAGCCGTATATCATTTTCCAGGGTAACAGGGTATTTTTCAAAATCGGCCGGATCATTAAACTGGGTCGGGTTCACAAATATGCTGCAAACCGTAACATCTGCACTTTGCCGGCTTTCTGCAATAAGGCTAAGATGCCCTGCATGCAATGCCCCCATGGTAGGCACAAATCCTGTTACCTTGCCTTTGACCACCAAAGAATGCAGGTGGTCGCTGAGGTCGCTTGCTGTTTTAAAAAGGGTCATTTTGGAGCTGGTTTAAGCGTAAAAGCCTGTTTCTGTTACATTTCACGCTATTTTATGTAACTTCGCCAACTTATTTTTCAGCACTTGCTAAAATTCGCGTAACTAATGTCAACAAAGAAAAGAATTTTATTCATTGCTACAGAGATGTCTCCTTACCTGGAGCTGACTGAATTTGCCGAGGTGATCAATAAACTGGCCATTAAGAGTAATGATAGCGGATTAGAGGTAAGATGCATTATGCCAAGATTTGGCGTGATCAATGAACGTAGACACCGGTTACATGAGGTTGTGCGCTTATCAGGGATCAATGTGTCTGTAGATAATGATGATTACCCGTTGCAGATCAAAGTGGCCTCACTGCCCAATGCCCGGTTACAGGTATATTTTCTTGAAAATGAAGACTTTTTTAAAAGAAAACAGGTGTTTCACGCCGAAGATGAGACATGGTTTGAGGATAATATACTGAGAACTGTTTTCTTCTGCAAAGGAGCGCTGGAAACCGTTAAGAAATTTGGATGGCCGCCGGATATCATTCATTGCAGCGGCTGGATGACAGGTCTTATTCCTGCTTATATTAAAACAGCCTATAAGAAAGAACCGGTTTTCGGGAACAGTAAGGTAGTTTTTACTATCGGTCAGAACACATTCAAAGAAAAGATGGGTACTGATTTCGTTAAAAAAGCGATTATCAATGCTAATATAAAAGAAAAAGATCTTGAGTCTTTTAAAGAAGGTAATAATACGGCCATGTTCCGTGGCGGTGCTACATTTGCGGATGCCATTACATTCGGAGCAGATAAAATCGAAAAGAAACTGGTGGAGGAATTCGGCAAAGTCAAAGGGAAGAAAGTGGTTCCTTTTAAAGGATGGGACTCTGACCTTACTGAATATCTTGAATTATACAACGATTTAGCAGGTAAATAGTTAATCTTTTTGCCACTGAAGCACTGAATAATTCTGTGCTTCAGTGCTTCAGTGGCAATTTTTATTAATATCTCCTATATTTACACCCAATTAAATAAAAATCAAATAAATGCCGTATTTATTTACCTCCGAAAGCGTATCTGAAGGACATCCGGACAAAGTAGCCGATCAGATATCTGATGCACTGATTGATAATTTTCTTGCTTTTGACCCACAATCAAAAGTGGCGTGTGAAACACTGGTAACAACCGGTCAGGTAGTACTAGCAGGGGAAGTAAAATCAAAGGCTTACCTCGATGTTCAGGAAATTGCACGTGGTGTTATCCGTAAGATCGGGTATACCAAGAGTGAATATATGTTTGAAGCTAACAGCTGTGGTATCTTATCTGCTATTCATGAGCAGTCTGCGGATATCAACCAGGGTGTTGACAGGAAAAAGAAAGAAGAACAAGGTGCCGGTGACCAGGGTATGATGTTTGGTTATGCAACGAACGAAACAGACGATTATATGCCATTGGCACTTGATCTGGCCCATAAAATCCTGATAGAGCTTGCTGCTTTACGCAGGGAGAATAAGCAGATCAAATATCTCCGTCCCGATGCAAAGAGCCAGGTTACATTGGAGTATGACGATGATAACCGCCCGGTACGTATCGATGCGATCGTAGTTTCTACACAGCATGATGACTTTGATTCGGAAGCAAAAATGCTTGCCAAGATCAAAGAAGATATGGTGTCCATCCTGATCCCACGCGTTAAATCAAAATACAAGAAATACGCTAAACTGTTTAACGATAAGATCAAATATCATATCAACCCAACCGGTAAGTTTGTTATTGGCGGGCCACATGGTGACACAGGTCTTACAGGACGTAAGATCATTGTGGATACTTATGGTGGGAAAGGTGCACACGGTGGTGGTGCGTTCAGCGGAAAAGATCCAAGCAAGGTAGACCGTTCTGCAGCTTATGCAACGCGTCACATTGCCAAGAACTTAGTAGCAGCAGGTGTTGCGGACGAAGTGCTCGTTCAGGTTTCATATGCGATCGGCGTGGCACAACCCACTTCTATCAACGTGAATACATATGGTACTTCCAAAGTAAAACTCACAGACGGAGAGATCGGCAAGCTGGTTGAAAGCATTTTTGACCTGCGCCCTTACTTTATTGAGCAACGCCTGAAACTCAGAACACCTATCTATAGTGAAACGGCTGCTTACGGACATATGGGTCGTAAGAATGAAATAGTAACAAAAGAGTTTGTTGCACAAAACGGAAAGGTTAAAAAAGTAAAAGTTGAGCTTTTCACATGGGAAAAACTGGATTATGTAGCAAAAGTGAAAAAGGCTTTCGGATTGAAATAATTCACCTGGATATTCATGAAAACCTCCTGCAATAATCAGGAGGTTTTTTATTTTATCTTATCCATGAGTCGGGGTATATTTATATAGGAGAAAAGATCATGAAAAGAAACCTATCAATAGCGGCCCTCCTCAGCTTCCTGATGATACTGGTGATGCGTTGGCAAGGAGCTGCCCTCAAAACACCCACCACCCCACGCGCTATACTTGACCTGGAGTTTGCAGATAATGCTCACCGGTTGAATGAAGTATTGGCTGTTTGGAGCATAACTGTGGTGAAAGGAAATATCTGGCTCGACTTTTTATTTATTGTCACCTATGTGCTTCTCCTTTCACTTTCGGCCGAATATGCGGCGATGAAATGGTCCGAAGGTGTGGGGCGTCAAACAGGATTATTCATGGCACGGGCTGCATACATTGCCGGGGTGCTTGATATTTCTGAAAACCTTTTAATGTTGCAGAGCATTTCAGGTCATTATACCAGTCCGTCACTACAGCTTACTTATTATTGCGCCGCAATTAAATTTATATTGGCAGGTTGTATACTATTGTATCTTTTGCTTTCCCTTCCAATTATTTTACGACAAAAGAAATGAATAACACATGGCTGTAAAACAAACATCCCTGATCATAGGCCGGCAGCCACTTGTTGAAGCACTTCAATCCGGAAAAGGGATCGATAAGATCCTGCTGCAGAAAAATACAACGGGTGATGCGATCAACCAGATAAGACAACTGGCACGTGAATACAATGTTCCCATACAGGTTGTGCCTGTGGAGAAATTGAATGGACTAAGCAAGGCAAATCACCAGGGCGTAATGGCATTTGTGGCAAGGGTGCAGTATATGGATCTTCAACAGGTAATTGACCATGTTGTTTCCAATGGCGAGTTGCCATTGTTTCTGATGCTAGATGGTGTAACAGATGTTCGCAACATTGGAGCGATTGCCAGGAGTGCTGTATGTTGTGGTGCGCAGGCGATTATTATTCCGGATAAAGGTGTGGGAGCATTAAATGAAGAAGCGATGAAAAGCAGTGCGGGCGCATTGGAGATGATACATATATGCCGCGTGAGCAGTTTGTTAAAAGCAGTGGATGACCTGCATCTTAACGGGATAAAAATTTTCACCAGTGAAATGCGTGCCGAAGAAAATGTGTATGACCTTCCTTTTACAGATCCATGCTGTATCATTATGGGCGATGAAGGCAAAGGTGTTCAGCCTTATCTCGCAAAGGCCGCCGATCATTTCTTTAAGATACCGATGGCTGCCAAATTTGATTCATTCAATGTGTCAGTTGCAACCGGCATCATTTTATATGAAGCGATGAAAAGCCGGATGACATGAACTTATCCCTAACCCCTAACCCCTTACCCCTTGCACTCATCGAATGTCCCCGTGATGCTATGCAAGGCTGGCCGCACTTTATCCCAACGGTTCAGAAGATCGCATATATAAACAGTCTCTTACAAGTAGGGTTTGACACACTCGATTTTGGAAGTTTTGTTTCTTCGAAAGCCATTCCTCAAATGGCTGATACAAAAGAGGTGATACCGAAACTTGATATGGGCGCGGGACATACAAAATTATTGACCATCGTAGCCAATGTGCGTGGTGCGGAAGAAGCGGTTGTGTTTGATGAGATCAGTTATCTCGGTTTTCCATTTTCTGTTTCCCCAACTTTCCAGTTACGCAATACCAACAGTACACAGGAAGAAAGTATGAGCAGGGTGGAAGCTATCCAGGAACTTTGTATCAAAAATAAAAAGGAACTGGTACTTTATTTAAGCATGGGTTTTGGCAATCCATATGGTGACCCATATAACGAAGAGATCCTGCTGGAGTGGGCCGATGAAATGGCAAAGAGAGATATTCATATTCTATCGCTTGCAGACACTGTTGGACTGGCAACGCCCGAACAGGTAAACAATGCATTAAAAACCGTGATCCCGCTTTATCCCGAAATAACGGTAGGCGTACATCTTCATTCAAAGCCGGAAAACTGGAAAGCCAAAGTAGATGCTGCGCTTACAGCAGGTTGTACGCGTTTCGATGGTGCACTCAAAGGCATTGGAGGTTGCCCGATGGCGCAGGATGAGCTGGTAGGGAATATGGATAGTGAATTGATGATTCAATACTTTGAAGAAAAGAATTTATTGAATGGTCTGGACCATCCGGCTCTTCAAAAAAGTTTATCATTGGCTACTGACGTATTTGTATAAAAAAATGTTTTCGGGAATGCAGATCCAGCTAACAAAAAATACAGGAAAGTCTCATGTTATCCGTTATATCCGTGATAACGGAACACAAACATGGATGTATAGTGATGATTTTTTTGTGCGTCATGACCTTAGTCATTACGCCCTTGAAAAAATAATGGGCTACAAAACTGCTTTCAACGGTATGATAAATACTGGAATGGATATCAGGGATTTTGAGAATAAAGAAAAGCGGGCAGCGATGCGTGTTACAGATGAAGCCTGGTATGCGGAAAATATGGCAAACTTTTTTCTTGTTGAAATAGCACAGGGATTATTCGATGATTTTAATATGGTACAACAGGCTGCACTTATTTCTTTTAACCGGCATTCTCCCATTATAACAATACCCGAGGAAAAGATCAGCGGTATACGATCCTATCTTCGTGAATTACTGGAGAACTGGAAAGCACTACCTTCAGGTGAAAGATTGGAACTAAGTTTTACTGTATGAAATTTCATTTTGAATTTGATATCAAACGTTCACCTTATCCGTTAAAACATGGAGATAATCTCCTGCTCATCGGCTCATGCTTTACAGAAAACATAGGTGAAAAACTGCGTAAACATAAATTCAATACACTAGAAAATCCCAATGGCATCCTCTTTAATCCCGTTAGTGTTGCAGATGCTATAAAAACATATATAACGTGTGATGCTGTTACAGCTGTTGATATTTTTGAACATAACGAAACATGGCATAGCTGGAAACATCACAGCAGGTTCTCAGGTATCACATCGGATGAATGTATCAGCAAGATTAATGCCTCTACTGCCAGCGCACATACATATCTTAAAAATGCCGATCATCTAATGATCACACTGGGTTCTGCATGGGTGTACACTTTAACAGGTAAAGCAGCTAATGGGGTAGAGGGAAGTGTTGCCGCCAATAATCACAAAGCCCCGGCAGATTGGTTTGCAAAGCGTTTATTGACTTCGGTTGAAACAGAGAGTTTATTGGCTGATGTATTAGACGGGCTTTTCCGTTTTAACCCAAACTTGAAAGTAATATTCACGATCAGTCCGGTAAGACATTTGCGGGAAGGGGTTGTAGAAAACAACCGCAGTAAAGCAGTATTGATACAAGCTGTTCATGCATTGGTTGAAAAATTTGAGCAACTTTATTATTTTCCTGCGTATGAACTGGTAATTGATGATCTCCGCGATTACCGATTTTATGCCGAAGACCTTGTTCATCCAAATTATCAGGCAACGCAATATGTATGGGAGAAATTTACGGAAGCCTGTATGACAGAAGACACCCGTTCCCTAATGAAAGAAATCGCTGAGGTTAATCTTGCTTATCAGCATAAGCCTTTTAATCCGTTAACGAAACAGCACCAGCAGTTTCTGAATTTATATCTTTCTAAAACGAAAGTACTCCAGGAAAAATATCACTTTCTCAATCTTGAAGGTGAGATCGCCTATTTTGCAAAAGCTATAGGGCAACAGGAGTAGTTTTTTGCTATTTTCTCTGCATCCTTTTAGCAGTTGTTCTGAAAAAGGAAACCAGTTTGTACAAACCATGTTCACCATGTTCAGGATTTGTGATAAGTTCCTCTCTTTTTGGATGTATGATCAGATCCATTGCTTCCATAGGAATAGTGCCTAATAACGGTTCGCTATCACCAGGCAATACAATAGCATCGCACGTACAAGTTCGATTTCCGAATTTTATTCTGACTGTAGAAACAACGTCATAGTATACAACCTCCCCATTCGCCAAAACCGCCCTTTCTTTACCTTCAACATATAACCCCAGCATTTCTTTTATATGTTCATTGATAGCCAACATGAAAGCACCGCTATCAACAAGAACTTTAACTGTGGCCTGCCGTATTTCATCCTGATCCATATGGCCTCTTCGAACCGACTCAATATCAAAAGCATTTATCAACTCAATATCTGCATGTACCATTCCCATAAGTTTCGGTTTTACACAAAACTATTACATGCATTGCTCTTTGCATAGCGTATTAATACCCGAATTTATAGAGAGTTTATACTTCGAAATTCGACATTCCGTGTTCGATATTCGATATTATTTTCAGTGTATCCTATCCCCCCGAACCTCCATATCCTGCATCACTGTAACCTCATAAGCCAACCACTCCTGCCAACGCCTGCGTACACGTTCTTTTGGGAAATAGGTTTCTGCCAGTTCAATGAACAATGTATAATGACCGGCTTCGCTTTCCATAAAGCGCCTGTAAAAATTACGCATGTATTCATCTTCCAATCCTTCACTCAGTCTTTTAAAACGTTCGCAACTTCTGGCTTCCACCAGCGCCATCATCAATAAATGATCGAGCATCCGTGTTTCCGGATCACCACCTTTTTTCTGAAAATCAATCAGCTTATTTACATATTCATCTTTGCGTTGCTTACCCAGTTTAAGTCCACGTTTTTTTAGTTCATTCAATACCAGCCTGAAATGTCCCCATTCCTCGGCAACAATGGGCGCAAGTTCTTCCACCAGTTTTTCTTTATCTGAATAGCGCGTTATGTAGGTAATGCAGGTAGTAGCCGCCTTCTGTTCGCAATATGCGTGGTCGGTTAGTATGGCTTCCAGTGATATGCCCGCAAGATCCACCCAACGTGGATCGGTAGGGAGCTGCAGACCGAGAATATTTTTAGTATGTTGTGAAAGTTCCATGTAGTTAGGGGGTAAGTGGTAAGGGGTAAGGAATAAGTTATGCGAGGTTTTTCTTAGCACAAATGTATTACTAAAATATAAAATTTGCTTATCCCTTACTCCTTATCCCTTACCCCTTTATTCCTTAGCTTTACCATATGTACCCCGATGATTTTTTGCAAAAGAAACTGGCAGAACGTGTGGAGAATGGCTCATTACGAAAGTTGTGGCTGCCGGACGGTAAAATTGATTTCTGCTCTAACGATTATCTCGGAATCGTAAAAAACACCAAACTGCAAACTGCAAGCAACAAACTGTCTCTAGCTCACGGTTCAACAGGCTCACGACTTCTTTCAGGCAATTATTCATTAATTGAAGAAGTTGAAAATAAGATTGCTGCTTTTCATCAATCTGAAAAGGCGCTGCTGTTCAATTCAGGTTATGATGCCAATATTGGGTTATTATCCTGCGTTCCACAGAAAGGTGATACGATCCTATATGATCAGCTATGCCATGCATCTATCCGAGACGGTATCAGGCTTTCTTTTGCCAATGCATTTTCTTTTGCGCACAACGATCTCAATGATCTGGAAAAAAAAATGCTGCAGGCGGTGGGTACTATTTTTATCGTTACAGAATCTGTCTTCAGCATGGATGGCGATATATGCCCACTTTCTGCGTTGGTTACTATCAGCAAAAAAAATAATGCGCATTTAATCATTGATGAGGCACATGCTACTGGTGTAATAGGGGAAACAGGAGAGGGGTTAGTACAACACTTGCAATTACAGGATCATATTTTTGCCCGGGTACATACTTTCGGAAAAGCCTGTGGTTGCCATGGAGCTGTGATACTAGGGTCTTTGGCATTACGTGATTACCTGATCAATTTTGCAAGGAGTTTTGTGTTCTCTACTGCTTTGCCGGAACAGGCAGTGGCTGCGATTAAAGAAAGTTACGATCTCTTCCCTGGGATGGACTTGGAAAGGCGACAATTGAAAGCATTAATAAAGCAGTTTCAATCAGCTTCCATTAATTATGATAAACTGGTTTCTGATACACCCATACAGATTGTGATCATTCCAGGTAATCAGAAAGTAAAAGAAGTAGCAGGTGAGTTGCAGGATGTGGGGTTAGATGTTAGAGCCATCTTATATCCTACTGTTCCGAAAGGAAAAGAGCGGTTGAGGATTGTGCTGCATTCCTTTAATTCAAAAAATGAGGTGGAGAGATTGATAGGGAAACTAAATGGATAATAATGCTATCTTTAAAAGACGAAATCAATCTTAAAATAAAAACCAAAACCGGCGCTTGTGCTCTTTAACTCACTGGATTTTCTGGTCTTTTTCGTTCTCTTCTATTTTGCCTATTGGTTTATTTTTAAAAGGGCACTTAAATGGCAGAATTACTTTCTACTGATGGCCAGCTATATATTTTATGCTTTTTGGAGCATTAAATTTCTAGGTATATTAGTTCTCAGCACACTTCTGGACTATTTTTATGGGTTTGGTGTTGCATCTGCAAAAAAAAGGAAGTCGAAATTATTTTTAATATTAAGCGTAATTAATAATCTGGGTATATTGGTTGTATTCAAATACTATGATTTCTTTGCCGTACAATTTCAATCTCTTCTGGGTAAGATCGGCATTCATTCAAATGTTTACCTGTTAAAGATTGTAATACCGATAGGTATTTCATTTTATACATTTCACGGCATGTCATACGTATTTGACATCTACAGGAAAAAGATACAACCGGTCAGAAATTTTTCAGAATATGCAGCATTTGTAAGTTTTTTTCCTTTGTTAGTTGCAGGACCGATTGAGAGAGCGGATCATCTGCTGCCACAAATTCAACGGGAAAGGAAATTTAATTATATGCAGAGCGTAGAAGGCTGCCGGTTGGTGTTATGGGGGATGTTTAAAAAAATTGTGGTGGCAGACACGCTGGCTGGATTTGTTGATCCGGCTTTTGCGAATTACCATAACACAAATGGCATGATTTTATTGCTTGCTGCAATTGGTTTTAGTTTTCAGATATATGCCGACTTTAGCGGGTATTCGGATATCGCCATTGGTATATCAAAACTGCTAGGTTTTGAACTCATCAGTAATTTTAAATTTCCATACTTTTCAAGGAATATTGCGGAATTCTGGAAACGCTGGCATATCTCGCTTTCGTCATGGTTCAGAGACTATTTATATATCCCGCTCGGAGGATCAAAGAACGGCAGGCTGATCACCTATCGTAATATATTGATCATATTTATCGTAAGTGCTTTCTGGCATGGTGCCGACTGGAAATTTATCACATGGGGCTTTATTCATGCATGTGCCTTTCTTCCGCTTGTTTTTTTAAAGCGTAATCATATTTACAAAACAACAGTAATAGCGCAGGATAGCTTTTTCCCAGGCGCAAAAGAGTTTGTGGGTATGTTTATAACATTTATGCTGGTAACCCTGGCATGGATATTTTTCAGATCAGCCAGCTTAACAGATTCGGTTAAGTTCATTAAGATCTTGATCATTGATGTTATACATTTGAACAAGCCTGACTTTAATATAACTTCCAACAATGTTTTACTGTTTGTGAATGTATTTGTGTTAGTAGGGTTTGAATGGAAATGCCGCAAAAATGAGCGTGTACTGAAGTTCAGTGATAACAGATATATAAGACACTTGGTATACGTATTCCTGCTTTTCAGCATTTTCAGCAATTATAATAAAATTCAGGAATTCATATACTTTCAGTTTTGATATGAGGAAATTTTTTGTTGACATAGTAAAGTTTTCTGGAGTTGTTCTGTTATTTCCGATCTTATTTGTTGGGCTCAATGAAGTAGCATGGAAGCTGGAGATATCGGGAAATTATGAGCACTTTTTAAAAGGGCGGAAAACTGTGTTGTTGGGGAATAGCAGATTTAAGTATGCTTTCGATGACAGTAATGATCAATATATCAATCTCTCGAATGATGGAAGACCTCATTTTTATCAGAATATCATTGTCTATAATCTTTTGAATAACGAAACGCAGGTCACTGATTATTATTTGAATTTTGATAACACTTTATATATATCAAACGATTGGGCGGTTAACAGCTCACCTGCTGGAGATGAAAATTTTTCTTTTTACCTACCATTGATGAAGCCCGGTGATTTCTGGGAATTATCTGAAGTTTTTCCTCTCAGCCGCCAGCTGCAGATATTATTGATCAAGACAGTACCCGGTCTTAATAAGGACTTCTTGAAGACACTGCAAAATCACTATAAATTCATTGCACACAGCGACCTGTTTTACCGTAATCTATTTGGATTCCATGAAAAATTATACGGGCATCTTGAAAATACATATGACGCTGTTCGGGTTACATCAAAACCGGGAAACTTCAATATCAATCAGAGAGCTGTTTTTAGAACTCTTAATTTGATAAAAAGAAAAAATAAAAATGTTGTGTTTTTAAATACGCCCATTAACAGCGTTAATCTTATGGATACGGCACTCTCTGATCTTAGGGACAGATATTTTAAAGAAATAAAATATCTCAACTTTCAAGCCAGTGTTAAAGTTCCAGATTCATTGTTTCATGATGGGGTGCACCTGAATAGTAAAGGATCGCTATTGATCACGCGACTGCTCTTAGATACAATACGTGCAGCCCATTCGATTAAATAAAGAGCTTACCTTTGTGTATGCCTTCAAATGAATCACAGACCGCGATACTTTCCAATCTATCTATAACATCCCTCAACCCGATGCAGGAAGCAGCCGGTGCTGCCATCCTATCAGAACAGGATATATTGCTGTTATCACCTACCGGTTCAGGTAAAACACTTGCCTTTCTTTTACCGGTTGTTCAGTTACTGAAACAGGATGAAAGCAAAGTGCAATGCCTGATCCTTACGCCGTCAAGGGAACTGGCGATACAGATCGAACAGGTATGGAAAAAGATGGGTACCGGCTTTAAAGTCAGTTGTTGTTATGGCGGTCACGATATGCAAACTGAGATCCAGAACCTGGCAGAACCACCTGCTTTATTGGTAGGAACGCCCGGGCGTATTGCCGATCATATTAAACGGTTAACATTTAGTTCAGATGTGCTTACCACATTAGTACTGGATGAGTTTGATAAGTCGCTCGCCCTCGGTTTTGAAGAAGAGATGACTTATATCATCGGCTCTTTAAAAAATATCAATAAAAGGATCTTTGTATCCGCCACACAGGCAGTGGAAGTTCCTGCATTTGCAGGTGCCGGGGAGATCACCACACTCGATTTTATACATACAGTTGATCCTACCAATGCGCTTTCCCTGAAATTGGTTTTATCAGACGAAAAAGATAAGGTAGGTAAACTCTTCGATCTGATTTGCCATATCAATAACGAACCCGCATTAATCTTCTGTAATCACAGGGATGCAGTAGAACGAACAAGCGATCTTTTAAAAGAAAGGGGCGTAGAAAATGCAGCTTTTCATGGTGGTATGGAACAGATGCAGCGCGAGCAGGCATTGATACAATTCAGAAATGGAAGTATACAGTTCCTGGTAGCAACGGACCTCGCTGCCCGGGGACTCGATATTCCCGAAATGAAACATGTGATCCATTTTCATCTCCCTTCAACAGAAGCCGAATTTACGCACCGCAATGGCCGTACGGCACGTATGAACGATACAGGTACCGCTTATCTGCTTATGCATACTGATGAACCCTTGCCGTATTATATTCGTCACAAACCTCCTGTATTAACTATCCGCCCATCGGTAAAGCCGCCCAAGTCGCCTGAATGGGTGACGATCTATATTAATGGGGGTAAAAAGGATAAGCTGAATAAAGTTGATATTGTTGGCTTTTTCTCAAAAAAAGGAGGGTTGGAAAAGGATGATCTCGGTCTTATCATCGTAAAAGATCATAACTGTTTTGTTGCCGTGAAGAAAAATGTTCTTAAGAGCATGTTGCCTTTGGTGCAGCAGGAGAAGATAAAAGGAACAAAGTATAAAATAGTAGTGGCACGTTAAAAATGCCACAGAAGCACTGAAAAGAACCCAATTCAGTGCTTCTGTGGCAAAAGAAAGCTGTATCTTTAGATACGATGCCTTTCCATAGAAACTTCACATATTACATCGACAAACGTACCTGGAAATATTATTTCCTCATGGTCTCTCTCCAGTTAGCTAAGTGATCCGCTACTATGCTTCGGACTCAATTCCTAATTCCTAATTCCTAATTAAAATGCCACACTACCATACCCTGGGATCCATCCCGCATAAACGTCATACCCAGTTCCGCAAACCGGACGGTGGTCTGTATTCAGAACAATTATTTTCAACGGAAGGATTCAGTAACGATTATTCTTTGCTCTATCATATTCATCCGCCAACGCAGATCACGCATACAGATGAGCCCGTCAATGTAATGCCAAAGGTGGCGGAGGAAAAAATGCTGAAACACCGCAGCTTTGAAGGGTTTAATATCCAGCCCGAAGCTGATTATCTCCAGAGCCGTAAGCCGATCCTTGTAAACAATGATTGCCATATCAGCCTGGCAGCACCGCAGAAAAGCCTTACGAAATATTTTTATAAAAATGCGGATGCCGATGAAATGATCTTTATCCATGAAGGAAGCGGAAAGCTGATCACGCAATATGGCTCGAACGCTTTTGCATATGGAGATTACCTGGTAATACCGCGTGGAACCATCTATCAATTATTATTGAATGATGAGAACAACCGGATGCTGATCGTTGAAAGTTTCAGCCCTATCCGTTATCCAAAAAGATATGTCAGTAAGTATGGACAGTTGCTGGAAAATTCTCCTTTCTGTGAAAGGGATATCCGCCGCCCCGTTGATCTTGTCACCCATGACGAAGCAGGAGATTTTTTGATCAAGACAAAAAAGAAAGGCATTTTATACGGATTGCACTATGCGCATCATCCTTTTGATGTGATCGGGTGGGATGGATTCTGCTACCCATTCGCATTCAGTATCCATGATTTTGAACCCATCACCGGAAGGGTACACCAGCCACCCCCGGTTCACCAAACTTTTGAAGCGAATAATTTCGTTGTCTGCAGTTTTTGTCCCCGTTTATATGATTATCATCCTGATGCGATACCCGCACCGTATAACCACAGCAATATCGACAGTGATGAATTGTTGTACTATGTTGATGGTGATTTTATGAGCCGCAAAAATGTAACCCGCGGAATGCTCACCCTGCATCCCGCCGGAATTCCGCATGGCCCACACCCGGGTGCTGTTGAAAAAAGTATCGGGAAGAAGGAAACACAGGAACTGGCGGTAATGATCGATACGTTTCATCCCCTGCAATTGACAGAAGCAGCACTTGAGATCGAGAACCCCGGGTACACAATGAGTTGGGCAGAATAGTTTTTTTTACTAACTTATCACTCTAAAAACATTGCCATATGATCAAATTCAGCGACATTAAAATCGGTGACTATCTCAAAGCCGAGTATGACGGAAAAACCTGGGAAGGCGAAGTAGTTAATCTCAATGGAGATGAAAAACAGGTTTGCGTAAAAACCGAAGTACAGGAATTCTGGTTCGAAACCGATCACCTGCATGCAATACCCCTTTCGGAAGAAGCCATGGCGGGATTAAGTTTTAACAAACAGGTGAATGATGATGGATCAGTAAAATATATGAAAGGATCTTTCCGCGTAGTAACACCGGCAGCCGGCGATTTTTCTTCCATCGAAATGTGGTACCGTGAAGACAGGCGGCACCATCCGGATGTTCATTATGTTCACCAGTTGCAGAATCAATATCTTGATATGACAAAAATACACCTGACATCAGCCCCTATGTAACTTTCAGATTAGCGGATTACGTATTGACGAATTAAAAGCAATCCGATAATCCGCTAATTATTTCACGAAAGATTTTTGAATAGTTTGAAAAAGTCTACTAATATTGTAGACTCTTTTAATATTAAAACCAATCAATGAAAAAACTTGCATTCCTGCTGTTAGCAGTCTCCCCGTTTGCAGCAATGGCCCAGGCAGAAAAACGTTTCGAACTGAAAGGTATTTTAGACAATGTAGCCTTACCTGTTCAGAAAGTTTTTATCCGTTACCAGGCAAAGGGCACCAATGTTTACGACAGTGTGGTTGTGAAGAATAACAAGTATTCCTTTAAAGGAAGCATTACAGAGGCTGTGCGGGTAAATCTCGGTGTGAAATATGCACCGGGCGCGGACGGAAAGCCTGTTAAGTTGACTTCAGCAAGGGACTATACAACTGTATTCCTTACACCGGCTAAGAATATTACTGTTACCTCTACAGATTCATTTAGTAATGTAAAAGTAAAAGGATCTCCTGCACATGAGGAATATAATAAGCTCACAGCTTTACTGAAGCCGGTCACCGATCAGCAAACCATATTGTATGCAGAATACAGTAAAGCTACAGCAGCGAAAGATGAGGCTGCAAGAAAAGCCGCGGAAGATAAGATTGACGCACTTGATCCGGATATCAAAAAGATATATGGAGATTACCTGAAAGCTAATCCTACATCGCTTATCGCCCTGTATGCGCTTAACCAGTATGCAGGATGGGATATCAATGCCGAAACAGCAGGGCCTGTATTTGCTTCATTGCCGCAAAATGTGCAAACAAGTGCTTCCGGAAAGATCTTCGCTGATAAACTGGATCTGGCCCGTAAGTTAGCTGTTGGCCAGCCGGCGCTCGACTTTACACAGAACGATACGCTCGGTATACCTGTATCCCTTTCTTCCTTAAAAGGGAAATATATTCTTGTCGATTTCTGGGCAAGCTGGTGTGGCCCGTGCAGAAGAGAAAATCCGAATGTTGTGAAAGCATTCAATAATTACAAAGACAAAGGCTTCTCGATCCTCAGTGTTAGTCTTGACCAGCCGGGTGCTAAAGACAAATGGATAGAAGCCATACATAAAGACAACCTTACCTGGACGCATGTATCTGATCTCAAATACTGGGAGAATGAAGTAGCCAAACAATATGGTATCCAGGCTATCCCGCAGAATTACCTGGTAGATCCACAGGGAAAGATCGTTGCGAAGAACTTAAGTGGGGAGAACCTTGAGAAAAAGCTAGCTGAATTTATCAGTAAGTAAATATTTTTCTGGTCATAAAATAAGGCGCCACAATTTTGTGGCGCTTTTTTTGTTTAAGTATACAGCAGCCATGTTCATTTCGGTATCTTCAAAAAATAAACGTATTAGATGATAAAAAATGTATTCGCATGGCTCGTGCTGGCACTTCCACTTGTGGTAACAGCCCAGGAGAAAAAACCTTTTATTATCAAAGGAACTGTTAAGAACATCTCATTACCTGGGAAAAAAGTAGCGATTATTTATACTGATAATGGCAAGCGTATTACAGATACGGCCATTGTGGTAAACAATGAATATACTTTTACCGGCAATATTTCAGAGCCTTTATTGGTCCAGATACATGCAACCTATCATTACAGTGTCGAAGGTAATATCGAGCCTGGAAGCTTCTCAAAAGAAACCATGATCAGGTTGTATTTATCTCCCGGCACGATCGAAATTGTATCAGATAAAATATTCGGTGATGCCGCGGTAACAGGATCAAAAGCGCATGATGAATATATAAAATTACTCACACTTGAACAGCCCTTGCGCGATATTGACAAGCGCCTGGATCTTGAATATGGAAAAGCTATAAAGGAAAAAAATGAGCAGTTAAAAAAGAGTATCCTGGATAAGCAAAATTCTTTGCTCCGGGAAATCCAGCATATTTATAAAGTGTATTTAAAAGCAAATCCTTCATCACCTGTTGCCATCTTTGCGTTGAACCAATTTACGAATTGGGCCTGGTCTGAAATAGATCTCGGGGAAGCGCTTCCGTTATTCAATTCTTTACCACTCGAAACAAAGCAAAGTCCATCCGGAAAGACAATGGCGGTAACACTTGAAACCGCAAAAAGAACATCGGTTGGTCAGCCTGCGCCTGGGTTTACACTCAATGATACATTGGGGTTACCGGTGGCTTTATCTTCTTTCCGGGGTAAATATGTGTTGATCGATTTTTGGGCCAGTTGGTGCGGTCCCTGCAGGGAGGAGAGCCCTTATATTATCAAAGCATTCGATCGGTTCAGGTCGAAGGGGCTCACTGTTTTAGGCGTAAGTCTGGATATGCCTGGTCAAAAAGACAGGTGGATAGAAGCGATACATCAGGATAGTTTGGTTTGGACACAGGTATCCGAGCTGAATGGTTGGGACAGTAAGGTTGCGGTTCAATATGGACTTAAATCAATTCCCCAGAATTTCCTGCTTGATCCCAAAGGAGTGATCGTTGCCAAAAACCTGTATGGAATGGATATCGAAAAGAAGTTATCAGAATTATTTCGCGACTGATCAATTTACTAACTTCCCTAAAATTTCCGGATGAAGCAACTGGTTCTGTTAACGACTACTGTGTTGATGATTGTTTTTGTACACGCCCAGCAATTCGGTGGCAACCCATCATCCACCCGCTGGAACCAAGTGAATACAGATACAGTACGCGTGATATTTCCGCAAGGCTTTGATGCAAAGGCAAAACGTATTGCTTCCGTTGTTCATTATCTCCAGAAAAATTATTCAAAAACGATAGGCACTTCATTGAGGAAGATCAGTATTGTTATACAGGACCAGGGGTTAGTATCCAATGGGTATGTGGGTCTTGGTCCATACCGCAGTGAATTTTATGTTACCCCCCCTCAGGATCCTTTTGATCTGGGAGCCGTAAGCTGGACAGATAATCTTGCCGTACATGAATTCAGGCATGTACAGCAATACAGCAATTTTAACAAGGGGCTTGCTAAATTTGCATCATCTGTTTTTGGCGAAGAAGCCCAGGCACTCGCCAATGCAGCAGCCATACCCGATTGGTTCTTTGAAGGGGATGCTGTTTTTAATGAAACAAGACTTACACAACAGGGCAGGGGCACACTGCCTTCGTTCATGAGCAGTTATCAATCAGTATTTAATAACGGTCGAAATTATTCCTATGCAAAAATGCGGAACGGATCTTTGCGGCAATATGTTCCTAATCACTATGATCTTGGTTATTTATTAGTGGCTTACGGACGGAAAAAATATGGCGATGACAGCTGGCGCGATATTACAGCAGATGCCGCAGCTTTTAAACCTTTGTTCTACCCTTTCCAGGGTTCGTTCAAAAAACATACAGGTGCTGAGTTTAATCTCTTCGTAAAAGAAGCCATGACCTATTACCGCGAACAATGGGACCTGGTAAGAAAAGACAGTGTTAACTGGATAACTCATACTGATTCAAACAACGTGATCAATTACCGCTATCCTTACCGTGAAGCAAATGGCTCATTGATTGTATTAAAGAATAGCTACCGCGCTATTCCCGCGTTCTATCGGATCTCTCAAAACGGCAAGGAAGAAAAAATAGGTGTGCGCGATATCGGCGCCGAAGATTATTTTTCTTACAATAACGGAAAGATTGTTTACACTTCTTTACAACCCGATACACGCTGGGGCAACCGCGATTATAATAAGATCAAATTATTGGATGTTGTCACTAAAGATGAAACAACGATTAGTACTCATTCAAAATATTTCTCTCCTGATATTTCACATGATGGAAATAAGATAGTAGCAGCAGAATCCAATACACTCATGCGGTCACGTGTGGTGCTCATGAACCTGGAAGGGCAATTACTCGATTCATTTTCTGCACCCGGTATATTTTTCTCTAATCCCAAGTTCACGGCCAATGATCAAGCATACTATGTAGCCGGCAGAAATGATAGAGGAGAAATGCAGCTGTTGAAAAATAATATTGATACACATACAATTGATACCCTCTTAGCACCCTCAAACCGCATCCTCGGATTTCTGAATGTAACGGGCGATACCCTGCTATTCAGCACTACCTATAAAGGGAGGGATGAGATCTGGTCCATCATCGATGAAAAAATTCGCAAAGGCCCTTTCCGGTTGGCCACTTATCAAACAGGTCTTTACCAGGCAGCCTTGCAGGGCGATGGAAGGATCGCTGTATCTGCATTTACCGCCGATGGATACAGGCTGGGTTTTATGCCGCCGCAATGGGAGCGTGTTTCGGTGAAAGATGAACTGACAGGCTTATATGTAGGCTCATTGTTTACAAAAGAGGAAAGGGGCGTACTTGAGCAGGTACCGGCGCAACCATTTGATGTAAGTCGTTATCCCAAATCATTTCATCCATTTAATTTCCATAGCCTGCGGCCGGATTACGACAATCCCCAATATTCGCTCACGCTCTATGGACAAAATGTATTGAACACCTTTCAGTCGGAACTGGCCTATACCTATAATGAGAATGAAAAAAGTCATCAGTTGGGTTATAGCGGCATATTCGGGGGTACCTATTTACAACCTTTAGTGGGTGTTAACCAGACATGGAACAGAACAGCAGCCTATAATGCCGACACATCTTTACATTGGAATGAATTCACTGCGCGCGTAGGTCTTCAGTTGCCTCTTAATTTATCCGGAGGAAAACAGTATCGCTATCTCACACTCTCTTCAACATTCAATGTAGATATGGTGAGGTGGACGGGGGTTGCTGAGAAGTTGTTTCGCAACCAGGATTTCAATTATCTCAGCAGCAGGATCGCTTATTCGGGGCAGATACAGAAAGCGGTACAACATATTTATCCGCATTGGGCGCAGAGTCTGGTATTACAATACCGTAATAGTATTAATAATTATACAGCACATCAATGGCTGCTCAGCGGGTCTATATACCTGCCTGGGATCGGTACCAACCATAGTATTGTGCTTACGGCAGCTTACCAGGGCCGGGATACTTTGCGGCAATATTCGTTCTCCAATAATTTTCCATTTTCAAGAGGGTATAACGCAGTTGATTTCCCTTCCATGTGGCGGTTTGGGTTCAATTACCACCTTCCATTGGCTTATCCCGACTGGGGGATGGCCAATATTGTGTATTTCCAAAGGGTCAGAACCAACCTCTTTTATGATCATACCGAGGGGAAAAGCCTGCGGACAGGCATACTATACCCATTTCATACAGTGGGGGCGGAGCTTTATTTCGATACTAAATGGTGGAACCAGCACCCGGTTACATTCGGAGTGAGATATAGCCATTTATTGAATAATGAGTTTGTTGGGCGTACTACACCAGATTTCGTAGAATTGATTCTGCCTGTAAATCTGTTTAATTAACGGATTTGCGGATTACGGATTTGCGAATTCATAACAAAGCTTTTGCCCGAAATCCGCTAATTCGCCGATTCGTAATCAGTAAATTCCCGTATTTTTGCCCCGCAGATGCCGGATTTTACATCCTTTTCCACAAAATTGAGATTTTTTTCCACTTAATTTTCGTATTTCGGTTACACTTTGGTATCTTTGCAGCCCCAAAAATCGTATGTCGAAACAACCGCTGATCAAACAAGATGGAGTTATTCTGGAAGCCCTGAGCAATGCTATGTTCCGGGTTAAGTTAGAAAACGGTCATGAAATACTGGCAACCATCTCAGGTAAAATGAGGATGCACTACATCAGAATTTTACCTGGTGATAAAGTGGGTGTTGAGATGAGTCCTTACGATTTAAGCAGGGGAAGAATCATTTTCAGGTATAAATAAGCCGGAAGCAGCAATGCTGAGGGCCCAATGCTAAAAACATTTTTATGAAAGTAAGAGCGTCTATTAAAAAACGAAGTGTTGATTGTAAGATCGTGAAGCGTAAAGGCAAGCTTTTCGTGATCAACAAAAAGAACCCTCGTTTTAAACAAAGACAAGGATAATTACCAAGCGATTGGGAATTTGGCATTGGATAAGCTATCCGGTTCTGAATTGAATTAAATTTTCAAATTAATAATTAAGATATGGCTCGTATTGCCGGTATTGACTTACCAAAGAATAAAAGAGGAGAAATTGGACTGACATACATTTTCGGTATCGGTCGTTCAACTGCTCAGTATATTCTTACCAAAGCTGGTATTGACTTCGATAAGAAAGTGAACCAGTGGGATGATGATGAACAGGGTGCTATCCGTAATATCATCAACTCGGAATTTAAAGTGGAAGGTGCTTTGCGTAGTGAAGTGTCAATGAGTATCAAACGTCTGTTGGATATTGCCTGCTACCGTGGCTTACGTCACCGTAAAGGTTTACCGGTTCGCGGACAACGTACCAAGACCAACAGCCGTACAAGAAAAGGAAAACGTAAAACGGTTGCCGGCAAGAAAAAAGCAGCTAAAAAATAATTGATAACTGGTCCCGGGTTTACCCGGGACCTTATCAGTATAAATCCCTTGTAGCTTGGATCTTCCCAATGGGAAAGGAGAGTATAAGGGTTCCCGGGAAATCCGGGGTTATTCAGTAATGATTACCTCAAAAACAAACAATGGCTAAACCACAAAAAGCGCAGAACAGTGCAAAAACTACTGCCAAAAAAAGGATCGTAAAAGTAGAAGCGGCAGGTGAAGTGCGTATCTCAGCTACTTTCAACAACATCATCATCAGTTTTACCAATAAGGCCGGCCAGGTTATCAGCTGGAGCAGTGCAGGTAAAATGGGTTTCAGGGGATCTAAGAAAAATACACCCTATGCTGCACAGATGGCTGCTGCCGATGCTGCAAAAGTTGCGGTTGATGCAGGTCTGAAAAGAGTAGATGTATTTGTAAAAGGACCAGGATCAGGACGTGAAAGTTCCATCCGTTCTATCGCTCAATCAGGTATCGAAGTTACTTCTATCAAAGATGTAACGCCTTTACCACACAATGGTTGCCGTCCGCCAAAACAACGTAGAGTTTAATTCAATTAGGAATTAGAAATTAGTAATGAGGAATCAAAACCTGACAATTACTAATTCCTGACTCCTAATTCCTAATTATAAAAAGGGTGCTGTATCAATTTTAGATTTTTAAGATACCGCATCGTCACTAAAAAATCGCAAAACATAACAAATGGCACGTTACACTGGTCCTAAGACCAAAATTTCAAGGATTTTCGGAGAACCCATTCTTGGTAATGGTAAATGGTTAGGCAAGAACAGCAACCCTCCGGGTCAGCATGGTGCAGCACGTAAGCGTAAAACCTTAGGTGAATATGCATTACAGTTAAGAGAGAAACAAAAAGCTAAATACACATATGGTGTATTAGAGCGCCAGTTCCGCAAAACATTTGAAGAAGCCCAGCGTTTGAAGGGTGTTACCGGTGAAAATCTGATCAAGTTATTGGAGGCCCGCCTGGATAATACTGTTTACCGTTTAGGTTTAACTGCCAGCCGTCCTGAAGCAAGACAACTGGTGAACCACAAACACATCACTGTAAACGGCGAAACAATGAACATCCCTTCTTACCAGTGTAAGGCAGGAGATATCATTGCTTACCGTCCGAAAAGTGCTGATAATACATCTGTTCTCGGAAAGATCCGCGGCAAGAACCCTAAGTTCAGCTGGTTGGATTGGAACGAAGCAGAAAAGAAAGGTATTTTTATTACCTATCCTGAGCGTGAAAATGTTCCTGAGAATATCAAGGAGCAACTGATCGTGGAATTGTATTCTAAATAGTGAGCAGTGAGTAGTGGGCAGTGAGTGTTTTATACTCACTATTCACTATTCACTATTCACTCCACATATTTTAATTCGTGCCTCATGTGGGTGCGGAGACAAACAAATAAAACAAGTTTTAATATGGCCATATTAAGCTTCCAGAAGCCCGACAAAATCGTTTTACAAAAAGCAAATGACTTCGAAGGACAATTTGAGTTCCGTCCGTTAGAGCCAGGCTTCGGTCTGACAATCGGTAATGCTTTACGCAGAGTGTTATTGAGTTCTTTAGAAGGATATGCCCTGATAGGTATCAAGATCGAAGGAGTGGACCATGAGTTTGCCACCATCAAAGGCGTAACAGAAGATGTTACCGAGATCATTTTGAACCTTAAACAGGTTCGTTTTAAAAAGCACGTTGAGCATGATGTTGCCAACGAGAAGATCACTTTATCTATTAAAGGTCGTACCGAGTTCAATGCCGGTATGATCGGTGAATTATCACAGAATTTCCAGGTGATGAACCCGGAATTGGTGATCTGCACAATGGATACCACTTCTAAAATGGATATTGAACTGACCATCGCCAAAGGCCGTGGTTATATTCCAGCTGAAGAAAACAAGATCAAAGATTCTGTATTCGGATATATCGCAATCGATTCTATTCACACACCTATCAAGAACGTGAAATACGCTATTGAGAACTACCGTGTTGAACAAAGAACAGATTACGAGAAACTGATCCTGGATGTAGCTACCGATGGAACCATCCATCCGGAAGATGCTGTTAAACAGGCTTCACGTATCCTGATCCAGCACCTGATGATCATCACTGATGAGAATATCACATTCGACAACAAAGAAGACAAGAAAGAAGATGTTGTTGATGAACACGTATTACAATTACGTAAAGTATTGAAAACACCACTGGAAGATCTTGATCTGTCAGTACGTGCCTTCAACTGCCTGAAAGCAGCTAAGATCAATAGCTTGAGCGAACTGGTACAATACGAGCAGGAAGACCTGATGAAATTCAGAAACTTCGGTCAGAAATCACTCTCTGAAATTGAGCAGGTGTTAACTGAAAGAGGCCTGAGCTTCGGAATGGACCTGAACAAATTAGGATTAGATAACTTAGATAATTAACCCCCCGGTCCCCTGAAAGGGGGGGCGGAACCTTCACAAATCCTGACACGGTGTGAAGCTTAAAAACAAAAAGTCATGAATCACGGAAACAAAGTAAACCACCTGGGTCGTAAGAAAGCCCATAGAAGTGCGTTGCTGAGCAATTTAGCCAGTCAACTGATCACTTACAAACGTATCGTTACCACCTTAGCCAAAGCTAAGGCCTTGAGAACCTACATTGAACCACTGATCACCAAGACAAAGAAAAGTGCTACCAAAGAAGAGATCATGCATAACCACAGGATCGTATTTGGTCATCTGCAGGATAAAGCTGCTGTAAAGGAACTCTTTACCGTAGTAGGTCCAAAGATTGCAGCTCGTCCCGGAGGTTATACACGTATCCTGAAATTAGGTATCCGTCCCGGTGATAACGCTGAAAAAGCAATGATCGAACTGGTTGATTTCAACGAGATCTATGGTAAAGGTGTTGATAAGGCTGCTGAACCGGCTAAGAAAACACGTCGTGGCCGCGCTCCTAAGAAAGCAGAAGGTACAACAGAAGCGCCTGCAGCAGCAGTAGCAGAAACACCGGTAGCGGAAGCCCCAGTAGAAACAGAAGAAAAAGCAGCAGAATAACATGATGCAGCTTCACTGATATAAAAGGCAAAACCGTTACTGGTTTTGCCTTTTTTTATGTGTTGACAATGTGCGAAAATTAATAGTGGAATTTTAACCGGATTGAACTTTTTTTGCAATCGAAACAGACCCTCAACATGGCGCAGATAAATAACCCAGCAATATTGTTACTAGCAGACGGACATGTATTTCATGGCCATGCATTTGGAAAGACCGGCACAGCAACCGGTGAAATTTGTTTTAATACCGGTATGACCGGCTACCAGGAAGTGTTTACAGATCCAAGTTATACCGGTCAGATCCTGATCATGAACAATGTACACGTAGGAAACTACGGTGTTAAAGAAACCGATGTAGAAAGCAGCAGCGTAAAGATCCGCGGTCTTATTGCCCGTAACCTCGAAGAACAGTTCAGCCGTTTAATGGGCGAAGGAAACCTGGATGCTTATTTAAAGGCGAATAACATTGTTGCCATAGAAGGAATAGACACAAGGGCATTGGTGGCGCATATACGCACCAAGGGAGCCATGAACTGTATTATCTCTACAGAGATCACTGATCTGGCAGCACTCAAGGTTGAGCTCGATAAAGTGCCTGATATGGATGGGCTTGAACTTGCCAGCACGGTGAGTACAAAAGAAGAATATGAATTGGGTGATGTAAATGCACCGCTGAAAGTGGCAGTGCTGGATTTTGGGGTGAAAAAACATATACTCGAGTGTCTCGTATCCAGAGGTGCACACGTAAGGGTACACCCTGCCAAAACACCATTGAGCCGCCTGAAAGAATTTAACCCGGCCGGATACTTTATTTCCAATGGTCCCGGCGACCCTGCGGCTATGCCTTACGCAGTCAAAACATTAAAAGATATACTGCAAGAGAAGAAGCCATTATTCGGTATCTGTCTCGGTCACCAGTTACTGGCACTTGCCAACGATATACCTACTTTTAAAATGCACCATGGTCACAGGGGGCTCAACCACCCGGTAAAAAATATCATTACCGGTCAATGCGAAATTACCACACAGAACCACGGTTTTGGCGTTGACCCTGAAGCAGTACGCAATCATCCCAACGTTGAGGTAACACACCTTAACCTCAATGATAATTCGATCGAAGGGATCCGTCTGAAAGACAGACCCGCATTCAGCGTACAATACCATCCTGAAAGTACACCGGGACCGCATGACAGTAGGTATCTTTTTGATAGGTTTGTGGAAATGATGTCTTAGTGCAGAGTGACAGTTGACAGTTGACCGATGACAGAAAAGAAGTTCTGTTAATTGATAAAAATTAGTGTAATTCGTATAATGAAAGTCGCCATCATCAACGGTCCCAACCTCAATCTCCTCGGTAAACGCGAGACGGATATTTATGGCAACCAGTCATTCGATACCTATATCGCTGAATTAAAAACCCTTTTTCCGGCAGTTGCTATTCATTACTATCAAAGCAATATAGAAGGGGAACTTGTCAGTGAACTGCAAAGGGTAGGTTACGATTTTGATGGCATCGTACTCAACCCCGCTGCCTACACGCATACATCTGTAGCCATAGGAGACGCAATAGCGGCCATTAAAACACCCGTGGTAGAAGTTCATATCAGCAATGTACATGCGCGCGAGGATTTCAGGAAACTATCGCATGTATCCGGTAAGGCAGCAGGCAGTATCTTTGGTCTGGGCCTGAAAGGATATGAGCTGGCGATCCGCTGGCTCATAGATCACAAATGATACCGGGCCGGTAAACATGGACCAGACATTCCAAAAAAAGATCCTGTGGTTGATCATCATCAGTTCCGTTATTAAACTGGTGGCTGCCGCATTACTTGAACTTGGGAATGATGAGGTGTATTACTGGACCTACGCCATTCAGCCCGACTGGAGTCATTTTGATCACCCGCCCATGGTGGGATTGCTGATCCGTTTAACAACACTTAATCTTTTCTGGGTCAATGAAGTTTCGCTGCGGCTTGGCAGTATACTTTGTTGCGCGCTGTCGACCTGGTTTATTTTTAATACAGGGAAATTAATCAGCAGTGAAAGAAATGGCTGGTATGCAGCACTTATCTATAACTGTTCTGTATATGCAGGATTTATTGCCGGTTTATTTATCCTCCCCGATTCTCCACAAATGCCGTTCTGGACGGGGGCTTTATACCTGATGTCACTTCTTATAAAAAAAGAAAAACAAAAGAACCTTTCAACCTGGTTATGGCTGGGTTTGCTGATTGGTCTCGCTACTTTATGTAAGGTGCATGGGCTATACCTATGGGCAGGCTTTGGTTTGTTCATCATCATTACCCGGATAAAATGGTTGTTGAACTGGCGGTTATACGCAGCCGGCATGATTACATTACTTTCTATACTACCAATCGTTTACTGGAATGTGATCAACGATTTTATTACTTACCGTTATCATTCAGACCGTGTTACACATACCTCCATTGAATGGGATATGCTGGGGCGGGAAATAGGGGGGGAAGCTGTTTACCAAAACCCTATTATTTTTATTTTGATCATTGCAGCCATCCTGGCGTTTTTCAGGAAACGGATTCAGTTCGGCGATAAGCATACCGGAATATGGATCCTATGTATGAGCCTGCCGATGATCTTTTTATTCTGGAGCATATCATTGTTCAATCCAACATTGCCGCATTGGAGTGGTCCCGGTTATATCCCCCTGTTCTTTGTAGCCGCACTGTATCTTGAAAAAGGAAAGCAATACATCTATCCTGTATATATTAAGATCGCGGCATCATTACTTGTTATTGTGCTGATTACAGGTATTGCATTGATCAGGTTGTCGCCGGTTAACTTCGGCAGTCATGCCCAGCAGAATTACGGTGAATATTGTCCAACCCTTGATCTTTCGGGATGGAAAGATTTCAGCCGTTCTTTTGACACACTCGCTAAAAAAGATATGGCTGAAGGAAGGATGAAAAAGAATGCGTTTATTATTATCGATAAATGGTTTCCGGGTGGTCATCTTGAATTCTATACAGCACGTACCACACACCTGCCTTTGATCGGTATTGGCAAGCTGGATGATATCCACAAGTTTGCATGGTTAAATAAAGAACGACCGTCTTTGCAATCAGGCGATGACGCCTATTGTATCGTTCCTTCAAATCTTCCGTTAGATCCTGCAACCGTATATGGAGCTTATTTTTCAACCATTGAAAAGCCCGTGGTCATTAACCAGATGAGGGGAGGAGGGGTTGTCAGGTATTTTTATGTGTACAGGATGCGGGATTGTAAACAAGTTCCATTATCGGATTATCGGATTACGGATTAACGGATTTCAATAATTCGCTAATCCGTAATCCGCCAATCCGTTAATTGTTTTTCGAAGGGAAGAGTTTTTCAAAATCCTTTCTATACGAGATACTCACACCTTGCCGATTTCTTCTTCCGAAACTTATATCCAGGGTAGTTTTATTGAAGACGATCAATCGTAATTTTTTATCCTTCGACAAAACAAACTCTATATTCAGATTGGGTAACCATTGTGTAGTACTGCTAATGGCAGCAGTGGGATTGCCCAGTCCGAAATCAAGGTCGCCGCCCAGTGTTACGATGATCTTGTCTTTTGCAAAAGCATACCCGAGCTTCATATCAAAACGCGTTCGGTCAATACCTCTTGAAGAGTTACCATTTGCCAGGGTCGCATCGGCTCCGCTCAGTAATGTACTGCTGCTGTAAACACTGGTTCCCACATCAAGCCGCAACCTTCTGTCGCCGGTTATCTTGTAAAGCAGGTTAGTCACAACATTATTGATCACCTTGGTTAGCACCTGTGAAATGGTTGTGCCGAATAATGTACCGATCGAGTAAGGGTTATTACTGCCCACCGATGATGCATCTGGCGGCGCAAAAGTATTTAATGCGATCAGGAAAGCTACCTGTTTCAGGATCTCGTTCTGGTCCTTTTCGAGACGCGCTAAGAATTGCGAAAAATCATTGTCTGTTTTTACCGGGCTGCCCTGCGGGAAGTCAAGCTTGAAGCGGATCTCCGGCTTGGTCAGTTTTTCACGCAGTTGTGCGATCACATACACATCACCCAAATAACCTTTCACAGCTCCACTTAAATTCAATGAACCGATCAGGTCGCTCAAGCTTACCCGTTCGGCTGTATAGCGTGCATCAATATGTACATCTGCATTAAAAGGATCACCTGTCCACTCAATATAGTTACCGGCATCAGCCAGGAGCTCAAAAGGTTTTCGTACGATCGACTGGAAATTGAAATCATAACTTCCACTTTCAATATTGTAACGCCCCCTTATCGTTAACGGTTCTGTAGTACCGGCGCGGATCCTTAACCTTCCATTACCCACAGCCTTGATCACATCGCCGGTCAATTCATCCAGTATTACATCGATCGCCACTTTGTTTGTTGCCGTTACATCGAGATCTACGGTAAGATTAAAGTTGCTGTTTGCTCTTTCCTGGATCATCTCGGTACCATATTGCCGGAACTCAATAAAATCCGCTGTACCACTTTCTCGGCTTACAGAGTTGGGAATAAAAATATGTGAGCTGTCGTTAGATTCTGCACTGATAGACAGTTTGCAGTTGGATTCAGGGCCCTTAAGACTGAATGTTTTTATCTTTCCGATCGCTTTTCCATAAAACTGCTGGTTATCAACGGCCTTGGTATCGATCATCAGTAATTTGTTAGAAGCGATATCGAGATCAAAGTCAAGATTCTTAAAACCTTTTTCGTTGATACGACCACTTACTGTACCACTATTATTGTACTTATCATGTATCACAAAGCTTCCGAAATTCATCCCATTTTCTTCAAAGCTGATATCCGCAGAATCAATCGTGTAATATACCTGCGTATAATTCACTTTCATTCCGCCCTTGGTAAGTCGCACTTTCCCCAACAGCTCTGGTGCATTTAAATTGCCACTGATCTTTAGATTACCCTTTGCCTGCCCTTTGATATCGGTAAAAATATCTGAAAGGAACATATGGAGAATATCGATCCTGGAATCTTCAAAAGCGATATCTGTATTAAATGATTTTCCTGTTGAATCCAATACATTATAACTTCCTTTCGCAGCAAACTTATAGCCATCGTTTGGCGACTGAACCGTAAAAGGAATCTCACCGGTCTTACTATCATAACCTGCATGAATATTCACCAATCCAATCGAGTCATCGTTCAGCCGGAACTGTTCTGCTTTCAGGTCTGCATCAGCAGTAAACTTTCCGAAGAAATCTTTCATCACAATATTGCCGGATGTAACCCCTTGAAGCCGTGGGTTCTTAAAGAATAGTGAACTTACATCACCCAGTACCACATTCTTTAATTTAACCACCAGGTTGCTTGTGTTGCCACCATCTTCCTCCTCTGTTTCGAGACTTACCTCCTGGAAACCCTGTGAGAACTTTACATTCTGCGCCTGGATAAAACGGTTGCGCACAGTGATCTCGCCAGCTTTTTCAATACCCCATTTTTTATCATTCAATACAAAAGACGAGGGGCGGAACTGAACCCGCACACCATCCGGCAGCGTATATACATCTGCATAAAGATCCGCATCATTAAGTGTATTGTCTGCACTCGTTCTGATAGAAACAACAGAATGATCATTGTTCGAAACAACATTGAGCCGGGTGTTTGGAAACCGTAAACTATCCCCAACCTGCGTACTGGCGATGGTTCCGCTAACCGATAATGTGTCTTTGCTTCCCTTGCCAAAAATGTCGAGACCTGTAAAACTGATGTTCTTTACTTTTCCGTAAGGGATCTTCGCATCAAGCCCGAGTATATTATTACGGGTATCAACAGACCCCGTGATAATCGCATTATTGAAGCCAGCCATCTTCTTGTCAATGAGCTGTATGTAAGGTTCAATATTATCATTTGTATTAATGATAAAAGAGAACTGCTGATTTTGCGGAATCGATTCAGGGGACTTTATATAAGCAGGAAAATAATGGTTCAGAAATCCCTGGAAACTTCCGGGAAGGTCAAGGATACTGAACTTACCAAGTATGGTTCCGTTAAATTCATTACTGGTTATATGCAATAATTTAATAGAATCTACTTTGCTGGATGTTAATGCAAGTGAATCAAAACTCACAGTAGTAGTTCCGTTCTTTATATTGGCATTTAAGAATTTAGCTGTTCCTGAGAAGTTATCGATATTGGTACCTGTAAAGTTAGCATCCAAGAGACCGGTAACCACAAATGGAGAGCCCGTTAAATTCAATGCCTGCAGGTTGGTTTTCACGAGATCACCTACTATATTGAAACGTGGTAAAGGCTTTGTCAGATCTATTTCAACAGTACTCGTAAAGTCGAGATTAGGATCATATATTTTGATCTCCCCCGTAAAATATTTACGCTGGAAAGTTCCATTGGTAACAATGTTGGAATAGGTATAGTTATTGAATTGAAGTGATGAGATCTTTCCTTCCAGTGTTGTTTTTAACCTTTCAATATTAAAGCTGCTTCCCATGATCTTGCCTTTAAAGTCAACGAGGCCAAGACTGGTATCTCCCAGGAATTTTCCAATATTAAAACGCACTGTTTCAATGGACCCGGTATAAACAGGGTCACCTTTTCGCGGGAGCTGCATCGTGATGTTACTCACCAAACCTCCCAACTGTGTGCTGAACGTGCCCACCGTAACAAAATTATTGATCGTTCCTTTAAAACTTCCCCTGTAAAAAATATTACCTAAGGCTGATAGTTTCGGGTCCTTCACATCTTTTACAGCAGGAATAAAAATTCCCAGGTCAGCATAATTAGTCTGCAATACGCCATTGGTTAAGCTGATGTTTGTTTTGTTGATATCCGGTAACCCTTTCATAGTAAGGTTTCCGCTGATATAAGAAGTAGATCCGCTTTGTGCCTTGAGCCCCGTAACAGCAAAATCTTCAAGCGTGCCAAAGAAATGACCATTTAATCTTACTTCCTTTTTCCATGACTTTAATTCAGGAGCAAAATAAGCAATGTCGTCACTGTTAACTTTGGCCTCTTTGAAATAGGCATTCATGATTACTTTGCTGTTATAATGTCCAAAGTCCTTATTGAAATCTTTGAACTGCATGGCATAGTAATTGGTCAAATGGCTCTTCGCCGTCTGCAGATCCAGCTTAGCCAGTTCCATGATCTGTGGCGTTAGCCTGAAATTAGCTTTCAGTTTTTTGAGCTCAAGACCCGACCTGTCTTTAACGGCAATATCAACGTTTGCACGTAAAGTATCTTTGATGAAGGAGATCGTATTAATACTTCCGTTAAGCTTGGTGAGTTGTATATGCGACCCGTCAAAATTCATTGAGGGTTTGTCTTCATCACTGTCCAGGAAGAGTGCACAATTATTAAATTTGATATTACCCACTACCAACAGCATATTGCCTGCATTAAAATACATCCCGGTATCTTTCACGGCAGGGGCAGCATATACAGGTTTTGGTTTGAGTGGAGTAAGCGACTGTATCTTCACAAGCGCATCATCCAGTGTAATGGTATTTACATTGAAAACCATTTTGTTGAGATCTACATTCTCAGCATCGAGTAAAAGGCTGCCGATGTTCAGATTCATTCTTTCACCGCTCCATTCATCGTTCTTTACAAAACGAACGTTCTTTAGATCCAGTTTTTTCAGGTTTAGTTCGATCCCGCCTTTTTTCTTTTTAGCAGGGGTAGGGGAAGCAAAGAAATCAATAAGGAACTGGTAGTTCCAGTCAGGTGTTTTTCGCTGCAGTTTTACCACTGCACTTTCCAGACCAATGTATTTTAATTCAGCTTTGTCCTTCAGGAAGAACCAATCGGTGATCCTCACTTTCACCTGTTGGGCAAAAAGCAGCGTATCCCTGTTCCTGTCCCTGATGATCGTTCCCTCAAGATTAAGCCGGTTGAAAAGGGAAAAGCTGATTTTCCGGATATTAACTTCGGTATTGAGCGACTTGGAAAGTTTGTTTACAGAGTAACGGAGGATGAGATTCTGAACAATATCAGTCTGAATGGCAATAAAGGCCAGCAAAATGATAGTGATCAAAACAAAAAAAGTTCTGCGTAATATTTTCAGGAACCGCTTCAGTCGATATAAGGTTTGAGTGATAAAAATACGTATTCGCATCCTTAAGGCAAATACAATACCAAAACCTTTAACAACCGGGGGTTGTTGGCTACTTTATTATGCCGAAGCCATTTCATGAAGATATTGTTTCTCTTCTTTAAAAGCGGTTCTTGGTTTTAAACCCAGTAACTGGAACATGGCATTATCCTCATCAAAACCCGGGTTAGGGGTTGTGAGCAATTTATCACCGGCAAAAATTGAATTGGCTCCTGCCATAAAGCAAAGGGCCTGCTCAGCAATGCTCATATCAGCCCGGCCCGCACTTAACCGTACCATCGTTGCCGGCATCAATATCCTTGCCGTAGCAATCATGCGTACCATATCCCATATATCTACTTTGGTATTATTGCCTAACGGTGTTCCGGCAATAGGAACCAGCGCATTGATGGGCACGCTTTCCGGATGTTCGGGCATAGTGGCCAATGTATACAGCATTTTGATCCTGTCGTCATGCGTTTCACCTAAACCAATGATACCTCCGCAGCAAACCGTAACCCCTGCTTTACGCACATTGCCAAGCGTTTCTAAACGGTCATCATAAGTACGGGTAGTTATGATCTCTGAATAATGTTCTTTACTGGTATCAAGATTATGGTTGTAAGCATAGAGCCCGGCATCCGCCAGTTTCTGAGCCTGTGTTTCTGTAAGCATGCCCAGTGTACAGCATACTTCCATACCCATCGCATTCACACCTTTCACCATATCCAGCACACGGTCAAAATCGCGGTTATCCCTTACTTCCCGCCATGCAGCGCCCATGCAGAAGCGTGTACTGCCGGCGTCTTTCGCCTTCTGCGCATATGCCAGTACTTCATCCTTTTGCATTAATGCCTGCACATCTACGCCAGTATTATATCGCGCAGCCTGAGGGCAATAGGCGCAATCCTCACTGCAACCACCGGTTTTGATGCTCAGCAGGGTGCATACCTGTACTTCAGCAGTATCATTATACGTACGGTGCAATGCAGCTGCTTTGAAAACCAGTTCCAATAAAGGAGAATGGTATATATCTTTAATTTCTTCGAGGTTCCAGTTGGTGCGGATATCTGTTGCCATTAGATGGTTTTACTACAAATATAAGAACAGATGTTAGATGTTAGATGACAGACTAAAATACTAACTTTGTCCCATCCAATAAGGAGCAACGCACCACCAACAATATTGCGGCGATCATTCCTATATACCTTCTCCCGCCCCGCAATTTTCTAACCCAAACATTATAGAGACCTTATAGGGACCTTATAGAGACTTTATAGAGACCTTATAGGGAATCTTGTTCTTATCTAAGTCGTATATAGCTCGTATATAAGCCCATTGTAAAGCTATCCCGATGGCAGTTACAACCGTATGAGAGCTTAGGCAGCTAGCTCAAATAGCGAACAGCCAGCGAACAAATAGCGAATCAATAACGGCTGTGATACGATTCAATATTGGACAACACAAGGCAAACACTGCAAAAAGATAGGAGCCAGGGCGAATACTAAGCGCAAAGTCATGTATCGAGCGAGTGTACTTGGAAAGAAAAATTTTCGGATTGCGGATTAACGAATTGGTATAAAAAGATATGCAAAATGTATGGATTTGGTTTAAAATCTGAGATGATGAGAGCCGGTAGATACTTTTTTTCAGAACTGATAAGGATAGCATCCGTTTGATGGAAGTATTGATTATGCTATTTATACGCACGATGACAAGCTATTCTATAGAGCACCGTAATTAACCTCTGTTCATATAACCCCTCCATTTTTCAATCACATTCTTCATATCATCCGGCAGGGGAGATTCAAAAAGAACTTCCTCCTTTGTAATGGGGTGAATAAATCCGAGTGTTCTCGCATGTAATGCGCAACGTGGGCATAATTCAAAACAGTTGTCAACGAATTGTTTGTACTTGGTATACACAGTGCCTTTCAAAATTTTATCTCCACCATATTCCCAGTCGTTGAAAAGTGTGTGACCAATATGTTTCATGTGTACGCGTATCTGGTGGGTGCGTCCCGTTTCAAGAATACATTCTACCAGCGTTACATAATTAAAACGTTCTATCACTTTGTAATGTGTTACTGCATGCTTACCTATGTCGCCATCGGGGTAAACAGTAAACATTTTCCGGTTCTGCTCAGAACGTGCAATATGGCCCGTGATCGTTCCTTCATCTTGTTCAACATCACCCCATACCAGGGCAACATATCTTCGCTTTACTGTATGACTAAAAAATTGTTTCGCAAGAAAGGCGGCTGATTCCGGCGTTTTGGCAAGAACGATCAATCCTGTTGTATTCTTGTCGATCCTATGCACAAGACCAAACCTTGGTAAAGCATCTTCATCAATATCAGGATTTTGTTGTTCAAGATAATAGGCAACACCATTCAGTAATGTGCCGCTGAAATTACCCACGCCCGGGTGTACCACCATATTAGGGGGTTTGTTGATCACCATCAGCGCCGAATCTTCATAAACAATATTCAATGGAATATTCTCGCGTTTCAGAATGGTATGCTCGGGGTTAATAAGGCTCATCATCACGATCTCATCACCCGGTCGTATTTTATAATTGCTTTTAACTGCCTTGCCATTTACGGTAAGAAACCCGGCTTCAATACCTTTTTGCACCTTATTACGGGTGGCACCTTCCACGTGCATCTGCACAAATTTGTCTATCCGTACAGATTCCTGTCCCCTGTCTACCGTGATAGCCTTTCTTTCATATAGGGTTTCCGAGTTTTCGTCCTCGAGAATGTCATTGTCAACGCGCATGGGGCAAAAATAGCGTTTTATGGGCAGAGGGCTTTTCAGATTCCTTTTAGTAAATTTGCCAACTATGCAGCCAGTTAGATTTGAGGACCTCGGAACACGCCACTACCAGGAGATATGGAATTACCAGGAAGAACTGCTTGTGGCAAACAGTGGTGTAAAAGCCGCTTCAAGGTCCGCTGAAATCACACCTGTTCCTTTTTCGGTACCTACTGTTAACCATCTTTTGTTTGTTGAACACTATCCTGTTTACACATTGGGTAAAAGCGGTAAACCCGAACATATACTACTTAACCAATCACAAAGGGAAGAAAAGCATATAGAATACTTTCACATTAACCGTGGTGGTGATATTACTTTTCATGGACCGGGGCAGTTGGTGGGTTATCCTATACTCGATCTTGAAAAATTCAGGACCGACCTCGGCTGGTATCTCCGTAGTCTTGAGGAGGTGATCATACTTACCATGAAAGAATATGGATTGGAAGGAAAAAGAAGTTCAGGTGAAACAGGGGTCTGGTTAGATGTGGGTATCAAGGGAAAAGAGCGCAAGATCTGCGCCATGGGTATCCGCTGTAGCCGCTGGATCACGATGCATGGGTTTGCTTTAAATGTAAATACGGAGCTGGATTATTTTTCGGGTATCGTTCCCTGCGGGATAGCTGATAAACAGGTTACATCACTCAAGAAAGAATTGGGATATGATGTTTCGATGGAAGAAGTGAAAGAAAAAGTAAAAGCAAATTTTGCGACAGTGTTCGATTGCGATCTTATTACTTCTTAGTCGATAGACCATGGTCCATGGACTACTCATTACTTCGGCAAAAAGAATTTCCCTTTTTCAATAAGTTTCTCTTCCTGGTATAATTCATACGAAAACCAGCCGGCATGAATAAAATTGGTTTTATCGAGCGTTAGTTCTGTCTCTGTTACTGATCTTATCTGGAAGATTTCAATACCATCTGCAAAGAAAACTATACTGTGGCGTTGGGTTTTAGCGGTAGGCACAATGATGGTCACATACCCTTGTGGATTTACAAATATGTTCTGACTTGCCGACCTGTTTGTTTTCGATAAAGCCTTATAAGGATGTATCTCCACGCGCATATCACTGATGGCGTATAAAGTATCTTTTGTTTTTGTAGCAATGGAATCTTTGAACTTCCTGTAGGCCGAAGGGGGAAGGCTACGAACCAGGCGGTCACCGTTGTAAATATTAACCGGTTCCCTGTCTTCTTCAGGCTGCTCAGCGGCGGGCACATTTACTGACTTAAAGGGTCTCTTTGAGGGCTTCCATTCAATCTTATGATCATTTACTTTGTGAAGGGCGTCATTGGTTTTGAAATTGATCGAATCCCTGAAATGCAGGTATTCCTCTTTTGTAAATTTATAGACAAGCTTTTTTTTGAGATAGATACTGATGGAGTCAGCCGTTTTTGGTTTTTGCGGCTTCTTTTTTTTACTTACCCGCTGTGCATAGGTGGGTCCCCCAAAGAGAATTGCGGCCAGCAAAAATAGGTATAGGGGGGATCGGGGCATTTTGCAAATATAAATCCACTGAGGGTTTAAAAAGGCAGCTTTCCGGGGTGTAATGAACGGTTTCCCTGTAAGCCCCCGCTGTGAATGATCAATAATTTACTTTCTTTCGGGAAGTAATTATTCAACAGCAGATCCCTTGCTCCAAACAGTAGTTTAGATGTATATACGATATCTGTTGGAATTAGTTGTGTTGACCAACATTCTTTCATAAAATCAAACAATGCCTCTGTCTGCTTTGCATATCCTCCAAAATGATAGGGATGATGAAGGCTAAAGTGATGATTGGCAGGATCATTCAGCAGGTTACGTATGTCATTTTCAAGCCCGGTATTATTTTTCAGAACGGCGATCCCTGTTACCTGCTGGCCGGGTGCAGCGTGGTTGATCAGTCCCGCCATCATGGTTCCGGTGCCTACCGCACAAACGATATGGGTATAGCCGGTTGTATCTATTATATCCAGGATGCCTCCAGCACCCCTGGCCCCTAATGCTCCATACCCACCTTCCATTATCCAGTGCGTACCGGGCTGATCCCATTTTTGTATCAGAGCCTCCTTATTTCTATAGTCCCCCCTGTTTACAAAGATCAGTTCCATGCCATATTCACGTGCATCCTGCAAACTGGGGGAGAGGTTAGGGGTTTCATCCCCCCTGATCAATCCCAATGAAGGAACAGCGGCTTCTTTGGCTGCATAAGCCGTTGCTACGATATGATTGGACCAGGCTCCGCCAAAAGTGGCAATAGCGGTCTGATGATTATTTTTTAATTCCTCAAGATGGTAACGCAGTTTAAACCATTTATTTCCGCTGATAACCGGGTGAAAAAGATCCAGCCGGAGCAGATCTACCGGGATCACGCCGGGATAAAAATTGGTGAGGCGCTGATTTTTAATATTTTGTAAACTTTCCGGCATATATAGTGTTTGATGCTTTACGCGAAACCTTTAGCTTCGCATGTCTAAAGTAAGCCTATGAAACCGACCTTAGTGATTTTAGCAGCAGGGATGGCCAGCCGTTACGGTAGCCAGAAACAGACACAATCTTTTGGCCCTGCCGGCGAAACTATCATGGATTATTCAATTTACGATGCTATCCGTGCAGGATTTGAAAAAGTAGTTTTTATTATCCGCGAAGACTTTGCTGAAAACTTCAAAGCCATCTTTGAGCCTAAGTTAAAAGGCAGGATCGCAACAGACTATGTTTACCAATATCCCGAAGCATTCACAGGTGGTCGCCCTGTGCCTGCGGACCGAACAAAACCGTGGGGAACTGCGCATGCCGTGTTATGCTGCAAGGGCAAAGTGAACGAACCATTTGCCGTGATCAATGCAGATGATTTTTATGGGGCCGATGCGTTCGTAAAGGCTTACGATTTCTTAACTACACAGGTTAATGAACACACATACAGCATCATCGGATATGAGTTAAAAAATACACTGAGCGATAACGGAAGCGTAAGCCGCGGAGTATGCGATGTAGATGCTGATAACAATCTTACAGACATCAACGAACGCACAAGTATCTTCCGGGGAGAGAACGGAAAGATCACCTATACAGATCCAACCGGAGCACATGAAGTTTCTGAAGACAGCCTCGTAAGTATGAATTATCTCTGCTTTGCCCCTGGGTTCATCGACCTCTGCGAAGGTGAGTTCCATAAGTTCCTGGATGCGCATGGCAATGAACCTAAGTCTGAATTTTTTATTCCTACTGCAACAAAATATTTTATCCAGTCAGGCAAAGGTGCTGTTAAGGTGATACCTACTTCTGCCAAGTGGTTTGGGGTTACGTATAAAGAAGATGCACCGTTTGTACAGCAATGTATCAGCGATCTTGTGAAAGCGGGTACTTATCCTGATAATCTTTGGGGGTAGTAGTTTATTTGTTTATTAGTTTATTTGTTGATTAGTACTGATAAATTTATTTTGCTATAAAAGGTTTACAGGATAGACCAGTAAACCAATAAACCAATAAACAAACAACCCCGATGGCTCACCATTCACATGATATCTTTGAGAATCGTAAACAGTTTCAGTTAGAAAGGATGATCCTGTTCAGCGATGCAGTATTTGCCATCGCTATCACTTTACTTGTGATTGAGATCAAGGTTCCTGAGCTGGACGAAACACATACCCTGGAAATGTTCTTTCGTGAAAAATGGTATGAGTTCTTTGGACTTTTATTAAGCTTTGCTGTGATCGGTCAGTTCTGGGCCAGTCATCACAAGGTCTTTGGCTTTGTTAATAATTTCGATGGGGGGCTCCTTTGGCTGAATCTGCATGTATTATTCTGGATCATCCTGGTTCCATTCAGCAGTGCATTGAACTCGCATTACGCAGGTTTTGACAGTGTGTGGATGTTCTATAGTGTGAATATGTTTATGATAGCCCTTGCTATTTATTTTATCTGGCGACGTATCAGTAATCCCAAACGGAATCTTTCGGAAATAGCGCATGATCCGGGAACTAAAAAATGGTTACTGCGCAGGAGCTTGGTTATTGCACTGATATTTCTTTCAGGCTTTGTATTATGCCTGTTCAATAATCTTTACACATCCTATACAGCCCGTTTTATATTCGTGCTTATTTTTCCTGCTATGCGTATATTGACAAAGCTCCAAAAGAAGCAAAATAAAAAGAAAAGCCCCGCTCATTGAGCAGGGCCTCCTGGTATGTTTGGATAAGGATTATTATTTATTGTAAGCCTTCACATAGAAAACAAATTCTTCCAGTTTAGGGATCTGTTGGTTTCTTTCCATTCCCTTTAAAGAACCGTGTGGCGAAAGCTTTATCTTTTCAATAGTAGTATCTTTTTCTTTCAGTTCATCCACCATTTTATAAATGTTGCGCGATTTTACTGCAAAAGCAACACCTTCTGCCTGCGCCTGGCGGGTACTTAAGATACCGATCAGATCACCATTGTTATTAAAGACCGGTCCGCCCGAGTTACCCGGATTAGCCGTGATCTGTACCTGGTAAGTGAGTGAATCACCATTGTAACCGGTACGTGCACTCAGATAACCTTCACCATATACAATATCAGTTCTCGGGTAACCGAACGTGAAGATATGTTCGCCCAGTTCTGCATTTGCTTTCTTGATACCGTATGGAATTGATTTGAGTGGCTTATAATCCTGATCTTCTATCTTTAAAATAGCCAGGTCTTTTTCAATATCTATTGTGGCAATGATGGCATTAAATTCCTGCCCTTTGCTGTTAACCACCACGGCACCAGATCCTTTTAATACGTGTGCATTGGTAACAATATATCCTTTCGCGTCAATCAGAAAGCCCGAACCACCACTGATCAGTTTTGCATTTTCAGGGATCTTACTTTTCACTTCATTGATCATCGTTCCCTGGAACTTCTGGTTGGCCTTGATCACCTGGATCTCCCTGTTCAATTGCTGTAATTGATTGCCATTCACAACAGGAGAGAAGTAGATGGCCAGACCACTGATCACCAATGCGATCACGCCGCCTACTGAAGCTGCAATGGCGGTAACCTTTTTATACCTGTTCCAGAGTTGTATAACACGGCCTTTGGTAGTAAGTTCTCCGCCTTCGTTAATATCACCGCGCGACAGCAATTTGTCATGCGCAACCTGTAAACTATGCTTCAGGTTACGGTGCACGGAATAGATATCCATCTGGTGCAGGAACATACTATGCTCCACAACCATCTGGTCTATTTCCGGTGTGTTTTTACGAAGCGTTTCAAAATAGGCACGCTCGTTGGCATCCATGTCGCCACCGAGGTATCTTTCAATCGCTTCTAATAATAAAATGTCGTCCATATTAATTATTCTCCAATGTTATATTGCGAAAAGAAGAGTTTCTTCAGCCGCATCAAACATTTGTATTTCTGGTTCTTGGCATTGTCTGCGTTGGTATAACCAAATTCAGCAGCCAATTCCTGCATCCCCATTTTTTTAATATAATAACCTTCCAGTAAACTCTTGCAGGGTTCCCCCAAACTTCCCATCGCCCGGTCCATGATCGCAAATTCTGCATTGCGTTTTTCATGAATTTCCAGATCCTCCTCAACCGGAACCGTTTCATCCAGGTTATCTACCTGGTTCGAGTACCGGCCCATTTGCTGTAACCTTTTGAGCCAGAGACGCCTGCATATGGAATATATGTAGGTCTTTATCTGGCAGGTTAATACAAACGACTCACTTTGTGCCTTTTCATACAGCGCGATCATTGCCTCCTGGAAAACGTCTCTCGCATCATCATAAGAACCATTATTATGAAGGATAAAGGCCTGAACCATAGTAAAATTATCCTTATAAATAGTGTCGATGGCCTTCGAGTCATTATTAGCCAGCCCTTTCAATAATGCTTGTTCGTTCGTGTCGGCTTTCACTTCTGTGCTTTTAATACGTTGGGGAGGGTAAAAGTAACCCAAAATAGGCCTAAAATTATTTTTTAAAAAATATATTGAAACCCGGGTTACCTTTTATGTCCTTCCGGTATTAAGTTTAAATTCACTCACACACAAAAAGCAAAAAAATGAAAAAAGTATTCGCAATTTTGGCAGTAGCCGGTTTCATGGCATCATGTTCTACAGGTGTTGACAAAGAAAAAGCTGCTGCAGATAGCACTAAAGCTGCTGATAGCACTAAAGCTGCATGGGCTGCTGACAGCGCTGCAAAAGCTGCTGCTGACACAACGCACATGGCTGACACTACCAAACCTAAAATGTAATTAGTTAAAGCTACCGTGCCGATTGGATTGTGATGTTGACCGGGCTTGCAGGTCTCAAGTAGCTTTGGAAAGATTTTTCATATGGCAAGCAATCGTTAGAAGCCGCTCCGTTTCCACGGAGGGGCTTTCTTTTTTCCTCCTCAGGCTGAAGCCTGAGGCAAGGTATAAGCAACCACTGACCATTAACTAACTCCTGTTAGTTAAATAAATTTTTACTAAACGATATTTATATTCAATTGGTAGGTTATATTTGATTCAGAAATGAAAACAATCATCGCAAATACTTTCTATTTTTTCTTTTACTACTTCTTTGAAAAAAGAAGCCGGGTAGTATTTGCCAAAGCATAACAAGCGAAACAAATTAAAATACAAATCCCGGCCTTTAAGGCCGGGATTTTTTTGGCCCTGATCCAAACAAATAATAAGAATGAGTATTACGAAAAATGATAATAGTAAAACTATACTTGCCCCGCCCTTCAGGGCGAAGGAAAAAATAGCTATCCAGGGCTATGAAGGCAGCTTCCACCAGGTGGCGGCACGGAAATTCTTTGGCAAACAGGTTGGAGTGATTCCCTGCGATACTTTCCGCGACCTGGTCAGAATAGCTTCCGATAAAAAAGAGTCTGCCGGCGGTATCATGGCTATTGAAAATTCTATTGCCGGGAGTATCCTTCCCAATTATAACCTTTTGCAGAAAAGCAAACTCAAAGTTGTTGGGGAAGTTTATCTATCCATCAGCCAGAACCTGTTAGTGAATCCGGGTGTAGCATTGGCTGATATTAAGGAAGTACATAGTCACCCTATGGCTATTTTACAATGCCTCGACTATTTGGAAAAGAACAACTGGAAACTCATAGAAACTGAGGATACCGCATTAAGCGCCAAACATGTTCACCAGCACCGCAGTAAACATACAGCAGCTATTGCAAGTAAGCTTGCTGCAGAATTATATGAGCTTGAGATCATTGCGCCCAATATTCATACGATGAAAAACAATGTTACCCGTTTCCTGGCATTGAAAAGAGAAGACGAAGCGGTAGCAGTTGCGGATGCAGATAAAGCTTCTGTTTATTTTCAAACAAATCACTCAAAAGGCATACTGGCAAAGGTTTTAACAACAATAGCCGATGCAGGTATCAACCTCAGTAAATTGCAAAGCATGCCCATACAGGGAAGTAATTTTAAATATGGTTTTTATGCAGATCTTGAATTTGAAGGCCGAAATCAGTTTGATACTGTATTAAGTGATATCGCTTCCTTAACCAATAGTGTAAAAATTTTCGGTGTATATAAAAAAGGAAAAGTTGTAAACGGATAATATATGACGATCACTACTTCAAAACGGCTGGAAGGCATAGGTGAATATTATTTTTCTCAAAAACTGAGAGAGATCGAAGAACTGAATAAACAAGGTAAGAACATCATTAACCTGGGTATCGGCAGCCCCGACCTTCCCCCGCACCCCGATGTAATCAAAGTGCTGCAGGATGAAGCTGCCAAACCCAATGTGCATGCTTACCAGAATTATAAAGGTTCACCTGTATTACGCAATGCCATTGCAGAATGGTACAGTAAATGGTATCAGGTAACACTGGATGCCAATACAGAAATATTACCGCTGATCGGGAGTAAAGAAGGTATCATGCATATCTGTATGACTTACCTGAATGAAGGTGATCAAGCTTTGATCCCTAACCCGGGTTATCCCACTTACAGCAGTGCCGTAAAACTGGCCGGTGGTGAAACGCTTACTTATGAATTAACAGCAGCAGATAACTGGGAACCCGATTTTGCTGCACTGGAAAAAACAGATCTTTCAAAGGTAAAACTGATGTGGGTGAATTACCCCCAGATGCCAACGGGCCAATTGCCAACAAAAGAATTATTCGAAAAGCTGGTGGCCTTCGGGAAACGTAATAACATACTTATCTGTCACGACAATCCCTATAGCTTTATACTCAATGAAACACCTGCGAGTTTATTAAGTATCGAAGGTGCCAAAGAAGTAGTTATAGAGCTCAATTCACTAAGCAAGAGCCAGAATATGGCAGGCTGGCGGGTAGGTATGTTATGCGGTGCCAAAGAAAGAATAGATGAGATCCTGCGTTTCAAAAGTAATATGGACAGCGGGATGTTTCTTCCCGTGCAACTCGCTGCAGCAAAGGCTTTGAGCCTTGGTAAAGAATGGTACGAGTTGATCAATTCGGTGTATGCAGAGCGGCGCGTAAAAGTCTTTGAACTCCTAACATTGCTTGGGTGTGAATTTTCAAATACCCAGGTAGGGATGTTCGTATGGGCCAGGATCCCGCAGGGTTATAAAGACGGATATGCTGTGAGCGATGAAGTGTTATACAATGCAAATGTATTCATCACCCCCGGTGGAATCTTTGGGAGTGCAGGTAATGGATATATCAGGGTGAGTCTTTGCGGAAGTGTTGATAGGTTTAGTGAAGCGATTGAAAGAATTAAAAATTCAAAATAATGACGGTAACTATTATCGGTGTCGGATTGATTGGAGGTTCCATGGCGCTCACCTTAAAAGAAAAAGGGTTCGCTGATACCGTCATTGGCGTTGATGCCAATTCGGATCACTGTGCTACGGCGCTTAAAGTGGGTTTGGTAGATGAGATCTGTTCTGTGGAAGAAGGGGTTAGGCGTGCCGACCTGATTGTGTTGGCCATTCCGATCGACAGGGCCGAAACCCTTTTGCCTGTTATATTGAATGCCGTTGATAAGCAGGTGGTAATGGATGTAGGCTCAACCAAAAAGATCATTTGCGAAGCGGCAGATGCCAGTGCCAACCGCGGAAGGTTTGTGGCTACCCACCCAATGTGGGGTACCGAATATAGCGGTCCCGAAGCTGCTGTAAAAGGTGCTTTTGAGGACAAAGCAACCGTGATCTGTTCTAAAGAAAACAGTGATGCCGATGCAGTAGCGCTGGTAGAAAAAGTATACGGTCTATTGGGAATGCACCTTGTATATATGAATGCAGATGATCATGATGTGCGCGTAGCCTATGTGAGTCATATTTCACACATCACTTCTTTTGCATTGGCCAATACGGTACTGGAAAAAGAAAAAGAGGAGGATACCATTTTTGAACTGGCGAGCGGAGGTTTTGAAAGTACGGTGAGGCTGGCCAAGAGTAACCCGGCCATGTGGGTGCCGATCTTTATGCAGAACAGGGAAAATGTGCTGGATGTGCTGAATGAACACATTGCCCAGCTCAGGAAGTTCAAATCCTGCCTCGAAAAGGAGAATTATGCGTATCTGGAGGAGTTGATAGAGAATGCGAACGGCATCAGGAGGATATTAAAGTAATTCGCGGATTTGCGGATTACGGATTTGCGGATTAAAGCAAAGAGCCGAAAAATCCGCTAATACGTCATTCGCTAATCCGAAAATCAGCGCCAGCGCTGCATTTCAAACAAAAAACAGGCAAAGAGGCATATAAAAAGTACCTTTGCGGCAAATTTTTTAATACATGACGACATTTGAAGCGTTGGGAATTGATGCCAGACTGATCCAGGCAACGGACGAGCTGGGATATGTGAACCCGACCGCAATACAAGAACAGGCAATACCCATATTGCTAAGTGGTACCCAGGATTTTATCGGGCTGGCACAAACGGGAACAGGAAAAACAGCAGCTTTTGGCTTACCGCTCCTGCACATTATTGATGCAGCGGCTAAGTATCCGCAGGCACTGGTGGTTTGTCCCACCAGGGAACTATGCTTACAGATCGTAAAAGAGATAGAGCTCTTCAAAAAATATATGTCCGGGGTTTCCGTGGTGGCTGTATATGGTGGTGCTTCTATCGGTTTGCAGATTCGTGACCTGAAAAGGGGCGTACAGATCGTAGTGGCTACACCGGGACGTTTGATTGATCTTATCGAAAGAAAAGCGATCAACCTTGAGCAGATCAAGTACGTGGTATTGGATGAAGCTGATGAAATGCTGAACATGGGTTTCCAGGATGATATCGAATTCATCCTTAAAAACACACCGGTACGTGAAAGTACATGGCTGTTCAGTGCTACTATGCCTACCGAGATCCGTAAGGTGAGCAAGAAGTACATGAAAGATCCGAAAGAAGTGATCGTTGGTAAGGTGAACACATCTAACAAAAGTATTGATCATCAATATTATGTTACTACTGCTCAGCACCGTTACGATACACTGAAACGTATCATCGATTTTAACCCGGGTATCTATGGTATCATCTTTACCCGTACCAAACTGGATGCACAGGAAATTTCTGAGCGTTTAACAAGAGAAGGTTATGATATCGATGCATTGCACGGAGATCTTACACAGCAGCAACGTGATAAAGTGATGGGTCAGTTCCGCGACAAAAGTCTGCAACTGCTGATCGCTACAGACGTTGCCGCCAGGGGTATTGATGTAGCTGGTATCACACATGTGATCAACTACGAATTACCCGATGATGTTGAGATTTATACGCATAGAAGCGGTCGTACAGGCCGTGCCGGTAACCAGGGTATCTGTGTCTCAATCGTTCATGCGAAAGAGATGTACAAATTCAAGCAGATCGAACGCATTAATAATTCGCAGTTTCATAAACTCGATATACCAAGTGGTAAAGATGTGTGCAGGAAACAGTTCTTCCATTTTATGGATAAATTATTATCTGCTGATATCAGTCACGGCGATTACGAAACATATGTTCCTATGCTGGCAGAAAAATTTGCCGATGTAAGCAAAGAGGATGTGTTGAAACGCGTAGCTGCTATGGAGTTCGACAGGTTCCTGAAGTATTATGAGAATGCAGAAGATCTTAACCTGCGTGAACGTAGCAGAACGGAACGTAGCGATAGACCGGATGCAGGAAGAGCAAGAGAAGGGGGACGTGAAAGGATCGGTGCCGGACGTGAAAGAAATGAATACGGTAACCGTGGCGGTAGTGGTGGAGCCAGTGGTGGTAACACACGTTTGTTTGTAAACCTTGGAACAAAAGATGGTTTCTTTAAAGCGAGTTTCCTGCAGTATATATTAGACATGAGCGATCTAAAGAAAGAAGTGTTGGGAAGGATCGACATGAAAGATATGAACAGCTGGATCGAAATTGAAAAAGGAGCAGCGCAACAAATGATCCGTGCACTCGATGGTAAGAAGTATAAAGGAAGAAGTATCCGGATGAATGATGCGGATAGTGGCGGGCCGAGTCCTAAGAGAGGAAGTAGAGACTAAAGTGTTTATTGGTTTATTGGTTTATTAGTTTATTTGTTTATTGAAAACATCAGTATACAAATAAACTAATAAACCAGTAAACTAATAAACCAATAAACCAATAAAAAAAGTTGTATGGAACAGGTAATTGAGCAGTTAACCCCCGTGGAAGCATTATTACAAAAGCGTCCACTAATTATTTCTGGCCCTTGCAGCGCAGAGACTGAAGAGCAGGTTATACAAACCGCTACCAGGCTGGCTGCTACAGGTAAAGTAGATATCCTGCGCGCAGGTATCTGGAAACCGCGAACACGTCCCGGAAGTTTTGAAGGCATTGGCACCAAAGGCTTGCCATGGTTACAGCAGGCGAAGAAAGCTTCAGGTTTACCGGTTGCGGTAGAAGTGGCCACCGGCAAGCAGGTAGAAGATGCTTTGCATTTTGATGTGGATGTATTGTGGATCGGTGCCCGAACAACGGTTAACCCATTCAGTGTCCAGGATGTTGCTGATGCTTTGCGTGGTGTTGATGTACCTGTACTGATAAAAAATCCCATTAATCCTGATCTTGAATTGTGGATAGGTGCGATGGAGCGTGTTGCGAAAGCGGGCATTAAACATATTGGTCTTATACACCGTGGATTTAGTTCTTACGGTAATACAGAATACCGGAATGCACCCATGTGGCACCTTGCGATCGAAATGAAACGCAGGTATCCTGAATTGCTGATGATCAACGATCCCTCGCATATCTGCGGACGCCGCGATATACTGCTGGATGTTGCACAAACAGCTATCGATCTTGACTTTGATGGTTTGATCATTGAGAGTCATATTGACCCTGATAATGCATGGAGCGATGCCAAGCAACAGATCACACCGGAGAAATTGGGTGAACTAATCGGGGCCATCCGTTGGAGAAGTGAAGATGTTGCATCACCGGAATATCATGCAGAAATGGAAAAACTGCGTCAGCAGATCAACAACCTGGATGATGAATTGATGCAGGTATTGAGTCAGCGTATGAAAGTAGCTGAGAAGATCGGTCAGTATAAAAAAGAAAATAACATCACTATTCTTCAAACAAACCGCTGGAACGCTATCCTGGAAAGAGCTTTCTTAAAAGGAGAAAAATTGGGATTGAGCAAAGAATTTGTGACGAAGTATTTTGATGCGGTGCATATGGAAAGTATCAATCACCAGAATAAAATCATGAACAAATAATTATCGAATTGACGTATTACGGATTAGCGGATTAAATAAATCCGCTAATCCGTAATACGCAAATCCGTTAATCTGTCTTGCGGATGAAACGTAAAAACATACAATTCTCGAACACAAGCGTGTCCTATTACTTCGATGCTGAATTTGCTTACCTCGAAAAACTGGTATCAAAGGATAATGGCATTATTGTAACGGATGAAAATGTATTTGCTGCACACAAGAAAAAATTTAAAGGCTGGAACACCATCGTATTAAAGCCGGGTGAAGAATATAAGGTACAACAGACAGTTGATGTGGTAATCGATCAATTGCTGGCTTTTGGCGCTGATCGTAAAACCGTATTGATAGGCGTAGGCGGCGGTGTTATCACAGATATTACAGGCTATGTTGCCGGAATATATATGCGGGGTATACCATTTGGCTTTGTGCCAACAAGTATACTCGCAATGGTGGATGCTTCTATCGGCGGAAAAAATGGGATAGATGTGGGTGTTTATAAGAACATGGTGGGATTGATAAGACAACCTTCCTTTTTATTGTTTGATCATTCTTTGCTCAAGTCATTACCCAGGAGCGAATGGCAGAATGGTTTTGCCGAGATCATCAAACATGCCTGCATCAAAGATGCAGCGATGTTCAGGTTATTACAGCAACATAAACTAAGCGATTTTCAAAAGACACCGGCTTTGTTAGCGGACCTGATTCAGAAAAATGTACTCATCAAATCCAAAGTAGTGGTGAATGATGAATTTGAACAGGGTGAAAGAAAGCTCTTAAATTTTGGCCATTCACTCGGGCACGCGATTGAGAATATGTATGAGCTCAGTCATGGTCAGGCGATCAGTATCGGAATGACGTATGCCTGTGTGATATCCCAGCAACTCAAAGGATTTAAACAGGCAGCAGAAGTGGTGGCATTGCTTGAGAAGTATGGTCTTCCTACCTTTGCCGAGTTTGATACGAAGAAAGCGTTTAAGGTATTGATGATGGATAAGAAGAAAGATAATATCAGTATCAATTATATATTGTTACAGCAGATAGGGAAAGGCGTTGTGCAACCCCTGTTGTTTGTTCAGTTACAGGAAATATTTAAACAATTCTAAAGCCTCCCGGCAGTATAAATATTTATGATCGTAGGAATACAGCCATCCCGTATTACAGGAACCCTTTCTGCAGCTGCCAGCAAGAGCAGTATGCAAAGGGCTTGTGCGGCTGCGTTGTTGCATATTGGGAAAACGATTTTACATAACCCAGGAAAAAGCAATGATGATCTCGCCGCTTTGGATGTGATACAAAAATTAGGTGCCTTAGTTGAACAACTTGATAACGGAACGATCGCCATTACATCTAATGGTATTGTGCCGGTTAATGCAACGGTTAACTGTGGCGAAAGCGGATTGGGTATCAGGATGTTTACACCGATCGCTGCATTAAGCGATCAGGCAATCATACTAAACGGTTCAGGGAGTCTTTTAACAAGACCCATGAATTTCTTTGATGAGATACTACCGCAACTTGCAGTAAAAGTTCAGTCAGATAATGGAAGGTTGCCACTGCATATACAAGGACCATTGCAGCCTGCAAACATAGAAGTGGACGGATCATTGAGTTCACAATTCTTAACAGGATTATTAATGGCTTACGGCGCTGCCGGTGCAAATGATGTAACCATTACAGTAAAAGATCTTACCAGCAAACCTTATATCGACCTCACATTACAGGTTATGAAACACTTCGGATACGAAGTAGAGAATAAAGATTATAAGCAATTTTATTTCAAAAGAACAACCTTAGACAACAGATCACAAACCATAGACTACGAAGTCGAAGGTGACTGGAGTGGAGCTGCCTTTTTATTAGTAGCAGGAGCCATCGGAGGTCCGATAACCGTAAAAGGGCTCGATCCTTTTTCAACACAGGCCGATAAAGCCATCCTGCAGGCATTGATGGATAGCGGCTGTCGTATTTCTGTTGAAGCAACACAGATTGAAACCGCCCCTCTACCATTGAAAGCTTTTCATTTTAATGCCACAGATTGTCCCGACCTCTTTCCACCGCTTGTGGCCCTTGCTGCTTATTGCGAAGGAACTACTGTGATAGAAGGTGTTGGCCGTTTAACACATAAAGAAAGTAACCGTTCACTTACCTTGCAGGAAGAATTTGGTAAGTTAGGGATTGAAATCATTTTACAGGACGATCTCATGCTCGTGAAAGGTGGCACAGGTGTAAAAGGAGGGGAGGTCCATTCGCATCACGATCACCGTATTGCCATGGCTTGTGCAGTAGCCGCATTGGGTGCAGAAGCAGAAGTGATGATTGGTGAGGCGGAGGCTATCAACAAATCATATCCTGAATTTTATCAGCATTTAAAAAGCCTTGGTGCACCAATAAACCAAAACACCAATAAACAAATAAACTAATAAACCAAATTACATTGAACTCATTTGGCCGCATATTCCGCATACACATCTTTGGCGAATCGCATGGCGAATGCGTGGGTCTTACTATTGATGGATGTCCGGCAGGCTTGCCATTGGGTGTAGATGATTTTTTAGTGGATATAGAGCGCAGAAAAGGAGGCGTACAAAAAGGCACCACACCACGCAAAGAGGATGACCTGCCTATTTTTAAAAGCGGCCTATTTAATGGTCATACAACGGGAGCGCCTCTTACGATACTTTTTGAAAATAAGAATACACGTAGCGATGATTATTCAAAACAACGCGCTGTTCCAAGACCGGGTCATGCAGACTTTACGGCGCATGCCAAGTACGGCGGGTTTGAAGATTTCCGTGGTGGCGGGCATTTCAGCGGAAGGTTAACCGTTTGTTTGGTAGCTGCTGGTGTGATCGCTAAAAAACTACTGAATCTGGTTCAGACCTCATCAACCATACAGGTTGCTTCCACCATTTTAGAGATAGGGGGAGAAGCGGATCTTGACAAAGGATTACAGAAAGCTATTGATGCAAAAGATAGTATTGGCGGGATAGTTGAATGCAGAACAACAGGATTGCCCGTTGGATTGGGCGAGCATTTTTTTGATTCAGTAGAATCATTGCTGGCACATATCGTGTTTGCGATACCTGCAGTAAGAGGTGTTGAATTCGGAACTGGTTTTGCTGCAGCAAAAATGTTTGGAGTTGATCATAACGATCCCATCGAAAATGAAATGGGTACTACGCGCACCAATCATGCCGGTGGGGTTGTGGGTGGTATTACCAATGGAAATGAGATGGTTTACAGGATAGCTATCAAACCCACTTCCTCAACACCTAAAGAACAACAGACATGGAACTGGGAAACCCATGAGGTAGAGGCGTTTTCTGTAAAAGGTCGTCACGATCTTTGTATTGCACTAAGGGTACCCGTGATCCTCGAAGCCGTTACAGCAATTGTTCTTACGGATCTTATGCTGCTCGATAAAACATCAAAACCTTTATAACAATGGAATCAGATTACATATATCATATCACAACGAAAGAAGAATGGGCAGCAGCGCTCGCCAAAGGTTCTTATGAATCGGCCACTCTTGCAACAGAGGGTTTTATTCATAACAGCACTGAAAGCCAGGTAGCGGGTGTTCTCGAACGTTACTATAAAGGCAAGACAGGTCTTGTTAAATTAAAGATCGAAAAGAGTAAAGTAGAACGCCCGCTGATATTTGAGTTGGCCGGATCTATCAATGAAGTATTCCCGCATATTCATGGTGCACTTAATCTTGATGCTGTTGTTGAAGTAACAGATATCGCCTGATAGCCACCAGGTGTGAAAACAAAACAAGCGGTACCACACAACACGGCAGCCACACAAAAGGAAAATATAAGAGCCCGATATTGGGCTGTTCAAAGCCAAACTGCTGAAAAGAGAAAGGGGCAGAAAGAACAGCGGTAACAACAATATTGAATAATAATACGAGGCATATAATATTCCAGGCAAGTATTATTTTCCTGCTCATTACTTTTTTTACAAAACCTAGGTAATAAATAAGGATGGCGGTGATGCCGGACAGGATATCAAAGTTCCTGCCTTCAAACGTCATGATACACGGAACCAGTTTATTGAGGTATAGCAATAAAAGAGTAATCTCGACCGGGATCCTTACAATATGCAGTAAGGTTAAATACTTTAGGTTAATACTGTCTACAAACGCTTTGCCTTTGGTGGTAATAAACTGAACTGTTATCATCACAACCGGAGGTATAACCAGTAATGCAAATCTTGGTGGAATGCCTGTTGTTACCGTATAAAATCCGTTAAAAGCCAGTATCGCCTGTAGAACCAGCCAGCATAAAACAATCAGTACAAACGGCTTTGAATAGGCAGTAGATTTCCAGGTAATACCAACAGCTAATAAAGTGGTGATCAGAAAAATGATCTTTACATAAAGGGGTAGGGTTTCCATTGCTTATATTTTATATAGCAAAGGACGATAAAGCGATAATGCAACGACTTGCCAAATGACAAGAACGGGTCACTATGTTATTTTTTTGAAAACTCTTTCCGTATCCTGCTTAGGGAAGTATCGGTAATACCCAGGTAAGAGGCAATGAACTTAAGCGGCACATGCTGGAAAATATCAGGGCTTTTCATCAGTAGATGTTCATAGCGCTCCTCCGCCGTTTCTGTGATCATAGATAACATACGTCCTTTCAATTCCGAAAATCCTTTTACTAGAATAGCCCTCCCAAATTCCCTGAACTCGGGCAATGTATGAAACAGTTGATTTAACTCGTCAAAACTGATATACCATCCTTCACAATCAGTTAAAGCCTGGATATTCTCCTTTGAAATTGTGCGGTTAAAAAATGAGGACACTTCAAACACCACCTGTCCCGGTGCATAAAAGTTTGTGGTTACATCATTGCCAGCCGTATCAACGGCATAGGAACGCATGTATCCTTTTTCAAGAAACAGGTATTCATCAGCCATCCTTCCACTCTTTAATATCCATTCATTCTTGCTGATCTCTTTTAAGTGAAAATGACCGGCAATGTGTTTGGCTGCCTCCATGGATACACGGCTGCTGTTTTGAAAAAAACTGATAAGTATATCAGAAGGCATGGAAAGTATTATTTAGTGTCAAATTAATATCTTTATACAAACAAAGTATACCATGCATTCTTTCATCGTTAACGCTTCCATCCAGATCTTACCCGTTGTAGCGGACAAACACCCTTACGAATGGGTGGATGAAGCAATCGATGTGATCAAACGATCACGCATACGATGTGAGGTGGGGCCATTTGCTACGGTACTAGAGGGCACTTATGAAGAAGTGATGAAAGTGATCGGACAGGTGAACGAGTATTTGTATGCTAAGGGCTGCAGCGAATGGATCACCAATTTGCAGGTGCAGATCCGGAGTGCAGGAGATATTACAGGTGAGGAGAAGACGGCGAAACATCTTTAAATATGTAAGGCGTGTAAGCCCGCTCACCCCAATATTGATAGCCTGCTTTTTTCTCGTATTTGGTTCCTCCCAAAACCGTATGAATAAAACCATTTCTGGCCACCTGCTCCGTATGATAGATCTTTCCCTCCGGGTTTGTCTTTAAAAGTATGGCAACCCTGTTCTTTAGTGCATAGAAGCGAATAAAGCTGGTATCTGCCTCTTTTCTAAAATCCATGTTCTGCGCTAATCTTTGCTGCATATGTTGACTGCGCCACCAGGTACCGCCTGTGGGACTCACCAATGGTTTTCCATTATAGATTACCACACTGTCGTTATACGCCAATACATATAGTGAATGTTTTTTGGATGCTTTGAGCCAGTTAACAAACTTTGCGCTGTGAAGAGAATCCTCGTAGCCATAGTCACTGTCGATAAAACCAATCCGTGTTATTTGTGTGGGTATCCTGTCAACAGCATCGAGGTAGCCGAAAATAAAACTCCCCCCGCCACTATGGCTGTTAAGCATGATCTCGGGGTGGGAGGAGGCAAACATCCCGCTGATTGAGTCAACGATCCTTTTGATTTCTCCAGGTCCATCGGAGCGTTCTCTTTTCCAGGCGGGCCAGCTTTTGAGATAATTAGCGAGATAAACCACTATCACATTCCTGTCTTTCATCACATTTCGCAGGTACCTTGTTTGGGCGGCAATATGCTGAATATCAAAATGCCAGTCATCCCCCGGCTGGGTTATTTTGCCCATGGTCCATTCAATGCTGTTTCCATTGGGCAGTGAAAAAAATATAAGAAGCGTTTTTTTGGCCTTAGATATAACAGGCGAATTAATAGTGATCAATGTCTTGTTTTGCGGATTATCAATGGTGACCAATCGCTCTTCACCTGCTGTCTGAGACATCCCGCTGATAGCAGACAACGCGAATAACATCAAAATAAAACCCTTTAGAATGGATAAATTGGTTTTATTTAAAATATTAAATATCATATATAATTATTTGATTATCATTACATATCTGCATTTATTTAAACTTTAATTTAAATAATTCAACAAAATTTGGCACCTATTTTGAAAACATTTGCCGATCCTTATTTTAAAATTTACAATGAAACCTCCGGGTGTTTGTCTATTTTACCTGCCCGCTAATACCGGGCAGCGTTCAAATTAGTTAATTCTGCATGAAAAATATTTTATCTATATTCTTATTTCTGAGCATTTCGTTTCTGGTGCGGGCGCAGCAGGATACCTTGCTTTTACAAACGGCCAAAGGTCGCACGTCTCAGGTATATCCCGGGGCATATGGCTTACGGGGTAAAGTAGCTACAGGCGTTGCCGGTACTTACAAAACCGGGCAGGCAGAAGGAAGGGTTGGCGATAACGACACAGCTTCCATCAGGATATTCCAGGCAATTAGCAACCGGTTTCCCATCAATACACTGGTATTGATCACCAATCCTGCCAATAACCGAAAAGTGATTGCAGGCATTGCAGATGCCTTGGGAAAGACTTCAAAAAAGAAAGGAAACCTTGTAGACCTCGATAAGGAGGGAGTTGAGCGATTGGGCTTCAAAAAGAAAAATGAAAAGAAAATTAAAGTTCAAGTAATTGTTTTAAATGATTCATTAACAACACTTCATAAAATATTAGATACAATCCCAATTGTTGATTCTTCCAAAATCGGAGACAGCACTTCCCCCAATACTTTTCAGGTAATCGGGAAAGCTGTCAATGGGATCGCGAGCTTTTACAGTTCCAACCTGGATGGTACATTAACTGCCACCGGGGAGATCTTTCGGCAGCGTAAACTAACCGCTGCCAGCAATAATTTTAAACTGAATACCTGGGTGCTTGTCACGAATCTCAAAAATAAGAAATCGGTCATTGTACGTATAAACGACAGAATGCACCCACGCATGAAGAAAAAAGGCAGGGTGGTTGATCTTACCATGGCCGCCGCCGCATTGCTTGATTTCATGGAAGCCGGGCTTGCAAAAGTGAAGGTTGAACCCATCAGGTTTATGAACATCCCTGTAAAGCAATCAGCTGTTGATTCGTTGGAGGGTTTGAAGAAGAATGATTCACTGGCCGTGGCAGATTCTGCTAAGATCGATTCCCTCAAATTGAGTGAAAATGTAGTAATGGGTATTGCAAGTTTTTACAGCACAAATCTGGATGGCACAAAAACAGCAACAGGAGAAATATTTAGAAATAGCAAGTTATCCGCTGCCAGCAACAATTTTAAGCTCAATACATGGGTGAGGATTACAAATTTAAAAAATAACAAATACGTAATATTGCGTATAAATGACCGAATGCATCCCCGCATGAAAAAGAAGGGAAGGGTCGTAGATCTCAGCAGGGCCGCGGCTCGTAAGCTTGATTTCATTAAAAGTGGGCTCACACGCGTACGTGTTGAAGTGGTTTCAAAAGATGCTCTGGAATAAATGGGTATAATTTAAAGTTATCATATTTTCAGAAAGTCAGTTTCTCCGTGTATTTTTGCATTAATTACCAAAAAACTGATTATGAAGAAATTCCTGCTTTCCCTGATAGCCGTTGCATTTGTAGCCGGCTCATTCGCGCAAACTACTACCCCTTACAAAAAGAGACCAACTCTTGGACTCAGCTTTTTATTGAAGGATATGTATACGGCCAATCTTATTGACCATTCCTCTTTGGCTACTGTGTTAAGCAATGGACAGTGGACTAAAATAAAGGATATGGCACCCGGTATGAGCCTGAACTATTACCAGGGCCTTACTAGCCACATTGATTTTCAAGGGTCACTCGCCGGATCTTTTCCAAAATACCCGTTTTCTTTTAATTCAGGTATTACACCAAGCTCAGATACCAAGTTCCTGATGGAATTGTCTGCAGGGCTTAATTTCAAACTCCTGACCGATAACTATATTGTTGTTCCTTATGTTCATGTTGGATTAGGTGCTTCTATGTATGCAGGTACTTATTTTGCAGCATATGCACCAACAGGACTTGGATTGCAATTTAACCTGGGGGAAGAAACATTTATCCATACTTTATTCGGATATAATATGAAGGTATCCGATCTTTCTATCAACCATCTGACTTATTCTATTGGCATCTCTTCTCCTTTGAAAGATAAACCAGCTCCTCCGGTAGTAGTAGCTCCTCCGCCACCACCAGCTCCAATCGTTGAGAAAGATACAGATGGTGATGGTATTGTTGACAGCAAGGATAAATGTCCTACTGTTGCAGGTGTTGCCAAATATGATGGCTGTCCTGTTCCTGATACAGATGGAGATGGTATCAATGACGACAACGATTTATGTAAAACTGTAAAAGGTTTGGCTAAATATAACGGCTGTCCGATTCCGGATACCGATAAAGATGGTATCAATGACGAAGAAGACAAATGTAAAGATGTAGCAGGTGTTGCACGTTACCAGGGTTGTCCTATTCCTGATAGAGATAAAGATGGTATCAATGACGAAGAAGATAAATGTCCTGATGTACCGGGCGTTAGAGAGAATAATGGTTGTCCTGTTGTTAAAGAAGAAGTAATCAAGAAGGTAGCAGCAAGTGCAAAGAATATTTTCTTTGTCACAGGTAGCGACAAGTTACTTGCTAAGTCATATCCTGCTTTACAGGCTGTTTCTGAGATTCTGAAAGAAGATGCTGCATTGAAACTGGATATTGAAGGTCATACAGATAATACAGGTTCTGACAAGATCAATGAGCCTTTGAGTAAGAAACGTGCGAAAGCCGTTTACGACTATATCACTACCAAAGGTGGTATCGATGCATCAAGGATCACTTCAGAAGGTTATGGCTCAACTAAACCGGTTGCCGATAATAAAACTGCAGCTGGACGTGCCCTTAATAGACGTGTTGAAATGAAGTTGAAATACTATTAATAGATAGTATAGAAAATACAAAGCGGGTCATTGAAAGATGACCCGCTTTTTTTATGTCGTCTTTTTAAAGAATATTTACCTCTCTTTCCAGTTGGATATTGAAGCGTGAAAGGACACTTTGAATGATTTCTTCCGATAGCACATAAATCTCTTTCCCGGTAGCGTTTCCATAGTTAACGAGAACAAGTGCCTGTTTATCATAACAGCCCGCATCGCCCTTGCGGTAACCTTTCCAGCCGCATTGTTCTATCAGCCAGCCGGCGGGCACCTTTATACATCCTTCCTCCGCTGGAAACCCCGGAACTGAGGGATCAGTAAGTTTGATCTGGTTGTAAAGCGACTGGGTTATAACGGGGTTCTTAAAAAAGCTTCCGGCATTGCCGGTTATGGCAGGATCGGGGAGCTTGCTGCTGCGTATCCGGATGATGGCATCTGATATCGCCCTTGGCGTGATAACTGTTACCCCCATTTTCGTGAGTTCCTGTTCGATCACACCATAGCTGGTTTTTAGCCTGGGATGTTTACTGAGCCGGTAGGTAACACCAAGAATTACGAACCGGTTTTTGTATTGCCGCTTGAATACGCTGTCCCGGTAGCCAAAGCCGCATTCATCGTGTTTAAATATCCGGACCTGTTTTTGCTGTAGGTCATAGGCCTCCAGCTCCTCGAAAACATCTTTGATCTCTACCCCATAAGCACCGATATTCTGAATAGGCGATGCGCCAACACAACCGGGAATCAGGCTTAAATTCTCAAGACCATAATAGTTCTTATTCAGGCAATAAAGTACAAAGTTGTGCCAGTTTTCCCCGGCCGATGCCTGTACGTAATAATATTCATCATCTTCTCTAATTAGTTGAATATCACGTAATTCATTTTTTAAAATAAGCCCTGAAAAATCATTAATAAACAGGATATTGCTTCCACCGCCAAGAATAAATAATGCCTGATCAGGAGTACGTTCTTTGAGTAATGATTCAAGGTCACCGATTGAACTGAAAACTCCAAAAACACTTGCATTTGCATTGATAGCAAATGTATTATAAGGCTTAAGTGATATATTTTTATGAAGAGTCATTGGATATTTTATACAGGATCCACATCCGGTAGTATTGTTACGCTCCGGTATCGTTTGTCTGTTTGAATAATCACTGTTTGCTGGCTGATCTCTCTTTTGCATTGGTTGATCAGCTTTCCATCTTTTGGCAGCTTTAAGAGGATCTCCCAGATATATTGGTTCCGCACCCTGTCAACCAGGGGCTGTGCCGGACCATTGCAATATTTTTCGAAACGCGGTTTCAGTGCATGGGTCATGATATTAGCAGCAGCCTCCGCAATGTATTTATCCTTATGCTTAAAAGTTACCTGGATCAGTCTGGTGAAAGGAGGGTAATCGAATTCCTTCCGTTTGGTGATCTCGAATGCAAAGAGCTGTTCAAAATCATGTGCCTGCACAAAGCCCAATACAGGATGATGGACATTGCTTACCTGCACCATTACTTTTCCATTTCCGTCTTTTCTACCTGCGCGACCGCTTACCTGCTCCATCAGTTGATAGGCCCTTTCATTCACCCTGAAATCAGTAAAGTTGAGGATCCCGTCTGCGTCAATGATGCCTACGAGGTTTACATGTTCAAAATCCAGGCCTTTTACAACCATCTGCGTGCCTACGAGTATATCAATATTTCTTTGTTCAAATTTCTTGATAAGGGTATCATGTTCATTCTTACCCCGGATCGTATCATAATCCATCCGCGCAATTCGCGCATCGGGGAAAGCTTCGGCCACCATTTCCTCTACTTTTTCGGTACCGAAATTCTTCTGGATAAACTGGTGACTGCCGCAGGCCGCACAGGTATTGATTACCGGGTAGGTACTGCCGCAGTAGTGACAGGAGAGTTGGGTCTTTGCTTTATGGTAGGTCAATGTTACATCACATTGCCTGCAATAAGGTATCCACCCACAGGTATTGCATAAGAGATACGGCGAATAACCACGGCGGTTCTGAAAAAGGATCACCTGTTTGTTCTCATTCAGCGAACTTGTTATTTCATCGATGAGTGGTTGCGATAAAGCAGAGAGTGCTTTCTCTTTGGCAGGTATCTTCTTCAGGTCAATAATACCCATCTCAGGTAGTTTCACCTTTCCATATCTTTCTGCGAGACGCACCAACCCATATTTATGCTGAACACAATTATAATAGCTTTCAATGGAAGGGGTGGCACTTCCCAATAATACTTTGGCTTTGAACACAGATGCATAGTAGATGGCCGTATCTCTTGCATGATAACGTGGTGCGGGTTCCTGTTGTTTATAAGACGCATCATGCTCTTCATCGGCTATGACCAGTCCCAGGTCCTTAAAAGGCAGGAATAAGGAAGATCTTGCCCCCAGTATGATCTTGGTTTCGCCGCTTTTTACTTTGTTCCAGATCTCAACTCTTTCGTTGGGATTGAATTTCGAATGGGAGATGGCGATATATCCCCCAAAATGCTTTTGCAATCTCCTTATGATCTGCGAAGTAAGTGCAATCTCAGGTAGCATGTATAATACCTGCTTGCCCGCACGGAGGGTATCCTCGATCAGCTTCGTGTAAATTTCTGTTTTGCCGCTGGCAGTTACCCCATGTAGCAGGCATACCTGCTTCTCCCGGAAAGTATCCTTTATCTCATTTAATGCGTTCTCCTGGGCAGGTGACAGTGTGAAATCGATCTGGATATTGCCTGGGGTAGAACGGATTCTGTCCGTTGCCCTTTTCTCTGCGATCAGTATTTGCTTATCTGTCAACCCCTTCAACTGGGCCGCTGATGCGCCCGACTTTTTCAGCAACACCGGTTGTGTTACCTCGCCTTCCGTTTTCACCAAATGGAGATAGGAAAGGAGCAGCTCCATTTGTTTAGGTGCCCTGCTCCAATTATTCAGGAGGTCAGCCAATTTATCTTCATCTCTATATAAATCATTGATTGTTAAATATTTTTCAGTCTTTGCTTTGTATTTCTGTTTAAGCTCTTCCCACACATAACAGATCTCTTTTTCGATGAGTTTTTTAATTACGGGGTAAACATGGGTAACATCCAGTAGTTGCTGAACCTCGGTTAGGCGGAGTTCTTTTTTGATTTCCAGTGCTTCTGCCACGATATATTCCTGGTCGCCAAGATCGCTTAAATCGAGGCTCCTTTCTTCGTTCCAAACCAATATACTTTCGCTGGATAGTTTAAGATTTCCGGGTACTGCTGCCTGCATCACTTCCCCTTCGCTGCACATATAATAACCAGCGATCCATTCCCAGAGTTTGAGTTGGGCATGATGAAGCAGGGGTTCACTATCGAGTACATTGAGAATATCCTTTGGCTGGAAAGTATCGGGACCGGTTTCCAGCACCCGTTTAACGATGCCTGCATAGCGTTTGTTCTTGCCAAATACCACTTCCACCCTCACACCTGCCTGCACTGCAGACTGCAGGTGCTTAGGTACGGCCCAGGTATAATTTTTAGGTAAGGATAATGGTATAATGACTTCAACGAACAATGCACTGGAATTTACGCAAAAATAAGCTTTAAGCGGAAGGATAATGATGATACTGTTTTAAAGCAGTTTCCATCATGGTGTAAACACGGTTTTTAAGGGAGGGGATGTCGCTAAGCGTCAACCCTTTTACAGGAACTTCTTCAAGGTATATCACGCGGCTGATCCCCGGCGTGAGTTCAAATATGCCCCTGTAGTGAAGACGGTCGATTGTATCCGGAAAGATCATAGGTTTTATAGGCGTCTCTGTTTCAATGGCTATCCTGAAAGCGCCATCATAAAAGTCTTTCAGCGGTTTACCGGTTTCATTGAAAGTTCCTTCCGGAAAAATGAAAATAGAAATATGACTCTTTAAAGCCGATTTCAATGCACGTACGCTTTTTGCCCGTGTTTCCGGGTTCCTGCGGTCAACCAGTATCACTGCGGCCCGGTAGATCCAGCCAAAGACAGGGATCTTTACCATTTCATATTTGCCTAATACCCGCACCGGCTGATGGGCAATGCGAACAAGCGGTGGGATATCCATATAAGAGATATGGTTGGCCACAAATATGTATTGTCTACTCCGGTCGTGTGGGACTGTATAGATTTCTTTATGCCTGATACCAGTTAAAAAATACCAGAGGATGCCCCAGAAGCGGCATAATTGGTAGATCATATTTCCACCGGTTACTTTCCCGAACAGCAAAGAGAGCATGATAAAGGGGAACACGAGCAACATGATCACAGCAAAAAGAAAGAAAGCGTAGAGACAGTATATTAACTGGAGAATCCTTAACAGCAATTTCATTTTCTAAGATAATGAAACTAAGATAGCTGAAAAGATGTTAGGTCCAGGTGATAGATATCAGAAAGATCTTCTGTATCTATCACCTGTTACCATATTTGCAGCATTAGAATTTATAAGTAACGGCCAGGATAAAGGATGCGGTACTTTTAGCAGATGATCCATTTGATTTTGTAAAACCGGCGCCAGTTTCATTATCCAATCTGAATTCAGGAATAACCGTCAGATTATCGATCCTGAAATTGCCGGAAAGAGTAGTGGCAAACACTTTATTTGCGTTGCCGAGCAATGGAGCCAGTTTCCTGTCATCAAAATAATCACCCCGTAAAGTTAGTCCAAATACTTTGGTAGGGTCAAAGTTCAGGTAAAGTGCGTGACTTTTCCATGGGGAGTTACTGGTGCCCACCTTAATTGATTGGAGACTACCATCATAAGCCATACTGAATTTATCACTCAGTGCCCCTGTTACTACCAAGTTAAACTGCGTGAAATCCGTTCCACCTACAAAATTCAGGTAAGCCTTCATTTTATCATTGGAGGAAGCTGTACTGAACTGGGCAAGCACCATTTTAACGTTGCTTACTGCAGTTACATAATCATTAGGATTGGCTATACCCACCATGAAAGCGCTTTTTCCTCCCAGCGAGATATCCGCTTTTATACCGGTATGAAAGAAGGGGCCGAAAGAGAAACCATATGACATACTATAATTCCTGTTTGCATACGCATCCAGTACTTCGTAACCTATATGCGTAGACCATTTACCGAACGTAAACTTTACCTTGTCGGAAGGTGAATAGCTTATATAAGCCTGCTTGATGTCAGTTAATGTATTGCCGATATCATTGTAAGAAAATTCCTGTGCCCTTCTGCCAAAACCTACGTCTACTGTAGCGGCTACTTTTCGAAAACTGTGATCAACCCGGAGAGATGCCATACCTAGCTCGAAAGAGTTTTGGGAATTCGTAAAACTAGTCAGATTATTGGTCTTTCCGGGAGGGTCAGAAAAATTATACCTGTGGTAGGCGTCAACAGACCCGGTAAAAACAGTAGTGGATCTTTTGGTAGAGTCTGTCTGTGCATCTACTGAAAAGATGCTTAAAATTCCGATACCCAGTCCTGAAATTTTCTTTAACATTGCAATGGATTTATGTTTAATAATTGGTACGGCCCATAAACTTGGTCAGAAGTTTATTACAGGCTGTACCTTTTTTTTTGTGCCCCGAACATGGTGATGTACTGTACCCGGTCAGGGGTATCTTCAGTACATCGCTTTATCCGTTCAATTATAATTTTACGAAAATTGCGGTGTGCGGCCATACTTTTCATCGTGCTGTGAAGCATCTAATCCCAATTCTTCTTCTTCTTCACTTACACGAAGCGGCAGGATGAAGTTGATGAATTTGAAGATCGCAAATGAAACAACAAAACTGTAGACTACCACTATCAGCACTGCTTTCAGTTGGGTGATAAAGAATGCTGTGCCGCCATATAGCAATCCATCTGCGCCTGCACTGTTTACAGTTTTTGTAGCAAAAAAGCCTGTCAAAAGCATACCCACGATACCACCTATTCCATGGCAAGGGAATACATCCAGTGTATCATCGAGTGTTGATTTGCCTTTATAGTAAACGGCAAGGTTAGAGATGATAGCAGCGACAACACCAATGAATATACTTTGTGGAACGGCTACAAAACCTGCTGCCGGCGTGATGGCTACCAGTCCTACTACGGCACCGATGCAGAATCCAAGTACAGATGGTTTTTTTCCGCGGATCACATCAAAGAACATCCATGAAAGACCTGCGCCTGCAGCAGCCATATTGGTTGTTGCAAAAGCAGAAACAGCCAGTGCATTGGCACCGAGAGCAGAACCTGCGTTAAAGCCAAACCAGCCGAACCAGAGAAGTCCTGTACCGATCAGAACATATGGAATGTTTGCAGGAGGAATTTCCCTGTGCTCTATGTGTGCTTTACGGCGTTTTAGTACAAGTGCACCGGCCAATGCTGCGCAACCTGCTGAAATATGTACAACTGTTCCGCCTGCAAAGTCAAGGGCTCCCATTTTAAAGAGAAATCCTTCGGGATGCCATGTCCAGTGTGCAATAGGTGCATATACCAGCAGGCTGAAAAGCGCGATGAATAATATATAAGCTGTAAAGCGGATCCTTTCTGCTACAGCACCAACTACCAATCCGGGTGTAATAATGGCGAACATCAATTGGAATAATGCAAAAAGTGCCAGAGGGATAGTAGGGGCAAGACTCCACGGAGCTCCGGAATTAATGCCTTTAAAGAACATATTGGTCAGCGGATTGCCAATAAATCCCCCCACCGTATCGCCAAAACAAAGGCTAAAGCCGACAAATACCCAGAGGATACTTACCACCCCTGCTGCCACTACGCTTTTAATCATGGTAGAGATCACATTTTTACGGTGAACCATACCGCCGTAGAAAAATGCCAGACCGGGCGTCATCAGGAAAACCAGTGCTGTTGCAACAATGATCCAAGCGATGTCTGAGCCATTGTATATTTTCCCCCCATCATCAAAGTTGGGCAGCGAAGGAATAAAAATGGCTCCAATGGCAACTGCCATCAGCACTAAAAACGGAGCAAATTTTTTAACTGTTAGTTTTGGCATAATTTAATATTAAATTAAAATGTTATAAATATTTAATTAATGTAAAATATAGTTTTTTTGATAAAATTCAATAATAATTAAAAAATTAAAATATTTTAATATAATGCTGAATAAAAATTTTTATTTCGTTAATAACTGCTTCTTTAAGGTATATAAATGAAAAAACCCTGCATATAGCAAGGTTTTTCAATCACATTATTTAATAATTATATATTTATAAAATAGCTGTTATCCTTGGATTCTAATACTGAGGTGCCCACAAGATATTCATCTACTTTTCTGGCACATTCACGCCCTTCGCTGATTGCCCATACCACTAAGGATTGCCCGCGACGCATATCACCCGCAGTAAAGATCTTAGGAATATTTGTCTGGAAAGATTGTTCTCCTGCTCTTACATTTCCACGTTGGTCCAGCTCAACATCTAGCTGAGAAATCAATCCCTCATGTTGCGGATGCACAAAACCCATGGCCAATAAGGCAAGTTCACATGGTATATCCCGTTCGCTACCTGCACTTTCTTCAAAATGTGCGGGGCCACCGCCTGCTGGTGTTTTCCATTCAAGGTCCACAACTTTTACGGCTGTCAGTTGCCCCTGTTCATCTCCAATAAATGCTTTAGTGGCAATGGCCCAGTGGCGGTGTGCACCCTCCTCATGCGAAGAAGTCGTTTTTAATACCATCGGGTAGGAGGGCCATGGCATCAATAGTGTTCTGCTCTCCGGCGGCTTAGGCATCAGTTCAAATTGTGTTACAGTTAATGCACCATGCCTGTTAGAGGTGCCTACGCAATCACTACCTGTGTCACCACCACCTATCACCACTACATTTTTTGCTGTGGCAAAAATATCTTCCCCGGTTACCTTAAGCTCACTCACCCTTTGATTCTGCTGTTTTAAAAACTCCATTGCAAAATGAACACCCTTTAAATTTCTGCCTGGGATATTCAAATTACGCGGTACAGTGGATCCACCGGCAAGAACGATCACATGCGATTCGCGAAGCAGGTCATTAATGCTTGTATTATTACCAACATCCGAATTACAACGGAACACAACACCTTCTTCTTCGAGTAAACTGATCCTGCGTTCTATGATCCATTTTTCAAGTTTGAAATCCGGGATACCATAGCGTAAGAGGCCCCCCGGTTTTTCATCTCTTTCATACACTGTTACAGAATGCCCCGCATAATTTAATTGTGCCGCAACAGCCAATCCTGCCGGACCGGAACCGATCACCGCAATTTTTTTACCTGTTCTTACATTTGGTTTTCTGGGTTTTACAAACCCTTTATCGAAAGCGATTTCTATAATATGTTTTTCAATCTCTTCAATGGCAACAGGTGGCTGGTTAATGCCAAGTACGCAGGCACTTTCGCATGGGGCGGGGCAAATGCGACCGGTAAATTCAGGGAAGTTATTGGTCGCACTTAATATCTCATATGCTTCTTCCCAGCTTTCGCGATATACGGCGTCATTGAATTCTGGAATTATATTGCCTAAAGGGCAACCGCTATGACAAAACGGTACGCCACAATTCATACAACGTGCTGACTGCTCGTTGAGTTTCTTTTCAGGAAATCTTTCTACGAACTCTTTATAATCGTGCAGCCTTTCTTTCGGGGATCTTTTGGAAGGCAGTTCCCTTGTGAATTCTATAAAGCCAGTTGGTTTTCCCATGCTCTTTCTTTTTATTTTGTTGCGGGTGCATTCACTTTCTTTTGGCCCACTACTTTTTTATAATCCTTTGGAAATACTTTAATAAAATTTTTCAGTTGGTTCTCAAGATCATCCAGTACAAACTTTGCTACGGTACTACCCGTATACGCAAAATGTTTGTTGATCATAGCCTGTAACAATTGTGCATCTTCATTGTCCAGCGGATCAAGGTCAACCATTTCTTTATTGCATAATTCGTGGAAGGTGTTATTTACATCGTATACATAAGCAATACCTCCACTCATACCTGCGGCAAAATTTCTTCCTGTACTGCCGAGTATTACAACCGATCCGCCTGTCATGTACTCACAGCCATGATCACCCACACCTTCTACCACAACGTTGGCACCTGAATTTCTCACAGCAAATCTTTCACCTGCTTTACCCCTGATATATGCTTCTCCGGATGTTGCTCCATAGAAAGCCACATTGCCGATAACTATATTTTCTTCCGGTGTGAAGAGTGCCTGTTTGGATGGATAGACAATCAGTTTGGCACCACTCAATCCTTTGCCGAAATAATCATTGGCATCTCCTTCCAGTTCAAGCGTTACACCTTTTGTGTTGAATGCGCCAAAGCTTTGTCCCGCCGTACCTGTGAAAGTAAAATGTATGGTATCATCCGGTAAACCGGCCGACTTATATTTTTTACTGATCTCGTTCGACAGGATCGTACCCACAGTGCGGTTGGTATTCCTGATCTCAAAAGATGCTTTTATTTTTTCTTTTCTTTCCAATGCCGGTGCGGCTGTGGCTAATAGCTGCCAGTCAAGCACTTTGGCAATTCCATGATCCTGTTCTTCCTGTTTATATAAACCTGTATCAGCCGAGGTCTCTTTATAAAGTATCGCAGAAAGGTCGAGCGACTTATATTTCCAATGCGTGATATCATCGCGCATCTCTAATGAATCAACCTGGCCAACCATTTCTTCAATAGTTCTGAAACCCAGTTCCGCCATGATCTCTCTTAACTCTTCGGTAATGAAGCGGAAAAAGTTAACCACGTGGTCAGGGTCGCCTGTAAAACGGTTACGGAGTTCAGGATCCTGGGTGGCAACACCTACGGGACAGGTATTCATGTGGCATTTACGCATCATGATACAACCTTCCACGATCAGTGCGGCTGTGGCTACGCCCCATTCTTCTGCACCCAGTAAAGTGGCGATCGCGATGTCGCGACCCGTCTTCATCTGTCCATCAGCCTGAACAACAACGCGGCTGCGTAATTTATTTTTAACGAGTGTCTGTTGTGTTTCTGCCAGACCCAGTTCCCATGGCAAGCCGGTATGTTTGATGGAACTGATAGGAGAGGCGCCGGTACCGCCATCGTGACCTGAGATCAATACCACATCAGCTTTCGCTTTGGCAACGCCTGCTGCAATGGTGCCTACGCCCGCTTTTGAAACCAGCTTCACGTTAATGCGTGCGGCACGGTTTGCATTCTTCAGATCAAATATTAATTGTGCAAGATCCTCGATAGAATAAATATCATGGTGGGGTGGTGGTGATATCAATCCCACACCTGGTGTGGCATGTCTGGTTCTGCCGATCCAGTCATCTACTTTATAACCCGGAAGCTGTCCGCCTTCACCCGGTTTTGCACCCTGTGCCATTTTGATCTGTAGTTCATTGGCCTCGGTGAGGTAATAACTTGTTACACCAAAACGTGCGGATGCCACCTGCTTGATAGCTGAGCGCATCGAATCACCGTTCGCAAGTTTTTCGTAACGAATCTCATCTTCACCACCTTCCCCGGTATTGCTTTTTCCGCCGAGGCGGTTCATCGCAATGGCAAGTGTTGTGTGAGCTTCCCATGAGATGGAACCGAACGACATGGCGCCGGTAGCAAAACGCTTATAAATATTTTCTGCCGGTTCCACTTCCTCAATGGATAAGGAAGGAAGATTTCTTTTGAAACGGAACTGGCTACGTAATGTGCAGGCTTTTTCTCCCTGGTCGTTCACCAGTTTTGAGTATTTTTTGAAACCCGGGTAGTCATTCATCTTTGTTGCATGTTGCAACAGGTGAATGGTCTGTGGATTGAAAAGGTGAAACTCACCTTTGCGTTTCCACTGATAAATACCGCCAACCGGTAAGCGGTCAACCGGGATCTCTTTTTTAGGGAAAGCAAAGAAATGTTTGGATAAAGTTTCTCTTGCGATCTCATCAAGCCCCATCCCTTGTATTCTTGAAGTAGCACCGGTAAAATACGGGTCCACAACAGAACGGTTGAGTCCGATGATCTCGAAGATCTGTGCACCCTGGTATGATTGCAATGTTGAGATCCCCATTTTCGAGAATACTTTCAGCAAGCCTTCATTAACAGCTTTTATATAATTATTCTTGAGGTATTCCGGATCGAGATCTGTTTTCATTTTTCCTGCCAGGCGCATATCCCTGATAGAAGAAAGTGCCAGGTAAGGATTTACTGCAGTGGCGCCAAAGCCCAGCAGGCAGGCGAAATGATGTACTTCCCACACATCGCCGGCTTCTACAATTATACCTACCTGTCCGCGGTATCCTTTTCTTATCAGGTGGTGATGAACAGCGGCTGTAGCGAGTAGTGACGGAATAGGTGCGTGTTCTGAGTCAATGGCCCTGTCGGTAAGAACGATCACTTCAAAACCATCTTCCACTGCATCTACTGCATACCTGCACAAGCGGTCAAGACCTGCTTTTAAAGATCCTGCCTTGCCATCCGACCTGAAATAGGTCTGCAATGTTTTGGCCTGGAATATACCGGTATCAATACTCCTGATCTTTTCCAATTCGTGATTGGTGAGCACGGGATGTTTCAATGCAACACTGTGACAGGCCAAAGGATCTTCTACTAATAAATTACCGTTGCCGCCTGCAAATGTTGCGAGTGACATCACCATTCTTTCGCGGATAGGATCGATAGGGGGGTTGGTTACCTGTGCAAATAACTGTTTGAAATAACTGCTGAGGTGTTGTGGCTGTTCGCTCAGAACGGCCAATGGCACATCTGTTCCCATCGAGCCGATCGGTTCTTTTCCTTCGATGGCCATAGGAGCTATAATGGTATCAAGATCTTCTGTTGAATACCCAAAAGCTTTTTGGTATTTGAATACCTGGTCGTGTTCAAGGTGTGTGAACATCACGCGTGGTTCGGGTAATTCTTCGAGACGGATCTTATATTTATTCAACCATTCTGAATAAGGTTTTTGTGAACAGATCGATTGTTTCACTTCCTCATCACTGATGATCCTTCCCTGTTCCATATCTACCACGAACATTTTTCCGGGTTGTAATCTTCCTTTTTCTTTGATCATGGAAGGATCAATCGGCAACACGCCTGTTTCGGATGCCATGATCACGCGGTCATCGTAAGTAACAGAATACCTTGAAGGACGTAATCCGTTCCTGTCAAGCGTTGCACCAATTATTTTTCCATCGGTGAATGAGATCGATGCGGGTCCGTCCCATGGCTCCATCATGGATGCATGGAACTCGTAGAATGCTTTTTTCTCCGCATCCATCTGTTCATTGCCATCCCATGCTTCGGGTATCAGCATCATCATTACCTGTGGTAATGATCTGCCGGTGAGGGTGAGTAACTCAATCATGTTATCCAGGCAGGCCGAATCGGATTGTCCTTCAGTAACGATCGGCAATAACATTTCCATTTCTTCTTTTGTGAAGTATGGCGATGTAAATCCTTTTTCACTTGTACGGAGCCAGTTAAGGTTTCCCTGCAGGGTATTGATTTCCCCGTTATGTGCTATGTACCTGAATGGCTGCGCCAGTTTCCAGGAAGGAAAAGTGTTGGTGGCAAAGCGGGAGTGAACAAGACCGAATGCAGATACAACACGTTTATCACTCAGGTCGGGAAAATAACTCCTTACCTGGAGGCTTGTGAGCTGACCTTTATAAATGATGGTTTTATAAGATAAGGAAGCGAGATAGAAGCCCACTTCATCTTTTCTAACGGTATTACGGATCGTGTGACTCGCATAGTTGCGGAGGATGAATAATTTTCTTTCGAAATCATCCGGGTTGGTGATATGATCGGGACAGGCAATGAATATCTGCTCCATACAAGGCACAACTGAAAGTGCAGTATTGCCGATACCTTCCTTGTTAACCGGAACTTTCCGGTAGGTAAGAATAGGGAGACCGAGTTTTTCTGCAGCACGGTTAAATATATCCCTGCATTCTTCACGTAAGCGGATCTCTTGCGGAAAGAAAATAAATCCAACCCCATACTTACCAAATGCGGGAAGATGAACATCCAATTTCAGACACTCATCAAAAAAGAATTCATGCGGAATCTGCAGCATGATGCCCGCGCCATCACCGGTATTACTTTCGTATCCACAGGCACCTCTGTGCTCCATGTTCTCCAATACCGTTAATGCATCAGTAATGTGTTGATGAGATTTATGACCTTTGATATTTGCAACGAAGCCAATGCCACAAGCATCGTGTTCAAAGGAGGCGTCATAGAGACCCTCGCTATGTTTTGGAACAAGCATGCACAATCGAATTAATGTTCAGGAATAAAAGGCGGGCAATCGCTTCGGAAAATTACGAAAAAAATGGGAAATAGTTACGAATAAATTATAATCATAAGGCTAACTTTTGATAATTATCTAATAAATTGGTCGTTTGGATAGATAATTATCAAAGTAAGGCAAATTCTTTTAAGTGGCAATCGTCACCGCATAGTCCTGGAAGGCAGCAGTTGGAAGGGTTGTTTTTTTAGGGAACATACCAAACACGGTGCTTCCGCTGCCGGTCATAGATGCATAAGCGGCACCAGTTTCATATAATTTTTCCTTGATGAGCCGGATGGCCGGATATTTTTCAAAAACGGGTATTTCAAAGTCGTTCAGCAAAACATCTTTCCAGTCTTCAACCGGTTCACGAATAATACCTGCTGCATTTCTTAGGGGTTGCTGCGGTGTAATCTGTGAGAACGCCCAGCCAGTTGAAATATGAATGCCGGGATGCACAAGCAGGAACTGCCAACCGGAAAGATCAAGGGCAATGGGCTCTGTTTTTTCGCCTCTTCCTTTGGCAAAGCAGGGTTGGTTATACATAAAGAAAGGGCAATCGCTGCCGAGTTGCAAAGCATAGGCTGCGAGTTGTTCAAGGGAAAGACCGAGTGTAAAATAGCGGTCGAGTAATTGTAAAGTGAATGCCCCATCAGCACTACCGCCACCCAATCCTGCACCCATCGGAATGGCTTTATGCAAATGAATATAAACAGGTGGTAAATCCGGATGATCTTTTTTGAGTAGCTGATAGGCTTTTACACAAAGGTTTTCAGAAGGATTACCGGCAATGGGCAGTCCCGTAGATGTAAACGATACATCAGTGGCCTCATTTCCTCCTGTCTTAATTACTTCCAGTGCATCCTGTAATTGCAGCGGATAAAAAACCGTTTCGATATCGTGATAACCATCTTCCCGCTTTGCTGTGATATTGAGGCCAAGATTGATCTTGCAGTTGGGAAATGTGATCATTATTTCCTTTTATTGATCTCATCCCGAATGGATATCGCACGGATATAATCTTCCTGTTCCAGAACGTCTGTGAGTAAGGTTTGCAGTTCTTCGAGATTGAGTGCAGACAGGTCGTCTCTTCCTCTACCGGTTTCTTCAATGCCAACGGCTTCGCCTTTTATTTTTTTGGACGTACTGTCCTCCATGAGGATCCCGGCATTCTCAAGAATATGTTCGTAAGTATAAATAGGGCAGCCAAAACGTACGGCCAATGCGAGGGCATCGCTGGTACGGCTATCGATCTCTACGGTATCATTTTCGGTGAAGCAGACAAGTTTTGAATAAAAGATCCCCTCCTGCAGGTCGCTGATAATGATCTCCTGGAGTTCTACGCTGAAGGCATTCATAAAGTTCTTCATGAGGTCATGCGTGAGCGGGCGGCTCGGTTGCATGTTTTCAAGTGCCACCGCAATGGCCTGTGCCTCAAACCCACCGATCACAATGGGTAAACGGCGCAATCCATTCATTTCACCCAATACCACTGCATAGGAATGGGTCTGGGTAATGCTGTGTGAAAGGGCCACTATTTCCAGTTCGATCTTTTTCATAACAGACACGAAAGTAAATGAACTTTTCAAAATTTCTCGCCCCGCTTACAAAATTACCCGAATTTCGCGCCATGCATTACGTTTCAGCTGAAGGATTGACGAAGAGTTATGGTATTAACCCGCTTTTTAAGAGTATATCGTTCCATATTAATGAGGGTGACAAAATTGCGCTGATCGCCCGTAACGGCGTTGGTAAATCCACGCTACTGCGCATTCTTGCAGGCGAAGAGAAAGCCGATGAGGGAAAACTGTTCATTCATAAAGATGTGACGGTTGCCCTTTTTGAGCAGGACCCGAAGTTCGATGAGACCAAAACGGTGCTGGAAAACATCTTTCATACCAATCACCCGGTTATGAACGTGATCCGTGAGTATGAGCTGGCCAGCGATAGTGAAGATGGAGAGGCGTTGGTGGAACTGTTTGGAAAAATGGATGATCTCAATGCCTGGGAATTTGAAGTAAAAGTGAAACAGATCCTTACCAAACTCAATGTTCATCATTTACAGCAACCGGTAAGCGACCTGAGCGGGGGACAAAGGAAACGGGTGGCACTTGCCAAAACACTGATAGATATTGGGTTTGATCATAAGCACACCTTGCTGATGATGGATGAACCTACCAATCACCTCGATGTGGAAATGATCGAGTGGCTGGAGAATTACCTGAACCAGGAGAACGTTACTTTATTACTGGTAACGCACGACAGGTATTTCCTGGATGCGGTGAGCGAAGAGATCTGGGAACTGGAAAGAGAGAATATGTATGTGTACCGTGGCGACTACGAAAATTACATGGAGAAGAAAGCTGCGCGGATAGAGAGTGAGATGGCCAGTATCGACAAAGCCAAGAACCAGTATCGCAAAGAACTGGAATGGATGCGGAAGCAGCCAAAAGCCAGAACTACAAAAAGTAAAAGCCGGCAGGATAATTTTTATGAAGTAGAGGCCCGGGCCAAGCAAAGAATAGAGGATGCAAATGTGCAGTTACAGGTAAAAATGAGCAGGCTGGGGGGAAAGATCGTAGAGATGAAAAAGGTGTATAAGAGTTATGGTGACCTGCCTATTCTCAAAGGGTTTGATTACACTTTCAGCAAAGGCGAAAGAATCGGGATCATTGGAAAGAATGGGGTAGGGAAGAGTACTTTTATGAATATGCTTCAGCAGTTAGAGCCGGTTGATAGCGGAAAGATCAACGTGGGCGATACTGTGATCTTTGGTAACTTTTCACAACAGGGAATTGTGATTAAAGAGAACCTGCGTGTAATTGAATATGTAAAGACTTTTGCCGAACATTTTCCTTTGGCAGATGGGAGCAGTTTAAGTGCCGCACAATTTCTTGAGTTATTCCTTTTCACTCCCGATAAACAATATACTTATCTCAATTCTTTAAGTGGTGGCGAAAAGAAACGATTACAACTACTCACCATACTATTTACCAACCCCAACTTCCTGATCCTGGATGAACCTACGAATGATCTTGATCTTCCTACGCTTGCGGTGCTGGAAAATTTCCTGAATGATTACCAGGGTTGTGTAATGATCGTTTCGCACGACAGGTATTTTATGGACAGGCTGGTTGATCACCTCTTTGTTTTTGAAGGCGATGGAGAAGTAAGGGATTTCCCCGGAAACTATACCCAATACAGGTTGTGGCTAAAGGATAATGAGAAGAAAGAGAACAAGTGGGATGATCTTGAAAGTAGGAAAAGCAAAGGTGAAACAACAGAAGCTGTTGTAGCAGCAACGGATGTAAAGGCTCCAACTACAACTGTAGCGACAGCAGCAGTAAAAAAGAAAATGAACTTCAAAGAAAAGCGTGAATTTGAAGCGCTTGAAAAAGAGATACCTGCATTGGAAGCAGAAAAGAATATGATCACCGAAAAGATGAGTGCGGGTGATCTTGGGTTTGAAGAATTACAAAAATTCAGCGACCGGTTGATAGCGATCGGTAATGAAATGGAAGAGAAGGAATTGAGATGGTTGGAGCTTAGTGAGATGGTGAGTTAGGGATAAGGGATAAGGAGTAAGGGATAAGTGTATTGTTTTTACTTACCCCTTAATCCTTATCCCTTACCCCTATTTTTATTTTATTTAAAGCTGATCAGCTCCACATCAAATATCAACGTACTATTCGGTCCGATCTGCGCACTAACTTGTCTATCTCCATAACCCAGGTTAGCCGGGATAAAGAAACGCCATTTGCTTCCTATCTCCATTAACTGCAATCCTTCTGTCCATCCTTTGATCACCATATTTAATGGGAAAGATGCAGGGCGACCCCTTTGAACAGAACTGTCGAAAACAGTACCGTCTGTTAATGTGCCATGGTAATGACAGGTAACTTCATGATGTGCCGATGGTTTCTCTCCCGTGCCGGCAACCAATACTTCATATTGTAAACCGCTTGGTAATTCGGTTACTTCCGGTCTTAGTTTGTTGGTAGCTAAAAAATCCTTTCCAGCCTGTAAATTGGCGGCTGCTTTTTCTGCGTGGCGCTGAGCCAGTTGTTCTGATACACCCATGATAATCTATAGTTTAAGGTTTATTGTTTAGGGTTGTTTGGGGTGCGAAGTTAAGGGTTAGTTGTAAGTTATATATCACAATGCAGCATCCACCAAGCCTTTTAATGCTTTATAGCGTTCGCCTCTTCCTTCCGGTTTGATATAATAGCACATGAGGAATGCGCAATACTTTTTTTCATTATCTACCCAGGGGAAGGAACCAAATAAACCCGGACTGGTAACGGTACGCGAGATGTTTCCAGTAGTGGATGCTTCCATTACCCATTCTCCATATCCATACCCAAATTTACCTGCTTCGGCAGGAGAGTGGGTTACTTTCACATTTTCGCTTACCCTGTTTATCTCCATTTCATTCACACTTTGTTCTGTCAATATCCTTTTGCCTTTGTATACACCTTTGTTCATGATCATGACTAAGAAATTCAGGTAGTCCATCGGTGTGCTTTGCGCACCACCTGCGGGTAGGGCAACTTTTCCTTTCCCAAAATCGGAGTTTTGCATGTCCAAAGGTTTGGCTATTCTTTCGGCGAATAAGGTTTCAAAACTTTTACCACTGATCTTTTCGATCACCGCGCCGGCTAACTGTAAACCGGTATTACTGTAGTTGAAAATTTTGCCGGGCTCACCTTCCATCTCTAACACAGCAATTTTACCCACTGCTTCATCCATACTATTGCTGTTCATTACTTCTTCAATATTTTCTTTTAGTCCCGGTGCTTTAATAGCCGTCATATGAGAAAGACATTGACTGATGGTGATATTTCCTTTTCCGTGTTTTGATAACACAGGAAGAAAACGGCCTACGGTATCTGTTAGCTTTAATTTCCCTTCATCAATAAAAGTCATTATTAATGCAGCGCTATACCATTTACTGCAGCTGGCAATAGGTTGCCGTGTAGTGGTTGTGAAATCATCAGTATCAGCTTCTTTGCCTTGCCTGCGCGCTATCATTTTTGTGAGTAATTTCTGCCGCATGTTCATATCATTGACGGCGTAAGAATAAATCACCTTGCCATCTTTATAAATCACGAGGATTGAACGGCCACCCATATCAGCGTTATTCTTGTTAAGCCACTTGTCTACTTTCGAAAAGTCCTGCGTGTTTCCGTTAATAGTTATCGCCAATATAATTACGGCTATAAGAAAGGTTTTCATGTGTATTATTTATTTTTTCCGGATAGGTCAAAATTGAAAACAGTATTCACGATAAAGCCACTGTTATATTGGAAAACATTACTGCCACCAATCTCCCTGCCCAATTGTAATACCTGGTTGAAGAAACCACCTTCGAACCTGAAAGCCTGAGAAAATTTATAGCCAAGCAAAAGACCGAAGCGGTTCTGGTCAAAAACATTTTCATTTACATTTTTGCCAAATCCGATACAGATCTCATCATAGGTGGCCACATAAGGTGTGTGGTCGCCGATATTCTTTCCCCTTAAAGGTAACTGTATCCGGAACATATACCGCAGCCTGTTAAGAAAGGGCCATTCATCCTCTTTGCTTAATGCCTCATTTGTGTAACGACCCAGCCATCGCTGTTCAAGCATGAACCTGTGACTGATCTCTGCCATCCCTATTTTGTCTGTAAGCGTTGCCATCTCATAGATCCGGTGTTCTGTAAAATTCTTTCCCATTCCATTAATTGGGTGATCACCATAATTATAGGTTTCGGCATTGGCATAGCCCAATCGTAAAGTAAGTTTTGGGTTCACCGTATAATTAATACCTGTGCGAATGAGACTTTGCTGCCAGCTATTAATATAGTCATCCCTCCGCCATTGGTACTCAGTATGTATCCCTATTTTTTTGCTGACCTTAAAAGTGCCCGTATATGTGTACCAGCCGATTGAGTTGTTATCGGTTATGCGTGTGTTTTGTGCATAGATGCTGCTATAGTGCAGTAAACATACTAATAGTAAAGTGGTCAATCTTTTCATGTAATATTTTTCTGTATTTTTTAATTCGTATAATCAAGTTTAAAAGCGCTAAGGTCCGGTTTATATCGCCGTTGCCTTTTCTTATCATATTCAAAAATGATCTCTCCAATTTCTTTAAAGAATGGGTAGCCAATTTCTTTGTATTCATATTTATCATCATTGAGAATACCATCCCGGTTTGTATAGATCACTGCACTCAGCATGAACTCGGTGTTTGTTGCAAAGTCAATAATATAGGCGGCATCGGTAAGATAGCCATACGACCATCCTGGTTTATTGAATATGCGGATATTAGATGGGATCTTTTGTTTGCCTGATTTGAATAAAAAGAATTTAGTATAGCTGTCAAAATATTCCGTTGTGTCATATTTGGGATGCATACTTTCTGATGGATATTCAGACATATACCGGTAAAGGAATGACAGATCTTCCTTCCCGATATCAAAACGTTGTTTGGCGGGAACGGATGCAGGAAATAAAGCGGATTGAAGTAGCCGTTGCAGGCTTTCTAAAGGAAGATTATTATGCCGTGTAAAGTCCATTGGCGTGTTAATCAGCGAATCATACCGGTTAAAATGACCCTTGCCAACAAGGATCTGCCGGCTGTAGTCAAATGTAAGGGTACTATAGACAGGTGGCTGTTGATAAAGTGTTTCCCCCTCTTTCGTAAAGCGAACCTGGTTGGTGTGGCGGTTCTCTTCTTCAGTCATGGTTACAAACCGTCTTACTATCCGTGTGTCCGTATACCCCTTTTGCCATAAACGGCTATTCAGTTCTTGCTGACCATCAAATTCGTAAAGGCGGTTATAGGCATCATTGTCACTGACCAGGAATATTTTACGGAGGTATTGAGCAATGGAAGGCAGACCATTGGCCGATGAAGTATCTGTTAGCACAGCGGTTTGTGCACTGAATGAACTATCCGTAAGCATGGCGGTGAATTTGTTGATGCCTTTGCTTTTTAATTGATTGATCTTTTCAAGTGCAATCAATGCTGTGGGAAGTTTCACGGTTGAAGCAGGGTTGAAATAACGGTTCCTGTCAACATGCAGGTAATGATGTGTAAAATGTGGCCCGTTGTTTTTATCACGGTCAATCTTTGTGTAGATAAGTTGATATTGAAAACTATCCGGATTATTCAATACATGCAGCAGGAGTGGGGAAGCTTTGCTGTACAATAACTGTTGGAGCCAGGGATCCGTTTTCTCCTGTGATTGCACGGATATACATAGCGTACAACATACAATGAAAATGATCAACTTGGTTACCATATGTGACGATGTTTTTTTAAATATAGACAATACCTCATTTTTTTGAATGCCTTTTTCGCTCATGGATGATATGTGCCGCCTCAATAAGTTTTTCTACCTGCTCGTATAAAAGTATGATCTCTGTTCGCTCTTTGTTACTGAGCGATTTGGGGTAACTGCCTGTAACCGTAGCTTTCAGCCAATCCCAGAGTATGGACCGGACCTGTGGAAGACGGGCGAGATCAAACAGTTCGGCAATAACAAGTGTTGGATCATTGATTTCTTCAGGACTGAGTTTGTAAGTCGCTGGTAACTGCTTTGTTGCTTTTTGTGATGACATCAGTATGTGCTTTAATAGAGCCCCTGCCTTACGATGTGATGGATAAATCAGTATTCGCACGTAGTTATACCCTATCGCCCATGTTAAAAATACCGTGCAAAATCAGGTATAAGCCACGTTGTTTGACTCAACCGTTAATTGTTATTTCGTAAAAGCTAATTCAAACACAATGTTAGTGTTTAGTAAGCTTTTAGAGAAAAAATAAACACCTATTTTCTAACCGTAATTATACCTAATGAGACTTATCGACCGATTAAAAGAATATCTCATCTATACGCAGATCAGTGCGTATGCATTTGAGCAAACCTGTGGTGTATCCAATGGATACCTGGGTAAACAGTTAAAAGGAAAAGGAGCCGTAGGTTCAGATATCCTTGAACGTATCAAAGAAACCTATACCGACCTTAGTCTTGTATGGCTGGTTACCGGCAGAGGTGTGATGTTGTTGTCACCCCCTGATAATGCCCGCGAAGTGTTTACCTCCGAATTGCATGAAGAGCAGCAATTGTACTTTACTTCAAAGGATGAGGTGATCAAGTTATTGCACAAGCAGGTTGCCAAGTTGGAAAATACAATTGCCGATAAGGAAAAAATAATCAGCCTTCTTGAATTGGAGGTGCACAAATTTCACCGGCGGGGAAATAATTAAACCCCACCCTAACCCACCCCATGCTTAAGCATGGGGTGGGTTAGGTGGTTATTCGGCATAGGATGAAGTTGGCTCGCAGGTGCAGATCAGATTCCTGTCACCATACGTATTATTTACCCTCGCCACACTTGGCCAGAATTTATTCTGTGTTACATAGAACAAGGGGAACGCTGCTTCTTTTCTTGAATATTTGCGTGTCCATTCTTCCCCACAGATAACGGCCTGTGTATGTGGTGCATTTTTGAGTGGGTTATCCGTTTTATCTGCTTTTCCATCTTCGATAGCTTTGATCTCTTCATAGATGGAGATCAGTGCATCGCAGAAACGATCCAGCTCGGGTTTATCTTCACTTTCTGTTGGTTCAATCATGATGGTGCCTGCTACCGGGAAACTCATAGTAGGTGCATGGAAGCCATAATCGATCAGGCGTTTTGCCACATCTTCTGCTTCAATACCGGCACTTTGCTTAAATGGGCGAAGATCCACGATAAACTCATGTGCACAGGTTCCTTTGCTGCCGGTATAGAGGATCTTGTAATATTTTTCCAGTCGTGCTTTCATGTAATTCGCATTCATGATCGCATACTGGGTTGACATACGGATGCCATCTGCTCCCAGCATTTTAATATATGCATAACTGATCAGCAGGATACTTGCAGATCCGTATTGAGCGGCACTTACGGCAAGACTTGCATTGTCCAGTGCAGTATGTCCCGGAAGATAAGGTGCAAGTTTATCATTCACACAGATAGGTCCCATGCCGGGTCCACCACCGCCGTGCGGGATTGAGAATGTTTTATGAAGATTGAGGTGACAAACATCTGCACCAATGATACCGGGACTGGTTAATCCTACCTGTGCATTCATATTCGCGCCATCCATATATACCAATCCGCCGTTATCGTGAATCACGTTGCAGATATCTTTGATGGTTTCTTCAAACACACCATGGGTAGAAGGGTAGGTTACCATTAATGCACCCAGTGTGTCTTTATATTGTTCAGCACGTGCTTTCATATCGGCTACGTCAATGTTGCCGGCATCATCACATTTTACAACCACTACTTTAAAACCTGCCATCACCGCACTCGCAGGATTGGTTCCGTGTGCACTGATCGGGATCAGTACTACGTTACGGAACGATTCGTTCCTGTGTGCGTGGTAAGCGCGTATCGTTAGGAGTCCTGCGTATTCGCCCTGGGCGCCGCTGTTGGGTTGCAGGCTGCAGGCTGTGAAACCCGTTATCTCGCAAAGGAACTGGTTCAGTTCATCGATCACCATTTGATAACCTTCTGTCTGGCTGGAAGGCGCAAATGGATGCAGTGCACCAAACTCGGGCCAGCTCACAGGGATCATTTCAGAAGCGGCATTTAACTTCATCGTACAGCTTCCAAGGCTGATCATACTGGTGTTTAAAGAAAGATCCTTATTCTCCAGTTGTTTGATGTAACGCATCATCTGGCTCTCACTGTGGTGAGTATTGAATACAGGATGCGTTAAGAAGGTTGAATCGGCGTTGCGTAATAATGATGCAGGTACTTTGAAAGTAGTTTCATCAAACGCTTTTACAGTTAACTGGATACCGGTGCTTTTTTCTGTAACGGATTCGAATATCCGGATGATCGTATTGGCATCTGCGATCGAAGTTGTTTCATCAATGCTGATACCTATGCTTCCATCTTCAAATATGCGGAAGTTGGTGTGGTATTTTTCGGCCATTGTTTTTACGGCAACAGCATCAACACCGGTTACTTTCAGTGTATCAAAATAGGCTGTGTTGATTTGTGTGATACCGATTTTACCCAATGCATCAGACACTGCCTGTGCCAGGAGATGCACACGTGTAGCAATGGCAGTTAACCCTTTGGGCCCATGATATACTGCATACATCGCGGTCATATTGGCTAATAAAGCCTGTGCGGTACAAATATTTGAAGTTGCTTTCTCGCGTTTGATATGTTGCTCCCTTGTCTGCAGGGCCATACGCAATGCGCGGTTTCCCTGTGCATCCACGCTAACGCCGATGAGTCTTCCGGGCATACCGCGTTTGAAATCATCGCGTGTAGCAAAGAACGCAGCGTGTGGTCCGCCAAATCCCATCGGAACACCAAATCGTTGTGCCGAACCTATCGCAACATCAGCACCTAATTCACCCGGAGGGGTTAATAAGGTAAGTGATAAGAGGTCAGTTGCCATGATCACCAATCCTTCTGCTGCATGAACTTTGTCAATGAAAGCACTGTATTCTTCCACAGAGCCATTATCATTCGGATACTGAACAATTGCACCGAAGTAGGTATGATCGATCACGGCTGTTGTATGATCACCATAAACGAGTTCGATACCGATAGGTTCTGCCCGTGTTACGAGTACATCTTTGGTTTGAGGGAATATATGTTTGTCAACAAATAATTTAGGCTTGCTGATCACATCCGTTTTATTCACGTGATGAAAGATCATGGCCATGGCTTCTGCAGCTGAAGTGGCTTCATCCAGTAAAGACGCATTGGCTATCGGCATAGCGGTTAAATCTGTCACCAGTGTCTGGAAATTAAGAAGGCTCTCTAAACGTCCCTGGGAAATCTCTGCCTGGTAAGGTGTGTATTGCGTATACCATCCTGGGTTTTCAAAAATATTCCTGAGAATTACATTAGGGGTGATCGTACCATAATACCCCTGACCTATATAATTCTTATATACTTTATTCTTAGCGGCTACTTTTTTTAACTCATCGAGATACTGCTGTTCGCTGATAGCCGCAGGAATATCGAGGTCGCCTTTTATACGGATCGAAGCCGGGATCGTTTTTCCGATCAGCTCATCCAGTGAATCAACACCGATGGTCTGTAACATGGATTGCGTGTCTGCTGCGTTCGGGCCAATATGTCTGCGCTGGAACTCTGTGGATTGTTGTTCAAATAAATTCATACTGAAAAGATAAATCGCCGCAAAGGTAAGATGATAGCGGAGGATAATAAAGCTTTTGTTGAACTTGGGGAAAGGGTGTGAATGATTTTCGGATTGACGGATTCCGGATTGACGGATTTTGCGTTAAATCTTTATTTGAGCTCTCTTTTTTCACGCTCCCTGAGTTGTTCACTGGTGAGGCGACTACCGTCATGACTCCAGCCCGGGGGACCGAAAAGGTATTGAAAACGTGCCTTGAGCGGGATGTTCTTTTGTGTGATATCCTTTACTACCTGGCTCCATTCGTGAAAAATCACCGAAAAAGCGTTGGGTTTTACAATATTAGTGGTCAAACCATAGGTGATCGGCTGATAATCTTCTGCGCTCAACTCAGGCTGAAAAGTGCCAAAAATCTTGTCCCACACGATCAGGAACATTCCCATATTCTTATCCAGGTATTTCGGGTTGGAACCATGATGAACCCGGTGATGGGACGGGGTAACCATTAGATATTCGAGCCATCCTAGCTTATTGATAAGTTCTGTATGTACAAATATCCCCCAGATCTGGGTAGCTGCATAGATGAAAAGGATATCAATGGGTCTGAACCCCAGCAAGGCGAGCGGGATAAAATAAATAAAGCGGTACAGGGGTTGGAAAACAGAAGAGCGGAAACCAACAGCAAAATTCATGAACTCACTGCTATGATGTGTTACATGCACCGCCCAGAACAAGCGAACCTGGTGGTCGAAACGGTGCAACCAGTAGTAAAGAAAGTCTTCAAACAGTAATAATAGCCCCCAATACAGCACCGCATTGTCTATTTTGAGAAAAGCATGAATAAAAAAATATTGCAGAATGGCCAGGTAAACAATCCGGAAGCTCAGATCGATCGTTCCGTTAAGGATCATCAGGTAAAGATTGGCCGCAGTATCCCGAATGGTATAGGCTGCTTTTCGGTGCTGTAAGTGCGTAAGGAGTAGTTCCAACCCGATTATGATCATATAAACAGGGGTGGAGATCAGGATAAGCCACTGTTCTCTTAAAGCATCCATACGCGGTAATAAATAGCTAAGCTGCAGAGATCAACCGGAAATGCCGTAAAATCCAGTAATCTTGTACTGCAAAATAAGGTGAAGCAGGTGGAATGCAGCCGAAAAGATTGTTAAGCATTATGAGTGAAGTAAAATTAGATAACTGGGAGAAACGAAGCGCTGAACACGAGAAACAGTATAAACAACTGCTTCAGCAGCGTGTGGATAAGAACAAAATGCTGAAGGCACTGCCAGACCTGCACGAAGAAGCATTTGAAAAAATCGATTGCCTCAAATGCGCCAATTGCTGTAAAAATTATTCTCCCCGTTTTAAAGGACCGGATATCAAACGCATCAGTAAACACCTCAAAATGAAAGAAGGGGAGTTTATTGATACTTATCTCGTGATGGATAAGGAAGGTGATTATGTGCTGAGAAGCACGCCCTGCGCATTTCTTGGCGATGATAATTATTGCAGCATATATGAACACCGGCCCTCAGATTGCCACCGTTTTCCTTATACAGACGAGGATGTTTTCTTTAAACGTCCTTTGATCACTTTAAAGAATGCAACCTTTTGCCCGATCGTATATTATGTACTGGAAAAATTACCGGCTACTTTGCGCTGATCTCATCATAGGCTGCTGTAAGACTTCTCTCTGCCCCCGTAGCTTTCCAGCTTAATCCCGGGATCTCTGTGTTTTTAATGATCTCTTCTTTTGTTTTACCGGCTTTGATCTCGGTTTCCACAAAACTCCAGAGTTTGTTCAGGTAATCTTCGAATGCAACAAGGTCATCCTTGGTGCCGGTTACTTTTGCAGGATCGGCGGCGTGACCAAAAATGAAAACAGTATCGTTGTTAAATGTCTTTCGCGCTTTTTGTATAACCTGTATCCAGCTTTTAATAGAGGCACCTGCGGTTCTGTCGATAAAAGGATGCATTTGATTGAAAAGCAGATCACCCATGTGTGCAACATTGGCATTTTCAAAATGGATGATCGCATCCCCGTTTGTATGCCCGGCACCAAAATAATGTGCTTTGATACTTTCTTTACCTGTTTTCGTTTTCCATGTTTCTGTAAAGGTTGTGTCCTGGAAAAGTTGTTTCTCAACAGATTTGTTTGTTTCTGATACACGTTTATAATTGGCGAGGCAATTATCATGTCCCACCACATGCTCTGTAATTCCTTTAAACGAAATATTGCCCCCGGTATGATCCCCATGGTGATGGGTATTGATCAGCCACTTGAAAGGTAGTTCACTTTTTTTCTTTAGTTCATCGATCAGGTGTTTAGACTGATCCGGGAATTGCGAATCGATCACTGTAAAACCTTCACTGGAAAGATAGAACCCAATGGTACCGCCTCTTTCAGAAAAGATGCCGATATCACCACGGAGCATTTTTATTTTATAAGCAGGCTCCTGCAGGAAAGCTGCCATTAATTCTTTAGAAGATAAAGCCAGTAGACCGGCAGTCAGCCCGGTGTTGCGGATAAAAGAACGGCGTTGCATGTTTGTTTGTTTTATAGTGATTAATATTCCATTTTTCTTAAACTGGGGGCCTTGAACCAGGTGATCACAACAACCAGCATGGTCATTGTACCGCCAAAGATCACAGAAGGTACTACATTCAATAATTTGGCCATCACGCCACTTTCAAATTGCCCAAATTCGTTACTGCTGTTAATAAACATGGAGTTCACGCTCATTACCCTGCCACGCATCTGATCGGGTGTTTTTAATTGTAAGATGGTTCCCCTTACAACTACACTGATCCCGTCAACAATTCCGCTTAACAGGAGTACAGCAAAAGATAGCCAGAATATTCTTGAAAGGGCAAATATTATGATGCAAAGGCCGAAACTACCAACGGCAAAAAATAATTTCTTGCCCTGTTCTTTTCGTAGAGGAAAAAAAGTAAGCATGATCACAACGATGATAGAGCCCATGTCAGAAGCAGCATTGAGCCATCCAAATCCAACAGGTCCTACTTTTAAAATATCTTTGGCAAACACAGGTATCATGGCAACAGCACCTCCAAAAAGAACCGCAAAAAGGTCTAAAGAAAGTGCGCCGAGAATTTCCTTACTCGAGAATACAAATTGAAGACCTTCTTTGACACTTTCCATTGTTTTTTTCTCTCCGGGTTCATTTAAAGTGGGTTTGGGTTTTAATTTGTGCATGAATGAAAACCCTGCTAACACCAGAGAGCAGATAATGATAAGGGAATTGGTATTGCCCAGGAAAGCAATCAGAAAGCCTACCGTTGCATGACCGATAACAGAAGCTGTGAGCCAAACCCCCTGGTTCCAGGTAGTGGCATTTTGTAATATCTCTTTTGTAACAATTGAGCCGATCATTGTGCTGAAAGTAGGACCGGTAAAAGCGCGGAAAATACCTGTAAAAAAAATAACAACATAAATACTGAAGGCGATCCAATGGTTACTTATCTGGGAAGCTGTATAATTAGTAGAAAGCCCTAGCAATAAAATAGCGCAGGCGAAGTATAATGCTACTGCTTTAAGTAATACTTTTCTCTTTTCGCTGATATCGATCATATGACCTGCATACAGCGAAAGCGATACGGCGGGTATTACTTCAGCGAGACCGATCAGCCCGATGGCAAAGGGTTCATTCGTTAATTCGTAAACCCACCAACCCACCAGTGTACCCATCATACGCAGCCCCATAATAAAAGTAAAACGGCCCATCATCAGGTTACGGAATTCGGGGATCCGCATGGCGGCGAAAGGGTCGTTTTTTGTTTGGCTCATAATGTATATTTTCCTACGGCAAACTAAAATAGTGTTGCCCGTCTTCGTATTCTCTGTCAAGTGCATCTATTACCACTTGCAAATGCTTTTCATTACCGAGGAAGTCTGCATTGCTCGCATCGATAAAGATGGTCTTTATATTGTGCTGTTTAATATAGCTGGTATAGGTTTCCTGTATATTGAAAAGATATTCATCTGCAATCCCCTGCTCATACGTACGGTTCCTTTTTTTGATATTTGCCTGGAGTTTTTGTACGGGCGCATGTAAATAAATAAGGATATCGGGGAAAGCCAGTTGCTGGTGAATGATCTCGAATAATTTTTGATAGAGCCTGAACTCTTCTTCCGGGAGATTCACTTTTGCAAATAATAAACACTTGGTAAATAAGTAATCAGAGATCGTGATGCTTTGAAACAGGTCGCGGGTCTGCACCATATCTTTTAACTGCTTATACCTTTCTGCCATAAAGAAAAGCTCAAGGGGGAACGCATATTGACCGGGATTTTCATAAAATTTTGGCAGAAAGGGGTTATCCGCAAATTCTTCGAGAATCATTCTCGCATTAAAATGTTTCGCAAGTAAATGCGTTAGCGTTGTTTTGCCTGCGCCGATATTCCCTTCTACTGTAATAAAATGATGTTTCATGTATGACCGATCCTGTATCGTTCAAAATTAACCGCCATCAGTCAGCAGTGGCTGATTTTTTTTGCACATCCAAAGTATCTGTACAATCTTTCAGTAACTGTTTGATGGATTTGCCTGATACGGGGTGAACCAGCGTAGGGGCTATTTCTTCCAATGGGAGCAGGGCGAATCTTCTTAGTGGGAGAGCGGGATGTGGCAATGTTAATAACGGGGTTGAAATGATCAGCCCATCAATCAATAAAATGTCCAGGTCTATTATTCGTGGCCCCATTTTGATCGTCCTTTCACGCCCCATCATTTCCTCAATCCGCAAAAGTTCCTGCATCAGTTTTTCCGGCGGAAGATCCGTTTCAATGGTGAGTGCCTGGTTATAAAAAGAGGGTTGATGCGTCATTCCCCATGCTGCAGTTTCGTAAATCGATGAAGAATGAACGATATTGCCGCAGGATTGTTGAATCAGTTGCCTGGCTGTTTGCAGATAAGCTGACCGGTTTCCGAGGTTTCCGCCTATCAACAAATAAGCTGTATTCATATATCTTGGGCGTATAGTAAGTATCAAATATCTTTAAATTCAGTTCCATTTAATAAAAAAATATGAAAGCTTTTTTCAAAACGTTCTTTGCTGCCTTGCTTGCACTGGTCATTTTTACTGTTCTCTGTGTTTTTGTGCTGATAGGGATCGTTGCCAGTGCTTCGAAATCAGAAAAGCCGCTTGTTGGTAACAATGCGGTGCTGGTACTGGATCTCTCAGATGATTTCAAGGAGCAATCGGAAAATAACCCGGTGAACGCCATCTTTAATAAAACGGAGAATGAAGTGCCATCATTATATGATATGGTAAGAATGATCCATCACGCTAAAGCAGATTCTTCTGTAAAAGGGATCTATATTTTATGTGGTACCAATCCGAATGGTTTTGGTGCCAGTGAAGAATTGCGTAAGGCATTGCTTGATTTTAAGAGCAGCCGTAAATTTATCGTTGCCTACGGCGAAACCATTACGCAGAAAGGCTTTTATGTGGGTAGTGTTGCCGATAAGATTTTCTGTCATCCGCAGGGTGGTCTTGAGTGGGCCGGTTTTGTTTCGGGCATGACGTATATGAAAGGAGCGCTTGAAAAACTGGAAATTCAGCCGCAGATCTTTTATGCAGGCAAATTTAAAAGTGCCACAGAACCTTTGCGTGAATACAAGATGACAGATGCCAACCGTCTCCAGACATCCGTATGGTTGGGTGATCTGTATGGTCGCTTTCTCGAAGCAGCCGGTGAGTCGCGTAAGATTGATACAGCTACCTTGCACTCGATGGCAATAGACGGTATTATACAAACTGCCAATGATGCTGTAAAGTATGGGCTTGTTGATGGGGTAAAGTATGATGATGAGGTAAAGGCAGTGTTGAATAAAAAATTAAAAGAAAAAGAAGAAGCGAAGATCAATTTTGTGAGCTTTAACGATTACGATAAATCGGTTGATAAGAATGGGGGATATGGCGGTGATAAAATTGCCATACTGTATGCCAGTGGTGATATTGTTTCCGGCAATAACAGCGACCAGGTGTCCAGCGATGTATTCCGCACAATCATCCGGAAACTGCGGCAGGATAAGGATGTAAAAGCAATTGTGTTCAGGGTCAACTCTCCCGGTGGTAGTTCGCTTGCAAGTGAAGTGATCTGGCGTGAAGTATCGCTTGCGCGAAAAGAAAAGCCGGTGATCGTGAGTATGGGAGATGTGGCCGCATCGGGTGGGTATTATATATCCTGTAATGCAGATTCAGTTTTTGCCAATGCCAATACGATTACCGGTTCGATCGGTGTATTCAGCATCGTTCCTAATTTCGAATCGTTCTTTAAAAATAAACTGGGTGTTACTTTTGACCGTGTAAAAACAGCACCCTATGCCGATATGGGCAGCGGCGACAGACCGCTTACAGAAACGGAAAAGCGATTCTTCCAGGCTTCTGTAGATTCTATCTACTATACCTTTAAGAGTCGTGTTGCAGCAGGCAGGAAAAAAGAGGTGACCTATGTTGACAGTATTGCACAGGGTCGCGTATGGACAGGTTCACGCGCCATCACGGTAGGACTGGTTGATAAAATTGGCACATTGCAGGATGCTGTTGATTGCGCTGTGAGAATGGCTAAATTATCTGGCAAGGAGTATCGTGTAAGAGAATATCCTGAAAAGAAAAGTTTTCTTGAACAGATCATGAATAACTATAAAAAGTCTATTCGCAAAGATCTTATCAAAGAAGAACTGGGCGAAAGTTCTGTACAGCTTTTGCAGGAGATCAAAGCGGTAAAAGAAATGGTAGGGGTGCCACAGGCGAGGTTGCCGTTTACTGTGAAAGTGTATTAGGAAAGAGGTTAGAGGTTAGACGGGGCTTTGAATAACCGCTCGTCGAAGTAAAAATTACTTACCGAAACTTTTATTTTTTTGAAATCCGGATGGGCAGGGTTGATGAGGTAATTTTTTTCTCTGGGAACAATGGCTGACGGGCATTGTACAAGAAGAGATTGTCCGGATCTGATGATTTCCTGTCCCATCCATTGGGTATAATCAAAGTCGAGCTGCCAGTTCTTTTTAAGGTTCTGCAATTTTATTTCATGCCGCTCCGGTGTTCCGGGAATGTCTATTTCCGTTAACCGGATCATCTGCAGTTCCTGGAGTGAAGAAGCATTGGTCAATATTTCGAGCAGAGCCAATGAAATGTTTTCGCTGGTATATACAACCGGTAGACCCACCGGGTTCCATCTGCCTCCTCTCAGTTTTGCACCTTCTCCTGAAAGTTCACCTGCATATTTACTGTGAGAGAACCTGTAAAGGATCATGTGTAAACACCGTACTGGATACGGCTTATTTGGTCAATGATCTCCTGGATACCTCTTTCTGAATTAAGTGATGAAAAGGTAAGTGTGTGCCCAAGGATTGTTTTTTCTTTTTTGAGCCACTGGTAAAAAGTATCCGCACTCGTAAATGTTTCCAGACCCAGGGTGATCATTTCCTGGAGGAGCAGGAGACGGTCAGTATAGAGACCTTCAAAAGAAGAATTATTTTTGGCGTAGCGTTGTAAGGTTCTTTCTGATAAGTGCAGCATATTGGCCCATTCTGTTTGTGTGAAAGGAACCATCTCCGTTATTTTTTTAAATTTACGGTAAGTGAAATCAGCAACGGCCACCAGCTTTTTTGCCGGTAGATAAGCAGCCTGCGATTCTTCAGCGGTGGAAGGTTTGCGCGGCGGAACCGTATATTTTTTCGCTTTGGACATTTGTCGTACAAACATACGACAAATGTCGCTAATTGTATTTTTTTTCCTCTTTTTTGCTTTCGGGCCAGAATAAGATAGTTTTGTTTTAACAACTGAAAACTTATGAAGGAAAATTACAGCCAGTTCAGGGCCATGCTTGCGATCACCAAAGGAAGTTTGCGGGCTATCTTCCGGAGTCCTTCGGCAGTTGTTTTCAGTATTGCTTTTCCCTTGATATTTATACTGGTATTCGGTTTTATCGGAGGCGGGAGCCGGGTATCGATCAATGTTGCCTTTGATAGTAACAGTGATACGCTGAACCCGATTTACCCGGTTATTAAAAAGATCGCAGGAATTAATGTAGTGAAAGAAAAGGGAGATGACCTGCGTGAGGACCTTGAAAAGGGCAGGATCACGGCGATGATCGATATCCGCAAGTCAGGCCTGGAAAATCCCCCCTATACCATTAACCTGGTGAGTTCAGACGCATCAAATCCGCAGAATGTGCAGGTATTACAATCCATGTTGAATGCGGTGATCGCAGGTGTTAACCAGCGTACCTATGCCGGAACGCCTACCATTGCCATGGTCAATACCAATGTGCGCAAGATCCCGGGCAGAATTTACCGGACCATCGATTTTATTCTACCCGGCCAATTAGGCTTTTCCTTATTAAGTTCAGGTGTGTTCGGGGTAGCGTTCCTGTTTTTTAACCTCCGGCAACAACTGGTGCTGAAACGTTTTTATGCAACACCCATTAAACGCCCTTTTATTGTTTTGGGTGAAGCCTTGAGCCGCGTGATATTCCAGATGCTGACAGCTATTATCATTATCGGGGTCGGACATTTCATTTTCAAATTCACGCTGGTGCATGGATTTGAGACCTTCTTATCCATTATGCTGCTTAGTTTTCTTGCCTTAATATTATTTATGGGATTTGGATTTATTGTGAGCAGTGTGGCTAAGAACGAAAGCTCGATTCCTCCTTTCGCCAATCTTATCACCCTTCCCCAGTTCTTGCTGGCGGGTACTTTTTTTTCGATAGAAGCATTTCCCAGCTGGTTGCAACCTATTTGTAAAGTCTTACCGCTCACACATTTCAACACGGCAATGCGTAACATTGCATTTGAAGGCGCAAGTCTTGCCAGTTGCTGGAGAGAAATAGGCGTAATTGGTATTTGGGCAGTAGTAACCTATGCAGTGGCTTTCAGAACTTTTAAATGGGAATGATAATGAAACTGATCAGGTTGGCTTTGATAAGTGTATTGATACTTTTTGTACTGGCAAGTATAGTTGGTGCGCTATTACCATCAACCGTACTGGTGTCGAGGGCGATCAATGTGAATGTTTACAAAGATTCTGTAAAACCGTATCTCAATAATATTAATAACTGGCAGGGGTGGGTAGATGGTATGGATAATGCCGCTGTTAAGATCTATTCACCGGTAAAAGCATTGATTGGGAATACGGATGTTCAGATAACAGGAACCAGTGATTCTACTGTTATTTCCTTATGGACAGGCGCAAAAGGTACCAGCCAGCTAAGCACAATGCGTGTAATTGGCGATACCATTCAAAAAGTAACCGTTGTGCAATGGCAATTTGAACAAAAAGTTAAATGGTACCCTTGGGAGAAGCTGGGATCCATGATGAATGATAAGATCTTAGGAACGATGATGGAGAAAGATCTGAATAACCTGAAAGTTTTACTGGAAAGCGGAAGGTTACAATAAAAAACCTCTGTGCTTCAGTGCCTCTGTGGCAAAAAAATCACAACAGTTCATCCAATACTTCCTCAACACACCGGTAAACCTTCTGCAATTCCTCCTTCGTAATACAATACGGCGGCATAATATAAACCGTATTACCCAAGGGTCGCAGGTACACCCCCATCTCCATTGCCTTTTGCGTAAATACACTGCTCACAGAATTTAGATATTCATCCTTCCCCATATTCATTTCAAAAGCCAATATTGTTCCAAGTGTCCGCAATCCTTTAATGGACCTTTTACTACCCGAAAGTTTTTTTGCAAATGCTTTGTTCTCTTCCGTTATCCATTGTATCTGTTCGGTGCAGGATGTCTTTTCCAGCAGGTCGAGACTTGCCAATGCAGTAGTGCAGGCAAGTGGGTTGGCTGTAAAAGAATGGCCATGAAAAAAAGTTTTGTACTGGTCATCATTTACATAAGCTTCATAAATATCATTGGTGCAGGCAGTTACACCCAGTGCCATGGTACCCCCGGTTAATCCTTTGCTGAGACAAATGATATCGGGCTTCTCTGTAATATATTCACTTGCAAAGCGCTTGCCCGTTCTTCCGAACCCTGTCATCACTTCATCTGCAATGCAGATGATCTGCTCCTGCTTTACTGTTTCCAGTAATTCATTCATTAAATGGGCATCATACATTTTCATGCCGCCGGCTCCCTGTAAAAGGGGTTCATAAATAAATGCTGCTATCGATTTGCCGTGTTGCTTTACAGTCGCTTTCAGTTGTTCAATATTTTCTGGAGAAGGGGTATCAATAAAAACAACTTCAAACAGCAATTCATGAAAAGCCATGGTGAAAACGCTTCTGTCACTCACACTCATTGCCCCAAAAGTATCTCCATGATAGGCATTTGTAAACGCAAGGATTTTTTTTCGTTGCTGTTGTTCTTTGTTCCACCAAAACTGGATAGCCATTTTGAGCGCTACTTCTGTTGAGGTGGAGCCATTGTCACTATAAAAAATCCTGCTGAAATGCCCGGGAAGGATGGGTAATAACCTTTCAGCTAAACTAACAGCCGGTTCATGTGTGAACCCTGCAAAGATCACCTGCTCAAGTTTCAATGCCTGTTTGTACAACTGTTCGGCTATATATGGGTGCGAATGCCCATGAATGGTTACCCACCAACTGCTGATCGCATCAATGAATGATGTTCCGTCTTCCGCAAATAATAAACTTCCCGCGCCACTGGAAACAGGCACCGGTGGTAACCTGTTCTTTTGACGGGTAAAAGGGTGCCAGATTACTTTTTCGTCTCTTTCTATCAGGGTCATGAGCAAATGTAAGATGTTAGATGATAGAAGTATTTTTACAAAGGTGCAACGACAGCTGATTATCATGTGTCAACCACCGGAAGATGGCTTATGACTGATCAGGAGAAACTGGTAAAAAATTGTCTCAGGAACAATGCAATCGCCCAAAAGGAGCTGTACGATCAGTTTTCGGGGAGTATGCTGGGTATCTGTTATAGATACACCAAGACAATGAATGATGCCCAGGAGGTATTACAGATCGGGTTCATTAAGGTGTTTAAAAATCTTCACCAGTTTAAGCATGAAGGTGAATTGGGCGGATGGGTCAGGCGCATCATGGTTACCACGGCCATTAACTATCTCAAAAGAAAACCCCGTTACCAGTTGGATCTGGGTTTTGAAGATTCTTCTCACCTGCACCCGGTAGAAAATGATTCCCCGGATATACAATTGAACGCAAAAGATATCCTCAACCTGATAAGACAGTTACCACCCGGATACCAAACCATATTTAACCTCTTTGCGATAGAAGGATATTCGCATGGTGAAATTGCCAAAATACTGGGTATTGCCGAAGGTACCAGCCGCTCACAATATGCAAGGGCCCGGGCATTACTGATCGGATGGATGGGGAAGCAGGGCTTTAATAATATAAAAGATTACTATGGCGGATAAAAAATCATTTGAAGAACAGGTGAGGGATGAACTGTCCGGCTTTGAAATAGCACCGGAGGCATTCGTGTGGGAGAATGTGGAAGGTTCACTTCAGAAAGACAAGAAACGACGTTGGATAGTATGTTTTTTTCTTTTCGCGATAACAGGTAGTGCCATCTCTTATTGGATGTACCATTCATTCAATGCCCCTGGAACAACTGAAACAAAACAGGCAATGGCAACCAATGCGGCACCAGGTAGTAAAAAAGACCTGATACTTATCACAAAACCGGCCGAAAATAGTAAGGACAATGCTACAGCGAAAGCAATGGTAACTGTTCCGGTAGACGCCATTGCACCGCTGTCAAAGAAATTGGCACAAAGAAGTACAAATCAACCTGTATATGGATCTGACGTAGTTAACAGAGACGAATTGTCTGTAGCAGAAAACGAAAAGCAGTTAATAGGTGAAAAGGATATTAAACTCCAACAGGTCTCAGGGAATAGTATGGAAAATAAAAATGATTCCGCAGCTATTGTCGCTGATGTGCCTTTGAAAGCTGCTGAGCAACAGCAAACACCGGTAATACCGGTTGTTGATACGGCATCATCATCTCAATCTGACATAACCGATAAAAAAACAGTAATCGCCAAAGCACGCAATCCATGGAAGCTATATGCAGTGGTCGACATGGGGCAGAGTGGACTGTGGTACAGGAGTCTCTATACAAGTCCCAGTTTTAGCGCAGCAGCTCCGCCATCAGGAATTGTAACACCATCTGTGTACAGCGATCCCGGTTCACGCAGCGCATTTTCTTTTGGTGCCGGAATCGATGCCAGGAAAGTACTCAGCAAAAAAAGGGATATAGGGATTTCATTAAGCTACCAATACTATGCATCAAAGATCAATGTGGGTAGAAAGGTGAACAATGTAGTAGGTTTTCAAAATTCATTCAGCAATAGTTTTGCAATTACCAGCAGCGGTTACTATCTCGGATCAGCAGATGAAACCTATATTAACGCCTACCATTTACTGGAGACAGGGGTATCGTTTTACCGTAACTATCATTTGAGCCATTCGTTTTCATTGCGCTGGCAATTAGGTGTTGGCGGTGCATGGCTGTTTACCAGTAATGCGCTTCATTATGACCAGTCGCAGAATATATTGTATAAAGACAATTCGCTGCTGCTCAGGTTCCAGGTGAATCTGTCAACGGGGTTGGAAGCCGGTATTGGTAAAGCGCAAAAGATATTTGTGGGACCCCAGTTCACCTATTTCCCAACAACCTATTCGGTGCAAACCTCGCAGTATGATTATCGCCACCTGGTAAGAATAGGTTTGCGAACGCATATATTATTATCAAAGAATAAAAAGAAGAAATAAGGATAGAAAAATTTGCTGGTTGAAAAACCGGAATGTCTCTCGGGGGGGAGGCATTCCTTATTTTAGATATTAGCATTTTTCAGAAAGGATAGATTGCGTTGTATCCCCTGGAATTTTGCACGCTTTATCGGAGAGTTTTTAAAAATGGTTTTAAAAGCATCTTCATTCAGCCCTTCCCACTCGTTGGTGCTGAGATTAAGTATTTCAGGAATAGGAGTGAACCGCGTTTCTGTATGAGGTTTACTAAAACGGTTCCAGGGGCATACATCCTGGCAGGTATCACAGCCAAACATCCATTGATCAAATTTTCCCTTCATTTCATCCGGTATCAACGCGTCTTTTAATTCAATCGTAAAGTAGCTGATGCATTTACTTCCATCCACAACTTTGTTTTCCTGGATGGCATCAGTAGGACAGGCATCGATGCATTTCCTGCAGGATCCGCAAAAATCTTTTGCAAAAGGGTCGTCATATTGCAGTTCGATATCCACGATGAGGGTGGCAATAAAATAAAACGAACCGCTTTGTTTGGTGATCAGGTTGCCATTCTTTCCCACCCATCCTGCGCCGCTTTTCACTGCCCAGCTTCTTTCGAGAACAGGGGCAGAGTCAACAAAGCCGCGGCCATTGATCATACCAATATTTTTATTCAGCAATGAAAGCAGTTCTCTGAGTTTCGCGCGGATCACTTCATGGTAATCCTCACCATAGGCATATTTAGAAATATGTGGGGCGGAAGCAGACTGTTGTTGTTGCGGAAAATAATTTTGTAAAAGTGTGATTACTGATTTTGCGCCAGGCACCAGTTTTCGCGGATCAACGCGTAATTCGAAGTGGTCTTCCATATACTGCATGGAGCCATGCATACCTTGTTGCAGCCATGTTTCGAGTCGGCGAGCATCTTCATCCAGTTTCTCCGCTTTCGCAATACCACAGTAGGAAAAGCCAAGGGTTTGGGCGAGTTGTTTTATGAGGGCAGTATTCCTGATTTCCATTTATTTCCCGGTAAAAAATTGAATCGAACGATAAATATAATATTATTGCTGTCTCCCCCCTTTGTTGATAATGCCCCAAAACTGCTTTTCTATGAAAGTATTGATATTTTCAGTTATCTGCGTATGTTCTTCACTAATCTCAACTGCACAAGGTAAATCCAGTATAAAATTTGGAAAGATCGCTCCCGAGGATTTTACGGTATCATCACCGCTTATTGATTCCAACGTAAACGCGGTTATTATTTCGGATATAGGAAGTTCTGAGTTTGTGGGTAATGATAAAGGGTGGTTCAGTCTCATCTTCAAAAGGCATAAACGGATCAAGATATTGAATAATAAAGGGTTTGATGCCGCAAGGGTTGATATGTACCTGTACACAAATGGTACAGCAACGGAAAAACTGGAAAACCTGAATGCCAATACATATAACCTTGAGAACGGTACAGTGGTCACCACAAAATTCGATGCCAAGAGTCTTTTCGAAGAACAGTTAAGAAAAAATATTGTTACTAAAAAGTTTACGTTTCCGGCAGTAAAGGCCGGTTCTATTATTGAATATACCTATTCGATAAAATCGGATTTTATCTTCAATCTTCAGCCCTGGGAATTTCAGGACGAATATCCCTGTTTGTGGAGTGAGTACGCCGTTGCCCTTCCCGAGTTCTTTAATTATGTGTTCCTGAGTCACGGTTATCTACCGCTTGCAGGCATCACAAAGCAATCGCGTGTACAAACCTTTGTTGTCCGGGAGCAGGGGATTGGAATGAACAACGCTCCCAGAACATTTAATCTGTCGGCATTGATCACCGATAGTAAATGGACATTAAAAGATGTGCCTGCATTAAAACCGGAAAGCTATACCTCAAGTATCAGTAATCATATAGCACGCATCGAATTCCAGTTATCAGAATACCGGTTTCCAAATCAGGCTAATGAGTCTATCATGGGCACATGGGCATCGGTAAGTGAAAAGTTACTTGAACGGGAAGATTTTGGACAGGCTTTCAACCGGGCTAACCTATGGTTGAATGATGATATGAAAAGTATTGTAAAAGGGGCAACATCAATTGAAGAAAAGACACGCAGAATTTATGAATTCGTTCGTGATAACTTTACCTGTACCAATACCTATGCAAGGTATCTGGAAGATAAGGTAACACTGAAAGAAATCTTTAAAAGAAAAAGTGGCTCTGTTGCCGATATCAATATTCTGCTGCTGGCCATGTTGCGGCATGAAGGTATTGAAGCCGAACCGGTATTGTTAAGCCTTCGTTCAAGGGGTACTGTTAACCCGGTTTACCCGCTGCTTGATAAATTCAATTACCTGGTATGTGAAGTGAATACAGGTGAGAAATATGTATACCTCGATGCCTCAGTACCCGTATTGGGTTTTAACAAACTTCCCGAACAATGTTACAATGGAACTGCATTGGTGGTAAGTAAAGGACAGCCTACTCCGATCTCTCTTATTTCCGATTCGTTACTGGAAAGCAAACAGACATCGGTTTTTATTATTAACGATGAGAAAGCGGGAATAACCGGATCTTTTATGTCGCGTTTAGGTTATTATGAGTCACTTGACCTTCGCGAAAAGATCGGGAAAAATAAAAAAGATGATTATGTAAAAGAGGTTAAGAGCAGGTTGGGTGATAACATGAAAATCGATATACTGGAAATCGACTCACTGTTATTATATGATGAACCGGTTGCGGTTAAATATGATTTCAAAATGAATACGGAAGAAGATATTATTTATTTTAATCCTTTATTCGGACAGGCATTAACGCACAATCCTTTCAAATCTACTAAACGGCAGTATCCTGTTGAAATGCCCTATGCCAGCAATGAGGTCATTGTGCTGGATATGGAGATTCCCAAAGGATATGCGGTGGATGAACTACCTAAATCAGTTCGTTATAAGTTAAATGAAGACGAGGGCCTTTTTGAATATGTATGTATTAAAACCGCTGAGAAAGTCCAGCTACGCTGTAAGATGGAGATCAGGAAAGCCACATTTCCGCAGGAAGATTATGAATCATTGCGCGATTTTTTTTCTTTTGTGATAAAAAAGGAAAGCGAGCAGATTGTTTTTAAGAAGATAAAATAGCGCTATGCAAAGAGTATTGATATGCCTACTGATCTTATTTGGTTTTTTCAGTGCTGCTGCACAGAATTATAATGTAGCACTGATACCGGATAGCCTCAAGCAAAATGCACATGCAGTAAAAAGGATGGAGGAAATGCGCGTAATCATAAAAGGAACCGATAGGGTGATTATTAAACACAAGTATGCCATCACCATACTGGATGAAGAAGGTGCTGAATATGCAGGGTATATAAATGATTATAGCAGCCTTACAGAACTTTCGGGGATCGATGGCAATCTTTATGATGCAGCGGGTAAAAAGATCCAGCCCTTAAAAAAGAAGGATATTATTGATATTCCTGCATGGGACGGAATAAGCATTGCTCTGGATGCCCGTTATAAAAAACATAATTTCTACTATCGCCAATATCCATACACCATTGAATATGAAGATGAGCAGTTAGCGCATGAAACATACTTTCTTCCATCCTGGCACCCTTACAATGGTCAATCTTTTGCTGTTCAGGATAGCCGTTATATCGTAGAAATGTCTTTGGATTATAAGCTTCGTTATAAGTTGTTCAATTATACAGCACTGCCTGAAATAAGTGAACTTCAGACAAAGTCTTATACATGGCATCTGCAAAATGGAGCGCCAATATTTTTTGAACAGTTTATAGCTCCAGCAAGTGAGCGGATACCCGCCGTATATATAGGAGCTACCAATTTTTCTATAGCAGGCTATAATGGTAATATGCAAACCTGGCAGGAACTCGGCAAATTTAATATTACCCTTAACAAAGGACGTGATGTTTTGCCAGAGAATGTAAGGCAGGATATACATAAGCTGGTTGATAGCGTTGAGGACCGCGAAGAAAAGATTGGGAAAGTTTATCGGTATTTGCAGCAGAATACGCGTTACATCAGTGTTCAACTGGGCATAGGTGGATGGCAGCCTTTCGATGCGAAGTATGTAGCAACTAACCGTTATGGTGATTGTAAAGCATTATCCAATTATATGGTTAGTCTGCTGAAAGAAGTAGGCATTAAAGCAAACTATGTGGTTATAGCCGCAGGTCCTAATAAAAAAGGACTCGCTGAAGATTTCCCTTCGCCATCCTATTTTAATCATATCGTTTGTTGCGTACCCAATGGTAAAGATTCAATATGGCTGGAATGCACAGACCAGACAAAATCTGCAGGCTTTATGGGTTCATTCACAGGTGACAGGAAAGCTTTACTGATAGATGAAGACGGCGGCCACGTGGTGCATACACCGTCATATAGTTCTGCTGATAATGGTCAGCTGCGTAAGATTAAAGCCATCATTGATGAAGACGGAAATATGACCGCGGAAGTATCTACGCAATTTTCCGGTATCAGGCAGGAGCAGCGACATGGCTTAATACATTATTATACAAAAGAAGAAAGACAGAAATACCTCGACAAGGAATTGAATATCCCTACTTATTCGGTGAATAAAATGGAATATATAGAGAAGCCCGGAAAGATCCCGTTCATCTATGAATACCTGGAGGTAAAAGCAACAAACTATGCTTCTGTTTCCGGTAAACGAATATATTTTTTGCCCGATCCTTTTACACAATCAGCGATTAAATTACCCCCGGAAGAGGAACGGAAAAATCCAATTATGTTTACAGAATCTTTTATCAAAACAGATACTTTGCTCTTATATATACCACAAGGTTACAAAGTGGAAGCAATACCGGGGGATATTAGCCTGGAAAATAAATTCGGATCTTTTCAGCTAAGGTATACTGTTAAAAGCAGCCAGATTGAGATGATACGTTCACATACCATGAACAAGAATAGTTTCCCTGCTTCAGATTATTCTGCGGTTGCCAAATATTTTGATAAGATTTATAAAGCCGACCATAGCCGGATAGTTCTGGTAAAAGCGGAATAGAGCTATTGTTACCTGCAAGGTACCTGGCTATCAATCGCATCCTTTATCCCCATATAAAAACTCTTCTTATCAAAAGTAACCAGCTCTTTCGTTAGCACAACAAATGCATACCCCCTGCATTTATCAATCATGGCCCAGCTTCCGTAAAGTGAGGGGCAGGCGAGTACACTCGGCGTTCCTTTCTCGTCTGTGGCAGTTATCCATGCGCCAAAACCATAATTATAGCCTTCTGTTATCTTAGGCGCATACTTGATCAGCGCGGGTGTGGTTCTGATCGTTTCCATTTCAGCGATCGATTTTTCACTCAGTATCCTTTTGCCATTGAACATTCCCTTGTTCAGTATCATCGATAGAAAATTGAGATAATCCTGTGCACTGGATAAAGCACCACCCGATGGGTTCACTGCGTTCAGGCTCGCAAAATTTGTACTGCGCATCATGAGCGGACGTGTGATCCTGTCGCCGATCAATTGTTCAAATCCTCTTTTCGAAATAATCTCAAGCACACGTGCCGCAATATTCATTCCTATATTGCTGTAACGAAACTCAACGGAAGGATTTGCTTGGATGTCTTTTTTTGATGCGAAGTAATCCACTTCTTCTTCCAGTGAGATGAATTTTTTAGAACTCTCAAAATTTGACATACTCACGCCACTGGACTCTATCCCTGAAAAATGGGAAATACAATCACGGATGGTAATATACCCTTTCGCATACTTTGAAAAAATGGGCAGGTATTTACTTACTTTATCATCCAGTGAAATTTTACCCTGGTCAACAAAACTCATCACAAGTGCAGCCGTGAGCCACTTACTCCAACCCGCCACCGGTGCCTGTGTTTTGATATTACAATCACCGATATTCTTCTGGTAAATGATCTTTCCATCCTTAAAAACCGCTAATACGGCCGTTCCGCCCAATTCTTTTCGGGCCGCCTCCATTTTATTACCTGCTTCCGGGAAGTCGGTCTGCGCATTTGCGAACTGAAAGAATAGCATGAAAACGAGAACTGCACTGACTTTTACGCATACTGACTTCAAAATAACGGACATATTAACCGGTTTTTTATATTGGATTATGATTTGTATAGTAATTAAAGTTATTTGAAAGTTTATTCTAACGACCTGCTGAAATATGAATAACAGCAACAAGATGATATTTTAACTTTCTGTTGCGCTATTAACGCAGAATTGTTAAGGGTTGGTATATAAGCTGAATTAATAATTACTTAATAAAATAAATTATCACAAACCATTTAATATGAATCTCAATAATTATACGATCAAGGCCCAGGAAACTATCCAGGCCGCCCAGCAGGTAGCTTTCAATAACGGTAACCCGAATATTGAAACCAATCACCTGTTAAAAGCATTGCTGGCAGACAAGGATAGTCCCGTAGAATTTCTTTTAAAAAGAAACAATGCGAACCCGTCTTTTATTGAAACAAAGATTGACGAAAGCATCGCCAAACTCCCTAAAACATCCAGTGGCGAACCTGCGCAAAATATAGGGCGGGATCTGAATACTGTGTTCCTGAAAGCCAATGGCACTTTAAAAGAATTTAAAGATGAATTTATCAGCACCGAGCATTTGCTGCTTGCGTTACTGCAGGTGAATGATGATACGTCAAAGACATTAAAAGCTGCCGGGTTAACCGAAAAAGGATTGATTACGGCGATCAGGGATCTGCGGAAAGGGGATACGATCCAATCACAGACACAGGAAACACAGTTTAATACACTGAATAAGTTTGCCAAGAACCTGAATGAACTGGCAAGACAGGGAAAACTGGATCCTGTTATCGGTCGAGATGAAGAGATTCGCAGAACACTGCATATCCTTACGCGGAGAACCAAGAATAACCCGATACTGGTGGGTGAACCGGGCGTGGGCAAGACTGCTATCGTGGAAGGATTGGCTATGCGGATCATTAATGGGGATGTACCTGATAACCTTAAATCAAAAATCATTTTTGCTTTGGATATGGGGCAGTTAATAGCAGGTGCCAAATACAAAGGAGAGTTCGAAGAAAGATTGAAAGGCGTGGTGAAAGAAGTGGCTGACAGCGATGGGGAGATCATTCTTTTTATTGATGAGATACATACATTGATAGGAGCCGGTGGAGGCGAGGGTGCGATGGATGCAGCCAATATTCTGAAGCCTGCTTTGGCAAGAGGCGAACTGAGAGCCATCGGTGCCACCACACTGAACGAATACCAGAAGTATTTTGAAAAAGATAAAGCTCTCGAGCGCCGTTTCCAAAAGGTGATCATTGATGAGCCATCAATGGAAGATGCGATATCAATCCTTCGCGGATTAAAAGACAGGTATGAAACACACCATCATGTACGTATCAAAGATGAAGCGATCATTGCTGCTGTTGAATTATCAACAAGGTATATGACCGATCGTTTTCTTCCGGATAAGGCGATCGATCTGATCGATGAAAGTGCAGCCAAACTGCGTCTTGAAATGAATTCAATGCCGGAGGAACTGGATAAGCTGGAACGCCAGATCCGTCAGCTTGAGATCGAACGTGAAGCGATTAAGCGTGAGAATGATGATGCCAAACTGAAAGAACTGAATATTGTCATCAGTAATCTTTCTGTGGAAAGAGATACGCTGAAATCAAAATGGAAACAGGAAAAAGAACTGGTAGAGAAAGTGCAGACTGCAAAAGCTTCCATTGAAGAACTCAAACTGGAAGCCGACCAGGCAGAAAGAAATGGTGACTATGGTAAAGTGGCCGAGATCCGTTATGGTAAAGTAAAAGAACAGGAAACGCTGATCACGGAGATCAGTGCACAGATAGATAGCTCTACCGATAAACGTCTTTTAAAAGAAGAAGTTGATGCAGAAGACATCGCAGAGAATGTAGCCAAAGCAACCGGCATACCAGTTGCAAAAATGTTGCAGGGCGAAAGGGAAAAACTGTTACTGCTCGAAGATGAACTGCATAACAGGGTGGTGGGGCAGGAAGAAGCCATCACCGCAGTAGCCGATGCCATACGCAGGAGCCGCGCAGGTTTGCAGGATCCTAAAAAACCGATCGGTTCATTTATTTTCCTGGGTACAACCGGTGTGGGTAAAACAGAATTGGCAAAGGCCCTCGCCGAATACCTGTTTGATGATGAGGGAATGATGACGCGTATCGATATGAGTGAGTACCAGGAAAAACATACCGTATCAAGATTGGTAGGTGCACCTCCGGGATATGTGGGATATGATGAAGGGGGACAATTAACAGAAGCCGTTCGCCGCAAACCCTATAGTGTGGTATTACTGGACGAGATCGAAAAGGCCCATCCGGATGTATGGAACATATTATTGCAGGTGCTGGATGATGGGCGACTCACCGATAACAAAGGTCGCGTGGTGAACTTTAAGAATACGATAATCATCATGACCAGTAATATTGGTAGCCACCTGATCCAGGATGCTTTTGAAAACGTGAATGATAATAATGTGGAAGAGGTAACGGATAAAGCAAAGGTGGAAGTAATGACACTTTTGCGCCAGACGATCCGTCCCGAATTTCTAAACAGGGTAGATGAGATCATAATGTTCCGCCCGTTGATGAAGAAACAGATCATGGGTATTGTAAAGATCCAGTTGCAGGGATTGCAGCAGCTGACTGCCCAAAACGGAATCAACATCAGTTTCAGCGATTACCTGCTCGAGTTCCTGGCCGACCAGGGCTATGATCCACAATTTGGAGCCAGGCCGTTAAAAAGGCTGATCCAGAAACAGATCATCAATGCACTTAGTAAGAAGATATTGGCGGGTGATATTGACAAGAGCAAAACGGTATTGGTGGATGTGTTTGATGGGGTGGTGGTGTTCAGGAATGAGGAATAATGAGTAATTAATAATTGAAGATGTAAGACCGGCGTAATTGCCGGTCTTTTTTTTATATTGAGTAAAAAATGGAACGTTTTACCGCTACCATACAGCAGTTTGCCGCCCAGGGAGAAAAAACCGGGTGGACCTATATCGATGTTCCCGCTGATATTGCTGAAAGGCTTAGTCCCGGTTCGAGGATTAGTTTTCGGGTAAAAGGAAAACTGGATAAGTTCCCCGTTAAAGGGCTGGCACTTTTACCAATGGGTAAGGGAAACTTTATCATGACCCTGAATGCGGAAACCCGGAAAGGGATCAAGAAGAAAAAAGGGGCAACGGTGGATGTGCAGATTAGCTACGATGCAGCACCTGTGCCGGTGCCGGCCGGATTGCTGGAATGTCTGGAAGATGAACCCGGTGCAAAAGCATTCTATGATGGGTTGAAGCTCTCCCAGCGCAATTACTTTCTCAAATGGATAGCCACAGTAAAAGGGGAGGCTGCAGTGGCAAAGCGGATAGCCCAGGCAATCACTGCTTTTCAAAGAAAGCAGGATTTTGGCTCGATGATTCGCGGGCACAAAGCGGATCGGGATAAACTGCTCAAATAAAAAAATCCTCCAATAACTTACTAAGTAGTAAGTTATTCCCTAAATTTACGCTGTGACCGCCCGCAATACCGATACCAAACAAGAGATCCTGCGCATAGGACGAGAGCTCATCAGGGTATATGGATATAATGCATTTAGCTATGCTGATATATCCAAAGAACTCAAAATGAAGAATGCAGCTGTTCATTATCATTTTAAGGGCAAAGAGGATCTGTTGGCAGGTATCCTGGAAAGTTATTTTAATGATTACATCGCGTTGGGTAAACAAATGGATGCATCCGGGTTGAACGCAATAAAAAAGATCGAGAAGTTTATCGAAAAGTACTCCCACCTGGTTGAGATCAATAGCATTTGTATCATCGGATCGGTAGCATCCGATTATAATACCTTGCCAGAATCTGTTAAAGCGAAAGTGACTGAGTTGGTAACACTTGTATTGGGGATGGTTGAAAAAATCCTGCAGGAAGGAAAAAAGAAGGGAGAACTTGATTTCCCGGATACGGCTAAGACACAATCTTTATTAATGATGACCAACCTGGCAGCCGGCGTACAACTGGCGCGGATCTCCGGTAAGAAAGATTATGAAGTGATCCGGAAATCAGTGGTCAGTCAGATACGAAAATAATTTTTTTGTTCATAATACTTACTTATTAGTAAGTAAAACATAAATCACCAAACAATAACTATCATGAAAAAAATCATCATGCCTTTCCTGCTGGCCATCGCAGCATTACCTTTTATTGCATCTGCACAAAGCAGTGATTTTCAAAAAGGATCTGTATTAACTGTCTCCAATGAAAAAACGGAAGGATCTATCAGGGATCTCACAAAGAACAAAGGTTCCATTCTATTCACTTCTGCAAGCGGTGAAAAAAAGACGTACACGCCGGGCGATATTCTTGGATTCACTCTTAACGGTGCCGACTATATCTCTTATGCAAGCGACTTTTATAAAGTGATCAGTAATGGAAGCAAAGCAGCATTATATCAGCGTGCAACTGATAACAGCGGAAAGATGCTTTACAATGGTGCCGAAGCCGTAAGCGTAACCACCGCAGAAGGTAAATCAGGTGATCTGTATATACAGGTCAAAGCAGATGGAAAATTTGCGCTGGTTACAGCAAAGAATTTCGATAAGGTAGTGCCTGTTCTTTTTGCGGGTTGTGCTGCAGTAGTAGCAGATGTAAAAGCAAAACAGCTGGACTACACACAATTAGCAAAAGCAGTAGAAAAATACAATACCAGTAACTAAATTTCTTTTCCCTCTTGCCGCAGGTTTAAACCTGCGGCAAGAGGGAAAAGAAAGAAATTTTATAACTCCGAAAACTCGGTTGGATTCAATAGCAATATATCAGATTTGGAAACCGTATTCTTATACTCCTCCAAACCAGAAAGTGTTTTCCATTCCGGATCTACTTTGAAAGTGTTCCAGTGTGCCTCTCTTTCTGCACGGTTATTAAAGCTTGTCATATACATCAGGTTCGGCATACGGCTTCCCGCTATCACTTCCGCATAAAAAACGGCATTGAAACCGAGTCTTGCAAAAAGAGTTACTTCGCCTCCTTTATTGAACATTTCTACTTTCTTGCGGTATAATTTTTCAGTAGGACCTTCATAACTTCTTAATTCATACATCCTTTCTGTTTTTGGTCCGCTAAGTTCCGGCACTTTGTACTTTGGCATCATGGGAAATGCTTTTAATACAATTGATTCCATTCGCGTGTATGGCAGCGCATTATAAGCTGCGTTCCAATAACTGTCCCCGGCTTTTATCAATGCCGCATCGCTTGTCAGCAGATCTTCCAGCGTGCTTACCTGCTCCAGTGAATTCAACGGAATAAATACATACACCCTTTTGTCAGTAGCGGTATCATTCGTAACCAAATGAAATACACCGGTGTTTTTGATCCCGGCCCTGTGTAGTGCAGGGAGGTAGGCATCTTTTAAAAATGCCTCTACTTTCTGTACCTGTTCATTGGTAGAAAGCCGGTAAATCTTTATCTCATAATATTCTGTTTTTGCTACTGCTTTATATGGGGCAGCCAACGCGAAGGAAAGCAGGCAAAACGCAATAGCTGTTACAAAAGTGATCTTCTTTATCATATGGCATTATTTAATCAGTATGTGTTAACCGGTAGATGAGCAATGCTGCTCTTTGTACCAGGTAAGGAAATTCTTTCAGGTTGATCGTTTCACCGGGTGCATGTGCCCCACGACCGGAAGCGCCCAGCCCGTCAATACAATCCAGATATTTGGCAATATAAGAAATATCACCGGCACCACGCGAGCCCGGGTCACCCGCCTGCGTTGCACCGATGCCCATTCCGCGACTGATTCCATCTACCACTTGTAAGAGTTTATTATTTCCTTCTGTTGGTTCCATACCAGGTATTCCATCACGGAACTGGATCGTTGCTTTTGTACCGGTCAGGTTATTTGCCACGATGCCTTTCATTTTTTCTCTTGCATTTTCTTTCTGCAGTTCCGTCAGAAAACGCAGATCACCTGTTACAACTACTGCCGGCGAAATAATATTTGTTTTGCCGATCGCATCTCCCTTCGCCGTTTTTTCATCATACTGCATATCAGATCCCCCCAGTATCAGTCCCGGATTGAACGTAAGGTATTTTTCCGTAGTTAATTCTTCGCGGAACTGGTTCAGTATTCTTGCCGCCTCATAAATAGCGCCATAACCTGCGCCGGGTGTAAAAATGCCTGATGAATGCCCGGTACGGGCACTTACATTCAGCGTCCAGTTACTGGAACCTCTTCTTGCAGTAGCAATCGTATTCAAACCACTCGCCCCCTCAAAAGCAAGCGCCACCTCGCAGGTCTTTGCCCTTTCCATAAAATCCTTCCGGCTCACGCTGACGGGGATACCTGATTTTTCTTCATCTCCTGTGAAATAAGCAATCACAGAAGCATCGTTTAAAAGCCCCATCGATTGTAATGCCTGTAATGCGAGGATGATCACCACATCACCACCTTTCATATCGTTAACACCCTGGCCGGTAGCGGTTGATTCGTTCAGTTTTGTATACGGAGAAAACGGCATATCCAATTCAAACACTGTATCCAGGTGACCTATTAAAAATACCTTTTTCCCTTTCTTTCCTTTATGTGTCGCAACCAGGTGTCCCGCACGGTTCAATGAGTCAGGCAAAGTAACCCACTCCGTTGTGAACCCTGCTTTTTGAAATTCTTTTGCGAATATGGCACCTACTTTTCTTACGCCTTCTTTATTCAATGTACCGCTGTTAATATTAACAACATCTGTGAGCAGTTTTTCTGCATCGGGCATATGTTGGTTGATATAGGTAATGATCTTTCTTTCATCGGTTGAAAGGTCCTGCGAAAAAATAGTACCCTGTAAAAGCAGCGCACAAACACCGGTCAGTATCTTTTTCATGAAGCGTAGATTGGTTAGTGCCAAGATAACGACTTAACAGAACCTTAGCAAACAAAACACCTGCAAACCGTATCTCAATAAATACAACACATCCTTTAAAAGCATTACCTATTGATTTGAACGTTACGCTAAACCAACAACACATGAAAAACAAACACATCCTCTTTACAGCCATAATGGCGATTACTGCATCTGTTATTATGACGGCCTGCAACAAAAATACTTCAGCAGAAACAAGCACTGCGGGCAAGCAGGAGTTATCACTTTATCTGACAGATGGTCCCGGACTTTTTGACCAGGTACTGATCGATATTAAATCGATAAAAGTATTGGTAGATACCAGTTCCGATACAAGGCGTCATGATACTACTAACTGGGCAAGGGCGGGAGCCAATGATCAGCGTAGGGATTCTTCTTTTGTATGGGAGACATTGAATATCAAACCGGGTATCTATGATATTCTGAAACTAAGAAATGGCGCAGATACTTTAATGGCTGCATCAAGTATTCCAAAAGGATCTATCCGTGTGATCAAGATCGAATTGGGAACCAATCATTCTGTTGTGAAAGACAGTGTTGTTTACCCGGTTACTTTACCTGCTAACGCACCAACCTATGTATTGATTACATTGAAAGGAGAGGAATGCGAAAAATTCCTTCCCGGCAAGATCCGCCTTTGGCTTGATTTTGACGTCCAACGTTCAATTGTGCAGGATGGTGGCAGGTTTCTGTTAAAACCTTTCTTCCACTTCTACACCATCAGCACAACAGGCAGTGTAGCCGGTACAGTGATACCGAAAGACGGATACCCGGTTGTAACCGTTTACAATTCAACCGATACAGCGTATGCTTTGCCTGATAAAGAAGGAAGGTTTAAGATCAGGGGTTTGAAAGATGGTACGTATAAAGTTTATTACAACGCATCAAACGGATACTTTGATACGACTATTAATAATGTAGTGATCAAGGCACCGAATGAAACTTCAGTAGGAACAACAAAACTCAGGAAATAGCGAATACTTATCAGCAGCAATAAAAAAAGGAGAGTAATTTTACTCTCCTTTTTTATTGGGTACCTGTAAGATCAATAATATTTCCGGTATAAAAAAATACTTGTCCTTAACCCTTATCCCTACCCACTTACCCCTATTTTTCCTTTACTTCGTAGGATATATTCTTTACCCATGGCAATCAAAAACCGGCAAGCAGCAATCGGGTTCATTTTTATTACCCTGCTCATTGATATAACAGGATTTGGACTGATCATTCCTGTGGTTCCGCAACTGATCGAAAAGTTGCTTGGTACTTCTGATATCAGTAAGGCGGCGGAGTATGGCGGCTGGCTTACTGCAGCTTACGCGATCATGCAATTTATCTGCGCCCCGTTACTGGGAAATTTAAGTGATAAATATGGGCGCCGCCCCGTATTGCTGTTCTCATTATTTGGTTTTGGAATTGACTATCTCTTCGTAGCTTTTGCACCTTCTATTATCTGGCTCTTTATCGGAAGGATCATTGCAGGAATAACAGGCGCCAGTTTTACAACGGCCGCAGCATACATAGCTGATGTGAGTACCCCGGAGAACCGCGCCAAAAATTTTGGAATGATTGGTGCCGCATTCGGCATGGGATTTATCATCGGACCATTGATCGGTGGTCTACTTGGAGAGTTAGGACCTCGCGTGCCATTCTTTGTAGCTGCAGGACTCGCCCTGGCCAACTGGTTATATGGATACTTTGTATTGCCTGAATCGCTCGACAAAGAGCACAGGCGCGCATTTGACTGGAAAAGAGCAAACCCGGTGGGTTCCTTATTACAGTTAAAAAAATACCCGGCCGTTAGTGGATTGGTGGGATCATTTTTCCTGATATATCTCGCTGCACATGCCGTTCAGAGTAACTGGAGCTATTTTAATATTGAAAAATTCAAATGGTCGGCCAAGATGATCGGTATCTCATTGGGGCTTGTAGGTTTATTGGTGGGTCTTGTACAGGGATTGCTGGTGCGTGTGGTAAATCCCAGGATCGGGGACGAAAAAAGCATTTATATCGGTCTCGGATTATACGCACTCGGATTATTGTTGTTTGCATTTGCCACAGAATCATGGATGATGTTTGCCTTCCTTATTCCCTACTGTCTCGGTGGTATAGCAGGCCCTGCATTGCAGTCTACCATAACCGGGCATGTGCCGCCAAATGAACAGGGAGAACTGCAAGGTGCATTAACCAGTATCATGAGCGTTACCTCGATCTTCGGGCCCCTGCTCATGAACAAGTCCTTTGCTTATTTCACAAGTACAAAAGCTCCATTTTATTTTCCAGGAGTTGCATTTCTCATCGGCGCAGTATTTATGCTGGCAAGTGCTATCTGGGCATATGTTAGTTTGAGTAAGGAAAAGTCAGTAGTCAGTAGTGAGTAGTGAGTGTATGTTGAGATTTACTCACTTAATAACCTTACTCGTAAACCAACTCGCCCTGATATCTTTCATCTCATCAGTCAAAGTCTTTCCGGATTGCTCGATGGATACCAGCGTGTACTGAACCTGTTCTTTCAATGTAAGCGTTGTTTTTCTTTCGATGTTCCTGTGCTTATAGGTAACAGTGATCTTATCACCCGTTTTTTTATCCTGGATAAAAGTGGCTACATCGCTGCTTGTTTTGATAGATGTCTCATCCAGTTTCAGGATCTCATCATTAATGTCAAGTCCCGCTTCATAAGCTGCGCTTCCTTTTGTTGTATTGTTACCGATGATGAATTTTGTTGTTTCTGTTGAACGGGCAAAAAGACCTGTGGTAGGTTTTCCTTCGGCTGAATTCTTTAATTCATAACCCGCTTTGGCAAAAAGAGATGCATAATCGATTGCTTCATGACCCAGAATGTATTTGCTGAAGAACTGCGATGCGAATGTTGCATCCGTTATCAGGGCCAGCGTTTCCTGCATAGTAGTGAGTGTATATGGGAGCTCTGTTTTGCCAAAACGTTTCCACATCGCCTGCATATAGGCATCCAGGGTTTTATGATATTTAGTCTGTAGCTCAAGATCCAATGCCAACGCAATAGCGGCTCCATAGGTATAGTAGGAGGTGAACATGTTTGGATAATTGTTCTTATCTATCGATACAGCTGCATCAACAAATACAGCATGGTTACTGGCCTGTACAGGAGAATAAAATTTTGCACCGGGGCTATTTAATTTTGCGGAAGCCAACCCAGCCATCGTTTGCGGCCAGCTGGTGGCTGGGCTAAGTCCTGCACGTACTAACAGCAATGATCCATAATATTGAGTAAAACCTTCTGCGCACCAGAGTTCATTACTCATGTTGCTTTTCTCAAAATTAAAAGGCTCCAATGTTTTGGGGCGGATGCGTTCTACGTTCCAGTTATGAAAAAATTCATGCGAGAACGTACCGATCTGGGTGGGGTTAAATGTTCCGGCAGGTGATGTGATCATCGTTGAGTTGCGGTGTTCCATTCCATCGCCAAAAACAAAAGGGTTGATACCGGCGATAAAAGTATAGGTGCCATAATCGTATTTCGGGAATTCGCCAAATACGGCCCTTTGTTCTTCCACCAGCCTCTTTACATTTTCTGCCAATTGATCTACCTGCGCTTCAGTTGCATTTGCTTCGAGACCAATACGGATCGTATAAGTTTTGCCATCAGGGTTACTCACCTGCCACTGCCTGATAAACTGATCTCCGATCTTGGTGGGAGAGTCCATAAAATACTGGAGACCCGGCGCTGTAAATGTGTTCGCGTCTTTACCGGGCACAAGCTGTGTTGCATAAACACCCTTGTTCTCTTTAGGAAGTATAAAACTGATCTCGATCGGTGCTGCGTCCATTCCTTTCATCCACATAAAACTTGCCGGCATATTCAGGTGAATGCTTTCCGGATCGATACCCGCATAGGTTCCATCCGCATAATTGCCATATAAAGTATAGCTGATCGTTACTGAGCCACTATGTTTGGGCACTTCATACACATCACCGTCAATCCGGTTAACGGTAAGTGGTTTGCCTGCCCGGTCCATCGCTGTTACATCATATACATTCTTTCCAAACTCGTGGGTCGCATAACGACCCGGAGAAGAACGGCTCATTTTAAAGACAGCCGGTTTCAGGGCAATACCTGTAGCCGTTAACTCGATATGTGCCTCATGGTGTATGGCATTGGGAAAAGATACTTGGTAACGGATTTTTTGTGATTGAGCGGTTAAGAATAATGCCACAAAAAGGGGGAGAAGGATCAGTTTTTTCATTAGGTCAGTTTTGGAACTTGCTAAGATAAGATGTTCAATGATAGATGTTAGTTGTTAGGCAAAATAGATCATAAGTAGTTGATTTTCAATGTTATAACTTCTTATTTTTAAATTACAATACCGAGACTTTAACACACTATAAGCATATTTATTAGGAACGGAAGTGTTTTAAACGTACCTTTGCAGCCTTAATTTATTTACAACTTTTACAAATGGACACACAAATCACAGGAACTGTAAAGTTCTTCAACGAAGAAAAAGGTTTTGGTTTTATCAAGCATGATAATTCCAACAAAGAAACTTTTGTACATGCTAATGGCTTGGTCGATCAGATCGAAGCAAACGACAAAGTCGTTTTTGATGTACAGGAAGGACGTAAAGGCTTAAACGCCGTTAACGTGAAACGTTTAAGTTAATCACTGAACTTTCTTAACCTACTATAAGGCCATTCTGCTTCACGCAGGATGGCTTTTTTATTTGGGCTATATTTGCCCCAAAATCAAGTTCATGTCGTCAACAATGCAGCAATTACAGGAAACAGTAGCGTTTATCCGCAAGTCAGTCACCACAGAAGCTACCACCGGTATTATACTCGGTAGCGGGCTGGGTAACCTGGCGGGTGAGATTAAAATAGAAGCAGAGATCCCATATAATGATATTCCGCATTTTCCTGTGAGTACTGTTAAAGGGCATAAAGGAAGCCTCATATTTGGTGAACTCGGTGGAAAAAAAGTTTGGGTGATGGGTGGTCGTTTTCATTTTTATGAGGGCTACACGGCGCAGGAAGTAGCTTACCCCGTGCGTGTTATGCGTTTATTGGGTGTGAACACATTGCTATTATCTAACGCTGCCGGTGGCGTAAACCCTGCATTTAAAGTAGGCGACCTGATGATCATTAACGATCATATCAGTCTTTTTACGGTAAATCCCTTACTTGGAAAAAATGATGATGAGATAGGAACACGTTTCCCTGATATGAGTGAGCCTTATAGTAAAGCGCTCATCAATAAAGCCAAAGAAATTGCCAGGGCAAACGATATCCTGGTGCATGAAGGTGTGTATTTAGGTGTTACCGGTCCAACCTTCGAAACCCGGGCAGAATACAAGCTGATCTATATACTAGGCGGTCATGCAGTAGGCATGAGTACCGTACAGGAAACCATTGCGGCTGTTCATAGCGGTATGCAGGTGTTTGCGGTAAGTGTGATTACGGATCTTGGCATACGGGAAGAAGAGAACATCATTACCCATGAAGAAGTGCTGCAGGCGGCTAAGGATGCGGAACCGAAACTCACACTTTTGTTTACGGAACTCCTCAAAACATTATGATCCTGTTGATTGGCAGGCAAGTTTTAACGCAGTCATAGGCAGCTTACCGTTAATTTTACCGCTCATTTACAGGCATGGCTTTACCGTTACGGAAAAAAATAAGGATCCTTTTTAGCTGGTTGCTGTTAAGTAACGGGATACTGATGGCTCAATCGCGGTCGAACCTGCAATTAAACCCGGGAACCACTTCCGGGGTTACCTATGACAGCCAGGGGAGAATGATCAAAAAGACCAGTGGTAATGATTCACTGCAGCAACGTGATAAATATGCAGATTCGATCACTATCTTTTTCCGCTATTTTGATTCAACCCGCAACCGTACGCTCGATTCATCTATCAACGATTTCAGAGCGCGTTTTCCATTACCTTACTATTACCACAACCTCGGCAATACCGGTACGGCAGCGCAATCCTTCTTTTTTAATCCCCTGATGAAAGCGGGTTTTGATGCAGGCTTTCATGCATATGATATATACAATTTCACTTTAGAGAACACCCGGTTATTTCAAACTACCCGCGCTTATACTGAGCTTGGTTACCTGTTAGGCAGCAAGGCAGAACAGCTGATCAACTTTACACATACACAAAACAAAAAAAGCAATTTCAATTTTTCTCTCGAATACAGGTTCAACAATGCACCGGGCAATCTTAAGAACCAGAATGCCAGCCAGAATAATTTCAGGTTCACATCGCATTACCAGACACTCAATAAAAAGTACGAAGCTTTCCTTATCTATATTTCCAATAAAAGCGCTTCTTCAGAGAATGGGGGATTGCAGGACAATGCAAAGCTCGACAGCCTTGCGTTAAATGATCCTTTCGAGCTTGAAACACGGATGGGTATTGCCGGAACAGCCGGAAGAAACCCTTTTAACACATCGGTCAAAACGGGGAACATTTACAAGGATGCAACCCTGCTATTGCGTCACCATTATGATATCGGCACAAAAGATTCTTTGGTAACGGATTCGGTGACCTATAAGCTATTTTACCCGCGGTTAAGGATAGAACACACATTTAAGTATACCGGCAGCAGCTATAATTTCTTCGATTACAATGTCGATTCCCTTCATTCTGTTCGCTATAAAAATTATTTCAATTTTGATAATTCAACAGATATATTAAGTTATAAAGATGCGTGGAAGGATCTGACAAATGAATTCAGCATTATCTCTTTTCCTGACAAAAATAATTTGAGCCAGTTTATAAAAGCCGGCATCGTGCTGCAGAACCTGAAAGGAACCTTCGATTCTACCCGGTATGACTCTTTAAGTTATGGAGTAAGCCTGTATAACATATCCGTTATCGGAGAATACAGGAACCGGACACGTAACCAGGTATGGGATATTGAAGCCCGGGGGCAATTTTATATCAATGGATTTAACTCCGGTGATTATGATGCATTCATCAGTATGAAACGTAGGCTGGGTCGTAAATCAGGTTACCTGAATGTGGGTTTCCAGAATGTGAACAGGTCACCATCCTATATGCTTAACCGGCTCAGCAGCTTCCCCATCAATAACAGAACTGGTTATGCGAAAGAAAATACTGTCCGTTTCTTTGGCACTTATGAGAACCCTGCAAATGGATGGAAATTTGGCGGCGAATATTTTGCCGTCAGCAACTTTATGTATTTCGATAGTTTCTTCACGGCTAAGCAGGAGGCAACGCTTTTTAATATTCTTCATTTGAATGCGGAAAAAAAATTCAGGTTGTCAAAATTCTGGAACTGGTACACCGAAGTACATATTCAGCAAACAACCGGGCAGCCACCGGTTAATATTCCACTCCTGCTTACCCGTAACAGGTTAGCTTTTGAAGGAAACTTTTATACCAACCTGTTTTTGTCAACCGGTTTTGAAATCACTTATCATACTGCCTATAAGGCGGATAATTATTCTCCCTTCCTCGGGCGCTTCTTTATACAGAATACAAATACGATCAATAACCGACCGGATATCAACGCGTTTCTTCATTTCCGGATCAAGAGTTTCAAGGGATTTGTACGCTTAGAAAATCTTAATACACTGGATCTGAAGACATTCTCCTTCAATAAACCTAATTTCCTCGCTAACCAATACCCTGGCCCCGGATTGATGACCCGGATTGGTATCTGGTGGAATTTTGTGAATTAGACTTTAACACCGGATTATTCCATTTTTCTTACCTTTGTGGAGTAATGAAACGTTTCGCAGCCACTTTATTAGCCATTATTTATTTCTCCGTCAGCAGCGGTATGGTAATGAATATGCATTACTGTATGGGTAAACTAAGCTCGGTGAAACTGGCTGTATTGCCCGATGCTACCTGTGCCTGCGGCAAGAAAGCGGAGAAGAAAATGAAATGCTGCAGAACGGAAGTGAAGTTGGTGAAAGTTACAGACGTTCAGCAAAAGTCGGTGATTGCCGATGTTTCTTTTCCATTACCAATAGCTGCACCCGTTGCAGAATTGAATTTATTACAGGCTTCTTTTTACAATGCACAAATCAATGTGCATCCCCAGGTACACGCTCCGCCTCTTTTATCTGAGCAGGATACCTACCTGCGGAATTGTGTTTTTAGGATTTGATACCAGTATTGATCAGTTTCGTCATGCGCGTAAGTGTGTAATCAATCATTGTATTCAATCTAAAAACAACAATCATGAAAACGTTTAAATATTTTCTTACAGCTTCTTTTTTATTAATTTCTTTCCTTTCCTTTTCGCAAGCTAAAACCACGGGTGTGGTAGCTGAAAAAATCAAGGTATCCGGTAACTGCGGTATGTGCAGGTCGCATATTGTAAAAGCTGCAAAAGAAGGCGGCGCCTCTTTTGCAGAATGGAACAAAGACACCAAGATACTCTCTGTAAAATATGATGCTTCTAAAACAAGCAACATGAAGATACAGGAGCAGGTGGCTAAAGCCGGCTATGATACCAAAGATCTGAAAGGCGATGACAAGGCTTATGAAGCCCTTGACGAATGCTGCAAGTACGATAGGAAAGTGCCTGCCGCTAAACAATAAGATCAATTATCATTTAAGTTATCAATTCAATGTTAGCAGTCAATAGTCCATGGACCATGGTCTATTGACTGCTCTCTAATAAACCCAATCATCATGAAAAAGATATTCACGATCATCATAGTTGCTCTTTGCGTAAGTACTGCCCAGTCGCAGGTTACAAAGGCAACCCTGCAAGCCAGCGGTCTTACCTGTGCGATGTGTTCAAAAGCAGTGTACAAAGCACTTTCAGCAGTTCCTTTTGTTGAAAACGTGAAAGCGAATATTCAACAGTCTTCTTATGAGCTGAATTTTAAGCCAGGTAGTGCTGTTGATTTTGATGTGCTCAGCAAAGCGGTGGTTGATGCAGGATTTTCTGTTTCTATGTTAAAAGTAACCACCCGTTTCAACAATGATAAGGTGGAGAATGATGCACATATCACCCTGAACCAGCAAACCTTTCATTTCCTGAATGTGTCTTCACAAACATTGCAGGGCGACAAGGTGATCACATTGCTCGACAAGAATTTTGTAACGGCGAAAGAGTATAAAAAAAATAGCCGTCTTACAAGGATGAAATGTTATGAAACAGGCGTGATGGCGGGTACACGTGTTTATCATGTAACTATTTGATATGAAAACATTACTGGTATTTATTTTTGCGATTTTTCTTACCCGTGCCGACTCCCAGGAGCTCTATGTTTTTTCAGAACCAGCCAGTAATATGCCTGCACATTCTATTTCGGTTAAACAGACCTTTAAAGGACTTACAAATAAATACACCGGAACAAATGATGCACGACATACTGCAGAAGTAATGTTCGGAGTCAATAAAAATTTGATGCTTCATGGGTCTACAAGTCTTTCTGATATGTATTCTCCTAACCTTAGATGGGAGAGTGCAAGGGTATATGCCAAATACAGATTTCTTTCAAAGGATGGACTGTACAGTCATTTCCGTATGGCAGCATATGCAGAAGGTTCATTTAGTAATAATAAACCTGTTTTTGATGAGTTAAGCCTCGATGGCGATCAAAGTGGTGCCGGTGCCGGTATCATTGCCACACAACTATTACACAAGCTGGCGATATCCTCAACAGTAGGTGTGAAAGCAGTATCGCAGGCATATACGACACCGGGAAGTGCATTGAATTATTCATTATCTGCCGGTTATCTGATATTACCACGGGTTTATAAAGATTATAACCAAACCAACCTTAACCTTTACGTTGAGTTATTAGGAGAGAATACGCTGGACAGAAGCCGTCACTATATAGATCTGGCACCTGCTGCGCAATTGATCTTTAACAGTCAGGCCAAGCTCAATGTGGGGTATCGTTTTCAGTTAGATGGGAATATGTATAGAATGGCTGAAAAGAGTTGGTTGATCAGTTTTGAGTGGTTATTTCTTAATGCATTATAAAAAGAGTAATGCTACAGAAGCACTGAAAATAAATTCAGTGCTTCTGTGTTTCTGTGGCAAAAAAATATCCTGGTTAATGTTTCAATGCCCGTTTCTTAATCATCCCTCCCTTGGTATCCTTCACACTATTCATCACCACAAATGAGTTAGGATCTATTTTCTGGATTTCTATATTGAGTTTGTTCAGCTCTAGACGGGTAACTACTGTGTAGATGATATCAATATCTTTTCTTTCGCCGTGACTTCCGAAACCACGCTTGCCTTTGTAAATTGTAATACCCCGACCCAGTTTTTCAACAATCATTTTTCGCATTTCTTCACTGTGCGATGAAATGATGGTAACACCTGTATATTCTTCAATCCCCTCAATAATAAAATCAAGTGCTTTCGAGGCAACGAGGTAAGTGATCATTGAATATAAGGCAGTTTCTACCGATAATAGTTTAGCCGCCGCAGAAAAGATCACGATGTTAATAATAATGATCACATCACCGATGGTTGTTCCAAACTTCCTGCTGAGAAAGATGGCCAGCACTTCGGTTCCATCAATTACAGCCCCTCCTCTAACAGAAAGGCCAATACCGGTGCCCAGAAAAAATCCGCCAAATACGGCTACCAGCAGTTTATCATGCGTTACTTCGGGAAAATGGATGGTGGCTACACATATGGCAAGTCCTGTAATCGCAATGGCTGTTTTGATGGCGAAATTCTTACCCAGAATGGTATATCCCAGGATAATAAACGGGATATTGATCAGGGGAATTAAAACATACAATGGAATGGTACTCAACTCAGCAATCATCAGCGAGATACCGGTAGCACCACCATCAATAAATTTATTCGGGAGTAAAAAGCTTTCCAGTCCGAACGCAGCAGAAGCAATTCCCGTAATCATCAACAGAATATCTTTCAAAAGCCTAACCGCAGTGATCTTCAGTTCCCGATAACCTTTGGCTAATACATAATCGGAATATTCGGGAGCTTGCTGGTCACGGCCTTCCTCTTCTTTCTGAATAACATTGCGTGAAATAAATTGTGCCCAGAATGAATTCATAACTTTTTATTTTTCGAAATAGGCTAAACTTCCCCCAACCCATTCCTTATCCTGGTTGTAACGGACGCCTATCATTTTTCCTTTACTTAATCGAGCCAGGTTATTGGTTGGAATAGGGCGTGATTCGCCGTCTTTCCAGAAATAGAATATTCTTAACTCTGCTTTCGCAGGAATGTCGGGTGTGATGATCACATCCGCATATTTTACCTTTCGCTGCAGTATCCAGTTCTCAGGATCTTTTACTTTATCAATATCTGCTTTTATTACATCGATCACAACACCTTGCCCCGCGAAAGAGAACAAGGGTTTTAAAACATAATTCTCAAGGTCCGACGGCATTTCTTTTACGGCACTCAAAAATTTTGTCTTGGGAACATACGGGTGGTCAATAAAGGGAAGTGTGTATTTGCTGATGCGATAGAACCAGTTAGGATGTGGCGCCCATTCCACATCAAGATCTTCGAGCAATAATTTACCTTTCTCCTGTATCTGCTGTGATTGTTGCTGGAGATCATCAAAAATAATACGGTTATAGATCCTTTCTACCCGGATCTTTTTTCCATCCTTCTCATAAAACAACTGCCTGCCTTCCTGTATCAGTTCTGTAAGACATACAACAGGAATACCGATATAATCCGTGGTACAATAAAAATCGATCTTTGTTTTTTGTTGGTGTGGTAAGATCTCAAGAAGGATCACATTTTCCGGCTGATGATTACCCAATATCACTTCTTTTAAAAGCGTTGCATATTTTTCTTCTGTAAGATCATGCAGGTAAGCGGTATAGTTTTCAGGGATGTCAAAATGTTTGCGTGTTACACTGTCGTGCCAGATCTGGTAAGCAAAAAGGGTAGGGAAGCCCTGCATCTCTATCAACTGTGGTTCCAGTTCTCCGGTTGCGTTCTCACAAATGCCAAAATCAAAAGCGATAAAATGAGTGTGTGCATTTTCGTTGGGCACTTTTACATTGTCGAGGATCGCATTTTGTGTGAGCGTTGTAAAATCGGGGCGTATGATCACGTCCACAATGCTTTCGCAGGCGGACAATAGTTTATCCTTAAATTTTTTATCAATGAAGACCGGTGTTTCGGCCACACGGAATTCAATGGCACCCGGGTGCTTGCTGTTGAGGTCATTTAAAAAGGACTCATATTTCTCCTGGGTAAAATGGCTGTTGTATTGTTGTCTTATTTCAGGGATCATATGGGTAATTTAATGAAATGATAGCTATTGACCCACAAGTCGGAATGGCTTAAATATACATTAAAAAAATATTAAAAAGAAGTTAAAAGGCAGAAACCAATTCGCTGACAGCAAAGTTGAGAAAATTGGGTAGTACATGGGTATAGGTCCACATGATCTTATCCGGGTCCTGCAATTGTTCTACCATGCTGTTCCACTTAGGTTCGCCATGGTTTTCAATAACCGTTAGTTTTTTATCCTCACGCTGGAGATACATGCTCATACCGCTTGCATCTGCTTCGGGATGAAATTGTGTACCGAGAAAATAATTATTAAAACGGATCGCCATAATGGCTCTTTCATAGGGGACGTGTGGTCTGTTCTTTTCAATCGCAAGGATCTTCGCACCCATTTCACGCAGCTTAGTGTGGTCAGGTTCTATCACCTGGTAATCACGACTGTCAACACTATAGAAAGGATCTTTCAATCCATCAAAAACGGGCTCCTGTTTTCCTTCTTCCATCATGTGAATAGGGAACACACCAAAGGCGGTTGACTTTCGTTTGCAAACGGTTCCGAGATGATAATGGCGGCAAACCAACTGGAAGCTGTGGCAGATAAAGAATACATGTTTCCTTGGAAAATTTTCTGCACTTAAGTTCCATTCCTCAATGCTTTCGAGCCAGCTGAAATATTTTTTTTCCCACTCAGAATCTACTGTATCCAGGGGTGATCCCGGGCCACCGCTTGAAATATACATATCATAAGAAGTATCCGGCACCTCAAGCTTTAGCCGTACATCGTATTCGTGATAGACTACATTGAACTGATTCGATTCACCCCATTGATAAATAATGTCCCGCAAACACCGCATACCCTGGTTGGCCACACCCTCATAAAGATCGAGGATGGCGATACGCACGGTTTGTTTTTCTATCCAGTTCATTGGGTGCAAAATACTGCTTTTTTGAAAAAGGGGGGGTGCTGTGGGTGATGGGTTTTCCACAGTTGGGTTCATAGTCAATAGATCATAGTCCATGGTCCATAGCAGAAGCGGGCAATGGACTATGGTCTATCGACCAATACGCTAAAAGTAGCTCAGGTTCGTCTTAGGACTCAGGTTCAGCAAAGTATGGTACATCAGCATCACCGTATCGGCAATATCCTTTTTGTGCAGCATCTCCACGGTTGTGTGCATATACCGCAACGGAAGTGATATCAGCACCGAAGGACATCCGTCATTCGCATAAGCAAAACTATCAGTATCGGTTCCCGTGCTGCGGCTGAGTGTTCTGAATTGAACGGGGATCTTGTTTTTGTTGGCCACATCTTCCACAATCTTCAATAATTTATTGTGAATGGCAGGAGCGTACGCAAGTGATGGACCTTTGCCACATTGAATATCGCCTTCCACTATCTTACTGATCATAGGCGTGTTGGTGTCGTGCGTTACATCGGTGATGATCGCAATATCCGGTTTGATGCGGCGGGCGATCATTTCTGCTCCGCGGAGACCTATTTCTTCCTGCACTGCATTTACAATGTATAAACCAAAAGGTAATTTTTTCTTGTTCTCTTTCAGTAGCCTCGCCACTTCAGCAATCATAAAACCACCTACGCGGTTATCAAATGCACGGCCGATAATAAAATCATACGCCAGTTCATCATATCCTTCTTCATAAGTAACAACAGCACCGATATGAATACCGAGTGCCTCTACTTCTTTTTTATTTCTCGCACCACAATCGAGAGAAAGGTTATCCACTTTCGGATGCGGTTCTTTTTGTTCAGGATTGCTTAAACGTGTATGGATAGCGGGCCATCCGAATACCGCTTTTACCGGTCCTTTCTTCCCATGGATCCACACTCTTTTAGCCGGGGCTATCTGGTGATCCACGCCACCGTTTCTTTTCAGGTAAATCAGTCCCTGCTCATTAATATAATTCACAAACCAACTGATCTCATCTGCATGCGCTTCGATAACTACTTTAAATGGCGCCGTTGAATTGATCACGCCCACGGCAGTACCATACGGATCTGTGATGAATGTATCAACATAAGGCTTGATATATTCCATCCATATTTTCTGCCCGCCGCTTTCAAAACCAACAGGAGAGGGGGTATTGATATAATTCTTTAAAAAAGTAAACGACTTGTCTGTCAATACCGGTTTCGTTTTTCCATTCGTGCTCTTTGCCATATATCTTAGTTTAAAAATGAGAAGCTTACAATGCCGCATATTGCTTTCACCAGCATCAGTCCATCAATGATCGCAAGATAATAGAGAATACTTTTACGTTGGTGTAATGAATATGCAACAATTATCAACAATATGAAAGGGATCATGTTGATGAACACCAGCCATACCGGGAAATCCCTGATCACGGCCACCACGAGAAAAGTGCCCAATCCTACGATCGTTAGTGGAATCAGGATATAAAATATGGTTTTTCTCAATCCCAGTGCCACCACAAACGTTTTCAACTGGTGATTATGGTCGGCTGCATAATCCTTGATATCAAACATGATGCATAGCATGGAGATGAACATAAAATTCTTTAGAAAAAGCAGGGCACTGATGATGTTAGGGGCATATAAAACATTGTCCTCAATACTTTTCCAGAGACCCGGGTAAACGGTTACTGCGCCTGCCCATACAAACCCGATCACAAATGGTTTTAGCCAGCCGGTCTTTCGCAGGTTGTACCGCTTGCTACCCGGTTGCACACTTCCATAGTATAAAGCGCCAACGATGGGAAAGATTCCCAGGAGTGCCCATTGTAAAAGACTGATGGTATGTAACTGCCTGATAAATATCAAAATAAAATCAGTGAAGATGATGGCAAAAACCAGTGTCAGTAATACCTGTGAGATAAGTATTCTTTTTCGCCAGTTAATATACCAGGCGGCTCTTTCATTAATGGCTACTTTGCCTTTTTCTGCAATGTATGCATGGGTATAATATAGCACCGTAGCTGTAAATGCAAAAAGATAATAAACAGGGTGGTTAAGTGTAATGCGTTGCTGTATACTCGCTTCAACAGATAAAGCAATGGCGCAAATACCGTAAAAGTAATTTCCGAAAAAAAGGGATCGTATCAATCCACGTAACAAGCCTGCTATTTTAAAAGGATAATATTTTCAGTAGTGATGGTATCGCTCCTGTTATTCGCTTTGTCTTTGAGCCAGAATTTAAAATAAGCCGTATCGGTCTTGGTACCGCAACCTGAGATCGTATTATATCCCTGTATATTGGCATTGTATCCAAAACCTATTTCAAGAATACCATCGAGATTGCTGGTAGGGGTGAAATCAGGAACCCGGCTGGCACTGGTGAATTGCACGCCTGGGCTGGTGGGACATACACGGGAAAATTTCTGTACCCATAATGTATCCTGTATATCACCTTCCTTATCGGTAAAATGGATCTGGAACAAAAGTACATCACCGGTACTCAGGGTTTTTGAACTGATACTTTTTATGGATATTTGTGGCTTGGTAGTGTAAGTATCTTTGGTACACGCAGAAAAGATAGCTGCTATTGCCACAAGGATCAATAATTTTGTTGTTGTTCTGTTTTTCATCTTCCATTCAAATTTAGTCAAAACATTACAATACCGGGCAGTGCATATAATGGATGTTAACAATATTTTCTCTCTTTCGGCACCGTTTTTCGCAGATCATTGTGTGGAAACCTGCTCTTTTCAGTATGCCAATAATCCTGTATACAGAAAATGGTGTAACCTGGCAGGTTTTGTGCCGGGTAGTAATAAGACACTAACCGCCATTCCTGCGTTGCCTGTTTCTTTCTTTAAGGCACATACCGTTGCTACCACTGAATTTGAAGCCGAGGCTGTATTTGAAAGCAGCGGCACTACCCAAACCATTAACAGCCGCCACCTGGTAAAGGATCTCTCCATCTACCGCAAAAGCTTCCTCGAAGCCTTCCGGCTGTTTTATGGGAATGAAAAGGAGTGGTGTATACTTGGTCTTTTGCCCTCCTACCTGGAAAGGCAAAACTCATCACTGATCATGATGGTAGATGAATTGATCCGCTTTAGTGGTCACACTAATGGCGGATTTTACCTTGATGAGTTTGAAACACTCTCCCAAACGCTCAAAACACTGGAACTGCAGGGGCAAAAGACCCTCCTGATAGGCGTAACCTTTGCCCTGCTTGACTTTGCCGAAGCCTTTCCCCAGCAACTCCAACACACAGTTGTGATGGAAACAGGTGGGATGAAAGGCCGCCGCAAAGAACTCACGCGCGCTGAAGTGCATGCATTACTCACAAGCGGCTTAGGTGTCAAAACCATCCATTCAGAATACGGGATGACCGAATTGTTAAGTCAGGCCTATTCTGCCGGAGAGGGTCGTTTTGTATGCCCCCCGTGGATGAAAGTAATGGTGCGCGATGAGGAGGATCCCTTATTGGTAAGAGAATCCGGAACGGGTCTTCTCCAGGTGATCGATCTTGCCAACCTGTATAGTTGCTCATTTATAGCCACTGAAGATGTAGGAAAAGTATATGAGGATGGCAGTTTTGAGGTATGGGGGAGGTTAGATAATTCAGATATCCGCGGATGCAGTTTGCTGGTAGTATAATTTGCCCTTATATTTGCAGCCCTGAATAATTATTAATCTGATTAGTAATTATGAATTGAAAATGCCTAGGTGGCGAAATTGGTAGACGCACTGTGTTCAGGTCGCAGCGTTCGCAAGGATGTGCTGGTTCGAATCCAGTCCTGGGCACCAGAAACCCGTTGAAATTAATTTCAACGGGTTTTTTTATGTCTTTTCCATCTTAAAAAGCTCACAATAAAAAATACCGATAGGTATATTATTTCCCTATATTTGAAATATTATTCATCATAAACAGCAAAGTTGAAATTTGTATTGATCATTCACGAAGTTGCCGACTATGCGGTGTGGAAGATAATTTTCGACAATGCTGCCGGTATCCGGAAAGCAGCAGGTGAGATTGCTTACCAGGTTTTGCAATTTGACAACGAACCGAATAAAGTAGTTCACTTATCATCCTGGTCCTCACATTTGCAGGCCAGGCAGTTTTTCGAATCTCCTGAATTGGTGTCTATCAGGGAAAAAGCAGGAGTGAAGAGACCGCAATTTATTTACCTGGAGCAATTGGAAAGTGCAATACTTTAATGTTGTTTCAATACCCAGCATTGTATGTTATCAAAAGCAGAACGCACCCGTCAGTTTATCATTGAAAAAACAGGCCCTATTTTCAATACGAAAGGGTATGCTGGTACTTCTATGAACGACCTTACAGATATTACCGGACTCACAAAAGGCAGCATCTATGGCAATTTTGAAAATAAAGATGAAGTTGCTTTAGCAGCTTTTGATCATAATTATGGTACGGTGGTCACCTATATGAAAGTCAAAATCAAGGCGAGGCAAACTGTCATTGATAAGCTATTGGTTTATCCTGAAACCTACCGGAATTTTTTAAAAATACCGTTCCTGCGGGCAGGCTGTCCTATCCTCAATACAGCTACGGAAGCAGATGATACCCATCCTGCATTGCGGGAAAAAGCTATCGATGCCCTTAAATTATGGAAAACATCCATTGAGCGGCATATAAGGGATGGTATTGAAACAAAAGAAATCAAGGCAGATACCCATCCTGCTGCGTTTGCAGCAGTTCTCATGTCGCTGATTGAAGGAGCTTTTATGCAGGCTAAGGTGACAGGCAAGTTAACAGAGTTGAACGCAACAATGGATTTCCTTGAAAAAATGATCCGGGATTTAAAGCGATAATTTTTTTATATCAGAAAATACCGAACGGTATATTTAGTAACCAAAACAATAGCTGTATGATCAACAAAGAACCCCAATCGCTATATAAGATCCGTTTTAGTGATTGCGACATGTACGGACATTTAAATAATGCGCGGTATCTCGATTACCTCATCAACGCACGGGAAGATCATTTGAAAGAGCATTACCAATTCGACTTTATGGAATATTATCAGCAAGACCTCGCATGGGTGGTTAGCAGTCACGAGATCGCTTATATACATTCTGCTGTTTATAATGAAATGGTCACCATCCAATCCACCCTGCTCTCTGCAGATAGTGACTTGCTGCATATCGAAACGATTATGATGAACGAAAAGCAGGATCATATCAAAGCAGTGATGCGTTCAAAGCTGATACCCATCCATATAAAAACAGGAAAAAAACAACAGCACTCAGCAGAATTCATGTCATGGGTAGCGGCGATTGTGAATCCGGTAGCCGCTGAGCAGGCTACGCTGCAGGATAGCATCCGGCAATTACTGCTTACCTGCAAAGAACGAAAAGCGAATAATCAATTATCATAGCCTATGTCAATCTGGAATAAAAAATCAGTACATCTTCTTTTACAGGAGGCTGATGAGTCTGGTAAAGGATTAAAGAAAACTTTAGATGCCTCCTCCCTGATCGCGCTGGGTATTGGAGCGGTAATCGGCTCGGGTCTTTTTGTGAGTACGGCTACTGCGATTGCACACAATGCGGGGCCTTCCGTTACCATTGGCTTTATTGTAGCAGCGATCGGCTGTGCATTGGCAGGTTTCTGTTATGCAGAACTATCTTCCTCGATACCTGTATCAGGAAGTGCCTACACATATACATATGCAACAATGGGCGAACTGCTTGCCTGGATAATTGGATGGGACCTGATACTCGAATACGCTGTAGGTGCTGCAACAGTAGGTATTTCCTGGAGTCAGTATCTGAATCATTTTCTGCAGAATACGCTCCATGTAAAACCTATTGCATATGCCCTTTCTCATTCTCCTTTTCAAACCTCTTCCATGGGAGAGCATGGGATGATTAACCTGCCGGCTTTTTTTATCGTGGCAGTGATGAGTTTGCTTCTCATCAGGGGAACCAAAGAGTCTGCATTTGTTAACGGGATCATTGTTTTTGTAAAAGTCACGATCGTAATATTGATCATCATTTTCGGATGGGGCTTTATCAGACCAGCCAATCATACGCCCTATATCCCCCCAGCGTCTGTATTTATCGATGAGCATGGAATCAGTCATCATTTTGGAGGAATCATGGGTATTCTTGGCGCAGCGGGAACCGTTTTTTTTGCGTTTATCGGTTTCGATGCAGTCAGCACAGCGGCGCAGGAAACAAAAGATCCCAAAAGAAATATGCCGATCGGCATATTAGGCACTTTGGTATTCTGTACCATCCTGTATATATTATTTGCCTATGTTTTAACGGGTATGGCAACTGTGAATGATTTTAGGGAAGGCGGTAAAGAAGCTTCGGTTTCTTTTGCCATCAGTAAATACATGCATGGATACGAATGGCTATCGCAACTCGTAACAGTAGCCATACTTGCCGGATTTACTTCTGTGATTTTGGTGATGCTATTAGGGCAATCCAGGGTTTTCTATGCCATGGGTAATGATGGTTTGTTACCTAAGGCTTTTGGCCAATTGCATAAAAAGTACAAAACTCCCTACAAAGCAAACCTCGCCATACTGGTGATCGTGGGTTTGTTTGCTGCATTTGTACCGGGTGATATAGTGGGTGATATGACAAGCATCGGTACCTTATTCGCTTTCATATTGGTGTGTATCTCTGTTTTGGTATTGAGAAAAAAAGAGCCCCATATGAAACGTGCATTTACAACACCATTCGTTCCTTACGTGCCTATTTTGGGAGTAATTGTTTGCGTGGCTATGATCTTTGGATTGGGCTGGGCAAATTGGCTAAGGCTCATCATATGGTTATTGATTGGGCTGGTTGTTTACTTTTTATACGGGAAGAAAAATAGTAAACTTAATAAAGGAGAGCTGCATCATCATAAATAAACAGCACAATATGTATACAATCGAAAACACCCTTTCGGAAGATCTTGAAACCATATACTGGTTGTTTGAACAGGCCATTCAATACCAGCGGGAAAAAAAATATGTTGGTTGGAATGAATATGATAAGGAGTTTATTCAGAAAGATATTGCCAATGGACTTCAGTATAAGATCACAAAGGAGGATGAAATAGTAGCCATCTTCAGTATCTGCCTGCATGATGAGTTGATCTGGCGCGAAAAAGAAACCGGTGATGCTATCTACCTGCATAGAGTGGTAACACATCCTGCGCACAAGGGAGAAAAGCAATTTGAGAAAGTGCTTCGATGGACGGTTGCTTATGCGCTGGAACACGGTCTTAGCTATATACGGATGGATACCTGGCTCAAAAATCCGCGCATTATCAACTTTTACAAAGAATATGGATTTATGTTTGTTGAAGAATACACAACGCCGGATACAAAAAACCTGCCCATTCAACACAGGAACCTGGCATTGGCATTACTTGAAATGAAGCTATGAAAACTTATATCGTTGATTCTTTTACGGACCGTCCTTTTAAAGGAAATCCTGCAGGCGTTTGTTTTCCGGAAGATGAAATAAGCGATGAGATAATGCAATCAGTTGCGGCTGAACTCGGTCTTTCCGAAACAGCTTTTGTGCGCGCAGGCAAAGCGGCAAATACATATGCCATCCGTTATTTCTCCCCGAAGAAAGAGATTCCGCTATGCGGTCATGCTACGCTTGCAGCGGCTAAAATATTGTTTACCAGCCACGGCATAAACGAACTTTACTTTATTACAATCGAGGAGCTGAAACTGTTTATTACCAGCAACGGCAAAAGTATCGCGATGGAGTTCCCGGTATATGATCTAGTTCCCACCTCTGTTCCACCGGCCATGCTCAGCGCACTCGGTATAGCGGAAGTTACGCATGTTGCATACAGTCCAAATAACAAGATCATCCTTCTGGAAATTAACAGTGGTGATGAGTTGGCCGCGTTGCAACCTGATTTTGTTTCCCTTCTCCGTTCTTATTCAGGGATCAATGGTGTTTTGGTAACGGCGGCTGGTAATGGAAGCCAGTACGATTATCACTACCGTTATTTTTGGCCATGGGCCGGAACCGATGAGGACCCTGTTACCGGTGGCGTACAGACTTTCCTCGCTAAATACTGGGGTGAGAAACTGGGTAAGCATACAATGAAAGCCTTCCAGTCTTCTGCAAGAACGGGCCAGATGGAAGTAATATTGGAAGACAACAAAGTAAAAGTTACGGGAGAGGCGGTAATTGTTTTTACAGGAGAGATGAAATAATATTATCTTAAACCTCGTATCCGCCACCCAAACTAACCTATTGATGTCAGCAGAAAGCGTTTCACCCCACCGCCTCAAAGCCATACTGAGCGGCTCTATCGGTAATCTCGTTGAATGGTACGATTGGTATGCATACGCAGCTTTCTCCTTATACTTCGCTCCCGTATTTTTCCCCGGAAGAGATGCAACGGCTAACCTGCTCAACACAGCGGGCATATTTGCGGTAGGGTTTTTAATGCGTCCGATAGGAGGTTGGTTATTCGGTAGCCTGGCCGACAGGAAAGGAAGAAAATGGGCCATGACACTTTCGGTTTTACTCATGTCGTTCGGATCGTTAATGATCGCTCTTACGCCTGGGTATAGCCGCATTGGCATTGTTGCGCCTGTGTTACTGCTCACTGCCAGGTTATTACAAGGGTTAAGTGTTGGCGGAGAATACGGAACTGCCGCAACTTATTTAAGTGAAATGGCAGGGAAGGGGAGAAGAGGTTTCTATTCCAGTTTTCAATATGTAACATTGATCGGGGGACAATTGATCGCCGTTGGCATTCAGCTTCTGTTACAAAATATACTTACCCAACCCCAAATGCAGGACTGGGGATGGCGCATTCCTTTTTTTATCGGTTCTGCGTTATCGCTTGTTGCCTTTTATCTCCGGAGCAATATGGAAGAAACGGAAGCATTTGAAAAATCCAGGCAGGAAGGAAAAGCCAAAAGCGGATCGCTGAAAGAGTTGTTGAAACATCCGCGGGCAGTGGCCACCGTGGTGGGATTAACGCTTGGCGGTACCATTGCATTCTATACGTATACAACGTATATGCAAAAATTCCTGGTGAACACTGTGCATCTTACAAAAGCACAATCCACTTTGCTGATGTTTATTGCATTATTTATTTATGCAGCACTGCAACCACTTTTTGGATTGTTGTCGGACAAAATAGGCAGGCGCCCTTTACTCATAGGGTTCGGGATAGCCGGTACTTTGTGCACGGTGCCCATCATGACAGCTTTGAGTAACACAAACGACCTGTTAACTGTTTTCATTTTAATGATGCTGGCATTGCTGATAGTGAGCGGATATACCTCTATTAATGCGGTGGTAAAAGCAGAACTGTTTCCTGCCAATATCCGGGCATTGGGGGTGGGCTTTCCTTATTCACTTACCGTGGCTTTGTTTGGCGGAACAGCCGAATACTTCGCACTGTGGTTTAAGAATGCAGGAAATGAAAGTGGGTATTATTGGTACACCACCGGTTGCATCTTTATTTCACTGCTGGTATATGTTTTCATGAAGGATACCAAGAAGAATTCCCTGCTCGAAAAAGGAATCTGAATTTCTGGATCGATCGTTGGTATCTTTGTACAATAGATCCTGTTTCTTATGCTGATAAAGATCCTTACCGTTTTTGCCCTCGCAACATTTGAAATATATGCTGCCATCCCTGCGGGATTCGCGTTCAAGCTTTCTCCATGGATCATATTTCTTGCCAGCTTAACAGGTGGACTTGCCGGCGTTTATATAGCCGCATTCCTCGGCGACTGGATCAAACGCATCACGGCACCTTTACGCAAACCAAAGCCGGAGAAACCAAAAACAGGCGTCATCTATCGTATATGGGAAAAGTATGGCATCATTGGTCTTGGATTTCTGGGTACCATGACAGTTGGTGCACCTATCAGCATTGGCGTAGGAGTGGGCTTTAATGTGCCGTTGAAGAAACTGCTTGTATGGTGTTGCTTAGGCGTATTTGTGCGCTGCGCATTGTTTACAACGCTGGGTACTTTAGGGATGAAACTTTTATAAATGAGTTGTTCCTTCTCTCACTGCCGGCGCCACTTCCTTTCCAAACAATTCTATTGACCGCATGATCTTGCTATGATCAATATTTCCAGTGATCACCTGGGCGAGAAAACGGGTGTTTTTAAATAGGCCATATTGGTATAACAGTTTATCAATGACTTCCTGCACACTGCCAACAAGCAATGGGCCGCGGGGTGATCTGAGTTGTTCAAAATGGCTCCTTGATATAGGCGCCCATCCACGTTCCCTGCCAATGCGGTTCATCATTTTTTCATAGATGGGCCAGAACTCGTCTGATGCCTGTTGCGAACTGTTGGCAATGTAAGTATGTTCATTGATGGTGAGTTGCAGTGCAGTTTCATCATGCCCTGCATCTGTTGCAGATTTTCTGTAAAGGTTAACCAGCGGCACAAAACCTTCTGGGCCTCCTCCTAATATCGCAATCACAACAGGCAGGTTCAGGCTGCCTGCACGCACCACTGAAGCCGGTGTTCCACCTACCGCAATAGATATAGGTAAAGAAGCCTGCAATGGCCTTGGATAAACACCTAATGAAGATATGGATGAACGATGATGACCCTTCCAGGTAACTTTTTCATTTTTATTGATCGCTAATAAAAGATCCAGTTTTTCAATAAACAGTTCATCGTAATCTTTCAGATCATAACCGAACAGCGGAAATGATTCAATGAATGAACCTCTTCCTGCGATGATCTCTGCACGCCCACCGGATACAAGATCAAGGGTGGCAAAATTCTGAAATATCCGCACAGGGTCAGCACTGCTTAATACAGTTACAGCACTGGTCAATTTTATTTTTGAGGTAACTGCTGCAATCGCAGAAAGAATCATTTCGGGTGAAGACACTACATAATCAGAACGGTGGTGCTCTCCCAATGCATACACATCAAGCCCGATGCTGTCCGCCAGCTTACCCTCTTCTATCAGTTCACTTACACGCTTAGCAGCATTCACCGCATTACCAGCTGTTCTGTCAGCTTCTATTTCTCCGAATGTGCTGATCCCTAGTTCCATTTAACAAATTTAAGTAAGGCTAATTTAATCACTACTCACTTAATCAACGTGACAGAAAATTCCCCGGAATGCGCATCCCCTGCTCATCATCCAACACTTTTTTCATCACTTTCTTCAACCCTTCCGGCAGGATCTTTTTTTCTTCTTCTGTAAAAGCATGGGTGATCTCGAAGAACTCATCCTCATCATCATAATATCCGAAGTAAAGCTCATACTGATCGCCGGGATGCAGGCGCACCGATACCTCTTTATCTTCTTCATACTCAAACATGGTGATCATGGCCCATTGGTCCTGTTCCAGGAAATCAAACCGTATTTCAACCGGATCCTGGCTCACCACGTAGGTAACTAATTTTTCAATCATATCAGCCGAATGATCCCTGACAAGCTCTTCAAAATTCATAATCTAGGTATATTAAGCTGCAAATCTAAGCATCCCGTTACAAGATCAGCTATAATCATGTCCCCATGATCCTACCCCTGTTATCCAAATTCGGTGTTTTACGCGTAGTAAAACGGTGTATAAAACGGGTGCGTACCCGGTGCTATCTCTTATCTTGCCCCAATGTGATGTAAGACAATAAAACCGGTGGTAAGACCGTTTTTCCGGTAGAAATTCGCTTAATATTACATTTGTAGTGCTGGTTTGTGCATTCAGTACAGGCAAAGCCCCCCAAAACGAACCCGAATGAGAATACTGATAGCTGATGATCACACGTTGATCCGTGAAGGATTGCGTAAAATACTGGTTGAATCATTCCCCTTTGCCGATATATTCGATGTGGCTGATTCTGCCGACCTCCTGAAGAAAGCATTGAATGAAAAATGGGATATCATTATTTCCGATATCAGTATGCCTGGTTACTCGGGTATTGAAATACTCAAACAGATCAAAGAACATGCGCCACAGACACCCGTTCTGATGCTTAGCATGCACGCTCCCGAGCAATATGCGGTTCGTTCATTAAAAGCCGGTGCCTCCGGGTATCTCACCAAAGAAAGCGCTCCTTATGAATTGGTGAAAGCGGTTCAACAGATCCTTAGCGGAAGAAAATATATCACCAGCGAAGTGGCGGAAGTGCTGGCCGGTTCTATTGAGCAGAATAATTCCCAGGCACCGCATGAACAACTCTCCGACAGGGAATTCGAGGTGTTTAAGATGATCGTGATGGGAAAAAGCATTTCTGCCATCGGTGAGATCCTTTCCCTCAATGTCAATACCATCAGTACTTACCGTTCCAGGATCATGGAAAAAATGCATATGCAGAATAATGCGGACCTGGTGAAGTATGCGATCATGAATAATATTATTTAGTCCATAGACCATGGTCCATGGACTATTTTCGATAGTATAATCACTACAAGCGGTTCTATTATCATTACGCCCGATTTGTAGAAGCTACTATTTTCTCCGTATCGAATATTGCCTTTCTTTGATTTACATTATACAGCAATAGAGTTCGCTTTATGCTGACATGGTGGTAAAATCCCCCGGTATCATAAAAATATTTTCCTGTGAAAAACTGGCAGCCGAAACGCTGTGAAGCTTTGTAGCTTAAGGCTACAAAGCTTTTTTAATACAGTTTATTTCACATCGATTAACCCGTTTTATGCATACAGAGGGATTAAAAATTTTGTTGGTGGATGATATGATGCTTGTTCTTCAGCGTCTCCAGATACTTCTCAGTGGTATCAAACAGGTAGCCAAAGTAGAAACCGCCGATACTGCTGCCAAAGCCTTTTCCATACTGGATAATTTCATCCCCGATATCGTGATACTCGATATCAATATGCCCGTGATGAATGGAATTGATGTATTAAAACAATTGCGTCAACGTACTGATTGCAACCCGGTGGTGATCATGCTCACCAATCATACCTTTTCCCTGTATCACGAAGAGTGCCTGCGTTTAGGCGCGAATCATTTTTTAGATAAATCACGCGATTTCTTGATGATTCCGGCTATTATTAAACAGGTGCAGGAGCAAAAAGTGCTTAGTTATTAGATCCCCAGTACACTCTTCAGTTTCACATACCCCGACTTACTCACCGGTAACTTAACGCCCGTACTCAGCACAGCTAAATGACTTTCTTTTTCATAAGGATCAATCCGTGTGATCAATTGTACATTCACCAGGTAAGAACGGTGTATACGGATGAAGTTCTGCGGCTCCAGTGTTTTTTCAAAAAAGCTCATTGTTTTATTCTTTAAAAAAACACCTTCCGCAGTATGGATCTTTACATAATCATCTGCCGATTCGAGATAGTGTATCGTTGATAGCGGGATGATCTTTATTTTATTATTGTCTTTTACAACGATCCTGTTGGCTGTTGCCGGTTGCGGAAGATCGGAGGAGGTGCTCATGATTTTTTGGGTTTCTTCCCTTGCAGCATCGTACCCGAGACTTTTCCATTTCTGTAAGGCTTTATCAAAACGTTCCCGGCTGAAGGGTTTCAGGAGATAGTCCACAGCATGCGCTTCAAATGCCTTCATCGCATATTCATCAAATGCCGTGGTAAAGATCACAGGGGGAATTTTTTCAACCAGTTCAAGCATTTCAAATCCATTGATCTTTGGCATCTGGATATCCAGAAAAACAAGATCAGGATTGTGTTGCTGAATTGCTTTTACTCCTTCAAATCCATCCTGGCACTCGGCTACCACCGTAATGCCGGGATGCGATTGCAGGTATTCTTTTACCATGCTTCTTGCCAGGGGTTCATCATCTATTATGATCGCTTTCATATCGGTATCGTCAAACGTGTGATAAAAATATTACCTGTTACAGATGTCTGTAATAGGTCGTTCCGTGTGTATAATAAAAATAATCTTCTCTTTACAGATGCTAACCCAAAGCCCGTTCCTTTACCACCCGTTGCTGTTTCTGGATCAAAGGGATTACTTACTTCGATCTGTAATTTATTTTCTGCTACAAATGCTTTAATGATAATGGTTACTTCTTCCGTTGTATCGTACAATCCAAACTTGATCGCATTCTCAACAACCGGCTGGAGAATGAGTGATGGTACTGTATAGTCACCCACTTCTTCGCTGATTTCGAGTTGCGTTCGCAGTCGGTTACCGAAACGTACTTTTTCTATGTCGAGATAGAGTTCTAAAAACTGTATCTCATCATGCAGTGTAACCAGTTGCTTTTCTTCTTTGCGTAATGTACCACGCAAGAAATCCGACAACTGCTGAATCATATGCCTGGCTTTTTCAGGTTGGTTACCTGCCAGTGCACTGATCGAGTTGAGGCTGTTGAATAAAAAATGGGGCTGTAATTGCTGGCGTAATTTAAACAGCTCCGCTTCTTTTAAAAGGTCCTCTGCTTCCTGTTTCATAGCCGTCATCGCTTCCCGGTCCTTTTGTGTGAACCATAACAGGCTCAGCATCGTGCAGCAGCCGGTAAGCAAAAAGCCAACAGCAAAACGGATATTGGAAGAAAGCGACAGGGTGTGCATATAGGCAGCATCATCCTGGTAAATGATCCAGAGGAATAAACGTGTGAAGGCAACACAGATGGCACTCAGCGTAAAACTCACCACCAGCACATACCAGTATTTTTCTTTACCGGGCAGGTAGTAACGCATATTACTGCTGATCAATAAACACGATGCACCAAGTAATGCATTGCTGATGATGGTGTCTACTGCAGCCTGTGAATAGCTGATGCCAAAACCCGTCAATATCTTAAAATGCAGTGCTGCCCAGGTGGACCATACAATGCTGAATACAGCAAAGCGGACGAGTCTTTTTTTATAAGCGGGTCTGGGCATTAAATGAGAAACCGGTTAACAGCATGATCAAAAAGAAAGAGCGCTTTTCTTTGCACCTCACGAATGTACGTATCTGCATTTTCCGGTACCTGTATTTGTGAATACATTTCTGCACCATCTACCGGTGCTTCCATCTTATGGATCTCGCATACATCTACAAACTTCCAGCACATGAGTGATCCTGCACACTGTACCTGGATCTGTCCTTCTTTTTCACCGATCAGCCGTGCTTTCTGAAACGCGTGAAGGTCATCTTCCGCATGGATGAGCCTGAGCTGTTCATCAAACTCTGCGTGTTCCATGTCTGAGCAGACTATTCTGTAAACAAGTTTTACAAGATACCATTGCATATAAAAATGTTTTGAAATTGCGCATTAGTAACTCCTGATCTCGAGACCGGCAAATATGCAGGACCCCTTTAATACCAGTGTTTTTGAAGGATCGGGAGCGAGTGATGTAGGGTTTCTTTTTTCATCCACCCCATGAAAAACGCCATTGATCTCATTCTGTACCACCCAATCCGGTGGTATTTTTAATTTGATCCCGCCAAATACCTGGTCGATCAGCAGTATTACTTTTCCATGGATATCTGCCTGCGTAAGATCTACTTCCGTACCGCCAAATATGCAACTGATGGTACCACCCTGGAAATTTTTAGAAAGGATCTTCCTGTTTACGCCACTGAATACCGAACTCGCGTGAAGGTGATCATCTGAGTGCTGTGTATCTTCAGTTGATGCAATGCTAAAACCGCTTTTCCCATAGCTGTTCCCGGTATCACTGCTATAATCATTCTGGTTATCATCTTTCCTGCAACTTCTCCAATCTTCTCTTTTTGGGCGGACTATAAAAAGGATCCCCACAGCCATGATCGCCACCGGCCAGAAGAAAGCTTCTTTGGTAAGACCCGGTATAAATTCATCCATCAAAAAGAAACCACCCAGTGCCATCAATATGATCCATGAAGCATTTCTGAAACCACTTTTGATACCGGTATAAAGACCAATGACCACCAGTATCATGGGCCAGGTAAACAACCATTCAGGGATAAATGGGAAATTCATATTGCGTAATAGTAAGGCAGCACCAATACCCACCAGGAGTAGCCCTGTAAAAGCCCTATTGCCATTTCTGTTTCTGATATTGCTCATTGTGTTCGATTTTATAAAGCAAATCTAATGGCTGGATAGCGCACCGGAAAGGGTATTTAGGCTTGTGGGGCTCAAAAGACGGTGAGTGTAGGGGAAATGGCGGTGAGTGAAAATTGAATTGCATTGAATCAAAAAAAATCGAAACAAATTGCCGGTCTGACTTGGCAATTTGTTTCGATGTAAGTTTAGCCACCCTTTCAGGGATTAGGGCTGGCTGCTATTAATTTTTGATAATAACCTGCGATAGCCACTCTTTACCGTCAAATACATTTACAAAATACTTTCCTGCAGGCAATGTAGAAATATCAATTTTCAATTGGCGAACACTACTTGCTTTTACTGATTTTCTCACCACTCCCTGACCATCTACAACCCTAACCTCTTTAATATTTAATGGATTTTTTACAGATTTGGATGTTATGGTAATTTGGTTGGAAGTTGGGTTGGGTGTCATTGACATCCTGTACCCAAAACAAGATGGGCAGAATGTTGCAGGATAACCTGAGTAGTCAGCACTCAGCCAGGTACTTGCGCCACAACTGGATACGAGCTGAACGTCAAGGGTTACACAATCTGCTGGAAATTCATAAATATAATAAGATGAATTGTGATTATAGGTGTCCAAAGAGCCGTTATATTTCCAATTATAAGTGAAATTACCTGAATTTGGATAGGCTCTGAATGTAGCTTCCCAGTCACTTCCGCCAATACAATACTCATACTCCTTATAAAGAGCTGAAGGTTTTGGTGAACCGACTACAATATCTGAACTGCCGCCGGTAATTTGGCTAGTGTTAAATTCTCGGCTTAATCCACATCCTGAATTAGAGATCGTGAATTTCATAGTACCAACTCCATCAGTGGATTTTGTGAAAGTGGCTGGGTTAGATGTACTCGATCCACTTGTAACGAGACTGCTTGATGTAAATTCCCAAAGCACATCAGTAACCCAGGAAGGAATACCGGACGCGGAATAATTCTCGGCTGAACAAATACTACTGGAACCGCTGAAAGTCAGCGAAGGTTCAGCACGAACAATACCTATCACGTAGGGAGTACCTGACAGGGTGGTAATACCACACGCCCGGTTTACAGGAGTGATCGAGACATATCCACCGGTAACACCGTCAGAAACTATAGTTGCGGTATTGCCGCCATGTTTTATATCACTTTGTCCTGAAGAAACAGATCCATTGACAGACCAGCCTGCGGGAACAGAATAATCATATTCGTAATTGGTACCAAATGTGACGGATCCACTTTTCCATGAGAGATTGCTAAAAGAAATGTTTGTTGTAGTAGTGACACAAAAAGGAGCAGTTATTGTATAGATACCGGGACTTACCTGCCTGGTATCTCCATACACGGATTTGATATACTTAAAAGGGATGGTCTGTGCTTGGTGGGTTGTGCCACTATAATAATTTATAGTGATGTCATGAGCGGCAGCTATGTCATTAAAAGTAAACCCGAATTTAAAAGTGGTAACATCTGTCGAGCTATTGTAGCTGCGGGAAATATACCTGCCACCGGTATTGGTGGAAGCATCGAAACAGCAAAAACTCTGGTTACCGGGATAGTCAACATCAAAAAGATGTTCTACAATCGGGCAGTATTCTGCATTTTCAGAAGGAACAATCCCAGCTGATGCAAATAAGCAACAAAAAAACAATGCAATTGTCGTTAAAATTGATCTCATAAAATAGGAGTTTATTTAAATAAATATTTGACACCTAATATGAGGGGGAGTTCTAATAAAACATTCTGTTCATCCGTGTTCCAGACGCGACAATCTATCTGCGCAAATTTTGCAGTAATAGAAAAAGATTGACTAATATTTAGTTGTACATTAAAATTCACGCCAAACTTACCTTTGTAATTATGGAGAACGGCATTCTTATAACCAATACCTGATGAATCTGTACCTACAATAATGTAACCAGTTTCAGTATCTGTATAATGGTAATATTGAGCGTACGCACTCGGAAAAAATGTAAACCTTTTACCCGCAAAAAAGAATCTTTCATAAAAAACCCCGAAAGCTTTGCCTTCATGTCTTTTGGTTCCGACCATTTGCCAATTGCCGCCGCCAGAAGGTTGAATATTTGAGATGTGCGCAGTCTGTTCGCTTTGTGTGGCACTTGAAAACAGCAATCCGACAGCATCTTTCTTACTTAAAAGCATCCCAACTTTTGCATCGATCATAAACGGCTTGTTGTTGAGTTCAGCCTTATCAGTTGTTACCCTGAAAAATCCGATGGAAGGGTTTATGAAAATACCTTTAGGAGATTGTCCGTACACACAATTACTGCAAAACAATATGCATATGAGAATAGATGATTTCATAGGATAAAATAAATTTTACAACAAAGGAACTTAAATTAAAACGAATGCAAAGATTCACGAGGGGGAGAAAACTTAACAATAAACTACTTGCAAAAAGTTCCATTGCTAATCAAAGTTAATACTGCGTTTTTATATCTGCAAGCGGGAAAAACCCCGTATTTTTTGCGTTTTTTTTATCGGACTTAACTTACGCAAGTTGGGTTTAGATCATTCCATAAATGCCATTTTAAGACCGCTTAAGCAGTCAAGAATCTTTCATGACTAGTTGGGCCCAGTAGCATAGAATGGAGGCAAAATTGAGCATCTGAGGGCGTTTGCTAATATATGCTGCAACTGGCTCCATTTTCCTTCAATTATTCGATTGTTATTCGAAGGATGAGCGAAGAATAGGCGGAAAACAGGCGAACAAGAAGCGAAGAAAGTCAATGATCCCGAAAATGAAACACTACCTGGATTAAGCCAATTTATTCACTGTTCGATAGGCGATATTCTATCCCTCCGTGATTGCCATCCGATCAAAACAACCCCGGCTATCACCAACCCGGTTCCAATGATCTGTTCTGCAATGATCTTTTCACCAAGAAAAAAATGCGCCTGCAGAATGGTGGATACCGGTCCGATGCTGGTAATGATAGATACATTATTACTGCCAATGCGTTTCATTCCATTGCTCATCATAAAGGAGGGAATCACGGTTGCAATAACCGCCAGTGCTATTCCATATGCCGTGAGGGTAGGCGTAAAGTTGATCGATTGGATAGTATGCGTAAGTAAAAAATGAATAAAGATTCCCACGGTAGCCGTGAGCATTGAGTAAGCAGTGAAACGCGTAACACCTACCTTATTCACCATCCTTCCTGTTCCCACCAAATAAAAGGAATAGGTAATGGCGCATAAGAATATCATGAACGAACCGAAAAAGAAATGGGGGTTGGATGTATCCAGTTGCAGTTCACCAAAGTAAGCAATACCGATACCGAGATAAGTTAATGCGAGCGCGATGAATTGTACCCGGTTCAGTTTTGTTTTAAAGAAAAAGGTATTCATCAATACCGCGAAAGTGGGGTAGAGAAAGAGTATGAGGCGCTCCAGTCCCGCAGAAATATATTGTAGCCCGATAAAATCAAATAAACTGCTCAGGTAATAACCTAAGATGCCCAATGAAATAATGATCAGCCAGTCGCGCAGTGTTAATGCCGTTTTGTTTTCTTTTTTCGATACCAGCCATGCCGCCACCAGGTAAAACGGAAGCGAGAAAAGCATCCGCAAGCCCAGCAAAGTAACCGCATCTACATGGGTGGCATGAAAAGCCAGCTTTACAAATATGGCTTTGGTTGAGAATAGTATTGCTCCCGTTAAAGAAATAAAAAAGCCGGCGAAGGTTATGGTATGCGATTGTTTAGCGGTCATGTTTGTAGATAGACCATGGCGCATAGTCCATAGCCATTATCAGGTTTATTTTTTTACCATGGTCCATGGACTATCGTCTATGAACTGATCTATGCACTCACATTAAAGTCGCGCAACGCATCATTCAAACTCGTTTTCAGATCCGTGCTCGCTTTGCGTTGCCCGATGATGAGGGCGCAGCTTACCTGGTAATCACCGGCATTGAATTTTTTGGTGTAGCTGCCCGGTATTACAACACTTCTGGCGGGAACACGTCCTTTATATTCGATAGGTTCTGATCCACTTACATCAATGATCTTGGTAGATTGTGTGAGTACTACATTGGCACCCAGCACCGCTTCTTTTTCAACAATAACGCCCTCTACTACTATGCAGCGGCTGCCGATAAAGCAACCGTCTTCAATGATCACCGGGCTCGCCTGTAATGGTTCGAGAACACCGCCAATGCCTACGCCACCGCTGAGGTGTACATGCTTGCCTATCTGTGCACAGCTACCTACTGTTGCCCAGGTATCTACCATGGATCCTTCATCTACAAAGGCACCGATATTTACATAGCTCGGCATGAGCACCACATTGCGTGCGATATAAGCACCATAACGAGCCGTAGCAGGAGGAACGGCGCGAACGCCCAGTTCTTTATAATCGCTTTTCAGCAGCATCTTATCATAAAATTCAAAAGGAGGGAGGTTCCATGTCTGCATTTGCTGTATACCAAAATACATAAGGATCGCCTGTTTCACCCATTCGTTCACAACCCATCCATTCTCACCGGGTGAGGCAACGCGTAAACGTCCCTTGTCCACTTCTTCTATAACAGCTTTTACCGCATCGGTGTACACATTATCTTTTAATAATTCACGGTTATCCCAGGCTTCCTGTATTTGTTTTGTTAGTGACATGCTTAATTTTTTGCAAACATACTGTTACATTGTGTAATTTGCCTCTGTAATTTATTGACGCAAACTGTATATGTTACCCTTCAATAATGATATCGAACCCTGCCTCGAAAAGCTTCACCAGGGAGGCCTGATCCTTTATCCCACGGATACGGTTTGGGGTATTGGTTGTGATGCCACCAACCCCGAAGCAGTGGCAAAAATCTACGAACTGAAAAAACGATCCGATAAACAGGCGATGATCGTATTGGTAGCCGATGAAGGCGATATATTAAAGTATGTTAGCCAGCCCGAACTCCAGATCTTCGACTATATAAAAGGGATCAACCGGCCCACGACTGTTATCTATGATGGTGCCATCGGATTAGCCGATAACCTGCTTGCAGAAGATGGTTCAGTGGGCATACGTATCTGCGAAGATGAATTTTGTAAACACCTCCTCAAACGTTTCCGCAAACCCCTGATCAGTACCTCCGCCAATATCAGTGGATATCCGCCTCCATTGAGCTTTAAAGACATTGAGCCGGTGATTAAAGAGGGTGTTGATTATGTGGTCAATTACCGCCAGGATGATACGGAATACCGCAAACCCTCTTCCGTAATCAAGTGGGAAAAAGATGGGACACTCAGCATTATACGCCCCTGAAATTCCCCAAAACGCCTTGTGCATAACGGGTTAAGAACCCTATCCCTGTTGTTAATTGGCTGACAAAGAGGCTTTTACTAAGGGAAAATTTTCCAATTTTTTACTATATGAAATCCGGTATCGTTTTTGCATTTTATCTGGGCAAAACGACCACCTATGGCAAAGATTTTATTAAACGTTCCAAAGAACAAGATTCAGACGCTCTTATCTGCCCTGCTTCCCCTGGGAATCAATATAGATTCTATACTGAAGCTTGGCAGCAAACAGACTATTGCCGGTAAACCCCTCAAAAAAAGAGCATCCCGTTTCTTACTGAACTGGGAGTTCTTTAGCAATGAGCTCGAATACGAATAGCGATTAGTAATCCAAGTTGCTATTTATGTTATAAAATAAGTGAGGATTCAAAAGACCGGGTCTTCGGAGTATGTAATTGATTCATTCCCTGTTGCGGTTTGTGATAACATTCGGATCAGCCGCTGTAAACTGTTGAAGGGCAAACAATTGATGGTAACAGCGCAGGGTATACCTCATCATTTTCGTCATCACTGCACCCCCGCTCATTTTGTAGTGGCTCTACAAAGAGTGACTTTGATCGCTTCAAAACCATAGTTTACCCACACTTCACCCACAGTTCACCCACATTTCACCCACAAATTTGTGGGTGAAATGTGGGTGAACTGTATATTAATCGTGTAAAATAGAATAACATGGTATCTATTAACCATGAAGGAATGAGGGGTGTGATAGGCAATATTGTTTTCTATACGATGAATGGGAAAAGCTATGCCCGTTCTCTATTTGACGGGAGCTATTTTTTCAAACTTAGCATTAGACCTGAATTGCAGAAAAATAAACACGCTTTACCACCAATGCCTTGATATTGGCGTATTGCCGCTTAAAAATTACCGAATCATTGAACTGGCAACTTGAATTAATTACTAATTATTAATTAGTAATTAATAATTAGTAATTAATTTGCTCAAATGAAGATCCTGGTCATTCAAACAGCTTTTATTGGTGATGTTGTACTGGCCACAGGGTTGCTCGAAAAATTACACAAACAATTTCCGGAAGCTTCGATTGATGTCCTTGTTAGAAAAGGGAATGAAACACTATTCAGTGGGCATCCTTTTTTGAACGAGGTTTTGGTGTGGGTTAAGAAGACCCATAAATACCGCAACCTGTTTGCTATTTTAAAGCGGATACGGAAAGAGCGGTACGATATTGTGGTGAATGTACAGCGCTTTGCTGCCACGGGCATTCTGGCTGCTTTTTCAAAAGGCAGGCAAACAATAGGCTTCGATAAAAATCCTTTTAGTTTTTTATTCTCAGATGCGGTTCATCATACGGTTGATGAGAACGAGGGTGCTATTCATGAAGTTGAAAGGAACCAGCAGTTGATTGCATCGATCACGGAGGGAAAAGCTGAGAAACCCCGGCTGTATCCTTCTCTCACAGATATTGAAAATGTAGCGGCGTATAAAAAGTCACGCTATATCTGCATCGCACCCGCCTCGGTATGGTTCACCAAACAGTTTCCCGCGGACCAGTGGACCGCATTTATCCATACACTACCTAAAGACCTTATCATATACCTACTCGGCGCTCCCGGCGATCATGCCATGTGTGAAGAGATCCTGCAAGGATCGGCGCACCCCGTGTTACCAATCTTTCCGGGAAACTAAATTTTCTTGCATCTGCGGCATTAATGAAAGATGCGGTGATGAATTATGTAAATGATTCCGCCCCCATGCATTTTGCCTCTGCTGTGAATGCGCCTGTTACTGCCGTCTACTGTTCAACCATACCGGCATTCGGGTTTGGTCCATTATCCGATAACAGTCATATCGTTCAGGTCACCGAGCCCTTATCCTGCCGCCCCTGTGGTCTGCATGGACGGGCTAAATGCCCGCTTGGGCATTTTCATTGTGCAAGGTTGATTCATAATGATCAGTTATTGGAGATGTTAGATGATAGATGTTAGATGTCAGCAGGTTTTCCTAACATCTAACATCTATCATCTAACATCTAACAGTACATTTGCAAACGATGTCACTCACATTTACCGATAAAGAAATACAAGTGCTCAAAGCGATCTCATCGGCTGCGGGTAAGCTGGGTCTGCCCAGTTACCTGATCGGTGGATTTGTGCGGGATAAGATCATTGGTCGTGCCACCAAGGATGCAGATATTGTTTGTTTGGGTGATGGAATTGCATTGGCCAATGAAGTAGCCGATGCTTTCAAGCCGAGACCGGCAGTGGCTTTTTTCAAGACCTTCGGAACGGCACAGATCAAGCTTCCCGATCTGGAAGTAGAATTTGTGGGTGCCCGGAAAGAAAGCTACCGGCAGGACAGTCGTAAACCAGAAGTGGTTCCGGGCACCATTGAAGATGACCAGAACCGCAGGGATTTTACGATCAATGCACTCGCAGTGAGTCTTAACCAGGAAGATTTTGGAACAATGATAGATCCATTCAACGGTGTACAGGATATCGCTGATAAGATCATCCGCACACCGTTAGCGCCTTTACAAACCTTTAGTGATGATCCCTTGCGGATGATGCGCGCTATCCGTTTTGCGACACAGCTGGATTTTATCATCACCCCTGAAACATTCCAGGCGATAACGGATAATGCACACAGGATCAAAATCGTATCGCAGGAAAGGATCACGGATGAACTCAACAAGATCATGTTATGCAGCAAGCCTTCCGTAGGCTGGGATCTCCTGTTCAGGAGTAAACTATTACAGGTCATCTTTCCGCAAATGGCCGATCTCTATGGTGCGGAATACATAGATGGGATGGGGCACAAGGATAATTTTTATCACACATTACAGGTACTCGATAATATCGCAGTAAAAACAGGCGACCTCTGGCTCAGATGGGCCGCCTTGTTACACGATATCGCAAAGCCTGCGACCAAAAGGTTTGAAGAAGGGCATGGGTGGACCTTTCATGGGCATGAAGCAGCCGGTGCTCGCATGGTTCCTAAAATATTTACAAAGCTCAAACTGCCGCTGAATGAAAAAATGAAGCTGGTGCAGAAACTTGTGGCACTTCATTTGCGCCCGATCAGTCTTACCAAAGAGAATATTACCGACAGCGCCATCCGGCGGCTTTTATTTGATGCGGGAGAAGAAATAGACGACCTGATGATGCTTTGTGAAGCTGATATTACGAGTAAGAATAAAACCAAGGTCAAGCGATACCTCCAGAATTTTGAATTGGTGCGTAAACGCCTGGGCGAAGTGGAGGAAAAGGACAAGGTAAGGAACTGGCAGCCACCCATCACTGGTGAATTGATCATGGAAGTGTTCAATCTTTCACCTGGCCGCTCAGTGGGACTCATCAAAGATGCCATCAGGGAAGCCATCCTGGACGGTGAAATACCCAATGAATATGAGGCAGCCTACCAGTTTATGCTCCAAAAGGCGGCAGAACTCAATTTAAAAAAGGCGGAATAGCCCTATTTTTGCAACTCCAAACAACAAACCGACCTACAGTATGGCGATATTAAAATTCAGGATCTACCTTGAGGAAGACGATGCAGTTTACAGGGATATTGTGATCAGGCATACGCAACACTTCCAGGATCTGCATTTTGCGATCCTGAAGTCGTATGAGTTTGATTCTAAACACAAGGCAACTTTTTTCAGGAGCAATGATCATTGGCAGCGGGGCAGAGAGATCAGTTTTGAACGGTATGATAAACCGTATGTAGTGGAACCCCTGCTCATGGCTGAAGTTCCGATCGGCACCGAAATACGCGATACCAACCAAAAATTTATCTACGAATACGATTTTGAAAAACATTGGGTGTTCCTGGTAGAGCTGATCAATGTAAGCAAAGAAGAAAGCGCCAAAACCACCTATCCATCCACTTCAAGAACAGAAGGCATCGGACCACAGCAATACGGAACAAAAAGCCTGCTGGGCGATAAGTTCGCCGACATCGAAGAAAAGTATGACCTCGCAGAAGCCGCCGAAGGTTTTGGTACGGAAGGGGAAGAAACAGAAACCGACCCTGATGAAGTAGGGGGAGCTGAAGAAGAGACGCAGGAGGATTTTTAAATAATATGGAAAAAACTAACACGGTCATTATCATATCCGGTCCAACAGCTGTTGGAAAGACTGCTTTCGCTATTGAAGTTGCCAAACATTTTGGAACGGAAATTATCTCTGCCGATTCACGCCAGTGTTATCGTGAGATGACCATTGGTGTTGCCCGCCCGTCTGTAGAAGAACTTGCTGCTGTTAAACATTATTTTATCGCTTCCCATTCCGTTACAGAAGAATTGAATGCAGGTAGTTTTGAAAACTACGCATTAGCAGCAGCAGAAGAGATCTTCAAAAAAAATAAAGTGGCTGTAATGGTAGGGGGCACCGGGCTTTATATCAAAGCTTTTTGCGATGGGATAGATCCTATGCCTGTAGTACCTCCCGAAGTGCGGCATCGTGTGATGGCAGGTTATGAGAAAATGGGGTTGATCTGGCTGCAGAAAGAATTACAGGAAAAAGATCCTGCTTTCTGGAAAGTTGCAGAACAACAGAATCCTCAGCGGCTGATGCGTGCACTGGAAGTATTGTACGCAACCAGTCAATCCATCATGGATTTCCGGACCGAGAAAAAAACCGAGCGCCCTTTCAATACGATCAAGATCGGGTTAGAACTTCCCAGGGAAGTGTTGAATGACCGGATCAATCAGCGTGTTGATCATATGATGAGCGCTGGTTTATTGGATGAGGTAAAATCGCTTGAGCAATACCGATCGCATAATGCATTGCAGACTGTGGGCTATCGTGAGATATTTGAGCACTTAGATGGGAAGAATGAACTTGCGCAGGCGGTTAGTAATATCAAAACCAATACGCGTCATTATGCGAAAAGACAGATGACGTGGTTCAAGAAAGATTTAGAAACTAAATGGATGGCACCGGATGTAGAAAGTTTTCTTGCCACTGAAGCACTGAAGCACTGAAGTTTTTTTTTCTGTGCTTCAGTGGCAACTTTACGCCATCACTGCTACAAGATCTAATGCTGGCTTAGCAAAACTTTCATCCCCAGTGATGATTACTTCATCAATGATATTCTCCGGTCTTACTCCTTTTGTAAATAATTTCCATGCAGTATCGGGCTGTAATATTAAGGAGGCATCGGTCCTGGATGCAGGTTCCGTTGATAAGATCCATGCTGACTCATTTCGTAAAAGGTACCAGTCTCCGCCAATCTCCGTATCTATTCTTACATGCACAACAGTTCCTTCTTTTGCTACAGTATTTCTATACGTATAGGGAAGACCACGCATAAAGGTTGCGATCATTGGATAGAATAATTCTTTTGTCATAATGCCTTCTATGCCCACAGCATCCCTGATCTGTTGCTGATGGTGCCATTTTTCTGTATACTCCCGCGCAACATGAAACCAGTTTTTAGATATTTGTTCGCCTGCCCATGCAACAGAAAATATCGCGTTTGCCTGCGGATCCAATAAAGCCATTTGCTGGGAATATTCTTTACCCGTAGTTTCCAGTTGTTGTACCAATACTTGCGGACTAACCCTTTTATAAGCGTTTACCCAATCTGCATTCAATTGATTGAGAAAATCTAAAAGATCCTGGTAAGAATTGATCGCACGGTCTGGTGGTGCGTTATGTTGGTCGCGTACAAACGATAATGTGCGCATATTGCCATCCAGTAAGTGAGCAGCAATATCTTTCACGCTCCATTTTTTTGCCAATGTTCTTTTATTCCAATCATCCGGTGATAAGGAACGCAAAAGCTCAATCAGTTTCTGATCAAGGATGGGAAAAAGATGTACCGTATTGATCATATCTATTTATTGGGAACTGTTACATAAAAACAGGTGCCTTCCTCTTTCTTACTGTCAACCCTGATGCTTCCTCCATTCTTTTCCAGCATTTCTTTACACAATACCAATCCAATACCGGCGCCGGTTTCACCATGTGTGCCAAATGTGCTTGCGAGGTTGAATATTTTTTCTAGCTGGAACTCATCCATGCCAACGCCTGAATCGCATATGCTGATCTCTGTTTTGTTATCGGATGGTACAGCCGTAATATGAATAGTTCCTCCTTCAGGTGTAAATTTGATGGCATTGCCGATCAGGTTTCTCACAATGATCTTCAGTTGATCTTCATCCATAAATACAAGGCAATCCGTAGAAATGTTTTGCGTAACACTTATCTTTTTAGCAGTTGTTATTTCTACGAAAAGCGCCACCGTATTTTCTACTGTAGTAGCAATGTATATCTTTTTAGGAACCGTATTAAATCCATCCATCTGTGTGCGCGACCATTGCAAAAGATTGTCCAGCGTATCATAAAGCGAGACAACACTTTTCTGGATCTTAGGGGCGATGGATTGGAAATCTTCGCGACTGATAATATCTGTCGCTACCATTTCAAGTACCGAACGTAAGCCCGCCACAGGCCCCCGCAGGTCATGACCAATGATGGAGAATAATTTATCCTTCGTATCATTCACCCGTTGTAATGATTCTGACTGTTCTTTTATCTGCCGGGTACGTTCTTCTATCTTTTGTTCAAGAATAAGGTTCTGCTCCTTGATGAGGAGAAGATTTTCTGCCTGCATCCGGTGGTTTTCTTTCCGGAGAATATTTAATCTTTCACCCAGTGCGAATGAGAACATGATTATTTCCAGCGTAATGCCGATATAAGAAATATATCTTGTATAGAGGTTAAAAGGAAACTGGCCACGCAAAACAAAAATAAAAATGATAATGGATAAAGAGGAGAGTGACCATCCTGCAGCATAATACCTGGCGTTGGCCAAACCGCGGTAATGAAGGTGAAACCCTGCCAGTAACATCGTTAATGAAAACACAGCGATCATGGGCTGGTTAAAAGGTATCAGGTCCTTCATGGGAATGCCTGAAAGATTAAGCACGGGAAGCACTACACAAAGCAAAATCGTTTCTACTATTACCAATGCATAGAACCTGGGCGCTTTTTCTTTTAGCTTCAGATAGTAAATACTGAATATGCTTACCAGTAAAAAACCTAAACCGGTCCACGCGATCGTGTTTGTCCAGAACCAATAGATACCTGGAAAAAGCGGGTAATTGTTTACGTAAGTAATACTGATGATGCCTGCTACAAGGTAGGCGGTATAAATAAGATAGATCTTGTCGCGTGTGGCGGTAAAAAGAAAGAAATTGTAGAAGATCATAATGAGCATCAGCCCCACAAATCCTGCAGTGAGATAATCACTTTTTACTTTGTTGGTGTGAAGTGCCAGCAGGGTTCCTGCCTGTATAGGATATTCCGGTGTGCGTCCGCTGAGTGTGCGGAGGTAGTAAGTATGGGTGGCTGTATTATCGGCTTTGGCCAGTTTCAGCCAATAGAAATTAACCGGGTATTCTTTATTCTCTTCAGGCCGCATGGCCCCTGTTAACACGGGTTGATGATATATCCCTGCGGTATCAGGGCGATAAAAATCAAGGTACCAGCATGAATAAGATCCGCCGGTTTCCAGCCAGACATCTTCACCGGTAAGGTTTTGTAAAACTATTTTAAACCATACAGCTTTTGTACGCGCAGGTGCTGTGAACACGTCTTTATCATAGGATTTGAATTTTTGCTGAATGGCAGCGGTTTGAATATCCCTGATCGTAAGTTTTTCAGTGGTGTCCTCAAAATAGGTGACCCGCTTGCCGATCAATGAAAGTTCCTTAGTATCAGTCAATATAATGCGCTGCCCGAATAAAGCCAGGCAATTCATGGTGAGGAATAACAATACAAAAAAGGACCTTTTCATGAAAGCAATTCCTTCAATTTAGCATGCTGTAACAATATGATGGTCTTCGCATCCATAATTTCTCCATTGTACATCATTTCAATGGCTTTATCAAAAGCGAGTTCCAATACTTCAATGTTTTCCTGTTCTGATTCAATACCACCACCTTCATTCAGCTTCATGTCATCTGTGTATTCAGCAACAAAAAAATAAAGGATTTCCGTTACCGAGCCGGGTGACATATAGATCTCAAATATTTTTCGGGCTTCTTTTATTTTGTAACCTGTTTCTTCTTCTGTTTCCCGGCGGATGCAATCTTCAGGATTATCCTTGTCGAGCAGACCGGCACATACTTCGATCATCATGCCAGATGAATTTCCGTTTATATAAGTGGGCAGCCGGAACTGGCGGGTTAGGATAACGGTTCCCTTTTCTTTATTGTAGAGAAGGATGGCGGCGCCGTTGCCCCTATCGTAGGCTTCCCTTGTTTGTTTTTCCCAACTGCCATCGGGTTTGAGGTATTCGTACGTTACTTTTTTAAGAATATACCAGTTATCAGAAAGGATCTGGGTGTCCAGTATTTTGAATTTATCGTTCATAGATGATGGGTTATTATTTATCAAGCAAACTGCTTTTTTTAATGATATCAAGTACTTGTGTATGAAATAAAAATGTTTTCGGAAGATCGCCTGCATCACGCGCAACATTCGACAAAACGATGATACTTGTTTTCGTAGCAGGATAATAAAAGTCCATGGAAACAAAACCCGGAGCAAAACCTGTTTGCCCCAGTTGTGTAATATTATCTTTTATCGTTACCGTGATACCATATCCATAATCAACCGGTCCAAAAGCAGGATGGTTTCTTGTGGCATAAGGTGTGATCATATTTTTATAGTAGCTGCTGTCGGTGAATAGTTTACCACTATGTAAAAGTGTGTTCCATATCAGCAAATCCGCGGGTGTTGAGATAAAGCCACCTGCAGCCGGATAGTTATCTGAACTTTTGGTTTCTACTGTAAGTTGTCCATCAGCCTGTTCCGTATATCCTTTCACCAGGTTCTTTTGTTTCTTTAGGTCAGGGTGAAATGTGCTTCGCATATTTGAACGCTCAAACAGTTCTGCCGCCATTACAGCGAATGATTTTTTTGCGGTCTTCTCTACAATCCTTGCCAACAGATCGTACCCGATCTGTGAGTAGTCAAAATCAGTTCCGGGCCGAAAGGCGAGGGGTTTGTCGAGTGCAGTAATGCCATGTGTATGCGTAAGCAATTGATGTACGGTTACCGAATCGGCCCATTTCTGCGTTAGTTCAGGAAGATAGGTGCGGATAGGGAGCTGCAACATGATATGACCGCGCTCAGCTTCCTGCAATACGAGTACCGCTGTAAACTGTTTACTGATAGATCCAATAATGTATTGGTCGTTCGGCAGGATCGCCGTTTTTTTATCCATATCCGATAAGCCGAACATTTTTGTATACAACCTTCTTCCATTTTGTGAAATCAGGATCGTTCCATTGAAGGGTGTTTTTGCTTTTACACCGTTGTTCACCAATTCATCTATCGCCGCACTGTAATCGAATTTCTGTCTGGCAGCGAGTAGTTCTTTTTCTGCATAATGATCCCATACCGCTTTGGTAATAGCGGCTATGAGGTTTGAACTCAATGAGTCGCCTAATTTAGTTTCCGAGATGAATACCGCGATCGAAAAATGTTTGCCGCCTGGTAATTCAACAATGCCCATATCATTCACAGCCGCCATTACTTTTTGTGCATTGGTTCCCGAGGTTCCTGTTTTATGACCCACGGTGGTTCCTTCCGGTAATTCACCTTTGATACGGTTGTTTTTGATCGAGTTGACCATCATCTCCCATAATACATCGTGACTCTTTTGCGAAAGAATATTTTTTTCATGAAACTTTTTCAGCAACTGTAAGGCTGCCATAGGTGTGCTCCAGTTGGTGAATTGAACATCCCAGCTTTTAGCAGCTTCTTCTTCTGTTGCGGCAATATTGATATCCCTGATGGCCAGTGCATGAATATAGCGGTTCACTTCTTTTGGCCCACCCAAAAGCCTGAATAAAATATCACATCCATTATTATCGCTTTGCGATACGGTATACCGCAGGATCTCTTTTAAAGGCAATGAAACTTCTCCGTCCGGATACGCATCACGGATAGGGCTCCAAGTACCGGGAAGCAGGTCGGTTTTTTTTACCAGGATCTTTTGATTGAGAGAGAACTTTCCTTTGTCAACCTGGTCAAGTACCGCAAGCGCAAGATGAAACTTGTAAGTGCTTTGCATAGGGTAGTGCCCACTGCCATTAACGGTTACCGTATCCCTATCCTCCATCCCCCCTATAGCTACACCCGCAATGGCATCTTTGCCCTGCATGATCTGTTCTATCTTTTGTTTTAAAGTGGGTTTCTGGGAGAAGGAGTTAACTGACAGTAGTTGTGACACAGCTATTGTGATCACGATAAGTATCTTCATCGGTATTGTTAGTTTGGTCCCCTGAAGATACCTAATTTGTCCATAGTCTATGGTCCATGGTCTATGGACTAAATCTTTATCCCGAAGCTCAGCACAACAGTTCCCCTGCTTCCGCTTTGTACTGCGTATGTATTGGGTTTGTCGTTAAGGCGGTATGCAAATACGGCATCTTTATTAAAGGCATGGGAATAGCTGAGATCAATGAAGAAGCCATGGTCGCGATAGCCAATTCCACCGCTGCCAATCACTTTAGATGCTTTGATGTTATTATCGGCATACGGACTTCCATAATACGCACCACCCAGGCGGAACATGAACGTATGGAACTTAAGTTCACCACCAACCCGGAGATTGATATTGCCTTTATAGGTTTCTTTGATCACATTATTGATCAGGTTATAATAATCAATCAATGCCATGTCTGAATTGGCATCTCCCGATGCAGAGAAGCGGGATCCGCGGTAATTCACATATTCCAGGTCGGCACTGATAAAGCCTTTCTGTTGTCGCGTGTCACCTGCACTGCCTAATACAAAACTGGCGCTGGCGATGGCCCTCCAGGGTGTGATGAGATTATATTTACTTTCTCCTGGTTTTCCACCATTCAGTTCGCTGCTGCTGGCTGATCGGGTGTTGGCATAGGTTTCTGTATTGGCTACGATAGAGGAACTGATCTTGTCTGTGAACGCGATAAACTGGGGTGTATGAAAGGCAAACCCTAAGCGCATCACATTAGTGGCTTTATAAATCAAACCCAGCTTGGCGCCGATTCCCGCACCATCCGATGAAAAGGTTTCCTGGTACCGGAAATTACTGAACTGGTTAGTGGTACTGGATGTGGCATCTGTTTCACTATAATTGAGCACGCGTTGGTAATGGATAATCGGAATGGTAAGGCTTCCACCGATGTAGAGTTTATCTTGCAGGTTTCCGGCAAGACCCAGCGCTATCTCGTGGTATCCGCCTGTTGTATTGGCATCGTACGACTGGTTAACGCCGGTTGAAATAGGAACAAGGCTCTGGTAACCGGTTACTGCACCGCCGGGACCGCTGGTGGTATCTACCAGGAAGGTTCTGAAAGCGAGAGAGGAACCAAAAATATAATTGCTTAATGCGGCATTTGTATCAGCCCTGTCGCGGGTAAGTTCTTCGAGATATTGTTCGGTGAAAGAGCTCATATTATTAAACCCTTTGAACTGCACACGGTTATTATAGGTAGCCACCTTGTTCACCGAGATCGCAAAAGCACTGCTGGCCCAGTTGCTGCCTCCTCTTGATGGCGAACCGAGAATGATACCGCTGGTTCCATAATTCAGGTTACTCTTGGTATTGGAAGTATCTGTGCCGCGATAATTGAATTTGTTATTGTTGAGCGTAAGTGCGGGCGTGAATACGATCTCTTTTGTTTTGTAAAGACCGATGCCGGCAGGGTTGGTGTGGTTAGCCGTGATATCACCACCCAGAGAACCCATCACGCCACCTGTTGCCATAAAGCGCGCTGTTCCATTATAACTGTACCAGGCTGTGCGTAAAGCATCATCAGGCGTTTGCGCTTTGATAGTGATGAATAAAACGAGGCCTATGCAGGTAAGCAATTGTTTCATAAATTATTGTGTTGGATATAGGATGGGTGATAAGCAGCGGATACCTGCTTTTACATACATCTTTTGTCTATAAGGTCATTAATTTTTTCCTCCGCGTCCGGTGCTTGTAGTGGTTCCTGAACTTTTAAATCCACCGCTGTTACCACCAGCTGAACTGCTTGGAGCGGGAACGTTCGAAGAATTTGAATTGTTGGGTGCAAAGGTTCTCGCGGGTCTGTCAAAACTTGATGAAGTATTGTTTGAGGAAGATCCGTTGAATACACGTCTTACAAGGGTACCAAAATTATTCTGGCTGGCAGAGCCACCTGTTCTGTAACTGCTGTAAGCGCCATTCACATTATTGTAGTACTTATTTTTGTAAGCACTTATGCCACTTGTGGCACTGGTTGTGCCACCGAAGTTTGGTTTGTTATAGCTGATCAAAGTATAATAAGGATTGTTCCAGCCATAATTGCTTCCGTAACCATAGCCTCCGTATCCGTATCCACCGTATCCATAAGCACCATACCCACCAAATGCGCCATATCCTGCATAACCCAGGCTGCCATAATAAGGGTTTATGCCAAAGCCATTATAGGAATAAAACGGATCATATCCACCCATATAATTAAGCCTGTTGAAATTATTGTAGTAACTGTAACTCATGAAATCATAGCGGCTATCGTTCCAGTAACTGAAATTATCAATCTCGTTCCAGCGATTACGGTTGGCTACTTTCATGCGGAGATAGCGGTCATCAGAACTGCTGATGTATTCCTGATACTCATCCTGTTCCTGCTGGCTTCTTTTTTCTTCGCGTACAGTTGCCCTGTCATCTCCTCCCGGAGAATAATACAGGTCATCAGGTGTTTGCCCGGATTTGAATGCGGTAGAGCATGCACTAAAAAGACCGGTAGCCAGCACAGCAAAAAGGAGGATGCGTTTCATAGCGGCAGTATTAAGGGTTAGATAAAGCGAAGTTACATTACATTTGCGGTGTTTGCAACCTGGATACCTGCTTAATAGCAAAGAGTTTGCCAACAGTTGTTAGTTTTTAAAATAATATGTTAAAAGAAGTATAATATGGGTAAGGATATCGCTACAAGGGAGGAGGATTATTCACAATGGTATAATGACCTGGTAATAAAAGGCAGTTTGGCCGATTACAGTGCGGTTAGAGGATGTATGGTGATCAAACCCTACGGTTTTGCCCTTTGGGAGAATATGCGCGATGTGCTTGATAAAATGTTCAAGGATACGGGTCACCAGAATGCCTATTTCCCCTTATTTGTTCCCAAGAGCCTGTTTGAGGCGGAAGAAAAAAATGCAGAGGGATTTGCCAAAGAGTGTGCCGTGGTTACGCATTACCGTCTCAAGACCGATCCCAATAACAAAGGCAAACTGATGGTTGATCCGGAAGCCAAGCTGGAGGAAGAACTGGTGGTTCGTCCAACAAGTGAAGCCATTATCTGGAGTACTTATAAAGGATGGATTCAATCTTACCGTGATCTGCCGTTGCTGATTAACCAATGGGCCAATGTGGTCAGATGGGAAATGCGTACGCGTCTTTTTCTCCGTACCGCTGAATTCTTATGGCAGGAAGGGCATACCGCACACGCAACAGCAGTGGAAGCCATTGCGGAAACCAAACAGATGCTGGAAGTATATGCAGATTTTGCAGAGAACTGGATGGCACTTCCGGTTATTAAAGGGGTGAAGAGTCCGAATGAACGTTTTGCCGGTGCAGAAGATACCTATTGTATTGAGGCGCTGATGCAGGATGGGAAAGCATTACAGGCAGGTACCTCGCATTTTCTGGGTCAGAATTTTGCCAAAGCATTTGACGTGAAGTTTAGTGATAAAGAAAACAAACTGGATTATGTATGGGCCACCAGCTGGGGCGTAAGTACCCGCCTGATAGGCGCACTGGTAATGGCGCATAGCGATGATGACGGACTGATATTGCCGCCAAGGATCGCACCGATACAGGTGGTGATCGTTCCTATTTATAAAGGAGAGGAGCAAAAAGCATTGCTGGATGCAACGGTTCATCCGATCGTTGCAAAACTGAAAGCGCTGGGCATTACTGTTAAGTATGATGATTCGGATAATGCCAGACCGGGATGGAAATTTGCAGAGTATGAATTGAAAGGCGTTCCCGTGAGAATGGCCGTAGGTGCGCGTGATCTTGAAAGCAAAGTAGTGGAGATAGCGAGGAGAGATACAAAAGTAAAAACAACCGTTCCTGTTGAAGGCGTTGAAACCTATATCAAGGATCTGCTCGAACAGATTCAGCTGGATATGTTCAACAAGGCCAAACAATTCCGCGAAGAGCGTATTTTCAAAACAGATAACTGGGATGAATTTCTTCAGTTGCTCGATACAAAGGGCGGATTCATTTCTGCACACTGGGATGGTACTGCTGAAACGGAAGACAAGATCAAAGAACTCAGCAAAGCCACTATCCGTTGTATCCCATTAGATAATCCGCAGGAAGACGGGAAGTGTATACTTACCGGTAATCCATCTAAGGAGCGGGTATTGTTTGCAAGAGCTTATTAGGCATTAGGCAGTTAGGAGTTAGGAATTTGCAATTAGTAATTTTTGAAACAAAAACTACCAGTGATTTAATTCCTAATTCCTAACTGCTAATTTCTAATTATTAATTCCCAATTAAAATGAAGCAAAGGCCCGTTCATCCTGCAATGTTACCCTATCTGGAAGGCAGAGTACTGCTCATAAACAAGCCTTTACGATGGACCTCTTTTGATGCGGTGAGAAAGATCCGTAACCTTACACGCATCACCAAAGTGGGTCATGCCGGCACGCTGGATCCTTTGGCTACAGGGCTTCTCATTGTATGCACCGGCAAGTTCACCAAGAAGATCAATGAGTACATGGGGATGGAGAAAGAGTACACGGGTACGTTTACATTAGGTGCCACTACACCTACCTACGACCTGGAAAGTGAACCACGCGATCATACTGATATTTCAGGGTTGACGGAAGAGGCAATACATGCGGCTACAGCAGCGTTTACCGGCCCCATCTTACAAATGCCTCCGCAGCATTCGGCCATTAAAAAAGATGGCAAACCTGTTTATCTCTCCGCAAGAAAAGGCGTGGAGGTACCACTTGATCCGAGACCCGTTACCATTTATTCTTTTGTGATTGAAAAGATTGAATTACCTGTTGTTCATTTTCGCGTAGTGTGTTCAACCGGTACTTATATCAGGAGCCTGGCCAATGATTTTGGCGCAGCACTGAAAGTGGGTGGATATATGAGTAGTTTATGCAGAACACGCATTGGTATTTTTCAACTGGCTGATGCAAAACAACTGGATGAACTGGAAGCGGAGATCAAAATAATCACAGCAACATCAGAAGGGGAGACCGATGCCGAGCTGTAAAGCCATGTTATTAACTTCCACACCATTGCTTCTTTTTTCTGTAAAAGCAAATCGCTGCATCCATCCATTATAACCCTGGCGGGCCGGGTCCTTCACTTTATACGCCACATCGAGCCTGATGAGAAAATAAGAAAAATCAAAACGCAAACCCGTTCCCACACCAATAGCAATATCACGGTAAAGATTTTTAAAAGCGAACTGCGCCTCCGGATCAGTCAGGCTTTTTTTAACGTTCCATACATTCCCGATATCTGCAAAAAATGCACTGCCTATTTTAAAACTGCCAAGCGTTGTAAGGGGGAAACGGTATTCAATATTGGCTTCCAGTTGCATATCACCAAAACGGTCACGGTAATTTGAACTGGAGATGGTATCACTCTGTATCGAACTTCCCATTCCTAACTGTCGTAGTCCCCATGCACGCATACTGTAAGGTCCGCCTGCATAAAATTGTTTAAAGAACGGAAGGGTTTGCCCGATAACAGGATCTGATCCATAGTTATAACCAATGCCTGCAAGACCATGATAGGCCAGTTCTCCTTTCCGCATTTTTATATTCTCACTGTATTCAGCCACCAGCTTCACATACCGGTACACTTCATCCCTGAATGAACTGAACAGACCGAGTATACTTCCCGACTCTTCAAGACCGATTTTTATGAGGTGATTTTTATCCGGATTATTTTTTGAAGAATAATTCCTTACAAAGGATAGGCTTTGCCCTACGATCTTACCTTCATTAAATGAAGCTTTGAGAAAAGGGTTCTGTTGAAGCAATGTATCCAATTTGTATAATTTATCAATCCCATACAATTCAATGTTCAACGGCTTATAAAGCCATACATTGTTTCCCTTCTTCCATTCATACCCCCAACTGGTGACCAATGAGCGTAAACGGTAATAATCAGTTCTGTCAACATACGATCCGGTGATATTCAGCAAGGTTCTTTTATTATCTGCCCTGTTCAGCACGCGCCAGTTTCTGAAGGGTTGTACCAGACCTGGAAATGCGTATGTGTGACCGAGGCTGATGAGGAAGGTTTGTAATAATTTATCCGAGTTATTGGTAAGCAGATTCAATTCTACTCCTGTTCTGAAAGTTTCAATCGCCTGTATGGATCGCTTCCATACATTCTTATTTAAGTATGAAAAATTAGTAGATAACCCCCATAGATTTCCTGATGCTATATCATTGGTAGATGTGTTACGGCTGCCCTCAAGATCTACTGTAAAGCTTTGTTTAATAGCCGGTATCAGGAAGAAATAGATATCAAGGCTATCCTTATCACGCGGTATGGCGAGCCCGTCTACCTGTTGCCAGGCACCTACCCGCGTGAGTGCATTGATCGATTTATAGTAGTTATTCTCGTTATAGAATTGCCCCCGCCGGAAATAAGTATGTTCTCTTAATGGACGGTAATGAAAGAGCCCCTGTTTATATCTCATCACCAGTTCACGCCTCCTGTATTCAAGAAATCCTTTTGCGTTTACGAGGCTGTCGGGAATATCAGCAATCCTTGTTTCAGGGTAATAAAAGATATTACCGATATGGTATTGGGTAAGAATGGTTGAATCGAAAGTGGGGCGTTTTTCAATGGCAATATCCCAGGTTGGATTTTCTTTCCGGCTCTTTGCCGCTTCTGCAATGATCTGCGCCTGTTTGAAAGGATCCAGTGTTAATTCAAGTAACCTTGTGTCTGTACTGTCTACGTGCGCAAAAATATGCTCGCGTGTAAAATAGTAATAACCGTTCTGCCGGTAAAGGCTCACGAGCCTGTCGAGTTCCGAACTGATGATCTGCTTGGTGTAAGGACGGCCCTTCTTCAGTAAGGTGTTTTTCTCTTCTGCTTTTGTAAGCTGCTGAAGTGTTGTATCGCCCAGGTCAAAAGAAACGGAATCGATCGTGATGTTCTTGCCGAGACTGATATTCATTACAATCTTGGTTCTCAGCTGATCTTTTACCGTATCAATTTTTACCGAATCATTGAAGCCCGCATAATAGTATCCCTGTGAATTCAGGTATGCATTCATGAAGTTGACGGTGCGGCTGATATTGTTAGAATCGAACACAGCTGGATTTTTGATCACATACCTGAAACCAAGGTATTTCTGCTGTATACTTACTTTTAAACTGTCGTCCCAGTAATTCTCAAGATCAAGGGTTAGCCTATTTTTCTCATCTTTAGAAACGTTACCATTGATAACTACTTTATTATTGTAAACGAATGGTTTGTGAGGGTAGCTTTTCACACGGGTCCTGTTTTCAACACCACAGGAACTGAGTGCTGCCAGTAAGAACATAAAGAAATAGCCGAGATTTGCCTTATTAACCATTAAACGCATAGGAATGTTAAGCAAGAATGAGCTCAAATATATCCAAAGTTTATGCCATAAAAAACAAAGGGAGGCAGAAGGGCTGTTTATTGCCGAAGGTGCCAAACTGGTAAGTGAACTGTTGCGGAGTAATTACAAGGTTAAAAAGGTCTATGGTTTGGAAGACTGGTTCGCGCAATCTCCCGGAATAAAAGCCGAGACGGCGGTGATTACTGAGATCGAATTACAGAAGATCAGTCTGCTGCAGTCGCCCAACCAGGTATTGGCGATTGTAGAACAGAAACCGGCAACGGTTCCCCCCGCAGCCAAAGGCAGGTTCACATTGGTAGCGGATGGCATCCAGGATCCCGGTAATTTCGGAACCATCATCCGCATCGCCGATTGGTTCGGCATCACACAGATTATCGCAGGGGAGGACACGGTTGAACTTTACAATCCCAAAGTGATCCAGGCCACCATGGGAAGTTTTATCCGGGTAAATATCCAGTATGCCTCAACGGCAGACTACCTCAAACATTGCCAGGTACCTGTTTTTGGTGCCGTATTGAATGGTCATAATATGTATCAACAGCCTCCTGTTAAAGAAGCCGTACTCGTAATAGGGAATGAAGGAAAAGGAATACGAGAAGAGGCATTGACCTTTATTACTCATCCCATCACCATCCCCCGCATTGGCGGCGGAGAATCACTCAATGCGGCTGTAGCAGCGGGAATTATAGTGTCCCATCTGACATCTGACATCTAACATCTATCATCTGAACTGTATCGCTTTAACAGGATTAATCTTCTTAATAACCAGTGTTGGAATAATAAGCGATAAATAACAAACTACGGCAGTTGCCAAACATACCGCTATCACCTGCCACCAGATGATATATACCGGGGCCTCGGATACATAATAGGCAGATTCATCAAGACGGATAAAGCCGGTGTATTGCTGGAGCAAACAGATCCCGATACCAGTGATAAAACCGATGCCGATGCCTGCCAGTGTAATCAGTGAAGCATTATATAAGAATACCCGCTGGATAAGTCCGTTGCTGGCGCCGATCGCTTTGAGTATCCCCACCATTCTTGTTCTTTCCAGTATCAGTATCAACAAACAGGTAACCAGGTTAATGATGGCCACCAGTGCCATCACAATAAAGATCACATTACGGTTCACATCCTGGATATTGAGCCAGTCAAAAATATTGGGATATACCTCACGGATGCTCCGGCTCACCCATTCTGCGGGTAATGCATCTGTGAGCCGGTTACTCACCGAATCCAGTTTCCGGTAATCATTCAGGAAGATCTCGTAACCTCCTGCCTGGCTTACATCCCAGTTGTTTACGCGTTGTACAAGGCGGAGATCACCGATGATAAATAATTTATCATATTCCTCGATCCCTGTTTTATAGATACCTGCTACCTGTACTTTCCGATAAGTACGTGCCCCATCGAGAATGGAAATGAAATAGAGTGTGACGGTATCTTTTAGTTTGATCTGCAATTCTGCAGCGAGTTGCGTAGATAGCATGATCTCCCTGCTGTAGAGACTGTCGGTAAAGTGCATCCATCGCCCCTCAACGAGATAGGGTTTCAGCATCGAGCTGTCATAGGATCTTTCAATCCCTTTCAGCAATACATTTTCTATTTCTTTGTTCTTTTCAATGATGGCCAGTTTGTTGGCAAAGAGCTGTACCTGTTTCACACCCGGCTCATGTTTGATGATGGCTTCAATGGAATCACTCATGAAGATGGGACTATCCTCTGCAACAAGCGAATGGTTGGGCTCATATTTCTGCACGCGCACATGCCCCCAGAAACTAAAAACTTTCTCTGATACTTTTTGCTGAAAGCCATTCACAAATGCAAGGGTAATGATCATGGCCATTACGCTGAGTGCGGTGGCGGCGATAGACAAACGAATGATAAATCCCGAAAAGGATCGCTGCCCGTTAAAGGCAACCCGTTTAGCAATAGTGAGCGCGAGGTTCAGAAACTATTTTTTAGTTAAACCAAAACTACATTTAAATTTATATAAGAAATCCGTCCTATGCGTTTCATTTTTTTGTTATTACTGTCCGTTGTTGTCTCTATCACACTACCTGCCCAGCGTATGCCGGATCATATCTATATGCCGGATATTCACTCGGTAAAGCTTTTTCCGCAGAATAACCAATCCGCTCCCGCATTGCTGATATTAAATTCATCCGATCAGCTCGAACTGCATTTTGATGACCTGAGTGGTACCCCCAAAAACTACTATTATACTTACCAGCTATGCAATGCAGACTGGTCGCCGGCCGATGTAAACGTATTTGATTATATCAAAGGTTTTCTGCAGAACCGGTTAAATCAATACCGTATGTCATCGGTATCCAGTACAAAGTATGTGCATTACCAGGCATTGCTGCCTGAGCATAATGCGATTCCGATCAAGAGTGGTAATTACCTCCTGAAAGTATTTCTTGATGCAGACACATCGAAACTGGCTTTCACAAAAAGGATGTTGATTGTTGATAATAAAGTACAGGTAATTGCAAAAGTGCAGCAACCATTTGATCCCGCAGCAGGACTTACCCAGCAGAAAGTTCAGTTCTCAGTGAATACGCAGCAATTGAATATACTGAGTCCGCAAATGGTAAAAGCGGTTGTGCTGCAAAACAGCCGTTGGGATAATGCAGTTACCGATATACAGCCTTCTTTTATCAGGGGAAATATCATGGAGTATAATGGTGAGCTGGATTGTCTTTTCCCCGCAGGAAAAGAATACCGGTGGGCCGACATACAGAGTTTTCGTTTTCAATCTGACCGGATAGACAGAGTTGACCAAACGGCACAACCTGTAAAAGTAATTTTGAAACAGGACCCTGAAAGAAGCCGCTTACGTTACCTGTTTTATAAAGACCGTAATGGATGGGAAGAAATTGGAACAACAGAATATATCAATCCCTGGTGGCAGAGTGATTATGCGGATGTAACGTTTACTTACACACCTGTTAATAATCAATCTTACCCCGGAAAAAGTATTTACCTGGTAGGAGAGATGACAGCCAATGAACTGGGACCGAATGCAAAGATGGTATATGAAGCTGAGAGAGGTGTATACACAAAAACACTTCTTTTAAAACAGGGATATTACAGTTACATCTATGTAACCAAGGATGACAGGAGCAAAATGCAAAAAGCCGACCCATCCTTAACCGAGGGTAACTACTGGGAAACAGAAAATGAGTACACGGTTCTTTTTTATTACAGGTCCTTCAGCAGCCGATATGATGAACTCATAGGGATATCCACGGTCAGTTCCAGAAATTTAACCAGTAATTATTAGTATTTAGCCTGTTAATAATTGTCAATTATTAATTTCTAATTACCAATTATTAATTACTTTCGCGCCGGCAGGTCTTACACGGCCAGCTCCTGCTGAACCTCCCCAGGGTAGGAATACAGCAAGGATAGGCGGTTGTAGCGGTGCGATGTGAGTAGCCTGCCATTTTTTTTTGACCATTTGCGAATGGCGGATTAGCGAATTCTCGAATTCGAAATCCGTAAATCCGTTAATCATACATATGAAATTTTTTATCGACACGGGCAATCTCGCTCAAATCAAAGAAGCCAGCGAATTAGGAATTCTTGACGGTGTTACCACCAACCCATCATTGATGGCCAAAGAAGGTATCAAAGGTGAAGCGGCTATTGCACAACATTATAAAGCGATCTGTGAACTGGTTGACGGTGATATCAGCGCTGAAGTATTGTCTACTGATTTTACCACCATGGTAGAAGAAGGAAAAAAACTGGCGGCTATCCACCCGAATATCGTTGTAAAAGTGCCTATGATCAAAGATGGTATCAAAGCCATCAAATGGTTCACTGATAATGGTATCCGCACGAACTGTACACTTGTATTTTCTGCCGGACAGGCAATACTGGCAGCAAAAGCAGGTGCTTCTTATGTTTCACCTTTCATCGGTCGGGTAGACGATACCGGTTGGGATGGCATGGAGCTGATCGGTCAGATGCGTCATATCTATGACATACAGGGATACAAAACAGAGATCCTTGCAGCCTCTATCCGCAATGCGCTGCATATCATTAAAGCAGCGGAATTGGGTGCAGATGTTTGTACCTGTCCACTCAGTTCAATACTAGGATTGCTTAAACATCCGCTGACAGATCTGGGTCTTGCGCAGTTCTTAGAAGATGCGAAGAAAATGTAAATAAACAGATTGATATAGTTAATGATGCCATGCTGAGAAGTGTGGCATTGTTGTTTTAGGAGATAGGGGCAGTTGCACTTATCAATTTAAATACTTTGTCTGTCCGGCAAATAATCCGCTCATGTACTTTTCACATTTTTTCTCAAATGTGTGTGCATACGTTTGCTGTATTAAATAATCAAGCAAATAAATATGCAACGTGGATCAGTATTGGCTATCGCTTTGATAGCTGCTCTTACAGCAACTTCGTGCAGAAAAGAAACGGGTATAGAGGAAGTTATCATTACAGAACCGGTGGTAACAAGACAGGTAAAATTTTCTCTTTATACCAGTAAAGACTTTTCGAATGAGAAAGGAACCATACAGTTTACAGCCACTATCCGGAATGCCAGCAAAACATTGTGGGATTCCACATTCGCACCCATGCTTATCAAAGATATCCCGGTGCTTGCCAAAAAGATTGTTATCGAAAAGAATGTTCCCGGAAATGACAATTCACAACTGAGCGTTGGTTTTGTTTACTATATACAGAATGTGGGGCTATCCTGGTACCTGCAACCCTTTGAGCCAGGGCAGGTTCTGAAAGCAGTTGACTACAATTTTCAATAAAATATTTTCTGTCCGCTGCCCCTGTCTCCCGTTGCCTAATAGTCCGTAAATTACATTATCTAAAAAGTAAAGAAATGGAATACAGACAATTAGGAGGATCCGGATTAATGGTGCCCGTATTAAGCTTTGGTACCGCTACGTTTGGAGGTGGAAATGATTTTTTTAAGGCATGGGGGAGTACGGATGTAAAAGAAGCTACGAGGCTGATTGATATCTGTCTTGAAGCAGGTGTGAATCTTTTTGATACGGCAGATATTTATTCCGATGGACTTTCTGAAGAGATATTAGGTAAGGCCATTGCAGGAAAACGGAATGATTTATTACTCTCAACCAAAGCTACATTTACATTTGGTAAAGGAAGTAATAACCAGGGCTCATCCCGTTATCATCTGCTGAGACAAATAGAAGGAAGTTTACAAAGGCTCAATACCGATCATATCGATATCTATCATATGCATGGCTTCGATGGCAATACGCCGGTTGAAGAAACGCTGCGCACACTTGATGACCTTGTACAATCCGGTAAAGTACGTTATATCGCCTCCTCTAATTTTTCGGGCTGGCACCTGATGAAGTCATTGGCCATTTCAGAAAAGTATGGATGGAATAAATATGTAGCGCACCAGGTTTATTATTCACTGGCCAACAGGGAATACGAATGGGAACTGATGCCGTTGGGTCTTGATCAAAAAGTAGGTGCCATTATCTGGTCGCCACTGGCTGCCGGAAGATTAGGTGGTAAGTATCGCCGTAATCATCCAGTGCCTGCCGACAGTCGAGTAGCCCAGGGAGGTAGCCCTGTTCCGGAAGCCGCTCTTAATGAAGATGTGTTTTATAACACTATCGATATGCTTGATGAGATTGCAAAAGAAACAGGCAAAAGTATTGCACAAATTTCCATCAACTGGCTCCTGCAACGCCCCACAGTTGACAACATTATAATCGGTGCACGTAATGAGCAACAACTCAAACAAAACCTGGAAGCGGTTGGCTGGAACCTCACCACAGAACAGGTGAAGCGCTTAGATGCTGCCAGTGAAGTACCCACGATCTATCCTTATTGGCACCAGCGCCAGAGTCTTACTTTGAATCCGCCGCCGAAATTTTATTAGATGTTAGATGGCAGTAAAATTTTCTCTAACATCTAACATCTGCCATCTAGCATCTGCTTTATTTCGGTTCCAACTGCATATTATAAAACATAAACGACCATTTATCTGCCTCCGCATTGATCACCTGTTGCGTAGAGCGGCCCGCGCCATGTCCCGCTTTGGTTTCTATGCGGATCAATACCGGGTTATCTCCTTTGTGTTTTTCCTGCATGTTGGCTGCAAACTTGAATGAGTGAGCCGGTACCACGCGGTCGTCATGATCGGCTGTCATGATGAGTGTTGCCGGGTAACTGGCTTCTTTAACATTATGTACGGGCGAATAACCTTTCAGGTACTCAAACATCTCTTTCGAATCTTCAGCGGTTCCATAATCATAGGCCCATCCTGCACCGGCAGTGAATTTGTGATAACGTAACATATCCATTACCCCCACAAAAGGGAACGCCACTTTGCATATATCAGGATGTTGGGTGATGGTGGCGCCGATCAAAAGACCGCCGTTAGATTCACCCTGGATCGCTAATTTATCTTTTGACGTGTATTTGCTATCAATAAGGTATTGTGCCGCCGCCGCAAAATCATCAAACACATTTTGTTTTTTCAGTTTGGTTCCTGCTGTGTGCCAGTCTTCACCATACTCACCGCCACCGCGGATATTTGCCACTGCATACACTCCGCCGTTTTCGAGTAATATAATAGCACTGGTGCTGAAGTAAGGGGTGACGCTTATACTAAATCCACCATAGGCATATAGCAAAGTTGGATTGGTGCCATTTAACTGCATTCCTTTTTTATAGGTAATGATCATCGGTATCTTCGTGCCGTCTTTTGAAGGATAGAATACCTGTTTAGATTCATAGTCGGCACTTACAAATTTCACTTCCGGTTTTTTATATACTTCACTTTTACCGGAAGCGATATCTAATTTGTAGATCGTTGAAGGATTGATATAGGAAGCGAACTGGTAGTAGGTTTCTTTCTCATCTTTCTTGCCGGAGAATCCATTGGCTGTACCTAAACCCGGGAGGGGTATTTCCCGTATCTTTTTACCCTGCATATCATATTGGGAAACCTTTGTGATGGCATCTTTTAAATAAGAACAAAAAAGATTACCACCCACTGCAGTCACGGAAAGTACTTCAGGCTGCTCAGGGATCAGCGTTTTCCAGTTAGCTGGCCTGGGGTCGCTCACTGGTGCTGTTATCACTTTGCTCTTGGGTGCATCCTTATCTGTCTGAATATAAAAATATTGATCATCCACATCGATCACACCTGATGAGGTGGTCATGTTATCCAATATCGGTAGGATGGGGGCACCGGGCTTTGTCAGGTCCTGTGCATAGATCTCAGAACCATAGGTACTATTGGCCGCATAAATAATTAACCATTTACCATTTTCAGATACTTCTGCACTGATATACCTCCGGGGTGTTGCACTGCCGCCAAATATGAGTTTGTCTTCGCTCTGCTTTTGTCCCAGCTGATGGTAATATAATTTATGCTGATCGGTCATTCCTGCAAGCTGGCTACCTTCTTTGGGTTTATCATAGCTGCTATAATAGAAACCTTCATTCTTTCTCCAGGCGGCACCACTGAACTTGATATCCTGCATCGTATCACCGATCTTCTTTTTGCTGACCGCATCGAGTATGATCATTTTCTGCCAGTCGCTTCCACCTTCTGATATAAGGTAGGTAGCCAGCGCACCATCTTTGGTAAAGCTCATGCCCGCAAGGGAGGTGGTACCATTGGCTGAAAATGTATTGGGATCAAGAAATACCTCCGGTTCTTTCTCACCTTCTTTCTGGCGATAAACAACACCCTGGTTCTGTAAACCTGCTTTCTTGTAGAAGTAGGTATAGTCTCCATGCTTTACAGGCGCAGAATACGCATCATAGTTCCATAGTTCTTCCAACCGCTTTTTGATATTTCCCCTGAATGGGATCTTTGAAAGATAGCCCTGTGTTACATCATTCTCTTCTTTTACCCAGGCTTTTGTATTTTCTGCTGTATCATTCTCCATCCAGCGATAGGGATCGGCCACTTCAGTGCCAAAGTAGGTGTCTTTTACAGTACTGTCTTTATGGGGTACAGGATATTTCACGGAAATGGTTTTAAAATCAGTTTTGTCTTTGCAGGCGACAAAGAGTGTGAGTGCGATGAGAAAACGGAAGGTTTTCATAGGGCAGATATTAGCGGTTAAATGTTAGAGTTGTATGACTTTTTGTGACTTGTTGCTCTCCACTGCTCCATCGATGATCTGCATCACTTTTATTCCATCATCTACTGTAACAGGCATGGTTGTATTATTTATGATCGCTTTGTATACACCATCATAGTAATCATAATAATTGCCATATAGCGTAGGGATCTTTTCACGGATGATCTTTCCATCTTTTTCTGTATGCAATAATCCTTCTTCTGATTCAGGTTCAGTGGCCCAATCTGTTGTGCTGGGTTTGTAGTCTTTTAATAACAGTGCTTCTTGTACATCTGCACGGCTCTTTAAAAACGACCCCTTTCTTCCATGAATCACAAAAGAAGGGAACGGCTCGCGTACCTGATAGCCGGCTTTTAAGCGCACACGCAGATCGGGATAATATAACAGGATTTCAAAATAATCATCCACTTTAGATCCGGGGCGGGTTATGCGTAAGTCTGCAAACACAGCATCCGGCATACCGAATAAAGTAAGTGCAGCATCTATTAAATGCGGACTGAGATCATTCAATATGCCAGCGCCAGGACCCGGTACTTCTTTATGCGGCTTAGGACTTAGTTCTTCTTTAAATCTGTCAAAATGAATTTCCGCTTCCACCACTTCACCCAGCCATCCTTCTTTTATAATTTTCTGAACGGTCTTGAAATCACTGTCCCACCGCCGGTTCTGGAAAACAGAAATTTTCCGGTTCCTTTTAAGGGCCAGTTCTTTTAATGCGATTGCCTCTTCTACTGTAGTGGTAAATGCTTTTTCCACCACAGCATCCTTGCCTGCTTCTAATACCCTTTTTGTAAAATCATAGTGTGTCGCGGTGGGGGTATTTACGATCACCAGTTCAATGGTGTCATCGGCTAATATTTCTTCGAGCGACCGGTAGATTTTTACATCCGGGTAAAATGCTTTCGATTCAGATTTCGTTCTCTCCCATATCCCCGTTAGTTCAAACCCCGGGTGAAGATGAATAAAAGGGGCATGAAATACTCTTCCAGACATTCCGAAAGAGAGGATGGCGGTTTTAATTTTTTTCATAGTTTACTTCGGTTCTGCTTTTTCGCGTTCTTTCATTTTATCTAAATAACTAACTCCCTGAGTGATCCATTTTTCGGCAGGTTTGCCAAGCAGGTAGTGGTCGAACCATTCTCTTTGTCTTTTTTGATAATCGATCTGGTTCTCTTTTTTGGCAAGACCGTGGTTCTCGTCTGCATACACAAGCATTACATGCGGTTTTTCCATCCTGCGCATGGTACCATACATTTCAATTCCCTGGTGCCAGTCTACCGCGCCATCTTTATCACCAAATGCTACCAGTAAAGGTGCTTTGATCTTTGATGCATTGAACATCGGTGAATTACGGATATGTGCTTCTGTTCTTTCGTACCACGGGCCATCAAATCTTCCCTGGCTCGTTTCAAATATTTTCTGATCCGGTGTTCCGCTGTTCCAGTAAATAGAGAGCGACATACTGATCAGGTCGGTTAACGGTGCACCTGCACTAGCTGCTTTAAATACATCCGTTTGTGTTATCAGGAATGCAGTTTGATAGGCACCCCAGCTATGACCCATGATACCCACTTTGTCTTTGTCTATCATGCCTGTTTTCAATACCTCTTTCACCGCAGGTACTACACAATTCACAGCGCTCATGCCGGGATCATTGGTTTCATAAACGATATCCGGCTGAAAAATAAAATATCCATTGGTGGTGAAGTTGGTAGTATTATAAGCACTGCGGGTGCCCGGCCTTATATAATTATGTACACCGTTAGAAAGTATCTCGTAGATATAAACGATCATCGGGTATTGTTTACCCGGTTCATAATTAGCAGGGTAAAAGAGAGAGCCCTGCAACTTCTTCCCATTCTTATTGGTAAAGCTGATCAGTTTGCTTTTACCCCAGTTATAATTTTCCTGCTGCAGGTTGGTAGATGCGACCTTCTCAATGGCATCAAAATTATTGGTAACATACAATGAAGGTGATTCATGGTAATCCTGTGCAACCCATGTAAAGGTAAGCGCGTCTTTAGCTTTTGTTAAACGGGATATAGAACGGGGCTCATAAACCAACTTGCTGAATTTTCCATTTTCCCATTTTGAAAAGCCAAAGTTTTTCGACTTATCACCATACGCTGAAAAATATATCGGCTTGCTGTCATCAAGAAAGGGATCTTCAAAATCAACGCGGGTGATACGATAAACAATTTCGTCCAGCTCGCCATTGGTGATCTTCACAGCATCTGTTCCATCCGGTTTTACCGACCATGTATTGTATTCATCATACACCAGTAAAGCCTTATCGTCTTTCAGCCATCCACCAAAACCAACGGGTGGCTTGGTAGCAGGATGGTCATCACGCGTGTTCCAGAAATTTGTTTTGATTGTTTGGGTAACATTGGTATTCTGTGCCGTGGCTATATTGTATACCCACCAGTTCTTATCCTTAAAATAATACAAGTATTTTCCATCAGGGGAGGAGCGGGGACCGGTGAAACCATCCAGCATATTTTCATACAACAATTTATCCTCACCTGTTTTAACGTTCACGAGGTGATAGTCTGCATGGTCCTCTTTAAATGCAGGTTTGTATTTTTTATCTGTTGAAGTGATCACATATTTCTGGTTGCCTGTTACCAATGCATCCGGTGTTTCTTCTTTGGCCAGTTGGAAGAAGCTGTTGTTATCCAGGTTCCATACGGAAATAAGGCTGGCTTCTTTATCCCTTGAATAGCTGAGTTTCTGGCTGGGTTGAATCTCAGGGTCTTTCCAGTGCCAGATATCTACGGCGGCAAGTTTATCTGTATTTTCTTTTTTAGCGATGATGGTTTTTGCTGAATCAGTTTTGCTTTTGGTACTATCGGCTGTTTTTACTTTACTGCTATCTGTGGATTTCTTATCATCTTTTTTCGGCTTGAGGGTCCATGGTTTTATCCCGAAAAAAACACTGCTCATATCATCACTCAACTGTTGGTTAGATCCATTATGGATCCGCATAGTTTTGGGAAATGTAGCCGACTGTGTGGGGTCGAACTTTTTAAGGAAAGGTGATTGATAGATATTTGTATAGGTGAATACAACCGCATTCTCTTCTTCGTAAGTATCTTTTTTAAAGGTTTGGAAAAACGATAATCCATCACCTTCTTTCTGCCAGGTTAGTTTTGAAAATTTAAGTGTATCGCTCGCAACAATGGAAAGGTTATAATTTCCCAGGTTCAATAGCTCAACAGCGTTACCCGCCACGTTAGCAGATTCAACTATGTACGACAGGTAATCACTCTTTTTATTAAAGCAATATTCTGTTACGTTACCAATCGTATGGGTTGTATTGGCAGTGAGGTTTTTTACCAGCAATACACTCCCTTTATCTTTATTCTCTTTAGGTGGCGCGAGGTAGGCTGCTAAAAATTTACCATTCCGCGAAAAAGAAAAACGTGAAATGTTTTGTATCACTTCTTTCTTACCTGTTTCAAGGTTCAGCAATCCCATTTTATACTCAATGGGTTTACCCTGGTCGCGGAGTTTTTCTGCTTCTTTAAACGGCAGTCCTATCCGGTAAGCGATCCATTTATTATCCTTTGAAAATTCAGGAGCCAGCGCAAACTCCAGTTTATAGGTCTTGTGTGTAGCCCGGTTCACAACATAGAGTGTATCATTATCTTCTAAAACGGTTACCAGATAAGATACCCAGGCACCATCGGGAGAAATATCTGTAGTCGCAAGGGTCTGCCATTTCCCATAATCATCTGATGAGAGGTTCTTTTTCTGTGCATGAATAGCTGTTGCACATGCAATCAATAACAGAGAAAACAATATTCTTTGCATCATAAGGGTAGTTTGGAACAAGATAAGAAAAAAGGGGATAGGTGGAAGAAGACAAAGGGAGAGCGATAGGAAGCACGAATGTATTAAATATAATTTGCATATTGTTGAATGTTCTCTACGTTTCTACCCATCTAAAGGTTAAAAAAGGGACTGTTTTTCAAGGGTTTTTGCTTTGTTGACGAATAAAATTATCTTAGCGGCACTCAGAAATACAAATAATAAAAATGATGGAAGTAAAGGAAGCAAAAGCAGCGAAGAAAAATTTTGTATCTGTTACCTATGCCGAGCCACATCGTGCCCGCACAAAGGAAATCTTAAAAGAGCATCCGGATATGCGCAAGCTGATCGGTAAGAATCCTTTTACGATCTGGGCAATTATTGGACTGGTGGCTTTCCAGGTGATACTGGCTTTGCTGGTAGCCGACCAATCCTGGTGGATTGTGGTGGGTGCCGCTTATCTTTTGGGTGCTTTTGCTGATCACTCACTGTTTGTGATGATTCATGAGTGCGCACATAAACTCATATTCAAAAGTCCGAATGCCAACAGGCTGGCGGGCATATTCGCTAATATCCCTTTGATTTTCCCAAGCTCCGTATCATTTGAGAAATACCATATCAAGCACCATTCTTTCCAGGGTGTTCATGAACTGGATGGGGATCTTCCCAATAAGTGGGAAGCAAAGCTGATCGATAACTTCTTTATCGGTAAAATGATCTGGTTGTTATTTTACCCGCTTTTCCAGGTATTCAGGATCCCGCGTTTAAAGGAGATCAAACCATTTGATAAATGGACAGCACTGAACTGGCTGGTACAGATAGTGGCGATCGGCAGTATTGCTTATTTCCTGGGTACCAAAGCCACCTGCTTTTTTATATTCAGTTTCTTTTTCTCAGTTGGGTTGCATCCGCTGGGTGCCAGATGGATACAGGAACATTATCTTACACATGGCGACCAGGAAACCTATAGTTATTATGGGCCATTGAATAATATATCATTTAATGTGGGTTATCATAACGAGCACCACGACTTTCCTTCTATCCCCTGGAACAAGCTGCCGCAGGTGCGTAAGGATGCGCCATCCTACTATGACACGCTTTCTTATCATACTTCCTGGACAAAATTATTTTTCCGCTTTCTTTTTGATAAAGAGATCTCCCTTTTCTCCCGTATCGTAAGAAGCAACAGGGGCAAGGTTTTGCTCACTGATCTATCGAAACCCGATGTAGAAACTGATATCAGTAAATAGGCTGATTTCCAGTACATTAACAATGTTTTTACACTTTAATTTGCTCAGTATTCTACTTAGTAGTACTTTTGCACCCTGAAACCAAGCCATACACGATAAATCCCCTTGGGTGAGTAATCTTGAAGGCCTTCTACGTAACGATTGATGTGTTGTTTTCTCCCGTTATAGCTTGGTAAAAAACGAAATAATAAAAATTAGAATATTATGAAGAGTAATGTAATGCCCGCTATTGTACAAATAGAAGCAAACCAACTGAAACAATTAGTAAGCGAAGTAAAAGAAACTGTTGCAACTGACATCACACATGTAAAGAGTGTAAAGAAAGCAAATCGCCAATTCCGTGCGATCGATCTTTGGAACATTCAAAGAAACATGAGAAGCGCCCATTTAGGATGGAGCAGCGTTCTCTAATTAAAAAAAATTGCCGCAGGTTGAAACCTGCGGCAATTTTTTTTCCCGGGGTTGAAACCCGGGGGAAGGTTTATTTTTTTATCCATTCGAAGTTCTCTGCTTTTGGGAATTCATCAAACACTTTCCGGAACTCTTCCGGTGGTAAAGTTAGCTTGCGCAGAGCCGTATTGATCCAGGCACCATCTACTGTAATGATTGCACTCAATGTTTCGGGGTTCTTGAATAATTGATGCTGCATGGTCCATCGACCCATATCCTGCGTGGCTTTCAGGAGTTTAACGTTCATCTCAACCGGGTCGCCAAAGTGGATCTCTCTTTTAAAAACACATTCTTCCCTGAATAATATTGGACCTATCTGTTGTTCCTGCATGGCAGCAGGCGTTACACCGTGTTCGATCAGCAAAGTGGTTCGAAGGGTGGCGCCAAGATCATAGTACACAGAATGGCGTAAATGAAAGTTCGGATCCAGATCGCTCCACCTGATCTGCATGGGTCTGCTGAAAGCTGCCATAATAATAGTGTGTAGATGAATTCAAATTATGTGGTAAGTATTGCTGCTATCTTTTTCTTAACCTCTTCAGAGAGCGTATGATCCGCATGTTTATCTGAATGTTTTGTATGGATAATGAGCCATCCCGTTTGCTCCTCAAACTTTCTGCATAAATGGCAAATAGTCAAATGGCTACGCAATTGCCATTTCTCTATCCACGAGAGACGGCCCTCTTCTTTTTTAGATAACAGGTAGGTTGCTTTTTTGCAGGTCATTTATTTAATTTGCGGATTAGCGAATTCCGGATTAACGGATTTCTTTATTCCTTTTATTTATTGTAAATGCATCGTTCCTTTCATTCGCCAATCCGCAATCCGCTAATCCGCGAATTTAACGAACCATCCAGTTTTTTTCCAAACAGGTCCTGAGATGCAGCTTGGCCCTATGGATCAGTACCCAGTAGTTTGACGCGCTGATGCCCAGTGCCTTACAGATCTCGGCAGAATCGAGGTCCTCCATGTATTTCATTACGAAAACAGATCGCTGCAGGTCCTGCAATTTATTTCTGCAGGATTCCAGTATGGCATAGAATTCCTTGTTTTCAACCGGCTTGCTGGCATCCAGTTCCCAGTTCGTGGGTTCATCTGTGCCTGTCCAGTGTTCAACCCCGTTAAAATACTCATCCGCTTTATCGCTCCCCGCTATCGGTTGTACAATATCCCTTGCTTTTTTACGGTAATAGTCAATGATCTTATTCTTACAAATGCTGTAGAGCCAGCTTTTTTCAGAGGCTTCACCCTTAAAAGAGTCTTTTGCTTTCCAGGCACTCAAAAATGTTTCCTGCACAATATCCTCGGCTATACCGCGATCACTAACCCGGAGCAGGGTATATGCAAATAGTTTGTCTGCATAGTTGGTGATCCATTGGTTGGGATTGAGAGCGGCCATCATTTATTTAATATCGAATGTCGAATATCGAAGTTTTTCGGGACTTTACTTCGACATTCGACATTCGGTGTTCGATATTCGATATTTTTACCGCATGCAACCTTTCCTCACCCCCGGCCGTATCATTATCACCTGTCATAAATGGCTCTCGCCTGCCTTACAATCAGAAGTGATGGGCCTTGGCTACACAGTAGTTCGTGGTTTCCAAACAGGGGTAGAGTTGAATGGAACGATGACTGATTGTATCCGCCTGAACCTGAACCTGCGTTGTGCGAGCCAGGTGATGTATTCGCTCAAAGCATTTAATTGTAATCACCCAGATGAGTTATACCAGCACCTGCTCGACATTCCCTGGCAGGAATATATAGAACCGGATGGCTATTTTACCGTTACCAGTAATGTGTTTCATACAACGATTACCACCAATCTTTTTGCCAATCTCCGTGTAAAAGATGCGATTGTTGATCATATGCGCGATGAAACGGGTAAGCGCCCTTCAACGGGTTCCGAACAATCGGGTGCTGTGATCTATCTCTACTGGAAGCATGACGAGGCTGAGATATTTATCGATACGTCAGGTGAAACATTGGCCAAGCATGGGTATCGTAAGCTTCCCGGCAAAGCGCCGATGCTGGAAGCTTTGGCTACTGCCACTATTTTGTCGACCAAATGGGATAAACAAGCTCCTTTTATCAATCCGATGTGTGGCTCAGGAACCCTTGCCATAGAAGCGGCATTGCTGGCAAGTAACCGTGCACCGGGGTTATTGCGGAGCAACTATGCCTTTATGCATATCAAAGGATACGAAGAAAGTTTGTATACCGCGGAAAAAGAGAAAATAGAGGCACAGGTAAAAGATGTGCAGGGTATACAGATCATTGCATCAGATATCAGCGATCAGGCCGTGGGCATTGCAAAGATCAATGCAGTAGCGGCAGGGGTTGAGAATATGATCAGGTTTGAAACCTGCGACTTTGAAAAAACAACAGTGCCCGAAGAGCATGGTGTTATCATGTTCAATCCTGAATATGGAGAAAGACTGGGCGATGAGATAGAATTGAATGCCACCTATGCCCGGATCGGCGATTTTCTGAAGACCCGCTGCAAAGGATATACAGGATACGTTTTCACAGGCAATCTCGACCTCGCTAAAAAAGTAAGACTGAAACCTTCACGCCGTATTGAGTTCTTCAATGCCACCATCGATTGCCGGCTGCTTGAATATGAAATGTATGCGGGCACCAAGCGGATCGATAAAGTTGTTGAATCGTAAAAATCCAGGCGCTCATAGCAAAACTTCATTTATCTTAATACCCGGATTGTGCGATTGGCTGTATAAGAAAATTTAGCGCCCCATGACTGCTGCCAGGAACAAGACAAGGTTTGCCTTTATAATGGTTACCTCACTATTTTTTATGTGGGGTTTTGTTCATAATCTCGACCCGATCCTGATCCCTCATTTAAAAAGATCATTCAGTCTTTCTACTTTACAATCATCGCTGATAGATTCCTCTGTATTCATTGCCTATTTTGCCATGGCACTTCCGGCGGGTTATATCATGAAGAAATATGGATATAAGATCGGCATTATTTCGGGTCTTACTTTATTCGCCATCGGGTCTTTTTTATTTATACCTGCAGCCGATACGCAACAATATATTTATTTCCTGTTGGCATTATTCATTATCGCCTGCGGATTAACCATTCTTGAAACTGCTGCCAATCCTTATGCATCCCTGCTCGGCGATCCGGCAACATCTACGCAACGATTGAACTTTGCGCAATCATTTAATGGTCTCGCGGCCACGCTGGCACCTATTATTGGCGCACGCATGATTCTGACCAAAGGTTACCCGGATAGTGCGCTGGATGCCATGAGCGCTGCTGCCAAACAGGCTGCACTGGCTTCAGAAGCAGCTTCCGTTAAGACGCCCTATTTTATTTTGGGATGTGTGATTGTACTCATCGCAGTGATCTTTGCTTTTATTCATTTGCCGGAAGTAAAAGAAGTGGATGCACATACGGAGAGAAGAGGCATATTGCATGCATTAAAACACAAACATCTTTCCTGGGCCGTTGCTGCGCAGTTTTTTTATGTGGGCGCACAGGTGTGTGTATTTAGTTTTTTTATCCTGTACGCTGTAAAAGCAGCAGGTATCGATAAGATAAAAGCAGCCGATTATCTTGGATGGGGTTGTGGAATGGCATTTATGGTAGGCAGGTTCGCCGGTACTTTCTTTATGCGATTCCTTACACCTGCAAAACTGCTTGCTTTGTATGCAGGCATCAATATCATTCTTTCCGTGGTAGCAATATCAGTAACGGGTATGGCAGCGGTATATGCAATGATCGCGATTACCTTCTTTATGTCGGTGATGTTTCCTACCATTTTTTCGCTGGGTATTAAGGATCTTGGTCGCGATACAGAAATGGGCAGCAGTCTGATCGTCATGTCGATCGTAGGTGGTGCACTATTGCCGCCGGTGCTGGCATACATTGCCGATGTAACCGGTAACATCCAGTATGGTTATGTAGTACCGCTGGTATGTTTTGCAGTTGTTTTCTTATTTGCCATCAAAGGATATCGCGTAATCAAACAAACGGTATAATGCTGAAAAGATATTGTTTAACACTGGACCTGAAAGATGATCCGGCACTGATTGCCGAGTATGAAGCCTGGCACCGGAATGTGTGGCCGGAAATATTACAGAGTATTACTTCTTCGGGTATTGAGCAGATGGAAATATACCGCGCCGCCAACAGGCTGTTCATGATTATGGAAACCAATGCCCAGTTCAGCTTTTCAGAAAAAGCAAAAGCAGATGCTGAAAATGAAAAAGTACAGGAATGGGAAACATTGATGTGGCGTTTTCAACAGGCATTGCCTTTTGCGGCACCGGGTGAGAAATGGGTAGTGATGGATAAAATATTTACTTTATCATAATTGAATAGATACCATGTTCGAACTGAAAAATAAAATAGCTGTTATTACAGGCGGTGGAAGCGGTATCGGCAAAGCCATTGCCTGCCTGTTTGCGAAACAGGGTGCAACGGTTAATATCATTGAGTTAAATACAAAAGCTGCCGGAGAAACCGTTGATACTATTATTGCCGAAGGTGGAAAAGCGTTCATGCATATATGCAGTATCGGCGATCAGCAGGCAGTTAAGCAGGTATTTGAATCGATCGGCTTATTTGATATCCTGGTGAACTGTGCAGGTATTGCACATATCGGTAAAGCTACCACTACCAGTGAAGCTGACTTTGATAAGATCTATCATGTGAATATCAAAGGAACGTACAATTGTTTGCATCAAGGCATTCCTTTATTGCAGCAACGAGGTGGCGGGGTGATATTGAATGTGGCTTCGATAGCAGCATTGGTAGGTATCCCAGACAGGTTTGCTTACAGTATGAGTAAGGGCGCGGTATATGCGATGACACTCAGCGTTGCCAAAGATTACCTGCACGATAAGATCCGTTGTAATTCCATTTCACCTGCACGTGTGCATACACCATTCGTTGATGGATTTCTTTTACAGAACTATCCTGATAAGATAGATGAGATGTTTGATAAGTTATCGGCCAGTCAACCAATCGGCAGGATGGGCAATGTAGAAGAGATTGCTGCACTTGCCTTATACTTATGCAGTGATGAAGCCTCTTTTGTTACCGGTAATGATTACCCCATCGATGGTGGATTTGTTAAACTAAATAATTAAATCAGTCCTATGAAACAGTTATTATTTTTTGCCTGCTGTTTATTATTGCTGGGTGGTTTACAGGCGCAAAGCTATACGCCCACTGCCGAGAACCTCGCGGCGCGTAAAAATTTCCAGGACATGAAGTTTGGAATGTTCATCCATTGGGGCGCTTCCAGCGTACTGGGAAGCGGGGAGTGGGTAATGAATAACCGTAATATCCGTGTCAATGAGTATACGAATCTGATTAAGGTATTTAACCCGATAGATTTTGATGCGAAGAAATGGGTAGCCACAGCTAAAAGTGCAGGAATGCAGTATATCACTTTTATTACCCGCCACCACGATGGCTTTAGTAACTGGGATACAAAACAATCGGATTGGAAGATCACCAATACCCCATATGCAAAAGATGCACTGAAACAACTGGCAGAAGAATGCCACAAACAGGGCATCAAATTATTCTGTTATTATTCTTTGCTCGACTGGTACCGCACAGACTATCAGCGCGAAACCGGAAAGACAGGAAAGGGAACAGGAAGGGTTGGGAAAAGTGATTGGGATAGCTATATCCGTTTTATGAAAGCACAGCTGACCGAACTCCTGACCAATTATGGTGAGATAGCAGGTATATGGTTTGATGGGCACTGGGATCAGTTGGATAACGATACAGATAAAACATTGGCATCAAAAGTTAACTGGCATTACGATGAGATCTACAAGTTGATCCATCAGCTTCAACCCCAATGCATGATCGGCAATAATCATCACCTGTCGCCCATAGCCGGCGAAGATTTCCAGATGTTTGAGAAAGACCTGCCCGGAAATAATACAAGTGGTTTTGGAGGAGCCGATGTTTCTCAATTACCACTGGAGACCTGTGAAACAATGAATGATGCATGGGGATATAATATGACCGACCGGAAATTCAAATCAGTTCCTGCCCTGGTCCACTACCTGGTAAATGCTGCCGGCAGGAACGCGAATTTTTTATTGAATGTAGGCCCCATGCCTAACGGCCAGATCCAGTCTGAATTTACCGATTCCCTCGCAGCCTTGGGAAAATGGATGCAGCAATACGGTAGCAGCATCTATGGAACGCGCGGAAACATAGTACCAGCGCAGGATTGGGGTGTAGTAACAGGAAAGGGTAAAACATATTATGTGCATGTGCTCAAAAGGAATGGGTTACCCTATATTTTTGTTCCGCAATTAAAAGAGAAAGTGATCACAGCTTCGCTAATGAAAGATGGCTCATCCGTAAGATTTAAACAGGAACCAGAGGGATTATTTATTTATCTTGATAATAATGCAGCAAAAGAAATGGATACAATAGTACAGTTAAATTTATAGCATATGAAATTGATACGTTTTGGAGAAGCCGGTAATGAAAAACCGGGAATACATATTGATGGGAAAAATTATGATGTATCCGCGCTGTTCAAAGATTACGATGAATCATTCTTTACGAATAACGGTATTCAAAAACTATCCGCTTTAACCGCGGAAGAAAAAAGTCAACTCCCGTTAGTGGATGAGAACATTCGCCTGGGATGCCCGGTAGCCAAGCCTTCGAAAGTAATTTGCATAGGGCTTAATTATGCAAAGCATGCTGCCGAAAGCAATGCTGCAATTCCATCGGAGCCCATCATTTTTATGAAAGCAACTACGGCGATAACCGGGCCAAACGATTCGATCATGATCCCGAAAGACTCAGTGAAAACCGATTGGGAGGTAGAGCTTGCTTTTGTCATAGGTAAAAAAGCCAGTTATGTTTCAGAAGAAGAAGCGATGGGTTATGTAGCCGGCTATTGCCTGCACAATGACGTGAGTGAACGCGAATTTCAACTCGAAAGAGGCGGAACATGGGATAAGGGAAAGGGTTGTGATACTTTTGCCCCACTGGGCCCATGGCTGGTAACCAAAGAAGAGATCGCCGATCCGCACAAGTTGCGGTTATGGTTGTCTGTTAATGGCAAAATGATGCAGGATGGCAACACAGACGATCTCATATTCGGCGTGGCACATCTTGTATCTTATATCAGCCGTTTCATGACCCTGTTGCCAGGCGACATTATCTCTACCGGCACACCCGCAGGCGTTGCACTTGGCATGAAGAGTCCTGAATACCTGAAGCCAGGTGATCTGGTTGAATTAGGGATAGATGGATTGGGGATTTCAAAACAAAATGTAGTCGCATGGAGCTCAATTTAAAAGACAAGATCATCATCGTAACCGGCGGAGCCAAAGGAATTGGCGAAGGCATTGTACGCTTACTCGCGACAGAACAGGCTGTTCCTGTTATTGTAGGGAGAAATAAAGATGATAATGAACAACTCGTTAAGGAGATTGAAGAGAAGGGTGGTAAAGCATGGCAGGTTGTTGCAGAGCTATCCGATCCAGACGCGGCTGAGAAAGCCGTGAATGAAATAATGAAAAAGTTTAACCGTATTGACGGGCTCGTAAATAATGCAGGCGTGAACGATGGGGTAGGGCTCTCTAACGGTAATTATGAAAAGTTCATGGAGAGTTTGCATAAGAACCTCGTTCATTATTACCTGATGGCTCATTTTGCTTTACCGGCACTCATTGCTTCAAAAGGGGCCATCGTAAATATCACTTCCAAAACCGCTGAAACAGGACAGGGTAATACCTCAGCCTATGCCGCGGCCAATGGTGGAAGAAATGCCTTAACAAGAGAATGGGCAGTAGAATTATTAAAACATGGCATCCGCGTAAACGCAGTGGTAGTAGCAGAATGCTGGACACCCGCTTACGAAACATGGATAAAAACACTTCCCAATCCTGAACAAAAATTACAGGAGATCAACAGCAAAATCCCCCTCGAAAACCGGATGACCACCAGCGAAGAAATCGGAAATATGGTTCTCTTCTTGCTATCACAAAGATCAAGTCACACAACCGGCCAGATCATCCACGTAGACGGCGGCTACGTACACCTCGACAGAGCTCTAGCTAATGCCTAAAAAAAAGTCCCAGCGGGACGGCAGGTTTGTAGCCCCCCGAACGGGATAAAATTAAAAGCCCCGTTAGGGGCGACACAAACGTTTTCGAATACATCAAAATGATCGACATCGCTCGGTGCCGTTCCTGACGGAACTCTGAATCATTAAAAATCGAATTGGTTCTACAAACTTGCCGTCCCGCTGGGACTTTTTATTGATTAATTCCTTTGGTCCATTCGTTGATGAATGAGGCATATGAATCGCTGATGGGGAGCTCTGTTCCGTTGGTGAGGGTTACTTTGCGGTTGAGTATGGACTTTACTTTGTTTACCGGGATGATGTAACTGCGGTGTATGCGTTTGAAATCTTTTACGGGTAGCTTTTCGATAATGGCTTTTAATGTCATGAGTGTCAGGACCGGTTTCTCATTGGCGAGGTGTATTTTGATATAATCTTCCAGTCCTTCGATATAAAGAATATTGTCCAATTCTATTTTAATCATTTTATATTCAGAACGGACAAAGAAATATTCCGAACCGGTATCCGCATTTTTTTGCGGGTTCCTTAATTCATGGAAAGAGATAGCGCGTTGAACAGCTTTGGAGAAGCGTTCAAATGAAATGGGCTTAAGCAGGTAATCGATCGCTTCGAGTTCAAAACCTTCGAAGGCAAATTTCTTATACGCAGTTGTAAAAATGGTAGTGGGTTTATCTGTTAATGATCTTACCAGTTCGATGCCTGTTATATCCGGCATATTAATATCAATAAATAAAAGATCCACTTTGTTGGTTCTTAAAAATTCGCCACCGGTAATGGCATCATCAAATGTCTGAATGAGTTTGAGTTCCGGAACTTTCGCAACATACTGCCTGATCAGTTCCAGTGCAAACGGTTCATCATCTATAGCAATACATTTCAGTTCCATTATGTTTGTTTAATCCTGTAAAAATAAGTCAACAGAAAACAAGCCGTTATCACGTGTTATGCGAAGCTCATGTTTTCCCGGGTACACGTGCGCCAGTCTTTTCTCAGTATTGTTGATACCGATGCCCGCTCTTTCCAGGGTTCTCGGTGCTGCAAATAACTTATTCTGTGAGAAAAAATGGATGGTGTTATCAGTAACTGTTAACCTGATTGTTAAAGCTGTTTCTTCGTGATTGCTGGTGCCGTATTTAAATACATTTTCAATAAATGTCATCAGTATCATGGGGGCTATTTTCCTGTTATCCAGATCGCCTGTTACAACATATTCCAACGATACTTTTTTCCCAAGCCGTAAACGTTGCAGGTCTATGTAATCAGTTATGCAATCTACCTCGCTTTGTAAAGAAACATACGCTTCGGTGCTTTCATCTGTTACATAGCGGAGGATATTGGATAATTTAAGAATCGACTCTGCGGTGTGTTCATTGTTGGTCATTACCATCGAATAAATATTATTGAGGGTATTGAACAGGAAATGAGGATTGATCTGCGCCTTTAAAAAGGAAAGTTCAGCATTTACCTTGTCTGCTTCGGCCCGGGCGATCCTTTGCTCATTAATGCGCCAGCGCCGTCCAATGTCAACTGCAGCGCTGAGGCATAGCGTAATGATGAAAAGGAAGATGCTGATAATGTCTGCTAAGGGCCCCCGTCTTCTCTGGTTATTCATTGGGCCATGACCACCAGGTCTGCGCTCATTCATATGCGGTCCCATTCTTTCCGGACCATATCTTTCACCGGGAGGGGGACCAAATTCAGGGCCACGCATATTCCCATCTGGAAATGGTCCGCGTTGTTCTATCAATCCCTGTTGAGAATGTCTTATCAGTAATTCAAAAGGTTGCAGGTAGATCACACTGATCAATAGCAAAAGGATAACGCATGCATACACTATCCATTTTCCTTTTGCCAGAAGATAGGGCATCAGTATATAGCAATGCAGATAGAAAAGAGAAATAAAATAAAAACAGAACATCCAGTAATGGGACGAAAAAATAAGTCCATAGATATCTGTTGTATGCGAAAAAGACAATATAAATACAACCGGGAGACATTGAAAGAGTATCCACCCTGCTACATGCACAGCTACAACCGGTATCCGCAGAGGTTTCATTATGTAAAATAAACCAACGTTATTGGATTCGGGTGTCATGTATCGGTGGTGGTGGGGTTTGTGTAGATGAATTGTATTAGGTGATAGGGTGTAGGGGGCAGCTATCTTTCGAGTATGATGGTTGCTCCTTGTCCGCCAGCTGCACAAATGGAGGCGAATCCCTTTCCGGATCCCTTTTCATACAGCAGTTTTGCCAGGGTCGCCAGTACACGCCCACCAGTGGCAGCAAAAGGATGTCCGGCTGCGAGACTGCTGCCATTCACATTCAGTTTCAACGGATCGATGCTTCCAAGTGGTTCATCATAACCGAAAAGTTTACTCAGTTCCGGTGTCTCCCATATTTTAAGGATGGCGAGAACCTGTGCCGCAAATGCTTCATGAATTTCATAGAAATCAAAATTCTGCAATTTCATGCCGGCTTTTGTAAGCATTCTTTCCGCCGCATATACCGGTGAGAGTAAGAGGTTGTGTTTATTTTCTACATATTCTATCGCGGAAACTTCTGCAAATGTTAGATATGCCAATACAGGTAACGAGTGTGCTTTTGCCCATTCTTCGCTGGCTAGTAAAATACAGGATGCACCATCTGTGAGGGGTGAAGAATTACCCGCCGTTAGCGTACCCTGTTCTTTGTCAAATGCGGGACGTAGTCTCGCTAATTTTTCGGCACTGGTATCTGCGCGAAGATTATTATCACTATCAAGCCCCAGATAAGGACTCAGCATATCCTTAAAAAAGCCACGTTCATAAGCAGCGGTCATTTTTTGATGACTTCCCAATGCATATGCATCCTGTGCCTCACGCGAAATACCATAATATTTGGCAGTGATCTCTGTATGCCCACCCATGCTGAGACCTGTTCGCGGTTCCATATTCATGGGAGCAACCGGCGCAAGGTCTTTCAAGCGCATGGAGGTAAATATTTTTAGTTTGCCGCCGAATGTTTTTGTTCTTCTCAGTTCAAGTAGTTGCTTTCTTAGATTCTCGCCCAATTCAAGCGGCACATTGCTCGCAGAATCAACACCCCCTGCAATGCCGCATTCTATCTGTCCCAGCGCTATTTTATTAGCAATGTAGATAGCTGCTTCAATCCCGGTATTGCATGCCTGCTGGATGTCGCAGGCGGGTGTACGCGGGTCGAGTGAAGTACTCATGACACATTCGCGCATAAGATTCAATTGCCAGCTATGTTTAATTACCGCTCCACCGGCTACCTCGCCCATTAATTGTCCCTGTAAATGGTACCTGTTGATCAATCCATCTAAAGCAGCCGTCATCATTTCGGGGTTGCTTGCTTTTGTGTAAACCGTGTTGTGACGGGCAAACGGAATACGGTTAGTGCCTACAATAGCCACTCTCCGTGATCGTTGATCGTTTAGCATAAACTATTATTGGTGAACAGAATTGAACAGCCGGGCAAATATCTTCATCTCCTTTTGCAACGCATCCATGTTCTTTTGAAGATCATGCATCACAACCAGGCTTTGCTTCATGCTGTCAACAGATTTGAGCAGCTTGGGATATTTACTGATGATATTGATCGCTTCCTCTGCCTGGGGCAAAGCATGTGTGTACAATTTGAAAGAATGGGGTGGTTCGAGAAAATACTGCTTGATCTCGGACAATTTGATCATATCAGGGTTGCTGATCTTCATTTTATAAAGGTACACCTATTTCCCTAATTGCCTTTTCAGGGCAATGGACGCACCTTTATGCTCCTTACATGCACCACACTTTTCGGGTCGTGTCCCTGTATGGCGAATGTACCGGATGAGATGAACCGCTGGGCATCACCGCCGGTTCTCTTGAGTCCTTCCGGTTCGGTATAATCAACTACCACCTTATCATTGATCATGATGATCACCCGTTTTCCTTCTACCTTGATATATTCTGTGTACCACTCGTAATCTTTTACATACACTTCTTTTACATCGCTGATGCCGTAGAGACTGCCGGTTCTGCGCCAATCTGTATGTGAATTGTTCACCTGTACTTCATAACCTTTCACCGGCCAGCTGCTTTCCTGGTAAACGGTATGAAAATAAATGCCCGAGTTGGCACCCGGATAGGTCATCAGTTCCACCTTTAGTTCAAAGTTTTTGAATACATGATCCATCACAGGTCCCTCATAAAACAGGTGTGCTGTTTTTCCGTGTATCATCAGCATACCGCTGTCTACGGAAAAGGTTTCAGCATTTGAACCTACATGCCAGTTCAACAATGATTTTCCATCGAATAAAGAGATCCAGTTATCTCCGGAAGCCTGCTTAACACCGGCAAAGGAAAGGAGAAGAGCAGCGAGTAAACAGGGCAAGACTATTTTCACGGCAATAAAATTTATGGCTTGGGGCAATCGGTGTATGAATCTACTGATTTTTCATCGTCAATCTGTTTATAACGGCCGAAAAGTGATAATTTCAATAACCTCAAACGGAATTTGCTATGCCTGAGATACATATTGTAGTGGTTGAGTCAGATTCTGTGTATGTGGAAAAACTGAACAAGCGTTTGTATAGTGAAATAGAGCGGCCGCATTATTATCATGAGGTAACAGAAATGCCCGGTGGCTTTCAAAGATCTTTACACTTATTCACTGATGTTCAGAATTCAGATTACCTGGCCATCATGCTCCGCAGTTATGAAACGCTTGAACGTACCGCTATCTATTCAGGCAAAGTGCTGTCCATGAAAAAATATTATATCCACGGCCCAACCGGCCCCGAAGGCAGGCTCAAAATACATGCAGATAATAAACAGCAGTATGATATTCCGCTGGAGGCACTTGCACAAATGGGGTTTTAAATAATTCCTAATTCCTAACTCCTAATTGTTTTACACGATGTTTAAAAAACTGAAGAAGATCCTCTCAAACCTCGGCCCGGGATTGATCACCGGCGCATCAGACGATGATCCTTCAGGCATCGCTACTTACTCGCAGGCAGGGGCGCAATTTGGATTGGCTACTTTGTGGACAGCACTGCTTACTTTCCCATTAATGTCGGCCATCCAGGAAATGTGTGCAAGGATCGGGCTGGTCACTACAGAGGGACTTACCGGCACCCTAAAAAAGTATTATCCCAAATGGTTACTATGGTCAATGGTTTTTTTCAGTGCCCCGGCCATCATTCTTAATATCGGGTCCGATATCGCGGGAATGGGTGCTGTTATGCATTTGCTGGTTCCTTCGGTGCATGCAGCTTATTTCAGTATCTTTTTTACAGGTACTTTGATGGTATTGATCATTTATCTCCCTTATCATAAAATAGTGTCGGTATTAAAATACCTGTGTATCACACTACTCGTATATTTTATCGTTCCTTTTTTTGCCAAAGCGGATATAGGGCAGATCATTAAACATACACTTATCCCAACCATAAAACTTGACAAGGAATTCTTTGGCATTCTGGTAGCCATCCTGGGAACAACCATCTCGCCGTATCTTTTTTTCTGGCAGGCAACGATGGAAGTGGAGCAGCAAAAACAGAAAGATGGTTTTGTGGTGGTGAATAAGAAGATGATGAAAGAAGTTAAACGTGACGTAAATACAGGGATGCTGTTCTCTAATCTCGTCATGTATTTTATCATACTCACAACGGCCCTTGTACTTTTTCAGAATGGCATTCATAAAATAGATACAATTGAACAGGCGGCACAGGCATTACAGCCACTGGCGGGTAATTTTGCGTATTATCTTTTTGCCATAGGTGTTATAGGAACAGGACTCCTAACGATCCCGGTGTTAAGCGGTTGCCTGTCTTATATCTTTTCCGAAACATTCGGATGGGAGGGTAGCCTCGATAAAAGCTTTCAACAGGCCCGGCCTTTTTATGCGGTCATTATTGTTTCGCTGATATTGGGACTGGCTATCAACTATCTCGGCATCAGTCCTATCAAGGCGCTGCTGTATACCGCTATTTTATATGGGCTCACTGCACCGGTGATGATTGTGATCATTCTGCATATAGCCAATAACAAATCGATCATGGGCAAGTTTGTTAATTCAAAGCGGGCAAATGTGCTGGGGTGGCTAACCTTTACTATTATGACAATAGCAGGTTTGTTTTTACTGTATACCTCTATTTGTTAAAGTGAGTAGTGAATAGTCAATAGTGAGAAAAATAATACACTCACTACTCACCATTCACCACTCACTAATTTAACATATTACTTTTTTAATTCTGCACAATCACACGATAAGTAAGTGTAGCAGTTGTAGAACCTGATACAAAAACGGTGTAAATTTTACCCGCTTGTACAAACGCAGGGATCGTTAAAGATCCTGTTGTTGAACCCGCGAGGTACAATGTAAAGCCTGAATTGGCATCAACTGTATTATACGCCGATGCTGTTTTATAAGCGAGCGCGGATACGATTTTAGCACCGCCTGTAACGCCAAAGTCAACGCTGGATGTTACGGCAGAACTTAAATGCACAAACCTAACTTTTGATTTGCCTGCTGCAGGGGCGCTCATATCATCTTCACTCGCAAAAGAAGAAGCACTGGTTCCTGAGCCTGATAGATAAACAGAATAGTATTTACCGTTTTCAAAAGTAACAGCACCTGAAGCGGTTACAGCAGTTGAGCCCGATGTTCTGAACTCACCAGCATGATTGCCGGCAGGGGTGCTGATATAGCTGGTGTTCTGTGCATAAGCAACTGCGGTAGCGTTTACCTTGGTGCCATCAGAATAATAGTCTTGCGGAGCGGTACCTTCTGCACCATTCACAATCATCAGGTTCACAGAACCGGTCAGGTTTAATGCACCTGTATCATCTTTACTGCAGGAAGAAAATCCTGTAACAAGTAATACAAACAGCATCAATGAGCCCAGTAATTTTACATAATTAGGTGTTTTCATAGAATTCATTTTTAATTAAAAATCTGGTTAATGGGGTTACTAATTAGGGATCTTCGGTTGGTCCTGTTTCCTGATCTCTTTCTTGGCTTCATGTGTAGGATGTTTAACACCTACCGCACGCAGATCCTTGGTATCTGCATGGATCTCTTTTCTTTTTGCATTTACCATATCCTGGTGTTTCCCGGCTGTTTTGATTTTTCCTTTGGCCAGGTTACGGTATACCGCTTTTTTGTGTGCGCGTTTAACACGGATATCGTGGCGTAATTCTGCTTTTTCTTCCGCTCTCACGATCTCTTTTTGCTTAACAGGGGCCTGTGCGCTTGCACCAATAGCAAGACCAGCACCCAGTACCATACATAATAAATGTTTCATAGTTTGAATTTTAAGTTCCCGGCATTTTGCCACAGAGCTAACTGCTAAAACTGTTCCATGCAATTGGGAATTGTTAAAGCACCTCAGGAAAAAACAGTTTTAAAAAGAGGAGAGAGGAAATGATGGAGAAAAATCAGCATACTCTTTGCTGATAATAAGCAGGTCATTTCCATTTTAGTTTGCCAATAACCGTTTCTTACCTATAATTGAGGTAAAATGGCATTTTGCGGCAATAAATGGGGAGGATAGTGGCATTGAAGTGCTGAAAAGTGTGGAAATTATTGCCCATAACGTGTTTTATCTAAGCAGGTAATTGTCTTAATAAGGCGCCCCCCAAAATTAAAATATCATTTATGCAAAATGATGAAAAACTGCTGGTCAGGATCGCGCTTACGGGCGTCTTCCTTTTTTGTAGCATGGGCATATTCCTATCTGCCCAAACCATTCTCCCTGCAGCCAGTGAGTTAAAAAAATTATCAGTAGAAGAGTTGATGAACATGGAAGTTACTTCCGTTTCAAAAGCGCCTGAAAAACTCACAGAAGTAGCTTCTGCTATACAGGTGATTACCAATGACGATATTCGTAGATCTACTGCCGGTTACCTCCCCGAAGCATTGCGGCTCGCTTCCAATCTGCATGTTGGAAAAACAAATTCACACGACTGGGCCATTGCCTCAAGAGGATTTAATGGTGCAACACTTTCCAATAATACCCTCTCTAATAAATTACTCGTAATGATAGACGGACGTTCTGTGTATACACCACTATTTGGTGGGGTATTCTGGGATGTGCAGAATGTGATGCTGGAAGATGTAGACAGGATTGAAGTGGTGAGCGGTCCCGGCGGAACATTGTGGGGAGCCAATGCGGTGAATGGAGTAATCAATATTATGAGTAAGAGTGCCAGGGAAACACAAGGTCTCTATGCAAGTGTAACGGCAGGTACTTTTCTGGAAGATCACCTGGCAGTTCGGTATGGTGCAAAGCTTGATTCCAATCTTTACCTGCGTGTATATGGTCAGCACTTTAGCCAGGGCACTACGCGACTTGCTTCGGGATTAAAAGCAAATGACGACTGGAACATGGCGCAGGGTGGTTTCCGTTTGGATTATTATCCATCATCTAAAAATACTTTATCTGTACACGGTGATCTCTATGGGGGGCTTGAAGAGATGCCCACCAGCTCTGAACAGAACGGTCAGAACCTTACGGCTAAATGGGTGCATACCTATTCTGATCATTCAGAGCTGGTGCTCCAGGCATATTATGACCGTACCTGGAAATACCTGCCCAAGGCATTGTTCCGTGATCACTTAAACACCTATGATATCGATGTGCAACACCGGTTCCGGTTAAATAAAAGTAATACGGTATTGTGGGGTGTAGGTTACAGGTATATGGATGATAATGTGCGTAATGCACCTTCCATCAGTTTTGTGCCGGCAGAAAAAGGGTTGAACCTTCTGAATACGTTTATACAGGACCAGATAAGCCTTGTACCCCGTAAGCTTGAACTTACGCTCGGTACCAAATTAATCCATAATACCTATTCTGGATTTGAGTTGCAACCGAGTGCGCGTATTGCTTTTACACCTAAGACGCAGCATACTTTGTGGGCCGCAGTGTCAAGAGCTGTAAGAACGCCCAGCCGTTTTGAAACAGATGAACGTACGGCAACACTGTCAACCCCTAATAATACATTTCTTTCTGAAAGAGTTGTTGCCTATGAGCTAGGGTACAGGGTTAGACCGGTAGAGAGAGTATTGGTATCGCTTGCTACATTTTATAATGTGTACGACAGGCTCCGCAGCATTAATACCAATCCAACACCACCCACTAATTTTATATTCGCTAACGACCAGGAAGCCAATTACTGGGGTGCAGAATTATCTGTCAATGCGATTGCCAATGATTGGTGGAGACTTCGCGCGGGGTATACTTATATGGATAAAAAATTCAGGTCAACAAACCCTAATGTTCTCATAACATCAGCTTCTATTGAAGCGCTGGATCCTAATAACCAGGTAATGTTCCAGTCGATCATGAACCTGAGTGCCCATCTTCAGTTTGATGTAGCAGGAAGATATGTGGATCTGATTGCCAGTCCTTTGGTGAATACAAGCCGTGTGGCGCCTTATGCAACATTCGATGCACGCCTCGCATGGGAGGACAAACATTTTATGTTCGCGTTAATCGGACAAAACCTGGGTGGCGAGTATCATACCGAGTTTGGGTCAAGACAAATACCTATGAGTGTTTCAGCTAAAATGAGTTACAGGTTTTGAGATATCGTCATCAACATATCGCCCCTGGTACCGGTAAATACCTGGTAAGACTCAGTGTAATGATGTTGTTATTATCATGCGTGGGTATGTACGCTGCTACTGCGCAAGCACCGATTGCACAATCATCTGCCTCAAAAGAATACAGGATCAAAGCGGTGTTCCTCTTTAATTTTACACAGTTTGTTGAATGGCCCGCTGCTTCTTTCTCAGGCCCTGCGGCACCATTTGTGATCGGCATACTGGGAGATGATCCTTTTGGTACTTACCTGGATGAGGCGGTGCAGAATGAAAAAGTAAATGGTCACCCGCTGGTGGTTCAACGCTTCAGGGATGTGAAGGATGCAAAGAATTGCCAGATATTATTCCTGAATTCTCCGGATGCTGAAAAAATGAAAGAGAACCTTTCAGCGGTTAATACTCATATTTTAACGGTCAGTGATGCAGATAATTTTGCCAGGATGGGAGGGATGATCCGTTTTGTAAAGGAAAGCAACCGGATACGGCTGCAGATCAATCCAGAGGCCGCAAGATCTTCTGATCTGCTGATCAGTTCAAAGCTTCTCCGGGTATCGGATATTTATGATCCAAAGAATTTGCCACGATGAAGAAACGTACGCAATCTATCAAGAACAAACTCATGCGGGTTATCCTGATAACCTGTGGGGTTGTATTGTTCCTTACTTATGCTTCTTATTTTACGTATGAATTCTTTACCTATCGCCAGGTAGCCAAGAGCCAGTTGTCAACACTGGGCAAGATCATAGCTGCCAACAGCACGGCGGCACTAGCATTCGATAGCCGTACCGATGCCAATGAAATTTTGGATGCATTGAAGGGAGAATCAAATATTATTTCAGCAGCCCTCTATGATAAAAACGACCACCTGTTTGCCAGGTATCCTGTTGGTGTTTCCATTTTAGAAATACCCAATAGACCCGATGCTGAAGGATATCATTTTACTGATTACCATTTGGAGGGATACCAGCCTGTGGTGGAAGCGAATAAGCAGTTAGGTACCTTGTACATCCAGTATGATATGACAGCCATGTATGCACGCCTCCGCTTATACGCGATCATTGCGTTTTTGGTGATCGTTGTATGCTTTGGTGTTGCTTATTTTCTTTCAAGGCGCCTGCAGCAAAGTATCTCCGACCCGATATTAAAGCTGGCATCGATAGCAGGAGCTATTTCAGATGAACATGATTATTCGGTGCGCGTTGATAAATTGGGTGATGATGAGATTGGGACGCTAACGGATGCTTTTAACCATATGCTTACCCAGATTGAAGTACAGAATGCGGAGATCCGTTCATTCAATACCCAGCTTGAGGAGAAAGTAAAAGCGCGCACAGTTGAGCTCCAGGATGCGAATGAGAAAATGGAAGTGGTAAATGAAAAACTCGTAAGATCAAACAATGATCTTGAGCAGTTTGCCTATGTTGCTTCACACGATCTGCAGGAGCCACTGCGAAAGATCCAGATCTTTACAGAGATGGCGGAGAAGAGTGCCGATAAAGAATCTTCTCTCCCTTATTTTGAAAAGATACATGCATCAGCCAGGCGCATGACAGACCTGATCAAGTCGGTACTCAATTACAGCCGTCTTTCAAAAACAGGGGAGCAGTTTGAAGAAGTAGATCTGAATGAGCTGGTAGAAAATACAAAAACAGATTTTGAATTATTGATCACAGAGAAAGGGGCCATCATTAAAAATGATAAGCTCCCCATGGTAAAGGGTATTCCTTTGCAATTGAACCAATTATTCCTGAACCTTTTCAGCAATTCATTAAAGTTCTCGCAGGCAAACCCTTCTATCAGCATCTCATCGCGCCTGCTTTCTACTAATGAAATACGTGCTATCGAAAACCTCCATAATCATATAAATTACCTCGAGCTGAAATTTGAAGACAATGGTATTGGTTTCGAGCAGCAGTATGCCGACCAGATCTTCACCATCTTCCAGCGGTTACACGATAAAAAGAGTTATGAAGGAACCGGCATCGGCCTGGCACTCTGTAAAAAGATCGTAGAAAATCATCATGGATTTATTACGGCAAAGAGTGAGATCGGGAAAGGAGCTGCGTTCTTTATTTACTTTCCGGTTTAGTATTTCCTGATTATTTGTACTTTCTTTATGCATTGTTTGGAGATCATTCGTATTTCCTTCTTATCAAAGTCGTATCTGATTCGTATCTGGTTCGTATTTTCTTCGCCTTTTGTTCGCTCTCCGGGCACCCCATCAAAGCTTGTATCAGGCTAATATACCTCTGTGACTGCAAGCATTCTAAGCCTATATACGAGCTGTATACGAGTTAAATACGACCAACAATCCCTGTAAGGTCCCTATAATGTCTCTATAAGGTCTCTATAATGATTGAAAAGTAAGCTGGCGGGCAATTATGTGGAATTATAAAATGATTGCCGTATACTAGTACGGCTCTGTTGCCCCAGTAGGATTCAATAAAATTACCATTTTTTTGTCATGGAAAAGAGTAACGGCTTATTTCTATTCGAAGGAAAGCTTGGATACATGGAGCGGAGGTTTCCTTCCCACCATAGGCTCTCGATAGAGGACTATGCGTCTTAGTAGTCGTAAATAAATCTTCATCGGTATTACAACATAAATTTGTTCTTATGCCTACCAATTCAAATCATCAGTAGAATATTTGATTAGCCTTTTGTACATTGTTACTGGTTTTGAGTAAGTTCTTGTCTCAACTCCTTACATCCAAGACCGTTAGCAGGAACTCACTAACAATTATTAAAAATTATCAAAACCGTATAATGGCAAAATTCATTAACACTAGAAAGGCAGTATCAGAAATTGAAGACCTTATCAAAAATGCTAGAGAAAAATTAATACTAGTTTCTCCATATTTAAAACTCTCAAAGGATTTTAAAGAATTATTGACATACCGTAACGGTAAAGACAAAGTAACAACTGTAATATTTGGTAAGTAGGAGTTAAATCCTGATGAAATGAAATTTCTACAAGGACTTCGATTTGTAATTTTAAAATACAATGAAGACTTGCATGCAAAATGTTACGTAAATGACGATAAGATGGTTATTACATCGTTAAACCTTTATGAGTTCTCAATGGCGAATAATAAGGAGATGGGTGTGCTTATTGATAAAAATGACCCAGCAGATCTGGACTTGTTTAATGACGCATTTAAAGAAGTTGATTATATAAACGAAACAAGTCAGCGTTTTGAATTAACCACTCATGTCCCTCCAAAATTTACAAAACAAACAGGCTCCAAATCTGGTTTTGGTTATTGCATACGCACAGGAATAGAAATTCCATTTAATATTGAAAAGCCTTTAAGCTATGACTCATTTAAAAAATGGAATGAATTTGCTGATCCGGATTATCCAGAAAATTTTTGCCACTTTTCTGGCGAATCTTCAAATGGTGATACAAGTGTGAGCAAGCCAATTTTAAAAAATAATTGGAAAAAAGCTAAAGAAATTTACGGGCTGTAGCAAGATAGGCAATGGTATGCTACTTTGAAAATCAATAGCCTAAAAATTTCTTAGCTTTGACCAACAAACTACTGAGAGTGCCAAATATTTATATTATTGGAGGGTGTAATGGCGCAGGAAAAACAACTGCATCTTTCACAATACTCCCTGAAATGTTAGATTGCAAAGAGTTTGTAAATGCTGACGAAATAGCAAAAGGACTTTCTCCGTTTCAACCTGAAAATGTTTCTTTTCAAGCAGGTAGAATAATGTTAGAAAGAATTGACGAACTTTTAGGAACAGGGGTTGATTTTGGTTTTGAAACAACTTTAACAACCTTATCATACATTAATACTATAAAACTTGCAAAAGAAAAGGGCTATGCTATCAACCTACTATATTTCTGGTTAGATGATGTTAATCTGGCTATTGAACGTGTAAAAGAAAGAGTAACGGAAGGGGGACACAATATTCCTGAAGAAACAATACGAAGACGGTATTCCAGAGGGATAATCAATTTAACAACTAAATTTATAGATATTTGTGATTATTGGATTGTAATAAATAATTCAAGTAGACCATTTACCTTTGTTGCAGAAGGACAAGGTGAAACCGAATTAAAAATACATGATGCTTTAGTTTGGCAACAAATAAAAAATCAAGCCGATGAAAAAAAATAATAACGATATCCAAAAATTAAGAGAGCAAATCAGCAAAGGTTTAGACTTGACATTTCAAAAGCTGGTGAAACAAAAAAAAGCACAAAATGGCGTTTTCATATTATCAGAAAATGGGCAAATAAAAAAAATAAAAGCTTCAGATCTTAACAATTGAAAACTATAGTTCCACAAGAAAGGGCTTACCAATATTCCTACTGCTTCCCCTTCTTCTTCAACTCCAACGCCGCATTGGCCTTTTTCGTTGAATCCTCAATTCTTTTCTTCTCTTTCTTCTTGAAATACCCTTTCAGCAAAAAGTTACTTTTCACCGCTTCCATGTTATCACTAAAACCTTCCGCGCCCTTTTTGATGCTTTGTACGGTTGCCTGTGTGGATTTGATGGTGCCTTCGAGGTTACGGGCGAGGTTATCGTTGTTTAATAAGCGGCCTAAAGATCCTTCGCCGTTATTTACTTTGTAAACGATAGAAGCCAGACCGTTGGTGAGTACTTCTGCGTTAGTGGCGATGGCATTGAGTTTGGTCATTACTGCATCCATGCTCATGGGGTCCTTGCCATTGATCATGGCATTGTCTGTTACAACCGGGTTGCCGAGTGATCCGGAGGAGATCTGGATGATCTTATCGCCCATCAGACCATCGCTGCCGATGCTGGCTATTGCATCTTTTTTAATGAACTTTTTTACAGACTCTCGCATACGAAGGCTTACCTGTACGGTAGAATCATTGGCAATGGCGATATCGTTTACTGTTCCTACATTGATACCGGCAAAACGTACCAGGTTGCCTATCTGTAAGCCGGATACATCTTTGAAGTTTGCACGTAAGGTGAAAGTACTGTCAAAAAGATTTTTCTGGTTGCCGATAAGAAATACGGCTGCTACCAGGATGGCTATTCCTGCTGCAACAAAAATACCTGTTTTAACTTTTTGAGTGGGTTTGTTATCGTCCATTGTATGGGTTATTTAAAAAATTGTTGAACAAAATCGTTACTGCTGTTTTCCAGTTCCTGATAGCTTCCTTCGGCAATGAGTTCTCCCTCATTTAAGATCACAATCCTGTCGCCGGTTATCCTGGCACATTGCATATCATGGGTGATATTGATAGAACTTGTTTGATACTTTTTCTGGATCTCCAGCATCAGTTCACTGATCTCTTTTGAAGTGATGGTGTCGAGACCGGTTGTGGGTTCATCATACAAAATCACCTCAGGTCTGACGATAAGCGTTCTGGCAAATGCCATCCGTTTGCGCATACCGCCCGAAAGATCGGATGGCATTTTATCGATCACTTCTGCCAATCCTACTGCTTCCAATGCTTCTTTCGACCTGTTTTCTATTTCTGCTTCATCATGTATTTTTAATACACGCTTGAGCGAAAAGGCGAGGTTCTCGCGTACCGTCATAGAATCATATAATGCACCACCCTGGAAAAGAAAACCAATTCTTGTTCGGGTGGCTTTTAAAGTATCTTCATTCATATCCCGTACTTCCGTTCCAAATACTTTCAGCGTACCTTCATCGGGTAAGATCATCCCTACAATGCATTTGATCATTACTGATTTACCTTGTCCTGATCTTCCCAGTACCACTACGTTCTCGCCCTTTTTAAGATTCAGGTTGATGTTTTTAAGCACAACTTTATCGCCAAAGCTTTTTTTCAATCCCTGTATCTCTATAACATTTTCATTTTCCATAACAAGTGTGCAGGGTTAGGGTTTAATTATAAACGAATGCGCTGGTGATCTGAACGGCAATGGCATCCAATACGATGATCCATATGGATGCGGATACCACGGCTGAATTGGCCGCGAGCCCCACACTCTCCGTTCCTTTATTAGAGCTATAACCTTTATAACAACCAACAAAACCGATGGCCATTCCGAAAAAGATTGATTTAACTACTGCGGGTATGAGGTCGGAGAAATAAAGCGTTTCAATAGATTTGATAAAATACAGATCGCGGCTCATACTGCCGGCACTGTTGATACCCACATAGCCACCTACCAGTGCCATGGCATCAGCAAACAGCGTTAGGAGCGGAATCATTAACGTACAGGCCAGAATCCTGGTTACCACGAGATATTGTACAGGACTTGCGCCGGATACTTCCATTGCATCGATCTGTTCTGTTACATTCATACTGCCTAGTTCAGCCCCGATACTTGAGGCGATCTTTCCTGCGCAGATCAAGCCTGTAATTACCGGACCTATTTCCCTGATCACAGAAATACATACCATTGCCGGCACATATCCCTGGGCACCAAATTCTTTTAAAGTAGGCAATGACTGCAGCGTAAACACAAAACCCAGCACAAAACCGGTTAGTGCCACAATGCCCAGCGATTTATAGCCAATAACATAACACTGGTGCAGAAACTCATCCCATTCGAAACCGCCTTTGAAAATGTTCCTGACAAACGCGGAGAAAAAGCTTGCCTGTTCTCCGGTTTTCTCCAAAAACTTATTAAGGGGTGGATATATATTCATAAAGTAAGTGTTGCCTTCATAATTGAAAAGAGTATTCCGCAGTTAACGGGTAAATATGTCTACAAAATGGGGGAGCATAGGATTTTTATGTGTTGTATATAAACTACCTTATTATGTCAATCAATATCTCAGAAGAAGTTCAAAAGAAATTACTCTTCCCACCGTTACAGAAAATTGATCCCAATGCTCCCAATGAAGGCATGGATAACGAGGCCATCCATTTCCCTGTTACACAGGCAGCTATTGTAACGGCTTTGGCGGGATTATATAAGATCACCCGCACTACTGCAGGATGTACGCGGTTGTTATTAAAAGGACAAACGGATAGCTGGTTGGAAGATGTGTATGGCGACAACCTGGGTAAAACCATCAGTCATGTTGCAGAGTTTAGTCACTGGGGCAGGGCAGAGGTGGAAAAACTGGTAAGGTTATCAGCCGATGCGTGCCTGATCATTGTACATGAGCAATTGGGTAGCAACATTGAGCCGGATGTATTAAAAGACTTTATGAGTAGCCAGCGCGATAGTATTCTTGTTTACATCCCAGCCCAGTTGCAGCTGGGTGAGATGCTGCACGATACGACCATTGATGATAATACCAATAAAATGGAAGGACCTGTATCATCGCTGATGCACAAGATCGAGAACATTTTTTCGGAGGATAAGTGAGTTTTATTTTAATCTACAAAAATCAATTAATATGAAAGTAGCCGGTATAGTTCTCGTGATAGCGGGGGTATTGATGTGCATTTTTACCTCCATCAATTTTACACAGGAAAAAAAGGTGGTTGATCTGGGACCGCTGCAGATCAATAAGAAAGAAAATAAAACGGTTGGCTGGCCCGTGTATGCCGGTATAGGCGTTGGTTTGCTGGGAATCGGGCTAATTGTTGCGGGTAAGAAAACAGCCTGATAAGTTCGGTATTACAGATATTTTTCAATATCCGTTAACGAAATAGGTTTTTCGAGGATGTTGATAGAAGTGCTGATCTGTTCTTTAAAATCTTTGGGCATCTGGTATGCGCTGATCAGGGTGATATTCATGTTAGGGAACTTGCGGTGGATCCTGTCTGCTTCTTTCCAACCCATCCCATCCGGAAGATTGTTATCTAATAAAAGCACATCGGGAGAAACGCTTTCCAGTTTTTTAAAACCATCAGAAAGTGAATGCGCCGTATATACCTCGTAGTTTTTTTTACTGAGGTATGATTGGATCAGCATACACAAATCTATCTCGTCATCAATTATCAAAACACGTTTCATAATCAGTTAGGTTCTAATAGTGTGCCATGGTAAAACGTTGCAAATCAACCCCCAATGTGGAGAGTTTTCCTCATTAGGTACAGGGTTTTACCCTTACTAATAACGGTACAATTATTTTAAAAGTATGTATAAATCATTAAAATAACACTTAAATCTACAGTTATGACTAGCACAAGTAAAATTATTTTCGGATTACTGGGCGCAACGGCTGCCGGTATTGCTATTGGTATGCTGATGGCTCCGGAGAAAGGTTCTGATATCAGAAAGAAGCTTAGCGATTCTGCAAGCGACCTGGCTTCAACAGTAACCGACCTTATTGCAACAGGTAAAGAAAAGATTGCAGAAATAAGCAGCACTGTTACAAAACAGGCAGACGGAGCGATCAACGATGTTACAAAACGTGCAGAGCGCGTTAAAGAGAGTGTTGGATAAGTGTAGTAAAATGAGGCGGGTCCTTTTGGGCTCGCCTTTACACTATATATTCATTTAAAGTTTACCCGCTACATGGAAAAAATATACGCTGATATTAAGACAGACAGTAACAATGAGCCCACAATTGTTGAGCTGGCAGCTGATTATGCTGATACCTATTATAAGCTTGCCGTTGTTAACATGACACAAAAAACGGCAGATGCATCAGCTACTATATCATTCAGTTTACTGGCCACTTTTGTGATCTTTTTCATTTGCCTTTTTATAGGTATCGGAACCTCTTTGTGGTTGGGCGGCGAAATGAATAATCTTCCGCTTGGTTTTTTTGCCTTTGGCGGATTTTGCCTGCTCATCTTCGCGGTTCTTTTCTTTACAAGGAAGAAGATGTTTTATCCTTTTATCAAAAACTTAGTTATCAAAAGCATATGACAAACATCCATTCATACGCCGAATTACTGGAAGAGAAACAACGTCTTACCCTTCTTTTGGCTGAGCGAAAAGTATTGGTGAAAGCAGAGTTTGAAGACATCAAAGAAAAATTAAAACCTGCGAAAGCTGCATGGGAGTGGGTTAATAAGCTTACTTCCAAAGATAACACCAATCCTTTGCTTAATGCAGGCATTGATGTTGGGGTTAACTTTCTCCTCAAAAAAGTTTTTCTGCGTAACGCAGGGTTTATTGTGAAACTGGTAATGCCTTTTGTTGTAAAGAATTTCTTATCTCATGAAGTAGCAGAGAGTGACAATATTTTTACTAAAGTGGGAGGGTTGTTTAAAGGAAATTTCTTCAAAAATATCCGTAACCAGTTTACACAGCATCAGCCAGGGTAGCTGTTTCGAGCCAGTAAGTGCGGATCTGATCAACTTTTGAAACCAATAAGTCGAAGCTCACGGGCTTTACTATATAAGTATTAGCTCCCAGGTCGTAACATCTTTTTACTTCCAGCTGGTTTTTAGTGGTACTGAAAATGATCACCGGGATCTTCTTAAATTCTTCGTGGTTCTTGATACTCTTTAATACTTCGCGACCATCCATCTTAGGCATATTCAGATCCAGTAAAATGAATTTTGGATATTTATTCCCCAATTGATTGGTTCTGATCCTATCAAGATGCTCCAGCAATTCCACACCATTTTCTACAAATTCTATTTTCATATCTGAATGTCCCAGTTCATCCAATGCTTTTTGCAGTAAAAAGCGGTCATCAGCATCATCTTCAGCGATCAGTATAAACAGACTGTTAGGCATTTATTGGATGTTATTATAGGTGCAGTCAAATATACGTTTTTTCTACATGTCCTGTACGCCACCTCATGAATGGGTAGACTTATTACACCGTTGGCATTGTTTTTACCTTTTTAGCATATCAACACCATTATTTAAATGAATTTAAGTGCAGGGTATCCATATAATTTAATCCGAAGCGGTATTCCGTTCGACTATCCGCGTTTACAAAATAACTGTCGCGCAGAAGTGGTTATCATGGGCGGCGGTATATCCGGGGCATTGGTTGCGCATTATTTACAAAAGTGTGGAATTGAGTGTATCGTAGTTGATGGCAGAACGGTGGGGTTGGGTAGTACCTGTGCCAGTACTTCTTTATTACAATATGAGATTGATGAACCTTTAAGCCGCCTGCATAAAAAAATAGGCGTGACAAATGCTGAGCGTGCTTACCATTTGTGCGAAGAAGCTATTACTGAACTTGAGAGCCTGGTTAGTGAAATTGGCTACAAGGATTTCCAAAATTGTGACAGTATTTATTTTGCTGCTGATAAAAAGGATATCAGCTTTTTGAAAGAAGAATTTGCTGCACGTGCCAAAAGTGGTTTTGATGTGACGTGGATGGAAAAAGAGGAAATCAAGAACAAATATGGTCTCGAAGCAGTGGCTGCCATTGTTTCTGCCACAGGTGCGCAAACAAATGCCTATACGCTTACAAATGCATTACATCAATCTTCTATTGCGAATGGCGTGAAAGTCTATGACCGTACGCTTATCAGCGAAATATCACATACAAAAACAGGGGTAAAACTTTTAACGGGTGAGGGTTATACCATCCACTGCAAGAAGCTTGTGTATGCAACAGGATATGAAGCAGTAAAGTACATCGATAAGAAGATTGTTACCTTATCAACCACCTATGCAACGATCAGTGAACAGTTTAATACAGCTGACTATTTGCCGGAAGGAAATGTGTTCTGGAATACAGCTGATCCTTACTTATATATGCGCACAACTTCTGATAAACGGATTGTTGTGGGTGGAAGGGATGAACGATACACTTCTCCGAAAAGAATGGATGCCTTGATCAACAGGAAAAGCACCCTGTTGCAAAAAGATCTTACAAAGTATTTTCCCGCCATCCCTTTTAAGAAAGAATTTAGTTGGGCAGGTGTATTTGGTTCAACTAAAGATGGCCTTCCTTTTATTGGCAATTACAAAAAACTACCCAACAGTTTATTTGCGCTTGGATTTGGTGGGAATGGAATTACGTTCAGTGTGATAGCAGCCAGGTTAATTCTTAATAGCCTCGAGGGGCGTGTAAACAAAGATCTTTCCCTCTTTTCGTTTGATCGTGTGTAACGAATGCCCCAGTTTCCCGCGATTCTGATTGATATCTGTTTGATTTAATTTTTTTTAAACAATGTCGTGACAAAATGTGGTTGTTTTTCCCCAAAAAATATACATAAACACCGGTATAAGAATTTCTATAAGATGTTAAAATCAATCAGTTAAATTTTTTAACAAAAACACATAAACAAACATTTATCCATCATTTTAAATCAATTCTTATGAGTACCAGGAAATTACTAACGTTATCACTCTTCCTCCTTGCAGCATTCTTCGGAAATGCGCAGACCTCGTCTACAGACTGGGGTTGGAGCTGGAAAGACTCGTCTATTGTACCGGCATCGGGCAAAGCGCAGTACAGTCGTTTTATTACTAACGACTACCCTTATCCTCCAAAACCAAAAAACATGTGGGAACTCGGTATTGGTGCCGGTGTTTCTTATATTGCCGGTGATGTTCACGGTAATGCAGGTTTCGGTGGTATTATCTCTTTGAGAAAAGCAATTGACCACGTATTTTCTGTAAGAGCAAGTATGACAGGTTTACTGAATTCAGGTACACCTTCAGCTTACGGTTACAGTGTAGGTCAGATCGACTACAAGAACAGATCTTATCAGTTCAGTGTTGATGTGCTTACTTCTCTTAATTCTTACAGCAATTACAGAGGCAATCCAAAAACAAATGTTTACCTGTTAGGTGGTTACAGTATCACCGGTGCTAATGTTTTGGTTAAAAACGGCGGAGCACAACCAGGTGGATACTCTATCTTCTACGGTAATGGTCAACCTAACAGCCAATCTGGTTTAATAGGAACATTGGGTGGTGCGCAGGTTAATAACAGGCACGCTTATGCAGTATTTCATGGTCTTGATTTAGGTGGTGGTATTGCCTGGAAATTGAGCAACAAAGTTAATATCGGTCTTGAGCACAAATTCACATTCACGTTCTCTGGTTATGATTACCTTGATGGTAACAAAGCAGGCAACAATGATGATTATATGGGCTTCACAAGTTTCCGTGTAAACATCAACTTAGGCAATCCGTCTAAAAAAGTACAACCTTTATGGTGGCTTAATGGCAACAACTTCATCTATAATGAGTTGAACCGCCCACAGCACATGAAAATACCTCCACCAGTATTGCCTGATGCAGATGGTGATGGTGTAACTGATCAATTCGACCTTGAGCCAAACACACCAGCAGGTGCAGCAGTTGATTCTCATGGCCGTGCAAAAGATACAGATGGCGATGGTGTACCTGATTACAAAGACAAAGAAATCCTGACCCCACTTAGCTGTTTCCCAGTGAATGTTGATGGAGTAGGTACTTGTCCTGAACCAGCATGTTGCAAAGAAATCCGTGACATGATGAAAAATCAACCGGTTGCAGCAGCTCCAACTTGTACTATCGGTTCTTTATCTGGTGTTACTTTCAGCAAGAATGCAAGATTGACTGCTGATGCACAGAATACTTTGGCAGGTGTTGCTTCAACTATCAAAGCAAACCCTAACTGTAAAGTAAAAGTGATCGGATACGGTACTGCCAGCAAGTCTGCAAGACAATTAAGCTGGGATCGTGTTAACGCAGTGATCAAATACCTGGTAGAAAAACAAGGTATCGCTGAAAACAGGTTACAATTCATCTACGAACAAGATGGTAACTCAGCAAATGTTGATCTGCAAGGAACAATGGATGATGGTCCTAACTATGTACCAGCTCCACATCCAAACCTGAAAAGCAAAGGATAATTGCGGATTAAATAAAACGAATCAAGCAGTTTAAAAATAAAAGAAGCCCCCCGATTTTCGGGGGGCTTCTTTATTTAGGAAGCAGCCCCATCGGGGCAAAACGTTTGTAGCCCGAACAGGTTATAAATATAAAGCCCCGTTAGGGGCGGCACATTGAGTGTTCGAATATTCCGTAATATTCGAGCCTGTTATGTGTCGCCCCTAACGGGGCTTTATATTTTGTTGTGTATCCGGGTCTACAAACGTTTCGTCCCGATGGGACTTTGCCCGTATCCCTGTAATTATTTTTTAATCTGCGTAAATCCTTTGTTAATCCGCGCAATCCGGGATAAAAGAAAAGGCCATCCAAATGGACGGCCTTAGATTATTTGTGTTATGTGCAACTTAATCAATGCTCTTTCTGCCAAAGATCAGCGACAGGAGGAAAAGAACGATGAATATGAAGAACAAAACCTTTGCAATGCCTGCGGCACTTGCAGCTATACCACCAAAGCCGAAAATAGCGGCAACAATGGCAATGATGAAGAAGATAACTGTCCAGCGTAACATAGTGATAAGTTTAGATTGTGAGGAATGTTTCGATTTCTACCCAAGTATTAAAAAAATCATACCGATCGTCAGCTTATTTCTACATATAGATACATATATCCCGGAAAAAAGGATGGCACTTGATTTTTAATAGATTCTATATAAATAGACAGCTATGAAAACAATGGGAGATATGATAAAAGAAGTAGGAAGGATACTTTGTGTAGCTGTATTCTTCCCGGGCGTTGAAATAAATTTCGATGCGATCAACCATTATTTCGGAACAACAGATGAAAACAGACCGCTTGGATCTGTGATTGCTTATTGCAAGCGTTTATTTCAGAATAGCGGCAATACCTGGTTGTTCATGCGCAGCTCCCGCTAACGCATTGATTCATTGATAGTTCCCACTTCTAAAGCCTGCAGCAACCAAAAAACGGCACTACTGTGGAATATATTCCCCATATTTGATATTGATTTTTCAGTGTTTTATTATGCGCCGAAAGATGTGGTTTAATATATGTTGATAATCAATTAGTTAAGAACTGTTCCCAATTGTTAAAATCTGGACTTGTTATTGCATTATCCCTGTAACCGATAATCAAACTAACGATCATGATACAGCAATCACAACTCCAGAAACAGTCGCTGAAGATCTTACCACAGCAAATTCAAATGTTGGGTATCTATCATTTGAATTCTGTTCAGTTAGAGCAAAGGATCAAAGACGAGCTTGATGAAAATCCATTGTTGGAAGTGAATTCAGAAGATGAGAGTTTTGAAACGGCCCTTGAGAAGGACCAGCCGCAGGATTACCAGGATTATGAAGAATACCAATATGATGATATACCGGATTACAAGCTGGAAACAGAAAGCTATATCCATAATAATAATGTTAACCTTCCTATCAGGGATACGGTTGATTTCAGATCGCTGATCAAACAGCAGCTGATCAATATGAAGCTCACTGAAGAAGAAAAAGTAATTGCTGAGTATATTATTGATTGTATAGAAGACAATGGTTTCCTGGAAAGAAATCTCCAGGAGATCGCAGATGATATTTCCTTTTCACAAAAACTGTTTGTTGAAGAGGCGGTGGTAGAAAAGATCCTGTTGCAGATACAGGAATTTGAACCATTGGGTGTGGGATGTCGTAACATCCGCGAGTTCTTTCTCAGACAACTGAATAACCAGAAGAAATGCCCTATCGTAAAGAACTGTATCCGTTTAATTGATCTGTATTATAATGATCTGCAGAAAAGAAATTTTGAAAAGATCTATAATGGTTTGGGAATTGATGACGAAGAATTATCCATTCTGCTGAAGCATATAAGTACCCTGCAGCTGAAACCGGTGAACGGCAGCCAGGAGGGACTGATTGTAAAAGAAACCATCATTCCTGATTTTATTCTTACGGTAGAAGGCGAAACGCTGATGGTTGACCTGTACAAACAGAAATCAAACCTGTTATACATCAATCAATCGCTGATGCATACAGTGGAACACAAAGAAGGCAGAACATCTGAAGAAAAAGCGGCGATGCAGAATTTTAAAAGCAAGCTCACTTCTGCCATGTGGTTCATTAATGCGATCAAGCAACGTGAAGATAATATGCTGCGTATTATACGTACCATCGTTAAGAAACAGAAAGATTATTTCCTGAATGGTGATGCGGCTTATATGCGCCCGATGATATTGAAAAATATTGCCGATGAGGTTGGCCTGGATATTTCAACTATTTCAAGAGTGACCTGTAATAAATATATCGACACACCTTTTGGATATGTATTGCTGAAGAATCTATTCACACAAAGTATTATGAATGAGGATGGCGATTCAGTAAGTAACCGTGTTGTACAGATCAAATTGAAAGAGATCATTGATAATGAAGACAAGGATCTGCCTTACAACGATCAGCAATTGGTAGCACTGCTTGAAAAAAGTGGTATCAAGATAGCCAGGAGAACAGTTGCCAAGTACCGTGAGCTGTTAAATATACCTGTAGGAGATATGCGGAGGATATGGGCGAAAGCGATATAATTTTAACGAACGAATATTAATGTAGGCTTAACGAAACCATGATATGAATAAAGTACTGATCATCGATGATGACCTGGATATGTGCCGTTTGCTTGACCGTTTTCTGACCCGTAACAATTTTGATGTAAAATTTGCCCATACCGGCAAAAAAGCATTGGAAGAACTTGAGCGGACCACCCCTGATGTTATCTTATGTGATTTCAGGCTGGAAGATACGGATGGCAAGGACCTCCTGATACAGATAAAAGAAAGAACACCGCGTGTACCCGTGATCATTATCACGGGTTACAGTGATATTAAGATCGCTGTAGAAGTAATTAAACACGGTGCTTTCGATTATATCACCAAGCCCCTGTTCCCGGAAGAAATACTGGTAACAATCAAAAAGGCGATCAGTCATTCACAGGACCCTGCCAGCGCCAACGATCGTATAGATCAGCCGGCGAAGGAAAAAACAACCCGTGTATCTGACAGTGCTGAAAAGAAAGCCAAACCTTCGGGCAAATATATTTTTATCGACAGTAATGAATTCAGGCCCATCCTTAAGCAGATGGACCTTGTTGCGCCTACCAATTACAGTGTGATTATTTATGGAGAGAGTGGAAGTGGTAAGGAAGCCATTGCTCAGGAGATCCATATGCGGAGCAAAAGAAAAAATGCACCTTTTATTGCGATCGATTGCGGTGCACTTTCAAAAGAGTTAGCCGGAAGTGAACTTTTTGGACATGAGAAGGGATCTTTTACCGGCGCGCTTAACCAGAAACTGGGAAACCTGGAGCTGGGTAACGGCGGTACTGTTTTCCTGGATGAAATAGCCAACCTGCCCTATGATGTGCAGGTTTCTTTATTACGTGTAGTGCAGGAAAGAAAAATGCGCAGACTGGGTGGAACCAAAGACATTGATCTTGACATCCGCATCATTGTAGCCAGTAATGAAAAACTCTGGGATGAAACAAAACGTGGAAAATTCAGGGAGGATCTGTATCACCGTTTCAATGAGTTCAGTATTAATGTACCACCATTGCGCGACCGCAAGAATGATATACTCACATTTGCTCACTTCTTCCTCGATCAGGCCAATTCAGAACTGGACAAACAGGTGAAAGGATTTAAACCGGAAGTGGAGCATATTTTTAAAACATATAGCTGGCCGGGTAACCTGCGCGAACTAAAGAATGTGGTGAAACGCTCATCTCTGCTGGCAGATAATGAGTGGATAGATGTTACAGTGCTGCCTTTTGAATTGGTTAACCATAGTAAACTCACATTCGATTCTTTTTACCGTGAACCGGAAACTGAGCAAAAGCCAGCGTATGTTGAAAGACCCGCCGTTGTTGAAGAATCTTATGTTCACCCGTATGCACAGCAGGCGGCGCAGGAAGATAAGACCAATGAATTAAAGCACAAAGCTGTAGAGGTAAGTTCTCATGCATTGAAGGCCGTAAGTATTGATGCCGAATATGAAATGATTGTTCAGGCACTTAAAAAAGCAAATTATAATAAAAGCAAAGCGGCTAAGCTTTTAAATGTAGACAGGAAAACACTGTATAACAAGATGAAACAATATAATGAGTTTAACGAGCATTAACGCCAGGCCATGTTAGAATCATTCTTATCTGATTTCTCGTTTATAAAAGAAACCCTTGATAAAGAAGGTGACCATAATTTTTTTGGTCGGGACTTTTCTTTTTTCTCAACGGAACCGATCCTTTTCTATCACTCTGATAAGGATGCGATCGTGTACATGAACAGTACTTTCACAAAAGAATTCAATTATTCAGTGGAAGATCTTTCCAGTTGGAAGTACAGCATCTATCCATTACTGAATAATGAGGACCAGGAGCCTTTCAGGCAGGCAATGAAAGCCCTGCTTGAATCAGATGGTGAATATCCCCCGGATGCCAATTACAGACTGATTGCCAAGGATAAAAAACATAGCTATTATCGTGTTAAGGTACGGAAGCTCCACAAAGGATATTATTTCATACAACTCGAGAATTCGGTAAAATCAGCCATTCCTGTTTTAAAAAATAAGACGGCTGATGAGCTGATGCAGGAAGCAGAAGGGATACTGAAATTTGGTTTCTGGATGTGGGACGTTGTTACTGATAAGCTATTCTGGACAAAAGGGATGTATCATTTACTCGGTTACGATGATATGGATGATGTAACACCAACCAGGTCTTTATTAACTGATCTCATCATGAAAGATGAGCATTACCTGGAGTTTGAAAAAAGATTACAGGAAAATCAATTAAAAGAATCTTATCGCCTCAAGTATCAGTTGAAAACAACAAAGGGCAACATTATTACTGTGTCAGAGCATGGAAGGGTAGAAAATGATGAGCACGGAAAGATCATACGAGTGGTAGGGCTTACAAGAGATATTTCGATACAGGAGCAAAGTATGAAGGGTCTGGCGGAATACGAAAAAATACTGGAGAATAAAATAGAAGAACTCAATAAATCAAATTTAGAACTGGAAGAATTCGCTTACGTGGCATCACACGATATGCAGGAGCCGTTGCGCAAGATCTCTACTTTTGGTCAGCGCTTACAAACCAATTTTTCAGACAAGCTGGGAAATGATGGAAATATGTTTCTCTCACGAATGTTGGGCGCATCGGAGAATATGAGAAAACTGATCGATAACCTCCTTGAGTTTTCAAAAGTAAGCAGGAACAAACAACCTTACGAAGAGATCGATCTCAATAGAATTTTGAACGAAGTGCTGGACGATCTGGATATGCGCATAGCGGAAACAGATGCAGAAATTTCTGTTGACCCGCCACTCCCTGTAATTGAGGCGATCCCCAGCCAGATGCGGCAATTGTTCTTTAACTTACTACAGAATGCCATCAAGTTCAGAAAGAAGGATACGAAGCTGGTGATAAAGATCACCAACAGGGAACTCAATGACATTGAAAGGAAGACCTACCAGCTGACAGATGAGCATACGTATTTCATGATAACGGTTAGTGATAATGGTATTGGCTTTGAACAGCAGTATGCAGAGCGTATATTCCAGCTGTTTCAACGGCTGGAGGGCAAATCGGAATACCCAGGAACGGGTATCGGGTTGAGTATCTGCCGGAAAATAGTAACCAATCATTCGGGATTGATATTTGCCGAAAGTGAACCTGCGAAAGGAACACTTTTCTCTATTATTTTACCACAAGACCAATAACACTGCTTATGCCCGGAACACAGCAATTACTGCGTATCCTGATCGTTGAAGATGATGAAGATGATTTTCTGCTCATTAACGATTATATCAAACACCTGCGCGCATGGAAATGCGAAGTGAAGTGGATATTCCGCTATGATGAAGCGATCGAAGAATTAACTACCAATCAATATACCATTTGTTTTTCTGATTACCGGCTCGGTGCCAAAAATGGTATTGATCTCATCAAAGATATACAGGCGCGCAATTGCAATACCCCGGTGATCCTTTTAACCGGTAAAGGCAACTACGAAATTGATATTGAAGCCACCAAGGCCGGTGCCTTTGATTACCTCATTAAGGCAGACCTGGATGAAGACAAGCTGGAGCGTACGATCCGCTATACACTTGAGCGGATGAGTAACCTGCAGAAGCTGAAAGACAGTGAACGCAAGTATCGGAACATTTTTGAAAAGTCAAAGGATATTGTTTTTATCGCAACCATTGATACCAGCCTTGTAACCGTTAATTATGCGGTAACCGATATATTAGAGATCTCTGTAGAAGAAAGTATCGGGCAAAAATTAATGTCGTTCTTTAGCAATGAAGCGCAGGCTGATGCTTTTATGGAAACCCTGCAGGAAGACGGCGAGGTGGAGAACTATGAAGTTGAATTACGCACCGCAGATAACAGTACCGTAAAAACCTGCCTGATCACTGCATCTATTGAAGTGGATAGTGAGGATAGCAATTATATCCAGGGCATCATACATGATGTAACCAGTTTAAAGAAGGCAGAACTGGCCAGCTTACAGGCAGAAAAACTCGCTGCCACCGGCAGGTTTATCAGAACGATGGCGCATGAAGTGAGAAATCCATTAAATAATATCAACCTGTCTGTAGAAAACCTCATGCAGCAGATGTCGAACGAAGATGATAAGATCTATCTCGAGATCATTGAACGAAATGGTAAAAGGATCAATGACCTGATCACAGAATTGTTGCAAAGCTCACGTCCAGCAGATATGAACCTGCAAGGTATTTCTCTCACAGAAATATTAAAAGATGTGATCAATGCTGTTCAGGATCGTGCCTTGCTGAGAAAGATCGCCATCAATTTTGTTCCACCATCTGATGATTGCCTGATACAGGCCGATCAATCTAAACTTGAGATGGCACTGTTGAACATTGTGATCAACGCCATTGAGGCCGTTCCGGATGAAACCGGTATGATTGATGTGAAAGCCATCAGCCGCTCTGGCATCGCTACTATCCTGATCAGCGATAATGGCTGCGGCATGAGTCCCGAAACCAAGGCACGTTTATTTGAACCCTATTTTACTTCCAAAAGAAATGGATTAGGTCTTGGTCTTGCTACAACACTTACGATACTAAATGCCCATAATGCAGGCATTGAAGTGATCTCACAGCCGGATAGTGGAACTACGTTTCAGTTAAGCTTTAAGGTGTGAAAATGAGAACGCGGCTTGCAGTGAATACAGGAAATTATTACTGTTATCGCCGCAAAACCGCATTCTGTATTGTTTAAGATCCCTGGGTAAAACGCTTTGTATTAAGCAAAGTGTCCATCGTTCTCATACTGGAAGTAGTAATCGTCTTCAGGAATAAATACACTGGAAACTGCTTTCTTCAGTTTGTTGAACCATGTTTTGCTTGTTTCGGTCTCTTTTTCGTAGTAGTTAACATTAGCTATCTTGACGGATACGAGTATTTTATCGGGTGACATACCATTCTTTATGGACTCGTCCATATCAGTGGCACACACCAGTTCTTCAGGATCAATCACGATCCTGGCAACGCCGAACACGTTGAGGAAAAAGGGAGTACCTTTTTTATAATAGTTAAGGGCAACAGGGAATTGTTTTTCAAATTCTGTTACTTTTTGCGTAGGCTTGTTGATGAAGAACCAGATATAACCATTATCGTCAATTTTAACCGTATTGATAATGGTAGCATTAAGGTTCAGAACGCTATTGCTATGACTGTGAAAAACAGCTGTTTGGAGTTCGTTGATTTTAGAACTGATAAAACCAAGTTGAGATGTTGTCGTATTCATAACGAATAATTTCCTTTATAAGTCCAAATCCTGTACCACGAAAGAGTTTTAACCTGAATTTAGCCTATTGGGGAATTTAGTACACAGTGCAATTTTTAAACCGGTGAAACCCTGCTACACAATTGAAAATTAGTGTGGTATGTTTTTCGCAATTATAGCAGATATGAAAAAATGGGTTACGTGGGCCGGGAGGATATTGTTAGGGATCCTGATTTTATTGATCATCCTGGTTTTATCAATACATACTGCTTTTGTGAAAAAAATTGTCAGGAACAAGCTGCAAAGCTATCTGATCAATAAAACACATTCGGAAGTACGTATTGGTGCTATTAATTACCGCTTACCCAAATGGGTAGAGCTGGATGGTGTCTTTATTCGTGATAAGGCAGGGGATACTTTATTGTTGGGTAATAAGGTTCGGGTAGATGTAAATATGTTTAAGCTGATTAGCGGAAAGATAGAGATCAGCCGTATTGAATTGGACAAAGTGTATGCGAATGTTTACCGCCGGCCCAATGATTCAACCTATAATTTTCAGTTCCTGATAGATGCCTTTGCCGGTAAATCCCCGGCTCCGCAACCTGAACCTAAAAAGGAATCCAGGGTTTCGTTATCACTCGCAGAAATTGAGCTTACAGGCTGTTCCTTTAAATGGAACGACAGGTATGGTGGTATGCTGATAGCTACTACAATTGGTAATTTTAAAGCAGGGTTCGACAGTATTGATATTTATACTACTACCGCACTGGTAAATAAGTTTACGGTAAATGATATGCGTTTTGATATGCAGATGATCCGGACGCCTTATAACCTATTGCCCAGGCCGGTTGAGGATACGATTAGAAAAGCCGGTTTTCCGGTTGTAAAAGTTAAGCGGATGGCGATAGCCAGGTCGCATTTTAGTTTTTCAGGAGAAGAGCAGGGCATTGCTACTGTAAATGATATTGGTGAGTTGAACCTGGATAATATGGGAATGACGGCTGAGCAGCAGATCTCAATGGATAAGATCGAATTGCTGAATTCATTCCTGTCGGTTAACAGAACGGGTACTCAGAAGCCGTCAGCAAAAACAGCAAAAGCCGATACAATAGGTGTGGAATCAGGATTAGGTGTAACTGTTAAGAACCTGCGCTTTTATAATAATAACATCGCTTATCATGACCTTACTGCTAAAAAAGCAGCGAATGGTTTAGATCCCCATCATATCATTATCCGTTCGTTTAATGCAGCTGTATCAGGCGCGGCATATAACAGTAAACAGATAACGGCTAATGTAGATTCATTGTCGATGATTGAGAAGAGTGGTTTTATTATAGACACCATGCATGGTAGTATAGATATGCGTGACAGTGTGATCTATGCAAAAAATCTGTTGCTGAAAACACCTTATTCCCGGGTGGCCGGTGATGCGAGGATATATCCGGCAAGCTTTGCAGACAATTACAAGGGTAACGAACAGAATACGCTTGTTTTCAATAATAATATTATCGCCCGGAAGGATATTGAACTGTTAGCACCTTCCATTACAGCAAAATACAGGAAGCAATTGCAGGGCATATCAACAATATATGTAACCGCTAACGGTGCAGGTAATGCAAAGAAAATGGTGTTAAAAACCGTTTCGCTGCATTCGAATAAGAATGATGTAAATGTGGTGGTGAATGGAACCTTGTGGAATGCAACATCACCCAAAGCACTGATGTATGATATGAATATCACAAGGGCTGTTGTGTCGAAAAGTTTTATCGATCCTTTTGTGAACACTGGGGGGAAGCAGACAGTTAACTTTCCACCCACTATCAGCATCAATGGAAAGGTGAAAGGCGATATGAAAAACCTGGTCAGTGATTTGGCCATCAAAAGTGCTTACGGTGATGCGACAGTGAAAGGAAGCCTGAAAAATTTTACAGATATAAAGAAGCTCACTTATAATATGCGTCTTGTTGCCAAAGAGCTGGAAACAGGTAAATGGATCAATAAAGATTCTATGCTGGGTAAATTGAATGGAACCGTGATGATCAATGGCTCAGGTATCGATTATAAAACAGCGAATATGCAGTTTGCCGTTGACCTTAGCTCATTCAGGTTACAGCAGCACGTGTACACGGGCATTCATGTAAAAGGAAAAGGCAATAGTGGCGTATATGATGTAATGGGTGATATAAAAGATTCGTTGCTGAATGTAACGATGGATGTGAATACCGCATTGGGTGGTAAATATCCAACGGCAACGGGTAAGATCAGTGTTGGCAATGCGGACCTGTATGCACTGGGCTTTTACACGGAGCCGTTTCGCTTCAGATCTGACATTGACCTGCAGGTAAAAGATCTTACGCCGGACGGACTGAATGCATTGGTGCGGCTGGATAGTACGATTCTTTATACTGGAAATAAAATTTTTCGCGTAGATAGTGTTGTTGCCAAGGGAATTAAAGACAGTGGTCAGACCTTGCTAACACTGCGGTCACCGTTTGCTGATGCAATGGTAAAGGGCGATTACCGGTATGATGAATTGCCGGCTGTTTTGCAGCATACAATCGCCAGGTACACACAGAAAACAGGAACAACCCAACCCGCAGCACAGCAGGCTTCTTTTGACCTGGTGCTGGATGCCAAGCAGGATTCTATTTATGCCTTATTACTTCCGGGATTGTTTTTTGATAAAAATATTCATGCGACCGGGCGGATAGATACCAAACAAAAGGACAGCACTTTATATTTTTATATTACCGCGCCGGTAATCAAATACAAGGACAACAGGTTGTCGAAGCTGGATGCGAAGATCAACGGTGGTGATTCTCTGCGGTATGCGATCGTGCTGGATACAGTTCACGCGTCTTCTGTTTTATTGTATTCCACTTCTATTAGTGGGGGTATCGGTAAAGGAAATTATTCGGCAAAATTCATTACGAAGGATGAACAGAAAAAAGATAAATATGCATTGGGTGTAACTGCCGCAACGGAAGGGGATGCGTACAAAATACATCTTTCTGATTCACTGAAATTAAATTATGATAACTGGATCGTAGATAGTAAGAACCAGATCAGTTATAGTCCCGCGGGAATCAATATAAGCCAGTTCAGGATCTCAAAAGGAACGGAAAGCATTGCCGTTAATAGCCAATCAGCAGCATCCAATGCGCCTATTGACATTACCATCGATAAATTCTCTCTTACCAATATTACCGGTTTAATGAACAGGGACTCGCTTGAGATCGCCGGTTTACTGAATGCACAGGTAAAGGTAGAAGGGCTTGATAAAAAGGTTCCTTTGTTTAACGGGAATGTGAAGGTAGATAGTCTGGCTTACCAGGGGCAAAGCGTAGGTAACATTGTTATCAATGCAAAAAATGAAGGTGAGCAGGGTGTGGCATTTGATGGAGGCTTAACAGGCAACGGTAATAATGTAACGCTGAAAGGAACCTATGACCAGGATAAGATCAATGCCAAGGTTGACCTTGCACCGATAGAGCTGCAGGCCATACAGCCCTTTACAGGTGGGCAACTCACGCGTTCTTCAGGAAAGGCTACAGGAAGTATTACGGTAACAGGGTCTGTATCTGCACCCGAATGGAATGGCAGTGTACGTTTTGATTCAGCGTTTACGCAATTAGCTAAATATGGTACAGTGCTTAAGCTGGATAATACTGCGATCGATTTGAAGTACCCGGAGATCACGCTGAATAAATTTACGATCCGAGATTCACTGAATCATCCATTGGTGATTGATGGAAAGCTGCGCCAGGAGAATGGAACATTCAATACAGACCTGACCGTTAAGACAAGAAATTTTTACGCCTTGAATAATAATGCCATTGTAAATAGTGAGATCTATGGAACGGCGGTAGTAGATGTGGATGTGGCTATTAAAGGACCGGCCACAACGCCTGATATTACCGGTAAAGTAGCACTAAAAGAAAATTCACAGGTTACCTATGTGCGCCAGCAGAACGTAACCAGTGCCAAGGATCGTGAAAAAGTAATGGAGTTTGTGGATATGGACACGATTAAAAACCTTGTTTTCAAACCAACAGAACTTGCCTCCACCAAAAAAAAGCCAGGTAACGGAATGTTGAACTATACATTGGATATAGATATAGACAAAAATGCAAAATTCAGCGTGATCATTGATCCGATCACAAGGGATGAATTGATGGTACAGGGTGCTGGTCAGATCACCGCAGGTGTACAACCTAATGGTGATATTTCTTTAACCGGGGCATATAACCTTACTAAAGGAAGTTACCAATTGAATTACAAATTCCTGAAAAGAAAATTTGATCTGCAGGAGGGAAGTACCATCGTTTTAAGTGGCGACCCCATGAATGCAGAAGCGAATATCACTGCGATCTATAATATTGAAGCCGTACCATACGATCTGATTGCAAATGAAGTGAGTGACCAGACAACCAGTGTTGTTTACCGCCAGAAACTTCCTTTCCAGGTTTTATTAATGATCAAAGGAAAAGTTTTACAACCTGAGATCACTTTCGATATCCAGTTAGCGAAAGCAAACGGGATCAACAGTGAAATGCAGAATACCATCGATAATAAATTTCAACAGATGCGTGGTGATGCATCTACCATGAATAAGCAGGTATTTGCTTTGTTGGTGATGGGAAGATTTATTGGAGAACAAAGTAAAGACTTCTTTGCCAGCAGTAGTGGTGATGGACTAAAAGCCGATGCCGTGGTAAAAGAAAGTGTAAGCAGGTTTTTAAGCGATGCCGTAAGCCAGATAGCTGCCGACCTGATCAAAGGGGTTGATGTGGATGTGAATTTGAAAACAGTTGACAATTATTCCGACCAATCACAAAGAACAGATCTTAACCTCGCCTTATCAAAACGTTTCCTGAACGACCGCCTGAACATCAGTGTAGGTAAGAGTTTCACAGTAGATGGAGAAGATCCACTGGCGAAAGGACAGGATAATAATAATGTATCCTTTTTGCCGGATATCACCACTACCTATAAATTATCAAAGGATGGCCGCTATATGTTAAAGGCCTACCAGAAAAGTGATTATGAAGCCATACTGGATGGCTACTTTATTGAAACCGGTGTTGCCTTTACATTGACCATGGATTATAACCGGTTCAAAGAATTGTTTGAAAAGAATAAGAAAGGTAGTCGTAAGGGGCAGGAGAAAGGCAAGAAAACAGATAAGGGTATGGAGAAAACCGTTGCTGAAAAAAACACAGATAAAAACGAAGACAAGAAGAATTAATATGGACAGAAGAATCATACAGTATATCCTTATCCTTTCCTGTCTTTGTGCAATCATGTCTTGCAGTGTAGGAAAGCACCTGCCGCCAGGAACCCATTTATACAAAGGGGCCACGTATGACATTGTGAAGGAAGCGGATAATAAAACAAAGCCTAAAAAGATAAAGAGCATATTGAAGGGAATTACTTCTCCTGTACCTAATAAAACAATTTTTGGATGGCCATACCGGGTTGGCTTATGGTATGCAGTGGGCGAGCCCAAAAAGCAAAAGGGGTTCAAATACTGGTTGCGTAATAAGCTTGGAGAGCCGCCGGTATTAAGCACTGCATTGAATGTAAATGCAAATTCGGCCAACTTCCAGGCCTCTCTTGAGAACAAGGGCTATTTTAAAACAAGCGTTGGTGGAGATACCACTGTTAAGGGGTATAAAGTAACGGCTAATTATAAAGTGGAACTGGGTATACCTTATACGATCAATCACTTTGGATGGATCGTGGATAGCGCTTCACCGGTTGGAAAGGATATTGCGAAACTGTCCCCCAAGGACAATTATATCAAGGAAAAGAATCAGTATGATTTTGATGATATCAAGGCAGAGCGCACAAGAACCGATCTGCACCTGAAGTCAAAGGGATATTATTACTTTAGCCCTGATCATATCAAAGCCTGGGTTGACAGTTCTATCGGTGATCATAAACTGAATGTATACTTCCGGTTAAAACAGGAGATTCCTGTAGCAGCGGTAATACCCCAAACGATCAGGGAGATCACGCTGTTTCCTAATTACACTTTGCTGAACCCGCCTCCTGATACATCAAAGCGGGGGTTGGATATGTATGACAGTGTTTATATCAGGGACACCGTTCATTACCTCAAGCCATCGGCACTTTTGCGTGGTCTTACTTACCGGCCGGGTAGTTTGTATAATATCAAGCGGCAGAACAGGACCCTGAACCGGTTCATTAATATGGGCGTTTTTAAATTTGTAAAGAACCGCTACGAGAGTGACGGCGATAGTATCAACCCACATTTTCTGGATGTATATTATTACCTCACACCCTTGCCCAGGAAGACCTTACAGGCAGAAATCGGAACTTTTTCAAAAAGTAATTCCTTCACCGGCGTACAATCCAGTGTTACCTGGCGTAATCGCAACCTGTTCCATGGTGCAGAGCAGTTATCGATCAGGGCTTCCGGGGCCTATGAATCTTCGAGCAATGATTCTTTAAAGGAGAACAATAATTTTAGCCTCGGTCTGGAAACATCTTTAACTTTCCCAAGGTTCATTACGCCATTCAGGATCAAAGAAAGTAATTTCTTTCCGCCAAGAACAACGTTTACACTAGGCTATCAATGGTTCCGCAGGCAGGCATTGTACACAAAGAATTTTTTCAGGGTGCAGTATTCGTTTACCTGGAAAGAAAAAATAAATAAGGAACATACTTTCTCTCCTTTAGCGATCACGTATAATACTACATCTGCGTACAGTAAGCAATATGCCGATCTGGTTACCCAGGTGCCAGCCCTTAATCTTAGTAATTTATCGGAAGTGATCATTGGCCAGTTTTATAATTTCACTTTTCACAGTGTAAATCCAAAGGCTGATAATATTTTTTACTTCAATGGAAATTTTGATATGGCGGGACAAATTCCCGGTCTTTTCAATAAACCCACCGATGCCTATACTGCCAAGATTGGCGGTGCCTATTTTTCACAGTATGTAAAGCTGGATGCAGATTTCAGGTATAGCCGTAAACTGGGTGAAAATACTTATTGGGCAAACCGGGCTATTGTTGGAATAGGATTGCCTTATGGGAATTCATTGTTCCTTCCGTTTTCAAAACAGTTTATCATTGGCGGAGCCAGCAGTGTCAGGGGTTTTCAGCCAAGAGCGCTGGGTCCGGGCAGGGTACAGGCAAGTGGTTTACAACAATTATATCTTCCGCAGGTTGGTGGCGACTATAAACTAGAGCTGAACACAGAACTGCGTTTTCCGCTTATTTCGAGATTACGGGGAGCCGTTTTTGTTGACGCGGGTAATATCTGGACAAGGGATACGGTACTTTATGGCAAAGCTGCGCAATTCAGCAGCCATTTTCTTAACGATCTGGCAGTCAGTGCCGGTGTTGGCGTACGTATTGATGTAAGTATTTTATTGATCAGGTTCGATGTGGCTGCCCCTGTTCGCTCACCTTATGCCGAGAAAGGAAAAGAATGGGTGCTTGGCGACTTCCATAAGAACCTGATATATAACATTGCCATTGGCTATCCATTTTAATTATTATGCAGGCAAAAAAAATAACCTGGATCATATTCGTACTTATCCTCGGAACCGCTGTGTTCTGGTGGACAACGATGAAGAACCGTGTGGTAAAAAATGCGATCACAAAAGTTGTTCAAAAAAAAACGGATAGTTTATACCGCATCACTTATGATACGGCCACCATTGATGAAGTGGGAGGTAATGCTTATTTGTATAATGTAAAAATCACACTCGATTCAATTGAATGGCTGAAGCTGGTACAAAAAGATTCGATGCCACCGGTAACCATTGGGTTGTCTATTGCCAAAGTCACTATCCAGGGACTGAAAGAGTTAAAACTGTTAAGCAACCGTTCTTTGGATGTTTCAGCTATCATACTCGACAGACCCGTATTCAGGATGGAGAAATGGGCAAGGAAGCGTATGCCGGCTGAAGGTTTAAATGATACACTGGAAGTATATAAACGTCTCACAGGTAATTTTGATTTTCTCAGGGCTAAGAATATCCAGGTTATTAACGGGGATGTTACACTTTTAAATTACCTGCATAAAGATTCCATAGCTATCAAAGGTATCGGTGTTTCTATAGATGACTTCCTGGTAGATAGTGCCCATGATTACCACAATATCATTTCATATTTTATCTCGCAAACAAAAGCTACTGTCAATAGTTTTGATAATACGGCTTTGCATACAGGCCGTGTAGCGTATGACTCAAAAAAACATTTATTGAGTGTAAAGGATCTTTCTCTCAAAAATAAAGCAAATCCAGGTGTGATAAAATCCATCGATGTGGAAGGATTATCAGCGGAAGCATATATCTATAAGAATGAGATCAACGCAAGAAAAATTTTGGTGAACCAACCGGCTATTACCATTCCTCCGGCGGATCCTAAAAATAAGCACGCGTTGTTACCAGCTGGGTTTATCGATTCATTGGTAATCCAGAAAGGAAAATTCATTATCAGGTCCGCCGGAAAGGGATCGGTTCTGATCAATGATGCCGATGTGGTCTTGAAAAAAGTAACTACGCTCAAAGGCGTTCTGCAGATAGGGAGTATTCTTAATCCACGGGATTGTCGTTTTCTCATCGGGTATGTTCAATTGCCGATGGGATTGCATAGCATGCAGTTAAATCAGATCAGTTATCCGGGCAGTAGTGATATATTAACCATCAGGTCGATGCAAATAAAACCTACGATCACGCGGCAATATTTAAAAACCAAGATCGGGAAGCAAACAGATCTATATACGGTTACAGCCAGCAATATCCTGCTGGATCACTTTGCTCTGAAGAAGGTTTTGAAAGACACAATAAGTATCGCTTCTGTTAACCTGCAGGTAAACCTTCATGTGTTTGATGACAAAACATTACCGGTTGATTCAGCAAAAAAGGGCAGGGGGTTGTTTCCTTTTGATAAGCTTCGGATGGCCAAATCGGTGATCGATATCCGTTCATTGTATGTAACCTATTCAGGTATTGTTTACGAAGAACAGGCACCCAAGAGTCAGTTGAATGGATTTGTAAGGTTTACAGACCTTACCGGTAAGGTTACTAATATTACCAATATCCCGGCCATGATCGCGAAGAATCCTATGATCCATATAGAGGCCCGTGCAAAAGTGATGGGTGAGGCACCACTTGTTTCATACTGGTCCATCCCGCTAAATAAAAGCAATGGCAGTTTCAGGGTCACAGGTAAGGTTGGCGCATTTCATGTGCCCATACTTAACCCGGCATTTGAGCCGCTTAGTATGACGTCTATCCGGTCCGGTGAAGCCGAAGAATTGAATTTTGAGATCAATGGTGATCACCAGGGCAGCACTGGAAATGTGCTTATCAATTACCGTGATCTGAAAATAGACCTGCTGCGGAAGAATGATAATGATTCACTTGAGAAAAAAGGGTTCTTGAGTTTGCTTGCCAATGCAGATGTAAGGAACAAGAACCATTCCGATAAGGGTAAAGACTTTCGTTTTAAGAAAGACAGATACAAATCTTTTTTCAATCTTCTTTGGAAATCTGTTTTCCAGGGAGCAAAGGAAACGGTGTTGATTGTGAAATAGCCCCAGCTTATACCTGGTGTTCCGTATTCGCCAGAGGTATCTCTCTGCTCTCCGTTTTGATAATGTATACCGCCTGCTCATCCGGAACTATTCCCCTGCCCAACTCACGGCTATGTATCTTGGTAAACTCTGCCCCAAAGTACAGGATGATAGATGTATAATACACCCATAATAATATAACAATAATAGAAGCCGCTGTTCCATAGGTTGAACCCAGTTTTGAGTTGCCGATATAAAAACCTATCAGGAATTTTCCAATGATAAACAGCACCGCTGTAAATGCGGCCCCGGCCATACTATCCCTCCAATTGATCTTGGCATCAGGAAGAATTTTAAACATGATTGTGAACAGGGTGGTGATGATTGCAAAGATAAATGCAACGTTCAATGTGTATAGAAGCTTTAGCGAAGTGGTATCGAAGACTTGCTCGAGCCTTGCATAAAGGAGATCCATTAATGAATTGAGTAGGAGTGAGACCAGCAGGATAAAACCAATACTCAATACCAACGAGAATGAAATCAACCTGTTTATCACGAACTTTAAAAACCCTTTTTTCGGTTTTGCCTTAATGCTCCATATATAATTGATAGAACTCTGGATCTCTGTGAATACACCGGTAGCAGCAATCATTAAAATGATGCTTCCGATCACGGTTCCCCAGAAACCCTGGTCCTTCAGTTGTACATTCAGAATAATGCTCTGTACCTGCGCCGCCGCGTCTTTGCCCACCAGGTTCATGATTTGGTAATATACTTTCCCCTGCACTGCCTCCTGTCCGAATACAGAGCCGGCTATAGCAATTACAATCACAAGAAAAGGAGCGATGGCAAAAATGGTATAATAAGATAATGAAGCACTGAGTTTCATGCCATCATCTTCATTAAAAGCTTGACCGGATCTTTTTAGTATGCGCCACAAAGTGGAGAGTCGTTTCATCATTAATACTTATAAGTTAATTCTATTCCAAGGTATTCCGTACTACTTGTAGAAGAAAATCCCCTTCCGGAATCTTTTATCATGACCCTAATTTAGTCTTTTGTGGCACAGGGTTTTTATTATTTGGTAAAACTATAATACTATGCGAAGTCTTCTTTATCTCGTTGCCGTTATTTTGATCATTGGATGGCTGATCGGTGTATTTGCCTATAGCGTTGGTGGTTTGATCCACATTCTGCTTGTACTGGCCATCATTTCCATCCTGATAGGATTGATCAGGAAAGGAGTAGATTAATTTTTCTCCCTCCCTATATATCAATAAGCTACATGGTAACATGTGGCTTGTTTTTTATAAAAAAACCGTGATCCACAAATGCAGAACACGGTTGTTTCAAGCTGGTATTCTCCCCGGAGAATACTAAGCCTTCGCTTTTTTATGAATATTTTCCACCTCTTTAATAAACCAGGTTTTATCACCATCCGCATCAGCTCCATAAGCATCTACTAAAGTACCTTTTGTGCCATCAGTGGTTTCAAGTACATATAAGATAGAACTATCTCCCGGATCGGTCTGGCCCTCAAACCGGAAGAAATTGGCGATCTTAACTTCTGCGGGGGTGTATTCCTTTTCTGTAGTAAGTGATTTTAGAACATTATTGATAACAATAAATTCTTCTTTATATCCCTCTGCCAGCAATTTTGTATAAACCTCGGTGAGGGTTTTCAGGTATGGTGTTGCAGCGTGCATAATAGTATATTTTAAGGATGGATAATAAGAAATAAGACTGGTGCAATAATGCACCAGTCCATTGATTACCGTAGTACGTTGATGATTTCTCCGCTTACATTTTATGGCGATAAAAGATCATTGGAGACTTCAGTCGTGGTAGCTGTAACGGCAACTATTTAATGTGCTGCCAGCTCATGCAGGTCACGGTATTTTTTAATCAGGTCATGTGATTCTTTCAGCGATGACTTCTGGCTCATGATCAGCTGACGTGACTCTGCATCGATCTCTGCATCGGAGTTCAACGCTGTTTCGTAAGCTTTTTGCGCTGCATCTTCGCCATATTCACACGAGCTTAAAATGGCTTTTCTATCACTGCCTGTAAAAGCAGATTTTACATCCATCCAGGCACGATAAATTTTACCTGGCACAGTGGTATCTGTGGCAACAATACCACCCCATTTTTCAATAAGTTCTGTGAGTTCATTGATATTATCACGGCTGTCATTTGCCATCTTGCTAAACATACCTTTCAGATCGATATCTGAATCTGTTGCTTCATCGGATGCTTTTTCATATCCCGTTACCCGGTCGTTATTGATTTTTACCAAGTCATTCAATACTTCTATCAGAGATTCGTTCGTTTGCATTTTATTGGGTTTTGTTTCAAAGAATATATTGAAATAAATATGCCAACATTTTTTAGTCTTGATGATTGCCAATGATGGAGTTGTGTAGAAAATCGTACCCGTCTGTCAGCTATACTACTGCGAGTAATTTCATCAGCACTTTTTCATCCTTCGTCAGACCTGTGATTCCATCGGGAACTTCTATTCCATCGAGTTCTTTTAAATAGCCGGTCATTTTATTTTCTTCATATAGCCTGATAATACCCGGATGGACATAATACTTCCTGCAAACACTGCGTGTATTGCCTAGCCGTTGACTCACAAAATCCAATGCCTGGTTAACATTGTGTTTTTTTTGTGTTGTATTTTCATACAGACCGATATGTTTAAAAGCCCGTAACAGGTTCAGGCATCCTGCCCAGGTTCTGAAATCTTTTGCCGTAAAATCCTCACCGGTAAATTCTTTCAGGTAATGGTTCACCATGCCGGAATCGATCGCCTGGCGTTGACCGTTGATGTCATAATACTGGAATAACTCCTTACCCGGAATATCCCTGCATTGCTTTACTATCTTTGCCAGTTTCTTGTTTTTAAGACTGATAGAATGTTCGATACCTTTTTTCCCTTTGAAAGAAAATGAGATAGCAGCACCTGTAATCGCTACATGTTTATCATGTAGGGTAGTTAATCCATGAGAGCCATTCTGTTTTTCATATTCCGCATTGCCAATCCTGATATAGGTGCGTTCCATAAGACTGATTACAGCGGCAATTACTTTTTTTTCTGAGAGCTCTTTTAGCGAAAGATCCTGCTCCAGTTGTAAACGTAAGTTGGGTAATTGCTTTCCAAATTCAAGCAGCTTGTGAAACTTGGTTTCGTTGCGCAATAGCCCCCAAAGCGGGTGATAGCGGTATTGTTTGCGCTGTCGGGCATCAAAACCGGTTGCCTGTATGTGCCCGTTTTCTTTTGTACAGATCCATACTTTTTCCCATGCCGGTGGAATGGCCAGCTTGCGGATCCTTTCTATTTCTTCTTTGCTTTTCACTGGTGACTCTTTCAGTGTATAAGCAAACCCTTTTCCTTTTCTGGCCCTGGCAATGCCGGGTTCTGCATCGCTTACATATACGAGTTTAGCAGCGGCGGCAGTTTGTACATAATCTTTTACAAGATGAAGATGTGTGCGGTGTGTTAGTTTTTTGGCGGCATCCATAGGATCATTTTTTTAAGGGATCTTTTTTAGCTTTATCGCGGTTATTTTCTTCCGCTTCATCTATTGAATGTGAGCAGAAAATATCTTTTTCTTTTTTTGATAATTTAGCAAGTGTGATATAAAACTGTTTTAAAGTAGCGAGTTCATCTTCCGTCAGGTCCTCGATATTCACCAGCCGGTTACTGCTTTTATCATTGGTAGCGATGAGCTCATTGAGTTTAAGCTGTATAGCCGTAGTGTCTTTATTCTGCGAATGCTGAATGATAAATACCATAATAAAAGTAATAATCGTTGTACCCGTATTGATCACCAGCTGCCAGGTATCAGAATAATGAAATACCGGCCCTAAGCAGGCCCATACAATGATGACCAAAACAGCTACTACTACCGCCGCGGGGCTACCCGTAGTCTTCGTGATGCGGGTAGATAGTTTTTCAAACCAGGCAACAAACGAGCTTCTCTTTTTAGCAGCTTTTTTCATAGGTATGTATCTTTAGGACTATGTTGTAAATGCAAAAGCCGGACCATAGGGGTCCGGCTTTACTAAGTGGGGTATTCAAAGACTATTTTTTTGCGTCTTTGATGGATTTGATCATTTCGTAGTGATGTTGTATGGTGGGCAATTTCGAAGAGGCAAAAGTTCTGAGGTCGTTGTCGTTTCCTTTTTCAGATTCTTTCCGTAAAAGGTCCACTGCATCTTTGTGTGCATCTACCATGCAGTCAACATACGCCTTGTCAAAATCGGCTCCTTTCAGTGCTGCGAGCTCATTGAATTTCTTCTGTTTCGCATCGCTGAGGGCCATTGGCAAGCTGATATTCTTTTTAGTAGCCAGGTCTTTCAGTTCTTCACTGGCTGCTGTATGGTCTGTTACCATTGTTTGTGCAAAGTCTTTAACATTTGCAGCAGAAGCATTCTTTGCTGCAAGCTTCGATGCTTCAATTTCCATCATGCTTCCATCGGCCAAGGTAACGGCAAATTTGGTGTCTCCTTCGATGTTGGTAGAGTCAAATTTTTCTTTATTCTCTTCTTTGGCTATTTCCTTGCTGTCTTTATTGGCATCACCAGTACCACAGGCGACAAAGAATAAAATGGATAGCCCCGTAACTGTATTCAGTAATATTTTTTTCATTTTTAATGTTTTTTATGGTTTGCAATATCCTTTTTATTGAAAAAAATGTACCTATTGTATTTGTGGAATTAAGTGTACGGATATTGTCATAAAACGGTCTTTTTTCCACAATAGAAAAGCATCTGGTGAGAAAAGGCATCAAAATTGTATTGGTATCAATAACTAAAGCCTTTATATGAATCTATATAAGCAAGTTGATAATAAAGTAGAGCTGTGTATTTTTCCCTGGCTTGAAAAGGAGGTCACCAAGATCTTCGGAAAAGAGATGGAACTGGGTAATCGTTCGGTACTGTCTGATGGGCGGTTATGTTTTGTTTTCCATGTTTCGGAGGAAAAGGCGGGTTTGCTGCACCGGATCTCGGGATGGGGACAGTATAGGGTTTGTGAAAGTTAGGATAGTCAATGGCAAATCATTTAGTTTTGCAGGTAGTTAGCCAAGCGTGTTAGAAAAATAATCAATGAACAAACCACAACTGCTTTTATTGGTCGATGATGATCTTGACGATCAGATGCTTTTCCAGGATGCGATCAGGGAAATCAATCCTGCGATAGAAGTGGCGACTGCTATGAATGGGGTGGATGCGCTCAAGGTGCTTTCTGCCAATGAGATCTATCCCGATTATATTTTTGTAGACCTGAATATGCCTTTGATGAACGGGGTTCAGTGTTTGCAGGAGATCAAAAAACTGACTTATTATTCACAGGTCCCCGTTATTATTTACTCCACTTCTTCTTACGAACGGGATATCATGCAAACCATCAATAACGGAGCTTTTTATTATATCGTAAAGCCCTTTTCTTTTCAGGAGCTTCGTGATAAGTTACGCAAGGTGCTCAGCCTTAAGACTGAACCTGGGGGGAAAGCATAAGTCATTAACGACTAATACATAATGGGTAATATTTTACTCAATTTCATTGTTTAAACAACGACTATTCTCATTCTCTTTATTATTCACCGTTTCTGTTCCCTTTTTCATCGGCGAAAGCTGCTTACTTATTAGCTATACTTCTGGTATAATTTTTTCTGATTATTGTACGTAAAGATTATTTGCTTCAAGCCGATTTATATGCAAAAAATTTTAGTGATAGATGACGATAAAGATCTTTGCTTTTTGCTGAACCAGTTTCTGAGCCGGAAAGGGTATAAAGTTACTGTGATGTATTCGGGCGAAGAAGCGATTGAATACCTTGAAAATACAAAACCGGACCTGATTCTCTGTGATCTCCGGTTGGAAGACATCGATGGCATCACTTTACTCGGAAAAGTAAAAGAAATATACCCTGACCTGCGTGTAATCATTATCACGGGTCATTCTGATATTAAAACGTCGGCCCTGGCACTTAAGCAAGGCGCGTTTGATTATGTAGTTAAACCCATTATTACGGAGCAGATCCTGCTTACGATACAGGAAGCACTTAACAACAAGAAAGACGGTTTGGTGAGTGCTGACAATCGGTCTAATAATGATATGCCTCCAGGTGAATATTTTTTCTGGGGACAAACTGAATCGTTCAAAAAATTACATAAACAGGTACAATTGGTTGGCCCAACAGAGAATAGTGTTATTATTTACGGAGAGGATGGGATCGGCAAGAAATCAGTGGCCCAGGAAATACATAAGAACAGCAAGCGCAACCAGATGCCTTTTGTGGTAATGAAAGCAGGAGCGTTGTCAAAAGAAAATCCTGTCGAAGAAATATTCGGTTCAGTAAAAGAAAACGAGTCAGGAGAACTAATCATTAAAAAGGGTGTGCTGGAAGAAGCCAATGGAGGAACCTTGTTCATCGCCGAAGCAGAGGAGTTGCCGTTGAGCGTGCAGGAAGAGTTATTACATGTTCTCAGGAAGAAAAGAATGCACAGACCGGTTGGTAAAGAAGAAATTTCTGTTGATGTGCGGATCATTATATCCAGTAATCATCTTTTATGGAACGCTACCCGTACCGGAAAGTTTAAGGAGGACCTGTATCACAGGTTGAACGATTTTAATATCGTCCTCGCCCCGTTGAGCCAGCGAAAAGAAGATATACCCGTGCTCGCGGACCATTTTTTAAAATTGTATAGTAATATTTTTAATAAGACCCTTAAGGGCTTTGCGCCTTCTTCATCTTCTATCCTGTATAACCATTCATGGAGTGATAATGTACGGGAATTAAAAAATGTGATCAAGAAAGCAGTACTGCTTTGCGAGGAAAATTCAATTACCAGCACCTGTCTGCCTGCCGAATTGGTAAACCCTGGTGATAATACCCAGGAAGAGGAGAGGGTACGCTTATAAAAGGCTAGATTGTAAAGATCAGGATTCAGAACGGCTATGTGAATGAAAGGACCATTAACGATATCAATAAAAAAGAAAAGAGAATATGAAAGCGTTTCAAGGGAAAAATGATAATAAAGACATTTTTGAAATGCTTCCACAGGCAATTGCCGTTTTAAAGAAAAACATCATCAGTCCTTTTGTTAGTGAAAGTCTAATTGAAAAATATGCGAATGAATTACCTCCGCTAAGGGCCGAGTTATTCAGTGCAGAACAGATAGAAGCTTATGCAAAAAGATTAGCGAGGAATCATATACTCATCACTGAGCATCCTTCCGAACAATTACTGAAAAGGCTGGCAGAGAATGAAGATGCCCTGATAGATGTGCATACTTTGCTTACCCGCTCCATTAAAGAGAATCAACGGATAGCACCGGCAGGAGAATGGCTGCTTGATAATTTTTACCTGATTGAAGAGCAGGTGTACACCGCTAAAAAGCACTTACCAAAAGGATATAGTAAGGGACTTCCGCAATTAAAAAATGGTCAGTCCGTAGGACTTCCCCGTGTGTATGATATTGCTGTTGAGATCATTTCACATAGTGATGGTCGTATTGATCTTGCCGGTCTTTCAGGATTTATTTCCGCTTACCAATCTTTTACACCCCTTAAACTGGGTGAGTTATGGGCCATTCCGATCATGCTGAGGCTGGCGCTGATAGAGAATCTCCGGCGTTTGGCCACCCAGATCGCTATTGATCTTACCTATAAGAAGCTGGCAGAGTACTGGGCCGATCAGATGATTGAAGTGGCTGAGAACCACCCGAAAGATCTTGTGTTGGTGATTGCAGATATGGCCCGTTCAAACCCGCCAATGATCGGTCCTTTTGTGGCAGAACTCACCCGCAAGCTACAGGGGAAAGGGTCTGCTTTATCCTTACCGCTTTCCTGGATCGAGCAACATTTATCCGAGCAGGGGCTTACCAGTAACGAAATGGTGGGATTGGAAAACCAAAAACAGGCTTCCGACCAGGTATCGATCAGCAACAGTATCAGCAGTCTCCGTTTTTTAGGTGCAAATGATTGGCGCGATTTTGTTGAATCCACCAGTGTAGTTGAAGAAATACTCAGGACCGATAAAGATGGTGTGTATGCGCAAATGGATTTCTTTACGCGCGACCGCTACCGTCACTCAGTTGAGAAGATAGCCAAGAACAGTTATTATTCAGAAGAAGAGATCGCGAGGCAGGCGATCAATATGGCGAGAGAAAGTGTTGAAACACATCACCGGGATGCGCGAACGCACCATGTGGGGTATTACCTGGTGGATAAGGGAGCCATGCAGCTGGAAAGATTTGCAGGCATGAAAGTGTCTGTAAAAGAATGGATCTTTCGTTTATTTGGTAAGATCCCTTTGCTATCTTATGCAGGATCGATCCTGCTTTTCACGCTCCTCTTTAGCTGGCCATTATGGAATAAACTACAGGAAGATGTTCCTTTACGCTGGATACAGGTAGTGCTGGGTATTGTGATAGTAACCGGTACCAGTCAACTGGCCCTGCACATCACCAACTGGCTCGCTACCCTAATGGTAAAGCCTTCTCTATTACCCCGTCTTAATTTTTCAAAAGGGATCTCTCCGGAGAATGCCAGCATGGTAGTGGTGCCAACCCTGCTTACCTCTCTTCAGGATATCGATCATTTATTGGAATCGATCGAGGTCCGTTTTCTTGCCAACCGCGATGCGCATTTATATTTTGCACTACTCACAGATTTCAAGGATGCGGATAAAGAAGTACTGGCTGCAGACTCAATACTGTTGCAGGCTGCAGAAGAAAAAGTAATTGAACTGAATAAAAAATATGGTAGCAAAAACAATGGTTTCTTCTTTCTGTTTCACCGCCCCAGAAAATACAATGCGAATGATAATGTATGGATGGGCTATGAAAGGAAGCGGGGAAAGCTGAGTGAATTGAATGCGTTATTACGTGGGCACGGCAGAGAAAATTTTTCGTTGATCGTGGCGGATGAATCTGTATTTCCTTCCATCAAATATATTATCACCCTTGATACCGATACCAAGCTTCCGAGAGATACTGCCTGGAAAATGATTGGTACGCTTGCACATCCTTTGAATCATGCTATCTATTCGGAAAAGAAACAACGTATTATTCATGGGTATACCATATTGCAACCGCGTGTATCTAACAGTTTACCGGGACCCGGTAGTTCTTTGTATGCGCGTTTACATGGTAACGAACCCGGAACTGATCCCTATACCCGGGTAATATCGGATGTATACCAGGATATTTTTGGGGAAGGATCCTTTATCGGCAAAGGGATCTATGATATTGATGCTTTTGAAAAAGTATTGAATGGACGTTTCCCGGATAACCGCATTTTAAGTCATGACCTGCTGGAAGGTGCTTATTCCCGTTCAGGTTTGGTGAGTGATATCCAGTTGTATGAGGAGTATCCATCATCCTACCAGGCAGATGTACAACGCCGCCACCGCTGGATCAGGGGCGATTGGCAGATTGCCAACTGGTTTACGCCCTTTGTACCGAAAAGAGAAAAAGGGATCATACCCAACCCGCTTTCCGGTTTATCTAAATGGAAAATATTTGATAACCTGCGCCGCAGTCTTGTTCCGCTGGCACTCACATTGATGTTGTTATATGGCTGGTTGTTTTCGGGCATTGCCTGGTTCTGGACCTTGGCCGTTATATTATTGATCGTTTTACCGGCAGCCATCAGCCTCAGCTGGAGTTTTATCTGGAAACCGAAAGACGTACTATTTACCCAGCATTTGATCTATTCAATCAAGTCAGCGGCTGATCATTTTGCGCAGAATGCATTGGATTTTATTTTCCTTCCTTATGAAGCCATAAAAAATATCGATGCGATCGTACGCACCAGCTGGAGAATGTGGTTCTCGCATAAAAAATTACTCGAATGGAACCCATCAGGATCGAACACAGGTGCGGGCACGCTAGCCAACGCCTGGCGATCGATGTGGTTTGTACCGGCTGGTGCAGCCGGATTATTCTTTTTTCTTTCTGCATTTTCCCCATGGACCCTATTGCCTTCCTTACCCGTGCTGGCACTATGGTTCATATCACCATTTATTTCCTGGTGGATCAGTATGCCCATTGAAGCAGACGGGGCAGAACTGTCTGCGGATGATACCATCTTTATTCAAAAACTGGCCAGAAAAACATGGGCATTCTTTGAGGAGTTTATGGGCGAAGAAGATAACTGGTTGCCACCAGACAATTACCAGGAAGAACCTGTTGAACGCATCGCGCATCGTACATCACCCACCAATATGGGACTTGTATTGTTGTCGAACTTAGCCGCCTACGATTTCCGGTATATCACCGCTACACAGTTTCTTGAGCGAACTACCAATACCATCAGCACCATGCAACGCATGGAAAGATACCGCGGGCATTTTTATAACTGGTATGATACTGTTTCCTTACAACCGTTGCATCCCAGATATATCTCAACTGTGGATAGCGGAAACCTTGCCGGTCACCTGCTTACCTTAAAACAGGGATTGATCGCCATGCCGCACCATAAGATCATACGTGCGGATGTATTTAACGGGATCCTGGATACAGCAAGGGTGTTGGCTGATAAAGATCCCAGTAATCAATTCGCTATCCAGTTAAAAGAAGAGATAACGGAATTATGTGCAAGCCGGCCGAAAGGACTGATGGCCATTAAATTCCTGCTGGATAAATTATTGGCATCCTGCGGAAAAATGGCTTTTCATGTGAAGCCCGATGAGGAGGACCCTGTATATATATGGTTACAGAAATTAACGAACCAGGTTAAGTCGGCCAGCAGTGACCTCATTACATTTTTACCATGGTTATTAATCGCGGTACCTGAAAAATTTTCCGATGCATTCTCGTTGATCACCAATGCGCCAACTTTTCATGAGCTGGCAAGAATAGAAGAATACCTGTTGCCAAGGATCAGCGGTTTTTATAAAGGGGATAATACAAAAGAGGAAGAAGACTGGCTGGATCAGTTCAGAACACATATCATACAGGGTAGTCAGCGTGCGAAAGAATTTATATTGATCACGCAAAGGCTTGCGCAGGAATGTGGTGAGTTATCCAATATGGAATTTGATTTCCTTTACGATAAAACGCAGAACCTTTTAGCCATCGGGTATAATTTTGAAGAACAGAAAAGGGACAATAGTTTTTATGATCTGCTTGCTTCTGAAGCAAGGCTCACAACTTTTGTGGGCATCTCACAGGGAAAGCTTCCACAGGAAAGCTGGTTCTCTTTAGGGCGGCAATTGACCAATATCGGTACAACACCTTTACTTCTTTCCTGGAGCGGATCTATGTTCGAATACCTGATGCCGATGCTGGTGATGCCGAACTATGATAATACTTTATTGAATGAAACAACGAACGGCATTGTACAGAAGCAGATTGATTATGGAAGAAAACGTGGGGTGCCATGGGGGATTTCTGAATCAGGATATAACCTCGTGGATTCCAGTCTGAATTATCAATACCATGCTTTTGGTGTTCCGGGTACCGGCTTCAAACGCGGGCTGGGAGAGGATCTTGTGATTGCTCCGTATGCAACGGAGATGTCGCTGATGGTAGATCCGTTGGAGGCTACCAATAATCTGCGACTCATGCAAAGCGAAGGATTTGAAGGTGCGTATGGATTTTATGAGGCCGTTGACTATACACCTTCGCGTGTGCCCCGCCGCCAAACAAATGTGATTGTACGTTCCTATATGGTGCATCACAAAGGAATGGGTTTCCTGGCAATGACATCTGTTTTACTCGATCAGATCATGCAGAAACGCTTTGAGGCAGAGGTACAGTTCAAGGCTTCATTGTTATTGTTGCAGGAACGCGTTCCAAGGATCACCAGTTTTTATTCACCCGCCGTTCACATTGCTGATTCAGGAATAGAAACCGTTAACGATACTTCTATGCGCGTGATCAACACGCCGCATACACCTGTGCCGGAGGTGCAGTTATTATCTAATGGACGATACAATGTGATGGTCACCAATGCCGGTGGTGGTTACAGCCGCTGGAAAGATATTGCTGTAACAAGATGGCGTGAAGACAGCACCTGTGATAACTGGGGCACCTTCTGTTTTATCCGCGACCTCGAAACCAATCTTTCCTGGTCAACCGCTTACCAGCCAACATTAAAGCAAGGCGATAATTATGAGGCTTTCTTTTCACAGGGTCGTGCCGAATTCAGAAGACGCGATCATTCGCTCGAAACCCATACAGAGGTGGTGGTATCACCGGAAGATGATGTTGAATTACGGCGCGTTCATATTACTAACCGTTCAAGAAAAAGAAGGGTCATTGAAATAACCAGTTACGCAGAAGTGGTGTTGGCCCCTGATATGGCAGATGCATCGCACCCGGCATTCAGCAATTTGTTTGTACAAACAGAGATCGTATCGGCACGCCAGGCTATTGTATGTACACGCCGGCCACGATCTGTTGATGCACAGATGCCCTATATGTTTCACCTGATGAAGGTGCATGATGCAGAGGTGACCAATATCTCATACGAAACAGACAGGTCAAGATTCATCGGTAGGGGTAATACGATTCATCAGCCGGTAAGTATGGAAAGTGCTGCACCGTTAAGCAACACTGCCGGTTCTGTGCTCGATCCTGTTATCGCCATCCAATACCGTATAGTGATTGAACCGCAGCAATCGGCAACAGTTGATATGCTGATCGGTATTGGGGATACAAAAGAGATCTGTGATAATATGGTTGAGAAATACCAGGACAGACATATGGCCAACCGTGCATTGGAACTTGCTTGGACACATAGCCAGGTAATATTAAGACAGATTGATGCAAGGGAAGAAGAGGCTCAGTTATATGGCCGTTTGGCAGGATCTATCATTTTCATGAACCCATCATTGCGTGTTGATCCTGCCATTATGATCAAGAATCATCGCGGGCAATCAGGACTTTGGGGTTATGCCATTTCCGGAGATATTCCGATCGTTCTTTTGCAGATAGAAGATTCTGCCAATATTGAACTGGCAGAACAACTTATTCAGGCCCATGCATACTGGCGCTTAAAAGGATTGATCGTTGATCTTGTGATATGGAACGAGGACCATGGAGGTTACCGCCAGACATTGCAGAATCAACTGTTAGGATTGGTAGCCACCGGTATTTCCGCAAATATCAAAGAACAGCCGGGTGGCATCTTTATCCGTTCAGCAGATCAGATCTCGAACGAGGACCGGATCTTATTTCAATCCGTTGCCAGAATTGTTATTTCGGGTAACAGCGGTACACTGGAAGAGCAAATGAGCCGCCGGAGTAAGCTTAAAGGCATCATTCCTTATTTCAGTCCTACCAGGTTCCATGCATCCGTGGTTACTGCGCTGGAGCCACCGAAAGATCTTTTATTCTTTAATGGTACGGGCGGTTTTGCAAAAGATGGAAAAGAATATGTCATCACAACAGATCCTTCCCGCAGAACGCCTGCACCATGGATCAATGTATTAGCGAACCCACGTTTCGGATCGGTGATCTCAGAGAGCGGGCAGTCTTATACATGGGTTGAGAATGCACATGAGTTTCGTTTAACGCCATGGCAGAATGATCCGGTGAGCGACAGGGCTGGAGAGGCTTACTATATACGTGATGAAGAAAGTGGCCGCTTCTGGTCGCCCATGCCATTGCCGCAGCGTGGTAAATCGCCTTATATCACGCGACATGGTTTTGGTTATAGTGTTTTTGAATATAGTGAAGATGGAATCTATTCAACATTATGGGTGCATGTTGATGCGGAGGATAGTATAAAATTCATCACACTAAAACTGCATAACCGTTCCGGGCGTGCAAGACGCTTATCAGCAACGGGGTATATCGAGTGGGTATTAGGTGATCTGCGCCCTAAATACCAGATGCATGTGATCACAGAAAATGATGCGTTGAGTGGTGCCATCTTTGCGCGTAATCCTTATAACACGGCAATGGAAAACAGGGTTGCTTTTTTTGATGTAAATGAAACGAACCGTTCTTATACGGGAGACAGGGCGGAGTTCATTGGGCGTAACGGAACACTGGCCAATCCCGAAGCAATGAATAAGGCAAGGCTGGCCGGTAAAACGGGGGCGGGACTTGATCCCTGTGCCGTATTGCAGGTTGCTATTGATTTGCAGGAAGACGACGAACGCGAAATTGTTTTCCGCCTGGGTATTGGAAAAGACAGTAACGATGCAAAAGCGCTTGTTAGAAAATATAAAGAAACAGGAAGCCATCAAACATCGCTCGATAAAGTAAAAGCTTATTGGGATAAAACATTGAATGCGGTACAGATCAAAACACCGGATCCTGCATTGAATATACTTACGAACGGATGGCTCATTTATCAAACACTTGCCTGCCGGATATGGGGACGAAGTGGTTTCTATCAATCAGGTGGTGCATATGGTTACCGCGACCAGTTGCAGGATATGCTGGCGCTATTACATTCACATCCTGAACTTGTGCGTGAGCATATTTTGTTATGCGCCACACGGCAATTTAAAGAAGGGGATGTGCAGCACTGGTGGCACCCACCTGTGGGAAGAGGTGTAAGAACAACCTGTTCGGATGATTTTCTCTGGCTGCCGTATGTAACGGCGAGATATGTAAGTGTTACAGGTGATACTTCTATCCTGGATGTTCCGGCCAATTATATTGAGGGGCGTTTACTGAATGTAGATGAAGAATCTTCTTATGATCTTCCTATCCGTTCTGATCTGTCAACTTCTTTATATGAGCACTGTATCCGCTCTATAGAACATGGTATGCGGTATGGTGTACATGGATTACCCTTGATGGGTTCGGGCGACTGGAACGATGGGATGGATAAGGTGGGGGAACATGGAAAAGGAGAGAGTGTATGGCTCGCATTCTTCCTGTACGATATATTGATACGTTTTTCTGAAATGGCTTCAATAAAGAATGATATGCCTTTTATGGAAAAATGTAAAGCAACAGCCGAATTGCTGAAGCAGAAGATTGCCGAAAATGCATGGGATGGAAAGTGGTATCGGAGGGCTTATTTTGATGATGGTACGCCATTGGGTTCTATAGAGAATGATGAATGTAAGATCGATTCACTGCCACAGAGCTGGTCGGTACTATCGGGTGCCGGTGATAAAGAACGTTCTGATATTGCCATGGAATCAGCAGGCGAGCGGTTGATCAACCGGGATGCGGGCATCATACAATTATTTGATCCGCCGTTTGACAAATCACAGTTAAACCCGGGCTATATAAAGGGGTACGTACCCGGTGTACGTGAAAACGGCGGTCAGTATACACACGCTGCAATCTGGTTAACCATGGCCTTTGCGGTAAAGGGCGACAGGGAACGTGCCTGGGAGTTAATTAAACTCATTAATCCCATTAATCATGGTGGAGATAAGGCTGGCATGGAAACCTATAAAGTAGAGCCTTATGTAATGGCAGCAGATGTCTATGGTGTGCCGCTTCATAAAGGCCGCGGTGGATGGACATGGTACACCGGCTCTGCCGGATGGATGTATCAACTGATCATAGAAATATTTATAGGCTTAAAGCGAGAAGGGGAAACGGTCCATTTTATTCCTGCCGTTCCTGCAGCATGGGATTCGTTCAGTGTCGATTACCGGTTCAAAGAAACGATTTACGAATTGAAGCTCGTAAGGTCCCGGGAAGAAAAGATCACATTGGATGGAACGCTGCAAACCGGGGCGAAAATCACCCTTATTGATGATGGTCAGCCGCATATAGTGGAGATAAACTTCAAATAAGCATGATAGCTTAATCTGGCATACATTTTTCAGCAGGTACAGTATTAAAACTATATCCTATGAAAAGTGTCATATTAAGTTTCATGATCCTTGTGATCGTTGTAGCAGCTTCCCTGGCCTTCAGAAGCCGGTATGGCGGCGGTGTTCGAGGAACAGTAAGTCCGGCTAATTCGGGCAGTATAGCCTGGATGATATCGGGAACAGATACTTTTAAGGCAGAGGTGAAAACCAATGTTTTTGAGTTTACAAATGTTAAACAAGGGTCTTATAGCCTGATAGTACAAGGCATACCTCCTTATAAAAATGCCCTGAAGGATAACGTAACTGTTTCTGATGGAGCCATTAACAATATAGGTGACATCATTCTACAGCCTTAATGAATTAGCGGGCACAGCATTTGTATTATTTAACAAAACAACATTATGAAAAGCATATTCTACTTCCCACTATTATTGGTTGGCCTTGTTCTAATGCTGATCTATATCTGTATTCCCGAAAAAACGAGGGATATGTACTATTCTGAGTAATAGCCCGAGGAATTATTTTCGCAGTCTTTTTGCCACTAAAAAATAAAATTAATCATGAAGAATTCACGACTTATCAGCGCGTTCCTTTTGTTTTTTCTCATTTTTCTAACCGGCTGTTCTGCCATCGCCGGAATATTTAAAGCAGGTGTATGGGTTGGCGTATTGGGCGTAGGGGCAGTGGTGTTATTGATTATTTTCTTGTTGACGCGTGGGTCTAAATAGAATTAGCGGATTACGGATTGGCGGATTTTCGTATTGAGGGATACAAAAAAGAGCCTATATTTTTTTATAGGCTCTTTTTATGTGGTTGATTAGATTAATTCTTTAATCCGCGAATCCGTAATCCGCTAATTCAATTCTTTCTCGGTAGGATGATATTAAACGCCGCACCTTTGCCTTCTTCACTTTCTGCTGTAATGAAACCATTGTGATTATCTACGATCTTTTTACAGATGGCGAGACCGATACCGGTTCCCTCATATTCGCTGCCGGTTAGTCTTTGAAAGATCCCAAATATCTTTTCTGTGTATTGTGGGTTGAAGCCGATGCCGTTGTCTTTAACCTGGATACATATATAGTCATCAGCATTTATTTTTAATTCTTCTACCTGTTTCCTGGTTATCTTTTTTTCACTTACAGTGATCAGGGGCGATATGCCGTCATTAAACTTAATTGCATTAGAGATAAGGTTTTGGAAAAGCTGGTGAACCTGTCCGGGTATGGCATATATGGTGGGGAGATCAGTGGATTTTATTTTCACATTCTTTTCCTTAATTGAAACGTCAAGGTCATCGGTGATGTTGGCGATGATATCATTAAGGTTTACATCTTTATACGGGATATCGTTATTGGATAATTTTGAAAGGGTAAGGATGTCCTGTATCAGTACCTGCATTCTGTTAGCAGAGCGGATGATCTTTTCCAGGTAAGTAACATCTTTCCCATCCAGTTTGTTTTTAATGCTCTCATGTAACAGGTTCCCGAATGTCTGGATCTTACGCAGCGGCTCTTTCAGATCATGCGAAGCGACCGAAGCAAATTGAAGAAGATCCATATTGGACTGTTCCAGTTGAACATTCATCTGGGTGATCTCATTTGCGGCGCTTTGTAATTTTTTATAAGAATCCTTTGCCTGCGTGATATTTGTAAAGGTGGTCACTATTCCATCGCCAGGCATTTTTGCTGCGCTAACTTCCAGCCACATACCGGTTGTTTCATTATAGCAATCAAAGTTAGCTATATGACCCTCTTCGTTGATATTAACCAGGTTTTTAAAACATGGTCCGAGGAAACCCGGAAAGTCTGCTACCCACCTTTTTCCTACAATTTCTTTTGAATTAATACCCAGTATATTTTTACTGGTTTCATTTGCAGATATGAATTGGAAGTCTATGATGTTTCCGGTTTTATTATGCACGGGTTCAAGGGCTGTAATAGCACTGGTGGATGCATTAAAAATGGCGCCTACTATATCATTGAGCCTTTTGGCTTCTGTAATATTAATAAAAGTGATCACAACGCCATCAATGATCCTGTCCTGCCGTAAATAAGGAGCAATACGCATAATAAAAACCGAACCGTTGTCTGTCTGGATCTCTTTCTCAACAGAACGGCCCGAATTCATTGTCTGCTTGATTTCATTGATGAAATCAAGATTGATAAAATTGGTAGAGATATCGGTGATCGATCTGCCAATGTCGGATTCTATGAGATTTACCTGTTTGGTGGCTATCGGCGTAAATTTCTTGATGATCAGTTTTTTATCCAACAGGATCTGTCCCACTTCAGTAGTTCTGAAGTAATTGGTCATATCATCATTCAACTCAATCAGTTCTTTGATCTTTAACTGGTGCTCAGCATTTACGGTATGTAACTCTTCATTTAGCGATTGCAACTCTTCATTGGTGCTTTGCAGTTCTTCGTTAGAGGAAACGATCTCTTCATTACTGGATTGCAGTTCTTCGTTAGCAGATTCTACTTCTTCTATTACTGCCTGTAGGTTTTCTTTTGTATTGCGTAACTCTTCTTCTACTTCCTCTAAACGCATACCTAAAAAATGTCCTTCCTCTCCCGGTTTTTCTTTATTAATGAACGCTTTTTTATGTTCGATAAATTCTTCATTCAGCACGATAAAAATAAAAGGCTGTGTGTATGTTTCCTGTGAGAGGTAAGGTTTGATGATGATATTGATCAGCCGCTCCCTGTTTCCATCTTTGATGTGCAATTTTTTAAGCACCACTTTTGAGTTTTCGGAAATTGCTCTCCTGATGCCCGTGCTTAAAGCGATGGAAAGGTCCAGTGGAACCAATTTCAGCAGGTTGAAGTTGAAATTGCCTTCTGGAAAATTGATAAAATTTTTAAAGTTCCCAATTGCCTGTTTTACATCAAATTCCTTATCGATATAAATGCCTGCGTAGTTATGTTCTTCAAAGAGCGTTTCTTTAAAAATATCAGCAATACTGGTAAGGGCATTTTTTGATTTTGGTTTAGTCACCATATCCTGGTAGGTGGCACGTTCAGCCGGATTGAGGAATGTATCATGATCTCCCGGTTTGGGTTTATGGATACACCGGTAGATCTTCCATTTTTTATCAACGTCTTTCACTGCATCTTTCAGATTGGCAATATTTTCACTGGGACCCAGAAAGATGAAACCATTTTGATTCACAGCAAAATGGAATTTTTTCATCACATTTTTTTGCAATAATGGATTCATGTAAATGAGCATATTCCGGCAACTGAGGAGATCTATTTTGCTGAATGGAGGATCTTTCAAAATGTTCTGCTTTGCAAATACAACCATTTTGCGCAAGGCAGGAATAACCCGATAGTTGTCGCCTTCTTTTGAAAAAAAACGCTTTAATCTTTCGTCAGAAATATCCTTTACTGCATTGGCACTGTATAGACCCTTGGAAGCGAACTCGATTGACTCCTGGTGGATATCTGTTGCAAATATCTTTACTTCCTTATCAATTTTTTTACTGCTGTGCAAATACTCCTGGAAAAGCATCCCTAATGAGTAAGCTTCTTCGCCTGTACTGCATGCCACCACCCATATTTTAATGGGATCTGTTTTATTGGGGTCATCTATCAGTAACGGAACAACTTCTTTGTGTATGACATTAAAAGCTTCCTCATCGCGGAAGAATTTGGTTACATTAATCAGGAACTCTTTTGACAGTGCAGTTACTTCCTGCGGATCAGTCTTGAGATGTTGATAGTAATCGGACAGTTTTGAAAATCCTTTTTCCGACATCCTTTTTGTGAGGCGGCGGTTAATGGTGGGGCGTTTGTAGTGACTGAAATCTTGACCTGTTACTTTTAATATGAGGTCCATTATATCAGCCAGTATAGCTTCTTCCTGTCTGTTTAATGTTGAGAATGATTTCGTTAGTGGGGATTCTTTCAGAAATTCGGTCAGTTCGTCTGCCATGATCTCTGGCGGAAGGATAAGGTCGGCATTCCCGGTAGCTACTGCACTGTTGGGCATTCCATCAAACTCGGCGGTAAGTGGATCCTGTACTACAACGGTCCCCCCATAATTTTTTATAGCGGTAATGCCTTTTGATCCATCTGTGCCCGTTCCTGAAAGGATAATTCCTACCGCTTTTTCTCCTTTGTCTTTAGCCAGTGATTCAAAGAAAACATCAATTGCGTTATTGGGAAGTCTGTTTTTTAGTTTTTCTTCCAGCCTTATCCTTCCGTTCCGGATGGTCATTAATTTTTTTGGGGGTAGGAGGTAAACGCAATTTGGACGCAGATAAACATCATTTTCCGACTCATATACCTGCATGGAGGTATGTTTGGATAAGAGTTCAGCCATCAAACTTTTATAATCAGGAGATAAGTGCTGGATAACAACGAAAGAAAAGTTTGTATTCTCTGGCAGATTATCAAATAGTTCATTGATCGCCTCCAGCCCACCGGCAGAAGCGCCAATGCCTACTACATACAGGTCATCAACTTTTGTTACCGGTATTTCTTCTTTTAATAATGCCATAACCCTTCTTTAGTACTCCTTAATAAAATATTATTATTTAGGAGTATATTTGAAATAGTTTAATTATTTCTCCATGGAAAATGACCTCAGGATCTTACTTATAGAAGACGACAACGATGATGTTGAACTTTTACAAGATGCTTTACAAGAGAATCATTTACCTAATACTATGTATGTTATCAAGGATGGCGGCCTTGTTGCCGGCTATCTTGAAACCTGTACCGAGGTACCGGATATCATAGTCATGGATCTCAATCTTCCCAAAGTTCACGGGCGGGACCTTATCAAACACATCAAACAACTTGAAGGCTTTAAAACAATACCCCTGGTGGTATTAACCACGTCCTCTTCACAGAATGATATTGCGTATTCATACAAAGAAGGTGCCAGCACCCACCTTATAAAGCCCACTACAACGGCGGGGTTCAGGGATGTTGTAGAAACTATCAGGGATTTGGTCAAATAGTTAAGTATAATAATGGAGGCGGTGTGGAAAATTTTCTACACGCATTGTGTTGCGAATGTCAGAAACTGGCATACAAATTATACTGCTAAGTGCATGGCACTTACCCTCTATAAAAAGAAACGGAGCTTTCAGAAAACACCTGAACCAACGGGTGGAAAAGCCGGAGCCTCGGGCCTTCGTTTCGTTATTCAGAAACATGATGCTTCGCATTTGCATTACGACTTTCGTTTAGAAATGGGTGGGGTGCTAAAGAGCTGGGCTGTGCCCAAAGGGCCATCTATTGATCCGTCAGTTAAGCGCCTGGCGATGATGGTGGAGGATCATCCCTATGATTACCGGAATTTTGAAGGCATTATCCCCCAAGGACAATATGGGGGCGGTGCTGTAATTGTGTGGGATGAAGGTGTATATGAGCCGCTTGATAAGATTGCCCATAAAAAAGAACAGGAAAAAACTTTGCTGAAACAGTTGAAAAGTGGTTCTCTTAAATTTCGCCTGCATGGGGAGAAGTTGAAGGGTGAGTTTGCATTGGTTCAGTTGAAAGGAAAGCAGGAAAATGCATGGCTACTGATCAAACACAGGGATGAATACGCCGGTACTTCAGATATTACCAAAAAAGATAAATCCGTTATTTCCGGTAAATCAATAAAGCAGGTAGAAAAGGACCCTGAAAAAATTTATGGAAAAACGAAGCGGCCGGTTAAAAAAAAAGTAATCACCAGCCAGGGTAAGAAAACCGCTTTCCCCAAAGATCTCACACCTATGCTGGCAACCCTTGTTGACAAACCCTTTGAAGAAGCAGGATGGCTATACGAGATCAAATGGGATGGTTACCGTTCAATTGCCTATTGTAACAGGAACAAAGTTCAACTGCGTTCGCGCAATAATAAATCATTCGATGAAAAGTTTTACCCTATCCATAAAGCATTATGCGATTTAAATTTCCATGCAGTGCTGGATGGTGAAGTGATTGTTCAGGGAGAAGCAGGTATATCTAATTTTGGTAATCTGCAGAATTGGCGGAGTGAAGCAGATGGCGAGTTAAAATATTATGCATTCGATATACTTTGGCTCAATGGAAAAACGCTGGCCCATCTTCCTTTAATTGAACGCAGGGAGATCCTTAGAGAGTTATTACCTGAAAACGAAACGATCTTACTCAGTCAGAATTTTGAGGTTAGCGGTCTTGAATTTTATGCAACTGCCGCAAAGATGGGACTTGAGGGCATCATGGCCAAGAAGGCGGATAGTATTTATACGCCTGGTCTCCGTTCAAAAGAATGGCTCAAGATCAAAACCAATAAACGGCAGGAGGTAGTCATTGGTGGCTTTACAAAGAATGATGATACTTCAAAAGTCTTCAGTTCATTATTGGTAGGTGTGTATGATAAGAAGAAGCTAAATTATATAGGTAAGATAGGTACAGGTTTCTCTGATAAACTGCAGAAAGAAATGATGCGGCAATTCAAACCACTGATCACTAAAACCATCCCCTTTGGCAGCGAGCCGGATATCAATAAGCCTTCCCGTTTTCAACCCAATCCACCACATGCATTAGCTACATGGCTCAAGCCAACATTAGTCTGTGAGGTTTCTTTTACTGAGATTACCAGTGATGGTGTTATGCGCCACCCGTCTTTTGAAGGAATGCGTATCGATAAATCGGCAAAACAGGTAGTTATGGAAAAAGCAATACCGGTGAAAAAAGCAGTGAAAGAAAAGAACATCCTTGCCGGCACCGTTAGAAAATCGTTTCTAAACCCTGGCGATGACACCCAGGTAAGAAAAATAAACGGGCATACGCTTAGTTTTTCAAACCTTGGCAAAGTGTATTGGCCAAAGGATAAAGTAACCAAGCGGGATATGCTCAATTATTACTACCAGGCGGCACCCTATATGTTACCTTATCTGAAAGACAGACCAATGTCGCTCAATCGATTTCCGAACGGGATCACCGGGACAAGTTTTTACCAGAAAGATGTTACCGGCAAAGTGCCTGATTGGATAAAAACGTTTCCTTATCATACGGAGGAGGGAGGGGACCGGAATTTTATGGTTTGTAAAACAGAAGCCGATATACTTTATATGGCATCACTGGGTGCTATTGAAATGAATCCATGGAACAGCCGTATTCTTTCACCAGACCATCCGGATTGGTGCATTATCGATCTTGATCCGTCTGATAAAAACAGCTTTAACCAGGTAATTGAAGTGGCGCATGCAACCCGCGCTGTACTTGCGTCTGGGGGTATTGAAGGATACTGCAAAACATCAGGATCAACGGGTCTTCATATTTATATACCACTTGGCAAGAAGTACACTTATGAACAATCAAAAGAATTCGGCAGGATCATCGTAACCCTTGTGAATGAGCAATTGCCTGCTTTTACAAGTGTTGAGCGGATAGTTAAAAAACGTAAAGGGAAAATGTATCTCGACTTTTTGCAGAACCGGCCCGGGGCAACACTAGCCTCGGTTTACTCATTACGACCAAAGCCCGGCGCGCCTGTTTCCATGCCTTTGGATTGGAGTGAGGTGAAGAAGGGATTAAAGATACAGGACTTCAATATTCATAACGCCATCAGTAAGATGAGGAGGGATGGCGATATTTTCAAACCGGTATTAGGAAAAGGGATTGATATGAAAAAAGCTTTAAAAAAAATGCAATTATGAAATCATTATGGACAGGTTCAATTGGTTTTGGTTTGGTGAATATTCCCATCAAAATGTTTTCAGCCACGCAGGAACGGGCGCTTGACTTTGATATGCTTGATAAAAAGGACCATGCAAACATTAAGTTTCAGCGGGTGAATGAGAAAACGGGTAAAGAAGTTAAGTGGGAAAATATAGTAAAAGGATACCTGCTTAACAGTAAGTATGTGGTTCTGACTGATGAGGATTTTAAAAAGGCCAGTCCCGAAAAAACAGATATCATTGAGATCTCACAATTCTGCATGAAAGAGGAGATCGACAGCATTTATTATGATAATGCGTATTATCTGCAGCCCCAAAAAAGCGGTGCAAAGCCTTATGCACTTTTGCGCGATGCATTGGAAAAGACCCAAAAAGTAGCTATCGGAACCTATGTAATGCGGGGAAAGGAAAATATTTGCATGATCCATCCTAACGGAAAAGGGTTGATGTTATACAAACTCCGTTTCAGCGAAGAAGTGCGCAGCGACAGTGAATTGGAGATACCTGCAACCAAAAGTAAACCCGCAGAAGTAAAGATGGCGGAAGCCCTGATAGCACAGCTGACAGAAAAGTTTGATATTGATAAGTTCAAAGACACCTATACTGAAAAACTGCTAAAGTTCATCAGGGCCAAAGCCAAAGGCAAAACAGTGGCTGCCCCCACCATGAAAGTGGTACACTCGGCATCCAGGGATTTAATGGAGCAATTGAAACAGAGCTTACATCCGGTGAAGGCGGGGCGGAAAAAAGCAAGCTGACTACTTACTTCCATCTGAGGATTCAGTAGAAAATATTTCGCAATGCTATTTCGATTTTGCGGACTAATTAGCCCATTTTTAATACCAGATAATGGCATACATATTTCATCGTTGATGATAACTAAAAAAATCCCTATCATGGCAACTATGACAAAGACACCTCAAAAAGCAGCAGCCAAAAAAACTGCTTCAGCAACAAAGAAAGCCAACGGTTCGCGTGCGGCCAATTCACCGGAACCCCGCCTCAGGGAATTCTTCATTGATGAGTTGAAGGATATTTTATGGGCAGAAAAAAAACTGGTGAGCACACTTCCTAAAATGAAGAAAGCGGCCCACTCTGAAGAGTTAAAGAATGCGATCGCCGGTCACCTGGAAACAACCAAAGTGCATGTTACACGCCTGGAAAAAGTGTTTTCTCTTTTGGGAGAAAAAGTGCAGGCTAAAAAATGTGAAGCAATGGAAGGTATTGTGAAAGAAGGTGAAAGCATTATTGAAGACACAGAAGATGGCACTGCAACGCGTGACGTAGGTATCATATTCGCTTCACAAAAAGTAGAGCACTACGAGATCGCAACATACGGTGGTTTAGCTCAGCTGGCAGAAACACTGGGTCTCAGCGATGTAAAAGAGTTGCTTGGACAAACATTAAGCGAAGAAAAAGAAGCGGATGAGCTTTTAACTGAGATTGCTGAAAATAATGTAAATTATGAAGCTGCAGAAGAGGTAGAGGCTTAAATGTAAATCGTCAATCGTGAGGTGGCATAGGTTGCCTTGCGATTGGCGTTTTTATTATTGGTTTTTTTTTCTGAAGTCGAGAAGTTCCGTTGGTGAGATTTCCAACCCGGTAGCGAGTTCAAGCAACGTTAAAACAGTAACATTTACTTTTCCCTGTTCTATTTTAGATATTTTACTGTTGTCTATATTACAGGCATACGAAAGCTCTCTGAGGCTCAATGCCTTTTGCTCGCGCAGATGTTTGATATGCGCCCCAAACTTTTGCAATACTCCTTCGTCTTTCTTACTGATCATGCCTTATAAACATTGAAAATCAAAAAAACTATTTGTAATAACGCGGTCTAATAAGACCCTAATGCAAAAAAAATGCTGTTTTTTAACCAATCAGGTACTTTTTCGTGCGTTTATCATACACAATACCGAAATAACGATGGTAGAAACAGCTTTAGTTTGAGCTGGCACAATGTTGGTAGTATATAAAGTCCAATGGAAAACAAAGAACAGGAACAACCCGATTTTCAAAATGATATGGTGACAGATTGGGTATTGCGTGGCAGTGATCCATCTCTCAAAACGGAAGAAGAGATGATAAATGCCAAGCCAGATGCGGAAAAAAAGGATTGCTGGTTTCCTATACATTTTACTTTTAGGGGTGTTGATTATACAGCAGACGTACTTAAAATGGAAAGAACAGTTATTGAATATCATGTAACAGCCGTATTGCCTATTATTGATTATCTCCCAGATCCCTTTATTGTAGCGTTAACCCTTTCAAAGAAAGCCTTTGATTTTCCTGTAAATGAGGATCATTATCCCCAGCAGTTGGGGTTGTTGATTGTAGCGGCCATTGGCAATGGTTGCGACCAGGCTCAGGTGGCCCTTGCCTGACAAGCGATTCGCTGAATAATATTTTGGCGGTCTTATAAGACCGCTATAGTTTTGGCACTATTTGTCTGTTTTGAATCAATTTAAAGGTTAGACACCGATTTAGCCATCAGCCAACTGATTTTGATCGGTGTTAAACTTTTTATAGTGAGTGCGGTCAAACAATCAACCGCTACAAATAGAACAGCTAAAGCAAAGAATTCAGCAAGGAATGGCTTACGAGAAGATTTTACTGATAGATGATGACGAAGATGACCAGGAAATTTTCCTGACGGCACTTGAGAGGGTATCAGATACTGTTACCTGCACGGCTATTGGTAATGCGCGCAATGCATTACAGCAGCTGGAAGAGAAAAAACTATTGGCAGACATTATTTTTCTCGATCTGAATATGCCTGTCATGAATGGTCAGCAATTTCTTTCTGCGATCAAAAAAAATAGCCAGCTTGACCAGATCCCTGTGATTATTTTTTCCACAACCTCGCATCCCGACACTATCACACTGGTCAAGGAAATGGGCGCAGATGATTTTATTACAAAGCCTGACAAATTTGACGAACTCGTAGGGATGCTTAAATCTTTTATACACTAATAGTGTAGTCATCTATATCAGATAAAACTTATCTTTAATCCGCGAGATACTTTATGACCATTTGAGTAACGGTAAAGAAAATATCATTGACCTCATTACGCTGTTTAGCGCCATGCCCGGTAATAGCGCACTAGTACAAATAGATGCGCCCAGCTTCACCATCATTGCAGTAACAGACGATTTCCCTTTAAATTCAGGAAACACCCGTGAAGAACTGGTGGGAAAAGGAATATTTGAACTTTTTCCTTCCAATCCAAAGGAACCTGGTGATATGGGTGAACAGACTGTTAGGGATTCTTTTGAATATGTAATAAGATATGGGAAAGCTCATCAATTGCCACACTTGCGTTATGATGTTCGGGGTAAAGATGGTACCTATGAAGAAAGGTATTGGGTCTCGAAAAATAAACCGGTAAAAGATAGTAATGGGAAAGTCGTTTATATTATCCATTCCGCCGAAGAGATCACATCGCAGATAAAAGCTGAGCGCCGTGAAGAATTAATGAAGGGGCTTGAAACAGAACACAAGACACTGAAAGAAGCTGAACAGCGTGCCCGTTCAATTGTTGAAAGTGCCCCATTTCCGATTGGTGTGTATGTTGGCAGGGAAATGAAGCTGGAGCTTCTTAACCAGGCAATCATGGATACCTGGGGAAAAGGAAACGATGTGGCTGGAAAATTATACAAAGATGTTTTACCCGAACTGGATCCAATCATTTATCAGCAGCTGGATGATGTATTTACAACAGGCATTCCCGTTCATGTGCGAAATCAGAGGATCGACCTTTTAAAAGAAGGTAAAATGGAGGTCAACTATTTTAACTACAGTTTTACTCCCCTGTATGATGCTGCGGGTAATATATATGGTGTAATGAATACTGCTGCCGATGTTACCGATCTTAATCTCGACAAACAGGCGGTTGTATTGGCACGCCAGAAAATAGAAGAAGTAGTATCCGCGCGAACAAAAGAATTGGCCGAGGCGAATAATAATCTCCAACGTTCAAATGCCGAGCTTGCACAGTTTGCGTATATCGCATCGCACGATCTGCAGGAGCCGCTCAGGAAAGTAAGCACATTTGCCCAAATGCTGGAGCATAGTCTTGGCAATGTTGATGAGCGGTCGAAGAGTTATCTCAATAAAATAAATGCATCTACCAGCCGGATGTCAACGTTGATCAGGGATGTACTTACCTATTCGCAGTTATCGAAAGAAAAGGATGTATTGGAACAGGTGAACCTGCAGTTATTGATCGAGAATATTGAAAGTGATTTTGAATTATTGATAGAACAGAAACAGGCTACCATCCATTGCAAAGACCTGCCTGTTATAGAAGCCATCTCTTTACAGATGTCGCAACTTTTCAGTAATCTTATTTCCAATGCACTCAAATTCAGTAAAACAGGCATACCACCTGAAATCAATTTTACTTCCACGAAATTAAGCGCTAAAGATGCAGCAGCATATGGGGAGAACAACGGGGTAACCGAATATTATCATATCATCTGTAGCGACAATGGTATCGGATTTCAGCAGGAACATGCCGCTCAGATCTTCAATATATTTCAGCGTCTTCACGGAAAAACTGAATACTCAGGAACGGGTATCGGGCTGGCCATGTGCAAAAAAATAGTACAGAACCATCATGGAGAAATCTTTGCACTATCTGAACCGGGTAAGGGAACGGTGTTTAATATTATCCTTCCCGCTACACAAACTAATTTTAGCTTGACATATGACTGATGGTGGGAAGAAAAAATCGGTCACCTGGCCTTCTGCGTTAAAATGTGGAAAACCTCAATAGTTGATTTGCGCAACCTGCGTTAATTTGGCAGAATGGATAATCGATATACCACGCTTGCTATTCTCGCAGGTATTGTTCAGGAAACATCACACTCAACAATGTATGCATGCACACCAAGGGAGATGATATTACACTCCACCTTTGATTGGGACATGATCCATAAACATCTTGTATCTCTTACAGAAGAAGGATTGGTATTGATCAGCCAGGCCGAGTCGCTTCAGTTTTCTATCACCCAGGCAGGTCTTGACAGGGTGGCTGCATTAGAAATAAAAACGAATAAAGAATTGATTTTGCAATTCAGTCAACCGGTTACTAAATAAACACTGGTCGAAATGCCACTGAAACACAGAAGCACTGAATTTTTTTTCAGTGCTTCTGTGTTTCAGTGGCAAAAGTAATTTTTATATTTTTCGATCCCCGCCTGTTCTCTCCAGCATCCACTTAGGATATTCTGAAGGGATCTTGCTTGCTTCATCCAGTTGCTGTAATTCTTCTGCGGTGAATTGTATATCTACTGATTTAAGGTTGTCTTCCAGTTGCTCCTGTTTGTTTGCACCAATGATCACGGTAGTAACGGCAGGCTGGTGTAAGAGCCATGCCAGCGCGAGTTGTGCTACACTGGCGCCTTTTGACTTTGCCATTGGGTGTAAAAGATCCAGTATATCAAAGGCCCTGTTCCTGTTTACCGGTGGAAAATCAAAGTTGAGGCGCCTGCCTTCTTTGCTGTCATCATCGCGGCTGTATTTGCCACTGAGTAAACCACCGGCCAGTGGTGACCAAACCATCAATCCAACTTTCTGGTCGTTCAGTAAAGGGATCAGCTCGCGTTCCATGTCTCTTCCTGCTATGGTATAGTAAGCCTGGAGTGATACATATTTGGCAAGACGATTGTAAGTGCTGTAACCCAACGCTTTCATCAATTGCCAGGCGGCATAATTACTGGCGCCGATGTAACGAACCTTTCCGCTTTTCACAAGGTCATCCAATGCACCAATCGTTTCTTCGATCGGCGTAAGCGGATCGTAACTGTGTACCTGGTAAAGATCGATATAGTCTGTTTTTAAACGTTTAAGGCTATTCTCTACCTGGTGCATGATATGTTTGCGTGTAAGACCCGCATCATTGGGCTTATCGCCCATTTTGCCGCGTACTTTTGTAGCCAGTACAAGATCATCACGATGCAAGCCAAGATTTTTGATTGATTGACCGGTTAGTTCTTCACTCATCCCTTCAGAATATACATTTGCTGTATCGATAAAATTGATACCTGCATCTATTGAACGTTTCATCAATGCATCAATAGGTTCCTGTCCCAATTGGCCGATGGCGGTATACATTCCTTTGCCACCAAATGTCATAGTGCCTAAGCAGAGTTCTGAAACTTTTAATCCTGTATTTCCGAGAAGGTTGTATTTCATTTTGTTGATTGGTTTATTTGTTTACTGGTTTATTGGTATGAATCAATTGCTGATTGCTAATTCGCCGTGAGACCGAAAGTTTCTGCAAGTAAAGTAAAAGAGCGTAGCCTGTCTTCCTGCGAATAAGTCATGGTAGTAATGATCACCTCATCGGTATCGAATTCGTTGGCAAGATCTGTCAATTGTTTTTTTACCTGTTCCGGTGTTCCTGAAACAATACGTCCCGCATTGTTCCTGATCCTGAGTAGTTCTTCAGGGGAGAACTGGTAGTTGGCTATGCTATCATAGCTGTCCATCGGTTCAAAGCGACCCTGTTCAAACAGCAACAGGTTATAATCGCTCAATTTACGTAATTGATTTGCTTTTTCTTCAGTATCGGCACAAAGAACTGTTATAGCCAGTAATGATTGAGGTGCTGCAAACTGTGCGGATGGCTGGAAATCGCGTTGATACTGCGCTACCATTTCTGCACCGGCGTGCCCATTGATAAAACGGGCGATCACCAGCCCCAGTCCAAACTTAGCTGCTATTAAACTGCTGCCGCCCACGCTGCTGCTCAATATCCATTGTTCGGGGATGCCTGCACATTGGGGTACTGCGAGCAAGGGACCATATTGTGTAACTGCTTCATCGCGAAAATATGCCTGTAAATGCTCGAGTTGTTCGAGGTAGGCTTTTTCGCTGAAAGTGTTGGAAGGGTTGAGCATGGAAGCCGTGATGCGGTCACCGCCGGGTGCACGTCCCATTCCGAGGTCGATGCGCCCGGGGAAAAGTGTTTCCAGCATTCTGAAATTTTCTGCCACTTTTAATGCGCTGTGGTTGGGCAGCATAATGCCACCTGAGCCGATGCGGATATGCGCTGTTTCATCTGCCAGCTTAACCATTAAAACCTCGGGGGTTGAACCCGCGATCATGGCTGAGTTATGGTGTTCCGAAACCCAGAAGCGGTGATATCCTAATTTATCGGCCAGTTTTGCGGTTTCTATCGTTTCAGCAACTGCCTGCGATGCACTTCCGCCTTTTCTTACAAGGGATTGATCGAGGATGCTGAGTTTTATCTTTCTGTTGGTCATTTCATCCAATTTACGAAGTTTAAACATCAATAAAGGTTGTATTGTTTAAGTGCTGGTATCATAATTGTATCATTTGTGTAAACATGGTTATGAAAAACCCCATATTTAACCGGCAGCACATCAAAGAGTATTTTGGCTACGGATTGCTGGCCGCTATTTTATACGCAGTTCCTGTCTGGTTCTTTTTTTCAAAAGGCATCTACCAGGATCTTTATTTTATCTATATAGGTATCGGATTGTTCATGTTTACGATCTTCTCTTATGCGATTCGTTTACTGAACAGACCCTATGATAAGAAAAGAGCGGTATCGATGCTGATAGCGGGAAATTTTGCCACACTTGCTGGTGTGCTCATCGCATTTATACTGGTAGGTGGCGGTTCTTTTTTCTTTCAACCCACGCGCGGGTTACTGTTTATGATCATGGTCATTACCATATTCGGCAATATCTCTGTTGGGGCCTTTGTTTCGGTTATCACGGCTTATGTGGGGAAAAAAGATCAGACGCAGGATGAAGCCACACATCTGGATAAGCAGATAGGGGGCAGGTAACAGGTGGCAGCAGGAAATTACGTCAGCAATGTGTGCAATGTTTCACTGATAAGCTGTAACAGTTCTTTATTTAAGTTGCCTGCTTTATCTCTGTCCTCATTGCTGACTGTTGCGCGGTAATTCTTTTCTTCATCTGGTTCAAAGAGAACATCTATTTCATCAATGGTTACTTTTATTTTATACGTGTAACCCATTGGCAATAGCTCTGCAGGAAATACTATTTCTTTGCCTTTATAGGTTACGGGTATGTCGAATGGATCCATAGTAATCGTAAACTTACAACGAAAGGTATAGAATTGCCACTGAAGCACAGAAGTACTGAATTTTTCTTTTCAGTGCTTCTGTGCTTCAGTGGCAAAAAACTTCATTTTCCATACACTTCCAATAATTTCTTCAGATCCTCCAAAGTATTGATCTCATCCGCTTTTTTATCTTTCCGCCACCTGCTCATCCTCGGAAAACGCAACGCCACCCCGCTTTTATGCCGGTTAGAAGCTGCGATCCCCTCAAAAGCGATCTCGAAAACAAGTTCCGGCTTAACGGTTCGAACGGGTCCGAATTTTTCGATGGAATTTCTTTTTACAAATGCATCTATCTGTACAAACTCCTCATCTGTTAGTCCCGAATAGGCTTTTGTGAAGCTCACCAGTTTATCTCCATCCTTCACTGCGAATGTGTAATCGGTATACAGGTTACTACGTCGCCCGTGTCCCTTCATCGCATAGATCATTACTGCATCGATCGTTAACGGGTCTATCTTCCATTTCCACCAATCGCCAACTTTTCTGCCGACCTGGTAGGCAGAAGACCTTCTTTTCAGCATAATGCCTTCTGCGCCTTTATCACGCGAATGTGTCCGGATCGCTGTTAGTTCTTCCCATCCGTTAAAATGGATAACGGGGGAGAGGTAAAAGGGAAGGTCCGTAAGAGCCTGCTGCTTTACATCGGCAAATATTTTCTCCAGTTTCTCTCTTCTGCGGCCCATCGATTCTGTACGGATATCCTGTCCATCGTATTCCAGGATATCATATGCAAAAAAACTAACCGGGGCTTCTGTCAATTGTTTTTTTGTAATATTTTTTCTGCCGATACGTGTTTGTAAAACGGCAAACGGTAAGGGTGTTCCATCTTTCGATGGCATGATCTCTCCATCTAATACGGTTCCGTTGGGTAGCAGGTCTTTTAATACGGCATACTCTGGAAATTTATCGGTCATCAGTTCTTCGCCACGGCTCCAGATAAACAGTTCATCATTCCGTTTGATCATCTGCCCGCGAATGCCATCCCATTTCCATTCTGCCTGCCATTCAGCAGGGTTGCCCAATATTTCAGGTCCATTATCGATCGCATACGCGAGATAAAAAGGATAGGGTTTTGAGAAATCAGTTAACGAAGTTTGTTCATCCAGCAGATCTGAAAAATGGGTAGTAGCCGGATCCCAGTTTCCACTGATCCGGTGGGCAATAACAGAGGGCTCAAGTTTTACGGTTTTGGCGAGGGCGTTCACCATACTCTTTTGAGAGATACCAATACGAAAGCTGCCGGTGATCAGTTTATTAAATACAAAACGTTCTTCATCATTCATCTGCAGCCAGCTGGACACAATCAATTCTTTTTTTACTTCTTCATCTGCTTTTGAAAGCGACATGAGTTGAAAAATATAGTAGGCAAGTGTATGTTCATTTTGTTGCCCGTTACTTTCTGGCAACAGCAAAGCAATGGTTTCGCCAAGATCACCTACGGTGTGATAACATTCTTCAAATAACCACATAGGAATGTTGGCAACTTCTGCGCACCAATTCTGTAATAAGGTAGAATTCACGGCCCGCTTGGGTCTGCGACCGCTGAAGATAGCAATTACCCATACCTTATCCTGGTCGCTTGCCTGTGTAAAATAATCAGACAAAGCATCCAGCTTCTCATTGGTTTTTGTAAAAGCTCCCAACACGCGTACCAGTTTTGCAAATGCTTTCATGGCAGTTCGGTTTCTTCGGTTCCATATTCTGTTTTTACTTCGCCTGCTTCAATGCCCAGTTCATTTAAATAGCGACTCAGCACAGATTGAAATCCATGTGTTACATAAACTTTAGAAGCACCTGTTGCTTTAATAGCACTTAGTAAACCTTTCCAGTCTGCATGATCGCTTAATGCAAAACCTGCATCCACATTGCCTCTCCGGGCATTCCCCCTAACCTGCATCCATCCGCTGCATACGCCCACTCCATATGGAACAAACCGTTTGATCCAGGGCGAATCTTCTGCGCTTGAAGGGGCTATCACCACACTATTCTTAAAACTATCCTTCGGCATATCCGGTATCACCCGCTTTACTGCTGGCAATCCAATGCCCGCATTGACCAATGCCGCATGCACGTTCCAAACCGCGCCGTGAACAAAAATATTATCTGTAATGGGTGTGATGGCCTGTAGTATCCTTTGTGCTTTGCCAAGGCTGTAAGCAATGAATACACTTGTTTTGCCATTGGCTTGATTATGGCTGATCCATTGTTGCATATCAGCAAATATTTCCTGCTGGGGTTTCCAGTTATAGATGGGTAGCCCGAATGTTGATTCGGTAATGAATGTATCACACTTTACCACTTCAAAAGCACCGCTCAATCCATCGTTCTCCACTTTATAATCGCCGCTCACAACCCATACTTCACCTTTGTATTCAACACGCACCTGCGAAGAACCGATGATATGTCCCGCTGGATGGAGCGAAATCTTTACCCCGTTCATATTAATCTCTTCACCCCATTCAACAGACTGGTAAGGATAATCACCCAATCTTAAACGCAGAATAGGTTTCGTGAGATGGTGACATAAATAATATTTTGAACCCCCGCGTGCGTGATCGCTATGGGCATGGGTAATTACAGCACGGTCAACCGGGCGCCAGGGATCTATATAGAATTGACCGGCGGGGCAGTAGAGTCCTTTGTCTGTGAATTCGATCAGCGGCATGGATCTGTATATACAAAAAGAATACCCAAAAGTTTATCAGAATTCAGCATCAGGCGCATTGGCGGTAGGAATAAAAGGATAGTTCACATACAACACATTCCCTTCATTCAATCCATATCTGGCTTCAAAACCTGCTTTAGCCAACAATAGATATTTGTCTACCATTGTTTTGTTTTTCTCATGCTTGTAAACCTGCGCCAGGTAATAGTTTGCATAAGGCAGCATAGCGTATTGCTCAATACATTTGAGCAGGTAATATTTTGCCTGCTGATAATTTTTCATGGCATAATATAAAATACCTGTATACAGTAAGCTATTAAAATGCGGTTTATTATTAGGGTTTGATTTTATTTGTACAAGCAGGTCTCTCTTAAAATCAGCTTCTGCCAGTTTCAATTTGTTGAGCGACAGATGGCATAACCCCTCATAAAAAAAATAGCTATGATCCATTTCGTAGCGCCCCGGGAATAATTTTTCTGCCCGCTGAAAATCTATCAGTGCTCCTTCATAGTCTTTTGTAAAAATGCATTTTAAGAAACCGCGGTAAGAAAGAAACTGGGATGGGCCCAACTCAACCGCTTTGTCTTCTAAAGGCATGGCAGCCGCATAATCACCGTATTTAATAAAAGGGATCGCTTTTAACTGGTAAGCTTCGGCAATGTTGGGGCAGATGGTTATCAAACTATCAAAATGCGGCTGCCATAGTGGCCCGTTATAATCGTTCTTATCGATCCAGTTGGTAATGTACTGTTTTACCAGGCTGTCTTTGAACGACCGGGAAGCACAGTCATTTGTACCAGCCTGCGCAAAGCCATACTGCGTGCCAATAAAAAGGCTAAGGGATAACAGCAATGATCTTACCATCTTTTATTTTGAAGCTTATAAATGCTTTGTATGCAACAATACTTTTATCTCTGAGTACACCTGCCTGCCATTTATCAAGTGTAGTGATAAAAGCATACAGGTTGTTAACCAGTTCTTTACTAAAGTGTGTTGCCTTATAATTTTCATCTGTCTGTAAAACCTGCACCCGCCGCAACATCTTACCATCGCAATCGATCCTGAATCGGTAGGTGATATAACCGCTGCCGGTATAGTTGATCTTATTCTTCAGCAGGAATGTTTTTGCCCGCATCATAATATCGAAAGAGCTCTCAGGATATTTACCATTTACCTGGTAATAAAAAACGTTCCATTCACGGCACCCATTGGGAATATTGTTGACGGTATCCATGTATTCACCATCCGCCAGGTTGTAGTTTTGCGAAAAGCAGCCAAAAGCCAACAGGTGAAACAATAAAGCAAGTAAAAATTTCGCACGCATCAACAACAAGATAAAAAAATAATCCCACCAAAAGTCCCAGCGGGACAACAGGTTTGTAGGATTGGGATGGATATAAAATAAAAAAATGTTTTGGCATTATCTAAATCCGGCAATGATTTAATACATTCATTTGATGAAAAAGATCCCCAAACCAAATTATCTGCATCGCCTTGCGGCGGGCTTATTCATCACGGCGTTGGTTACTGCACAAACACTGAATGCGCAGACCAATGCGGTGATCGATAACATTGTAAAAGAAGAAACCAATAATTCTCAGTTGAAACAACTGGCGCATGAACTGTTTGATCAGATCGGACCACGTCTTGTTGGAACGCCGTTAATGAAAAAAGCGAACGACTGGGCAGTGGCCAAATATACTGGCTGGAATATTTCTGCCAGGAATGAACAGTGGGGCGAATGGAAAGGATGGGAGCGTGGGGTATCGCATATTGATATGATATCTCCGCGTATCCATACATTAGAGGGAACGCAGCTGGCATGGAGCCCATCTACCAAAAGCAAAGGTGTTACCGCAGGATTGGTGATCATTCCTGATCTGAAAGATTCGATTGCTTTTGCTGAATGGTTACCAACCGTTAAAGGGAAATTTGTGATGGTATCGATGATGCAGCCAACCGGCAGACCCGATGATAACTGGGCTGAATTCGGTTTGAAAGAATCTATCGATAACATGAAGAAGGACCGCACTGCACAAACTACTGCATGGGCAGCACGCATAAAGAAAACAGGATACACTACAAGAACATTACCCATCGCTTTAGAAAAAGCAGGTGCATTGGGTATTGTAGGAAGTAACTGGAGCCAGGGTTTTGGCGTAAATAAGATCTTTAATGCCTATACGCAAAAGATCCCAACAGTAGATATTGCTTTGGAAGATTACGGCCTTTTATACCGTTTGGTTGAATCTGGTAGCGACCCTATCATCAAGATACAGGTGGAGTCTAAAGACCTGGGTGTAGTACCTACCTTTAATACCATCGCTGAAATAAAAGGAACGGAAAAACCTGATGAGTATGTAATGCTGTCTGCTCACTTCGATTCATGGGATGGCGGTACAGGTGCAACCGATAATGGTACTGGTACCTTAACCATGATGGAAGCAATGCGTTTGCTGAAACTGTTTTATCCAAACCCAAAACGCACCATTCTTGTAGGCCATTGGGCCAGTGAAGAACAGGGACTGAACGGTTCAAGGGCATTTGTAGAAGATCATCCTGAGATTGTAAAGAACCTGCAGGCACTGTTTAACCAGGATAACGGAACCGGGCGCGTAGTAAATGTTTCGGGCCAGGGTTTTAAAAATTCAAAGGAGTATATAACAAGATGGCTGGCTGCTGTGCCGGATACTATCCGCAAGCGCATTATTACCAGCTTCCCCGGCTCACCAAGTGGTGGTGGATCTGATAATGCATCTTTTGTTGCCGCAGGAGCCCCGGGTTTCTCATTGGGATCGCTTAACTGGTCGTACTTCAATTATACATGGCATACCAACCGCGATACCTATGATAAGATCATTTGGGATGACCTGCGGAACAATGCAATGCTGGCGGCCATCATGGTTTATATGGCCAGTGAGGATCCACAACGCGCTTCCCTGGAAAAGGCAGAGTTAGGACCGGGTCGTGGCGGTCAGCCACAAACGTGGCCGGTACCGGTGAAGGCTATCCGAAAGGGGCCTGTTATGCCCTAATTAGTAATTATTAACCTGTTTTGCTATTTTAAAAACTCCACTAAACCCTGGACCCATGTCAAGGCTTTAGTGGAGTTTTAATAGGGGTTTGTTCGACTCTTGTTCGACTCGAGTCGAACAAACCCCTATTGAAACTCGAACAATACTCGAACAAACACCCATTTTTAGGTGCTATTTTATTGTCTATCAATGCGTTGGAGGGGTATCAAGTCGTAGTAGTATTTATCGCAATACGTTAATTGCTGATTAGTAATGAAGCCCGCGGGTTTCATTTTCTATATATTTCTTTTAGGGGGCTAAGGGTGTTCATCTCGGTATTGAATGATGATCATTGGTGGTTCCCTTTAAATGGCGCTCTACACTTCTTATGATCATTTCCAGCACCATTGAATTGCTGATAGTTCCTTCAATGATCTTCCAGTCTATCCTTTTCTGTTTCAGTCCTTTCGATTCAAGAAAGGGGCGGTTGCTTTGCAGCGTGATGCGCTTGTTGCGGGCGCGTACCTGTATACGTTCGGTCTGATCATTCAAAAAAATGATCCTGGCCCTGAGGCGGATAACTTTCCGGTCGTAGGTAATACTGAATGCCCATTCCATAGAATAAAAATACTAAATAATTTAGCAAAATGAGATAAATCTGTACTTATCTCCAAAAAGGACTTGTAACTTGTGTATATGCCACTAAAAACCAGCAGCCTGCCTTTCTACATCCGGTATACCATTGTAGCCGTATGCCTTGTTTTTACCGTGATCATCATGCGTGGAGCCTCCACATTGTTGATCCCTTTGTTTGCAGGGTTGTTACTGGCTATTTTATTATTGCCCATTGTGAGTTTCCTGGAGAAGAAAAAGGTGGGAAAAGGATTGGCGTGTTTTGTGGCGATACTCTGTTTTATTATTGCTTTTGCGGGGGTGAATTATTTTTTAACGGCCGAACTGTCGGGCTTCTCGCGCGAGCTGCCTAATATCAACATCAAAATGCAGCAGGTGTTTGCATCGTTTCAGCAATGGTTAACGAGTAAATTTCATATCGACCAGGCTAAGCAAACCGATTATTTCAGCAGTTCGTTCAAGGATATCGTGAATGGGTTAACAACGTTTGTGAGCGGGCTCTTTCTTTCTTTAGGAGGTATTGTGATCTGGATATTGTTTGTTTGTGTGTATGCCTACTTTATTCTTTATTACCGGAAGTTGCTGGTGAAATTTATTACGAAGCTTGTTGCGAATGATTTTCCCGATGAGATGGTGATCATTGTAACTGAGAACAAGAAAGTGATCAAAGCGTATATCAGGGGTTTGCTGGTAGAGTTCGCTATTGTATTAATTCTGAGTATTGCTATATTAATGATACTGGGTATCAAGTATGCGGTTATGCTGGGTATCATTGTCGCTTTGCTGAACGTGATCCCTTATATCGGCATTTATACCGCGATAGTGATTGTGCTGCTCATCACCTATGCAAACAGTAACGGAGCTGCTGCCACACAGGCGGTGATTGCCTTACTGGTGATTCACCTGATTGATGGTATCTTTCTTCTCCCGATGGTTGTAGGCTCGCGTATGAAAATGAACCCGTTTATCACCATCATTGCGGTGATCGTTGGTGATATTGTTTGGGGGATAGCGGGAATGTTTTTGTTTATTCCGCTGGCAGCTATGTTGCGGATTATTTTTGAAAATATTGCTTCGTTAGAGGCTTGGGCTATCTTGTTTGGTGAGGAGGTGAAACTGAAAAAGAAATAAAGCATCTAAAATTTCATTTCTCTTATGGAAGGGCTTGAAACATAGCTTACCCTTTTGCGGATCTCGCCTTTCTTCCCATGTATCACCAATTCGGATTGACTGCTTTGCGCCAGTTTGCGTGCTACATAGATTGCATCACGTTGTTTTTCTGTAATGATAAAAAGATCTTTTGCGTTTTCTTTCATAACGGCCCATCCGTTGCCTAAGGGGATAACGTGTTGGGTATTATTCTTTAAATTACTTCTCTTCATGCAGTAAAATTAGATAAATGCTTTTATTAAGGTATTTGCAGCGGACATAAAATTTAGTGCTGTAATTTTTCTTAGATGTCTTCTTAAATAACGCTGGTTAGGATTCCATGTATTAACGCAACGCCACTGGGAATTAAATTTATGTTGAATTTCCAAGCTTGTACCACTGTATTTTAATAAGATACTTAGATTATGATTGCGGATATCTTTGATATGTTGCAACGGGGGTCTTGCAATATTTGTGGGTGATATTTTTGAATGTAAGGAGCCTATATATCTTAACAATTCTGTTTGATCTTCGGGAAAACCCTCAGCAAAACTAAGAGTTTGGAAAATTTTTCTTTTAAGTGCAATTTCAATTGCATAACCCATAATAAATAGAAGTAGCAAGCCTTCTTTTATAAAACAATGCTTCTGCATCTTTTTTGGGCAACTAAGAAAAGAAGTGTTGTGTCACTGATCATATTTGCAGGAATTTATGACTGCAAATTATTTTTTATCAATGAAAATAGGAGGCAATTTATACTACGTATTTGTACCCGATTTTCTTTGGTTAAAATCTCGTTATATACTCACCACCCGCTCCCTAACATCCTCCATAATCGGATACACCATCTCCACAAACTGGTGCGCCGCCTCCGGATAATCTTCAAAGATCTCATAACTCTTTACCTGCTCGCAGAACATGGAGTAATAAGTAAGGGTAAGGTGTTTGTAAGGGCCAAAACGGGTTACCAGGCTATAGGTGTATTCTCCGGGATAGTTGTCGATCATTTCATCGATCATATCCATATCCAGCTCAAAACTGCGGGAGGTAAGCAGGTAGTCTTTTTCTCTGAACCCCGCCTCATCGCGGCGTACAATGTGTATCATATCATCATTAATGTATACAATACGGTCGCTTTGATCGCTGATACCTGCATAGGGATAAGGATGTAGGCCGGAGTTGATGAGGAGATAGAGTTTGAAGGTCATAACGGGTGAGGTTATTGGTAATAAGAAGTAAAAAGCGTGCCACGTTTTTTTTGCCACAGAAGCACTGAAACACAGAAGGAATTGCGGATCTTTAGGACTCTCAAACCCATCCCGCATGAAAAACCGCTTTATCCACCTCATCTCCGCAGTACTCATCTTTCTTGCCTGGGATACCAAAACACCCTCACCGGTAGGGGATAGCAGATTGTTGAGAAACGTGACGTTGATAGATGGTAATGGAAGCGCGCCTTTAGAACACATGGATATTTGGATACAGGGAGATAAGATTGCGGGTATTGGAAAAGACCTTGCTGTATCGGGTGCTGATATAAAAGATCTTACGGGTAAAACCATCATGCCTGCTCTCGTTAGTGCCCATGTACATGTAGGCACTTTAAAAGATACCACGACTAAACCTGAAAATTATACACGCGCCAATATCCTTCACCAGCTTAACCGTTACCAGGAGTATGGGATCGGTAATATATTGGTAATGGGTACAGACAGACCTATGTTATTTAATGGTCTCCGCGATTCTTCTGAAAAGGGAAAACTGCCGGGTGCCCGTTTGCATACCGCCGGTTACGGTTTTGGTGTGCCTGCCGCTGCCCCGCCGGTTGCTTTTGCGATGGATGAAGTGTTTCGCCCATCAAGTGCTGCGGAAGTGCCTGCGATGGTAGATGCATTAGCGAAGCTGAACCCTACGGTGATAAAAATGTGGGTGGATGATTTTGGTGGAAGATTGAAGAAGATGGATGAAGAAGTTTATCGAACCATCATCAGCGAAGCTCATAAACACGGTATCCGCGTTGCATCGCATTTGTATTATCTCGAAGACGCGCGCAAGCTGGTGGGTTATGGACTCGATATCATCGCTCATAGTATCCGCGACAAAGACATTGATGATAATTTATTGCAGTTAATGAAAGCCAAAGGAACCATTTACATTCCCACTCTATCATTGGATGAGTACGCTTATATCTATGCACAACGCCCTGAATGGGTGGATAATGCTTTCTTCAAAGCAAGCCTCGAAAAAGGGGTGTATGAAATGATCACGTCTAAAAATTACCAGGATAAAATAAAGAACTCACCTGATTACGAAAGAAATGCAGCCGGTTTTGCAACAGCACTCCGCAACCTGAAAAAGATCTACGATGCCGGCATCACTGTTGCGCTGGGAACAGATTCAGGCGCACTGCCCATCCGGGCACAAGGCTTTTCCGAACACCTTGAGCTGGAACTGATGGTGCAGGCGGGCTTAACACCCTTGCAGGTATTAACGGTGGCTACTAAAAATGCGGCGAATGCTTTGTTGATTGGTAAACAGTTTGGAACGATAGAGAAAGGAAAAGTGGCCGACCTGCTGATACTTGACGCTGATCCTTCACAGGGTATTAAAAACACACGTAAGATTTTTGCAGTTTATAAAAACGGTAGAGAAGTAAGTAAAGGCCCAATTGCTGATTAATTATCTCTGCGGTTTACTCCCCGTCCTCCGCGCCTCTGCGGTGAGTTTCCGCTTCGATAGAGTGATTGCTTAAAGTGCTTTTCACCGCAGAGGCGCGGAGAAACGCAGAGAGAGAGTACTACATTTTAGACTTCAAAGTAAAGCGGAGAAGCACAAAGCCCGCAACACCCGCTACCACGGAACTACCAATGATGGCGATCTTGGAAGCATCAATGATCATACTATCACTAAATGCAAGCAGTGTTACAAAGATCGACATGGTAAATCCTATCCCTCCCAACAACCCAAGCCCTATCAGGTGCACCCAACGTACTTTGGGTGGTTTCACGCAGATACCCAGTGATACCGCCAACACACTAAATAAGAGTATCCCCACCGGTTTGCCTATCACCAATCCTAAAAAGATACCCAAACTATTATCGGTTAAAAAACTATCCGTAACCGATCCCTGGATATGAATGGCGGTATTAGCCAATGCAAATACAGGGAGAATAATAAACGCTACAGGCCTTGCCAGCCAATGTTCCAGTTTGAGCGATGGCGAAGTTGCATTTCCTTTTCCGAAAGGGATAACGAATGCCAGTAATACACCGGCTATCGTTGCATGTACACCCGAGTGCAACATACAATACCACATCACAATGCCACCTATCAGGTAAGGAACCAGGTTATGTATTTTAAAACGGTTGAGTATCGCGAGCAGTCCAAAAATGCCGACTGCTGTTCCGAGATAGATAACAGAAATGCCTTTCGAATAAAACACGGCAATCACCAATATTGCTCCCAGGTCATCTATGACCGCCAGTGCCGTTAGAAAAATCTTTAAAGAAGTGGGTACCCGTTTTCCTAGCAGCGATAGTGCACCTAATGCAAAAGCAATATCCGTTGCCATGGGTATGCCTGCACCCGCCTGTGTGGGTGTATTGTAATTTAGCAGCAGGTGAATACCCGCGGGCACCAGCATTCCGCCTGTTGCAGCAAATATGGGGAGCAATGCTTTTTTTGTGGTAGAGAGTTCGCCGGTGTAGATCTCTCTTTTTAACTCGAGGCCCACCAATAGAAAGAAGATCGCCATCAACCCATCATTGATCCAGTGGTCGAGATGGTGACCGGCAACATCCAATTTCCAGAAAGCTATGTAAGGAACTCCTGCAGAAGTATTGGCCAAAAGCAAAGAAACGATGGCGCATAAACACAAGGTGATGCCCCCGGCTTTCTCACTCTTAAAAAATTCGTTGAACAGTTTTACCGGCATGCTGCAATTTAGTTCATTTTATTGTAGCCATTTTTCCCCGGCACAAACATTACATAGTGATCTAAAAACCAACGATATGGCAATAGAAAATCTCTCCAGTCAAAGTGCGATCGAGAAGATCAAGGAACTGGCTAAAAAAGAAAGTACCTGCATATTCACTACCGCTCTTTCTGAGCTTCCGCTGGCCGGAACGCCTATGAATACCATTCAGGTGGATGATGATGGCTGCCTGTGGTTCTTTAGCGGCAAGAGCAGTACACGCAATGCGAACATTGAAAAAGACAACCGTGTTCAGTTGTTCTTTTCAAACAGCAGTAACTACGAGTTCCTCAGCCTGTTTGGAACAGCACAGGTAAGGATAGATCCGACAAAAGCGAAAGAAATGTGGATGCCCATTGTAAAAGTATGGTTCCAGGGTGGGGTGGATGATCCCGAGCTTACTATTATTAAAGTAACGCCGCATGAGGCCCATTACTGGGATACAAAGAGCAATAAATTAGTGGCCCTCGCAAAAATGGTTACCGGAATGATCACCGGCAAAACCATGGATGATGGGGTTGAGGGAATTCTAACAGTTTAACTGGTACGTGTGATGGATAATAAGAGCCTGGGGTATGATTACCTCAGGCTCTTCGTTTATTTTTTAATCACCAATCCCTGTTCCGGCACCCACTTATCATATTCCATGTATTTAGCTACCGACACCGCTGCTTCCCTGCCCCTGATCTTCTCCACTAAATGCAATGCCCCATCTATCCCGGCAGATATGCCTGCAGTGGTAATCACTTTACCATTATCTACAAAACGCACATCCGATAAAACCTTTGCTTTGGGCACTTCTGTTTTTAATCCCTCAATACTTTTATGAAAAGTGGTTACAGTAAGGTTATCAAGCAATCCGGCTTTCCCGAGGATGAATGCACCCGTGCAAACTGAAAAGTAGTAGTCAGGAGTTGTGGCATTTTTTAACCAACTGATCACCGCAGGGTCGTTGCTTGCATTGCCTGAGTTGCCACCAAAGAAAGCAAGGATATCGGCAGGGGGTGCATCAGCTATGCTATACCTGGGAGTGATTTGTAAAACACCCTGTGAAGTGATCGGCTCTTTTGTTTTCGATACAATGGCGATATCAAAACCGGCATACGAAAAAACTTCGAGCGGACCGGCAAAGTCGAGCACTTCAACGCCATTCTGTAAATAGAACAATACGGTGTATCGTTTGATTTCCACTGCTTTTTTATGGGTGGCTTTATCTTCAACGATAAGTGTCATATCACAGTGTTTACATTTACCTGCTTGGGTGTATTCATCTTTATCACAATCGGATCCGCAGGGTGGGCAGTAGTAGGCTTTTTTTGAAAGTGCGGCGGTGGGTTGTGCGGTTGCAGTGATGCAGATTATCGCGAATAGGATGTTAAGGAAGAGTTTCATGGGATAGTTGTTTCTGCAAAGCTAGGGTTACAGAAATCCATAGGAAGGACAAACAGGTTCACTATCAGGACAGAATTTTCTATTTTCACCGCAGCCTGAAGGCTGCGGCAATGCATTAGCTCAGTCTTTAGGCTGTGGATTTAAAAGTTATTTTTCGGTTTTCAAAAGGTTTCGCAATTGATTGGTGCTCTTCAAACCGCAATGCAAAGCCGCCGCTTGTATGGTATGCCCATCCTCAATTAATTTTTTTGCATGCTCCACCCGCAACTGATCAACATAACTACCGATCGTGATACCGGTTGTGCTTTTGAACAAACGGGTGAGGTTGCGTCCACTCATATTCACTTTCAACCCAAGTTCTTCAATCGAGAACTTATGATCCAGCGATTGTGCCAGCAGATCCTGTACCTGGTGAATACGGTTGTCCAGGTGGTTACGGTATTGTGTGAACACACTGAGTTGCGGATCATCGATTGAGCGGCGGAAATAAATGACTACTTCTTTTGCTATCTGCGCAGCAAAATGAGCACCCCATAATTTTTCAACAATAAATAGTGCGAGATCGATGCCGGATGCAACACCCGCACTCGTAAAAATATTTCCTTCCTGTACAAACAGGCGGTTAGTATGTAATGTAATATGCGGATACAACTGTTTAAAACGCTCTTCATATCTCCAGTGCGTAGTACAGGAAAGCTTGTCTAAAATGCCCGATGCAGCCAGTAAAAAAGCACCCGTGCAAACGGAAGATATGATCACACCTTTTTGATGTTGAATAATGAGCCATTGCTGAAACGGCTTTGAACTTTTGATAAAATTATTGGTGAGCAAAAGAGATGCAGCTAACCCCGGTATAAAAATAAGATCGCCCTGAACTAGGTTTAATTGATCGTAAGGGGTTAGGCCGCTAAATGAAACAGTACTGCTGCTATCGGCTTCCAGTTGATCGGTAAAAATGGTGCTGAATATAGAAGTCACCTTTGCACCGTAGCTTTCTGCTTCATAAAAGATATGGGCAGGTCCGGTAATATCAAGCAGGTGAACTTTGGGAGGGATGATGAAGACTGCCTGGATGGGTTGCATCAGGCAAAGATATGGGCTAAAGCCCCGGGAGATGATGGATCTAAAAATGGTTTAATTGTTATGCAGCTTGTCCGCATAGCAATTAAACCTTTTCAAACCCCGGGCTTCAGCCCCAGGCTAATTATCTCCAGGTAGCCGAGATCCAAACATTACCTCTTCTTGTACGGCTCCAGTGCCCCGGAACATATACAGCATGGGGACGTGGAGGTGCTGCCCAATATCCGCCATGCCATGCATAACGTTTGCCCTCAGGGCGCCAGTCTTCATTTACCCAAACATGGGCAGGAGAAGGAGCTGGTGGACGTCTTACAACAACACGTTGCGGACGGGGACGGATATTCACATATATCTGGGCATCAGCAGCGCTGTAGCCAAGTGTGAACATGACTGCTAACAGTCCTGCTTTTAATAATTTAGTCATAACGATAGGATTTAGAATTTTAAAATTTTCTACCTGTGTAGATACACGGTATAGTATAAAAACTGTGCCAAAGGCTGCTGTGTTCAGGTAGTTTCCATATTTTGCTGTCAAATAAAGAATATGATACAAAGCACTGAGTTCCAGTTTGAAAGTGAGATAACATGGGAAGATGTGGGCAATGGGATACACCGCCAGGTATTTGGCTATGATGAAACATTGATGCTTGTAAAAGCAAAGTTTATCACCGGCGGGGTTGGAGTTCTACACCAGCATCCGCATAGCCAGGTAACCTATGTGGATAGTGGTGTTTTTGAGATGACGATTGGCGGTGAAAAGAAGATCATAAAAAAAGGCGATGGGTATTATGTACCACCGAATGTAGTACATGGATGTGTTTGCCTCGAGGCGGGAATTCTGATAGATGCATTTAGCCCGCACAGGGAAGACTTTATATAATGAAGAAAATAAAAAGATTTCGCTGGTGGGTTTTGGGAGTGATAGCGCTGATCACGCTCAATTATCTGTGGGTAGCCAATATCCGTGTGAATTATAAAGTAGCCGAATTTCCCGGTCAGGCAACTCTTCCTTACGCCATCTATTCAGCTTCAACCCATCAATACACTTTATTCAATACAGACAAAACCACCGAGATAGTTGATGAAAAGAAGATCAGTGTTATCCCGTCCGGTGCGGTTGAATATATCCACAAAGGCGGTATTGCTTATCAACTTGGTCTCATAGACTATAGCGATACAGAAGAAGTAACCGCAAGCAAGCAGAAAAGGCTATACGTGTATACTTGCCTGTTCTTCATAGTGGCGGGATGGCTGATAAAAAAGGCAACCCTCAGGCCCAACAGCGGGCAACCCATATAATTTTGGCTGATTTACGCTGATACAGTAATATTGCATCCCCACAATGAAGCCCAGATGGCGGAATTGGTAGACGCGCTAGACTCAAAATCTGGTTATCGCAAGGTAGTGCAGGTTCGATTCCTGTTCTGGGCACAATGGCCTCGAAAAGGCTCTTATAAACCGTTTAAACTCAATGTTTAAGCGGTTTTTTTGTTGGAAGAGGTGTCAAAAAAGGTGTCAAAATTTGTATTTCTATTAAATGCTCTAATTCGTTTCCGAATCTAAATCTATTACGTTTTCTTCGGCAAACCATAGTTTTGCCTGTGATATTACTTGATCATTCGGATTGTGAAAAAATACTGCGAGAGATTCTTTAGATCGAGTACAACAAACATAAAACAGTTTTTTTGTTCTTTCTAAAACACTTTGTGTGCCTGTTTCCAGAAACAAATTTTCAAAATTGTAATTTCGCCAACCCCCATTATCTAAAATAACTAATACATTATTAAATTCCGCTCCCTTGGTTTTATGCTGCGTAGAGAATGGTGTTTTACCTTCTAAGTATTCGTATAGCTTTTGAAATTCAGAGAATTTTACGTTTTTTACCTGATTATAGATATAACTTTTTTCGGTAGCAAATTTCTGAATAGACTCATCAATTATACATATCCCTTTTGAATCAGCATCAATTATTACGTCTTCAATAGTTTTTTCACCAACGTTTAGTAATTCATCAATGTTTTGGCGTAGTATTTTTTTGCTATCAATGCTTGTAATTTTGTCTTTAAAGTCGGTCTTCCTAAGAAATTCATTGTATTGTTTATTTTGATAGAGGGAGATATTATTTTGAATCTTAAAAAGATGTTTTATTAATTTATCTCTTTTTGACCCTTTCTTATTTTCGTCAGTCTCATCCTGCTTTTTATCATCTACAAGTTGATCTTTATCTACATAAAGTTTAATAAAATCATGAAAGTTTAAATTTTTAGCTATAGTAAAAAGCTCTTGATTATTATCAATAAAAGTTTGCATTCCTGCTGTTGGTGTTACTTGTCGTAGGGCTGGTCCAGATTTTCCTTCTTGCAAAATATTTAAAACATCTCCGAAAGTGTTTTGTGAGAAATCAGTAGTAATATTGTTATCTTTTATAAAAGATTTAATTCTTTTTCTAAAATCTAAAATTTTATCACCATCATATATATCCATTAAATTTCTAAAGCCAGCTTTGTCCGCAATCAAGTTATGGGTTAAATTCAATTCTTTAGTTTCTCTCGAATCTGCGAAATCCCAGCCATTTTTCTTACTTAGAAATGTTTTAGCGCGTGATATATCAGCGACTGCGGAATATAGAAAGTGAATAGCGCCGCTTTTAATAAAACCATTAGTCATATTAGGTGCGGCAGTATCAGCAGAAGGAACTTGAGTAATGCCATCAGTTCTTAGTCTATTTGCCAAGTCAATGATTTTTTGTGGACTTCTACGATTTTGCTCTTTCTTTATTTCCTTTACCTCATCAACTTTAGCGCCTGTAAATGCGTTTAAATTTCCAATGCTGTCATCATATATTGATTGCATAGCATCTCCGAAGAAGCCAATAATATTGACTTTAGAACTTTGTTTTAGATAAACTAAAAAAATATCAATTACTAAAGGGTCAGTATCTTGATACTCATCAACAAATATGAATTTAAATTTATCCTTTATGATATCACTTAATTTTGGATAATTCTGAAAGATAAAATGCGCAATTGCTAATAGTTCATCATGAGAAATTATGCCTTCTTTAATTTTTACAAACTCTTTATATTGTATCCCTTCACTTAAACCATCAAAATAGTTGTTTGAAATTGGTAGTGAGTCGTCAATATTTATTTTTGTATTTTCAGGGTTATTAGCAAGCGTAATTATTGCTTCTTTCAGTTCTTTTTGATAATGTTTAATATTATCCCATAAAAAATCATGGATAGTGGTGACATTTAAGTTTCTGTGATTTACTCGTTCTTCAATTTCTTTAACAGCAGCATTAGTATAGGTCATGCATGCGACTTTGGAAATAGGATATTCCAGTATTACTTGACGAATAACTTGTACCAAAGAATAAGTTTTCCCACTACCGGCACCACCACTGAGTAAAAAATTTCGATTGTTATCGATACAATCTAATATTTCTTGAACTTCCGGCTCTAATGTTAGTCTTTTTTCAACCATAATAGTCCTTCTTTTATATAAGCTGGAATTTGCCAATTGCTAAATTCATGACCTAATGAATTTGCCTCACTGTTTAGTAATATCTCAATGGCCAAAGATGGTTTACTGCCAACCCCTTTTTCAGCAAATTCAAAATGATCAACTTCACCTTGCCTATATGATTCCAAATGTTTGGGAGTTAATGATGGAAATGAATGGATCGGGTTTATTATAAAAGCTTTGTTAATGCAAAAGAAGGCATCTTCAAAGCTTCTTGCATAATATGTTCCTTCAAGAGTTTGAAATATTAATAGTAAGCTTCCCTTTTTATTTGAAACCCATTTTTTACTTCTATTCTTACGTAAAACCTTCCAATTTAGTAGTAAGGATTTGAAGTAGTTGAGATCATAAATTCCTCCATGAAAAAATTTCAATGAGCTATTTGAAGTATGGCTTGCACTTGCGTGATTTGCCTCACACTTTATCTCATTGAAGACTAAATTCCCATTGGAGATAAATTTTTTTTGTGTTATCCCATCCGCTTCGAAAACAGGTTCAAGATAATAGCTATCAATGTCTGTTATAATTATACTTTTTTTGATTCCAATAAATTCGATAAATTTCTCGAATATATGTGAATGTGCTCCTACCTCTACAATAGATATGTTTTGAGATAAAATTGGATGAGTTGGGTCTTCATTATCAATTTTGCGCATCATTGCAGGCAACAGTATTCTTTCTGTATCACCTTCAATAAAAATGGCCTTGTCAGCAAAAAATAGCTCTGCTCGATTTAATGTTAGGTATTGTTTTAAAAATTTAAAATTTTGCTTCTCAACATCGCTTCCACTATATTCCTTTTCTAAATCTTTTAGATTTTTTGAAATAACTTTATTGACTCCAGATTTCTTTAAGTATTTTATGTCTTGAAAATCACTATCTGCAACAATGTGTGATGAATGCGTAGTGATTAAGTATTGTAATTTTCTATTAGCTCCGTCAAGTCTAATTATACCACCTGACAATAGTTTCTTTATATTTTTAATAAAAATATATTGCATTTGAGGATGAGTGTGCGCTTCTGGCTCTTCTATAAATAAAAGATTTATATCCGCTGGTTTTTTTTCTTTTTCTCTCTTAAATTCTTGAACTAGTATTTCAATTTCAAAAATCATACTAATAAGGTTCATGTAACCTAACCCATTATAATGTTCTGGCAATTGACTATCTCCATCATGCTTATAAACAACAGTTGTATTACCCTCTAATAATTCCCGGTGTTGTAAAGTGGAAACTATCTCGATTTCGGAATCATTTATTCTAATTCCTCCAAAGGTTTTCACTTTATCAACTACTTCTTTAAATAGGTCAGAATAAATTGATGTTAAGCTATTATCTGTGATACTCAAAGTGTCTTGAAATGCCGCGACAGCATTTTTTTGTTCTTCGTTAACTTCTGTGCGCTTATAAATTCTTGATGTTTGCTTTGATAATGTTTTATCAATTTCTTTATTCGTAACATCTCTTTTGGCACTTATGTATTTAAAGTTTATTATTTCTCTGCTATTTATTTCTTCTTTTAATAAATCAATAAAGTTTAATTCGTTTAGAACTTTGGTTGCTACATCATACTCATACGATTTCTTATTTAGTATAAAATATGAGGCATGATTTTGTTTTAGGAAATAAGCAACTCCTCTTTCTTCGTATTGAGGATTTGAAGAAGCCTTAATGGTTTCCCTTAATTTAAATTCACTATGATCTTTTTTTAGCCTTAAATAGTCAAAATAACCCATTGTGTATTCGAAACCCAAAACAATTACATTGTTGTCTGGGTCTAAATCCATCATGACTCTACTAAGATTTGAAAGATCATCATGGATATTGTAATCAATATATAGTTTGAGTTTGATCCCGTTTTCTTTATAATCCTCTTCGGCAATTAATGTAGGATTTTCAAGATGGAGTTTTAATTCCTTTTTATATTCAAGGTTAAAATCATCAATTGAAAAACGTAAATTATCGGGTTGATTTAGAAATTTATCTAGAATAGAAAGTATTGATGTTTTGCCAGTATTATTTTTTCCTAAGATCAACGAAAGTTGCTCTTCGAGGTCAATTGAGAAGTCTTTTAAAAGCCTGTAATTTTCTACATCAATTTTGAATACTTTCATTTTGATCGTGTTGGTTCTAAGCTAGGTGTACCATTGCACGTGAGAAGCATGAAGATTTTCATGGTCTTTGCTTAGGCAAAACCTATTAATGAATATTTACTATAAAGGGAGGGAGTAATAGTAGGCAAAGTATGGTAATATTTTAATATAATAAATTATTTTTATAAGTGAATGATATTCTTTAGTTTATCTCTTCATTGTTGGCCTTTTTTCGTATGAATTGCATGTGAATAGTTATTAGCGAATAAGATCTGCTTATAGCGTATACATATCTTTCGCTTTCGCCCAATTCTTTCTCATTATTGGTTTACCGAGCGATGTTTCTCCAAAAGATTCTTCACCAGAAAAATGACAATACTTTTCTGGATAACTTTCATCCTTATACTTGTTCCAACTTTCAAAAGATTTATTAGTCATTGGCATCTCGACATTAAATGGTATTTCTTTACCTGTCCTTATACAATATCCAGCGGCCTTTTTAATCACAAAGTCTGTTGTTTTAGAGTTGATTTTAGTTTCTTCCGGAGCATTCAGATTTATTAATTCAAATGGCTTGTCATTGCTATTCTCCTCTATAAACTTGATATGATCTAATGCTTTACTATAAATCTCTTTATCTGTTTCTTCGGATAGGTCATACAAAACCCCAATCTCCTTATTATTGATCATTGAATATTCATAAAAATTCATTGACGTAATTATGAGTTTAGTGTCATTCGCATAGCATTTAGCATGCAAGTTTTCATGAAATTTCAAATAGACGTGCCTTAAACTTGTCAAGAATTTCAATTGCTCAGGAGTAAGTTCATACTTCCCATAAATTATAATGGTCTTTTTTTCGTTCTTATTCCTTGAATTAATAAGCTCTTGAAAGTCCTTAGACAGCTTTAAGTATGGGCTTACCAGATATAGAATTTTGTCTGCTTCCTGTATTAGTTCTTCAAGCTGGGAGGATATCTGTTTCGTTGTTAAAAATTTGGCCATAAGTAGTTTTGTATGGCTTAAAAATATGGCTTTGTTAGAATAAAAGCTACTAATAAGGGGTTTCTTATAAGTGGTAACTCATGAAATGGCAATTGCTTTATTTTACTCAATGCAAGCAAAGGGCAAGAAATCTACACACTCCCCTGGTCTAAACACAGACGAACAACTCCAAAAGCTTGGTGCGAGAATAAAGGCTTTGCGTATTGAAAGAGGGTATACTAGCTATGAGTATTTTGCCTATGAACATGGGATTTCAAGAGCGCAATTCGGACTATATGAGCAAGGGCAAGACCTTCGCTTCGAGTTTGGTTAAAATTGCTAATGCTTTTGGGATGACTTTGCCTGAATTTTTTAGTGAGGGGTTCTAGAGAGTTAGGATCGGAACTTTAATAACTAGATTGATTATAAAGCTTTTATGCTTCGCCAAAACCTGATGTTACCAAAACAGTTACCGACTAGCTTTTTCACCATAAGTTATTCGAAAATATTTGACTGAATTGTAATAGCTTCTATTCGCTTTTGTGCCATTATCTGGTACTTTTCCAATATTTCAATTCCGACAAATCTTCTATTATATCTGCATGCTACAACACCCGTTGTACCTGATCCTGTGAATGGGTCTAGGACATAATCATTTTCCTTAGTGGACGCAAATAGACAATTCTCTACTAGCTTTTCTGGATATACCGCAAAATGTGCGTCTTTAAACTTTCCAAGAGGTATTTCCCAAACAGTTCTTTTATTTCTTCCTTTTGGATGAAACGCCTGATCCCATCTACCGTCATGCAAGTTGCTATTACCACCATTTTTACCATTTTCAGGTGTTCCTTTCACTTTTCCAAAATGATTTCTACCGCCCTTCATTTTTGAATCTGGAGAAAAAGTTTTGTGGGGTTCTCGAATCGCATCAGAATCATAATAATATTCGTTGCTCTTGGAAAACATAAAAATATACTCATGATCTGTCGTAGGTCTATCCTTAATTGAAGAAGGCATTGCATTTGGCTTATGCCATATAATGTCACTTCTAAGAATCCAGCCATGATCTTGAAGGGCTAAAGCAACTCTCCAAGGCATACCTAAAAGCATCTTGTGTCTATATGTATCTCCAAGATTTAACCACAAAAGACCATCATTTCTAAGTTTCCCTTTCAAAATGTCGAATAGCTCGACTAGGTTAGCGACATAATCCTCATAATTAGCTTCGCGCCCAATTTCGTTATCTTCTTTCCCTTCAGAATAATCTCTAAGATTGAAATATGGCGGGCTGGTTATAATTGCTTGAAAATAATTGTCAGGCAATTTTAATGATGCTTCTCTTGCATCTCCTTTCAAAACAGTATTATTAAAAAGATCATTCATAATTTAAATTTCACCCTTCAGAACTTCTTCTATGTATTTATTAAAGTCGATTTGCGAACTATCATCAAAACCAAAAAAACGATTTGGTGACATATTAAAATGAAAAATACGATCAATTTCTCCCGTAATAGTTGAGATTTCACCAATCGACCAGTTCTCCGCTACAATAATAACCGCAATATGATAATTAGACAACTCTTTCTTAATATCTGTAATTGCAGATAATATATCGCGTGAGAAGATATGCGAGTGTCCACCACCTTCTGTTTCTCTAGTTTTCACCGGAATAAGCAAATCAATAGCTTCACTTCCATCTTTGGGGTAAAGCTTAGCTGAAATATCAACTGTATGCCTACCTACTTTAATTTGCTTATCTGCTATTTCAACCTTTTTGTACTTTCCGTAATTATTATATATAGAGAAAAAGTTCTGAATTGCTGTAAGCAATCCTGTCCGAACATAGTTTTCTATATGATGTCCGCTTATACTTCTGCGTGAACCCTCTAATCTATCAATTACAATTTCTCTCACTGTTGCCCATTCGAAACTTTTAACAACACTTCGGTACTCAAAGATCAACTCTACTAAAGAATTAATTTCAGCCACGTTTTTCTTTACTCCATCCATCTTTTGCATTCTGGATATTAACGGTGAAAGACGTTGTTGAGGAGCATCGCGTATTATCCAAGCAAAGAAATAAAAACAAGCCTTTGAGTGATTGTAAACACGACCAATTCCATCAAACAAAAAGGGTTTTTCTTCATTACTATCAAAATAACATGCTGTAATTATTTTATTTAATTGTTCTTTTGAACAATCGAAAACAATCTCATTGAAAGATTTGTGAGAGCCTGTAACCATTTTAGCATGCTTTTCTATCCAATCATAAAACGGTTTAGCCTGATCAGCTAATTTTGCTAATTCTACGAGCCTATAGTGAGCTATATTTATTTGGTGTACAACTAAATCCTCCATATTCTCAATTAATCTAACCGAGTTTAACTGTGGGCTAACGATTAAAGATAAGCAATTTGGTAACCCATTGAATGCATGGTATTAAAACTCAAGCCTGTATTGGGTTTCAGGTGATAGTTAGGTACTTGGGTACTCCGAGAGGCCTAACCTTCGCTATGTTAGCTGCAATATAAAATTCTAGATTTTAGGGTAAAAAGTTCAGTTCGCGTTTTCTAGGAGTAAAAAAGGTGTAAACGTAAAAAGTGGTTTTTGGCGTTTAGATACAAACAGGGGTCAATACTGACCCTCATTACCGGATGTTATACAACTTCCGGCATACTCTTAATTTAATGAGCCTTACATACAGGGCTTCAGATTTTACTGAAAATGCTTTTCGGTATAAATAGGTGGCAAATCTTTGTCAGGTAGCTTTTTTGCTTTTAGACGTAAAAGGTATCAATATTGATACCACTTGTTGGATGTTATAACACTTCCAACAACACGATCTTTACTAGGTCTATCTGGTCCGGCAATATAGAGGATCGAATAACTACCGCAGCCGGCAAGCCTTTAAACGCAATTCTAAGTTCTTTAGCCGGCTTTGCTTTACTTTCCCTGCCATTTGCTTGCCTTTCGGGTTCAAGCGAAATTTGAGCCTGTTAGCAGGCAAGTAAACGGCAGAGCAAGTTTTAGTTAAATAAAGACTTTAGGAGGTAGGCTTGGTCAATGAAAACTGAAGTCCAAAATCTTCAAAACAAACTTTCTCGTCTTGTTTATTCTGTAATACAAGAAGCATTTTATCCTGAATTGCTTTAGGGATTATTTGGAAAACTTGATTGTCAAGTACAAACAGTACCGGAGCGGTTCTTTTTTCAATATCACCTACTAATTCAGATTTAATATAAAAATACCGTTGTGAAAGTGCATCAAATAAAATTCCTTCATCATTATTTTCATTTTGCAAATAAGCGCAATCACATTTTTCATAAATGAGATCATTTATTCTCAATTCGAAAAATTCTATTTTTATTTCAGTTTTATTATTTTGAGTTGTTTTTTTTAATTTCTCAAAAAACGATTCAATAATTTCAAAACTTTCCGATTTTAATATTTTTTTCATTTCTCTTTTTTTGAGTAATTAATTAATTTTTCAACATCTTCTTTTTTAAAAACAGTTCTCCCACCAATTTTATGTTTAATTAATTTTCCTTGCTTAGTCCAATTATGAATCGTTGCGGCACTTACCTTAAAAAGTGTTGTCAAATCTTTAATAGAATATAATTCCTTTGAATTGCTTAAAGTTTGACCTTTAAACTCAGCTAGATCTTCCCGTAATCCCATCACTTCCTTGAGATATGGGGCTATCGCATCTGAAAGAAGTGCAGAAAGTTCGCTTTTTGTTAAATTACCTATATAAGCCATTCTACTTATTTTGAATTATTGGTGCTCATATTTTCCCAATTCCAGAATTCTTGCATCTTTATTAATTTACTTTTTTCTGAAACTTTTAGATATTTACGTAAGGTTTCCCATTTTTTGATTCCTGTTATCTTCATTATCATTTCTGCCTGCATCCCCTTCTCATAGGACAAGGTAATAAAAGTTCTTCTGCCCGTATGCGTACTGATAAATGAATGCTTTGGCTTGGTTAATGTTATTCGGGTAGAGCCATTGAATTTTTCCACCATTGTTAGATCGTCAATCCCCGCTTTTTGGGCAACGTCCTTTATGTATCTGTTAATTACTTGATTTTCAAATGGGGGAGGTAATGGCCTTCCCTCATAAGTACCTTTGTATTTATTCAAGATTTCTCTGGCAAAAACATTTATTGGGATATATAGATTGTCTTTGGTTTTGAGCGTTTTCAATACAATAAAATCGTCTTTTATATTTTCGTCTTTCAGTCTACCAATATCTGAAAATCTAAGGCCTGTAAAACATTCAAAGCAAAAATAGTCTCTTGCCTTTTGTTCAGGACTTGAAAGCCCATCTAATTGATATACCCTGAATAATTCTTGCTCTGATAGGGCTATGATTTCGATTTCTTCATTGATAGTCTTAAAGTCTTTGAAATTAAAATTGAGTTTTGTAAAATTGTTGCGAACTGCATAGTTCAGAAAAACTTTGAAGTTTTTTATATGACCGCCTACCGTATTATTTAAATATTTCCTATCACTAATTAGATAATCTTGAAACATTTGGTAAAACTGACTGTCTATCATCTCAAATGTAATTTGGATGTTAGTTTTATTTTCAAATGCAAGAAGGGTCTTTTTGCATATTTCATAGTGATAAATCGTGGACTTGCTTTTTATCGACCGATTTTGTTCTACAAATTTGTCATAATGTATAAAAAATTCAGAGCGGCCTCTATTATACGTGGGGAATTTTTGGATTGTTATTCTTTCCCGAAATTTAGATTGAATTTCTATAACCGAATATTGTATGTTTTGTAACATGGCTTCCTTTTCGATATCTCGAATTATCTGTTCATATTCTTTTAGTTTTTCATTTATAGCCATTTCTTCCAATGAGGATGGCCTATAAATTTTGTTGTTATAAAGACCTTGATCCGTAAATAGCTTTGTGAAAAATCGAAATTTCTTGCCCTTGTCTTGATAACAGAGCATTATCGGAGATAGTTTTTTCTTGTTTTCAGGTTTGAGGTAAAATGTAAGCGTAGCCATATAGGTGTCAAATTTGGTGTCAAAAGTGATTTTCTCGCTTTGACATTATTTGACACAAATGTTAGTCGGAAATGGTCTAACTCGTTGGTAATCTTATACTTCGTGTATAATGAAGTATAATGCTGTCAAATAGTGTAAAGCTATTTGACACCTGTTTTTTCTCCTGTTCTGGGCACATGAAAACCGTTGATTATCAACGGTTTTCTTATTTTAACATGTCATATTCGTGACACCTTTCCCCACTTCTTTTCAACCCGTCCGACATGCGAATGACACGCGATTTTTGGCTTGTTAGTCCAAGTACATTTGCCGCGGAATTATTCAATCGAAAAGAAAACGTATGTCAGTTACAATTGCAAAGACCTATTCAAGAGACAAAACCAAGATCTGGTACAAAATTGAATTCGGACGTGGTCTGGGCCAGCGGATCGCTACCGGGATCTTCACCTATTCAAAACCCGAAAACCAGATTCAAAGGGATTTTAATAAAGAAGCGTTGAAAATGTTGGATCTAAAAAAGTCCCAGTTGATCCTGGAAGGGCAGGCGGTAGCTACGGGCTATATACCCCAACACAAATACAAACACAACTTCTTTGATTACTACGAAGAGTATGTGAAGTTAAACAGGCGGTATGGTAACCGGCACCTGGAATGCAGTCTTACGATACTCAGAGAGTTCACAAAAAAGAACGTTTTGCCACCTGCAGAAGTGACCGAGAACTTCTGTACCCGTTTCAGGCAATACCTGCTTGACAAGTTTAACGGCGAAACGCCACTTAACTATTTTGTTCGCTTCAAGCGTGTTTTGCAATCTGCAACCAAAGAGGGATATTTCAAACATAGCCCAGCTGAAGACGTTAAGGCCAAAACGAACCGTAACGTGATAATCAAAGACATAATTGAAAAGAAAGAGTACCTGATGCTACTGAATAGTTATTGCAGTAACCAGGAAATCAGAAAGGCTTTCATATTCTCTCTTTACACCGGACTTAGGTGGTCGGATGTTAAGCCGTTGAGATGGAGTTCCATAAAGGATGATTCAAAAACGTTTAAAATTAACCAGGAAAAGACCGGCGTGCCCCTGGAAAGGCCATTACACAGTATTGCAAGGGAAATAATCGGCCAAAGGAAGGATGGGCTTGTTTTTGATCTGCCTACGCCGGAAGGCGCTAATAAGGTTCTTAAAGCGTGGGTGAAATCAGCTGGAATTACCAAACACATTACATGGCACTGCGCCCGTCACAGTTTTTCTGTTCTTCTACAGGATGAAGGAATCGATTCTGCTACTGTTGCAGGTATGTTGGGGCATACAACCACCAAATATGTCCAAAAAACCTATCAGCGGTATAAAGACAGTAATGCGGTAGTGGCCATTAGTAAACTTCCAGAAATGTGACTATTTCAGCTTTCGATTTTTTGTTGTAGATACATTTTTTTTAGGAAGGAGTTGATGGGGAGGCTTAACAATCTCTTTGTTTAAGATTGTTAAGCTGTGGTCGAGTGCTTTTCGATGTATGGTTGGAAGGTGAGTTTTAAACCAATCCGGAATTTCAACGGTTTCAACATCAAGAAGCATGTTATGGCCATCCCAATTAGCAATCTGCCTTAAGGTAGGTTTTGCTGCGTCAATAATTAATATTTCATCAAGCAGGGTATGGTGTTCATCTAATTTATACAAATTGCCTAGAAAATTTTTTTCAATATCCGCAGGATGAACATTGTGCCCGTTTTGCATAGCCCTTGTAGATACGCGCTGATTTGACTGTTCAATTGAATTAAGCCCCAGAAAAATCATACTTACGCTATAACCTTTTGCCTTGAACATTCTTGGTAAATCCCAGCTTGTGTCTTCCGTGAAATGACCTTCGTACAAAAAATGGTCATTAGTATCGAGCGCATTGGTGTAAAGGCGGTAAAATTCGGCATCAACGTATTCATCCGCTTTTTTGCCAGCTTCTTTATATGATTTAACTTCTAAATAAAATTCACGCTGTTTAATTCGCTTGATTTTATCAGCATCAAATTGAATGTAATTGGTATAAATATTTTCGGGTAATAATAATGCCGCTGCCGTAGATTTTCCAGCCCCATTTGGCCCCGCAATTATATATAGTGTAGGCACAGTTAAGTTATCGGGCTATTAGACCAAATCTAATTCTTACCCTTTTAGCCTGAACGAAAGTAAGCCTGCGAATAATTACAAATGATTCCGTTGCATTTTTAAGAAATTCGATATTTATATTCCCGTCAGGATACTCGACATAGGTTTGCCCTTCTGGAAGTTGAGAGTCATATATTAGGAAATGCCATCCCTTGCTGAAATTATCTTCCCGCATTTTTCTAATGAAATTATTAGCCCTTTCCACCTTTTCATTCTTAGTATGCTTTACCACTAACATAGCCCTTGATTTGGTATTAAAATTAGCATGTTTTTTCCAGAAAAAGTACAAAAAAAAATGTAAAAAAACAGATCTATTTCTTGTATAATGTTCAATATACTGCAGTTACGGGTTCATCCCCTGATTTTGGATGACTTTGGTCGTTTGTTTGGGAAGCAAGGGGTTTTCAGCCATGCTAATTAGACGGACTTCTAAAGACTTCAATACCGCATCAATCAGGCTCTTCTGCAAAGCCCTTACACGTTTAAAGTTTGGATCATTTTTACTTGAACTAATTATGGAAGCTCTAAGTTCCTTGTCTTTATCAATGTTGAAATATATTTCGGCTCCGTTGATACTTACTTTCAATTCTGTCTTGGTATTATCCCCCATTCCTAACGTGACTAATTCCGCGTTATATGTCAGCTTTTCACCATTGTATTCGACCGGGAATTCTATCAAATTTTCCATGGCTCAAAGTAATTAATTCTAGGCGTTTTTGCTTACTTCTTTTTCTAAAATCAACCTGTTTACTTCTTTGGCAATTAATGATCTGACATCATACTTGACCTGGAAAAAGTTATCCATTACCTGCTCTTGCGTAACAACTGAAACGATCGGGATATCATTGAATTCTTTCATTTCCTGGTTGATTTTAGATGTGTCATTGACAATCTGCGAGTGAAACATTTTCAACTTGATTTTTTCATGCGGATCATCTGCGACCATGCCAACAAATTCACCTGAAGAAAGTGCGGAGATCTTACTGGAAGGGATTGCAGCATCCAGTTGTTTTGACTGACTAATGGAAGTGCCGGTGCCATTGTCTGAAAAGCTCTTCCTGTCCTGCATGATTTTACCGAAGCGGTCGGAGAGAAGGCGCGCAGTATCGCCCATTACCTGGCCACTGATAATATTCCCGCAAATGTTTACGATCACATCAGCCTGCTCCTTACCGTAATCCTTACGCAACTGGCTGAAGTCCTGCATGCCCAAAATTGTTGCCACTAAGTTACTCCTGGCAGTCGCCAAAACGGTGTCCATGTTATTGAAGAATAGTGTTGGGAACTCGTCAAATATCAACGCGCATTTTTGCCTGCCTTTTTTGTTCACCAGTTTGACCAGACGTGATACAAATAGTGAGATAACCGCACCATAAATTCCCTGCTTCTCGGGATTATTGCCTACGCAAACAATCTTTGGATTAGTTGGGTTATTAATATCCAGCGTGAAGTCATTACCGGATAACACCCAATAGAGCTGCGGGGAAGCAAGCCGCGCCATACCGATCTTGGCACTGGCCACCTGGCCCTCCAACTGCTCCATGGCGTCATTCCTGAAAGCAGTGATAAATGGGTTGATCAACACTTCGATTTCCGGAACTGTGTTTAACACCGGCAACAGATCTTCATAATCAGCCTGCATGAGTTCGATGGCATGTGGCAGCGTGCAATACTTTCCATTCTCATAACGGCGTAGAAACCAGATGATCGCTGTTACATAATTGATGGGAGACTCAACAAAAAAGTCACCTTGCTTTTTTATCCATTCGCGGTTAAGGCCGAGTAAAATGGTACGTGCGGATTCTGTGGCATCCGTGATGTCGAACATCGCCATTGGATCCAGTGGATTGCAGCGATGTGAGCGCGAAAGATCATCGAAGTTGATCGCATAAAAAGAAGGAGGGGATTTGTAAGCGCCTTTGTTTGCCTGCAGCCAGTTGTACGCGGACTTGGATAGATCATCGTATTTGAAGTCATACACGAACATGCCATATCCCTTCTCGATGAATTGGCGCATGAGTGGCAGGATCACGAACCAGGATTTACCTGCCCCTGGGCTGCCACAAACAATGAAGCCGCGAAAGGGATTGGGGATGTTGATCCAGCCTGATCGTGTCTTGCCTTTTAGATTGTATTGTGTCCGGAAGTTGGCTGAATACTCATTGCTGATGAGCCGCTCTTCCTGCGGGAATGTTTCATTCTCTTCATTGAAGACGTCCAGCGTCTTTTCCTGGTGGAAAATGCGGGAAGCATCTGTGCCGCTTTTTAATAGAAACAGATAGCCCATCGCTACCAATGTGATATAACATATCGCGGTGCTACGAATGCCGGTGCAAATTGAAAATGCGATCGCGCTGCAAAAGTAAAGCAGTATACCAATTAAGAAAAATATGACGACCTGTTTCCAATCGAGTTCCAGGTCCTTTTTACCCTGGACACCGAGCAGGCCAACGGCAAGCAGTACGAGGCAGAGCCACTTTGCGCAGTGGAAATTTTTGAACACGCCCGTAGCAGTCACGTGGGACAAAATCTTGTCCGTAAACGGAGTCGTGAATCCCCATGACTTGAAGGCCTGGTAACACACATGATAAACGTGTAAGCAAAGAAACCCGATACTCGCAAACCTTGTCAGGTCCAGTATCTTTCTCAAATCTGACTCATTCTCACCGGTGGACGACATATGCTGTTATTTAGTTCATAGTTTACGTTTCTTTTTTCGCTTCTTTAACTGGTAAGGAGTTGGGTTAAACTCGTACTCGGGATTAAGCACCTCGACTAACACCGACAAAGGGTTTAAGTCTATCAATCCGGTCTCTAAATGTTGCGTTTGATGGTGCGTGAATTCAGGGGATGCGTGTATCTGTTTCATTAGTCCCGCAACACTATACTGTCTGCCGACTTCAGAGCCATTGAATACTGAGCGGTTCCCGTTGTCAACGAACGTTATCCCATACATTTTTCCTTCTTCGTTTTGGCGCGTAACAGTGACAACATTTTGTTGTAACAGCACTTTGGATAAGGCCGTAATACTTCCTGGCTTTTGGTGCAATGCAGCATCGATTTTAGCCTTCAATAAATCCTTTAATTGGTCACGTTGCTTCCTGTTCTTTGCATACTTTATTTCGAGTGATTTAAGTATCGGTTGACCGGGGAGCAAGCTGGCTTTGATGGGCACTCCGATCTTGTTCCTGTTACTGTCCAGAACGCGGTAAGTCAATCCTCCTTTGCGGTAAATAAAGCTGTCCGGTGTCCCGCGGTCGGCACACACGTTAAACTGCTTTAGAACAGCATTGAGTTCGGGCAGCGATGTATAATTGTAAGTGCTTAAGACACCGTGCAAAACATTAGCGATTCCGCGCCGCGTTTCTGATTTTCCGTACTCGATCTTTTTGAGATCGAATGGGATAATCTTTTGCGAGGCCATTGCCTGGTTTTCCGCTTTGATCAAGCGATACTTTTCTTCCAGGACTTTTCGCGCCATTTCGGATTGATTGCGCCCCATATTGTGGGTATTAATGCGCGTACCATTTGCGCGGATGGTGGTAGACAAAATATGGATATGCGGATGACCTGCATCGGTATGATGGTAGACGAGATAAGGCTGTTCTCCGAATCCGATCCGCTGCATATAATCGTTGGCAATCTGCAACAACAATGCTTTGTCAAGAAGATCTACGTTGCTGAAATTTAAGGACACATGGAGCGTATTTGTCTTCGCTCTTTCATTTAACCGGTTCCTGTTTTCAAACCAATCCTTTTTGTCATAGAAATTCATTTTATGAACTGGCAATAGAAATCCACTTTCACCGATGCAAACCGCTGTTCCTTTCTGAACTTTTTGTTCGTTGTAGTTAAGCGTTTTGTGCAGCGATGAAGGCGTTGTTATTCGAGCAACCATAACTGGTGGATCTGGTTGGTCCGATCCAAGATTTGGTCGACTTTACTGATGAACTGCTGGTGGGCGGTGTCATAGTACTCAATCCATCTCCTGAACTCAGGAATTCTGTCTAACGTGTGCAGCCTGTGAACGGCTTGGTTGAAGTTGTTCCCGATAGCGTTTAATTCACGTTTCATCAGGATCATTTCCTGTATGTAATTGTCAGCCGATTGATTACGATAGAAAAATGTTACCGGTTCGTGCAACGCAACTTTACGTATGTAGTTACTTACACTTTTTTCAGTGGAATTTTGTTTGAACCTGGTCAGTTTTTGATACTCGTCATTATTCATTCTGACTACTATCATTTTGCGTCTTACATTTTCCTCCTTTTTTTTCATTTTCACGTGTTGCTTCACCGCAGGCGAGTTCCGAGCCTTACGGCAAGATGCCCCAAACGTAACACGTTTGTACATCTTGCCGCGAGCTGTTAAGGCCGCTGAACAGTAGACCAATTGCTTGGTCATTGAATAATGATGTAAAATTATAGTGGGAATAGATAGGGGAGAGAGCTTACCCGTTTTTCGGGATGGCGGATTTCGAATTAGTCCTTGTTTTTTCTCATCATCACAAGCGCCATAATTTCCATAGCCAGCCCCGCACCTAAGAATATTCCCCGGACAATATCCGGCATATGAAAAAACCTCGGTAGTATATTGGCCGCTGCGATCACAAACAATCCATAGATCATAAGCTTCTGACCCGGCTTATTTTTCTCTTTTGTTTCCATACATAAATTTACAAAAAAAAGTCCCGTGGCTTAGACGGGACTTCCAAGAATTTAGTGGGTAAATAAGCTTCACGCCTGTTATATAAACGTACACCTAATTGTTTTATTGCGAAACCTGCACTTCCCACAGATGATCAACCTTTACTATCGGGTTTACATCACGTTAAACATCCACCGCACACCAAACCGGTCCTTGACAGTGCCCCAGTATCCCCAAAACTCAACATGCGGTGCTACGGCATTTGATCCACCTTCTGATAATCCTTTAAATAATCTGTCTGCTTCTTCTTTCGTGTCAGGATTTAAGCTGATGGTAATTTTATTACCCTCCACCAACTGCCCCATACTTTCCAGCATATCCGTGCCCATCAGTTGTATGCCACCTAATATCGGGAGCGCTATGTGCATGATCTTGTTTTTTTCATCCTCTGATACCTGCGGTGCCTGGGCACCCGTCGGGGTGTCACTCATCCGGAACCGTGCGGACAATTCCGTTCCGAAAACTTTTTGATAATGATTAAATGCTTCTTCGGCGTTGCCTGCAAAGTTTACATAAATGGATACACTGGACATGGTGGTTGATTTGTTTCTCTAAAAATAGTACAGTGTATATCATTATGGGTGGGTGTAAAGGACTAAAAAAGGGTATTTTGAGACATTGCCTTGGAAGAATCAGAACTTATCCGGGGACATCTTCTTTACTTTCAATGCGACCAACAAAAATTGATTGTACTGTATCCAGGTAGCTGTTCCCTTGATGTTGTGTTCTTCAACATAGATATCCCAGATCTCAGCAATCACTTGGCTAACTTCCCAGGTTTCTATTTTTTTGTCATAGTCTTCGTACACGATGATTCTCATAACAATATGTTTTCATGAACCTAAAACGGGAGAGGGGGAATATTTTGCGTATAAGTACGCAAAATCCAAGTATTTATACGGTATTTTAAAGAGATAGCGGGCGCGCTGCCAAAAACCAACTGCCTGTCAAGTCCTAAAATGGCGGCCAGCCTTTTTGTATTGTTTAATTGCTTACTTAATAAACGATAGCCAACATTCCCTATTCGCTTTTTTTACGACCACTTTATTGAAAAATTCTCTCTGAAAAATCTGATCAGGCTTTTTCGGATCGACTAAACCGGAAATCTAAAATAGGGTGTTTTTCCCGTAGGATTGGGCAGGAATTAATCCCAGCTTTATTTCCACTTACCATCTAAAAAAATATATGAAAAATGTACAAAAAATATATGGGGTATTTCTTTTCTTAATAGCCTTGCATTATTTCTACTCCTATCTCACGATCAGCCTACTGTTGCGACATTTACAATTGTCCACTCTTCCCATCATTTCATTTGACGATATTTCTTTTTCATTTGGGGTATATAATTATCAGATTGTCGTTATTTTATTACTAAGTAATACATTGCTTTTTCTCTGGCATTTGCTATTTCCCGGGGAGAAAGACCTGAAGACATCTATTGAGTCGACAAAAAAGGATTTGTCTCTATTGATTAGTCCTCCAATAAAACTTGCTGTTAAGAAAACTTACGTCAAGATAATATTCGCGATCATTTGTCTCATCGTTATTGTATTGGTAGTATACTGGTTTTACAAGTTAGACGGCATCAGTAGGTTTTCTTTAATGATAGCGCTCATCGTTCCTTTCCTTTACATCTTCCTGACAACTGTTCAGAAAGTATCCCGATCGCAAAAGAATTTACTTGCTTATGCTTTAATATTTTTAAATATTGTTTTGGGAATATTCATCATCAGCCACGATGCAAAAAATGCGCCCTTGCCTACCGGCTCCACTCGTCCGATCTCATTTGAATGGAAAGGGAAGACCGTGAGCAGTAACAAAAAATACTTTTTATACTATGCGGGTTATAAATATATCGCGATGAGGAATGATTCCTTACACGCCACCGATTTGTATCCAGTTACTGAGATTTCGCGAATTGTATATTCTGATAAATAAGGTTTCCGTATGCCGAAATACATCAATCACAGGCTGACCGGACTGGGACCAGCAGTGTCTGCGCGAAGTACTGTATACCGATAAAGCCGAAACCCGAACCCAGGTTCGTTTATATCATCATTTTATCACGATTTAGCAAATTCCACTTTTGAGATAACACACCAAAAGCAGATGCCTATTGTAAAGTAAAATTTGAGGTAGAAAAGCAATTACTTGGGACTATAAATTAGCACTGATCAACTTTCTTATTTCGTCTTCGCCAAATCCTCCTGAATAAATGATCCCTCCTTTTTTATCTAGCAGCATTACAGTCGGGTAACCGCCAACACCATATTTTTATGCGACTTTTTCGCCGTTATACAAGACCGTATAATTAACATTATTACTTTTTACGAATGCTTTCACATCTTCTTCTGAATCTAAATAGTTGATTGAAACCAACTTAAATGGGCGATTTGAAAAATCATCCTGAATTTTATGTAATGTTAGAATACTTCGGATACACGGACCGAATGAATTAATAAAGAAATCGATCAAGACAACATTCCCTTTTAACGAAGAAACACTTAATACGCCTTTTTCCAATGTTGGCAATGTAAAGTATCAAAAGGGTTGACGTTAACCATCAAGAATAAGGGCATTAAAAGAATAATATGCTTCAATAAGTGAACAGAACTAATTATTGTAAATGTATTAGTAGGGGTAAAAGCCCTTTTTTTTAGCTAAAAAATCACAATATTTTTCAGTTTAAATATTTGATCATTAACGGCTATGTACCTAAGTAAAAAAAAGAGGTGTTACAAAAATATAGTATCCATAAGGATGCTTGTTATAATAGTATTATCATTTTTTGGTGCGACTATCGTTAAAAGTCAGGATGTTTATATTGGCGGATTGCTTACTGATCAAAATAATATTCCCGTTTCACTTGCTACCATCAAAGTGATGAGGGATTCAGTAACAATATCCTCCTCAGTTACCGATAGCCTCGGAAATTATAGCCTTAAGTTTAAAAAGGTAGAATCAGTAAAATCACAATATTTTATTCAAGCATTTTTCCTGCGATCTCAAACAGGTAGGGTGCCTATAAACTGCGCAGAGCAATGTCGAATTGGTTTGCAAATAGTTACTGAAGAGAATACGTTGAATGAAGTTGTTGTCAGAAATACTCTTCCGTCTATAACAAGGAAGGCAGACAGGTTAATTTTTGTGCCCTCAAAACTGATGTCAGAAGCAGGTACAGGAGTAGACATTCTTAGTCATACCCCTATGTTATTGTTTAACGAAAACACAGAGTTGATCTCTATTGTTGGCAAAAGCAATACAGTAGTTTACATAAATAATAAAAAGTCTCAGTTGCCTAAGGAGCTTCTTCTACAGACATTACGGTCAATGCCAGCAGGAAATATAAAAAGTATTGAAATAATAACCCAACCAGGAAGTGAGTATGCAGCAAATACAAGCGGTGGTGTAATTAATATCAACGTTAAGCGCGAATATTTTGAAGGTTGGCAGGGAAATGTATCTATTCAGACACAGCAAAGCTTTTACAATACCACATTATTAAACGGCGCGCTTACTTACCGAAAGAGAAAGCTCGCTATACAGCTGGTACCCTTTTTTAACAGCAGTTATAATTATAAAACGACCGCCCAGGAAATTATATACGCAAATGGTAATTCAATCACCCTAGACAAGACGAACTTTAGAAGGTATTTCGTTGGTGGAGGCGGGCTAAATCTAGACTATGATATTGATAAAAAACATCAGATCAGCATTAGTACCTGGTATTCTTCTGTGCATGGAAATTCAAGTAACGATATACTGTCCAGGTATAAATATTCCGCACAACCAGACAATTTTGAAACATCACCATACGCTGGAAAAGATCGATACGAATACAAATTTGTAAACGCCAACCTGCGCCGTTTGTTAAATAACAATGGTACTTCATATGTTGATTTTAATGTCGATTATCATGGCTTTAATCAACAGCAGGAAAATAGCGGGGTAATACAGTCTTTTGATACAAACGGCGTAAAAATAGGTTCTCCATTTCTGTATCATAATGTATTGCCACAAAGGTTTGAGAACATTTCAACCAAGCTTGACTTTGTAAAGCCGATCAATGCTAAAACGACATTTAAGATTGGGATCCAGGGAAGTAGTACGAATGTAGTGAATGACCTGAAGTATAATAATATTATTAGCGGAGTTGAAATCCCAGATAATAACTTAACCAACAGGTATACATACACTGAAAAATATGTTGCTAGTTATGCAAGTCTGAGCACATCACTTTCAAAAAAAGTAAACTTATCAGCCGGACTTAGGTTTGAAAGAACTGACTACAAAACGCAAGAAGACAAAACTACAACAGATGTCAGCTTGGTATACAATAACCTCTTTCCTAGTTTGGCCCTATCCTACACAGCGAATTCAAAACACCAATGGGGCTTTGCATTTTCACGCAAAATATCCAGACCCAATATTGAATTATTGTTTCCTGGAAGAACTTATATTAATAGCACACTCTTCGCTGAAAACGATCCTTTTTTACGCCCAAGTCTGATTTATAACACCGAATTTTCATATGCTTTTAACAGCAAATATATTTTCTTTCTGACACATAGCTATGGCGATGGTAATTATGCAAATTTTATACAGCCGGTTTTCGAAGGGTCTGTTGTTAAGTACCGAACCACTTATTTAAATTATGGTCAAAGTCACACGCTTAGTTTGGTTGCCAATTTAAATCAGTCGCTCATTAAGAATTTGTGGGATGTCAATTTCACTCCATCTATCATTTTCAATCAATATATTATTAACGATAAGTTGGGAATAAGTCCAGTGAAGAATAACCTGAGTACCAGTGTTTTCTTTGATAACTATCTGTATTTATCAAAGAAAGCTAAGTGGACTTTGTTTGTCACTTTTCAATACAATTCACCCAGACACGATGTGAGCATTCAAACTCTAAATGGAACATCAACTATCGACTTACAAGTTCGCAAGACTATCAACAGTCTAAGTTTTGCATTTTTCATTAATGATATATATAATGGCGCATCTGTTTTAAATACAAAACTGACCCCCAATTCTTTGATCGCGACAAATTCTACTACCGTCAATAGCTTCAACAGATCTGTTTCTTTGCGGGTACGGTACTCCTTTGGAAATTCAAAGTTAAAGGCGGCAAAGGGGAGGTCCAGTGCAAATGAAGAAATTAAGAGGCGAGCAAGTAAGTAATAGTTGTATAGGGTGTATCCCGAAAAACCCTCATTAAAGAGTAGGGACAAATTTTAAAATCATGAAAGAAAAGTATTACAGTAAAATTCAGAAACTGGCAAAGATTGCTGATCTGACTGATGGAAAATTTGCTGGCGGATTTGAAATTATTTCTGCCAGTAGTATGCTTATCGCATTTGGGGGAGATGAAACAAACAACTGCGATGGCGGAAACTGTGCGGCAGGCTGCGCACAAACAAATACTAAAGAAGGCTGCGGCGGAACTGTTAACGCTGTAGCGGGCTGTGGTGTCAAAAATAATTAATGTTTTTCTACGAGCTGAAAATAGTAATTGATAATTCTTATTTCAGTCTTTGACGATGACATCTTTTTAATTCACAAAAAAATGATAAAATGAAAAAAAGAAAATTCCCTCTCCTAAAGACCGATCAGCTTGCTGAGCTTATTGGAGGATCTCTAGCCGGCGGTTTTTCAATTATTGAAACCGGTCACTTATTAGTGGCATTTGGTGGCGATGAAACTAATAACTGCAAAGGTGGTAACTGTGTTGCAGGTTGTACTGAGATTAATAATGTACCTGCTTGCGGTGGCGCACTAAACGTCGTTGCGGGCTGTGGCGCATCTACTTAATGAAAGGAGAAATCTTAGCATTTTAGTGGCGTAACCCGAAAAGCCTTTATTAAACAGAGTAGGGAAAAAAATAAAACTATGGACAAGAAAAATCAAAAGATCCAGCTGAAAAAAGGTCTCCAGGAGTTAAAAAATGGCTTGTTGACTGGAGGGTTTGAAACAATTGAGACAAGCCATTTATTGGTTGCCTTTGGTGGTGATGATCCGACTAATAACTGTAACGGAGGAAACTGCGTTGCGGGTTGTGGCGCTACCAATAAGGTGGAAGGCTGTGGCGGTACCGTAAATACAGTAGCTGGTTGTGGTGCTAGCACCTAACGGGTTAATGGAAAGGATTTGTGTAAGCTATGTTTTCAAATTGTCAAGTTGTGGCAAATCCTGTTTTTTACCGCACAATTTTACTGGCGTAACCCGAAAAGCCAATATCAAACAGAGTAGGGGTAAAATTTAGATCATGGACAACAAAAAGCTGAAACACGTAAAGGTTAACAGCCTGCGTGAGCTGAAAAGTGGTTTGTTATCAGGTGGCTTTGAAACCATCTCAACAAGCCATTTACTTGTTGCATTTGGCGGCGACGAAACCAACAATTGCGAAGGTGGCAATTGTGTTGCTGGCTGTGGTGCGACAAATACAGTTGCTGGCTGTGGCGGTACTGTTAACAAAATTGCTGGCTGTGGGGTAAAAGAAGAGGTGTAAACAGTTACAGGAGAACATAATTTTAAAATAAAGGTGTTCTGTTATTTCTCATTTGGCAGGGCACTGATATTTTTAATTATGTTCTCTCCCTGATGGTGATTTTTTAAAGTGGCCAATCCCGAAAAGCCCATATTAAACAAAGTAGGGAATATATCTATGTAGTATGAAAAAGAACGTTGGATCGAAAATGTATTTTTCCGCATTGAAGCAAACTGTGCAGGGAAATTTTGAAGGGGGCTTTGCTGCAATTAAAACCAGTCACTTGTTAATTGCATTTGGTGGCGATGAAACGAATAATTGCAACGGCGGAAACTGCGCAGCTGGTTGTGACGGGGGTATAAAAAATGACCGTATCGGTTGTGGCGGGAGCCTTAATGTTGTCGCTGGTTGCGGTACAAATACTTGATGCACCCAAAATCACGGCTTTTACAAAGCCTAACAAATAATTGCAAAAGTCGCAATTGTATTACTGGTTTTGTAAATACTGGTATCAAGTTTACTACCAGTTGCGGTTTAAACAGACGAAGCAAAAATATTAGTATGAGAACATAATTTTAAAATGAAGTGTTCAGTAGTTGCCATTTTGATTAGGAACACTGATTTTTTTAATTATGTTCTTCCCCCGTATTTAATTTTCGAGCTGGCCAATCCCGAAAAGCCCATATTAAACAAAGTAGGGAGTATAGCTATGTTAAATGACAAAGAAAGGTAGAGAGCGAATGCAATTTTACGCATTGCGACAAACCGCTGAAAGAAATCCTGAAGGTGGGTTTGTTATAATTGGAACCGCAAATCTTCCCATTTTATTAGGTGTAAATGCGACCAAAAATTGCCTCAATTTTTTTAAAGCTGTACTTCGTTGATATTATTCATTTTCCAAATCTAACTCGCATGAAATATTCTCAATTTAATACCGTTCTTCCTTACGATGATAAGTTTGTACTATATAATACCTTTTCAAACAACCTGATGGTATTGGATCCGGTTATCAAGGATCTCCTGGATGCGGCAAGGAATGAAGGTTTAGAAAATCTCGTTGATGTGCATCCCACATTCTTGGAGGCGTTGCAAAAAAGCGAATTTGTTTTAGATGATACAGTAAATGAAATTGACAAAGTAAAGGAGATTCGAAATGTAGTGGACTTTAACGAGACAAATTATCATTTGACAATAAACCCAACAATGAATTGTAATTTCAAATGTTGGTATTGCTATGAAACGCATGTTAAAGATTCTCGTATGAACGAAGAGATTATTGAGCGCGTAAATAAATTTCTTACTACTCAAATTATTGATGAGAATAAAATTAAGAGTTTCACACTTTCTTGGTTTGGAGGTGAGCCATTGCTCTATTTTTATGATATAGTATTGCCCATAATGAAGCACTTCAATGAAGTTGTAGCGGAAAAAGGAATTCATGGCGAAATAAATTTTACCAGTAATGGATTTTTGATAAATCCGAAAATGGTGGAATTGTTCAAAAAACATAAGGTTGCAAGCTTACAGATTACACTTGATGGATATGAAGATGATCACAACAAGGTGCGTTACGTTTCTGCAACAAGGGGATCCTATCGGCAAATCGTTGAAAACGTAGCACTTCTGGTTAAAAACGGAATTTTTATCCGGTTGAGGGTGAATTTTACACTTGACAATATTCAAAACTGTTACAAAATTATTGACGATATTTCCCATATCTCAGAAGAAGACCGGAAACTACTTATGTTGGATTTCCACCGTGTATGGCAGGATAGTGACCCTGCTGATGACGGAATGTTACAGGATCAGTTTGAAATGTTTCGTGAAGCAGGTTTTAGGGTAGCATCTAATCTTTCCATGGATAATGTCAGAAATTCCTGTTATGCTGATAAAAAGAACAGTGCTGTTATTAATTACAATGGTGATGTGTTCAAATGTACAGCCAGGGATTTTACCAATTTTAAACGCGATGGTATCATTGATGAAACGGGTAGTATTGTTTGGGAAAATGGAAGCCTTGAAAACCGCATGGATATCAAATTTAAAAACAAACCTTGTCTTTCCTGCAGACTTTTACCGGTTTGTAATGGAGGATGTTCACAGCATGCTGTTGAGCATGTTGCCAAGAACGAGGAATATTGTGTTTTCGATTTCGATGAGAAACGTAAAACCGAAGTGGTTCGCGCCAAAGTAAATGAATTATTAGAGCTAATGTAAATATGAGATTTCCACACTACTACCAGTTAGAAAGTAAAGAATGCGGCATTACTTGTTTAAAAATAATTAGTAGCTATTACGGAAAGAAATATTCAAATGCACAACTTAAGAGCGTATGTTCTGTGACGCGACTTGGTGTTTCGCTACAGGATATTATTGACGGAGCCTGCGAACTTGGATTTGAAACCCTGCCTGTAAAAGTTGCCTTTGAAAACATACAGGAAATGCTCCTGCCATCTATCATCTTTTGGCGGCAGGAGCATTATGTCGTTTTATACAAAGTGGAGAAACGGAGAGACAAGCTAATGTTTCATATCAGTGATCCTGCTTTTGGCAGGATCACTGTTAATGAAGAGATCTTCAGAAAACAATGGCTGGGCAATGAAGCCTCGGGGGTAGCCCTGCTAATGGAGCCAACAGAAAAATTTTACGAAAAAATTCCGGAAAAAAACGTTGACCCAAAAACATACCTTAAAATTGCTGCCCTTTTCGGGCTGATCATCAAGCAAAACAAAGTTAAAGCTGCCCTGGCTTTTCTCCTGATTTTAATCGGAATGATAGCAACCTGGCTATTTCCTTCGATTTTTAGAAGAATGATCGATGAGGGTGTCATGGGTAAGAATCTCAATATTGTGATCGCTTTGTTGCTAACCCAATTGATCATCTTTGTCAGTCAGCTTACGGCAGATAGTCTGAGTGCAATCATGCTCATGCAGATCAATTTCAAGATGAGTATTTTATTTTTGGTTAAATACCTGCACAAGCTAATCCGTCTTCCTCTAAAGGCTTTTGACACCAGAATAAATTCCGACTTCATCATGAGAATGGATGACAGTGACAGGATTCAATCTTTTCTAACGTATCATTCCCTTGAATTTATTTTATCTCTTGTCAACTTGACAATTTTTTCTGCCATTTTACTTAATTATAATACAAAAGTATTTTTTGTATTTTTTATAATGAGTTTTTTAAGTATTGGTTGGACCGTGCTGTTCTTAAACAAAAGAAAAATTCTTGATTATTCCAGATTTACTGTCTCATCTGAAACCCGGAATAATATTTATGAACTGATTAATGAAATGCCTGAAATTAAAATTAATGGGGCACATCATAATAAAATTGGACAATGGGAGCTGCTTCAACAAAAACTTAATAAGATTTCATTAGAGGGCTTGTACTTGAATTATTACCAGCTTATCGGGTCTAACTTTTTCAATAAGATAAAAGATATTCTAATTACTGCGCTTTGCGCTTACCTGGTTATAAATGAAAAAATGACATTGGGTCTGATGATGACTATCGGGTTTATTTTAGGGCAATTGAACTCCCCGATTAACAGCCTGATTAGTATAATAAGAGGACTGCAGGACACAAAGCTCTCTTTTGACAGACTTGAAGAAATTCAACGTCTAGATGACGAAGATAATGGTAAACATATTACTCTGCAATTTCCCCCGAAAAGTGCGATTCATTTTCAGGAGGTAAGCTTTAAATACGAGGGAAGTTATAGCCCTTTTGTACTTAAAAACATTACATTTAATATTCCTGTTGGTAAAATCACTGCAGTAGTCGGGGCAAGTGGGAGTGGTAAAACAACACTCTTAAAATTGCTCCTGAGTGTTTACGCCCCCACTTCTGGAAAAATCTGTCTGGATAGTTTAGATTTAAGTTTGGTTAAAGCCGAATCGTGGAGAAATGAATGCGGCGCCGTTCTTCAAAATGGGTTTATTTACAGTGGAACATACGCCCAAAATATCGCAATCGCTGATAATCAGCCGGATATGGATCGAATTCGGGAAGTGGCAAAATTAGCCTGCATCGATCGCTTTATAGATTCCTTACCACTGGGGTACAATACACACATAGGGAGAACAGGTATAGACCAAAGCGGCGGCCAAAAACAAAGGATTTTAATTGCCAGGGCTTTATATCGTAATCCAAAGTTTATTTTACTTGATGAAGCAACCAGTAGTTTAGATGCGAACAATGAGAAAGAGATTATGGAGAATTCAAAAGCTTTCTTTGCCGGAAAAACAGTTGTCATCATTGCACATAGGCTTAGTACGGTAAAAAATGCAGACCAGATTTTGGTGCTGGACAAAGGGGAGATTGTTGAGTTGGGCGGACATGATGAGCTTGTCAGGCGGCAGGGTAAGTATTTTGAGTTGGTCAAAAATCAACTTGAGTTGGGAAACTAACTATTGTATATTAAAGAAATATTCTTGGTAATTGAGTAAAATTCAAGCCGGCAGCTGCACAATTCAAGAAGCGCGTTGTTAGAACCTGCATCTCGCTCAAATTTGTTGTAAATTATAATCAAATGAAAAAGCTATTGGTTTTATTTACACCAGTTTTGTTTGTTCAATTGGCATTTGGTCAATTGGATATGAAGCAGTATTCAACCTCGTATGCTTATTCCAGGGACGGAAAGCTAGTGCTAATCACTGCCAGGGCCTACAACGGAATTTTTTCCGTCCCGGTGTCGGATATCCAATATCAGCGCGGGTTGACTATTCACGATCAGTTGGAAATGGATGGTTCCAATCGCCCCAAAGACTTTACAGTGTTGTATACACATGATACAGCGGGATCGTATTTTTTTGTTAGTGGAATTAATCTCCGCAATAGGCATAATTATCAATATCGGATTCTTGAAAATGGAAAGCGCCCTATACGAAATTGGACCTCGTTTGAAGAATTTTCAAAAGATGACTTTCAGGCAGGAAATTTTAAGGGCTCATTGGGAATGCTGGGAAGCTATCGTACAAATAGAGATAATTTTTTAGTTGTTGATATAAGGAAAGAGCGATCTGACAGTATTTTAATTACCAATGTAGTCGTTTGGCAATCTATTACTCCGAGACTATTAAATATATATACATCATCACAGTTCAATAATTTTTTTAGTAGGTTAAAAAAAACTTATGATTTCACTCTTTCGCTGAATGAGCGAAAATACTGGGAAGAAATATTTGGAAAAGACCAGATTGATTCAATAAGCGGATTGCCGAAAAATATCCGATTTAAGGAAGATGAGGAAAATATTATTTTTCTCATAGCTGCAAATATTTATTCGGCAAATGCCCTTGAATATAGTGTGTCTACAAATAGTAAAATTGTCACAGATTGGAAAAAAAATGATTACGATAACAATTTTATATGGTTACATAGGCTTCCGCCTGGTAAGTATAAAATTAATCTTAGGTATTCAAGTCAACCGGATAATATATCAACAATTGATTTTGAGATTTACCGGAATGATCAAGTATTATCAACTAAAATTTTATGGGGCAGCTTATTAGCTGCCTTTTTTGCTTTGTTGGTATTTGGACGGATGTATTTTTTCGCTAAAAAGCGTTTATTGAAAAATGAGGAAGAAAAAAGGAATCTTATCAACGAACTTGGTATCGTAAGACACCAGTTAAGTCCACATTTTATTTTTAATGCAATGAATTCAATTCAGGGCTTGGTGAATACAGATCAATCTGAAAAGGCGAGTTTTTATCTGACAGAATTCGGTTTCCTGTTAAGACAAACACTGCATTACTCTGACAAGTTGTTTATACCGCTTTCTGAAGAACTAAAAGTGCTTGAAGCATATATTTCTCTTGAGAAACTCAGGTTTAAGTTCTCATTCGATTTATTGGTTGCTGGTGGAATTCAAACTGATATGATAGAGTTACCTCCATTATTATTACAGCCCATTGTTGAAAACAGCATTAAACATGGCATTAGTGACCTGCGGGAAAAGGGGAAGGTAGAAATCCGGATCTATAGGCAAAATCAACATCTTGTGTTGCAAATCAGTGACAACGGAAAAGGATTTGATAATCAAAAAATAGCGGGTGGATGGGGCTTGCGCTTAACACGCGAAAGGGTCAAGCTGGTGAATAAAATAGAGCAGGGGAGGGAGATCTTAATGGAAACAAGGTCTGATGTTGATAAAACGACAATTACTTTTACATTTCAAAATTGGCTAACATGAATATGAACGCTGTAATCATCGATGATGAAGAGAACAATATTGAGAATCTTACAACTATTCTTCATAAATATTGCACCCAGATAAAAGTTGTCGGTACTGCTTTCAACGCACAGGATGGAAAGGAGCTTATTTTGAAGGTGAATCCAGACCTCGTTTTTTTGGACATTCAAATGCCTGGTGAGAATGCATTTCAAATGCTTTCCACCTTTACTGCCTTCCATTTTGAAATTATATTTGTTTCTGCGTTTGATAATTATGGGTTACAAGCGATTAAATTTTCGGCCCTTGATTATTTGCTTAAACCAATCCGCACAAGTGATTTGTTGGCTGCAGTTCATAAAGCGGTTAAGCGAAATGAAGAAAAAAAAGACAATGAACTATTGCGAAATCTGATTCATTTTGTAAAAAATGGTGATGATAGAAAGATTCATCGAATTGCGCTCCAAAGTCTGAAAGAAACAAGATTTGTTGAGCCAAGTAAGATTGTCAGATGTGAGTCAGACAATAGTTATACCTGTTTTTTCCTAATTGATGGCACTAAAATCACCACGTCAAAACCTATTTTTGAATGCGAAGAGCAATTGATTGACTATGGATTTATCCGTTGTCACCAAAGTCACATCATTAATGTGAAAATGATTAAGAGTTGGGTCAAAGAGGATGGTGGTTTTGTACTGCTGGAAGATAATTCCCAGGTGCCGATCTCAAGGAATAAAAAGATGGAATTGAGAAAGTTGTTAAACATGAGGTAGTGTCATATTTCTATGATCCCATTTCGTAGCCCGTAAAGCACCAGTGCCGCCCGGTTTTTAATATTCAGCTTATAGTAAAGCGAATCGCGGTAGTTTTCCAACGTCTTTCTGGTTACACCGATGGTTTCCGCTATTTCGGTATAGGTAAGATTTGTAGCAGATAATTGAATAAATTTCACTTCTTTATTTGATAAGAATTGTTTGCCGTTGAAGCCGTCCTTGATCAGTCCATTAACATGGGTTTTGATTTCTTTCCATGTAAAATTTGTGCCAAAGTATCCACCGTTCTCATAAACATGTTCAATGGCACACACAAGGGTTTCGGGGCTCTCACTTTTAGAAACATAGGCTTTCGCACCATGTGAGATCATATTTATAACGGTATCTTCTTCTTTAATGAGAGAATAAACGATGGCTTTTATTTCTGGGTAGTAAACCTTTAACCTTTTTAGTGTGTCAACCCCATTCATCGATGGCATATTGACATCAAGAATTATAATGTCCGGTATGGGGAAAGTATGTAGTTTTTCGAACAGCTCTTTTCCGTTCGATGCTTCCAGAACAACTTTTACATTCCCTTTTTGAGTTACTAACGATTTTACGCCTAGTCTAACTACAGAATGATCATCCACTAGTGCAACAGAAATTGTTTCCATAAGCATGTTTGTATTCAGTAAACAGTTTCGGAGGGGATAACCGGGATAAGCCAAATGTAAACAATGCCTTACTTGAAAAAAAGGGGTAAAACCCCCTTTTTTTCAAGTAGGGCATTGTGAGTAAATCACCTTGGTATTTATAAGGCCAAATGGATATAAGAAAGCGGAATAAATTTTAGCTTTATCATACTTTCAGTCCGTTATTCATTGCATACACGATAAGCCCTGCTTTTCCTTTTACGCCGATCTTTTTGATCAGTGATTTACTGTAATCTTCAATGGTCCTTGGGCTGAGGAACATTTTTTCAGCAATCTCTTTATAGGACATTTCTTCACAAAGCAGCGAAAGGAACTTTTTCTCACGGTCATTTAGCTCGGCGTAACCCGGCTTGCCAAGGATATTATTCTTGATACCATCAAATACCTTTGTTGAAAGGTTTTCAGGAAGGTAAACTCCCTGGTCGTATAATATATTAATCGCACTGACCAGCTTTTCCGGTTCACTGTTCTTGGTAATATACCCCCTTGCACCAGCCTGTATCATAGATAGGATGGTTTCTTCTTCACTGAACATGGACAGTGCCAGGATCTTTATCTGCGGATAATGTTGATTTATCCACCTAGTGGTTTCCAGGCCTCCTTTGCCTTCCATTCGTACGTCTAGAATCAATACATCGGGAATTTTGTGTTTTTTCAGTTCTTCGATTACCTGGTCACCGCTGTCTACATCAAACAAACATTCATAATTGCCGAGTGTTTGCAACAGTTTGACCAAACCCTTGCGCAACATGGCATGGTCATCTGCCAGTGCTATTGATATTTTACCTGCTGTTGCCATAGGTTATGAACTGCTTTTTTCCACAGGTATAAAGATACGTACAGTCGTTCCTTTGCCAAGCACACTTTCTATTGCAATTCTTCCACCAATCAACCCGATCCTGGAACGCAGGCTACGCAGACCAACGCCGGACGCTGCCTCTATGGTATTTGTATCAAATCCCTTACCGTTATCTATAATCGTAAACAGGATGATGCCGTCTTCTTTTTTGATAACTAACCTAATGTTGCTGGCAGCTGCATGCCGGATAATATTTTTTACAATTTCCTGGTACATCCGGAAGACAACCAGATGGGTCTCTTTGGTAAATGATGTATCTGTTTCGCTTAACTGGTTATCAATGTCGACAGTAAAAATTCCTTTTTGACTCAATATTAATAGCTCCTGCCTGATGGCTGCAAAGACACCGATATCCGATATCCTATCTGAATGAAGGCTCCTGGAAAGTTCAGCAATGTCTTCCATCGCTTTTGTGACAAGCGTTTTATTTTCTTTGATAATGGTGGAAGCCTCACTATTGATCTCCATCGATTGCAGGAGAGAGTTATTGATATTAACCAGCAACATCACCTGCCCGATATTATCGTGGATCTCCTGGGAAACATAGGTGAGGACGGTTTCCTGTATCTCCAGTTTTGTCTGGAGCAGCTCTTTTTCAAAGCCGGCTTTGACATGGGCTATTTCTTTTTCCTGTACCAGTTTTCTTTTCTGGTAAAGCAGTACTATGGTTACAATAAACCCTACCAGGAACAATCCGATCGTGATACTGGTTAAGAACTGGATAAGGACTTCCGGCGGTTGATTCGGCATGTAAACGCAATGATAAGGAGAAGATAAAATAAAACATTGACTGTGAAAAGAATCGTTTGCAAAAGACTCCTCGTGTTTCTGGGCAACTTAGATAAAGTATTGGCCAAACCGAGCATGGTTACAGTTGACACGAAATAGAAAATAACACCCACGGTGACCCAGAACGAAGGTTGGCGGAGCAGGTTGATATGTACCGGGCTTTTGAACACCCGGTAAAAATAGCGGCAGCCCAGAACGACCATCAGCAGGCACCCTGCCGTGAATGAGTAAGTATTAAACACGAAAGGTCCCTGTATCAAAAAGGTATTTGCCAGCATCAGCATAGGCAAAATGTATTGTATCGGTTTTAGCCAGGCAGTTGTTTTTTTGACAGGGTCGGCACTGATAAAAAACCATGTATAATAGCTAAATTGAACAAGGGCGAAGAGATTATAAAAAATCAGGTTATTTTTTTGATGCAGGCTCAAATAGCGACCCAGGATACCCACCAGCAACTCAAGCAGCAGAAAATACGGAAATGTTTGTAATGCAGGCCGGTCGCTGCGCCGCGTAAAAACAAACCCGGTGATGACTGCCAGGAGCAAAGTAAGTTTATCGAATGTCAGGTACTGCATAAAAAAACTCCTGCTGTTGCAGGAGTTAATGATAAACAATTTAAATGATCAGATCACAAATACCTGGTCATTATTCTTTAACAGCGTGATGCCCGTTTTCTCGGTTGACATACCGATAGGTTCATATTCTGGCGGAATGCCTGTACCGCAGAATGGAGGGCAAAGATCTCCGTAATTAAATGCCAGGATCTCAGGATGTCCGTTGCGGTCGATGTATAGGTCTTTGTTGATGGTACCCTGATTTGTCCGGGTGGTTTTGGTCGCCACCAGCACAACCGTTTGGCGCCCGTGCAGCGCAGAGGGGAGACCCGGGTCGGACGGATATACCCCATAATACATTTTAATGCCATCCGCAGCGTGTTCTTTTGCCAAGGCGAGGAAGCAGCTTAGCTCTTCCATGCCGTACCAGGTACTTAAGGCATCCGCTTTTCCCAACTTCGCTGAATTTGCCTGCCAGCGCTCTTTTTTGTACTGGGAAATAAGGCTGTCAACGTGATCGGTGCCGACCTGCTGGCCATTTCTTTTTTCGGTAAGGACTGTTGTCATCTTTGTCAGTTTTTGGATGAATAATCCTCGAAAAATAACTGACGACATTCTCCTAAAAGACGCGTATCTGCTTAAAAATCAATTAATAATACATAGTATTAATATGTAATATATTAATACTGAAAGGATAATACATTTTAAGTTTATAAATACCGTAAAAATCTGAGGCTTATTTCCGTGAAGGGGAGAAATATAAATATAGTAAAAACACGGTATAAAAATTACGTATAAATACGGTATTGGAAAAAATGTTGTTGAAAATGAGAAGAGTAGGTGGGGGAAGCTCCGAGGATGGCTGCCTGGATTGTTCCCGCAGGAGCCTTCCCGGAAGGGCGAAGGGCTTGTTACTGAAATGATTTGCGTGGATTGTGCGTAGTTTACTTACCGTGTTTTATACGATGTCAATAAGCGAGGTATCACCTTAATTACCGGGAAATATGTCTATCAACCCGTTTCTGAAACAATAGACGACCAACCCTGCGCGGTTTCTGACACCAAGTTTTTTGAATATCTTTTCCCTGTGATGATCGATTGTTTTGGGGCTTAAGTTTAATTGGCGGGCAATTTCCCGATAGGTAAGATCCGTGCAGCAAAGCTTAATAACATTAATCTCGCCTTGGGAAAGAATGGCATGACCACCCGAAGAATCGTTTTTGGTGCTGATCTTTTTTTGCTTAAAATTTTCCTTGCTGACCAGTTCATTTACATAATACCCTTTCGTAGCAACGGATTTTATAGCAGTAAGCAACTGCAGGGGATCAGCACTTTTGTGTAGGTAACCGCTTGCACCTGCATTGATCAGTGTGATAATGGTATCGGTATCGGAGAAAAGGGAAAAAATAATCACTTTCATGGCGGGATATTTTTTCTGTAGATGGTCCAACAGGTCAAACCCGTTCATGACCGGCATAGAAATATCTGCAATCAGGATTTTCGGGTAAGCAGATGTTTTCCCGAGTTTGTCTAATAACTCGGCGCCGTCCGAGGCCTCCAGTATCACCGAAATATTGTTGCCTGATTCTATAATTGTTTTGATCCCTTTCCGGGTGACCGCATGATCATCGACTAATGCTACCTCTATCATAAACTGCTTATACAAGAAAGTTAGGGCTTTTGTTGTTCTGTCTGAATGAGTAGGTGTCTGCTTTTCGGCGCTGGTTATAATAAGACCAACCCATACAATTTTTTGTAAATAGACAAAACAGGGTAAATGCCCTATTGTATTTGCGGGAATGCTTCCCGTACTTTGATATTCCTCCCCGTTTTACATTCCCCCAGATGTGATCGTTTTATACAAGTACTATTTACCGCAAGAGGCTTTTACAGCTACCGGTGTAAACCAAAATTTTCTGCTATGAAAGAGCTGGTAAAAGTCCTTTTCTTTATTCTCCCTGTATTTTATATGTTACCGCTTTGGGCACAGAACCCAGATGCCATTTATCCGATTCCGAGTCAATACGGTTCAGAAAATATAGAAGGTGTCAATCTTTTTACCGGTACCCTTGGCAAAAAGATCACCCTTACTGAGGTAAAAAGTGTAAGGCTGTCTTACCCGCTGGATATTTATTATAACAGTGGCTCCATGCAACTGATCAACGATTCGGCTGCCGGTTATTATGCGGGATCACTGGGGGGCTATGGTTGGAAACTGATGGATTATCCAAAAATCATACAGGACGGCAGCAGTTTTTTCCTGGCAGACGGTCTGGCTGTTTATTCTTTGCAATCATTGGGTGCAAATGCGTACACGCCGGGTGGAAAATATTACCTGTGGCGGGTGATGATAAAACCGGGCAATCAATGGGAGATCGCAAGGGAAGATGGTGTTCATTTTTATTTTAAAACGCCACCTGTATCGCTGCCCGGCGGAGCAAAAGCATGGCAGCTTACCGTTATGAAGCATTCTGTATGGCAAGACTCGCTCAGTTTTACCTATAACGGGCAGGGGTTCTTACAGGGAATCAGCAACCTGCAGGGTGATACCGTTCTGCTGAGTTATACAAACCTGCCAGGTGCCGTTGCGCCGGTACTGACCCAGTTTGTAAAACACAGTAACGGAAAATTATTAGCCACCATCAACCTTTCTTATACCTGCTATCCATTGACAGGTGGCGACAGTACGCACCCCATGCTCACAGGGATCAGGCACCTGCACCAAATCTCGGGAACCCATTATTCAGAACGGGACGCCAGTACAAAATTCAGCTATCTGCAGCCGGATAGTCTTCCACCACTGGGGGGAGTAAATTTCCCGTTGGCGCTTTCATCTATCACCCTTCCATCGGGCGCGGTCTATACTTACACATATGGCAAGACCTATACAGGTGGCAGACAGGGATACCAGGTAATTCAGTATGCTATTAATGATGGATACAACAATCAATCAGGCGGTATTGATGACCCCAATACCTATACTTCCCTTGCGTATGATACGTCAAATGTGGTCGTTTCACCAGGGATATACCGCTATTACAATGTAGTACGTGTGGCACCTGGCGGACGCTTTAATGCAGCCGCCCCGAAAGACAGGATACCTTTCGGCAATCTTGCCTATTATTTTCTCAACGGTCAATTACAGGGAGCATTACGTTCCCTGCCCGCGGGTTATGATACGGCTGCTATTACATCTGTTGTTCTGCGCGGAATGTTGTATCAGAAGAGAGTAAATGCAGATACACTGGTGGCAGATTCCTTACAGGAAAATAGTGCAATAGCCAATTACTGGAGCGTTGGATCGTTTACGGCAGCGGGAGGTGCATTCCCGCAATTAATGCAGACGCGGGATATCCAATACGGTGTGCCCAAATGGACAAGTTATACCTATGGTACTCCCTACCAGTTACCGGTAACCGTATCAACTGCCAGGCGCAACCCGGAACCCGGAAGCCCGCTTACAAACCGAGATTCACTGTTAACCACATTCAGTTATGTATTTCAGCATTATCCGGGTGTTACCGCTGATTCTGTTTATTATATCAATGTCCCTGCCCGTATCGTGAACCTGGTTCAGGAAGATATGCAGGGACCCTTTCAGATAACTGACTGTTCCTGTACACAATGGACAAATTTTAATAGTGAGGGGCTGCCTGGCGCAACCGGTTATGCCGCTCCCTGGCGTTCGGCCCGTATGCGGAGTGCAACAGCTGATACGGCCGACTGTCTTTCTTCCGTGCAATATTCAACAAAAGACTGGTTGCTGACAGGATCCATTAACCGCAGGGGAAGCTTTGGGGTCATTACAGACAGTACGGGAATGGATAAAGCCATCATGACCACCGTTCTCTCCAGCCCATCCAGTGGTGCTTTACCCATCGCAGGTTTCAGCCATGCCCGGGTAAAAGCATTGGGTACGGGACAGCCTGCCAATGCAGCTTTTGTAAGTTTCGAAATTTATGAACCGGATTTTCAGCGTGACTGGTTGGCAACAGGTCATTTCAATTCCGACTATGCACATACAGGTGAACGCTCTTATTCGGGTAGCCTTTCACGCGTCTTCACACCCGCAGACACGACCGGTAGATTTTATTTGATCGGGACATGGAGCAGGATGGCAAATACCGGTGACAGCTGCACCATACAATTGAAAAATGCAAAGGGAACGGTACTTAGCTCAACTAAATCTGGTTTTACACCCGGCATAAGCACGCTACGCTATATTGAGGCCAGTGCATATATTCCGGCAGGCGACACCGTAGAGGTCGTAGTGGCTACTGCGGGGCAAGCTTTTGTTGATGATCTCAGTTTCATGCCGGTAGATGCAAACTTTGAAGCAGCGGTATATGATACAACAAGGAATATACAGATTGCAAAACTGGGTGTTAACGGGGCAACAACGCACCTGGTGTATGACCGGTTCAATAACCAGATAGCTACGGTCGGTCCCGGCAGTATACAGAATATTAATAACCTTACAATACCATCCAATTCAAGAAGAAGCAACCGCTTTGTAAACGGGCAGGACTCATTCGATCCCATCTATCCGAATATGATACTGGATGTATCTGCCAAAAGCGATGGCAACTGGCAGGGCTTTGAATATAAAAGCAATAACAGTTTTCCGGAAGCAAACCTAAGTGGTATGGTCATACAGGATCAGTGGCTTACGGCAACCACCGCCAATGCGTCCGCCATATTTAACCACAGTGTTGATACAGCACATATGGGCATCTATACGGAAATGTTTCCTAACGATCTGGGTGCAGGACAGGAGATGGGATATGCTTTGCAACTGGATAGCCTTGCGGCAAACGGAACGGTGATCAGCACCAGTGAACTAAGGTTTGTTCTTCGCGCCAACGCTGTTGTATTGTACAGTGGGAATAAAGTGTATGCCACGCTTCCGGTTTCGCATGTGCCGGATAACTCTTCTTTATTGCTGGAAGTATCCGGCTATAATTATTTCTATGGATATGCCAATGGACGGTATGTATTTGAATACGGGTTTGCCAATGGAAGGATACACGGACCTGCCAAATTAATCAGCACCAACATAGGCGCTTCTTTTGATAATTTCTTTTTTGTAGCCAGTCCCACTATTTACCAGGAAACATTTGATGCCATGTATCATCCGCGCCAGCAGCTGTCGCGGCCTGGCAGGGATCAGTTACGTGTAAGCGAGATATTATACGGCGGTCCGCTAAACCTGCCACTGGCCAAAACAAGATCAGCCGTCATGGGCGGTGTGGGTGTTGACCTGGGTCTTTCTTACAAACCTTCTTTTTCAGTAGGGTTCAACAGCGATAGTATGACCCTGGCCGATACCAGTACACTTGGCGCTGCTGCTAATTACAAGAACCCTTTCAGTGCTTCTGTTCAGTATGCAGCCAACCCCTTGCTGGATATTACCGGGGTAGGGGGTGGCGGTAAATTTACAGTCGGGGGCAAGCCGGATCATTATACTACCTATAGTTATGGTAGTGCTGCCGGAAACCTGTTTAATTACTCCGCAGATGAAATGCTGGTAACCACACAAACGGAACCCAACGGGGTGAAGGTTTATCATTATACTAACCGAGAAAAAGTACTGTTTGCACAGGCAAGGCTCGAAGGGAATGATACCCTTAAAACCCAGTATGAATATGATCGCCATATGCGGCTTGTAAAGATATACCAACCCAATTATTATCTTTCGAAAATAGCCGGTAACCAACAGTTCACCCGCTCTTTTGGGTATGACTTCAGCGGCAATAAGACCAGTGAGAAAAATCCGGATGCAGGTGCTTCCTATTATGTGTATAGCCCTGGTGGCAGACTCCGCTTCCGCATAGATTCAGCAGGGTTATCAGTATCTCCTAACCAGGTTATTTATACAAAGTATGACAGGGTCGGGCGCGTGACAGAAGAGGGTATACTGCTACAGGCATGGAACCGCGACAGTCTCCAGTATTGGGCCGATACCGATCAGGGATATCCTTCTTCACCCAAACTGGATACCGCTTTTTTTCACTGGCGAAAATTGTTTGTATATGATGGGAATGGAAAATTTCCGCAGCAGGGTAAACTAACTGGTATGGCGATGAACTGGAACAATGATCCCGCACCGGACGTCACTGAAAGCTATCTGTATGACGGCTATGGAAATATGACCAGTAAATCGTTGATGGTGAAAAGTTTTGATGCCAAAGCAAGAACCGTCACCTACCAGTATGATCTGCAGAACCGGGTCACACGTATGCAGTTCCCGGGAACGGGGCATCCTGATGTAATCTATACGTATAACGGAGATAACCAGCTTACCGGCATAGGCATACCCGGGCAGCCCCGTTATTATGCGGGTTACGAATATGGATACCAGACGACAGAATACCTGAACCGAGAATCTTTTGTGCGTACCTATTCATTTAACGATGCAGGATGGTTAACAGGTATCAACGATCCGTTGTTTCAAGAGATACTGTCTTATGATCATCCGGCAACAGGCGGAAAAGATTCTGCTTTTAATTACAATGGCAAAGTAGCTGTGCAGGATGACCTGCAGAAATGGAGCAATCTGTCTATCCATGGTGAATACACGTATGATGATGACGGTTGGATATCCACTGCAAATTATGGAGCTAAAAACCCATGGAGTATCGGGCTTACAACACCGGTAGATTATGATAACAACGGGAATATTTTGAGCCTGCAAAGAGGTACAACACCGCCGCTTGTATTTACATATAATCCGGGTACTAACCAGACGCGGACCGTTGAAGGTTTCCAGCAGAACTATTCTTATTCACCCAATGGATCGGTCGCCAGTGTGCCTTACGGTGTACAGCATGTTTTGTATGATCCTGTCTCGCAACTCACACGGTCAGCGGCTTACCTGAGAACCCAGGTCAGTTACCAGTATAATGGTAACAATGAACGGGTACTCAAAGAGGTAGCGTATCCCGGTACAAAAAATGCACAACGTTTGTATATAAGGGGTGTCAACGATTACCCGGTTATGGAACTCTACCGCGATTCAACCGGCAATATTTCCACTGCTTTTTATATCTACGGACCAAAGGGGCTGATTGCCATCGAACAGGACAGTGTACGGCTTTTTGTTTTAAAAGATCATTTAGGCTCAATAAGAGCTGTGATCGATACAGCCAGTAACCTGAAAGCCTATTTTAATTACAGTGCATTCGGCAATACAATGTCATCTAATATAGATTCCTCAATAACAGGCATCGCACTCAACTATTTATTTACCGGGCAGGAAATAGAAAACGAACTGGGGGGTATTTATAATTACCGCGCGCGGTTATATGATCCAGGCACGGGACGATTTTACTCAGTTGATCCGGATCTTCAGTATCCCAGCCCGTATGAATATGCAGGCAATAACCCGATCAATAATATCGACCCTACGGGTACCTGGGGTTTCTGGAGCACGATAGCCGTAATCGGGGCATCTGTTCTGGCAACGGCTGCCGTGATCGTGGCGGCCCCTGTTGCAGCAAGTGCTTTGGTGGTAGGGGCGGTAGCCATTGGCGTGGGAACGGTAGTGGGGGCTGGTGTGGGGGCACTGGCCGGCGTGATTAACGGAGATGGAGCGGGGAAAGGTGCCTTATATGGCTTAGGCATTGGTGCTGTTTCAGCTGTCGCAACGGTTGCAGCTGCAGCCGGCATCGCCACCTATGGAGCCGGGGCGGGATTTGCCGTTTCAAGGGCCAGGATGTTTACTCCCGGTGTTATAGCTGCGGCAGGCAGGCTAGTGGGTGCCGGCGCCGGTCTTCTGGCAGGCGGTATTGCCGGAACCACGATATGGGAAAGACCCGTAGCACCCACACCTATCAATGCGGTAGATGATGGTATCGGCGTCCCCGTTTCTTTAACAGGGACCGATTTTAACCTGCCAGTCATCCGTAAGATAACCGGCTATGCGGCCGTTGTTGATCTTACAAAAGCAAAGGCTGTTATTCCCAATGGGACACACACCGTGGATTGCCATGCCCCGGCAGGTTGTAACGTTCTGATGAAGTATCCTTTACGGGCTGTGAAAAGATTCGGTTATCAGACCGCGCCCGATCTTCGCAATCCGGATTGGGTCGATGTTTATCCGACCGTTCCGCTAATGGTCAATGCAAGTTTTTTTGTGGTAGGGACTTTCGGCGCCTGCAGGATGGGTGCTATCTATGGTGATTACTGCAGTACCGTTCAGGGTATTATTGTCAGTGATCTTAACCCTGCCGCAAAATTCATTTATAACAGTAGCACACAACCCGCCTGGACCAATCCAAAAACCAGTGTACAATACCCGCTGGATGCACTGGTGTTTTATAATTCAACTGTCAACAATGGAAAAGCGGCTATGCTTACCTATGATCCCGGGTGGTTCAGTAGCCCCGCCCCGCCATTACTGCAAAATGATATTGTCAATGCTATTGGCGGTATGTATTTCTATCGTAACGGCACTGAAATTACCTGGAACGATGCATCGCAGCCAAAAGATCGGAAGATCATTCAGCGGACCGAACTGCATAGCCGGACCTGTATCGGGATCAGTGATGACGGAATGAAATTGCTGATCGTAGTGGCCGGTGAAATGACTGTTTCCGAGACAACGGCTTATTTTATAAAAAAAGGTTACAGGAATGTGATGACAGTTGACGGAGGCGGTTCCAGTTCTTTTTATTACCTGAAAAACACAACCGGTCCGCTTATGAATAACCCGGATGATACACGGAGGGGATTACACACCTTCAGACCCGTTGTCAATTTTCTTGGATTTGCAGCCAAATAAAATCACTAAAAATCAAACCATATGTCCCTTACTATCCAGGTCGAATTTTACGATGTTCCCACCCCGGTAAATTATACCATACCCTGGTCGGCCAATATGACTATCCAGGCAGCTATGGAAGCATGCTTTGACCAGAACTCCGGTCCGCACACCCAGCAGCCTTTTACTTTCCAGATCCAGTATTACGGAACGTATAACCAACAGCTTATCGGGTACATGCCGGTATCCATCAACGGCAGGGTCCGGGCCAACCAGTATATATGGTTCGTGTACCTCAATGGCGTTGCAACGAACAACAGCCTCGATGCAGTACCGCTTAACCCGGGTGATGATGTTGCCTTCAAATATGAGGCTTTTGCCGAATCGGAAGCAAAAGAGGGTTCTATTCATCTGGCCATTCACCAGTATCTGTCATCATTAAAATCCAATAACTGATATGAAAAATCCAACCATAAGAGCACAGGTGCTCTTAAATAAAAATGAAGTATACGCACCCGCATCCACACCTTTTGTCCGCGATTCACTGGCTGATGACGGCTCCACGCCCAATAACGGGAACCTTAACATGAGCCCGGACATCATACCCCAACAATCACCGGTTAATCCATCACAGGTACAGGCATTATTCGGGGCTGCCACATTTGGTACCGATTCGGGACAGAATATAGAATCGGGACAGGCGAACTATATCTACCTCCGGCTGAAAAATCCAACGGGAGCGGCTATGCAGGTGACCATTTCTGTGTACTGGGCACGTCCCAGTACATTACAATATCCTTCGCAATGGCAGCAGAACCTGATAGGTGTTCCCCAGACGATGACCATTCCTGCCAACAGCGTAATGGCAGCACCTGAACCTGCGATCTGGACACCGCTTCAGTTACCCGGTGTGGGTCATTATTGCCTGATAGCGGAACTGACCTGGGCCGGTCAGCCGCCGGTTCCTGCCAGTTTCCCGGATCTGAATGCATGGTGGCAATACTGCCGCGATAACAATACGATTGCCCAACGCAATATCGATGTGATCAATAATATTCCGGATACAGAGGTTGATCTCTGGCTGGATCTCATTAACCCGACAGCTACAGCAGGACAGCATCTTATCCAGGCCATTTGCAATGTGCCGCAAGGGTCCACTGTTACCTTGTATTCTGCTGCCAGCACCCTCAATCCACCGATATTCACCGGTGCGATCCCTATCATAGGTACCAACAATAACCAGATCGTTTCCGCACAAACCCTCTTCCCGGCGAATTTCCAGGGAACGCTTGAAATACGGTTTATTCCGCCAGCTGTTCCTGTACCGGGATCATACACCATTGTGCTTCAGCAATACATAACGGATGGCGCCACCTTCAAGATGCTGGGATCATACAATTTTGAAATCATCATTTAACCCGCTAAAATCTATCTCATGTCAATTACCCTAACAGTCGCAGGCGGCGCTACCATCACCGGGATACCTTATACTGCAGGTATGAACGTTCAGCAGGTGCTGGAAACTGCCTATAATAAGTTCATTAACCCACCGGCCATGCCACCGCTTAATTACTGGCTGGATTATTACGGCACCAGCAACGGTATTTACCTGGGCTATCTGGTTACCATGATGGATGGTACCGCACAGCAGGGCATTATGTACTGGATGTTATATGTCAACGGTGTGATCGCTCAGCAGGGAATTGATCAGACAATTGTGGGCGATGGGTCTACAGTGGCTTTTATGTATCAATCCTATTCCGAACAGTTGCATGGCGGCACGGTCATGCAACACGTGCACCGCTTGCATCAGCTCAAAGCTGCTTCATCCGGCGTATAATTTTTTTAACAGCGGCCGGTCGCCATGCCGGTCGCTGTTAATCAATATTGACAATCCCTGTTTTTATACCGTAGAGCGTTAATGCAGAACGGTTGTGGATATGTAGCTTGGTAAAAAGATGGTCACGGTAATTGTGGACGGTCTTGGGGCTGACGAACATCAGGTCTGCGATCTGGTTATAGGTAAGATTGCTGGCAGACAGCCGGATCAGATCCACTTCTTTTGGGGTAAGTTTTTCTTTGCCGGTGAACCCGCTTTTTATGGGCATGTGGGTCATTGTGCGCACCGTTTCTTCTGAAAATATACCACTGGCATAAAATCCTTTTGCTTCCACTTCCAAAACTGCCTGGGAAAGCTTTAGGGGATCTGTGCTTTTGTGCAGGTAACCACGGGCACCGCATGACATCATGTGAATAATTGCATCTTCATCATTGATCTGGCTCAACACTATTGAACGGATGGATGGAAACTTCTGTTTTAATACAGCAATTGTCTCAAAGCCATTCATCTGCGGCATCCGGATATCCATGATAACAATATGGGGTAGGCTGTGCCGGGACAACTGGTCGATAAGATCAAGACCGTTATCGGTCTCTATCGTAACACGGATGGATGGATGCATTTCCAGTAAGACCCGTATCCCTTTGCGGGTAACGGCGAAATCATCAACAAGTGCCACTTCAATCATTGCGGGTTTTCTAACTTTCGGTTATTGGTCCAGCAAAGTAGCGGTATGTTTTGAGAGATGCAAGGGGGAAATCACCCTAATTGGATTAAATAGTGATTAATGCCAGAGGTCATCGTTAGTTATCTCCGAGGTACTTTTATTTATCTATGTTAAGTAGCTAGCTATCAAAAAAAAGCAGTGTCTTCCCCGTATACATTCTCATCTTTTAAGTTTAGTATTGAGCTGAACTTATAAGATGAGAATGTTTGTCAAGATCCCGATGATATACATATAATAGTATAGCTATTGTTGTTCAGTATTGACCTTTCCCTTTTTAATAACGGATAACTATTTATTATGGCTTCTTCAGGCACAACGTTTTAAAGCCTTGAAAGCCATGCATTACGTGATAATACCGCAAATAGGGGTTTTTCCCCCTTGCGTATGTAGGTGTCAGGTATTACTTTGTCGGTAATCAAAACTATTTTATGAGAAAGATCTCTGTAACATGTGGGCTTTCTTATTTAACCGGGAAGCATTACAGGAAAGGTTGGGGGAGGGGACGTTCGTTACCGGCTTATTCGTACTCAAGAATAAATCAGATGGAACACTCCACACTGTTTCTATCTGGCCGGAGAATATCCCCATCGTACTGGCTCCATGTAATTATATGCTCATCAAAAAGAAATACAGGTCACTGTTTCGTGAGGTAGAAGAGGCTGGTCTTGTTTCCTACGAAACCATTATGAAAGAACTGGGACACTATTTTGATGATTACGAAGAAGCCGGAACTGGTGTAAAAATATTGACTCAAGCGAACGCCGACCGCATGGAAAAGATCTTCAACAAACTGAAAATATTCAAGCCAACTGAGGAATTCGGATCAATGCTTGCAAAGGACAGTTTTGTTAATGCCAAACCGGTATAACATGGGACTATTCGACCTCTTCCATATCAAAAAAGAAAAACCAATACAACCCGAAGACCACTACAGGGTTGCGATAGCAGATGAATGCGTCGAAGTAACCTATCCAGGCGGGCAAAAGGATAAGCTAAACTGGAACGACATACAAGAGATCCAGATGATCAACACGGACGAAGGTCCCTTTCTGCCTGATGTCTTCCTTATACTCATAAGCGAGAAAGAAAAATGTATGATCCCACAGGGCGCAAAAGGGTTCGATGAAGTATATGAGATCGTGTCAAAATATGAGAATTTCAACTTTGAGAACTTCATCAAATCAATGCAGTGCACCGATAACGCAGTATTTGTATTGTGGGAAAAATAAGAAAAAGTAAATATTTACTAAAGACTGTAGCTCCAATTCAGGTGATTGCATAATCCTGATATGTCAGGATACATCGTCCGGTTATTGACCCCCATTCTTGCTAACGATGATAATAATTCATCTTTAAGATTTCCTGGGATAACAATTTGGGTAATTTTATTTCCTAATTCCGTATCATATTCAAGCGGGATAAATTTCTTTTTTGTCGAAGAAAAGGGATGCGCTGTGAACCAACCTGATTGCGCAACTATGCGTTGATTATTTAGAGTTGGCCGTAAAATCTTTGTTTCATGAATTTTAAAAGGGTTATCCTTTTCGATATCTATGAGTTCACTGCGGTCAGTCCAAAGTTTGTACACATAGCAATCCCGTACAGTTCTCTGTTGACTGAAGCAGGCAAACCAGAGTGCGGCCAGGGGATTGCTTGTCCAGTCCAGCAGCCGTGTTTTCAAACCGTAGTGCTGAGCATATACAAGCCAATCCCAAGAACTCGTAAAGCTTTTTTCAATCAATAGGCCGGATCGGCGCTTCAATTCGTGTAAAATTTCTTCTTCCTTGCTGGTTGTATCCCTTTTTTTGCCGCTTCTAGCGATGCTAGGAAGTAAAGGCTTCTTAGTAGATTGTCCTCGATATATCATAATTCGATATTCCAGGATTGACTCGATTTCTACTTCACCTATGAAGTCTTTGATTGAAGTTATTTTTATACTTTTCATTTAAGGGATTTGAATTTAAGGCTGCTATTTACTAGATAATTGGTCACTACTGTAAGTGCCTTAAAAGAAACAGTAAGATTGCTTTTGCAGATTTTTTTCGAGTTTCTTGATAGAATTTTTAAGTCTAAAATAGTGTTAGTAGTCGTCATGTATAAAAGGGCTACTCGAAAACTGGAATGTAACGAATTTGTTTTGCGTATTGAGACATCATTTCCGGATGCCTGATAATTTATCCTTAATGGAAGTTATTAAAGATTTTTTAAAATACTCTTCGAGCGTTTTACTAGCCCAGCTTTTAGTTTTTGCATCTCCTGTTAATAGACAATCCCTGAAATACATCAGGTGCGTAATTCTCCGGTAAAAAAATATAAAATATCCAAGAAAAGAGGTTGTTACCAAAATAATAACAGCATGTAGAAATACGATACTCAGCCCAACGCAAATAGAGAAACCAAATAGGAGGAAGATTAGGGTGTAATTGTAACGGCGTATTACTCTATCGAGTGGATGTATATTTTTCACGACAATAATTCTAAAGAGTTAGGAAAAGCAATAAGACATCCTATGGCGGAAAATACATGCCATTAAACGGCTTAAATGCGATTAAAAACTTATTAGAACTGTCGTAAAAAGTCAAGCTGTTAGCTTTAGATGACTCTTTTACACTGCAATGGCGCAGATAACAATTTTAAAAGACCTGGGCTGGAATATACCCTTCGGATTTAGGCTCTGACTTTATCAGAACCGGTATTGGTATGTTTGGGTTTGAAGATCAGATGGGTTATTCCATGGCCCTTCCTTTCTACTCCTTGTGACTTAAATTTAAGCGTTTTTTCGTAAAATCAAATTAAAACACCCAAAAATATTATTGTTTTTGAAACATTTAATTCTGGAAGGCCATATTGGCCAACCAATTAGTTACCCTTTTGCTGTAACCAACCCATAAGTCTCGGCTAAAAGTTTCAACTAAACTCTCAGCGGTGAGGCCCTTTCTGATGCTATTGGTCATTATGCAATTCAAGAAAATAAAGAAAATCGAATAGATTCTTCAGTTGGGTTTTAACCACCGTAAATCGCGATGCAAAATTTTCAAGGTCAATTTGGATAGTACTGCGAGCACCCACATAAAAATGATCCTGAAAGCTCATATCGAAAGGATATCTGGAAAAGTCCATTTTATCCCTTTTTTTTCCATCAGCTTTTATTTTTTCGAACAGTTCGGTAATGTAAGCTGACAAGCCTTTTGTCGCCTGATCAAAATCTGTAATACTCAGTTTGCCGCCATACCTATTAATATTGCTTTGAAGGGTTGTATACAGTTTTCTGATATCATGTGTACCCTCGAATTTTTGGTTGTTGCCTTTGATCAGGTTAACCGTCCAGTCAAGGCATTTAAGGTAAAGTTCAATGCCATGGTTAAGATTATGAAAGATCGGGAAAATCAGGATATCTGCTTTTTTACGCCTGTTGTCTGTCAAGCATGCATAGGACAGTTCGACCGCTGATTGAAGGAAGCCATCAGCAACATTTTTCATATTGATGATATCCTCACCCTGCTCAATCCGCCAATTCATAAAAGCCATCCTGTCGATATCAAGATTACGTGAGAAGACTTTTTGTGGTTCTTTATTATCATGTTCGGTGATTACAAATTCGATCAACAATTTTCGGACTACGGCCACATCATTCCACAAGTCACGCTGGATTCTATTACGACCGTCATACTGGAAGTCCAAGTAAGAAATATCAATGAGTTGTAACCCATTCTCAGGGATCACCTTTTTTCTCCGCTCACCGTATAGTTTTCGTTGCAGCCCACGATGCACACCACTAACTGTTATGCGATGGGGTTTGTCAAAAAACTCTACCGGTTCATAATGTTGATGTTCATTGTATTCGATAACCAGTTTCAAATCTTCATAGAATCCATCAACCGGTAGTTTCCGACATTTGCCGTGTTTACCGGGATCACCTAGAAGAAAATCAAACTTGTGTTGACGGGAAGCCTCTCGGTTCAATACATAATCACAGAGACAGATTACGTACGCTTCATCATTCATTCGCGAGAGGTCCATTTTCAAATTGAATCTTTGGAAAGTTGGCAGAAGTAAAGTTTACCCGAATTATTTTTTCAGCATTTTAGCTGGGCCCATAATCTTTTCCAGCTTCTTTTGCATAGCGTCAATCTCTTTACGCAATTGCCGTAGTTCACCGGTAGGAGCCCTGCCGTCATTTAAAAGCTCATCTGAATCCTTTAACAAGTTCACGACGTCTACGTTAAACAGATCAGCCAGTGCGAACAATCTTGTGGCCTGAATATCGGTTTCTCCCCGCTCTATTTTGGCATAGGCGCCTCCGGTAATTTTCAATATATCTGCCACACCCTGCTGGGTATAACCCAGCTCTTCACGTGTGGCACGAATACGTTTACCTATCTTTTCAGAGATTGAGTTTTTCATACCGCAATATACTTTAAAGACAGTTTGTATACTGAAGAGGGTAAGATTTATTTTGAACAAATCAGGAGAAGCTGGTTCCATCTCCCACAAGTAGTGACTTTACATAAATAGAAAACTTTAATTGAAAAGTAAGATATCCAAAAGGTTTACTAATCTTGTTGCTACAGTTGCATCACATACTGCTTTGTCTCGCCCACGGTCGTAAAAGCACTGAAATATCTATCGTAAACTGACATTTTGGGTTGCATAATAACTGCGAAATGTTTTCGAGGCGGTTGTCAGTGCGCTGATGATAGGGTGATTTTTCAAATATACAAGTGCTTCAATCTGCCAATAATCACGGTCGATCCTTGCGGCTATTTCGTCGAGCGCTACCCTTTCCGGTATTATACCTCTGTCAGTGGAAACGGTCGCCAGGTGTTCCACAATAGGAAGCAGATCGCGAATGTCATCCGTCTTATTAAGCATTGAATGGACAAAAGCAGTTAGCCCAGCAAGGTCGAATCTTAATAAGGTTTCAGTAATGAACTTGAAACCTACCATATAATGCTGGCGGACAGGATCTGAGTTAATAACCCTGTACTGCATGAACAACAATTTTATGATTTCCTGTAACGGCTTTAATGCGCCGGAATTATTTCCCTGGTCGTAGCGAATATAACTCATTGAAATGCCTGTTACGATCCAGTACAATTCTTTCCTGAGTTGTTCAATATCCGTCATCGCACCCACATTCCAACCCTCGTGATACATACGATTTTCCTGTATCCGTGTAAGAACGAAAGTGTCAGGATCTGTTTCTTGTAAAATAAGAGTTGCCGCACGATAGGTTTGTAAGATTACGTCGTTGTTATAGTCAAAGGAAGTGTTCCAACGGAAATCCTTTGAAGATGCGAAGACAACGAATTTCCCCAGCACAAGCTCTCGGAAATTTGTATCCGTTTTGTCACGTTCATAAAGATCACTGATCATATTTAGTCTTGACCAGTTGCATTCCCTATCGCAGATCCAATCTGCAAACGCCGATTTATTTGCTGTATCTACGCTTAGTTGATCGATAAATTTATTGTGAAGCATGTCGATGGCCAGTACTAGTGGTTCTCGGTAGATATTACCGTTCCATTGTTCACGGTTCTGCGCAGCTATCCAATCTGCCACTGCATTAAAATATGATGAATTGGAGATCGGCTGCGATGTAAAGATAGATTCTAATACTTTTTTAATACTATCCTGGAGTTCGTGTCCAGACCATGTAATGTAAGCTGCTTTAGCACTGGTCTTTACAGCAATTTTTTCTGGGGTCAGCATGGAGTCTTTGTCATTCTTTGTAGCAAAAAGGTTGCGTGATATATCCATAATGAGCACGGTATATTCACGTAACGCTATAACCAGCAATTGGACTGGGTCTGTGAGGCGATTACTAGGATTTTGAACGATGGCAGCTATTAATTCTTCCATCACAGAAAGGTTTCTGAAATTGCGCATTGCTACCGCCTGCGGCAGAGGCCACCTGATCTGGTCTAGCCATTCTACCCAACGGGTGGGCGATAAACGTAAGATAAGACTCAGCTTCAGCGACAGGGCTTCTTCAAAAATGGTATACTGTGCAGCCTTGGTGAGCTCGCTCGTATATTTCCAAGTTGAAGTGCCTTTAGCTGCGAGCTCCTGCATGTCTTCGACATATCGCTTATGATAATCTCCATCTTCCTTAAAACTCATTGGGTAACCGGCATCTGAGAGAACATTATCTGCAGCATAAGTATACTGCAATTCGTTCCATTTGTTTTGAATTTCATTCAAGGGGATATGGTCGATCAATGTATGGTAAAAATTCCCGTAGTGTGAAAACGAACCGAGCAACTCCTGCCACCTTGCGATGCCTAGATAGTCCTGCATGGGACCGAGTAATTTCCCCATCAACTGTTCAACATGATTTCTGAGGTCGGCATATACACTCAATCTGTCTTCTATATCATCTTCCGGTTGTTCCCAAAGAGTTCGGTAGATAATACGCAATGTATCGGAAAGGGGAGAGAGATTGACCAGGGATATGCCTGATGGTAGTAAATTATTGTCAGCAAAAAGCTGCGTATAAAATCTATCACCTTCGACCAGGGTAGTTGTCACAGGCGCCGAAAACAAAATGTCGTCAAAGGCAAAACGAAAGGGTAGCCGAAGAAGAATCTTTTCTTTCAACTGTTCGCCGATCCATTGTGTTATGAGATTCATTCCCGAAAAAGGATATTTCGTAAATAATTCCGTGCGCTTTTCATTATGCAGATCATTGACCTGATCGTAAAAGCTGAATGTACGCAAATCCCTGGTGTTCATTTCTGGTCAGGTTTATTTTTTTTCTTTTCCGTTTCTTTTTCTTTGATATAATCATCTAGGCCGATACACTCGGTATTTTCTGCCCACCATGCCAGCGCTTTTTCGATCATTTTTCTGGGTGCGGGCACTTTGATCACAGTCGTAGTGCGGTTGCCAAATTCGCTTAACGAACTCCCCAACAAGTATACTTCGTCGTTGACAACAATATAGCGGTCGTGTAATGGACTCTGGTGACCCTTAAGCACTTTACAATCGATGCTCTGTTCGCGAAAAGATTCTCTGTGTCCGGCAATGGTGCGAGCTAACACTTCAGCATGTATCAGTTTTCGCGCTGCTTTTTTTTTGCTGAACATTGTTTTTGTATACTCCCATGCTTTTCTCCAACGCGACAGTTTTTCATCTTTTGCTGCTTTACGAGAAAGGAATGCGGCAGATGAAATGATTTGCACTGGAACCGAAAGACTGGAGATCTGGAAAACATATAACATATCTTTCACACTGAAATAAGGATCCAAAATGATGCACCGCTCAGTTGCTTTATTCAGAATCCACTTCACGACAGCAGCAGCTTTTTCTTTGCTGCCGGGGCCTTTTTCAAAAAAAATAAATTCATTATTGCTAGCAAGCTCCTCATGCTTTCTTTCATCAAGTGCATCTGCCAGATAACGTGAGACGCTACGGTCGAATTTCTCAATTGAAACACCGGTTTCAGAAGAGGTCTTCGCGACCGAAAAACTTTTTTGCTCGTTATTCTCATCGGTAATAGTATAGTTAACAGTACGGTGATGAATATTCATGCCAATGTACATGTTAACCCATGCACCATGCGAATGATCGATTAGCCGGTTTTGGCTGTCCAATATAGTTATATCGAGAATGTCAGGAAAGTAAGGAAGATTCACCCGTTCAACTGAATGGTTCACCGGATGCTCGATCAGGAACCCTTTATTACCACCGCGTGTTTCTTCCAGGATGATCTTGCCTCCTGCAAGGGTTTTGCCTTCTCGTTCGTAAAAATTAATTAGCAGATCCTTTTGCAAATCTACTAAGGAGGAATCCCAGTGACGCAATACGGGATTGGACGCGAATAGATAGACATTCCCAAAATGCTCTGGTGTGGTAGTAATATCGTGATCGAGATAAGTAAGCGATAGACGAGAAACCCTGCTTAAAAACCTTTGGTCAAAAGAGTCTGTCCAACTTTTGTCTATATTGATCTTGGACCAAACACGGCAATGAGTGTTACGCCGTGGTAACAGTTTGCCGATGGTCTTTTCATCTTTCGCCTTGATCATTATAGGCTGGTAATCTGGTGGATCCGGCTGAAGCAAGTAAGGAACCGAAATCACCACCTTGATACCTTTGTGATTAAGCGCCATGCCTTTATCGGCCTTTTCGAAAAGAGTTAACATATCAACGATGGGTAGACCGGGTATTCTAATGACATAAAAGGTCGTATCATCGTAAGAATCTCTAACGTTATAGGGGTAGCTACCGGTTCCAATGGGAGGTGAATCCTCTTGCTCTACTGGTAATAATTCAATCAAGGTGATAAGTGATAAGTGTTGTCCTGTTTTCTTACTATGCACTAGCAAACAAGTGAGCTCCGCGGAGACATAATCTTTTGCTATTTCCTGTAAACTGTTTCCCATTTATCAATGTCTTATACGTGTTCGCGCCCTGTTCAGCTGTTCGTTTATTTCAGCTTCTGTTTTAATTCCTATCAAAAAAGTCAGCTAATAATTTAGTAGATTCTTTTTTTAGGTTTTCGTTTGACTTTGCATATGCTTCTGCAATTTTAAAAAAGTCGTCACGTATAGATTCCATCTGCATAATAATGTCACTGTAAATTTCAGCCGCTTCATGCAAATGGTTGGCAATTGCCAAACCTACCGGTATTTGATAAAATTCATTTTTTACAATTCCTTGCGTTACGGGCTGGATAAACCTTTCATATGCAAATCTTAAATCCGCTGGTGATTGCCTGTTCGTTATAAAATCGACTAAATGATGATCGAGTAAGTCAAGAAGTTTCGCGTATTTTTCCTGCATTTCCTGCTGGGCAATAGAGGTAGCAGCTAAATCCATAGCAGCTTTGAAGCTTGCTTGAAATTTAATTTTTCTTTCATGATCAAATTCTTGACTTTTCTTAACAATCTCCAATACCTGTTCGGTCTGCATATCCTGATACTCAGCAATTCCAGTTATTTTTTTAAATGTTCGAACACTTTCTGAATAGGGAATGTAATATGTAGTAAACGCGTCAAAGTAAGGCGGTTCATCAATTTTATGTACCAGTTTAGCTAAAGCATTTTTCGGTGAGAAACTTAGCAGAGGAAATACGAGGGGATCTTTTTGCAAAGCTTCCGCAAAGGCTTTGATATCCTCTGCCTGTTTATCTGAATACGTAATGATAGGTTTTACCAGCGCAGCATAATAGATCAACCGTTTTTTCCTTTCGTCACGCTTATCGAGATACAATTTTAGCCTATCATAAAAAATTGTTACCACGAGCACCAGCAAAGCGACGGCTGCACCGATCAATGCAGACAAAACGTTACTGTCAATTGTTGTGTTTTTGGGGATGATTGAGATGGCCGGATGACCAGATGAATCAGCATAGGTGGCGGCAAGAATTTTTTTAATAGTATCCTTTAAGGGCTGTGCTATTTGAAGTAAAAACATCTAAGTTGGGTTTGAACGACTATCTACAATAAGTTTGCTTGATATAGGATGAGACCTTTTTTGTCCAAAATTTGCCTTTTTAGTTCAATATAAGCTCTTCGAAGACAATCAAAGTTGAGAAAATATTAGTATATGTTATACTTGTTATTAGCAGAAAAATAAATATGTTTTGCCTTAAACAATAAAACATCTTGATTAGAAGTTAATAACAAGTCACGGCTTTTTTGCCAGGTAAAGGTTATTTTATTTATTTTGCTAAATATATTAGCAGTTAAAATTGAGTAAAATGGGAAAGGTCAGGTACCTGGGATCAAAGACAAGGTTATTGGAGGAGATCACAGATAAGGTGGGCAAACCTTCTAAGGGGCGGTTTATCGATCTTTTCTGCGGGACGGGCGCAGTTTCACTTGCATCCGGGCTTAAGGGATGGAAAGTCTCCGCGAATGACACTTTATTGGCAGCCACGACCTTGACCAGCGCAAAATTGATCAGCCACGCCGACGTTAAGTTTCAGCCTTTTGGTGGTTATCCGTCCGTGATCGGCAAATTAAACGCACTCAAGCCCAAAGCTGGTTTTTTTTATCGTGAATACAGCGAATCGGCAGAAAACGATGCATCGATAGCGAGACCCTATTTTTCTATTCAAAATGCTAAAAAGATTGATGCAATCCGGATTCAGATCAGGAGCTGGTATATCGACAAACAGATAACAGAAAACGAGCGTACGCTATTATTAGCCGACCTAATTGAATCTTCAAACGAAGTAGCGAGTATTGCAGGAACTTATGGGTGTTTTTTGAAAAATCTGTCCTTGAATGCTTGGAAGCCTATTTGCCTTAAACCCCGCACTTTACAGAAAAAAAGCATTGACTGGAACGTGTCACAAGGAGATGCGTTGAACGCCAAGATGGCAGCAAACGATACCGTATATATAGACCCGCCTTATACCAAAAGACAGTACGCAGCTTATTATCATATCCCGGAAACCCTTGCTAATGATGATGAACCTGTTGTTTCCGGTATTACTGGGCTGAGATCATGGCAGTCGAAATCTTCTGAGTTTTGCTATAAGACAAAGGCGCCTAAGGCACTTGAAAACCTTATGCAATCGATCCCTTCCAAAAAAATTCTGATCTCCTACAGCTCCGAGGGTCATATCCCTTACAGGGATTTGATTGATATTGCGCAACGTCATGGTGATATTGGAATTACATCATTCGATAATTTTGGCAGATACACATCCAGTAAAACGTCAAGCATCAATTCAAAGCAAAAGTCTTTAACTGAGTATCTAATCGAAATCAACCGGTAATCCAATGGCTAAACTCACAAGTTACCAGAACGTGTTGCTGGACGAGCTGAGATCCCGCGTTGAAATAATATTGCCGGATTGCAGGACAATCGCCGAAAGAAACAGCGAATTGTTGTTTTTTCTTGAGCAGGTCTCGTCGATTATCGGGGGATTCGATATTGGTTCCTATCATAAGGCATCGGGAATTCCACTTCGGAACTACGACACAAAAAATGCGAAAGTTATTGCAGAGCTGATTTCACAGTCATCACTTCCTGCATCTGTGGCTTTAAGTATTCTTTCCACTGAGCGATTGGAAGAAATCGATCAGAAAAATAAAGGTGTCTATTATACTGATTACCGGTTAGCTGATATGATGGCCTCGACACTTGCTTCGAAATATATTTCTATAACAAAATCCAATAAAAGAATTCCCACAATTATAGACCCTGCATGTGGATCGGGGATATTGTTATGCACGTTTTTGGAGAGGATGAAATTTTTTAGGTCACTTGATGATATTATTTCATACAGTATTTACGCCGCGGATATATCGGCACATGCCGTACGCGCAATTCTATTATCAATAGCATCGAATACGAAAAGCAATGCAGCTATTAATAACCTTTCTAAACACATATTACAAATAGACAGCTTAATCGGTAAACACCAACTTTTAGCTGCAGATTGTTCTGGCGGATTTGATTTTGTAATCGGCAATCCACCTTGGGAGAAGTTAAAGCTTACCCGGCATGAATTTGACTTATCCAACGGTGTCGAAAGACATTACGGAATGGAAACGACGAAGCTATCCCAAAAGAAAGAAGTTGCGTTCACAAAGAGAAAAGGTCAATTAAAGGAATACTCTGATAAGTTTGAGTCGTCAAACGGTGAGACAAAAGGTGAAAAGGATCTCTATATGATCTTTTTAAAGCTGGGTTTAGATCTGCTTAAGGAAAACGGAGAAATGGTTCAGTTGGTACCAGCTTCCTTTATCAGGAATCAGCAAACCACGCAATTAAGGAAAACGTTAGTAGCGCAAAGTGAGGCTCTTTCTATCACACTATTTGATAATAAGGCAAGGTATTTCGAGATTGATTCAAGATTTAAGTTTGTCATGATCCATTCGAGAAAAGGTCATAACATGCAGAACATAACCTTTCGTACGCATCATCAGAAGAGTGAGCCAACGGCTGTATCGATCAATTTAACCGCACTTGCTTCTATAAGACCGGATATTTCTATCCCTGAGATCAAGACCAACGTTGAATGGAGCCTTTTTTACAGGCTTAGTTCTCTTTTTCCTTCCTTTGGTACACCAGATTCTATTTGGGCCCATTCCTATTGCCGGGAGATCGACATGACCCTGGATAAACAGTTATTTTTGAAAGGCAGTGCTTCAGGTGGTATTCCAATATTGGAAGGGCGCATGATCCACCAGTATGCAACCGGTGTCAAGGCCTATATATCCGGTACAGGCAGGCAGGCGGTGTGGGTGCAATCGCCATTCAATACGCCGGAGCTGCTCAGATCACAGTTTTATGTCGACCAACGGAAAATACATGTTACTAGAAACATCTACAAATGGCGCGCTGGATTCTGTGATATTACTGGGCAAACCAACGAGAGAACGATGCTTTGCGCTTATATACCTCCTAATTGTATTTGTGGTAATAAGGTGCCAACTATTGAATTTGCATATGAAGAGCATTTTGAGGGACTTTCTCTATTATGGGTCGCGATTGCCAATAGTTTTGTGTTTGACTGGCTTATCAGGAAAGTTATTACTACAAACGCCAATTTTTTTATCGTAGATAGTATGCCTGTTCCAGCAGTAGATTTTACAGATGCAAGATGTGTGCGGATCATTCAGCTTGCGCGGGAGCTTATTTTTAGTCATCAGATGCAGTATGGCTGGGAAACTGCCGTGCTCCGTGGCGAAATTGAGGCTTTGGTAGCGAATCTTTACCAAGTTAATGCAGACGAACTCAAAATGATTCTCTCCGATTTTCCGATCGTAGACAAACTGCAGCCGGCGATCAATAATGAATCTGCCAGCACAGTTACCGCTGATCTCACCCTATTGCAATTCTTACAAATAAACAATAATTTTAATGCTGAGATACCAGGAGTTGAGGAAAGATTAGTATTACACAAAATGGCTGGAGCAATACCTTTTGTTCCCAGCCAATTTCAAATACAGGAAAGAGAATGGCCAAAGCAAGAGCTGGAGCGACAACCATAAATACATCCACACCCGGCAGGCCGGTAAGGGCTTATTTTCAAGAAGCTACTGGAGGTGATATTCGTAAATTTGAAGCACGGTCCAATGATTCACCAACTGGTGGTGGGGCGAGGGACTTACGGGTCAGCCCTGTGGGATCTTTTTGGAATGATATGATCCACTTTTTCCCGCAACGAATTTCAGACCGTCAGTATGAGGGACCAATCCTAACAGGAAGCCACCGGCAAATTATTACTCTGATGGGCCCTACGGATGTGAGGCCAAACGAATGTCGGATATGCCAGATCCCGCAAATTGATTCGTGGAGGATTACGCAACAAGAACATACGACAATCACTAACGCCGGACATAAATGGATATACTTGCTAATTTTGGATGATCAAGGACAGGTTTGGGCTTCTAAATTTTCGACTGATAATCTTGCGGGGAATCATCCAAATCTTATTAATGCAATTACTCCATTACTCCATCGCAGAAGAACTATCAGGGGCATTGTTACATTTTAATTTAGTTTATGACCATTCCAGAACACGCAGAACTCATCCTAAAAGAGATTTCGACCAACAAGAACATTTTATTGCTTGGACCTCCGGCAACTGGTAAATCTTTACTTATGGCTGAGGCAGCCAAACAGTTTAGGGGAACTCAGAGCGCAGTTGCGGCCATTCACGTTGGAGCGGCGGCTCCATTACCGGCCGTTGCGGGTAACAATATTCCTGGATGGATGCCATCAGCCACACGTTCAGACAGAAAGATATTTCATATCACTTTCCACCAGGGAACCAAGCATAGGGACTTTGTGAGCGGTATAATACCTAAACTGCAAGAAGGCCAAACAGGTTTCCAGGTTATTCACGGTCTTTTAGTGGAAGCTAATGCTCATGCGATGAATGGTGGTACTTCTTTGGTAATGATCGATGAGATGAACCGGGGACCTGCTGTGTCCATTTTCGGAGATACCCTTACGGCAATTGAAGCTGATAAAAGATTGGATGACAATAATGAACAAGTATACACTTCAGCACCGTTCAAAGTATTTGATGCAGAAGAGGGTGTAATGAAGGATATGTATCTTTCTCCGCATGTCTACCTGCTTGCTTCCATGAATGAGGCTGATACTTCCGTAGAGGCACTTGACATTGCTTTTTTACGGCGCTTTAAATCCGAGCGGCTGTATCCTTCCGAACAAACAATCAAGGATGCTTTTGGAATTGTTCAATATCCAGAGCTACCGGTGGAGGCAACAGGTACGGAACATATTGTTACAGCTTTAATTGAGGCATGGAAGCAAATAAATGCACGAATCAGTTTGGGCAAAGGTTCGGCATTTCAGATAGGTCACGGCGTTATTATTGGCAAACAACGGCCCCAGGATATTGGGCAAGCAAGAAAATGGGCGGTTGACTGCTGGAAGAGCATAGATGCGCTCGTCAAGGAATTGTTTTACGGCAATGATGAATCGCTCGCAGTCATTTTCAATGCTAAGACGACCAATAGTTATAAATTAAAAGAGTTTCAATTCGGCGAAGAGACAATTGAAAAACTGATCGAGCCAGAGGTTAACGAAGATAATATTTACAGCTTACTTCGTGAGATTGTAAACTAAACAGATTATCATGCATAGGGTTCTTACAGTACAGGAATATGGAGAGTTTACCAGCTTAAAAATGGCTGCGGATACTTTAAATATTGGGAGGGAGGAACTATGGAGTCTTTTATTGAAAGCATTAAAAAAATTATCAATTGCTTACCCAGGACAGGGTTTTATTGAAACAAAAGGCTTGGATCAGTTCCGGTTTACTGATATAGCGGGAATCATTGCGCTTAATGCGAGAATACATATTGAGATCGTTCCCAAATTTCTAGATATTGATAATGATAGCTGGAAAGATGATTTCTTGTTCCTCTCAGTTTTGACAAGCCAGGGGTTTCTGTTCGAAAAGAGACTACATTCTTCGTCAGCGAGCTCATCCAATGATCTCTATGAGATCATTGCCAGAATATGGATTGATAAATTTGAAAGAAATCAGAGAAAGATTATAAAAACCTATATCAAAACTTCCTGGAGCGATTTTGCGCTGGATGGCGACACTGATGAGGAAAATATTTTTTTGCCCAACTCCGAAGGATTTTTGCAAAGTGGTCTAAAATTATCAAGAGCGAACCGGCATAACGAGACCCTCTTGCGTTCCTGTGACGTTTTATTGAATAAAATAAAAAACCCAGGCATTGCTGGAAGATTGTCTCGAGCGAAGTCTTCTTTAGAAACTGCTCTGAAAGAGCATTACTCAGGAAAACAAAAGCAGATCAATATTTCACGAAACAGTGGTTGGAGTGAACTGTTAATGTTGTCAGAACTTTTGATAAAAAATCGCTCATTAAGTTACTTTAATGAGGGATCATCCCTTATGCCGGGATTTATCGTTCGAACCAGCGATTTATGGGAAAGATTGTTATTCAGAACTGCGAAAAGGGCAATGCCTGAAATCGCGATTACCAAAACGCGCTACCAAATTGCGAAGAGAATCTATCGAAATGGTTTGACAAAAGATATCACTTCTACACCGGATATTTCCTTTGGCTTTGCTGAAGGAAACTTTATTTCAGATGCAAAATATAAGGTAGTTTCTGATGAATCGGCCACAAAGCAGCATTCAGTGATTTCGGGCAGTGATTTTTATGAATCACTTGCATTTATGGAATCGTCAGGGACAACGCGAATGCTACTTCTCTATCCCTATAAGAATTCTATTTCGGATGATCCGCTGGCCGATCAGCCTATAGAGTATATTACTACAAGAGAAAATGTGATCTTAGCAGCTTCGCTGGGCCTTTCTGGCATAGGCAGTTCAAACGGGTATAAAAAATTTGTAGAAAACTTCAGAATTCTTGTCGAGACAATGAGGCAGCCAGAGACGCTTTAGCTTTACGAAAATGGGTCTGCAAAATCCGATTGCTCAGAAGTAGATTGTCAAGTTTTGTAGTATCAAGTAAATCTGATCCGTCAAACCGTGGGGTTTCAATTTTCCATTTGTTAGCTTGTGTATTTTGGATGTAAGTTTTTTTTCTTTGCTTTGTCTTAGCCATGGTATTGTTAATACAGCAGAAAAAATCTTTTTAGAATCATCAAGAGTGTTGTTCCAAAAATGCCAAGTAAAAAGTAAGAAAAGAAATTAGACAAACTTTTGTAGCAGGAAGAAATGGAATTAAGATAAGAGGCTGAAAAATTGATCTGACTTAACAGAATTGATATGATTGCAAAAATGGCCACAAGTATTGCAAAGCATATATTTCTAAAAAGTTCTTCGTTAATCTTAAACTTTATTTTTGTCAGCCGTGGCTCCGTTGAAAAAAAGTGGTTTTTTGATTTTAGCAGAGAAATCACGTCATTCAAATTATTGATACTGTCCTGGCATTTTTTGACATTTTCAACGTGCGATGCAACAAGCTGAGTGCATTGCAATTCCAGTGCTTCCTTATACTCTTCCATGCTGCTAATTGCCTGAATGGATTTCTCCACTTCTCCTAGGTCATCTTTGAGTTCTTTGTTCAGCTCTTTGCCTTGCTGGAACACCAGGGGCAATAAGCCAAATAGCAATCCTGCAAAAATTGACAGAAGTGTAAGCAGAATATTGATATAATTTTCTGAAATAAATATTTTGAAAAAAATCAGTATAATTCCCAGCCCTGCCGGTAACACAAAAAATATCAGGAAATCAGGAACTGCAATTTTTCGATTTTCCGTATCGGGCATATCCCTGTTATCATAGAGGGTATCTAAGTGTTTTTTTATTATTGACCAAAAGCTTATCCGATTAAATAGTGACATGTGATTATAAGCCCAGGAGCTCTGTTTTAACTATGTTAATGGCGACAAGATCTAGCTTATTGAAAATGGGCCGACCTGTTTTTGTATCAAACTCAGTATCTGCGGTAACATCAAAAGCAGCAATAAATTTTTCAGGATTTGAGATATTAATAGATCTCATCCGCTTGTTATAAGAGATGTCCGCGTAAACCTCATCATATGCATCCCCGGCAGCGCCTAAAACTTCTGCATATATACTTTGAGCAAGATTCAGATTTTTAAACCTGGTAAACCCTTTTTTCTTTGCCTTTATCGATATTTCAATTTCGAAATCTTTTGTGTTTATCCTTTCTTTCTTTTCAAGTAAATTCTCATAATTAGAATCTAGCGAGTGCTTTTTAATTTTTAAAGTTCGAACATCTCCGTTTTTAAAGTATTCATCAATCAGTTTTGGGATGGTAACATTGTTGAATTTGCATGAAAATTGACCTGAGTATGTTTTTTCAATATAATCTCTGAATGATTCAGCGAAGATTTCTTTAAATCCGTAGAGGCCGAAAGACTGAGCAATAAAAAATATATGATCTGCATTTTTCTTCGGAATGGCAAACATGAAATAAAAATGCGAAGAGCTGTATTGTTCTGCTTTAATGCTATTTACGGTGTTAGGCTTTCCTTTATCCAATTCATCAATATCCGTTTCCTGACCGTTTTGTCCTTTTTTGATTATTCCAGAGAAAATGGTGTCAGTGCTTGTTAATTTCCGAACCATGTATGACATGGTTTTGTTGTCTTTTGAACTAAAAGCCAATGCACTATAAGTTTTGAAAATATTGTCCATTATCTTTTTAAAATCATCACTTCCAAAAACCTCGGATAAAGTTAGGTCACCACCGATATTTTTTTTGTTAAACCGTATAGTGTAACAATTGAGAGAAACTGCGCTTCGATTTGCAGCTTGTTTTCTAGCTGGAGTAGCTTTGGCCATTTGTTTTGGTTTAAGTTTAATTCATCCGGCGGAAGAAAATTTTTGCCGACCGCTGATTAACGGTTCAATGTACGCTTAATGAAGACATAGGCGTAGGGGGAAAAACCCCCTTTTTTAATTTTTGCTCCTAACTTGTTCAAAATCATGCCGTACAAATAAAAGGCGGAGGCTTGGATAACATTGAAATATGTAGAAATCGCCTATCGCCGATATCCAAACGGTCACAGGTAGCTATTCCGGAAAAAATGTCAGTAGATGATACGAAAATAGGTCGCACGAGATTTAGTTGTCTGGTACGACCTTGTTTAAGAAGTGTACTACTTTTTAGGTTTGGATGCTCCCGTTAAAAAGAGAAGAAGCAGCGCACCACCAGCAGCCAACAAGACGTTTTTAACCTGGTTGCTCTGCGCTTTTCCTGTCTGCATATAAGAGGCATAATGCTCGCAATTATAATTAACAAGGTCATACCGGGCGCCTACCTGGTCCAATGCTCTTTTGACTGCAGCTTCTCTTTCCGAATCTTTTCCACGGAAAGCAATAACAGTATAGTTTTTTGCTGGGTGAAAATAGTTTCCAGCTGTCGCCAAGCGAACGCCGTCAATATGATGGTTTTCAGCAATCCACTCCGTTCCAGAGAGGTCCATGCCAAGGTAAATTGCATGATGCTTACTCAGGCCTGTCAAAAAGATTGCTTCAGTGACGCGGTCGCCAGGAAGTAATTTGTACTTGGTTGCGTAGTACATAAATTAAATTTTAGATTATTGCACGTTATACTTTGCAGCTATCCAGTTCTTAATACCTGTATGTGTACGGGTAGAAGAAGGTACTTCTGAACGAATAATCTTTTCCAGCGACTGTGCATACGATGCGTCAGCTTTCGTCTCTCAATGAAGCAAACGAATCTACCGTTATAATAGTGATGGACAATAGAGTCTTACCTGAACATCTGTAACCACATACGCTAACTTGCTTAAACATTTTACCTGTTGCGGGGAAAGTTTTGTCAGATTGGTGCCTACGCTTCGAGCCGTTGCACATTCTTGTTCATCGGGCCACATCTTCCGCAAGGATGTAAAATTCAAACTCGTTTCGAGATGCTGGATGATTTCTTTTTTGAACGAGGCAGGATCATCGATCCACGCCTGTTGTAACTTATGTGCATTCAGCACTGAAGGCACTATATTTTTTTCTACCAGGTTGTTGACAAACCCTGGTAAGATATTCTCTAGATCCCAGCCTAAGGAAATATAAGCGATCTCTCTTGATTTGCTCGAGGTATTCTGGTATATGTTCACGACCATCTGGAAACGTTTAATACGCTCCATAAAAACATCAACCGTCCTGATCAATAAAACAAGTGCATTGTTAAATGCGTGTTCAAAGGGAAGTTTGTTTCCTGCATCGCTCACAACAATAGAATCAGCCAGGTATCTGCTTTTTTCCTGCGTCAGTTTATGAAGTCCCTGGTTATCGTAAATACCGCCATCTATCAGTTCGGGTGAAGGATCCATAGGGTCTCTGACTTCATAAAAATCAGGATCTATATGAATGGGCGTAAAAGCAAAGGGTACACAAGATGAAGCCATCACAGCTCTTGCAATGGGAAACCTATCAGGAATGAACTTGCTTTTGTAAGTACCACTTCCCATGTTATTACGTGAAAAGGTGAAAGGTCTTGATATCTGCGTGTCGCTGGAACCGATTGCGATCAACGGTTCGTTCGCTAGATCGCCGAGTGTTTTGTTGTAGAAGAAATATTTGTTGTACGCGTCTTCGACCGCTTTTGATGCCGGAAAAAGCGCAAACTGAAACTTTACCAGCAAATAAATGAGAAAGAGGATGATGATCGGTGACAACCATGCAAATTTTGTAAACAGTACATAGACGGCAGCAGCAATAAACACCAGTGTAAACAATACTGTGCGTATAAAATACCATGACAACAGTACTGAACGAATGACACTCTTCGTGGTTAGTTGTTCTTTCATAAAGTCTTCAAATTCATGAAACTCCCATTGCTTCAAACAATACACCGCACCAGTGATTGATCCACCGGAGATTGTGGACAATACACCTGCCTTTGAAAGAATTTTAAATTCGTGCAGTTTGCGCATCGTGCCCAAATGAAACGCAGCAGCCCTGTATCCGCCACCGGAAAGCGCAAGGCCTAGCGGAAAAGGTTTGCGATCGCTTTTGGCACTTGTCAATGCCGTAGTTTCGGGTGTTGTGGTCATGGATAAATGTTTTTGCGACTTGGGTGTTATAATTAGGAATTCCTTTTCAAACGGCAAATCACTTGCAAATCATTCTCATCCATAAAGGATAGATATGAAAAGCTAAATGGGCTATTAACAAACGCACTTATCGGGAAGGGGGGAGTAAAGATATTATGAAAACAAGCTACCCGTGGCTTCTCTTCTGATTAGTAAACATAAGGGAAAACACCGTCAGGAGTAACTACCATCAAAAAAACAGGTAGTGGTGCGGACAATTGTTCAAATTCGGTTTTAAATTCTGCCATTGTCTGTGCATCCTTATGGCTGATACCATTGGGGCCTTCCGGATGTGTATGCCATTCGCCTATATAGCCTAGTTGACCACCTGTTTTTTCTGTGATATGATCCACTGCTCCTTTTAATCCATGCACGCCCCTGCAAAAGCAAACCTGATTGGACATGCTGTCGGACGGGGCTTCGATCAACCCCATTACATGAACGGTCTTTGTCTTAAAATTTGCCTGCCCAATAAAAAGACCGCCTGTTTCCTTAGGATAGGCTTTTGCCAGTTCTGTTCTCATTTGGTTAAGGATGCCGGGAATAATTCTTATTTGCCATTCGGGATCGTTTACTGCCGTTAGCACCTCCATCTTTGGAACATCGATTACTTTAGCCTTCACATTGTAATCCCGATCAGAACTGAGCATGTGTAAGAAAATTTTACCAGCGGATTCAACAGAAAGCCTTGTTTCGTGCTTTAGTACGCGTGACATATAGGAAGCATGATAACTTACAGTATCGTCAGCCAGGATGACTGTCTCTGAATTGCAGCCAATGCCAACTTTTGTATCTATAGCAGCTGTGTTTTCGCTGGCTTCTCTTTTCAGCCAGGCTTCGATTTCAGGATCAGAAAAAGCCTGTAAATATAAAAATGACTGGAGATCATCAATCCGTGGATTACGTTCTTTTCCCTCTACCATCAGCATCCCGATGTTACCACCGTCTACGATGGCTCCCTTATTAATTCTGATCTTTTCAATCTTTTTTAAGGTGACCAAAAAATTAAAAAAGGAAGCGGATGCCGTAAAATCTATTACATTCCGGTACATCTTGAGATAAGGATCTGTAAGCATTGCCTGCCCGGATAAAGTAAATCCGGCGCTTAGTAATGATTCATCTTTTGAATACATCTTTTCAATCTCACTTTCTATATATTTCGCTTTATTCATTCCCACCCCGTCTCGAAAGCCAACATGGCGTACCAAATTGTGGGGAGCCAGATAGTCATTGTCTGTATGAAATGTGTAAACCAAACCGCTACGCGCCATATGCATCGAAACTTTTGACCCGAGAGCACCGCAGCCCACAACTAAATTAATGCCTTCAAACTCTTGCGTAAGACCAGAAATCTCTTGCGCTTTCTTGACGGTTAATGGTTGAAGGTGCTGAAAAAAATGCACTTCCAATTGGTCACTCAGTTTTCCTTCAACGGTTTCCAGTTTCTCGAGAAAAGTAAAAAACGAAACAAATTCGATATCCCCTGAAAATCCAATTAGCGGTCTCGGTCTTCTGATAGCTACGATGATCGGCACCATTTTGAACATGTTCTCATCCGCAGAAGTAAGATGGTCTTCAAGAATCGAAGTTTCAATTCCAAAGGAAAAGCAGAAATCTTTGAACTCTTTCCAGTTTGAGGGTAAAGTAACGCAGTAATCATCGTATACTTCGTTACCAACCGGCCACAGAATATATCCAATATGATAATTTTTTCCACCCTTGCCCTTAACATGCAGCTCCCGTTCGGCATTGAAATTTTTCATCAATTTTTCATGGTTCGACGCGTCGAATACCTCTTGAATACTGACAATCGTTTCTTCGCCCTTGCTTGACCTTTCAAAAAGCGCCATGGAATAGTTGGTATGATCGGGCAAAGATTTTTTTTCATTTGCCACCGAATAAAAGAGATCATAATCAAAAACAATCTTGGCCCGATAGCCCTCAAGCCTCAGCGGCTCAAATTGGTCACCGTTTTCATTCAGCTCACCGGCCGCCCCATCACGGAGCCAGTTCTCGATTCTGATCAGCAGATCCTTAGGCCGCTTATTTGCATACCATTCACTCATATTCCCCCTGACCAGGCAAAACCCACCTGGTTTACCATTGTGGGAAACATACATGTGTCCCATTCGGTTGGCCGGAAAATCAAGCCTGTCTGAACATATCCATGGTGCAACTGAAGGATATCCCTGCAGGCTGAACACAGCCAAAACAGGTTCTGTCACCCTGATATCAATACCTTTGTAATTACCCAATGGCGGCAGCTGAACAGCAATTTCGAGCCTGACGGCCAATTGGCTATCAGACCATTTCAACTGGAAAAGTTCAGCGGCCCCTTGAGATATCGCTATTTCTTCCAGTGTTTGTTGTAATGCAGTATTTGTTATAGTTCCGTCGTACGGAGATAAGCTAGTACTAAACAATACCTGATCCATACTCTTTTGTTTTATTCAAGGGCTGAAGATTCGAGGCACCCGCCACAGCTGCACTGCCTTCTGTTTTTTTAGGGAACATTGGTCCCTGCTTTGTCACCTCGAACACGATAGGTTGCGGGGTATTTCCTTTTTTCAGATAAGTTTCCGTATTAAAGAAATTATCCTTACCAACTTTCTTTACATATTGCTTCTTTGCTGCATAACTCGGTGGATTATCATCATTGTCCTCAATTTCTTTCGAGGACGCTACTACCTTCGCAGTCCCTCTTTTATAATCCAGTACTTCCAGTGAGGTCGCTACCGGTTCGGTATTATCTTTTTGTGGCGTATCATTGAAAAAAGTCCATGAACAATGGTGCGTTGCCTGAAAAATATCCCATTTCAGCGCGTGCTCATTCTCGTGTTTTTTTGTTTTTTCAAGAATATTCTTCCAGGCATCATGATCTGAATCGCCACCGAACATAACCAGACTGCAAAAATCTTCTGAGTCCTCTTTTTCTTTGAAACGTGCCTGGAACACAAGACTTACATGGTTTCTATCGATCTCATCATCAGTGAGTTGCTTCTGGTAAGGCGAATGTATAAAAACGGAAAATGTTTTGAAGTCACGATTGTTAAAACGAGTCACAATATTTCCTGGCACCTTTCGTACAAGACTGAGGCCGCTCAGATCTTCGCTGGCATCGTTGCCAACGATAAGAATTCTGTTGCCGGGTTTATCGCGATCGGCGCTTTTATCGGTGTGGAGCTTTATACGGCGCTTTGCTTCCTTATTAAAACATTTTTCGTCGTCACTACCTGCAGAACCCATCACCATCGGGGTAAACCAAAGTGTGTCGATGAAAATCTCTTCGGCATCCTTATTGGATTTTTTAAACTTCGTCGGATCACCCTGGTAGAAATTGGTTTCAAAGCCTCTTAAATGGTCGCAGTCGCCATGTGTGAGAATAAAAACATCGAGGCTGCTTACACCCAAAATGTCGTTTACGGTCCTTTTGGGAAGATCAGAAAGCAGATCAGCTTTAACGTCGAACTGTGTATCGTCATCTGTTCCCTTACAGGATTCACGGATATTACAATCGACAAGAATAAAGGTCAGTTCCTTATCTTCCTCAATGGTCATCAACTGTTGGTCACCATTGCCAACGGGGGAATATTTTATTTTACTTGCCATGGGTTATATTATTTTTTTGTTTGTTAATCGAAAAGCAACTTTTATTCTTTAATGGCCAGTACCAGAGCACCATCTGCAGATATTGTTGATTCACTGCTCTGGCTGCGTACTAATTCTGTTTTATATGCATCCATCTCACCATTTGCGACATGATACCGTAAGGATTTTTGATGTTCTGCACACATAAATGGAGTTCTGGTAATCGCTTCTACAAGACTGGTAAAATCCAGCAGCATAGGAATACCATGGAAACGAACAACAACTTTTTTTAAAGTTTTCTTTTTATTCTCCGGTTGCCTCAGTTCGTTCATAATTTCCTGATGCTTAACATCGAAAAATTTAAAAAGATCTTCCATTGTGAGAAGATTTTCTTCTTTCATCGTGGCTATCAGAAATAAAAGCTCTTCTGATATTTCTTCGCCTAACAATTGGATGTTGTCAAAGTCTCTGCTTAAAACGTAATGGATCATTTCGTCCAGTTCTTCTTCATCAGTTGTCACTTTTCCCGCCAGGAGACTTGATAGTAATACTCTGAAAGAATTGATAGTAGGTGCACTTGACATAGCTATGTTTTTAATTTGATCCTTAAAATAGTGTTATGAAATATTAACCAAATGCTGTTCCATCCATTTCCTCAATCTGCATACCCGCATTTTTGCAGCGCCAACCGATATTTTTAACCTCTTTGCGATATCGACAATTGCGGTGTCTTCCAGTAGCAAATGGAAAAGTTCAAGATCGTCTGCCGGCATGTGTTGTATCAGGTTCGTAATAATATCTTTTAGCTCGTAACGCTCCTGATAGTCAACGACCTGGCACTCCAGGTGAATTTCCGAAAAAGGGACAATCGAAGGCTTTTTAGAGTGCCTGATCATCTCACGTACATAATCGGCCCACGTATCTTTTAGGCAAAATGTTACAAGCATGCCGAAGCAGTAGCCTAGCGTAAGTTTTCCTTTGTTGATTCCTTCCTTAACCTTCTTGCATGTTCTCACAACAAGTTCTGTCTTGGTTTCGCTCATTTTCTCTGGTTTGATCTTGTCTTTCAGCTTTTTATGAAAGAAAGATCGCATTCTGGGTTCTTCTTGCCGGAACAGAGCATCATAATTTTTCTCGTCCATGTGTTTTAATTAGCGGTGAAATGAAATGGCTACATATAGATATACCGTTCGGCATGTCTAAAAGGTAACAGGTGCTTCAAAGTTTTTTTGAAACTGGTCTGAGAAGGACAAAGGATATTGGTAGGGTGCAAAAAATAAGCCGACCAACAAAAACACATTAATGTTTAAGCATCTATGACGAAAAGCATGTAAAACGAGGCCATGTGTGCAAATTTGTCAGTCGATCTTGTGATTAGTTTGGTTCAACACTCAAAAAAAGGGGGTTTTTCCCCCTTGCAGGATCATTTTATATACTCTATATTTCGAAATCTCCTACCAAAACTAACTTTACTATGAAAAGAGTATTGGGCTTTTGCGTACTAATTATCCTGCTTTCTTCCACTTCGATCCGCGCGCAGGAAGACAATGTGATGTATGCGCATTATATCAATGTCGGGCAGGCAGCTTCCGTTCTGCTCGAATTCCCCTGTGGCGCTGTTTTGATAGACGCCGGCGCACAGGATGAGGTCTACCGCCGTGGTCTTATCGATTTTCTCAATAAATTTTTTGACCGCCGGAAAGACCTTAACAGGACCCTTTCTCTCCTGATGATTACACACCCACACATCGATCACACTTTTGCACTAAAAGATGTAGCATCCACATTCAGGGTTGATCATTATGTTGATGATGGTCTTGAAACAGGGGATAGGGGTAACCAGAAATGGATGCAGGGTCAGACGATAACAGCCAAGATAAAATATGAGACCCATACTTTTGAGGAGATCACGCAGGGAGGGAATAAAACCGGCCTTACCAGCGCTACCATTGATCCGGTAAATTGCCCTAACGGGGATCCGAAAATCATTCTTTATTCCGGCAGCTTTGCCAAACAACCCGCTGATTGGACAGATGATGCCTACGACAACAAGAATAATAATAGCCTGGTCGTTAAAGTCACATTCGGACAAGCTTCCTTTCTTTTTACCGGGGACCTCCAGGAAGAGGGACTGGCCAAAATGGTAGAAACCTATGGAACCACCAAAGCCCTTGATGTCGATGTACTGATGGTTGGCCACCACGGCGCAGCAAATGCCACCACCGAAGAATATCTTGACCTAGTTACACCGAAGTATGCGATCATTTCATGTGGAGAGTGGGATTTTGGTAAACGCGGCACGGGTCAAAAGCCGAAAGCATTTACCACCTATGCATACGGTCATCCAAGAATCTCAACGATCAATATGCTCGAAGAATATGTGCCGGATAAAAGGTCGGGTACGCCGCTGCGTGTTAAAGCAGGAGAAGGAGCTGGCGATTTCAGGTTTGTCAATATTGACAAACGTATTTATGCAACCGCCTGGGATCAAACCGTCACCATCAGGGCAACTACGACCGGCACTTACCGTGTAACTACCAATAACTGATTAATAACGAACACAAACTGAATTATTTCAATTACAACTAAAATTTATTTTATGGGACCTGCATTATACTATGTAATTCTTGTAATCCTTTCTGTCATTATCATTGTCATCGCAGGCAAAACCTGTCTGTTAAATGATGTTGTCGTCAATACATTGACATTTAATTCACTTGCCGCAACCCGTGGTATTACTAAACCGAATGCTCCTTTTAGTCTCGCCAAATCCCAACTGGCTTTCTGGACCGTCATTGTTTTCAGTTCTTTCTTGTACACGCTCTTCAAGTATCATTTTGTGATTCCCCAGCTCAACAATGTGAACCTTATCCTACTGGGTGTTGCAGTAACGACCACGGCCGCCGGGAAAGTCATTGACGATACCCAAAAGAATAATCCCAACCGAACACAGGACGAACCCTCACAAGGCTTTATAAAAGACATACTATCCGATAAAGAAGGCGTGAGTATTCACCGGTTACAAAACGTTTTATGGACACTGGCAGTTGGTATCATTTATATCCAGCACGTTGCATCTTACGGAAACCTGCCGGACGAAACCGTATTCACCGATAATCTTTTAATACTTATGGGGATCAGCACCGGTGCCTATATCGGGTTAAAAACAGCCGAGAACAGTAAATAGTAATCACCTTAAAATTATATTCTATGCCTGATACTCATGCAGTTCTGTCAATTGAGGATGAAACAAAAATTGCAATCCTGGAAGCAGATGGCGAAACGGATCCTGATCCGGATATGCTAAGGAACGATACAGATATGGCGGATTTTAATTTCAATCCACCACAATACAACAGCCTTACAGCGAAGTTTAATCATATCGTTAAAAAACATAAGCCGGGCGCTTACGGAGTGTCAATCGCAGAAGTCGAAGCCTGTGAAACTGTGCAGGAATGCATTGACTTGGTAACTACGGCAGCTGCATAATCCAGAAAAACCAACTTATGAAAAGAATATACCTGTTTTTCATCTGTACAATTTCTTTACTTACTGTAGACGCACAAGTGCCAATCCCTTTCTGGAAGCGTGTGAAAGTAAGCCAGTCGATGGAGACTGCTGAAGCAAAGGAGGAGCCTGCCCAGCTTCAGCTAACTGCTCCCCAAAAGGATTCCACTTCCTGGTTGTTCAATATGGGAATTTCTTACTCGCTTTTAAAAGGGTCACAAAACGGGAAACTAAAAATCACGTCCGAATACCATAAAAACACACTTACGGACAGTAAGCAAGACAATTTTTCATTCGGATTCAAATATTACCAACGCCTGACACCAGACGCCAGCTCCTGCCTTTTTATGAGCGTAGATCCACAATACGAGCATGATGCAATTGGCAAAACCCAATCCATTGCCGGAAACCTGCTTTTTACCTATTACAATGATAAAGCAGGGCAGTTCCATATGAACAGTCACAACTATTTTGGCAGGTTCGCACTCAAACCATCTATTTATGCCGGGATCCAGATGCAGGATGTAGTGGCTGCTGCAAATGATAGCAGTACTGGCCTGATAATCCGGCCGATTGCCACCGCCTCCTTATATTTTGATATCATCAAAGACCCAATGGTTAGACCGCGACTGCCTTTGTTGCGTTTTTCACTTGATTATATAGCCAGGACGGATGCATCAAATTCGACACTTAAAAAGGAAGGTTATACAGATCTATTAAAGATCGGGGTCGAATGGTTCCTGGTATATTCTCCGGTACGAGTATCAATAGGTGGATCATTTAACAACGGGTCTGACCCTTTGAAAGGTTTGGCCAAACAGCAATACTGGCTGATAAGCTTGAACATTTATAAGTAAACGGATGCTGCCAGTTATGCACCTGTTGTATTCCAAGTTCTTTTATTATAATAAAATTATTTCTATGAGCGATGCTAGCAAAAACATTGAGAAGAATGCAAAGAAACCGTTTGATCTAAAAGAAGACACCAATATCAATTTTTTATTCCGGGTTATCATAATAGGTGCCATAGCCATTTTGGTAATAAGCCTCTATTTTTTTAATAATGTTCTAGCGATTTTCGGACTTTCTACTGTTATCGCGCTTGCATCACTATTCTCTGGTGGTTTTCTGGGATTTCTTTTTGGTATCCCAAAAGTATTGCAAGGAAGTCAGGAGGGCAATAAAGCAACGGAGGAAAAAGTTGCCGGGAATACGAACCTTGAGCAAATCTCGGATTGGTTAACTAAGATAATCGTAGGTGTCAGTTTAACACAAATCGGAACCATACAAAAGAATTTTTCAAACCTAGCAGAAAACATTGCCAAAGGATTTGAGAATTATATGAATGCGGCGATTGTTTCCGGAAAGGCGGTTGTATCCAATAGTGGCTTTGCGTATGTCTATTCCTGTAGCCTCGTTATTTTCTTCTGCATCTGTGGATTTATTCTCAGTTATATATGGGCGAGAATATATCTGCTCGAACAACTGCATCGGCTCGGAAAATTATTGAGTAATCCTGAAATAACAGAAAGAGTACTTGAAACCGAGCGGGAAGTTGCCAAGAATAAAGAGGATGTTGAAAAGAAACTGCGCGACATTGAAAAGATTGTCGAACTGAAAAACAAGCTAACTGTAGCCAAGCTCCATCTCTCCGAATTTGAAAAGGAGCGCGCCCGGATACAGACCATTGAGAGTTCTGACCAGCGGGAAGAAGTAAAGCAAATGCTTGCTAAGGCAAACCCTGGTCCTGTGACTGTGTTAAATGACGGTCAGAAAGGGCGGTGGGGCGGACAATCAGAAAATAATGACTACAAACTAAGTGCTGAATTCGAGTTAGTTGACGACTCCTATACAAGGGTTACCGTAACAGTCGAGTCAATTAACCCGGAAACAAAGCCTTTAACTGGAAATGCTTTCTTCATGATGCACAATACTTTTAAAGAACCGATCGTTGTCAGTCCGGTTGCAGATAACAAGGCCTCTTACATTTTTACATCTTACGAAGCCTTTACAGTTGGCGTAGTATGCGATGGAGGAGACACCAAACTTGAACTGGATCTTAATAACTGTGAAAATGTACCCGACAAATATAAATACGCAGATGTCTTAAAGACAGAAGAACAGCTACGTAGAGAAATTGATGAATACACAAATGAATTAAACAAGCTTGGACAATAGTCAACTCGTAGCATGCTCTACATTCAGGCATAATATTTTCAAATGGCTTTGTCATTTGACCTAACCGAATATCCGAATATTTGGTAAAACTTCATCTCAGGTGCTCGGAAGGCTTAGGCAACATAAAAAGTTCCAGTTTGCCGAACGGCGTCTGGTCATACTCCTTCCTTTGTCCTTGGTACTGAATAAACCTGTTTTCACGCGCCACATTCATCTGAACATTACCAAGGTAGCTCTCGTTCGGATCAAGTTTTACCATTTCAGGATAGGTAAATGTCTCACTCACCCTAAAAGCCTTCGTAAGTCTTGTGCAATATTCGCCGGTATTGATCATTTTAGGCGGGAAGACATAGTTTATAAACTTTGAAAAATCACCCGTTTTCTGACTGACAGCCTTGTTTGAAAAGTATTGAATTCCGTCAAAATCAGATTGCTCCATTAGCCATTGCATCAACAGCTGCGGAATGATGTATTCCCTTTGGAATGGGGCAGATGGATTGCTGGACCGCAGCGCACAAGCCGTAATCAAAGGCCAGTTCATTAACATGCTGACAGAAAGCCTGTGATAAACGCTTTCCTTATCCATCGCACTCTGCGGAAAGGCAGCCAGTTGTATCTGTAGCCTTTCTGGTGTTGTAGAAATTTTTAAAATCTTGAGATCCAGATCTGTCTGCCAAAAACGCGCTATCTGAAAATCTTCAAATTCGGGCTGGCCGAGTTCTTCCCAACAAGTATAAATACCGTTAGAAAGGTACAGGCAGGGCAGACCTGGAATACTAAACCGGTGGGTTGCGGCCAGCTCTCTTTTTGAAAATGGCAAATGAAACATTTCCTTTCTTGTCAACATTCTCGCGGGTTTTTCTTCTCTTGCCCGGTAGTAGGGACGCTCTAACAAATACTTTGGATCCATCCCACCATTGGTATCCCTCATAAGGAAGGGCTTAAAAAACTCCATCGCTTTTGCAAAGTGATCGTATGCGGAAGGGAGATGACCCTGCATGTATTTCTCTACTGTAATCAATAAATTGTCGGAAGCGATTTTTAAGGCCGGAAAGTTCGGTGCGATATCCTCAACAATATGTGGCTTAGAAAGGTGGCTTATGATATTACGATGCCTGGCAAACTCCCGCTCGAGATATTCCTGCAATGATAGTGTCCCCACCATTTTAGGAAAAGAAAACAATGGATCATCCAGACAAGTTTCCAGGTTCATCAGAAATTATTTCAGATAAAGAAGAGATTATTCAATATATTTTTCAAGGTAAAAGTCCTTCAATACTTTTCTATAAACCGAATAGAAGTCTTCGGTACTTACAGGTCTTGGAATATTATGGCCGGAAGGACTTATAGCATGTATAAACGATTGGCTTGGTAAACCTCTATCACCTTTGTGAAATAAAACATGTAATTCTTCGCCCATAGGATTGCGAAATCTGAATGCATTGCCATCCAATTCATAGTTATGAATCTCGCTGGTATAAAAAAACAGCAGGTCTGTATACAGATTTTTCATACCGGCCGGTGGTACATTAAAGTCCTGAAGCCTTTTTAGTATTTCATCCAATTGGTCATAGCCGCCGACTATCCGCGTAAGAACGCTCATTTCTACCAGCGGCGTTTCGGAAGCGTGTCTGGTTCCAAAATTTACGTCAGGCACTTTTACTTCAGTTTTGCAAAACGATTCCAGTTGTCTTAAAGAAATCAAATTCTGATACACCAATGTTGTCAGGATATTAAAGATGCCATGGCTAACTGGCAGATGGCGCAGCGAAGTCCATTTAAAATAGCCTGAATTATCCATTTTTAAATTGGTCAATAAGTGGCCGCATACTTTTTCAAGTTGGGCATAGTTCTGGAGATGGAAAATATCAACAGAGAAGAACTTATCTATATAGCCTGTAAAGTCAACATCTGCGCCATACTTATTCCTGTAAATATTCCTGATATTATTTATATCGCAGACAATAATCACTTTGTCAAAGAAAAATTTGTTGGTGTTTGTTCCATCTATGGAGTAATCCATCTGTGAAGAAAAAACATTGAGGATCCTGAAAATATGTTCCGGATCAATCCTGTCAAGATTATCTATCAGTAAAACATTTTCAGTTCCTGCTTCCTTCGAACCCAACATCTGCCTGATCATCCCGGTCACAATATCGTTCTCATATATGGAGTACGGTTCGGTTTCAATTTCTTTGAGGAACTCGAAAGCCTGCTTGCCAGCATCGCTTTTTTCAATCTCTACACTGAATTTTTTAATTTTTTGGTACAGCGTTTCCACTTTTGGAAGAAGCTCGTCTATTACTATACCTACTTTCGGTATATACTTCAGAATCGATTTTATAGCTTCTTCGGGATGCTTGGAGAGATAATAAGAAGCTGTCTCCATCAGACTGAAATCAACTGCATCAAACTTTTTTCCTTTTTGAATAAAGTGGAGAATGATGTCGTACTTGATATATTTAAAGATGTCTTCATTAGTGGCAACAGTGTAGTTCACTGGATCTAATGAATAAACATCATATTTTTTGCCGCCGCAGTATTTTTTCTGATTGGTAAAGAATTCGGTCAGGAATGTTGTTTTCCCCTTGCCAAATTTGCCTGAAAAAAGTATCCTGCTGTTATCTGTAATTTTTAGGTGCTCATCAAATTCTTTAGCAACTTCATCAACCAATTCTTGTATTAATGCATCCATATCAGTGAATTGTTTTATTCGTGAATTTGAAGGGCAGGAACGATAAATATAAAATATTTATTTAATAATGTTTAAAATAGCATATTGGGTTAAACGGCTGAAGAAATCTACTAATCGGTTTTTGGAAGTGTTGTGTGGATTGAACATCAAGATAGGACGATTGAGAGAATTGCGGTTACTATGCATGAGTTTGGCGGATTCCAGGATCGGACCTTCATTAAAGCAATGCTGCGTCAACTGGTTGATACGACTATCACTTTTAACGATCCTTCTGATACAGTGATGGTCCGAAAAATTGAACAGATCGGTAAGAAGGTAAAGGAGTGGCCTGATCAGACAATCGAACAGCTTGCAGTAAACAAACGTTTTGAAGATTTTGAATTTTATGATTGCTGGTTTATCAGCCTGCCACAACTGCTTTTACTCCTGAAGTATTCTACTGATTCCGAATCATTCTACAAGGCCTTAAGTTCTGTAAAATACGTTTCGATGGCTTCTTCTAATTTCTATTTTGAATTTTTACACTGTTTTGTCAATAAGTTTGAAGCCGATAACAAATAATTAGTGACTATTTTGCCTTTTGGGTTTTTTCCTCCAGATCTCTGCGATCATACAAGTGTAGGAGTGAATAGAGCATCAGCAGGTAGCTTCCTGCGCTATAAAAGCTGTGAGATTCGCCGTGAAGCATTGGGTTTCTTGGTAGATTAAGACGATCTGCAATGTCATACACTATCCAGCCATGCGAATGAATACCCGCGTTCATCAACCCTGACGCGGTAAACTCGTCGATTTCAGTGAGGGCTGCAGCAACAGGGTGTGCGGACTTTTTAAGTTGCTCGAAAGCAGACTTAATTGTGAGGTCCCGCTTCTTGTTTTTTATATCAAGGGTCTCGATATACTAATGTTTGCCTTTCTTGTCGAAGAAATTGAAATATATCGGATTAAATCCCAATTTATTCTTTGCATAAAATTCAAGTATCCCAAACATAAAGGTTGTTCCGACTATTCCTTTTGAAAATGCATCTTCACTTAAAATTAATTCCGCTGATAACTTGATGGGTTCAGTCAGGAAGGGTTTTATGAGATCTCCTTCAAATGATTGAAAAAAACCTTCTAAAAACCATTTCACATCATTGTAATAAGCAGTATAGGTTCCGTAATAACTTCTGCAAAGGATCAAGACGCTTAGATAAATCTTCAGATCTATATCGATGTCCTTAAATGACAGAAATTTAGAAAGTAAATGTTTGCCATCATTAAGTGATGGATATTCATCGAAGCCATTTGTTGTAATTAGCTTTTTGTATTCTTCGATGTTCATCTATTGCTTAGTTCGTTGAAAATTTCAATGATTCTGGCTCTTCCTGGCGGCTCCTTAAAATCAAAATCTAACTTATATTCTTCCCTTGGCCGACCTTCCTGCCGCAAGCGAATAGAATTCTTCAGTCTTCCTGGAAAATCCCTTAGTTGTTTAAAATAAGTTTTCGACCAACCCTTCATGATTTCCTGTGCTTCTTGAAATTCGATTGTAGTTTCGCTTTCTTGTAGTCTGAATTCCCACGCAAGTAATTCCCTTGATAAGTTAAGATATCGTTCAGCCAGCCACTTCAGATCGCTCATTTTAGCCGGAACACCGTCTTCACCGAGCGCTGCCGGTATGTCCTTTACTAAAAAGTTCCCTACGATGGTAACTAATTTAATCATGTCCTTAACAGCACCTCCAACAAAATTGAGCGACTCTAAAAAATCAAGAATTTTGGTCTGCTGAAAATAAGAGCCATCTTCCAGATCGCGGAAATCACCGTCTAGCGGCGAAATACGTTCTTCCATTAGTTGTGCCATCAATAGATATTCCCAGCTATCAGGCTTATCTTGTATAATTTTTTTCACCTCAATGGTTTCATCCGGAACTTCATCAACGCTTGTGTGGATATAAGTTTTTAACTTTTCTCTGACCTCGGTACAGAATGGTCCTAATGCAGCATTTGTATTGCCGTCACTTCGGTTGTCATCATAGGTGCCAGATATAATTCCCAATAAATCGGTTGGGATATGCAAATCAACGCCACGTGGTCTTACGAAAAACACTCTTTCTTTTCCGTGGGCACCTAAAAACAATCCTAGTTCAAATACAATGTTATCCCTTGCAGCGGCAACAGATTTTTCTCTAATTTGAAGCACATCATCAGGCGTGAAAACAAATATGGCAAAATGATGATTTTTAACAGCTTTTAATAGAGAATCAAGAGTATTCGACGATGAGTCAAAAATGCCTTGGGACCACACAGTTGGGTTGCAGTCGTGTTCAAGGTTTTGTTGAATAGCATTTGCTACAGTAAGTCCTTCAACACTACTTCCAATAAAAAGACCAGGTTTCATATACGCAGGTTATTTTTCAAGTTAGTCATTTTGTTCATCACTAGATTCTGCCTCTTCGTCAAAATCAGGAATAGAAATTGAAGTGCCAAGTTTTGCAAGTAATGAAAGCCTTCTAATATTTTCTGCTGCTACTTTATGGAAGCGAGGGAAGAGCCGAACAAAAGGATAGGTGGCAGTAAACATAGTAACCGGATTAAATCCTTTCTCTTCTTCAGGATAACGTGTGTAAGCGAAAGGCTCTGTAAAAAAGCCCAGGATATACACCTGAATGAAGTGGGGGAAGATTTTATAAAAAGTCTGCATTTTACTTACAGTGTAAGATGAGATGTAAGCAATCACATTTTCATCGATACTAGGCTCGGTGTCCTGATTTTCTTCCAAACTGGCTTTGACAATCATCGTTCTAAGCATAGAAGTCCACCAAGGAGTAAGGTCAAATGCTGCCATCTCTAATTTTAACTCCAGAGGTGCCGATTCCAGATCTATTAAGAGCTTTTCAAGTTCTTCATATTCCAGATCAAGGACATTTTTTAACTGGGCAGTTTCCCGGATGTTCTTAAGTTTGGCAAATTCTGTAACATACTCCTCTTTGTCGACTCTCTCACCCGTAATCATTTCTGAAAAAATCCCTATAAAGTCTATGTTCAGATCATGAAACTCTCCTATGACTTTCCCCTGTTGTTCCATGGCAAGGTTGTGAAGTCGCTCATGATTGTGACTGACTTTCTGGAAATCTTTTCTTTCCAAAAAATTGGCCCATAGACCAAGGGCTTTATTTGATTTTTCGACGCTTTGCTGAAGGCAATAGAGGGCTTGAGGAAAGTTTCCGGCCTCATACAGCGTATATGCAGCTTCTGCATCCGACCCGGCAGACAGCAACCATTCATATATAGCCGGATTTTCGATCATATGGTTTGAGTATTCATAAATGTACAAAACGATTTGATATATTAATTATACTTTATATTTGATAGTATTCTCTTTAAAGACGAATAAAACATAGTTCATGAATCCAGTGAAAGCAGGATGGTTGATTATCATACTGTTATTAAGCATTCAAAAATCTGTTGCCCAATCGAAAGATTCGATAACATGGTTTACACAAGTGTCCTTGCAAAGGCAACAAGCAGACTTTTATTTAAAGAAGTATAAAATAAATTCAACTGAAGGAAACTTTGACGATTTCTTAACCGGCGTTTTAATGTCGAGCCAAATAAGCCACCAAAAGAACTATTGGCTCACGATTATTAAGAACCGCTTGATCGTTGATTCGAATATTGTTGTTGCCAGTGCTGCGTTCGGTGATAGCACAAATTATCAATCCATTATGATGCCTGAGCATATTCTAGAGTTTCAGGAAGGGCTTAGGGTTTCAAATAATACATTTAGAAATCAATTGGTTATCGACAAATGGAATATTAATCACAAAATTGATCACGGTGATTATTATGATTTTGAGGATGATTTCGAAGACGGATTTTTTGGTAACAAATTTATCGATGGTGTTGTGTTTAATCGTCTTACCGGACAGCATGTATCCGTATCTGCTAATGATTTTCAAAGAACCAGTAGTGGAATACTATATTTTGGTTTGACTATAAGTGATGGAAGGTTTCAGAAATTATCATTAAACGGCAACAAGTATATAGGATCTGGTGATGCTATTGATTTAAATAATACAATTGTGTCACAGACGCTCAATATTTCTGGAAATTCATTTGGGAATTATTCCGAAACAAAATTCACTTACGATACGCTTTCAGGAGAGATATTTTGTAGTAACTCCGGAAAAGACCAATTTATCATATTTGAAAAATGCTATATCAATGCTTCAATGAATTTTTCAAAGGAAGGTGATTCAAAATTGTCGGTCTTATTTTTTGGCTGTTCTTTTGGGCCAAAGTCTTCCATTATGTCAACAGGTGCAGATACCTTGTTATTTAAAGATTGCACTGATATTTCTTCAAGAATTCCCCTGACATTCTTTAAAACGGTTACTAATTTAATCATTGTCAATTCCAATATTGAAAATTTAAATTTCCTATTCAATAAATGGGTCAGGGTATTGCCTTTTGGTAATGGAGAGGATGGAAGTTTGCGCAATGTCTATGAGGGCTTATTGACTAAGTATAAGCGCGACAATCAATGGGATAGTTATCAAATGGCCGATATTTCTTACCGTGAATTATTGTTAAAGGAGGGTAATGCCTGGGAACGAACTATGACTTTTATAAGCCGAATTTGGTGGTACTATGGTTATAAGAAATGGTTGGCAGTTGTGTGGACCTTTATATTTCTGTCTGTGTTTGCTATATTGAATTATATTTTTTGGAAAGACATGCAAATTGTGTATCCTTTTTTCGAACCTGAATCAATAACCTATTATCAACGTACAAGGGAGAAGAATAAAATGGTACGCAATCGATTAGGTCAAGTGTTGATTTTTACAACTTTAATTTTTTTCACACTGCGGATAAACTTTGACAAACTTTCTTATAAGAAGAATAGTGTATTGATTTTTTTCTTCAGTCAATACCTTGTTGGACTGTTGTGTATGTTTTATATAATTAATGCGGTATTGAAATCCGGTTAATCTATAAGTTCTCTGACGATTGCATGCAACCCGCCAAAGTGTTATGGAATTTTCAAGATTTCCTGTAAGATTCAATTTTTGAATTGACAACATTTACTCCTGTAAATCCTTCTTCATCAAGCAGTACTTCCAATTGTCGACGGTTTACAAGCGGATCTGGAAAATTTGGACCTAAAGTAATATTCGTTAAATGCAAAGGGAAAGCATGAGCGTTAAGATCAAATACAACATATTTGGCAGTGATCTTATCCGGGTGTGTTATTACCCAGCCTTGGGAAACAGGCGCAAAGGCGCCGTCATTCAAATAAAGAACCCGTACTTCATCTTCAATTGCATAGTCTTTTGTTTTAAAAAAATGTTTCCATATATCGAGATAAATAAATCGGAACTTTATCCCTAGTGATGCACTAAGGCCATCTATAAAAAAGCTGATTGCATCAAGTTCCGGATGAGATCCATCCGGCCTTGCATATGAAATTTTTCGAATGATCAAAGATTTTGACTGAACGCCCAGTGTAAGAGCAAATTTTAAACAAACGCCCTTTGTATCATCACCATATAACCTATACATTGTCAAGTCATCTTCTTTTGAAATCGTTGTACAGGAAGAAATAAAGGATTGATTCATTTGATGCAACTCAGGCAGGGTAAGCGAGTGCAAAGGTTTGTAATTGATCTTTAGATATTTATCAACATAATCCATTTCGCCCCTGTCATTCATTGCTAAATGAGAACCCATTCTGTAGGATTTGTTTGTCAGCATCGCAAACAGAGAATCCTGGGTTGTATAACGACATACTGCTTCATCAGTAATTGAATCAAGCAGTGCTTGAAATATCTGATGCTCAAAATCTTCCAGCCCATCATCAGTATTGGTCCTAAATTGGAAAAACCTGCCTTCCTTATTATATGCAATCTTATCCTCTAATTCTGGATCGTTTAGAAGTTTATCAAATGAAGGGCCTAAGTAACTAGGTTTTATTCTCAATTCAACAATCGGCAAAATCTCTTCTTTTATATAAGAAACAATTTGTTTTCGAGTTGATCGTATAACTGAATCGGTAAGCTCATTATTAAAGTAGCTGTAAATTGTTTGAAATTTATATGTCTTCGAAGCCTCAAATTCTGTGTCACCAATAATTACTGAATCCTCCAGATTCGTTATAATGAAATAATCTGCTCCTGTCAATTCAAGCATGAATGCTGAAGTTTGAATATAATCACGAGTAATCTTCTTGGTCAAATCGTCAATTATTTCAACAATCAAATATGGGTAGTTCCCTTTTTGAATTATGAAATCAGGTCTGTAATTTCTAAATCGCTTATCAGAAGTATATTGCCGTAAAACGGGTTCGCGAACAATTGAGTATTCATTGCTCAGCCCCAGTTCATTAATATGATCTGAAAGCAGACGCTGGAACTTGTCTTCTAATTCCTTTTCATTTGAGTTCATCGGATAGCCATTAAAAGATTTTATGATTCAGAGTGGGAGGGGTAGCTAAAATACTCTTTCTATCGCTAACGATCAAGGGAAAATGAAATGAATTCATATAGTTTAAAGGAGGGGTGTAAATATTTTCCCTAACATTGCGGGCATAAATTCCTGTGATGAGTAACCAAACGCTTCATAGCAGTATCCTGATCCCAATCAAAAAGACGCACAAACGCCGTGCTGTCTGGCGTCTCCGGCCAATCCTGGCCTTCCTTTCTTTTTTTAACCAAGTTCTTCGTTCGCCTTTCTAATATAAGCAATCTCTCTTCCAGGCATTTTTAATTCTGCCTCCAGTAGTTCAATCTCAGTTTTATTGAACGAAAATATGGTTTTAGCGACTTCACCGAATTTAAGTTTAGCTAGGTTTTCAAGAAGGGTGGCAGAAATTGTAACGATCGTTTCAATAACACCCATTGTATGTTTTAATCGGTGAATATTTAGATGACTTTCATATTCATTGATTAAGTAAGATAGTTTCTCATCGATTTCAGAAACAGTCAACTCGGTTTTGGACAAATCATTAATAAAATTTCGTAAGACAAGATATTTAGAAGTAGAATCCGGGTCACTCTTAAACTCTTTAAGTGCTTCAATAGAATATGGACCCGTAAGCAAAGGCATTTTAGTTGACACAACCCTCATAACTTCAGATCTTTGATTGGAAATTTTACCAGAATTGGGATTCAATTTACCTTTTATAATTGGCACATAATCGGAAGCTGGGTCTACAGTATTTAAAACAGATGCTATTACTCTTAACCCATTATTTCTCACTTGTCTTGCTTTTGCCCAAAAGTCGAGATATCCTGTGACACTCAGTAAGTCAAGATTCCCATCAAGCATTGATTCCCGGTAATACCGATTGTCCAACTCAGTAGCTTCGGATAATAGATCCTTTTCAAGTTCTGAAAGATTAAAATTCTGAACTAAAAAACTATGTTCCAGCAAATTGGGATAATCTTCCGAAGCGGTTATACCTGCAATTGAAATAGTGTCACTAACATTTCCGATTAGTTTTGATGAATTAAGCAAATCGAGTTCTTCAATTTTTTGGTGGTATAAACCCGTCAATTCAGCAGGTGGCGGAAATAGCCTGCTTACAGATGAATTATTTTGAATATATACGATCTTATCAAATAGTAACAGGTCGGAAATGACACTTTCTTTACTACTGGTAAGATATATTTCGTCAATATCAATTACCCCTATTTTACTCATCAGTTCTCTAATTTTGATCTAGCTTTATATTGTTCATATATTTCATTATGTTCGTTAGCCTCTCATGATATTTTTTATTTTCGTTTCTGATCTTTTCCAGCATTTCTAATATCACGTCGTCCTTCTGGCTAGCAATGGCGCGCAATTCGTGAATCTTTTGATATATTTTTTCGAATGCTATTACTGAAATATTTGTATTTAGTTCTGATGTTATTCTATCTAAAATATTTAATATAGGCGCGGTATTTTTTTGGCTATCATTTTCGGTAGGTTCGCTTCTTTCAGGCCGATAATTCGTTAAGTATTTTAAAAATGAAAATGTTCGATGAGTATCAGAATCATTTTTGGAATCGCTAATTAGGTTAAGCATGAAAATCATGTGAATATTTCTAGAAACCTTCCAGTCCTCCTTTGAATCGGGATATTTGCTTGCTTTAAAATTTTCAAAAATTGAAGTAATTTGTTTTGTTTTATGTGCCGATGACAAGTAAATAGCACGGTAAGGAAGATTATTCTGATTAAAGAATTGATTCGCGGTTATAACCTGGTTTATTACTTTGATATCATTGAATGAATTTTCCAGATGCTGCGCGATATCCTTTTGATTTAAGGATAAATATCGTGGTTTCATTTGCTCTATAAAGCGATTAAACACTTCTTTCTCAATTTCTTTATTAGCGTTCTGAGAAGCGTACTCTATGATATTCAATTCAGTTTCGCTTGAATTGAACTTTATTTTAGGTGGATCGAGATGGGATCTAATAAAGTCAAAAAACTTTTCTATGCCGCTTTCATAATTTTCTCCCAATACAAGAAGTGTTAGTAATTGATCGAATTTACCAGTTAACAAATTTGTATTAAACAAAAAATGATCCCTTAGTGAGGATTTTAATTCCACAATATTCTGAAGAACTGTTGCGGTTTGTTTCAAACAGCTTAACAGATAATTTTTTGCAGCAAGTAATTCAAATTTGTAGGTATCTGGCAATGCAATTATTGATTCTTTATAGTTATTGAAGAACAACTCGTAACTAAGATGAAGATACGAGTGATAAGCTTCTGTTTTGGAATCGAAAACGTTACTTTGTGTATAGGGAATGTAATTTTCCATTATATCATAAGGATCAATAAAATACACAAACTTTATACCTTCTATGGAATGGTTGAAATCCTGCTCGATTAAATCGATATCGGCAGAGGCTAAAAGGTCTATGATAGACTTATAATTTTCCATACTCCAATTTAATAGTTATTGCCATACTGCTTATCAAAATTCGACACTGAAGCTAATTCAGAGCACCTGCTGGCTAATTCCATTGATCGAACATTAAAGTTTAATCTACCGTTAATTGATTTAGTTTTTCTTTACTGCTTGCATATCTTTCTTTTTGATAATAGCTATCAGAGGTCATGCGAAGTGAATTAACAAAAACCTGAACTGTTTTATCAAAATGTCTCCTTTGCTTGCTTTCTAAAGGAAATGATGGTTTTATTTTTTTCAATATGTCTATGCATTCAAAAGCAGTGTCATCAAGCTTATTAACCGGCCAAAGCATTTCACAAAGTTCTACTGCCTTTTCCAACTCGTTTGTTTCAACATGTTTAAAATAATAGTTCCTCATTATTGTATATGTCATCATTTCCTTTGAAAAGCATTTGAATTCAGGTATTGATACCTGCAAAACATTTAAGTCGGCCATGACTTCCGGTGAAACAATGATGCGCATACCAGATAAGCAAGATTCTTCACAAACCAAATAGGCTCTTGCCACCGCCGGACCAACAGGGTTAAGTTCAGGCGTATTATTTACCATTCCGCCAATATCATTAAATTTGATCAACCAGTCCTTCACAATTCCACAACGTAAGAGTGGTGTTCTTTCTTCCGCTTCAGTAAAACTTGAATAGAAACCAAAAACATATTCATAGATAGTCTTAACAGCAATCAACAGCGGTTCAGGTCTAGTGCAATCAAGGTAAAAGCAATCGCTGAAGGAGCGAATATAAATTTGCTCATCGTTAAATTTGTTAACCTCATTAATCGCCAGCATAAATTGGGTCGCAAGGTTTGTATAAATGCTTTCAAGCATCTTTAATTTTTGTTGCGGGTTAGTATTTTTGTCTAATACAAGATTTCCATATCCTAGAACATCTATAAAAGCACAATATTTTAGTTCTTCTGTTTCTTTTTTCAAGGGGAATGATTTAATATATACTTTTGACTTTTTTTTTTAAACGATTTGAAAGCCAGCCATAGAAGCACTCCTGTTATAACCGTCCCTGATCCTATTGCTAAAAAGTTCCTTATATCCATAATTGTCTGTGCTTGTCTAAAGTAACTAATAGCTGCGGATTTACATGGCTATCAATGACGCCGGTTTTACCTATTAAATTAAGAACTGATCAAATCAAGCAGATTTTTCACCGATTTAGTTGCCTCTTAACTATCCCATCCTTTGCAGAATCAAACCCTTACCTAACTTTTAAGGCGTGAATGTAATATTCACATCCCCTACATGCGATTTTATGCCTCATCCTGCCGATCTCAATCAGGAATTATTTTTTATACCGTAAAAATAATCCTAACTCGCCGCCATGGATTGTGCTTTTCCAACTTTTACCATACATGCAAAAACCGTTTTTCAACAGGAGATGCTTCATGGGATTATTGTCCGCAATTTCAGTGGTCGCCATTAGGGATTCGTTACCATGTTTATTTAATAGATAGTCTACTATTCGGGTTGCATGTCCTTTTCCTCTTTGATCCGGGTGAGTATACATATAGCCAAGTTCCCATTCAAAATCATTCGCACGTTCGGATTCTCCGGATTTGGCACCCGTGAAGTCACTTGCGGTTTTTCTTTTGATGGCGCCCATTGCAACTAGATTTTTTTTCCACTCGCAAATACAAATAAACAAGCAGCGGTTGATTTTTGTAATCGTCGGTTCTTTAACTTTTCCTTGTTCCTTTAACATTTCGACCATCTGTTTTTTGACGGAAGTTTTTATTGGGCCACTAGGGGATCCGATGCTATAGCGATAGTATTTCTCTGTTAGCATTTATTTTCGATAGACATTTAGAAGGAAGGGTAAATAGAAATGCATGTAGAGGGGGAGATTAAATCTGCAAAATTATAATCGCGATAAACTGTTCAATTTTAAGCCTATAAAATCACCTTAATTCTCTCTGGTTCCTGACGATTAATAACATCACTGAAGCAACTATCTGCTTGATTACTTTTTCTTTAAGTTAAGTCTGAACCCGGTTTGTGGCGGTTCAAAATCAATAGCTTAGACTTACCTATCCAATCATCCGGTGCAAAGGTTATCAACCCATCCTTGAAAACGACATTATCTAGCTATATTGAAGACACAACAGTAAATAAGACTTAATTACTTGCTGCTGCTCAATAATGCCTTTCCTGCGAAAAAAGCAAACGCTACTATTGCGATGTTGCTGAGTATTTTTTCAACTGTTTCACTCTTGCGGGTATTTGTGCAGGCAATGTTAGTTAACGTCTGACAGTTATAAACTTTGAAATGATAAGGTTCCTTGCTTGTGGCCTGGTTGAGCGCGGAATACAGGACTTGATCTAATGAATTCGTGCAGCTTCGATTATCGTAAAAATATGGTTGCCCTTGAGTAAATTCCTGTTCGGTCACTAGTACTGCAGTGCCAGCGTTGATATGGTTGTGTATGAAATAATGTTTCCCTTCTGAATCATTTCCGATATAAATAGCTGGATGAGGAATACTGTTAAAAACCGCATCTATCTTATAACGATAATAGATCTGCCCGCTAGAGTCGTTCAGAAAAAGCTTAATAGGGTCACGGTCGGTAAAATAAATTACCAGCAAATCCCGGATAACTCGATAGTCAGTCATATCGATAGTTTTGGTTACTGTAATTTAGATTATTTTTCAGTTAAACAACTCCTTCTTTTTCTAATCTTTTTAAAGATTCTATCGGGATATTCTCACCAGCTCGTAAAGGTTAATAAGCCCATCCAAGCAACTATCTACTTGATTACTTTGTATTTAAGTTAAGTTTGAACCCGGTTTTTGGTGGTTCAAAACCAATAGCTTAGGCCTCTTGTTCCATCATCCTTCGAATAAAGCCTGTTTCTTAAGATGCACCAAAATATTTATGTCCATCCATATGCTAGTCTATTATCAATATCCAACTATTTTCTGGCCAGACTAGGACATTTCTTCCCGTTTTATACACATACCGTGTATGAGGATAATTTTCATGATTTTAATGGTTATGGGGAGTTTGGGCCTGAAGGCCCAGGATCCGGTGAGTTGGGAATATAGTTCGGAGAAGATGGCGGGTGGTGGATACCGAGTGCATATGAAGGCTTCCATCCAATCTGGCTGGCACCTGTATGCACAGGAGCAGCCAAAGGATGCTATCAACCTGCCTACTGCCATCAGTTTCTCGAAGAATCCGATCGTGTCGCTTAAGGGCAAGACCAAGGAACTGGGTAAGAAGGAGCTGCATTCTGACAAAAGTATCGGGGTGTCGGCCTACCAGTATGCGCGAACGGTTGACTTTGTGCAGGACGTTGTTGTAAAAGCAAACGCCAAGACCAACCTAAATGGGAGTGTGCGGTACCAGGTCTGCACCGATGAAAAGTGCCTGCCGCCAAAGACAGTGACGTTCTCGGTGGATCTGGAATAGGAATAATCAATAACTCAAGTAAATGCCATTATTCATCAAACTGTTTTTCTGGATCATGGTCCAGCATTCGATGTCCATGAAGGGTGGGAATGAGAAACCTGGGGGCGAGGCATACTCATCTTTCGCATCGTTTGTAATGCCAGTGTTTTATGACAAGTGGCTTTTACTGTAAAAGGAGACTAAGAAACAGTGACGGGTGCCTGGATGGAGGATGGGTATTTTATGGGCCTGGCCGGAAAAGAGGAGGTAGATCCGGGAACATTCCGGGTGCAGGTCAATTTCAGGGCATTACCAGCTGCAAAGCTGTCAAACATAGTAGCACGGATCGGTAACAGCGCCGAAATCGTGCAGGTAAAAACGCATTGATCCTATGAATACAATCGCGTTTTTTCAGCCACGCAGGAGCGTGGCTTTTTGGCGTGTAAAACTATAGTAGTTGCTGAGGTTTAAATGATTGTAAAGAACGAATATGGTTAACTATTTCGTAACTTGACAAGCAACATACATCCAATATCTTTTGTCTTGCCATTAAGCATTAGTGTACCCCCCATTAATATACACGAATTGGCAAACGAGATCACTTATACTGACCCTGAACTGTTCCGTCGCATCGCACAGGATGATGAAGGGGCTTTCCGTTTGCTGTATGAGCGCTATGTATCCCGTATCCATGTCTACCTTACCCGAACGACCAATGACAGCGAACTCGCTAAAGAAATTACACAGGAGCTGTTCCTGGATCTATGGGTGGGCCGCAAGCGATTAAGCCAGGTCGATTCCCCCAATTCCTATATCTATAAGATCGCTTCCAATATCGCGGCCCGGCAATTAAAGAAGTTGGGAACCGAGAGGCTGGTCCTTTCCCTGGCTAAAACAGAGACCCATATTCCTTTCCAGGAAGATGAATTCAATACATTCAGTGCCAAACAACTCAATATCGAGATAGAACGGGCCATTGCAGAACTGCCACCCCAGCAACGGGATATCTTCCGCCTTGCCAGGCAGCAGGGGCTCAGCCGTAACGAGATTGCTGAACGGCTTGGTATTTCCCCCAGTACGGTCAAAAACCACCTTACCAAGGCCATCAGCGTATTACAGGACAAACTAAAGGACCGGACAGGTATTCTCATCCCTGCCATACTTTTTTTTGGCATCCACTAGGACATATTCTTTTGTTTGATACACTTACCCTTAAATAGGAGACTTCCTAATTAAACAATTGTTACCGTGGCAACAGAAAATCAATATAACGAGAACCATATACTAACCCTGATAGAGGCACATTATCGTCATACCCTAACCCCGGAACAGGCTATAGAGCTAGCCGAGTTCACCGAAACCCATTCCACAGACGAGATCGCCCAACTGGTCATAGGCCAACTTGAGCGTTTACCGCAAATAGAATACAAGGGCGCAGAATGGGATGGTATGCTGCACACTGTATTATCCCAGGAACTCGAACATCAATCCGCTTCTTTTACTGAAGCACCGGTCCACAGAATGTATTTCTTAAGAAAAGGGTTACAACGTTTTGTGGCGGCTGCGGTGCTGATCGTAATAGCAGGAGTTGCGGGTCTTTTGTATTACAACAATAGAACATCAACCGTTCCAGTAACTGCACAAACGCAAACGCAACGTTTCAAAAACGAGATCTTCCCGGTGAGGGGTGGTGCCATTCTTAAAACATCTGATGGTAAGATCATTAATCTAGACACAGCAAACAACGGAACGATCCTCGCGGGAATTGACAAAAACGGTCAAAGCCTGAGTGTTAGTGGTGCAACCGTATCAGCGATAACTTATGCGACACTTACTACGCAAAAAGGAAACACGCAAACACTTGTATTACCCGACGGATCAAAAGTGTGGCTGGATGCGCAATCCTCTGTCAGTTTTCCTAACAGGTTCACAGGAAAAAACAGAGAGATCAGTATTACAGGTCGCGTATTCATAGAAGCATTCCATGATCCAGCACATCCACTAATCACGCATACAAAGGATAAGGATGTAACAGTCTGGGGAACCCAGTTCAATATTGATGCTTACGGGCCTGTTACCACAACGCTGGTAGAAGGAAAAGTACAAGTAGGTCAGGCAATACTGAAACCGGGAGAACAATACAGATCAGGTAAAGTGAGCCAAGTAGAAGATATGGATCGGATCACTGCCTGGAAGGAAAACAATTTCAAATTTGAATTCACACCGATCCGGGAAGTCACAGCCGAGTTATCGCGCTGGTATGATATGGATATAGAATACCATGATAGCGTAGACGACGGATATCGGTTTACAATAACACGAAATGTGCCTTTGACTGATATCCTGAAAGCAATGGAGATTAACGGACTGGTGAAGTTCACCATCGAGGGGAAGAAGGTCACAGTGTATAAGGCTAAATAGTTTGTTGTAAAAAATAGTTTCGATTAACTGCCAATAGGAAGAACCAAACTTGTCCAAAATAAAAAACCAGTCGTGCGCTAACACGGCTGGTATAAAAGTTCTGGGCATTTTATTAAGTGTCGTTGAAACCCTTATTGTAAACAACCAAAACCAATGCAATTTATGCATCATTTGCGTAATTCCTTGACCCCCCAACTGCTGAAAATGGGAAAACTGACCTTTTTACTATTATTCGCGGCGTGTCTCACGGCATCTGCCGAAGGCTTCAGCCAGCAGATCAGCCTGGTTGCCAAAAACGCACCGTTGGAATCCGTTTTAAAACAGGTTGAAAAGAAATCCGGCTATTCATTCATGTACCGCCAGAGTCAGCTGGAACATGCTGTGAATGTGACGGTAGATGTAGACAAAGTTTCTTTAGAAGAAGCTTTGAAAATGATTTTTAAGGATCAGCCATTGAACTACACCATACAGGGAAAGTTGATCGTGCTTAGCGAAAAGAAAGCCGCCAGCCTATCAATTAGAACTCCGATTGCGCCATCACCTGTTGATGTGAAAGGAAGGGTTGTTAACGAAAAGGGCGAGCCGCTGGCCGGTGTAAGTGTGTTGGTGAAGGGAACTAAAAGAGGAACTTCTACAAATGACAATGGGGAGTTTGAGATGAAAGGGTTGAATGAGGACGCTGTGTTGCAGTTTAGTGGCGTGAATATTGAGGCGTATGAGACAAAGTTAAATGGAAGGAGTGAATTGAGTTTTACAGCGAAGGCAAAGGTGAGCGTATTGCAAGATGTGGAGCTGACTGCGGTAAATAATGGTTATCAGTCTATACCTAAGGAACGAGCAACAGGGTCCTTTGAAATGATCGATAATAAACTTTTGAATAGAACTGTAACAACAAATATTCTCGACAAATTAGATGGGATAGTTCCAGGATTAATTTTTAATAGATCAATTGGTAATAGAAACAGTACAGTCACAGACATTAGTATTCGAGGAATCAGCACTCTTAATTCCAATATGCAACCTCTGATCGTAGTCGATAACTTTCCTTACGAAGGTGACATAAATAATATTAATCCTAATGATGTCGATAATATTACCGTTCTTAAAGATGCCGCAGCCACGTCTATATGGGGTGCTAAAGCAGGTAATGGTGTAATTGTTATCACAACAAAGAAAGGAAAGTTTGGGCAAAAAATGAACATTAATGTAAATGAGAATATTTCGTTCGTATCTAAACCCGATTTATATTATCTCTCGAGATTTCCATCATCAGATTTTGTAGATATAGAATCAATGCTATTCAAAAAAGGGTTCTATGATGCGACAATCAATAATATTACAGCTTTCTATCCTTATTCACCCGCGGTCGACATTTTTAATAAACGGAAACTTGGTTTAATTAGCAATACAGATTCTGCAAGTACGATCAACACTTTAAAAGGATACGACTCCCGGCAAGATTACCTGAAGTACATATATAGAACGGCTGTTAGGCAACAACATTCGATAAGCCTTTCTGGTGGAAGCAGCAATTTGAACTATTTTATTTCAATGGGATATGATAGGAACTTAGCTTCACTCATTGGCAATCAAGGTGATCGAAAAACATTTCGATCAATAACCAATATTAAACCAATTGAAAAATTAAACATTCAAATTGGTATAGTTTATACACAAGCAAATGGCGTTAACAACAGCCCTGGCGATTATGGTAGCATTATAACCAAAGACAATAGGTATTTATATCCCTATGCTCGTCTAGCTGATGAGAATGGAAATTCCTTAAATATTGACCGAGATTATCGAGGTTCATTTACCGATACGGCTGGCGCAGGCAAGCTTCTAAATTGGAAATATAATGTATTAAATGAATTAAATAGTTCTGATAAAACCACCAAACAGGAGGACATTCTCTTAAATGTAGGAGCAACATATAATATCATTTCGTCTCTTACATTTGACTTAAAATATCAGTATGAAAAACAGAGCGTAGGATCTCGTAACTATTATAGCCCCGAGACCTTTTTCACTAGAAACCTAATTAATCTCTATACGCCGACTGGTGGAACGGCTACACTAAATTCAGCAATCCCGTATGGCGGTATCCTTGATTTAGGAAATTCAAACTTAACTTCAAATGCCATTCGTGGACAACTGAACTTTAATAGAAACTGGCTAATGCATTCTATAAATGTCATTGCAGGAGCCGAGACGCGAGAAGCCCGAACAACATTCAACAGATTTAGAACCTACGGATACGACGATAATGTTCTGTCTTATCAAAGTGTTGACTTTGTGAAGACTTTACCTACATATTTGAGCCTTAGCGGTAATTCTGCTCGTATTCCTAACAATTTACAATTCAATGATTATCTCAACCGAGTTCTTTCTTTCTATACAAATGCATCATATACCTATCAAGGAAAGTACACGATCTCTTTAAGTGCAAGACGAGACGCATCTAACCTTTTTGGCGTGGAAACAAACAATAAATGGAAGCCTCTCTGGTCAACTGGCGCAAGCTGGGATATTTCTAAAGAGAAATTTTATGGTATTGTTTCACTTCCCTCACTTAAACTCAGGGCAACATACGGATACAGCGGGAACACCAACAACTCTAATACCGGAATACTCACATTAAGAACCAATTCGAACAATCAGTATAATTCTTTACCAACGTACACTATAAATAATCCGCCAAATCCAAATTTGCGATGGGAAAACGTGGCAATGATAAATTTAGGAGCTGATTTTGCTACAGTTCGTAATATTATCTCTGGAAGCATTGAGTACTATTGGAAAACGTCGAAGGACCTGATAAGCTCTATACCAGCTGATCCAACCTCAGGCTATACTTACTTAACTGTCAACAGCGCCGAATTGAAAACAAAAGGATTTGACGTCAGCATTCACTCAAAAAATATAGATAGAAAGGTAAAATGGCAGACCGATGTGATTGTTTCATATAATCAAAATACTGTTAGTAAATATTATGTCAATCTTTCAAGTGGCTCTTCTTATATCACTTCAGGGCAAATTAATCCGAAAGAAGGTCAGGATGCTTATAGTCTTTTAAGTTATAAATGGGGGGGGCTTGATAGGTTGGATGGTTCTCCGATAGGTTATCTCAATGGTAAGCAAACTAAATCTTATGATTCAATCTTTAATTTCACAGGGTATAATGATTTAGTCAATAATGGGTCTGCCAGGCCAAGGTTTTTTGGATCATTGCGAAATTCAATAAGTTATAAATCGCTTTTAATCTCAGCCAATATTACTTACAAAGCTGGTTACTATTTCAGAAGAACTGATCTGGTCAACTATACTGGATTATTTAATCAATATGTTCAAACTGGGTACAATGATTATTTAAGAAGATGGCAAAAATCTGGTGATGAAGTTACCACCAATACACCGTCTTTGATTTATCCTGCCTCGTCAGCAAGGGACAATTTTTATGCTTATAGTGATATAAATGTTGAACGTGGAGATCATATCCGTTTTCAGGATATCAATATATCGTATACACTTGATCAAAGGAAACTACTAGGGACGCCGTTCAAATCCATTTCTGTCTATGCTTACATATATAATCTTGGAATAATCTGGAAGGCGAATCATGCAGGTCTAGATCCTGACTATGAAACCCCGCCGCCTATTAGCTATTCATTTGGATTACGTGCTGGATTTTGATTTACAAATAACAATACAAACTACAACCATGAAAAAAGTAATTATATACGCTGTTTTATTGGCCAACTCATTGGTCTTAACTTCTTGTAATAAATATTTGGATGCGAATCCTGACAAATCTTTAGTCGTTCCTACAAAAATCAAGGAACTTCAAGGTTTAATGGATCAAGATGCTATGTATTCTATTTATCCAGCTAACTCGATTTTGGCAGATGATAATTTTTACTATACCGCAGCAAACTTTGCGACTTTAACGGATGCTGTAGCAGCCTCGTATACATGGAGCGATAATGCTAACGCTTTGGATGATTGGAGCGGAATATATAATCGAATATTATATTGCAATATTGCTTTAGGCGAGATTGATAACTTAGTGGATATCTACTCTAGTCAGGTAGAAAAAAATAATGTAAAGGGTAGTGCGCTTTTTTATCGTGCGTACAATTTTTTTGAAGCTACACAGATATTTTCGCCGCAGTATGTTCCCGCGACTGCAGAAACAGATTTGGGAATTCCTTTAAAAACTAGCCCAGATGCTGAAAATCAGACTATTCGGGCAACAATGAAGGACAGTTATGAAAAAATTTTATCCGATTTGAAAATTGCTATTAATCTTTTACCAGCAACTCAGACCGTCTCGACTTATAAAACAAGACCTTCGGCAGCAGCTTGCTACGGCGAATTGGCTAGGATTTATCTTGTGATTGGCAATTATGATAGCGCCTTTCGCTACGCTGATCAATGTTTGCAAACTTATAACACTTTGATAGATTATAATAACACAACAGATGTGGCACTTACGTCTACAACACCTTTCAAGAGATTTAATAATGAAGTAATTTTTCATACATCGTCTCGTTCAAGTTCAGGTGCTTCGGCAGGATTTGGAAAGCAAATGGTAGATACCATCTTATATAGTTCCTATGTTGCTAACGATTTAAGAAAATCAGCTTTTTATAAAGTAAATACGCCTGGATTTACTTTTAAAGGAAATTACAACGCATCGACCTTACAATTATTTACTGGTCTTGCTGTGGATGAAATATATCTCATTCGATCTGAATGCTATGCCAGAAACGGAAATATGTTAAATGCACTTAATGATTTAAATACTTTGTTAGTTAAAAGGTGGGTCACAGGTACTTTTACTCCTTTAACCACTGCCAATACTCCTGATGTACTATCTGTTATACTCAAAGAAAGAAGAAAGGAACTCGTTTTTAGAGGGTTAAGATGGAGTGATTTAAGAAGATTAAATTTAGATGAAAAATATAAGACGACTATTGTTCGAAATGTAAATAATCAGACCTATTCTTTAACTCCAAATGATAAGAAGTATACGTTTTTAATTCCTCAGATTGTGATAGACCAGAGTGGAATTTCGCAAAATCCTAGATAATTATTTAACGACATAGTAGAGCTAATCGCTTACAGCTATAATTTGACTTTTTTAAATCTATTTATGAAGTTTCTTCTATATCTAATGGTATATAGCTGTCTGGCTAACTACACATACTGTCAATCCGGTACTGACCATTTTTTGACGGTTGGGGATAAGGTGCCAGATTTTGAATTTATTAACATGATAAACTATAACGCGAAGTCGGCAAAACTGTCCGACTTCAAGAGCAAGTTAATTCTTTTGGACTTTTGGGCTACATGGTGTACCCCATGTGTGGCGGCTCTTCCAAAACTGAACTCTTTGCAGCAAGAGTTTAAAGACGAGATCCAAGTTATTGCAATATCTACTGAAACTTCAGATATAGTTCAAAAGTTTCTGAAAAGCGTCAATGGCTTTAAAAATATTCCATCTCTTCTTATAGCTTCTGACGCTGGATTTATTTCCAAATATTTAAAATTCCGATCGATTCCTCATGAAGTTTGGATAGGGAACGATGGAGTAATAAAAGCAATTACAAGTCAAGAATATGTCACAGTTGAAAATGTTAGAAAGGTCCTCGCCAATCAAAAGATATCCTGGCCGATTAAGGATTATACAAATCATTTTGCCAAAGGGGCGTTAATGTATGATTTTTCAAAATCGTTTGCGGGATTTGGTAAATATTATAGTGGTTTCAGCTCATTTATTGGCGGTGCTAGTCGTTCGCAAAATTTTGTTATTGATTCAGTTAATGGTGTCACAAAGTATAGTGTTTATAACTTTTCAATACCGACATTATACTCGTTTGCCTATAATATATTTCCTGATTTAAGCAATATTAAGCGTTGTATTTTGGAGGTTCGCAATCCTTCTAATTATTTTTATAATAGTGAGGCTGGCTACAGAGATCAATGGAATGGCGATCATTGGTTTAGCTATGAGTCCCTAAGTCCGCTAGGATATACAAATATTGAAGCAAGAAAAAGGTTAATTAACGATTTGGACTTCTTTTTCAGAATTGAATCAGCTGTTGAGAAACGGTCTGTGCCCTGTCTTAGGATAATTATAATTGACTCCTCAAAATTGTCTATCAAAGCTCAGACTAAAGGATTTGGGAAACATGAGTTTATCCTGGATAAGAATGGTAATTATTCATATGTACAAGAAGATATAGAAATATCTTATTTTATACAGGCAATGAATTCCGAATTAGCTACCAAAAATCTCCCATTAATACTGAGCGACAGTGAGGGTATTGGCAAGATATCATTGAGTTTAAACATCGGGAAGAACGTCGAAGATCTAACAGCTTGGCGCCAGGCTTTGGGGTATTATGGATTAGATATGGTTATCGATACGAAGGAAATGGATATGCTGATTATTCGGGAGAAGGAAGTTCGTTATGATAGATCAAAGGTTAATTGGTGAATGGTATTTATATTTCGATCTAAATAGGAGTCGAGACATACATAGCCGATACATATATTTCTTTTCGAAGTGCAAGAAAATTTATGAATAAAATTGATATATGACAGTAACATTCGATAAAAATCTATGTCAAAAATCTGTGTATCAACTTCTTACAAGTATTGTTGGGCCAAGACCAATTGCGCTTTTGAGTACTTTAAGTCAGGATGGCATTGCTAATTTGGCACCCTTCAGTTTCTTTAACATGGTTAGTATAAATCCTCCAATATTGATGTTCTCACCTTTGCGTAAAATGCGGGATAATACTACCAAGGACACTTATAAGAACTGTATGGATCGTCCGGAGTGCGTTGTGCATGTAGTAACCTATGACCGGATCCAACAGATTAGTATCTGCGGGAATGAGTACGGTGAAGAAGTGGATGAGTTTGAGAAAGCAGGGTTTACGAAACAAAGAGGGATTGTGGTGAAACCATACATGGTGAAGGAAATTCCAGTAAAATTTGAATGTGAGGTGATTGATATGAAACAGTTTGGGGATAGTGCCGGAGCTGGGATTGTTTGTTTCGCGAAAATTTTGGTGGCGCATATTGATGATGCGGTGTTTGATCATCAGCATGCGATTGATTCTTCGCGGCTAAACCTAGTGGGTCGGATTGGTGGGGATTGGTATACGAAGCTTACCAATGACTCAATGTTTAGGATGCCCAAGACCGGGCGTAAGCTGTCGATGGGGTTTGATAGTTTGCCGAAGGATATATTAAACTCGACCGTGCTGACGGCAAATCATTTGGGTATGCTAGCATCACTTGAAGCTATACCGGACTTTGATCCCGAATTTGATTACATGGGCCTGCGGTTCCTGATGGAATCGCCTCCCTCAGTCATACGTACTCAGCACCTGCATACTATGGCAGCAAGGATGCTATCACTAGACGTAGTTGATCATGCGTGGCAGGTATTGTTACGCAATAATTACTCAAATCTTGATCGTGACCAGGATCTGGAGATATTTGAGATCAAGAAGAGCTCGCCTGAGCCGGATGAAAAATAATTACAAGCAAAAGGGAACCTGCCCCGCCTATTCAATTGTTAAAGTTTCAGCCAATGCGGGGCGTTCCTGAAACCTGAGTCTTGCAAGGTTTATGTTTCAGGAAAAAAAGATTCCATTTTACTTTTTTTCTCATGTTCTTAGTTTGGGTAAAGCTAGAACAGGCATCCTGTTTCTACAGGATGCTTTTAAAACATTCTTTCACATATGTCAGTTAGTTCGTGTTTCTAAATGGTTGCGGAAGCACTCCGATAAGGTCCCCGGTTTTTACAGGGGACTCTTTAAAAGTTTTGTTTACTGTGAGTAGCGATGCTCACCACCTATAAGTAAAAACACGCCCCCTGTTTTCACAGGGGGCTCATTAGTTCAACGCCGTTTATAAATTCGGTGACCATCGATAAAAAAAGAGATCATTACATGAATGTGCAATGATCTCTTTTATAATAAATACGGGCTTTTACACATGTTGTTTATCGGCTTTTGGAAGATTCAGATAAAACAACAATCGGCCTGTATTTCTATACGGGCTTCTTCTTTTTTGGTGCGACTGATTTTTTGGGTTGAGAACGCTCTTTGAATTTTTGAATGTCGGAATCGGAAATGCGGTCGTAGACTTTTCCAAAGTCGGACATTGTTTTTCCAAGCGCCTCCAGGATTATTGCAAGTGTGGGTATTCTAGCACTCCTTTTGCCATTTAAGATATCAGCAACAGTATGCTTTCTGATCCCAGCTTCTAAAGCAATTTTACCGAATGAGTTGATAAAGTAATCTGGATTATTTGAGATTCGAGTATGACTTGATCCCTTTGCTTTTGCCTCGTCCAAAAATTTTGTAAGGACAATTGCAGTGCGAAATAAAACGAGTGTTTCTTGGGTATCAACCATTATGGAAAACTCCAAGAAAATTGATACTTAAATGTGTCGCTTCTTCGTCACAGTCGTATATTTGATTTATCTTTACAGCGATATTCAAATCATGGCTATGAAAAGCTTAGTTGTTCACGAGAAAGCAGGTAAGATCACCCTTATTGAACTCGACAATCTGGAAAACAAGCTGCCAGTGTCGACAGACACCTATTTAAGAATCCTATACGGCCTAACCCTCAGCGGATATATCAAATTACCGGTGAAAGCTGAAAAAGAATCCTTGCGTAGTTCCCGCCAGTAAACCCGTAAAAGCCGCCTTAACTTGGGTTCGTTTCGCACATAGTATTGGGATCTAAAAATTATACTATGCAAAACATCCCGATTCCACATTCCATTTCGCTTATTCAGGCGATCGAGTTAACAACCCGTTTGCGTGAGGACAGACCTCATGATGTACCCATCTGTGAAACCTTCGAGAAGGAGTCTGTCATGATGTTGCTGGAAGAAAAGAACGCAGAGAAGTTCCGTATCTATTACGGCCGTAAAGAAAACGGTGAGATCTGTGCTGTTCTTGTTGCCGCAGACGCTGCCGGCAACGATATAATACCGGAGATCACAGAGCTGGATAGAAATGATGGTGAAAACGAGGAATTAATCCTTGAGGATTCTTACCGGTGTCCGTATCTCTGTCCACCTGAATCACCTTTGAACACCTGATATGAGTATTTATTCAATTTCCCATATTTCCGCCTTTTCTGTATTGATTCCTTTTGTAGCTGCTTACTGGAAAAGACGCAGCATGGGGCGGAAATATTTTTTACTGATCGCACTGCTCATTGTTGGTGCGGTGAATGACCTGATCAGCTTAATGACAATCATTCATAAAGGAAACAATACAGTTAACAGCAATATTTACCAATTAGTTGAATTCGCATTGATCGTATGGATGCTACGAAAAAGGTTGTATGAAAGCAATGGTACTTTTCATGCGATCATCCTTATCATCGGCACATTTACTTGGACACTGGATAATCTGGTGTTGCATACCATTTTTGATAATAATTCAATATTCCGGTTGATTGCGCCCATATTGATTGTATTTGCTTGTGTCGATAAGATCAATTATGTATTGCTCAACCGAAGCATGCCGTCTACAGTGCCGGATATATTGATCATTGTGGCTTTGCTGGTATATCACGCTTATAGAGGATTTTTAGAATCCTTTCAATTGTTCCCTGTGAAAATGGTCATACCGTTTTACATGAAACTGTGGTTCATCCAGTGTTTATTAAGCATTTTAACCAATATAACGTTTGCAATTGCTTTTTTATGTCTACGGTTCAGATCGAGTTCCACTATACTTTCTTCGCCACCCTTGCGGTACTGACGCTCATCCTGGGCGTTTTTGTCTTTTCTATTATCCGTCATCTCAGGATCAAACGCAGTCAGATCCGGACCAAATCGCTGTCTAATGAGCGTTCTGTCGAGAACGACCGCAAAAGAATCGTTTCGGATATCCATGATGATTTTGGATCACTTTTAACCGGATTGAAGTTCAACATGAAGAAACTAGCAAATCATGATTCAGCCAATGAGCTGCTGCTCACTTCGTGCAAAATAGTAGACGAATCCTTGGCTCGCATCAAAGAAATTACACTTAACCTGGTTCCGCGCGAATTGGAAAGAGAAGGATTTCATGCGGCGATGGAAGCATTGGTAGAAAGGCTTAACACCAGTGGAGTTATTGTGATTCATTATGACGGCAGTTTGGAAGTCAAAGATTTTAATATGGATAAGGCACTTATCATGTTCCGCATTGTCCAGGAACTGCTGACGAACGCGATCAAACATTCAAACGCAACATTGATAGAAATTGGAACTGTACGCATGACACACCAGTTTATCATAGAAATCCGGGATAATGGTAAAGGGTTCGACTATGAAGATGCTGTCAGGGCCAGGAGCGGATCAGGTCTCAAGAATGTAAGCTACCGGCTTGATCTGCTGGATGGCGCGATCATGGTGGACTCCTATAAAGATATTGGCACACATTATTTCATCAATATCCCGCTTAAACATCTCCGACATGAAAGTGAAAAATAAAGTCAGAATAATATTAGCCGATGATCATGAAGTATTCCTTGATGGCATGCTGCGCATCTTTGAAGATCACCCGGAATACGAGATCATTGGCACTTTCAAAAACGGAGAACAGTTGGTACGTGGTGTGGTAACGCACAAACCAGACGTGGTAATGACCGATATCAGCATGCCGGTGATGAACGGGATAGAAGCCATCAAACACATTAAACGAGATCACCCGCACCTGTTATGTATCGTACTCACCAACTTTGACAGCGATCATCTTATTCTCGAATCGTTGGAAGCCGGAGCATTCTCTTACGTGAACAAAGCCATGGAGAAAGAAGAAATTTTCGATGCAATCGCAGATAGCTTGATCGGTAAACCCTACCATTGCAAGTCCACTTCCCAGCGTGTCTTGCGCCTGATTGCCAACAGCCAGTTTGGCAATGCGTTTAAACGCGAAGAAATATTCAACACAAACGAAAAGAAAATAATAGCCCTCTTTGTACAGGACAAACTGGTAAAGGAAATAGCGGCAGAATTATTCTTAGGTAACCGGACGGTTGAAAGATACAAAGCGAACATCATGGAAAAGATGGGAGTACGGACCACTGCAGGAATCGTGGTCTACGCGATCAAAAACAAATTGGTCATCCTGGATGACAGCGGCGTTATTTAATGAGTAGTAATTCCCGCCAGGGAATGCGTTATGAACGCCAGATAAAATATTTGAGTAGCCACTACTTTTGAATCCTCCCCCCAGGGGCAGTTGGTTTTGGTAGGGACGGGAACAGCCACCCGTCCCTTTTTTATGATCCTAAACGCAGAAAAGGATGGATGAGTTTTTCGAGTACCTGGAAACGCTGCACCCCCTGACGGATGAACTCAAAGCCGCCCTTGTCGGAAGGATGCACCCTGAAACATTCCGAAAGAATCGCCCCTTACTAAGTGTGGGCCAACCTGGTGATTGGATTGCCTATATTGAAAAAGGCTTCGCCAAATTATGCTATGATATCCCAGGCGGACATGAAAGAATCATCTGTTTCCTGAAAGCTGGACAGATGGCCTGCAGTATGACAAGCTTCCACTTACAGTCACCCTCACGACTAGCAATTGTTGCCCTGGATGATACCATCATCCGAAAAATATCTTATCGCGATATAGAATCGGTTGCAGAAAGACATCCTGCTTTCAACTCCCATATCCGCAAAATAATAGAAATTCAATCCAGCCAGCTCGAGACCCATTACCTATTGCTGGCGGAACCCGCACGGGACCGATTGGCAAAACTGCCTCAACTGTGTAACTGGATGCTAAAAGACAAAAGAATCAAGCAGTATATGATAGCAGATTACTTAGGTGTGGACAGCGCTACGATGAGCAGATGGAATGCAAAGAAGCAATGAGTGCATCACCGCCTTTCTCAAAATATCCTCACAAATCTTTGCATTACTGATAAGTAAAAAATACATTTACAATACCCCTCCCGCTTTGTTTTTCACCTGTATTTATTCGTGCCTCAAAAGTAATCGTGTTTGAATAAGGTATCTGACTATACAAAACAGGCAGCAACAGCAACACGTAGTGCTGCAAACCGCTCTTCCGGGGATGCCGCCCGTTCATTACCAGCAGTGCCGGTATTGCAGGAAAAAAAAGAGGACGGGGAGACCGTGCCAAACGAGAATAATCACGCAGAATATCCCGCGTCTGTTAGCAGTTTAGGGAGTGGGTCTCCTGACAATCCCGATAATTCTCAGGGTAATAACTTACCTACTATTACCCAGCGTTTTAAAGCTCCGTTACTTGCAGGAAATAATGGCAGGACACTTACCCAGTTCAAACCTGCTGCCAGCACTCCAAACCTGACCGGCATGCCCGATCAGTTGAAAGCAGGGATCGAGCAACAGTCGGGCTATGCGATGGATGATGTGAAGGTTCATTACAATTCTGATAAACCTGCGCAGTTACAGGCGCATGCCTATGCACAAGGAAGTACCATTCACTTAGCCCCCGGTCAGGAAAAGCACCTTCCCCATGAAGCCTGGCATGTCGTGCAGCAAAAGCAAGGTCGGGTAAAGCCGACCGTTCAACTGAAGGGCAAGGTTTCTATAAACGATAATACGGCGCTGGAAAAAGAAGCCGATGAAATGGGTTCCAAAGCGGTGCTGTCTGCCGGATCGTTGCCAGGTACCAGCGGAGAAAATGCAAAACCTGTAAAACAGTTGATAGCCGCTGCTAGCCATTCACAGGGCAATCCTGTAGTGGCACAGCTGACCAGGCTTGATACCGTTGCGGCGGCTGGCTATGATGCAAAAATTGCTGAAATAATAGAGGAGTGGGGTGACCAGATCGGGGAAGCCAGCGCAGCCGGTAAAGTATACAAAGCCACACTGACTGATGCTGCATTGAAAAGATACCAGGACAATGCGAAGGAGGATATTCCCGTGGAGGGGGAAGAAGTGGCGGTAAAAATAGTCAGCAGCAGTATCCTTATGAACGCCGCCGGAAACGTTCCCCAGGAAGTTCATGCCAGGGACGAAATTGAAGCCAAGAACAAGGAAAACAACGAGGAAGGAGAGCTTCCGGCGCCATCCATAACGCCGGACACATATGAGGTAATTACTGTTACTGACAAGGGCGGCGCGGTAATTAAATACGTGATCATCATGCGATACGAGGAAGCAGGTTCCCTGTCCTCTAAGAAACTCACGAAAATAAGCGCCTACACACCTGCATTCGACAAGGAGATGAAAAAGTATGCCAATCAGATCAAGGCTGCTTTAACGATAGTCAAGGCAGCCGGGTACCATCCGGGAGACATGAAGGCAGATAATACCCTGATCACCGATATAGATGGCGATCCGAAACGCGCTATCCTGGCTGATTTCGGGAGCTATACCAAGGCAGATTATACTACTTTGATTGACGATATTACTTTGATCATGAACGGTATTTTTACCAGTAAAGTCAATCTGCCTAAAAAAGACAAGGCAGCCGTGACAACATGGATGGGTGACGACCAGTTGTGGAAGCCGGTAGTCGCACGCGTGGTTGCCCCTGCTGAAGGAGCTGGCGGCGGCGCGGATGCGGGCGGTCAGGCGCAGGCGGAATAAAGCCAGTCAGGAATTAGTCGCCTAAAGTTATCGTTAAAAAATCGGTAATAAATTTCCGATTTTCGTAATTTTCGCAAATTTCCGGTTAAATATTCCGTATTTCGGAATTATATTACTGAAAAGTAGGAAAAAGTAAGAAAAAGTAGTAAATTTGGATAAAATCGGAAATATAATTCTGAAAACATCTATTTTATGAACACGGAGGAGATTGGAGCTATTATTCACAACCGAAGACGACAGCTTAAGATGAAGCAGCAAACCTTAGCTGAATTAACCGGCGCATCCGCCAAAACCATCTATATGATCGAAAGGGGCAGGGGCAACCCGTCCCTGGATTACCTGCAAAAAATTTGCATCACGCTTGGGCTGGCGATCAGTGTACAGGTCAAAAAAGTTGAAGAATGAAAGGCGCAGTTTATAACAACGGCAGACTGGCGGGTCACCTGGAACGGAATACCCAAGGCGTTATCAGTTTCCGATACACGGATGAATACTATTTGAATCCTACATATCCGCCGATCAGCCTGACCCTACCCAAAACGCAACAGGTCTATGAATCCAACATATTATTCGCCTTCTTCCAGGGACTGCTCTCGGAAGGTGTCAATAAAGATATCCAGTGCCGGTTACTCAAAATAGATGAGAAGGATGATTTTACACGGCTCCTGCAAACGGCAGGTGATGATACCATCGGGGCGATAACCGTAAAACAGGTTGACAAATGAAATGCAAGGGATGTTATAAGGAAGTAAATGAGGGCTATTGCCTTGCCTGCCGGAAAAAGCTTTTCGATAAGGCGCGGATCCCTGCTGTACTGCCGTTTGATCCGCCGAAAGGAAATAACATCGCGGCTTTCCAGCAACATACCAAGCGCTTATCGATTTCAGGTGTGCAACTCAAATACTCACTGCGTTTAGAAAATAAACAATTGGTCTTAACGGAACAAAAAGGAGAATATATCTTAAAGCCGATTCCGCCTGCCAGTCAACTCGAAGCACTACAGGATGTGCCGGAAAACGAACACCTTACCATGCAGATCGCGGATCAGGTTTATAAAATACCCACCGCTGACAATGCGCTGATCTATTTTAAAGATGGTACGCCAGCATACATCACCAGACGTTTCGATGTCCGCGCCGATGGAATGAAATATCAACAGGAAGATTTTGCACAGCTGACCAACCGGACAAAGGAAGGAAATGGAGAAAATTTTAAATACGATGGCTCTTATGAAGAAATAGGAGAGCTGATCAAAAAATATGTTGCCACTTCCGTGATTACGATGGAGCGTTTTTTTCAATTGGTTGTATTTAATTACGTGGTGTCAAACGGTGACGCGCATTTAAAAAATTTTTCACTTATCCGCAATGAAGAAGGTGAATATAACCTGACACCCTCATACGATATCATGGCAACTGTTATCCATACTCCACAGGAATCCGATACCGCGTTGGATCTTTATGCTAACGACATCGATTCGCCATATTATTTACAGTATGGTCACTACGGGAGAGATAATTTTTTGGAACTGGCGAAAAGGTTAGGCATTCAAAAGAAGCGGGCAATAAAGATCATCGATCATTTTGGTAATAAATCGAGTATGATGTTTCACATGATCGGAGATTCTTTCCTAAGCGATGAGGCAAAGATCGCCTACATCAAAAATGTAACGGATAAGATCACGAGGTTGATCGGTGTTGCAGGTGAAGAAGTAACATGGTAGCCTTCTGCGTTACCGTTCTTTCACCATATGGAACCTAAGTTGTAAGATCCTGTATTTCCTTAACAATCGTTTACGTTGATCCATCGTTTTTTTTTGGATCTTATTGACCAGGATCAATATTTATTCTTCATTTTCTTGTCTGAGATCAACTATCACTTTTTTAAGCCGGTCTAGTTTTGAAAAACGAAACAGGGCCGGAAATGAAGAAAGTATTTTTATTGATGTTGTTGTCTGCCATGCAAGTGTTTGCAAAGGCCCAGGCAATTGAGATCAATGCCGGCATCAGTTCGCGCTCCATCAACTACTACGCCTTGCGTTTCCAGGCACCGTCCCCGGGATCTATTCATCTTTCCTCCAAACTCTTTGTACAAAATTCCCATGCAGGCAACCTCAACTACACTGGTTACGGCCTTGATGTTTTGGCAGAAGTATCCAGCAGTGACGGCGAAAACATAGATCATGCGCTGGTAGTGAGAGGCGGCCTGGGTGGAACTGCACAGATAGATAATGAAAAACAGATCTATGCCGGGTGGCCGCTGTCCAAAAGATTCAACTACGGTATTGTAACGGAAGTTGGTGCTGCCTGGGCATTGTCGGAACAGTTCAGCCTTACGGGATTCGTTACACAAAAGTTTCTCTTCAACAAAAATCTCGGGTCTTACTTCTTCGCCTTTGGAGTCGGATTTCAATTTCAATTCAATTAAATTTTCATGAGACATTATTTACTACTGCTTATTTGTTTATTGCTTTTCTCTTTGTCGGCCATTAGCCAGTATCCAGATCCCCCGGTAACCATGAATGCGTCAAGGTTCTGCAATGCAGGAACGCCGATCAGGATCTCCGGTTCCGTGTTTGCCAATCCAGGAGGCTATAACGGTTATCATTTCGTAGGTATCACCTTTCACTTTTTCAGTTACGCAGGGGTGATGAATGAAATTGGTACGTATACTATTTATAAGCCCAACTCTCTGATCACTAACACGAGCAGTTACAACGCTACCTATTTTGACGGAACGCAAATCACCAACCCAGCAGTTACTGCAGAAACGTATAGCTCCTCTGCGCCCATGAACGGCGGGGTGTTTTCTGCCAGCTTTGATCTGCCGCTTGCCTCCTTTCCCAACTACGCCGGCATTCAGTTTTATTTAGCAGTGGAAGGGATCGATCAATCGATGAATGTTATACCAGTTTCCAACCTGGTGGCTTTTGACAATCCCATCTATTATAACAATGGTGTTTTAACCCGTCCGGGTATCCTTGCCACCAAGACATTGTTGTGTGGATCCGATCAGACGACCATCAGTACGAGTCCAGATTTAAGTTCAGGATTCAGTTACCAATGGTACAAGGACGGCAGTTCAATTAGCGGACTAACAGGGCCGATGCTTACAACCAGCAGTACAGGCAGCTACTATGCATATATCTATGATGGTTGTCAAAATGTTTCGACCGATCATCTGATTATTTCAAACGGACAGGTGCCAATTCCTCCTTCCATCACCAGTGATCATGGCCAGTTGCTGTGTGATGGGGCATCCGCCAATTTATTTGCTATAAGCGCGGGTGGTGCTATCAACTGGAGCAATGGAGCAACGGGTAGTCAAATCAATATTAACAGCGCAGGAACTTTTACTGCGACAGAAACCAATGGCTGCGGAACCAGCGGGTCAAGTAATGCGATCGTGTTCACAACCGGCGTGAAACCTGCGGCACCTGTGATAACCCCTTCTGCCAACCAACTCTTATGTAATGGAGCAAGTGTTATGCTTTATTCAAGCGGATCAAATATCACCTGGTTAAACGGTGCAACGGGTAATACGGTTACTACGGCAACTCCCGGTTCTTATTATACTTTTGATCAGAACGTCTGCGGCAATAGTCCCAATAGTAATGTTGTGATTGTTAATACAGCCACATGCCCGATGCCTGCACCGGGTACTGCCTTCCAGGTTTGTCCAGGGACCCTGAAGACACTTGATGCCGGCACAGGATACGACACCTATACGTGGTCAAACGGTGCTACCACCCAGACTATCGATGCAGGAGCCGGCACCTATCATGTAGCTGTCACAAAAAACGGGTGCTCCAATATTTCCAATGATGTGACGGTCAGTTATTATACGGTTGTGACACCTGTGATCACCGCTTCCGGGGCAACTACTATTTGCGCAGGTTCCACTGTGACGTTAACGTCCAGCCCCGGATCATCCTATGCATGGAGCACGGGTGCAAGCGGTCAATCGATCAACACAGGAAGCGGTGGTGGTTATTATGTAACTGTAACGGATAATCATGGTTGTCCCGCAACTTCTGCTTCCTTCAATATTGTGATTAATCCATCGCCAACTGCTACGGTATCCGGTTCAGTAACCGTGTGTCAGAACGCAAGTCCCCCTGCAATTGTATTTACCGGAAATAATGCAACAGCTCCCTACACTTTCACTTACCAGGTAAATGGGGGAGCAAACAAAAGTGTAACTACTTCATCGGGAAACACCGTTCCTGTGAACGTGCCTACTACTGTAAACGGAACATTCGTTTATAGTCTGGTGAGTGTGCGTGAGAGTAGCGGAATTACATGCAGTAGTGCGGCTTCGGGATCCGCTACGGTGATCGTCCGGCAATTACCTACTGCTGTGATCTCCGGGTCAACTTCTGTTTGTCAGAATAGCCCGTCACCTCAGATTATTTTTACCGGTTCGCTGGGTAATCCACCTTATACATTCACTTACAGGATTAATGGCGGAACCAATCAAACGGTCACTTCTTCACTTTCCAATAGTACAGCCACGCTTAGTGTACCCACCAACATCGCGGGAACGTATGTTTACCAATTAGTGAATGTGCAGGAAAGCAGCGGCGTCAGTTGTAGTAATACGGTATCGGGATCTGCAAGTGTTGTGGTCAATCCTTTGCCGGGCGCTACGCTCTCAGGAACAACTGCCGTTTGTCAGTATGCGGCGGCACCGATGGTTCGATTCATTGGTGCGGGCGCGACAGCGCCTTACACTTTCCAATTTACGATCAATGGCGGTTCGGTACAAAGCGTAAGTACCGTAGGAGCAAGTGCCAGCATCGATGTAGCGGCGTCAACAAACGTTTCCGGCATATTCGTCTACAGCCTGGTATCGGTGCAGGATAAGAGTTCCACACAATGTCTTGCTGCAGCGAGTGGATCAGTCAGCATCACGATTCATCCGCAACCCGCAGCAGCCATTCTGAAAACACCGGATAGCCATTTATGCAATGGTGCCAGTGGTCAGATCACTGTGTTCAACAGCGTAACAGGCTATCAGTACAGCTGGTATAAAGATGGTGGGTTGTTGCAGACAACAACGAATGCTTCGATCACTAATACCCATGCAGGAAGCTTTACGGTGATGATGACTTCGGATAAGGGATGTGATGCGGGATCAGTTTCTGCGCCGCTGATCATTACAACCGGGAGCGTTGCACCACCGGTTATCACTGGAAGCCTCCAAGTTTGCCCGGGCGGCAAGAGCAACCTCATCGTGGCACCGTTTGATACCGGCCAGCCCTATGATCAGTGGCGATGGATGGACAGTCTCAATAAAACAAGTTTAAGCCGGGACAGCCTTTTTTCGGCTCATGCCGGACAGTATCATGTGAATGTAAGATCACAGGGTTGTTATGACAGTACACTTGTTACTGTTACGCCCAATGATACTGCTTATCCGGCAGGACGGTTAACGCTTTCTTCTTCCAGTATCCCCTATGGTGGGCAGGTCGTGTTGTCGGTGAACGCCACTAACTCCTATTCTTACGAATGGGATCTTGGCGATGGCACTACTGTTAAGGGTAGTGCAAATCGTTTGGTGCAGAATTATTTTGTTTCGGGGGATAGTTTACCAGTTAAAGTTACTGCTGTCAGTGAACGGAATTGTCGATCATCGTTTTCGTCTTTTTTGACAGTTGCGCCACTTATGAGTGATACTATCGCTGATCTATCGAAGAGGTTAAGCATGAAGGACTGGAACGTATTTCCTACACCTTTCCGCGATGTTTTGAAAGTAAGTATGACACTGCTTAAAAATGAGAGCGTGCGGATAGAAGCTTTTACTGCGGATGGTGCATGGGTCATGAGCTGGCTAGTAGCTGCTAAGAAAGGAGAGAACCTGTTTGCACTTGACCGGACGGCGGCACTCGCGCCCAATACACTTTACCTCGTGGCAGCCATCTATAACGGCAAAAAGCATTTCGCGAAAATCTATAAATATTAATTCAACTGTTTAACCATTTTCACATGAAAACTCATTACCTGTTTTTTATTCTATCCATCGCCCTGTTATCCTGCAGTGATAAACATGATGCGTTATATGTTACAGCCAAGAACCCCGAATTTGGTTTCAGCCGCGACACCCTCTCCATCAGGGAAAAGGATCCTGATAATATCAACAACACCGGTAAAGGTATGCTGACCTTATTCAGTGGTAATGCCAGCCAACAACTCAACATACAATATTCAGATACCTCTAACCATTTACAGATCCGGTTCAATGGTGATATCATCCAGGCAGGTCAACCTATCCTGGTAAGTGACAGTACCAAGCTATTCGTGTCCTGTGATATTCCAGGCGTTTACTCCGTTGATTTTGTTTTAACGGACCAGTTGGGAAAGCAAACAACTAAAACGCTTCTTGTAGAATGTTTGCCCAATCAACAACCTACTGCCGAAGTCTATTTTTCTTTTTTTGCCAGCAATGGATTGGAATCCTGGGTGTACAGTTTTAATGGTGGACTCAGCCGGGATGATGACGGTATGATCCTGCACTATCATTATCTCATTGACGGGATTTCGGTGTTGACTAATTCCACCCTCATTGAATACACGCTCCATACGCCTGGTGATCATGCAATCGCTCTGTATGTGACGGATGATCTTGGTGTAAACAGCGATACAATACACAGGGTATTAACGATACAATAAAAATGTTTTATGAGAATTATTTTGATCATATTGGGTCTGTGGAGTGTTGCTTCTGCACAGACACTGAACCCCATCGTTACCGCGTTCCCATCCTTAAAGATTCCCGGATCGAGCAGGGCGTTTGCGATGGGTGATTGCGGGGTGGCATCGGCTACGGATAATCAACAGCTGTATTATAATGCGGCCAAGACAGCGTTCTCACAGAATATGCACCAGGCGAGTTGCACGTATCTGCCGTGGCTGACTTCCGTTTCGGGGGATGTTCGTTTTATGCATGTGGATTACCTGGCTACCCTGAATGATAACGGGGCGTTTGGTGTTAGCCTTTCTTATTTAAGTCTTGGAGAGATGGCGACAAAGGATGCAAATGGTGCAACGGTTGCGATATACCGCTCGAATGAATATAGTTTGCTTGGGAGTTATGCGTTGAAAATCAATGAACAGCATTCGATCGCAGTTGGATTGCGCTTGTTGGGATCACAGGCTGCACAGGTTTTGGATCCTGCTGGTTTTACAAGTGTGCCGAAATCTGTTTTCAGTATGAGCGCGGACTTAAGTTACTACGGGTTCACTGAGCTCGATGAAGGGCGCAAGATCCAGTGGGGTTTTGCACTCACAAACTTAGGACCGAAAGTGGGCCTGCAGGGCAATGATGTGAAGACTTTTCTTCCTACGAATTTAGGCTTGGGGGTGGCGTATTGTTCAGGTGATCCGGGGACGGGTGATCTGTTAACGGTCGCGGCGGACTTTAATAAGTTGCTGGTGCCAACGCCATCGGGTTCAGTTTCTGTTTCGGATGTTGGGGTATTGAAAGCTTTGTATTCTTCGTTTGGGGATACGCCGGGAGGGGTGCAAGAGGAGCTTCGCGAGATACGTGTAAACACCGGGATCGAATATGCTTTCATGGACCAGTTTTTCCTACGCGGTGGTTTGAGTTTGGAGAACCGTTTGAAAGGGAACCGTAAGTATATAGGATTGGGGGCGGGGTACAAGACCAACTTCGGGGAGCAGACCTTCGGCGTGGACCTGCACTACCTGGTTCCCTTCGGGGTAGCCACCGTTGTTAGTCCGTTTCAGAATTCGTGGGGTCTTTCCATTAAAATCAGTTTGGGAAATTTTCAATAAACCGGGCGTTATGCTTGAACTCTTCGCTCACCTCAATGCGCTGCATCCGCTCTCGGCGGAAACGGTTGCGGCACTTATGCGTTGTATGCGGCAAAAAGAATTAAGGCGTAACCAGGTATGGTTGCAGGAGGGAAGTGTATGTGATAAACTGGCATTCGTGGAACGGGGCTTAGCTAAGACCTACTTTGAAGAAGGATCGAAGGAACTGGTGCTCGGATATGCCATCAAGAACGATGTATTGATCGCGGCGGATAGTTATTTTTCCGGTGGGGTTTCGAGTTTGACAATACGGGCAGTGGAAGGGACGATCGTGGTGTATGTGCCGGTGGCGGAAATGAATGGGTTGTTATCGCGGTTTGACGATTTGAATGTTTTGATGCGGGTTATTGCGGAAAAGGAAGCAGGTAGGTTGGAGAAGCATTTGGAGCTTTTGATGTTGCCAGCAAGGGTGAGGTTCGAGCGCGTTGGGGAGTTGTGGCCGTGGATGCTGGAGCGTTGTACGGACAGGATGGTGGCGGCGTTTATTGGGGTGACGCCGAATTGTATTTCTTATTATAGGAACGGGCGGTGGGAGGAGAGGAGGAGGGAATAAACATTGAACTTATAACTATTGAATATCTGACAGTCTCGACGTATATTGTTATTCTCCCCTCCAACCGACACGAGAATATAAAATAATCGAACATCGCTTTAGTGAAGTATCGTTATGTCAACGTCATTGATTCTTAAATTTTGAATATCATCGTCATCAACATTCTGTTGGCTTTGTTAATTTCCGGATCGAAGGGATCGTTAAGGGAGTTATTCAGTATAAATAGTCAATGTCAATCCGGTTTCTTTCCGTCAAGGAAAGTATTTATGGTATTAATTTTGGGTTGGTCGTTTTTATCTTTACCAACTGTAATCTTACTATAAAAGTCCTCAACAGACGTTAGGGTATTGCCAAACAACTCCATATTGCGTCTTACGTATGCCGGTACTGCATCAAACTCATTATTTGCATCTGCAGAATTATTCATGTTGTATGTCAGGTTGCGCAGCTTCTGGATTCTTTCTGCTGCGCTTCTTTTTTGTTCCTCGATATCACTTATATCATCTTCCTTGTTTGTAATGTCTTTGGAGACTTTAAGTTCAGAGATTATAGGCAGATCACCCTTACCAACTAACGTAACATCTATATCGTTTCTTACTTCCTGTTTCCGTGATGCCAGATAATTGTATAGTTCGTTTGCTTGTGAGCGTATTTCATTACTTGCATACTCAGTCTCTTGTATTTTTTGTCGGTTAGAAATGGAAGCTGGATATTGACTAACATCCTGTAATCGCATTTCGATTGTGTTATATAGAATCTCGGATTGGACCTGCAAAATGCGATCAAGTCTATTCATTACAATTTCTATCGGTAGTTCTGTTTCTGCAATCTTTTCTTGCCGGGTCGTTTTGTGGTCATTAGATTCATTGGTGTATGTTACTTTCATCGATGATACCAGTTTGGTGCGTACATTCACCAACACCCGAATGGTAATCAAACCAATTAGAAAAATTAATGAAGTCGCTATAATTATTCCTGTTTCCATATTAAACGAATATTAGGTAAAGGATACTCAGAGCCAAGGCCGTGCCTCCTGTAAAGTTATGTATATATGCGAATTCAGGTTTGTTTACCAGTCCTAAAGTCATCACAAATAGAAATAAGATTAACAGGAAAATGAAAATTGTAAGGTATTTAAAAAAAATTACTCTTTTTGGGTCATCGTTGATGATCTTAAAAGCCGAAGTTTCAGTGTATTGATGATTTTTTAATTCCATTTCTGATTTCAATGAATATATTTTTAACAGTATGAAATTGTCATAGAATATATACGGAAAAATTTGTGACAACGCTATTGCAGCAAATGAAACTCCAATACCCGCCGGCGGCAGATCAAATAGAAATCTAAAAAAAATCTGCGTTCCCCAAACAAAGGCAGGCATTAGCACAGCTTGAATAGTGCGTTTGAAATAAGCATTTTTCGACATAGTATTTGGTTTTGCTATAAAAGCATAATTAAAGCTGTTGCGTTATCGATCGATTAAGAATCGGGCCGATAGCTGCGGAATAAGTAGGTGTATTCACAGCCTCATCTTTTGAAAGTAATGCATGGTATTTAGTAACTTTTGTTTTCATGGTTGTAATATGCGCGCACAAATCTGGCAACCCTTTTTGCAAGGCTCCGCCACCTGTCAATCTGATCCCACCGCCCAAAAAATTTTCGTCTATTCCTGCTACAGTAATTTCTTGAATTACCGCATTCAGTATTTTCTCCATTCTTGCCTGGATAACCTGAGAAAGTTCAAATAAACCAACTTTCTGTTTGGTGCCGATATTTATAGCCGAGCCGATTTTTACAATTTCGCTGGTTGCGATACCAAAATTTTTTTTCAGCTCTTCAGCCTGGTACCATCCAATTCCAAAGGCGTGTTCAATATCGCGGGTAACATTGTTTCCTCCCATGTATATTATTGCGGTATGATATAATATGCCAAATCTGTATATACAAACCTCTGTTGACAAAGCACCAATATCCGCAACAATAACTCCTGCTTCAAAATCTTCGTTCTCTAAAATCGCCAAAGCACTGGCGACCGGACGGCAAACAAAATTCTTTATTGTTAGTTTTAAGGTTAACAATAATTGACTAATTCTATCTACTTCTTTTTGGCGTATTGTCAGTAAATGGAAGTTGCCAATAATCATCGGTACATTCAACCCTTCTACAGTCTTATTGTGTTTAATATCTCCATTGACAAAGCCTTTTACGAATAGACCTGCTGGGATTTCGCCTGATGGCAACAAGCGCTCTTTTTGACCAGCTACTAGCATATTTAACTCTTCGCGGCTTATTCCCGTTTCGGTATTTTTTCTTTCTACACTATCGATATAATGTGTGCTTGTAAAGAAATTCGCCGACAACGCAACACTAATGGGTGGTATCTCAATGGCCGGTGACATATCATTTATTTTTTGTAAAGCCTTGATTATCAAGTGTCTTGTTGATAGTATCCCCAAGGATCGCTGATCAATAATGTCTTTGTATAATACTGTTCCAAAAGCATGAACATTTGCTATGCCGGATAAATCTTTAGATCCGACAAGCAGAATGGTTTTCGTTGCACCTATATCGAGAGACGCAAATAATTGGCTTTTGAGTTCAGTCATTTAAGTGGTTTGGACACTAATCACCTTTTTTGGATTATGGGGAGGATTATCTAAAATAGTGAAATTTTTGTAATACGTCGTAATTAAAAAAATAGTACTTTATGTTTTCTCAATTTAACTAATTACGTCCTTGATGTCTGTGCCAAAGGTTGAAACTATATCGTCTATCAAAGAAATTCTTATTATAGGTATCGGTAGTGCCGGCTGCCGGATAATGGATACCTTTTACATGCATTCTTCCGCCAATAATTTTGCTTACCTAGCAATTGATACAGATGAAGCAAAACTTGGAAGTCTTTCGTTACCAGAAGAATCTAAAGCCCTTATCGGAAATGAACTAACTGGTGGGTGTGATACTGGTGCAGATCCTGAAGCAGGTTTTAACGCGGCGTTGAGCAGTTATCTGACGTTATTTACAAAAATTAAATCCTTCAGCCCTAAGCTGGTGATTCTGATTAGCGGTCTTGGAGGCGGAACAGGGTCAGGTGCTATTGCTATTGTGGCCGAATTATGTGATAAATTAGGCTGTGTTGTGGTTGCTGCGGTTTCGTTGCCTTTTGAATTTGAAGCTATAGTCCGAGCAACAAATGCTAATAATGCTCTCGCTGAACTGAAGAAGTATGTTGACACAGTCATTATATCCGATCACTCGGTTGGTGGTAATCAGGAAGATTTAAAATCCAGGTTTGAAAAAGGCGATGCGGTCATGAGCGAAGTGCTGACAACTACAGCGATACTAGTTACTGGCAAGGGGCATATTATCGTTGATTTGGAAGACGTGATATCTGTTTTTTCAAATGAGGCAAAGTATGGTATTGCCTGTACATTAATTGCCAGCGGAGATGATCGGATTGGGAAAATTGTGCTAAAATTTCAACAAGCTCTAAAAAGTAATAAGATTGATTTAACAACAGCAAGCCTAATTGTTGTCAATATAGATAGTTGTGAAAATTCAAATGAATGCACAATGGACGAATTGGAACAGTTGAATGAGTTTTTACGCAAAACAACAAATGACGGTTGTGATGTGATCGTTGGAATGGGGTATGATAACCTGCTTGCCGAAAACATTAGAGTATCGATGATTTTCAAAAGTGACAATGAAAGAGTTTCAAATTCTTTGATTGATACTGAACAATTGGTTTTGCAGTTTGCGCTAAATTCGGGTTTTGTAAATGAGTCAGACAAAAACGTTTCCGATGTATTCGAGACTGAAACTGATGGCATGTTTCCAAAGCAATCTGACATGTATTTAATTATTAAGGAGGAAGAAACAGATCTTAGTAGACTGAGTCTTGTTGAGAACGAGAACAAAATAATTATCCCTGCGGAAAATGATAAAATACCAGCACCCTCTGTTTCCATTGAAGCATATAGACAAGTTGCGCGAAAGTTTGGTCTTGCGGTTGAAATCACGGCTTTCCTGATGATGGATTTAAAGCATGAAAGTCCTTTCCAACAGAATATAGTTAAATTTATACGACAGATATTATCCGGTTACAGAATAGCACTGATTACCGTTCCGCCGAAAACATTTAACTATGATAATGGCCCAGAGAAATTAAATCATTTAAAGGGCTGCGATTTTGGTATCGCTGTAGTTCAACAATCAGATGGCAAGGACAATTACTTTGATTGGATATATGAAACTGGTTATATGCATGCACTATCCAAACCTGTGTGTATTATAAAAGAAAGCAATGCATTTATTCCGTTATTGGATTTTGTGCCTTCTTTTATTGGGGAATTAAATCAATCCAATGTTTACAATTCACTTGAAAAATGCATAGACCTATGGCTTAAGAAGTTTGTTGTTTAGAGCGGCGAAATACTTCTACCAATTCCTCTTTTAATAAAGACCAAAAGTTATTATGTGCAGGTTGAGGTTTTTCCTTTTCCTTTTCCTTTGTTTCCTGTATTGATGTTGACGTGTTGTCTCGCTTTGTATATTTTTTTTCCGGATTTCTGCCACCTAGAATCACAATGCCAATACAAGCTGCGTATATTGGTTTTTTGAGTTCTTCAATACTATTGGGTGCCAGATATTTATTGCTAACCGTTAATCGTGCGTTCAATGCAGTTGTATATTCGGTCAGTTGAATCAGGTGCTTAAGGCCAGAACCACCGCCGGTCAGCATAATACCGCCATTCAAACTTCTGCTATCCAATCCAACTTGTTTTAGGTGATAAGTTACAAAATCCAGTATTTCGCTCATTCTCGGTTGAATGATTGCCGCTAAGTTTTTTACACTGATCTCTTTATTTGGAAGATCTTTGTGCCCAGGTATAGTAATAAAGGCATTGCTTTTTGCTTCGTCCGATAATGCACCGCCGAACTGAACTTTCATTGCCTCAGCTTGACCTTTCAAAACACCTAATCCCAGTCTAATATCATTGGTGACGTTCTCGCCGCCAAAGGGAATGATCGCTGTGTGTTTAAGAATTCCTTCAAAAAATACTGAAAGATTTGTCGTGCCGCCGCCTATGTCAAGAACTGCGACACCTAATTCCAAATCAATTTCTTCCATTACTGCGGTTGCTGATGCCAGTGATTGCAAAAAAAGTCCTTTGACCGTAAGTCCGCTTCTTTCAACTGCGCGGACAATATTTCGGATTGCATTTCTGTCGCCTGTGACTATATGAAAATTAGCCCCAACTTTTATTCCATTGTAGCCTATCGGGCTTTTGATATTTTGAATATTGTCTACATTAAAATCCTGGGGAATTACGTCAATAATTTCATCACCCGCCGGTATAAATGTTTTGCGTTGGTTATTTATTAACTGGTCGACTTCAGCTTGCGTAATTTCTTTGTCAGAATTCTGACGCACAATATCCCCGCGGACCTGAAGACTTTTTATGTGGTGCCCGGAAACGCCTACATAAACCTCATCGATTTCGAGATCAGGATTGCTTTCATAACAATTTTGTAAAGCCTGTTGAATAGCCTTAATTGTTTGGTCGATATTTAACACCTGCCCGTGTTGCACACCATTACTATGTGTCCGGCCAAAGCCAAGCACTTCCACTTCACCATATTCATTAATTCGACCTGCTATAATTGCTATTTTGGTGGTTCCGATATCGAGCCCAACAATTATCGGGGAGTTATTTTTTTTCATGCAAAACATTTTTTGTTATCGTGTGTGATATAAGTCTGATTTAGACTTGATATTTGAAATAGGGGGGAGGGGGGATTAAAAATACAAAGCAGCGGTTAAAAACAGTAAAGTGTTTTCTTGATTTTTAATATTTTGCTTAAAAAGATAGGTTTGTCTAAACACAGTGAAAAAATATCTGAGAATTTTTAAAAAAGTATGGTAAATTTTGAGACAAAGTTTATCACAAGAGAGGAGTTTAGTATAGTTTAATCGTGAGGCGAAAATTAAATGAAAAAATCCTGTAACTTCATACTGCAAAGGATTTGCAGTATGGTTTGATTCTAAAATTTCAGAAAATATATGCCCTTCCCGGGCTTTTTTTATGCCCCTCCGGGTTTCAAATGTCAAGTAAACTGCGCAGAATACTTGACAAATTGGAGTAATTGTCTATTTTTGTCCTGTGAAAACGACTACACGCATCAAAGAATATATTGAAACCCTACCGGATGGGGATGTGTTCAGCTATGGGGACATGGAGGTAGGTCCTGAAGAATACCCGGCTGCGGCGAAGGCGCTGGAGCGGCTGGTGACAGGTGGCAAACTCAAGCGCGCATCCATAGGACTTTATTACAAACCAAAGCAAACGGTTTTCGGCGAATTGAAACCGGCAGAGGAACAACTCGTGCGACCCTATCTTTTCGAGAATTACAGCCGCGTGGCGTATATCACCGGCACCTCGCTCTATAACCAGATGGGGCTTACCACACAGGTGCCCAAAATTATACAGATCGCAAGCCGGTCAAAAAGGATCATTGCCCAGGTGGGTTCTTTACGCATACAGGCGGTAAAAAGCTATGTGGAGGTTACGGACAGCAACTATACACTGCTGGCGATACTGGATGCGATCAAGGATTTTAAAACGATACCTGATATGTCTTCAAAGGCCGGGATCAAAATATTGCGTCATAAGATCGGGTATTTAAGCAAGAGCCAGCTGGAACGATTCATTACAACCGCGCTTTACTATCCTCCACGAGTCCGCGCATTTACAGGTGCATTGCTCGAGAAAATGGAAACGGCAGCGACACTCTATGAACCGCTTAAAAAGAGCCTGAACCCATTGTCTTCGTATGCGTATGGCATCACACCAGCGGTGTTATCTACTACTGTAAACTGGAACATTGCTTAAGATGAACTTCTTGAAATGCTGAATAGGGTTGGAAAGAGATTGGCAGTGGTGGAATGGAAAATATCCATTGGTAAATAAAAAGAGTGGGGGCTCTTTTTGATTAGAAACCCATACTGTCCAGAGGAATAAGGTTGTCCAGATTATCTCTTTCAGTTGCGTCTTTGTGTGTTCGAATGTAATTAATACCGTTTAATGGGTAAAGTCCAACAATAGCATTACCCAGCGTCCAGTGATTGCCATCATACTTCCACTGCATTGTGTAAACGGAATTTTGTCCATTGACCAGCCCAACAACCTGGGCTCTTGTCATGTGTTCTCCGTGTTCAATAATTTTGTTCGGCAAAAGTTTATGAATAACCACCTTCGAAATGTGGTCCCCATTCATCCAAATGCCTGAAATGTAATAGGTAGCCATAAGCTATGGGTTTTGGTTAACTGACAAGAAACAACATAATATCAAGAAATGCAACCTAATGGGAGCGTATGTTATGATTTCTTTCCAATTCAGTTCATTGATTTTCAATCCTCATTTTTAATAAACTTGTTTATTTTATTTCTTCCTTTCGTCATTCCTCTTGGATCAACGGCAGCCTTTTCTCAAAATAGCTTTGTGTAACAAAAGCAAAGCAGATGTTCGGAAGATTCACATGGGGCGATTTTACAGAGTTTTTGTTACTGGTAACGCTCAGTTATTATGTGCTGATCATTTATTTCTTTTATCGCAAAGATTTTCATCAATTTCTATTTCCTTTTGTCAAAGCGGAAGCTATAGAACCGGCTGGCCTTTCAAATCAACTCTTACTTGTTCACGAACTGGTTAGTGAACTGGGCGTGGTAATCCGTAGTGCATCTAACAACGAAACCACGGTTCCAGAGCTATTGTTTGCACTTCAAACAAAGGTTAAAGATTACCTGGCACTTGAAACCACCGAATACAAAGCCAAGATCAATTTATATATCACGGAGGAACTGGAGATACATGGATTTCATGCGATCACGGTGGAACAAATTGAAAATTTATGGAAGTCATGAGACGGATACGTGTAGTAATGATGGTGATGATAATGATAATAGCTGTTACTGTAAATGCACAAGATGGTAATGCGGGTATACTGGAAGCCAACAACAAAGTACGGAGCTATTTCTCGTCGGGGACACTGCTGATGTATGCAGTAGGCGCTATCGTGGGATTGATTGGTGCGGTAAAGGTTTACCAGAAGTGGAACGCCGGTGATCATGATACAGGCAAGGTAGCTGCAGCTTGGTTTGGATCCTGCGTGTTCCTCGTGGTAGTTGTAACAGTCATTAGAGCATTCTTTGGGATATGAGTGAAAGACAAGCGAGGGAGTTACCGAAAATTGAAATAGGGGATACGATGTTTTACCTCGATCTGCGGCTCAATGAGTTCCGGGAAGTGGACAATTTCAGTAACCGGATCAACTTGAATGACCTGGAACAAATCGATAAGGGCTACATCGTCATATTCGATACGGTGACTAAGAATCTTTTTGAGGGTGATGCGACCGATCTTTTTAAAAGAAAGGAAGAGGAGCTGATCTGGACGGAACTGCCACACCTTGCCCAAATGGATCCGGATGGTTTTAAATGGCTGATGAAAGAATACCGGGCCGGAACCGCCGTGGCAATACCATCACACCGTTCAATGGCCTACCGCGAGCATCAAAATGCAAAAATTGAGCAAGCACTTGGTAAGGCGGGACTCTTGTATAAACCTCAACAGCAGCCGCCATTACTTGAGAAGAAGCACAAACGAAAAAATAAAGGAAAGAAATTATGAGCCAGACACTACAGCATTTATTGCTGAACTATATACGGGAGAATAACCCTGCACTATTAACGCAACTGCAAAAGGACGATTCGCTTCACGCGTGGGTATGTGATAAAATAGAAGAAGTGGAAATAGTATTGGGCCAAGCAAAGCCAACAACTGATTCGGCCTTTATGGAAGTACTTACCGTTGATCTGCAACCTTCGCGCTTCCGGTATGTGCGAGATCTTTTTGAAACAGAATTCAGGGACGAATATGAACGGATGATGGAGGCAGGCACGTTGAATTATGAGCTTGTGAACCTGGTAAGTGCCTGCCATCCATTATTTGAACAGACCCCGCTCATTGAAGACATGGACAATCCGCAACTGGATCATGCCGTGGCAAACGTGATCAATGATTACCTGTTGAGCCAGTATGAGTAGCCTTTACCATATTAACAAAGGCGTTGACCAGCCAATCGAGTTCAAAGGCCTGAAGGCGCAGTATATCTGGTGGCTAGGTGGTGGGATCGTGGCATTACTGTTCCTGTTCGCTGTGATGTATTTGGTAGGCGTTGATATGTGGATTTGTATGGTGATTGTCTTTGGGTTGGGTGCGGCGCTGTTCTGGTGCATTTACCAGTTAAGCAAGAAGTATGGTGAACATGGCATGATGAAAAAAATGGCGGCAAAACATATTCCAAAATATATCAGGCATTGAAACAATTAGCAGACATATTACCCATTTACGGAACTGATAAGGATCTGATACTATCCAAGATGGGAGATATTACGGCCGGTTACCGGTTGGAACTGCCTGAGATATTCTGTTCAAGCGCTGAAGAATTGGAAACTTTCCACCAGGCATGGGTTAAGGCCATTAAAGTATTGCCAGCAGGAACTGTTCTGTATAAACAGGATTGGTTTGTTGAAGCGAAGTATAAGTCTGATTTTTTAAAGGACAGGAGTTTTCTTTCCCAGAGTAGTGAGCGGTTTTTCAATGAACGTCCTTATCTCGATCATCATTGCTATTTGTTCCTGACGCGTAAACCGGAAGGAAGGGTACAGCCCAATTCTATGTATTCGACTTTGTTGCGGAAGCATATTGTGCCGGCAGAAACGATGGATGAAGATTTTTTGAGCGAGTTTGTAGGGGTAGCCGGTCAGTTTGAAAAGATCTTAAGTGATAGCGGATTTGTGGAGACGAAGAGGTTGGGCAATGTGGAGTTGCAGCGCTCTGTTGATGAGTATTTGAATTTGAGCAGTGATCCAGTGAAACGTGATATCTCATTTGAAAACGGCATAGAAATAGGAGAGAAGCACTGCGCATTGTTTACGTTGGCAGAAGCTAAGGATTTGCCGGGCAGCTGCGGACCGCGGATCAATTACGAGAGGTATTCAACTGATAAGACCAAGTTTTCAATCGGTTTTGCAACACCACTTGGCCAACTGCTTTCCTGCAATCATATCTATAGCCAGTATATAATGATAGAGGATGGTGGGCAAACCATTAAACAACTGGAGGCTAAGAAACTGCGGTTACAAAGTTTGTCAACGTATGCAAGGAGTAACGCTTTGGCAAAAGAATTGACTGAAGAATTTTTGAACGAGGCGGTTGGGATGGGTCGGTTGCCAGTCAAGGCGCACTTAAACATCCTCGCATGGACGGATTGTCAAGAAGGATTGCCGGAATTAAGAAACCAATGCACAGCAGCACTCGCTCAACTGGATGCAGTGGCCCGAATCGAAACGGTTGGTGGACCGCAGGTATTCTGGGCAGGTATTCCGGGAAATGCAGGTGACCTGCCGGTGAATGAAACCTTTACTACGTTTTCGAACCAGGCTGTTTGTTTCCTGAATATGGAAACGAATTACCGGTCTTCGGTTCGTGAATGGGGCATCAGGTTAGGAGATCGTGTGTCAGGTAGACCGGTGGATGTGGATCTGTCAGGTGAACCGATGAAACGCGGTATCATCAGTAATCGAAACAAGTTATTGATTGGTCCTTCGGGAAGTGGTAAATCGTTTACGGCCAATCACCTGCTCAAAACCTACTATGAAAACGGCGCGCATGTGGTGATTGTGGACGTGGGGCACTCTTACAAACGGCTTTGTGAGCTGGTGGGTGGAACGTACTTCACCTACACTGAAAAAGATCCGATTGCATTCAACCCGTTTTTTATTGAACAGGGTCGGGTGTTGGATACGGAAAAGAAGGAAAGCTTAAAAACTTTATTGATTGCTCTCTGGAAGAAGGATGATGAGTCCTTTACGAGGGCGGAGTATGTGGCTCTTTCGAATGCGTTGCAGTTGTACTATCAGAAAGAAATTGAATTCCGGTGCTTTGATAGTTTTTATGCGTTCCTGGAAAACGATTTCGCGGATGTGCTGAAGGCGCAGCATGTGAAGGACAAAGACTTTGATGTTTCTAATTTCCTGTATGTTCTCCGGCCATTTTACAAAGGCGGTGAATTTGATTACCTGCTGAACGCGAAAGAGAACCTGGATCTCTTGCAAAAAAGGTTCATTGTTTTTGAACTGGATAATATCAAGGATCACCCGATCTTATTTCCCGTGGTGACCATCATGCTGATGGACTTGTTTATGGCGAAAATGCGTAACCTCGAGGGTTTATTAAAAATCCTTTGCCTGGAAGAGGTATGGAAGGCGCTGACCAAGGCAAGCATGGAAGAAGCGATCCAGTTCTGGGTGAAGACGTTGCGTAAGTACTACGGAGAGTTGTGGCCGGTGTCACAAGAAATAGAAGATATGATCGGGTCAACTATCGTTAAGAATGCGATCATCAATAACTGTGATACCAAGATACTGCTGGATCAATCTAAGTACCAGAAAAAATTCGATGAGATACAAACCCTGCTCGGATTAACGGACAAAGAAAAGGCGCAAATTCTCTCGATTAACAAAGCAAATGATCCCTCACGAAAATACAAGGAAGTGTTTATCTCACTCGGCGGCAGGGAATCAAAAGTTTACAGGGTGGAGGTTTCAAAGGAAGAGTACTACGCATACACAACAGAGGAAAGAGAAAAAGTTATGGTTGAGAAAGCAAGGAGAAAATACGGGAATATGGAAACGGCGATCAGGTCGCTGGTCTTAAGTTGTTGTTTACTGTTCGTGGTGAATGTTCATGCGCAGGTGCCGATAGTGGGACAGATCATCAGTGAGGTCATTAAACAGATCGATGCGAAAGTACAGCGGCTGCAGGAGAAAACATTGGAGCTTCAGAATATCCAGAAGAAGATAGAGAACAAACTGCATGAACTGAAGCTTGCCGAGTTGAGTAACTGGACGCAGAAGCAAAAGGATCTCTATCAGCAGTATTATGATGAATTAAAACAAATCAAGTCCGACATTAAAAAATTAGAGCCATGAAAAAGTTGCTAGTCATTTTGTTAATGATGATTGGGTTCGCAAGAAGCTTTGCACAGCTATCGGATATCGAGCAATTGAAACTTAATATCGAGAAGCTCATGCAGATGAAGATGATGCTTAGCAGTATGTATGATGGATACCGGACATTAGCGAGCGGGTACAACCAAGTGACAAAATACACGGAAGGGAACTTTGAATTGCATCAACAGTTCCTGGATGAACTGTTGCAGGTATCTTCTCCTGTTAAGAATTACCCGCATGTGCAGACTGTGAAAGAGAACCAGGCTGCTTTGATTGCTGAGACCGGCAGTGCTTATTTATCTTTTTTTAAATCGGGATTGTTCAAGGCAGAAGAACTGACAAACATCAAAGCGCAGTTTGAGTTAGCTAAGAAGGCAGTGAGCAAGCAGGTGGATCAGTTGAACGTGGTACTTACGCCCGGCACATTGCGTATGAGTGACCAGGAAAGAATGAGCGCGATAGACAGGATCGATAAAGATGTGGGAGAGGCGGTGGCGAACATCCGTGGCTTAATCAAAGTGAACGCCGCGATAGCTGCACAACGCGGCCAACAAAAAAGAGACAGGGAAACACTCAAAGCATTGTACGGTGTGAAGGGATAGTGTATGAACAGTTTACAAGCAATACTTGATCAGTTATATGCGGAGATGATGCCTATGTGTAGTCAACTGATCATCGCGGGAAGATTGATAGGTGGATTTGGCGCGCTCTGGTATATTGGATCCAGGATCTGGAAGTCGATCGCGAGTGCTGAACCGGTGGATCTGTATGGATTGTTACGACCCTTTGTGTTGGGCTTTTGCATATTGATATTCCCAAGCGTGATCGCGCTTATCAATGGGGTATTGCAGCCTGTAACGGCTGGTACGCAAGGAATGGTCAAAGGATCCAATGAAGCTATGCAGAAGTTTCTTGCGATTAAAGCGGAAACAGAATCGACTATGGGCCTGATCAATCCTGCTAACTGGATTCGGGAAATGATAATGGAGTTTTTGGAACTGGTCTTTGAAGCTGCGGCACTTTGCATTAATACCATCCGCACGTTTTACCTGATCGTGCTGGCGATCATCGGGCCGATCGTATTTGGGCTATCCATCTTCGATGGGTTCCAGCATACGGTGACCGTCTGGCTCGCGCGGTATATCAATATCTACCTGTGGCTGCCGGTGGCGAATCTCTTTGGGGCTATCATCGCTACGATACAAACCAATATGCTGAAAGCAAGCATTGGGGATGTTCCGATTGCAGGGCAACCGACCATCACCCTAACAGATAGTGTTTACATGTTGTTCCTGCTGATCGCGATTGTTGGCTATTGCTGCGTTCCATCTGTCGCCAATTATATCGTGAATGCAGGCGGCGGCAACGCGATAGCGCAAAAAGTTACCTCACTTGCCTCTACTTCTGTCAAGTCTTTGGGTGGTGCTGTTTCAGGATCGATGGCAGCGGACCAGTTCGGGAACAGCGCTTCAAAGATGAGTGGGAGTATGGCGGATAACGGGACAAGCAATGATTACTTCAAGGATAAAGTGGGTGGGAAATGAGTTTTGAGCGTTTTAGAAATATAGATACAGCTTTCAGGTTTGTGAGAGGGTTTGCGTTTGTGTTACTGATCTGCTCTTTTGGTATATGTGGGTTCGTGTTGTATAAGAGTTATGAGTTGTCAGCTGTATTGCAGAATAAGGTGTATGTGTTGGCAGGCGATAAAGCATTGGAAGCCTATGCTTCTTCCCGTAAAGACAATATCGCCGTGGAGGCGAGGGATCATGTGCGAATGTTTCACACTTACTTCTTTTCGCTGGACCCGGATGAAAAATCCATACAGGCGAATCTTGCAAGAGCGTTGTACCTCGCTGATGGATCGGCGAAGAAGCAATACGATGCACTGAAAGAAACCGGCTACTATGCGGGCGTGATTTCGGGAAACATCAGTCAGCAGGTTATGATCGACAGTGTACTGGTGGATACACGGGTTGAACCTTATGCCTTTAGATGTTACGGTACAGTAAGAATCACCCGCCCCACGTCCATCGTAACGCGAACGCTCATCACACAAGGTTTTTTGCGCAACGTGTCAAGAAGTGATCATAACCCACATGGCTTTTTAATTGAGAAATGGGAAACAACAGAGAACAGGGATTTGAAAACGGAAACGAGGTAGCATGAAAACAGAACATTCACAGGCATTTTTAAAAAAGCGTAAATTCTTTGTGATGCTGCCGCTGATCGTGATACCCTTTATGGTTGTGCTGTTCTGGTTGCTCGGTGGCGGAACAGGTGAGAAGAGCCAGTTGGTGGCAAACAAGGGACTTAACACACAATTGCCGGAAGCGAAGATCGACAACAAATCAGTGCTTGATAAGATGAGCTTTTATGCTCAGGCTGACCAGGATTCAATAAACAGGCTGCAACAAATGCGGATGGATCCGAACTATGCAAGTGTTCCGGAAAAAGAGCCGGAAACTGTGCTTGATAAAAAGGTGGCGCGGCTTCAGCAAGAGGTGGATCACGAAGACACTTACGAACGGTCGGCGAAAAAAAGCAATTCAGAAATAGACAGGCTGCAGAACATGGTCCAAACCATCCAGGAACATAAACCGGACCCGGATATTGAAGCCCTGAACGGGACGCTGGATAAGCTGCTCGAAATGCAGAACCCTTCGCGTAGTAAAAATTCGGGTGTAATAGAAAAGGGAGTTGTATATCAAGTTATGGCGAGTGGCGTGAATAATGATATCAGCTTCTTTGGGAAAAGTAAGGCTGGGACCAAATCGTTCCTGTCTGATGAGAGTGAGGAAAAGGATTCGTTGAAGGGTGGAACGATCATGGCCGTGGTACACAATGAGCAAACCGTGCAAGACGGTTCTATCGTCAAGCTGCGGTTGTTACAGGATGTTTTTGTGAAAGGACAAACGATTCATGTTGGCAGCTTCGTGTATGGAAGTGTTTCACTGGATGGAGAGCGACTGCAGATAAAGATCACCTCAATCCAGTACACGCAGCACTTGTACCCGGTGGAACTCAAAGTGTTTGATATGGATGGATTGGAGGGAATACATATTCCGGGGTCTTCGGGCAGGACCTCAATCAAACAATCAGCCGAGCAGGGGATACAATCCTCGAGCGTTCTCTCGTTCGATCCATCATTCAAAGCGCAGGCAGCGGCTGTTGGTGTGAATGCTGCTAAAAGTTTACTGAGCAAAAAAGTAAAGTTGGAAAGGGTGACGGTGAAAGCGGGGTATAAGGTGATGTTGAAAGATGAGTCTTTTAAAGAAAGTGATAAAGGATACGCATGGTAAAGTGGATTGTGATGTTGTTGTGGTTGATGGCGTTTAGTGCTGAGGCGCAGGTGTTTACAGAACCGTTGCTTGTAGAGATCTGCGCCAATAAAACTGTGAGCCTCGTGTTTCCGGCTGCGATTGTGTCAACGGATCGCGGCAGTGACCAGGTGATGGTGCAAAAGGCGGCGGAAAATATTCTGAAAGTAAAAGCTGCCGGTGATAGTTGTCGGGAAACAAACCTGACCGTGGTGACGGCAGATAACAAATTGTACTCTTTTATCGTACGCTACAATGAGCGGCCAGCGCACCTTACGATCCAGTTAGGTAATAATACAACCATTAAGGCTGTAAGTAAATGGGAGCCGGTTTGCACAAAGGTTTTGAGCCTGCGGAACAATATCATGGGGCTAAAACATGTGTCTGGTAAAGTTTCTATACAACTACTCGGTTGGTATGTGCAGGGACCTGTGATGTACTGTAAACTGAAAGTTGAGAACCGTTCGCAGATTGGGTATGATATTGAGCGGTTGAGCTTTTACTTGGCGGATAACAATACGATACGCAGGACTGCTAGCCAAGAGATCTTAACCGCGCCGCTGATGCTCCAGGGTGATACAACAACACTTGGTGGTAAGACTTCGCGGCAGTGGGTCGTGGCGCTCAACAAATTCACCATTCCTGATCAAAAGCATTTTGCAGTAGAAGTCCTCGAGAAAAATGGCGGGCGGAACCTTACCATCAAAGTAAATAACCGGCAGCTGATGCGTGCCAAAGCTTTTTAAAAATGGAAGTAGCTGACCTGATATTTAAGGATGTGTTGGACAAAGCGAGGACCGCATTTGCCGCAGAGCAGAACTGGATTGCTTACAATAACACGTTACTTTTTGTACATGAGACTGACATCAGGTTTTTTGCTAATCGTGACGATGCGGAGGACTTTTGTTTTGATTCCATTAATGAAATGGAGAAATGGAGGTTTGTGCGCCTGAATGACCTGAAAGATTTTCAGCGCCTGGTGGAAAATGAAATGCCGGGGATCGAGTACAAGCCAGCGCAGGAAATGAGCACGGTGGCAGAAGAAAAACCAAGCTTCTTTCCGAAGCAAGAATTATTAATCAAACAAAAAATTATTATGACGCAAGAACAGATCGAGAACAACCTGGTGTTTTTAAAAAGCAAGTTAGAATTTCTCGGCTTTCCGAAAGAACTTATTGCACAGGTGCAAGAAAAAATGGAAGGGGGAATTAAAGAATTTGACATTCCTTATTCGCAGCAAATTGATAACAATATTGTTGATGCAGCTATTCATTTCCAGCATTCAGAAAAGGATGACAAGGAGGGTTACTTCCTAAATTCCTACGTAGCCTCTGCGATGATTGGAGACGCCATACGCGCACAATATATTTATGTCAATAATCGTGGACAGAGCGTAACATTCAAGGAATCCTGCAATTTGCTGAATGACCGTGCTGTATTTAAGACATTAACCGTTAAAGAAAAGGATAGCGAGGCCTGGATTAAAAAGGACGTTTGGTTGAAGATTGATCCTAGCGAACTTGATCTGAAGACAGGTTTTCCCAAGCTTCAGCAATATAATGACAAGTGGGGTTTTGATCTGAAAGAAGCAATGGGGCGTTTGGAATTCATGGGGATGAATAGCAAAGACTCATTCGAGCGCCTTAAAGTGGACCTGGAAAAGGGAAACCAGGGGACAGCCACACTAATAAAAGATGGCGCTAAAATCCCTGTGCTACTGGAAGCCAATCCTTACAGGAGAACCTTAAATATGTATGACCGGGAAGGAAAACCGCTTGAGTACCCTAAGCAAAAATTAGAGCAGAAATATGGTCAAGCGCCGGTGGATGCTAAGAAGCAGGAATTGAACGTGGTGAATGAACCGCGCGTTGCCATCGAGAAGAAAGATCTGCTGGCGAAGGACAAACCTACGCATGACTTGATGGACAAGAACAAACCTGCTAAGAAACGTACACGCGCAAATAGGATCAGTTAAATATGAACGAGAAGAATATTGCGCTGCTCAAAGCCCGGCTGGTGCAGCTGGGTTTTGAGCCATCGGTGGAGACGATGCTGCGCTGCCATTTGTGTTTTCAGCCCGCCGGTTTTGACTTGAGCTGTTCGAGGGTTGTGGGTGCAGATCAGTTCGGGTTTGTGGTCCATGTTGAAGGTGTGGATCATGCAGATTATGCATTACTGCATTATACGGCTACTTTACGAAAGGGGGTTATTGTTCCGGCGGAATTAGGGAGTTTAAGTAATGCGATGGAAGCGATTGACTGGAATGGGATTGTGAGCGGAAAGCAGGTGGCTGGGAACATTGGAAACGAATCGGTACAGGCTGCGGTTGAGATCTTGGAGAAGTTGAAAGCGATAGGATCACTTGCTGATATTTTGAAGTTCAAGTATTGGGTAGGTACTGCGCTGGAAGGGATGGTGCCGCAGCTCTCTGCGCTGAAAGCGGAGTGGGAGATCGCTGAGCGGTTTTATATTTTGGATGAAGCTGCGCTGATCACATTTGATGATGCAGTTCGTTTTTTGAGCAGCCGGTGGGTGGAAAAGCAGATGCTTGCGCGGAAGAGATTACTAGTGAAGAAGACGGAAGGAACCAGGAGCAGTGGGAGCGTGGCGGGAGGAAAACTGCTTGGCAAGAATCCGCGCAGGATTGCGCGACGTGGGCCTGATAAATCGACAAATTAGTGTTAAATGATTTCTTTGAAACGATTGTGGATGATCCAAGGATTGGCACAAGTCATATCGTGATTTATCTCGCGTTAGTGCATGCGTGGCAGATGAAAGAATGTCCCCAGACGATGGAAGTAGCAACGTATGAAATGTTACGCTTAACAAAGTTCAGAAAAAAAGATACGTATCTTGCGCGCGTAAAAGATCTGGCTATTTTTGGATACATCAAATACAAACCCGCAGAAAACGAATTTGTAAAAGCGGAGGTGAAATTTAAAAAATTATAGAATGATTACGAATAAGGAACAAGTAGTAATGAGGGCAATAGCATTATGTTTTAAGCCCTTTCTAAAACCCGAGGAGGCAATTATCTATTGCAACTTGGGGAGAACACAGTTTGCCAAAAGATGTGAAGAAAACAAGGTTTATAAAACCAGCGGTGGTTATTTTAAGAAGGAAGATCTGGATCGGATGCTGGAAGGTTTGCCGGCGTAGTTTTTAGACAAGAAAGGGGCCACTTTGTGGCCCCTTTCTTGTCTAGGGACTTAAGTGATATAACAGTTTCATGCATGATAACAGTTGGTCTGTTATCATGCATTTTTGCGTTACTATATCGTTTCCAAAATTTCCGAATTCCGGGATTTATTTCCGAATAAAGGCTTTTCAGATGTAAGAACCCTGGAATTGGGGCTTTGGAAATTTCCGAATAATGGCCGGGTGCCCGTAAAATGTCAAGTATTCTGCGCAGAATACTTGACATTTTGGTTTATGGAATGATCAATTTGCGGCGACCATCGCCGCAAATCAGCACATCAGTAAACTGGCTGGCAAACAAGACTGGTTTAATTTTTTGCTGGTTTTGATACTATTAGTATCGAAAATGGGAGGAAAATAAACTAACACAATTGGTATTCTTTGATGTGATAGCCGATTTAGTATGCATAAAAGTGCTGCAATAGAAATTAGAAATGACCTTAAAAAAGCGAGAAAAAAGTTGATAAAAACGTGAATGAATTGAATGTTTATTTCTATATTTGAGTTGTCAATTAGTTATTCGTGTATCGGATGAAATACATTGGTGGTAAGGGTTTGACGAGATAATGACATTTTAAAATAATAAGGATTTCATACCCAGAAAATTACGTTTCATGTTCTGGGCACAAAAGCCGAAGAAAGGCTTTTGTAAACCGTTTAAACGCAATGTTTAAGCGGTTTTTTAGTTTAAAGGGAATATCATGATTCAGAATTTTCGTATCTTTATTACAGGGCAAATAGGAGGCATAGCAACGGCACAATAGAAATCCTTGGGCACGTCCGCAAATAAGTGAAAATGGAGTCATCTCCGGCTCCTGGTCTTTGCAGGTCCCAACTAAAAATATGAAAAACACCTTCAACTTACTGGCATTTTCGATGGTGAGTATTATTGTATATATGTCTTGTCAACCCAGGCAATATGCGATAGGCACATCGGTGAGGGCATCCAATCCGGTTATAGCCCACCGGGGCGCATTTAAAAAGAATGGATTTCCTGAAAATTCAATCGCCTCCCTTAAAGAAGCATTTCGCCTGGGCTGTGCGGGCTCTGAGTTTGATGTTCGGATGAGCGCTGATGATTCCTTAGTGATCAATCACAACCCTGTTTATAACGAATTATCCATTGAAAAAAATAATTACACTACACTCGCTGCTTTCCCACTTTCAAACGGAGAAAGAATTCCCACACTACGCCAATATTTACAGGCAGGAAGACAATCCGGAAAAGGAACAAGAATGATTGTTGAGATAAAACCTTCTGACCTTGGCAAGGAACGCGCACAGGCCATTATAGATAAAGTAGTCAACCTTGTTATTGAGCTTGGACTTCAAAAGCAAGTGGCCTACATCAGCTTTGATTATCAAATGTGCAAACGGGTATTGGTCATTGACCCTAAAGCACATATACAATACCTCAACGGTGATAAAGCACCGGATGAATTGAAGAAAGATGGGATAGCAGGTCTCGACTATCATTACTCCGTTTTTCAGAAAAATCCAGACTGGATCCCCGCTGCGCGTAAAGCGGGGCTGGTGCTCAATGCATGGACCATTAATGATTCAGCAACCATGCATCTCTTGTTAAGAGAAGGCTTTTCATTTATTACTACTAATGAACCGGAAATGTTGTTTTCAACGGTGAAGCGGTTTAAAAAGTAGTTTTGATATACCTTTTACCCCATTTCACCCCTTCATACCATATCACTGAAATAAACCCAATCGCAGAACTGATGAGGCATTGTGATAAGGTTAGGCTTTCAAAGCCAAAGAATACAGCCAGTGGTTGGCAATAAATTAATAAAGCCGTAAGCAAAAGGGTAATGAGGATGATCAGTGAAACCAGGTTGTTCCTGAATTTAAGCGTAGCAAATATGGAATAGTAAAATGACCTGTTGACCAGTGTTAAAAAAATATTGGCAGAAATAAGTGTAGTAAATACCATTGTTCTTGTTAAAGCCTCATCGTAACCGCTACCCACTGAGAACTGGTAAGCCGTTAATGTTCCCGCTGTTATTACCAGGCCCTGTACAATGCTGGTAATAAGTTCTTTCCAGTTGAAAAAAGTAGCGGTCGATAACCGGGGCTTTTGCTGCATAGCATTTTTTTCCATAGGCTCATTCTCATAGATAATGGAACAGGTAGGACCCATCACCAGTTCGAGAAAGATAATATGCAACGGCGAAAAAATATTCGGATACATCCATCCCAGCGCAAGGGGAATAAATACGGTAAGGATGATGGGAATGTGGATGGAGATAATATACCGGATCGCTTTTTTAAGATTTGCATAGATCTTTCTTCCCATGGCAATCGCATCTACCATTTTTGACAGATCATCTTCCAATAATATCAGCGATGCGGCCTGTCGCGCAATCTCTGTTCCCTTTTTACCCATCGCTATCCCGATATGTGATGCCTTTAGTGCGGGGCCATCGTTTACACCATCGCCTGTCATTGCCACAATTTCGTTTTGGGCTTTCAATGCATTGATGATTTTTAGTTTAGCTTCAGGGAACATCCGGGTAAAAAGGTTCGAGGCTTCAACCTCTTTCTGTAAATCCTTTTCTGTCAGTTGCATTAATGTATCACCATTAAAGCTTCTCTGATAGCCCCTGAACCCGATTTCTTTTGCAATGGAAGCGGTAGTAGCTGCGTTATCGCCTGTTATTATTTTTACTGAAATACCGGCGGTATAAAAATCAGACAAAACCTGTTTGATATTCTTTTTGGGAGGGTCATAAAAAGCGATGATACCGCGAAACTGGAATTTGATCTGCTGCTGTAAAGCCGGATAGGGATCTTCTTGATTGATAAAAGCTTCCGCAACACCCAACACCCGGTAGCCTTCTGCGGTAAGCAATTCAATGGTAGTGTTAACAAGTGCTTTTTCTCCATCACTCAATGCAGATACCGATAGTATCGCTTCCGGTGCCCCTTTTGAAGCTATGATACGGTTGCCCTCGTTGTTCTCGAAAATATGCGTCATCATAGGAGGCTGACCACTCAAAGGATATTCGTGGACAATCTTATAGAAAGGTCTTTGATCGGGAATGGATAATTTTTCGTACGCATTGTGTAAGGCAATTTCCATCGGATCAAAAGGAATAGGTTCGCTCGACCACATGGATAAACTGATGAGCGCCTGTTCCTCGCTGGTCAATGGTTGATCAGGAGATGTTATCTTTTGTGAATGGATAGAAAATATCTTCACAAGGCTCATCTTATTCTCAGTGAGGGTACCGGTTTTATCAGTACAGATTACAGTAGCACTTCCCAGTGTTTCTACTGTTTTCATTTGATTAACCACGATCCCCATCTTCATTAATCGCCACGCCCCAAGCGCCATAAACGTAGTAAAAGCTACCGGGATCTCTTCCGGAAGTATGCTCATGGCCAGGGTAAGCGCTTTGAGTAAACTGTCCAGTATATTATAAGAGTGGGCATAATTAATACCCCATACAATGCAGAAAACAATTGCTCCAACAATCACCATCTTTTTCACAAATCCATTCAGCTGTAACTCGAGCGGCGTCTTCTCTTCCTCAATTTCTTCAAGACTACTGCCAATCTTACCCAGTTTAGTCAGATTGCCAATTGAGGTTACCCTTACTATCGCAAGTCCGCTGGTAACAGTAGATCCCGTAAAAACCAGGTTATTTTCAGAATCGGCATCTTTATAAACGGACATCGATTCCCCTGTTATTACTGATTCGTTCACAGAAAAATCATTGGAATGAATAATGATGCCATCTGCGGCAATCGATACCCCTTCTTCTACGATGAGGCTGTCACCAACAACCAGTTCATCACTTTTGATGGTCATGTTCTCCCCATTACGTATCACTTTGCACATGGGCTGTGTAAACGCATTCAGCTTTTCCAAAGCATTGCGGCTCCTGTTATCCTGGTATAGCGAAATAGCTGAAACAAGAATAACCGCAAAGAACATAAACAGCGCATCCGCTGTATTCCCACTTATCAAATAAATAGAAGCCGCTATTAAAAGCAAGATCACCATCGGCTCTTTTAGCGTACCCAATAGTGATCGTAAAAAGGGGTTTTCTTTTTTGTACTGAAGACTGTTGGAGCCCGTTTTTTGACGGGATTCAATTACCTGCGCATCTGTTAGTCCATTGATACCAAAGTCGTTTGCGGGCATGGATGGTGGTTCTTTATTAAAAAGTGGCGTAACAATTATTTTTTACCCTTACGCTTAATAGGTTTACCATACTTTTTCTTCATAATATCTTTGCGGCTGACCTTGACATTCACCTTACTGTTCTTCGCTGATTTTTTATGAAATGCCGGGCCCACTTCTTCCTTTTTCTTGAGCTTTACCTGGATGATCTTCATAAATACTTTCGGCTGTTCATCATCCGTCAATACATCCGATATAACGAGGTTGGGAGGTAATGCCAGCATAGGCACCTGGTATTTCATCAGCGATTCGATTGCTTCCAGTGCAGGTTGTTCAGTTTCTGTAACAAAAGTGATGGCGATACCTTTTTTGTCGAACCTGCCGGTACGGCCTATCCGATGGATATAATTTTCAGGTACATCCGGTGTGTCGAAATTAATAACGTGTGTTACTTCGGCGATATCAATTCCTCTCGCCACAATATCCGTTGCAATGATAAAGCGGAAGTTGCCTTCCTGGAATTGTTTCACCGTATTGAACCGGTGGTTTTGCTCTTTGTTGGAATGGATCACACCCGCCGTACCCGGAAACTTTTCTTCGAGTTGTTCATACAATTGGTCGGCGAGCTTTTTTGTTGCCGCGAACACCAATACTTTCGTCATGTCGGGATCTTCCGTCAGTAACAGTTCCAATAAATTCACCTTTGTATAAAAGTTAGGAACAGGATATCCTTTCTGTATGATATTTTCCAGAGGCGTGCCGGTAGGGGCCGCTTCCACTCTTACAGGGTCGTTGAAATAAGTAGCGATCAATGCTTCTACATCGTCTGTAATGGTTGCTGAAAAAAGTAAGTTCTGCCGTTTCGCGGGCAACAGGTCCAATATATTTTTTAGCTGTGTGCGAAAACCCAGGTTGAGCATTTCATCAACTTCATCAATCACCAGTCTTTTGATCATCTTTGTTTTGAAAGCACCGTTCATGGCAAGGTCATATAACCTGCCGGGTGTTGCTACCAAAACATCCACGCCTTTTTCTACTTCCAGTGTTTGCGTGTTGATATTGGCACCACCGTACACACCTACTACTACCAGGGTCATATAGGATGTTAATGCTTTCACAGATTCCACCACCTGTGCTACAAGTTCCCGTGTAGGTACTACAATCAGTATTTGTGGCGCTTTATCCTTGCTGAATTTCCACTGGCGCAAACACGGCAGCAGGTAGGCAAATGTTTTTCCGGTACCCGTTTGTGCAATACCACAAACATCTCTACCCGACATTGCGACCGGGAAAACCTTATGCTGAATGGTAGTTGGATTGGTATACCCTAACTCATCTAATGCGGTAAGTAAGGGGGTGTTTAAATTCAGATCATCAAATGTCATAGACTGGGATAAGCCGCAAAGGTAGTTTTTAATTGCCAGCAGGATAAACCTTGTCTATTCAGTCACTAAAAAGCTGTTATAAGCCATTGATGGTAGCGGGTTCACTGTCAAAAACTTCCTGCCGGTCAGGCTTAAAACGACGGCGACCCTTTATTCATGTTTTATCATACTAAGGTTACCAACCTTAACCAACAACCGGCTGCAACTGCACTTTGAACGATAGCCCTGCCAGGCTAACCGGGTTATTACTATATAAAGTCATTGTGTTGTATTTTTTAGCGTGGATGGCTACTTTCAAAACTGTGCATCGTATCATTCCGGTTGGTCCATATGAGCGCGCAGAAAGTGGATATGTATTTTTTATTTACCTCAGTAAATCCATTGGCAACATACCGTCTCGAAGATGATCTTTGTATGAGTGTTCCGATATAGGCAACATATCCGTAACGCGCAAGCCGCCTGCCCAGGTCAATATCATCACCATAAAAAGTTAGCGTGGTATCATAACCACCGGCGGCCGTTAATATTTCTGCGCGGATAAATGCATTGCCGCCTATCAATATTGCGGCACGGCCTGCTTTCTGGGTAAGAAAACTGATAGCAGGATAAAACATCTTTTGTAGTAACAGTGAATATTTGCGCATCTTTTTTTCTCCATCAAAATAATCGTAAGGACCTGTTACGGCAACACGCTTTTTGCTTTTATGGCAAAGTGCCGCCACTCCGCTGCTGAGCCAGTTGGTTGGGGGAATACAATCTGCATCCAATTGGGCGATCACAGATCCTGTAGCTGAAAGTCTTGCGCGCTCGCGTGCAAAATTGGTTCCACGCCTGGCTTCATAAACCAGTGTGATGAAGATCCCTGTTGCAGGGCGCGTATTGATAAAATTCTCTACAATCGCAGCTGTTTTATCACTCGATGCATTGTCTGCAATAATGATTTCAAAGTAGGGATAGTCCTGGTTCACCAGCGCCTGTAATGTTTGCAGTATATATTTCTCCTCATTGTAGGCAGGTACCAGCACGGAAACTTTTGGCAGTGAACGTAAATGCATAACAGTTATTTTTTAAAACACATAAAATAACAAAGCGCATATTACCAATGTATGTTGCCAGCGTTAATTAAACATTAGGCTTTTTTGTTAACTATTCGTTAACCGCCTATTCATCTTCAGGTTATATGCGGGTAGTTCCTTTGTAAAACCCCATTAAATGAAACCTATTCTATTCATTGCCTTTGTCTTTTTTAGCATCACAACGTTTGCACAAACATCTGCCAGGCAACCTAATATCTTTATCATCACTACCGATGGCTTTCGCTGGCAGGAAGTTTTTAACGGGTCTGATTCTTTGCTTATACGTGATACAGCTTTTGTAAAAGATACCACGCTCATGCGGCAGTTATACTGGAGTAGTAATCAAGAGGAGAGAAGAAAAAAGCTGCTACCGTTTTTCTGGAACGTAATAGCGGAAAAGGGTCGGCTGTCTGGCAACCGTGCTTATGGAAATGAGGTAAATGTTGCTAATCTCTACAAGATATCTTACCCGGGTTACAATGAGATACTTACCGGTTATGCCGATAAACGTTTTATTCCAAATCTGGCTGTAGCCAATAAAAATATCAATGTACTGGAGTACCTGAATACAAAGGAGGGATACCAGGGAAAAGTTGCCGCATTCAGTTCATGGGATGTAATGCCATATATCATTAATGAAAAAGAGAGCCATGTTCCTGTTAACAGTGGTTACGAAATAATCGACTCTGAAGGCGATACACTCAATGCCATTATTAATAATGTACAACAAAGAGTGGAACACAAGGGCAGCACTCGTTATGATGTACTTACTTACGCCACAGCAAAAAATTATATTGAGCAACAGCATCCTAAAGTTGTTTTTATCGGGCTTGGCGAAACAGATGAGTTCGCGCATAAAGGAATGTATGATCAGTATTTGCAGAAGGCACATAGTGTTGACCAGATGATAGCCGAGCTCTGGTATTATGTACAGACCGACCCTTTTTATAAAGACAATACAACTTTTATCATAACAACCGATCATGGAAGGGGCAACAAATCAGGCACCTGGGATAAGCATGGTTTCTGGATCAAGGGGTCGGGGCAGGCCTGGACAGCTTTGATCGGACCGGGCATATTGCCGGAAGGAGAAGTAAAAGATAAACAAACTACTTACCAGAAACAGATAGCCGCCACCGTATCTGCATTACTGGGCGAACGTTTTGTTACTGATCATCCGGTTGCTATGCCTTTACCATTATTGCTAAACCCACTGCACCCGGCAACGGGCTCGGTAATGGCAACAATCGCAGCTAATAAATAGCTGTTATGCCTGCATTCCTGCTGCCTTATTTTATTACGTATGGATACCTGGCTATATTTTGTATCATACTGCTCCAGGAACTGGGTATGCCGGGACTTCCGAATGAGCTTGTGTTATTCTATTTTGGTTATATCAGTAGAGAAGCAACGTTGGTGTATCCTATTGTAATAGTACTTGTGATTACAGCGGATATGCTCGGGTCTATTTCTTTGTTCCTTATATTTTATCATGGGAGGAAAATAATTGCAAGCATCAGTCCTAAATGGATCCGCTTGCCAGTTAAAAAGCTGGTTGTATTAAGAAATAAACTAAAAAAACACAATGGGCGGAATATACTCCTGGCAAAGCTGACACCGTTTGTTCGTGGTTATCTGCCTGTTGCTGCAGGGTTACTTAAGATCGATACGAATTTATATGCCCGCGTAATTGCTGTATCAGCTGTTGTGTGGAGTGGGGGATGGGTAACAGCAGGTTGGTTATTGTATGTTCATTAAACAGTACCCCTGTTTCTTTCCTGGTCATTATGTATTTCTTCGGTAGAATCTTGTGCATCGGGATTAAGAACTTCTATATCTTTTCTGTTTTTACGAATAAGAAAAATGATCAATACTATAGCAGCGAGTGCTACAATACTTATTATCATTATATTTTTACTATCCATTTTTTCAGATTTGCTATGCTTTAAAGTTACACACAATCCACCATCTCTATATGACCAAATAGTTACCACAATGTTACCGGAATGTTAGTATGCACAGGTTGTGCAACACTATACATCGTTTATAAACAGGTAATGCACAAAAGCTACTTTACATTCAATAGGTATTGCTGCATATCTGCCTGCGGATCAGTATGCAGTGCGCTGATTTTCTTTAGGTAATAATTGCGGATATCTTCCCACCGGTAAAAAGGATATTGATGGGTGGTGATAGGTAACCGAACTTCTTTTTCGTTCAGCAGTACTTTTACCAGCTGATCTTTCCCGTTTGAATAAACTATCCAGGCGATATTAGCACTTAGCGGGATGATGGAAGAGGCTTTCCAGTTTTTATGATAGGAGAATACCGAAGCATCCGGTACGCTCGCTTCCCGGATTCCCAGTAAAGTGGCGAGCGGAGAAATCGCTTCAGCATGTGTAAAACGGAACACGCCATCCGCTTTACGCTTGTTGATAATGATATCTTGTGTGCTGTTCAAATAGTCTGCAAGCAGTGGCACTGCGATCCTGATTTGCAAACCCAATGTATCAAGCCCTGCGCCTTTTTCATAAAAATCGGATGCGCCATTCACCAGATCCAGCCATCTCAAATCTTTCTCATCAAAAGCAATGCTAAAATCGATATCGCTTTTAGCATATCCCTTCTGCTTCATTTCAAGGGGCATTGAAAAGCTGATGGTGTAAAGGTCATATAGATTGTCTGTAAACGAAATGGCATTGATCTTACTATTTTTTTTGCCCGCATTAATTACAACACCCTCTTTTAGCAGTGTTTGTACAAAATCAGGAGAAAATAATTTTGAACATACATTCTTCGCAGTTGTAAAGGCGCGTGCATCAGCCGATAACGAATCCATTCTTTTTACCAGCGGGGTACTTTTTTTAAAGTCACGATAAGCAGGGGCGATATCATAAAACCGCAAAGTATTATCCGCAGAATCGGGGATCACTTTTTCATGAATGGCTCCCGGATAATTTTTTAACCCCTTCCTGAAAGCCTCTGCGCTTTGTTGTGTTCTTACTTTATGCGTCATGATCACATCAATTCCCTGGCCCTTGAATGCTTTCTGGTAGGTGCTGAATATTCTGGTACCTATCGCTTCCTGTTCAGCACTACCCAGCAATGTTATGTTCTCGTAGTTATCTTTTTCGATAGTAAGAAAGCGTTCTGTCATTGCTTTCAACTGCTTACCTTTTGATGTTAACGCATTCTTTTTTTTCGCATAGGACAGTAGTGCCAATACCTCTACATCACTCCCTGCTTTGGTCATGAATCGCGATCCATGCCGGCCGGTATAATTAATGAACACCGGCTCGTAACCCGCAGGCGGTGGTGTGATTTTATTTTTCGAAGGCGAAGGATAAGGAGTTTTAGTTCCAAGGTAAGGTTGTAGCCTGGCCGTTGAAGGAAAAAACCAGGCTACAACAAATAGACTTACGATAATATTTTTGTATGATACGTTCATTAGGATAAAAAATTACTGTTAGAATTTTGCAGCCAGGCTTGATGTATAATGCAAATTACCTGTTCCATCAGATTGATAAGCTCCCATATCCACGCCCGGTCCCTGGGTAGTGGCTCCGTACAAACCTCCCTGTGGTACAGCCTTCATGGCCTTTAGTGCATCTGCATTTGCTTTTTTAAGTGCCGGTGAACCAGGTAATAAGCTAAAGTTATACGTTCCTCCCGTAATGATGGCCAGTGGCATAGAAGTCAGGTCCATAGGAACCGTAGCTGTTGCAAAGTTGAACTGGTCAACATCGTATTGAGCAAACACTGGATTATTTGATTTCGGTGCAACACTCCTGATATCATTGGGTTTATTACGCGCAATGCCATCTGATGCATTGAACTGGTTGATCACACGCTGGTCATTGGCATAATAGAACTGGTTGTCAAAAAACGTATGCGCGGTATCTGCATCCGGTGTAACCCGTAATCCAAAACGGCAATTGATTACTACATTATTGTAGATCTGTCCCTGCGCACCTTTCTCAAAATTGATTGAACCACCGCGACCAGATTTTACCTGCCGGAACCCACAGTTCAACATGGTATTGTTATACACGTTCACATTCGTTTGAACAGGCCCCGCCCCACTGTTGGATACTTTAAATGCATTCGTAGCTGAACCAATGTTACAATTATAAGCCACATCACCAAGCGTTCCATTCTTTAAATTCAACCCTTCGCCACCTGCGGTTCCGCAGGCTTCAAAAGTATTGCGCATGATACTTACTTTGCCATGCAGTATGCGCATGCCATCGTCGGTTGTACCATAGATCCAGGAATCTTCAATGATACAGTTGGCATCTATGTTGGTGAAGCTTAACACATTTCTCGGGTCACCTGCAGCAAACACCGCAGGATCTGCACCCTGCCCGGCAGGACCGCCTGCAAATTCAAGATGGGTCCATTTAATGATCACATCACCACTTTTATCGCCACACTGAATACCTCCCCAGAATCCTTTACCGATACTGGCGGTAGTACGTAATTCACTGGGAACGGTAATAAAATTGTTATTGCTTTCTGTACCTAAACTGATAAAAGTACCATTACAGGTGATCTGCGGGCTCGTAGCCGTGCTTTTGCCATCCCCGATAGCGATCAACCTTGAACCTTCCTGCATTAAAAGGGTATCTCCTTTATTGATGGTGATATCTGTTTTGAAAAAGTAGCTTTTGCCACTCTGTAAAGTTCCTTTTACAGTTCCGGAAAGTGTATCGGTGGTAATGCCCTGTCCCGCTGAGATCTGTGCACCTGATATATTAACCACTTCTTCCTTATGACAGGCACTAAAAGTTAAGCCCAGCAATACCCAAAGGCTCAAACGGTTTGTAAATATTTTCTTGTTCATAAAAATGTTTTTATTATAGTTATAATTTGAATTTTACGCCCAGTAAATAATTAGCACCGTAGGTGTCTTTGCGCACGAATACATTTTTGCCGTTTTCCTGGTAGGGTACAGCTCCTGCCACTCCACCACCTGTATACGGTTGCCTGATTTCTAATTGATATGGCGTGTTTAGTATATTGTTGACCTTGGCGGAGATATACCAGTTTTTAGAAAGCCTTTTTTCTACGGAAAGATCCATTTGTACAAAATCTTTCTGCCAGATATCATTGTCGAGGAACTGCGATACGGTATTGATCCTCCTGCTGGTGTAACCGGCAGCCACTTGTGCATTCAATCCCAGTTTATTATCGTCTTTAAATAAAAGCGAGAGGTTAGCAATGTGTTTGGACTGACCCTGTAAAGGCCTTGTCTGGTTCACCTGCCTTGTGCTCTGACCGGTTGATGTACTATACCTTTGCGTTTTAGCAGTCGTGATCTCTGAGTTGGTAAATGTGTAATTGGCTTTGATTCCTATCGACCTGAAATATTTGATCCCGTCAAGTTCAAAACCGTAGTTGCTTGCTTTACCAAAATTGTCTGGCAGGTAATAGGTATTGGTTCCCACATCTTCCAATGCATATTCGATCGGGTTATTCAGTCTTTTATAAAAAGCACCCACTAATAACTGATCAAGTCCTTTTGGAAAGTATTCATAACGCAGGTCAAAATTATCTGCTGTTGTCCGTTTTAAATTAGGGTTCCCGATCTCGTTGTAATCTGCATCAGGGTCACCGCCGGTGTGCGGAACCACTTCATAAAAATTGGGACGGCTGATAGCAGAATAATAAGAAGCGCGTAATACATGTTTGCGGTCGAAACTATATTTAATATTTGCCGAAGGCAAAACATCATAATAAGTGATATCGCCGTTTTTACCTTTTACACTTTGCGGCACATTGCTTAACCAGCTCAGGTTGGTGTGCTCATATCTTGCACCAGCAGTGATTTCAAGCTTTTCTACATCAATTTTTACCATACCATAAGCGGCGCCCACTTTTTCTTCAGCTGAATAGTTGAGTGCATCAGTAACAGTTCCCTCACCATTAAAAACAGTGAATGTATTGTGATTGATATTGCCATCATATACCTGTATGCTAGGCGTTGTAGGGCGAAGTTCGTAGCGGTCATAGCTGCTGTTCCTGTTCTTATCCCTGTACATACCACCTGCCGTCCATTTTAGTTTGGCTTTACCGATCTTTGTAGGGTAGGAGAGATTGAGGTAAGCATTCTTATCTTCATCCGAACTATAGGTAAATCTTCTTGTAGAACTTGAATTAAGATTGAGCGGTGCCTGCACAAGGTTACCGGTTACCGGATCTTTTGATACACCGGTTACAAGACTCAAAGCAGCTTCATCAGGCCTATTACCTGTTGCTTTTGAATAAGCGAGTGTCCAGTCAATGGTTAATTTACCCAACGCATGTTCTCCATTGAGTGTTGTATTAAAGATCTGCTGTACATCATGGTAAGTTCGGTAGCTGTTACTGATACGACCGGTGCCGGGACCTGTTCTTCCCAATGCAAGGCTTGTATCTGATGCATAGCGGTATTCATCTTTTACAAGGTTCATATACCCTGCATATAAATTGATCTTGTTATCATGATTGATACGGTAATCCAGTCTTGTATGCACACCGCTTCTTTGCTGGCGGATGGAATATTGTCTTGCCTGGATGCCTGTTACCGTTGCGTTACCGTTGTTACGGTCTGTTTCAGTACCAAAGAATGTGCTGTTCACATTCCGGTAGGTATTCTGAAAACTGCCTGCTACCAGTATTCCGAGTTTATCATTCAGTGTTCTGCCACCGGCTGAGAGTCCCAATACAGAAGCCAGCGGGTTCGATTTGGCTGAATAGGTGAATGCGCTGTTTGGAAAATTATTCATCGTAGCCTGGTAAGCGCTTCCGTTGGTATAGCGTGGCGAGCGACTTGGGCTTTGGCTGGAAGAAAAGCTATTGAAATCCTGGTTGAAGAATTTGTCAGCATAACCGATGGATGCATTGGCGCGCAGGCTAAAATGTGCAGGAGCGTCTTTCATGATCATATTCACCGCACCGCCAATAGCATCGCCTTCTTTATTGGGGGTAAGTGATTTGGACACTTCCAGGCGGTCAAGTAATTCAGCAGGGAATATATCCAGTGGAACGTATCGGTTCCTGTTATCCGGGCTCGGGATTTTAATACCATTAACCAATGTATAGATATATCGTTTGTCCATTCCGCGAACGATAGCGTATTGCCCTTCGCCATTAGTACCCCTTTCCAGCGATACCCCGGAAATACGTTGGCTCACATTGGCTACCGAAAGGTCTGGTGACAACTCGATGGTTCTTGCTGAAACAGAGTTTTGCAGGATATCCGATTTGCGGTCGGTTGTTACAGCTGATATATCAGATCCCCGATCCCGGCTCGCCGATACTTTAACTTCCTTTAGTTCACTGCCTTTGTGCGTAAGCGTGATAGCCAGTTGTGCGGTTGCATCGTTTGCAATCGTCACTGATCCCTGGTATTGTTCATAGCCGGTATAGGAAACGGATACTTTATAAGATCCGGGTAAAAGCTTCTGCAATAGGAATGATCCGTCCAGACCGGTAACAACTTTATAATCTTTTTGTCCTGTAAACTTTAGGGTGGCTCCTTGTAGTGGCTCCCCGGTTTGTTGATCGTTCACAAGCCCCTGGAGGGAACCTTTTTGTGATCTCGCAGCAAAAGCCGTAACAGCGATCAGCAAAAAGACAGTTAATAAGCGCTTCATAATAGATAGTTTGTTTTGTAGCCGCAAATGTGCAGGTAAGCTTGAATGAAGCAATCAAAAGGGGCGTATACAAAAGGGTAACATCGTTATCAAAAGCGTTATCAATGCATTATCAGCGTGAACATGAATGGTGTAAATCATTGACAATCAATTATAATTTGTGAAACATAAACGCCATTATCAAATCGTTACCGTAACATGAAGGAATTGTTAAGTGCCATATTTTAGAGTGATTGTATAAAGGCTGTAAGACTGGCTCCTGCCGCCAAACCCAGTTTTTTGCGCAGACGGTACTTAGCAACCCTGAGACTTTCGGGAGAGATCCTTTGTAAAGTGGCGATGTCCTTGGTGGCTAGATTTAGTTTGATCAGCGCAATCAAACGCAGGTCATTGGCGGTCAGGTCATCGCAATGTTTTTTCAGGTTTTCGAAAAACTGCTGATGCACCTGCTCGAAAGACTCCCTGAACTCTTCCCAATACCTGTCGTGGTTAAAACTGGTCTGTATCTGTTGGATGAGTTGCTGCAATTGTTTTTTATGATCCCTTTTTTCATCCTTTACCATGGCTTCGAGCCGGCTGCCAAAATCTTCCAGCAACTGGTTCTTCTGTATAATATGTAGTGTATAGCTGGCGAGGCCTTTTTCTTTGATATCGAGTTCCTGTTTCAGTTGTTCACTTAAGAGTCTTTCATTTTTTATTTTAAAGCGTTGCCTGCTGATGGTTACCCAGCCCAGTACTACCAGTAATGAGATCACGATAAGGACAGCGATGGTAATAATAATGGTGATACTGCGATCGTTTTCAAGCCGCGTGATCTCTTCATTCTTTTTATCAATATCAAATAGTACGCGCAGGAAGGCAGTTTGCCGGTTATTGTCCTGCGAGTAGATATCTATGGTTGCCCTGCGGGATAGTTCGAGGTAATGATAGGCGCTGTCATCATGGTGCAAGAGGTTCCATGTTTTGCCTAAATCACGGTAGGCCGCGCCTTCCTGGTAGCGATCATTTTTCCGGGTAGCGAGTGCAAGGGCACTACGTGTCAGTTGCAATGCTTCCGTATATTTTTCTGTTTTGCGGGCGATATCACCTAGGTTATTTAAAACCTCAATGGTTTCGATCTCCTGTCCGGCTTCCCGATAGCTTACCAGTGACTGGTTAAAGTAATAGAGCGCAGAATCATATTTTGCGAGGTCCTCGAAAATGCTGCCCATGTTTTCAAATATCTTCGCCTGGCCGGCTTTGGCGGAGATACCCTTGTATTCGTTGAGTGCCCTTCGCTGGAAAAAGAAAGCGCTATCGTATCGGCCCTGCTTTTCATACAAATGACCGATCCTGCCATAGGTGTCGGCAACGCCTGCTTTATTATTGATGCGCGAATAAATAGATAATGCCTCCTCGTATTGCTTTCGTGCAAGCGGCGCCTGTTTATTATAATAATACAGGATGCCCATATCATTTAAGTTGGCGGCGATATTTTCTTTTGCATTTTTCTCGCGGAAGATCTTATCTGCCTGCATATGAAAGTCGAGCGCTTTTACATAATTGCTTAAATAGAAACTGATTTGTCCCATCTGCTGAAGACAGTTCCCGGTAGCCAATCTATCCTTTTTTTCGAGGGAGCGGTTATACATATACTTCAGCAATAAGAAAGCAGAATCGGGGAAGCGTTTGCTCAGTTTTTCGGTATAGGTTAGTTCAGAATTTTCCTTTGTTTGTGCAGAAGTAATGGTGACTGTAACCAGGAGCACAAAAGATAATAAACAGTGTAAGAACAAACCATATCTACTCATAACGGCAAATGTTAAGTGTATCGATGCTAAAACAGCATAGGGTTATATTATTAAATTATTAAGAAACAATGAGCGTATAAAGGCCATTTATTGAATACCGAAATCAATAACAATTTGTTAATGCAATGCAAGGCCGCGCTGAAGTCAAAGAAAGATAGCTTCGCGTTCATTGTGAAAAAAGGTATACGATATATTCTTTCAAGACTGATCATTCTGATCGTTGCCATTCGCATACTTGACGTAAGTATCGATATCGATCATTTGACGGCGGGATCTGCCTGTGTAAATGTTGCCGGATATGATGATACCGATTCATTCTCTGAATTATTTATAGAAACAGTTACAGGTGATGATCACTTTGTAAAGGAAAATAATACCGATGATCACTCACCGTTCCAGAAACGTGCACATAAGTTTCACAATTTTGTTTTTTACAGCAAGCAAAAGCAGGTATGTACTTCACTCCTGATTAGCAGGTATGCCAGGCGTCTAAGACCTGTCATTTTCAATACTCCTTTCCCGCAAGAGGATTTTTCCTCTATTCCCTATGCTCCTCCAGAGTTGGCGGCGTTCGCAATCCAGCTAACGTAATCCATCGGTTAAAGCAGTTCTATGCTTGCCCGTGATTTTTCTGCCAAAAAGTAAAACATGATTTTTATTTCTGAAAACCAGCATGGTACTTTTTTGAAGTACCTGGATGAATCCATCCAAAAAATAGAAAATAATGATGCAGTATCTGCCAATGCATCGGTCTCCATTCCTGAATTGAAGGAAGATATTGACAGACTTACTGCATTCTATTTCGAATATCATCATTCTATAGAACAACTACGCCTATTAGTTACTCAATACAAACAACTGCAAACAAAAACACGGGTTAAACTACGTGTTATGCAGCTGGAATATTTACGAAAGCTGAATATCAGCCATCGGGAAACGCCTTTCACCAAAACTCACAAATCCATTTTATGAATCTCAGAAAAACATGGCAGCTGGCTGCATTTACTTTACTGTCCGCATTTTTTTCGCTGCATTTGTATAGCCAGGAGAGCAACGCCTCTCTCGGTGGTACCATCAAAGACGGCAAGGGTGCTATCGTAGAAGGTGTTAACATTACACTCAAGCATGAGCCAACCGGATTTACCAGCCGGACCACTACCAACAGCAAAGGTTACTTTCTAATCAACAATTTGCAACCCGGTGGTCCTTATACTGTATCGATCAGCTATGTGGGATTTGCAAATTCGGAGAGGACTAATCTAATGCTTAGTCTTGGCTTCAATACATTTAACCAGCAGTTGTCTGAAACGGCTGCTGCGCTCGCGAATGTAACGGTATCATCTAAACGCGGCACTAATAAATCAGGCGCGAATGTTCAGATCAGCCAAAGCCAGATCCGCAGTATTCCTATGTTGAACCGCAGTCTGCAGGATGTGACTAAACTGACACCGCAAAGCAACAACAACTCATTTGCAGGTACCAATTTCAGGTACAATAACGTTACTATTGATGGGGCCATTAATAACGATGCCATTGGATTCAGTCCTTCTTTGGGCGGACAAACCAATGCATCCGGTCAGCCGGGTAGCAGTACGCGCACCAATCCTGTTTCACTGGATGCCATCCAGGACGTACAGGTATATCTTACACCCTATGATGTTAAGATCGGTAATTTCTTAGGCGGCAGTATTAACGCGGTAACCCGCAGCGGTAGTAACGATGTGCATGGTTCGGTATATGGATACGGTAGGTCGGCGTTCCTTGTAGGACCTAATAATGCCGGGGATAAAAGTAAGCTGCCTACTGATTTTCACGATTATCAAACCGGTGTAAGGGTTGGCTTTCCTATCATCAAAAACAAACTGTTTTTCTTTACCAATGAAGAAATTACACGAAGGGTAGACCCTGTGATCCTTGCCGCAGGATCACCCGATAATACGGTGATCACTTTGGCACAGGCCATATCAATTGATTCTGTGATGAGGAACAAGTACGGTCTTGCCAACGGTGCCGGGACCTATGGTAATACATCTATTTATTCCAATTCGAATAAATTTTTCAATCGGGTTGACTGGATCATTAACAGTAAAAACCGCTTATCGCTCCGCAATAATACCATCACTTCACAGGCCACCAACCTGGAGCGTGACCAACAGAATTTCCGTTTTGGAAGTATTGATTATAAGCAGGTAAATAACCAATCTTCTACGGTTGCAGAACTTAAAACCAACTTCAATAACCGGTTGTCGAACAGCCTGGTATTAGGTTACTCAAGTATCCATGATTATCGTGAACCCTCTTCCAATCCTGCATTGCCGCAGATTGAGATCGCCTCTGCAGGTGGTAGCACCATATTTCTGGGTACAGACAGGGAAGCGAGTATCTTCAATATGAAGCAAAAGACCTACGAGTTCACTGATAACCTTACGCTTGTAAAAGGCAACAATACATTTACGTTTGGAACGCACAATGAATTCTACAACATCACTTATGGATTTGTGAATTCATGGAACGGAAGAGTAGCTTACAGCAGTGTGAATGATTTCCTGAATAACAACCCAAACAGGGTACGTACCAATTATAACTATAGTAACAATACCCGCGATTATATCATGAGTAATCCGCCTGCGGCTTTTAAAGTGAATCTATACAGTATCTATGGACAGGATGAGATCCGGCTTGGCAAATTGAAAATAACACCGGGTATCCGTTTCGATGTTGCCAGTATGCCGAACAAACAACCGCTCAGTAGTAAAACAACGGGCGCCCCTGTTGATGCCAATTACGGAACTACCTACAACTACACACTTCCAAAGGATATCAGGAATGATTTCCTCGGACAGGTACAAGTATCCCCCCGTGTTGGGTTTTCTTATGATGTGAATGGTAACCAGAAAGTAATCCTTCGTGGTGGAACGGGTATTTTTACCGGGCGTATTCCTTTTGCATGGCTGGGTTATGCGTACTATAATAATGGCGTAACCTATGGCGCATTTGATCAACGTTCCAGCACTGCGTATGTTGCGGGTACAGATCCTGTGAAGGATGCAATCGCAGGTAATAACGGGGAGGCGAATTTTGTAAAGAACCAGGGCAAGAATATCAATGATCCTGCCGGAGCTACACAGGTAGATCTGGTCGATAATAATTTTAAGATGCCACAAATATGGCGCAGTAATCTTGCGTTGGATTATGTAACAGGTAACCAGTGGAAGTTTTCAGTTGAGGGGATGTACACGAAAGTGATCAATGACCTGAAATTCCAGCAGATCAATTACGTTGACAATCCCATTTACTATGTGTACGATACAAAGCACCAGCAGCCAATCTATTCCGGCGCAAAGATCAATTCACTCTATACGAATGCATACCTGCTTAGCAATACAAAAGAAGGCTATCGCTATAGCCTAACCGGGCAGGTGAGTAAGACATTTGATTTCGGTTTGAATTTCATGGTTGCTTACACCTATGGCCGTTCAAAAGATATCACCAATGGTATCCGGAACTCAATGGAATCTAACTGGCAGCTGAACCAATCATTGAGCCCGAACAATCCGGGATTGGCCTATTCTAATTTTGATGTACCACACCGCATTGTAGCTACTGCCAGCTACCGTTTGGACTGGAACAAACAAAACAAATATATTTCCAGCTTTTCTTTGTTCTACAGCGCAGCATCCGGTGTTCCTTATTCATATGGCCTTGTTAACACTACCTATGATGGAACAGGTCAGTCGCAGAGTCTGGTGTATATTCCCAACAAAGCAGATCTTTCGAAATTCTTTGCTGATGCCACGCAGGCTGCTGCTTTTGACGCTTACGTAGATGCCGACAAATATTTACGTACCCGCCGTGGCGATTTTACCGAGCGTAATGGCGGTAGAACCCCATGGAACAAACAACTTGATTTCCGCTTTACACAGGATCTCAACATGAGTGTGAGTGGCAAAACGCATACCCTTACATTTACTTTTGATATTGTGAATCTCACGAATCTGTTGAATAGCAATTGGGGTAAATCATACTTTTCTCCCAATACATTCAATTCAATGTCTTCTGTTGGGTTGAAGGTAACTGCACCGCCAAGTGTGGGTGCTTACCCTGGCTACACATGGTCGAACCCAGGTCTTCCGTATTCAGTTGACCTGTTTAGCTCACGGTACCAGATGCAGGCAGGTTTGCGGTATACTTTTTAATTGTATTCATTTTAAAAAAAGCGGTTCCGAAAGGACCGCTTTTTTTATGCCCTTTTTTTCAGTTCATGTTTTCTTAACAGTGACGATACATTACGGTAATACTGTGGATATAATTTTGTTAATATCCTCCACATGAAAAAAGCAACTGCCGTTGTCATACTCTTCCTGGTTACCACCGCTTTTATCCATCCTGCCACTATCCGGCAGAACAGGTTATTGACAGAAAATATTGTGATCGTTACCCTTGACGGAATGCGCTGGCAGGAAGTGTTCCGCGGTGCTGACCGCGAGATCCTCAGGAATAAAAAGTATACGCATGACAGCAGTGGTGCTTTTGCTGATTTCTGGGAAGATGATACGCTGGCAAGAAGAGAAAGCCTGTTTCCTTTTTTATGGTCGGTGATCGCTCAGCAGGGTCAGCTGTATGGGAACCGCAGATATGCAAACAAAGTAGATAATGCAAATCCGTATAAATTTTCTTATCCCGGTTACAGCGAGATCTTTACCGGATACCCGGATCTGCGGGTCAACTCCAATGAAAAGGTGGTGAACCCCAATACCAATGTGCTGGGTTTTATCAACCGGCAGAATGGCTACCAGGGTAGGGTGGCAGCATTTACCACCTGGGATGTGTTTCCGTATATTCTGAACAAAGAGAAGAGTGGTATCTATATTAATTCGGATATGGATTCGCTGAAATTCAGTTCGGGAAGTTTTGCTTTACTGAATGATATGCAATCGCTTTCTGCACAACCTTTGGATGTTCGCCCTGATGTGATCACTTACCTGGCTGCGCGGGAATATATGAAAGCGTATAAACCCAAAGTGCTTTTTATTGGCTTTGATGAAACAGATGATTTTGCGCATGGTGGTCAGTATGAGCAGTATTTGAAAAGTGCAAGGGCAGAAGACGGAATGATCAGGGATCTCTGGAACACGATTCAATCAGATCCACAGTATCGCAATAAAACAACCTTGATCATTACCTGTGATCATGGCAGGGGAGATGCAGTTAAAAATAACTGGACCGAACATGGAAACGAGATCAGCGATGCAGGACAGATCTGGATCGCAGCGATCGGCCCGGACACAAAGCCGTTGGGTGAAGTAAGAACTGTGCAGACCCTTTACCAGGATCAGCTGGCCGCAACTTTCTCGCAGTTGCTGGGTTTTTCTTTTACAGCTGAGCATCCTGTTGCACCACCGATCCGGTCTATTTATAAAAGATAAAAATAAATCGTTCATGTTTTGATAACGCAGTTGTTGATGTTCTGCTATCACACAAGAATATCTTTGCAGGGGTTTAATCAACATAGCGAAACATTTTCTCATTGTTTGTGGGCCGGGCTATTTCTATAGCCCGGCATTTTTATGCGCTTAACATTCTTCATGTTAAGAATTTAACAACGAATCATTACCGAATCATCAACTAATTATTAATTCATCTGCATCTATAGGAATGCTGCTGTATTAACAGAATTTTTGCAACTCAAAACAAAAAAATGCTCCTCCCAAAACGTTTACGCCTGCTTATTCCGGTAATGATCAGCCTTTTTTCACTGACCCTTTCCGCGCAAAAAAAGATGCCGTTAGCATCTTATCAATGGATCAAAGGAAATGGCTTCGTGCAATCCAAGAATTACTACCTGCTTACTTTGCTGCAGGCATTGCCGGATGCTAAGAAACTTGTAGAAACCGATTCTATATTGGTGCAGCTTGCCCGCGCAAAGAACGAGAGTGTTACTGCTGGGCTGAAGCAATGTGAACGTGATGCATTTTGCTATACAGGACGGATGAAATTTTCTGATGAAGAAATCAGGCAGGTTGGTGAAAGACTGAGTAGCTTATATAAAGAAGGGAATGCATTGGGGCGCCTTGTTGCAAAAGAACTCATACCATCCGGTGCATATATTCTGTTCCAGGATCTGCCTGCAGAACAAATGCTGGTGAAAGCCTGGGAGCAGGATGCTAAAGGAATCAATTTTGTGATCGGTGTATATGCAGAAGGTAAGAAAGCCAATTACCCGCTGATCGATTCTACCAGTTTTGATGTAAAAGCAAAGAACTATTTCGGGCTTACCTATAACCTTAGCTCCCTGCTTGCGACAGAAACAGGCAAGAGTCATTTGTTTTTTGATCTGCCCATGGCAGCTTCCCTCCATTTACTGGAAATGAATGAAAGAAACATGGCGGGTGATTTTGAACCGATGGTTGCCGGAGAGAACAAAGCCGCGATAGAAAAAATAAAGACCGTTAACTGGTCATCATTCCCTTATTCAGTAATACTGGTACCGGGCGCCGGACCGGATGATCCGAAAATGCCGCTCAGTGCTGAAGGTATGATGCGCTGTAGACTGGCCGCCATTCAGTATCGCAATCATGATGCTCCTTTTATTGTTGTGTCAGGTGGTAAAGTACATCCTTATAAAACAATCTACTGCGAAGCCACGGAGATGAAGAAATTCCTGGTAGAAGAACTGCATATACCTGCCTCTGCTATCATTATTGAGCCGCATGCAAGACATACCACCACCAATATGCGTAATACGGTTCGCCAGATGTTCCGCTATGGAATGCCGTTTGACAAGCCGGGTGTAACCTGCACCACACGCGGTCAGAGCACCATGATTGGTGTTACGCTGATCGACCGCTGTATCAAAGAACTGGGAGAGGCACCTTATAGAAATGGAAAACGTTTAAGCGAAACGGCTATTGAGTTTTATCCGCTGATTCAGGCGCTGCACATTACGCCTGCTGAACCTATGGATCCATAATTTTTTTCATCTCCCAATCAAATTATATGAAAACAACGTTTGGATTATCACTGTTGGCGATCATGGTTATCGGCTTTTTTTCTGCAGATCTTACCATGAAGATCAACACAGCCTACACGGTTGATTCGCTGGGCGCCTGCCAGGGTGTTTCTTATCAGCAGGGAAGGATCTTCTTATATGGCGATAGGGAAGTTGGTATGATCCGCGAGTATACAATGGATCATGACAGCCTTGTGTACCTGCACAAAGAAATGAAACTAACAGTGGATGGAAAAGATGTGATCGGTCATCCAACAGGGCTGGCTGTGCATGGCAACGATCCTGTGTTCATTGGCAACAGCATCCGCTTGAATCCCGAAGGTACTTTATGGAAAGCGGTGATCTATTGCGTGGATTGGAAAGGCTTACAAAAGACCGGCACGCTGGATGGTAATTTACTCAACACCATTGAGGATGATACCTGTATACAGGGTTGTCGCCCTGAATATGTGCAGTACAAAAATAAATGGTATGTAGCTACCGCAGATTACGGTGAGAAAACAAACGAAGTGCGTTTGTATGATCCATCGGTATTAAGGACCGCTAAAAAAACTTCAGCCAAAGGTGTACTCTATAAAAAATTCTCCTGTACACCCTGGGTGCAGAACCTCTGCTGGATCCCTGAAAAAAATCTTGTTGTGCTGATACAGAACCAGGTGGAAGGAAAAAAATGGAGGTTCACCTATGTAGACCTGGCACGCTCTATCGAATCCGGTAAAGCAGAAGTGATCAAGGTAGTAGAGACCGACAGGGCTGATGAACTGGAGGGCTATGCATTTTCAGGTTCCCTCGCAAAAGGCATTGCCGTGTCTTCTTCGCGAAGGAACAATGTAACCATGATGGATGTGAACTGGTAAAATAATTCAATCAATTTTCAAACTATACTTATGAGACAAGCAATCAATCTGTTTTTTTTATGCCTGTGTATGCAAGTCGCCGTGCTGCATGCGCAGACGGTTTCACGCGTGAGCGGTAATATCACCGGCGTTAATAATGAACCGCTACAGGGAGCCAGTGTTTCTGTAAAAGGGTTGGGTAGAACATCGATCACTGATGGGGCGGGTAAGTATTCAATTGCTGCTGCAAAAGGTGATGTGCTTATATTTTCCTATACCGGTTATGCACCACAGGAAAGAAAAGTGGGAGATGCGCTTTCGATCAGCATTTCATTGAAAGAAGAAGCTAACACGCTGGAAGAAGTAGTAGCAGTGGGTTACCAGCGATTAAGAAAATCGGATGTAACAGGTGCCATCACCAGCGTAAAAGCAAAAGAAATGAATCTTTCTGCACCTACTTTAGGTCAGGCCTTGGTTGGTAAAGTAGCCGGTGTGCAGGTTGCGCAGGTTAGTGGTGCGCCATACTCCGGTACAAAAATAAGGGTAAGGGGTATTGGTTCTGTGAATGCAAGTTCTGAGCCGTTGTATGTAATTGATGGCTATGCGATGGGCGGTAATGCAAGCCAGGGCCAGGGAAATGGTGGTAATGGAACGGGTGGTTATAATCCGGCTGTCAGTGGAAATGATATTTTTATCAATCCTGATGATATTGAATCTATCGAAATACTGAAAGATGCATCATCTGCAGCGATCTATGGTTCAAGGGCGGCATCAGGTGTGGTGCTCATCACCACAAAAAGGGGCAAACAGGGAAAAGGAAAGTTTGAATATGATTACCAGGTAAGCAACCAGCAGCTCGGCAAAAAAGTAGATATGATGAATTCTACACAGTTTGTAGACCTGTTTGTGGATGGCAGAAATGCGAACTACAAGGACATTCTTATTTCAAAAGGGATTACATGGAACGATGCACTTTATTCTGATGACAATGCAACACGTATCATCAAAGCGGGTCAGACCGCAACGGGATGTTCTGTTTGTATTTTAAAGGATGTCTATAATTTCACTACGCAAACAAAGATCGCTCCTAAGTATAACACCGATTGGCAGGATGTGTTATATGGTAATGCGATCGCACAAAGACATAATCTTTCTTTTTCTGGAGGTACACCCAATACGCGTTATTTCGTCAGCGGCGGCTATCTTGATCAGCCGGGAATACTCAACAGTACTTTCCAGCGGAGAATCAATTTCAGAAGCAATATTGATGCAGATATCAGCCCTAAACTGAAAGTGGCTGCGAGCGCATTTGTTACCAATACCGACAACAGGGAAGTGCAGGAGGGAAGGTTTAACCAGGGCCCGATATTAGGTGCGCTGGTATATATGCCAATATTCCCAGCATACAATGCTGATGGCTCACTCGCAACTGCCGACAAAGGTGCGGGTGCACAAACAGATGGTTTTGCATATGCCTTCCAGGGTATTGAAAACCCGCTTGCTTTAGCACAAAGGGTGAACATTACTAGGAAAGGATTGCGGGCTACTTATAACGGAAGCGCCAGTTATGAAATCATTAAAGATCTGGTAGCTAAGATGAACTTAGGGGGCAGTACTTACAATGAAAAATATGAATATTATTATCCAACAAGTTTAAGTAGTGGTATTAATGCACCGGGTTCATCACAGGCCATTCTTGCTGCGAACTCAGCTGCACAAACCATCAGCTCACAGGATGTACTGGCAGAGCTTACCCTGGATTATAAAAAGAAAATCAAACAACATAGTTTTGATCTGTTAGCCGGTTATACTGCACAGGAAACCAAAACGGATATTCTCGCAGTGGCAGCAAAAAATTATACCAATGACCTGGTTCCTGAAATTACAGCAGGTGGCTCAGTGGCAGGTGACTTCTCAAGGTTAGGTAATTCTGGAAAATCAACTACAACATTGGTTTCTTACTTAGGAAGAGCAGTATACAATTACGACAGCCGTTATTTCCTTTCAGGTTCATTCCGCGCTGATGCTTCATCACGTTTTGGTCCTGATAACCGTTGGGGACGTTTTGGTTCTGTGTCAACAGGATGGGCCGTTTCTAACGAACGTTTTTACAATAACTGGTTAGGTAAACATTCTACGCTGAAACTGAGAGCCAGCTGGGGACTTACCGGTAACAATAATATCGGTAACTATCGCTACGAACAGGATATCACCGGATCAGGTGGTGTTGTCGTTGGCAGTACCGTATACAATGCAAGCTGGGCAGGTGGTACAACAGATGCGCGACTCGGATGGGAATCAACAGAACAATACAATTTTGGATTGGATGCAACATTGTTGAATAACCGTCTCTCTGTTATTTTCAACTACTATACCAGTAAGACAAAGGATCTTCTGTATAACCAGAATATCTCAGCAATATCAGGTGCTTCTACGATCCTTACCAATCTGCGCAATTCTAATCTTACCAATAAAGGATTTGATCTGCAGATAGATGCAAAGGTTATACAGGGCAGAAACTTTAACCTGAATATCAGCGGTAATATCACGGCGAACAGGAATAAAGTAGTGAGCCTGGGTGGTGCCAGTGAAATACAGGTGGCAGGTGCAGAAAGAAGTTATATCACCCATGTTACCCGTGAAGGCGATCCGATCGGATCTTTCTATGGTGTAAAAGTAGGGGGTATGGTAAGACAAAGCGATATGGCGGCTGTGAATGCTGACCAGGCGGTGTATAAGGCGAATGGAAATAAGTTTCCTGCTGGTTATAAAATGCAGGCGTTCCCTATTTCAACATTCTCTACAACACCACTCAATCCCGGTGATCTTTATTTTGTTGACAAAAATGGCGATGGAATTATTACCGATGCAGATAAAGACGTGATCGGTTCTCCTTATGCAAAATATACCTATGGTTTTGGTTTGAATATGTCGTTCAAACAATTTGATTTCAGTGCTTCCTTCAATGGGTCGCAGGGAAATAAGGTGGTTGATGGACAGGATTATTATATCCGCAACATGGAAGGATCCGGTAACCAGTATTCCGTTATCGACCAGCGTTACAGGAGTGAAGCAGATCCTGGGAATGGCCATGAATACAGGGCATCCCGCGGTGGATCACAAAGTAATAGTACACGTTTATCTGACTATTATTTACAAGACGGTTCTTTCCTGCGTTGCACCAATATTACACTGGGCTATAACCTGACGAACTTAAGTTTTGTGAAGAAGCTGGGTATCACCGGGCTGCGCTTCTATACGTCTATCGACAATGCATTCACCATCACCAAATACTTAGGCTATAACCCGGAAGTAGACTTTAATAATGGCGCCAACCTCACACCGGGTGTTGACTATGGTAAATATCCACTTGTGCGTTCATTCAATGCAGGTTTTAAAGTTCAGTTTTAATTTTTCACACATGAAACTATTTAGTATGAATAAAATTATTTTAATCGCAGTTGTACTGGTAACGTTTGCAGGAGTAAGCGGTTGCAGCAAATCATTTGTAGAACAGACCAACCCTAATGCTGTACCTGTAGAAAACGGTTACCAGACCGAAACAGATATTACCACAGGGGTTTATGGTGTATACCAGGCTTTACGAAGTTCCAACAGCGTGGGAGAGGGTGCGCAGCTATGGACCGATGATCGTGCGGATGATATTAATACCACCGATAACCAGTCGAACAACGGGGAACCTTTTCAATTCTCTGCTTTTGCACTGGTACCTAGTAACAGTTATTTACAATCGCATTGGTCAGCGCTATACACAACCATCGCAAGAGCCAACCTCATCCTTTCAGTGATTCCGGGTGTTACTTTTAATAATGAAGCCACACGTGTGCAGAATATCGCAGAGCTTAAATTTCTACGGGCTTATATGTACTATCAATTGGTAAGAGAGTTTGGTGATGTTCCCTTAGTTACCGAACGACTTACTTCTGCCGAACAGGCTGCTGCACTTACTTTCCGTGCAAAGAGAGAGCTGGTATACGCGCAGATCATTGCTGATCTGAAAGATGTATTGGCTAGTGGTCTTCCTGTTACACATACTGCAGCTAACAAAGGCAGGGTTTCTCTGCAGGCTGCCAATGCTACGCTGGGGCAGGTATACCTGACCATGGCTACCACACTCGGTGGAACAGCTGCAACAGAAAACCTGAACAATGCAAAGACCTACCTGCTGGCCTGTTATAACCAACGCACATTTGGTGTCTTATCTGAAATACCTTTTACCGATGTTTTTAACGTAGATAAAAAATCAACCTGTCCAGAGATCATCTGGCAGATTGTAAATAAGCAGGGAGATCCGAGTTATTCTTCTTCACTCGCAAGAGGCAACCAGGCAAAGGGTGACGGTACTTTTATTTCTTTGTTCCCTTCACAGGGTGCGGGTGCCTTATTTACAAAGGATCTGCTGAACGAGTTTGAAACAGGCGATATCCGTACTACATTTTCTATCAGGTACGTTGCATCGAACAACGGTTATTATATTTCTAAATTCAGGGATAACAGTGCAACGGCAGGAACGCTGGGATATGGTGGGAATGACTGGATACTGATCAGGTATGCAGATGTGATACTGAACCTGGCTGAGGTTTCTTTGTATCTCAACGATAATGCGAGCGCTATTTTATATCTCGATATGGTACGCACACGCGCAGCACGACCACCCTATGCAACGATGCTGACAGACGTTGCTTATACCACCAGGTATCCAAATCTTAAACTGGCGATATTACATGAGCGCAGGATCGAGTTGGCTTTTGAGCATCATCGCTGGCATGATCTTACGAGGTTTTTTACCCCGGATCAGCTCGTCACTTATTTTAGAGGAAAGAACCAGGCGGACTTTGATAATTCTCCACTGACTAATTTTACTACCAAAGATTATTATTTCCCGATACCGTATAACGAATACAAGCTTAACCCGGATAAAATGTATCAGAATCCAGGTTACTAAATAGAGGTAATTAATAAAAAACCCGGCAAATATTTGCCGGGTTTTTTATTAATCATATCCTACGCTAAAGGGTTACTATGAAATGAGGGGTGAACTTAGTCAACACTAAGGAGTACTGCCCTTGTTGCAACTCCAGAAAACCTGGGAGCCTTTTACGTTGTCCAGGTAATGCTGGAAATCTTGCTCTGTCATAGTTGTAAAAAAAGCAGTACCATCGGCTTTGAATAGCATCGGTATGCCGTTACACAACGGATCAATGATACGGATCTCGAAAACCTGTTGGTTGTTATAGATGCCGGTGCGGAACTCTGTAAGGCAGCGGCAGTCGGCATAGTCTTTCTTTTTGTCTTTTATCCAGCCAATATCGCCCGGGTTTACACAAACAGTAATTTCAGGGTCTTTGTCAGATGGTTTTGTACAACTTCCCAATAAGAGAAGAATCGACAGGCTGCAGAGGAATGTTTTCATTTGGTTTTTCTTCCTGACACAGGCAAACGAAGTTCCGTTGCATGTTTCTAAACTTAACGATGCAAGTTTTTTGTTCTCAGGTATTGCAGCAGCAATAGTGGCCTATCAGTCTGAATGATATCAGCATGATGTGCCAGAATCCAGTCCCAACTGTCTTTTTTATTACCCTGTTCCACCGCCAGGTCGTCATCATGACCATTATTTAGCGAGGCCCAAAGCGAATTGATCCAGAGTTTGGTTCCGGTGTTGCGTATAAAAGCATTGTCTTTTAAAATGGCTGAAGTGTCGCTTGTGAAGTTGATTTCAAATGCATAAGGTTTCATGTTGGCTAAGTAATCGGTAATGATCTTTCGTGCCCCGTGTTTGTCAATGTTCACCACCGGCATATAAATGATCTTATTCATTATCTGCGGGTACTTCTGTAGCAGGCTGTCATATGGCATTTCTGATTTGAAGATCGCCTGCATAAGTGTGCCGGTTTCTGTTAGTATTGCAAACGCCTCTTGATAGTAAGGATAACTTTTATCAAGGTTTACCATCACCGGTTTACCTTTCAGTGCCAGCATCACTTCACGAAGCGTTGGTATCGGATCATATAGGCTTATACGGCCAAGACCATTCTTAATCCTTAGTTGTTTCAACTCTGTCAGCGTAAACTCTTCGGGGCCGCCTTTCCCGTTAGTGGTGCGGTTGAGTGTGGCATCATGCATAATAATGATCTCGCCGTCCTTACTCTTTCTCAGGTCCAGTTCAATGATATCGGCACCCATCTCTGCTGCGAGTATAAATGCATTGAGTGAGTTTTCGGGTGCATTGCGCCAGTCGCCTCTGTGGGCGGTTACCAGTACTTTGTTTTGTGCCGTTGTTGTAGTAATGGCGGATAGGAGGGCACTGCCTGTTAGCAAGAGAGTCATCATTTTTTTCATAAACAAGTTGGTTGTTTTGCCGGCACAAAATTGCGGGTTATTAAGCAAAGCACTGGGTAAGGCAAGATTAAGTTATTGATGTGTTTGTAAAAGGGGTGATTGTGTAGAATACCTCATTGAGGCTAAAGTTTCCCCATAAAATACTAACTTTATCTCATCCAATAAGTAGCAACGCACCATCAACAATATTGCGGCAATCATTTCTATATACCTTCTCCAGACCCCGCAATTTTCTTACCCAAACATTATAGAGACCTTATAGGGACCTTATAGAGACATTATAGAGACCTTATAGGGAATCTTGTTCTTATCTAAGTCGTATATAGTTCGTATATAAGCCCATTGTAAAGCTATTTCGATGGCAGTTACAACCGTATGAGAGCTTAGGCAGCTGGCTCAAATAGCGAACAGCCAGCGAAAAAACAGCGAATCAATAACGGCTGTGATACGATTCAATATCGGACAACATAAGGCAAACACTGCAAAAAGATAGGAGCGAGGGCGAATAATCATGTGCCTGTCTCCATTTGTTCAATGCAGATTTCTTTGGGTCGTTGCTCATTCTCGCCGGTACCTGCTTAGTGTTCATTGAGTATCAATGGGTTTTGTTTTATATTCGTTTTATTAATGTTTTTTTAAGGTAATATTATAAATAGAATTATATTTACATCATTGATATCCCCCGAAAAACTTTGATCACTTTTGATAGTGTTGTAACCTCGGTAACGGACAAGGTCCGGCGAGTTTATAAAACAATTAATTCCACTGAACCTTATATATTTTTTCCCGGACTGACATGAAACAACTGTTAACAAAATTACTGCTGGTACCCATAGTGCTTTGTATCGTTAATACTTGTTTCGCGCAGGCACCAACGATATCTTCATTTGCACCGTCTTCCGGTCCAGTTGGAACGCTGGTTACTGTTCTTGGAACCAATCAAAATAATTCTCCAACTATTACCATTGGCGGTGTAACTGCGATCGTAATTTCTAATACGGCAACGCAAACGGTGGCCATGGTAATGCCGGGTGCTGCAACGGGTGCGGTGGCTATTTCAACAACGGGTGGAATAGCAAATGCGGTTGGTAATTTTACAGTTAGTGTTACAAAATATCCTGGAGATGAGCATGGTGATAACCTGGTAGGTATTGGAAACCCAGCACCGGTAACCCCAAATAAAAGTATAGCGATAAGTGCTGATGGTAACACCGCAATTTTGGGATCGAAAGTATATGTTCGGACCGGAGTGACATGGTCCCAACAAGGGCCTTCTTTAGTTGGGGCATCTGCTGTCGCGCTTAGCGCAGACGGTAATACTGCGATCTTGGGTGATCCCGGCGATAACAGTGGGGCAGGGGCAGCATTCATATATACCCGGTCGGGAACAACCTGGGTCCAGCAAGGGACAAAATTAGTTGGCAGTGGGAGTGCAGATCCAATCATGCCGCAACAGGGATGGGCCGTATCACTTAGTGCAGACGGTAACACCGCAGCAGTTGGGGCTCCCAATGACGGTTTTCACCGAGGGGCCGTTTGGATTTTTGTCCGAACCGGAACAACATGGACGCAACAGGGTGCTAAGTTATTAGATGCGGGTCCGGTCGCTTTATCGCAAGGATATTCATTAAAATTAAGTGGAGATGGAAATACGCTGATCACAGGTGCAAATGCAGACTTTGCTGCAGATGGCGGGGCTGTAATATTTATGCGGACTGGAACAACTTGGACACAACAGGGAGCTATGTTAACGGCAACAGGGCTTACAGCAGAAACCTTTCGCACTGGCTCGGTATCTATTAGTGCCGATGGAAATACGGCAATAATTGGTTCGGCATATCATAATGGCAACAACGGAGCTTCCTGGATCTTTATCCGAACCGGAACATCATGGTCGCTGCAGGCAAAACTGGTGGGAACAGGCGGTACGGATCATCCATTTTCCTACCAGGGAACCAGTGTGGTCCTTAGTGCTGACGGCAATACTGCAATAGTTGGTGGCGTTGGAGACGACAATTCCATCGGTGCAGTATGGATCTTTACCCGAACCGGAACAACATGGACGCAACATGGACTTAAAATAAAAGGGCCTGGCCCGTCTCTTAGTGGCTTTGGTGTCTCGATCGACCTTACTCCTGATGGAACAACTGCAATAATTAGTAGTGGGGTGGGAGTCTGGGTATATACAGTAGAACCCCCGCCAGCGATCACATCATTTTCTCCAGCTTCAGGACCAGTAGGCACGCAGATAACGATAACCGGAACTGGGTTACGAAATCTTACCGGCCTTGCTATTGGGGCTACTGCAATAGAAGTTATTTCAAGTAGCCGAACGCAGGTCATTGGAACCATATTGCCGGGTTCAGTATCGGCAAATATTTCACTGTCAACAACCGAGGGTGCAACAACCAGTGCCATTAGTTTTACAGTTACTGCAACGCCGCCTCCCACTATAACGTCTTTTGCACCTACTGCAGGTTCACCGGGTACACTCGTTTCTATAAATGGAACCAATTTAAATTATCCTTCTGCATTAACGATCGGAGGAGTACCTGCCATTATTGTCTCGTTTAGTGCAACGAAAATAGTAGGAATGGTAATGCCCGGTGCGGCAACAGGGGCAGTAGCGCTTACGGCAGTGGGTGGCGGTGTAAGGAATACCGGTAGTTTTACTGTTACTGCAACACCATATCCGAATGCGCAGCAGGGCGCTAAGTTGGTAGGAACAGGCTTTGTTGGAAAAGCACAACAGGGACAATCAGTAGACATTAGTGCCGATGGAAATACTGCGATAGTTGCCGGAGGGTCTGATGACAATGGCCGTGGCGCGGCATGGATATATACAAGAATTGGTGGTAGATGGACGCAACAAGGAGGTAAGTTGGTTGGTACAGGATCAACAGGAACTGCTGGACAAGGTAAAGTAGCTATCAGCGCTGATGGAAATACGGTCATAATTGGCGCTTCAGGTGATAATGGAGTATGGATATTTACAAGGACCGGAACAACATGGTTGCAGCAGGGACCAAAGCTCGTTGGTACCGGTGCGGGAAACCAGGGATACTCTGTTTCACTTAGTGCTGATGGAAATACAGCAATGGTCGGGTGCCCCGACAATGGAACAGGTGGGGCATTGATATATAAGCGAACCGGAACTACATGGGTGCAACAAACACTTTTAGTGGGTTCGGGTGGAACTGATCAGGGATATTCTGTAAAACTTAGCGCTGATGGCAATACAGCAATAATCGGGTCGGTTTTTGACATGGGTTCGAGTGGCGCAGCCTGGATATTTAAACAGACAGGTAATGTATGGACACAGGAGAGTTCTAAAATAACAGTGCCGGGATTTACTGGAGATAAATCAGCAGGCGGTGGTTTTGGTAGATCCGTTTCTATTAGCGCTGATGGAAATACAGCGATAGTAGGCGGACCGAACGATCATAATTTCGAGGGTGGCGGCTGGGTATACGTCCGGAACAGTGGTGTTTGGTCGCAACAGGGGTTAAAACTTGTTGGGAATGATGCCCAGAATGCCTATCAGGGAACATCGGTATCATTAAGTGCGGATGGCAATACCGCGTTAGTTAGCGGCTGGGGTGAGAGCGGTTTTAGGGGAGCAGCATGGACGTTTACGCGAACAGGAACAACATGGACTCAAAAAGGCGCCAAACTTTTAGGCGTGGATCCATCACGAAATAATATTGCTTTTGGGTTTTCAGTCTCACTTAGTGCCGATGGAAGTACAGCCGTAATAGGTGCGTTTCAAGATGAGGACAACAGCACGAATTACCCTTTCCAGGGTGCGGCACGGATATTTACGTTTTTCCCACCTCCAACAATCACATCATTTACACCAATTACCGGACCCGCAGGCACTCAGGTAACCATTACAGGCACTAACCTGGACAGCTTGAAAACCCTTGCTGTTGGTGGTGCGGCTATGACGATCGTTTCGAAAAACTCAACGCAGGCAATAGGTACAATAGTGCTTGGTTCAACATCAGGAACTATTTCACTTACAACAACAGGTGGGACAGTAAATAGTGTTGGAACTTTTACCGTGATACCAACTCCGCCTCCTACAATTACATCCTTTGCTCCTGCTATGGGACCGGTAGGTACATTGGTTACCATTATCGGAACCAATTTTAGTTACCTATCAGCCTTATCTATCGGTGGGGCATCGGCCATCGTCGTATCAGTTACTTCAACACAAATGGTTGCGATGGTAATGCCGGGTGCCGTAACAGGTACGGTAGCACTTAGTACGGTTAGTGGTGCAACGAGTAGTGGGGTCAACTTCACTATTGTACAGTCAAAATATCCGGTTATTCAACAGGGAAGTAAATTAATCGGCACAGGTAATATAGGAGCCAGTATGCAGGGGAGTTCTGTAGCAGTATCTGCTGACGGAAATACAGCGGTGGTTGGCGGCAATCGTGATAATCATAACCCGGATCAAAATGGCGTGGGCGCTTTTTGGATATACAGGAAAATTGGCACAACGTGGCAACAACAAGGGGAGAAATTAATTGGCTCTGTCGCTGTTGGCGAATCGCGACAAGGTGAAGCTGTTGCTATAAATGCAGATGGTAGTACTATAATAATTGGCGCTCCGGGTGATAGCCTCCTATGGGGCTCAGCCTGGGTATTTACGCGTACCGGAACCAGCTGGACGCAGCAAGCTAAACTCGTTACACAGAGTAGCCAAGCAGGCTTTGGGTCTTCAGTGAGTATCAGTGCCGATGGCAACACAGCAATCATTGGGGCACCTTTTTATAATACTGGCGTTGGAGCTGCATGGGTATTTGTTCGTAACGGTAGTGTATGGACTGAGCAACGCAAATTGATGCCTGTAGCGTACAGCCAGGGTTTTCTAAAACAGGGAGTGTCTGTTGCAATCAGTGCTGACGGTAATACCGCGATTATGGGAGGTACAGCAGCGGTTGGTTTAAACATTGGGTTGGAAAAGGGAAGCGCCTGGGTATTTATGAGAAATGGCTCAGACTGGACACTGGGGGATAGATTAGAGGGTACCGGTTCGGTTGGAACAGAAGTTAGCCAGGGAAATTCAGTAGCGCTCAGTGCCGACGGTAAAACTGCTGTTGTAGCAGGGTATGGAGATAACAACCAGGAAGGTGCCGTATGGATATTTACACGTGCAGGTAACACGTGGACGCAGCAAGGGGAGAAATTATTGGGTCAGGGGTTATCAGCCACTTCGGTGTATGGTCAACCGCATTCGCAAGGTTCTTCGGTATCCATTAGTGCAGATGGAAATACTGTGATGGTTGGGGTAAAAGGCGACAGTAGTAACTTAGGCGCAGTGTTGGTGTACAAGCGCACTGGCACTACATGGACGCAGCAGGGAAATAAAATAGTGGGAACAGGTGGAATAAAATTTAGCGGTGACGTTTTGCACGATATTACTGTTAGGCAAGGATATGCCATATCGATCAGCGCAGACGGCAATACGGCAATAGTTGGCGGTTTGAGCGACAACGAAGGCCAGGGTGCTGCATGGATCTTTGTACCAGCTGATCCCGCAATAACCACCAGTGGCAGCCTTACAGCAATGTCAGTCTGTAAAGGCAATCCTTCCGCCGCACAATCTTTTAAAGTCAGTGCTAAAGATCTTTTAGAACCTCTTGTGATAACGATGCCTGCAGGATTTGAGATCTCGCTTTCGGCTTCAGGCAGCTATAGCAGTAGCCTTACCATTGCAACAACAGATCATGTAATTACAGAGAAAGCCATTTATGTAAGATTAGCGGGCTCTGCTGCGGGGGCGTCATCCGGTAGTATAGTCCTTACCTCTTCAGGCGCCACTTCACAGACAATTTCAGTTAACGGCACAGTAAATACAACTACTGTTCCAACAATTACTGCTGATAAATCACTCAATATATGTGCAGGTGATAATTTGGTTCTAAGTGCTTCCTCAGCAACCGGTAACCAGTGGTACAAAAACAATACACTGATCGCAGGAGCAACAGGACAAACGTTCACAGCAACCCAGTCCGGCGTGTATATCGATTCTGTAACAAGTACAGGAGGTTGCAGATCAGGTTCCATTTCTACAACGGTAACAGTATACGATCTGCCTGCAGTGCCTGTCATTACAAATAGCCGCCCATTAACCTTCTGCCCAGGTGACAGCACAGTGCTTACCTCATCTGCGGAAAGCGGTAACAAATGGTATAAAGGGGGTGTGTCGATAGCGGGGCAATCGAATACCCGCTACGCCGTTTATGAAGCTGGGACTTACAGAGATACAATAACCAATAGCAACGGCTGCAAAGTGAGCTCAAAAGAGATCGTTATTGTAGTTAACAATTTACCAGTTGTACCAACGATTACCGGTCCTGCCAGTATGTGCCCGGGCACAACGGCACAATTCAGCAGTACAACGAACGGCGGCGTATGGAGCAGTAGTAATACCGCTGTTGCATCTGTATCAGCAACAGGTGGATTGGTAACAGGTAAAACGGCAGGCACAATGGTAATAACTTACGTAATTACCAACGGCGGCGGTTGTTCATCTTTTACAACAACAGGTTTAACGGTCAATGCTGCGCCATCGGTTGCCAAACCTGTAATTACGGGTTACACTGCCGATGTACTGGTTTGTTTTACTGAATCGTTGATTCTTACAAGTAAAAATTCTTACGATAAATATTTATGGAGCACAGGTGAAACAACAGCCTCCATTACCGTGAAAAACTCAGCGTACATTTCTTTAAAGGGCGGACCTGCATCAGGAACCAGCTGCTACTCCGCCGATTCATCCATCATTATTAATGCCAGAAAAAATGTTACGCCCGTTCCGGTGATCTCAAGAGTTAATAATAAATTAGGAAGTACCGCATCGCTTTCATATCAGTGGTATCAGAATAACAAGATTTTAGACACCCAAACGAGTGATTCACTGGTAATACCTTCCAAAGGATTTTATTCTGTCACAACAAGTATTGATAATATCTGCTACGCGAGTTCTTCAGAATACCTGGTACTGGTTGATCCATCAGCACCTAAAAATACCTTCGATGTTCAGGTGTATCCTAATCCATCAAGTGGGGTATTTAAGGTACAGGTACTGTTATCAAAATCAACCAGTGGCTTTGTGTCTGTCACATTGGTTGACCAGTCAGGTGCCGTTAAATGGAACACTAAACGGTTTTTGTTTGCTAATAACGATATAAAAATTCCGGCCAGCATCAGCAACCTGGCCAAAGGCACCTATACCTTACGCGTTGAAGTAAATGGTGAAGTAAATACGAAACAGGTAGTTATACAGTAATGATGAAAAAGATAACAGATAAATCCAGCCTGTTTATTGTATGTGTGTTGTTAGTATTGACACTTGTGCATTGTAAAAAAACAGATGAGACACCTGTAGATCCATTAACGGGAGCACCTCTTACCAATTTAACTACTGCCGATGGAAACTGTTATGTCAGTAATATTGCGCAGCGCAATAATAACTACAGTTCCAATACGGACAATGCTTTTTCGATCACAAGGGATGTAAGCTATCAACCTACCCGCTTGTTATATGTAGATAGCTTGACTAATAAAAATGGATTTGATATAACAGTGAATAAACTGGATGACAGTATTGCTATGTCTAGTGGCGAATATTTTTTACTGGATAAAAACAGTAAGCAAGTAATGTTCTTTTCTTCAAAAGCTGATCGTAACGATCCTTTATCTGATAAGATGCAATACAAGTATGCTTATAATACTTCCGGTTATCTTATTCAGAAACTGGTCTTTGTTAATTCTTCCAGCTTGCCTACTTATCAAACTGATTATACTTATATGCAGGATAGTATATTAACAGGTTGTACAATGTATTTTGGGGCAAAAAAAAGCAAGTTTCTGGAGTCGGTTATCCAGGTTGATACAGCAATGCGTATAAAATCATGGATATATCTTTTCCCTGATTTTTTTGAAGGGTATTATTATTTGCAGGCATTTAATTTTGGAAAAAAAGTAAACTATCCTGTTAAAAGTATTGTTACCAATATCTATGATGTTAACAACGGCTCTGTTTATGACACATGGAATTCAACCTTTTCAAACACGGTTGTTAGTAAAGATGGTTATCTTTTACAGATAACTGCTAACGGGGATCAACAACAGGGATTGGGCTTCCTGTTTGGAGCAACACGGTTTAGTTATCAGTGTACCAAATAGATCTCATTCCGCGTTATCGGCTGCTTTACAAATTCTGCTTCTTCATCTCCCCAATAATATACTCCGAACTCCGCATTGATAAAGCCAATATCGTCCAGGTAATATTTTTATCGGCCTGTGAAACAAACTGCGCGCCATCTACCACAAATACATTTTTGCAATCATGTGCCTGGCTCCATTTGTTCAGTGCAGATTTCTTTGGGTCGTTGCCCATTCTGGCGGTACCCGCTTCGTGAATGATCCTGCCGGGAGCTTCCAGCCCGTAATTATTGTGCGGTCCATCATCGCCACCTTTGGTGATCACTGCGCCAAGGTTATGCATGATCTCTTTAAAGGTTTCTTTCATGTGCTTCGCCTGGTTAATCTCATGCGGGCTCCATTGATAATTAAAACGCAATACAGGGATGCCATATTTGTCTACCATCGCAGGGTCGATCTCGCAGTAATTGGTTTCGAGGGCTATTGCTTCGCCGCGACCTGCCATGCCTATTTTTGCGCCATAAAAATACCGGTGGTCCTCTTTTAACGAAGCTCCATAGCCACCTGCTTCTTTGGTTTTGCCGTTTACCACCAGTTTGCCATTGAGGTTTTGAATGTCAAAACCAAATCCATACAAAGGCATTCCCATACCACCGCCATATTCAATATGATAACCACGGGGAAAATCAAGTTTCTTATTATCTAACCACCACGGAGAATACACATGCATTCCACCCACACCATCTTCATTATAGCGCTTCCTGCCAAACAAGGAAGGAATGATGCCACTCATTCCGGCACCGGTTGAATCGTGCAGATATTTGCCTACAACATCGCTGGTATTCGCAAGCCCATTAGGATGCCTGGGTGATTTTGAGTTGAGCAGGATGCGCGAAGTTTCACAGGCGCTGGCGGCCAGTATCACAACGCGACCCTGTACCTCGTATTCCATCATGTCGTTCTTATCGATAAAAGAAACACCCGTGGCAATACCTTCTTTATTGGTAAGCACTTCCCTTGCCATTGCATTGGTAATGATATCAAGGTTGCCTGTTTGGGCAGCTGGTTTTACTAATACAGAGGAGGAAGAAAAATCTGCATAGACCGAACAGCCACGATTGCATTGCCCGCAATAAAAACACTGCCCCCGTTCGTCATTGATCTTTTTGGTCAGCATCGACATCCTTGATGGAATGATGGTTACACCCGCGCCTATAGCGGCTTTTCTGACCATGAGCTCATGCATTCGTGGTTTGGGAGGCGGGAGAAAAATGCCATCGGGATCATTGGGTAACCCTTCATTGGTACCGAATACACCGATGAGTTTATCTACTTTATCGTAATAAGGTCTTACATCTTCGTAACTGATGGGCCAGTCATCGCCGAGCCCGTCAATACTTTTACGTTTAAAATCTTTGGGTCCAAATCTTAATGAGATACGCCCCCAGTGATTGGTTCTTCCACCCACCATTCTTGCGCGGTACCAATCCCATTCTGTTGTATCTTTTTTTGTGAAGGGTTCGCCATCTAATTCCCATCCGCCAAAGCAGGCATCAAAATCACCATTGGATCTGAATTTTGTAGGAGCGCCTCTTCGCGGTGATTCCCAGGGATTCTTTAGTTGGGTAACATTTACGGCAGGGTCGTACATCGGGCCAGCTTCGATCATGCAAACTTTCAAACCGGCTTTTGTTAATGTGTAGGCAGCCATACCGCCACCCGCGCCTGATCCTACGATCACTACATCATATTGTTTTGTCTTTTTTATGACGGATGTCTTTCCCATGGCATGAGGTATTTTGGTCCGTTAAATTAAGGAATAATTGATTGCAGGAATGATAAACACATGAATGCTCCACCCTTATCCTGTAAATAACTTCGCGCATCCGCTTGATATATTCAGAAAAGGTGAAGTCTTTTAGCAAAGTATCGGAAGAAGGGTAGGTCTCTTTTATTGGGAAAGCTTTTTCCATAAAAATATTTCGCGCCGCTACCGCTGCTGAATCTGTCAATTCCTCGAATATGCCGGATACCACAACTGATTCCCATGTACCGGGTCCGGTAACACGGCTCACTTCAAAACATACATTTTTATTCAGGCGGATGATCTCAAGTTTAGTGCCTTCATCGGTTTGCCCATAAATATATCCTTCATGATATACATAGGTGATGGGTATGATATAAGGTTGTTCTGCGAAAGAGCAGGAAAGCCTCCCAAAATGCTGTGTATCCAATATCTTTTGTCCGATTATGCTTTGGGGGTGAGCGTTCATATAAATAGGGACCGGTTTTACTTTCCGGCTATTGCAATTTTACAACATGGGTAAATACCAAAAGGTGTTGTATGTCATTTCGTTAGCTGATGCTTGTCAGCCCGTGATGCGAATGCCAGCACATTATTCGATTGTAGCACATAACTGACCAATATCATTTTATCATACGCCAGGGGTATTTAGATTTGTCCTAAATACCCTTGTATATGAATTTAGAGATTTCCGATGATCAAACAGTAGGGCAGGTGCAGGGACAGTTTCACCAGGCATATCCCTTCTTAAAGATTGACTTTTTTGAAAAAGATCTACAGGTGTATGCCCGTGAGCGACAAGCCAAGCCGGTCCTCGATATCAATCGCTTCATGCGCGAATTCCGCTCAAAGACGCAGTTAGCCAGCAGTATTTCAGTTAATAATGAAATGAAAGTAAAAGAGATTGAAAATGCGATTGATCTTGTATATGGTTTAAAGGCACAGGTATTTCGTAGATCCGGCAATGTATGGTTAGAAACAACGGTTACCAATAACTGGTCATTGGAAGAACAGAACAGGCAAGGGGAAATAATAACCATGCAGTTGCATGATAAATAGTTGTTTAATTTCTCAGGTTAGATAACCTGTCTAATGCGAGTATCGTGATCTTGCTGCCCTTGATATCAATCAATCCTTCCTCTTTAAAATCGCTCAATGTACGGATGGTACTTTCTGTTGCAGTACCGGCCAGGTTGGCAAGGTCCTCGCGTGATACCTGCATACTGAAATTTGACCGCGGATCATCATTAAATCTTTTCTGCAGTTGTAGTAAAGCATCGGCCACTTTTTTTCTTACACTGTTATAGGCCAGTTTAACGAGTTGTTCTTCTTTTTCACCCAGCTCATTGCTGAGCATTTTTATAAATTTCCTGGCAACGGTTGCATTCCGGTACAGCAATGTAAAAAAATCATCTTTCGGTAACAGGTATATCTCAGCATCTTCTAATACAGTGGCGGTATCGGTATAACGTCCTTCTTCCAATAATGCATGGTACCCGAAAAAATCCCCTTCGCTATATAACGAAGTTGTTAGCTCTTTGCCGTTGTCTGCTGTTTTTCCTGTCTTTATCTTTCCTTTACTCAAAAAGAAAATACCCTTTGGATAAGCCCCTTCGCGGTAGACTTCATCTTTCTTGCGATAAAAGATAGCTTCCTTTTCGAGTGATAATTTTTTAAGGTCGGCAACATCCGTTGCCTCGGAAAGAAAATGATTCACACCCTCGATATTTTTTGAATACTCTTTTTTCAGGATATCCGTTTTTCTCAAACGACTCTCAATCGCATTCAGTAATTCAATGTCATCAAATGGTTTGGTGAGATAATCATCTGCACCCATTTCCATCCCTTTCCGAATATCCGTTCTTTCTGACCGTGCCGTTAAAAAGATAAAAGGAATGCCCGCTGTTTTTTCATTCTTTCCCAGTAAATGCAGTACGCCAAATCCATCGAGAACGGGCATCATGATATCGCATAAGATCAGGTCTGGAATTTCTTTTTGCACCTGAGCTATTCCTTCTCTGCCATTCTCCGCCACGATCACTCCGTAGCCTGCCAGTTGTAAAATCTCAGCAGTATTTTCCCTGATCTCAAGATTGTCTTCTATTAATAATATTTTTGTAGGCATATATCAAGTTAAGCGTTTGGTATCGTAATTGTAAATGAAGTTCCTTCGCCGGGTTTGCTCAGCACGCTGATATTACCTTTCATGAGTTCAACATATTTGGCAACAATGCTTAGGCCCAGACCGGTTCCTTGTATATTGGTCACATTATGCCCGCGATAGAACCTTTCAAACAAATGTTCCTGGTCCTCTTCACTGATCCCGATTCCTTCATCTTTTACACAAATGGTTGTTTCTTTATCCTGAACAGCTGTTGTTAGTAAGATGATTTTCTCTTCAGGGGAGAACTTAATCGCATTGGATACCAGGTTTACAAGAATCACCCGCAAAACTTTTTTATCTATTTCAATCAATTGATCACCCGTATGGCTATACTTGATTACCTGCCCGGTTTTGGCAACTTCACGAAGATCCTGCACCACGTTTTCTACAAATTCAGCTAAGTCAACATTGGATGGCGTCAATTCTATCTTTCCTTCTTCCAGTTTGCTGATCGACAATACATCGTCAAGCAGGTCGGTCATATTATGGATCGAGTTCTTGATCCGCTGAATATGGTGTTGCTGTTTTTCTTTATTATCTGTATCAATATATTTATTAACTAAAGAAAGCGATGAGAGGATGGTAGCCAGTGGTGTACGGAATTCATGCGATGCCATAGACACAAAACGGGATTTCATCTCGTTGAGTTCTTTTTCTATTTCCAGTGCATCATTGAGCTCTTTGCGTGATATTTCCAATTGCTGTAAAGCCTCTTCCAGGATCATTGTGCGATCTTTTACCCTTTTTTCCAGGTCAAGCGCCAATTGTTCCAGTTCGGATTTCTGGTCCCTGATATCCTGTTCATTCTTTTTCCTAACTGAAATATCAATGATAAAGGCAATGGTAAAGTTTCCTTCATCGGTTGCATAAGGACTTAAGCTGATCTCAACCGGAAACTCTTCCCCGGATTTTTTAATTCCAAAAAGATCGCGACCGCTTCCCATGACCCTGGCATCGGGGTGGTGATTAAACTTCTCCCTTAATGCGCCATGGTGCTTGCTGTACCGTTGGGGTATCAGGATCTCAACCTTTTGGCCTTCCAGTTGCCCTGCGTCATAACCAAACAGTTTTTCAGCAGCCGGGTTGGCCACTTTTATATCACCGTTCGAATCTGCCACCAGTATGCCCTCCGATGCAAATTCGAAAAGTGCCTTGAATTGTATCTGTGATCTAAACGATTGTGGCATGAGGCTTAAAGATAATTGATAGCCATTACAAATGTCTTTATTTATCACAGGCGCAAATATGACATTCGTCATTTTTTGCGACCCACGCCAGAACTACTTTGCATGCTGAAATTGTAGTTATGGCATCTTCTACTGTTAAAAGCGCTGTCGCCTGTTACCATTGCGGCGAAGATTGTGGTACGCAACCCATTCAAATACATAAGAAGCAATTTTGTTGTGATGGTTGTGCCATGGTGTATGAAATACTCAACCAGACCGGGTTATGCGATTACTATTCGATCAGTAAAACCCCGGGTATAAACCAAAAGGTCAACGTCCGGCCCGACAAGTTTTTATTCCTTGATGATGAGAAAATACAGGCAAAGCTGGTCAACTTCAAAAATGAAACAGAAACCCATATTATCTTTTATCTCCCCCAGGTACATTGCAGCAGTTGTTTATGGCTGATCGAAAACCTGCATCGATTGAATGCCGGTGTTATCAGCAGCAAAGTAAATTTTGAAAGAAAAGAAGTAGATGTAATTTTTGATCATCATCTTATCAGTATCCGGAAGCTCGCAGAATTGTTAACCTCTGTAGGTTACGAGCCTTATATCAGTATGCGTGATATGACTGAGAAGAAACCGGGTCTTTCAAAATCGAAAATTTATAAACTTGGCGTAGCCGGTTTTTGTTTTGCCAATATCATGTTGCTCAATTTTCCTGATTATCTCGGTATTGATAGCAGCGAGCGGTACCTGCAAAATGCTTTCAGGTATATCAGTCTGCTTCTCTCTTTACCTGTCTTCTTTTATTCAGCCTCTGAGTTTTATATCAGTGCCTGGAAATCAATCAGGCACCGGTTTTTGAACATCGATGCGCCGATCGTATTTTCTGTATTGATCACATTCGGCCGGAGTTTGTATGAGATACTTTCCGGAACCGGTAATGGCTATCTCGACAGCATGAGCGGCATTGTTTTCTTTATGCTGGTGGGAAGAGTGTTGCAGGATAAGACCTATTCTTCTTTAAGTTTTGAAAGAGACTATACCTCTTATTTTCCGGTAGCTGTTACAAAGGTTGAAAACGAAGCGGAAGTAACGGTTACATTAAAGGATATTCAATTAAATGATACATTGCTCATCCATAACCAGGAGCTGATACCGGTTGACGGGATCCTTACCCGTGGGCAGGCATTGATCGATTATAGTTTTGTAACCGGTGAAAGTTACCCGGTTAAAAAGGAAATGGGGGAGATCATTTATGCGGGCGGTAAGCATCTGAGCAATAATATAGAAATGTTGGTGATTAAAGAAGTGGCGCAAAGTTATCTCACCAAACTCTGGAACCGTAAGGAATTCAAGGAAGATAAAAAGAACGAAAGAAAATCTTTTGTACATCATGTGAGTAGGTATTTTACATGGGTTGTATTAGGAATTGCTTTTGTGTCCGGTGTTTACTGGTATAATGTTGATCCGGCTAAAACCTGGAACGCGGTTACATCGGTACTCATTATTGCCTGTCCTTGCGGATTGCTGCTGAGCAATACATTTACCAATGGGAATATTTTGCGGCGGCTTGCGCGAAATCATTTTTATCTGCGGAACGCCCAGACAATTGAAACGATTGCCTCGGTGAACCATATTGTGTTTGATAAGACGGGAACGCTTACTACAGGCAGGTTTGACAATATTGTATATGAGGGTAGATCGCTTACACCTGCATTAAAAGCAAAAGTGGCATTGCTGGCAGCACAGAGTACACACCCCCTCAGCCAGGCGATTGCCAAATGGGGCGGTAAACACGGGCGGTCCGTGATAGCTGCTTATAAAGAAATACCCGGCGATGGCATCGAAGGGATTGTGGGTGAGGACCTGATATCCATTGGCTCCTGTAACTATGTGACCGGCGTGCAGGAATCGGGAAGCGGCACGATGGTTTATCTATCTGTTGAAGATAAATTTATGGGCCGTTTTATTTTTCACAATGAGTACCGCAGCCAGGTACCACAGCTGATTTCACAACTCGTAAGTTCCTATGATCTTTCTGTATTAAGTGGTGATAATGCAGGAGAAAAAACTAACCTATTGCTTTTAACCGGTGCCAATGCGAACCTGGTGTTCAACCAGGGACCCGGGGATAAAATGGATGCCATCAGGGCTTTGCAAAACAAAAAGCAATCTGTTATGATGATAGGCGATGGGCTGAACGATGCCGGGGCACTTAAACAGGCAGATGTGGGAATCTCTATTGTTGAGGATAATAATAATTTTTCGCCGGCAAGTGATGCTATCTTAAATGCGCGTAAGCTTTCCAAACTTCCGCAATTCATCAGTTTGTGCAAATTCAATAAGAAGGTTGTTTTAACGGCGTTTGTTGTATCAGCGGTCTACAATATTGCCGGACTCTTCTTTGCTGTTCATGGAAACCTTCAACCTGTTATCGCTGCTATTCTCATGCCTTGCAGTAGTATCAGTATCCTTATTCTCACTTTTGGATTGAGTAACCTGAAAGCAAAGCTCCTTGGGTTGTGAAACTGAAAGATGAAAACATGATATATATCATATTCAACGTTGAGGTATGTCATTTCCGCTGGCAGTGAGCCATAATACATTTGCCCGTATAAACCAGGCACATGAGCGTTATTATTCTTTTACTACTCGCCAGCATCAGTGTAGCGGCTTTATTTCTCGCCGGTTTTATCTGGAGTGTAAAGTCTGGTCAATATGATGATGAAGAGAGTGCACCCATGCGCATGTTATTCGAGGACACAAAAAAAGAGCAATAGTTTATCCCACCAAAACCACTGTTACCTATGGAATTAGAAAAATTTTATTACGATAACAAAACCGTCAAACTTTTTGCCTATGCCACCATCACGTGGGGGGTAGTGGGTATGTTGGCAGGGTTACTGGCCTCTATCCAAATGTTTTTACCGGCAGCTAATTTCAGCATGCCTATGACAACCTTCGGCAGGGTGAGACCTGTACATACCAACGCGGTGATCTTTGCATTTGTTGGAAATGGAATTTTTATGGGTGTGTATTATTCACTGCAACGCCTGTGCAAAACAAGGATGTTCAGCGATACGTTAAGTAAGATCCATTTCTGGGGCTGGCAGGCAATTATCGTAACAGCGGCAATAACATTATTAGCAGGATATACCACCGGTAAAGAGTATGCAGAACTTGAGTGGCCGGTTGATATCGCCATTACTGTTATCTGGGTCATCTTCGGTATCAATATGTTTGGCACCATTATTAAAAGACGCGAAAGTCATTTATATGTTGCCATCTGGTTCTACATCGCAACATGGGTGACCGTTGCCATGCTGCACATTGTTAACTCATTTGAACTTCCTTTCTCGGCTTTTAAAAGTTACAGTGGATATGCGGGTGTGCAGGATGCATTGGTGCAATGGTGGTATGGACATAATGCAGTGGCCTTCTTTCTTACCACGCCTTACCTGGGGATCATGTATTATTTTCTTCCCAAAGCGGCTAACCGGCCGGTGTATAGTTATCGTTTATCGATCATCCACTTCTGGGCACTCATCTTTATCTATATATGGGCAGGACCACACCATTTATTATATACAGCGCTGCCAGATTGGGCTCAGAACCTGGGGGTTGTATTCAGCATCATGCTGATAGCTCCAAGCTGGGGAGGGATGCTCAATGGATTGTTTACGTTACGGGGAGCATGGGATAAAGTGCGCGAAGAACCGGTTTTAAAATTTATGGTAGTGGCTATCACCTGTTATGGTATGGCAACATTTGAAGGACCGCTCTTAAGTTTAAAGAGCGTAAACGCGATCTCGCATTTCACCGACTGGACCATCGCACATGTGCATATTGGTGCATTGGGCTGGAATGGTTTTATGACCTTCGCCATACTGTACTGGATCATTCCACGGATTTTCAATACCCCATTGTATTCCAAAAAGCTGGCCACCAACCACTTCTGGATCGGAACCATTGGTATCGTTTTATATGCAGTGCCATTATACTGGGCGGGGTTTGCACAGGCAAGCATGTGGAAACAGTTTACTGAAGAGGGCACATTAAAATACCAGTTCCTCGAAACGGTTACGCATATCGTACCGATGTATATCACAAGAAGTGTTGGCGGAACCTTATACCTGGTGGGTGTTTTCATGATGGTGTATAATATTTTTAAAACGGTTAAAGCCGGTAAACTGGTTGCCAACGAAGCGGCAGAATCTGCACCATTGTCAAAAGTGATCACTACGCATGGCAAACAATACTGGCACAGGTGGATCGAAAGAAGACCTATACAGATGTTGGTATTCAGCCTATTTGCGGTTGCTATCGGTGGTATACTTGAGATCATACCCACATTCCTGATCAAATCCAATATCCCAACCATCGCGGCCGTGAAACCTTATACCCCACTGGAACTGCAGGGAAGGGATATTTATGTACGGGAAGGATGTTATACCTGTCACTCACAAATGATACGTCCTTTCCGCGATGAAGTAGCTAGGTATGGAGAATATAGTAAAGCAGGTGAGTTTATTTATGATCGTCCTTTCCAATGGGGTAGTAAAAGAACAGGACCCGATCTTGCCCGCATAGGCGGTAAGTATCCCGATAGCTGGCACTATAATCATATGCTCGAACCGCAAAGCATGAGCCCCGGATCTATTATGCCATCTTACCCGTGGTTGCTGGATGATAAGATCGATACCGCCATTACGCCTGCTAAGATCCGCGCCATGACAACATTGGGTGTGCCATATGCCCAGGGATATGATAAAACAGCCAATAAAGATCTGATGGCACAGGCACAAGTGATCAGCAACAGTTTGGCTAAGGATAAAATTATCACACCGCCTAACCGCGAGATCATTGCACTGATCGCTTATCTGCAAAGGATGGGAATTGATATCAAGAGTCAGAAGGCGGCAGTCATTAAATAGTAACTATTAACATCATTTAAAAAACACGGTCATGAAATTTATCAATTACCTCGAAAAGATTGCCGGTGTGGATATATATGCATTGTCTTCATTCGGAATATTTTTCACTTTTTTTATCGTGATGACAGTATGGGCGATGCAGGCAGATGAAAAAATGATCGCTGAGATCAACCAAATCCCATTAAATAATTAAATAAGGCAGGATATGAGAAATCACATCAACCGTTGGTACAAATTATATGTTTTCATTTTGCTGCTGCTGCCCATTCAGTCGATGGCAGAAGGTGGTCCCAAAAAATCTGCGATGGATAACCCCATGGTGCAGGTATTTGTGCTGATCATAGCTGTATTGGGTCTTTGCATCGTTTTAATGGCCAAAGTATTGCTGGGTGCCGCACAGTATAAAGTGCGGCTTTATCTGGAAGACAAAAAGAAAAGCGAAACAGCTGCTATTATCAAAACCGGGTTGCTGGTAACCGGATTGATGATATGTTCCGGACTTTTTGCAGCAGATGCCCCGCAAGCTTTATCTGTTGTAAAGGATGATATAGTTGCAGGTATGGATGCCACTGCTTTCTACGTCTTGCTCAGCGTTGTGATTATCGAGCTGATCCTGCTGCTGGGATTATTGTATAACCTGAAGTTTCTTCTCCGCCTGGAAAAGATCCGCAAGGCTATTGAAGAAGATACGGTAAAGGAAAACAAGTGGCTGCTATACTGGGACAGGTTCAACAGTCTTCGCCCAATTAAAGAAGAAGCGTCAATTGATCTTGGGCACGATTATGACGGGATCCGTGAGTTGGATAACCGTTTACCCCCCTGGTGGCTATATGGTTTTTTCGCCTGTATTTTATTTGCTGTCATTTATCTCTGGCGCTTTGAAGTAGTACATACCGGTCCATCCACGCTTGATGAATACAATATGGCTATGCAGAAAGGGGAGGAAGAAAAGGAGGAGTATTTAAAAACTGCAGCCAGTAAGGTGGATGAAAATTCAGTAAAGCTTTTAACAGATGAATCGAACCTTTTATCAGGCAAAGCCATTTTTACTACTGTCTGTGCAGCCTGTCATTCTGCAGATGGAGGCGGTTTGGTTGGTCCCAACTTAACCGATAAATACTGGTTGCATGGCGGAAGTGTTAAAGACATTTTTAAAACGATCAAATACGGATGGCAGGACAAGGGGATGAAGAGTTGGAAGGATGACTATACGCCTGTGCAGATTGCACAGTTGGCGAGTTATGTAAAAAGTCTTGCCGGTAAAACGCCTGCTAAAGCTAAAGAGCCACAGGGCGTTCTTTTTGAAGACACGGGAAATAATATAGATTCAACCAAACAAAGGGTGGATTCATTACGACCTGCGATCAGCTCAATCAATAAAACCGTTCCTGGATCATAAAGATGGCTAAAGAGACCTTACATATTAATGAACTTGCTACAGAAAGCTTTCGCGATCACCTGGCAACAGTGGATGAAAAAGGGAAACGCAAATGGATCTTTGCTTATAAGCCGAAAGGGAAGTTCACAAAGATCCGTACATTCTTAAGCTTGTTCTATTTCGCTGCCTTTTTTGGTATCCCATTTATACAAGTGGGTAATAGGCCATTTATGATGTTCAATATTCCGAAGGGCAGATTTATACTTTTTTCAAAAGTGTTCTGGCCGCAGGATTTTTTCATCTTCGGTTTAGGCATGGTTACTTTTATTTTCTTTATTATTCTTTTTACTGCTGCATTCGGCAGACTGTTCTGTGGTTGGGCATGCCCGCAAACGAATTTTATGGAGATGATGTTCCGTAAGATCGAGTTCTGGGTATTGGGTGATGCGCCGGCGCAAAAGCAATTAAAAGCCGCTCCATGGACAAGTAAGAAGGTATTCAAGGTATCGCTCAAGCATATCTTATTTTTTCTTTTATCCGCAGTGATTGCCAATACATTTCTTGCTTATATCATTGGTATCAAGGACCTCGAAAAGATCATATCCGAGCCTCTTTCAGCGCATGTAGCCGGATTTATATCACTGCTGATATTTACAGGAGTTTTCTATGCAGTGTATGCTTATTTCCGCGAACAGGCTTGTACAGTGGTTTGTCCTTATGGAAGACTGCAAAGTGTATTACTGGATAAAAATTCAATGATGGTTTCCTACGATTATAAGCGCGGGGAACCCAGGGGCTATGAAAAGAAAGATGCAATAACCGTTCACGGAGATTGTATCGATTGTTTTCAGTGTGTGAAGGTTTGTCCAACAGGCATTGATATACGTAATGGCGTACAGATGGAATGTGTGGGTTGTACGGCTTGTATAGATGCCTGTGACAACGTGATGATGAAGATCGGTAAAGAAACAGGGCTGATCCGCTATGCTTCAGAAAACTCAATTGCCAATGGTGAGCCATTGCGTTATACAAGGCGGATGAAATCTTACACTGGTTTATGTTTTGTTGTAGTGCTGATACTCGGTTTTATGCTGTTTACCAGGAACGATGTTGATGCAACCATCATGCGTACGCCCGGTCAGCTTTACCAGGAGCGGGGTACAGATAGTCTTTCCAATCTCTATAATATTAAGGTAGTTAATAAAACAACCTCTGACATCCCATTAACCATACGCTCAGAATTTGCAGGAGGCAGTATTGAAGTGATTGGAAAGCCATATATCACAGTTGCGAAAGAAGGGCAGGGGGCGGGCTCGTTCTTCGTGGTTTTACCAAGATCTTATATCAAGGGAAGAAAAACGAAATTGTTATTGAGCCTGTATGAGGGAGAAAGAAAAATCGCAGTGATCAAAACCAATTTTTTAAGTCCTGTTACACAATAGTATTCACGTTTCAATGTAAAATTATGAACTGGGGAACACGTTTAACAATCGTATTTATCTGTTTTGCCGGTATGATGATCACGCTGGTCTACAAAAGTTATCATACAAAATTTGAACTGGTGAGCAAAGACTATTACGGTGATGAACTCAAATACCAGGAAAAGATAGATGGCAGGGCAAATGCTGCCAAAAGAAGTACAGTTAGCATAGAACAGGAGCCATCCGCCATCATCATTCACTTACCCAATGATAGTGTTGCTTCATCTATCAGCGGCGAGGCCTGGTTCTATAGTAATAATGATGCAGTACGCGACAGGCGGATCCGCTTAAATCCAGCCAGCGGCAACCGGCAGGTGATCTTAAAGAAATTTCTGACAACGGGTAATTACGAGTTGAAGCTGAGCTGGAAAGAAAATGAACGTGTTTATTATCACGAAACAAATCTGCGTATACTTTAATGATATGGCAATTATACATACCGGCATTATTACTGGGACTGGTGAGCAGTTTCCATTGTATCGGTATGTGTGGTCCGATCGCTTTATTACTCCCTGTTAGTGGTCTGCCGGCACGGCAAAAGATGATGGGTATCATATTGTATAATCTTGGCAGGGTATCTACTTATATGATATTGGGTATATTCTTTGGATTGGTGGGGAGGAGAATATTTATCGCAGGTTATCAACAGGGGTTTTCCATTTTGCTGGGTTCTGTTATACTGGTAGCTGCTATTGCTTTCTTACTGCACAAACGTTTGGGCAGAAATTACTTTGGAAAGATGCTGATCCGAAATGTGCAGATACTGATTGCAAAACAGATGAACCGGAAAGGCTTACCTGCAATATACCTTGTTGGCGTTGCCAATGGATTTTTGCCATGCAGTATGGTATACTTTGCCATGGCAGGAGCAATGGCCACAGGAAGCATTAGTGGTGGGGTCTTGTTTATGGGAGCTTTTGGGTTGGGTACATTGCCATTGATGATATTGCTGCATCAGTTTGCCGGTCTGGCTGGGGTAAGAACGAGAAATACAGTGAAGATCATTGTTCCTTATATGGTTGCTACAATGGGTTTAGCATTGATCATGCGCGGAATGAACCTGAACATTCCCTATATCAGCCCTTTCTTTTCAACTATAAGCGGGGAAGCGATTTCCTGTCACTCATAATAAATCTAAAATTGACTATATGAAAAAGATCCTGATCGCATTTGACAGTAAACATTTTTCAGAAGGGGCCTTTGAGTTTGCCCGGAGACTGAACCTTTTACATCCCATTCTTTTAACGGGCGTCTTCCTGCCACAGTCGGAGCTCGCTAATTTATGGAGTTATGCTGATGCGGGAACCGGTATGTATTTCCCGGTTGCTGAAACCCCTGATCCTGCATTGAGGCTTAAACAAATCAGCCATTTTGAACATTTGTGCCTGGGTAGTAATATTGATTACAGGGTGCATGAAGATCTTGATGACCTGGCATTGCCTTCGCTGGAGCAGGAGAGCCGTTTTGCAGATCTGATGATCATTGGAAGTGAAATGTTTTATAATGATGATAATGCTGAACTACCTGAGAATTATCTTAAAGACTTAGTGAGCAATGCTTCCTGCCCTGTATTAATTGTTCCGGAAAAAATAGATTTCCCTGAAAGTATTATACTGGCTTACGATGGCAGCGAGGAGTCTTTGTTTGCGATCAAACAATTTGCTTATCTCTTTCCGGAATTATGTGGTCTGAAAACTTTGCTGGTTCATGCTACCCAATCAGGGCTGATCGACTTCCCGTATAAAATACAAATGGAAGAACTCGTGGCCAGGCATTTTAAAGACTTAACACTTTTCAAACTAACACTGGATCCAAAGAAATATTTCAGTACATGGCTATCCGATAAACAGGGCTCCATGCTTGTATGTGGATCATACGGGCGCTCCGGTTTGTCAATGTTATTCAGAAAAAGTTTTGTAAAGGATGTGATAGCCAGCCATCGCTTGCCCATATTCATTGCTCATAAATAAACGGCAATTAATAAAAATCCCCTGCAACTGTCAATTGCAAGGGATTTTTATTGTGGACAATTAAGCTTGGTCTATTGCGGTCTATTGCTTTTCGTATCGGCCAGTCATCGTTTCTGGTTTTATCCTGTACATTACAAACTTTACACGATTACTATCATCTATGGCAACCTCTTCCTCATGTTGGTGAGGATGAAGTGTGCTGCTTGTCATCAGGGTAAAAACACTGTTGAATAATTTTTCCCTGGCTTTTTCAGCTTCCTCATTATTCAGCTCTTCAAATTGACCAAATACAATCACTGATTGCCAGTTAGCCATGTCGGTCATCGTATCCACTTCAAAACACACATTTGAATTTTTTCTTAGAATATTGAGTTTTGAACCTTCATTGGTTTGTCCATAAATATATTCTCCATCATAATGGTAAGTTACCGGCACTACATATGGAAGTTTACCATCTGTACAGGCCATCCGACCAAGTGCCTGGCTGGAAAGAATGTTTAAGCATTGCGATTCAGTTAATTGACCCAGCATAATATTGAGTTGACGTGAAAAGTATTTTTTGCCTTGGTAAAAGTAAACAGGAAAGGCCCGCTGTGGTATGACAAACGTCAGTTATTCAACTGTTATCTGTCATACATCAAATGATAGTAAGTTTTTACCTATGCATTCGAAAAGAGCAGGTTTCTCTATAAGATCATCACATCATAAATTCTGATCAATGTCAAAGTATTTATTTGCGACCATTGTACTGGCGCATGCTTTTTTTCATTCTTTGGGATTTTACCGGGCTTATAGTTTTGCATATGCAGGTGTTCCGCAAATAAGTATATCAGCGCAAATGGGATTGCTTTGGTTAATTGCTGCCGTTTTATTTATGATCACAGCCTTTGCATACCTGGCTGGAAAAGGCTGGGCCTTTGTAACTATACCGGCAGTAGTTCTTTCCCAGATCCTTATCATCACTGCCTGGCAGGAAGCCAAATGGGCATCGATTATCAATATCATCATCCTGATTGTACTGATCCCTGCTATCGGGCGCATCTGGTTTGCAAATGGATCCAAACGTGCAATATCTCATCTCCTCGCGCAGCCTATTGATACGGCTCCCATTGTAACAGATGAAATGATTACTACATTACCGTTGGTAGTTCAAAAATGGTTACGAAGAGCTGGTGTTGCCGGGAAACGAAAGATCCGTTATATACAATTGGAACAAAGCGGAACCATGCGAACCAAGCCTGGTGCTATATGGATGCCTTTTTCTGCAAAGCAGTATTTTACAACCGGTCATCCTGGCTTTGTATGGATGGCAGATGTAAGTATGCTGCCCGGAATTAATTTAATGGCCAGGGATACATTGATAAATGGCGAAGGGGGGATGGTTATTAAGCTGCTCTCCGTTTTTCCCATCGTAAACGAACTTCCCAATGAGCGAATGAATACTTCATCCATGATAAGATTCCTGGCAGAAATCTGCTGGTTTCCTACCGCCGCTTTGAACCAATATATTAGTTGGGAAACCATTAACGACAGGTTTGCCAAAGCTACTATGACTTACCAGGGAACAACTGTGTCCGGAATATTCGGGTTCGCTGAGAACGGCGACCCTGTTAGTTTTGAAGCCGACAGGTATAAGGATACCCGGGAAGGAGCGCCTTTGGTAAAATGGGTTGTACAGATGAAGCGTTACCAGGTTTTTGATGGCTTACGTGTGCCAATCCGCTGCTCTATTACATGGAAACTGGATACCGGCAATTTTACCTGGGCAGATATTCTGATCAGGCAGGTAAATTATGATGGGGTTTTTGGATAAAAAGAATTGAATATATTTGGGTAACGCGATACGTTTAAATCGATTGTTATGCCAGGAGATTCCGCCTATCTAAATAATAAAGCGAAAGACAAAAATACTTTTGATGTAATCATAGTCGGCTCGGGAATCAGTGGGGGATGGGCCGCTAAAGAACTTTGTGAAAGAGGATTAAAAGTCCTGTTACTCGAACGTGGAAAGAATGTAGTACAACATCCTGTTTATCCAACAGCCAATACGGCTCCCTGGGAGTTTACGCACAGAAACTCATTGTCGCTTGCCGACAAAAAAGACCACTCTGTCCAAAGCCGGCATTTTTCTTACCGGGAAGACAACAAGCATTTTTATATCAATGATACAGAGAATCCCTACGAAGAAATCAATCGTTTCGATTGGGTGCGGGGTGATATTGTAGGAGGGAGGTCCTTATTATGGGGTCGTGCCTGTTACCGGTGGAGTGATATAGAGTTTGAAGCCAATATGAAAGATGGTCACGGTGTTGACTGGCCCATCCGTTATAAGGATCTTGCACCGTGGTATAGTTATGTTGAAAAATTTGCCGGGATAAGTGGAAATAAAGATGGGATCGCGCAGATACCGGATGGAGACTTTCAGCCCCCCTTCGATATGAACTGTGTTGAAAAGGATCTGAAGGAGCGTCTTGAATCTAAATATCCTTCCCGAAAAGTGATCATCGGAAGAACAGCGAACCTGACTAAACCTGTGAATGGGCGTACGCAATGCCAGGTCCGCAATCTTTGTCACCGCGGTTGTCCGTTTGGTGCTTATTTCAGTACCAATGCAAGTACCATGCCTGCTGCAATCGCTACCGGTAATCTTACGGTTCGCCCGGGCTCACTGGTTGTTAAAGTGATGTACGATGAGCAAAAGAATAGAGCAAGTGGTGTAGAGGTCATAGATGTTGACACAAAAAAAACAGAACAGTTCTTTGCGCGTATTATCTTCCTGAACGCATCAACAGTAGCCACTGCCGCAATACTATTGAGGTCAACTTCTACGCGTTTTCCTAACGGACTCGGCAATGGCAGCGACCAGGTTGGCCGTAACCTCATGGATCATCACAAAGGAATTTCTATTACAGCCAATGTTGATGGATTTGAAGACAAATATTATTATGGGAGAAGACCCAATCCATTATATATACCCAAGTTTAGAAATATAGAAGAGCCTGATACAAGGTTTCTGAGGGGCTATCATATGAATGCGACAGCTACAAGGGAAACTGCTAATCCCGTAACTGTGATCGGCGCATCGTTCAAAGACGCATTAACAGAGCCAGGACCGTGGAAGATCAGGTTGTATGGGTATGGCGAATGCCTGCCCTACCAGGATAACCGTGTTACCTTGAATAATGCAAAACAGGATCCCTGGGGTTTGTCAATGGTAAGCATCGACTGTACTTTTCGTGAGAACGAACAGGCTATGCATGCCGACATGGTAAATACCGGTAAGCAAATGCTTACTGAGATGGGGTATAAGAATGTGGTTGATAATTCAGCCATGTCGGCACCCGGTAATGCCAACCATGAAATGGGAACGGTGAGAATGGGAAGGGATCCGAAGACTTCTGTTCTCAATGGGTTCAATCAAATGCATGAAGTGCCGAATGTTTTTGTTACGGATGGCTCGTGCATGACTTCCAGTTCCTGTTCCAATCCATCTATCACTTATATGGCGCTGACGGCGAGGGCTTGTGATTATGCGGTTAAGGAGTTGAAAAAAAATGAGATCTGAAGCGATTAAATACTATGGGGAAATTGATCCCAGAAAACCCGTTGCGTTTCGCAACGGGTTTTGCATTTTACAGCATCCGGCATTAGTCGTTTAATACCTTTTAAACTATCCACTAAATCTTAATTTTCCTATCGTACCTGTTAGTAATCCCAAGTGTTAACTGGCTATTTTTAAATAAAATACGCATTGTGCGTACTTTTAATTATCTTTACCATGAAAATACATTTGGTTAAAAAGCACAGGATTGAACAGTTTGAAAAGAATAATGCAAGAAGCAGGAGTTCCTTCAGATTGTGGCAGTTAGTTTTGAAAGAAGCGGATTGGAATTGTCCACAGGATATGCTGGAAACATTCGGTTCCGCAGATATCTTAGGCAATGGTAGTAATCAGATAGTGTTTGATATTGGCGGTAATAACTATCGTGTAATTTGTCATTATGTATTCGGAGATACACAAGTGCATTTATTCATCTGTTGGATAGGAGCACACGCCGAATATTCCGAATTGTGCAGAGATAAAAAACAATATAGCATAAACGAGTACTAAAAAAGAAGATATGATACAACTACCCTACAAGATCATCAAAACCATAAATCAGTACAAGCAATATTGTAATGAACTGGAAGCTTTGGTTATGCTTAAAAAGAAAACCAAAGATCAGCACGAACTCATCGATCTGCTTACCTTATTGATTGAGAAATGGGATGAGGTACACAATCCTTTGGCAGAATCAGATCCGATTGAATTATTACGCTATCTGATGAATGAAAATAAATTGCGATCAGTTGATCTGGCAAAATTATTAGAGAGTAGCCCAAGTTTAATATCTGATATTTTGAATTATCGAAGAGGGCTATCCAAAGAAATGATAAGAAAGCTGTCAGAAAGGTTTGAGGTGAATCAGGAATTGTTTAACAGACCTTATCAACTTGTTACATTAGATAGTTTGCGGTTGAAGAGTGCGTAAATTATCTAATGTAATCTACATTTCAGCCACCTGCTTGCTCAAACTCCTGTAAATATAAGTACTGTAAATATGCCTCCTTGCAAATCGCGCAGGTGTTTCAGCATTAATGAGTTTTACATAAATGGCTTTGGGAACACCGTAATATTCGTAAGTACTGCCATCCGAAAAACTGATCGATAGGATCTCTGATTTATATTCAAAATCAAGGATACCCGAATTCGTAGTGGTTTCGGTATACACACTCAGCGTACTTTCACGTGTTTCAGGAGCAATGCTTACCAGGAAGTGGTACGCTTCTATGATCTTTTTACTCTTGTCTTCCGCCGCCAGTCTCTCCTCTGCATTATCCTGAAATTTATCCGGATGCCAGTCTTTCATCAGGTTTCTGTAAACTGTTTTCAATTCTTTTAGTTCTGCTGCCTCGGTTACACCTAATACCTTCCGGTAATTTAAAATTCTTCGCATAAAAATGAGCGTGATCTGTGATTAAGCCGCAAAGGTAGGTTTTTAAAAATTAATGCTGCAGGACTAACCGCCCGTGTTGTCATCATTCACAATCCCCCGCTTATTCTTCTTGATCGAACTATTTAATTTTCCAAACTTGTAACTGATATTAAAATTGAAGTTCCTGTAAACACTATTAGACGTATTCGATTGATAAAAATCAGGCGTATCACTATACTGTGTAAAGGGGTAGTAACGCTGGAAAGGATTCACTACAACGGCAGTGAATGTGAATTTCTTAATAGCCTTTGTAGCAGAAAAGTTCAGGTAATAAAAATCATTCGAACTTCCCTGGAGGGTGATGTAACGCCTGTTGTATCCTGCACTAAAACCTAGTTGCCAGTCCTTCTTCAGTTTATAATTCGTATTCACATAAGTATTGGTTCTTGGCCCCTGGTTGCTGTAAAACTGTCCGTTATACGTTCCACTGATCCATACATAAAAAATACCTGTATTAAAATTGGCGGTCCAGTTCGGGTTGAGCGTAATACTTCCATTCAGATTCAGGCGCGCAATCCTGCTCTTGCCCACATTTTCATACGTGGTCTGGCTAAGGGTATCGGCAATCACTTTGGTAACATATTCAATACTGTTGTTGGTATACATATAACTGATACGGGTATTGAGCGAGAACTTACCTGTTTTGTTATGACTGATTTCAAAGAGGTGACTGATAACAGGTGTAAGATTGGGGTTCCCGCTGCTAACGATTTGGGGATTGGTGCGGTCAACAAATGGATTCAGTTGTTGTATGTAGGGTCGCATCAAGCGGTTCGTGATGCCAAAAGTAATACTGTTATTATTAGGAAGGTTATGTAAAACCGAGAGCGAAGGAACAAGATTGCTGTAATGCATATCCAGCAAAGTTCCTGTTGAAGTAAAGTTGGCATTTACGCGCGTAAATTCTGCACGCAATCCTCCCTGGAAACCCCATTTGGCCAATTTTAAGGAATATGAATTATAGAGGCTGTAAATATCCTGGTTATAGGTAAAATCATTTGTACGCGTTGGGTCCGTCACATACCCGTTTACAGCATCATAGACCTGTCCGCGCGAGTTGCTGTAATTATCCCGTAGAATACTTTTTGCGCCTGCTTCAATTGTTAATTTTTTAGCAGGGTGCACATAATCAACCTGGAAGGTCTGCTCATGATAGCCGGCATCATTCTGTTGATTATTGTCGGGTTGATAATATTTGAAGCGATCATGCACAGAAAGCTCGCTGAATTGCCCATTCAGGGAATACGAATAGCGATAGGAGGCTGTGAGCAATTGTTCTTTTTTCTTTTTAAATCCTAACTGATAGTTGATACCAAGATCAATATTATTATAATTGTAGCCCCCATTATTAAACTGCCGGTAGGATTGAAGCATCGTTCCATCGGGCTGGTAATAAGTTGAATACCTGTCATAGTCCTGCGAATTTTTGCCTATATAATAATTCACATTTCCTGTAAGAAGATTCAGTGAGTCTATTTCATAACTCAGTTCTGAGCCTGTAAAAACATAGCGGCCATTGCTGCTGTTATTGGCTTTTTGCGATAAGATCTCCGGCGATGAGCCATAGGTTTTTCTGAAGTATTCCTGCTCCTGGTAAAGCATGGGGCGAATACCGGTTCCTCCATATCCTGAAATACCAAATTTATCCTGTTTGGCTGTAACGGATACATTAAGCCCGGTGCCATAATTAATATTTTCACGCAATGATACAGTTCCATTGTAGCCATTATCTGTTTTCTTTACTGTAATAATATTAATGATGCCTGCCAGTCCCTCCGCTTCATATTTTGCCGGTGGCGTAGTGATCACTTCTATCCGCAGGATAAGATTGGCAGGCATACTCTTTAAAACATCTTTGGGATTGCTGGAAACAAGTGCAGAGGGTTTTCCATTCAGGAAGATCCGGTAATTACCACTGCCCTGTAGCTGTATATTATCATCCCCATCAACGGTGATTAGCGGAACGCGGCGAAGCATATCCATTACAGATAGTCCCTTGCTTTGCGGATCAGATTGCACATCATACGTAAGCCTGTCAATCTCCTGTTTCACCAAAGGTTTGGATGCTGTTACAACTACATTCTGGAGTTGACTGTTTTCATGCACCAGCAATATTTTATCAAAAGCAAACACTTTATTTTCTGCCGGAATCAGGAAATTTCTCGCCTGATAACCCACAAAACTGATCACGAGTTGATAGGATTTACCCAGTACATAAGGAATGCTGATACTGAATGAGCCATCATCAGCACTCACTGTGTTTTTTAATGCCGCGCCTATGCTATCTGTCAGTAAAATGGAAACACCTTGCATGGGTTTTTGGCCTGCCGAGTCGAGAATACTGCCATGGAAGATTTCTGTTTTGGGCTGCTGGGCTATTGCACCTAAAGATGCCAGCATACATATCATAAAAAAAGGTAGTAGATGTTTCATAGTAATCGATGTTTCCAGGCAAAAGAGTATGGGATCTCCAAAAAGTTGGAGCCTGCCATTCAAAACTTCCAAAAGAGGTAAATGTTACAGGTGTAGTGAAAATAATGGCCGCGCCCTAGTTGTACAGCTAGAAAAACATCGTTATAGATAGCAAATTTTGCGTTTTGGTGTTCTAGCGCCCATTTTCGGCTTTTTCCCAACGTATTTATGTTCTGTTTATTATAATTTGAAGAGATAAAATCAATCGGCAGACCAAAACTGTTTACAATGAACACGCAAAACAACAAACCCCGGCCCTTCAGAAGGGTGCTTTTACTGCTTACGCCTGTAATCGCTTTGTTATTGGTGGGATGGGGAGTTAAGTCTTCAGGATATGATATTCAGGGCTTATATAAGAGCTTCACAAATGATATTCATGTTGGGGACAGGGAGAGTCTGAACAGGCCTACTATCCAGGGACTGATAGATACCCTCGAAATGAAATCTGCCCTCCTTGAAAAGGAGGGTGAGATCCAGCGCTCAATCGATACATTGGAAAGAGCGGTTTCTCTGCGATATAACCAGGTTCGTTTGGAGGACAGATTGGCAAAATTGTATCATAAAAAGAAGGAACTTCAGAACGAATATTACGCACAACTCCCTACCTTGCCCATGAATGAAGGTTGCACAGGCGCCAGGATGGGAATCATCAAAAAGATTTACAAACTCGACAGAGATTCTATCAGCGCTACATTAAGAAAGGAGTTAAAAGAATGTAAGTGAAAATAAGGTACAGTAATACGGTTTGTTTTTTGCTACTCACACTGATATTCCTGCACCAAAAAGCCACTGCACAAAACTCCCCCTGCTCAGACGGTTATATACAATCCGTTATTAAAATTCTCCGCGCCAAAAAAGGACAACACGAAGCTGCAAGGAATATGCTGTTGCAAATGAAACAGGATTGCGGCAAGGAATCACTCGGAAGAAGAAGCCGCAAATCCCTCGATTCATTGATAGACCTGGTTGAGAAAGCCACTGGCAAACCCATACGCGAAAGGATCAGCGACAGGGATGGTGATGGCTTTGCCGATGAGGTTGATAAATGCCCCGATGTATTCAGCAAGTTCAATAATGGCTGCCCTGCAACTGCCAGCAATTCTTTTACTATCCAGAAAATGCCCCAATCTATTCATGTTGGCGATTTTACCAATGGTGTACATGACGGCCGTATCAGTTTTGTAACAAAAGATACGGTGCGGTACGATGGTTATGCAAAGAATGATCTGCTGGATGGTATGGGGTATATTGTTTATCCCGATGGCGATGAATACACTGGTGAGTTCACAATCGGGCATTTTAATGGCTATGGCGAGTATACGTATGGTGATGGGAGCGTGTATACCGGCTTCTGGTCGGGCAACCAATACAATGGTATCGGGCGCTTAAGAAGCAAACAAAATATCAATGGATGTGAGGGGGGCAAAACCTATACCGGCTATTTTAAAAATGGCGAAAAATCAGGTTTTGGGCGTTGTTATGATGCAAATATGCACCTGATCCATGAGGGAATTTTTGAAAATGATCTGCCCGTGGGGAAGTATCCGAATAAAAATATAGAGCCCTTTATTGGTCCCGAGATCGAGGTTATCAATCTCAAAGAAGGTGGGAGGTTCATGGGCTATACAAAAGATGGCAAACAGGAAGGTAAAGGCACTTTTAGGGCAGGAAGCAAACAGGAATATGTAGGCGAATGGGAGAATGGTTATTATGAAGGGAATGGAAGTTTCTTAGATGAAGGGATCAGGTATACAGGCGATTGGAAAAAAAGCTTGAAAAGCGGGTTCGGTACGTATGATCTGGGCAATGGCATCATCATATTAGGTGCTTTTAAAAACGACCTGATGAATGGCCAGGGAGCCATACTTACTACCGGTACAGCACCCGATATTCCTTTGGCGCCAGGGTGCAGATATTTTGTCGGCAATTTTTCAAACGGAAGGAAAGAAGGGGTGGGAAGATGTTATGATAAAAGCAGGAAACTGATATATGATGGGGTGTTCAAGGCAGATAGACCTGGGAAAGGGTATCCCGTGAATAAGTAATTTTTTTGCCACTGAAACACAGAAGCACTGAAAAAAATATTCAGTGCTTCTGTGTTTCAGTGGCATTTTTTGCGCCTATTTTAATCCCGCTAATATTCTGTCCAGATATTTTTTGCGATAGTAATACTCCTTTACTCGCAGCAGCTCTTCTTCGGTAGTAATACCTTCCTGATAATTCGTAATAATCGCTTCAACAGGTTCATAAATTTCTTTTTGAAAGTTAGCAATTGTTTGTTGTAACCGGTCCGCATCGGCCTGTTCGGATACATCCAGGGCCTGGTCGTTCAGATCAAGCATCTCCATCAGGAAATCGGGCGACAGTTGGTATTTTTCTTCTTCTTCCATCAGGCCTTTCATCATCAGCACATACCTGATCGTTTCATCAACGTGCTGAAATATTTTATATGCCTGGTTCACCATCGAAGATTTCTCCAGTACCTCAGCCTGCTCGGTTCCTGTAGCATCCGTATAAAAATCGGGGTGATACTTCCGGCTCAGTTCATAAAACTTATTCTTAACAAAAGAGAGGTCGGGGTTGAGGGTGATGGGGAGATCGTATAGTTCGAAATAGGTCATATCTTGCCCAAAAGTACACTAATGTTGACCATCGGGCTTATACGAGAAGGAAAAATACCTGCCGACAACCGCGTGGCCCTTACGCCGGCACAATGCAAGTGGCTGATGATGCATTTTACAGATGTGCGTGTAATTGCACAAACTTCATCGCATCGTTGTTTTCCGGATGCGGAGTATAGGCAGGCGGGGGTAGAAGTTATGGAAGAAATGGGTGCCTGTAATTTATTACTCGGTATTAAAGAGATACCGGTAACGGACCTGTTACCCGGTAAAAAATATATCTTCTTCTCGCATACCCGTAAAAAGCAACCGCATAACCGCGGCTTATTGCAGGCGATGATCAGCAAGGGCAACACATTGATCGATTATGAATGTCTTGAGCATGCGGATGGTCAACGCATTATTGGATTTGGTTTTTTTGCGGGTATCGTAGGCGCACATAACGGTATCATGGCACATGGAAACCGCACGGGGACCTTTCATTTAGGAAGAGTGGCGGAAGTAAAAGATTACCGCGAACTGATTCACACTTATTTTGGACTGAAACTGCCACCGATAAAGATCGCGGTAACAGGCAGTGGCCGTGTGGCGCATGGTATTCTTGAGATCATGAACCTGATGGATGTGCAGGAAGTGGAGCCGGACGAATACCTATCCCGCGAATTTGCTTATCCTGTTTATGTACACCTGAAAGGCAATGATCTTTATCAACATAAAGAAACAGGCAAATATAACCGCGAACATTTTCATGCGCATGCAGATCAATACCGGTGCATATTTGAGAACTATTGCACGGATACCGATATCTTAATGAACGGGATCTACTGGGATGCATTTATTCCCCGTTTATTTAGCATGGACACACTCAAGCAACCGGATTTTCGCATCAAAACAATTGCAGATATTACCGATGATACAAAAGGAAGTGTTCCCTGTAACCTGGGCGATGCTACCATTGATGAACCTGTATACGGGGTTGATAAGATGTCAGGAGTCAAAACAAAACCTTACCTGCCAGGTTCGGTAGATGTAATGGCGGTAGGCAATCTACCCAATGAATTGCCACGTGACGCAAGCCGGTATTTTGGAGAACAGATGATCAAATATGTGCTGGAGGATATCCATAAAGGAGGGAGTGAAACGATTGAAAGAGCAACGATAGTAAAGGATGGGGCATTAACGCCCGGGTTCTCTTATTTAAGTGATTACGCGGGTGTTTAAAAAGATTATAATTTCAAATAATAATCTTTCAATAATCTCCTAAAGGGTATAGAATAGTTTTCTCCATCACGAATAATGATCTCACTTTTTATCGTGCCTCTATCTGATCCTCCAAAAAGAAGCATACTTCTGAAATAAGGATGCCGGGTTGTCTGCTTCACATTCACTTCTTCGTTCAAATAAAACCCTGTGGCTAACGCTGATTTTACAAATGTTTCTTTGCGATGATAGGGAAGTAGTACCCCAAAGTTCCCATTATCTGCCAGGTGTTTCTTGATAACGCCGATCAGTTCCGAAAAACTTAATGCAGAACTATGTAAGGCAAGATTTCTTTTATCATCCGGGCTCTCCAGGTCATTCTCAAAGAAAGGAGGATTTGAAATAATGAAATCATACAGTTTCCCGCTTTCTATATTTCGTGCATCGATCTTTAATAAGGAAAACCTGTCACTCCAGGGACTCTCTTCAAAATTTGCAGCCGCCTGTTCAGCTGCAGCCTCATCAATTTCAACTCCATCAATTTCACCGCCAATCTTCTGCGCCACCATCAAGCTTAACAAACCGGTCCCCACCCCAATATCTAAAACCCTTTTCCCTGTCACCTGCCCCCTGTACACTAAATCCGCCACCCATGCTCCAAATAAACACGCATCTGTGCATACCTTCATGGCGCAATGTTCCTGGTGTATGGTAAATTGCTTGAATTGAAAATAGGTATTTGACATCCCAGCAAAAGTAACTCCACTAATTGAAAATTCTGTCATCGGTCATCTGTCATCAGTCATCTCTTTTTTAACCTATCTTAGTTGTCACTTTTCAACATGCGCAGCAATTTCTTTCATCGGCATAAAACCACTATCCTGTATGGCATATCATTGGCTGTATTACTGTTCCTGTTGAAATGGGCGGAGCTCAAATTTTTGATATTTGACCACGCGATGGAAATTTATGGGGGCATTATCGCGCTGATCTTTACCGGCCTCGGTATCTGGCTGGCCCTGAAGCTTGGCGGCCCCAGAATCAAAACGGTTGTGGTTGAAAAAACAGTGTACACCGAAAGGCCGACCGAATTTATGCTGAATGAAAAAGAGGTTGATGCAATAGGCATTAGTAAACGCGAACTGGAAGTACTGGAACTGATGGCGGATGGTTTAAGTAACGATGAAATAGCTAACCGGCTGTTTGTTTCCCTTAATACCATTAAAACACACTCATCAAGAGTTTTTGAAAAGCTGGATGTCAAGAGAAGAACCCAGGCCGTTGAAAAAGCAAGGCGGTTACAATTGATACCTTAAATTTTGTAACACTTTGGTATGATTCATAAGGTTGCGGGGGAAAATCACCCGAAAGTATGACGATAAAAACCTGGTGGCACCCGATTTTTACGCTTTCAAACCAAAACAAAATCAAATGAAAAAAAATGTACTGATCTGCGGTCTCATCGGTGGGGTGATTGTTACGTGCCTGATGTTGGTTACCTTGATAACGGTAGACAAAACCGGCAATTTTGATCATGGAATGGTGTATGGCTATGCAGGCATGCTCCTAGCTTTCTCGCTGATATTTGTGGGAATCAAAAGTTTCCGCGACAAGTATAATGACGGGGTTGTAACATTTGGGAAAGGGCTTTCAATCGGTCTGCTGATAACGCTTGTAGCATCCACTTTCTACGTGATAACCTGGATGATCGAATACCATTATTTCTTTCCCGATTTCATGGAAAAATACAATGCCTGTATGATCACCAAATACAAAGCCGCAGGTATAAGCGCTACCGAACTGGCCGGAAAAACAAGTCAATTGGCCAGCATGAATGAGATGTATAAAAATCCATTTTTCAGAATATTTATGACTTACGCAGAGATAGTTCCGGTTGGGATTGTGGTTTCATTTATTGCAGCAGCTATATTGAGAAGAAAGCAACCGAAACCAATAGAACCGGCATAATAAAAGTTAAGTGCCGGCGGCGGATGGGACTGGGAGTTTATAGTTCCGCAAGCAGTCCTTTCAGATCAAGATGTTCGGTAATCATTTGAAGATTTCCGTCTGCATCAAGTGGCCATTGTTCGCGGGGTCTATCCCAGTAAAGTTCTACGCCATTGCCATCGGGGTCATCTAAATAAATGGCTTCTGACACACCATGGTCTGAGGCGCCTGTTATGGGATATTTTGCATCAACCAATCGCTGAAAAATGGCTGCGAGATCTTTGCGTGTAGGATATAAAATAGCTGTATGAAATAAACCCGGTGCATGAACAGGGGCAGGTGATGCATCCTTGCTGTACCAGGTATTCAATCCAATATGATGATGATAGCCGCCTGCAGAAATAAATGCAGCCTGCGTACCGTATTTCTGCATTAGTTCAAAGCCTAATAATCCCTGGTAGAATTCAAGTGCCTTATCAAGATCAGATACCTTGAGATGTACGTGACCGATTCTTGTATTTGCGGGGACTGTGTAGGGCATTGTTTGTTTATTGGTTTATTTGTTTACTGGTTTATTTGTCAGATGGCATTTAATAAACCAGTAAACAAATAAATCAATAAACTACTTCGCTGTAAGCGCCGCCAATGTATACTCCTGGTTCAAACGCGCAATATTGCTCAGTGAAATTTCTTTAGGGCAGGTTGCTTCACAGGCACCTGTATTGGTACATGCGCCGAAACCTTCTTTATCCATTTGCGCCACCATATTCAATACACGGCTCTTACGTTCAGGTTCTCCTTGTGGCAATAAGGCAAGGTGAGAAACTTTAGCACTTACAAATAGCATAGCGCTGCTGTTTTTACAGGCGGCTACACATGCACCGCAGCCGATACACATGGCAGCAGCAAATGATTCATCTGCATCATCTTTTGGAATCGGTAATGAATTACCATCAACGGCATTGCCCGTATTTACACTGATATAACCCCCTGCCTGTATGATACGGTCGAACGCAGAACGGTCAACCATCAGATCTTTAATAACGGGGAATGCATTAGCTCTCCATGGCTCAACAACAATGGTATCTCCATCCTGGAAGGCTCGCATATGTAATTGACAGGTTGTGTTTGCCTGCCATGGTCCGTGTGGCTTTCCATTGATATACATGGAACATGATCCGCAGATACCTTCGCGGCAATCGTGATCGAATGTGATCGGGTCCTCGCCATCGTGAATGAGTTGTTCATTCAACACATCAAACATCTCAAGAAAACTCATTTCAGAAGAGATGTTCTCAACCCTGTACAACTTAAATCCTCCTTTAGCAGCAGTATTTTGTTGTCTCCACACTTTCAGATTCAAATTCATGTGATAATGTTCCATGGAAATATTCTTAAGAGGTTAATTATTTGTAATTACGTTGTGTTGGTTTGATCACTTCGTAGTTTAAGGGTTCTTTGTGTAAGTTCCAGTTGCTGTCACCTGCATATTCCCAGGCAGCAACATACATATAACCATTATCATCCCGTAGAGCCTCACCATCCGGTGTTTGGTATTCTTCCCTGAAGTGACCGCCGCAACTTTCATTCCTGTTCAGTGCATCTTTGCACATCAGCTCACCCAGTTCAATAAAATCAGCCACACGGTTCGCTTTATCCAGTTCAGGATTCATCTCTTTGATATTTCCCGGGATCCTGATATCACTCCAGAACTCTTTCTTCAATGCCTGTATCTCTTCGATTGCTTCCTGCAGGCCTTTTGCATTACGTGCCATGCCGCATTTTTCCCACATGATTTTGCCGAGGCGTTTGTGCATGCTTTCAACACTCTGCTTTCCTTTGATACTCATTAAACGGTTGATGCGGTCAGCTACTTCTTTTTCTGCAGCTTCAAAAGCCGGATGCGATGTTTCAATAGCTTTCGCATAGATCTCGTCTGCGAGGTAATTACCAACAGTATATGGAATTACAAAATATCCATCTGCCAATCCCTGCATCAATGCAGAAGCACCGAGGCGGTTGGCACCGTGATCGCTGAAGTTGGCCTCACCCAAAGAATATAATCCCGGAACATTTGTCTGTAATTCATAATCAACCCATAAGCCACCCATGGTATAGTGTACTGCCGGGTAGATACGCATTGGAATTTCATAAGGGTTCTCGCCGGTGATCTTTTCATACATATCGAAAAGGTTACCGTATTTCTCTTTCACAACATCCTTACCCATCTTGATGATCTCTTCCTGCGAAGCATGATCATTACCTTCTTTACCTGCTTCTATCTTACCGTAACGGATGATGGCTGCACCAAAATCGAGGTACACGGCCTGCTTGCTGCTTCCTACACCATACCCTTCATCACATCTTTCTTTCGCGGCTCTTGATGCCACATCACGCGGAACCAGGTTACCAAAGGCTGGGTATCTTCTTTCCAGATAATAATCTCTTTCTTCTTCAGGAATATCACTCGCTTTGCGGGTATCACCTTGTTTTTTAGGAACCCAGATCCGTCCGTCATTACGCAGCGACTCAGACATCAAGGTAAGTTTTGACTGATGATCGCCACTCACCGGAATACAGGTAGGGTGAATCTGCGTAAAGCAGGGGTTTGCAAACGTGGCCCCTTGTTTATGTGCTTTCCATGCCGCGGTAACATTGCTTCCCATGGCATTGGTAGATAAATAGAATACGTTGCCATAACCACCTGTACATAAAAGTACGGCGTGACCAAAATGTCTTTCCAGTTCACCGCTCACCAGGTCTCGGGCAATAATGCCGCGGGCTTTGCCATCGATCTTAACGATCTCCAGCATTTCGTGGCGGCTGTACATGGTTACATTACCTAATGCCACTTGTCTTTCCAAAGCCTGGTAAGCACCTATCAATAATTGCTGTCCCGTTTGACCGGCAGCATAAAAAGTTCTTTGTACCTGCGTACCGCCAAAAGAACGGTTACTTAGCAATCCGCCATATTCACGTGCAAAGGGAACGCCTTGGGCAACGCACTGGTCAATGATGTTTACACTTACTTCTGCCAAACGGTGCACATTGGCTTCGCGTGAGCGGTAATCACCTCCTTTAATGGTATCATAGAATAAACGGAAAACGCTGTCACCATCATTCTGGTAGTTCTTCGCAGCATTGATACCACCCTGCGCGGCAATCGAGTGCGCACGGCGTGGAGAATCCTGGAAGCAGAATGCTTTTACTTTATATCCCAACTCTCCCAATGAAGCCGCCGCCGAAGCGCCTGCCAGCCCGGTTCCTACAATAATAATTTCCAGCTTACGCTTATTGGCCGGGTTAACCAGTTTACAATGCCCCTTATAATCGGTCCATTTATCATCTAACTGCCCAACTGGAATTTTTGCATCTAACATAGAAGGTCGGTTTGTAGTTTCTTGTTTGTAGTTTGTTGTTATACCCATCCCAAATAATAGCTCACAGGCATCATCGCAAAAGCCAATGGAACGATTACTGCGAATGAATAACCGAGTACTTTGATCATATCAATATACCGGTTGTTATATACACCCAATGTTCTGAACGTACTTTTAAAACCATGTGCAAGGTGGTAGCCCAGCGAAATACAGGCGAGTACATATAGAATAACGATAGGCAGGTTATCTGCGAAAACGATCCTCATTTCATTAAAGAGGTCGTGGTATTCTTTACCGCCGTAGTTTACTTCACCTAATGAGTGAATATCACCTATGCCACCGAGACGGCTGGGTGTCCAGAAATGATAGATGTGCATGATAAGGAAAAGAAGGATCAGGGTTCCGAGTATACCCATGCTGCGGCTGTACCACTTGCTGCCGCTATTGCCATAATCTACCGCATAACCCACAGAACGTTTGCTTCGGTTTTGAACAGTAAGCATATAACCTTGTATGATATGCAGAAAAAAACCAAGGAAAAGCCCGATCTCCAATATCCGCGGAACGATCATGGATCCCATAAAATGAGCCGCTTTATTGAACGTTTCTCCATTATCCGGTACCCAGATACAGGCATTAAGACCTACGTGAACGATCAGGAAAAGGATCAGGAAAATACCGGTAAAACCCATCACCAGTTTCTTCCCAATGGATGAAGTAAAGACTTGTTTCCAGGTCATATAGCAGTTTTAATTAAAAAATCACTGCAAAAATAAGGTAACAACCGCTCAAATAAAAAATGACTTTCCCAACCTCAATACTTTCTACATTTGAAACATGTTAAAACTATTACTCATTCTTTGGAATAGTTTCCGGATGGCACTCCAGGAATTGCGGGTGAATAAGCTGCGTACTTTCCTCTCGCTGTTTGGTATCACTATCGGTATCTTCTGTATCATCGGGGTATTGGCTACCGTTGATAGTCTTGAACGAAAGGTTCAGAACGATATTAAATCTTTTGGTAACAATACCATTTACCTCGATAAATGGAACTACGGTGGCGGAAACGATTACCCATGGTGGAAATATATTAAACGTCCGCCCATGCGCATCGATGAAATGCGTTTTGTAAAGAGCAAAAGCAATCTTGCCGCCAATGCTGCTATGTTTGTTTCTTCCAATGTGACCCTGAATTATCTTGATAATGTTCTCAGTAATGTAAATATGTATGGTGTTTCCGAGGAGTTCAACATTATACAAACCATCGAAATCGAATATGGCCGTTACCTGAACGAATCTGAATTCAGCAGGGGAATACCTGCTTGTATCATCGGATCCAAAGTAGCCGATGAACTGTTTCCGAATCCTGAAAAAGCGGTTGGGAAAGAGGTTACGTATGGTGGACGAAGGGTTATTATCGTAGGTGTAATTAAGAAACAGGGACAGAGCTTTGTAGGTGGATTTGATTATGACCAGTCGCTCATTGTACCTTATCAATATTTTGCAAGTATCTACAATCCCGATAATAGCAGCCCGTTTATCATGGTGCAGGGAAAACCATCCATCCCTTCTGCTGCGTTGCAGGATGAGTTGGTGGGTATCATGCGCCAGGTGCGGAGGTTGAGTCCCGTAGAAGAAGACGATTTCTCGGCAAATGATGTAGCCATGTTCAGTGAACAGGTCAAAGGATTCTTTGGGCAGGTTAGTGCCGGTGGCTGGGCCATTGCGGGATTGAGTTTGATCGTAGGGGCCTTCGGGGTAGCCAATATCATGTTTGTAACGGTTCGTGAAAGAACCAGTCAGATCGGATTGAAAAAAGCCCTCGGGGCCAAAAAACGTACCATACTTACAGAGTTCCTCATAGAAAGTGCGTTCCTGTGTATCATTGGTGGGTTAATAGGGCTTGGATTGGTATGGCTTTTATCGCTGATACTTACTGCAGTACTTCCGTTCCCCATCTTTATTGCAGCCAATATTGTGATCCTGGCATTAAGCATCTGTATCATACTCGGCGTTATTTCAGGTATCATTCCTGCTTCCATTGCCGCCAAGATGGATCCGGTAGTGGCGATCAGGACGAAATAGTTTATTGGTTTACTTGTTTACTGGTAAGGGAGCGGTATTTTTGCCCAATAAACCAATAAACAAATAAACTTGATCACCATCCTCGCTATAGAATCTTCCTGTGATGAAACATCCGCCTCCATTTGCGTGGACGGAAAAATTTTATCCAACTGCATCGCCAATCAAACGATCCATGAAAAGTATGGTGGGGTAGTGCCCGAACTCGCGAGCCGTGCACATATGCAGAACATTGTACCCGTAGTAGAAGAAGCATTAAACATTGCATTTTCCCACACTGCTAACAAACTGCAAACTGTTGACGCCATTGCTTTCACACAGGCACCGGGGTTGATAGGAAGCCTGTTGGTAGGTACCCAGTTTGCCAAATCTCTTGCTTTATCGTTGAACAAACCTTTGATAGCCGTGCACCATATGCAGGCCCATGTTTTGGCTAATCTGATAGGCAATAATAAACCTGATTTTCCTTTCTTATGTTTAACGGTTAGTGGCGGTCATACACAAATCGTATTGGCCAAATCACCACTTGATCTCAAAGTGATTGGCGAAACGATCGATGATGCGGCAGGAGAAGCATTTGATAAAACCGCCAAGTTATTGGGGCTTCCATATCCCGGGGGACCATTAATTGACAAGTATGCAAAAGAGGGTAATCCGCTTGCATTCAAATTTGCAGAACCGCAGATCCCGGAGCTTAACTTTTCTTTCAGCGGATTGAAAACTTCAGTACTATATTTTCTACAAAAACAGGAACCCGGATTTATCCAGCAAAACCTGGCCAATCTGTGTGCATCAGTGCAATACACCATCGTAAATATCCTGATCAAAAAGTTGAAAAAAGCAGTGATTCATACAGGTGTAAAAAATATCGCTATTGCCGGTGGAGTAAGCGCTAACAGTGGTCTGCGCAAAGGGTTACAGGAGACGGGAGTGAAAGAAGGGTGGAACACATTTATACCCGCTTTTGAATACTGCACAGACAACGCCGCAATGATTGCTATTACAGCATACTACAAGTATATGGAGGGCGATTTCTCCACACTCGATGCGGGTCCTACAGCAAGAGCTGAATGGTAAAAATGCTAAACTTTCGTGGCACTGTTTTTATACCCTATGTATAAATAATTACCATGTCTACAAAAAACACACCCCCCGAAAATTCAGATATCACCGATCCGCAGCGCGATACCGACCGGATGCAGCCTGAACACACCACCATCGACATGCCCGATGTTAAAGATATTCCTGGACAGGAGCATATTGTTGTTCCGAAGATGAAACAGTTTCACGATACAACGATCTCATCCTCCGATGAAGAAGGCGATGGTCTTTTTGATGATGATGCTTTGGATCCAGAAAGCGATGTTACGGAAGAAGAAAAGGAACTGCTCAGCCGCACCGATGAAAGTATGTCCGGCATTGATGATGAAGACAGAAGGGCCCTTGAGCTTGATAAGACTGATCTGGATGGGGATCCGCTAAATGAAAAGGATGACATATCCGGGAATGACCTTGATGTACCCGGTGCCGATGAAGATGACAATGACGAGGAATTGGGTGAAGAAGACGAAGAGAATAACAGTTATAGCCTTGGTGGTGACAGGAAAGACTAATCAGATGATAGATGTTAGATGGAAGATGTTAGGATTGATTTGCTAACATCTTCCATCTAACATCTATCATCTAAAATATGTACTTTTGCCGCCGAAAACAGGCATAAAACATGATCAGTGCAAGAAATATCACCCTCGCTTACGGCAAAAGGGTATTGTTTGATGAAGTAAATATCAATTTCCAGAAAGGTAATTGTTATGGGGTAATAGGTGCGAACGGCGCAGGAAAATCTACTTTCTTAAAGATCCTTAGCGGAGAGATAGAGCCTAATAAAGGAACGATCGACATTACTACTGGTGAGCGGATGTCGTTTTTAAAGCAGAACCAGTTTGAGTTTGATGAATGTACTGTTTTGAATACAGTCCTAATGGGTCATAAACGCTTATGGGAAGTGATGCATGAACGTGATGCGATCTATGCAAAAGCAGACTTTACGGAAGAAGACGGTATGAAAGCCGGTGAACTGGAAGGTGAATTTGGCGAGATGGGTGGTTACGAAGCCGAAAGCAATGCCGGCAACCTGTTAGGCAGCCTGGGCGTGAAAGAAGAAATGCACGCGAGCCTGATGAAGGATATCCCAAGTACCTTTAAAGTGAGGGTATTGCTGGCGCAGGCCCTGTTCGGAAATCCTGATATTCTTTTACTGGATGAGCCTACGAATGGTCTCGATATTGAAACGATTGGCTGGCTGGAGAACTTCCTAGCCGATTATGAGAATATTGTATTGGTGGTGAGTCACGATCGTCACTTCCTGGATACCATCTGTACACACGTTGCCGATGTTGATCGCTCAAAGATTAAGGTGTTCACAGGTAACTATACTTTCTGGTACGAGTCGTCACAACTGATCAGCCGCCAGATCAATGATAAGAATAAGAAGAACGAAGATAAACGCAAAGATCTCCTCGACTTCATTGCCCGTTTCTCTGCAAATGCCTCAAAGAGTAAGCAGGCTACTTCCAGGAAGAAGGCGCTTGAGAAGCTTGTAATTGAAGAGATAGAGCCATCCAACCGTAAATACCCCGGCATTATTTTCCAGCCCTTGCGTGAAGTAGGGAACCAGATCCTCAATGTTGAGAACCTGAGCAAGAGTGTGAATGGCCGGAAGTTGTTTGATAAAGTAAGTTTCAGTATTAATAAAGGAGAGAAGATCGCTTTCCTGAGCCGTGATCCATTGGCCGTTACTGACTTTTTCGAGATCATTAATGATAAGATGCAGGCAGATACCGGCAAGTTCGAGTGGGGAACCACCATTACAAAAGCTTACCTGCCACAGGAGAACCAGGAATTTTTTACAGAGGGGCTAAGCCTTATGGACTGGCTCCGTCAGTACGTACCACCTCATGTAACCGATGCCGATGAACCCTTTATCCGTGGTTTCCTGGGAAAAATGCTGTTTAGCGGAGATGATATCCAGAAGAAAACAAATGTATTAAGCGGAGGAGAAAAAGTACGTTGTATGGTAAGCCGTATGATGCTCCAGAACCCAAACCTCATCGTATTGGATCAACCCACCAATCACCTCGACCTGGAAAGCATTCAGAGCTTCAATGAGGGCTGTCAGACATTCCCGGGTGTGGTAATGATCACCTCGCATGACCATACGTTCATGCAAACCGTAGCCAATCGGGTGATTGAGATCACGCCGAAAGGCATTATTGATCGATTAATGACGTTTGATGAGTACATGGAAGACAAGCGGGTGCAGGATCTGCGGGCGGAATTGTATAGTTAGGTACATATACTTTCACGAGGGGGAGTTTAAACACCGTATTTACCGTAATGGTGTTTTTTGATGCATTTGGCGCTGTAGATTGTATTCAAAATCGCGAATATGTCTATCATCAAACGTCCTGTTTTGTATGTTGGTTGTAAGGGAGAGCAACACTTATATAGTTTATTTGATTCGGGAGCGGAGCTTTCATGCATTCATCCCGAGTTTGTGGAAAGGTTGGGAATTCCGGTTCCTTTGCCGCGGCGAACAAGGGTAGCTACCGCAAGTGAAGGCAGTTATGTTGAGATCAGCGAAGTAATAAGGCTCGAGTTCTATGTGAACGATATATTGCTTAGCGATGAATTTATGGTGGTACCGGGTCTTACAGAAGAAGTTATTCTTGGAGCGGCTACTTTGCAAAAATGGCGCATCAAGCTTGATTTTGAGCATGATACTGTTCACGTAAGTCCCAGGGCGGCCGAAATGAAGCTTGGAAAATTGTGGATAGATGGGTTTTTGGATTAAAAAAGAGGAATTTATCCCACCAATGTGAAGAAAATATCTAAAAAAACTGGTTTTCATATTGGTAATTTGACGTTTTTCCTTACCTTTGCCTCCCGAAAAAAATCGGAAAAAAATCAGAGTCATGGCAAGAGTATGTCAGGTTACAGGTAAAAAACCTATTGTAGGAAACAGTGTTTCTCACTCAAACATTAAGACCAAGCGTCGTTTCCTTCCTAATTTGCAGAAGAAGCGTTTTTTCTTTGCAGAAGAAGACCGTTGGGTAACAATTAAAGTATCTACAGACGCTTTAAGGACCATCAATAAGAATGGCCTTTCAACTGTGATCAAAGGAATGAGAGCAGAAGGCGTAAAGATCTAATCATAACACAAACCACTTAATACAATGGCAAGGAAAGGCAACAGGGTTCAGGTGATTTTGGAATGTACAGAGCATAAGACCACAGGTCTGCCCGGTACAAGCCGTTATATCACTACCAAAAACAAGAAGAACACACCTGAACGTGTGGAGTTAAAGAAGTATAATCCAATTCTTAAGAAAACAACTGTTCATAAAGAAATTAAATAATCATGGCAAAAGTAGCTTCCAAAAATGCGAAGGTAAAAGATACAAAAGCAGCACTCGAGGCCAAGAACTGGACGAAAGTGATCAAGGCTATCCGTAGCCCTAAAACTGGTGCATACACCTTTAAAGAGGCGATCATACACAAGGATAAGGTGAAGGATTATCTTTCAGAAAAATAACCTTGGCTCAATCTAATTCGAAAAGCTTTTCTGTTTTGCAGGAAGGCTTTTTGCATTTTAGATGACAGTTGACTGATGACAGGGAAATCAATTTCTCCTGTATTCCAGCAACAAAAAATATTCTGTCATCAGTCATCAGTCATCTGTCATCTATACTATCGGTATCTTTAAACTATAAACGATCACAAATGAGTTTTTTAGGAAAATTATTCGGTAAGGAGGAAAAAGAAAGTCTTAACCAGGGATTGGAAAAGACGAAGGAGGGTTTTTTTGCGAAGATTGGTAAAGCGGTGGCAGGAAAAAGTACCGTTGATGAAGAAGTGCTTGATAATTTAGAAGAAGCATTGGTAAGTGCCGATGTAGGCATTGAAACAACCGTAAAAATAATTGAGCGGATAGAGAAAAGAGTAAAAGAAGATAAATACCTCGGAACATCAGAACTCAATAAAATACTCAAAGAAGAGATCGAAGCCTTGCTGGTAGATTCACCGGAGCAGGCATATAAAAATTTCACGATCCCTGATGGACATAAGCCTTACGTAATACTGGTAGTAGGCGTGAATGGCGTAGGTAAAACAACCACTATCGGTAAGCTTGCCCACAACTATAAAAAAGCAGGTAACCAGGTGATCCTTGGTGCAGCCGATACATTCCGTGCAGCAGCTGTTGACCAGCTGACCATCTGGAGTGAAAGAGTAGGTGTACCCATTGTAAAGCAGGCCATGGGATCGGACCCCAGTGCGGTTGCTTATGATACGGTGGCCAGTGCCGTTGCTAAAAATGCCGATGTGGTGATCATCGATACGGCAGGACGTTTACATAACAAACTCCACCTCATGGATGAACTCGGAAAAATTAAACGTGCCATCCAGAAAGTAATTCCGAATGCACCTAATGAAGTCATGCTTGTATTGGATGGCTCTACGGGACAAAACGCAGTTGAGCAGGCAAGACAGTTTACAGCCACCACAGAAGTATCTGCTATCTCTATTACAAAATTAGACGGCACTGCAAAAGGCGGCGTAGTATTAGCCATTGCGGATCAGTTTAAGATACCGGTTAAATATATTGGGGTTGGCGAGAAAATAGATGACCTGCTTATTTTTGATAAGCACGAGTTTGTAGATACGCTTTTTAGTATTTAAAAAGTATATCTAACCCCCAATCCGCCCCATCCTCCTTCAAAATAATTATACCCGATAACATTGAAGGAAGGTTGCCAGTCAAAGCTGAGGTTAATAGGCGCACCTTTTATTTTATAATCAAGCCCGATTACTCCATCGATACCTACTGCTATTCCTGCCTGGCGTGTTGGATATTTTGTTTTCCAGTTATCGCTCCAGATTCCGAAGTGGGCGCCGGCACCGATATACCATTTGAGTCCTTCAATATCGCCGAGGTTATTGTGTAATTCATAAAGCCCCGTTAACCGGAAACCATCCTGTGAAATATAACCCAGTGCTTCAACGGCCGCGGTGGGTTTTAAAAAATGCTTAACCGTAACGGCACCGGGGTAGACCTTTACCCCGATAGATGTTTGGTAATCACTGCCCATATTGAATTCCTGGGCATGTAAACCTGATGCTGATAAAGCTACCAGGCAAAACAGAATCATCCTTTTCATAAGAAGTTTTCCATTATTACTCAAAATCATGCCATTTGAAATACCCGGAATGTAAAGAATCGTTAATGATTTATAATTAGGTTTGTAGTATGCATACATTCAAAGAATTGGTAGCCTCGTTTGCGGAAAAGTTTGCGGTCAGACATTTTCCTGAAACGCCCGTTACGCTATACGAGCCGGGCGAATATTTTTTAACACTCGGGGGTAAACGCATCAGGCCGGTGATGTGCCTGATGGGAAATGAATTGTTTGCAGACATTAATCCCGATGCTTATCATATGGCAACGGCCATCGAACTGTTTCATAATTTTACGCTGATTCATGATGATATCATGGACAAAGCAACGCTGCGGAGAGGCATGGAAACTGTGCATACCAAATACGGATCCAATACTGCATTGCTAACCGGAGATGTAATGATGATACAGGCATACGAATACCTGAATAAAATAAAATCTCCCCATCTCCACCATATCCTCCAGCTGTTTAATAAAACAGCACGTGAAGTTTGTGAGGGGCAACAACTTGATATCGATTTTGAAACGATGCCGTCTGTCTCGCTCGATGCGTATATTGAAATGATCAGTCTTAAAACATCTGTATTACTGGCTGCGAGTCTCGAAATAGGTGCTATACTGGGTGGTGCCAGTGAAGGCAATTGCCGTCACGTATATGAGTTTGGAAAGAACCTGGGTATTGCTTTTCAGGTACAGGATGATTACCTGGATGCGTTTGGGGATCCTGAAAAATTCGGGAAAGATGTGGGTGGCGATATCCGTCAGAATAAAAAAACATTCTTGTTGATCCATGCACTGGAAGTGGCCACACCCGAACAGAAACAGGAGCTACAGCAATTAATGCAGGAAGAGCAGGCTGACAAAGTGCAGAAAGTATTGGCCATCTTCAAAGCCTGCAATGTTGATGAATGGGCAAAAGAGTTGAAAGAAAAATACCTGCAAACAGCACTGGAACATCTTGAATCAGTGGCTGTATTGGCTGTGCGGAAGAAGCCGCTGGTAAAGCTTGCGGAGTTTCTGATACAACGGGAACATTGAGTGAGTAGTGAGTAGGTGGTGATGAATTTCACTCACTATTCACTACTCACTACTCACGAATATTCCTTAAATTCGATTCAAACACCAAAGCTGACCCCATGTCCGATTCTCTTTTCAGAAAAAAGTCTATTGATAAGATCGTTGCCGATGCTGCTGCCGGTGTGGGAGATGGTCATGGTGGTGCCGGATTGCGTAAAGTGCTGGGTGTTCGTGATCTTACTTTTATGGGGATTGCCGCAGTAATCGGGGCGGGGATCTTTTCAACGATCGGTACGGCATCTTTTAATGGTGGTCCCGGTATTGTTTTTCTTTTTATCATTATTGCCGTTACCTGTGGGTTCTCTGCGCTTTGTTATGCAGAATTTGCCAGCAGGGTGCCGATTGCGGGAAGCGCCTATACGTATGCCTATGTTTCTTTTGGCGAAGTGGTAGCCTGGATAATTGGTTGGGCATTGATACTGGAATATGCCATCGGCAATATAGTGGTGGCTATCAGTTGGAGCGGCTACTTTAATAATCTGCTCGAAGGGTTTGGAATAGGCTTACCCGGCTGGCTCGCTACCAATAGTACCAACGCACACACCGGGTATGATGAGGCCGTAAAGGCACTTGCTGCAGGAACTACCCTTGAGAATCTTAGCAAGAATGCAAAAATGGGATATGATGCCATTGTGCATGCACCTGTGATCGCAGGCTGGAAATTTATTATCAACCTGCCGGCACTCATCATTGTTTTCCTGATCACGATCCTCGCATATATCGGAATCAAAGAAAGTAAAAAGAGCACCAACTTCATGGTGATCTTCAAGATCATCGTTATCATCTTTATTATCGTTGTTGGCTTTTTCTATGTGGATATGAAGAACTGGGATCCCTTTCTGCCAAACGGTTTTACAGGCGTGCTGGCGGGTGTATCCGCTGTATTCTATGCCTACATTGGTTTTGACGCGATCTCCACAACTGCAGAAGAATGTAAAGATCCACAACGCGATCTTCCACGGGGTATGATGTATGCTTTGCTGATCTGCACCGTTCTATATATCCTGATCGCTTTGGTACTTACGGGCATGGTGAAGTATAATGAACTGAATGTAGATGATCCATTGGCATATGTGTTTGAAAAATTGAAACTCAGCAAGATCGGGTACCTGGTATCTGTGAGTGCCGTTGTTGCTACCACAAGCGTACTCCTGGTTTTCCAACTCGGTCAACCCCGTATCTGGATGAGCATGAGCCGCGATGGTTTATTGCCAAAACGTTTTTCAAAAGTGCATCCTAAGTTTCATACACCCTCGTTTGCAACAATCGTAACGGGGTTCCTGGTGGGTATCCCTGCATTATTTGCATCGAGTGCTACCATGACAAACCTCACCAGCATCGGTACGCTGTTTGCATTTGTATTGGTTTGCTTTGGTGTATTGGTATTACCCAAGATCGCCAAAGCCAAAGGGAGCAGCGCGTTCCAGTTACCTTATATCAATGGTAAATTCATCATTCCCGGATTGGTACTGGTGATGACCGTTCTGTTTTATGGTCGGATATCCGATGCCTTTTCAAATGTTTCCTCTGAAGGATACCAGGAGATCCTGTTCCTTATCTTCATGTTGATAGCGATTGTTACCGCGGTAAAAAGTTTTATTGGCAGCTATTCAGTAATACCGATTGTGGGTGCATTGTGCTGCCTTTACCTGATGATAGAGATCCCGCCAATCAGCTGGCTCTGGTTCTTTGTCTGGATGGCGCTTGGGTTAGCTATTTATTTTCTCTATGGAAGGAAAAGAAGCGTTTTGTCAAAAGAAGTATAAAGGCAATCCGTTAATCCGCAATCCGCTAAATCCGCCAATCCTTTCGTAATTTTGCAGGATGAAGTTCCAAATAGGCGATGATATTATTGTGCTGCTGAGCAACGAGGAAGGGAAAGTGGTAGAGATAATGAACGATAAGATGGTAATGATTGAGATCCGCGGGGTGAAGTTTCCGGCGTATATGGACCAGATTGATTTTCCTTATTTTAAAAGATTCACGGAAAAAAAACTCTTCCCCGAAAAGAAGGAACCGAAAGTATTTGTTGACCAGGTGCCGAAAGAGAAACCCCAGCCTAACCAGATAAAAGTGGCAGATGGCGTATGGTTGTCTTTTGTTCCCAAATTCTCGCTGGATGATTTTAATGATGAAGTGGTTGATCTTTTAAAGATCCATCTCGTTAATAAAACGCCGCATCATTTTAAATTCATTTACACACAGCAGTTTCTTAACGAAACCAATTTTGAGCTAAGCACAGAGATCATGCCTTTCCATGATTTTTATCTCCACGATATTGGATTTGAAACGGTGAATGACAGTCCTTCTTTTTCATTTGACTTCTCTCTCGCTACACCCGATAAAAAGAAGGCTCCACATTTTGAAGCATCACTCAAGTTGAAACCTAAACAGGTATTCAAGCGCATTGAAGAGATGAAGGAAAATAATGAGCCAACCTTGTCTTATCAACTGTTCACAGAATATCCAGATAAGACCGATGAGCCCTATTTTGAATTGGGTTCACTTGCAGCCAGGGGTTTTAAAGTATACGATGTTTCCAAAGTAAAACAAAACCTGCCACCGGCAAGATCGGTGGTAGACCTGCACATAGAAAAACTCTCAAATAATTGGGAGCACATGAACAACTTTGAAATACTCACCCTGCAACTCGATGAATTTCAAAAATGGTTCGATCTCGCTGTTGCACACAGGCAAGCTACTTTGGTAATTATCCATGGCGTAGGAACCGGAAAGCTTCGTGATGAGATACACGATATTTTAAGAACGAAGAAAGAAGTGAAGACCTATATTAACCAATACGATCCGAGGTATGGATATGGGGCTACGGAAATATTTTTTCAGTATTAGGCGTAAGTTTTTTTCACCGCAGAGCCGCAGAGAACGGAGAGTAAACGCAGAAATAGTTTTTCTCAGCGAATCCTCCCGTTCTCTGCGGCTCTGCGGTGAATTGATATTTATTATTTTCCAGTACTCGCAGTCGCCTGAACTTCTGAAAACTGCTGAATAACTTTCTTTAACTTAACAGTAAGGTCTTCTTTCGTAATTGTTTTAGCTGTCCATTCTTTTGCTAGTGCAGTAAAATGTGCCGATAATGATTTGTTATCGATCGTAGCCTGTAAAGCAATGCTGTTGTGGTTCTTAATATACTCATCCCATTCAGTCCTCACAATATTCCAGAAGGCGCTGTTAGCCGCCCACCATTCTTTTGCCTTCTCGCAATACTTGCCATCTATTTTGCGATAGATGTTCACGCCTTTTTCTTCTGCGATCAGTTTGTCGGCAGTAGCAGTGTGGGATACTTTGAGATTGTCCTGGTCATGTACCCATCCTGTATCGGTTACCACAATACGGTTTCCTCTTTTGAGGATATTGTAATCACTTCTTGTTGTGTATTCGCGTCTTGGCAATGGTGCATTCACCGTGCTCTGCCAGAATGTTTTGCCATCTGTATTCACCCATTGACTCACACCCTGGTAACGGGGGGCATCATCTGTTTCCCAAACGGTCTGTACCCATTTGTTGGCAGTCTCTTGTGAATTCAAAGGCGCTTTGGTCCATTGCTTGTTTCCTTCGTATTGCAAAAGTGTTGATTGTTCAAATACCCAGTCTTCGCGCCAGTGTTTAATGATAGTTGAGTCGTTGATCAGGAGTAAGTGTTGCAGAACGATTTTTTTATCGCTGGTCTCTACCGGTAAAACAAATTCGGTGGCGTGCAGGTTTTCTCTTTCGTGAAATTTGTAGGCGTTATCGGGAGAAAAGGTTTCAGCATATTTGAATTCCACGTCAAAGCAGCCACATAATTTTTCAATATTCTTTTTCCCGGTTTGTAATTGTGCGTTTGCCGCACCTACCGTTAGTAGGAAAGCACCCAGTATCCATATTCTTTTCAATAGCATAGTGTTTTTTATTTGATGCAAAAGAAACCCAAGCAAGTGTTTAATGACTGCCGCATCCGGAAAACACATTTACGCAAACGGGAACAATTCGCTAATCCGTAATCCGCTAATCCGCGAAATCATATAAAAATCCCCAAATCTGCGATGTATCTTTACCCCGCTACAAACCCGAGCTATCGTTCCGAATAATCGGAAAGGAAAGTCCGGACAGCGCAGGACAACCCACCGGTTAATAGCCGGCTTCCCGCTGCAGAGCGGGAAAGAGAAAGTGCCACAGAAAATAACTACTTATAGCGCAAGCCGTAAGAAAAGGTGAAAATGTGAGGTAAAAGCTCACGGTGTTCCATGGTAACACGGGATGCGGGTAAACCTTGGGTGCTGTAATGCCACGTATAGGATCCTTTGAGGGCGGCCCGCTCAAGCCTGGTGCAAACCAGGCAGGATCCAGGGTAGGCAGCAAGATCCCGCCAGTAATGGCGGGGCCAGATAAATGATAGTTTAGAAACAGAATCCGGCTTATGAGGTTTGTAGCTTTTTAACTTACTTTCGCACTATGACACAAGAACAGATCAAGATTATGAGGGACCGTGTAGTTGTCCTGAGGAGGTTTCTTTGACGTTGAGAACCGAACATATAAAGTAGAAACGGACCGTCAACTCTCTCTTTCGCCTGGCTTTTGGGATGATAACAAACGCGCCACGGCTATCATGAAAGAAATTAAGGTGAATGAGTACTGGCTTAAACTCTATAAGCAGCTGGATAATTCTGTGGAGGACTTTGCCGTGCTATTCGAATTCTGGAAAGGGGGAGATGCTACCGAAGAGGAAGTAAGGGTTGCCTATGATACTGCCATCCAGCAAATAGAAGATGCTGAATTTAAAAGCACATTAAATAAACCGGAGGATGAGTTGCCGGGGATACTCCAGATCAATTCAGGCGCAGGTGGTACCGAGAGCCAGGATTGGGCCGAGATGCTGTTACGTATGTACCGGATGTATGGTGAGAAACAGGGCTGGACCGTATCTGAACTCGATTACCAGGAAGGTGATGGCGCCGGTATCAAAACAGCTACCCTTCAATTTGATGGTGATTTTGCCTATGGTTTTTTAAAGGCCGAGAGTGGTGTACATCGTTTAGTAAGAATTTCTCCTTTTGATAGCAATGCAAGAAGACATACCTCATTTGCTTCTGTATATGTATATCCATTGATCGATGACAGTATTGAGATCAACGTAAACCCCAGTGATTGTGAATGGGCTTTCTTCCGTAGTGGGGGTAGTGGCGGACAGAATGTAAACAAAGTAGAAACGGCCGTGCGCCTCAAACATATTCCCAGTGGTTTTATTGTAGAGTGTCAGCAGGCCCGTACACAAGGCGAGAACCGCGAGTTGGCCATGAAGATGCTGAAGAGCCGTTTATACGAAGAAGAACTCCGCAAACGGCAGGAGGTGCTTGATGCTAACAATGCCGGTAAAAAGAAAATTGAGTGGGGCAGCCAGATCCGCAGCTATGTTTTCCATCCTTATAAAATGATCAAGGATCACCGCACCGATTATGAAGTGGGTAATGTTGGACCTGTCATGGATGGTGAGTTGGATGGGTTTATTAAAGCTTATTTGATGATGGAGAAGGAGAGCAATTAGTGACTATTCACTACTCACTTGTTTACGCATTCGCAGTTATAAACCTCACAAGGCTTCTCTTAGCTATTGGCAATAAAGTTTCCTCCATCGGCAAGCTCAGATCCGTTTCAACCGCATACACTGCGGGGTTGGGAAAATCAGAGCGGTTCTTGATCAGTTGCATTTTAATATTCTGATAAGAATTAACCAGGTTGCGTTGCCATACATCTACGAACTCTGTTTTGATACTCCTGTATTTTTCATCATGCTTTTCAAAAATGCTTAAGCGGTATTGGTATACCCAAGTGTTTTTACAACTTCCTTCACACAATAAAAAATAGCCTTCATTATGATCCAGCGGCATGATGCCTACGGGTTCGATGGTTAATTTGTTCTCTACAAACTCATAGATCTCTGAGCCATTGGTAATGGCTTTCTTCATAGTGGCAGATGCATAGTTGATAATATCTTCCAGCTCACGCATCATATCATCATCCTCTACCATGGCTTCGTATAACACCTGTAGTTTCTCTATCTGTATACCCGTAAGCTTTTTAGGAAACTGCTCCTGCAGGTATTTTTTATTTTCCCTGAACGCAGTGATATTGTTATAATGAAAGATGAGATCAGCGAGCTGCGGGTATAATCTTTTCTCGCAAAAATGTTTACTGATCTCCTGTAGGTAGGCGAGGAGTGTATATTTCTTCAACTCAAAATCGATATAACCGTCTGCAAACCAGGTTTGGGATAAGGTTTTCATATCTATCTGTTTGGTTATCTGAATTTAACCAAAAGATCAATCGATTATATATTTTGTTTACTAACAGGGTGTGAAAAACAGATTTCCTAACATCTGCCATCTAACATCTTATCTATACATAGTGGAACCACTGCCTGTTAATATCCCATTTCTCAAACTCCTTCGCAACTTCTGAAAGAAAGGATGCGCCTATGCTACCGTCAACAATACGGTGATCGTAGCTGAGTGAGAGGTACATCATGTGGCGCACACCAATGGTATCGCCTTCCTGGGTTTCTATAACAACAGCGCGTTTCTTGATGGCACCAACAGCAAGTATAGCTACCTGTGGCTGGTTGATGATCGGTGTGCCCATCAAACTTCCGAATGTACCTACGTTCGTGAGGGTGAATGTGCCGCCGGTTGTGTCTTCCGGTTTGAGCCTGCTGTTGCGGGCCGCATCTGCGAGACCGTTTACGGCTTTGCTCAATCCAACAATGTTCAGCTGGTCAGCACCCTTGATCACCGGTACAATCAGGTTACCGTTTGGCAATGCGGTGGCCATGCCGATATTAATATCTTTCTTGATAATGATCTTATCGCCATCCAGTGAACAGTTAACTAATGGGAAGCGTTTCATCACAGACACGAGGCATTCAACGAACATGGGTGTGAATGTTAACTTGGTACCCTCACGTTTTTCAAATTCGTCTTTTACTTTCTGGCGCCAGAGTACCATATGCGTTACATCCGCTTCTGCAAAACTGGTCACGTGCGGACTGGTATGCACACTATCCATCATGTGCTTCGCAATCAGTTTACGCATCCTGTCCATCTCAACAATCTCCGTCTCACCACTTACCACAACATTCGCCGGATCGGATAGTCTTCCTGAAGAGGAAACCGGTGCAAAGCTTCCGGCATCAATACCTGAATCCGCAGGCTTGAGCATAGGCGTTGATACAAATACGGTTTCTGCAACAGGTCTGTTAGCCGGTTGTGCTGTTGTGTCAACTGTTGGTTGCGGTGCCGGCTTAGGAGCTGGGGTTGTGATAATGCCCGCTTTTTTATCCGCTATATATTGTAGTATATCTTTTTTTGAAACCCTTCCATCATTACCCGTACCCGGAACATTTTCCAACTCGCTTAATGGCACACCCTCGCTATTGGCGATGTTCAAAACAAGTGGTGAATAAAAACGGTTAGCTGTTGGTGCAGTGGCAACAGGAACCAATTCTTCAACTGGTTGCGGTACAAATGGAACTTCTTCAGCTGCTTCTTCTTCTGTAACGGATGGTGTAGCCGGTTCTGTTATTGAATTAACAGGTTGAGCGGGTATTTCTGTTTTTGTTTCTGCTGGAGGAGGCGTTTCCAATTCACCCGGTGTGGTATTGATGAGCGCGATCACGGTTCCAATAGGAACCACATCATTAATGTTGAATAGGATCTCTACAAGAATGCCGGCTACGGTAGATGGCACTTCGCTATCAACTTTATCAGTTGCTATATCCAGTATCGTCTCATCCTGTTTTACAGCATCGCCTACCTGCTTGTGCCATTTCAGGATGGTAGCTTCCATTATGCTTTCGCCCAGTTTGGGCATCACCAGTTCAGCAATTGCCATACTATCGTGCAGTTTTAATGCGGTAATTGATCATCCTTTTCCCTTTTTCAAAATTGGAAATCAATAAGTTAGCATACGTTAATAGCTAACAATGGACAAATGTATAAGAAAAAACGAATTTGTTTTTTAACCGTTATCCACAATAAAAGCACGTAATATGTTAAGTGCATTGATAGCAGTCAATTCGATGTTGCGGATACGTGTATAACGAAAGTTAAAAAGCTTTGTTTCTATCTTTTCTTTACTGGCCACAGCCACCCAAACCATGCCAACGGGTTTTTCAGCCGTAGCACCCCCAGGTCCCATGATTCCACTAACCGCTATTGCAAAATCTGTACCCATGATTGTTAAAACGGACTTTGCCATTTGGGTCACGGTTTCTTCACTAACGGCTCCCACGGTTTCCAATGTTTCTTTCGTTACCCCCAATAACTTTTGCTTGATGAGGTTATCGTAACTCACCACACTTCCCGTAAACCAGGTTGATGAACCGGCATGTTTAGTAAGCAGATGTGCAATATATCCGCCTGTGCAACTCTCTGCCGTGGCCACCGTTTTGTTCCTGGCTTTCAATAATTGTCCCACCACCAATTCCATGGGGATATCTTCATCCGTTACCAGGTATTCGGCTACCTTATGTTTCAGGATCTCAAATTGTTCACCGATCTCCCGCTGCAGAAGATCTTTATCTCCACCAAAACCTGTCAATCTTAATCTCACCATTCCTGAATTAGGGAGATAGGCCAGTTTGATGTGGCCAGGTAATGCTTCTTCTTCGGCTTTGATCATTTCTGCGAGATAGGATTCGCCGATACCTGCCGTGAGCAAGGTCTTGTGTTCAATAAAACCTGTGTTGAAAAGTTCAGGGATCATCGGGATCACATGGTTCTCCATGATCCATTGCATTTCATGCGGCACACCCGGCAGTGATACAAAGATCTTACCCTCTCTTTCAAACATCATTCCCGGTGCAGTGCCTCTTTCATTCAGCAATACTTTACAAACATCCGGTACTTCGGCCTGTTTGGTATTGCTTTCAATCATCGGGCGGTTCAGTTTTTCAAAAAAGGATTTGATCCGTTGCAAACTGGGCTCATGCACAATCATCTTTCCATTAAAATATTTGCAGAGTAAGGGTTTGGTAATATCATCTGCAGTGGGGCCCAACCCACCTGTGATCAATATGATCGATGCTCTTTTGCTTTCGGCATCCAGCGCTTCCCAGATATCATCCCATACATCGCCAACGGCCACGCGGTGACCCACCGTGATGCCACTCTTATTCAGTTCCTGGGCCATCCAGGCGCTGTTGGTGTCCACAACCTGGCCTATCAGTAATTCATCGCCAATGGTAATGATAGATGCAAAAACTTTTTCCATAGTCAGGTTACAATTAACTTTAGTGCAAGGTAAAGGTCAATTATGAAAAGAGTCGGTTGGTTTATTGGTTTGTGGTTTATTTGTTTATTAGTTTTTGCGAACAATGTGGTGGCACAAAGTGTTGTGGACAGGCTCTCCAAAGCTGCAGAAGTACTCCGGTCCGATCCGCAGATGAAACATGCGATCCTGGGACTATCAGTTGTAAAAACAGCAACAGGAGAGAAGGTTTTGGAGATAAATGCGCAAACAGGCCTGGCACCTGCGAGCTGCCAGAAAACCATTACCAGCGCGGCTTCCATGGAATTACTCGGGCCACAATATCGCTACAGTACTGTATTGGGATATGATGGAGAGATTGTTGACGGCGTATTGAACGGTAATCTTTATGTGGTTGGCAATGGTGATCCCAGCCTGGGTAGCTGGCGGTTTGATTCAACAAAAGAAGAGAAGGTATGGACCGGATGGATAAAGGCGCTGAAGGATGCAGGGATCATAAAGGTCAATGGCGACCTGGTGGGCATCGATTCAAAATGGGAAAAAGAAACCCTCCCCGGTGGCTGGATCTGGGATGATATCGGCAATTATTATGGGGCAGGAACTTCGGCATTGAACTGGCGCGAGAATCAATACGACCTGGTGATGTCGTCTGGTTCTGAGATAGGCAGTAAAGTTTCTCTCGTCCGCGCAAAGCCCCAGCCATACCTTGTTTCGTTGGAGATGGATGTTCGTTCAGCAGCAAAAGGTACGGGTGATAATACATCTATTTATCTTCCTCCTTATGCACTGAAAGGGTTTGTAAGAGGAACGATACCTGTTGATGAAAAAGCATTTGCTGTCTCTGGCTCTTTTCCAGATCCATCACTTCAACTGATCTCAACCTTTGCAGAAAAATTAAATGCCGCGAAATTATCACCCAACCGATTTTTTGTTTCGAATGATAAAAAGTTACCGGTATTAAAAACGATTTACACACAATGGTCGCCCACGCTGGATAGTCTCAATTACTGGTTCATGAAGAAAAGCATCAACCTCTACGGAGAAGCTTTTGCCAAAACCATCGCCGCTGAAAAAACCGGACTCGGTTCAACCGATGAAGGTGTAAAAATCATCAAACAATTCTGGAAGGAGCAGGGAATAGAATCTTCCGCCTTACGCATACAGGATGGAAGCGGACTCTCCCCACAAAACCGTGTTACCACAGATGCGTTAGTTAGCGTATTACAATTTGCAAAAACGCGTCCCTGGTTTCCTTATTACTACGATGCATTGCCCACATACAACCAAATGAAATTGAAAAGCGGAACAATAGGTGGCGCCAAAAGCTTTGCCGGATACCACACCGCAAAAGACGGAACCGAATACGCGGTGGCCATGATCATCAATAACTACGAAGGATCAGCCGCAGAAATCGTAAAAAAAATGTTCAAATTACTCGATGAACTAAAATAGCCCCATCGGGGCGAAACGTCTGTAGAAAATAATGCCCCAAGATTTATTTAGCCCCTTTAGGGGCGACACATTGCGGGGTCGGGGGTGTTCATAATATTCGAAACGCCACGTGTCGCCCCTAACGGGGCTTGTGAATTTATGATGAACTGGTGGCTACAAACCTGATGTCCCGCTGGGACTTATTGTTTGATAACCCATTTAATATCTTTTCATACATTGCCTGTTACTAAAACTGCCTGTTATGAAAGAACAAAATTTTAAGAGCCATTCCCGTTACTCAGTCGGCTATCATTTGATTACCTTACCTGCCATACTGATCTTGTTGATTGGGTCGTTTGTTAACCTCTTTAACTCCGCGCATGAAAATCTTTACTCCGCATCATTAATCTGTATGATCGCACTGATACTGGGGTCGTTGGCATGGTTCATGCGCAGGTTTGCATTGATGGCGCAGGACAGGGCCATCAGGGCAGAAGAAAATCTCAGGCATTTTATACTTACGGGCAAACCCTTACCCGCATCCATCAGAATGAGACAGGTGATTGCTTTGCGTTTTGCCCCGGACGAAGAACTTCCGGAACTGGCAGCACTGGCAGCCAAAGAAAAAATGTCTTCAAAGGAAATCAAACAGGCAATCAAAAACTGGAAGGCGGACCATTATAGAGCTTAATGATATTAGGAATGAATACCTGACGTATTGCGCTGAATACCATTACGATGCGTATTCATTCACCTGCAACGTATTGATAGACAATAAGATAGCGTCTAAAAAAGGGTGTTTGTTCGAGTATTGTTCGGGTTTCAATAGGGGTTTGTTCGACTCGAGTCGAACAAACCTCGAACAATACCCTATTAAAGCTCATCTAAAACCTGGATATGGGTCAAGTTAATTCCTCATTAAACAATTGGGTTCTCAAAGAACGGAGCAAGCTTTTCCCGTAGATACCCCGGTATCGGCATTCGTTTGCCGGTTTCGCTGTTAATGAAATAAAGCATCACTCTCCCTGTGGTGAGTAGCTTATTGCTTTCATTGTATACTTCATGATGAAAAGTGATCTCATGATTCTCAGGTAATTCTTTTAACATAGTTTTTATGGTGATCAGGTCATCATACTGTGCCGGTCTTAAATAACGTGTCTGCATTTCAACTACCGGCATCTTTACACCCAGCTCTTCCATCTGCCGGTAAGTGTAGCCCAACTCGCGTATACATTCGGCGCGGCCCACTTCAAAGTACTGCGCATAGTTGCCGTAATACACAATATTCATCTGATCCGTTTCTGCATACCTGACCCTTAATGTGGTGATGTGTTCATACATAGCTGCTGCTCATTTGTTGACAAACTTACGACCTCCTGTTGTTTTTCCACAAATCGTGGAATGATGTTTGCTTACTCAAGGCGATCGTACCTTTAAAACAGGTTTTCGCTTTTCATTAAGAAAGAAACCGAAATCTTTGCTTCAAACTTCATCTTACTACTCTTACCATGAAGAAAATTGTTTCATTACTGCTGGCTTTTGTCTGCACTTTGCCCGGCTTTATGCTGCGTGCCCAGTTCTCACAAGTATGGCAGGATCCGGATGCCGTCTTCAAAAATGCAAAAGATCTTTACCAGAAAGAACAGTATAGTCTTGCCTACCCGGTTTTTAAAAGCCTGTATGCCAATGGAACGCCGAATAGCAGTATACCGGGTCTTGTAGAACAGGAGTGCCGTTATTATTATGTGCTTTGCGGATTGCAGTTGAATGATAATGGCGTGGTGCCAATGGCTGTAACGTATACGCAGCTCGAAACCAATACGGCAAGGGTGCAGATGATGAGTTACCAGCTTGGCGAGTATTATTTCCGGCAGAAAGATTTTTCTAACGCATTAACATACTATGAGAATGCCAATATAGAAAACCTCAGTAACCGCGAAATAGCGGATATGAAATTTCACCAGGGTTATGCTTATTTTACCGTGCAGCAATTTGATAAAGCAAAGCCGTTGTTCGATGCCATCAGGCAGATCCCATCTGATCCTAATTATATTGATGCCAATTATTATTATGGCTTCATCAGTTTCAATGAAAAAAATTATAAGCAGGCACTGGAAAGTTTTAAGATAGCTGAAAAGAATGCTGAATACCAGAACCTCGTTCCTTTTTACCTCGCAGAGATCTATTACTTTAATGGCGAACGCGACCTGGCACTTGCCAAGGCAGAAGAGGCATTACAATCCAGTAAGCAGTTTTATGATTTACAGCTGCGTCAACTGGCGGGACATATACTTTTTGAAAAGAAAGAGTTTGCCAAAGCGTTGCCATACCTCGAAAAGTTTGTGACTGGTAAAGAGAAGGTGAGCCGTGAAGATCTCTATGAACTTTCTTACTGCTATTATGCAGCCAAAAGCTGGCGCCAATCCATTGATGGCTTTAAGCAACTCAGCGGTGGCGCAGATTCGCTTGCACAGAACAGTATGTATTTGCTGGCAGATGCCTACCTGAAAACAAATGATAAAGCCAATGCGCGAACTGCCTTCCAGTTCTGTGCGGCCAATAACAGTAATGCAGTGCAGAAAGAGGTTTCGGCATTCAATTATGGAAAGCTGTCTTATGATCTGGGTTATATGGACATTGCCCTCCAGGCTTTTGAGGACTTTATCAAAAAATATCCTTCCTCCACTTATTTACCCGAAGCGCGTGAGTTGCTGGTGAACACACTTGCCAATACCAGTAATTATAAAAAGTCGTTATTGTTATACGAGAGCCTGCCAACCAAAAGCGATAATGTGGTAAGGCTGTATCCGAGGTTGTTATATGGAAGCACTGTTGAATTACTGAATGATCAATTGACTGATAAAGCCACGGAATTATTGAACCGCCTGTTAAGTGCTCCTTACAATACAGCACAATTACCCCTTGCTTATTTCTGGAAAGGAGAGATCGCATATCGCAAAGGGGATGTGGATTCTGCCGTATGGTATCTGCAGAATTATCTAAAGCAGCCGGTAGTAAACGGAGAAGTTAACACGACCAATGCAAGGTATAGTCTTGCATATGCTTATTTTAAACTGGAGAATTACGCAGCGGCAAAAGATAATTTTGACAAGGTTGCCCGTACCATTGCTACAACTGCTGCAACACCTATTCAGCAAGATGCTTATCTGCGCCTGGCAGATTGTTATTTCATGGAAAAAGATTTTAAGCAATCGCTGGGTATGTATGAAAATGTGATCAGTCAACATCTGGCTGCCGCTGATTATGCAGTGTTTCAGAAAGGGATCATTATGGGGGCGATGAACAAAACAGCAGAAAAGATCACTATCCTCCAATCGATAGAAAAGCAATACCCGGCTTCATTGTTGATACCCGATGCGAGCCTTGAAATTGCTAACACTTATCTTGCCAATGAAAGTTACCAGCTTGCCATTACACCGCTTACAAAACTAGTCGCAAACGAAAAGGCGAAATCATTGGCACCACAGGCATATTTAAAACTTGGGGTGGCTTATTTTAACCTGGACAAGAACGATGAGTCCTTACAGGCATTCAAGAAACTGGTAACCGCTTATCCAAACACACAGGAAAGCAATGATGCAATAGATTATATACGTGACATTTTTGTGGAGAAGCAGAAGCCGGGCGAGTTTGCGAGTTTCATGAAACAGAATGGTAAACCCATCACTTACTCAGAAGAGGATTCACTTACATTCCGTTCTGCCATGTTACGGTATGATGCAAAAGATATGAACGGCGCGAAATCGGGCTTTGCTGATTATGTTAGTCGTTTTCCGGAAGGACGATATAGTATTGAGGCCAATTATTTTTCTGCCGAAATAAATGTGGCAGCAAAATCGAATACCGGCGCATTACCTTTTTATAAAGCAGTAGCCGACCAGGGGCAGAATAAATATGCAGAGCGCAGTGTATTGCAAACAGCCAGGATCTATTATTTTGACCTGAAGGATTATGCCAATGCGCAGAAATATTTTGCACAGTTAAAAAGTATCACAAGTCAGCAGGAGAACCGGCTGGAAGCTATGCGTGGATTATTGCGCTGCCAGTTCAAACTACAGCAGTGGAAAGAAGCCGCCGCAAATGCACAGGACCTTTTATTGGAGAAAGGGATCGCTACGGATGACAGGATGATGGCGAACCTGGTAGTAGCCAAGAATCACCAGGTAAACAATGACAATGAATTGGCGATCGCTGCGTATAAGCAGGTGATCAATGCCGGTAAATCAGAATATGCGGCAGAATCACAATACCATATCGCTGAAATCTTACTCCGCCAGGATAAACCGGAAGAAGCAGAGAAAGCCGCGTTTGAAGTGATCCGGAAAATGGGTTCTTATGATCTGTGGGTAACCAAAAGCTATGTATTGCTGGGAGATGTGTATACAAAACAAAAGGACTGGTTTAATGCAGAAGCCACCTTTAAAAGTATTATAGAGAACAGCACGTTTCCGGAATTGAAAACAGAAGCACAGCAAAAGTTACAGGCTGTTCTTGCAGAGAAAGCCAAAGCAACCAAAATTGAACAACCGTAAACTGGTGACCATTATGACTCCTTCATTAAAACATATAGCCATCTTTTTCTTAGCAGTATTCACTGTTTCAGCAGCCTCTGCCCAAAAGAAGAAAAAGACAGTTGCCCCAAAGCCAGTGCAGTCAGCGCCTGTACTGGTAATAAAAGAGAGTGGAGATACTTCGAGCCCTAAAATGGTTACGATCACTTCTGCGTTTAAGCCAAGTTTGAAGAGTGCCGCCAAGGTTAATTTTATTGCTGCCACCCCGGTGATCGATTCTTCCAAGATGCCTGTGGTGTATACGATTCCTTCACAAAATCTTTTCTTCTCGTATAAGCCGGTTTCATTGAAACCATTGGCATTGAATATCGATTCAAATATTGTTTGGGAGAATGACCAATATATAAAAGTAGGCGCCGGTAATTTCAGCAGCTACTTAGGCGAGGTAGGTTTTTCTTTTGGAGATGGTGTGAATTCGATCACCAATCTGCGTGGAAACTTCAACACCTCAACGGGGCATCTGTTTGCACAACAGGCAAGTAAGCTGGGGGTTGATGTATTGTCGGTCTTTAAAACAGGGGAGAGCCATGAGTGGAACGCACACGCATTTTATAAGAGCAATACGCAATACCTGTATGGGTTTCAGCCAACAACGATTCCTTATACCAAAGAGGACCTGTTGCAAAGGTTTAATACGGTAGGGATTGAGGTAGGTGTTCAAAATAAGCTGGCGAATCCATATGGTATCAAGTATAATCCGCAGGTAAGCTTTATCCGTTTTGCAGATAATCATGAAGTGTCGCAGAATGATCTGATCGTTAAGCTTCCGGTGAGTAAAGCATTTAATAAATTTTATGCGTTTAACCTGGGACTTACTGCAGATATGACCTCTTCAACGGTAACGCTGATCCCCAATCCCATCAACACAAAGAACAATCTATATTATGTTTCACCCGCATTCCTGTTAACAACACCCAACGTAAAGTTGAACCTGGGTATACAGCCATCATGGGATAACAAAGTGTTTTCAGCCTTACCTGAATTAACGGTTGAAGCTAAGCTGTCTGAGATGCCATTATTATTTGAAGCAGGCTGGATAGGTTATTATCATAAGAATACCTATCGTTCATTGTCGGATATCAACCCGTTCATCATTTCATCTACACCACTTACCGTTGCCAATACCAAGGTAAATGAGCAGTATGTGGGCGTCAAGGGAAATTATGGTAGTCATTTAACTTATGGTGCAAGATTCTCCTTACTTAAGTTCAATAACCAGGCTTTGTTTGTAAACAGTATTACGGATGGCAAAACATTTAATGTGCTCTATGAGCCGGAAATGAAAGCTATCCGCCTGCATGGAGAACTGGGTTACACGGTAGGTGAAAAAGTATCGGTGCTTGCCTCCATGAATTTCACGCAGTATAATAATTTAACGGTGAACCCGAAAGCATGGGGTTTGATCCCTTTTGATGCAACCGGTACCCTGAAATGGAAATTATTAAAGGATCTGCAACTGAAAGCAGATGTTTTTCTTTGGGATGGAAGCTTTTATCGTGATAGGGTAACCGCTCAGTCAGGAAAGCTCGATCCTGTGGCAGACATCAATGTGGGTGCGGAGTTTACGATATTACCCCGCCTGAATTTATGGTTCCAGATGAACAATATGCTCAACAGTGCCTACCAAAGATGGAACCAGTATCCGGTGTTGGGCTTTACTGTTTTGGGAGGAGTTGTATATTCGTTCCGGTAAACCGCCGATCTTATGCAACAGTACCTATATAAATACCTGCTGCTTCATCATAAACTGAGCATACCTGCGCTCGGGAACTTCATGGTCGAATACCAGCCGGCGTATTATAATGAATCAACGGGACTGCTTTTTCCAAGAAAACCATTTATTGATTTCAACGAGGGGCCAGCACCCGGTTCCGACAGGAGCCTGATACATTTTCTTTCATTAGAGATGGGCGTTGATGAAATAACGGCGATGAAAGAGTTTCAGAATTTTTCGATCCGTTTGCTGGTGAATATGGTTGAACAGCATTTTACCGACCTGCAGGGAATTGGCAGGATCAAGAAAGAAATGAATGGGCATATTGTTTTCCAGCCCGCCAGTAACCTGATCGATATTTTACCACCGTTACGGTTGGGGGATAAAATAAAATTCAAACAACCGGTTGTGCAAGAAGAGATGCCTGTTGTGAACGAAGTGAAAGAGATAAAAGAAACCAGGGCGCCGGCAGAAGCATGGACACCGCTGAAAGAAAAAGAAACGGCTGAACTGTTAAGCTTTATACGGGATGATAAGAGACCGAGAGCAAAGGTGGTGGAAATGACTCGTGTTACGGAGGAAGAAGATGTGGTTAAAGAAAAGTGGTGGATCTATGCATCGGTTCTTGCAGTGCTTGGACTGGCTGCTCTTTTGATCAAGATACTTTAAAAGCTAAGAAAAAGAAATGCCTGAAAGGATCTCATTAACGACATGCCCCTGTTGTGCTTCTTCTGCTATTTACCCTGTATTGTCTGCAAAGGACCATACTGTATCGAACGAGGTTTTCGAGATCTGGCATTGTGATGATTGTACCATCCGCTTTACACAGTCGGTACCGGCTTCGGCGGATATTGGTCCTTATTATCAATCTGCTGCCTATGTTTCACATTCAGATACACAGAAAGGTTTTATTAACCGCTTGTATCATATTATCCGTAACCATACCTTATCAACGAAAAGAAAACTCGTACAAAAAGTATCCGGCAAAAAAACAGGTACCCTGTTAGATGTAGGAGCAGGTACCGGTGCCTTTGTAAACACCATGCAGACCGCAGGCTGGAAGATAACCGGTCTTGAACCTGACGATATAGCAAGAACGAATGCCGAACACAAATATGGCCTGAACCTCTTATCACCTGATCTGCTCAATACCCTTGATGCAGAACACTTTGATGTGATCACACTCTGGCATGTGCTCGAACACGTGCACGAATTACATCCCTATCTTGAAAATTTCCATCGCCTGTTAAAGCCCGGTGGACGATTACTGATCGCTGTACCTAATTATACGAGTTACGATGCCATACATTATAAAGGATTCTGGGCCGCTTATGATGTACCGAGACATCTCTATCATTTTTCACCCAAAGGAATGGAACTGCTTGCGCGGAAAAAGGGATTTGGGCTGGAAGCAGTGCAACCTATGTGGTTTGACAGCTTTTATGTATCCATGCTAAGCGAGCAATACAAGAACGGAAGTGCCAATATTGTTGGTGCGGTTTGGAACGGGTTGATTTCCAATTTTAAAGCGGCTGGTAACAATAAGAAGGGGAGCTCGTTGATCTATATTTTGTTTAAGCAACCGGTGTAATTTTTTTTTTGCCACTGAAGCACAGAAGCACTGAATTTTTCTTTTTCAGTGCTTCTGTGCTTCAGTGGCAATTCTCTTTAATTAAACTTTACTTCAAATAAAGCCGGCCAATATTTTCCTGTTATATAGAATGCTTTTTTTGTGCTGTCATAAGCGATCCCATTCAGCACATCAATTTTTGCAGGCTTTGTAATATTATTCTTCTCAAGAATTCCTGTCAGATCTGCCTTGCTTTCAACAAGTCCTGTTGTCAGGTTAATTTTAAGAATGTAATTGGTCATGTAGCGGTTTGCATAAACATAGCCATCAAGGTACTCCAGTTCGTTGATGCTGTCAACATAGCCATTGTTATCAACTACTCCCAGCGTTCTTACGATCTTGAATGTGGCAGGATCAACAAAGTATAAATTACTGCCACCGGTGTTGAGAATAAGGTTTGTTCCGTCTGTTGTCATTCCCCAACCTTCATATGGCCATTCGAATTCCCCTGTTTTTTTAAAGTTCATGTCGTAAACAAAAACTTTATGTTCCTTGTATGTAAGCTGGTAGATCTTATCATTAATCACACTGATCCCTTCCCCAAAATATTCAGGTGCCAGGTCGATTTTTTGAAACGCCTTTCCGGTTTCCAGTTTTGAGCGTAATAGCTTGCTTTGTTTTTCCATGCCTGTACTTTCATACAGTGAGTTGTTTAACCATACAAGTCCTTCAGTATAAGAGGTTGTATCGTGAGGGTAAACTTTCAGCACACTGTAGTTCATAACAGTGGCAGCAGGAATTGCCGGACTGTTGTTTCCTGCCTCTTCCGTCTTTTCCCCATTGCGGCAGGAAGCAGAGAATACCAATAAAAGAATAAAATATTTTTTCATGCTGCTTGTTTTCTTTGGTTGATTATACATTAAACCTGAAATGCATTACGTCTCCATCCTTAACAATGTATTCCTTTCCTTCGATCCGTAAACGGCCGTTATCGCGGCAGGCCGCTTCACTGCCATATTTTACAAAATCTTCGTAAGCGATCACCTCAGCCTTGATAAATCCTTTTTCAAAATCTGTATGTATCACGCTGGCAGCCTGTGGAGCTTTCCAGCCTTTGTGAATGGTCCATGCACGCACTTCCTGCACACCTGCTGTGAAATAGGTATCCAGGTTTAATAACGCATACGCCGATGTGATCAAACGGTTCAGGGCCGGTTCTTTCATATTGTATTCGTCCATGAACATCTGCCTGTCATCCGTTGAGTCCATTTCAGCGATCTGTGCCTCTATATTATTACACATCACGATCACTTCTGCACCTTCCGCATGGGCAGCAGCTTTTAATGCTTCTGAAAATTTATTGCCGGTATGCATGCTGGCTTCATCAACATTAGCCACATACAATACAGGTTTATCAGTGAGCAGGAACAGATCTGCTACTACCACTTTATCTTCTTTGCTTAATCCGAGTGCATGAATGCTTTTTCCTTTTTCAAGATGTTCCTTGCACCTGTTCAATACTTCGAACTCGGCTTTGGCTTTTGTATCTGTACCTACCCGCGCCATCTTCTCAACCTTCTGCCATTTCTTCTCAACGCTTTCAAGATCTTTTAGCTGGAGTTCCGTTTCAATGATCTCTTTATCACTTACCGGGTTGATATTCCCTTCTTCACGTAATACATTCTCATCTTCAAAACAGCGGATCACATGGATGATTGCATCCACTTCGCGGATATTTCCCAGGAACTTATTTCCCAGTCCTTCACCCTTACTTGCCCCGCGAACAAGACCTGCGATATCTACGATCTCCAGTTGCGTAGGAACGATCCTGTCGGGCACCACCAGCTCCGCAAGTTTATTGAGTCTTGCATCCGGAACATCTACCAATCCAACATTGGGTTCGATGGTACAAAAGCGGTAATTGCTCGCCTGTGCCTTGGCGCTGTTACTAACTGCGTTAAATAGCGTTGATTTACCTACGTTCGGTAACCCCACGATGCCTGCTTGTAAAGCCATTTTAGTTTCTTTTTCGAGGCGCAAATATAGAATGTTTGCCTCACAACACTTATTTTCACTTGCAAATCTCCCTATATGGCCCTCAACTACGTCTGGATCCTGTTTTTTGTTATCGGGCTGATTATCGCCCTCATCAAACTGATCTTTTTTGGGGACTATGAGATCTTTAAAAAACTGGTAGAGGGGATCTTTGATGCTTCAAAATCGTCTGTATTGGATATCGGGCTGCCTTTAGCGGGTGTCATGGTGTTTTTTATGGGATTGATGAACATCGGTGAAAAAGCAGGTGCCATTAATTTTCTGGCACGCCTCCTGAACCCTTTTATGAAACGCATTTTTCCCGAAGTACCCGACAAGCACCCGGCTATGGGACAGATGGTGATGAATTTCAGTGCCAATATGCTGGGGTTGGATAATGCCGCTACACCATTCGGGTTAAAAGCCATGGAAAGCCTTCAATCGCTCAATCCTGAAAAAGAAACAGCTTCCAATTCGCAGATCATGTTTCTTGTGCTGCATACGAGTGGGTTAACGCTGATCCCCCTTTCCATCATTGCATACAGGGCAGGAGCGGGCAGTACCAATCCTACAAGTGTCTTTGTACCATTGATGATCGCCACCACAATCGCCACTATTGCCAGTATCATTATTACTGCATTATATCAGCGGTTGAAGTTTGATAAGGTATTGATCCTTTGGTTAAGCGGTATCATCATCGGGATCCTTTTGTTTGCAGGGTTTATGAATAGCCTCCCTTCCCAGAAAGATATTCCCATACCTACTTTATTTACAAAAGAAACTTTTAGTAATGTGTTGGGCAACCTGATCCTTTTTCTCGTGATCAGTTCATTTATTATAGGGGGCTTTGTGAAAAAGGTAAATGTATTTGATGCATTTATTGAAGGAGCTAAACAAGGTTGGGATGTAATCATCAAGATCATTCCTTATCTCGTGGGTATAATTGTGGGCATCCGTGTTTTCAGAGATAGTGGCGCCCTGGATGCGATCATTCAGGGAATTACCTGGTGTTTTTCCAATATTGGACTTAACAGCGAATTTGTACCAGCGTTACCCGTAGCAATCATGCGCCCCTTTAGTGGTGGTGGTGGGAGGGGATTGATGTTGGATGTTTTTAAAACCTATGGGGTTGATAGCTTTTTGGGTCAATTGGCTTCTACATTTCAAGGCAGTGCCGATAGCACTTTTTATATTATCGCTTTATATTTTGGAAGTGTTGGAATAAAAAGAGTTCGCTATGCGATATGGGCGGGAATGCTTGCGGATTTGATTGGGGTGATTGCGGCGATAGGGATCGCGTACATTTTCTTTAAATAATCAATTAACGATAATATCTTTCGTTCCCAAGATCTCATACAATTTATCCCTGAATACCAATTTGTATTTTCCTTTATGCAGGTATAAATAATACATGCCATTGGCTGCCGTAAGATAAGTCTGATCGGCAGGCACAGCGAGTCCCGGATTACTCTCTACATATTCCTTATCATAAAAAGCCTGCACTAAAAACAGTGAGCGGTAAGCAGGGGAGATAGGGATCTCGTTTCTCCAGCCATTCATCGCTGTCCATGTGGGACGTTCATTCACATATTTTGTAGGCGGATGAATCACATGAATATCATATAGCTCAACTCCCAAAGGATCCACGGGCTTTTCATTCAGCAATGGGATAGATGCAACCGTAAGTGGTCGTTTCCTGATCCATGATTCATATAAAGCGGCGCCATAAGGATTATTGCTTTGCTCGATCATTTCCGTCTGATCGATGGTTAATGGATCTATCCCTGAAATGATCTTGAAATAAGCGGCCATCGGAATCCGTTCATCTTTGCGCGCGCCTTCTTCAATATGCCCGTAGCCTGCATGCACCAGTATTTTTGCTGAAGTGTCTTTTTTGGAAAGAAAATCATAGATATTCTGAGCCTGCGCATATTCACGCTGGTCAACGGTATGTTTTGGATCTGTATCCTCATACGGTACCAATGTATAACCGATCTCAAGGGCTTTGCGGATGAGTTCAGCAGCCATCGGCTCAGCACTGTAATAACCGGTAGCTGCATTTACTTTTATCACTGCCTTGAAGGGCATGTTCCCAAGCATTTCCATAGCGAGGTAGCGAAAGCCTTGCTGGTAAAGGTCTTCCAGCAAGGAAGCAGTGAAGGCGCGTGTCTGGGGCTTATCATGCGCTTCATTGATCATGACTACGCGGCTGCGTTTTGTACGCGTAAGGATATATTGTTTGGCATCGATATAGCTGATGTCTTTGGCGATGTCCGACATCTTGGCGATCTCTTTTCTTACAGAGTCTGGTAATTTTTCATACGATGCTTTTTCAAATTCAAGCACCGTTTTATTATCACCGATAAAAGAAACCGCCTGTGCAAGCATTTCATAATACATGGCCGTATCGTGAGGCAATGCGCGTTGTTCCTGGATAAAGGCTTTGTAAAAGGGTAGGAGATAGTGATTGCCTTTTTTATACACCATATCAAGGTAAGGTGTGGTGTCAACCTCGATCTTGGGTGGTTGTGTCCTGATAAAGCTTTTCAATTCTTTAAAAGGCTCACTCAGCTGTGCCATGCTGTAATGAAATGCGAACAATAAAATAATGAGTAACCTTCTTCTCATGCCACCAATTTGTGCAAGTATACAAAAGTGGCTGTTAGCAAAGGTTTAAAGGTACCGCGCCAACTCTCTTTTTAACAATTCAACACCTGCCGAAGCCGTGGTTTCAATAGCAGTAAGGTTTTTTATTCCCTGCGTGGGCGGGATGCTTTTATCAATAATGAATTTGGGAATGCCTGCCGGTGCGCAGTTGATCAATCCCGCTGCGGGGTAAACCACCAGCGAAGTTCCTACCACCACAAATATATCAGCCATAGAAGCAATCTCTGCCGCGGTTTCTATCATCGGTACAGGTTCTTCAAACCAAACGATATGTGGTCTGAGTTGACTGCCATCGGGCGCAAGATCACCATGATGAATATCACCCCTGATATCAAAAGTGTCTATGGTGTTTGTAACGCTCCGCATCTTAAAGATTTCTCCATGCAGATGCAATACGTTCGTGCTGCCACCCCGCTCATGCAGGTCATCAATATTTTGTGTGATGATGGTTACGTCAAAATCTTTTTCGAGAGAGGCAAGCCCGGTATGTGCAGCATTCGGTTGCGCTTGGGCGGCATCGCGCCTGCGCATATTATAAAAATCGAGCACTAGTTTCGGATCTTTCTTCCAGCCGCGTGGAGATGCTACTTCATAGATATCATATCCTTCCCACAATCCATCACTATCGCGGAAAGTGCGGATACCACTTTCTGCACTGATTCCTGCCCCGGTAAGGATTACGAGTTTTTTCATGAAACTTACTTTTCCCCCGCCATCTCCATCACGATCTTCCATTCTTCCGGCTTAACGGCACCCACGGATAATCTGCCTAAGCGAACCAGGTCCATATCAGCAAGTCGTTTATCGGCTTTGATCTGTGCGAGTGTAACAGGTTTCTTTAATTTCTTATGTGGCTTAAAATCCACCACCAGCCATGCCGGATCTTCTGTGGTAGGGTCCTGGTAAGATTCTTTGGTTACTTTGGCAATGGCTACGATTTCCATTCCTTCATTGCTATGGTACCAGAAAGCAAGATCTCCCTTCTTCATGGCACGGAGATTATTGCGTGCGGCATAATTGCGTACACCATTCCAGAAGGTTTCGCCTTCTTTTACAAATTGATCCCAACTGTAAACAGATGGTTCGGATTTGATGAGCCAGTAGTTCATTTTTAAGTAGGAGTTAGTAATTAGCAATTAAATCATCACCATCCACTTGCCAATACATCTGCAAGATGCACAACAGTCATTCCGCTGTGTTTATGTTTGGCGCAGCCATCAATATGCATTAAACAGCTCATGTCTGTACTGATGATGTATTCAGCGCCGGTGGCTTTGGCATTATTTACTTTCTGATCGCCCATGGCGATGCTGATGGGCTCGAATTTTACGGCGAATGTGCCGCCAAAACCACAGCAGGTTTCAACATCATTCATCTCTATCATTTCAAGCCCTTGTACTTTGCTTAATAGTTTACGGGGTTCTTCTTTTATCTTACACTCACGCAATGCGGCACAGCTATCATGGTAGGTTGCCTTGCCCTCGAAGCGGGCACCCAGGTCCTCGATCTTTAAAACTTTGATCAGGAACTCAGAGAATTCATATACGCGTTCTGCTGTTTTTTTGGCTGCATTATTATAGGCAGAATTATCAAACAGCTTTGCATAATAATTTCTTACAAATCCCACACAACTTGCACTGGGCGCAACAATATATTCCGCTCCCTCAAAATCGGTTATAAATTTTGTACAGACCTCTTTTGCCTCACCCCAGAACCCTGCATTGAAGGCAGGTTGTCCGCAACAGGTCTGGTTGGTATTGTACTTAACAGTACAGCCGGCCTTCTCCAATACTTTCACCATATTGAAAGCAACGGTGGGGTAGAGCTGGTCAACAAAGCAGGGGATGAATAATTGTACGGTCATTTATTAAGTTTCCTGTTTAACGAAATCATCTTTATCGCTGTCACCGCTGCTTCTTCACCTTTGTTGCCATGTACGCCACCGGTTCTTTCTTTTGCCTGCTCTTCTGTATTCACAGTAAGCACGCCAAAGATCACGGGAACGTCAAGGGCAAGGTTCAGTTGGAGTACACCCTCTGTTACCATGTTGCACACGTATTCAAAATGCGGGGTATCTCCTTTGATCACGGTTCCTAATGTAATATATGCATCCGGAATTGTTTTACTGTAAGCATAATGTGCCTTTACAGCAAAAGGAATTTCCACAGCGCCGGGTACCGTTAAGGTTTGTGAGCGGATCCCTTGTTGCTTCAATACTTTTTTAGCACCGGCCTCAAGCTTATTAACGATTGCCGCGTTCCATTCTGTCTTCACCAGTACAACAAAGGCATCCTTGATTAACGGGATGCCTTTGTTGACTGATGTATTGCCTTTTGTAGCCATACGTTACATTTTGCTAGTCTTTTTCTACACTCAAACGATAAATGTATTTATCTGCCTGGTAACCTTTTTCGGTTTTTGAAAACTTCTCTTTTAATTCTTTGTAAAGTGCCAGTGCTTCTTTTGTTTTACCTGTTGTTTCTGATAAAAGAGCCGCGCGGAAAAGATATTCCGCAGAATTGTTCTCATCGGTTTCAAAAACGCTGGCTGCTTTTTTATAGCTATCTACGGCATCTTCTTTTTTATTCAACTCAGAATAAGCATCCCCTAAATTACCGTATGCCAGTAACTGGATCTGTTTTGCATCTGTTGAAAAATCTTTCAGGTATTTGACTGCATTGGCAAACTCCCCTAAATGCAGGTAACTCACACCAGCATAGAATTTGGCGAGATTAGCCGCTTTGGTTCCGCTAAAATTGCTGATCACATACAGAACACCTTTCGCCTGTCCATCACCATTCAAAACTAAACGGGAAGAATCCACCCCAAAATATAACTGTGCCTTATAAAGTGCATCTGCTGCTTTTTCTTCTTTTGGTTTTGATACATATTCCTGGTAAGCATACCAGCCACCACCGCCGATAACGATCACGGCCAGTAGGATTAAAACCGGTGTTTGAAATTTCTGCCAGAAGCCCTGCACTTTTGCAATGGTTTCGTTCAGTTCCTGCTCTTCACTCATAATTCAGTTTTGAAATTTTAATTGGAATACGATTAGTCTACAATAAATGGATAGTTCTTATCTACATATACATCTTTCAGCAATTCGCTGTCATCCGGCCATGGACTCTCTTCTGCGAACTTCACACTTTCTTCTACCACTCCATTGATACGGGTATCGATGGCTGTAAGATCCGCTTCTGTTGCATATTTATTTTCTAAAATGGTAGCACGTACTTTAATGATCGGATCCTGATTTTTGTACTCATCCACTTCTTCTTTGGAACGGTATTTCTGCGGATCGGATACTGAGTGACCTTTATAACGGTAGGTCTTCATTTCCAACAAGGTAGGACCACCGCCTTCACGTGCACGTTTAACGGCCCTTGCCACGTTCTCGTGAACGATTTCAGGTATCATGCCGTCCACTTTATCAGCCGGCATATCGTAGGCATCAGCCAGTTTATAAATATCCACTACGTTACTGGTACGTTCAATAGAAGTACCCATCGCGTAATTATTATTCTCACAAATAAAGATCACCGGTAATTTCCACAGCATGGCCAGGTTAAAGGTCTCATGCAGGATACCCTGGCGGGCAGCACCATCACCAAAAAAACATAATACCACATTTTGTGTGCCCTTGTATTTTTCAGCAAAAGCCAATCCGGCACCCGTTCCTATCTGTGCACCCACGATACCATGACCACCAAAAAAGCGGTGCTCAAGGCTGAAAAAGTGCATACTTCCCCCTTTTCCCTTAGCATACCCGGTAGCTTTTCCATAAAGCTCTGCCATACAGCCGTTTGCCGACATACCTTTTGCCAACCCCAGTCCATGATCGCGGTAAGCGGTAATGAACGGATCATCGGCCGCGGTAGCGGTCATACAACCTGCTGCAATGGCTTCCTGGCCTATATAGGCATGGAAAAATCCTCGGATCTTCCCGGCCATTTTATACATTTCTTCAGACTTTAACTCGAACTGGCGGATCAACTGCATCAGTTCGTACCAGTATAGATAGGTTTCCTTTGAAAATTTGGTTGCCACTAAGCTTGATTTTAGAGGGGCAAATATAGGGGGAATTAGGATAAAAACGGGTACTTATAATCCACAGGTGGATTGTAAGTTTCCTTAATTGTCCTGGCACTCAACCAACGGTAAAGGTTGAGCATACTTCCTGCCTTGTCATTTGTACCGGATGCCCTTGCTCCGCCAAATGGCTGCTGGCCAACTACTGCGCCGGTGGGTTTATCGTTGATATAAAAATTGCCCGCGGCATTTCTGAGTTTATTGGTGGCCAGTTCTACGGCTTCCCTGTCCTGCGAAAGAATGGCGCCTGTTAGTGCATATGGGGATGTATTATCCACCAGTTCCAGTACCTGCTCAAATTTTTCAGCATCATACACATAGATCGTTAACACCGGTCCAAAGATCTCTTCGCACATGGTTACATATTTCGGATCTTTTGCCTCGATCACGGTTGGTTCTACAAAGTATCCTGCTGTTTTGCTGTAGTTACCTCCCACGAGGATCTTAGCTTTCTTATCTTTCTTGGCATTAGCGATATAGCGGGTAATGCTGTTATATGATTTTTCATCGATTACGGCATTCACAAAATTGCCGAAGTCTTCTACCGTTCCCATTTTCATGGTTTTGATAACCGCTACCAATTTGGTTTTGACCTCTTCCGCCATATTGCTTGGGATATAGGCTCTTGATGCTGCCGAACATTTTTGTCCCTGGTACTCAAATGCACCACGTGCCAGCGCTGTTACCACTGCATCGGGGTTGGCGCTTTTGTGGGCAACAACAAAATCCTTTCCACCTGTTTCACCCACGATCCTTGGATAACTGCGGTAGCCGGAAACATTTTCTCCTATCGTCTTCCACATATGATTGAACACACCGGTTGAACCAGTAAAGTGCACACCCGCAAACTCGCGATGTGAAAAACATACTTTACCGATCGTTGGGCCATCCACATATATCAGGTTGATCACACCATCCGGTAAACCTGCTTCCTGCAGGATGCGCATAAACATTTGCGCAGAATAGATCTGCGTGTTAGCGGGTTTCCAAACAACCACATTGCCACACATAGCAGCTGATGTTGGGAGGTTACCACCAATGGCCGTGAAATTAAAAGGGGTGATGGCCAGTACAAATCCTTCCAGCGGGCGCCATTCCATACGGTTATGCATACCGGGTGCTGAAATAGGTTGTTGCTGATAGATCTCACTTAAAAAATGAACATTGAAGCGGAGGAAGTCGATCAGCTCACACGCGGCATCAATCTCGGCCTGGTAAGCGTTCTTACTTTGTCCCAGCATCGTGGTACCATTCATGTGAAAACGGTATTTGGTCGCCAGCAGGTCCGCCGCCTTTAAAAAGATATGCGCCCTGTTCTCCCAACTCATTGCGGCCCATGATTCCCTCGCCTTGAGTGCCGATGCGATCGCCTGAGTCACATGTTTTTCTTCACCTGCATGAAAATAGCCGAGCGTGTGTGCAATTTCATGGGGTGGGTGGATAGCCACTTTATTACCTGTCTTTACCGCCTTTCCGCCAATATACATCGGTATTTCAACCGGTTTCTTCTTCAACTCTGCAAGCGTCTTCTGTAAGGCAGTTCTTTCCGCACTACCGGGAGCATATTGTAAAACCGTTTCATTAACAGGCATGGGGTAAGAGAAGTATCCGAGACTCATTTTTCTGATTTTAGTGGGCGAAGGTATCACGGATTTCGCAGATTTTGAGTATGATTACGCAGATTTTGGCAGGCGATTTCCTGGATTTTATTTATGATGGTATTTACCCCGATTAAGAACGTATTTTGTAAATCCATGTAATCATACTCAAAATCTGTGAAATCCGTGATCTATGTCAATCATCCTCTTCGATAATCCTTCACGCAACAGTCTTTACCCATTGACCTATACCAGGGCCGTGGCTGACCTGCGGTTTGGAATTCTCTCTGTGAAGGAAAGATGGGAACTGCTGACGCGACAGGCCGTTTTTGTGCGCACGGAAAAATACCTGCAAGGAATTTATCCCGGATATGAAAAGGGACAACATACCTGGATAGACGCTTCTGTGATGATTACGAATGATCTTCTGGATCGTGTGCTTTCGCTGGAACCGGGTTATTGCCTGGCTAATGAAAACGGTTTGATAGCAGGTAATACAAGTAACGATCTCTTTGCGATGAGCGAAGAAGCGCAGCTGAAAGAGTTTCCATACATCATTGATCATCCTGCCAAACGATTGGTGCATCCCTGGCAGATGATGCAGTGGAACGATGAAATGATCCGGTATGATTTTGAACAGGTAACAAAGGGAAGAACTTCATCGTCTTTACCACCGGGTGTGAATGTAAAGGGATCAAACCATATTTTTATTGAAGAAGGAGCGAGGATTGGTTTCTGTAACCTGAATGCCATCACAGGTCCCATTTATATTGGTAAGGATGCAGAAATAATGGATGGCACTTCCATTCGTGGCCCTTTTGCGCTTTGTAATAACAGTGTTCTGAAAATGAATAGCCGTATCTATGGTGCCACAACACTGGGACCATTTTGCATGGGGGGAGGGGAGATCAAGAATACTGTCATGATGGGGTATAGTAATAAAGCACATGATGGTTATCTCGGCGATTCTGTAGTGGGCGAATGGTGCAATTTTGGTGCAGGAAGTACCAACAGTAATGTGAAGAATACAGCAGGCGAAGTAAAAGTTTGGGACATGCATACAAAGCAATATGTTCCTGTAGGTAATAAGTGTGGTGTAATCATGGGCGATTATTCCCGCGTTGCCATTAACGCATCTATCAACACCGGCAGTATGATCGGCATCAGTTGTAATGTTTTTGGAAAAGGGTTGCTGCCTACGGTGATTGATAATTTTACCTGGGGCATTGAAGGCGGCGTTTATGAATTTGAGAAAGCTTTAATTGCCATCGATAACTGGAAGAAAATGAAACAACACACACTTACAAAAGAAGAATCTTCCATACTCGCTAATATCTTTGAGAACAGGTAAGCAAAAAAAACTGCTATAATTCGTGTAATTCGCCCAAATTCGTGTTTCAAAATTCGTGTACTATGAGAAAACAAATTGCCGCAGCCAACTGGAAAATGAACCTGACACTCCAACAGGGAGAAGCTTTACTGGATGCGATTACAAGTCAACCCCATACTTTAGGTGCGAACCAACAGGCCATATTTGCTATTCCATTTCCCTACCTCGCAATGGCGCAGAAAAAATTGGCTGGTAAACAAAATGTATTTGTAGCTGCACAGAATTGTTCTAGCAAAAAGAATGGTGCCTATACCGGTGAAGTATCAGTGGAAATGTTGCAGTCGCTCGGTATTCAATATATTGTTCTCGGTCACTCTGAAAGAAGAGAATATTTTGGTGAAAGCAATGCATTGCTCGCAGAAAAGATCAATATCTGCCTTGATAATACAATGCTTCCGATCTTCTGTTGTGGTGAGCCATTAGCAATAAGAGAAGCTGAAACGCAGAATGAGTATGTGGCTAAACAATTGGCAGAATCTCTCTATCATTTATCTGCAGAACAACTGAAGCAGGTGGTGATCGCCTATGAACCCATCTGGGCAATCGGTACCGGTAAAACCGCCAGCAGTGCACAGGCGCAGGAAATGCATGCATTCATCCGTGCACAGTTAGCAGCTAAGTATGGTGCTGATACTGCGGCGGAAATTTCTATTTTATATGGTGGAAGTGTAAAAGCTGCCAATGCAGTTGAGATCTTTTCGCAACCTGATGTCGATGGCGGATTAGTAGGTGGTGCATCTTTGATTGCGGATGAGTTTGTTGTGATCATTAATGCGTTGAAGAAATAGGGATAAGGAGTAAGGGGTAAGGGATAAGGGGTAAGTGTTTTTTCCTTATCCCTTACCCCTGTTTTATTTATACAATTCCCCCGGCAGGTCTGCCAGTTCATAATCATCTAACCTGTCGATATGCAATATCGTTTTGGTATTGTCTTCATTCGGATGGAACATCGGTTTGAACTTTGCGCCATATACAAAATCTTCATGCCCGTAAGAGGCCCGCGAGATAACAGTGTTTGAAAAACTTTCATCGAAGCCCTGTACAAATATCAATAACTCTGCCTGTGCCGCGGCAAGATCCTGTTTGCTGAGACCGGCGAGGGGGCTTTCCTCATTGATCATATGCACCAATGTCCAGTTGGCCGTCATGGTAGTGGCTTTGGCTATTTCGAGCGGAACATTGTAGAAGCGGTTTTTAATGATGCCTTCTTCTTCTATACGCATGGCCAGTGTGATCTTGGCCTCAACATTTACAAGGTAATTTTTGGTGTAGGGAACCATGCGGTACATCAATGCAATGCCATCTTTGAAAGGAACAAATAATGCGTTGCTGCTGTACCTGATATAGGCTTTGGGGCGTGCGAACCTGCCGTATAACAATCCTGTGACCAGTGCAAAACTCATCAGCCCTATCAATGCCTCCATAGATGCCGTGAGACTCGCAGCGAAGCCAATAGGGTTGATGCGACCATAACCCACTGTGGTAAATGTTTGGGCGCTGAAGAAAAATGCCTCGCCAAACCTTTCTGCATTGTCGGCTGCCACCATTCCGCCGAGGTGGTCAATTCCTATACCGAGATATAAACAGGCGAAGATCAGGTTGGTAATTCCGAAGAAAAGGAAGATTACGGCAATGAACCGCCAGGTGGGCATGGTGAGAAGCGAATGGTAAATGTTGAGCCGCTTCCATAATGGTAAGCCGGTGACTTCAATATTGGCTTTGCCGTTATTGTTGAAAAAACGGCCGCCGCTCAATGCTGTATTGGTTCCGAGACCTGTTTCGTTGTTGATCTCCGCTTTGCGGTTGGGCTTCTTCAGCAACATGGATTTGCGATTTTTGAGTTAAGATATGGATTTTCAATTTCACCCAATTTTCAAATTGCGATGGCGTATCTTTGCCGCCTTATGAAGAACATCAGGAATTTTTGCATTATCGCGCATATTGACCATGGTAAAAGCACATTGGCCGACAGGCTGCTGGAGCATACAAAAACCATTGGCGAGCGCGATATGATGGCCCAGGTATTGGATGATATGGACCTGGAACGTGAGAAAGGCATTACGATTAAAAGTCATGCGATACAGATCAGCTACCCGTATAAAGGGGAAACCTATATTTTTAACCTGATCGATACACCCGGTCACGTGGATTTCAGCTACGAGGTGAGCCGCGCATTGGCTGCCTGTGAAGGGGCTCTGCTGCTGGTAGATGCATCACAGGGTATACAGGCACAAACGATCAGCAATTTATATTTAGCGATTGAGAATGACCTTGAGATCATTCCCGTGATCAATAAGATTGATATGGATGGGGCCAAGATCCCGGAAGTGACAGATCAGATCGTGGACCTCATAGGCTGTAAACCGGAAGATATCCTGTTGGCGAGCGGTAAATCAGGCATTGGTATTGAAGAGATTCTTGCGGCGATCATTGAAAGAATTCCCGCACCCAAAGGTAGTATTGATGCACCGCTGCAGGCATTGATCTTTGACAGCGTGTTCAACAGTTTCCGCGGAATCATTGTCTATTACCGCATATTGAATGGAACATTGAAGAAGGGCGATAAGATCCGTTTTGTTGCCTCCGGCGCTGATTATAATGCCGATGAAGTGGGCGTACTGAAGTTGAATATGACACCGAAAGATGAAGTGTGTGCAGGTGATGTGGGTTATATCATTACCGGTATCAAGAATGCGAAAGAAGTGAAAGTGGGCGATACCATCACACTGGCCAATAATCCCGGCGAGATGATACAGGGTTTTAAGGAAGTGAAGCCGATGGTATTTGCGGGTATCTATCCTGTGAATACAGAAGACTTTGAAGTGCTGCGCGATTGTATGGGAAAGCTTCAGTTGAATGATGCTTCACTGGTATTTGAGCTGGAAACTTCACAGGCACTCGGCTTTGGTTTCCGTTGCGGGTTCCTTGGATTGCTGCACATGGAAATCATCCAGGAGCGACTGGAAAGAGAGTTCAACCAAACAGTCATCACAACGGTTCCCAACGTGAGTTTTATTGCGTACACAACACGCAACGAAAAGATCATCGTTAACAACCCCGCTGAAATGCCCGACCCGGTAAAGATCGCCAAGATAGAGGAACCCTTTATCCGCGCGCAGATCATTACCCAACCGGATTATATCGGTAACATCATGACCCTCTGCCTCGGTAAACGTGGTAACCTGATCAACCAGAGTTATTTAACACCCACGCGTGTTGAGTTGATATTTGAAATGCCTTTGACGGAGATCGTATTCGATTTCTATGATAAGCTCAAGAGTTCAACAAGAGGATATGCCTCATTCGATTATACACCGATCGATTACCGGCAGGCGGATATTGTGAAGATGGATATCCTGCTCAATAACGAAAAAGTGGATGCACTAAGCGCATTGATACATCGTGGTCGTGCAGAAGATTTTGGAAGAAAGTTATGTGAAAAATTAAAAGAACTTTTACCTAAGCAACAGTTCCAGATAGCCATACAGGCAGCCATCGGTGCAAAAGTAATTGCCCGCGAAAATATCAGCGCTATGCGCAAAGATGTTACTGCCAAATGTTATGGTGGTGATATCAGCCGTAAAAGAAAGCTGTTGGAAAAACAGAAAGAAGGTAAGAAAAGAATGAGACAGATAGGGAATGTTGAAATTCCGCAGGAAGCTTTCTTAGCGGTTTTAAAGCTCGACTAACACTGCGGACTAAAGTCCGCGGGAGAATTTTTTTTGAGGGACTTCTAATCCCCAGTCTAAAGACTGGGGCAAAAAACAATTTTATCCTTTTATGACTGGGCAAGAAATATTTTTATCTTTTAGGCTCCGGCAAAAAAATAATTTTATCTTTTAGACTGAGGCAAAATAATTTTATCTTTTTAAAATTGCCCGTTAAGATTAGGGAACTGTATTCCATTATTTAATCTTGCCCCAGTCTTTAGACTGGGGATCTGAAAGCATCCCTTTTTACAACAACCGCGGGCTTTAGCCCGCAAAAAAAAGTTAAGGATTATTCTTTTTCGGCGGAATCACCGGAAACAAAGGCTTCGGCAGCTGATCAGCAGGATTACTGGTTGATCTGGGGTCGAGCTCGGTAATGGTAGGCAGGTAGTTCCATCTTCCATTGTTCCATTTAAAACCTTCATAGGTGCCCACAGGAACGAGCGTATATTTTTCCGAAGGTTCTCCTATTTCACTGATCAGGCCGGCGAATGTGATCACGCCAAGTTCTGCATCATAATTCATTTTGGCGTTGGCCAGCTTTTTATACTCGAGGCAAAAACGGTAAGCGGGCTGCGGGGGTTTGATCTTATCTACAGGATAATTAAAATACCTGCCACCGAACTGTGGTTTATTATTCGCATCAAATGTGAGCACCTCCAGCCATTTTTTTGTACTTCTTGCATCGTTCTCATCATACCCAAACAGCGTATAATAATTTTTATTGTTGTAAGTGTTCTGTATGATATTGTAATAAACGGCACCGATCCAGTTCTTGTTATCCCTTACAGAATCAACCGGGTTGTCTGTAAAAGCGGAAGCATCATATAATGGAGTTAACTGAAGTGAGCCATCTTTTGTGTGCATTTGTATGGCACCTTTCTGGCGATAATAAGCAAAGTCGCGCATCACCTGCCAGGTAAAGATCCTGAACGAACTGTCGGGCGCATACAATACAGAAACAGTCTTCAGCGAATCGAAAGGATAAGCAAATGAATAAGGGATCTTAAGGGCCTGTACCAACTCGCGCGTTAAAAAACTATCTGCCCGTAAACGATCTACCAATTCAGGTGCATTCAGGATATCAAAAGCATGTTTGATCATTTTTTGTTCTGCCTGCACCATCTCGGGGCGACTCACAGGCTGCTTTTGTGCCATTACACAATGCAGCGAAAAAACACAGATAACCAGTATTAGAAAGGATTTCATGGTGGCGGGAATTCTATTCTAAATTACAATCAATCCACCCCTTACAATGAATCTGGTAAAATTTTAAGGTTTTCTTAGTGATAAACAGGCTTGCGCAAAGGCATACAGGCTATCGAACCGCAGATCGATCAAAGGATCGGGAAACGGGGTTTGCGGATGTGTGGTGGCAACAAACACGGTATATATGCCTGCATTCCTGCCAAAACCCATATCGCTGATGCGGTTGCCTACAACCAGGCTTTTTGAAAGATCAACACTTTCAAAATCTTTAGCCGCCTGCAAAGCCATACCCGGGTTGGGTTTGCGGTTGGGTGCTGTATCCTCCAGGTCAGAAGCATAATAGATCCTGTCGATACGGCCGCCTTCTTTTGCGAGTTGCAGCGTCATATTCGAATGAATATTGTCAAGATCCGCTACCGTCATCAAACCTTTGCCCACACCTTTCTGGTTGGTTACGATCAGAATCTTATGAAACAAGCCCGACAGTATTTTAATAGCTGCAATCGTGTCATCATAAAAACGGAACTCCTCCCAGTTACGGATATAGTCATTGTCTTTATCATGATTGAGAACGCCATCTCTGTCGAGAAACAGGGTCCATTCGTTGGTTAGTGTTGAGAGGTCTATCATCTAACATCTGGATTTAAGTCTTTCTGTGCTTTGAGATAATCTGCCGGTACGCCGATATCAATAAAATATCCGTCCTGTATCATTCCGAATATGTTTCCTTCTTTGTGAAATGTCTGCAGGTAATCGGTTTCAAAGGAAAATTTTTCAGGTAATTTTTTCGCAAGCAGGGATGCCACATGAAGGATGTAAACACCTCCATTGATAGTTCCTTTACTGTAAGATTGTTTTTCTTTGAATACCGATACCGAATCATCTTCATTCAATTCAACCACACCGTATCGTTCAAAATTCTCCATCGGTTTCAATGCCAGTGTGCAGGCTGCTTTATGGGATTGATGGAACGCAGACAGTTGCTGTATATCAACTTTAAACAAACTATCGCCATTTACTACAACCACCTGTTGACTGATTGCTTTTTTTAATGCAAACTGAATGGCACCGCCGGTTCCAAGTGGCTCTGGTTCTATCACTACTTCGTAAGTTGCCGGGTTAAATGTCTGTTGCAGAAAATCAATGAATGCGTCTGAACGATATCCGAGGGAGAAAATAAATTTTTGAATCCCTTGTTTTTGTAAGTGACTGATCACATAAAAAATAAAAGGCTTACCATTTACCGGGGCCATACATTTGGGAAGATCCGGAACGGCTTCGCGGAGACGTGTGCCGAGACCACCTGCAAGAATAATGGCTTCGGTTACCTGCATCAGCCGAATATTTTTGCTTCTACCAATTGACAAATAATATGGCCGATCATGATATGACTCTCCTGTATACGCGGTGTATCTTTCGAGGGAACATTAATCAGGTAGTCGCAGTTGTCTTTCATCTCACCACCTGTATCGCCCGTGAATCCAATCGTTATCACACCTAATGCTTTTGCTGCCGCAAAAGCATTCAATATATTTTTAGAGTTGCCGGAAGTACTCAGTCCCACCAATACATCTCCTTTTACACAGGTGCCCTCCACAATGCGCGAATAGATTACATCATAACTATAATCGTTAGCTACCGCCGTGAGATACGAGGTATTACAATGCAACGCTTCAGAAGGCAGTGCTCTCCGGTTCTTGTAAAACCTGCCTGAAAATTCTGCCGACAGGTGCTGCGCATCTGCGGCACTGCCGCCATTGCCACAGAATAATACTTTGTTGCCATTATTGAATGCATCGGTAATGGCATTGATCACATTTTCAATAACGGGTTGTAAAAGCGCATCCGAAAGGATCTTCTTTTTCGTATCGATCGAAGCGGTAATAATATTTTCTATAATTTCCTTCATAGGATTTGATTGTTTTTCCTGTCATCAGTCATCTGTCAACAGTCATTCTGAAAAGGCAAAGTTACTGAATCGTCCAGCTTGTCAGCCCATGTTGTGTGAACTGGTAGGGGCGAACCTGGCCACCAAAGGTAGTAAGGGTTTCAATAACCTGGTAGCGTGTATTTGCCGGGCAATAAAAGATCATGAAACCACCGCCGCCTGCACCACTGATCTTGCCACCGGTTGCGCCTGCTTTCTTTGCGGCCTCATATACTTCTTCGATACTGCTGTTCGAAATATTGGCCGCCATATTTTTCTTCTGTTGAAATCCATAATCCAGGATCTCGCCGATCTGGTTAAGTTTACCTATCAGCAATGCTTCCTTCATCATCTTTGCCTGCTCTTTTAGCTGGTGCATGGCATCTATGCTTTTATCATTCTTATCGGTTACATTTTTCTGTTGTTCTTTAATGATAGCGGCAGATTCACGTGTGGTAGACGTAAAATAAAGCACCAAATTATTTTCCAGTTCGCTCAGGTAATCCTGCCGGATACGTAAAGGGTTTACGATCACTTTGTCATCGGCAGAGAATTCCATAAAATTAAACCCACCGAAGGTGGCAGCATACTGGTCCTGTCTTCCGCCGGCCAACTGAAGATCGTTTCTTTCGATCTCGTAGGCATAATGTGCGGTATCATAATCACCCAACGGCAGCTTAAGCATTTCCGCAAAAGCACCAATGATGGCCACTACCAATGTAGAAGAAGTGCCCAGTCCACTGCCTGCGGGCGCATCAACAAAAGTGGATAAGATAAATCCGGTCATCTCAAACGGATGATCTTTCTGTATCCTGTTATACACCCCCTTTAATAGGTCCAGTTCACCCGTGATCGGTAATTCTTTGCTCCACGAAAATTCCTGCTCCTTTTTCTGATCAAGTGAGCGGATGATGATGGTTGGCTCGGTGATGGTTTCAATAGTTGCATGTGCATGCAGGGAAAGTGTTGCATTTAGTATCGCACCACCAAACTGGTCGCTGTACGGACTTACATCAGTGCCACCGCCGGCAAGGCCTATTCGTAAGGGTGCTTTACTTCGGTAAATCATGATTCAGTTTATGATTGAAGTATGGCTTTCGCCAATACTGCCCAGTCGTATTTCTTTTTCTCTTCGCGAAGATGGGGCAAAAAATAGGTTTCTCCTAATTCGTAGAGTTGAGCAATGCCATTGGCTATTGATCGGGGATTGGGTTCTGTGATAATACCCACTTTGCCATCCGGAACAAGGTCCGGAAGCCCACCAACATTGGTTACCAGCATCGGTTTCTCAAAGTGATAGGCGAGGGGGGTTACACCACTTTGTGTGGCATTTCTATAGGGTTGTATTACGAAGTCTGCCGCACTCAGATAATAACGGACTTCACTGTCGGCAATAAATTCTGTTCTTAATATCAATTGTTCAGGTGCGAGGTTTGCAATCAATTCATCATACTGTTTCTTATCCTCGTAGAATTCACCGGCGATCAATAATTTAATTCCTGCGGCCCGGATACTTTCCATATTCATCGCTTCCAATAAAAGATCCAGCCCTTTGTATTTGCGGATGAAACCAAAGAAGAGGATGATCTTGTCTTCAACAGGCAGCGATAGTTTTTCCCGTGCTTCTTTCTTGCTCACTGCTTCTCCAAAATTATCGTACAAAGGATGCACAACTTTCACTGCGGGGCGGCTGGTAAATAATTTAAGATCTTCCAGCACTTTATCACTCATGGTAATAAAAGCATCGATAGGTTTTACAAAATATTTTGTGAATACCGTATCGCCAGGTCTGTGTTCGTGGGGAATTACATTGTCGGCTATACATACGACTTTTGTTGCCTTATTCTTTTTTGCCAACCGGAGAATACTTCCAAGACAAGGACCCATCAGCGGCAACCAGTATCGCACAACGATCAGATCGGGTGCCAAAGCTTTTAATTCTCTTCCGATCTTCCACCAGTTTAAGGGATTGATCGAGTTGATGCAGGCTTTGATGTGTATGCCTGCAGGCGCCGGTTCTGTTGAGTATTGGGTGGTGCCGGGAAAAAGGAAGTCGGGATACTGAAGCGAGAATGTGTAGATGGCAGTATCAAATCCCATCGAGGTGAATTGCCTTGCGAGTCTTTCATCAAAGGAAGCTAATCCTCCGCGTAAAGGCCAGGCGGGTCCGATGATGATTACTTTTTTCATAGCTTAAAAAATTGCCACTGAATCACTGAAGCACTGAAAAATTCTGTGCTTCAGTGATTCAGTGGCATAAATAATTTACTCCACCCCTAATTTAGATTCAATCAGATAAGTATTTCTCTCCGGCGCATTTCTCGCCACCATCTCAGCAACAAAACCCGTTAAAAATAATTGCATCCCAATGATCATCGTAGTAAGTGCGATATAAAAACTCGGCCTGTTAGTTAAAGCGAAATCTATGGACACAATTTTTGCAACCACCAGGTAGATACTTGATAAAGAACCGATCAGGAAAAACAAAGTTCCCAGCAACCCGAAGAACTGCATAGGTTTTTTGCCAAATTTGCCCAGGAACATGATTGTGGCAAGATCAAGAAAGCCGTTCACGAATCTTTCCCATCCAAACTTGGTAACACCGTATTTACGGGGTCTGTGTTCCACCACTTTCTCACCGATCCTGCGGAACCCGCTCCATTTGGCAAGAATAGGTATATAGCGGTGCATCTCTCCATACACTTCAATACTCTTTACCACTTTCTTCCGGTAAGCTTTCAGCCCGCAATTAAAATCATGCAGCTGAATACCCGAACTGGCTCTTGCCACTGCATTGTATAATTTGGAAGGGATATTTTTGGTGAACGTATTATCGTATCTTACTTTTTTCCACCCACTCACCATATCATATCCTTCAAAACGGATCATGTTATAAAGACCCGGTATCTCATCAGGCGAGTCCTGCATATCGGCATCCATCGTAATGATCACATCACCATTGGCGGCTTTGAAACCCTCATTGAGGGCGGCCGATTTTCCATAGTTACGTTGAAAACGGATGCCTTTAAAATGATCGTCCTCTTTGTTCTTACGGTCAATAAATTCCCAGCTGTTATCGGTACTTCCATCATCCACCAGGATCACTTCGTACGACAGCTTGCATTCTGTAACAACGCGCTCTATCCAGCTGCACAATTCAGGCAGCGACTCATCTTCATTGAACAGGGGAACTACAATTGATACATCCATACTGCTATATTAATCCTCAAATTTTTCTTCCCTGCGAATAACCAGTGATATCAGTAATGCTTTACAGAAACCCCATACAATCGTTATACCAAGACCCAGGAAAACCTTTTTAAAGCCGGTATCCATCGCCTCTTTATCCATCTTGACCTTTGTTGCCTCAATCTGCTGTTCAGAGGCTCCAAATTTTTCCATCATCTTGATCGCTTTTTCTTTCCCTATCTCAAAAGATTTAGCAGTAAGCTCATGATCAACCCAGTTATACAAAACATAGGTTCCTACTGCTTCCATCACCGCTACGATTACATACGCAACGAAAGCAAATTTCAAAGCCTCTTTAAACGTAAGAACGTTGCCGTTTGCTTTACGAAGATTGATCCCGGTAATGATCAGTATAATGATCACAAAAGGGATAAAATTGAGAATGCCTGTAATGCTAACAAAACCGGCCGTGTCGGTTAAACCCCATGCGCCGTAAGTAACCAGCAGGGTAATTAATCCAGCAATGAGACCGTATTTAGCGCCTTCTTTTACAACGTTGACTTTCATGGTATGTGTTTTAGGTTAGTATGGTTTGCCCTTTATTAATGATGCCGATAACCTTTCCTTTCAATGCTTTGTCCAGGAATGGGGTATTGAACGAACGGCTTTTGATGTTTGCTTTTTGTAAATTGGTCGATATCTCTCTCGTAAACAGGCTGAGTTCGGCATTGGCCCCTTCAGCGATGTTTGTCACAGGTAAATTAAAAATATTACGGGCATTTAAAGAAAATAATTTGGCAACCCTTTCATCGGTCAGGTCGGGAAGTAGCTCACTCACTACCGCAAAGGCTGTTTCAAGACCCGTCATACCATTCTTTGCATATTCAAATTCGCATACTTTATTATCCCAATCCTGCGGCAGGTGATGCGATGCGATGCAATCTACCGCTCCATTCAATACCCCTTCCCGCAAAGCCAGCATATCTGTGCGGCTGCGTAAGGGTGGGTTTACTTTCAGGTTGGTATCGTAGGTCTGCAGGTCCTCATCGCAGAAGAAAAGATGGTAAGGGGTAACGCTGCAGGTGATGTTGAGTCCTTCCGCTTTTGCTTCCGCCACCAGTTCGAGGCTCTTTTTTGTAGAGATGCCAGTCAAATGAATTTTCGACCCTGTGTACCTGAGCAGGTCGATATCTCTTTTGATCATGATCTCTTCTCCCAGTGCCGGAATACCGGGCAGGCCGAGCCTTGTAGAGATGATGCCTTCGGTCATCAATCCGCCGGCGCCGATGCTTTTATCAACGGGCACCTGTATCAGCACACCATCGAATGCTTTAATATATTGTAATGCTTTTACAAAGAGACCGGGTGACTGAACAGGGTGTGTGCCATCTGAAAAAGCAATGGCACCGCTGTTCTTCATGTCGTACATTTCTGCAAGATCTTTTCCTTCAATGCCTTTGGTGATGGCACCTAATGGGTGAATGCGAACCGGCAGGTTCAGGGATTGGCGGCTGATATATTCCGTTTGCGATTTACTGTCAACAACCGGTTGTGTATTGGGCAAAACAAAAACATTTGTATATCCGCCGGCGGCAGCAGCGGCAGCACCTGTTTCCAATGTTTCCTTGTACTCATAACCGGGGTCACAGAAATGCGCGAAAATATCAACCCAGCCCGGGGAAACGGTCAGCCCGGTTGCTTCTATAATGGTATCTGCTTTTGTAGAAATATTGGGGGCGATCATGGAGATGATTTCTCCGTCTATTAAAATATCAGTGACCTTGCCATGGTGAGGAGAATCAGGATCGGCGATTCGTGCCTGCCTTACGAGTATCTTCATGCAGCAGTAGAAATTTCGTGCAATATAACCTGAATTTTGGTTTTAGCTTATATTTGCACCCGTTTATTCACCCCTTTTTACCACTGAGCCACTGAAGCACAGCGGGTTATTGGTTTTCGGGACGTAGCGCAGCCCGGTAGCGCACACGTCTGGGGGGCGTGGAGTCGCAGGTTCAAATCCTGTCGTCCCGACATATTGGATTATATCAAGTGTAAAAGCCCGTAAATTTTGATCTTTATGGGCTTTTACATTCCGTCTAAAATTTTTAAATAATATGATTTCGGCAGGAGAGCAGTTAGAACTTGACAAATGCAGGGTTATTGCAGTAACTGCCATTGCATATAGTATCGAAAAAAAAGCAGGACTTCTCCAGCCCGATCAATTAGAATATTACAGAAATTTTCATAGTGTATGGAAAGAACAGATTGAAAAGCTGTATCAGGAAAAGGCACTGTTAAAGCTGCAGAAATTACTGGAGAACTTAACAGTGACCTATAAAATAACTGGGGACCTTGATTTTGTAAAATATATCAAAGAAAAAACAGGACATGATTTTGATATGTACGGAAATATTTATGAACGTATTGATAAAATCATAACCCGCAAAAGGATCGCAAACAGGAAAGAAAGAAAAGATGTAGCCACAATGCTTGAACTATATAGGTCAGGTTCTATAGAGCAGGAAAACGCAGCAGTTTTAATTAGTTTGCAAATCGCCTTTGATAATAATTTAGATACTCACAACGCTTAATTTTTTTAACAACAATTCCTTAATGATGGGTTAAGATTAACGTAACCTGGCAATAATAGTTTCGCACTTTCATTAATTAACCCCCAGGATATCATGAAAGTCAGCAGAATTATTATGCTGTGCGTTGTTGTAATGTCTTTTATGCAACAAGCCTATTCGCAGCAAAAATTACAAGGTAACGTTTCAGACAGTTTAAGAAAAAATCCATTGCAAAGTGTTTCCGTGCAAGTGGCCGGTACACAAACAGGAACCGTTACAGATATAAGTGGTAATTTCTCTTTAACGCTTCCGCAGCTTAAAAACGATTTGAGCACTTATACCATTATTTTTTCAAGTCTTGGTTATAAAACAATTGAAAAACGGATTACTTCCGCAAGCCTGCCGCAGATGCTTTCTGTACAGATGCAGGAAGATCTGTTGAAACTTGACGAGGTAGTGGTAACCGGACAAGGACTTAGTGTAAGTAAAAGAAGGTTGTCAACCAATGTGACCTCTATTTCTTCAAAGCAGATCAAAGACCTGCCACTTGGAAGGATTGATCAGTTACTTCAATCGCAGATTCCCAATGCACAATTCAAATTAACCAGCGGGCAAGCGGGTGCTACATCGATTGTACAAACGCGTGGGTTCAATTCTGCGTTCTCTAATTCAACGCCTATTATTTATGTGGATGGCGTAAGGGTTGATAATCTCAACACGGCGCCTTCGCTGGGGATGAATGTCTCCGGGGGTATCTCTCAAGGGCCTTCTACCAGTGCCTTATCTGATCTTCCTGTTGAGAATATTGAGAAGATCGAATTCATTAATGGCGGAGCTGCTACTACTTTGTATGGATCAGATGCGGCCAATGGAGTGCTACAGATCTTTACTAAGAAAAATGGTTCAGGTAAAGCTTCCTTCAGTGCAGGTGCTGATATCGGTATTGAAAAAGCTACCAATGATTATCTCTTCTTTAAAAGAACCAAAGACATGCTATTTAAAGATGGGTTCTATAATAAGTATAGTATTGGTGCAGATGGAGGTAACAGTGATTTTGGATTTAGTATGGCTGCTTCTTACAGCAAATCTTCCGGCGTACTTATATACGATCAGAACAGGATTGAGAAAGTAGATTTTCGTACTGGGTTTCATGCAAAATTAAATTCGGCACTTACCTATGAGGCTACTTTTTCTTACAACACCCAAAACCTGAAAAGAGCCAGGAATGCAAATGTTGGTGGCTATGCTGGTTTATGGTTTGCAGAAGATGGAGCATCTAAAATTATTGGTCCGGGCTTTAATCCTAAGCTTGATTCGCTGAGTGATGCAGATTATGCACGCGTAAAATCTTTTGCTGATTCAGCTGAAATGCTGCAAAACAATAGTTCGGTCGTAAACCGTTTTCAGACATCACAGGCAGTAAAGTTTCAACCTCTGAAAAACCTTTTATTTAAAGGCACGTTTGGGGTTGACTACCGTGCGCAGTCTGAACAGGCTGTTATATCCAATGCTTTCAATACACATATACGATCTAACAATGTTGGATCACTTTCCAAGTATGATCGTAATTACCTGGGTATTACGCTAGAGCTTACAGGTCAGTATGATTTTAAAGTAAAAGACTTCTCTTTTCTTACTACTGCCGGAACGCAATTGTTCAGGAATAAAGATCGTCAGGTAGCTTATATCGGGCAGGATATCCGCGATGGTGCTTTAACCGTTGGGCAGGCCGCAACCCGCACCAGTAATGAAAATTACTCGGAGGTTGCTAACTATGGTTTGTTCTTGCAGGAAAATATTGGTTATCTCAACCGTTATTTTATTGATCTGGGTATCCGTGGCGATGGAAACTCTGCTTTCGGTAAATCGATTGGTACGCAATATTACCCGAAAGTTGGGGTGTCTTATATCATCAGTTCTGAGCCTGCTTTTGTAAAATGGAAACAGCAGGTGCTTACCAATGTTAAGCTGCGTGCCAATTATGGTGTGGCAGGTATATTCCCAACTCCATTTGCAAATGAAAGAACCATACAGTTTAATGGATTTGATGGTAGCCAGTCTGCCACTTTCGGTCAGCCAGGCAATCCTGATCTGCGACCTGAAAAATCATATTCAAAGGAGATTGGACTTGACCTGGGTTTATGGAAAAATAAAATATCATTTACTGTTAATTACTTCAATAATAAAACCAAAGATGCATTGTTCATCGTGCCATCTGCACCCTCATCCGGACAGGCCAATACGCTCAGGAATATTGGTGTGATAACGAATAAGGGATGGGAGTTCTCTACCGTAATTGCGGTTGTGGAGAAGAAAGATCTGGATATACGTGTGAGGGCCTCTGCCAATACAGTTGATAACCTGGTAGAAAGTACAGGCGGAGCACCTTCCTTTAACCTCAATGGTCTTTCTTCCAGAACTATACAGATCGTAGTTATGGAAGGATACCCGGTTGGTTTTATCAGTGGTAACTATGGGGTGTTTAATCCCGATGGTACTTTACAAAGTTACACGCCGCAAGTGTTTCTGGGATCTACCATTCCCACACTTACCGGAGGTCTCGGATTGAATGTGCGGTATAAAAAATTATCATTGTTTGCAAATGCAGAATACCAGAAAGGCGGGTACCTGGATAACTGGGACAAACAGTTCCGTGTTAACTATGGTGCTTCTGCCGAAGGAGTACCGCCAGCCGAAATTGCCAAGAATGGTGCTGCCAACTGGCTTAACTATTCTCAACTGTTTGTAGAAAAAAGTGATTTCCTCAAGGTGAGAACACTGGGAATTTTATATTCTTTCGACCGCTTAGCGCTGGGTAAATCAATCAAATCATTATCTGTTGGATTTACGGCTGTAAACCCTTTCAATATTACAGCATCTGCATCTGATCCTGAAGCGGTGATGCCGGGTGGTGCGCAAGGGCAGGGCTCTGCTACCACAGGTGGTTTGAATTATGCTAACTATTCCGCCCCACGTCAGTTTATTGGATCCGTAAAAATTAATTTTTAATCTGTCTAAAGCATTCTGCTATGTTTAATAAAAAATCATACATAACTATTTTTGTATTGCTGTTCGCTTTCTCTGGCTGCCAGTTGAAAGAAGTAGTCAATCCAAATATTACTGATGTATCTTATACTGGTACTACACAGTCTGCACAAATATGGCTGAATGGAATGTATCGTCAACTGGCCATTACATTGAATGAAGTGGTAGTCGATGCAGAAATTACTTCTGATAACTACTATAATAATAGTTCACTTTCCAATAAAGTATTCGATATACCTACTATTCTTTACTCTGACCTGGATGTGGATAATATGCAGCGCGCTATTGGTAAGCTTCGTGAAATGGGTGATTACGGTATTGCAAAGATCATTCCTGCCGATAAAGGGGCAACTACCAATATTACTGCAGAGATCAATTTTGTTACGGGTTACGCTTCTCTGCTCGCCGGTGAAATGTATAATGGTCTTCCCATAACAACGGGAGGGGTAGTAGCCTCTTCTGCGGATCATTTTCAAAAAGCGGTTAATCATTTTAAAGCAGCCCTGGCAGTGCAGACTGATGCAACAAAGCGTAGTTATTATAATATGGCCCTCGCAAGAGCCTATTACGATCTTGGCGATAAAACAAATGCAACTTCATTTGCCGACAATATCATCAAAACAGCACCCTTGCTGTTGCTGAATGCTAAATACGATGGAACCAATGGTGTTTCCAATACTATGCAGACCTATACTTTTAGTAGCTCTACCAATACCTTCGCACCTTTGCCGCGCCTCGACTTCCTCGATCCTAAATATTATCATGTAGGTAATACTGCTACGGATCAAAAGAGCATTTCCTTGCTGAAAGGTGAGGAAGCATATCTCATCATGGCAGAAGCAGCAATTGGTACAGGTAATGTAACGAATGCCAAAACAATTCTAAAGAACCTGATTGCAGATGTTGTAAGCAAAAGACCTACCGCTTCTGTTAACGGGAATCTTGCTAAAAGGAAAGGTAACCGTAGCGACTATCCTTTGATAGCCACTGTAACAGTAAAAGCAGATGCCCAATCAGTGGCAAAATCAGGTCTGGTGCTTGACAGGCAGGCGGGCAATATAACTGTTTACACCGTATCCGGCACTTCTGTAAAGCCTGCCGATATAGATGCAGCCATTTCTGCAGATGATGTATTGTACTTATTGTGTTTAATGCGTCAGGAAATATTTATGTCTGAAGGAAGAAGAATGACAGACCTCGGGATCCGCTTCCCGGTTTCACAGGTGGAGATGCAGAACAATGTAAATGTAAAACCGGACGATATCAAAGCTGTTATTCCAGCTTATATACCCTTGCAGTTAGGTATGGATGATTTTACCTATGACAAGACCACCGGGATTGTTACAGTGAAATTTGATATGAATAAAGTATTGGTACAGAATAAAAAAGCAGCTGGTGTATTGCCCATGCTTAAGTAACACTCAAATATATCAGATGAAAAAAATATTTCTCCGTTGTGTTGTCGTATTTATTTTTTTGTTTATCCTATCGCAGTTATCTATAACGGTATCAGCGAAAGGGGTGTCTGATTCTGACACACAAAAAGCATTTACAGGCATTGTTGCCAGGTATTCAGATATCAACACCGCCAATAAATTTTGGTCAGAGGCAGCAGCTTTGTATTCAGGATCGGACAGGCATTATCATACACTTAAACATCTTGATAATTTCTATAGCCAGTTACTGAAGTGCCGGGTAGATGTTAAAGATTGGGAAACGCTTGTAATCGCCATGGTATACCATGATGTGATCTATAATTCAACCGATCATAAAGATGAAGAGCGCAGTGCAGATATGGCAGTGGAAAGACTTACGGCTATCGGTTTTCCTGCCGCAAAAGTAGCCTTTGCCAAATCCCTGATACTCGCTACCAAAGCTCATGCTTTAAGTGAGGATAATGATACTAACCTGTTTAATGATGCAGACATGAGTATACTGGGGCTTGACAGGGATACCTATGCTACTTATGTAAAAAATGTAAGGATTGAGTATGGTGCAACCCCAGCCTTTGATAAGGGGCGTAAAAGGGTGCTAAACTATTTCCTGGGAATGGAGCGCATATTTAAAACAGATACCTTTTACAAGCTATATGAGAAAAGCGCCAGGGAAAATATTAGCTGGGAAATCAGCACAATTAACTAGTTCAACACGAATGTTTATGAAGAAAATTCTTTTTATATGCCTGCTTGCTGTGATGTATGCCAGTCAGGTTATTTCACAACAGGTAAAACATGTGATATTGGTTAGCATTGATGGCTTTCGTCCCGACTTTTACCAGGATGATACATGGCCCACCCCCAATCTCCAGTATATGAAGGAACATGGTGCGGCAGCGCAGGGTGTGCGGGGGATATTTCCAACGGTAACCTATCCATCGCACACAACTATTATTACAGGAGCATTTCCTGCAAGACATGGTATCTATTATAATACACCTTTTGAACCCCAGGGAGCTACCGGTTTATGGAACAGTGAGTTTTCGCTGATAAAAACACCTACGCTTTGGGATGCAGTACGCCAGGCAGGCTTACGTTCGGCTTCTGTTTCATGGCCCGTTTCTGTTGGGGCGCCGGTTGATTATAATATACCTGAAACGTTTACCTTAAAAAATCCTTCAGACAGGCGTGTACCTACGAGTGAGCAGTCTACGCCGAAAGGTTTATTTGAAGAGGTACAACAATATGCTACCGGACAAATGGGAGCGCAGGATCTTAACACCAGCTTTCTAAAGATGGATGAGAACATAGGGAGGATTGCCGGTTATCTTTTTAAAACATACAAACCTGCCCTGCTTACTATTCACCTTCCAAGCGTTGATCATGCGCAGCATACGGAGGGCAGGAATGGGCAAATGGTAAGAACTGCGATAGCAACGGCTGATCGTGCCATTGGCAGCTTATTGGAAACCATACAATTGGCCGGATTAAAAGATAGTACCGTTATTATCGTTACCGGCGATCATGGTTTTGTAGATGTTCATACAAGTATCTCACCCAATGTATGGCTCGTGAAGGCTGGGTTATTAGACGCAGGTAAAGGCGAAGGGCGTAAATGGAAAGCAATGTTCCAGTCCACTGGCGGCTCTTCTTTTCTTTTACTGAAAGACAGTACAGATAAACAAACACTTAGTAAAGTAGAGCAGTTATTACAAGCACTACCTGCATCCTATCGCAAGTTATTTCGTGTGGTTGATAAAAAGGAGTTGGAGAAAGTAGGGGCAGACCCCAATGCCATGCTGGCACTGGCTCCTATACAGGGCATTTCTATGAATGCAGCTGCAACTGGTGATGTTTTGAACCCAGCTAAGGGTGGAACACATGGTTACTTCCCTGATTTCGCACAGATCAGAACGGGTTTTGTGGGTTATGGACCTGGTTTTGGTGCCAGTACAGTTATCCCTGAAATGGGGCTGGAAGATATTGCTCCATTGGTAGCGCGCCTGCTTAACATCCCTTTCAATGCACCAGATGGAATATTACTCCCTGGAATTATCAGGGGCATCAAATAGTGTTAATTCTTCAGTATAATCCTCTTATATCCCCATTGCGGTCTTATCTGGCTGCATTATTTCCAGTATACCCGTTTATTAATGGTAGCTTGAGAGAATATGAATGTTCACCCGGTTATTATTATCGAAGAGAAGGCAGGAGATAAGCATCTTTTGCTGGAGATGTTACTTGAGATGGGTTGTAAGAAACCGCTAACATTTACCACGCCAACACAGGCTTTTGAGTTTTTTGAAACCATGGAAACGGTTCCCCTGTTTATCAGTTCAGATATCAGCATGAGCCGGACAGATGGCATCCGCATGCGGGCTGTGCTGATCGAAAGTTGTGTTGCTATTAAGCCGGTACCTTTTTACCTGTTAACAACCAGTATGGCCGATTGGGAAGAAGCCCTTGCGCTGCACCCGGACGCAAAGCAATATTTTATCAACCAGTATACTTTTAAAAGTATGCCGGAAACGGTAGAAAAGATCATGGCGATTATATCTGCCGAGAGTACATTGGAAGAGATACTGTAAGATATAGTGAGATGCTTATAAAAGAAGTGAGGAAAATGCAATGAAAATACCCCCCGTAAAGATCAAGAAATTAATTCCTGCCACGCTGGGTGGCCTGGAAGCCATGATCATTCCTTCCGATAGTGAAAAAGAAACCATTTTAGTTAACGGGCAATTAAAGCTAACGATCGGCACAAGGAACAGGCGGATTAAAAAGCTGGTGACGGCACTGTTGGGTGCCCATGCTGAGTTGGTCATCGCTAATAAAGAGCTTGCTTATCAGAATGAAGAAAAAGGCAAACGTGCCGCTGAATTAATCATCGCAAATGGTGAACTTATTTTTCAGAATGGTGAGAAAGAGAAGCGAGCATCGGAACTCGTCATTGCCAATAAAGAATGGGCATATCAGAACACAGAGAAAGAAAGACGTGCTGCCGAACTGATCGTTGCCAATCATGAATTGGTTTTTCAGAATGGCGAAAAAGAAAAAAGAGCCGCCGAACTGATCATCGCTAATAAAGAACTTGTTTTTCAGAACGATGAGAAAGAAAAGCGTGCAGCAGAACTGCTTATCGCAAACGATGAATTGGTTTTTCAAAATGGGGAAAAAGAGAAACGTGCCTCAGAACTGATCATTGCCAATAAAGAACTGGCATTCCAGAACAATGAGAAAGAAAAAAGAGCGGCGGAGTTATTTATAGCAAACGATGAGCTCGCCTTTCAGAATGAAGAAAAAGAAAAGCGTGCAGCCGAACTGATCATCGCCAATAAAGAGCTGGCTTTTCAAAACGATGAAAAAGAGAAACGTGCCGCAGAGTTAATACTTGTCAATAAAGAACTTGAGTCATTTGCTTATATTGCCAGTCATGATCTCCAGGAACCCTTGCGGAAGATCCAGACTTTCTCGGGTCGTATTTTAGCGGAGGATCAGGAATTATCCGATACCCGGAAAGACTATTTGCGCCGTATGCAACTCGCCGGTCAGCGAATGAGTACACTCATTGAGGACCTGCTCACCTATTCGCGGATCAATGTTACCGAAAGAAAATTTGAAGCTACTGACCTGACCTCTATTATAGATGAAATAAAAAGCGATCTCAGTGAAAAGATCGATGAGAAGCAGGCTGTGATTGAAATTGGGGAGATGTGTAAAGTAAATGTGATCACTTTTCAGCTGCGGCAGTTGTTATTTAATCTTATCAATAATGCACTTAAGTTTTCCAGCACCTTACGTTCACCGCATATTTTTATCACCAGCAAAATAGAAAACCACCAGTATCATTTAAGCATCACTGATAACGGTATCGGCTTTGAGCCTGAATACAGGAACCGCATTTTTGAAGTATTCCAAAAACTGCATGGGCAGCAGGAATATGCAGGCACAGGCATCGGGCTTGCGATCGTGAAAAAAATTATTGATAACCATGGGGGAACCATTACGGCTACCGGCGAATTAAATAAAGGCGCGCGGTTCGATATGTATATTCCCGTTGGTTAAACTATGCACTATTTCACCACGAAAGTTTCATAATGCACCACCTTATCTTCAAACTCTAACAGGATCCCGTAATCCTGTTTCATATATTTCGCTTTCTCATACTCTTCTCCGGCAAAATCTTTGATGGCTTTGATATCCTTCCATTCGGAAAGTGTCCAGAAGTGACAAACCAGTTCTTCCTTTTTCCGCCATACTTTAACGGATAGGTTTCCCTTTGTTTTCTGGTATTCTTTTGTGCCTTCTGTCAGTAGTATCTCTAAATATTTCTCTGCATTTCCCAGGCTGGTTACACCATGCCATACTCTTGTGATCATCAATATCGTTTATTCGTTAATTTATTTCCTGTCAGGCGAAAGATACAAAGCAAAGGATTAAGAAATACAGTTGTACTTAGTTTTCGGTTCTATTTTTTTATCTGTAATAACTAATTTTTTAGCTAGGATATTTCCAGATGTATCTAATCAATAATCGCTCCGTATGGGAAGCTAACAGGATTGATGTATTTTCGATATATGAACAAAGCACTGCTTATTATATTTTTATTTATTGTGACACTTGTCAACGCTCAAACCGATAGTCTTACCATCAACCGTTACATCAATAACATTGAGCAAAAAGTAATCGCCTGGCGCAGAGATATTCATCAACACCCCGAATTGGGCAACAAAGAATTCAGAACATCGGCACTGGTTGCCAAACATTTGCTTTCATTGGGACTCGATGTAAAAACCAATGTTGCCAAAACAGGCGTTGTTGCCATATTAAAAGGAAATCTTCCCGGGCCTGTGATTGCGTTACGGGCTGACATGGATGCTTTGCCGGTTACCGAAAAACCGGGGCTCCCTTTTGCATCGCAGGTTACTACTTTGTATAACGGCCAGGTGACAGGTGTGATGCACGCTTGTGGTCACGATGCGCATGTGGCCATTTTAATGGGGGTTGCAGAAATATTATCGGCTGTTAAGAAAGATCTTCATGGTACCATCAAGTTTATTTTTCAACCGGCGGAAGAAGGATCACCTGATGGGGAAGAGTCCGGTGCGAAGCTGATGGTTACGGAGGGTGTGATGGACAATCCTAAAGTGGATGCAGTGTTCGGTCTGCATATGGCGGCACTAACGGAAGTAGGTAAGATAACCTATCGTCCCGGCGGTACCATGGCCAGCGCCTGTGATATGAAGATCACGGTAACCGGCAAATCATCACATGGTGCCTTTCCATGGGCAGCTGTTGACCCGATCGTCATTGCTTCGCAGATCGTTGGTAATCTGCAAACGGTGGTGAGCCGGAATATGAACCTCACTGAAAATGGTGGCGTGTTAACGATAGGGTCTATCTCTGGCGGTAACCGTTTTAATATCATTCCTGAAAAAGTAGAAATGCTGGGAACTGTTCGTGCGTTGAGTCCCGAAGATGAAACCATGATGTATGAGAAGATCAGGCTGATTGCTACAAAAACAGCAGAAGCGGGAGGCGCAGTGGCGAAGGTGGAAGTGCCGTATAAGATCTATAATCCCGTTACATTTAATAATATAGCGCTCACCAATCAAATGCTTCCTTCTCTGCGGCGTTCAACAGGCGATGCTAATATTTTATTGGTGCCCGCACAAACCATTGGTGAAGACTTCGCATGGCTCGCACAAAAGGCCCCGGGCTTTTATATTTTCCTGGGTGGATTACCCAAAGGCGCCGACCCTAAAAAAGCAGGTCCGCATCATACAGCAGATTTTTTTATTGACGAAGCGAGTTTGAAAGTAGGGGTTAAGGCGATGGTGAACCTGGCGCTTGACTATAAATGAGATGTTTCTAACATCTATAGCTTTGGCCGCTTCATACTCCCAAGCCCTTTCTCTTCATTCAGCATCCTGTAATTCACAATCCTGTATTTTGATTCTTTCAGGATCTTTTGAAACTTTGTTGAAATGATGGCTTTAAACTCTGCATTGCGGTGTTTGCCCATTTCTTTTGGTCCGAATGGGTTGAGGTCCTCCATCGCATTCATTTCAGGCGTGTCTAATCCCACATGAATCACAAACAGTTTGGTTCCGCCGGGTTTTAGCGTAGACAGTTTTGTGATGATCGAATCCTGCTTTTCGGCGATGGGCGTGAAGTACCATCCGTCAATATCCACTTCATCATAATACCTTGAAATAGATACTTTGTATTCGGCCGCTAACTTTTCTATGATCGCCCTGGTCTCCAAAGTCTGAACAGGTGCACCCATGTGGTAATCGAAGTAATCGATCTTTAGTCCTGCATGCAGCGCTCTTTCTATTTGCGCACGGAGCTCTGTTTCTATTTCACCCAACTTTGGGTCGTTACCAAAAAGCAGGGCACGGGATGGGAAAAAATAACCCAGCGAATCCACCAGTGAAGGAACGGCCTGCTTACCCGCAACCGGTCCCCAGCGGTATTGTTTCCATTCTGAGTTAAGGGTGAGGTGTATGCCTATGGAAACATTGGTATATTTTTTCAGCATTTCTGCCGCCTCTGAAAACCAGGGACAAGGTACCATCACCGACATCGATACCGGAACACCTGTTTCCAGTACTTGTTTGGCAGCCATGTTTACGGCATGACACATCCCTATATCATCGCATCTTATCAGCACCGGAATCTTGCCGGTAGTTTTATCAGCCTGGGCAGTTACAAGTTCACAAAAAAGCAAAAAACTAATCAGGGCGATGGAGAATTTCATAGTCTCAATATACTAAAACACAGTACTCGCTACATTCATTTGTCATCGTTCCTTAAAAAAAAATAAAAAAGGAAATTTTATTTGGCAAATAAATCAGGAAAAAGATAAGTTTGCGGCGTAATTAAGCCGCTTGTTGTTTAAATGTCATTTTTATTTTTGTTGGCAGTAGAATTAAGAATCGTTACCGTTTAATAAACTTTTTCAACGTTTAAACAGTGATAATGAAAGCGAAATGGATATTGTTGGCAGATGATGATCCCGAGGATAGGGAGATGTTGGAGAAAGCGATTTATGCTGTTGCACCTACGGCCATGGTAAAGACCTTTCCTGACGGGAAAATGGTGATGGAATTTCTTGCCGGCAGAGATAGTTCCGATCTTCCCTGTACTATTGTACTTGATTTTAATATGCCTTTTCTAAATGGCAGCCAGGTATTGGAAGAGATCAGTAAATACCCCGTATATGCTGATGTTCCCAAACTGATCTGGAGCACATCCAGCCAGGATTATTTTATACAGACCTCTCTCAAGATGGGTGCAAAAGATTACATGATCAAACCTGCGAGTCAGGAAGGCTTTACTTTCCTCGCCAAGAAGATCATTGGACATTGTATGGGCGTTGCCGGAAAATAGATCAGTTGCAGCCAACGTGGCCAAGCACCCAATAGAGTATTACAAAAACAAAGATAGTTCCCAGGCATCCGCCTCCCCATTTTGATGCGCCCCATCCGGCGAGTAGTGTTCTTAACCAATTTGGCATGTGTTAGGGTTTTAATTCGATTGGTACTATTAAATAATCATTCCACGGGTGTAAGTGAAAAGCTGGAACGCAAAGGACGCAAAGGCTATTCGAGCAGTCGGGTATCAATATAGAAATTCCGGTCTATAGCAGGAACCTCTTTGTTGGGAATAACTATTTTTTGCCATTGTTCTGTAGGATAAATGAACAGATTCTTCTTATTCATATTGACTTTCAGCGGCATTGTAAAACCTGGTATACAATTGGTCCACCTGTATTCATATTGCTCATTCTTTATTTTATATTCTAAAACCGGCACCTGCACTGTTCTGAAATATTGGTCAAATATTTTTGACAGGTCTTTTTTTGTGAAGCTGTTGATGTAATCGATCACTTTTGAAGAACTTACATTCTGATGATAGAATGTTTTATTTAACCCGCGTAACAATTGTAGAAAAACCTCATCGCCTACTATCTGCCGGATCATATGTAATATGGTAGCTGCCTTGTTATAATAATCATCTGTGCCATTGCCAATGATAGGTTTATCATTCTTGATCTTTTTGCGGATACCTGCCATATAATCATCACCTGCTTCAGCACCATATATCCAGCTTGTATAGATCGTTTCAAGATACTTGGTAAATCCTTCATGGATCCATGAATCGCTGTTGCCGGCGGCAGTAATGCTATTGCCAAACCATTCGTGCCCGCTTTCGTGCACCATGATAAAATCCCATTTCAATCCCCACCCTGATCCTGAAACATCCCTGCCACGAAATCCGTTCATGAACCGGTTGCCATACGCAATCCCGCTCTGGTGTTCCATGCCGGCATGCGGAGACTCCACTAGTTTGTAGCTGTCTTCATAAAATGGATAAGGACCGAGCCAGTGCTCAAAACAATGCAGCATGGTATCCACTTGTTTAAATTGTTTTTTACCTTCTGCGAGATGATAATCCAGCACCCAATAATCGCGGTCAAGTTTTCCTTTTTCACCGGCGTAGTCTTCATGCCAGGTTACATATTTGCCGATATAAGGGATGATGTTATAGTTATTGATCGTGTTCACTACTGCCCAGTGCCAGGTTGTAGTTCCATTTTGATGGGTGGTCTTGTTCCTGAGCCGTCCATTGCCAATCGCCACTAAAGTGTCAGGCACAGTAATATGCAGCGAAACGCCTTTGTCCGGTTCATCAGCCAATATATTTTTACAGGGGAACCAAATAGCTGCGCCTGATCCTTCACAGGCTACGCTCATCCAGGGTCTTCCTTTCTCATCTTTCGACCAGATCCAACCGCTTGTATAGGGAGGGGTAGGTGCTACCTGTGGGGTACCTTGAAATTGAATGCTCAGTGTTTCAATACTGCCTTTTTTCAATGCTTCCGGAAAGCTTATTAAATACGCGTCTCCTTTGCGCGTAAACTTTAATTGCCGGCCCTTCCAGGATGCTGTGGAAATCATCATGGGTTCCATGAGGTCGATCTGCATCGTTAGGGAACTTGCCAGCACTTCAAATTTTAGATGATTAGTGCCTGATAAAGATTTTTTGGAGTAATCAGGTGTTATATGCAGATCATAATATAATACGTTCCACCAATTACGTGTTGCGTTTTGAACTTCCTGGGATATGGATGGGGTGATGCCTGATAATAAAAGAACGATATAGAGGAGTAGGTATTTTCGGATGGTAATCATAACGCAATCGAAAATAAAACAATTTTGCCACTGAAACACAGAAGCACTGAAAGGTACTCTTTCAGTGCTTCTGTGTTTCAGTGGCAAATCTTCTCAGGGTTTCCGCAAATAGATCTTCCCATAAGTAGACTTAAAAACATACGTAGGACCTTTCCCCGGCTCAGCAGTAAAAGATGTAAAGAAATCTTTCTCCGTTTTATCTGTGATCTTCAGGTCAAGATTGGTAAGGATCTGACCATAGCTGGTGGTTGCTGTGAGCTTGCCTGTTTTTGATTCATTAACCGTTGCATCAATGCCGCCATATGTAGCATTCACATTCACAGGCCCGTTAAAATCAACCAGCTCAACGATACCATATTTTGCCACTACATTCGTGTTGGTATTGGCCGGCACTTTCACTTCAATCGTGATCTCCATATCAACGCCATTAGAACTGTAGGTGAATTGCCCGTTCTTATTTTTATATTCCTGAAACGCTTCTTTTGTTTTGAACATGGTCTTCGTGCCATCGCGCATAATGGTATAGGTGTGCGGTAATTTGTCCATATCCACGATCTTATTCTTAATGGTGATAATGTCGTTATCGCTTGTCTGTTCAAGCGTAAAAGCATCATCGTTATCACCACCATTGATGGTTACGAATGCTGTAACCGATACTTCGTTTTTATCCCAGGTACTTACTTTTACAATTTTCGGGTAATCGAAGTCGAGTTTTATCTGCTGGCCCTGTTTAACAGGGTAGGAGCGTGTGACTTTTGTTTGTGCCGCAGCGCCAAAGGCAACCAGGCAACACAGCCACATGAATATATTTTTCATAATTGAATACTGTTTAGATGATCAGGTAAGCGTTGATTAATTTTTGCGCAGGTAAACTTTACCGTAATTAGAGATCAGGCTCAGTTCAATACCACCGCCATTCAGTTTTCCTTTTACATTATTATTGCTATAGCTGATCATATCGCTGTTCGATTTCTCCAGGTCTATTTTAAAATCAGGAGACGCAAGGATCTCGCCATACGAAGTCTTCATAGAAAGGTTGGCTTTGATGGTTGATGGGAGCGCTACATCAACATGACCATAAATAGATGCCAGTGAAATAGGGCCTTTGATATTGTCTCCAAATTTCACGTCAACACCACTATACACAGCTTTTACCGTAAGCGGTCCTGTTACATTTTCCAGTTCCACTTTATTATGCTGAACAGAGATCTCTATTTCGCTTTCGATATTTTTAAAGCTCACAGTACCCGCATTGATCGCTTTTGTAAATGAGTAAGAGATGCTTACACCCTTGGGTACTTTGATCTTTACCTGGGCATTGTGTTGTGAAACCTGGTTTACTTCTATCGTGCCTCCTTTATCTGTAACACTGATACCCAATCCGGTGTTATCTATTAAACCCGCACCATTAATGGGGCGTAAGCCTTTCGCCCTGTCATCATCATCACCTTTTTCTTTTGAGGATGTAAAAATGATCTCGTTACCACTATAACCTTCCACGGTAACAGATGGGATATTGATCACGAGCTTGCCCGTGCTTTTGGCAACTTTGTATTCCTGTGCCTGTGCCGCAACAAAAGCAGCAACTGCGATAAGTGTAGTTAATATGTACTTTTTCATTTTCGTTTTATTTATTTTATTTGAAAGGTTTAGTCGATAACTCCCATTCCCGTCATGCATGAACCGGTTCCAGAAACTATCTCGTTATTGCTAATTATTAATTCCTAATTTCTCATTCCTAATTCCTAATTGGTCTCACGATTTCAACGTCAGTATACTCGAATACGCATTGTCTTTCACCGCCTCCATCGTATTATCATCCTTCACCATTTTTTCCAGTTGATCAAGAATACTGGTTTCTTTCATCCGCGTAAGTACCTGGATAAGCTGGATCTGTACCATAGGGTCGGTCTGTTTTTTGAGCGACTTCACCAGTTGCTCTTTTACATAGGTTTCGCGTTTAAAGCGCGTGAGTCCATCCAGAGCCGCCAGCCTCACATTGGTATTCGGATCATTGTTCATCGTACCCACCAATGCATCAACGATCTCTTTATCGGCACCTTTCAGCTTATAGGCTTCTGCTGCTGCCGTAACCCTGGCACCGGGCGATTCCATATCATTCAGCTGCGCAAAAAGTGCCTGTCTGCGTAATGCGAGTTGCATCTCTGTGGTATTGCCTTTTTGGGAAGCCTGTTGAACGGTATAATTTGTTTCAGGGTTTGTAATCACAGGTACTGATTCTTTTGCGGGAGCCTGATGGGTAGAGGGAGCAACTGCAGGTGACTGTTTGGCTATCTCTCCATTACCCATTGTCTTTGTTACGGCATCGTTTTTCTGCGTCAGGTAAAATATGCCCGCTCCTGCCAATACTACCACGCAGGCCGCTGCCCATCGAACTGTACGGAAAGAGATCACGATCCCCTTTTTTTTATTCATCCCGCTCATCTGTTCCTGCAGCCGTTGAAGAACAGCAGGGTTGGGCATACGATCATCAAATGCATCGCGGTTGTTGTTTACAAATTTTTCCAGTTCATTGCTCATGATAAGCCTCCTTCTTTTAGCGTGCGCATTATTTTCTGTTTCGCACGGTGATATTGTATTCTAACGGTATTGTGTGCCAACCCCAGCATACTACCGATCTCTGCCTGGGGGATGTTCTCTATTAAGTAGAGTTGAACGATAGTCCGGTAGCCCTCGGGTAATGCTTCAATGGCCCGTTTCACTTCTTCTACTTTGAACTCAAATTCTTCTTCATTTACCGCCTCTTCTTCATTCACTTTGAGCCCGCCCACTTCCAGCTCCACCAATCTCACTTTCTTTTTGCGTAGCCAGGAGATGGACTTATTAATAGCGATCCGCTTGATCCATGCCCTGAAGCCTCCTGTATGCTCAAACCCGCCAATTGCCTGGAAAGCGGCCAGGAATGTTTCCTGCAGCAGGTCCTCTGCCTCCCCGGTATGGTTTACAAGCCTGTAAATGGTATTGTATACCTCTTTCGCGTGCCGGTTGTACAGGTCAGTATAAGCGGAACTATCGCCCCGTTTACACCTTTCCACCATTTCCTCATTTGTTATCGTATCCAGTAATTCCAAAAGCAGTTGCCTGTATTTGTTATCTAATCGTAGAAAAGTAAGCGATGTTACAGATGGCGCGAAACTTTTTTTGTAATATGGGGGAGTAACAGGTGACTGATGACTGCTGGCAGGAATACAAAACGCTGATAAAATAAATGATAATCAATGGTTTATAGTTATTGAGATAAAACCTGTCATGTCGTATTACCAATTAAAATCTGCGTAATTTAGCGATACCATGCTTCCCATAAGAAAGATTAGCGTAACCCTTCTCGGTATTGTTTTCGCCATTGGTAATGGTCATTCACAGGAAGTGATCAGCAAGGCTGATGGCGTATTCTTTAACCCCGAGTATTGCGCAGCCACTTTATTTTCAGACGCACATGTGTACCGGGGATTGAAAGTGAAAATCAACCTCGCTACCACAGAGGTTCGTTTTGTTAAAGACAACAGCGATGAAATTGAAATGAGCATTTCATTCCGGATAAAAAGAATTGAGTTTGTGGATTGCGGAGATAAAAGCAAAGCGATATTCCAGTCGGGCTTCCCGGTAATTACATCGCGGGATGATAAAGATATTCTTTACCAGGTACTCGATAGCGGAAAGGTAACCCTCCTGAAAAGCATCAAGGTGATCGAAAAAAGAGTGTCAAAAGATGTCGGGTATAGCAATACGGATGTGAGGTATGAAAAGCATGAAAATTATTACGCATATGTAGCGGCTACCAATGCAATGGTAAAAATAGAAAGATCCAAAGAAGGGATTGTAAAATTGCTGGCAGATAAAACTGAGCAGGTAGAGAAGTTTGTTACTGACAATAATCTCCGGTTTAAAGTTGAAGCAGAACTTATAAAAGTGATCGCTTTTTATAATTCTCTTTATTAACTTATATAGGGTTCATATAATACGTGCATCTCTGCAGTACGCATTCCCCATGTCAAATTAAAGTGCCCTACTATTCATCCCCTTCCATATTATAGGTAGCCAGGGTAAAAGGCATACCCCTCATTCCTTCATGGTTAATAGATACCATGTTATTATATTTTACACTATAAACATACATATCATATACAGTTCACACACAAATTTGTGGGTGAAATGTGGGTGAAGTGTGGGTGAACTGTGGGTGAAGCCCGTATAAAACATGGTTTTGAAGCGATCAAAGTCACCTTTTATAGAGCCACTAAAAAATGAGGAGGATTGAAGAAATGCTACCAGACGGGGGAGATGACAGGGTAGGAACGGATTATGTATTGGGTGTCGGCTTTTCTTTAATCTTATTTATTCATAAACCTCTTTTCTATGACCTACGGTAATAACGGTAACGATTAGTTTGTTATCCTGTATTTCATAAATAGCTCTGTAATCAGCGATGCGTATGCGATAGGCATCGCGTCCTTTGAGTTTTTTACACCCGGATGGCCTGGGATCATGCTGAAGTTCCATCATTTTATCTTCTATGCGAGTGGAGGTATTATTGGGCAGCTTATCGAGTTGCTTTTGTGCAGAAGGAAGGATGAGGACGGTATAATCAGGCTTTAGCTTTTTTTCTTCTTTGCTGGATGGCATCGCTTAAAAGTATAGGTTTTTCTTTTTTTGCTTTGGCTTTATCATAAGCCCTTATATCGGCGAGTTCTTCAAGTTCTTCCAGCAGTTGTTTGTATGCTTTGATAGGAAGCACGGCGGATATTTTGTTGCCCTTCTGGTCTGTTATGAAAGTAGTGGTTAACATAGTGAGCAAATTTACAAATTAATAGGCGTAATTATTGCACAGTGATAATGATTGTTGACTTGTAAACAAAATTAGACAACTATTGCGAAAAAAGTGAATATTGAAAAAAGTGTGGGAAAATTTTAAAAATATTCCTCCCCCAAAGCAATATCATCCGGATCAACGGCATCCAGGTCGCTTTCATTTACCCATTCATGTTCTTCTCCGTCAGTTACCTCTTCATCTGAATTCACCACTTCTTCATGCTCTACGGTTTCTTCATCTTCTGAATGGGTCTTTGTATTGGGATCAAAATATTGCGTTTTCATACTATCAGGTTTACAGCTATAGTGAAAATGTTGTGCCAGCTTTTTACCGGCACATTATTTGTAATTTGTATCCCATGAGTTCAGCATTTGTAAAAGAAGAAGAAAGTGAATGGCTTTGGGATGTGGCGCCGAATGTAAGTGCCTTGTCGCGTTATCTCACCCGGGATAGCGGGAGGCAGGTATATTGTAAGATCTCCCAACCTGATTCCAAAGGGAACAGCGTTTATGAAATGAGTAACGGCTTGTCTTATTTGCTGGATGAAGAGGGAAAATGGCAGGTATTATTATAATTGAAAATGTTTTCCACATTACCCTCTAAAAAATGCGCTCTTTTCCTAATAAGTCATTATCTTTTCAGGCATATACAGGTACCTATTAGGGTAGCCTGATCAAACTAATTGTGGTTATATGTTCCAGAAAACAAATGTTCAGGAAAAAGCCCCGTCAAACGCTGCTGCGGAAACGGGTGAAAAGCAACTGCAGAAAGGTATGTCATTGCCTGCTGTTACGCCTGCACAATTAGCGGCTGTGGAAGAAGAACCATTGCAGGGAAACTTTGAGCCTGTACAAAAAGTGGAAGAGGAAGAACCTTTACAGGGAAAATTCGAAACCGTTCAAAAAGCTGAAGAAGAAGAACCCTTACAAGGCAAGTTCGAGCCTATTCAAAAAGTAGAAGAGGAAGAACCTTTGCAGGGAAAATTCGAAACCGTTCAAAAAGCTGAGGAAGAGGAGCCTTTACAGGGAAAATTTGAAACCGTGCAAAAAGCTGCCCCCGAAGAGGAGCTGCAGATGAAGGCGGACCCCATTCAGAAAGCCTCACCGGAAGAAGAATTACCCGCGCAGGCAAAATTTGATCCCATCCAGAAAGCAGAAGAGGAAGAACCCTTACAGGGAAAATTCAAAGCAGTTCAGCGCAAAGCTGCTAATACCGCGCCTTTCCAGTTAAAAAAAAACATAAGTCGTGAACACCCTGTTCAGCGGCAGGAAGCTTTTAAGGCACCTAACAGAACAGGAATGCCCGATACGCTCAAGAGTGGTGTAGAGAGCCTCTCAGGCTTTTCAATGAGCGATGTAAAAGTTCATTACAATTCAGATAAACCCAAACAGTTACAGGCACTCGCATACGCGCAGGGCACCGATATACATATCGCACCCGGACAGGAACAACACCTGCCGCACGAAGCCTGGCACGTTGCCCAGCAGAAGCAGGGCAGGGTGCAGCCTACTATCCAGATGAAAGAAGGAACACCGGTGAACGATGATGCCGGTCTTGAACACGAGGCAGATGTGATGGGGGCCAAAGCAATGGCTACCGGCACAGCGGCATTGGGTGATGCTATGCAGAAAAAAGAACTCCCTTCTTCACAAACCGCACAATTACGTTTTAATACAAACCTGTTAACCGGCAGGCATACTGCGCAACGCAGAACGGTACAAAAGAAAGAAACCGTGCAGAGAAACCCGGAACTGGGTGAAATGGATATGGCGGAACTTGATGCCATACCAACGCGGGGAAGAAGTGTGGCCGTTTCTGAAGAGGCACCGGCAACAAGACCAAGAAGCGGTCCTGTTTTTCATGCACGTCCCGGCGGAAGGGCAAGGAGCCAGGCTGTAACAGAGGCACCTGTTGATCTCCAGTGGAAAACAGACAATATCGGAATTATCAGGATGATAGAGAATGCAGGAACCGTGCTGTCCGGCGTAAACTGGGATGCGAAAGCACCAGGTGGCGACAACGCCGATACTGCGATAACGGTTGGTGGTGCTGTAGGAGGTGTAACCGGTGCGGCAGGATCTATTACCAATAAAGCAAAAGGGGCGGCAGATGTGGGAGAAACCGCTATGGGTGCGGCGGGACATGTTGTTGCCAGTGTAGGTAGTTCAATAGGCGCATTGATCAGCAGTGTGAAAGCGATTAAACTTGCCTACGAAGAATCGGAACAAACAGAAGCCGGTGTTGGTGGATCTGTACAGGCGGCGGGTGCTTTGTTAACTGCCCTGAAAGCAGGTTTTGAAGCAGCGGCAAGCGTTCAGCGTTTTGTGAGCGGAAGTGTAGCTCCGGGTATCATGGCAGCCATACCGGGACTGGGTATAGCGATCGCAGCCTGTGAAGTGATCACCAATGCATATACAGCCTATAACGCCCAGCAATCTGAAGCAGATATGGAAGGTGTATCCGGCGAATTCAGATTGGCACTAACGAATCTTATCGGAATACCCGAAGATAAAAAATCACTTTTTGCCGAAGAAAAAAGAGGCAAGATGTTCAACCGCGTGGAATACCTGCGTTTAAAACCAGGTTTGTTTGAAACACTGGATGAAGTGAAAGCAGATACTACCGGTAAGAAGGAACCTAATTTCAGACGTAAGCATGGAATTCCTGCGGAAGTAAGTTTTGATGCGTTGTATACAGCCATCAAGAACTATGAGCTTGGCAGTAAGATGCAGGAGATCAACCAGAAGAGAAAAGTACAGGGCGCGCGTAATATATTAGCGAGTGTGATCAGGATAGCAGGAGAGATCGCTAAGTTCTTCCCTGCCGATGGAGGTATCACGGCTGGTGTGCTGGTAGGTACCTCTGCAGCCATTGGTGCCGCGCAATCGGTAGCCAAACTGGTACAGGGTCTGGCGCGCGAAGGAACCATCGGTGGTGGCGATACATCAAGATCCAAATCATCCAAGCATAAAGAATACCTGAATCATACACGAAGCATTTATCAATACCTCGATAGTGTTCCCAAACCGGTAACCCGCATTCATGAAGGGAAAGTAACTGCGGGAAAACAACTGGTTACTGCAACCGGTGCCAATACCTCATCACTCTACCAGGTAGATTATACAAACAGCAAAGCGGTACAGGGACAGGTAGATGGTATTGTTGATGCAATGAAGAAGGGCCGATAATACAGGAAAAGATAACAACGAATGAACGACAATTTCTTAAATATCAAGGATCAGCAGGTATTGTACCAGATCAAAGAGTTCCTGGAAACCATTTCGGTAGATTCAACAGTGATAGAGTCTTCGGCGCAATTGCCGATCAATATCCTGTTAGCGGTAACACCTGAATTGGTAACGGTGAATATTATGTATGTACCCTTACCGGAAGATCATTTTACAGAGATCCGTTTATTACAACACTATACCCTTGTTGTTGAAAAGGTGATCGAAGAAAGAAAGACAGATCTGTTCCGCTTGCTGAATGAAATGAATAATCAATCACCACTCGGTTCTTTTGGTGTGAATGACAAAGGGGAACTCGGGTTTAAATATATCTACCCGGTATCACGTTTTGATATGTTGAAAGAAGATCCTTTCCTGGAAACTTTTTCACTCTATCTGAATTGCCTGATGGGGTTTCGAAAAACAATCATCAATGTGAACAATGGCACGTTGCCGGTTGAAGATGCTTTGAAAGATGTAATGGCACGCTAATCTCTTTTATACAACTATGGACAGTTCAAAAGATGTATCACAACAAACAGCGCCCGCAAGATCGCGCGCTGTTGCCCATGATAGATCTGAAAGTGCTGCCACACTTCCTGCCGTGCATGCACTGGGAAAAGCTCCTGTACAGAAGAAAGAAAATAATACCGGCAGGGTTCAAACCCCCACTATACAAAGAGAAGGGGATGCGGAAGAAGAAGCCGCTTTGATGGCACATTTATCACGACCGGTAGCGGAAGCTCCCGCTGACGCAGCAGCACAGCCGGTGGAAGGTAGCGAGCTGGATGCAGCTGATGCATCGGGAGCAGCGTTTGAAATGCAGATGAATGGTGGTCGCCCACGCGGCGGTGGATTACTTGACGACAAACCTGATCATGGTTTATTTGGTCACAAAGAATATGCAGGACCTTACCAGGCTGGCATGGGAATGATGGGTGCTGCCAAAGCTTCGGGCGAGTTAGGGTTGCGGGGTGCAGAGGGTGCCGTAAAATTAGGTGCAGCAGGAGTGAGTAAGTCTTATTCAGCAGCTAAGTCGGGAGTAAAAGCAGGCGGAAATATCGCTGCCGCACCGGCAAGATGGGCAGCCGAAGGAATTAAGAATACAAAGAACCCGCTTAAAAAAGCGGGCTATGCCGTAGGTGGTGTATTAGGAACGGCTGTGTCGGCTCCGTTGGGACTGGCCGCTGCCACCGCTTCCGTAGGTGCAGGTTTGGTGGGAGCAGGTACATCGGCAGCATTGGGTGCCACTGGTGCATTAGCTGCCGGTAGCGCGGGTCTCGCAGGTGCAGCCACAGGAGCCGCATTAGGTGGTGTGGGTATCGCAGGCGGTGCAGCGGTAGAAGGAGCCAGGTATGCGGGAAAAGAGATTGGTGCCGCTATCCCCGGCAAAAATGAGATCATGGGTGTGTATGGCAAAGGGGCCACACACGAGTTCCTGGGTGATCGGGGACCTTCACGGATAGATGCGCCGGGTGAATACAATCCCGATGGTACAAGAAAGAATTATGGAGCAATAGGCGATAAAGAAAAACTTACTTATGGTTTATTGGGAACAGCTGGTGCGGCAACGGTTGGTGCAGCTACTACTGACTTTGCCTCCAAAGGCGGCGACTTAACCAAAGCAGGGATCCAGCAAAGCGGGTTTACTTCCGGGCTGGCAGGTGGTGCAGAAGCTTTTGCTTCCATCGGCGCAGTAGGTGGTATCATGGGTGCTGGTGCAGCCATGGTAGATGCCGGATATGCAACAAAAGAAGCCGCAGATGCTTCCAATAGTAAATCTACGAGAGTGCTGGCGGGTGGGCAGGCAGCGAGTTCGCTGTCAGATGCAACCAAGTCATCGGCAACAGCAGCCTATAATATTGCCAGCATCATTGATGCACATGGCGTAGCTGCTGCGGGTGCACAGATCGCTGCAGGTGGTGCTTCCATCGCGATGGGAACCATCGATATGATCAGGGGCGGATATGGCACATATACTGCGCTTGAACGCAAAACATTACTGGAAGGGATCAAGAAATCGAGCCGCGATCCGAGGATACAGGGAGCCGCAGAAGAAGCCATACAAACACAAAAGCGCGCGGCTGTTTCAGGTGGTTTGCAAATGGTGAAAGGTGGTCTTGCCATTGCCGGCGGTATCTTATTGATCGCATCCATGGCATCACCCGTTGGATGGATGCTGCTGGGTATTGGTGCGGTTGTTGGAATTGCTGCTGCCATTGCCAGCTGGTGGTCGAAAAGGGGGCATAAAAAATCCGTTGCCATGCGTGAGCTCGGTGTTAAAGAAGTAGAAATGACCAACTATACAACCGGTCGTGAAGCAAGACAGGAAGCGATTAAGAATGAAACACGACCATTGTCTGCTAACCGCAAACAAAAAATGGAACAGCTTGATAGCAATCCACTCTATGGCAGTAAAGATCCATTGAAACGTAAACTGGAGGAATATAAATTCAGTTCGATAGGTCATTTTTATACCAATTACATCAATGCCACTGCCAATAAAATATATACTGATGGTGTAATAGGAAAAGATGAGAAGTATGAAAGCATTATTTCAAACATCGGACTGAAAACGGTAAGAGCAGATGAAGCGGATCATACGAAGTGGACACCGACACCGGATAAGATTGCGAAAGCGTTGGGTGGGTGAGTAGTGAGTGATCAGTAGTGAATAAATCAGTAATTAAATGACAAGTGATTTTCATAAAAAAGAATTAGAAAAACTGCGGCAGTTCCTGCTTTTTCGTAAATGGGAAACCTTATATGAAACGGCAGACGAGACAAGAAATTACGACAGGATATTGGTAAAGATCTATGCTGAAAGCGAGGGTGAGCGGATCTTCTGGCCAATGGAGCTGGCTTTTTTGCCGGGTCTTGAAAACGATCTGAAGGGCTTTACACTTTTACAATGTTACACGCCCGTGGTTGCCGGTGTTCCTGTAAATATGGAAACGGCCATTGCTGTAATGACCACACGCATCAACACAAAATTGATACTCGGCGGGTTTGGGTTACTAGCATCTTTTCATTTACTTTTCTATAAATTCAATTCGTTGATCGCAGATACGCAGATAGAGAATGCACACAATTCTATTCATGAATCTCTTTCTATTGCATCCTATCTCCTAAGCAATTTTCATAAAGCGTTTACAGATGTAGCCACCGGTAAGGCAAGTGTAGAAGGAGCCATGAAAGCAATGCCCTTCCATAAATTATATTAACCTTCCCCCATGCTTCAGCATAGGGAACCATAATGTATCTGTGCATTCTCATGATACATGAACACAGTAAAATCATTGGCCCTGTATCCATCTTTCAGCACAACATGAGGTGTGAGTTGTTTGCAATACTCAAGGATAAAATCAGGCTTATAGGCAACCAGTAAACCATCTGGTGGATCTGCATGACTCAGCAGGTTAAACCCAAATCCTTTCCTGCATCCGTTGAATAATTTTTCTATCATCCTCAATACAAACAAAGGATCGCTGTTGCGATAGCTTAGCGAGCCGCAGGCAAGTATGTAATCGGTAGTGGGTAATTCAGAAGCAGCAAAATCTCCCTGGAAGAAAAGTGCTTCAGGTAACGCCGCATATTTTTCAATAGCGATATTTAAAAGATCAGGCATCTGTTCCACACCAAAATACCGCATCGAAGGATATACATTCTGCAGATACACACAGAGATCGCCATGCCCGCAACCTGCATCCAGCACCGATTCGTTATTCAGATCAGCGATCTGTTTCAGGATGTCAAACCTTTGCTGCTGGGCCTCAAAACTTGTCCACCCTAACGATTCAACACTACCTGAACCATAGTCCTTTATCTGTTCTTTATGGAAACGGAAGATGGCGGCGGTGTCGAGGAGGGTCATTTTATTGATTAACGGATTATCGAATTACGGATTAGCGGATTATTTGTTTGTGTATTGAAATCATGCCTGCTGTTTTAATTCGTAAATCCGCAATTCGCGAATCCGGAAATTGAACTTTATGGAATATCATTCCGCCGTAACAAAGGCATGATCAGATAACGCGTGATCAATATCCCGATCACCATTCCTACCGATATGATGATCATCAGCGTAGTGAACGGCATATTTACACAACTGTCGGTAGGATCTACTTGACAGAAGCTTGTATTGATAGATGCTGTTGCGCTGCTGTCATTCAAGCCGATTGATGCATCTTCAGCGGCCATTGCGATGGAAAGATCTTTAGAGAATGAAATGGTTTTTCCATTGGTTGCTTTGGGTGCTGCACCGAATATCGGAATGCTATCGTTGGTGAACAGGTAAACAAAACTACTCAGCACCAATAAAATACAGAACCCGATCAGGATGATCTCTGCATTTTTTTTCCATGCCCATTCCTCACTCTCAGATTTGATCATGTATAAATAGAAACCGCCACAAGCCAATGTGAGTATGAGTATCAGTAAAGTAACAAAACCGAGTGTAGATGTGAGGCGGCTGTTTACATATTCAAATTTACTGCGGTACTTTTCTTCCATCGGAAGAGTTTTGTTCGCTTCGAGGATGAGTGAATCGATCCGTAATTCCTGCAGATCGCGGCTCACTTTTATTGCGTAAGCAGAATCCGGTATGTTCTCAAAACAGATCTCGCATGGATTATTAAGTATATAACCGAACAGCGTAAGATAACGCGCCGCTTTTTCAAGATAGGTGAGGTGGCCGTTTTGCATCCGGTTGATCGTACTGTCTTTGAGATACGTGGTATCGATCGCAGAAAATTTATATGATAGTGCATCCCATAATTCTCCGTAGCCCCTGTCGTAACCGAGGGCATTGATGCTTACACCGCCTAATGCATTATCTAAAATGTAATCGTATTTCTTTTCAAGCGATACCGCATCATCAAAGAAAATAGTTCTTACGGCCGCCTGGTTCTTATTCAATGAATCCATTACCGCACTGGCACTTTCATCATCATAATACACGGGCCAGTTATAACGTCCGCGGATTTCTGCGTAGGTGAGGGGCTGTATGAAAATATTTTTTGTTTTGCCCGGTGTGATCGCCCATTTGGTGCCTACATACGATACGCTGGGAACCAGTTTTTCCGGTGGAACATCTTCATTCAGGTAACGTGATAAGGTAGACTCCATGCTGTTCTTGCCTTTCAGTGGGGTCATAGGACCGAATAGAGACGTATTCACAGCTGAGAAATTGACCATGAACCTGTCTGTGAAAGGAGTAAGTCCTTTCAGGTCATACCCCCCATAAGTATCCGAAGCAGGAATGGTTACCAGGATCTTGTAATTCTTATCCTGGATCTTCAAAACATCCGACAGGAATTTGATGAACATGGTAAAGGCATTTTTATGTAAGCCCGTTACACCATCAAACTGAATATTGATACCTTTTGCATTCCGCAGTTTCAGCAGGAAGATTGCATTGTCAACAAATGTTTTTTGTGCTTTTGTATCGGCAAGAAAAGTGGCTGTGCTGAATGGTTGTTGTATCCTCGCGGTGAATATCACCTCACAGCCTGCTTTCTGTGCATCAGATACGATCACGGCACTGTCCCATCCATTCAGGTCCTTGATATTACCTGTTTTCCCGTTTACAAAAAGTGAATTGTAAATAAGCGTGTTGAGGTAACTGAATTTATAATCACCGTAATTATTATTCTTATTGAAATTGTGTATACCATACACAATAGCCCTGTTCTTTAATTTTAACGTAAACCGTTTTACAATTCCTTTACTGGTATCGGTGATCGTATGTATCTCCAGGGGATTACCTGTGCGCACCTTTCTGATGGCAGCGAGGGTGCCGCGCTTGTCCTTATCCGTCTTATCCTCATTCGCTTTTTCGGAGATGAGCGGAAGCAGCTTATTGGTAAGGTCTTCAATGTCTTTATCAGTTACCGCTTTGCCTTCCGAAGGTTCGGGGAGTACGGGCGGGTCTTCTTTGGCAGGCACATACACGATCTCCTTTTCGGGTTCCGTTTTCCTGGCCCTTATTTCACTGATGATGGCGATCAACGAATCATAATGCTGGTTTTCCCTGAGCGATAATTCATCGATGAGGATCTTGATATTCTCTGCAGAAGCTTCTATAGAATCATTGATACCGAGGCTTTCAAAAATGCCGATCACCCTTTTCCTTTCTTTCTCCTGTGAATTTTTCCTGAATTTGAGTGAGTTTGCAATCTTTTTAAAGAGGTTCTTATCCGCTTTAACAGCAGGTGCTTTCGCAATCGCAATGGTAGGAGCGGTAACTTTTGGGGCGGTAATTTTTACCGCTTTTGAAACGGCTGGTATGGTATCACTATCAACAGTAATATCCGCGGCAACACAAGCATAGGTTAGCATGCTCAGGCAAAAGCACAATAAACATGTGAGTAAGCTTTGGTTGCTTTTCATAAGTAAGGGGGATAAAAATATCGATTAATTTAAAGAACTGCTTTCTTTTTTCCGATTATCTTATTTTTTGTCTATTTTGAACGCCCTATGATATACGAGGCGCTCACATGTATTACGGAAGAGATCAATGAATTCTTCCGCAGTAAACTGAAGATCAATGAGGAGAAGATCGTATTGTCTGCCATCATTGACCAGGATGGTTCTGTTGCTATACAAGGAGAGAACAAAGTAGTGGTTACACTGGTGAATATTGAAAAAGAGGCCACGGTGAAAGGTATGCCCGGCGCAGGTTCCAGGGCAATGGCCAATGGATCCACCCCATTAAGCATCAATCTTTACGTATTATTTTCCTGTTATTTTTCCAGTACCAATTACCCCGAAGCACTGCGTTTCCTTTCCTTTGTGATCGCATTTCTGCAGGATAAGAGTGTGTTCAGTCAATCCAATACACCCAGGCTGGATGACTCTATCGAAAAACTAACTTTTGAACTGGAAAGTATCGGGTCGGAGAAGCTGAATAATATCTGGTCAACCTTAGGCGCTAAATACATGCCTTCGGTGGTATATAAAGTACGTATGCTAACATATGATAGTCTCAATGTTCGCGAATATAGACCGGTTATATCAGGTCTTACCAATTCGGGACTGCCACCTATGCCCAATATTCCCGACTTACCGGCAGGCAATAATAACCCGCCACAAAACGAACCCACACCTGGTAACTAAATGGAGCAACGCTTTCATATATTAAGTAATGTAGTATTCAGGCATACCTATTTCCCGGATAATACATATACAGGATTTCGTATACAGCCTGATGCAAATACCTTGCATCATTTTAAAAGATTGTCATTATTATTCAGACCACGCATAGATGGTTTTTCTATCATATATGAAACAAATGCAGGTCTTCAAAGAACGCGTGAGGATATCCTGGCAGAAGGGTTGACATTTGGTTTTACCATCACCAATCATGATCCTGACCTCTTGAGTTATACCGAGGGACTTCCGGAAAATATGATGGATGCGGTTGTATACATTCGCAACAATATACAGTCAGGCAACCTGCTGCATACACAGCCCTTTATTTCTGTAGGGGATATACTACAAAACAGACCACCCAGTGAAAATAATTTGCATGACAGGGAGTTTTTTGTAAAACCATTTGCATGGCTGGAACTCAGTCTCCATGCAGGTTTAGCAGAAACATTCTATGCAAATTTTAAAGGGAAAGAAACTGTGTGGCGATATATTATCAATAGCGATCATCTGCAGGATCTGTCGCAACCTGCTGTTATTCATAAAGATACAAAGGAGATATTTAAAGGTCCGGTGATGATCAGGCTTCCTGATGGGAAAGAGCGGATGTCTTTTGAGTCGAACGGGCGGATACCCTTGTGTAGTAAACCTGAAAAAGTTTACCAGTTGGTAGAGAATTATAACCCTGCTTCGGGCAAGTATAAGATCGTGGTAAGTGTGTTGCCGAATCCGAATGTGAAATCAATATCATTCATACCGCAGAATAACGCAGACAAACAAAATAGTTTTTCAGAAATCTTCATTTAAAAAACATTACATTTAATTCCTTAAAAAACTAAAACCACCAAAACTATGGCCTCAACTTACATGACTCCGGGCGTCTATATCGAAGAGAAGAACGCCTTTCCCGGTTCCGCAGTAGCCGTTGAAACTGCAGTTCCCGTTTTTATCGGTTACACAGATAAAGCCGTAAGGAATGGTAAATCCCTTCTTTACACGCCTACAAAAGTTTCTTCATTCGCGGAGTATGCAGAAATGTTTGGTGGTGCTTTTCAACCAAAATTCAGTATCGCTAAAGCTACAGCCGGCTCTAAAGATACTTTCAAGGTTGGTGCCGATGATATGCTTGTTACGGTGAACGATAACAACAAACTTTATTTTTACAATGCGATCCGTTTGTTCTATATGAATGGCGGTAGTAATTGTTATATCCTTTCAGTAGGTACCTATGAAGGGAAAGATTCGCTGGAGATCGACTTCAATGATTTCAAAGGTGATGGCGCCGATAAGCCAAATGTATTTGAAGTACTTAAAAAAGAATTCGAACCTACATTGGTAGTATTGCCCGATCTGATCAGCAAAGGCACTGATGCTTATGCGATCTATCAGCAGGTATTACAACACTGCCAGGAAACACAGAGCCGTTTCGGGATCTTCGATGTTGCCATGGGCGCAGACGAAAGAACGAACGCAAAAGATTTCCGCGAAGGTATCGGTACCAACGCGCTTAACTATGGTGCGGCTTACTATCCATGGTTGAAAACATCGGTTGTTTCTCCTTCAGAAGTTAACTTCCAGAACATCAACCTGCCATTAAGCGGTTTATCTGCTTTATTGCCTGCTGATGAAAAAGCAAGAGTAGATGAGTTCCTCGCTATTCCTTCCACTGCGGCATCTGTTGCCATTGTAGAAGACGCTACCAAATCTGCTGCTGAAAAAGCTTCACACGTAACTAATATACACCAGTCGCTGAAAGCATCAAGTATCTCTTATGTAAAGATCCTTGAAGAGATCAGGTCACAGATCAACCTGCTTCCGCCAAGTTCTGCACTGGCAGGTATCTATTCACTGGTTGACAGCACACGAGGTGTTTGGAAATCTCCGGCTAACGTATCGGTAAGTTCTGTAAACGCGCCTGCTATCAATATCTCTGCCGATGAGCAACAACAACTGAACGTTGATGCGATCTCTGGTAAATCTATCAATGTGATCCGTCCTTTCCCGGGTATCGGAACATTGGTATGGGGTGCAAGAACACTGGATGGTAACAGCCAGGACTGGCGCTACATCAATGTAAGAAGAACATTGATTATGATCGAACAATCACTGAAACTCGCAACGCGTACTTATGTATTCGAAGCCAATGATTCAGGTACATGGGTTACCATCAGCAGTATGATGAACAACTTCCTGTACAACTTATGGAAACAGGGTGCATTGGCAGGTGCTGCACCTGAACAGGCATATTCTGTATCTGTAGGATTGGGATCTACCATGACACCAAGCGATATCCTCGATGGTATCATGCGTATCACTGTGAAAGTAGCGATCGTTCGTCCTGCTGAGTTCATCGTGATCACGTTCCAGCAACAACAGCAACAGGCTTAATCAACATTGAACCGTAACAAACACTCATTAACTAATCAATACTAAAAAATATTTTTATGGCAGATAATGGCGCAGCACAATCAGCAGCAACATGGCCCCTCGTCAAATTTCAGTTTTCAGTGAAAATCGGTAACGATGAAATGTTCTTCCAGGAAGTAACAGGACTGGCTTCAGAAACTCAGGTAATTGAATACAGGGCCGGTAACAGCGCTGCATTCTCAACAGTAAAAATGCCTGGTATCAAGAAGTTCGGTAACGTTACTTTGAAGAAAGGACTGTTCAAAGACGATAAGAAAATGTGGACATTGTACAATTCCATGAAGATGAACACCATCGAAAGAAAAACGGTTGTGATCAGCTTACTGGATGAAGCCAATGCACCTGCTATGACATGGAACCTGACCAATGCATTTCCTGTGAAGATGACAGTAAGTGACATGAAATCAGATGCCAATGAAGCAGCAGTTGAAACCATGGAACTGGCACACGAAGGCTTAAGCATAACTGTATAGTAAATTAAGTTATGGCGAGTACGCGGAAAAAATATGCATATCCTTTTAACGAATATCCATATAACGTTCCTGTTTCTTTTTATTTTAAAGTAACAGTGGTTGGATTCGATGAAGAGGATGAGGGCAGTTTTCAGGATGTCAGCGGAATTAACGTGAGCATGGAAATGCAGAACGTTATAGAAGGCGGCGTAAACGAGTACTCACATAGGTTACCGATAAGGGCAAAATATGAAAACCTGGTTTTAAAGCGGGGACTCCTTCACGGGTCCTCGCTTTATACATGGGTGAACAATGCAGTGCGTCTTTTTGCATTCTCTCCCAAAACGGTACAGGTATCGCTGATGAATGAATTGGGTAGTGAATTGGTCACCTGGTCGTTCAGCAATGCATACCCGGTAGGTGTAAAAATATCCGAGTTCAAATCAACCGATAATACGATAGTGATAGAAACGCTTGAGTTGGCCTACAATTATTTTGACAGGGTAGATGTAGCGCAAACGTATACTTAGCAGGTTGGTAATATTATAATGGTTCTTATCAATTATTATATCAGCAGACGGTAACGATCTGTTTTTTTTATTTAATAACCTTGAGCAAATGCCACTCGAAATACGTGAAATGATCATCAGGGTAACCGTGAGTGAGAAGAAGGGCGGTGGTATGGATGAAGCAGAACTGGATAGAAAACTGCAGGAATTAAAAATAAAAGTGGTGAAGGAGTGCATGGATAAATTATCAGTGAAGCTGCAAAGCGTGAATGAAAGATAGCTATGGAACTGAAGAAAGTAAAAATAGAATCCTTTAAAGATGCCGACTGTAACAAGCCCATGCCGGGTGGCACGATCGATGCATTTATCAATCCAAAAGATTATACGAAGTCTGTAAAAATAGAGTACACCAAAACGGCTGTGCTCAACGATTCAAAACCCACACTTGTCTTTTCAAAATTTGGTGATGAGAGCCTGGTACTGGGTGAATTCATTGTTGATGGAACCGGTCTTGTACCCAACACCGGCGCCAATAACCGCGATGTAGATTCATACGTACAGAAGTTCCAGGATATTGTTTCAAAATACAATGGTGAAATACATGGTCCGCCTTACCTCAAGATCTCATGGGGTAAACTGGCTTTTGTTTGTGTTTGCGAAAATTTTACAGTGAAGTATACCATGTTCCGTGCAAACGGAACTGCTTTGCGTGCAGAGATCACACTCACATTGCGCAACACAGTTGACTGGAACACAAAGATCAAAAAAGCCAATAGCCAGTCGCCCGACCTTACGCACCTGCGAACAGTGAAGGCAGGCGATACACTTCCGTTTATGACATACCAGATATATGGAGACAGTTCCTATTATCTTGATATAGCCAGGATCAACAAACTAAGCCACGTTAACGATATCAAACCAGGTGATCAACTGTACTTTCCACCTTTGAAAAAATAAAACATGGCCGCCTCACCTTTAGCAAATATCACCAACATGTCTGTTCGCGTTACCATCAAGGTAGATGGTTCGGCGATCAGTGATGCGTATGGACTGGTGTCAGTAAATATTACACATGAGGTGAACCGCATTTCCGCTGCCGAAATAATATTGCGGGCCGAAGTATCTATAGAAGATTCATCGATCGCAATATCTGATAGTGATGATTTTAAGCCCGGGAAGAAAGTGGTTATATCAGCAGGTTTTGGCGACAGTGGAGAGACTTCAATTTTTGAAGGATTTATTATTAAGCATGCGTTGGATATCGATACCCATTCGGGCAGTACCGTACGCCTGCTTTGTAAACATGCTGCTGTTAAAATGACCTTCAATGAAACAGAAGCAACGTTTACTGAGAAAAAAGATAGTGACATTATCACTTCTATTATCGGCACCTATGGAATAACAACAACGGTAGATGCAACGACCACGCCGCATGATTTTGTTTTTCAGCATATGTCGACCGATTGGGATTTTATTCTCGCAAGGGCCGAGTTCAATGGTTTTATTATCACACTGGATAACGATAAGATCACCGTGGGCAAACCCGCGCTTAGTGCGGCCAGTGTATTAAGGCTTGCGGTTGGTGATTCCATACAATCTTTTTCAGCAGAGATCAATGCAGAGAACCAGCCATCGGGTATTGAGGCACATGCATGGGATATAAAAACGCAGGCTACGATTTCGTCAACGGCTGCCGAACCTACTGTGAACACACAGGGTACTATGACCGGTGTAGCTTTGGGAACAAGCCTCTCACAAAGCACGCTTAAATTAATATCGCCAACACCCATGCCAACCGATGAGTTGAAAGTATGGGCCGATGGCGTTTTATTGCGTAAGCGTTTGAGTGCATTCAGGGGTACCGTAAAATTTATTGGATCTGCATTGGTAAAACCGGGATCATTGGTTGATCTTGAAAATGTGGGTGCACGCTTCAATGGAAGTGCTTTTGTTTCCACCGTGAATCACGTGATTGAAGAAGGGGGATGGAACACAACGATTAAAATAGGATTGGATAATTCGCCGGTTAGCAGGAAGCAGGGTTTTTCGTATAGTGCTGCAGGTGGCCAGTTACCATCGATACATGGATTACAGATCGGCACTGTTAAAAAACTGAGTGCTGACCCCGGTAATGAGAACAGGATACAGGTAACGATTCCATCGAATGCAACAACAGAAGCCAGTGTTTGGGCGAGGGTGGCTAATTTTTATGCAACCGGTACTGCCGGTTCAGGTTTTTTACCCGAGATAGGTGATGAAGTGGTGATCGGTTTTTTTGATAACGATCCACGTTTTCCGGTGGTAATCGGATCCTTGTATAGTTCAAAGAATGCACCGGCTTATCCGGCTAAAGATGAAAATAATTATACCAAGGCATTTACAACCAAAGCAAAGCTTGAGATAACTTTTGATGATGAAAAGAAAGTGATCACGATCAAAACACCCGGTAAAAACATGGTCACCATAAGCGATGATGCAAAGTCTATCGAGATGAAAGATCAGAACAGCAATAGTATTAAAATGTCTGCATCGGGTATTGATATTGAAAGTGCCAAAGACATCAATATCAAAGCCACCGGTAAAATAACGTTAGATGCAACAGGTAAAGCAACTGTTAGTTCTAAAGCCGATATAGCGCTTGAAGGTATGAACATACAGGCAACGGCCCAGCTTGGCTTTACAGCAAAAGGCAACGCAACAGCAGAAGTGTCAGCATCTGGTCAAACCACCATAAAAGGCGCCATGGTAATGATCAACTAAAAAGTAACAATAGACCCTAAACAATAAACGATAGACCAACATGGGGATGCCCGCAGCAAGAATAACAGACATGCATGTTTGCCCGATGGTAACACCTGGCATTCCACCGATCCCACATGTGGGAGGGCCTATTATCGGGCCGGGTGCCGCTACCGTATTGATCGGCAATCTGCCAGCGGCATTAGTGGGCGATAATGCAGTATGTGTGGGGCCGCCTGATTCGATCGTAAAAGGTTCAGCAACGGTAATGATTTGTAAAAAGCCTGCCGCACGCCTGGGAGATACGATGGCGCATGGAGGAAGTATCGTATTAGGTTTACCAACCGTTTTAATAGGAGGATAACAGTATGAAAAAAGACCTTAATTCATTTCTCGGAACCGGTTGGAGTTTTCCACCTGTGTTTAACCGCTTCACAAATTCTGTGCAGATGGTATCCGAGATCGATGATATCAAAGAAAGCATTTTCCTCATACTCGAAACCTATCCGGGCGAAAGAATCATGCAACCTGAATTCGGGTGTTACCTGAAAAGGCTTGTGTTTGAAAAGATCGATGACAGTCTCGTCATCCGTATCAATGAAGCAATCGGGAAAGCTTTATTACATTTTGAACCCAGGGTTTCATTTATTGATGCCGAGGTGGTTACTACTGATGATCTTGCGGGCATTGTTACCTTACAGGTTAATTTTTCTGTGATCATCACCAATACACGACACAATATCGTTTATCCATTTTATTTTACAGAGGGCACGAATGTGACTGAATAAATGAAGCAGAAGATACAGTCATATACTACAGATGGGATCAGCCAGTCGGACCGTTTTCCTGCATCCCTGGATCCTGGGTTTTTCAAGATTGAGGAGCGGGATGCCAGTGATTTTTTACAGTACCTGCTCACGCTTTCAAAAAGATTTAATTTTTACGATCTTGATAACCGCAGGGATGGTGACTGGGAAGATTTCTTTTTGTCGGATATCAATGTGGTTGTCCGTATCATATCAAAATTTGATATCAATATATTCATCCGCAGGTATGATCAGCTGAAGAGCCGTCTGCAACGGGAAACATCGGATATTGCTTTGGCCCACGATTTGCGTGAGTTGTTCCAGTTCATTTATGAGTTCATTCTTTTCCAGGTAAAACTGCACAGTAAGTTTTCAATTATTCCTAAAAATGAATTGGGCATCAATGAATTCAGGCGCATTATCCAGGAATACGACAGGTACGATGAAGAACTGCGTGCCATGAACTCATGGCTAGTGTTTGCTAAAAAACACTTTGGAGAGGAGTTCCAGATGAATTTTGATGCAAGGGAAACAGTATATGTGGCAGAACAGGGTGTTAATGAAAATGAGATTGACTTCTTTGATCTTGTGCAAAGCAAAAAAGATAAGATCATCACAGGGTTCCGCAATTTTGATGCATTGTTCTCAAGGCTTCGAACCAAGTATTACCGCCTGCAGGAAGCGGCAGAGATCTTCATGCATAAAAGAGATGCAGAAGGTGCCGTGTACTCGCCGCATATGGGATTACTGGTTACTTTTTTCGAATTGTACAAAGGACTGCAGAACGAGATCAACCAACTGAATAAAAAACACCTGGATCATTATTTTCACCAGGTGCTGGGTCTCGAATACCGCAAGGCAATGGCCGACAGGGTTTACCTGCAGGTGGATATCAATCCTGCTTTACAGAAAGTGGTAGTGGACAGGGGCGAAACACTGTTGATAGATAAGCCCGGTATCACTGAGAATAATGTTTTTTTTACAGAGGAAGATACCGTCCTCACTAAAGCAAAGATCAAACAATTGCTTTCTGTGTATGTAAGCGAAAGTGTAAAGCTGGCTTCAAAAAATGATGAGAATAACGATGTGATAGAGCAACAGTTATTTACGGCTGTTAACCCCGTTAATCAACCTGCTGAATTGATCAATAGAAGTCCCCGGCTTAAATCATGGCCGTTGATGGGAGAGGATCAGGAAGATATTTCGGTGGACCTGATGACGATGCAACCTTCAGACATTGGATTGTTATTAGCTTCCCCATTGTTATATGCCAAGGATGGCAAGCGGGTATTTCATATCAAATTGTATCTCTCGGAAAGCAGTTTTCAAACCTTTCGCCAGTATGCCCTCGATTATGCGGTTGTTTCGGATAGCCATCCAAGGATCATTATGCATGGGATGCTGAAAGAGGCTTTCTATGTAGATATAACGGGAGAGGAAGGATGGATGCGTGTTTACAAGTACAATATCGATTGCGATGTAGACGCGGATACGGATCGGTGTATAGATATTCATTTTGAATTAACAGGCTCAGATCCGGCTACCGCTGTATATAATCCCCTGGTGCATGGAAGTGAGTATGGAACGGCATTGCCCATCGTTCGTTTTAAATTAAACAATAGTTCCTTTTATAATCCCTATACATTCTTCAAGGCCATCACCCTGGAAAGGATCACGATCCGGTTGGCGGTTACAGAGAGTAAGCAGGTAAAACTGCGGAATAATATAGGGGAAATCAGCATTGTGAATCCGTTCCAGTTGTTTGGTCCGCAGCCGGCTGTAGGTTCTTACCTCGATATCAAGAACACAAATATCTTTAACAGGTATACGCGTGATTTTTGTGTAAAGCTTCACTGGTTTGATCTGCCGCGTGAGAAAGGTGGTTTTGAAACTTATTATGATGGATACCCCAATCATATTAAAAATGATTCTTTCAAGATTTCTTTGAGCGGGCTGAATGAAGGAAAATATTATCCCGAAGTAGCTGATCAGCAGGTGTACGATATGTTTACAAACAAAGAAGAAGCTGGTGAGAAAAGTTTCTTATCAAATACCACGGTCATTAATAATGTTGATTTTTTACGCGTTCGTTTCGATAATCATCTTTCACTCGCAACTGAGGATTCGCCTGAAGCCAATTTTAAAGAAGGCGCTATACGATTTGAACTCATCGCTCCGCAGGATGCATTTGGCAGTAAGATCTTCACGGCACTTTTTCCTGAAGTGGTGATGCACAATGGAAGGAGGTTTGTTACAAAACGTACCATCCCTAATCCTCCCTATATTCCTGTATTGAAAGATGTAACCGTTGATTATATTCTTGAGTATTCCGAATCATTAAGTGGCATACCGCACGAAGATGTAATGGACAATGGTTTATATGTTTGGCATAATTATCCATTCGGGTATAAGCAGGTATATCCCGGCAAGAATACTGCCGCATTTAAACTGATCCCTGATTTTGAACACCAGAGTAACCTGTTGGTCGGCCTGGAAGAAGTGATACCCGGCGAGATACTATCATTGCTATTCCAGTTTGAAGAGAACAATTTTAATTCTTTTAACTATATACCCGAAGATATCCAGTGGAGTATTCTGCAGGACAATGAATGGATACCTGTACCTAAATCGGATGTATTGCTGGATGAGACCGGTAATTTTATCAAGACAGGCATGGTGCTTTTACGACTGCCCGAATTACCCGGCAACAGGAACACGATCCTGGATCCTTCTTTGTATTGGATCAAAGCATCCTGTGATAACCGTGGTAACATACATTCAAGAACCCTCGCCATTTTTACCCAGGTATTGGCAGCCACGCGGCAACTGACGGATGAAAATAATTTATCAGCCGAAGATCTTTTTCTCCCGGCGGGTACACTTTCGCAATTCAGAAAAAAGAATACACAGCTTATCAATGTTATCCAACCCTTTGCCTCATTCAATGGCAGGGAGAAAGAAACAGAGCAACAGTTTTATGTTCGGGTAAGTGAGCATCTTCGTCATAAGAACAGGGCCATTACGGCTACTGATATTGCGCAACTCGTATTGGAAACTTTTCCCGAGGTGCTGAAAGTAAAATGCTTTGATACGGAGGTAGGTGGGCAAACCATTTTACCGGGCATTGACCTGCTGGTGGTGGTAATATTGAACCAGGGTAACCGGAGCCGTGCGATACAGGAGTACCCGAAAGTAGATCTCTCTAAACTGTTTACCATCAAACAATTCCTCTCCGGCGTGGTATCTCCCTTCACAACGGTTGAAGTGGTGAACCCTGTTTACGAAAAGATCAAAGTTGTTTGCAGTGTTGTATTCAGTACTGATGACGCAGTTTCTGCTGCCCGTCAAACAAGAACAAAAGAAAGTAATGGGATACTGTTACAGAAATTGAATACAGATATCAAACAGTGGATCTCCCCGTGGTTATATAATACCGGCGTAAATATTAATACAGAAGGTAAAGTCTACTTATCTGAGATCCTCAACTTCATAAAGAAATGCCCGTATGTAAATTATGTAACCGGCTTTTCGGTCCTGCACTTTTACCAGGTGTATGATGTGAAGACGGGTGAGTTCTTTGACAGGGTGATCGATTCGGCTGTGGAAAAAAGAGAATACCTAAAAGCATCATTACCCAACGCATTGCTGGTATCATCTTCAGAGCATTCGATCACGGTACTGGATAAGCCGCATTATGTAGAACAGGCAAGAACCGGTATCGGCGGAATGGTGATAGGTAGTGAATTAGTGGTTGCCGACAAAAATGAATACACCACGCTAGCTGCCAATACACCGGCGGAGGCTGATGAGGATAAACAATATAATTTTTATTTTAACCCTGATAACTGATCACCATGGAAGAGAAAGGAAATAATAAAATATTGGGCCGCGAGGATCTGAAAAAACATTTCCGGAACGGACAGGTTCCCACTGAATATGATTTTGGTTTCCTGATCGATTCCATGATCAATAAACAGGATGATGGTTTCCGTAAAGAGAACGATAACGGGCTGGTTATATCCACTACCGGCACTTCAAGAAAGCTGGTTACATTCCTGAAAAATGTGAACGACCTGGACCCTTTCTTTTCTATCGAGAAAGATGAACAGGGAACCGCGAGTATGCGTTTTAATGCCACTACTGACAGTAACGATCCTTCTGATGAGCAGAGTTTCTTTTTTGGTGTGGAAGGAAGACTGGGTATTGGCAAACGCAGTGAAGAAACACTAAAGCTGGATGTGGAAGGATTTGCAGGATTAAAAGGAAGGGTAGGAACGCATGCATCTGGCGATGTTCCGGCAGATGGTAAATGGCACACGATATTGGAAGGACTGGATAATTGCAGCGCATTTGAAGTAGTGGCGAGAACAGGAAAGAAAGGAACCGGCAAGTTTGCCATACTGCATGCATTTGCTTTGAGCGCTTTTGGAAATTCAAGCAGCAAGATCAAAAAAACATCTGCGCATTATGGCTTCTTCTGGAACAAATTGAACCTTCGTTTCAAAGGAACAACGCATAATTATTCTTTACAATTGAGAACGAACACGAACTACGGAAGTAATATTGATATCTTTTATAAAGTAACCAATCTCTGGGACGACGAAAGTTTCATGCCTAAAGAATATTATAACGCGTAACCCGGATATGGATAATGAAAAACTGAATATTGAACCTGTAGGAAAAAGCACAGATCCCGAATCTCCGCTGAACTTCGCTGCCCTGCGTGCAAAGGGTATTGAGTTGGCGCAGGGTTTCTCGGGTGATAGCTGGTCCGATTTCAACCTGCATGATCCCGGCGTTACTATATTGGAACACCTCAGTTATGCGATCACGGATCTTGCTTACCGCACCCAGTTTGATATCAAGGACCTGTTAGCCGGTGTGGATGGAAATATAGATGCTGCTAAGAATCTTTTTTATACAAGAAAAGAAATCCTGGCCTCAAACCCGGTAACCGTTAATGATCTGCGTAAACTTATTCTTGACCAGGCCCCTGAAGTATATAATGTATGGCTGGAAAAAATATTTTCACGGCAGAGCTCTGGCTATATTAAAGGTCTTTATAAAGTAGTGATCCAGCTTTTTGCAGAAGATACGGATGATGCTTCCAAAGGTTTATTGACTGAGGATGAACAGCAGCAACAGCAACTGGCAAAGCAACAGGAAACCATTGCTAAAGTGCGCGCGCTGGTATTGGATCATCGTAACCTGGGCGAAGACTATGTGGAATTCTATATTTTGAAACCCTGTGTGATTGAAGTAGAAGCCGAGATCATCATAGACCGTCACGCACAGAATGAAGAAATTTTGGCAGAAGTGTATTCGGTTATTCAGAATACATTGACCCCGCCCATTCATTTTTATTCAGAGGCAGATCTTTTTGCCCGTGGCTTTGCATTGGAAGAAATGTATGCAGGTCCCGAATTAGACAATGGTTTTTTACTCGATAATGAAATTGACCCGCGGATCAAATCAATGGACCCTGAAGATCTGTTGAAGTCAACACGTTACCGGATGGTTGACCCTGCTGATATTCTTAAATCCATTACAGCGATACCCGGGATTTTATATGTACATGATTTCAGGGTTAAGGCAGATGGTGAATACCATGAAATACCTTTCCGATTGCTCACAGATCAGTTTGCGCTCTTTCGTTTCAAAAAAGAGCAACGGCAGATAAAAGTATTGAACGAGAACAATGAGATACCGGTTCGGGAATCATTGTTTTATAGCATCCTTCACAAAAAGATGGATGTTTCGAAAAGAAAATTCATCAAAGGACTTCACCGATCCGATGAGCCTGCTGAATTGAAAGGCACGTATCGTAATGTGGACCATTATTTTTCCTTCCAGCAATTATTTCCACCGGTATACAGGTTGAATGTTGACCAGATTGATCCGGAAGCAAAGGCATATGAACAGCAGGATGATCACACCAAAGTAGCCAAAGCAAAAGCCAAGCAGCTGAAAGCCTACCTGATGTTCTTTGAACAGATCCTCGCCAATTACTTAGTACAGTTGGGAAATGTAGACAGGTTGCTGACAGGCGATACAGGTCCCGGTTCAGCCAGCTATTTCACACAGCCCTTATACACCGTTCCCGGGGTAGCCAATATTCTGAAGGATTTTTATAAAGAAGAAAAAGAACAGACGGAAATATACTGGTCAAAATTTAAAGAGAATAAGGACAATGGCTATGTATCATTTTTACAATCGCAGATAGAAACGGATGATGTTTACAAAGCAAGAAAGAACAGGATACTGGATCACCTCATGTCGAGATTCAACCTGAACCTGAAAAAATACCCGGTTGTTTTTTACACGTATTTTTTTCAGCCGGCTGATACCGATGAAAAAAATACGGCGGAATTAAAATGGAAATCAGGCTTGCTAAAAGATATTGTTACGCTTGGGCGAAACCGCAACCAGGCGGGCAACTACCAGGACAGTTCAACAACAGCTTCAGGGTTTGAAACACTCATGGCGAGGCTCTTGTATATACAGGATGCTTCACGTAAACGGCTGGCAGATACATTCGAAAAACACATGGGTCGGTTTAGTTTGCAGGAGCGTGATTTTTATTCTGCCAGAACAGATAAGCCGGTTACTTCCGTTCCTGTGGAATGGGCAACCGGTAGCAAAATGGAACTTCTTATTACGGAAGAAGAACTGGAGGCATTAACAAAGACGGAGGGGGAGGAGAAAGAAGTTGCCAAAACCGAAGGGTTATCTTTTAATAAGCAACCAATCTCATTTTTAAAGGATGGACTTGATATCAAAAATTTCCGCATCGGTCCTGATGTAGATAATACCGGTTTTATATTGATCTACAAACCACCCACAGAGAGTAAATGGACAAGGGCCGGTCGCTTTGCCGATTGGCAGTCGGCCAGCGATGCACTGGCTTCATTACTGAACACATTGCGGGAGGTAAATATTGGATCGGAAGGTTTTCATGTAGTGGAGCATATCCTTTTGCGTCCCGCACTGGAGGCAAATTATTTTGGGTATAATTTCTTTGATGAGAAGGGGCATGTATTGCTTTATCAAACGCACTGGACAAGTTTTTATGAGCGGGAGAAAATGATCGAAGAGATCATGGCGATAGCGGATCTCCCGGGAGATGCCGATCATGCTGCGATTGCCAAATTGCTTAACTACAAATGCTGGATCAATCACTGGCAGAATGATGTACTGGTGAAGAGCTATAATTCTACTTCGCTGTATTATGAAGATCCTGCATTGGCGGGCAGGCTGTTCGATAAAATGATCCGCAATATCAGGAGCTTCAGAAAAAAGCGAATGACCTTATACCCGGGTATCGTAAATATGGTGAACCGATTTCATGATACGGATATCAGGGAAGATTTTTTTCATTTCCGAATGACAGTCGTATTGCCAGCCTGGACCGCGCGTTTCCAGGATACGGGGTTCCGCGTATTTGTTGAGAACCTTTTCAGGGAGCATACGCCGGCCCATATCAAGCTGCAGTTCAAATGGCTGGGTATTGAAAAGATGAAAAGGTTTGAGACGCTTTATTTCGACTGGCGTGAGAGTATGGTGAATAATGAAAAAACCTCCGATGATATTATGAAAAGCGATAAGCTGATCTCATTTATCAATGATGGTGTTCACTCTGTTGTGTAACCTTTCAATTGATGTTCCTTGGCCAACCAGTATTTTTCTGTAAAAGAGCAGGTGTTCGAGATTGATTTCACGAACAGGGCACTGGTGCATGAACTACAGAACACGATCAGCAGGATCTCAAACGACAGGCTGGCCCGCGCCATCAATGATTGTTTTGAAAGATTGATTCCCGAAGACGCCCTCATTAAGCTGGATTCATTGACCATTGATATTGGCGAGATCGCTTATGATTTGCTGGATAAGGAGCTGGAAGGAAAAGTGATCGGTGCTTTAGAAGAAAAAATAACGCAGTTAATTCTTTCACTCCGGCGCGATGGGTATTCATCTGCTGCTGAAGATGCCGTGATCACACCCATCTCATCCAATGAAGAAATATTGGAACATTTTCTGCTGAATGGAACATTGCCATGGTGGGTGCAACAGGATAGCCAATTCAGGCTCGATACAATCATAGAAGCATTATTTCAACAGGAACCTGAACTCTTGCGCGCCATGGTAGTGCGCATAGGCAGGAATGAATTTGTACGAAGAAGGTTAGTACAGCAATTCAGTAGTGAAGCCATACAAAAAATAGTTACGGTACTCGAACCTGCGGAGGCCGCTTATATCATCGGTTACCAGGCAGAAGTAGTTGCCTTGCAGAAAACAGAACAGGTAATCAAGACAGAAATAGCGGTATTTGAAAAAGCAGTCTGGCTATTTGTATTGAACTACCTGCTGGATGAAAGAGGAGGAGACTTTAACAGGAAGGCATTTGTAAAGAGTAACCTCGTACAGATGGCTGCGTATTTTAATGTGGCGTATTTTGAGTTGCTCACTGTTTTTTACAAGGCAATTGCCAGCTATACAACTGATGCGCGGCAGGTGGGTTCACTGGAAATATTTATCAGGGAACTTACTGCAGAAGAAGAGAGTGTGCAGGCACAGCAATTTACAGCTGTATTATATAGCACCGATACCTCTAAGCGAAAAGATGCCATTACACTTGCCGCTAAGGCAGATATGCTTGTTTATTTTTTCAGGTATGGCACATTACCTGCTGGTAATAATGGTTACAGCATAAGTGCATTGGCAGATATATTTTCTGAATTGGTGCGTGATATCCCACTCACACTGAGAACGATGTTGTATGAATTGCGTTTTGAGGCACGGTTTACGGATAATTTTTATGCATTGCTGGGGACTGAACGTAGTAAAGAATTGCTGAACAACTTGTATCCCGGTACGGCAAGATTGCTCACCACCTTTTCGTCATTGGTGGAGTGGATACAGACGAATAAAAAAGTGTTTGACGCAGATGTGGTGATGATGAAACAGGCGCTTTCGCATATTGCCCTTTCTCATATTGTGTTTGCAGAAGCATCGGTGAGTGAAAAGGAGTTGCTGCAATCGTTCATCCTTGAACTATCCAACAGGTATCATGTTGATCCGGCACAGCTGACCATCGCTATCCAGGAGGCTTTACAGGAAACATTCCGGCAGGGTATCATGAATTCGAATCTTCCGGGAGTGATGAAAATACTTGCAGAAGAAGCACTGTTAAAAAGTGATCCGGTAGTTCCCCAATCATTGATACCGCAGTTGGGAGATGATGAAGCGAATGCACAGAAAGGTTTGCTGGATACACTTACTTATCTTGTTCAATACGGAAATATTCCCTGGTGGGGGAAGCGTTTTTTTGAAGGTGGTACAACCGATGATCAATTCCGTGCTTTGATGCTGGCATCTCCACAGCAAACAAATGAATTGATACGCATGGCTGGCAGCGATCAACGCTGGCAGCGGCGCTTGTTATCATTTGTATCGGTTGATACGATGTACAATATGATAGCGTTGCTCCCATTCGGAAAGGAAGGTGTGATGGTTGTGAAGCAGGTACTTACCTGGCTCGAAAAAGGGATCAAAGGGGATGACGAAACATCTGCGAAAATAATACTCCAATCATTCTGGACAGATCTTGCGGCACATGCCTACCGTTCTTTTTCTATGACGGGTTTTTACAGCATCTCCATTGTAAGGATAGCTGTTTACCTCGATATAACACCATTGGCTGCAGCACAAATGTTTGAAAAAGCATCTGCCCGCAAAGGAGCAGGCACCGCGCAGGAAAGGGATATACTCGCCGATCTTGTACAGGTGTTTACAGGGAATGAAGAAAATGCAACGGGATCAAAAAAGAAGGAAGAACTGAAACGCCGCTCAGGTGGAAGTGTATCACCCGATATACAAAAGGACCAGGAGCTGGAAGTAATGCTCATGTTATCTACTTCCTTACCGCAGGATGGAATTGTAACGGGAGAAAAATTAAATAAAGAGGCGTTGCGGCTCCTTGAATATTTCTTTACATGGAACAAGCTGCCGGCAGAATGGGATGAAACACCTTACCTGCCGTTGACTGTTATGCTGAAACAAATGCTCTTGCTGGTTTTCAGAGAGAACAGAACCGCTTTGCAGAACCTGTTATTAAGTACCGCACATATCCCTGCCGCAAGAATTTTCTTTCATGAACTGGTAACAGCATCTAAAGGCGGTAATGAAAAAGAAGTGGCGCTTTTTATCAAACCCTATAAAGAAGCTTACCAGCAGATTTTTTTTGATACTGAACGTACGATCGCTTTGCAGCAGCGTGATTCGGAAAGAGGGAGAGTTGTTGATGCGGGCGGATCATTGACTGCTACCGGTCATGCCGACTGGATAGAATGGATAGGTTTTTTCCTTTCAACAGGATCTTTTCCGAACCAGGTAGCATCGGAAGAAAAACTCAGGGAGATCATTATACAACTCTACCTGCTTGACAGGAATACGCTCAAAAAAATATTTGATAAAAAAGATCATCAACCTTTTGCGCGGATAAGGCTGCACGATATGTTTATGGGGCAGGCAGGTTATCTTGAGCGGGGAATTATTTACCTGCTGGATCCTTACCGGCAGGCAGATCTGGTTGCTTTACTGAATGCAAAAGATATCGGCATTGATATAGGGGATCGTGAAAAAGTATTACTCCGCTTACTCACTCCAGGGAAAAAAGTAAAAGATATTACTGAATTACGGCAGTTGGTTATTTCATCGCCCGTGTTTATCCAACACCTCACAACGGATCTTGGTGAGCAAGGGCTTAAAATTTTTATGGAAAGAACCGGTGCAGGGTGGGGGCAGGATACGACTGATACGATGCTGGGGTTGCGCAATATTTTATCTGATGCCGTGCCCGGTAATCTTGAACGAGATAAACTGCTTGCGTTACTGCTGCAATTCAATCTTCTTTTTCTTTCCGGAAAATTATATATCAGAAGTGGGAAAGCTTATTTCCAGGCCTTCTTTGCTTATCTGCAACAATCCATATCTTATGGCATACCTGTAAGCGTATGGAAGGCTGTGTTGGGTTATATCAGCGATGAAAAAAGGGAGTCTGCGGTGTTGCCGGAAGAGCCCTTACAGACATTTAAAAAAGAGATCATTTCATTGATCAGGCGGTCAGCGGAAACACCTATCCCGTATGATGAGCCTGTTAGTAAGACCAACGATGAGGAACTGCTGCGGAAAAAGCAAGCGCAACTGGAAGCCATCCGTGCAGAGCTGGAAAAAGAAAGGATCCGTGAACAGGAGCAGCTTGAAAAGGAATTCAGGAAATTACAGGAGGATAAGAACAACAAAATATATATTCGTAATGCGGGTCTGGTATTGTTGCATCCATTCCTGGGTACTTATTTTAAAAGACTGGGATTGCTGGAAGACGGAAAGTTTGTAGATGATGCGGCACAACACCGCGCAGTACTCCTGTTACAGTATCTTGTAAACGGAAGAACCATCGCAGAGGAGTTCGAGCTTGCATTGAATAAGATCCTTTGCGGGTTACCAATAGAAGAAGCCGTGCCATTGGAGTTCACCCTAACAGAAGATGAAATAGCTGTTTCAGCAGAGATCTTCCAGGTGATCTTTCAACGCTGGGAGAAAATGAAGAATACAAGCGTTGAAGGTTTCCGCGCTTCTTTTATTCAGCGTGAGGGTGCATTATCGCGGCTTGAAGAAAACTGGGAACTGCGCGTGGAGCAAAGAACATATGATATGCTGCTTACTACGCTGCCATGGGCGTTTGGCATGATCAAAAATACATGGATGACCAAAATATTGACTGTAGAATGGACCTGACCAACTTAAAAAATAATGCAAAGACCCTCCAGTTAGAAATGCAATGGCTGGCAACTGTGATCGATACGCGGTTCAAGCTGTATTGGGGGCAGGAGACTCTTTATAAAGATATCAGCGAGATTGCACCGCCTGACCTGGGTGCCGATGAGTCTATGTATAGCCAGGCTGTGAAGCATTACAATATGACTGCCAATGAAAGGATCATCCTTTTATTGTCGCTCGCGCCGCATTTACAACCTCATTTGCTGGATGTGTTTTATGTAAAGAATGCAAATTACGACAGGGGGTTCACCGAGTTTGGTGGGGTGAAGGGTCAAAACCATTCAGGTTTTATACCCACCGGTGAAACGGTAGCATTTATCCTTTCGGTTAACGATCTTGAAAAAAGATTCAGCCTGCTGGATATCTTTGCAGAGGAACATTTTTTCAGCAAATTCAAAATATTAAAACTTTCCACTACGCATAATGATGAACCCTTTCTGAGCGGTATACTCAGTATCATGCCGGAGTACCTGAATTATTTTACCAGCGGCGTCTCACAGAAACCGGATTATAATATCAATTTCCCGGCAAAACGCATCACTACTTTTCTCGATTGGGATGACCTGGTACTTGACCAGTCAACCCTGGATGAAGTGCTGGAAGTGAGGGACTGGATAGCATACGGGGATACGTTGCTGGATGACTGGGGAATGCGGAAAAAGATCAAACCGGGATTCAGAACGCTGTTTTATGGTCCGCCGGGAACGGGTAAAACGCTAACCGCCTCTTTACTCGGAAAATCAGCAGAACTGGATGTTTACCGGATCGATCTGTCGATGGTGGTGTCAAAATTTATTGGTGAAACCGAAAAGAACCTGGCCAATATATTCGACCAGGCAGAAAACAAGAACTGGATCCTGTTCTTTGATGAGGCGGATGCTTTATTTGGAAAAAGAACACAGGCCAGCAGTTCTAACGACAGACATGCCAACCAGGAAGTTTCTTACCTGCTTCAACGGGTGGAAGATTTTCCGGGCATCGTTATCCTCGCCACCAATCTCAAAGCCAACCTGGATGATGCTTTCACAAGGCGTTTTCAATCAATGATCTATTTTGCTATGCCCGGAGCGGAGCACCGGTTGAAATTATGGCAGCAGGCATTTTCTGAAAAGACGGTGCTGGAAGATAAAATTGACCTGGGTGATATTGCCGCCAAATTTGAACTGGCAGGTGGGGCGATCATAAATGTAACCCGCTATTGCTCCATGATGGCCCTCAAACGCGGCAATAATATCATCCTGCAAAAAGACCTGATCATCGGGATACGCAAGGAATTTGGTAAGGAAGGGAAGATCGTATAAACCCATAGTTTTCAATACAAAATGGGATTTATGGAGTACCTTCAGCGTCCAGAAACCGCTTATGATCTTTCGGAAAATACGGCCATATATATATCCTGTATTGATAGCATTGGTATTTGCTTTCTCAATCATAGGGTACTACCAGACACTTGGTAAGGACTTCAACTTTTGGGGTGTTCTTTTTGCGATCTTTAATTTCTTTATCATGAACGATGCTGACCCTACCCAGGTGTCCAGCAACGGCTTCATTTTAGCAGCCAAATATGTGGCGGCAATACTGGTGGGGGTGAGCCTTTTTACCCTTTCTTACAAATTCCTGCGTGGCGTATTCCTCTCTTTCAAGATCCGTCTTTCCTATTCAAACCACATTATCATCTTTTCACTCGATCCGCTCGGTTACCGTATCAGCAAGGAGCTGTTGAAAAAGGGGTATTCGGTGGTCATTGTTGAGCCTGACGAAACATCGCCTTTTATTGAAGAGATCGAGGCAGATGGTGGTATCATTATACAGTCCAGTCCTTTTGAAAGCAAGACCCTCGAAGCCATTGGTTTGTCAAAGGCACGCGTTTGTATACTGGCCTATGATCAGGACGAAAAAAATATCGAGATCGCAGGACATATCAGTTCTTACAGCTATACTTCACAACCCGAAGGGGCGGAGCCTAATCATAATGTACTGAAGCTGTTTATGCATATCGGCGACCTGAATACGAAAAGCGTTATCAAGGATTATTTTGATATCAATAATACGGATGAGCATTACGACCTGCACACGATCAACCTGGATCAGTTGGCGGCGCAGAAAGTATATGACGAGTTTCCGCCGCATACATTTTTCAATAGCGCAGCAACGGAAGCAGATAATGCGATCGCTATCATCGGTTGTGATAAGACTGCGGAAGCGTTTATCATGGAGAATATGATCCTTAGTCATTACCACGATCATAAGCCTATGACCATCTATCTCGTAGATAAAGACGTGGATCTGTTCTTTCACAACTTTGCCTACCAGTATCCTTTTCATGCAGAATTTGTAGACCTGGTACCGGTGAAACTCCAGAATGCGAATTTCTTTGCCAATTTCACCTGGTCAAAAACCCATATTGAGCAACTGAGTAAGGTAAAGGCGGCGTATTTTTTTGGCGACCATGATGCAGTGATCATGAACACCGTTGCGGCTTTCAGGCAGTTCCTGTATATTCAAACAAAGAGTATATCACAGGTACCACTGATCGTTTCTTTGCCAGAGGAGAATGGGATCTATGATTTTCTGAACGACAGTACGCTGCACAAAGATGAAGTAGAGCAGTTTTTAAATAAATCGCTGAACCAGTATTATATCAAACGTAAGTCGGATACCTTCTCCGGTGAAAGTGTGATCGAGGAATCAGAAACTGTTGATTCCATATCGCGTGTGATCAATTTTTATTACGCGGTTTGTTATGAGTTTGGAAATATGCTGAAAACCCAGTTTCAACTGGATGCTTCGCAGGAACTGATCAATGCGTTGAGTGATTTTATCATCAGCTTCCCGGAAAAAAATACAACGTTCACTGAGAAAGAATTTGAAACAGCCTTCTTTGCTTTTGCAGCAGGAAAGACGGGCATTGCTGCTGACCGGTTATACAGGTATGGTTCGATACAGAAACAATGGAACCTCTTGAACACCCGTAAAAAAGATTCGAACCGTTATGCAGCCAGGCATATGGAGGTGAAGCTGTTCATCATGAAAGAGGTCGGATGTTCGCCTGTGAACAGGGAGAACATCATCCGTTTCTATCCAAAGCTGGCAACTGTTGAGCATAGCAGGTGGAGCGGGGAGAAGATGGTGTTCAATTATAAGTACGGCCCATTCTCATCAGACAAAAAAGAAAAATATATTCTAAAGGAAGTGCTGAAGATTCATGATCAGCTCATTCCTTATGATAAACTGACCCAGGCAGAAAAAGAGAAGGATCTGAATCTTTTCCTGTTAATGCCTTTACTGGCAGTATTGAAAAAAACGATCCATAAATAATCATCATGCAGTTTCCTAAAGACATATTTATCAGCTATGCGCATATCGATGATGAGTCATTGATAGAGTCGCAGAAGGGATGGATAACAGAGTTTCACCGTGCGCTTGATATACGCCTTGCCCAACTGATGGGCAGAAGGGCCGTGATCTGGCGTGATCCGGCGTTACAGGGGAACCATATTTTTGATAAACAGATCGTTGACCAGTTTAACCAGGTGGCAGTGATGATTTCAATACTCACACCCCGTTATGTAAAATCGGAATGGTGTGTAAGGGAGGCGAATGAATTTTATGATACCTGTAATACTAATATCGGATTCAGTATTAATAACCAGGCCCGGATCTTTAAAGTGATCAAGACGCCTGTTAAAGTGGAACAGCATCCTGAAAAGATCCGTAACATTTTAGGGTATGAATTCTATACAACTGATTCAACTACCGGAAGGTTAAAAGAACTTTCTCAAAATCAATCTGAAAAGTTATACTGGGAAAAGCTAGATGATCTGGCTACAGATATTTCTTCTTTCCTGGATAACCTTGAATATATGGATGCTTCCAAAGCGTCTACATCAACTGCTTCATCCCCTGCTTCAAAAACCAATGGTGCTGCGCAGAAGGAAGGGATGAAAATATATCTCGCTGAGTCGAGTTATGAAACAAAGGAATTCAGGGACAGTCTCCGCCGTGAGTTGCAGGATAGCGGGTATCATATTTTTCCTGATAAACAATTGCCATTGGTTGAACCATCACTGGTAGAAGATGTTTCCACTTTTCTGAATGAGTCGCAGTTATCTGTGCATTTGGTAGGAGAGAACTATGGTATTGTTCCAGAGGGCACCCATAAATCCATTATAGAGATACAGAATGAAGTAGCCGCTGCGGCCAGTTCTACGGGAAATTTGCAGCGGTTGATCTGGGTGCCGGAAGGATATGCACCAAAAGAAGAAAGGCAGCAGGCGTTTATCAATAAACTGAATGAAGGCAAAGAAGGCATAACCGGTGCAGATCTTATTTTCAGTTCACTGGAAGATTTTAAAGGTATCATGACCGATAAGATCGCGGCGATGGAAAGAGAGAAAGCAAAGCTTGCTGAAAAGCTGGAAAGGGAAAAAGAGAAAGAAAAGGAAAAAGAAAGCCAACTGCAAACCAGTTCATCAGTAGTCGCTGCAAAAAAAGGTTCGGGTATCATTTACCTGATCTGTGATATGCTGGATCTTGATGAGATAAAACCATTGGAGGATTTTCTGTTTGATAGTGGTTGCGAAGTAATGCTTCCCATTTTTGAAGGCGAAGAATCACAGATCCGTGAGGACCATATTGAGAACCTGAAGATGTGCGATGCGGCCATTATTTTCTTTGGCAATGCTAATGAGATCTGGCTGCGTTCTAAAACAAGGGATTTCTTAAAGATCAGTGGGTATGGTCGTGAAAAACCTTTGGCAGTGAAAGCCATCTACCTGGCAGGCGCTACTAGTATGGCAAAAGAAAGATTCAGGTCGCAGGACGCAGAAGTAATTAATGGAATGAGTGAGTTTCCAACAGAAAAACTGGAAACGCTTTTATCAAATTTATAAGAGAACCGAATATGTTTAATGAATCATCCATCAGTAATCCATTTCCCGGCTTACGCGCCTTCGAGGAAGATGAGGACGTTCTTTTCTTCGGAAGAGAAAAGCAGGTGGATGAGTTAGTGACCAAGCTCAGAACAACACGTTTCCTCGCTGTTATCGGTTCTTCAGGCAGCGGTAAATCATCGCTGATCAAATCAGGATTGATACCTGCCTTACATAGTGGGTTCATGTCAGGCGCGGGTTCATTGTGGCGCATCTGTTCTTTCAGACCGGGTAACGACCCGATCGGTAATATGGCTAAAACCCTTGCCGCACCTGGTGTTTTAACCGATGGAGCGGGAGATGAGCATGAAACAGCTATGCAGGTCACGATCAATGAAAGCATTCTTCGCAGAAGCAGTACCGGGTTAGTGGAGGCATACAAACAATCAGGCTTACCTGCCAAACATAATATGCTGATCCTGGTGGATCAATTTGAAGAGCTCTTCCGCTTTAGTAAATATGAGAGCAGCGCGAAAGAAGGGAAAAGAGATTCCGTTGCATTCATCAATCTTTTACTAAAAGCCACCAAACAAACGGAAGTGCCTATTTACGTGGTGTTCACCATGCGTTCTGACTTTCTTAGCGACTGTACAGAATTCAGGGGATTGCCCGAAGCGATCAATGATGGTGATTACCTGGTTCCACGGATGACAAGAGAAGAACGCCGTGAAGCGATCACCGGACCGATAGCGGTTGCTAATGGAAAGATCAGTAACCGGTTACTGAACCAGTTATTGAACGATGTAGGCGATAACCCCGATCAGTTACCCATCCTCCAGCACTCGCTGATGCGTACCTGGGATATCTGGAAGAAAAAGAACAAGCCGGATACCGAGATCGATTTTACCGATTATGAAGAGATAGGCACGATGAAGTATGCATTATCACAGCATGCGGAAGAAGCTTATGCGGAACTGGATTCGGATAATGAAAGAAGGATCTGCGAGATCATATTTAAAGCGCTCACGGATAAAGGTTCTGATACACGCGGTATCAGGAGACCGAGTAAGATGTCGGAATTGTGCAAGATCTCCAATGCGAGCTTTGCTGAAGTGGCGCATGTGATAGAAGTGTTCAGGAAAGAAGGACGTGCATTCTTAATGCCACCTTACAATATACCATTAACGGAATCTTCCATTATCGATATTTCGCACGAGAGTATCATGCGTGTATGGGAGAAGCTGATATTGTGGGTGGAGGAAGAGAATCAATCTGCACAAACTTATTTACGTTTATGTGAAGCCGCCAACCTGTACGAGCTGGGTAATGGTGGTCTTTGGCGCGATCCTGAATTACAGGTGGCCTGGAAGTGGAAAGAAGAACAAAGACCCAATGCCATATGGGCATCGCGTTATAATAACGAGTATGAAAAAGCGATCCTCTTCCTGGAGCATAGTAAAAAACAATTTGAGCAGGAACTGGTTCACAAAGAAAACCTTCAGAAGAGACGACTGAGGCAGGCGAAAAGAATTGCGGTAGTGATCTCTGCAATCGCAGTGTTGGCGCTATTCCTATCGATTTATTCATTTGAGCAAAAGAACCAGGCAGTAAAATCGCAGAAGCTGGCGAATGAGGCCAGGTTAAAAGCGCAGGAGCAGGAGAAGATCGCAGTTGAGCAGAAAAAAGTAGCGGAAACCAATAAGGCGATCGCTTTGCAGGAAAAAAGTGCAGCCGAAAAAAGCAGGGAGCAGGCGGTGTTCCAGAAAGAAATTGCTGAGAAAGAAAAAAGGAATGCAGAAGCGAGCAAGAAAAATGCCCTCCTGCAAAAATCAATTGCAGAAGATCAGAAAGCATACGCAGAACGGCAGAAAGTAATTGCGGATGATAATGCGCGGATTGCCAAAGAACAACAGGGAATTGCGGTGGAGCAAAAAGATATTGCCAATAAAAATGAAAAGATAGCCGTTGAAGAGAAAAAAGTATCTACCCGTTTTCGCGAACTGGCTGAATCAAGAAACCTGGCTTATCAATCCCTTTTATTATTGAATGAGAATAATGTATCGGGCAGTAAGGATCTTGTTAGGAAAGCGTATGAGTTGAATGCAAAAAATGCCGGTCCCGTTCAGAACAGTGATATCTACAACGCATTGTATTTTAACTGGGAGGAAAATATCAAAAGGAAGAACCAGTTTCTTCTGCATAAATATCCTGTAAGATCTATCACCGGCAAGGCCGGTAGCAACCTCATCATCTCTGGCGATGAATCGGGTGCATTGGTTCTTTCAAGAGCAACAGAGGGAATACTGGAGCCATTGGCTCGGTATACAATCAATGAAGAGATCAGGCACCTCAGCCTTTCACCGGATGGACAACGCCTGCTGATACTCACCGCAAAAGGCACCGGCTTTCTCTATGCGGTTGATGAACAAAAGCAACTAATGGCACCGCTTTCCAAATTCACTTTTGAGGGCGTTGGAAAGATGGCTGTATTTACCGGTAATGCGGATCTGTTGTTGTTAACCAGTAAGGGTATATCAAAAGCATCGATCAATAATAATATAGTTGAGATCAAAGAATCTGTACAGTCCAACTACATTTCATCCGTTGTAAAAAGCCGTTCAGGTAAGATCTATCTCGCAGATGGCAATAAGATCAATGTGTATACTGCCTGGGAAAATGTAGGTAAGAAAGCGGACCATACCTACACTTTAAATACCCGCGTATCAAGCATTGCCGTTGATCCTACAGAAACCTACCTGGCCGCTGGAACGGCAGAAGGTGGTATCTGGTTAAGCAATTTACAAACCAATAACGGCCCGGTAACCTTACCGCTGCATCTTTCCGGGGTAAATGACCTGGCGTTCAACCGTTCGCCGGATAACACGGTGCAACTGGCATCTGCGGGTGCAGACCAGCTTATAAAGATCGTGGATGTGCAGGCTTTATTATCCGGCAAAACCACAGAAGATGTATTGATTTTAAAAGGACATAACCTTTGGGTGTATTCATTGTACTTTTTGCCGGGCGGAAAATATTTATTCTCAGCAGGAGAGGACCAGAAGATCATTAGCTGGCTCCCATCCATGTCGGCTATTTATGACATCCTGAAAAATTCTAAATAACGATCTGTGATGAAAAATAAATTTTTAAAAGGAGTTATACTGTTTTCATTCCTGATCGGTGTGTTATCTGCTTATGCGCAACCCAATTGTGGTATCGCAACCATTAATGAGGTAACACTTAAATATGAAATAGGTCGGTTCAAAGAATCAATCGACCGCCTCAACGGATGTCTCGCAAGCAATGGATTCAGCATCAATGAAAAAATAGCCGCCTATCGTTTACTCGCTATGAGCCATCTGGCAATTGATTCGGTGAAAGACGCGGATAACAGTATCAGCCAGTTATTATTTCTGAAAGATAATTTTGAAACAGATTCCCGGGATCCTGAACGCTTTCGTGCAGAGGTTACCCGTATCAAATCTTTATCACGATTGAATATTGTATCCTCCGTTTCAAAACGCGATGAAGAATTGCGACTTGCACCAGCAACGATTTCAGTAATTACCAGGGAAGAGATCGTGGAGCGTGGCTACAATGACCTGATCGATGTGCTAAAAGATATTCCGGGCTTCGATATCTCTGTTTATTATGGCGTATTGTATGCAAGTATTTATCAACGCGGACTACGTACCAATAATACAGAAAAGACACTTATCCTCATCGATGGAGTGGAAGACAATGATCTGTGGACCAATTACGCTGATATCTCTCAGCAATATCCTATCTCCAATATTAAACGTGTGGAGATTATTTATGGCCCCGCCTCTACCATGTACGGTGCCAATGCCTTTACGGGGGTGATCAATATCATCACCAAGGAGCCAGAAGATTACCTGCATAAGAACAGGTCATCAGGATTTGGCATTAATACCGGCGCAGGTTCGTATGGTACTAAGTTCTTTGATATGAGTTACGCTTATAAAAAAGGACAGGTTTCTTTCAGTATTACGGGTCGCGCTTATATGTCAGACAGACCTAATCTTTCATCACAACCTTTCTTCGATTATGATCCTGCTTCGTACGATAATGTTAATTACAGCAATCTGTTAAGCATCAGAACCAATGCACAGAAATATATTACCGATAATGCATTGCCGCTCACGAGTAGTAATTATACGGTATACGGTCCGGCAGGTGCTGCTGATAGTATCATCTTAACCGCGGCGGGACAACAACTCGCCAGGAACTTTGATAAGAATGCCTACAGCCAGGTGGTGAACGGAAAAGCTGTCAACCAGTTTATCAATAAAGCCAGGTCAGAATACATTCATGCCAAGTTAAACGTAGGGGATTTTAGTTTGGGGTATGTGCAATGGGCCAAAACAGAAGGAGCGGGTACATTGTATACCGACCAGTTTGCGGCGGTAAGTGGAACCCAATGGCAACCGGCACACCAGTATGTATATCTTAATTATGAGAAAAGGATCAACAATAATTTAACTGTTTACAGTTTATCCAATTATAAGATCCATACCATTAATGATGGTTCGCAGGTAACTTCTAACGGGAACTATGCAAGAAGTGTACTTCAGTTAAAAGATCTTCAAAAGAACATTGCTCCAGCCTGGTCAACTACTTATTATTACGAGCAGTCTGAACAGTTCAGAACAGAGTTAAAAGCCATGTATAGCTGGAACAAGTATCTCTACCTGATCTCCGGCGTGGAGCTGCGTAACAGCCAGTTGCAGGGTAACTATCTTACTTCGTTGACCAATAATCCACAGGACTCCGGTACGGCTGTTGGTTTTACGCAGGGAGGAAACCAGTTTGGTGTAAATGATCTCGGTATCTACAGCCAGGGCGGATACAGAACCCAGAGTGGTATTGGGTTTACATTAGGTATTCGTATGGATAATAACAGGATCCGTAAACATGGTGGATTTGGAACAGAGTTCAGCCCGAGGTTCGTAGTGGATTATTCAACCAAAACATTTGTAGTGAAAGCGATCTACAGTCGTGGTATTGTGAACGTATCTAATTTTACAAAATTCTCTTCAGCAGCTAACCGCATTCCCAATCCTACTTTAGGAACTGAGTCGATCAATAATTTTGAGCTATCCTTTAATAAACAGATCACGCCGGATCTTTCGGCAGATGTTGATTTTTATTTTTCAACTATACAGAATGTTGTAGGAACGGTAACCCTGGTCAGCGGGCTTTTGCAGAACCAGAATATCGGGCGGTTTAAAATATTCGGGATACAAAGTAACCTGAACTATACAACCAAGAATTTTAAAGCGACGTTGAATTACTCTTACGCATCACCTAAGCAAACCAAAAGTGAGAAGGGAGATGTTGACCTGATGGTAGCTGATATAGCCAATCATCATGTGAATGCGATCTTTAATTACCTGGCGGTGAAACACCTGAACATAAATTTCAGAACAAATTATGTAGGTTCCAAAAGTGCGGGGGCAGGCACTACGGTTCCGGCTAATCCGAATACATTCAATGGTTACCTGCTTTCAAACCTTACGTTGGGTATGGTAGATGTGATCAAAAACGCATCGCTGCAATTAGTGATCAATAATATTTTTGATAAAAATTATTATAGCCCGGGTGTGCGTCTCGCTGATGGAATTAATAATCCAAGCCAGATCATGCAAATGGGAAGAAATATCATGGTGCGTTTAAATTTTGATTTTTAGTATGACGATCTATAGAGCCACAGCCTTTTCTAATGTGAACGGAATAGAACAAAAACCGGTCTCCGGCAATCCCGCGGGTATTGTTATTTGTACTGATGGAATGCCGGCAAAAGATGTGATGAAACAAATGGCCATTGAAATCAATGAACCTATCGTTACTTTCCTCAGCCAGACAGGTGAGCATGCATTCGATATGAAATTTTATTTTCCTGATGGAGAAGAATGTTTCCTCTGCGGTCATGGAACCCTGGTTGCCGCCCATACTGTTAACAGGCATTTTAATTATGCAGACATTTTTTTGAAGATACATGAGCATGATCTCGTGATCAACTGTAGCGTGGATCAGGATAAGATGCCGAGGGCATACCTCTCTTCTTATTCGCTCACTCCCATGCCTGCAGGGCAGTTGCCGGTATACCTTTCACTGCTGGGTTTGCAGATGGATGAAGTGCTGGATACTTTTTACAGCCGCGATTTGAATGACCTTGTGTTGGTATTAAAGGATGGTGAAAGGTTACGGATGTTGTCTCCGGATTATAAAAAGCTGTCGGCCCAGATCAGGCAGGATCATTTACGCGCCGTGATGATCACAGCTACATCCAAAAATGAAGAGGTGGATTATGAAATCCGTATTTTTTGTCCCTATGTAGCAGAGGACGAAGATATTTCCTGTGGTTCGGCCAACTGTTACCTGTTGCCTTACTGGAAAAATAAATTGCATAAAGACAAAGTGGAGGATGAACTCGTGATTTTATGCCCTTTCAAGCCTGAGAGTGTTTCCTTTGGTGGCATTGAAATAGGCAATTTTTATGCAGATACAAACCTGGTAAGTATATCAGGTCGCGTGCTTGAAATAGTATAACCGAAGAAATTGATAAGTATGGTGCAGTTGGAATTAACAGATGCAAAAGGGGACCTGGAACAGATCATAGAATTACAGCGTGCTAATCATGTAAGTGCCATACAGGCAGCACTATGGGCAACAGATGGTTTTGTTACACTGGAGTATGATATGGAAAAACTGACTGTGATGAAGGGGAAGTATAAGCATGTGGTTGCCAGGGCGAAAAACAAAGTTGTGGGTTATGCACTTGTTTTGCTGAAAGAACAACAGAAATATTTTCCCTTGCTGGCTGATATGTTTACAACAATCGAAGCAGCTTCTTTTCATGGTGAATCCCTGAAGCAGAAGACCTGGTTTGTTATGGGACAGATCTGCGTTGACAAAGATTACCGTGAGCAGGGGTTATTCAGGAAACTGTATCAAAAGCTGAAAGAGCAGATGCAGCAGGATTTTGATCTCATTGTAACAGAAGTATCTACTAAAAATATCCGTTCAGTAAACGCACATCGCGAAATAGGGTTTACAAAAGTAGAAGAAGCTGGTGGCGGATCAGAAGAATGGGATGTGATAGCTTGGTCAATAGGTGACAGGGAGCAGGGAACAGGGGGAAGTAAAAATACGGTCGTTAATTTTTAATATAAATGCGTGTTTAGAAAAGTACTGGAAAATATCAAAGGAACTATCGAGATCCGGGAGCAGGAGAGGAAGACTTTCCGGCTCCTGTTTCTGCATTCTTTCCTGATCGGTCTAGCCAGTTCTTTGTATTTTGTTGAAGCAAGCCGCAATTTTATTACCAAGATCAGTATTGCTGAAATGCCCGCTGCGTATGTGTTGTCGGGTGTGGTGGGATACCTGCTCATGCAGGTGTTCAAGTCCCTGCAGAAGAGAGCTGGGGTGGTTAAAAGTTTCGGGCAGATGCTGTTGATCTTTTCTTTTTTTATGATCCTGCTTTATGCGGGAAGGGTATGGCTGGATAAGGATATCTTTTATATCAAGCTCTTTGCCTATACAGGTTTTGTACTCATGTTTGCTTTTGCCACTTTGTTTGCAGTGGGTTTTGCGGGGATCTGTTTATCTATGTTTAACCTTTCGCAAAGCAAACGGTTATTGGCACTGCTGGGTACAGGAGAGATCCTTGCATCAATTCTCGGATATCTTATTGTTCCTGTTTTGGTGAATGTGATGGGTAACACTATTTATTTATTACTTCTGGCAGCTTTTTTTTCATTGTTATCCGTATGGCCCATCAGGTTAACCGTAAGTGGCAAAAAAGAACCTAAGCAGGTGACAGTAAATGCGGCACCGGTCCAAAAGTTCAATTTCGCTTTTATCTGGAAAAATCCTTTCATACTCTACTTATCTCTCACCACGCTTTTCTCTATTATTACCGTTTATTTTATTGATTACTCCTATCTTATTTCAGTCCGGTATTTCTCGCAGCTTACAGGGGTAGCGATCGCCACAACGGTTGCCATGGTGTTTACAGTGATTAAAACCGGGGAACTTTTCGCTTCTGTTTTTTCCGCTTCTATCGTTGCTTCATTAGGAATGCGTACATCCGTTCTTCTGCTGCCTGCATTGTTGATCTTTGGTGGCGTGATGGCTGTTTTTTCTGTTGTGTTTTTTAATGCGAGCCCGGTATTCATGATCTTCTTTCTTTTTATTAATAAATGGATCGACAGGGTAGTACGTAAAGGCATCACCATACCTTCTACAAAGATCATGTTCCAGATCAATTCACCGGAAGAACGGGTACAGTTACAAAATAATATCGATGGGGTAATTAGCCAGGTATCCACCATTGTTTGTGGATTGATGCTGACAGCGCTATGTTTTATTGTTGGAACCAATGACTATGAGAGATTCTTAAGCGCAACAACACTTGTTTGCCTGGTTGTATTCCTGGTTTTTCTTTTCATGAGTAGTCGTCTTTTCAGGATATACAAAGTAAGGATCCAGGATTACCTGCGAACCAAACATGTGATCTCACAGGCAGATAACCTGAAAGTAAGTAATATGGGCACTGGTGATACTGATGCTGCCATTGTCACACAACTCGAAGCATTGATCAAGAACACGGATCTGTCTGATAAAGTACACATTCGTGCACTGATTGTGTATTATAATCCATCGGCAGATACCTACTCGCATTTTGGGAAAGATGATACCTCCGGGGAAGCAGAATTTACGCGGAAGATCACTAAACTGTATTTCGACAACCAGAATATATTCAGCCGCTTCCTGGTGATCGCTTACTTTCTTTGTCTTGAACCTGAACGGAAATTACGGTTCTTTAAAGATATTTACAACGTATCACCCTTACGTTTAAAGACCTATTTTCTTAGGGAATTGACCCAGGCAGACTTTATCATTAATGTATCAGAAGAATTCTATTTCACTGAGTTAACGGCGCAATGCATCCATGAGATCCTGTGGACAGAATCGGCTATCAATGACCTGGAAACCACCGATGAACTAGCATTAAATGATCAGTTGAGGGCACATAAGGAAGAGTTGACAGATGCGCTTCTTTATCTTTTGCAGTTCCTGAATGATAAGAAATCAGTACAGCTCATCAGTGGTATCCTGCATAAAAAGGACAGGAACGAAGAGGATCTTTTGTTTGCAGGTGAATTGCTGGAAAATACACTCCGTCCATCTTTAAAAAAGTTGGTACTGCCTGTTTTTGAACCTATTTCATTTGTTAAGCGAAGGAATAAAATGGCATCATTCTTTTATGAGCCCTCATTGTCAGTTGATGAACGTTTGCGCGATATTATGATGCACGATTTTAATATGGTGGATAGCTATACAAAACAACTTGCATTGGAAGTGCTCTGTTCTATAGACCCAGGGCAGGCAACTGTAAAAGCATTCACCGAAAGCCGTATCAGCAACCTGAAAGCTATCGCAGCCCCAGTAAAAGATGAGGTTGCTAATATTAAAGAGAGGATACAAAATAATACAGTCAATCATATAGTTCATTGGTTATCCCTCGATGGGATTGATATGTCAAGTGTTATGCGTTGGGGTATCTATGATAGCCAATCATCGTTCACAAAAACAGCCAAAGAAAAGCGTGGTCAGGAAATTGAGAATGGTACCGCCCGGGTAACCATTGATTCCGCCATGAATACCTATTTTGAAATCGACCTCATTGGATTAGCTGTTTTGTCCAGGACTGCCCGAACGTAATTTGATATTTTGTGATATAAGCATTGAAACTGTGTAACGGCACGTTTTTTTTTGTATAGCTACTAAAATATCAATCCCATGAAATTATTATTTAAAAAACTCAGTGTTAAAGCTTTCGCATTGGCAGCCATGCTGGTAAGCTTTCAATCTGTTTTACTGGCCCAGAATACCAAAGTTGAAGTAAACGGAAATGATGTAGGCTCATGGTTCAGTGAGAATTGGATGTGGGTAACGGGTATTATTGTACTCCTGATCCTGATCATCTTATTCAGTGGCAGCAGCAGGAGAAGGAGGGTTACTACAATCGAACGGAATGGTGACCTGAAACGTACGGTTACGACTACTACGGAGGAAATAGATTAGTCACGAAAACAAGTTCAATTGAGACTGGTGCTTTTTTACAAGCACCTTTTTCGGTTGGAATGTCTTATAAGGATCGTAAACAGGCAAAGCAGGACCGTTGCCGGTAATATGGTACACTTCCGTTTCATTATAGCGCGTGGCAACAACTATTTTGGTATTGATTGTATTGCGTTTAAACAATTCTTCCACCAGTTCGGGTGAATTATTGTTTTTGGAAAGATGCGAGAGTAGCAGGTGACTCATAAAAGAAGGCCGGTGCTGTGTAAACAGTGTCAGTGCCTCATCGTTAGATAAATGCCCTTCACCGCCGCTTATACGCTTCTTAAGGTGATATGGGTAACTTCCTTTTTCCAGCATATCAACATCATAGTTGGCTTCCAGGAAGGCGGCATGGCACTGTTTAAAATACCCGGTTAGATGCTTGCAAACATTACCTATATCAGTGAACACGCCTATTGTTACTTTCTTGTGTTCTACAATAAAACTATGCGGATCAATCGCATCATGCGATTTAGGAAAGCCGGTAATGGATAATTCGCCAATCCTTACAGGCGCAAATGCTTTGAAAGCAATGATCATCTCCGGGTTCAGTTGGAGCTTGCCGTTTCTGTGTGTATGCGGCGTAATGTAAACAGGGAGATTGAATTTTTTGGCCAGGACAGTAAGCCCGGCGATATGATCTCCATGTTCATGCGAAATAAAGATCGCTTTTACCTTTTCCATGGATAATCCCAACCGCTTCATCCTTTTTTCCGTTTCACGGCATGAAATACCAGCATCAACAAGAATAGCTTCGTTGTCGTTGCCAACATAATAGCAATTGCCGTTACTACCAGAATTCAGGGAAGCGATAAAGAGTGACATATCCCTTCAAAAATAGCATCATTATCCTGAAAACACGATGTCTTTATAGGCTATAGCCTAAATTAAGCGTTTAACCTTCTTTTACCTCATCATCCACTTCGAGGTGATGGTCTTCCTTTTTAATCAGGTCAGAATCCTCTTTATGTACTTCTGTGTCCGCGTCCAGTTCTTTTTCAATCTTTTCTTCGGAAACTTTTTCAGGTTTTTCGGGATGCTTTGTATTTTCAGGAGTGTTCATAGGAGGGGTTTTGGATTAGTATGCAAAAGGGATACCATAGAGCAGATGTTAGAGGGCAGATATCAGTAAAACCTGTCTAACATCTGCCATCTAACATCTGATTTGGGGAATTTAATCCGCATCATCTCACTTTATTACTAACCCTTCCTTTATTTCATCATTTGCGTTCAACAACACTTTTTCTCCTGGTTTAATATCCCCAATCACCTCAATTTTTTCCACGGATTCGTTTCCGGTACTTACATCCACTTTTATGGTCTTTCCATCACGTATGCATAACACATATTTGCGTTGGGTAGAAGTAACAACAGCTGACTTGGGAACACTTACCGCATCTGCACTTCCTTTTGTATTCAGTAATACATCTGCATACATACCCGGCGATAAGCGCCCATTCTCATTATTTACATCCAGTTCCACCCTTTCTGTACGGAACTGCATATTCACATTATTGGAACGCCTGCTGATTTTTGCGGTCATTTTTTTGCCGGGGAACGCACTCAGGTAAAAATGCATTTCTTCCTGGTTACTGATGTTGGCAGCCAATCGTTCCGGGATATCTACCTGTAAGCGCAAGTGCCGTACCTGCCTTAATTCCAGCATCGGTTTGTTTTTCCCTTCCGCACTTACCAAAGCACCGGGATGAACATTTCGCTCTGTGATAATGCCATCAAAAGGAGCGGTTACGTGTAGATAACCGAGGATGGTTTGCTGCATCTGCCAGCTGGCTTTTTCTGCATTGGCAACGGTACTGTCTGCATTTACTTTTGCCCGCGCAGAAGCCAGGTCCATCGGCGAAACCGCGCCTTTTGTTTTGGCAGCCTGCTGCAGGCGTTCACAGTTTTCTTTGCTGATCGTGTAATCAGAAATGGCACGTGCATATTTTTCCTTCGCCTGTATGCTTGACTGTTCAAGTTCCGGTGCCTCAAGTTCCATCAGCAATTGCCCTCTCCTTACAACGGATCCAATATCCACTTTTACCGATTTAACATAGCCGTTCATCTTTGGGAAAATACTTACCTGTTCAAATGCGGCAAGCTGTGCCGGCAATTTCACCACCTGGTCAACGGTTGCTTTTTCAGCTATCGCAGTCTGGTATTGCGGAGCGGCAGGAGCCGGTTCCTTTTTTATTTCTTCTTTGGGTCCCGAGCATGCAGCCAATAAGATCATTATCAGCCAAACGGGGTGCAATGTTTGTTTGTTCATATTTTATTTTTAAAGGTCTTCAGGTAATAAAGAAACAGATTTGAAAGATGTTTTTTGCTGCACCCATCCATACACAAGCGGCACGATATATAATGCGGCAAAGGTTGATGCGGCGAGTCCGCCTATCACGGCCCTTCCCAAAGGTGCCGACTGATCGCCCGCTTCACCGAGCCCGCTGGCCATGGGTAACATACCTGCTATCATGGCAATGCTCGTCATCAATATCGGGCGCATCCGGATACCTGCTGCAACGCTTGCTGCTTTGAATGCACTCTTGTATTCAAAGCGTAATGATTCTGCATTGGTAACGATCAGGATAGCATTGGCCACAGAAACACCTACCGACATGATAATACCCATGTAGGATTGAAGGTTAAGCGTTGCGCCTGTAAGCAGCAATAACAGCATAGAACCCAGTAATACCGCAGGTATGGTTGACAAAACCGCGATAGCAAGTCCGAAGGATTGGTAATTGGCTGCCAGTACCAGGAGAATAATGATAATTGCCGCAAACAAACCACTTTGCAACGAGCCCAATGTTTCAGTCAGCAATGATGACATACCCTTGATCTCCGCCACCAAACCTTTTGGCGGTGTTCCCATTTCATCAATGGCTTTCTGAACATCGCGCGTGGCAGTGCCCAGATCTTTTTTATAAACATTGGCATTTACTGTTACAAAGCGGCGTGGTCCGGAGCGGTCATATTCGGCAGGTATGGAATCGATGCTTATTTCAGCCACATCCGATAGCAATGGCCGCATCTTGCCCGGGACGAGGGGGATAGAACCCAACTGTTGCAATGAATTCATGATGTACTCGGGAATCTGTACCTGTACATTATACGTGTACTGCTTTGTATCATCCAGCCATAAATTCTTGAGTGTGTAACGGCTGGAGGCAGTAGCATCAGAAATACTTTTCGCAATGTTATCCATGGTTAAACCCATCTGTGATAGCTTCTGCCTGTCCATCTTGATAGAGAGCGTGGGCGACTTGATGGGTTGCGCTATCTGAACATCACGCAGGTAGGAGATGTTCTTTAGTTGAGCAACAAGTTTCGAAGAAAAATTATCAATATCTTCCATTTTTTTTGATGCGATCCTTACTTCAACCGGCGTTGCTGCACCTTGTGCCATTAATTTTTCAGTGAGTTCGATCGGTTCAAAAGACAAAGCTATCCGTGGATATTTTTGTAAAGTGGTTTTTCGTATCCGGTCTTTCAATTCATCCATATTCACTTGATAGGCTTCCTTCAATTGTACCTGGATAACGGCTTCGTGCGAGCCACTGTTGAATACATAGAGATTGCTGTGCCCGTAGTTGGGAGATACAGGGCCCACAAAGGCAGAAGTGATCTCAACGTTCCCGTTTACTTCTGCATGAATGATATCCAGTATATCTTTCACGGCCGTTTCTGTTATTTCAAGGCGTGTGCCGGCAGGTTCTCTCACCCTTAGCTGTAGCTGCCCCGCATTCGATTTTGGCAGCATATCTTTTCCTATCACCAGAAAGCAAACAGCCGTTGTTCCCAATGCCAACAGCAAATAAATGATCACGATCGCTTTTCGTTTCGGCATCCAACTGTCGAGCAATGCGATCAGTTTGTTTTTCATGCGCTGAAAAATATCGTTCTCATTACCATGCTTTTTATCCTGTGTATTGTGTTTTTTTACTTCCTGTATTTCTTCATTGTCAAGCGCAAGTCCCGCATGTGCATGAAGCTTATCATGTTGATACGTATACATCTCTGCTTTTAATAACCAGTTAGCAAGCACAGGCACAAGTGTTTGCGCAGCGAAATAAGAAATGATCATCGCAAATGCAATGGAGAGCGATAAAGGAAGGAACATCGCTTTCGGTACACCATTCATAACAAATGAAGGAGCAAACACTGCCAGGATACATAATAAGATCAGTAGCAAGGGTGCCGTGATCTCTGTGCACGCATCCAGTATGGCCTGTCGTTTGGGCTTTCGCATTTCAAGATGCTGGTGGATGTTCTCTATCGTTACCGTTGCCTGGTCAACCAGGATACCGATTGCGAGTGCCAGTCCGCTCAATGTCATTATATTAATGGTTTGTCCAAAAAGTTTCAGACATAGCACCGTACTTAATACGGCAACAGGGATGGTAATGATCACGACAAGACTACTTCGCCAATCGCGCAGAAAGAGCAGTACCATCAATCCTGTAAGAATAGCGCCCAGTATGCCTTCTGTCATCAAACTCTTGGCAGCATTCATAACAAAAATACTCTGGTCAAATTCATAGCTGATATGTACATCGTCTGGTAAAAGGCTCTGCATTTCAGGGATCTCTTTCCGTAACTCCTGCACAGCATCCCAGGTAGAAGCGCTGGCGGTTTTTACAACCGGGAAATAAACAGAACGTTTACCGTTTACAAGCGCATAGTCAACAACAATATCAGAAGCCACTTCCACCCTCGCAATATCCTTTGCTGTAACTGTATTCACTCCATCACTGATGATGGGGATATCACCAAAGTCTTTTATTTTTTCTTCCTGAGAGTTGGAAGAGGCGATATACAATGTGCTGTCAATACGGATATTGCCGGAAGGTGTCATTACATTATTCTTCGCCAATGCTTCTACCACCTGCTCGGGTGAAAGACCCAGTTCCCGCATTTTTTCAGGATCTACTTTGATGATAATGGATCTCGCATTGGAACCAAAAGGCGGGGGTGCTGAAAGTCCCGGAACCTTTCCAAATAAAGGCCTGATCAGGGTTCCGGCCATATCAAAGATGTCATTCAATGAGCGGGTATCGCTGCTGAAAACCAACTCGCCAACCGGCAGTGAGGAAGCATCAAAGCGAACTACGTTGGGTGGCAGTGCACCTGGCGGATAAAACGTCATACACCTGTTTACCTCATTGGCCACTTCACCCGATACTTCCGCCATATCTGTGCCCTCATAAAAAGTAAGCTTGATCAGGGTAAGGCCCTGTATATTCTTGCTTTCAATATTTTTTATCCCGTTCACATAAAGAAACTGATCCTGCATTTTGGTTGAGAAGAAACCCTCCATCTGCTTTGCCGACATACCCCCGTATTGTTGTATCACGTAGATCGTTGGCAAATTGAGTTTTGGAAATATATCTATCGGAATGGTTCTCACAGCCATCACAGAGAACAGTAAGAGCCCGATGAATAACACCAGTATGGTGATGGGTCTTTTTAAAGCTGTTCTTACCATTGTATATTATTTAATTGTTTGAATAAATGAATCAAGATTACCCGTTGAGGCCGACCTGTCAAGGTTGGCGGTGAACCAATCGTTCAGTGTTTCTATATAACTGTTCTGCGACCTGTATAAAATAAAAGCAGCATTGGTCATATCCACCAGGTTGATCATGCCTGCTTTATACTGCGCCAGTTTTTGTTCATATGCCTCCGATGCCGCCTGTAACTGGTAAGGAAGTTCTGCCAGGTTTTTCTCGGCAATACGAATGCTTTCAAGGGATTGTGACAATGAATTCTGCAACCACAAGCGCTGCTGCTCCAATGCATAGCCGCTTGCCTGGGTTTGATAATGACTCTGCGCCAGTTTATCTCTTTTATGCACGCCATTAAAAAGATCGTATGTAAAAGCAACCCCCGCCGCATAATTAAATCGCTGGTAACCTAAGCCGGTTCCAAGCGATTTATAAACATCCGCAGAATTAATGCTTGAGCCACGTGCCCAACCACCCACACCCAGTAAGATCTTGGGCAGGTAACTTTTCTTTACCAGTTTTTCTGTGGATTCATATAAAGAAAGTTGCGTAGTATAATACGACAGGAGAGGGTTCACGGCTGCATTCCCGGTCATGAGTAAAGATGGCTGAGCTGAGAATTTTTTTTCACTCGTGTCAATATGTATCTGTGCAACCGGAATGCCTGTTAGGTAAGACATCTCCGTCATCAACTGGTTGATCGTGCCCATGCGTTGATTGTAACTGATCCTTGATTTGGATAGTTCGGCTCTCGCCAGTGAAGAATCAACGCCTGCTTTAATGCCGCTCATCGTGAGCGCACTGATCACGGAATAAAGTGATTCATAACGGCTGATATTCTGTTCATCAACTCCCAATTGATAGCGGTTCTTCAGGATCGCAAAGTATAATCTGCCTACTCTTAATTTAAGCAGGTACAATTCTTTGTCATAGTCGGCCTGCCCAAGTCCCACATAGGCTTCTGCATTTTCAACCTTTGCTTTTGTTAGCCCGAAATTCACCAGTTCATATTCTCCATACAGGGAGGCAATGTTTCCCGTTGCAGGTTGCAGATCATTCTGCGCCCGTATGCTGCCCGATACGGCAGGGATAGGACCCATCGGGAGAAAAGCGCCCTGAACACCGTTGGATGATGCCAGCGATAATTCTTCGGTGGCCATCACTTTTGGGAGAAAAGAATTTTTTGCATCGATCACATTCGCGCGGGCACTTTTGATCAATGCTTCTTTCTGCATTAACACGGGCATAAAATGACGGAGCGAGTCGGTCAGATCCTGAAGCGAATGAACTGTATTTTTTTGTGCGCATACCGGCAGGGCAGACAGTAATAGAATAACCAGTCGAATGCCTATGCCGGTCGTTCTTTTACAAAGAACAACCATCATAAATAGTAGTTTAAAATTAGGGAAGCAGCGGTAGGCTGTTAGCCGTTAGCTGATAGCTGCAAAAAGAAAATATCAGGCACAAGGGGGCCCGCGGCGGGATTGCGCATGCACAAAGGCATCGCTGTAAATAATAACCGGATGATCAAATAGCTTTTGTTGTCTTGAAACATAATAGACAACAGCTAAATAGTTATTGAAAAGGTTTTGTGGATGTTCTGAATAGGATGGGGTATTGCGGAAACGTTTGTCGAGACTAAGGTGTTTTGATTTGGGCTGTACGGTTTCTTCCACATTCACCTTTGCCGCAGTAATATGCCCATTGTGCTTATGAACTGAAAAAAGATAAAAATTGGCAATGGAATAAAAGCGGCTGTGGCACTGTGGGGCAAGAAGAAAGATGTATAAGACCAGTAAGAGGATCTTAGATACAGATTTTACATATACACCATTACTTTTCTTATTCGCCATAAGAATATTTTATTCCACGATCAGCTGCTGAGAATACACCGTTCTTCCAAAAAAATCAACTACCAGTACGGTGTAGATCCCTTTTGCTTCCCCGGAAGGAAAGTTGAATGTGTTGGTATTTGATTTTGATCCGAGATTCATTTTGGCTTCCATCACGGCTCTTCCCGTTACATCGAGTACGGCCATTTTGTATTCACCTTTGTCGGTGATATTCGTTGTTTTGATCGTGAACTTTCCACGACTGATAGGGTTAGGGTAGATGGTAAAAACAGGTAACTGGATCTTTGCCACTTCTTCTGTTTTGGCAATAAAAGCCGGTGTTGTTTCCGGTGTTACCACAGGTGCCGTTTTTTTCTGGAAAAGCAAGTTACTGCTGGCCATATCAGAAATATTGCCAATACCCGGAATATTGTCTTCCACTGCCACGGCAACAAGTGTTGTAAAATCCGATATTTTATAAAAAGGAACAATGCCACCCAGGGCAATACAGTTGCCGCAACTTAATACCAGTTCGCCATCTTCATTAACCGCCGCACCATTGGAAGTAAATGCCTGCGGTACACCGCTGATCTTACCCACAAATTCGGCGATCTTGGTGGAAGGTGTTATTTTAAAAACATAATTAGACTGCGTGATCAGGATCAGGTTACCTGCATTATCCGCCACCATATCGCCACCCCAGGAGGTACAGCTCGAGCGCACAAAAATACCATTACCCGGTTTATCGATCAGTACGCCAAGGTCCTGTATAGAAGGGGTTCCCTGTGTTGTAAATTTAATCAGGTGCTCGCCATCATTGGTTAATGCATATCCCGTTCCATCCGATGCGATCGTCATACGTGAGATCTGGTTGGCTACATCATCTTTGCTATGCAGTAAATTGAGCGACTGGTTATCGAGATAAGTGAACGAAGGATCTTTCTGGTCAAGATCCATATACCTTAATTCAGACAACCGTTGCGGAACATAGAAAAGCCTGTTGGTGCGCTGGTCGTAAGCCATGCAGGCAACCGCTCCACCCATCGGGCTCCTGAGCGTATCGGGATTGCCAAACTGGTCGCTTACAAAAGCGTTCTGCTGCAATGGCAGATAAGAACGCAGGCCATTTGACCGCACTGCATACTTGCTATCCTGGGCATACAGGTCAGCCACGCGCTTACCTGCTTTTATATCTACGGAAATAATATTGGTATAAGAAGTAGAGCCGGCCTTATTGGAGGATACAATAAAGATCTTACTGGAAGACTGCTGCGAAAAAGTATACAGTGAAATACAACTAAAAAAGAGGGTAGTAAATTTTCTCAACATAGCCAGGTTTTATCAATAGCTTTTTTGTGAACAGTTAAAGCGGATTACTCTATAAAATTAATGCTATTAAGTGTAAATTTGAAAACAAATTAGCGGATTTGCGAATGACGGATTATCGGATTGATATTTTCTTTCCAATCCGATAATCCGCTAATCCGTAATCCGAAAATTAAAAAAGCTATGAAAAGAGTGATTGTATTATTGTTAATGGTCTTTACGATAGGAAAGCTTGATGCACAGACTGATTCTGCGGCTAAAAAAGATCCCGCTAACTATATTGAGCTCACCAACGGAGATTACGATATGGGCAAGATCCCGGCCGGGAAGCCCCTCGAGTACAATGTATACATAAAGAACATCAGCACCGACACCCTTATCATCCAGGACGTACGCGTGGTCTGTGGTTGCACAACACCAAAATATAAAACAGCGGATAAAATATTCCCCGGCAAATCAACCTACATAACACTCGGCTTCAATGGCAGCGTTATGGGCGAGTTCTCAAAATTTGCGGATATTGTTTTTGCAGGAGGGATGGTGAAGCAGGTCAAATTCAGAGGGGTGGCTGAGGTGCAGAAGAATTAAAATTAGGGGTAAGGTATAAGGAGTAAGGTATAAGGAGTAAGGGGTAAGGAAGAGTTAATGATACTTATCCCTTACCCCTTATCCCTGTTACCTAAAATCTTTCCAGCTTCGAGAAGAAGAAATCTCCTTCAATAGCAGCATTCTCATCGCTATCACTACCGTGAACAGCATTTTCACCGATTGAAGCGGCATATTGCTTGCGGATAGTGCCTTCTGCTGCCTGGGCAGGGTTGGTTGCACCGATCAGGGTTCTGAAATCAGCCACTGCATTGTCTTTTTCAAGAATAGCAGCGATGATTGGCCCTGACGACATAAAATCAACCAATTCCCCATAAAAAGGTCTTTCCCTGTGAATATCATAGAATAAACCCGCCTGTTCTTTTGTGAGCCAGGTCCATTTAAGGGCTTTAATACTGAAACCCGCTTTGAGGATCATGTCTAAAATGGCACCTGAATAGCCTTTACCGGTAGCATCCGGCTTGATCATAGTAAATGTTCTGTTGGTCATAATCATATAAAATTTCGGCGGCAAAAGTAATATAAATTTGATAGAATAGACCGGAAACCGCAATTTTGCCGCCACCGTATGCAACCGATCGAATCTTTTTACCCTTTACTTAACACCCCGGCAAGGGTTGTGATCACCATGCACCAGAAGCCGGATGGAGATGCGATGGGCTCTACATTGGGGTTATGCCATTTTCTAAAAACACTGGGTCATGATGCCACGGTGATCTCACCTACCAACTGGGCGGATTTTCTGAACTGGATGCCGGGTGTTCAGCAGGTGATAGATTTTGAAAAGAATAAGGAGAAATCCAAAGCACTGATCAGCGCAGCAGAGATCATTTTTTGTCTCGACTTTAATATACTCCATCGTACCAAAAACATGGAGCAGCCTTTAACAGAAGCTACCTGTATAAAGGTGCTGATCGATCATCACCAGCAACCACAGGAAGAAGCATTCACGTATGGCGCCAGTGATACGGGAAAGAGTTCTACCTGTGAAATGGTGTACGACCTGATCGTGAATTCCGGTCACGGAGATAAGATCAATACCGATATCGCGGAGTGTTTGTATACAGGTGTGATGACCGATACCGGGTCGTTCCGTTTTCCATCTACCACTGCTTCTGTACACCGGATGGTGGCCCATTTAAAGGATGCGGGATTGCAGCATAACAAAGTGCATGACCATATCTATGATAACTTTCTTGAGAACCGTCTCCGCTTTATCGGGTATGCGTTGGTAAACCGGATGGAGGTGTTATATGAATACAATGCGGCTTTAATGTATATTACAAGGGCCGATCTGCAGCGACATGATATTAAAACCGGGGATACGGAAGGACTGGTGAACTATTTATTATCGATACAGGGGATCAAATTCGGCGCTATTGTGATAGACAGGGATGAAGAAAGAAAATGGAGTTTCAGAAGTAAAGGAGATTTCGATGTGAATGCTTTTGCCCGTGCACATTTTGAAGGAGGGGGGCATAAGAATGCGGCAGGAGGAAGAAGTAGTGAATCGTTAGAAGCCACTGTAAAAAAGTTCAAAGAAGTAATTAAGGAATATCAAAATCAACTACAATAATGATAAGAACCACCACCACGCTATTACTGGCGATCGTATTGCTTGCAAGCTGTAACCAATACAAGAAAACACCTTCGGGCGTTGCGTATAAGATCACAAAGGGCAACAGCTCTGAAAAATTAAAGAACGGACAGTTTGTAAAATTCAATGTTGAGTACAGGATACCACCAAAGGATTCTATTTTCAACAGTTCATTCGGACATATTCCGGGTTATCTGGTAATTGATACCAGCAAAGTAAGTAAACACAGTTTCCTCGAGATCATTACAGAGTGTGCTGTTGGTGATAGCGTAGATTTTGTATTAAGCGTAGACACCCTGAAAAAACTGGGTATGCTGGAATACAATAATTTCTTCCACCAGCGCGACATGATCAAAGGAAAGATCAAAATCCTGAAAGCATTTACCAACCAGGCAGATGCACAGGCTGATGTACAGAAAGAAGTGGAACTTGAAAAAACAAGGGAACAGCAGGAGCTACAGGCCTATGTTAACAAACTGGGTATCAAAACGGTAACTACCCGCTCAGGTGCATTGGTAGAAGTAACGAGTGCCGGTGATCCGGCTTTACGTGCCGACTCAGGTAAAATGGCGAAAGTGATGTATAAAGGAACACTTACAAAAGGTAATGGTTTGCCGTTTGATACCAATATGGATCCTAAAGGCCGCAATACAGCGCCACTGGGAATTCTTGTGGGATCTACAGGTGGTCAGAACAGTGTGATTCCTGGATTGGATGAAGGTATCCGTTTGTTTGGAAAAGGTGGTAAAGGAAGAGTGTTTATCCCTGCCATGCTGGGTTATGGACAAGGCGGACAGCCCCCATTGATCCCTGCCTATGCAAACATGGTGTTTGAAGTTGAGGTAGTTGATGTAACAGCACCACCAGCACCGGCACCAACACCGGCAATGCCGAAGATGCCGGGAAGACCTTAATCTAGATGTTAGATGATGGATGTCAGATGTTAGATTTCGTTGTTAGTTTTTCTAACATCTGACATCTATCATCTGACATCTTGCTTTACAGGCATCTCGTCAACCTAACCGCCTCCACCGCCTCCTTCACATCATGCACCCGCAAAATCGAAGCTCCTTTCAACAACCCCGCCGTATGTAAAACAGTGGTCCCGTTCAAAGCCTCATCAGCCGTAACCCCCAATGTTTTATAGATCGTTGATTTTCTTGAAATGCCCAGCAGTATAGGTTTTTGAAGGATATGAAAATGATCCAGCTCTTTCAGCAACCGGAAATTATGCTCAATTGTCTTGCTGAACCCAAATCCAGGATCAATGATCAGATCGTTGATGCCGGCATTCCTGCAATCCTCCAGCCGTTGAATAAAATAGTCGAGCACTTCACGTGTAACATCCACATAAACCGGCTCCTGATGCATCGTAGATGCGTCACCTTTCACGTGCATTAAAATATACGGAACCCGCAAACGGGCCACTGTTGGGAGCATGGCTTTATCAAAGAACCCTCCGCCAATATCATTAACCATACAGGCGCCTGCTTGTACTGCGGCTTCCGCTACAATGGCATGGTAGGTATCGATGGATATAAATGTTTCGGGAAAGCGATTGTAAATGGCTTCGATAACAGGAATTACCCTGTTTAATTCTTCCTCAGCACCTACTTCTTTGCTGCCGGGGCGTGTACTCTGACCGCCGATATCGAGAATGACGGCACCCTCGGAGATCATCTGATTGGCTTTGGCAAGGGCCGCATCAACGGATGCCTGCCTGCTTTCACTGTAGAATGAGTCGGGGGTTGCATTGATAATGCCCATCACAATGGGTTCATCAATTACCAGTAATCTTCCGTTGCAGTTAAGTGTAAACATACCCGGTATTAAATTATATTGCATCCACTTCAAAGATATTACCTAAGGAACTAAAGCGTTCATTTTAAAATGGAGAATACGAATCAGCAATACGACGCGGCTATCGGGCAATGCAGGGATATTTTTATCAAGAAAACCAAAGACTATGGAACGGCATGGCGCGTACTGCGCACCATTTCTGTGGTTGACCAGATATTTATCAAGGCCCTCCGCATCCGCACCATCCAGGACTTGCAGACACAGAAAGTGGGTGATGATATCGCATCAGAATTCAAAGGCATCCTTAACTATGCAGTAATCGGCCTGATGCAACTGGAACTCGGGAACCCGATTGTGGAAGAATTACCGGTTGAGCAGGTAGACACATTATACCATAAAGGGGTGGCATTTGCCAAAAGCACCATGCAGGATAAAAATCACGATTACGGTGAAGCATGGCGCGAAATGAGCCAGCAGAGTTTTGCTGACCTGATACTGATGAAACTCATGCGGATCAAACAGATCCTCAGTAACGATGGCAAAACCCTCATCAGTGAAGGGATCGATGCCAATTATGTGGACATTATTAACTACGCTGTATTTGCGCTAATTTTAATTGAAGATGGGAAACACTAATTCATTTACAAAGACATTACTGATCATCATACGCTGGTTTGTTGGACTGCTGTTCATCTTTTCGGGATTGATCAAGGCCAACGACCCGTTGGGCCTCAGCTATAAAATGCAGGAGTTCTTCGAGGTATGGGGATTAACAGGTTTCCATGATCTCACATTGCTGATGTCTATCGTGATGAATATGTTCGAGATACTGGCGGGTGTTGCCGTGATCATCGGGTGGAGGATGAAATTATTCAGCTGGCTATTATTATTACTGATCATCTTCTTTACTTTCTTAACAGGCTATGCATTATTCTCCGGGAAAATAAAAACATGCGGATGTTTTGGCGACTGTTTGCCATTAACACCGGCACAATCATTCGGAAAAGACCTGCTGTTGTTAGTCCTGATCCTTGTATTAATGTTCTCCTTAAAAAGGATAGGGTCATTATTAAAACCCACGGCTGCCGTTGTTTTGCTGACCATCGTGGTGATCATCACCACAGCGGGACAATTATATGTTTTACGCCATCTTCCATTCATCGATTGCCTGCCTTATAAAAAAGGAAACAATATTGTTGAACAGATGAAGACACCCCAAGGTGCCATACCCGATAGTTTTGCGATCATGTTCACGTACAAAAAAGCCGGTAAAGAATTGGCATTCGACCAGGAACATTTCCCGGCAGATTTTGATTCAACCTATGAGTATGTGGGAAGGAAAGATAAGCTGGTTAAAAAAGGGAATGGTCTTGCAGCCAAGATCGTTGATTTTTCTATGCAGGGTTTAGGGGGTGGAGATACTACGGCAGCCATCTTTGCCAATACAGCTACCTATATACTGGTGCTGGCAAAGGATATGAAGAATGTAAATGACTGGCGGCCGGCATTTGAAAAAGTGGCGGCATTTGCAAAGTTGAAAAATATAACCGTTACCCTGGTAACGGCAGACGCGGGTAAAGCGGTCACCATTTTTACGAATACGGCCATTGCAAAATGCGATGCAACTGTGTTAAAAACAGCGGCGCGTGCAACACCTACTTTCTTTGTGATGAAGGGAGCTACTGTGTTGCAGAAAGTGAGTTATGTTGATGTAGATAAGCTGGACTTAAAATAAAAAATGCCACTGAAGCACAGAAGCACTGAATTTTTTTCAGTGCTTCTGTGCTTCAGTGGCAAAAAAAAACCTTATGCTATCATTCTTAACCCGAAAAGTACTGTATGGCATCCTCGTACTCATAGGAGTGGTAGTCGTTGTATTCTTCCTCTTCCAGGGCTTTGGCGACCCCGCAAGATTGGTACTCGGACAAAGTGGTGATGCAAAAACCATCCAGAACATCCGCAAAGAACTCGCCCTCGATCAGCCAAAATGGAAACAATTTGTTTTATACCTCAACGATGTATCACCCCTCGCCATTCATTCCCAGGAAGATATTGAGAAGAAAAAGCTGAAAGGATTTTTCTTCGGCGGAGAAAAAAAGTTTGCCATAAAAGTTCCTTACCTCCGCCGTTCCTATCAATCTAAAAAAGATGTGATGGATGTATTGCTGGAGGCACTTCCCGGGACATTATTACTTGCTTTTGCTGCTATGTTGCTGGCAACGGTAATGGGTGTATTGTTAGGAATTCTTGCAGCAGTAAAGCAAAACACATGGATGGATACATCGGCTGTGTTTGCCAGTGTACTGGGCATTTCAGCGCCGGCATTCTTTATGGGCATCGTGCTCGCGTATCTTTTCGGATTCGTGTTAAGCAGTTACACAGGGCTTCACATGACGGGTAGTTTGTTTTCCATCGATCCTTTTAATGGGCGTGAGTTACAGCTCAAGAATCTGATTCTTCCTGCGATCACTTTAGGGATACGTCCACTTGCGATCATCACGCAGTTAACCAGGAGTTCCATGCTCGATGTACTCGACCAGGATTATATCCGCACCGCCTATGCAAAAGGGTTAGGCAAACGAACCGTTATATTTCGCCATGCTTTACGCAATGCACTAAACCCAGTGATCACTGCCATCACGGGATGGTTTGCAGAACTGCTGGCAGGTGCTTTTTTTGTTGAATATATTTTCGGCTGGAAGGGAATCGGCAAAGTAACCGTTGATGCGTTAGAGAAATTAGATTTCCCGGTTGTGATGGGAAGTGTACTGATTACCGCTACCTTCTTTGTTGTGGTGAATATTCTTGCAGATCTTTTGTATGGTGTCGTTGATCCAAGAGTTAAAGTACGATAGTGTTATTGAATGATCACCTCATTTATCACCACTTCTCCAAACGCTTCGTTCACTCTCTCAATGATCTGTGGTTTTTGAAACATTAATTCATTCTTTAATGGTCCCACAGCAGTCTGGATAAATAGTTTCTGCTGAATAATCTGGATCTTATCTGTGTACTTGGCAATGGTCTTGCCCATGAGTGTTTCCCAGATCTCTTCTATCTGCACAGCACGGATACCATTGCGGAGATGGCTCTTGTTGATAAAGCCTTTCATGGCATCGCCGATGTGGAATTCTGACATGGAGCGAAAGTACATTTTTATTAGCGGATTGGCGGATTACGGATTAGCGAATTATTTCTTGACAGGCTGCTTAAAATCCGCTAATCCGTAATCCGCCAATCAGTTAATTTAACTCGATCATCTGGAAGGAAATTTTAATCTCTTCCAGTTGCTTCCTTAAACGCGATGAATGTGTATCGGTAATAAACACCTGTCCATCACTCTCTGTACAAACCCATTGTAATAATTGGTACATCCTCGGCTCATCCAGTTTCTCAAAAACGTCATCAAGCAGCAAAATAGGGGTGAAGCCCTTTTTGTCTTTTAAAACCTGCCATTCTGCGAGTTTGAGGGCAAAGAGTAAGCTCTTGCGTTGTCCCTGGGAAGCTTCTGTTTTGAAGACTGCTTTATCCATGAAGAATAAAAGGTCATCGCGGTGAATACCTGTAGTTGTTCTTTGGAGAAGAAGATCTTTTTGCCTGCTGAACCGTAACAGTGTTGCAAGATCATCATTGAATAACTGACTCTCATATTGTAAGAGCAATCCATCGTCTTTGCCAGCGATCCTTTTATAAATGGTTCCTACCAATTCCAGAAAGCCGGATAGAAAAGCTTTTCTTACTGTGAAAAGATAGTTGCCCTTTTTTACCAGCTGTTCAGAAAGCACATCTAACAGTGCCTCATCATTTTTACCGGGATCGGCAAATTGTTTGAGGAGGCTGTTGCGTTGCTGAAGTATTTTATTATAGCCGATCAGGTTCTGCAGGTAAAGGGGATCTATCTGTGAGAGAAGCGTATCCATGAATCTTCTTCTTTCTTCGCTGCCGCCTGTTATCAACGAAATATCATCCGGCGCGATCATTACGCAGGGGAGTTTGCCGATATGCTCAGAGAATTTTTTATACTCTTCGCTGTTCATCACCATTTCTTTCCGGTTGTTCTCACGCACAATACAGGTAAGGTGTTGTGGTACTGAAAGCAGGTCGTAATTCGCTTCCAGTCTTAAACCCGCCAGGCCATGGTACACATTCTGGCTATCGGGTCGTGAAAAATAACTTCTTGAAAAGCTTAAGTAATAAATGGCATCGAGCAGGTTGGTTTTTCCACTCCCATTGATACCACATATACCTACAATCCTTTCACTAAAAGAAAAGGAAGATTGTAAATAATTACGAAACTGAACCAATGATATCTTCTCTAACCGCAACATCAAAGGCAAATATCTGTGGTAATCTGTGAAATCTGTGGCTATTCACTCCGTTTCATTTATTTTTATTAAAAATTAGGTCTTGAAGACAATCCTAACCGGGCAGCAATTGGCCCTCACCGTAAAAAGGCTGGCACACCAGATACTGGAAAATCATCTCCAGTTAACAGATACGGTCATCATCGGTCTTCAGCCCCGCGGTATCTTCCTGAGCAACCGGATCGTGCATGAGTTGAAAGGTATTATCGACCCATCCCTGATCAAATACGGCAAGCTGGATATCACTTTTTATCGTGATGATGTGCGTAAAAGCCTGCATATCGCCAATGCCACCGATATTCCGTTTAGTATTGAGAACAAAAAAGTGATCCTGATCGACGATGTATTGTACACAGGGCGCACCATCAGGGCCGCCCTGGACGCACTGCTCGATTTTGGCCGCCCCTCGCATGTTTCGCTCTGTGTGCTGATCGACAGGCGGTTTAGCCGCGAATTGCCGATCCAGCCGGATTATACCGGTAAGGTCATCGACACCATCATTTCCCAGAAAGTGAAAGTAAACTGGAAAGAAAAGGATGATATTGAACAAGTAATACTTTTGGATAGCTGAAATCTTTTATCTTTGATTTTTAATGAAACTATCTACCAAACATCTTCTTGGTATCAAAGACCTCAACCGGGAAGATATTCAGTTAATTCTCTCCACTGCCCAGCAATTCAAGGAAGTTCTACAAAGACCCGTTAAGAAAGTACCCTCACTGCGTGATATAACGATCGTAAATCTTTTTTACGAGAATTCAACGCGTACAAGGATGAGTTTCGAACTGGCCGAAAGAAGACTTTCTGCCGATGTATTGAACTTTGCCGCCAGCAGTTCTTCTGCTGCCAAAGGCGAAACCCTGCTGGATACGGTTAATAATATTCTCAGCATGAAAGTGGATATGGTGGTGATGCGTCACAGTGCCTCAGGCGCCCCGCATTTTCTTGCCAAACACATACCTGCTGCCATCGTGAATGCGGGTGATGGTATCAACGAGCACCCTACACAGGCCCTGCTCGATGCATTTTCCATGCAGGAGAAATTAGGAAAGCTGGAAGGATTGAAAGTAGCCATCATCGGTGATATCATGCACAGCAGGGTAGCACTGAGTAATATGTACCTGTTGAAAAAAATGGGCGCAGAGATCATGGTGGCAGGTCCCCCTACACTCATCCCCAAATATATTGCCGAGGCCCTCGATGTACGGGTTGAATACAATCTTGAAAAAGCATTGAAATGGTGCGATGTAGCCAATGTATTACGCATACAACTTGAACGCCAGAACCAGCCTTTGTTCTCATCATTACGCGAATACAACCTGGCATATGGCATTAAACGTAAAATGCTAGAGAAGCTGGATAAAGAGATCGTGATCATGCACCCCGGTCCCATCAACCGCGGCGTAGAACTCGATAGCGATGTGGCAGACGGACCATTCTCCATCATCCTTAACCAGGTAGAAAACGGGGTAGCCGTGAGGATGGCAGTCTTATATTTGCTGGCGAACAGGGAGGAGTAAACAAATAAACCAATCAACAAAAATGGAAAGAATCTGCTTATTCCCGGGAACTTTTGATCCTGTTACGTTGGGTCATGTTGATATTATCAACCGCGCCATTCCTTTGTTTGATAAGATCTATGTAGGTATCGGTATCAATTCTTCCAAAAGCCCTATGTTCAGTGCTGAGCAGCGGATGGAATGGTTCAAAGAAATCTATAAGAACGAACCGAAAGTAGAAAGTGTGATCTATGATGGGTTAACGGTGAATTATTGTAAAGTGCTTAACGCTAAGTTTATTCTTAGGGGTATCCGTTACGTAAGCGACTTTGAATACGAGAAAACCATCGCTGATGCTAACCGTACCTTGGATAAGAATATAGAGACGATCTTTTTAACAGGCGAACCAAAATATACATCTGTTGCTTCTACCATTGTAAGAGATATCATCCGCAATGGTGGTGATGCTTCTCCGTTTCTTCCGGATGAAGTGAATATTTCACTACATCATTCAGCTCAATAATTATCTATGGCAATCTGGTTCAATCCCAACCTGCTGATCACTGATTTTGCACATTACGGGAAAGATACAATGGGAGATCACCTGGGTATGCAGTTCACAGAGCTTGGTCCTGATTATTTGAAAGCCACGATGCCGGTAGACCATCGCACCAAACAACCTTATGGATTATTACACGGCGGAGCATCTGTTGCCTTAGCCGAAACCTTAGGCAGTATCGGTGCCGCGCTTGTAATTGATCCTGAAAAATATATCTGTGTAGGACAGGAGATCAATGCCAACCATATCCGTGGCGTAAGAAGCGGCCATGTAACCGGTATCGCCAAACCCATACACATGGGCGCTACATCACAGGTATGGGAGATAAAGATCTATGAGGAGGCTGAAAAATTAGTGTGCATCAGTAGATTAACGGTTGCAGTTCTAAAGAAACGTTAGCCCTTACTTGACATTCGAAATTCAGTGTTCGATATTATCTCAGATCTTCCACCACCAGGTTCTTCCAATGCACTTTAATCCCTCCACCATCATGTATCTGCAACGCAATAAAACCTGTTCCTTTCCCGATCTTCTCATCTTTTAATTCGATCATCGGGTGACCATTGAGCCAGGTCTTTACTTCATCTCCGTTCACCAATAATTTCATCGTGTTCCATTCACCCATCTTCAACCATTGTTCATCTTCCGGTTTTGGTTTGATGAGCCAGCCGCGCCCATACGATTCATAAATGCCGCCGGAATTTTTACCGGGAGGTGCCACTTCACATTGCCAGCCACTGATCTTCACGCCTTCAATGGAAGAGCGGAAGAATATGCCACTGTTACCATTGGCTTCCTGTTTGAACTCACAGGTAAGGATGAAATTTTTGTATGATTTTTTGGTTGAGAGATAACCATACTGTTTATCAGGACCACTCTCGCAGATCAGTTCGCCGTTGGATACATACCATTTTTCGGTACCGTTAATGGTCCAGTTATCGATGTCTTTGCCGTTAAAAATGGGAACGCCCTGCGCGAATAATGTTGCGGGGATAATGGCACATGCAAAAATAATAAGTTGTTTCATGTTGTTAGGTTTTTCTTTGCGTCCTTCGCGGTTCGTAGCGTTCTTTGCGTTCCAGCTTGTCATTCGCACTATTTGTGTGCTCGTATTATAGCAGTCACACGAATAATCAGATCAGAAAAGCAGCACCGCAAAGGACGCTACGAACCGCGAAGGGCGCAAAGAGTTATTTGTATCCTTTGGTTATTATGTCAATAATATTTTGATAACTATTCGCTAAACACTTTTCCAGTTCCGCACCATGTGCAACCCACTTGATCTCTGTAATATCTTCTTCCTCCTGGGGCACCAATACCTGATCACCCGGCGCCGTCATTGCATACCAATGCGTTTCTTTCACCACCTCTTCATTCAACCATTTATCAAAGTATTCATGATACCCGATATCTATCAACTTCCCCAAAGTAATACCTGTAACGCCCGTTTCTTCACTCACTTCCCTTACTGCGCATTGCTCAATCGTTTCACCCGCATCCAGTTTCCCTTTGGGCAGATCCCATTTATCCCGCCGGTATATCATCAGTAACTGACCCTTTTCATTGGTAACCAGTCCACCCGCGGCAATGATCTTTGTTTTGCTCATGATCTTTAAATATGTACACAAGTTATCAAATCCATTTCCAAAATTTCCCAATTCAAAAAATCCAAAATACTTTCGCTCCATGACAAACGAGAAAGCCGTTGCCGAAAAATTGCTGCAGGTTGCAGCTGTTAAGTTAAGTCCCGAAAACCCCTACACCTGGGCCAGCGGTTGGAAGAGCCCCATCTACTGCGATAACAGGCGGGTTTTATCCTTCCCATTTGTACGTGATTTTATTAAGAGCGAGTTATGCAATGTGGTGTTTGAAAAGTATCCCGCTGCCGAGGTATTGGCAGGCGTTGCTACAGCCGGTATCCCATGGGGGGCCATGGCTGCCGACCAGTTAAAACTGCCGTATATCTATGTGCGCCCCAAACCCAAAGAGCACGGATTAGGTAACCAGATAGAAGGTTTTTATACACCGGGACAAAAAGTGCTGGTGATCGAGGACCTGATCTCCACTGGTAAAAGCAGTCTCCAGGTGGTAGAGGTGTTGCGCGCAGCAGGGGTAGAAGTAGTAGGAATGGTATCGATTTTTAACTATGGATTTGCATTGGCAGAGAAAGCGTTTGCGGATGCAGGTGTATCTTATACCTCGCTAACCAACTATACGCACCTGATCAGCCTTGCCGTTGAAAAAGGCCAGGTGAGTGCAGATATGGAGAAACTGTTGCTGGAATGGAGGAATGATCCGGCTAACTGGAAGGGCATTTAGTAAATATATAAACCACATATAGCTATGAAAAGATTATTGGGTATGGTCATCCTCGCGATGGGATTAACCGTTTCTGCACAGGCTCAGCAGGGTAAAACTGAATGGGTCACTATTAAATCTGCCAATCTTAAGTGCTGGGAATGTAAAGAGCGGTTAGAAAAGTACCTGATTGTTGAGAACAATGCCAACTTCGAAAAAGGCATTATCCAATGGAAGATCAACCTGCTGCAGGGAGAAATAAAGCTCCAGTTCTGGCAAGACCGTGCCAGTGCAGCTGCCATCAAAGTAGCCATCAATAACGCCGGTTTTGACGCAGATAATGAAAAAGCCGAGGAAGATGCCTACAAGAAATTACCTCCTATTTGCAAGCGTGCAGAAGATGGAGGAGGACCGGCGAAGGGGAAACCCTGCCATGTGCAGCCGATGAATTAATTAAATAGCTTGAGCACCTGCCGGGTCTCATAATTAAAAGGCACTGTTTTAAAGAAACCCGACCTCCCAACCCGTGTTGTACCCTTCACATTGATCAACACTTCTTTATTAAAAAGCATCGCCAATCCGTTCTTTAAAACAGATTGCATATCGATCTGGATCCTTGTAGGGAGGATAAATTCAGCTTTCCGGGAGATATGCATCGATGTATCAAGCTGGCACTTTCCGAGGTAAACATTATCCACGTAAACATCGCAATCCACTTTTCGTAGATCCACTCCATAGCTATTTGGGTTAAAATAAACCAGGTCAAGATTGATATCTGTGCCTCCAAATCCCATTTTTCCCACCCTGATATTCCTGATTTCCCGGTATTCAAAATCTTTTGGCATGGCACATGACGCCCCTAAAACGACAATTAAGGCAAATGCAAGGAGTCTTTTCATGGGAGAGGGTTTGGGCTCAAAAATAGGATGGATGGTCGTCATTTCAATTTTATAGTCTACACAACTGCCTACAGGAAAGTTAAATTAGTTACCTCCAGAGGTGGGCCACCTTTTCTTTCCTTATTCGATTCTTTACTGCCTATTGTTCGCCTCATGGTTGGTATTTCTCCTTATCAAAGCCTTATCAGCCTCGCTCACAGGCGAACGTTCTTCGTCCATGGACGAACATTCTTCGCTCACAGACGAACATCCTTCGTCCATGGACGAAGGATGTTCGTCTGTGAGCGAAGGAAAGAAGAAGAAAAGTTGAGGCTGATAAAGCTGTGATATGAGGCTGGTAAGAGCAAAGGGCGAACGATAAAAGGAAACCGGGCGAATTCATCTTAACTTATCAAAGCTGCCATCATGTCCTTTAAGTTGTTAAATCCTGAAAATATTCTGGTGTTAGTTTTTCCGGAAAAATCGAAATGTGATTGCGATCCGGAGAAGAAAAGCAATCCAAAGACATCAGGTAAACTTTCTAGCAAATGCCCTAAAATCGATTTTAAGGCGAATTAAGAGGGTGGGAACGTAGTTGATAACATTTGCTCAACCACTTAGGAATCCTTTGTGGTAACAGGTATATTGTAGCCCAATATTGCGACCCGAACCTTGCTAAAATTATTGGAATATTCATCAGCGAAATGTATTTTTTTGAAAACTAAAATCGTTAGGTTAAATAAATACAATTAATTAAATAATAATCAATTTATTAAGTTTAATTAATTCATCATAAAATAGAATATAAAAAGCGGAATTATGATATTAATGACCTCCATACACAATTACGCATGAATAACAAAAATAATAACACACTAATAATTGAAAATCAATACTTTCCATGTGTTACTTGGATTAATATTTCGTTTCAATATTCAAATATAATAATTGAGCAATACGAAAGCTGGCAGAAAATGAGTTTTCGCAACAGGTCGGTGGTTGCAGGTAGCAACGGGGCGGTTCATTTATCGGTTCCGCTGGAAAAAGGCAGGGGGCAGCGCGAGTTGATGAAAGACGTCCGGATCAGCCAACAGGAGGATTGGCAAAAGCAACATTGGCGAACAATCGAGTCCTGTTATAACCGTTCTCCCTTCTTCGAATTCTACCGGGATGATGTTTGTAACCTCCTGCAAAAACGTCAGGTCTTCCTGCTCGACATGAACCTGTCGATACTATCCTGGCTCCAGAAAGTGCTGGCTAACCAGTCGGTCATTTCTTTAAACGCGTCTTATCAAAAGGATTATTCGGCTTCCGGGGAGCGTGATTTCCGCAATCATATCCTTCCTAAAAATTTCCAGGAGCAGCCTTTTCCGCTCCGGTACAACCAGGTTTTTGAGGATCGTACCGGTTTTCTTCACAACCTCAGTATCCTGGATCTTTTATTTTGCTGTGGGCCTAATGTGAAAACTTTACTAAAAGACAACAAATACGGTCTGTAACGTATCTGATTAAGGGATACTATTTTGATATGGCGTAATTTTAGTCATTGCTGAAAATCATCCTTTTATCAACGATTTTACTTACCTGCCCCCGATGAAGAAATTGAGATTCCTGTGTTGTCTTGTTTTGCTGGTTAGCCAGCTTGCGAAGGCGCAGGATTTCTCGAATAAGGGGAAGGAATTTTGGATAGCTTATCCCGCCCACGTAGATGGAACAACCTCTGTGATGGGACTTTATATCACCTCTTCTTTGATCACAAAGGTTACAGTGGAACTTGCTGGAGGAAGCCCGATCACTTTTACCACCCAGCCAAATGTTGTGACCCGGGTATTCTTAAATTCCGCCGGTTCAGGAACGCCTCCAGGTAATGGTGCTGTTTATTTTGGGTCTAATGTTAATGTTTACCAGGACCAGGCAGATGGCGTTAAATCCAATTCAGCTATCAAGATCACAGCGGATGATCCTATCGTGGTTTATTCACATATCATTAGGGCTGCCAGAAGTGCCGCAACGCTGGTGCTGCCGACCGCTGTATTAGGAAATGAATATATCGCCCCCAGTATAAGCTCTACTGTAACTTTCCAGCAAACCGGGAATGGTACAAAGGGTGGAGTAGGTGAAATAACGGTTGTTGCCACTGCCCCAAACACTGTGGTGACAATAACCCCTACAGTTGCGGGGAGGGGGGGAAGACCTGCCGGTACAGCTTTTAATGTGAGCTTGCCTAATGCCGGGGATTGTTACCAGTTTCAATCCGTTGATCTGGCAGATATTTCAGGTACAAAAATTACTTCCAGCCCTGCTTCCGGGTCATCCGGTTGTAAACCAATTGCCGTATTTTCCGCTACTACCTGGAGTGCTTTTGATTGCACCAGTGCCAATGGAGGAGATAATTTGTATCAGCAGCTTTTCCCGGTAAAATCATGGGGCAAAACATTTGTAACGGCTCCTTTCATTAACAGGCCTGAGGATATCTTTCATATTTATCGTAAAGGAACCACTGCTACCATTACTGTTCAGGAAGCAGGCGTTATAAAAACACTTGGAGCCGCAGAATATAATGCTACCGGTAACTTTTATATTTACCGAACAAATAAACCCCTTATTATTAACGGATCGGAACCGATATCCGTTGTTCAGTATATTACTTCGCTTACCTGTAAAACAGGCTGTTTAAGTAATGGAACTGTTAGTACATGTTTTGCTGATCCTGAGATGGTGGTATTAAGTCCGGTAGAGCAAACATTACAGGATATAACATTTTTCTCGGCCCATAAAAATTATGTACCCGCCGGGCAGACCCAGGTACAGATACATTTTGTGAACCTGGTGATCAGCAAAAATTATAAGAACAGTCTCAAGATCGATAATGCTCCACCAACAGCAAGCTTTATTGATATTCCAGGAAGCAATTATTCATATTTGCAGGAAGACCTAACTACCTCCTCCGCTTCCAATCCCGTTCATCGGGTTACAGCGGATACGAACTTTGCGGCTATTGTATATGGATATGGTGATTTGGAATCTTATGGATATAACGGCGGCACCAATGTAAAAGATTTTACTCCCGCTACAGTTTTTCAAAATCCATATAGCAGGGTTGACTCTGCCGTTACCTGTGCCAATACGCCAACGCAATTTTATGTTCCACTTACTTTCAGACCTCAGTCTATCGTTTGGGATTTTTCTGCGGCACCGAATATATCTCCCAATGTACAGATTACACAAACCGGGAATGTAGTTGCCGACAGCACCAGCACTTCAAATGGACAAGCCATTAATTACTATAGCCCCAATAAAGGGATCTATACTTTTATAAGAGCCAATACTTCCGCACTCCGTGATACGATCAAGCTCTTTACCACTTCAGCTACCCCTGATGGTTGTGGTAGTACCTCACAAACATTTTCAGTACCGGTCAAAGTATATGATAAACCTACCGCTAAGTTTAATTTATCGAGCAGTAACTGTATTTCAGATTCCATACACCTTACAGATCAAAGTACGATAACAAGCGGCTCATTAACAAGATGGTTATGGAATTTTGGAGATAACACAACAGACGACCGCAACAGCGGTGCGGTGTTTGCAAAAAAATATACAGCCGCGGGTTCTTATACAATAAAGATGAAAGCGATATCCGATATTGGTTGTGCAGCTGATGATGTTTCCCAAACAATCGTACTCACCAATAAACCCAATGCCAGGTTTACATTGCCGGCCATTGCGTGTACAGATATTGATATCACATTCACGGATGCCTCCACCACTTCCAGCGGAACGCTCAGCAAATGGATCTGGGACCTGGATAACGGGGCAGGCTCCTTTACAAATACCACGAACGCGGCGGTTACAGGAAAATATCCGGTATACGGAACTAAGAATCCATCCCTCCAGGTAGAAATGAGCAATGGTTGCCGGAGCGATGTATTTGTACCCACTCCGCAATTGAAGATCAATCCCGCGCCGGAGGTGGGTTTTATCGCACCGGCGATCTGTTTGAATGATGCCAACGCATTGTTTTCTGATACATCAAAGATTGCCGAAGGGTCATCAACTTTCACCTATCTCTGGAATTTTAATGCAGGTACACCGGCGGTAACACCCGGACCCAATATAACCACCAGTACACTCAAGAATCCCCAGGTTACTTACAGAAAAGCAGATATTTACACGGTGTCACTTTCTGTAAAATCAGCACTGGGTTGCACAGCCGTCAAGTCGCAGGCGTTCACCGTGAATGGAAGTACGCCGAAGGCTGATTTTGAAATACTTAGCTTACCACCTTTCTGTGGCATTAAACCTTTGATACTGAAAAATAATTCATCGGTGGATTTTGGAGGTCTTACGCGTGTTGAATTGTTTTGGGACCTGGTGAACAGTCCCACTGTAAGCGATGTAGATGCTGCAGCACCCGTTGCTTCCGGCAAAACATACCAGCATAGTTACCCGGATAAACAATTGCCCGCCCCGCAACAATACACGGTAAAATTACTGGCTTATTCGGGGGGCACGGCCTGTATGGATGCCATTTCTAAAACGGTTACCGTATACCCGCAGCCACAGGTTGCTTTTACGGCTTCCAAAACAGAATTATGTTACGGGGATGTGATCAACTTTACAGATAAAAGCAACGGTGTATCCAGCCCCATCGTATCATGGAGATGGGATCTTGGTCACGATGATATTTCGCCGCTGAAAGATCCGCAAAAGCAATACAATGATTCAGGGGTTCTAGCGGTAAAATTGGTTATTCAGAATGCCGATGGTTGTAAGAGCGATACTGCTAAGCAGGTTCTCACCATCTATCCAAACCCGAAAGTGTTATTGAAGCACGAAGAAAGGGTATTGCAGGGAGGAACTTTTACTATCGTGCCGCAAATGATCTACGGGAATGATCTTACCTATCTATGGACACCGGCTACTTATCTCAGCAGCGATACAGCGGTAACACCTGTCTGTAAACCGGATGATGAAATAACATACACTCTTCATCTTTCCGGAACGGGTGGCTGTACGGTAACAGATACGGTTCATGTGATCGTGCTCAAGGGCCCGGAAGTACCCAATGTCTTCTCTCCCAATGGTGATGGAATCAATGATGTTTGGAAAATTAAATACCTTGAGTACTATCCGGATGCCACTGTACAGGTGTTTAACAGGTTTGGACAGGTAGTATATTCGTCAATAGGCTATAATAATGGCTGGGATGGTACTTATAAAGGAAGCGCCCTGCCGATAGGAACGTATTATTACATTATCAACCCCAGAAACGGGCGGCCAACGGTTAGTGGAAGTGTAACGATCATTAAGTAGTGAGTATGAAGGTAAAGCAGATCATTTTTGCAGGTATACTATTGTTCATGACGATTGCGGTTGAGGCGCAGCAACGGCCTTATTACACGCAGTACATCATGAATAATTATATCATCAACCCCGCTGTTGCCGGCATCGAGAATTACTGGGATGTGAAGGCGAGTCACCGCATGCAGTGGGTGGGTTTGCAGGATGCACCCGTTACTACTTACCTTACCATTCATGGTCCCTTACACAAAAGCGAATATGCCCGCGAATCGGCCACTACCTTTCATGCCAGCGGTTCAAACCCGAGGGGAGATGCGTATTGGAGAGACTATGAGGCACCGGAACCACACCATGGGGTAGGGTTCACTATACTGAATGATAAAACAGGTCCGCTTAACAGGTTTGCCGCATACGGTACTTATTCCTATCACTTAAGTCTTTCACCCAGAACCAGTCTTGCCATGGGTGTATCGGGTGGTATCACCAATATGAGTCTTGATGCCAGTAAGCTCGATTTCGGTAACACGACCATTGATCCCGCAGTGGCGGGCAGCGGTATCATTAACCGCCTCAAACCCGATGTGAGTGCAGGTCTATGGCTGTATTCAAAAGATTATTTTCTTGGTTTCGCTGCACAACAGATCATCCCGCAGCAACTTGCTTTCTCCGATAACACGGTGTATGTTCAGCAGGGGAAACTGCTGCCGCATATGTTCCTGAGTGCGGGGTATCGTCTCCAGATGACAGAAGACATAAGCCTGTTACCCTCATTACTCGTAAGATATATAACGCCGTTACCCATCGGTTTCGATGTCAATGCAAAAATCCAGTACCAGGATCTTATCTGGGCCGGTGCCTCGTACCGTTACAAGGATGGTTTTGCGGCAATGGTAGGGTTAAACGTAAACAACAATATCAATATCGGCTACTCGTACGATATACAAACCTCTGCACTTAACACAGTCAGCCATGGAACACATGAAATTCTGATCGGGTTTCTATTAGGGAACAGGTATGGGGATTGGTGCCCGAGGAATCTTTGGTAATTTTAGATGTTAGATGATAGAGGTTAGAGGTGGGTAACTTTCTTTTTGGGTTCTTTGGTTTCTTTATTCAAAAGAATTTCGTTCAACTTTTTAAGGATATCCAGTTTGATCCTGGCAACCTGTTTTTCATCGTCCAGATCGCTTGTGTGTGTTGTAAAGGATACATTGAGGATAACCGGTGTTAAGTTTTTGTGGGGCTGTGTATTATCATCCTGAATATCTGCGGCGGTACTGTACAGGTCGCGGATCTTTTGTTTTTCGCTAAACTCTTTTTTCAACAGTTCCCTGTCTCTTTCTGAAACAAAAACGCTCCTCATTTTGCCGAGTTCTTTTTTATCCTCATCTGTTAACTGTGCGAACTCAAATACATCTGCCACCAGTTTTTCGAGGTCAATATTTTTGATACCCTTTAGCACCTTATCCATATTTGGGTTATCAACCTCCGGTGCCATGGTCAATGCCATACTTTCTTCCTGCAAAGGAACCGCAGGCGGCATAATTTTCAGCAGCAGCCGTTGCTTTTGCTCCCTTGTTTTTTGTTTTCTTTTTGCGGGAACAATCACCATTATTTCTTTCGTATAAACAGTCCGCATCTGTGCACCAGTTCGTATCGTGCGTGCCTTTTTGATTGGGTTTGATAAAGTCGTATGTGTAGCGACAATTGGCGTAGTAGGAGGCGACATAAAAGCAATACCACCCAATAATCCACTCACTATCACCAATGCCAATATTTTTTTGCGGTTAACAAAGCCTTTGTCCTGCTGCCCGATCATGCGTTTTACACGAAACAATAATTCATTTTTTTTGCCTGATGCAGCCATAGCAAAAGCAGGAGCCGTTTGCAGGTAAGCGATTCGGAGGAGGCCCTCTGCATATTCGGCAGCATTGTATTGAAATTGCAATACCCAGTCATCACAACTATTTTCTCTTTCTTTCTGTATGTGTTTACTGATCAGTTGCGAGAAGGGGTTGAAGAAAAGAACCAGTTCCATGGCGGATATACAAAGATTAACGAGGTAATCGTGTCGTTTAATATGTGCCATCTCGTGCAGCAATACTGCTTCGAGCTGCACAGTGGTCAGGTGATTGATACTTGCTAAAGGCAGGAGTATGATGGGTTTTAAAAAGCCTATCGTGAGTGGGGTAGTGATCTGCTGCGACAGGAACACACGGATCTCTTTACGGAGCCCCAGTTGTGCAGCTATTCTTTTTGCAAACAGGCGCCAATCAACCGGCATCTTCTGCAAGCCTTCTGTTCGGATCATTTGTGTATACCTGTAACCCGTGATCCATTGAATACCCAGCGCACTGATCAATAAAAGATAAACCACTGAGATCCATGGCAGGAATGGTTCTGCTTTCGCCAATAAAAAAGATAGCGGCTGCATATATGCCAGTGGGTTGGATGAAACCTCCAAAGTTCCGGCAGCCGGATAAAAGTATTGTGTAGCGAAGGTGACCATGAACCAGCTAAACCCCATTAACTGTGCAAGAACTGCCAACCGGTACCGGGAAGATGCTGTAAAGCGAAACAATGTGTTCAATGCCGTGTACAGTAACCAGATCAATGCCATCTGCCATAAGCTACTGGCGATAGTATGTCCGAGCGACTGTAAAAAAGCAGATTGAACAAATGAAAGCATCCTTATTGTTTTTTCAGGTTATCGAGCAATTGCTGGATCTCTTCCAGTTCTTCTTTATTGGGAGCGTGATTACCGAGTGCCTGCATCACCAGTTGAGTAGAGGAGCCCCCAAACAATGAGTTGATCATTTTACCAACAAATTGCTGCTGTGTATTCTCCCGTGTGATATTGGGACGATAAATATGTGTCTTGCTACTATCATCCCGCTTCACGATCCCTTTCTCAAACATGATCTGCATGAGTTTAAGCGTAGTTGTATACCCCGAATCCTTGTGCTCGCTCAATGTTTCATGCACATCCCGCACGGTAGCGGTCCCCTTATCCCACAACACCCCCAATATCTCTAACTCACCCTCTGTAGGCTTCAATACCTTCTGAATTCCCATATCTACGATTTTGTTCGTAAGCAATATAGCAACAAAAAAATTAATAAAATGTGAAAAAAGTCCCATCGGGACGAAACGTTTGTAGCGAATGGTGGCGTATAAATACGGGGTATTTGTTCATCGCCGAAATGAGTGCGATTGTATATCCCATATTTAAATTCACAATAAAAAATGCCTAATACCTACACCCAATTATATGTTCATATTGTCTTTGCCGTAAAATACCGCAAAGCAATGATAAGTGCCGGTTGGGATGAGCGTCTCCGGAAATACATAACCGGCATCATTCAAAATGATGGCCATAAGTTACTGGCGATAAACAATATGCCGGATCATATTCACCTATTTATTGGATTAGGTCCTTCAAAATCCATCTCACACCTGATGCAATTGGTGAAAACAAATTCATCGGCATGGATAAATAAAGAAATAAAACCGGGTCAAAAATTTAGCTGGCAAACAGGATATGGTGCATTCAGTTATTCAAGATCGCATATCAACAATGTGGTTCGATATATTCAAAATCAACAGGAACATCATAAACAAACTAATTTTCTAACGGAATATAAAACCATGCTTGATAATTTTTCTGTTGATTACAATGAAAAATATCTTTTCACCGAAATGGAATAACAATTCGCCGCCGTTCTGCGGCTACAAACGTTTCGCCCCGCTGGGGCTAAAAATCATAATAACATCGGGGGGCTACAAACATATCGTCCCGCTGGGACTAGCTAATAAAAGTCCCAGCGGGACGAAACGTTTGTAGCACCCCGAATAATGAAATCTTAGCCCCATCGGGGCGATATGTTTGTAGCACCCTGAATTTTTATTGCGCCGAAAATGTCGGTAATTATTTACGAAACGATTGATTTTTTCTGGGATCAATCATTTCCCCGCAACCCTCGTCCTCGTTCTCCCCACATAATAATGATTGATCTTGGAGATCTTTAGCAGGTTAGATTTTATGCGGACGAGTATATATTCTTTGAACTCGTCTTTTTTATCAAGGAAGCCGATGATGCAGGAGAGGGGCTCTTTGCCTTTGTGTATCACCACTTCGGGTAGGATACCGAGGTCGGGAACCTGGAGGGAATCGGTTACTCTTATTTCTTTGTAGCGTATGTGGAAAAGGTATTGGAAGGTTTTGGGGGTTTCGTATACGGATACTTCAAACTTCCAGTCGTTTAGGTCATCAGGCACTTTTTCGCTGTAAACAGATACGGGGGCGGGGTTGATCTTGGTTCTTGTTTGTGAAACTGTGTCTGCAGCAATAACAACTGTTGTGTCTTTGGGATCATTGCCTGTTGTTGAAGGAGTGTTACAGCCGATGTATAGCAATACTCCAAAAAAGAAGGATCGTTTACGCATGATCTAAAATAAATAAAAGAGCCGCAGATTCGCAAGATTATTTTTTAATCATTGGATCTGCGGCTCTTTTTATAAAAAAGGCTAACTTCTATTTATGTGGATCTGTTGATACCGAAATAGAAAATTTGTTTTTGCCGGTAATATACTTTTCATACTTCTTCTTAACATCTTCACTTTGTTCTTTCCCATTGATCGTAAGCTTGCCATTATCGTAAGCTATCGCAACATTGCCTGAAGGCGCAAGTCCATCTTTAGTAACGGCAGCGATGAATGCATTCATTTGATTGTTTCCTGCAGGTTGTTCGGCAACTTCAACAATTTCCGGCGCTGACGACTCTGAAATAACGCCATTAATCATTTCTTTACGGCGTCCATCGATCATGGTGTCATTATAAACCTTGATCTCCATCTTCTGCTCATAAGCATTTTTGATCTTTGCATCCGACTTATGCATGTGCGCAAGGGTAGGAGCGATGACCAAAGAAACAATCGACATCAGTTTGATGAGGATATTCATCGATGGTCCTGATGTATCTTTAAACGGATCACCTACGGTATCACCGGTTACAGAAGCTTTATGGGGTTCTGATTTTTTATAGAAAATCTCGCCGTTTATTTCAGCGCCTGTTTCAAAAGATTTTTTTGCGTTATCCCATGCACCACCTGCATTGTTCTGGAACATTCCCATCAGCACACCACTAACGGTAGCACCGGCAAGGAATCCGCCCAGTACTTCCGGTCCGAATATAAAGCCGATGATGAGTGGCGATAAGATGGCGATGGCTCCTGGAAGCATCATTTTTTTCAGCGATGCTTCTGTAGAAATGGCAACACATTTATCGTACTCCGGTTTTCCTGTTCCTTCCATGATACCCGGGATCGTGCGGAACTGGCGGCGTACTTCTTCTACCATCGCCATCGCTGCTTCACCCACCGCGCGGATAGCGAGGGATGAGAAGATATAAGGGATCATTCCACCAACGAAAAGACCGGCCAATACATCTGCATGATAAATATCAATACCATCGATACCTGCGATACCCACGAATGCTGCAAACAAAGCAAGTGCAGTTAAAGCCGCAGAAGCAATGGCAAAACCTTTACCGGTTGCGGCTGTTGTATTACCTACTGCATCAAGGATATCTGTTTTTTCACGCACTTCTTTTGGAAGCTCACTCATTTCAGCAATACCACCGGCGTTATCGGCAATCGGACCAAAGGCATCGATCGCCAGTTGCATACCGGTTGTTGCCATCATACCCGCTGCGGCAATGGCCACACCGTAAAGACCTGCACAATAGTAAGATCCATAGATACCGGATGCGAGCACCAGGATCGGCAGGAAAGTACTTTCCATTCCCATCGCCAAACCACCAATGATATTGGTAGCGTGACCGGTAGAGGATTGACGTATAATGCTCAGCACCGGACGTTTGCCCATCGCTGTATAATATTCAGTGATCATACTCATTAAAGTACCCACGGCCAATCCAACAAGGATGGCACCGAATACTTTATTGGGTGTAAAATCAAAACCACGTAATAACATATGTTCAGGTAATAACCAGTTCACCAAAAAGTAAGAGGCGATAGCGGTTAATACGATAGAACCCCAGTTACCCATGTTGAGTGCGTTTTGTACTTTTTGGGTACTCAGACCCGCACTATCAGATATTTTTACAAACCAGGTTCCTATGATCGAGAAAATGATACCCATGGCGGCTATCAGCATAGGAAGAAGAACAGGGGAGAGTCCGCCATATCCATCTACCAATGAGGTACCCATGGCACCGGTTACTTCGCGACCCAATACCATGGTTGCGAGAACGGTGGCTACATAGCTTCCAAAAAGATCAGCGCCCATACCGGCTACATCTCCTACGTTATCACCCACGTTATCCGCAATCGTTGCCGGGTTACGCGGATCATCTTCAGGAATGCCGGCTTCTACCTTACCTACGAGGTCAGCACCTACATCGGCAGCCTTGGTATAGATACCGCCGCCAACACGCGCAAAAAGTGCAATGCTTTCCGCACCGAGCGAAAAACCTGTCAGTACTTCAATCGCCCTTTTCATTTCTTCACTATCCACTGCTGCGGTAGGTGCGAAAACTGCTTTTAATATCAGGAAGAGACTACCTAATCCCAGTACCGCTAAACCTGCCACACCCATTCCCATTACCGAACCACCGGTAAAAGAAACTTTTAATGCCTGGCTCAGGCTTGTTCTGGCAGCTTGTGCCGTACGAACATTGGCTTTGGTAGCTACTTTCATTCCTATAAAGCCCGCCAATGCACTAAAGAAAGCACCGAACACAAAGGCAAGTGCAATACTCCAGTGACTGTTAGGATCAGAATATCCCATGATGCCCAGCAACAGGGCCACAATTACTACGAAATAGGTAAGGATCCTGTACTCCGCTTTTAAGAAAGCCATAGCACCCTCAGCTATGTACGTGCTGATCTCTTTCATGCGGTCATTGCCCGCATCCTGTTTGGAGACCCAGTTAAATTTGATCAGTGTGAATAGAAGGCCTACCAGCCCCATTGCCGGAACGGCAAAAAACAACATTTGGTTCATAAAGCTTTTTTCTTATCTGACGTTTAAAAGTCTGCAAAAATAGGGGGAAAGGGATAAAGTTGGTTGTATTCTATTGCCACTGAAGCACTGAAGCACTGAATTTTCTGTGCTTCAGTGCTTCAGTGGCAAAAAAATCAATGCTCTAAATCAGTTGTATCCACCCGCCCGGTAAATACAGAGCTTATTTTACCCGCCGACCAGATATTCCTGTTGAATTTATTGCCCAGAATGATCACCGTGGCTGAATCGCTCACTAAACGCTTGAAAACGCCATTGTTGCCGTGCCACCAACCGTTATGGTATACAACCGTAGGTTCTGAAGGTTTTACGAGTAAATGCCACCCAAGGCCATAATTTTTAAAGCCACGCTGTTCAAAACTGTACGGCTGATAGGCCAGTGCCAGGGTTTGCGGACTTACAAAGTTGCCGGCATACAGCGCTTTATCCCATTGGAGCAGGTCGCGGACAGTACTGTATACATTCTTATCTCCATATACACAATCCAGCTTCTCCAGCGCGAAAATGGACCCGTTATAGTTGAAAGAAGGGACATAATTGGCCACATCCTTCTGGCTGAAAACATAGGTGTCCTGCAGTCCCAAAGGTGTAAACACACTGTCTTTCATGTATTGCGGGAAAGGCAGTTGTGTGATCTTTTCAACAACCAGGGCCAGCATGGCGTAATTGGTATTACAGTAGCTATACCTGCGGTTGGGAGATGCTTCGGGTACCGGGTGGTTATTGATCATATACTGTAACACATCCTGGTTGGTGGCCAGACCAGTGATCTGAACCTTGTCCTTCACCAGAACATATCTTTTAACCAGTCTGCCTCTTTTATTCTTGCTGGTCACCACTTCTGTATGGCTGCCCGACATGAAATGATCATATTTAGGCAATCCACTCCGGTGAGAAAGCATTTGTTTGATAGTGATACCGCTATACGGGAAATTGGGAAGATATTTCTCAACAGGATCGTCCAGGCCAATCTTACCCTGTTCCATCAGGTGAAGGATCACTGTGGCAGTAAAGGTTTTGGAGATAGAAGCCACATGAAAAGTGCTGTGTTGTGTAATCGGTTCCCGGGTTCTGAGATTGATATAACCCCGATAGTCTTCAAAAACGATCTCGCCATTTTTAGCAAGGAGGATGCTGCCATTGAATCCCGTTCTTACTAAAAGGGATTGGTAAAGCGGTTTGATGGCATCAGCATAATAGGCTTTTTGCTTTTCGGTCAGACCGGAAGTTTTCACAGGACCAATGGAGCTGTGGACCGGTGTGTCCTTTTTTTCGGGTGATGATCCCGAACCGCAGGCGGTAAGAAGAAGAGAAAGTAAAGGAATTATCATCAATCTGAGCATTAGGGGTATTTTATGCGAAGCAGCAAATATAGGCTCACGCCATACCCCCGCGAACGCTGGTGGAAAACTATGGATAGTGTGTTAATACAAATAACATTTATTTTCGCAGTCATGAGCAAGCAGGCAAACACAAGCTATCCGAAAGAGCGTATTAAAATATTGTTCCTCGAAAACATCAGCGAGAAAGCTGTTGCGCAATTCAGGCAGAATGGGTACGAGAATATCAAAAGACTGAATGGTGCACTAAGTGAGGATGAATTGATCAAAGAGATCAAAGATGTACACTTGCTGGGTATCCGTTCAAAAACACATATTTCAGCAAAAGTACTGGCTGCCGCCACCAAGCTGCAGGCAATCGGATGTTTCTGCATCGGTGTGAACCAGGTTAACCTGAAAGCCGCTACAGAAGCGGGTGTGGTGGTTTTTAATGCACCCTATAGTAATACAAGAAGCGTTGCCGAACTGGTGATCGGATCTGCTATCATGCTGATCAGGAGGATACCTGACAAGAATAAAGCTGCGCATGAGGGGACCTGGAAAAAAGAAGCCAAAGGCAGTTATGAGTTACGCGGAAAAACATTAGGCATCATCGGTTACGGCAATATCGGATCACAGGTAAGCGTGCTGGCGGAAGGGTTGGGGATGAAGGTAAAGTTCTATGATACCGAAACCAAACTGCCGCTGGGCAATGCATCTGCAGCCAAAAGTATGAAGGACCTGGTTTCCCAATCCGATATCATTTCGTTACATGTACCTGAAACCGGGCAAACCAAGAACCTCATCAATAAGAGCCTTTTAAAGTCGTTTAAAAAAGGTTCGATCCTCATCAACTATGCAAGGGGAGAAGTGGTGGACCTGAAAGCACTGGCAACGGCTATCCAGGAGCAGAGTATCAGTGGAGCTGCCATTGATGTATATCCATGGGAACCCGAAAAGAATGGCGACAGTTTCGAAACCCCGTTACAGGGACTTTCCAACGTGATACTCACTCCACACATAGGCGGATCAACCGAAGAGGCGCAGGAAAATATAGGGGAGGATGTAAGTATTAAATTATTCCAATACCTCGAAAGGGGCATTACCAATGGATCGCATACAGTGCCTGCCATCGGGTTACCACCGGTAGAAAATGCACACCGCATATTACACATACATCACAATGTTCCGGGTGTATTGAGCGAGATCAATACCGCATTGTCCAAACACAATATCAATATCGTTGGGCAGTACCTGAAAACGAATGATGAGATCGGGTATGTGGTGCTGGATGTGGATAAGAAGCTGGCAAAGCAGGCAGTGGAATTATTGAAGTTGGTGAAGGCGACTATTAAGGTTAGAGTCTTATATTGATTTCAAAATTTTTCTCCCCCTGCTTTTAAAAGCAGCCGTTTCTGTATCCCATTTTTCCTGGATGATCAGCTTTAATTCAGGTAATATTTCAGGATATTTTTTTGACAGGTTATGCAGGATGGTTAATGAAACTGCCTTGATGGCAATAGGGGTTGTTGGAGTTTCGATAAACTGAAAACAGACGTTCATCATTTCGCCATCCATTTCTTCGGGGATTTCTATGTCTTCGAGAATTCTTATCGAATTACGGATAACTGCATTATGCACATCCTTTCTTTGTAATTGAGCCACAAGATCTTTCAGGTAGGGTTGTATCATGGCAGGTGCTTTTCTCACGGCTGCGCTTACACTCATGGCCGCACGTTGTGCCACCCTGTATTCCGGTGATACAAAGCATTTCATCAACTCCTTAAAATTCCTTTTAGATGCGCAGGCGTAGGCAGCAATTTTAACTGCCTGTTGCTTTGAATGTTCTGCTAATAATTCCTGTTCAATGTTCATGGTACTATTCGTGTAAACCAGCTAATATGCTTTTCATTTGACGGATCTCATCTTCATCAACCATAAAAGAAGTTAATGATTCCTGCATACCTGGCTGATGATAATGCATAGCAGAGGGGAACACTTTTCTTGCAGATGAATGTAATTCTTTAGCTCCTGTATAGGTTGTGAGTTCCGCTATATTATTACTTCTTACACCACTGCCCGGCATGATGATAATGCGGTCATCAGCCTGTTGAATGAGTTGTTTGATGAGGTCTTTACCGGCGAAAGCATCCGGCACCTGTCCGCTGGTGAGTATGCGTGAACACCCGCAACTGATGAGGGTGTCAAGCGCTGTTAATGGATCGATGGCCCTGTCGAATGCGCGGTGAAAAGTAAGTTCCATCGGGTAGGCGAGTTCAACCAGTTCCTGCATATGCTCTTTCTGAACAGTTCCATCCGCATTCAATGACCCCGTAACTACTCCTTCAAATTGCAGTTCTTTGCAAAGCAGTATATCTTTCCTGATTACTGCAAATTCTTCGGGCGTATAAAAAAAATCCCCACCCCGCGGACGTATGATCGGAAAAACAGGAATACTGATCTTCTCGCGCACAATTTTTAAGGTACCATAAGATGGGGTAGTGCCACCCTCTAAAGGGTTCTCACACAACTCTATCCGGTCTGCACCCGATAAAGTAGCCAGCAAAGCTGAATTAATATTGAATACTGCAATTTCTAAAATCACTTCTCTGTTTTTTCTAACATCTAACCCAATATATATTTCCCATCCACCATAAAATTCTTATCATCTGCATAACAAACAGCAAAGTTGAAACCTTTCTGAATACAGTATCCGCCATATTCTCCTTTTTTGTTGATGGCGATAAATCCCACTTGTATGTCTCTTGCTTTGGCACCTTTTATTTTGATGATACGCTCTACCGCTGCTTTACATGCCGCTTCCGGATGCATACCGTTACGCATTAACTCAACCACAAGATGAGAGCCACAGATGCGGATCACATCTTCACCCTGACCTGTAGCAGTCGCAGCACCCACTTCATTGTCCACAAATAATCCAGCGCCAATGATAGGGGAGTCGCCCAGCCTGCCACGCATTTTAAATCCCATACCGCTGGTTGTACAGCTGCCGCTCAAATTGCCATTGGCATCCATGGCAACCATGCCGATCGTATCGTGGTTCCAATCGCCATTAGGTAGTTTAGCAGGCGCAAAGGCGTTCTGGCCTTTTGTATTTTCAATATTGATCACCGGTTTGTATTCGCTTTTCTTCAGCCAGTCTTTATAATTTTTTTCTGCATCTTTTGATAATTTAGATGACTCCAGCGGAAAACCTTCTGCCACCGCAAACTGTTGCGCACCACTACCCACCAGCATTACATGCGGTGTCTTTTCCATTACGCGCCGCGCAACAGAGACAGGGTGTTTGATGCGTTCAAGAAATGCCACACTTCCGCAATTGGCAAATTCATCCATGATGCAGGCATCCAGTGTAACAAAACCATCCCGGTCGGGATTAGCGCCAAGACCCACACAACAGCTCTGTTCCGCCTCGGTCACCATCACACCTTTCTCCACGGCATCCAATGCCCTGCCACCTTTGCCCAATACCTGCCAGGCCGCCTTATTTGCATTGATACCGGCATCCCAGGTTGAAATAACGATCGGTCTGCGGTCAGGTGCTTCAGCTTTGAAACTGCTGAATGAAAGAGTACCTAATCCAAAGGAACTGAGTTGTAAAAATTTTCTGCGGGCTAACATAGGGCAGTGTAAGGTTTGGAGTTGACAGTTTATTATTTTACGATTCGTGTACCGACAGTTTCTGTATCATATCATCACTCACCGCATCACTGTATACGCCATATGCATTGATCAATACGCCTTTCATGCTTTGGTCCTTGGCTTCTATTGCATAAAGTATGCTGTTCTCAGCCGGGTTCGTATCCGCTTCAAAACGGTAGTGTTCAACGATCTCGAATTGCGAAGGGGCGAGGCAGGTGCCGGTGTCGCTGCATTGGATATTGTCAAAGGCAATATTAAAATCGGTGGTGAAACCTCTCGCTTTCAGGTCGTTTAAGGCAACAACCATATTATCATATACTGGCATAGAAATATTTTCGACAAGTTACATTTTAAAGCACTAAAAACTAAATCCTAATTTTAGGTATGGACACAACATTGCTGAGATCAATAAGTAAGCTTTACAATTGGGAAGATGCGGAAATAATACCCGTTAATTCAGGGCTGATCAATAATACCTGGCAAGTGATCGTGGAAGGTCATACTTACTTATTGCAGTCCGTTAATACCAACGTGTTTGCCAATCCTGCGGGAATCGATGATAATTGTAACCGGCTCGCTGTTCATCTCAGGAATGTGGCACCGGACTATTTGTTTACGGCCCCTGTTAAGAATACGGAAGGCGCAAGTCTTGTTGAGAAAGAAGGTAAATTTTACCGGGTATTTGAATGGGTCAAGGGCTCGCATACGGTGGATGTGGTGAATACTGCCGACCAGGCCTATGAAGCTGCCCAGGCTTTTGGATTGTTTACTGCATTGCTGAAAAGGTTTGACGCGGCCACACTGCATATCAGCCTGCCGGGGTTTCACGACTTGTCTTTACGTTTCCGGCAGTTTGAGGCTGCGTTGAATGATGGAAATAACAAACGCATCAATGCTGCCAAGGATCTTATCAAATATCTTTTATCCAATAAATCGTTGGTAGCAAAGTATGAAGCGTTCATCCATCACCAGGAAGTAAAGCAGCGCGTAACGCACCACGATACCAAGATCAGCAATGTATTATTTGATGAAAAGAACAAAGGCTTATGCGTAATAGATCTCGATACTGTGATGCCCGGCTACTTTTTAAGCGATGTGGGCGATATGCTCCGTACATATGTATGCCCGGTATCAGAAGAAGAATCCGACCTCGATAAGATCTTTATCCGCAAAGAATACATAGAAGCGATACAGGAAGGCTATCTCAGCCATATGAAACACGAACTCAGCTCCTTTGAAAGGGACCATTTCTATTTCAGCGGATCGATGCTCATCTATATGCAGGCCCTGCGTTTTCTCACTGATCATATCCAGAATGATACCTACTACGGTGCCCGTTACACAGGTCATAACGAAGTACGCGCAGCCAACCAGGCGCGGTTGCTCGCCTTGTTCCACGAAGCGGGGAAGTGAATTAGCGGATTTGCGGATGACGGATTTGCGGATTAATTTTTAGGTAATAACTAATTCGCCAATCCGTAATCCGCAAATCCGCTAATTAAAATTAATACTCCCCCATACAAAAGTCGCCTTTTCTTCCTTTCCATTTGCCTCTTGTGAAGTCAGGAATATTCTGCACCTGTCCACCTTCTGCAATTGATTTTTCAGATAGGGGAGTGATCGAATACCAGGTAGCGAGGTCATATACATCCATGGGGAACGGTGCGTTTCGTTTGATGCATTCGATAAAGGCATTGTCTACAAAGAAGTCCATTCCGCCGTGACCCGACCCCTCGGCCATTTTCTCATATTTCTTCCATAGCGGATGGTCGAACTCCTTCATATACTTTTCCGGGTTTTCCCATTGATGAGCTTTGGCGCTTTTGCCTTCGAAGTAAATGAGTCCGTCGGCAAAACCCCCTGATCTATTATCCTGCCAGATGCCCTCAGTGCCCTGGACCCTGAAGCCGAGGTTGTAAGGACGGGGTGAATTGGTATCATGTGTAAGCACGATCGTTTCGCCATTGATCGTTTGAATTTGTGTTGTTACGATATCGCCGAGCTTAAATGTAACTTTCGCATTCGGGTGATTTTCACCGCCTTTAGGATGGTTAACGATGTATTTATGTAAACCTCGGGCTTTAGTGGCGATGGAGGAAAGCCGGGTTAAAACATTCCCGCGGTTCACATCGATCATCATAGCCACGGGACCGAGACCATGGGTGGGATATAGTTCGCCATTGCGGTCAACCGAATGTTGGGTGCGCCATGCTGCTTCGCTGAAACCCTTTTCGCCGAACTCAACGCCGGAATTGTAAGGGGTAATACCATCATTGAATTTCACGCCCCGCAGATCGTGTTCATAGCCGCCCTGGAGATGCAGCAATTCGCCGAACATACCCTTGCGCACCATATTATAAACGGCCAGTACATCGCGGCGGTAGCATACGTTCTCAAGCATCATCACCGGGATCTTTGTTTTTTCGCTGGTATTAACGATATCCCAGCAATCCTGGAGCTTGATGGCACCACAAACCTCTACGCCGGGGATCTTGCCGGCATTCATGGCATCAATGGCCTGGGGAACATGCCATTCCCAGGGAGTGGCAATGATCACGGCATCTATATCGCTTCGTTTCAGGAGATTCTTATAATCATATTTTCCGTTGGGAAAAGTAACCGGTGCTTTTTTGCCGGCTTTACTTATCTGGGTCAGCGCAGTTTCCATCATCCGGGCACTGGGGTCAGCGAGTGCGATCACATCCACATCATCGCGTTGCAACATCATTTCCAGGTGGTTCTGACCGCGCATCCCCACACCAATAATTCCAATCCTGACCCTCGAAGATTTCTCGGCACCAAAGGCACTGATACGGGATAAAGAGAATCCAACGGCCATACCGGCCATACCTGTGTTCTTGATAAAGTTTCTGCGGTGAAGGGGCGTGTTCATGTGTCGTTAGTTTACAATGGGTTGATAATGGAGGATACTAAAATAATGATGATTGATCTCATTCAGGGTTTTTCCTTTACAATTTTCAGGATAATGTATGAGATTAAAATGCGGTTAAGAAAAGAGGTTTACGCTATTATTTAACCAGGCCCTATTGACAATGACAGAAATGCTGTTTAAATTAAAGGGTCGCTAAACCAAAACAAATCATGGCTACATGTTTATCACAACCTTTGAGAATGGCAATTCAGGATACAGTTGCAGGCAAAAGGATTGCTAAATTCGATTGGATCAGGGAACACTACCTGGATGGTCTTCTGGGTACCGGTCAAAAAGAAGTATCCTCTTTTTCTTACAATGCCACTGACTTTTCTGATATGGCAAAGCAGATTCTTAACAGCGACCCTGATATGAACGGAATGAGGGTGTATCTCGCTTCGTATATATATAATGGCAATCCTGATAATGATCTGCTTGTACCCAATGGTTTGGTAGGTAAACTGGCATTGGTTTTTGCACCAACCAAGCAGGTAGGATCTTTTCCTGCAGGTGACACAGGCGATTTTTATGTGATTATGCCTGTCATTGTGAATTATGGAACACAAATACCAAAAAGTGACTGGAAAAATACACCAAAAATGATTGTGGCGGAATGGGTGAGAAGTTATCGGGTGAATAAATTGCCTACTCTTACATATCGGCTTTTGCGAAATGACACTGAGTGTCTTTGGTATAATAAAAAGGATTTTCTTGAGTTCCTCGATGAAATGGAGTGCAGGATAAATAAAGGAATTGACATCTATCTCAAAGTATCTTTCGGAGCTTTTGAAGCGAATGAGATTATTGATACAAATATTGCAGGCCTTCGAGGAAGGCGTAATGTAAATGAACAGCTTACATTGGTTTTTACAATCATGGAAGATAATAAGGCGTTAAAGGAATATGTAGCAGTGGATCTTTTTACAGGGGTGATGTGGGCAAATGGTGATGACTATGATACGGGTGTACCATGCCCTCCTGCGGATGGCTGCACCGGCGGATTGCTTCCTTAATTTGTATGACTTTACAATTTATACTCAAAAGTATTTACGTGTGCACGATCGGGTTGGCTTTTGTAAGCAGCCTGGTCGTGTTCCTGAAACCCCAACAGCCTGTACACCTGAAAGTATTTTCAATACTGCTGGGGATAACCTTATTTGTTGAATTATGGGCGTCAAGGTTGGTCATGTTCTTTCCCTTCAAAAGCAATTTTACGATCTACTATTTCTTTTTCCCGGTAGAAATCATTGCTTACGCCTGGTTTTTTCTGCGGATCATTGAAAGCAGGGCATTGCGAAAGCTGGTTAAATGGCTGGTGTTGTTGTTTCTCTTGTATTGGCTGGGCATATTGGCATTTGCTTTTAAAGTAAAAGAATGGAACAGCTATGTGTTTATTTTGGGTTATAGCATATGCATTTTTCTGTCGGTTATTTATTTTTATGAGGTTATGCAATCCGAGAAACCAGTCAGGCTGCACAGGCAAACGGAATTCTGGATAGCTGCGGGCATGCTGCTTTTTTACCTGTGTTTCCTGCCTTATTTTGGTGCACTTAATTTTTTGAATAAGAACAGCTGGGTCTTTTCAAGATCATTATTGAATGTTTCCATTGTTGCAGATACGTTCATGTATATTTCATTTACCTATTCTTTTTTATGCAGGATACCCAATGGGAAATAGCTACCGCGATCATTGCCAGTATCAGTATTTTTTTTATACTGTCACTTCTTTTCATTGTTTTTGTACTGATATCACAAAAGAAAAAAAATCAGCATAAGGAACTATTGTTAAGTATCGAGGAAAAGTTCAAGGAGCAACTGCTGCAATCACAGTTGGAAGTAGCCGAGCAGACGAAAGTTTATATCGCCCGTGAATTGCATGATAATATCAGCACTTTGTTATCCCTTGTTAAAATGAACCTGCACCTGGCTACCGACAGTAAAAGTGCAGAACGGATGGAAGAATTGTTAAGCGAATCGAAAGAACTGGTCAGGACCATTATATCCGATGTAAAACAGCTTTCGGTGAACCTCAATACTGACCGGATTGGTGAGTTGGGTATGGTGAAGCTTTTGCAGTTAGAGGTGGATCGGTTACTGAAATTAAAATTATTTGAAGTGCGTTACCAGGTTGAAGGGGAGGAGTGGAACCTTCCGGCTGATAAACAGGTGATCCTTTACCGGGTTTGCCAGGAGTTGCTGCACAACATATTAAAGCACGCCCAACCTGATGCGGTAACTGTGCATTTGGATTTTACACCGGAAAAACTAACGATCAATATTTCTGATAATGGTCTTGGTTTTGATAGAAGTATAGCACCCGTAAAAGCCGGGGCCAATGGATCGGGATTAATTAATCTGCGCAATCGCGCTAAATTGATTGGAGCGCTTTTTTTTATTAACAGCACTCCGGGAAACGGTACAAATTGTTATATTGAAGTACCATTTCTCCAGAACTAATGTCTATCTCAAGCAGACCTGTAAAGATCGTCATAGCCGATGATCATAATCTTTTCCGTAAGGGATTGATCAATATCATTCATTCGATGGGTGATGATTATATTGTTACGGGCGAAGCGGCCAATGGCGATGAAATGATCGACCTGCTGATAAGGAACCCGGAAATTCCCCACATTGCTATCCTGGATATCAATATGCCGGGAAAAGATGGATTTCAAACCATCCAATGGCTCAATACACATTTTCCGGATATCCGGGTGCTGGTAGTGTCCATGATTGAACGCGAAGACATTATACTCCGGATGCTTCGCCTGGGCGCAAAAGGATATCTTTCCAAAGATGTAGAAACGGCCGACCTGAAACGCGCCATCGATGCGATCATCCAGAAAGGATTTTATTATACAGATTTCATGACCGGGCGGCTGGTACACGATCTGCAGCGCTCAAGTGGCGGCAACCAGGCACCCGAACTCAATGCCCGGGAAACGGAAATACTCAAGCTGGCCTGTTCAGAACTTACTTATAAGCAGATTGCTGACCAGCTTTTTCTCAGCGTCAAAACCGTAGATACTTACCGTGATAACCTGTTTAAAAAGCTTGGGGCAACATCCCGCGTGGGGTTAGTGATATATGCGGTAAGGAATAATTTTGTTCAATTGTAAGTAATAGAATTGGCCATCAAAATGACTATAAAGGGCTATTGGCATAGTTAGCCAGTGTTAATAGCTTGCATAGCTAATTCTGTGATAATGATGGTCTTATATAAAAGAATGCGCGGCTGGTTATCGAAATCTCAATTAGGCTGCCTTTTAATTGCCGCATACATTCTTTCCCCGCTCTTTAGCCTTTCACAACAGGCATCCGGTGAAACCAGGTTCAACAGTTCGGTCTGTTGTTTTAGTGGGTTTAGCTGGACCATTAACTATGGGATTGTTTATAATGAGAACAGGGCCAAGGCGGTTGTTCTTCGTTTTAAAAGTAATTCGCTGTCCGTAGCCAATTATAAGTATCAAACAGATGGCAAGCAATTATCACCATCGGATGTGGGTATGAGCAGGTGGCCGCAGGAAACCGTTAATGATGGAACATTGTTTGGGGATGTGGTTGTGTTATACAGAGGGCAGGTAGCAAAGACCTTTAATAATTATCAACTGGTAAGGGATCTGCTGCTATGTACTTTCGACAAGTTCGATCCCGGCGGCAAAGACCCTGTTGCCAAGGCGTATATAGGTTCGATAAAGATCTCGGAGAATGAGTTCAACCCGGGCAGTGTTACGGTCAGGATTACCAATGTTACCAATGGAGGTATAGCACCCGGCACTGCAGAAATATCAAGAGCGATCAGTAATCAGAAAGCGGCAGCGGAAAAAGCAAAGCCGGAGACCAACCAAAGCACCAGTATGAGTATTGGCATGCCATCTGCCGGTTCATCAACACAAAGCAGTAGCAATGCTAGCACCAATAATATTTCCCGAACAAATAACAATACATCTTCTTCAAACTATAGTGGTTCCGGTAATACCAGTACTGCCAAAACAAACACCACTAATGCCAACCAACCCTGGACACAGCAGCAGGTGCAGGACTATCTTGATCGTGATGCAGCCTCACGCAAGGCCAAGGAAGATGCGATAGCTGCCAAAAGCAGGGCCACGGGTGCGGTAATTGAATCGATAGGAAATTTTTTTGCTGACCGTGCCAGGCAAAAGCAGCAAGAAGAATATCAAAGAACGATGGCCAATATAGAGAGAGAAAGAGTGCAGGAAGAAAAAGAGGCTGCGGAAAGAGAAAGAAGAGAATATGTACTTAGTGCCAGGCAATCACTGCTAAACTATGGCAATGGGGCGGTGCCTTTATCGTCAAAAAAAATAGCGGGCGATGAGCTTTTCTTTTTTTCGTTCAGCTACACAGGAGATGTTGAAAATAATGCCACCCCCGTATCTGTTTCCGATGTATTCAGTGTTACGCGTTATGCAGATGGTACCTGGCCATTTACTGCCAACCTGAAAGATGATATCAGCCGAACCAACCGGGGGATTAAAGTAGAATTGTCTGGCTATTACCTGTCGGCAGCGGAGGCACAGGGCAGGAGATCACAATTTCTTTCTTTTCTGCAAAATGCGGAGTTGCCCGGTGGAGCAGCCATTAAGTATAAAAGAAATAATAAGAGTGCCGGGTCTGCCAATACAGATTTCTGGGGCAATGAAAAGAAGTCGGGAGAAAATAAAACAACCGAACCTGCGCCGGCAAAAGTTGCACCTGAGCAGCAAGACAAAGCGGATTTCTGGGGTAATCCTCTAAAGCCGGTAGAAAAAAAGGAGGCAAAAACTGCCGCACCTAAAGGGGGCACCGATTTCTGGGGTAATCCGATAAAGCAGGAAAATGAAAAGCCACAGGTTGCAGAACCCAAACAGGAAATAAAAAAAGAAGGGGTAGATACGGTGGTAAAAAAAACGGCGATGGCTGATACTGTGGTTAAGAAAAAAACACCAGTGCCGGTAAAGAAAGCGGTTAAAAAAAATGATTGAAAATATGCGTGTAATACTGTTATCCCATACTTTTTGCAGGGTCATAAAAGTAACTAAGCTTATTATTATATTGATGATGGTTGCCAATATAGCAACAGGCCAGGCCGCTATTGCGCGGCTCAAGTATGAGGAGGCCGAAGAAGCCTATACGGGCAATAATTTTGAGCTTACCCTCAGCAAGCTTGCGGAGGTGGAAGCTTTGCTAAAGCAAACCAATCCCAAGATCATGTACCTGCAGATCCTGGCAACTTCCAGAATCATTGAAAAGGACCTGGAAAACAATATAGCACTGGTTGATAAGGCGCGGAAGCTGAGTGCCCGTTACTTAACCGACTATGAGAATGTACCCGATAATGATGAAAAGTTTCGCGACATCTACAAGATCTCGGAGAAAATGAAAACCCTGCCGGCAAACAAAGAAGAGCTGGAAAAATTGCTGGCAGAAAAAGCAGAAAAAAAGCACAAAGAGCAGGCTGATATCGATAGCCGGTTTATGAATTACAACTACTTTAAAAATGTACCCGGGCAAAGTATGGAAGATACCAAAGCAGCTTACCCGGATTATTTTAAAAAATCAAGGATCGACAGGACCGAGGATGGTGATTTTCTCATAACGGAAGACTATGCATTGCTGACGCCTAAGAGGACTTTCTTTGGTTTCTTTATAAAGAATAATAAAGCTTACGGATACATGGGCCGCATAGTGATGGATGCTTATGGAAAAGAATCTGCTTCGGATTGCGAGGGAACCAAAGAGATCCAAAACATTGTTAACAACATGAGTGCCCTTTTCAATATGTCTCCAACCAAAACTGTTAAGGACATTTCGCGTAAAGACTGGCCGGGAAAAACAACATCCTACACATGGGAAAAAAATAACAAGAAGATCAGGATCGATTACCTGGACCAGTACAACAAAAACCGATACTATTCCGGTATCTACATTTATTCGTTTGATGAAAATTTAGCCAAATAAAAGGGCCACTATGAAAAAAATTATTATCCTCCTGCTGCTTACCATTACCGGTATTACCAGTTATTCACAGGCCACGCTTGCCAAGTTCAAATACGAGGAAGCCGAAGAAGCTTTCCAGAAGAATGATTATAAGCTCGTGTATAAAAATCTTGATGAAGTAGAGAAGATACTTGGCGGGGCCAATCCAAAAACATTGTACCTGCGGATCTCTGCACAGGTAAAGCATATTGGATCGGACCCTGATATCGATTTTGAAACGATAGAAAAAGCGCGGTCCAATGTAAAGACCTACCTCGCCAAATATGAATCTCCCGACAATGAAGAAAGGTATCGTGACGTGTACAAGTATTCGCAGCAACTGGAAAAATATGCAGCTACGCAGGCTGATTACGAAGCGAACAGGGCAAAGATCACGAAACGCAGAGAAGAACTATCTGCCGCGGCCGATAGAGCATCGAAAGCCATTGAGGCTGGGAGTGCCATACTGGCTAAATACAAGTGGAAACCAGGCATTAAGGAAGATGAATTCAGTTCTGCTGCCGGTCTATACAACTATAAATGGGAAAGAAATCCATACACCAGCTATTCTACCAGTGTTACGCGTAAAAAAGGACTGGCAATGTCTGTGTCCAGCTATTATCCGGAAGGTCCGGGGTCTTATATGGTTTCAAGCTCAACAAGTATTGTTAGCTCGTATTCATTTAACCTGAAGAAAGGTAAAAGTGTAACTGAGGAATACAGGAAAGAATATGAAGCCATCAAAGCATTGTATGCAGGATTGGGCGAATATGTTGCTGAGAAGAAAAACATCTACACTATTAGTGTTCCGGTTTCCCCTCAGCAACCCAACAAGATCGCGTATATCATCGTGTATTCTTTGGGAGAAGTAGAGAAATGGAGCTTTCTGGCCGTTGGTTTTGAGGCCAAGTGATCAGTTTTATCATTGCCAATTGATAAAACTGATAAAATCTGTATCATCTGTGGTCTGATTTTTCCCTATTCATTACCTTTATAGGAATGAAAAACGGCCTTAGGAACGCGGATCTGATGCATGATGTATGGAACCGTTACTCCGATATCATTACTGTCAATAACCTTGAATCGGATAATATCTGGTTTGATGAATTGATGGCGAGTGTTTTTTCTCCCGGTCATTATTATTACTACATCGTAGATTTTTACGACAGGCAGATCAAGCGCATCAGCAATGGTGTTGAAAACATCCTGGGTCTTAGCCCGGCTTCGGTAACATTCGATGATATCATCGCAAGAATTCACCCGGACGATATAGGGTATGTGGTAAATGCGGAATCTGCGATCATTGATCATTTGTATAATAAGATCGGTAACGATAAGGTTACCCGATACAAAACCAGTTATTGTTTTCGCATTAGGACCGCTGATGGCAGCTACCGTATGTTTCAGCACCAGGCTATCATTTTATCAACCGATGAGCGTGGAGGGTTTGCCAGGGTACTGAATATCCATACAGATATTGATCATTTTACGAAAGAGAATAATCATACCGCCACAATAACCGATGTATTGGGCGAGGAGAGTTCCGTTCAACTGAAAGTTCACCCCAATGCGCAACTGACAGGTGCCAGGGCTTTATTCTCAGCCAGGGAAACCGAAGTGATCAGGTTAATTGCAGACGGACTCACCAATGCAGAAATGGCCGCACAATTAACCCTCTCTCACCACACCATCAAAAACCACCGGAAAAATATCATCAAAAAAGCGGGGGTAAAAAGCAGTAGTGAGCTTATTGCCCAGTGTATTAAAGATGGGTTGATTTGGTCGGCTGCGTATAGTTTTATGTTTTAGGTAATTCCTGTTGTGGTTTCCTGCTATTATTCGCCCTTTGTTCTTATCTGCTTTTTATCACAGCCTTATCAGCCTCGCCATTTCTCCTTGTTTTCTTCGCTCACAGGCGAAGCCGCTTCGCTTATAGGCGAAGGTTCTTCGCTCACAAGCGAACGTTCTTCGCTCATGAGCGAAGGTTCTTCGCCTGTGAGCGAAGGAAATAAGGCTGTGATAAGGCGAAATAATACCCAGAAAGCGAAGAATAGGCGGCAAAGACGCGAATAATGGAAGGAAAATGGGACCAGTTGCGTTTTATATTGATCAGCAGCCTATTTGCAGTGCCGAATTTTGCGTCTGATTTTGCTTTTGATATATTTCGTAAGCCGATGATTTTAGCCGCCTAAACGGGCTTTAAAATGCGTTTCTGTATGGGTGAAATCAAATGGATGTAAAGCACTGAGGGAGCCTAAAAATCCTTTCAAATAATGTGCTGCTAAAAGCTACTGGTGACAATGTAAAAAAGATGGGGATCAGATTAGCGACCGGCTGTTTAAAAAGCAGATGCACTGGGTATGAAGCTTGATGTTTTGTGCTTTTATATTGAAGCAATTAAGCATGAGAAAGCGTTGATCCTGGCAAGCAATGACCTAATTGGGTATGTGCTAAATCGTATATTGATTTCGTTGTAAGTTAAAGCGGCTTGCTATAAAGATCATTGATAATCAAATTGTTATAGTATAAGTATACCCTATAATTAATATTATGTTAAATGGCGCACAGCGAATAGAAGTTGGAAAAAGAAAAAGCTCTTCTTTATTAGAGCGTACGTTTCATACGACCTCCGGCTTTTATCTAAGCGAAAATTGCACGGCAAAGAGTTTGTGTTTACGCCGAAACAGATTGATAATATTATTGCAAAATCCGATTTCATTGACCCCCTCGTTCCGGATTTGATGTTGACTCGTCCTGAAAAAACCTTACACTGTTAGTAGATAATCCTGGTATTTTCTTTACACTAAATTACGTTTCTATTGATTCAGTTGATCTTTTGTATTTCTTCCACCGCTTAGGGATCGTTCCCTCTGCTGTATGTGCTACCTCTGGTGTTAAATAATTCAAGCTGGCATGTGGCCTTTGACCGTTGTAGGCCGCTATTATACTGTCAATTGCTTCCCTTGCTTCGTCGTGATTGCGGAAGAGTTTTCTTGGAATGAATTCTGATTTGATAATTCCGTTCATTCGCTCCGCCAGTGCATTTTCATATGGGCTTCCGTTTTGAGTCATACTAATTCCGACACCATTGTCCATAAGTATATCCACATAGCTACTTGAACAATATTGTACACCTCTGTCTGAGTGATGTATCAGTACTCTATCAATAAACAGCCGATTAGATAACGCCATGTTAAGAGCTTCGATACATCCTGCACTTTCTAACGTTGGATGCAAACAATAACCAACAATTTTTCGAGAGTAGGCATCAGTGATTAGCGATAGGTAACTGTAACCTTCAATCGTTTTGATGTAAGTGATATCCGATACCCAAACCTGTTCCGATGCACACACTGATTCATCTTCAACAAGGTTCGGATATTTCTTCAACCAATGGAAAGAATCTGTTGTAACAATGCTCCGTTTCCTGCGCCGGATAAGCATTCCATGGAAACGCAATAGATCAAAAAGTTGATCGCGTCCCATCTTGATACCGTGATCTTTTAGCATCGGTTCAATCTTAAAAAGAAGTTTTCTTGTTCCGAGCATTGGCATTGTGTCTCGTAAATCTTTAACCAACCGCAACACTATCATGTGAGCGATACTTGTTTTCCTCTCGTAATTATATGCTTCGTAATATGCCTGCCGCGTTACACCAAACAGTCCGCATAGCTTCTCCAGGCCCATAGTGGGATAGGCTTGCTTTATTCTTTTGACCGTTTGGTACCAGGCTTTTTTTTGATCTTGATTTGAAGGTCTTCCTCGGTTACTTTGATCATTGTTTCCAAACCGAGAATCTTGAGGTTAGCATACTCCAACGCCTTTTCCAGCTGCCTGATCTGCTGTTTGAGTTCCAGAGCTTTTTTATCTTCTTCCTTACTCGATAACACTGTGGAGAGAGTTTTGTCCGTCAAACTTCCAACTCTTAAGCGAGTCATCCAAAGTTTTAAAGTGTTCCGGTTGAGGCCATGCTTCTTGCATGCACCCCAAATCGAGATTGATCCCGATTGGATCTGGCCAACGATTAACTCCATTTCTTCTTTACTGCGCCGCTTCCATGGAACATTGCTAAGCGGGCTCGGTTGGTTTTTTTGCTTTTTCTTTTCAGTCATCCTAGTGGGATTGCTGTAAAGCTATTTTAGGACTAGACAACATCAAATCCGGAACGAGGGGGTCAATGAAATCGGATTTTGCAGTTTTACATCATCTCTTACTGGATGCGCTGAAAAACGCGCATGGGGAGTACAACTACGATCCACCCCTCTAATCACGCTAAGGGTTAGGAAAGCAAGCGGTTCTGCGATAATAATATTGTAAATTTAAACATAAGCCAAACTTTATGACACCAAAAATATTCATATCTGCACTCTTAGCTTTGACATTTGTTGCCTGTAAAAACGATGCCAAAACTGAGAAACAAAAGGGTGAAACGCCAAAAGCTTTGCAAAACCAAAGCGCCGCTTATGAGCTTGTTTCCGGCCGCGGTTATGAAGATCTTGTGGAAAATCTTTACAGTGAAATGGTGAACAAGGATATTGATTTAAAAAAGCTGGAAGACAAAATCCACGATCTCAATAAAAGCAAGAGCGACACGACTGATTTGTTTGATAAGTTCCATGGAAAAAACCTCTCTTATTTCAACTCTGCCGGTATTCACATTTCGCAAATCAAAGATTCATTGTTGAGACAAAAGATGAAAAGTCTTATCGATAACAGCCTTGCAAAATATAATGCCTCCATTATAAAACACAATGAGTTCCGCAAAATGATAGAAGCCAGGGAACTGACACTTACAGACCTCCATAATATGTTGAAAATTCTGAAAACCCTCCCGTTAATGCAAGAATACCAAAATGCAAACCTGCCATCCACCAGATCATTGGAAGGTTATATTCAACGGCAGGATGAAGTAATTAAGTTTGTTGACACACTTACAAAAAAATAATTTGTGCGTACAATCTCCTGTTTACTTTTTTTCATAGCCGCCTGTCAATTCAAAGCAACTGCTCAATTCCATCCCCTAAGCACGTTCATCCCCCAAGGTTTTACTATTTTAGATACAACATCAGGCGATCTGAACAAGGATGGAAATAAAGACATGGTTCTCATTCTCAAAAATGCTCATGAGGATGATAATACAGATACTTCGCGCCCGCTTCTCTTATTGGCAGGTAATAAGGATGGTCAATACAAACTCATCGCCAGGAACGATCATGTAGTTTTGTGTAAAGGATGTGGCGGTATTTTTGGCGACCCGTATGAAGGCCTCTCTATTAAAAACGGATTCTTCTCAATAGAACATTACGGAGGCAGTAACTGGCGATGGACAAGGATCATCACTTTCCGGTTTGATAAAATAAAGAACCAGTTCATCCTTCACCGCGATGCAGGTGATTCCTTTCATACATCCAATCCCAATAAAACAACCGAACAACTTTATAACAAGCAAGACTTCGGGCGCTTATTGTTTACACGCTATACATCTGAAAAAGGATTGTAAACAGCTATCGTTATTGTATTCCTGCCCGCCATTTCTTAGTAGCCAGTAAATATACTGCTGTTACCGGTTAAAATATTTAAAGTCTATTATTTTGGTAGACTTTAATATTCCCCTTATTTTCGCCATACGATTGTCGCTGGCCACATGATTTTTTAATCATTGTGTACGTTCTAAAATTTATCTATGCCCCCCAAACTACTGCCCGGTGCAAATACTGCCGGCACCTGGATCAATCAACTCCGGATTAAACGCTTTATCCGTTCAAATGCAATCACAGCAATACTTTTACTGTTCATTTGCTTTTCAGCCAATACCCTGTTTGCAACAACATCGCCTAAACCCGTAAGCATACATATTACAGGTACTGTGCGCAATGCAGATGCCGAACCGTTGGAAGGTGTGAGTGTGAAAGCCAAAAAAAGCCAGCAATTAGCAGTAACCGATAAAGCCGGAAACTTTTCCATTGATGTGGCAGATGCAACGGATACTTTATTCTTTACTTCACTTAATTATGAAACTTTTGCATCGCCTGTATCGGCAGGTACAAAGCTTATCATCCAATTAAAAAGAGCAGATAATGCACTGGGTGAAGTAGTGGTGGTAGGCTATGGCACTCAATCCAGGAAAGGCTTTACCGGCTCTTCTGCGCGCATCTCTGAGCAATCCATTAAAGATATACCTGTTCAGAGTTTTGACCAGGCTCTATCCGGAAAAGCGGCTGGTGTAAGTGTTGCACTTCCCAATGGCTTGTTGAATAATCCGCCGGTGATTCGTATACGCGGTATCAACTCTATTTCTTTAAGCTCCTACCCGCTCGTAGTGATTGATGGGATTCCGATTAATACAGGAGATATTTCCTCAAACGGTAATGTGCCCAATAACCCGCTCAGCCTCATCAATCCTTCCGATATCGAAACCATGGACGTTTTGAAAGACGCGGCCTCCACTTCTATTTATGGATCAAGGGGTGCTGCCGGTGTGATACTGATTACCACTAAAAAAGGACGTGCAGGAAAAGCAAGAACCAGTTATGATGCATGGGTGGGCATCTCCCATAATACCCGCCTGCCCAAAGTGCTGAATGCCGAACAATATGCAACAATGAAAAATGAAGCGGTATTAAATGCCAAGGTACTTACCGGTAACGGCAGTAATGCCAGTGTAAGGTCCGCCCTCTTCTTCCCTTCTTTCACTGCTGATGGAAAGCTTATCGATACCGATTGGGAATCCTATATCTATCAAACAGGTTTGTCGCACAATCATTCCATCAGTGTTTCAGGTGGCAATGCATCCACCACCTATTTTCTTTCCGCCGGTTATAGCAACCAGGAAGGGATCCTGATTGGCAATACATTTAAACGGATAGGTATCCGTGCAAATGTTGAACATAAAGTAACCGATTGGTTCACACTTACTGCCAACTCCAATTACAGTAAGTCGGATAATTTTTCTTTCAATTCAGGTTCACTTCCCGGCGCAACTTTAACAACCACCGGGGCGGGAAGGTTGGCATTGGCCCTCCCTCCTAATGTTGCCGCTTATAAAGAAGATGGTACCTACAATCTTAACACTACAGGTGGTCAACTGGCGAGTGGTAACAACCTCCTCACCTTCCCGCTGTTCAATCCCGTTGCGCTGTATGATCTCAGCAGGAACACATCCAATGGCGACAGGTTCATTGGCAGGGTGGCTGCTGACTTCCGTATCCTTAAAAAGATTCACTTCAACAGCAGTTATGCAATTGACCAGTTGAAGAATGAAGACATTGCTTTCAGAAGCTCGCAGTATGGTTCTGAAGCATACAGTACCGGTGGATCCATTGCCAATAACAGTGGCTCGCGTGAAAATACTTCTTTCGCCAATACGCTTTCTTACGAGGATAGATTTGGTAGCAGCCATCTCAATTTACTGGTGGGTAGCGATATCCAGCAATACAAGAATTCTGTTTGGGGAATTCGTGCCACCACGGCTTCTGATGACTTTTTTCAATACATACAGGGTGGCTGGGCCAATATTTTTACCGGAACTAATGCCATCGGAAAACGCATATTTGCTTCCTACTTCGCAAGGCTGAATTACGACTTCAAGAGCCGCTACTTTTTAACTGCCAACTTCAGGCGTGATGGAAATTCCGCGCTGGCTGTTGGAAAAAAGTACGGAAACTTCGGTGGCGTTTCTGCGGGATGGATCATCTCGGAAGAAAAATTTTTCCAAAAATCCGCCATTGCCGGCATACTGAATTCGCTTAAAGTAAATGCCAGCTGGGGACGTGTAGGCAACGGTAACCTCAACAATGATTATAGTTCATTCGCTTTATACAATTCATCCCTTTACGGTACAGCGCCAACATGGATCTTATCGCAAGTGGGTAATGCCAACCTTAATTGGGAAACCAGTAATCAAACCAATATCGGTTTAACCACTTCTTTCCTCAAGAACCGTATACAGTTAGAAGCGGCTTATTTCTACAATGATGTAAATGGCCTGATCCTCAATACACCCCTGTCCCCTTCTTTAGGCATACCGGGTAACAGTATCCTTGCTAATATTGGGTCGCTCTATAATAAGGGCCTGGAGATCGGCATCAATGCACGTATTATCGAGAATGATAAATTCTCATGGAAGTTATCTGTGAACTACACAAGCATCCGCAACAAGGTTACTTCACTGGTGGAAGGACAGGATATCATTGGTTTAACAAGCGGTTCTGCTCTCAATAACACTAATATAACACGGGTAGGCTATTCTGTAGGTAGTCTTTACGGTGCTGTTTCTGCCGGTGTAAACCCGGATAATGGGCAACGTATGTTTATCAATGGGAAAGGTGAAACAGTGCAGTATAGTTTTGCGGTATTGCCGGGACAAAGCAACTGGACCTATCTCAATGGTACCACGGCACCGGCTATCGGCAGCAATGATTTTGTTCCCCTCGGTAATGCCCTTCCCAAATGGTATGGCGGTCTTACCAACAACTTCCGATACGGTGCATTTGATGCGAGTGTGGGCATCACCTATTCAGGTGGAAACTATATCATGAACGGAACAAAGACCACTTTGCGCGACCAGATATTTTTCAACAACTCAACCGATATGCTTCGCAGGTGGACCACACCGGGACAAATAACTGATATCCCAAGGGTGGTATATAATGACCGGATCTCTAACGGTACCCAGTTCTCTATTTCAGAGAATGTTGAAAAGGGAGATTTCCTTCGTTTGCAAACCCTGTCGTTGGGATATACCCTTTCACCACAATTATTAAAAAGGCTTCAGATCAGCAGTCTCCGTGTGTATGCGCAGGCAACCAACCTGTTCATCATCACCGGCTATTCAGGAAGTGATCCGGAAATCTCTACCAATGGTAATTCAAACACAACACCGGGTGTTGAATTTAATTCCATCGGCCAGGCAAAAACATTCACGTTCGGTATCAACCTTGCTTTCTGATTGAACTCTAAAAAAATGAACATGACTTATCTTACAAAATATACCAGGTTATTCATCCCTTCTCTCTTATTGCTCATGGCGGTATCGTGCAGTAAGGTTACAGAAGATCTGAACACTACTTCCGAATCGCAGCTTAGTACCGCTGATATCTTTAAATCGCCGGCCAGGATCGCAGGTCTTGTCAACGGTATCTATAAAACGTTTAAAAACAATAGTGGTCGTGTATTACTCAACTCGGATATCCGTGGAGAAGATTTTATCAACCAGACCAATAATGCTTTCACCGGTTTTGATGGTTGGGCCAATAACTATTCTGCTTCATCAGCAGATGTTGCATCTATCTGGGAAGCGGCCTATGCTTCTATCAACAACAGTAATATACTGATCGATGGATTGAACAACTCATCGGGGGTGATTGATGAAACGCTTAAAAAGCAATATATAGCAGAGGCGCGCTTTCTGCGGGCATTCAATTACTTTACCCTGGTAACTTTGTATGCACGTCCTTATACTGCAGACAACGGGGTCTCTAAGGCATTGCCATTAAGGTTAAAGCCTGAAACATCCGTTGATAACAATAGCCTTGCCCGCAGCACAGTGGCCGAGGTATATGCCAGTATCCAGGCTGATCTTGATTTTGCAGAACTCAATCTCCCGCTTACGTATAGTACGAAGGACCTGAATACTACACGCGCACACCGCAATACGGCGATAGCTTTGAAAACAAGGGTTTACCTGAATAAGGGCGACTATGCACAGGTAGTAACAGAAGCCGTTAAGATAGTGCCGCAAACCACTGCTCCATTTTCAGCTACAACGGGTGTTGCGCATGTTCTTCAATCCGATATACAGGTTGTTTTCAGCTCAGACTATACCACTACAGAATCTGTTTTTTCAATGCCGGTAACCATTGCTGATCCGCCGGTAACGGCATTGGGCGGTTCCTACAATGTGAATGCAGACTTTAGCCTGAATGCAACAGGGATTCTTGGTAATGCACAATGGACAACAAACGATGTACGGAAAAAAATGCTGCGGGTAAATACAGCCAACGCTCAAAACTTCCTGATGAAATATGCCAAGCCTTCCCCGTTCCTTGATTATGTTCCGGTTATCCGTTATTCAGAAGTTTTATTGAATTATGCAGAAGCCGCAGCAAGAACCAATAACCTCAGCTTAGCGCAAAGATTGCTGGAAGCGGTACACCGCAGATCCGATAATGGTTACAACTTCCCTGCTGCGGCTGTGGCAACACAACAAACACTGGTTGAAACTATCTGGATTGAACGCAGGATAGAATTGCTGGGAGAAGGTTTCAGGTCGAATGATCTGCTCAGAAATCTTTTACCACTTCCGGCCAAGAGCAGCAGCAGTTTCCAGGCAAGACAGGTGAACCCTGCAGATGCCGGTTATTTCTTCCCATTGCCAAACAGTGAAGTGCTTACCAATAAATTATTATAAGGTCCCAATAAACAGTTACCATGAAAAAAACACTCGCCCCCATCGTTATTATCTTTTGCTTTTTAAATGTGGCCCTTGCCCAGCATGATCAGTTTGCGCTGTCCGGTACGGTCACCAACTTTACAACCGGTAAAGTGTACCTGCAGAAGTACAACAACAAAATGCTTAATGTAATAGATTCAGCAGTTGTTGAAAACGGAAAGTTTACGTTTCATACAAAACCCAAACTACCTGAGTTGTATGGCATCTCGCTCGATCCTACGGTGGACCTGCTGTATCCCTTTTATATTTTCCTGGAGAATGCACCCATTACCGTTGTGGTAGATTCCACCGGTAATTATGCCAATTCACCGGAGAGTTATGCAAAGTCTTCTGTAAAAGGATCTTCGCAGCAGGATCTCTTTACTGCTTACAAAAAGAACGCAAAAAATTTCAAAATAGATTCCTTCATCCAGGCGCACCCTGCCTCACTGGTGCCTGCATATGTGTTGTACCGGAATTATTCTTTCCGTCTTTCACCCGAAGAGATCGAACATAATGTGGCATTGTTTGATAAATCCATTGAACAGAGCCAGTATGTAAAGCTGCTTAAATCATTACCCGAAACATTACGCAAAGCGGGCATTGGTAAAAAGGCGATCGACTTTCAGCAATGGGATACAGAAGGGAAGCCGTACAGGTTATACGATCATTTTGGTAAGTATCTGTTCATTGATTTCTGGGCGGCATGGTGCCCACCCTGCAGGGCAGAATCTCCTGCGTTGATCAAGCTCTATGCAAAATATAATAAAGCGGGTCTTGATTTCCTGGGTATTTCTTTCGATAAAGAAAAGGAACCGTGGATAAAAGCAATCGCGCACGATAAGCTGCCCTGGAAGCAGGTGGCTGATTTCAAGTTCTGGGATAATAAAGTGGGGCAGTTATATGGCATCCGTCTCATCCCCGCCAACATATTGATCGATCCAAAGGGAGTAATCATTGGGCGCAACCTGCACGGCGAGGAACTTGAGCATAAACTCGAAGACATTTTTAAATTCTGATCACTGTTGAAATCTCCTATATGAAGTGTAGATCCCTGTTTCTTTTTGTTTTATTGATTACTGCAGTCTTCCAGGCAACTGCCCTGCCTACCAAACTGGTTGTTAGGGTAAGGGGAAAGGATGCAAAATTCATTGGCACCAACATCGGCGGTGCGTTGGTCATTGTAAAGAACAGCCAGACCGGCGAGGTATTGACATCCGGTTACACAGAAGGTGGTTCAGGCAATACGAAACTCTTAATGGAAACCTCCCATAAAAGAGGTGACCGGCTAACTGACGAGAAAACAGCCAGGTTTGAAGCGTCTTTAGACATAAAAGAACCTGTGTTGGTGGATATCATTGTAAAGGCCCCTGCTCACCTGAAAAATGCCGCTATCAGCGGTTCTATCCAGGCCTGGCTCATACCCGGAAAGGATATTGATGGTGAAGGACTGATCATTGAATTGCCGGGCTTTATTATTGATGTGCTGAACCCCGGTCTGCACCAGATATTACCCTTCCAGGAAGGAAAACCAACTGAAGTAAATCTAAAGATCAGCCTGACCATGTTATGCGGCTGCACTATCAGTAAAGGCGGAACCTGGAACGCTGATCAGATTGAGGTGGTGGGTATCCTGCAAAAAGATGGCAAAGCCATTGAGGAAAAAAGGCTGACCCTTTCTAAGCAGGATAATATTTTTGATGTTGGATTTGCAGTGAATGGCAAAGGGAGTTACGGCTTTACCGTGTATGCGTATGATACCGTAACCAAGAATACAGGAGTTAGTTATGTGTATTTTTTCGTGAACTAATGAGGTACCGATTAAATATTAATTAATATCCTACTAAATAGCTGAACTAGTAGAAAATCATAAAAGGATTAGCTTAATAGGGAATGAAATGGGTGAATTAATTTACAGTAACGCATAAAGTAATATTTTATGCGCCAAAACCCAATATTACTCATTTTTTATTCTGACCCAATATGAAACAAGAAGAATCCAATTTTCTTTCCAAACTCAGCGATGCATGGTTGATTGCGTTGCTTTGTGTGGTAGTGCCGGGTATGTTCTCTACCGGTTTTTACCTCGGTACACAGCAAACAGACAGAGAAGCCAAAGAGATGGTGATCGAGAACCGTGAGTTGAAAGACAGCCTCATTACTTACAGAACTGCTGCTATGCAACAGGCTGCTAACACGCATGTGAAACTGGCATCTCAACGACAATAAGTATTCCCTGGTAGATTTGATTTGATAGATGCCGGTTCTTTTGGACCGGCATTTTTTATGGATGGGTAGACATATAAAAAACGCCAACCCTTCCGGATTGGCGTTTCCAATTATGTTATCAGCAGGCAATTAAAACTTCGCGTGCATGGCATCAAACTCTTTGTACTTAGCATCGTAAGCATCAAAGGCTTTCAGGTCCTTACCCCTTACCCTGTCGCGCTTGTAGGCATACAGGTTTGCGAGGAAATCGACTGATTTATTAGCCACGCTTTTTTCTGTTTTATTCTTGTCTGATTTATTTTTCAATGTATTGTAAGACTTCTCAATCCAGTCAATGGCCAGATCCAGGTTGTCCATCAATGGTTTTTCAACGGCCATATTTGCATTTCTCAACACATCCGTGTCTGCTTTGTATTTAGCATCCTGTGCGGCTTTTTTCTTTGGGTCCTTGTCGGCTGGTGGTTTGTTGGCATTAATTGTTTGCAGCGCCCTGATATTGGCGGCATATTTATCATCATAGTCACCATAAATATTATAATAGATAACCCCTACGTTAAACGCTGCTATCGAGTTCTGGTTATTTTTTGCATAAGCTTTTTTAAATGCATCTGCTGCTTTTAACGTGTAGGCCAATGTTTGGGCACTGTCGAGACCTTTCTCTTTATTCTTTACGTTAACGAACAGATCTCCAAACTGGAGGTATTTGGTTTCTGAAAGCGTACCAGCTGCATCCTCTTTCTCATACATAGCCGTTTTCTGTGCCAGTGACAAGTTCTTATCCATGTATTCCATTTCGAACTCATCCCAAACAGCAGCATCTTTTGGATACAGCTCTTTGCTTAGAGCGAGGTACTTTTTGAACTTCTCTTCATCCTTTGTATTGGTGTAATGGCTTACCAGGAATTTATAGATGTCTGTGTATGTTTCACCTGCTACTTTGTTATCAGCGAGGCGTCCATAGGAAAGGGCTGCCTCGTTCATTTTATTGGCATTCTGGTAAGAATACCCAAGGTATAAAAGTGAAGTGGTGTCAAAAGCGTAGGTTCCAGTTGTCCATTTATTGGTAAAGATCACATCGCTGTATTCTACTGATATTTTAAAATCAGCAGCTGCTTCTTCCCATTTCTTCTGGTTGAACACTTTGATCGCTTCCTTAAAAGAGGTTTGGTACATATCAAAATACCCTTCAGGTCCCTGCGTTTTAGCAGTAGCCAGCGTTGGATCCAGTTCTTTTAACTTTTTGAAAGCATCATCCGCATCTTTCGCTGCGTTTGGATACTTCTTATGTAAAACAGTGTCAGTATAAAGAGCGGCATATATCCTGGATTTCCAGTAATAGGCATCTTTATTCTGCGCCGCCTTGGGGTCGGTCATGACCTTGTCTATCTCCGTTTTTGCATCTTCCCATTTTTTCAGGAGAACGGTGGTCTGAACCTTTTTAAAATCCTGCGCCTGAACCATCTGGAAGGCTGCAGCAAGCATAGTAAGCAATAAAAGCTTCTTCATAAGGGAGGTTTTATTATTGATTGTCAGTTGTTGTTTCTGTTTCGTCTGTGTTGTCAGCTCCTGTCGTTTCATCGCCTGCTGGTGTCGGTGCATCATCAGCAAGGGCCTCCGTTGTAACGGCGTCTCCTTCTGCTATGATAACTTCTGCCACCGGCTCATCCTGCTCTTCGATCTGCGAAATAGCGGCTATCTCATCCCCTTCGTCAAGCCTCATCAGGGTTACACCCTGTGTTGCGCGACCAGCCTCACGGATATCCACAATTCCGGTTCTGATGGTTACACCCGATTTACAGGTGATGATCAGGTCTTCTTTTTCGGTTACATACAAAATGCCTACCAAACTACCGGTTTTCTCTGTTACATTGATAGTTTTAACACCTTTTCCTCCACGGTTAGTGATCCGGTATTCTTCAACCGAGGTTCTTTTTCCAAAACCTTTCTCGCTCACAACCAATATAGTACGGGCGCTATCTTCTTTATTAATGCAGATCATTCCTACCACTTCATCCTTCGAATCATCCACTTCAATACCTGCTACCCCAATCGCTCCCCTGCCCGTTGAACGGACCTTGGATTCAGGGAAACGGATGGCACGACCACTCTTCACGGCGAGCATGATCTCCTGGTTTCCATCGGTCATACGGGCCGATAAAAGCTCATCTCCCTCCACAATGGTAATGGCATTTACCCCATTGGCCCTCGGGCGACTAAAGTCCTCCAGCGAGGTCTTCTTGATGATTCCCTGCTTGGTGCAAAGAACGATATAATGGTTCTGTACATATTCTTTATCGTCCAGTCTCTTCACATCGATAATGGCTTTCACCTTATCATCACCCGGCAATTGTATCAGGTTCTGTATAGCGCGACCCTTGCTTTGTTTTTCTCCTTCGGGAATCTCGTAAACACGCATCCAGAAACAACGTCCTTTTTCGGTAAAGAACATCAGCGTACCATGTGTAGAGGCTACGAACAGATGCTCCACAAAATCTTCTTCGCGTGTTTTTGAACCTACTGCTCCCCTGCCACCTCTGCGTTGCTGGCGGTATTCGGTAGCAGATGTCCGTTTGATATAGCCCAGGTGTGAGATCGTGATCACCACATCTTCATCTTCTATCAGGTCCTCTATACGCATTTCATCTGCGAGATACTGGATCTCTGATTTACGCGGATCGCCGAATTTTTCTTTTACTTCCGTCAGTTCTTTCTTGATCAACTCGAAACGCATGAATTCGTTACCCAGCAACTCTTTCAGGTATTTAATGGTAGCGATCAAACCGTTGAATTCATCAACAATTTTATCGCGCTCCATACCTGTTAAACGCTGTAAACGCAGTTCCAGTATAGCTTTTGTCTGTAATTCCGACAAGCCTTCTTCCTGACGGTACAGTTCATCGGTTACATCCGTGAACATCGATTGATTGAGTTTCCATTTCTCTTCGCGGCTCTTGCTCATCAATGCTTCTTTCGCTTCATCCGGTGTTCTGCTGGCGCGGATCAAAGCGATCACTTCGTCAAGATGATCCAGCGCTTTCAGGTATCCTTCAAGGATATGGGCCCTTTCTTCCGCTTTGCGCAGGTCGAATTTTGCCCGCCTGATCACTACATCCATCCTGAAATCGATGAACTCAACGATCAGCGTTCTTAGGTTCATCAGTTGCGGCCTTCCCTTGCTGATAGCCACATTATTAACCCCGTAACTGGTTTGTAATTCTGTGAATTTGTACAACTGGTTCACGATCACCTGCGCCACCACATCTCTTTTCAGATCGAGCACGATACGCGTTCCTTCACGCATATTGCTCTCATTGTTCACGTGGGCAATGCCTTCAATGGTCTTATCATTCACCAATTGACCGATACGGTCGGTCAGGTTATCACGGTTTACCTGGTAAGGCACTTCCGTAATAATGATCTGTTCGCGCCCGCTGGCTTTTGTATCGATATGCACCCTTCCGCGAAGTACTACCCTTCCGCGACCGGTGAGCAATCCCTGTCTTACCCCTTCCATTCCGTAAATAATACCGCCGGTTGGAAAATCGGGTGCTTTTACTATTTCAATCAGTTCTTCAATGGTAATATCCCGGTTATTGATATAGGCGATACAGCCATCTACCACTTCACTCAGGTTATGCGGCATCATGTTGGTGGCCATACCTACGGCAATACCTGATGATCCGTTCACCAGCAATTGCGGGATCCGGGTTGGCAATACTGTTGGCTCCTGTAGTGAATCATCAAAGTTGAACTGGAAATCAACTGTTTCTTTTTCAATATCATCCAGCATGGCTTCCGCGATCTTCTGAAGCCTGGCTTCTGTATAACGCATGGCAGCCGGCGGATCACCATCCTGGTTACCAAAGTTACCCTGCCCATCTACCAGTGTATAGCGCATGGTCCACTCCTGCGCAAGCCTTACTACGGTATCATAAATGGAGGCATCTCCATGCGGGTGATACTTACCCATTACCTCCCCTACAATACGGGCAGATTTCTTATAAGGCTTGTTGCTGTTATTGCCCAGTTCATTCATCGCGTACAATACGCGGCGGTGTACAGGCTTGAAACCATCTCTTACATCAGGCAATGCCCGTCCCACAATTACCGACATCGAATAATCGATATAGGCGGTCTTCATTTGCTCCTCAATATTTACCTTAATGATGCGGTCATGGTCTGCAGTTTGACCGGGTATCTGGTTGTCTTCCATATTCGTAGGCTGTGTGCTGATTTAGAATCATGACAGGGTGTAAGACACACCTGTTTTTCAGGATGGCGAAGATAGTTTTTTCGGAGGGGAAAAACGGGTAAAAATGCCTCTTTTTTAGGGGCTTTTATCCACAGTTGTGGGCAGTATATTTTTCTCTTAAAAGCCTCCTGTTTTCAGCTTCCTATTCACCGCAGAGCCGCAGAGTTCGGGGAGTTGGCGCAGAGAAAGGTTTTCTCTGCGTAATCTCTGCGTTCTTCGCGTCTCTGCGGTGAAAAGAGGGATAGTTCTATCTTTGATTATGCCCGCGAAACAAATTTTACTTTTTGGTGCAGGAAAATCTGCCACTGTATTGATCAATTATTTGAAAGAGTTGGCTGTTCAAAAACAATGGGCAGTAACTGTAGCAGACGTAAACCTTGCTGCCATACAGGCAAAGGTGGGCGAACATCCCCTTGTAAAGGCTAAACAGGTCGATCTGTTGGATGAGGAAGAAAGATCCGCGCTTGTTGCAACTGCCGATGTGGTCATCTCGCTGCTGCCTCCTTTTTTGCAATATCCTGTGGCTAAAGACTGTCTTGAGCATGGAAAGCATTTCCTCTCTGCTTCCTATATTGACCCTGAAATTCAGCTATTAGCGAAAGAGATTGAGAAAAAAGGTATTCTTTTCCTCTGTGAAATGGGTCTAGACCCCGGTATCGATCATATGAGTGCCATGAAGCTTATCCACAAAATTCGGGAAAGTGGCGGCGAAATCACTTCTTTCCGCTCGCATTGCGGGGGACTGGTGGCACCGGAGAGCGATGATAATCCCTGGCATTATAAATTCAGCTGGAACCCCAGGAATGTGGTGGTTGCCGGTAAAGCGGGGGCCATGTTCAAACAAAATTCAACCATCGAAAGCCTGGATTATCAAACACTTTTCAGTAATTGTAATGAAGTTGCGATTGACGGTATTGGTCCCCTTGCTTTTTACTATAACCGCGACTCGCTCAGTTATATTCCTACCTACCAGTTGGATAATGCCGAAACCTTTATCAGGACCACTTTGCGCTACCCCGTTTTTTGCAAAGCATGGAACACCGTGATCGCATTGGGATTGACGGATGAAATGAATGCTATTCAAACAGACAGCCTGACCATTTCTTCTTTTTTTGATAAACACATAAAAGAAAGTGGAATCACCATCCCGGATGAATTAAAAGAACATTTCGATTTCCTGGGACTGGAAGATCATACCATGATCAACAAAAGTACCTGCAGTTCGGCAGATGTACTGCAATGGATACTGGAAAAGAAATGGGTGCTGTTACCTGCGGATAAGGATATGATTGTGATGTTGCATGAAATTTCATTTTTAGGGGGCAGGGAACAGGAGTCAGGAGGCAGTGTGAAAAGTTTGTTGGTGGTTAAGGGTGATGATCATTTGAATACGGCGATGGCGAAGACGGTTGGGTTGCCTTTGGGGATCGCTGCGCGATTGATATTGGAAGGTGAGATAAATGAAACAGGCTTACACATTCCGATTTTACCGGGAATTTATAAGCCTGTTTTGAAAGCACTGGAAAAAGAAGGGATTATTTTTATGGAAAGTTAGTTGACCTTCTTCCTGCCCCCTTTGCCCTTTTCCCTATCCCCTGTTTTCTCTTCCCCCGAATTCATTACCCACTCAAAATCCAACTGTCTCTTTTCAAGATTGGCAGACACTACGCGGATCTTTACACTGTCTCCCATTCTGAAAGTTCTTCCGCTTCTTCTTCCTACGAGGCTGTAATCTCCTTCTACCAAACGGAAATCATCATAATCGGAAAGTCCTACAATATTGACCAAACCTTCGCATTTGTGTTCTACTGTTTCTACCCAGAAACCAAAGCTGGCAACGCCACTGATCACCCCATCGAATATTTCGCCGAGATGTGATTTGAGGAACTCTACCTGTTTGTATTTATTACCTGCGCGCTCACACTCCATGGCAGCTCTTTCCCTTTCACTGCTGTGTTTACACTTCTCTTCCATCTTTTTATCGATCATTGGATTGTTATCAATGATCGATTCCAAAACGCGGTGCACCAATACATCCGGGTAACGGCGGATGGGTGATGTGAAGTGGCAATAGTATTCAAATGCCAATCCATAGTGACCGATATTTTCTGTTGTATAGATGGCTTTGGCCATGGTGCGGATACCCAGTTGTTCCAGCACATGCTGTTCGGGTTTTCCCTTAGCGCTTTCGAGTAATACATTAAAGCTTGTAGCAATTGCTTCGGGGGTGCTGGTATCAAAATTATACCCGTGTTTTCTTGCGAAGACCACAAATGGCGCCAGTCTGTCCGGATCCGGTTGATCGTGTATCCGGTATGGGAACGGCAATGCCTTTTTATTGATCTTGAGTTTGGCCACATTCTCTGCAACAGTGCGGTTGGCGAGCAACATGAACTCTTCGATCAGTTGATGCGCTTCTTTACTTTCTTTGATCATCACGCCGATCGGTTTGCCTTTTTCATCCAGTTTGAAACGTACTTCCTGGGAAGAAAAATTGATGGCGCCCTTGGCGAAGCGGTTGCGGCGTAAACGTTGTGCAATATCATTCAGTAATAAGATCTCATCCTGGTTCACACCGGTCTTTGATTCTATGATCTCCTGTACATCTTCATAAGCATAGCGGTGATCGGAATGGATCACTGTTTTGCCCAGCCAGTATTGTTTGATCTCTCCTTTCGTATTCATTTGAAAGATAGCAGAGAAAGTAAATTTGTCTTCATGTGGACGCAGCGAGCAGAGTTCATTCGATATGCGCTCCGGTAACATAGGGTTCACGCGATCGGGTAAATAAACGGATGTGGCTCTCTTATAAGCCTCTTCATCCAGTTCCGTTCCGGGGTGTACATAATAGCTTACATCGGCAATGTGTACGCCTATTTCATACATGCCATTGTCCAGCTTTCTGATCGATATGGCATCATCAAAATCCTTTGCATCAACGGGATCTATGGTGAAGGTGAGTATACCGCGGCAATCCCTTCTTTTTTTGATTTCTTCGGCATCCAATACATCGGGCAGCCTTTCCGATTCTTCAATCACATCTTCGGGAAAGGATAATGGGAAGCCTGCCTGTGCCAGCAACTCTTTCATAGCGGCATCATTCTCATCCTCCGGTAATAAAAGGCTAACGATGGTGCCTACCGGTTTTTTATCATCCTTGTCCCATTTCACTAACCTTGCCACTACCCTGTCTTTATTCTTTGCACCATTCAGTTCTGTGAGCGGAATAAAAAGATCCGGCATCGGCTTGTCTGTGTCGGGAATAAAAAATGCATAATTGGTTGACAGTTGTACAACACCCGTGAATTCGGTTTGCTTGCGCGATATCACTTCCATGATCTTTCCTTCTTTCTTGCCGGTGCGTACATTTTCCTTGATCACTTTTACGCGCACGGTATCTCCGTTGAGTGCTGTGTTGAAATCGCCCTGTTTTACGAGTACATCACCCACAACATTCTCTACAACAACGTAACCCATGCCCGAGCGGGTTACTTCCAGTTTTCCTTTTAAAGTTGCCTGGGCAATTATTTTTGACTTTGATTTTTGTTTTGACTTTTTTTCTTTCATATAGATTCTTTGTTGAAACGGAAGTTCCTGATAAAATCAGTCACCAGTTCATTAAATACGTCACCTTCATCAAACAGGAAAGAATGCCGTATGGGTAATACATACATGGGCATCCTGGCCAGTTCTTCGGTGAATTTGATCAGTCTTACCGCGTCTTTTTCAGTGGTAAGGATGATCTTTTCTTTTGCATCGATCGTCTCAAACCTTTGTTTTATATCGTTCAGGTCATCGATAGAAAAGATATGGTGGTCGGAATAATCCTGCTGGTAATAAGTGTGTGCCCTTTCCAGTAAATAATCTTTCAGTGGACGCGGATTGGCTATGCCGCAGACCAGTAATACCTCATCCCTTGGTGTGAGGTGCCATTCTTCGCCGCGATTGAATATATGGTAAGGTACGCCATACTCGATGGTTGTAAAGAACAGTTTTTGTGAGGCCGTTGGGTTCAGCTGGCGGATGATGCGTTGTTTCTTCTCCGGCGATAGATCCTTGGGGCATTTGGTTACGATAATAATATCCGCCCGTGTTGCCGAAGATCGCTGATCACGCAGGTCGCCTGTTGGCAAAAAGAAATCCTGTGAATACAGGTTGCTGCATTCTGTGAGCAGTATATTCAAACCGGCAACCACCGATCGGTGCTGAAACGCATCATCCAGTATGATGGCCTGTAACCCGGGTATATCCTGCAGCAAATGCGGGATGCCTACAATTCTTTCTTCACAGGAGGCAACAGAAATATCCGGAAATTTGGTATGGAACTGCATCGGCTCATCGCCTATTTCCAGTGCGGTTGTTTGGGCATTGGCCAGCACATACCCTTTTGTTTTCCGCTTATAACCCCGGCTTAGCGTGGCCAGTTTATAATGTGGACCCAATTGCCTGATGAGGTATTCTACCATGGGCGATTTACCTGTTCCACCTACGGCAAGATTGCCCACACAGATCAAAGGGAAATTGAAATGCGCAGCGGCAAAATATTTTTTGTCGTACAACCGGTTTCGTATGATAATAATGAGCCCGTAAATAAGGGCTAGCGGAAGTAATACAACACGGAATGACTTCAGGAATATCGTGTTAAAATTCATAGATATGTTGCGGTGTTATGCAGTAGGTTAAAGGTACGTCAAATTGATCTGTATCGGTGATCTTATCAACCGGATCAAAGTAAGAGAACCCTATCTTAACAATATCTTTCCGGCAACCGGCCAGGAACCTGTCGTAAAACCCTTTCCCATATCCTACCCGATATCCCTGGTTATCAAAGGCAAGTAAAGGTACCAAAACAAGGTCTATTTGTTCCGGGGGCAGTACCTGCCCCTCTTTTGGCTCTGAGGTCCCGAGCGGGCTGGTATGATACACTGTATCCTCATTTATCACGATAGCCGTCATCTGCAAAGAATTTCTGTCTGTAACCGGATAGGCAATGGTGAGTCCCGGTATCATATGTCTTAAATAACCCGTAAATAAATGGGTATTAGGCTCGGCAGTATGCGAAAGCGGCCAGTAACTTAAAACGGAAGTAGCATCGCTGTAATCAAATTGCTGGAACTGGAGCAATAAAAGATCATCCAGCCGCAGTCGCTCACGGCCATCGATTGCGGCACGTTTTATTTTGTATTCATGTCTCAGTTCCTGTTTGGTCATTTAATTCGCGGATTAGCGGATTAGCGGATTAGCGGATTTTTAATTCGTAAATCCGCTAATCCGTCATCCGCAAATTATTTCTAAAGATACACGGATGCGTTCTGCCTGCTCCTTTATTGTTGTTTTGTTCACCTGCTGCATTTTTGGAATGGAAGCAATGGATGGGTAACCGCTCCATTGTACGATCTCTTCTTCGTAATTCATATAATCATCACTAAAGATCCAGCCGGTTACGTTGAGACCGTTGCTCTTGCAGTAAGCTGCGGTAAGCAATGAGTGATTAATACTGCCGAGATAATTGCGGCTCACGAGAATGATCTTTGCGTTTATTTTTTTGACCAGGTCGGCTACCATTAGTTCGTTTGATAAAGGAACGAGTAAGCCTCCCGCTCCTTCTATGATCAGGGGCTTCTCTCCTGTTTTGTTCATGATATCTTCCGCATCTTTTATTAGCACATCGAGATCGATAGTGATATGCTCTTTTGCTGCGGCAATATGTGGTGATGCAGGGGTTTGGAGTTTGTAGGATTCAGGATGAATGATTGAAACAGGGTTTGAAAGCAGGCTGCTGATCAATTCCGCATCCGTTCCATCTGCATAGCCGGCCTGGATGGGTTTCCAGTAGTCTGCCTGTAACGCTTCCGTTATAATAGCGGCAATCAATGTTTTGCCAACATCAGTTCCTATACCGGTTATAAATATTGAGTTGTTCATTGAGTATTTTTTTTGCCACAGAAGCACTGAAGCACAGAATTTTTTTTCAGTGCTTCAGTGCTTCTGTGGCAAACCTACATCTTAACAAAAAACGAGAACAAAGTTGTTCCATAATTCCGCATAAAACTAAACCCCGGAAAATTATCATACTTATTACGCGGCGTATGTTCCAACACAAAAAATCCTCTCTCATTAATCAACCCACGCGAAACAATGATCTTCGGCAACTCATCAATACTACCCAACGCATAAGGCGGTCCCGCAAAAATAAAATCAAAACTTTCTGTTGCCGTGTTCAGGTAAGAGAACACATCCATCTTCAATACTTTGGCATTTTCCGCGCCCAGCATATCCAGGTTTTTTTTGATGAATGCCTGCATGATCGGGTCCTTCTCAACAATGATCATTTCAGCGGCCCCTCTTGATCCTAATTCATAGCTGATGCATCCTGTGCCCCCAAAAAGATCGAGAGTTTTAATGCCTCCGAAACTCATGCGGTTCTGGAGAATATTGAACAGCCCCTCCTTTGCAATATCTGTTGTGGGTCTTGTGTGCGGCATGTTTGCCGGGGGACTGATCCTCCTCCCTCCCCATTGTCCCGAAATGATCCTCATACACCCATCTTATAGTAAGCAGTAAAATAATGTGCAGGATGATCGGCGCGCACTTTTAAAAAGATACCGGTATCGCCACTCTCCACCCATTGGATATTATTGAACAGGCTGGGTAGCTGAAGGGCAATGGCCGAGCGTTTATCCAACTGCCCGGTGATCTCTGCATGTGTAAGCGCAGGATCCAGATCGAACTGCTGAATCACGCTGAGCAGGTAGTACAAAATATCTTCTTCCACTTCGTAATTGAACGACTGGATCAATTGCAGTTCTTTGTTCTTCAGCACCGCGATCACCATATGTTTTGTATAAAAACGGATGGCAACAAAATTGACGGATGGTAATGAACGGTTCAACACATCATTCAGTATGGCTGTGTACAAATGTGAAACCTGGTGTGAAGCAAATTCCTGTTTTACCCAATCGCTTACCGCTTTTTTTATACGGTATGCAACGACCATCTCACCGGATGCCAGTTGATCATGCCCGGCAATATCGCCGCTGTTATCACCATAGATCTGGTCGAGGTAATCTTCTCCTGCCTGTACGGTGAATTTTGATGCAGGAATCACCAATGCATCCGGCAGGTTATAGTGAACAGCAATACTGTTATAAGAGCGGTTGAGCAACTGCGATCCTTTTTTTATTTCGGCCAGTACATCTTTCCACTCGTTTGTAAATGTATCTGTTTCAAATACTTCAAAAGCCTCCGGTTGTTTGGGAAGCTGTCCTTTTACCAATAACACAACCTGGTCACAGCCAATCTCTATCAATAACTGGTCGGCACCGGTGATGGAAGCAGGTGCCTGTGTATCCGGGTAATATCCTATCCTTTTGTGGGTCATGCGTTTGAATTACGGTACAATGATATAAAAAAAGCGCTACAGCAAATTACGATCTGCGGAAAGGGTAAAATAGTAGATTTGCAGCATTATTATGCAAAGCCCTTCCCGCGACCTGAATCTGCAGGTAAATATCAGCAATAAACAGGTACTAAGCATTGCGCTTCCGATAACGGCTTCTATTATTGTTCCCCAGATCAATTTTATCATCAATAATATTTTTCTGGGCGGACTTGGCCAGCGCGCTTTAGCCATTGCGGGTATCACGGGTGTTTATTACTTAATTTTTGCAGTGGTTGGCCAGGGATTGAATAACGGTCTCCAGGCACTTATTTCGCGCCGTGCAGGTGAAAACCGGATTGATGCCATCGGGAGCCTGTTCTCTCAGGGTGTGAGGATCTCATTGGTGTTTGCTGTTCTTGGGATGCTGGTTACCTGGTTTGTTTCACCTTATATATTAGGTTGGGCGCTGCATGATCCGGAAAGTATACGGATCTCTACCAGTTTTTTGAATATAAGGATATTAGGACTCCCCTTTCTGTATGTGTACCAGATGCGCAATGCATTACTGGTGGGTACGAATCAGAGTAAATACCTGATCATTGGAACGGCAACAGAAGCGGTGGCAAATGTATTTTTTGACTATTCGCTGATATACGGTCATTTTGGTTTCCCGAATATGGGATTCAATGGTGCCGCGTGGTCGTCTATCATTTCTGAATTTGCGGGCCTGGTGGTGATCTTTGTGGTGATCCGCCTCAACGGTATTACCAAAAAGCTGGAACTGTTTACAAACTGGGCCTTTGATGCTGCAAATACAAAACTGATCCTGAAGCAATCTTATCCATTGATACTGCAGTTTACGATCAGCCTGATCAGTTGGGAGTTCTTTTATATTTTAATTGAACACCATGGAAGTCAGGCCTTGGCCATTTCCAATACCATGCGCAACATCTTTGGTTTCTTCGGATGTTTTACCTGGGCCTTTGCGGCTACTGCCAACACGATGGTGAGTAATGTGATCGGTCAGAACCTGCAGCATAAGGTAATGGAACTGGTTTACCGCATCATGGGATGGAGTCTTGGGTTTGCTTTGTGCGTATGTATTATCCTGAATATTTTTCCGCATACATTTTTATCTATCTATGGGCAGGGTGAAGATTTTATCACTGCCGCTATTCCTGTGTTGCGTGTAGTGTCAACAGCACTGGTAGTGATGTCGGTATCTGTTGTATGGATGAATGCAGTAACGGGTACGGGTAATTCAAAGATGAATTTATTATCAGAAGTGGCCGCCATCATTTTCTATTGTATTTACGTGTATGTTACGCTTGAGAAAATGAATCTCTCTGTTACATGGGGATGGCTGAGTGAGTGGATCTACTGGACAACGATACTCATACCCTCGCTGTGGTATATGAAGAGCGGGCGATGGAAGACGAGAAAGTTTTAGATAGCATTTATTTTGTACACTGGTATTCAAAACGTGTAGTTCCAAAAAGCAATCCTAATCCTTGCTGAAGATCGCCTTTGGCGGATGTCTGTAGTATAAAGCCATCCTGGCTGTATGCATAAGCGCTATAAGATGTTGTCCATGCATCTATCTCCGTGCCGCTACCTGTATCATAGATCTTTGTAATAATATTTTTTACCGGGTAGGTTCCCCTTTTTCCAAAATTTAATGCCTGTAAATAATTATATCCTTCAAAGAAATCAGGAAAGAGATAGATCCATGGTTTTCGTACGGTTGTCATGTCGTAGTCGATCGCTGATTCCAATAATTTATCCCGTTTTGAGCCTGCGTATAATGTGCAGCCTAAAAGCTGGTTGCTTTTATCATATGCATATATGGTTTCGTAAAAAGCAGTTGGGGCGCCATTTACGTAGCAAAGCTTTCTTGAAAGATAACCCGAGGTATTGTATTCATACCTGTACACCTCTTTGTCGGATTTTGGATCTGAAAGATCAACAGAAGTGTAAAATGCGCTTACCAGTTTTGAAGAATGATCTGTAATAAAGTATTCTCCTGTTGAAAGTTTAATGGTATCGCCTGCCGTTTGTATGGTGATCGTGTATTCGTTTTTTTTCAACAGGCTATCAAAGGAGCTGATCATCAGCGGTGATAAAGCAATATCCCTTTTTATTTCAAATACATAATCAGCCTGTGTACTACTGCTATTGCGTTGTGTAATCTTGAATACTCGACATTCCCCGTTTATGCTTGTAAGTGTTTTTGTAGTATCAGGTATCGTTGGATCAGGGACAAGAGTATCTGTGTTATCAGGTGTCGTTTTTTTACAGGCAGCTATGAATAGTAGGGCAAGCATTACAGGCACCATGCAGCTTTTGATATGTGAACACGCTTTCACCATTACTGTACGATTATTTGCTGTGTATTGATCTCTCCGTTCACCTCAACTTTAACGGAATAGGTTCCTTTGGCAAGACCCAGGTTTACAGGGATCTTCATCACCTTATCGGAGAAAAGTATTTTCTTCGTGGAAAGTTTAACTACCCCGGCCTGATCGGTAATGGTGATGATAACTGCAGCGCTCACTGCTTTCTCAAACTTTATCTGGATATTGAATGAGCCGTTCGGTGATGGATTTGGATAAGAAACAAGTTCAAATGCTTTTTTTACAACAACCGGATCCAGCAATATAAAATAGTCGGGTGATATGCTCCAACAGACTTTATCCTTACTGGTACTTACATTGTAAACACCTTTCGAAACCATCGGTAAAGTACCAGTAGTAATTCCCGTAATAAATACGTTATTCAGTAACCATCTGTAATTGTCAGCAATGCTGCTGGTAAGCTCGCTAAGGCTTGTTCTGGTGATGAGCGGAACAGGTGTGATATTTTTTCTCGCGTCAATGGCAATAGAGGAATCGATTGAAAGGCAGGTGGCATTATTTGATCCAACCTGGACCGTAAGCACGCGTTCTTTGTTAACAAAAATGGTTTTGGTGGTTTCACCGGTACTCCACAGGTATTTATCATAAGTGCCATTTACGGTAAGAATAAGCACATCTGTAAAGCACACCAGCGTATCTTTTGTATAACCGTTGATAGTAGGTTTGGCAATTATGGGTGCGGTAATTACAGTAACAGTAGTTCCTGCAGATGCATTCGATATAAAGCCATTGTTTCCCGCTGTAACAGTATATATTCCAGGCAATGTTACTTTCAATGTATTTGATTTGTTTCCTGCGATGAGTAGCCCGTCTTTATACCATTGGTTATCAAATCCGTTGATAGATGATGTGAGTTTTACAGATAACCCCTCGCAAATTGTAAGTGGCCCATCAGCACTGATGATCGGAGTTGAAGGAATAAAATTAAATCCTGCGAGTGAGCCTGTCCCCTGTGCAGTTGTCACATATATACTCCCTGTGGCCCCACTGCCAACAATAGCCCTGATCTGTCCATCCGCATCAATAGTAAATGATGCCGCAGCTATATCACCGAAACGGACATTGGTTGCGTTTGTAAATCCAGAACCTTTTATAATGATCATAGTGCCGCTTGTAGCGGTTACGGGACTGAAAGAAATAACCGTTGGTGGAGGAGAGATGAAACTGAATCCTGATAGTGAAAGCGTTTTTCCACCTGCGGTAATATACACACTTCCGGATGCACCACTTCCTACAACTGCTTTTATTTGTGTGGATGAATCAACTGTAAATGAAGATGCAGCCACATCACCGAATCGTACATTGGTAACATCCGTAAAATTGGTTCCCGTTATGATCACTGTTGTTCCGGCGACTGCGGCTGAAGGACTGAAAGAAATGATGGTAGTAGCGGTTGGCGTGATAACAGGTGTTAAAGGCGCCGGTGTTGCAATGTCCGAAGTTGCTATATAACTGAATCCACTTAAAGTAGAAGTTCCTCCTGGTGTTATAACACGAATGCTTCCTGTGGCGCCCGTATCAACCACAGCTTTGATCTGCCCTGCTGAATCGATTGTAAATGATCTTGCATCTATATTGCCAAACTGAACCTTGGTAGCTCCTGTAAAACCAGTTCCCCTGATCGCGATCAGGCTTCCTGCCATACCCGTGGCAGGGCTGAAAGATGTGATAACAGGAGATGATACCTGGATCACAGGCATGATGTAGCTAAAGCCTGTTAGCGTTCCGGTTCCCTTTGTTGTTACTACCGATATCGCGCCTGAAGAACCGGTATCGATCACGGCCCTGATCTGTGTTGAAGAGTCGATGATAAACGACCTTGCCGGTGTATTACCAAATCTAACAACTGTTGCACCGGTAAAATTGATCCCTTTAATGATCACCGTTTCACCTTTAGCGGCAGCAGCCGGGATGAATGAATTGATCACAGGTACCCTGGATATCCAGGTAAATCCTGCAAGCGATACGGGGCCGTCCTGGGTGTTAACGGTTACAGATCCTGAACTTCCGTCATTTACAATCGCGCGTATCGTCGTATCTGATAGAACTGTATATGATTTTGCCTGTTTCCCACCGAATTGAACAGCATTGGCGTTTGTAAAATCCCGGCCAGTGATCATTACTGTATCACCTAGCGAAGCTGTTGCAGGTGAGAATTTACTAAGCAAGGGAGTGAAGGTCATTTTGTTTTGTATAATGACCAATGGTGTATAGTGTTGCTGGTAATACAATGCAGTACCAAAATCCCCTATCGCCACAATATCTGCCCTGCCATCGTTATCCATATCCTGTATAGCAACTTTTACGGGACTTTGTATGTAGTAACCATCGACCTGATCAAATGAGTTGCTATTGATAGTACCTGTTTGCGTTGTGTTCGGAAATATTCTTGTTTTAGGGGCAAATCTGTTCCAGTCACTTGTAACAATATCAGGCCGGCCATCTCCATCCAGGTCACCAATGGCTATCGAAGTCAATTCCGAAGATGTGCCTGAGTTGATGTCGACTTTTGCGGCAAGCGATGAAGTATTGATAACACCGGGACTGGCATTGTTCTTAAAAATGCTTAATAAATTATTGCTGTTATAAGTTGTTACAGCGATGTCCGCTTTTCCATCGAGATCAAGATCACCGATTGCCAGCGCGAAAGATTCATATCCAACCGGGAAATCTACGCGGGCAGCAAACGAGAAATCTCCATTTGAAATATTTCTGTATATCGAAATATTTGTTCCATTGGTGACCACAAGATCCGGTTTACCGTCACCATCTATATCTCCGGCTTCTACATGTGTATTAGACGAAATCCCGGTAAATTCGGCAACAATAGCAAAGGAGGAAGCGCCGAGTGTGGTTCCGTTGTACTGATTTTTAAAAATTGAGATCTTGTTTCCGCAAATTGCTATGATCTCTGGTCTGCCATCAAGATCAAGGTCAGCCGTTGCAATGCTTGTTACAGTACCGCTTGTTGGTATGTCAAACTTCGCACCGAAAGAACCCACCGTAACCGGACCGCCGTTACCATTATTTTTTGTTATTGATATTGAGTTGGCCAATTTGTTGGCAGCGATCAGATCGGGCCAACCGTCCCCATCCAGGTCCTTGGCAATCACTTCCCCAATACCTGCTTCAGCGGGCCAGCGCTGTGTTGCCATTGAAGGTACTGTTGTAGTATCAAAAAAGCCTGAAGAAACGCGCCCAAACGGGCCACCTTTTACAAAAAGCTGCGGAGTACCAGTAGGAACTGGGGCCTCACTTATGTCGACTGCGAACTCCTCCCTTGTAGAAGCAGCAATATCAGCGATTCCATCCGCATTCAGATCGGCAATAGCAAAAGATTTCAATCCTGAATAAACCAATCCCGCTGTGCCTATTTCGAATTTGTTCCAATTCTTAATTGTTTCGTAGGTGAGCGTAAACGGTTTGGAAGTGTAGGCAGTCAATTTTGTTGCCTTATTTACTACTGATATCGGTTGGTAACTGGCGCCAACAGGTACGATAACCTTCAGTTGTGTTTTTGTGGCGCTTACAACAGTTCCTTTAACAGCGCCAAAATACACGATGTTATCCCCAGCAACTGTGTTAAACCCATTGCCAGATATGGTTATTTCGCGGCCAGCAGGCCCGCTCTGCGGACTCATTGAGCTGATGCCTATAGAAGCAATAGTAGAAAACGAATAGATCGGACTGTTCCCGTAGCCTAAGAAATTATTGGCAGAAATTTGGTAGTAATAAACAGTCCCCCCTTCGAGACCAGTCATGTTTGCTGTAACACTGAAAACTCCGCTTGCCAATCCAGGTGTAGTTACAGGGTTGGAAATACGAACAGTTGATGCATCCTGCAATGAGGGGTCGGTTCCATAAATGAATCTCACTGTTGTTTCGAAACCACTTCCGTCAATCTCGCCTTTAATAGTTGCCGAATTCTTGGTTATATCTGTTACAAAAGCTGAATTGGTTTCAGCCGCTTGCTGGAGTTTTATTTTGACGTTCTGTACTGATGTTGAGGCTGATGGGTTGCCTAAAACATCTTGGTAAGAGAAAGTGACCGTATAAATTCCATATGTGCCAAGTGCTGTTGCGGACGCTATTTGTGGTGCGACTCCGCCAAGGGGAACAGAAAAGCCAAAAGGTGAAGTAATATTATTGACAAGGGTCATTGTTTTCACAGTCGTTCCATCATCAAAAAATAATTTTGCAGAACCCGGCAAATAATTTTCCGGCATGCTCCCCGCCAGCCAGAATCCAACATAATTTGTCGACGACACCACCGGCGATGTTAAAACAGGAGGTTGTGTTACTTGGTCTATAGTATATACTTGTCCTCCAGAATAACCGGCAGTCATTGGATTTCCGGCATTATCTGTTATACCGGTTCCGGCATTTTTCAGGTCAAGGCGGAGCGTACCTACACTATTGCTAACATTAATTGTAACGTCAACAAAAGAACTTGCACTGAAAGCAGAAACTGCGGCAATTGTTGCGGTAGTGCTACCTGTTGTGAACAGTTGAAAAGAGTTGGTAGTGATACCGGTAACAGGTTCGTTAAACTGAACCCGGTATACGACTGTTGCATTATTAATCGCCGTAGCGCTTAGCGGTGTAAGTCTGTTCACAGCTGTGACGGCTGGAGCTGTTTTATCAAATATTACAGCGGATCCATCAGTAGTAGTTGCAACCGGGATCCCGGCTATTGTTGATGCCGTTACATCGGTAAACGCTACAATAACGCCAAGCGCTCCTTCGGTATCAGTAGAAGACATAGCATACACTGCCTGCCAATTATTTCCCGAAGTATTGGTAACCTGCGTTGTATGGCCCGTGATAGTTACAAAGGGTGTTGCTATCGTTTCACTGGTATTGAAAGACGCGGTGACAATATCCCCCACTTTTGCCCTTGCATTGCTGAATGAATTGTTGGAAGATAAATTAAGACTGTTGAGTGTTGGTTTAGATGATTGGTCGATCGTAAACAATTGCCCCGTTGTAAACCCTCCGGTGAGTGCGTTCCCCGTTGAATCTATTATTCCGGAGCCACTATTTTTGATATCGAGCCTGATGCTGCCATTACCCGAAACACCGCTTATCGTTACATCATACTGGTTGGCAGAAACGTTAGTCACAGCCATAATAGTGCCTGATGCGGTTCCCGTTGGGGATATTTGAAATGCTGCTGCAGAAACGTTGGTAACAGGTTCAGAAAACGCAACGCGGTATATAAGTAAAGGCGCCTTTGTTGTGGTGGCCACCGGTAGTGAACGGTTGCTGGTAATGACAGCCGGCGCCGTTCTGTCAAAATAAACAAACGAGTTGTCTGTTGTGGCCGTTACGGGTGCCCCACCCACGCCACCATAGTCAATCTGTAAGGAGATATTCCCTTCGGGATCACCGGCCTGCATTGTATATGAAGCCGACCAGGTATTACCCGTGGTGTTAGTAACTGTTACGACATGTCCCGCAATAGATACGGTTGGAAGGCTGATCTGTTCAGATGCTGTAAAAGTTGCCGTTACAATATCCCACGTTTTTGCTTTTCTAACATTTGCATTGCCTGAGCTGATTGTAACGTTTGTTAATACAGGGAATGATGGTGTAGTGTTTCGCAATATAGTAACTACCTCATTATCGTTTGTTAAGATCAGTTCGGGTTTCCCGTCCCCGTCCAGGTCTCCTGCTTCTACGGCCATACCGCCGCCGGCGAAGTTTACTTTAGCTGCCATTGTAATATTACCAGGCGTACTATTGTTCTTAAGTACATTACCATTCGTTAATAAAATATCAGGATTGCCATCTCCGTCCATATCATTAAAGGCGATATTAAAAATATCGAAATTGGTACCAGCTACGTTTGTATAAGTAAGCGCTGCAGCAAATTGGATATTGCCTGGTGTACCAACATTTCTCAGCACCACCAGGTTATTTCCTGAAGTATATACCAGGTCCGGTTTTCCATCCCCATCGATATCGTGGGCCGCTAAAGTAGATGGCTCAGCGCTGGCGGCAAGAAATGATTTTGGTGCAAAGGAAGCGGTTCCGCCTGAGCTTGTATTTCTTAAAACAGTCAGTGTATTATTATCTTTATCAGTGGTTATGATGTCCAGTTTTCCATCTCCATCAAGATCTGCGAGAGCAAGGTAAAAAGCGGCATAGTAACCATTGTTAACAAGAAGGGTCATTTGCGGAGCAAAACTTATATTGCTTCCGACTGTCGTGTTGATCAATACAGAAACGGAATTGCTAAATACGCTTGACGTTACGATATCTGGTTTCCCATCGCCATTGATATCTCCCGAAAAAATAACATGCGACCTGGCGCCCGTTGTAAAGGTTCCCTTTTCTTCAAATGCAATGGATGAAAGTGTACTTATATTTCTATAGGCAACGAATGAACCATCGCCCAATAATGTCATATCTTTTTTCCCATCGCCATCTAAATCTGCCATCGCAATGTCATACGGATTGTACACGCCAGGCGAATAATCTACTTTTGGATCGAACGAAAGTGTGCCGGTAGAACTATTGTTTTTGTAAACGTTAACATTAGCTGCTATGGCGCCGATCGTATTTAAAACTGCGAGGTCCGGTTTCCCATCCCCGTTCATGTCATTTACGATAATGGTGTACGACAAGGCGCGTGTAGGCAGATTAACGGGAGAAGCAAACGATGATGCGCTGAAAACAGTATTGTTTGAGCCGGTAAAAGTTGGCAAGAACGGACTTTTCGAATAAGCCGTTAAAGACGTAGCTATATTGGTTACGGTGATAGGCTCATGTGTTGCCCCCTGCGGCACGGTTACGATAAGTTGTGTGGCGGAGGCGATACTAACCGTTGCTTTGGTGGCACCAAAAAAAACAATATTACTGGACGGCGTTGTGTTAAAATTCGTCCCGGTAATGGTCACGGTCGCGCCAATCGGCCCTTTTAAAGGAGAAAACGAACTAATAACAGGCTGCGAAAAACCTGCCATTGAAACCAACAAGAATAACAGCAATAACAATCCCTTCATACACAGTCAGTTCTTCACCCTTTAGCGGGCCATTCAAATTCTCGGGGGGAGGATGCTAAAATAAGGCAAAAATCTTTAAAAGTCATTAAGGGGCGTATTATCCTTTCAATTTATTCACCAGATCCACATACTGCTGCATAGCCGTTTCTTTAGAAGTACCTGTTAGCTTGGCCCATGCCTCATGCTTGAACTTGGCAACAAAGTCAAACACATTTTCTGGACCGCTTCCTGTGTTGTCGCCTTCGGTAGACTGTTTGTATAAAGCGTATAGCTTCAATAGTGTGTCGTTATCCGGTTTTTCAGATAGTGTTTTACTGTTGGCAACGGCTTGTTGAAAATTTTCCTGGAGTTCCATGTGGTTATTTTTATTGTAGTGATTCTAATAGTTTGGCACCTTCTGCTTTGATAATAATATCTTCCGATGTTCGGGTTGGGAGCCTTACTAATTTGCTTAATACTTCAATCGCCTGCGTAGGTTTGCGATCTTCTTTATATGCTTTTGCCAGGTCAAGATAATTGGGGGCAAAATAAGGTTCAAGGCTTTTGCATTTTTCCATGTAAGTAATGGCCGATTCGATACTCGCTTCAGGCAACCCTCCATACATTAATTTGATCGCTGCTTTTTTAACACCGGAAAGAACGATCATTTCATAATGCCATTTGCCCAGTGTATAATTTGCTTTCGCATGATTCGGATCGATGGCAAGGGCTTTATCAGCGTACAGCTTCACATCTTTTACATCGGCCACGATCTTTTTGTTTTCCGATTCTATCTCCGTCATTTTACCCGATGCCATCGCCATTGCATAGTTAGCTGCGGCCTGGTTACTGTCGGCCATATAAGCTCTTTTTGCAAAAGACAAACCTGATTCGAAATACAAACGCCTGCTGCTTTTCTCCGTTTGTTTGTTTCCCTGCATTACATTGAGTTCTGCCAGTTTAACGAGCGACTTCACATTAGCAGGATTGTCGATCAATACCTGTTTATATTTCTCCATCGCTTCCACTTCTTTCTGTTGTTTCTCGAGGTTGTCAGCTTCTTTTAACAGGGAGTTCATGTCCTGTGCAGAAACACTTAGGAAAGGTGTAATAAAGAATACAGGTAATAGAACTTTCAGAATTCGCATATGCTAACGTATAAATAACTTAAAAAAATCTTTGCTCGCAGTTCATAGCTCAAATCTATTGACGTTTCAAGTCAAAACTAACTCCTACGCTCCCATCCAGTTGCGAAACCGGCGGATACATTTTCCTGATAGATATATGCACTTCTTCAGCGAGTGTAAATTTTTCAAGTATCTCCGCAGCGATCGATGTGGCCAATGTTTCCAGTAACGCGGTAGGCTCTGCCATTCTTTCTTTCACAAGGTCATACACAGCAATATAATCAACCGTATCGGCTAAATGTTTCACGGGTAAACGTTGCGGAGAATGTTTAATGGTAATGTTCAGTTCAAACTCATTACCTAAGATCTTCTCTTCTTCGTAGATGCCGTGATGAGCAAAGATCCTGATATTATGTAGGTGGATAGAGAGCATGTGATCATTTAAAAATTAAGCCAACCCTTTTGCACTCAGAAAACGCTCTGCATCCAATGCTGCCATGCATCCGCTACCAGCTGCTGTTACTGCCTGGCGGTAGTTTTTATCCTGCACATCACCTGCTGCGAATACGCCTTCCACATTGGTTTTTGTAGTGCCAGGGATGGTCTGTATATACCCTGTTTCATCCATCGTGATATATTCTTTGAAGATATCACTGTTAGGTTGGTGACCGATCGCAACAAAGAAACCACTCACCGGAATATCCTGTGTTTCCTGCGTCTGGCTGTTTTTAATTCTCACCGCTTCCACTTTCTTTTCGCCCAGGATCTCATCCGTGTCTGTGTTCCAGTAAACTTTAATATTAGGTGTTGCCAGTACGCGGTCCTGCATCACTTTGCTGGCGCGCATTTTTTCTTTGCGGATAAACATATGCACGGTTGTACAAAGTTTTGACAGGTAGATCGCTTCTTCGGCAGCCGTATCTCCTGCACCAACGATCGCTACTTCTTTGCCACGGAAAAAGAATCCGTCACAAACGGCACAGGCACTCACGCCAAAACCATTCAATCTTTCTTCGCTCGGTAAGCCTAACCATTTGGCGGATGCACCGGTTGATATGATCACAGAATCTGCCTCAATAATCTTCTCTTCATCGATCCATACTTTATAGGGATGTACACTGAAATCTACCTGCGTAGCCAGTCCATAACGGATATCAGCACCCATTCTTGCCGCCTGCTTTTCAAAATCCACCATCATTTCGGGACCCTGCACACCATCGGGGTACCCGGGATAGTTTTCCACTTCTGTTGTGATAGTTAACTGTCCGCCCGGTTGTATCCCCTGGTATAATACGGGTTTCATATTTGCCCTTGCCGCGTAAATGGCTGCGGTGTATCCTGCGGGACCAGAACCGATGATCAATACATGTACCCTTTCTGTTGCCTCATTTGCCATACTGCTGATTTTAATTATTTAGACGAACAAAAGTATCATTCCCTGACACTTATCGCTCATGCGTTTTTCACAAAACCGGTTTATTTGGGGATAATCAATGTTTTATAGAGCGATCCATACCCGCAAAAAGCACCCAATGCATCATTACTGATATTACCAATGATCACACCTGGCGATGAGAAAGGGTTGCCCACCGACTGAAATGAATATTCCCATGTTCGCCAGAAATCAAAACTGGCCCTGTCGATATTGGAAAACCTGACTGTAACCGTATCCCCTTTTTTAAAAAAACCGTAGTTATCCGGATCCAGTTCATCGTTCTTATCAAATCCCCTGTCGATCTGTATATCGTACTTTTTACCATCCACGATCTGGTCGTCATACACACTTACATAGCCTGCAAAATAAGGTTCCCTGTTTACTTTGGTGAAATATCGGATGTAATTGCCGAGCCCCGGGGGATCCGTTACATGGCCCATCAACACTACCTGTGAGCCGGTATCGGGTCTGTTAGGGATCTTTTTCCACCAGAGGGAGTCGAGGGTCTTTGCTGGAACCGGGATGGTGGTACTGGCCGTATAGGTCTTTCCTCCTGCCTCGATAGTTAGCTTGTACGATTGTCCGATACTGCCGATCATAAAATTCCCACTGAAGATATCGGTGCTGTAAAAATAAACACGGATGCCTCCGGTGGTTGTATTGAATTCTTTGAGTACAACTGACTTTCCTGCATTAGTGAGGGTAACTTTTGCGTTGTGCACATAAGAAGCGTATAGGGCGTTGGTATCAATGGAAGAGAAGTATTCAATGGAACTGGACAGCACCACCACCGGTGCCTGTCCATTCTCGATCTGGGCATCCACCACCAGTTTCGGTGCCTGCTGATCGATTTGCGGATTAATGTCCTTTTCGCAAGCCACTAAAAGGCAGATGAGCGTGAGGATAAGAAGCCGGGATTTCATGGGGCAAAGATAGATGTTAGATGGCAGATGTTAGATGTTAGGGTCGATAGTGTAAAACAAAAGACCCTCCGATTGGGAGGGTCCTGAATATTCTAACATCTAACATCTGCCATCTAACATCTCCTACCCCAAGTATGCTTTCAGTGCATTGCTATATCTCGCTTTTTGTAAACGTTTGATCGCTCTTTCTTTGATCTGGCGTATGCGTTCTTTCGTAAGATCGTACTTCATACCGATCTGTTCGATGGTAACACCGTTTTCACCGTCAAGACCAAAATAAGCGTTTACGATCTCTGCTTCACGCGGGCTCAATGATTTGAGAACCCTGCGGATCTCTTCACGGAGCGAGTCTTTCATAACATCTTCATCGGTATCATCGCTTCCTTCCAAAAGATCGCCCATGGCTACATCTTCTGCTTCGTGCACAGGTGCATCGAGTGAAGTGTGACGGGTATTGCTCTGGAAAATATTGTTGATCTCGGTTTCACTCATCTCCAGGATCTCGGCCAGTTCTTCGGTTGAAGGTTCACGCTCATGCTCCTGTTCAAATGCCATGTATGCTTTGTTCGCTTTATTATAGGTGCCGATCTTATTCTGTGGAAGACGAACCAGCCTGCCCTGTTCAGCTAAAGCCTGTAAAATAGATTGGCGGATCCACCAAACAGCGTAAGAAATGAATTTGAAACCTTTTGTTTCGTCAAAACGCTGTGCAGCTTTGATCAGACCGAGGTTGCCTTCATTGATCAGATCACTAAGCGATAAACCCTGGTGTTGGTATTGTTTGGCAACGGACACCACGAAACGCAAATTGGCCTGAACCAATTTATCCAACGCACGCTGATCGCCCATCTTGATCTTTTGGGCCAGTGTGGTTTCTTCTTCCGGGGTGATCATCGGGATCTTGGAAATTTCCTGCAAATACTTTTCAACGGCCTGGGAATCACGGTTGGTGATCTGTGTTGCGATTTTGAGCTGCCTCATGGTGTCTGATTACTTGTTATTGATAAAACGATTAATAGACCTCTTTTGTTGTAAAAACGCTGTAAGAGGATCGTTAATATTTAATACGTAAGGTTTGGAAACCTGCAAAAGTACGTCAGAGATGGCGGATTTCATTGATTTTTTTATGATTTATGCCGATTCCAGCAGGCTTTTAGCCCGGATGTGGATATTTACTGGATATCTGAGGACGCATTCCGTTTACGTGCCCGGTCTGCTTTAATACTATTTCCCCAAAAATCATATTTTAATCTGTGTAATCCGCGATTTATCTTAGCCGCCCAATCCTTAAAATCATACCCTAAATCCGCGCCATCCGTGATAGATTTTCGTTCTGACACCGTTACCCGCCCTACTGAAGCTATGCTGGATGCTATGCGAAAAGCGCCGCTTGGGGATGATGTTTTTGGGGAAGACCCCACCGTTAATAGGCTGGAAGCCATGAGCGCGGAGCTTTTTGGAATGGAGGGCGCCATTTTTTGTCCCAGCGGAACCATGACTAACCAGATCGGTATCAAGTGTCATACCCAACCGGGCGATGAAGTGATCTGTGATAAGACCTCACATATTTACCAGTATGAAGGTGGTGGAATTGCTTTTAATTCAGGAGCATCCGTACGGCTGATTGAGGGCGATCGTGGCCGGATCACCGCTGCACAGGTCAAAGAATCCATCAATCCCGATGATATTCATAAGCCCGTATCCGCCCTTGTTTCCCTTGAAAATACAGCTAATCGCGGCGGAGGTAGTTGTTATGAAATAGCTGATATTGAATTGATTAAAGAGGTTTGTTTGCAAAATAATTTGAAATTACATCTTGATGGTGCGCGTTTATTCAATGCCCTTGTAGCCAAACGCCAGCAACCGCGTGTCTATGGAGAATTGTTTGATAGTATTTCTATCTGTTTAAGCAAAGGGCTTGGTGCGCCTGTGGGTAGTTTATTGATCGGAACAAAGGAAATCATCCGCAAAGCAAGGCGTATCCGCAAGGTTTTTGGCGGTGGAATGCGGCAGGCCGGTAGCCTGGCAGCTGCGGGTATTTATGCATTGGAGAACAACGTTCACCGGTTAGTGGATGATCATAAGCATGCGCGGATGATAGCCGATGCGCTGAAGGAGAAAGCATTTACCGGGGCGATCCTGCCTGTAGAAACAAATATTATCATATTCGAAGTACATGGTACCTTTACCGCCCCAAAACTCGCTGCCAGGCTAAAGGAGGAGGATATTTTTGTAATCGCCATCTCCCCTATGCATATACGTATCGTTGTTCACCTGGACATTACTCCGGAAGATGTGAACAGAACTATTGAGACCATCCGGCTGTTATAAGCTCACCGGGTTTGTAAGAAAAGACATTATCATCATAACAACCAGTAAGAATTAGCCATGTTACCCAGAATCAATCCAACGAATACCCAAGCCTGGTTTTTATTAAAGAAGCACCACGAAGAGGAAATGAGCCGCAGGCAGATGCGTGATCTTTTTACTGCCGATCCTGAAAGGTTTCAGAAATTTTCACTGGCTTTTGAAAACATACTGTTTGATTATTCCAAGAATATCATCAATCAAAAAACATTACAATTACTCCTGCAGTTGGCAGAAGATTGTAAAGTGAAAGATGCCATCCACGATATGTTTGCGGGCATCCGCATCAATGAAACAGAGAACCGTTCCGTACTGCATACCGCCCTTCGTAATTTTTCCGATACCCCTATACTGGTAGAAGGAAAAGACATCATGCCCAAAGTGCGCAAAGTGCTGAACCAGATGAAAGAATTTTCTGAGAAAGTGCACACAGGCAAATGGAAAGGCTATACCGGTAAGAAGATCAGGTTCATCGTTAATATTGGTATCGGCGGAAGCGACCTCGGTCCGGTAATGGTAACAGAGGCCCTGCGCCCCTTCTGGAAGAAAGGGATTGAAACATTTTTTGTGAGCAATGTCGATGGAACGCATATCGCAGAAACATTGAAGCACGTGCGTCCCGAAGAAACCCTTTTCCTGGTGGCTTCCAAAACATTCACTACCCAGGAAACCATGACCAATGCCCTCACTGCCCGTGATTGGTTCCTGGAAACAGCGAAGGACAAAGCGCATGTTGCCAAACACTTTGTTGCGTTAAGTACCAATGAAAAAGAGGTAACTGCTTTTGGTATCGATAAAGCCAATATGTTCGAGTTCTGGGATTGGGTGGGTGGTCGATACTCTCTATGGAGTGCTATCGGTCTTTCTATCGCCTTAACGATCGGGTATGAAAACTTTGAGGCCCTCTTAAAAGGTGCCAGTGCTGTTGATGAACATTTCAGAAAAGAAAAGTTTGATAAGAACATACCGGTACTGATGGCTTTGCTTGGCATCTGGTACACTAACTTCTTTGGATCGCAAAGTGAGGCCATACTGCCTTACGATCAATATATGCACCGCTTTTCAGCTTACCTGCAACAGGCTAACATGGAAAGCAATGGTAAGAGCACGGACCGCAGTGGTAACCCTGTTAACTATGCAACGGGTCCGGTTATCTGGGGTGAGCCGGGAACCAATGGCCAGCATGCTTTTTACCAATTGATACACCAGGGTACCTTGCTGATCCCCTGCGATTTTATTGCACCGGCGATCAGTCACAACGCGATCGGCGATCACCATGTGAAACTCTTATCCAACTTCTTTGCACAAACTGAGGCATTAATGAACGGTAAGTCGGAGAACATGGTAAAGGTTGAGTTCATGAAGGCCGATAAAGAGGAAGATGATATTAAAAAGTTAACCCCATTCAAAATATTCGAAGGCAATAAGCCCACCAATTCTATCCTCTTAAAAGAGATCGATCCGTACTCACTCGGTAGCCTGATCGCCTTGTATGAGCATAAGATCTTTGTACAAGGTGTGATCTGGAACATCTTCAGCTTTGATCAGTGGGGGGTTGAATTGGGTAAGCAGTTAGCGAACCAGATTCTGCCTGAGTTGGTTGATGAAAGCGAAGTGACTTCACATGATTCATCTACGAATGGGTTGATCAATGCGTTCAAGGCTTTCAGGAAATAAATCCTTTGCGTTCGTTGCGGTTCGTTGCGTTCTTTGCGATCCAGCTTTTCACCCGCGTTGACAGCAGCACCGCAAAGAACGCAACGAACCGCGAAGGGCGCTAAGAAAAACGATTAACCCATGCAAGATATACTCATCCGCCCGATACAGATAGAGGACAATGCAGCAATAGCTACAATCATCCGCACCTCCCTTGAAGAGTTTGGGGCCAATAAGCCCGGCACTGTTTACTTCGATAAAGAAACGGATCATCTATTCGAATTATTCTCAAACGCCCCCAACAGTTTTTATCTCGTTGCCGAAAAAGACGGTATCATCTTAGGCGGTGCCGGCATCTTTCCTACAAAAGGTCTACCTGAAGGCACTTGCGAACTCGTAAAGATGTATCTCTCCAAAGATGCACGGGGATTGGGTTTGGGAAGAATGATGATTGATCAATGTATTAGTACTGCCCGCCAAATCGGTTATACACAGATCTATCTTGAAACCATGCCTGAATTGAAGAAGGCGGTAAGTGTGTATGAAAAATTTGGCTTCCATTATCTTGATGCTCCGATGGGAAACTCCGGGCATTGCGGGTGTGATATCTGGATGGCTAAAAGAATAGAATGAAACAAAAATAGCCATCATTGGCGGCTAAAGCCGACGGGAGTTCAGGGGGGAGGATCTCTATCTCTTTATCCCCCGGTCTGAAGACCGGAGCAAGGTAAGGTGTTTTAATTCGGTTGTTTTGTTATAGACACATCTCATGACATTGTCAATCAACTCTTGTAAAATCTTACAATCCACAATCTAAACCTTGCCCCGGTCTTCAAACCGGGGAACAAAAAAGCCGCTCAATGAATAAGCGGCTTTTTTTTTATCATAAGTAGTAAAGAACTACCATTTATCAACTTCTTCTGTTGCACTGTTGGCAGCAGCGGCTGCATCAGCTATCGGGGTTGGGGCCTCTGCTACGGGGGCCATTACCACTTCTTCTTCAACTTCTGTTTCTGCTACAACGGGAGCTGGTGTATGATGCTGTACAGATACTTCTCCGTCCATGCCACCTTCTCCTTCTCCTTCAGCGTATTCATGGTTGAAAGCATCGAAATCGAAATCGGGCATGAGGTCCGTTTTTACGTAATCGATCGCTTCACCCAGCGCTTTTATAAATTTATTGAAGTCTTCTTTGTAAAGAAAGATCTTGTGCCTGTCGTAACCGTTATCATCAAAACGTTTGCGGCTTTCCGTGATTGTGAGGAAGTAATCGTTCCCGCGGGTTGCCCTTACATCAAAAAAATAGGTTCTTCTTTTTCCAGCCCGGATGCGTTTACTGTAAACACTCTCCATTTTTTTGTCATTGTTCTCGTACGCCACAGTTATTAGTTTTTGGTTTTAGCGAATCCTTATTTAAGGTGCACAAATATAGGATTGTTTAGGAATTGTCAAAATTTGTGTTAAAACTAGAGATGTTAGATGTCAACTGTCATTTTGATCTTCGGTAAGTTGCATTCTGTATAGCTCCGCGTAATAGCCGTTATTGGCCATCAGCTCTTCATGAGAGCCCTGTTCGGATACTTTACCGTCTTCCAGCACAATGATATTGTCGAAACGGAAGGATGAAAAGATGCGGTGGGTAATAATGATGGCGGTTTTATCGTGCAGGTACCGGTAGAGATTTCCAATGATTGCATGTTCGGTCTTGGCATCTACGGCGCTGAGGCAATCATCAAACACCACGATCTCAGGATCTTTGATCAATGCGCGGGCTATGGATATCCGTTGCTTCTGTCCCCCGCTCAAGGTAACACCGCGCTCCCCTATCATCGTATCATATCCCTGGCTAAACCCGAGGATCTCTTTATGTACACTGGCGAAGCCGGCTGCCTGTTCCACTTTTTCTTTATCCGCTGTTTGCGCTAATCCGAAACTGATATTATCCGTTACCGTATCACTGAATAGAAATATATCCTGCTGTACAAAGCTGATCTGTTCACGCAGGGTCTTTAGCTCTATGTTCCTGATATCCTCGCCACCAATCGTGATCTTTCCTCTTGTTGGGTCGTAAAAACGTAAGAGTAACTGGGCAAGGGTTGATTTACCGCTTCCTGTTCTTCCGAGTAAGAGTACCTTATCTCCTTTTTTTACTTTCAGGTCAAAATCAGCCAGTGCCGTTATGCCTGTATGCGGATAGGTAAAGCTGATCTCATTAAAATGTATATCGCCTGAAACATTGGCTGTTACCGGGTCTTTACTATTATGGATGGTTGGCTTTGTGTCTAAAAACTCATTCAGCCTTTTTTGCGAAGCAGCTGCACGTTGAATCATACTGGCGGTCCAGCCAATAGCACTTACCGGGAAAGTAAGGAGGTTGATATAGATCACAAACTCAACGATCAGTCCTACTTTACTGCTGTCCTGCAAAGCCTGCATCCCTCCTATCATGATCGTTAACAAGGTGCTGATCCCGATCATCAGCGCCATGCTGGGAAAATAGATGGCTTCTACTTTTGCCAGTCCCACTGCATTCTTTTTATACTCCTCACTGTTCTTTTTAAAGAAGCCCAGCATTGCTTTTTCCTGTGCAAAAGATTTGATCACCCTAATGCCTGAAAAGGTTTCCTGTGCATTCGTGGTCAGATCCGATAACAGTGCCTGTATCCTTTCGCTTTTCTTATTGATCACACTATTCACCAGATAGATCGTTAGTGCCAGTAATGGCAGCGGGGCCAGCACCAGCAATGTCAGGTGCACATCTTTGCGCAGCATATTCACTACGCAGAAACCGATCAGGGTTACCAGGTTGATGAAGTACATGATGGCAGGACCGGTGTACATTCTCACGCGGCTCACATCTTCCGTCATCCGGTTCATGAGGTCGCCTGTGCTGTGTGTTTTATAAAAGTGGGTATCGAGTTTCTGGTAGTGGTTAAAGATCTCGCTCTTCTGGTCAAACTCAATATAGCGGCTCATCACAATGATCGTCTGGCGCATAAAGAACATAAGTATGCCCCTGATCACTGCCGAGAACAAGATAGTGAGTGAGCAGATAGCGATCAGCCAGCCAAAGCTGAAATGGGCAGATTGAAGGAGGTCGATGAACCAGTCAACCAGCCAGTCATGCACGGGTCTTGCCCCTGCCGGTCGGGCTCCCGGTAAGCGTTGCTGCACAAGATTCACCACATACCCGGTGATCTGCGGTGCTACAACGGCAAAATAATTGGAAGAAACCACGAAAAAGATCCCGATAAAGAAGCGTTTGCGGTATTTCCAGAAGTATTTGTTGAGGGCAGAAAGATGCTTCAATTGTTGCGTTTAGGGCGCAAAGATAAGGATGGGGGGACAGGTGACAGGGAGCAGGAGGCAGTATTTTTGGTGTACGGGTTAATTAACGGATTAGCGGATTACGGATTAGCGAATTAATCCGCCAATCCGTAATTCGCTAATCCGCAAATCTCCTACGGCTTCCTCGTCCAAACGTTATTCGCCTCATTATAATCCGGCAATACTTTATCCGGATCGTATGTAACCGATTCTATTTCTTCTGTTGAAGGGTATTTGAAGGTCCAGTAAATATTGCGCTCCCAGATCTCGGCAGGTAATTTTATGCGGGATGTTTTTCCGCTTTTGGTTTTTACTTCCAGTATTACCGGCATCGCCATTTTCTCCAGGTTATCCAATGTGATCAGGGAACCTTTTGAAAAATCGGTACTGTCAACATACTTTACAGCACGCACACCCACATCCAGTCTCCATGTATTTGCAAACCATCCTCTCCAGAACCATTGCAGGTTCTCCCCGCCTACATTCTCAATCGTACGGAAAAAATCATCCGGTGTTGGATGTTTGAATGCCCAGCGTTTGATATACGTCTGGAAAGCAAGATCAAAGCGTTCCGGTCCCAATATCTGCTCGCGTAACAATACCAAGCCCGCACTGGGCTTACTGTACAGCAGGGTTCCGTTATTTCTTTCTTTCAGGTTATCTACATAACTGAGGATAGGTTCCAGTGTTGACGCTGTAAAAGCATTGCCTGTGGTATGCATATTCGGCACACGTGGCTTGAATTCGCCGTTATTAAAGTCGGTAGAGGAAAGTGTGTTGATGAATGTATTGAATCCTTCATCCATCCATCCATACATTCTTTCATTGGATCCTACGATCATCGGGAACCAGGTGTGACCAAATTCATGATCATTCACGCCCCAGAGACCGGCACCCTTGCTACCCATTCCACAGAAAACAATACCCGGGTATTCCATCCCCCCCACTATACCAGCTACTGCAGTAGCGGCAGGATAAGGATATTCAAACCATTTACCGGAATTGAACTCGATCGATTTTTTTACAAACTCTGTTGAACGCTGCCATGCTTTTGCACTATCGCTTTCTACCGGATAGGCTGAGATGGCAATCGATTTTTTACCGCTTGGCAAAACCATTTTAGCTGCATCAATCACAAAAGCAGAAGACGCACCCCATGCCACATCACGCGCATTCTTTATTTTAAAGTGCCAGGTCAGTTCTTTCTTACCCGAAGGACGTGAAGCCGGATCTGTTACCTCAGCACCTGTGCGGATCACAACGGTCTTTTCACTCTTCTCCGCCAGTGCCCAGCGTTTTTGCTGTTCTGGGGTATAAACTTCCTGTGGGTTCAGCAATTCACCGGAACATACAACGATGTCTTTGGCCTGTGCTGTGATCCTGATATCGAAATCTCCATACTCAAGATAGAACTCACCGGGACCTGTATAAGGCAAAGTGTTCCATCCCATAATATCATCAAACACGCACATGCGTGGGTACCATTGTGCGATGGTGAAGATCTTACCATTCTTTGTTTTCTGAACACCCGTGCGGTCTGAGCCGTAATCGGGAGAGATAAAAGAATATTCGATCCTTAGTTTTAAGGTTCCGCCGTTTGCACTGAGCTCTTTTGGCAGGTACACCTGCATACGCGTATCGGTAACCAGGTATTTGACTTCAGTAGCAATAGCCCCTGTTGGTCCGCTGAGCACTTTAACGGATTTGATCTTATAGCCGGCATCAAATACCTGTCCCCTACCGCCATTGCGGCTGCCGGCGATCGGCATGATGGCACTTCCGCGGGAATCGAGTTTAAACAGGTTCTGGTCCAGCATCATCCAGATAAAGTCCATTTTTTGGGGACTATTATTTGTATAGGTCAGGATCTCAGTTCCTGTGATCTCATTGGTTTCATCGTTGAGTGTGGCAGCCAATTGATAATCGGCGCGGTTCTGAAAGTATTTAGGTCCGGGCTCACCTGTTGCGGCCCTGTATTCTGTACCGTTCTTTGTATAAAAAAAAGGGGCAAAAGCATCATGATAATCATACTTTGAGGCGGGGGCATTCGGATCTGGCAGATCCTGTGGGCGCCCACGTCTTGGCGGAGCTGTTGTAGCAGCTGCGGGCGGCGTTGTTTGTGCATCCACACTACTGATAAAAAGGGCGAGTGAAAGCCCGGCGATAATGACTGATCTCATGAAAAAGAGTTTGTTTGATAGAAAAACGAATGACCACAAATTACGAATGAGTGACGGGCTATGGTGCTTGTAATCTGTTTTTTCGGTAAACAAGGCATGAACTCGGCGGAAAGCGAGGACTTTCTGTTATCCCTTGGCATAATTAATGCATATAAGGAATCAGTCAATAAATTTGTATGATGAAATATGTTGTGCTTTGCGCGTTTACACTTCTTTGCTTTTGTTCTGGTGCATTTAGCCAGCGTATAGCCAAAAAGCGGGTCCATGTTAAAAAGACTGTCCCTGCTGCTCCCAAAGCGGATATTTATTTGAGAACTGTACAAACAGGCTCCTCCGGTAATACACAGGATATTTCATGGATCTATATCAGCAGAGATGGCACTATCATTAAAGATCCCAAGTATGGGGTAGACCCGATTGATCTTGCAGCCGAGAAAAAGCACAATGCCTCCAAAACGGGCAAGTATACGATTTCAGGTAATAAAATGATGATCAACTGGGAGAATGGAAAAACAGCCGAATGGACCATCGATCAAAAAGGCAACGGGTTTACCTCAATCGATGGAGGAGCGGTTGGTAAACAAACCCCATTGCCTGCCAATTACCGTATTGCCGGTCAGTATTCTGCCGAATCCATCTTTCCCAGTGTTTCTTCTTCCATAACAGTATTGTTCAGTAAAGACGGAAGCTTTTCGCAAAGTAGTTTTGGTGGCGTAAATACGGCTTCCGGCAGTGCGGTGTCGCAGGATCTTTCCGATGGTACGTATAATATAACAGGCAACACATTGCGGTTGAATTACGTCAATGGAGATAAGATCATTGCCATGATCACAATCTGGACATTGGCAGATGGTAAAAAATACCTGGTGATAAATGGGAGTTCGTTTCCGCAGAAATAGATAGGAATATCAGAAATTATTCCTATTTTTTGCTGAGTAATCCACATCCATTATCTCAAAAATTAACACATGCGAAAAGTACTTTTATCCTCCACACTTTTATTTGTTTGCCTGTTTGCTTTTGCAGCCGTTGCCGATCTTACCGGAACCTGGAAAGGAACTGTTGATTTTGGCGGGAACGCACTTGAACTTACTTACAAATTAAAAGCCGATGGTGACAAATTAACCGGATCCATCACTTCCTCTTATGGCGAATTGCCCATATCAGATGGCAAGATCACGGGCAGTGATTTTTCATACAAGATCGATATTGGTGGCGGTCCCCAGGAGTCTAAAGGAAAATATTATACAGACTCGATCGTGATCACTTCCAACTTTGGTGGTACGGAGGTTAAGAATACGTTTAAACGAGTAGCGGAATAAATTAAATGAGTGATCTTACATGATAAGTCCACCTTAGCTAAACCAAAAGTGGACTTATCATGTAAGTAATTATTTTAAGGTTGCACTTCGGAGCGGGAGGATTCTTCTTAAGTGCTAATTTCAAGCTTATACCCTTTCCCGTGAATATTTTTCAGTTCAATGGATCTGTCATTCTCCAGTTTTTTGCGAAGCTTGGAAATAAACACGTCCAGGCTACGACCCACGATCACCCCCTCATCTTCCCATAGCTCTTTCTGAAGCCTGGCTCTTTCAATAATTACATTGCTGTTATCGGCAAGTATCCTAAGCAGCCGGTTTTCTTTAGGGGTCAGTTCAGTTATAATACCTGCGATGGTGATCTGTCCTTTGACCGGATCGTATTGTGTATTGCCAAGCAGTATACAATTGGTTTGTTCTTGTGTTGATGTTGTCCGCTTCCTGCGTATCCGGAACGGGCTGGCAATGATCAACCCGATAAAAGCGAGTACGGTTAAACCTGCAATGAATGGCCCCTTTTTTACCGCAACCATCGCTTCCTGTTCTAATTGAAGTTCGATCAGGTAACACCCCTTGGGCTGGGTTCTTCCTGAACATGGAATGATACTCTTTTGAAAACTCTTGGCAATAGCGAATCCGTATAATACTTCCCGGCTATCGCATGATTTTACGGACACAATATAGTTGGGTAAAATATGTTCTTCTTTCAGTGACCGGCGAACAATGCTGACAAGTGAATCGGGTTGGAAAGTAAATGCATGTTCAAACCTGATCTGGTACAATTCATCGGATAGCCTTTGAATAGGCAATATTCTGGAAGTGCTGTCACCTGACTGCAGGAGGACCTCATGACCGATTTTTCTAAGCACAATTTCCTGTCTGGCCAACCTAAGATTATCCCCTGCTGCAAAGATCCAGGTGGAGCAAACGACCGCTGCAACGATAAAAAATAAAATCACGATCCTGTACCTGGATGATTCTTTTGGTGTGTTCTTGGCCATTATCATACCTGATTGCATAAACATTTACAATGTTAACAAGATAATTTACAATATTGATGATGACAAATATAGCCAGAGTGAATAGGTTGCGTGTTCAAAATAAAACTCATTATGACATTCAAATTTTCAGTATTACTGGTAACGCTTGTTTCATTTCAATTATGGACCAACGGTCAGCAGAGCTACCGCCTGGACACCGCCAAAAGTACGCTAAGATGGAACTCCGGGGAAGTGGGTCATCATTCTGGTTATATAAAGTTTGGTTCAGGAAGCCTGTTGTTTTCCAAAGAGGCGAAGCCGGTGGGCGGAACTTTTGTGATCGACATGAAAACCATCAAAAGTACCGAGAACAAGGATGAGGCCAAAAACCTCGAAACCGATGCGACCATGACAAAGCCCGACTTTTTTGATGTTCCAAGGTTCCCGGAAGCCATAATGACCGTAACGGAGATAGTAAAGATTCTGAATTCAGCCAACCACCGGGTCAAAGGAAACCTTACGATCAAAGGAGTTGCCCATCCTATTGAGTTTATAGCCGCAATAGAACCTAAGGACAACCTTGTAAATATCCAGGCCGATATCGAACTGCATCGCGGGTGGTGGGGGATCGATTACAAAGCCAAGGCGCCTTCTCAGGATCTCTTTTCCGTTTTGCCTAAGAAATTAGAGACTGATCAGATGTTTATTCAACTGAACCTGGTACTGAGAAAATAAGATATGATGGATAGACCATCCACGCATTTTAAAATCATTTTTCAAATGTTACAGGGAGCCTGACTCTGAATCGAAAGGTAAACAACTAATGACGGAGTCCCTTTGCATTTCTTAATCTAGGCGATTTGGAACTAATATCAATCCTATTAGATGTTCTCTTTACATGTTTCAATCCTGTTTCCGTTGATAGAATATCATCAGGATTTGATATTGCTTCGCCATCTATGTATACAGGTATATTATTATAGTTGACATCTAGATTATAATTGGCCAATAACCTGGAAAGAGGTAGTAATTTTACGCCTTGTTTAAGAGTCACATATACTACTACATCTTCCTTTATTGAACCTAAAGTTTTTGATGCTTCAGCTTTAGAAGGCAAATCTAATCCCGCTAAATCTTTATTATCTACAAAAAGATGATTAGTCTTGATAAGATTTGTTTCAGTTTTAATAATATATAATACTGTATTTGGCTTAATATCTCCATCTTGAGTATGTGCAAAGGAAAAACATAATAATACGGCTATAAAAATTATTGAGTTTTTCATATTTTAAATTTTATTTCCTATCGGTTATTTCGTCTAAATCTGAAAATTTACTAAATGCCGCATTAGAGTATTTTCCTGTTGCGGGATCAAAATATGAAAAGTTCCGTTATTATTATAGCTATTCCAGGACTAGGCGGTTTTAGGGCTGGTCCTGTTCAAATAGCATCTCTTTCTTTTCTATAACCATGTGCTTAAGTGTTTTTCTTATGTGATCATGAAGTTCGGGAGAGAGTGGATTGATGGTATTTAAAAACTGTATCAGATTTTTCATTTGGATATAATCGGACACATAATGTATCGAAATTATGTTTAAAAAAATCTTATATGAAGATTAGAGTTAACAAGTATAACCAGTTACCTGCAATCTGATTCATTCAGTACTTTGTTTTGAAAATGCCTTAATGACGATAGCCGCTGATATTGAACAAAAAAGCAAAACAGTTATTAACGGGATAACGTCAAAAAAAGTTACTGTAAAGTTATCATAGGGAGCCCCTATGAAATGAATGGTCAAAGATATAATCATGAGACAAATGCTTAGCAGGATCACTCTTTTATTAGGGAAAAAAGCCCCCAATAACGCAAGTGCGATACCAATAATTCCTACTATTCCATAAAGCAGTCCCTGACTTATAGAACCGATTAGAAAAAGCAGGTAAGGTCCTCCGAAATTTGGGCTGCCGACAAGAATAATACTAAAACTCAATAACAACATTATCGGGCTTGTAATCACTTGTGAAAATCTGATTTTCATAGGATATAAATTTAAGATTTTTAATTGCAGGGTCCGTGGCTTATTGTTGAATAATTCTTACTGCTCGATGCACTGGCTCCCGAGGTCCCTGCAGTCTGTAACTGACTGATCCTGTCGAACAGACCTTGTGGAGTATTTGCGGTCTGTATAGCTGAATATGACAAATTCGGAACAATATGTGGAGGAACCGTGAAACTTGGCTGTACTGTATTAAAAACCTCCAATACAAAATCTGTACAATTATAATTTCCCAGATTATATTTTTTGCTTTGAATAGCGGCAATCTTATCCAAAGCTACCTGAAATTGATATCCTGTAACAGACACAGCGTAGCTTGCCTGAAATTCATGATCAGAATCATCAACAACTTTTGAATTAACATCGGATGTGATAATCGATTTCCAACTCGTATTTGGATAAAATCCCAAATTTTGGCTAACAATTTCCGATGGGTTACTCTTTGTTAGTGTCAGAAATGCGTGCCCAGGAGAGCCTTCTCTCCAGTTAAACATCGTTTCAGGTTGGTCATCAACCGGCAGATCGGCAGAAATTGTAATAGTATAAGTTGCGAGGCTGTTCGACATAGCTGTGTGCCGGCATACTATCCCGTAGAAGACTAAATACCCTTGATAAGGGTTCGTCTTTTTGAAATGACTCTATCTTTTTACAGGAGAATAAAGTCAAAGTGCAAATTATAAGGGCGGCTAATTTTTTCATGGATGTTTTGTTTTTAGTTTTGATTGTTGTTGTTGGATTTATAGGTATGCATACGAACAACACGAAATTATCAAGTAGCCGGAGATATACTTTTCACAATTGTCAAGAAATTGCACTGTGACTCGTGCAAAATCCGATTACAGGACTAGACATTCCCTCTATTGATAACAGCAGACAAAGCATTGCGCAGTACCTTTATTAGCGGGAATTTCTTAACAACCGTGAACTTCCTTTCTAAAGATTATAAGACAATTTTCTTCCGTTTATTTTGTACTGTCTTTTTGAAGTAATTGTTCCAGTTCTCTTATCGCTTCTTCACTATACTCGGAAATAGAATCCACTCTTTTGGTATGAAGAAATTTGCCATAGCCCTTTGTTGACTTCAATAAGCTTAATTTGCCACTATCCATAGTAAATCCGTTATATTTTCTGCCCATCCAAATTGAATCGTACAGCGCTCTAGTACCCTCAACAGTTGTTGCCTGTTTAATACGGTATATAGATAGCACAACCAAGATTATATAAATACCTAAAAGCACTGCGACAACATACAGGAATATTTTTAATGGTTTCATATCGTTAAATTATTAGTTAGAAATTTTAACTTCGTTGTATAATAGATTAGCAGTCACAGTCCATGTTAGGGGCAAACTGACAATACCTCCCAGGAAAGGAACGCTATATATCATTTTCAAATCGAATGAACTCTTATTATCCCCGACATATGACCAAGTTGTTTTGTCATATGTGTACGTTAGCGGTGTGAAGCCGGTAATGGTTACTTTAACAGAAGTCTTGTCAACATAATTATCACTGCCCAATTTAAATTCAACATGAATTTTATCAAAGGCTCCAAAAGTAATATAATTTATAAAATCGGTCTTCACAAGTGTAGAGCCATCTGAGTTGTGGATATATTCAGTATTTTGTCCAGTTGCATTACCAGCATCATAACCCGGGACAGTTATACTTGCACCACCACCGCCCCCACCAGATGAGCAATTACTCTTAATTATTTGTTGGTCAGTAGTCAATTCAACTATGGAATTTGGTTCACATAATCCGCACTGAGTAGAAAGGTACGTCCAAGTGGTACTTCCATCTTCATAGGGTTCAACCCAGTACCAATCTATACAATCAAAATCATTATTGATCTTGATTTCCGAATTTGTTCTTACCATAGAAGTAAAGGTCTAATTCCTTCTAAGCGATTTTAAGAATTTTTGGGATTTAAGCTTTCCGTGCAAAATTCGATTCGATTTCATGGAATCCGGAAAAAAGGGAAGTTTGGATTAGTTAGGAAAGGACTGATAGGTTACCGAATTTAAAAGGGGCAGGTTACTGATAAGGTTACCGAATTAAGTGATGAAATGGCATGAAAAAGCCCCGTAATAGGTGATTACGAGGCTTACTTCGGTGATTAAGGCGGAGAGTTAGGGATTCGAACCCCAGGACCTGTTACAGTCAACAGTTTTCAAGACTGCCGCAATCGACCGCTCTGCCAACTCTCCGGGTGCAAAATAATAGTGCTGGAGCCTATCTACCAAAAAAAGAATGGATGAGCATAAATATTTTGTCACCTAATGGAGTGATAGTCAATGTGAATAAGACTTTTACAGTGATAGATTTTTTAAACTTTATTGGGATAAGTAAGGATTTACCCAATCCACCCACCGTTTTCCATTATAACGAAAAGATTCTTTGATCGGTCTTGCGTCTTGCATAATCAGTTATAAATTTGCCAGAAAAATAGAAAGCGCAAACATGGAATTGTTTGATTTTGCTACTGACAGCAGTAAAAACCTATTGCCTTACCAGGGGATAGTAAATTACTATGGCAGAATCATTTCTGTTGATAAGGCTGATGCTTATTTAAATGCATTACTTCAACGTATTGAGTGGAAAAATGATGAAGCAGTTATTTTTGGAAAAAGGATCCTTACGAAACGTAAGATTGCCTGGTATGGCGATAGCGATTTTAGTTACACATATTCCAATATTACCAAACAGGCACTCCCCTGGACCAAAGAATTGATGGAACTCAAAACCATTGCCGAACAAACTTGTGGAGAAAGTTTTAATTCCTGTCTCCTTAATCTTTATCATAGCGGTGATGAAGGCATGGGCTGGCATAGTGATGCGGAAAAAGCGTTAAAGACTAATGGCGCCATCGGTTCTCTGAGTTTTGGAGCTGAGCGTAAATTCATGTTCAGGCATAAGGAAACGAAAACAAGCATTGGTCTTATATTGCAACACGGTAGCCTCCTTGTGATGAAAGATGTTACCCAAACCTACTGGTTGCATCGTTTGCCACCGACAAAGAAAGTAAATACACTAAGGGTAAATTTGACATTCAGGACAATTAACTAATTGTCTTTCGTAAGTTTCAGGTTTTTTACTACAGCCGCAGTCACCATCAACTGCCCAACATGCCGCATGGTATGCTCCGCCGCATGAAACAGCAACCCGATAACTGTTGACGGAAGACCGGCACGACCCACCCCCCTATACTCGCACAATGTTGATTCGTTGGTATCTTTTAGTTGCTGTAAAGCCATCTCTACCTGGCTATTGAAGCGGGCAACCAATTCATTCACTGAATATCCATCTGGCGAATCCTCACCTTCTTCTTTTAGCTGTGCAAATTGGAGCGCAGAAAGACTTTCTGAACGGGCATAGGTAAATACACGGTCAAGCACGCCACTTAGATGCTGAAGATGAAAGCCTGCTGAAGCCAATCCTGCGGGGCGAACCCAAAGCAATGCGACTGGAAATGCATGCATATACTCATTGATCTCTTCCTTTGCCTGTAACAGGGCGTGTGCCACCGGTTGTAATAATGGAATGATGCCGGGCAAGGGTCCTCTTTGCCAAACTTCCAGCTGCTGTGTCATTTACCTTTCGTTTTATCTAAAGATAGGCTGTTGTACTGTTTGAAAAACGCAACTAAACCCGGACTAATACCCAGGGTTTAGTTGCGTTTTAATAGGGCTTTGTTCGACTATTGTTCGACTCGACTCGAACAAAACCCTATGTAGAGTCGAACAATAGTCGAACAAATGCCCTTTTTTAGGCACTATATTGTTGTATATCAATGCGTTGCCCATTATATTGATCAAAAAGGCGCATTGGTTAGTGTTCTTTGTATTCCAGAATATCAGCAGGCTGGCAATCCAGCACTTTACAAATGGCTTCGAGTGTACTAAACCGGATGGCTTTTGCTTTGCCGGTTTTGAGTATGGATAGATTGGATAAGGTTAAACCCACTTTGTCGGAAAGTTCATTAAGCGACATTTTTCGTTTAGCCATCATCACATCAAGGTTTATAATAATCATGGCTTATACAGTTAGTTCGTTTTCAGTTTGAATTTCAATTCCTTTTTTAAAGATGTGGCCGATCACAATCAGTACAACGCTCATAAAAAGCCATACATCCGTTCCATCGATACCTAAACCATGCAGATCGAAAATAGGCACTCCCTTTTTTATCAGCCACTTGGTATAGTTAACACCCCATATAGAGAACAGGCCAATTAAAAATGTGCAGTAGGATACGGTGAAAATAAAACGGACCACTTCCTTATTGAAAGGCTGCTCGATATTCAGTTTTTTGTGGTGTAAAACTTTTACGATCAGGTAAAACATAACGGCTTTTACAATACTCACGATAACAGCGAGGGATAGTAACTGAATATAATGACTCTTCTTGTATTCGTAAAGACCGGAAAGATCCACCTGGTTCCAGAAAAATTTAGAGCCGATGGGGTTAAGCAGGCTAAAAACCGCATTGAATAAAATACCGCCGGCCTCAACACATAGGCCGAGAAATATGATCCAGGAAAGGATATAAAGGAATTTCAGGATCTGGTTAGTGGTGATTTGCATATTGTTTATTTTTGAGTAATGAAAGTGCAATAGTAATAAATATTTATTGATAAACAATAAATATTAGTTTTTTATTGCTAAAATATCCATCAGTCATATTTTTGCAGCCTATGAACTGGATAATATTGATCATTGCGGGATTATTTGAAGTGGCTTTTGCCTCCTGCCTGGCAAAAGCGAAGGTTTCAACAGGAAATGAACTCTATGGATGGTATGCGGGCTTTTTGGTTTCGCTGGTCATCAGTATGTTGTTATTGATCAAAGCAACGCAGACATTACCCATCGGTACCGCCTATGCTGTTTGGACAGGTATTGGTGCGGTAGGAACTGTATTGATGGGGATCTTTGTATTTAAAGATCCTGTTAACTTTTGGCGGTTCTTTTTTATCATAACGCTGATCGGGTCCATTATTGGGCTCAAAGCAGTTTCTCATTAAACCAGGTATTTAAAAACAAAGGATATGTCATACTGCAGCGCCATAGAATCGATGAGTGGAGATAGAAAAGCTTTACACAAAGCCTATCACGACAATTATTACGGCTTCCCTATTCATGATGATAATGAATTGTTTTGCCGGCTCGTGCTGGAAATCAACCAGGCTGGACTGAGTTGGGAAACCATATTGAAGAAAGAAGCCACCTTCCGGAAAGCCTATCACAACTTTAATATTAAAAAAGTGGCGGCATTCAAAGAAGCAGACCGCGAAAGGTTGATGGGCGATCCTGGCATCATCCGCAACCGGTTAAAAATTAATGCGGCCATTGAAAACGCAAAGACCATCCTTCAATTACAGAAGGAACATGGGTCATTCGAAAAATGGCTCGAGCTACAGCATCCTAAAACAAAAGAAGAATGGGTGAAGCTGTTTAAAAAGACCTTTAAGTTTACCGGTGGCGAGATCGTAAATGAATTTCTGCAGAGTATCGGTTACCTGCCGGGGGCACATGCGGAAAGTTGTGCTGTTTATAAAAAAGTAGCCAGGGCTAAACCGCTATGGATGCAGAAAAGCTAACATTTTTACTGCTCATTATATTTTCTTACATGGATGATGTATCTTGTTATCCCCCCTCTAATAAAATCAAAAAAGTCTTATGAGAATTACCAAGTTGATCCTGGCTTCCAGTATGCTGTTCGCCTGTCTCTGCACTTTTAAAGCTGAGGCACAGTTTGAGGCCGACAAAAAATTACCGGTCGATGAAAATGTAAAAGTGGGTCGTCTTCCGAATGGGTTGACATACTATATCCGCAAAAATGCCATCCCCGCTAAAAAGGTTCAATTGCGCCTGGTAGTGAATGCGGGATCAGTGCTGGAGAATGAGGACCAGCAGGGGCTTGCGCATTTTATGGAGCATATGAACTTTAACGGGCTCAAGCATTTTCCAAAGAATGAGATGGTTAGTTACCTGCAATCTATCGGTGTTGCATTTGGAGCTGACCTGAATGCGTATACCAGTTTTGATGAAACCGTTTACTTCCTGCCGATACCTGTTGATGATCCTGCGAAACTTGAGAAAGGTTTTACGATACTTGAGGACTGGGCATTCAATGCCCTGCTCGATCCTGCTGAGATAGATAAAGAGCGTGGAGTTGTGCTGGAAGAGTCGCGCCTGAGCAAAGGTGCAGAGGACAGGATGGGTAAAAAGTATTTTCCTGTACTGTTTAACGGATCAGACTATGCGAAACGCCTGCCGATCGGCAAAGACAGTATACTGCAATCTTTTACCTATGATAAACTGATCAGTTTTTATAAAACCTGGTACCGCCCTGATCTGATGTCGGTGATTGTAGTGGGTGATATTGATCCTGCTGTGGCTGAGCAAAAGATCATGGAACATTTTGCAGCTTATAAAAACCCGCCGGGTGAAAAAGTAAGAACGATCGCAGAGATTTCTCCGCGTGCACACAATGAAAGTCTTGTGCTTACTGATAAGGAACAGCCATATAACCGTGTTGAGATTTATAATTTTGTAGAGAAATCAAAACCTGTTACAACATGGGGCGATTACCGGAAAAGTGTTGCTGAGAATCTTTTTAATGTGTTGATCAGTCAACGTTTTGCCGAGATCGCACAAAAGCCGGATGCCCCCTTTACCGGTGCCGGTACCAATTTTGGAAATTTCATCCGCGGCTACCGTACGTTTACCGCTGTTGCTATTCTGAATGATAAACCCGCAAAAAATGCCATAGAAACACTGATCGGTACAGTAGAGAGTGTAAAAAAATATGGATTTCTTCCTTCAGAACTACAAAGGGCAAAGATCAGTTTGATGAATGGTGTAGAGAGAGCTTATAACGACAGGGACAAAACTGAATCAATCCGTATGCTGCAGGAATACCAGGGTAATTTCCTTGAGAATACACCCATGATTGGGATCAGCAACCGGTATAATTTCCTCAAGTCAACATTGCCTGCTATTACATTGGATGAAGTAAATGCAGTAGCCCGGCAGACTGAAAATAGCCAGGGCTTTTTTGCTTTACTTACGGGGTCAGAAAAAAATGCAGCCTCTCTCCCGGGCAATACTGAATTAACAGGATTGATCACTTCCGCAAAAAACATCGCGCCAAAACCCTATGAAGAAAAAGCAATCGCTACTTCGCTGATGGATAAGCCACCTGTTGCAGGTAAAGTGTTGACAGAGAAAAAAAATGCGGCGCTGGGAACAACAGAGTTAACACTCAGTAATGGGATAAGCATTACGCTGAAACCAACCGAATATAAAAATGCGGAGATCCATATGGACTCATGGCGCCAGGGCGGTGCCAATAATTATCCTTTGGTCGATAAAGCCAGCGCCGAAAGAGCAGGCGCCCTTGTAAGAGCGATGGGCGTAAAGGATATGTCGTCTGTTGATCTGCGCAAATTTATGGCAGGTAAAACGGTATCCGTAACTCCTTACATCAACCCAAATGACGATGGTATCGAAGGCAATACCAGTGTGAAAGATCTGGAAACTTTCTTCCAGTTGGTTCATCTCTATTTTACACAACCGAGAAAAGATCCGGGAATCTTCCAGGCATACATTGCCCAGCAGAAAGCACAGGTTAAGAACATACTGAGCAACCCCAATGCATATTTCGCCGATACGCTTACCCGGGTGATGTATAATAACAATCCATGGGCGCCTACCCTATTCAGAACAGAAACCATTGATCAGATCAACCTCGACAGGGTGATGGAGATCTATCACGAAGTGTTTGGAAATGCGTATGGTCTTCATTTTACTTTTGTAGGAAACATTGATGTAGAAAAGATCAAACCACTGATTGCAACTTACCTGGGAAGTCTTCCCACTGCACCTAAGAACAATCATTTTACAGATGTAAAGATGCGTCCTGTAAAAGGTGTAGTAACGCTCAACGTTCAAAAAGGAGCCGCTAAACAGAGCGTGGTAAATGTGATCTTTAACGGGGAAGCGAAGTATAGCAAAGAAGAAGAGTTAAAGGTGTCAATGCTTTGCGAGTTGCTTAGTATCAAAGCAACGGAAAAACTGCGTGAAGAAATGGGGGGTGTATATTATGGTCAGTTTTCTTCCACATTTAATAACAGGCCGTATAATAATTATACCATCAATATGGGCTTCCCTTGCGGACCTGAGAATGTAGATAAACTTACAGCCGCATTATTCGAGATCCTCAAAACAGTTCGTGAAAAAGGAATTGAGCAGGGAGACCTGGATAAAGTAAAAGAGACCCTTCGCAAACAGAATGATGAAATGCTGAAGAGTAACGATTACTGGTTGAGCAGTTTATCGTACGCTTTCATAGAGAGCTACGATCCTGAATGGGTGCTGAAATATGAAGGCAGGGTAAATGCCATTACAACAGCAGATATTCAAAAGACTGCACAGAAATACCTGGATATGAAAAATTATATTAAGGCAGTACTGAATCCGGAGAATTAGTGAATGACGGAAGACCGAAAGCCACTTACCGGCTTTCGGTCTTTCCGGCTTTCGGACTTTCTTCCACCTTCTCAACAGATATCAGATCCGTTAAATTAACATTCATCGGAAGCACACCTACCTGAACAATGGCGCGTTTGCCGCGGATCTCTTTTACTTCTCCTACCTGGTAATTCTTTTTCAATTTAACCAGTGAGCCCACCACAATATGTTCGTTAAGTTCTTTGTATTTGAGGTCTACTTTTTTAGCCAGCTTGTTAACCACTATTTCTTCTTTTCCTTTGAATAGCAGGGTCTGCAGATTCTTTACTACCTCCTGTTTATTATCTGAACGCTTCCAGTCCAGTACTATCTGCTTCAATTTCCGCTCCATGTCCTTCAGGTAAACGAGGCGATCTTCTGTAATGCGGTTTTGTTGCTTTAAGAGTTCTATTTGCTGGATGTGCTTTTCTTTATCGAGCACGGTTTCCATTTCTTTCTTGAGTTTCTCATTTTCTTTGAGCAGCCTGTTCAGTTCTTTTTTCTCTTTATCAAGTTCCTGGAGATCTTTTTCTGATTTGTTCAATAGTCGGTCGAGGGTAAAATGGTCCTCATCAACCAACTTTCTTGCTTTGTTGATCATATGCTGTGGGAGACCTATTCTTTCGGCAATGGCAAACGTATAGGAGCTGCCGGGTTTGCCTACTACCAGTTTGTACATGGGTTGCAGCCGCACTTCATCAAACTGCATAGCACCGTTGATGATGCCCTGGGTATGGTTGGCCATTACTTTTAAGTTCAGGTAATGGGTGGTAACAATACCGAACGCATGGCGCCGGGATAGTTCTTCCATGATCACTTCTGCAAATGCGCCACCGAGGTTGGGGTCACTACCGCTACCCAATTCATCAATAAAGAATAAAGTTTTCCCATTGGCCACTTCAATAAAATATTTCATGTGCAGCAGGTGGCTCGAATAGGTGCTTAATTCAAATTCAAGGTTCTGTGTATCGCCAATATGAATGAACAACTGTTTGAAGATCCCCATTTGCGAATCCGGGTGTACGGGTACCAGCAGGCCGCTTTGTACCATCATCTGGTTCAATCCCACGGTCTTCATCGTAACCGTTTTTCCTCCCGCATTGGGACCACTGATCACCAGTATCCGGTTCTTATCATCAAGGGTGAGTGTAACCGGAATGGTTTTTTTACCCGATGCTTTATTATAGAGATACAGCAAAGGATGATGTGCATCGATCAGGTGGATATGTGCCTTATCTGCGAGGCTGGGTAACTGACCGTTCATATCAGCTGCGAGTTTTGCCTTGGCCCTGATAAAATCAAATTCACCGGTGGTATCAAGATACTGTAGCAGTAAAGGTGAATAAACAGATAAGCGTGAAGTGAGCTCGCGTAAAATCCGTTGTACTTCTTTTATTTCATCATGCTCCAGTGCAAATACATCATTGTTCAGACCGATGGTTTCTTCCGGTTCAATGAATGCGGTTTTACGGCTATCGCTTTCTCCGTGCAGAATACCTTTTACCTGGCGTTTGTGTTCTGAAAAAACAGCCACTACCCTCCTGCCGTTACTAAAGCTTTCATCAATATCTGCACTATATCCCGCTTTGGTGAGTTTGGCAATCACTTTCTCAAACATCCGCCGTAACTCATTTCTTTTACGGTACAGGCTCATCCTGATCTTTTGTAAGCCTTCTGATGCATTGTCTTTTACATTGCCGTTCTCATCCAGTATCTCATCAATGATGGCAATGATCTGCTTTTCATAATACGTGCCCTCAATCACTTTTGCCATCGCAGGAAAGGCTGTTCTTCTTTCGGTATCAAACCACCGGAAGATCTGCTGGATGTTTTCTGAAAGTTTGCGCACCGGTAACCATTGCTCACCCGTGAGCATCGCTCCCGGGATTCCGAGTAATTTGAGATCCCTGCTGATGTTCAGCGTGAAGTCGTTAGGAAAATATTGGTTCTGTTCCAGCAACAACTTGTGCTCATAGGTTTGCTGCAATTCAAGATCGATGTATTCTTTACGGGTGTGGATACGAAGATTGGCCGCTTTGTGTTTGGCATATTCTGTCTTGCCGTGTTCAGACAGCAAAAATTTTACTTTATCGAATTCTAATTGGGAAACCGCTGATTCCGGGTACAAACGCATGGTACAAAGGTAACACAACTGTTAAAGAATCCTTACAGAAAAGAGTTTGTGTAAGGTTCAAACCAAAGAGCCGTCAAACTGTTTATATTCATTCATCGTACTTTTAAAAAAAATGTATATGGTTAAAACCTTGGTTTCCCTATTGCTGCTGGTGGTTACGATTGCCGCCTGCGCACAATCCCCGAAGCAAAAAAAAGCAATACCTATGAATAGTGATGGAATACCCGCTGGGGTAAAAACAGAGACCGCAGATTTTGGCGAGGGCTGTTTCTGGTGCACAGAAGCATTTTTTCAACGACTCGAAGGCGTTTACAAAGTGATCAGCGGCTACGGCGGCGGTCATGTAGAAAACCCTACTTATGAGCAGGTTTGCGACAAGAATACAGGTCACGTAGAACTTGCCCGCATCATCTATGATCCTTCTAAAATAACGTATGACGAGTTACTGGAAGTTTTCTGGAAAACCCATGACCCTACCACCCTCGATCGCCAGGGAAATGATGCCGGTCCTCAATACCGCAGTGTTGTGTATTACCATACCGATGAGCAGAAACAAAAAGCAGAACACTACAAAGAAAAGCTTGATAAAAGCGGTGCCTTCGATAAACCCATCGTAACATTAATAGAGCCGTACAAGAATTTTTATCCTGCTGAAAACTATCACCAGAATTATTACAACGATAACCAGAACCAGGGCTATTGCAGGTTTGTGATTGCGCCTAAGTTGGAAAAGTTTGAGAAGGTGTTTAAGGACAAGTTGAAGAAGAATTAGGAATTAGAAATTAGGAATTAGGAATTGAAAGCATCGCCTCGCAAATAATTCCTAATTCCTAATTTCTAATTCCTAATTGATTTATCCTCGCTCTCCGCAATTCCAGCAAATTCAACCCGTTCGGATAAAAGTTCTCAATATTCGGTTGTATTAAATGTATCGCCATATCATACCAGATGGGTATCACCGGCGCATCATTGATCACCACCTGGTCCATCTGCCGGTATAAGGCATAGCGTAGCGAATCATTATTTTCCTGAAGTGCTTTTTCGTATAGTATATCAAAAGCGGGATTGTGGTAGCGTGTGTAATTGGGTGGCGCAGGGTTCTTACTATAAAACATGGCCATATAATTCTCTGCATCCGGATAATCCGCGATCCAGCTTCCGCGGTAGAATAGTGCCTGTGATTTGGCGGTTTGCTCAAGCAATAAACTTTTTTGTACCACCTCTACCTGCACATTGATGCCCACTTCTTCGAGTTGCCGGGCAACAAAACTTCCTACATCCGCATATACGGCAATGGTGAGCAGTTTAATAGCCGGAAGACCTTTTCCATCCGGGTATCCTGCCTCTGCCAGTAATTTTTTTGCCATTGACGGATCATAATGATATCCTTTTACCAGTTCTGTATTGCGTGAGGGAAGTCCGCCGGGCACAAAACCTGCTTCGGCTGCAATGCCTATTGAGTTGCGCATATACATCATTAACTGCGGGCGGTTGATCGCATAGTTCATGGCCTGCCTGATGGCTTTGATGCGTGTTGGCGAATTAGCGGTTAAGGGATTGTTGCCGTCAACCAGGATGCCTAAATATTCTGTATTGAGATAGGCATGTTTTTTCAAAAGGATCTTTCCCTCCCATTGGCTGCGCAGTTCTCCTTTTTTAGTGAGTAACTCATCTTTGAAAGAAGCATCGATATCATTCACAAAACTCAGTTGCTTTTGCCTGAACTGCAGAAATTCCGTTGCTTTATTATCAAAGAAACTGATCTTGATGGCATCTATATAAGGAAGTCGCTTTCCCGTTTCATCCTTCTCCCAGTAATGTTCATTTTTCAGGAACACCAATGTTTCTCCCTCGTCCCAGGAGCCAAACCGGAAAGGACCGGTACCACAGGGATGCCGGCGAAAATCCTTTCCATATTTTTCCACCGCTTCTTTCGGAACAATGCTGCAATACTGCATACTCAGGATACCCATGATCGGGTGAAAGGGCAGCAATAATTTTAGCTGGAAAGTAGAATCATTAAGTGCTGTAAACCCATTCACTGTATCCACCCGGTTATTAAAGATCCAGGCGCCGCTGCTGGCGGTGGTTTTATCTCTGATGCGGTTGAGGCTATAAGCAACATCGTTAGCCGTTAGTTCTCTCCCCTTGCCGCCGGGAAAAGCTTCGTTATCATGAAACAGTACCCCTTTGCGTAAATGAAAAGTATAGATCAATCTGTCTGCGCTGATATCCCAGGATTTTGCCAATGAGGGAACGATATTTAACCCGCTATCAATCTCCACCAGTGTATTGTACAACTGGTGAACAGGCCACATGATCGCCTGGTTTTTGGCAAATGCAGGGTCAAGGCTGGCAATGCCGGTAGGTTCATTATAGGAAAAGATTTGCCGGTTACTTTTTTCATGTTGTTTGCAAGCGAATAATAGCAAGCAGCAGTAAACAAGCAACTGTATTCGTCTATGGTCCATAGACCATGGTCCATGGACGGAACCGCAGGTGTTTAGTTTTAGACAATAATTAGCCCTCATCCTTCCCAATTATCTTATTTTTAAGCCATGAAAATAAAATTCAAATTACTTACATTATTTGGTTTCCTGTGTAGCGGGTTTGCATTTGGCCAATTGGGTGAAGTGAAAGAAGTTTTTACCCATGCCGATACACTGCGCGGATCCTTAAATGCCGACAGGAACTGGTGGGATGTTTTACAATACACGATTGCCGTAACGCCCGACTACCAGGCGAAAAGCATCCAAGGAAAAGTGGATATCACTTTTAAAGTGACCGGTGCCGGAAAACGTATGCAGATCGACCTCCAGCAACCGATGGAGCTCACAAAAGCACTTATTGGCAACACGAAAATTACATATACCCGCGAAGGAAATGTTTACTACCTGGAGATACCTGCAAGTTTGAGTTTACCGCTTGGAAAGACTGCAAAACTGGCACTGGCGTTTGCCGGAAATCCAAAAGTGGCCAAAAGAGCGCCCTGGGATGGTGGATGGATTTTTCAGAAAGATGAACAGGGTCGCCCATGGATGAGTGTGGCCTGCCAGGGATTGGGTGCCAGCGTATGGTATCCCTGCAAGGATCATCAAAGTGATGAGCCTGATAATGGCGCTACATTACTGATTACGGTTCCCGATACACTTTCTGCCATCGGTAATGGAAGGCTGATTAATAAAACCAGTTATAGCCCCGGTATGCTCACCTGGAAATGGGAAGTAAAGAATCCGATCAATAATTACAATATCATTCCCTATATCGGCAAGTATGTAAATTTCACAGATACTTTTATGGGCGAAAAAGGAAAGCTGGATCTGAGTTACTGGGTACTGGATTATAATCTTGAAAAAGCAAAGAAACAATTCACCCAGGCAAAAGATATGCTGCGCGCTTTCGAGTATTGGATGGGCCCTTATCCTTTTTATGAGGATAGCTATAAATTAGTAGATGCCCCTCATCTTGGCATGGAACACCAGAGTGCAGTGGCATATGGTAACCGCTATATGAATGGTTACCTCGGGCGCGATCTCAGTGGTTCGGGCTGGGGACTCAAATGGGATTTTATTATCGTGCATGAAAGCGGTCACGAATGGTTCGCCAACAATATAACCAGTAAAGACCTGGCGGATATGTGGATACATGAAGGCTTCACCAATTATTCTGAAACACTTTTCACAGAATACTATTATGGAGTTGAAGCGGGAAATGCATATAACTACGGTACACGCAAAGGAATAAAGAACGATCGCCCTATCATTGGTTATTATGGGGTGAATAAAGAAGGCAGTGGTGATATGTATCCTAAATCAGGTAATATGCTCCACAGCATACGGCACGCCATGAACAATGATGAGAAGTTCAGGCAGATGCTGCGTTACCTCAACAAAAAATTCTACCACAAAACCGTTACAACAGAAGATATCCAGAACGTAGTAAGTGAATACTTTGGCAGCAGTGTAAAAAAGATATTTGATCAGTACCTGCGCACAACACAGATACCGGTATTGGAATACAGCGTTTCTGCAGACAAAACAAAACTCAATTTCCGGTGGACAAACTGCGAAGATGGATTCAACCTCCCCATTTTTATACAGGGCACCCGCGGTATCCTGGTACTGGGCGTAGAATCCAATAAGTGGAACACAAAGAACCTGCAACCACAGGAGGATATTAAAAAAGCAATGGCAAACATTGAAAAGCTATACTATTGCACGGTTAAAGAAGTACCGGAAGTGAAATAGCCATAGACCTTAGACCGACAACCATAAACCGCCTCAATGGGTAGTATACGTAAGCAGACCATCATTTCAAGTTTACTCGTTTATGTCGGGTTTTTTATTGGTGCTATTAATATGTACCTATATACTAAATCCGGATCTTTTACACTAGAGCAGTATGGCTTAACACGTATCTTTTTTGATTTTGCACAGAACATGATGGCCTTTGGTGCATTGGGTGTGATACCGGTTATTTATAAATTCTATCCCTATTATAAAGACAATCTTGAAGAACATAAGATCGACCTCATGAGTTGGGGGCTTGTGGCATCATTCGCAGGCTTTTTACTTATTCTTTTTTTAGGATGGTACTTCGAACCACGATTTGTTCATTTTTATGCAGTCAAATCTGAGCTGATTGTTGTTTATTATTTCTGGATGATACCGTTTGCAGTAGGATTACTGCTTTTCTCAGTTCTCGAAGGGTTTGCCTGGGCACTTCATAAAAGTGTGCTGTCTAATTTTTTAAAAGAAACCTTCCTGCGTATCATCACCAGTGTACTGATCATGCTGTTTTATTTTCGCGTCATCGATTTCAGCATGTTTATCAGGCTTTTTGCTTTCCAGTTTCTCATCATATTTATTGTACTGTTAATATACCTTATCCGTATCGGTAAGCTTCATTTTCCATTAACGGTCAGCAGGGTAACCCGTAAGTACTGGAAGAAAATGGTAGGTATGCAGGCACTCACTTTTGGCGGCACCTGTATCGCTTCTATTGCAGCTACGATTGATGTATTCATCATTGCAGGTTTTCAAAACCTTAGTGCCGTAGGTATCTTTGTCTTTGCACAGTATGCGGCTAACCTGTTACAGGTTCCGCAAAGAAGTATACAAGCGGTATCTGCCGGTGTTTTGTCAAGAGCCTGGAAGGATAAGGATTATAAAGAGATCACACGCATATACAAACGTTCCTGCATCAACCTGCTGTTAATGGCTTTATTCATTTTTGGGAACCTATGGCTGAACGCGGTGCAAGGTATTAATGTACTTCATATACAGAAGGAGTACAGCGCGGGTCTTGGTGTGATGTTCATATTAGGGATGGTACGGATCATTGATGCCGGTACCGGATTGAATGCTTTAGTGATCAATACTTCTACATTCTGGAAATTTGATTTTTATAGTGGGGTTGTCCTTCTTTTTTTACGTTTACCCCTCACTTATTTCCTCATCAAAAACTATGGCATCATCGGTTCTGCCTTTGCAGAACTGGCGGCTTACAGTGTTTATAATTTTATACGTTTTGAATTCCTGCGGAGAAAATTCAAGATGCAGCCATTTGATAGTAAAACAGTTCTGTCGCTTTTATTGGCTTTAGTTGCGTACGCATTTTGTTATTACACAATGAAAGATATTGGTGGGTGGACAGGTATTATTCTTCGTGTAACAGCATTTTCCGGAATCATTATTCTCGGCGTATTCTACGGTAAACTAACACCTGATGCGGGACAGTTGCTTGATGTTCTAAAGAAAAGGCTGAAGGTCAAAAACTGATTATTAATTCCTAATTCCTAATTCCCAATTGCTAATTGATTCTTAGCCCTCCCTGCCCCTCTATACCTTGGCTGCCAATACTTTTCATTCATATCACTGATCATTACACCACCACTGGTAGAAGCGTGCGCAAATTTATTATTGAGAAGGTAAACACCCACATGTGAAATATCTTTTCCACTGGTATTAAAAAAAACAAGATCGCCTTCGCGGAGATCTTCCAATTCTACTTTTTCTGTGAATGTATATTGCTCCTGCGAAGTTCTCGGTAATACTAACTGGTAAACATCGCGCATAACAATTTGTGTGAAAGCAGAACAGTCCAGGCAATTATCGGTGCTGCCACCCATACAGTATTTAGTTCCCCACCATCTGTCTATCACTTCGAGTAAAGGAACATTGGTCAGCTTTTCAACCAGCGCATCTGTTATTACGGCATACTTCAATTGCAGCATATTCGCTTTCTCAATATTAAAAGCTGCTACACTCCTATCCGTTTCAGGGCGGGTATTCTTTGCAGGGGTCGATGGTGCTTTTGTTTTAGCAACCGGCTTATTATTCTTGTCGGAACTTACTACGAGCCCCGGTGTTACCTCTATGCCATTCAGAAACTCCCGCTTACCCGGTGTATTGGTTCGCCTGGCTGTGGGACGTGCGGACTCAGTGCTCTTATTGCTGCGTGTTGAGCTACAACTGGCAAGCAAAACCAGTGACAGGGAACATATGACAAAACTTTTTAATTGCATTTCTGAAAAGCAAGTTAACCGTCAAAAAGCTTCGCCACCAAACAGTTGAATAACTTTTCGGGGATCCTTAACATACCGGGCGGGATGTGGATAAGTTTACGGCATCATAAAATCACCTGATGTGGAAAATTGATGCCTCAAAAGCTTCCAATAACTAACGATATTTGAGGTTCGTTATGCCTAAATTTTCCCACCTACACGTACACACCCAATATTCGCTTCTTGATGGTGCCGCCGGTATCGGCAATCTGTATAAGAAAGCGATGAAAGATGAAATGCCTGCACTGGCTATTACCGATCATGGTAATATGTTTGGTGCATTTGATTTTGTGAGCCAGGCATGGAAGAATACAAAAGTGGTAGGTAAAGATGCGAATGGAAAAGATATTCTGGAACCGGTTGTAAAACCTGTTGTGGGTTGCGAATTTTATGTTGTACGCGATCGTCACGCAAAATCTTTTACGAAGGATATGCGGGATGAAAGATTTCACCAGGTTTTACTCGCAAAAAATAAAGTCGGATACCAGAATCTCGTGAAGCTTACCTCGCTGGGTTTTATGGAAGGGATGTACAGCAAGTATCCGCGTATTGATAAAGAACTCATAGAAAAATATAAAGAGGGATTGATTGCCACTACCTGTTGTATTGGTGCCTATGTTCCGCAAATGATCCTGCACCATGGCGAAGAAAAAGCCGAAACAGAATTCAAATGGTGGCTAGATATGTTTGGTGATGATTATTATATCGAGATACAACGGCATAATATCAAGGAACAGGAGATCATCAACCAGACATTACTTAAGTTCTCCAAAAAGTATAACGTGCCCATCATTGCGACCAATGATAGTCACTATGTTGACCAGGAAGATTCCAATGCACACGATATCCTGCTTTGCATCAACACCGGCGAAAAGCAAAGCACGCCGGGGTTTGATGATTTTGTGAATGATGAACTGCAGTTAAAGAACAGGCGTTTTAAATTTCCGAACGACCAGTTTTATTTTAAAACGCAGGCAGAGATGCAGAAGCTGTTCAGTGATATTCCTGAATCGCTTGATAATACCAATGCGGTGATCGATAAGATCGAAGTGCTGAACCTGAAGAAAGATATCCTTCTTCCCGCCTTCCCCATCCCCAAAGAGTTTCAACTGCATACAGATGCGAACATGAACCAGTTTGAGTTCCTGCAACATCTTACGCGTGAAGGCGCCAAAAAGCGATACAATGATATTACGCCGGAGATCCAGGAGCGGTTGGATTTTGAGCTCTTCACCATCCGTACCATGGGTTTTGCAGGCTACTTCCTCATCGTGAGTGATTTTATACAGGCTGGTCGGGATATGGGAGTGTTTGTTGGCCCGGGTCGTGGTTCTGCAGCAGGAAGTGTGGTGGCGTATTGTATCGGCATCACCAATATTGATCCGATCAAGTACAACCTGCTGTTTGAAAGGTTCCTGAACCCCGACCGTAAGAGTATGCCCGATATTGATACGGACTTTGATGATGAGGGCCGCCAGAAAGTGATCGATTATGTGGTTGATAAATATGGCAAGAACCAGGTAGCACAGATCGTTACCTATGGTACGATGGCCGCCAAAAGCAGTATCAAAGATGTGGCACGTGTAATGGACCTTCCATTGGCGGAAAGTAATATGCTGGCCAAAATGGTTCCTGACCGCCCTGGCACTGAATTACGAAGAATCCTGAAGGCACCGCTTACCATCAAAGAAGGTGAAAAATCGCTGGAAGAGTCCGGTTTACAGCCTGAGGAAATAGAGAATGCAAGAAGGTTACGGGAAATATACAATGGTACTGATATCCGGGCGAAGGTTTTAAAAGAAGCCGAGCGTTTGGAAGGATCGGTACGTAATACTGGTATCCATGCCGCAGGTATCATCATTGCCCCATCCGATCTTACAGATCTGATCCCTGTTGCCACTTCCAAAGAATCGAATTTACTGGTAACGCAGATCGAAGGAAAAGTGATCGAAGATGCGGGTGTGCTGAAGATGGACTTTCTCGGTCTCAAGACCCTATCTATTCTAAAAACAGCCTTGCAACTCATCAAACAGAATCATGGTAAGGATATCGATATAGATACCATTCCATTGGATGATGAGCTCACGTATGAACTTTTTCAAAAAGGAAATGCGGTGGCCGTGTTCCAGTTTGAGGCACCCCATTTGGTGAGTATCCTGAAGGATATGAAGCCTTCTTCATTCGATGACCTCATTGCGCTCAATGCTTTAAACCGCCCGGGTCCCGCGCAATACATACCTGATTATATACGGCGCAAACATGGTAAAGAAGTGGTTACCTATGATCTGCCTGAACTGGAAGAATACCTGCATGATACCTATGGTATTACCGTGTACCAGGAACAGGTGATGCTGCTGTCGCAAAAGATCGCCGGCTTTACAAAAGGGAAAGCGGATGGACTGCGGAAGGCAATGGGTAAGAAAGACAGGAAAGCCCTCGACAGCATGAAAGAGGCTTTTATGGAGGGTGCTGTTGCCAAAGGACATCCGAAAGATAAACTTGAAAAGATCTGGACCGACTGGGAAGCATTTGCCCAGTACGCCTTCAATAAATCTCACTCTACCTGTTATGCATTTGTGGCATACCAGACCGCTTATTTAAAAGCGCATTATCCCGGCGAGTTCATGTCGGCCGTACTCAACCATTCGGGAAGTATTGAAAAGATCACCTTCTTTATGGAAGAGTGTAAACGGATGGGCATAAAAGTATTGGGGCCTGATGTGAATGAATCTATTAAGGGCTTTGCGCCTAATGGCAGAGGTGAGATCCGTTTTGGTTTGGGCGGCTTGAAAGGTGTGGGAGAAGCCGCAGTTGATAACCTGATCAGTGAAAGAGAAAAAAGCGGACCGTATACCGATATGTTTGATTTTATCAAACGGGTATTGCAAAAGAATGTCAACAAGAAATCACTGGAAAGCCTTGCTTACTCAGGAGCTTTTGATTGTTTCACTGCTTACCATCGTGCGCAGTATTTTAATATCCCTGATGGCGACAGGATCAGCGGCCTGGAGAAAATGATCGGGTATGGACAGGCGCAGCAGAGCCTGAGTGCCGGAACCACCAATACGTTGTTTGGAGACCTCCCCGCCGCCATGCAGGTGCCACAACCTAAAATAGCCACCTGCGAGCCATGGACCCTCACCGAGTTACTGGATCATGAAAAAGATGTAACCGGGATGTTCATGAGCGGTCACCCATTGGATCACTTCAAATTTGAATTGAAGTATTATGGGATCACACGCATCAACGATTTTAACGAGATAAAAGATACTGTTCATCTCCAGTCCAATCCTGGCAAGAGTCTTCGTGTGGCGGGCCTGATAACTGATGTGCAACACAGGGTAACAAAAACAGGCAAGAATTTCGGTTCCTTCAGTATTGAGGATTTCAGCGGTAAAACAGAGTTCCTGCTTTGGAGTGAGGACTATATTAAGTTCCAGAATTACCTTGAAAAGGGACAAAATGTATTGATCAATGGTTTCTTCAGACCGCGTTATAACCGCCCGAATGAGTTTGATTTCAAGGTAAATTCCATGTCATTGCTCGAAACGGTTAAACAAACGTTAACCAGAAGTGTTGAGATAAACGTACATCCTGCTTCCATCACACCTGATTTTGTGAATTTTGTAGATAAAAATGTGCGCAGTTTCCCGGGAAAATCCTCGCTACGCTTCAATATTTACGAGCCGGGTGAAAACCTGAAAGTAAGCCTGTATACCTTTGAGAAAGGGTTCCAGATGAATGAAGAAATGGCAGACTTTCTGTTGGAGAACCCCGATGTGATAGTAAATGTAGCCTTGGTTGGATGATTTTGTCAGGAACTCACTGTTGCAACGTCATTAGTAACATAGGTGGAAAAGTCAAAAGAGCATGAATCGGGGTTTGGATTTATATTTGATACTTACTCCATAGTAAACGAACAATAAACAATTAAATTAAAAATAAAATGGCTTTAGAACTAACAGACGCAAACTTCCAGACCAGTGTACTGGACAGCGATAAATTGACACTCGTGGATTTCTGGGCAGAATGGTGTGGACCTTGCCGCGCTATCGGACCGGTTATTGAAGAATTAGCGGTACAATATGATGGTAAGATCAACGTAGGTAAAGTAAATGTTGACCATAATCCAAACCTGAGCGTGAACTACGGTATCACTTCTATTCCTGCGATCCTTTTCATTAAAGGTGGTCAGATCGTAGACAAACAGATTGGTGCAGTACCTAAGTCTGTGTTGGATAAGAAGATCCAGTCACATATTTAAGTTTCGCTACTTACAATATTTTAAGGGACTCTGAATGAGTTCCTTTTTTTTGCCACAGAAGCACTGAAGCACAGAAATTTTTCTGTGCTTCAGTGCTTCTGTGGCATTTTTTACAACCGCTTGTTTTGAATTCGATATTACTTTATCTTCCCCCTATTCTTTTACGTAACCCAAAACGCCTGCAATGGATATCAAGTTTCGTTTGACAGTGATGAACTTCCTCGAGTTTTTTGTTTGGGGCGCCTGGTTGATTTCTTTTGGGGGCTATATGTTTAATGTATTGCATTTTCAGGGCTGGCAGGTGGGAAGTATCTATGGCACCATGGGAATTGCTTCTGTGTTCACACCAGCCTTGTTTGGCATTGTTGCTGATCGCTGGATAAACGCAGAACGGGTGTTGGGGATCTGTCATATAATAGGTGCTATCCTGTTGTTGTGTGCATCGAGGGTAACCGATTATTCGGGGCTTTATTTTCTGATGTTAATGAACTCTTTCTTCTTCATGCCAACAATCGGGTTGAATAACACGGTATCCTATATTATTCTGGAGAAAAAAGGATTCAATATTGTGAAGGATTTCCCACCCATCCGTGTGTGGGGAACGATCGGTTTTATTTGTGCGATGTGGATGGTGGATATATGTGGATGGAATATGAGTCCGCTTCAATTGTACATCAGTGCAGGGGCCGGTATATTACTGGGAATTTATTCGTTTTCCATGCCTGCCTGTACGCCTGTGAGAACTACAGAAAAGAAAAGCCTGATTTCTTCGATGGGGCTGGATGCGTTTGTCCTCTTTAGAAAAAGAAAGATGGCCATATTTTTTGTCTTTGCATTGCTGTTAGGGGCCGCCTTACAGATCACCAATACATATGGTTCGGCTTTCCTGGATGATTTTAAAAATACCTACCCTGATTCGTTTGGTGTAAAACATTCCAATCTTTTGATCTCCATCTCACAGATATCTGAAACTTTATTCATCTTAACGATCCCCTTCTTTTTAAGAAAATTCGGCATCAAACAGGTAATGTTAATGAGCATCTTTGCCTGGGTGCTCCGATTCGGATTATTTGGTATTGGAAATCCCGGCAGCGGTCTCTATTTATTGATTCTTTCAATGATCATATATGGAATGGCTTTTGATTTCTTCAATATATCCGGTTCGCTGTTTGTAGAAAAAGAGGCCGATATTAAAATAAGAGCCAGTGCACAGGGCTTATTCATGTTAATGACCAATGGAATCGGGGCCTTTCTTGGTAACTACATAAGTGGCCGGGTGATAGATTATTATACCCTGAATGGTGTAAAAGATTGGCAAAGCATCTGGTTTGCATTTGCGGCCTATGCACTTGTACTAGGAATTTTCTTCCCTTTGGTTTTCCGGTATAAACACAAACCGGAAGAGTTGCAGACTGTAAACCATTAACCTTGTCTTACCCCATGCTTTAGCATGTGGACAAAAAGGAATATTGTAACTTTGCCTCTCTAAAGGAAAAGACATGGAGACCGGAATACAAGCCCTTATCAACAATACCGCAGACACCCAACTCAAACAAATAGCCGAAAAGATCCTCCGCAGGGAAAGAATCACATTTGATGAAGGCGTGGCACTTTTTGAAAAAGGAAGCCTTTCCTGGTTAGGCGCATTAGCCAACTGGGTACGCGAGGATAAGCATGGCAACAAAACCTATTTCAACCGGAATTTTCATATCGAGCCAACGAATGTCTGTGTTTTCTCCTGTAGCTTCTGTGCCTACTCAAAATTATACGCAAACCGTGAAGAAGGATGGGAACTGAGCATTGAGCAGATGATGCACATTGTAAAGAGTTATGATGGGAAGCCTGTCACAGAAGTGCATATTGTTGGCGGCGTACATCCGAAAATGAACATGGCATTTTTTGTTGATCTTTTAAAAACCATCAAAGCACACCGTCCCGATCTGCATATCAAAGCCTTTACGCCTGTAGAGTTGGATTATATGTTCAGGAAAGCAAAACTTTCTGTGGAAGAAGGAATGAAATTGGCACATGAAGCAGGGCTCGATTCATTACCCGGTGGCGGAGCAGAGATCTTTCATCCCGAGATCCGTAAACAGATCTGTGATGATAAAGTGGATGCCGATGGATGGTTGGCGATACACAAAGCGGCACATCAATTAGGCATGCATAGCAATGCAACCTTGCTGTATGGACATATAGAAAAATACTGGCACCGGATCGATCATATGGAAAGACTGCGTTCACTTCAGGATGAAACCGGGGGGTTCAATACATTCATTCCACTCAAGTTCCGTAACAAGGATAATGACATGAGTAATATTCCTGAATCAACCGTGATCGAGGATATGAAAATGTATGCTGTGTCGCGTTTGTACATGGATAACTTCCCGCACATCAAAGCTTACTGGCCAATGCTGGGTAGGCAGAATGCACAGTTAACACTTGCTTTTGGTGTTAATGATATTGATGGTACGATTGATGATTCAACCAAGATCTATGCAATGGCGGGCAGCGAAGAACAAACACCTGCGATGAGTACGACTGAACTGGTAGCGTTGATCAAACAGGTTAAACGGCAACCTGTTGAAAGAGGTACACTTTATAATGAGATCAGGGATTATACAAACGTGGATATGACTACGTTTGAGCTGGATCCGCAACTCAATTAGTTTTCTCTTTTTCCTTTTGTGTAGGTAACAAAATTAACCTCAGCGTAGTATCATTCGTAAAGTAACTGATTGCCCAGTTGATAAAAATGATCAGGCGGTTCTTAACGCTTACGATCAGCATTAGGTGAAGGAACATCCATACGAACCAGGCGATCCTTCCCTGGAAACTCATGAATGGCAGGTCCACAACAGCTTTCCGTTTACCAACAGTGGCCATGGTGCCGGGACTTTTATAGGTAAAAGGAACCAGTTGTTTTTGTTTTACGATGTTCTCAATATTCTTTACTGTATTCTTTGCCTGCGCGATAGCCACATTTGCCAATTGCGGATGGCCCTTCGGGAATTCGGCTGTTTCCATATAGCATATGTCACCGATCGCGAAAATATTGTCCAAGCCTTCAACTCTGTTATAGGCATCTACTTTTATCCTGTTACCACGAACCAGCTTATCTGGCGGTATACCGGGTGGTACATTGCCGGTAACACCCGCTGCCCATATCAATGTATGTGTAGGAATCGTACTGCCATCTCCCAGTATCACCTCTTTGCCATTGTATTCCTTCACCTGTGTATTGGTTCGAACGATTACACCCATCTTTTCAAGATACTCCTGGGATTTTTGTTGTGATACTTTGCTCATTGGGCCCAGCGTTGCGGGACCTGCCTCAATCAGGTATACATTCAATTTTGAAAAATCCATATCAGGATAATCCACCGGAAGGATATTGGTTTTTAATTCAGCCAATGAACCCGAAAGCTCAACACCGGTTGGTCCACCTCCTACTACCACAATATTCATGATACCCGGCAATCTCTCTTCTGTTGCAGAAAGTGCGTCTTCAAAATTCATTAAGATCCGGTTGCGCAAGGCAAGCGCTTCCGTAGTTGATTTCATAGGAAATGCAAACTGCTCGATCTGTTTATTGCCGAAGTAGTTGGTAGTGCACCCTGTCGCAATCACCAGTTGATCATAGTTGAAAATACCCACATCGGTTGTCACCTGTTTCAATCCAGTGTCGATCCCTAAAACATTAGCCAATCTTACATGCACATTAGGTTTCTTTTGAAATACCTTTCTTAACGGGAATGAAATGGAACTGGGTTCGAGCCTACCGGTAGCCACCTGGTAAAACAAAGGCTGGAACTGGTGAAAATTATAATGATCGATGATCGTGATCTCTACAGCGTTGTTATCTAACCTGCGTGCCAGTTGAAGACCCGCGAATCCTGCGCCAAGAATAACAATATGAGGTTTTTGCATACTTCCAATATTAAAAAATCATGCCCCTGTATTTATTGATTAACACTCCGGTAAACTCAATGGCACATGAATAGCCAATCCACCATCTGCCGTTTCTTTATACTTGCTATTCATATCCAAAGCTGTATCCCACATGGTCTTTATCACTTTGTCGAGACTAACGATAGCATAGTCAGGAGAACTTTGTAAAGCAAGTTGAGAAGCGGTAATGGCCTTGATCGCACCCATTGTATTTCGTTCAATACAGGGGATCTGTACCAATCCGCCAATCGGGTCGCAGGTCATACCGAGATGATGTTCCATCGCAATTTCGGCGGCCATTAGTGATTGGCGTTGTGTACCACCCATACTCTCCGTTAAAGCCGCTGCGGCCATGGCAGAAGAAACGCCAATCTCAGCCTGGCATCCACCCATGGCTGCAGATATGGTAGCTCCTTTTTTAAAGATGCTTCCTACTTCTGATGCTGTGAGTAAAAAACGGATGATCTTATCTTCGCTATCTCCATCGCAGAAAGCAATAAAATATTGAAGCACCGCGGGTATCACACCCGCTGCTCCATTGGTGGGAGCGGTTACCACCCTGCCAAAAGATGCATTCTCTTCATTCACTGCCAGTGCAAAACAGCTTACCCAGTCAAGTGTATAACTGAAACCATTGCCCCCGTTTTTAATGGCGCTCATCCAACTGCTGTAATCATCGTAGTGTTGGCCTTGTGTTAAGCGCTTATTCAGGTCAAACGCCCTCCTCCTTACCTGTAAACCACCGGGTAGTTCGCCCTGTGCATGACAGCCGCGGTAAGTGCATTCTTTCATCGTGTTCCAGATCTGCAGTATTCCTTTTTTGGTTTCAGTTTCTGTACGCCAGGCACTTTCATTTTCCAGCACCACTTCATGAATGGAGAGACCGGTCTTCATGCACCAGTGCAACAACTCATCGGCCGTATTGATCGGAAAAGGCAGCTCAACCGCTTGTTTGCCATGGGTGTTTTCATTTTCTTTCACAACAAAACCACCTCCCACAGAATAAAATGTTTCGCACCAATTATCGCCATTTTCCATTTCTACTAAAAAGGAAAGCCCGTTGGGATGAAAAGGCAGGATCTCCTGGTAAAGGAACTGAACCTTCTGCCCTACTTCAAACCCGATCCATTTTTCACCATTGAGCAATAACTTCTTCTCCTCAACGATCGTATTGATCTTAGGGGTAATGCTGTTCACATCAATGGTAACAGGATCGTCACCACACAAACCCAATATGACAGCGATATCGGTACCATGCCCCTTTCCTGTCTTTGCCAATGATCCATACAGCAGCACTGTAACAGATGCCACATCATTAACCGATCCGCGCGCTTTAATGCTCTCAATGCACCGCAATGCCGCCCGCCATGGCCCCAGTGTGTGCGAGCTGGAGGGACCCACACCTATTTTAAACATATCAAAAGCAGAAATGGATTCGTGTGCCATATTTTACTATTATGAGTCCATAGACCATGGACCATGGACTACTCTTCATCAAAACTAATACATGTTAGCAGACTTTTACCGAACTTCGCAACCGATTTTAAACACTTAATTTTTAATACTGAAACTGTTTATGCAATTTTCTTCTTTATTGGACAGGTTTGCTGAACCTGAAACACTGAAAATGGCCAAGCTTGGTCGCGAATTAAGAGCTAAAGGCGTTGATGTAATTGACCTTAGCCTTGGAGAACCCGATTTTGATACGCCGCAACACATTAAGGATGCAGCTATCAAGGCCATTAATGATAACTGGAGTCACTACACACCTGTTGCAGGTTTTGCAGATCTGCGTGAAGCAGTATGTTTTAAACTGAAGCGAGATAACAATCTTAATTATAAGCCTGAAAATATTATTACCTCAACCGGTGCCAAGCAGAGTCTCGCCAATGTGATTCTTTCATTGGTGGATGAAGATGATGAAGTAATCATCCCTACTCCTTACTGGGTTACTTATTCTGAGTTGGTAAAGATCGCTCGCGGTAAAGTGGTAGAAATCAGAACAACTGTTGAGAACTCTTTTAAAGCAACCCCTGCTGAAGTAGAAGCTGCTATTACCCCACGTACACGGGTATTCATGTTCTCATCTCCTTGTAATCCTTCCGGTGCTGTTTACAGCAAAGAAGAATTATCAGCATTGGCAGATGTTTTCAGAAAACACCCCGGTGTGATCATACTCGCTGATGAGATCTATGAGTATATCAATTTTGTTGGCAAACACGAAAGCATTGCCCAATTTGATGACCTGAAAGAAAGAGTGGTGATCGTTAACGGATTGAGTAAGGGTTTTGCCATGACCGGCTGGCGCCTCGGTTATATAGCCGCAGATGTAGCCATTGCAAAAGCCTGTGAAAAGATCCAGGGACAATTCACCAGCGGTCCAAGCTCTATCACACAAAAAGCAGCCGTAACCGCATTAACAGGCGATCTGCGCCCTTCCATCGAAATGACCGAAGAGTTTACCCGCAGAAGAGAAAAAACACTCTCCCTCGTAAAAGCAATCCCCGGTTTCACCTGCTTTGAACCAGAAGGTGCCTTCTATGTGTTCCCGGATGTTAGCTATTATTATGGTAAATCAAACGGTACAGAAACCATTAAAAATGCTGCTGATTTCAGTATGTATCTGTTAAACACTGCACACGTTTCATCAGTAATGGGTGATGCATTCGGCGAACCCAATTGTGTACGTTTCTCATTCGCTAACAGCATGACAAATATAGAAAGAGCATGGGCGAGGATTACCGAGGCTTTGGCGTTGTTGAAATAATTAGGAATTAGCAATTAAAAGAGGGCAAACGAATCATACGTTTGCCCTCTTTATTGAAAAGTCCCTTCGGGACGACAGGTTTGTAGCCCCGTTAGGGGCGACACCCAACCGTATCGCATTTATATGAATGTTCGGAAATCAATGTGCCGCCCCTAACGGGGCTATTTTTTTTTGGGATGCGTTGTTGGTCTACAAACGTTTCGTCCCGCTGGGACTTTTTCGTTAGCGTATTGATACTTCAGAACAGAACCTGTATAAAAAAACGCTGGGTCTCTCTGTGAAGAAACCCAGCGAGAAAAATTACTAATTGCTAATTACTAATTCCTAATTATTTGCTTGCACTCGCAACGCCTCCTTTCTTGCTATCTACCGTAACTGTATACTTTCCTCCTCCCTGTACGATCCATTTGACTGTTACTGCGCCAACGCCGGGGATATTGGGTACTTCGATGGTTTGCGGGTTATTTTTTTGTTCTGTGGTCAGGTTCATGTCTGCACTTTCTACCCGCATACCGGCGATTATTTTTCCTGATGTGGTGAGGCTGATATAATCTGGGCGCTCGATCTTATTCTTTGCGTCCTGGCTGCTGTGGGTGGGCATCATGCGTTGGTTGGCGATGATGGCGGTTACTTCTTTCAATCCATCGCCCAGGTCTTTCTCTGTTATTTCCTGTACTTCTAATTTTGGAGTTGCATAACAGTGGTAGATGCTGAACGCCATGTTCCTGTGGGCATCAGACTCTAACAGGAAGCCTGGGTGTGCCCTTCCAAAATTCTTTTTGAAACCACCGATCTCGATCTTGCCGAATTGCGGATGGTTGTATTCTTTCCATGGGATAAATCCATCCTGGAAAAGCAGGTCCTTATCAAAAGCATACATTTCATGTTCACCTTTCAATTCGCGCATATACATCAGGTATCCTGTCCATAGCTCATTTGAATAGGTATAGATACCACGGCCCGCATAGAACCAATCGAGTTCTCCACCGTAAGCAGAATAAAGATCTTTGTAAACAACTAAGTATTTATAACCGGGTAAAAACTCTTCACCTTTTTTGCCGATCGCATCGTAAACCTGCAGGTCCTGCGCATTATAGGTGCCCACATCTTCCTGCCCGCCCGGTCCGCGTAAGATCATCCCTCCTGAATTGTGAAAGGATTGAGCCGCTGCGATGTTGGGATGCTTCATTACAAATTCCATTACCGCCCTGTTCTCAGGAAAAGAGAAAGGATATTTATAAGCGCCGCCCTGTATATAATTCGGCTGCCATCCCCAACCCCAGTCGCGGTTTGGATCATATTGAAAATCGTAACCATCTTCATTCACACGACCATCACCATCATTGTCAATTCCTTCCAGTCCCAATAATTCATAGTCGCCTTTTTCATCGGGACCCACACGTGTTAACATACGCGGATCTTTTGGATCGATCTTATAACGTCCGTTTGGATTTTTCCTGCGCATTTGTGTGATATGTCCATCACCATTGAGGTCATCATAAGAATCTTCATCTACCAATCCATCCCCATCATTATCAACCGGCTTCACACCCGAGCGTGGTGAGCTGGCAGTATTGGGTTTGTGCATATAACTGTCACGTCCATCAGGATTAATGGTTGGCACGATATAAAAAACTTTATCGGCCAGCAGTTCCTGGATGAACTTTGTGTCTCCATATGATTCTGTTAGGTACCATGCGGTGTACAAGGCAAACTCTGCACCCTGTATCTCATTCGAATGAATATTTCCATCGATATACATACCGGGCTTCTTGGTGGCATCACCCTTTTTGAAATCAGTGATAGTTAAACACCACAGGTCCCTGCCAGCATAGGATTTGCCGATAGATTCAAGGTGTGCAAGATCCGGATAGGCTGCCGCGATCTTTTTACAGATCTCTGCTATTCCAGCGTGGTCGTTATAACGGTTCCACGATACAGCTACTTTGGGGTTGGCAGGTGAACCGGATGCTTTAAAAAGTTGGTCCCCTGTTTGCGCCATGCTTGCACTGGCTGTGCAGATAGCAAGAATGGTCAGCATATTTTTTATAATCAGTTTCATAATGATCGGTTTAGAGTGTTACTTCTATATTTTTTACACCTGCCGTAGGGCATCCGGCTTCTATTACCAGTTTACCAGTTCCTTTGATCAGCCAGCTGAATGATTGGGTAGCGGCCCCTTCAAGCGAACCCAGGAGTGTGACCCTTCTGCCACCCACTACTTCCTGTTTATCAGTTGTGTTCACAGCCACTTTTAATTTCTTTAAAAAATAACTGCGCTCACCCAATTTTGTATGTGTTGAAAAAGCACCTTTATTGATCAGATCAAAGCTTACCCTTGTAATCCCCCCTCCTAATTTTTCAGTCTTCAGGTTGATCACATCTATCTCAGCCTGTTGATCGGCCAGCTTCACAAGGAAATCTGTATGCTTCTTTGTAATATCTCCCACCATCTTATATGGTGGATTCAGCAATACATATGGATCAATACCACCCACTTCTACTTTCTGATTGGGATAGTCGGGATGCTGTACTTCTTTCCATGCCGTAAACGTACCGGTGATACCCTGTTGGGCTGACCACCGCAGGTAATTGGCCGATGCATCTTCTACCGTAAATGCTTTTTCTTTTTTAGCCGTATCCGGTTTTGATTTAGGTACCCACCAGCCCGGTGTGCTAAAACTGTATCGGGCATAGTGAAAATAACCCCACGAAAGAATATCGCCACCTGCCGGTGATGCCTTCGGTGCATCTTTTGTGCCGGTTACTTTATTGTACATATCACTTACCATGCTGCTTACTTTCGCATCCGGTTCAAGATAGCCTGACAGTATTCTTTGCTGCGCTGCCGCTGCATTATAGGCGATAGGTGCCGAAAGGTTATTATTGGTTCCGAAGCTAACAACCGCATACACATTGAAGGCATCAAACAGGAAATCGAGCAGTGCCCTTGTTTCTTTTTCGCTTACAGGAAAATCTCCTGACCCCGGTGCAAAAGGCGTATGCTTATAAGTGAAATTTTTATTGAAAACAATGCCGCCTTCTCCATCTTCATTCAGCAACCCATCCTTATCATTATCAATTCCTTCAGTCAGCAGGATGTATTTACCCTTCTCTCCTTTTGAAGGATCTGCTTTGATCAATATCCGCGGATCATCAGGATGTAGTTTGTAGTCGCCCGCAGGAGATTCAATCCGCATCATCGTGATCTTTCCGTTGCCGTCAAGATCATCAAATCCATCTTCATTCAGTTTTCCATCGCGGTCATCATCTGTTTCGGTTGCATTGCCTGTGCGTTCGTATTTGAGTTTGGCAAAGTATTGTTCCATTGCATCGGGACTCATATTCGGAAAAACATAAAAAGTAGTTTTTGCCAGCAGGTTCTTAATACTATCAGTACCACTACTTTTCAGGAGATTTTCGGCAAACCCGATAGCGAGTTCAGTACCCAGTAAATGCTGACCTTCCGTGCCGCCAACAACAGCGATAGCCGGTTTGGATTCTGTTTTACCGGTGCCGATGGTGAGCAGCCAGATATCCTTGCCACCATTGGTTTTTGCAAGTGATCGTACCGAGACCAGTTGCGGCCAGGCTTTTACAAGTGCCTGTATACGGTTGTTTTGTTCCGCATAATTGCTGTAATCCTGCGCAGATGCAGAACCCGCCAGCAATAACAGGCAGAGAGCGAATAGTGATTGTCTCATGAAGCAGTTTTTTTTGGACTTAAATATAAATGAATTAGATGATAGTCCATAGACCATGGTCCATGGACTATTGTCTATCGACTGCTCTCTCTATATTTGCAGTATGACTGAGCCCAACAAATTTGATATGTTCCGCAACCGGCTCACCAAGGTCTACAAGCACAAAAGTAAACTAGCCAAGCGCCAGCAACTTAGCTGCTACCGCATCTACGATCATGATCTTCCTGAATTTCCTTTTTGTATTGAACTATATGAGGATAAGCTTTACCTCGCCGAATACCTCCGCAGACATGGTATGACCGATGAAGAACATGAGGTCTGGCTGGATGAATGCCTGGTAGTGATTAGTGAAATAACAGCTGTTCCGGTAGAAGCGATGTATGTGCGGCAACGTAAGCGGATGTCGCACAGGGAGGGGCAATATGAAAAGATCGATACGAAACAGGAATTCTTTACGGTACTCGAAAATGGATTGAAATTCCAGGTTAACCTGACAGATTACCTCGATACCGGTCTTTTCCTCGATCACCGCATCACGCGCAAAATGGTGATGGAACAATGCAATGGAAAAAGAGTACTGAATCTATTCTGTTATACCGGTTCCTTTTCTGTGTATGCAGCTGCGGGTAGTGCATCTTCTGTTACTTCGGTAGATCTTTCAAAGACCTACCTTGCCTGGGCCGAGGATAATTTTGTGATCAATCTTTTTAAGGACAAGGATAAGTATTCGTTTGTACATGCTGATGTAATGCAATACCTCAAAACCCTTGCCCCCAATAGCTTTGACCTTGTGATCCTGGATCCGCCAACGTTCAGTAACAGCAAGCGCATGAAAGATTTCCTCGATATCCAGCGCGATCATGTTGAGTTACTGAATGATGTATTGGCAGCAACAGTTAGCGGTGGAATCATTTATTTCAGTACGAATTACAGTAAGTTCCTGATGGAGGCAACGTTGATCAATGCAAGTGAGATAAAAGATATTACGAAAGCAACAACACCATTTGATTTTGAAGGGAAATTGAAGCGGTGGTGTTATAGAGTGATTAAGTAAGCTAAGAATTTTGCCACAGAAGCACTGATTTTTTCAGTGCTTCTGTGCTTCAGTGGCAAACCTATTTAACCGAAAACGTATCCAGTAAATAATTTTTTGAAATAACCGCATTGCTGAATGCATACCGTATACTATAGCCCGTTACAACAGAATCTGTGTAATCCAATCGTAGCAGGTACATCCGACCTTTGCCACCGGCACTCCAAACCTCTTTACCGGAAGTAGCAGTACTATCATTAATAAAGGATTCACCAAAATAATTACGCGCAATCATTTTCGATTGTTTAACCGGGATGGTTCTCCACTTATGCGGAAGACTTAATGCAGCTGTATTTGGAATGAGCCAACTGAAAATAAACAGGTACAATACTATTGCGAATAGCAACAAGATTGATAATATGATTGATCCTTTTCTCATTAAAATATTTTTTCTAACATCTAAAACCCATAGTCCCTTTCCACTTTACAGATCCTTGTTTTATATCCGCTGTACCATTCACTTCTACCCTTCGATTGTGCCTCGAGATGTTCGGTATGCTGTTTCCAATTTCTAATGGCTTCTAAACTCTCCCAATAAGAAACCGTAATCCCCAATCCATCCCGTGCAGATTCAACACCGAGAAAACCCGGTTGCTGTTTTGCCAGTTCTTCCATACGCACAGCCATCTCACCATAACCATTGTCAATATGGGTTCTCTCCGATGTAAATATCACAGCATAATAAGGAGCTGCCGGTGTTTTTGCTATCATTGAAAAAAGGTTTAAAAAATCCGCCAATCCGTCATCCGCCAATCCGCTAATTAATTACTTCGCTTCCGCTAGAAACTGTTCATGCAGTCTTAAAACCTGCGGTATCACCAACTCTTCTTCATTATTCACGATCACAAAATCGCATAGCCGCATCTTAATTTCTTCCTGTATCTGCTTTTGCATTCGGGCAACCACTTCTTCTCGTGTAATATGATCTCTCTTCATCACCCGGTTAATACGGATATGTTTTGGCGTGTATACCCCTATCATGTAATCTATACCGATAGCAGAACCCGCTTCAAAAAATAAAGCTGCTTCTTTTACCGTGTAGGGAGCTACCTGTCTGTCCGACCATGCTTCTGCTTCTGCAATGGCAAAGGGGTGTACCAGGGAATTGAGCAATTCGAGTTGGTAGGTATCATTAAAAACGATGGCGGCGAGTGCTTTCCTGTCAAGCCTGCCACCGGCATAGATGTGATCACCAAATTTTTCCATGATCGCATTCCGGAGACCCTCATTGCTTTCCATGATCTTCTTCGCCTCATGGTCAGCATCAAACACAGGAATGCCCAGTACCCGGAAAATGCCTGCCACCGTGCTTTTCCCGCTTCCTATGCCTCCTGTAATGCCTATTCGTAATGCCATTGGATGTAAGGTATAAAAAAAGATGTTAGATGTTAGATGGCAGATGTTAGAAAAAATAATCCTAACATCTATCATCTGACATCTAACATCTAACCAGTAAGCAAAAGAGCTAAAAGGCTTACAATTAAGCTGCAGCAACCTTATTAGCAGCCAGCGACCATTCCATGCTGATCGAAGATTTCTCGATCTTGAGGTAGCTGCCCGGGCTCACTTCCAGTTGGATAGTGCTGTCTTCATTGATCTTATTGATGGTTCCGTGGATACCGGCAATGGTTACCACTTTATCACCTTTCTGCATATTCTCAGTAAATTTCTTCGCGTCTTTTGCTTTTTTTGCCTGGGGACGGATCATGAACAGCCAGAAAACAAGGATGATACCACCCATTAACACCAGTTGAACCATGCCGCCGCCACCTTGTTGCGGACCAGCTAATAAAACCAAATTCAGATTAAGCATTCTATTGTTTTTTATGAGTAATGAATCGTTATTTTACTTCTTTGATAACACCCGTAAAGGTAAGCGTGTGATTGGTACCGTCCTGGGTATTTGTGCTCACAAAGATATTCTTCCTGACTTCTCCCGGGTGTGATTTATTGGTATCAAAAGCGCCGGTCACAACACCTTCTTTACCTGGGGCGATGGCTCCTTTGGTATAATCGGGAACGGTACAACCGCAACCCGCTTTTACATTGGTAAGATATAAAGGCTTTGTGCCCACATTTTTGAATTTAAAAGCTACCTGTACATGCTCTCCCATGTTCACATTGCCAAAATTTACCAATGAATCCAGCCATTGGATCCGGGTGAAATTGGTTGAGTCAACTGCCGTGGCAGCAGCGGGGTCAGTGGCTTTTTTGTCGGTGTTATTACAAGCGGCAGCACCTAAGGCAACCGCAACAAACAGGATGATAAAACGCTTCATAAAATGATCAGTTTATGCTTTGTTCTTATAATTTACTTTTTGGATCTTACCCGTATCCATCATTTCCTTGTGAATATTATCGAGGATACCATTTACAAACTGACCGCTTTGCGGGGTACTGTAATCTTTTGCGAGGTCGATGTATTCGTTAATGGTTACTTTGGTAGGGATCGTTTCAAAATATAATAATTCGCAAACACCCATTCTCATCAAAACCATATCCAGTAAGGCTATCCGGTCGGCGTCCCAGTTCTTGAGTTTGGGTTTTATCAACTCTGCACAATATTCTTTCTTATCGATTGTGGTACTTAATAACTCTCTGGCAAAATGCCATTTTTCAGGACTCACCATTTCCTGCAGGTTATACGTGCCGGGTTTCTGAATATAATTCAGCATGAGTTGGTCGATCATATCTGCATCATCATCCCAGTTATTAAACAGTTCTTCCAGGTGGTTGATAAAAGATTCGTTCGGAAGCATCAGTTGTGTAAAGATCAGTTTCATGATCTCTTTTTCTTTTGCTTTATCCCTTCCTTCTATCGTAATATATTCTTTGTATTTATCCGTCTCGGTAAGATCGGTATAGATCTTCTTCACCATTTCTTTATCGATGATCTTTTCAGGGGCATCTTTCTCAAGGGCCTTCTTAAAAGACTCGTTTTCCAGGATCTGCCACAGAAAAGAGTTACCGGCAATTTTAATGTTTACGTTCAGGTCTTCCTGCGAAGGAAGGTTGCGGGATGCACGTTGCAGGGCGCTTGTTTCTGCATAGCGGGCAACTTCGGTTAAAAAATAGAGCAGGTAAACGAAGAGCTCCCTTGTCTTATCCAATTGTTTCTGTAATTCATCCACCGGTCTTTTAAATGCTGCCTGGCTGTCCGCAGCCTCTATCATATAAAGCAACTGCATCACCTTCACCCGGATATTTCTTCTACTGATCATCTGATAAGAACTTATGTTAAGAGGCGCAAATATATTGTATTGCACGGGCAGGACAAAATGAAAATACCCATTCGGGAACGAACGGGTATTAAGCTTGATACAACCTATAAAAGTCCCCAATTATAGAAATGAGTGGAAAGCGAGGCACATAACCTGCTTGTGATAGAGATACGCAATGGGAGATAGATTGGTTTTATGAGGCTGCAATTGTTTATGGTTTTTTAGTTGAAAGTGGGTCTATAGTGGTCAGTTTATGGTTGTTGTTTGTTTTTGGTTGATTGTTAGCTACACAAACCACCAACTGACAACCCCTAACAACCATAGACTGACCACCATAGACCCACCATAAACCACACAACCACAAACCAATACTAACGGTTGTTTGTAGTGCTCCCCTTACATTTTTTTCGGCATATACCCACTCATCTCTCCTTACCAAAAAAGTAAATTTGAGGAAACCGGATATGCATCACACACGTATCTGGATATATCCTTGAAAACGAATCAATCATTTTAAATCCAATATCTTATGACTGACCTCATCGTATTAATGATCACTCTCGCAACGATTGTCATATTCGCCGGGAAAAGAATCCCCTCCTTTCTGCGGAAACTGGGAAAAGGGCTGCGGGAGATGAAGTTTACAGATAACGGGTATGTGGAAATAGACAGGTAGAGCTTCGCCTGATTTCCGGCTATTGTTCGTCCTTTCTTCTTACCAGCTTTATATTACAGCCTTATCAGCTTCGCTATTTCTCCTTGTTTGCTTTGTTCCAGGGCTAAGAACCTTCGGTCACACTCGAACGTTCTTCGGTCATGGACGAACATTCTTCGTCCACACTCGAACATTCTTCGTCCGTGGACGAACATTCTTCGATCAGGAACGAAGCTGACAAGGCTGTGATATGAAGGAATATTGACTATGATCCGAATAAAAGGAGGAAAAGGGAGCCATATTTATGAAATTTTGGCACTCTCCTTTTCAAAAACTTACTGCATCTTTGCTCCCCTTCTGTCAGTGTGTGTGCGAATGTTTGGTGATTGGTGAACGGTTCCTGAAAATTTGACCTGAATCCATCCATGGCATAATAATCGATACTGGCAGTTCATTATTATTAACTCAATAATTTAAAAACCTATAACGATGGCAAAAAAAATCAGCGTTACCCCACTTCATGACAGGGTAATTGTTAAGGCTGCCGCTGCTGAAGAAAAAACTGCAGGCGGAATTATCATCCCGGACACGGCAAAAGAAAAACCCCAGCGCGGTACAGTTGTAGCGGTTGGTGCCGGTAAAAAAGATGAACCTGTAACTGTTAAAACAGGCGATACCGTATTATATGGTAAATATTCAGGAACGGAGATCCAGATAGATGGTCAGGATCTGCTGATCATGCGTGAAAGCGACATTCTTGCTATCATCTAATTTTTATTTTTATTCATCCTCCGTAGCTTCAGCGAAGGAGGACAAAATTCTAGTATATGTCAAAACAGATTTTCTTCGATATCGAAGCAAGAAATAAAATGAAAAAGGGTGTTGATACCCTTGCAAACGCAGTAAAAGTAACCCTCGGACCAAAAGGCCGTAACGTGGTTATTGAAAAGAAATTCGGTGCACCACAGGTAACAAAAGATGGTGTAACGGTAGCCAAAGAGATCGAACTGGAGGACCCAATCGAGAACATGGGCGCACAGATGGTGAAAGAAGTAGCTTCCAAAACCGCAGATATTGCCGGTGATGGTACAACTACTGCCACTGTACTGGCACAGGCGATCATCAGCGAAGGTCTGAAGAATGTTGCAGCCGGCGCTAACCCGATGGATCTGAAACGTGGTATCGACAAAGCCGTTGCAAAAGTGATCGACAGCCTGAAGGCGCAATCACAAAACATTGGCAGCGATTCTAAAAAAATTGAGCAGGTAGCTACTATTTCTGCGAATAGCGATAGCGAAATCGGGAAACTGATTGCAATGGCTATGGCGAAAGTGGGTAAAGAAGGTGTAATCACTGTTGAAGAAGCAAAAGGTACCGATACAACAGTTGATGTTGTAGAAGGTATGCAATTCGACCGCGGCTATATCTCTCCTTATTTCGTTACCAACAGCGAAAAAATGGAAGTTGAACTGCAGAACCCATACATCCTGATCTACGACAAGAAGATCAGCGCTATGAAAGACATTCTTCATATCCTGGAGAAAGTTGCACAAAGCGGTCGTCCACTGTTGATCATCGCTGAAGACCTCGAAGGAGAAGCATTGGCAACATTGGTTGTAAACAAATTACGTGGAACGCTGAAAGTGGCTGCTGTAAAGGCTCCTGGCTTTGGCGACCGCAGAAAAGAAATGCTCACCGATATCGCGATCTTAACCGCTGGTACCGTTGTTAGCGAAGAACAAGGTTTCAAACTGGAGAATGCTGACCTTACTTATTTAGGACAGGCATCTTCTGTAACCATCGATAAAGACAACACAATTGTAGTAGGTGGTAAAGGCAAGAAAGCTGATATCGTTGCACGTGTTAACCAGATCAAAGCACAGGTAGAAAATACCACTTCTGATTATGACCGTGAGAAATTACAGGAGCGTTTGGCTAAATTAAGTGGTGGTGTAGCCGTACTGTATGTAGGTGCTGCCACAGAAGTTGAAATGAAAGAAAAGAAAGACCGTGTTGACGATGCACTGCACGCAACAAGGGCAGCAGTTGAAGAAGGTATCGTACCGGGCGGTGGTGTAGCTTATATCCGTGCGGTTGAGACCCTCGAAAAACTGAAAGGTGCCAATGAAGATGAAACCACAGGTATCCAGATCGTGAAAAGAGCCATCGAAGAACCACTTCGCCAGATCGTGATCAACAGCGGTATCGAAGGTTCTATCGTTGTACAGAAGATCAAGGAAGGTAAAGCTGACTTTGGTTTCAATGCACGTACAGAGGTTTACGAGAACCTGTTCAAAGCAGGTGTTATCGATCCAACCAAAGTAAGCCGCGTAGCACTTGAGAACGCAGCATCCATCGCCGCTATGTTGTTAACAACAGAGTGTGTGATCGCCGACAAACCTAAACCAGAAGCCGGGCATTCACATGCCGCTCCTGATATGGGTGGAATGGGTGGATACTAGTTTTATCCCAATTAATATAGAAAGGGTTTCGCTTAATCAGCGGGACCCTTTTTTAATGTCAAGACCACTCCCTTCACTAATAAAAGCTGTGCAAACCCATAAGTAGCCATCACAGGAATACTCCATACTTCCGGCTGATGGAAATAGAATTTATCAAGCGCCAGTATCGCATCTGAGATAATAAAGAAAGCCGCACCGGGGATCAGGTAGCTGGTTGCGATCTTTTGACAAGTTGAATTCAAAATCACATTCGTTGCCAGTATTCCCATCACACCTATGATAGCCATATAAGCAAGTATCGGCACTTTAAAAGCACCCAGGTTATCCTTCATCAGGTTGAATACAAAAAAGATGGATATCCCTATAATAACCAATGCCAGCAAGGCAGGTAGTGGTTTTGATATAGAGAAACGTTGCAGCTTTATGAAATAAATGCTGTTGCAGAGATGTGTTACGATAAACCCAACCATCCCCAGTAAAAAGAACATCGTTCCTTCCTGCGTAAGAAACAAATCGCCTAAGAAGGAAAAGAATAAAGCGATAAATACAGGAACAGGTGATGGAGCTAATTTGCCTTTTGGTATAGAGGCAAATAGATACACTATCAAGATGGGAACGAGTAATAGTTTGGTTATGATTCTGCCCATCTCCCACCCCGAATAAATACATCCGCAATGAATAACCAGTAGCAGGAGAAAAATAAGAATGCCGTTCTTTTTGATTTGAGACATGCGAATGGTTTTGATAGTATCAACAAGATATAAAACTTTTACCCACCCCTTGCCCCTCCCTGGAGGGGATTGATCCTGCTTCTACATTCGATATTCTTTATCTTTGCGGCATGCTCAGTTCCGATGAAGAAAAGTTCCTCGCCTGGTGGGAAACCAACGGCGAACAGCAAAAGACCAGTTCCCGCCCCCTTTTTACCGGTCTTTCTGCAGGTTTGATACTCGGCATCAGCCTTGTGGTCATGCTCACTTCAGGTTGGGATCAACGCGCAACCATGGTTGCCAATTCAAAACTCAGCTCGGTTATTCTCCTAATTGCCATTGTTATTATTTCTGTTGTGATGGCTTTTTTATATCGAAAATTTCGGTGGGAAATGCAGGAACAACGATATTTGGAGCTGAAAGCAAAGAAAAATGCTGAATTAAGACGCGAAAAGCAGCCTTAATACCCATTTATGGGTCTATTAAAAAAAATGTTCATGAGAAAGATCGGAGTACTGATAATTATATGTTTTTTATTTTATTCCTGCGCAAAGAAAGATGGCTGTCAGCCTAACCCGGTTGAGTCAGAAAAGACCCAATTGATCAGTTATGCAACCGCTAACAATATAAATTACACATTGCATACAAGCGGTTTTTTGTACCAGATCATGGATCCCGGTACCGGTACCGCTCCCACCAGCAATTCACTCATTACGGTCAACTATGTTGGGAAGCACTTTAATAACACCTTATTCGATTCATCTGCTACTCCCTATACCAATTACCTGAGTTCTCTTATCGATGGATGGAAACTTGGGCTGCCATTGATCAAAAAGGGCGGTCGTCTCAAGCTGATCATCCCATCGGCTCTCGCTTATAGTTGCGGAGGGAGCAAGCAAAACGGAAATTATGTGATCCAGCCAAATGAGCCTATCTACTTTGAACTCACATTAATAGACGTACAATAAGCCCCCCGGGACCACCTGAAAACACCTACTGTATTTCATTCCCATTCCCCTATCTTTGCCGCTCTAAAAAAATTTGTAAACCGTTACTAATATGCAACTGAAAGGTTTAGTGCGATTTTTTGCGATTGCTTTGATACTTATTTGTCTGTATCAGCTATCATTTACCTGGTTTGTGAATAACCATGAAAGTGCAATGGAGAAAAAGGCCGCTCAGTGGCTGAAAAGATTCCCTTCTGCAGAAACTGTTTATCCCGGCAATAAGGAATTGCAGGCTGCGTATAGCGACAGCCTTGCCGGTTTAAAGAAAGACAGGTTACAGCGCTTGCTGGATAGCACCAAAGACACGAAACTGGCTTTTGGTCTTACCACCTACCGTAGTGCTAAAGAAAAAGAGCTGATGCTGGGTCTGGATCTCCAGGGGGGGATGAGTGTAACGATGGAAGTAGGCCTTGATGGCTTATTAAAATCGCTTGCAAACTTTACCAAAGACGCACAGTTCAACAATGCACTTAAGAAGGCAGTTGAACGTAAAGCCAACAGTGGCGCAGATCTTATCTCTTTGTTCCGCGAAGAATTTACCAAGATCAATCCATCCACCAAACTGGCCCCTTACTTTGCAGCAAGAAGTAATGGAAAGATCAAGTTCGATGACAGCGATAGTAAAGTAGGTGATTACCTGAAAGATCAGGCTACCACTGCTTTCAATAATACCTACCGGATCTTACGTACACGTATCGATGCGTTTGGTGTGGCTTCACCCAACATCAATCCTGATCCTTCCAAAGGGATTATCAATATTGAACTGGCAGGTGTGAATGACAGGGAAAGAGTAAGATCTTACCTCCAGTCAACTGCCAATCTTCAGTTCTTCGAAGTATATACACTCGAAAGCAAGGATCTCCAGGATGGACTGGTAGCAGCCGATAAAGTGGCACAGGACTACCTTAATGGGGTAAGCAAAGCCGATTCACTCAAAGCAAAAGCAACTGCGGATACAACTAAAGCTGCTGCTACTGCTGTAACTACTGATAAAACAAAAGCGGATACCAGCAAAACGGCTACGATCTCAGGTCTTGTATCTGAAACCAAAACAGCCGGTAAAATGGATACCCTCAAGAATAAAGGAAACGAGAACCCGATCCTTCGTTTGATGCAGGTGGCACAGCCATATGCGGGACAGGATGGTAAACCAGTTTACCCGGCAGCATTGGGATATATCGCAGCAAAAGATACCGGAACACTGAACGATTACCTGAAAATGGATATCGTAAAGAACAAGTTCCCATCCAACCTGCAGTTCATGTATGGTAAAGCAGATCTGAACGATCCGAAAGCAAGAGATATCCTTACCTTATATGCGATCAAGACACTGGATAATGGCCAGGCTGAACTGGAAGGAGATCATATTTCCAGCGCTTCGCAGGATTATGATGAGAGAGGACGTGTGGCTATCAAAATGAATATGGACAAGATCGGTACATCGATCTGGGCCAAAATGACCACCAAGAATGTAGGTAAGCCGATCGCTATCGTACTGGATAATTTTGTTTATTCTGCTCCTAACGTAAATGATCCGATCACAACAGGTAACTCGCAGATCAGCGGAAGCTATACAGTAAAAGAAGCGCAGGATCTTTCTGAAATACTGGAAAGCGGTAAGTTACCGGCTCCTGCCAAGATCGTTCAGGAACAACAGGTTGGACCAACCCTCGGAAGAGAATCTATCGTAGGTGGTGGTAAATCATTCCTTATTTCATTCATCGTGATCTTTGCACTGATGCTCCTGTACTTTAATACAGGTGGGTGGGTTGCGAATATCGCCCTGATACTCAACTTACTTTTCACTATCGGTATCTTAAGCGCATTGGGCTTTACGCTCACGGCACCGGGTATCGCAGGTCTTGTACTCACCATCGGTCTCGCGGTAGATACCAACGTAATCATCTTTGAAAGGATCAAGGAAGAACTTACCAAGGGTAAGAGCTATGCCCTGGCCGTAAATGATGGATATAAACGATCATTATCGCCGGTACTGGATGCGCACGTAACCACCCTTTTAACAGCCATCATCCTCGCCTATTTTGGTTTGGGTCCTGTACTCGGGTTTGCTACCACTCAGATCATCGGTATTCTGCTTTCATTGTTCTGCGGTATCCTTGTTTCAAGGTTGATCACAGACTGGTATATGAACAAGAACCGTCACTTTGAATATTTTACCGGTATATCAAAAAGAATATTCAAACACGCGTCTTTCAAATTTATTGAGTACAGGAAATACGCCTACATTCTTTCGGTGATCATCTTCGGTCTCGGTATCAGCACATTATTCCGTGCAGATGCATTTGACGAGGGGGTTGAATTCTCGGGTGGACGTAGTTATACCATCCGCTTTGATAAAGCTGTGAATGAAGATATCCTGAGAGACGAACTGAAAACAGAATTCGGCGAACCGGTGATCATCAAAACGGTGGATACAAAGAACCAATTGAACATCACCACATCTTATCATATCAAAGAAACCGCAGCTAATACGGATTCACTGGTGGAAAGAAAAATGTTCCATGGCATCAAGAATCACCTTCCAAAAGATATCAGCTTCAACGATTTTGATAAGAACTATAAAATGGGTTCACAGAAGGTATTGCCAACAATATCTGATGACCTGAAAGCCGGTGCTACCAAGGCCGTTATCTTCGGTATCATCATCATCTGTCTGTATATCTTTATCCGTTTCCGCGACTGGAGATATTCTTTGGGAACCATCTTTGCATTGCTGCACGATGTATTCGTAACATTGATCGTATTTAGCTTTGCGCGTAAGCTGGTACCGTTCCCGCTGGAAATTGATCAGCACTTTATTGCGGCCATATTGACTGTGATCGGGTTCTCGATGAACGATACGGTTATCGTATATGACCGGATCCGTGAAGACAGCAAGCTGATGACAGGCGCAGATAATGCAAGCGTTATCAACCGCGCCATCAATGAAACATTGAGTCGTACCATCATGACCTCATTAACCGTATTCTTAACCATCCTTATTCTCTTCGTTTTCGGCGGAGAAGTAACCCGTGGTTTCGCATTCGCGATGTTGATCGGGGTAATCACCGGTACCTACTCTTCTATCTTTGTAGCTGCACCAATCCTGGTAGATTTTGCCAAGAACAGGGCGTTGGGAAGAAAGGATGAAGTGAAATTGAAGAAATAAAATCCATGATTTTTTAATAATAGAAAGCCCGCCCGAGAAATCGAGGCGGGCTTTTTTATCATATTTTAACATACACATCATCACAACCCATATTACCTTTGTTACCTGCTGTGACTGTTATTAAAACCTATATTGCCCGTTTCATAACATTGGTAGTTGCCTTGCAGCTACTGAACCTGAGCATTTATGCGCAGGATTTTAAGCCGATGTGCAATGCAGATTGCCTGGGTGAAACCAATATTACAGAAACGATTTCTGAGTTTATGGTAGAGGTTGTACTGGGTCACAAGAATGCGATCCCCGAGCAGGAACAACATCATAAGGACCTGCATTTTCACAAGAACATAGCTTTTAAGATCGTCAGCTTTCATAAGGATATCGTTTTATCCGTTTCACAATTGAAGAATGCTAAGCTGCCCGTATTGCTTCACGAAGCTTTCGAAGATAACTATCTGCAGGAGATCAATCCTGAGCCGCCCAAGGCATAATCCCTATTCTCCTTTTAGGTATCTCTTTTATTTTCGTTAAAGCCATTTTACAATGTCAACATTATTCCTGCGTGGACGTATGTCCGCGAAGCGCCTGTATACAGGGCTGCTATTGATCGTAGTATCAATACATGCAAGCGCGCGCAATACGCCAGACACATTACAACTTACACTTCCCGGTGCGGAAAAGATCTTTATAGAAAAGAATTTATCCCTGCTCGCCGCAAAATATAATATCGATGCCAATAAAGCATTGGTGGAACAGGCGCGTTTATGGGATAACCCGGTTTTGATAACCGATCAGAATATTTATGCCGATAACAAATTCTTTGCGCATGGCAAAGATGCCAATGGGCAGGTACAGGGACAGTATTTTATACAGGTACAGCAGCTTATTAAAACGGCAGGCAAACGCAGCAAATGGGTGGCTATGACGGCTACCACGGCAAAGATCAGCGAGCTGCAGTTCAATGAAGTGATGCGTACACTGCGTTACCAGTTGCGTACCGATTATTATACCATTCAGCAACGTGCGGGTATTCAGCAGCTGTATACCAACGAACTGAGCGAATTAAAAACACTGTTATCGGGAATGGAGGCACAGTTAAAGGCCGGCAATATTGCGCAGAAAGATTACCTGCGTGTACAGGCCCTGATACTTTCCATGCAACAGGATCTGTTAGACAATAATATTCAGATGGCCGATGCACAATCCGATCTCCGTAATCTTTTGCAGATCACTGATGAAGTATCGATCACTGTACCTGCGCCAGCGGTTATATTGCCCGCTGAGAAATTGCAGGTGAGCGCCGTGATGGATACGGCTATACAATTCAACTCCGCATTTGCTATTGAACGTTCGCAGTTATTGTACCAGCAACAGAACCTCAGCTACCAGCAGGCGCTTCGTTCACCGGATCTTACCATTGGTCCCGAGTATGACCACAACAGTAACTATGCACCACACTATGTGGGTCTTAGTATCTCCCTCCCATTGAATATCCTGAACAAGAACCAGGGCAATATTAAATCTGCAAAATTTTCTGTAAAGCAGCAGGAAACAACACTGGAGCAGGTACAGCAGCAATTGCTTAACTCCATTCAGAACGCGATCAGCAAACTGAGTATGACAGCGCAACTGAGCGGTGAGCAGCAAAAAAGTTTTTATTCAGATTATGAAAAAATGTTTGCCAACATCACAGAAAGCTATCGCAAAAGACAGATCAACCTGATCGAGTTTATCGACTTCTTTGAAGCTTATCGCGATACAAAATTAAAATCGCTCACGCAACAACTGAATCTTCAGCTCGCTAAGGAAGAAATAAATTTTATAGCAGGGAAAGATGTAATCAACTAAATCATTCGCGCCAATTAAAACAAATCAAATGAAACAATTAAACATACTTACCATCGCCGTTCTATTCCTGGCGTCTGCTTTTGTTATATCCTGTAAAGAAGTAAAGCCGGTTGAGCAAAAAGACCAACGCATCTGTATCAGCGATTCGATGCAGAAATTAATTAGTCTCGATACCGCTAAGATCACTAATATCAACAATGCCCTGTCACTTTCAGGCGAAATAAGCTTTGACGAAAATCATGTAGTGAAAGTGTTTCCATTCAGTAGCGGCCAGGTGATAGAAGTTAAAGTATCCCTGGGTGACAGGGTATCGAAAGGCCAGGTGCTCGCCGTAATGAAAAGTGCTGATATCGCAGGCAACTACAGTGATCTGCGTTCAGCAGCATCGGATATGGCTATTGCCAAACGTGAATTGGATAATGCAAAGTCGTTGTATGAAAAAGGTATCAGCAGCGATCGGGAACTGACAATTGCAAAAGAGAATTATGAAAAGGCATTGGCGGTAAACAGTAAACTCAACGACCTTATCAATATCAATGGTGGCGGGCGTACGCAAGCCAACGGTACTTATGTGATCAGCGCACCTGCGGCCGGCTATATCGTTGAAAAAAATCTTACCGCAGGAAGTTTTATCCGGACCGATAATAATGGCAGCCTGTTCACGATTTCTGATCTGAGCAATGTTTGGGTATGGGCCAATGTATTTGAAGCAGATATTCCTAAAGTGAAGGAAGGTTACGAGGCACAGATCACTACCCTCGCTTACCCCGGTAAAACGTTTTATGCAAAAGTGGATAAGGTAAGTGAAGTGCTCGACCCGCAGAATAAAGTGATGCGTGTACGGGTAAGCTTGCCCAATGAGCAGTTCATGCTGAAGCCTGAGATGTTTACGAACGTAAATATCATCAACAAAGAAGCAACAAAATCTGTGAGCATTCCTTCTGAAGCAGTGTTGTATGATAACAGTCGGATGTTCGTGGTATTGTATCACAGCACCTGTAATCTCGAAATCAAAGAGGTACACGTGTTGAAATCGGTTGGTACGGTTACTTACATCAAAGACGGCCTTAATGCCGGTGATGTAGTGATCAGTAAAAACCAGATCCTTCTTTACAGGGCATTACTTGAACAGTAATACCGGCTGACATTTATCCTCTAACATCTAACATCTAATCATGAACAAGATCATAAAAAATATCATTCACTTTTCACTCCGCCACCGCTACCTGGTGTTCTTTCTTACTGCCATCATGGTTGTGCTGGGTATCTGGAGCTATCGTGAAACACCCATTGAAACCTTTCCGGATGTAACCAATACGCAGATCATTATCATTACCCAATGGCCCGGCAGAAGCGCGGAAGAAGTTGAAAAATTTATCACCATACCGCTGGAAACAGTATTGAATTCTGTACAGAAAAAATCAAATCTGCGCACAACATCTTCTTTCGGACTCTCTTATATCCGCCTCATTTTTGATGATGATGTGGATGATGCTTTCGCGAGGCAACAGGTGATGAGTCGTTTAGGCGGAGCAGATTTGCCAGATGCTGTAAAGCCTGATGTGCAACCGCCTTATGGTCCCACAGGTGAGATCTTCCGGTACACGCTTCGCAGCAAAATATCGGATATCCGGCAACTGACCACTTTGCAGAACTGGGTACTCGACCGGCAGTTTAAATCTGTGCCGGGTGTAGCAGATGTCAACAGTTTTGGCGGAGAAGAAAAAACATTTGAGATCAGCGTAAACCCGAACCTGCTCACCAAGTACAATCTTTCATCGCTTGATGTATATAACGCGATGGCAAAAAGTAATATTAATGTTGGCGGCGATGTGATCAATAAGAATGGGCAGAGTTATGTAGTAAGAGGGATCGGTTTACTCAACGATATCGATGAGATCAATAACGTGATCGTTACCCGGGTAAACAATGTACCTATATTGATCAGGAACGTGGCGACCGTGATAGAAAGCAGCAAACCCAAGCTGGGACAGGTTGCCCGAAATAAAGAAGCCAACCAGATAGAAGGGATTATTGTGATGCGCAAAGGCGAAAACCCAGCGGAGGTATTGGAACGCATCCGGGAGAAGGTAAAGGAATTAAACACTTCTATCCTGCCCAAAGATGTTAAGATCGATACTTTCTATGACCGAACCAACCTCATAGATTTCTGTACGGAAACAGTGATACACAACCTGCTGGAAGGTATTATACTCGTTACCGCTATCGTATTACTTTTTATGGCCGACTGGAGAACAACCGTAACGGTAAGTATAGTGATCCCGTTGGCACTCCTGTTTGCATTTATCTGTATGCGCATCAAAGGAATGACGGCGAACCTGCTGAGTATGGGGGCTGTTGATTTCGGGATCATTATTGATGGAGCGGTGGTAATGGTGGAAGGACTTTTTGTGGCGCTCGATCTGAAGGCCCGCGAAGTGGGTATGGAAAAATTTAATAAGCTTGCCAAGCTGGGTCTTTTCAAAACAAAAGGAACGGAAATGGGGAAAGCGATCTTCTTCTCAAAGCTGATCATCATCACCTGCCTGATCCCGATCTTCGCGTTCCAGAAAGTGGAAGGAAAAATGTTCTCTCCCCTCGCCTACACACTGGGCTTTGCATTAGTGGGTGCATTGTTGTTTACGTTAACACTGGTTCCTGCGTTATCCAGCATACTGCTTCGTAAGAATGTAAAAGAAAAACATAATCCTGTTGTTATCTTTTTTGAAAAGGGAATTGGAAAGATGCTGAACGTTATCTACCGCCACCAAAAGAAAAGTGTGCTGGTTGCGGTGGTTATCATGATGCTCAGCTTTTTTTCTGCGAAGTTCCTGGGAACAGAATTTCTTCCACAGCTGAATGAAGGTGCTTTGTGGGTAACAGCTGAATTACCGATGAGTGTTTCATTGGATGAAGCCAATACCTTCTCTGCAAAAATGGTGGAAGTATTGCAATCCTTTCCGGAAGTACGACAAACCCTTACACAGGTAGGAAGAACGAACGATGGAACCGATCCAAAAGGATTTTTCAATGTACAGATACAGGTAGATCTCAAGCCTGCCAAAGAATGGAAACGAAAAGGAACTGTAGATGATCTGATTGCCGATATGGATAAGCAGCTCAGCAAATTCCCCGGTATCGTATATAACTATTCCCAACCCATCCGCGATAATGTGGCAGAAGCCGTTGCCGGTGTACCAGCCTCACTTGCTGTAAAAATATTCGGTACTGATTTTAATGTGCTTGATAAAGCAGCCAAGGATGTAATGGCACAGCTGAAAACCGTACAGGGTGTAGAGGATCTGGGTATCCTCAAGAACCTTGGACAGCCTGAGTTTAGGATTGAGCTGGATCAGCGCAAAATGGCGGTGTATGGTGTTAATACTGCCGATGCACAAAGTGTGATTGAAATGGCGATTGGTGGAAAAGCGCCAACGCAATTATATGAAGGGGAAAGAAAGTTTGATATCCGTGTCCGTTACCAGGAAGCTTTCCGTGATGATGAAGACAAGATCGAAAACCTCATGGTACCTGCAAACGATGGTGCTAAAATTCCTTTAAAGAATATCGCCGATATCAAAACATTGACAGGTCCCGCCTTTATTTACCGGGATAACAATATGCGCTATATCGCAGTCAAATTCTCGATCCGCGGACGCGATCTCGGAAGTACGATCAAAGAAGCACAGGAAAAAGTGGCGGCTGCTGTGCACATACCGGAGGGCTATAAGACTACCTGGAACGGTGAGTTTGAAAACCAGATCCGCGCATCAAAAACACTGGGCCGCGTAGTTCCCATTTGTTTACTCGTCATTTTCCTGATCCTGTTTATTGCTTTCGGAAATGTAAAAGATGCCGTGTTAACAATTTTGAATGTGCCGTTTGCATTGATCGGTGGTATTCTCGCATTACATATTACCGGTGTCAATTTCAGCATCAGTGCCGGTATCGGGTTTATTGCCCTGTTTGGCGTGTGTATTCAGAATGGCGTGATCCTGATCTCGGTGTTCCGTAAAAATATCGAAGAAAAAATGGGGCTGGACGATGCGATCAAACTAGGCGTGATCTCGAGGGTTCGACCGGTTGTAATGACCGCACTGATGGCTGCCATCGGTTTGCTGCCTGCCGCTATGAGCACCGGAATCGGCTCTGAAACACAGAAACCGCTCGCGATCGTGGTGATCGGCGGATTGATCACATCCACCATACTTACCCTGCTCATATTGCCGGTGATCTATGCGTTGGTGTATAAACTTATTCACAGGAGAGAGAACCGGAAATTGTTGAAAAAAACAGGCCTGGTTCAATAAAAGCTTTTTTCATAAGGATAGCTAATCATGCTCAGAACATACCTGCTATCCGGCCCGTCCATTCCTGGACGGGCTTTTTTATTGCCGGAAATGCATATTATGATTTCCTTAAAACCAACTATGGATATTGTTATTCCGTAGATTTGTAGTCTGAGCATGAAAAACATTTATACTATATTGAATAAATGTGTTCTGATTATTTTGGCCGTTCAGTTAATGAACATGAGCCTGATCAATCTGAACAATTCTTTCTGTGACGTATCCTACAAAACAACAGCAAGACCCACCAACACGATTGATTGTGCCTTTGAATATATCACTGAGCATATTCTGGGTTGGGATAATTATGTTCCTGAAAACGGAAACCGTGCCAACCACCAGGCGAATCATTTACACAAAATAGCCGTTATCTGCTGGTATGCACCCAATCCACCGGCCAGTTACGATCATCCTGTGCATCCCTATGAAAAACGTTACCCGTTAACAACAACTACCCTGATCCCGGGTCATAATGGCGAGATCAATCCGCCCCCTCCCAAAGCATAGCCCTACTTTTTTGGTTGCTTGCCATGCTAACCATACTTTTTATTGCGTTTCACCTACTTCCTAAATTTCAGGATATGTTTTCATTGAGTACTTTGCGATTGTATGCAAAGAAGTGTGTACCGTTTTTTACAGGTATCCTATTAGCTGCACCCCTATGTGCACGAACAACCCCCGATACGCTTCAGTTGAGTTTACCACAGGCTGAGAAGCGTTTCCTCGATAGCAATCTTTCGCTGCTTGCTGCACATTATAATGTAGATGCACAGAAAGCATTGATACAGCAGGCAAAGCTTTGGGATAACCCAACCCTTAATACCGATTTTGCCCTGGCAGCCAATGGAAAAATGTTTCCGTATGGCGCTGCAGATGGTGGCGGACAATACTATGTGCAGGTACAGCAACTGATCAAGACCGCCGGCAAGCGTTCCAAATTAGTGAACCTCGCTACCACCAATACCAAAATCAGCGAATTGCAGCTGCAGGACCTTATGCGTAATCTGCGTTACCAGCTTCGTACCGATTATTATAATACAGTACAACAACTGGCAACAAGAACTATCTATCAGAGCCAGATGTCGCAACTGCAGCGTTTATCAGGCGGCATGCAGGCACAACTCAACGCCGGAAATATTGCGCAGAAAGAATACCTGCGTATACAGGCCCTGATCATTTCACTCGAGCAGGACATCACAGAACTGGAAAAGAATATCTCCGATAATCAATCGGAGCTCAAAACATTGTTACAGGTAAGGAATGATGTGTTCATCAAACCTGTTGACACCAGCAATGCCAATATCAATACAGGCACTTTAGTGGAGAATGATATATTGGTAGAAACGGCTAAAAAGAATAATCCTTATTACCAGTTACAGGAAACGCAAACACTTTACCAGCAACAAAACCTGGCCTATCAGAAATCGCTGCGATCACCGGATATCACGCTGGGACCTAACTATGATAAGAATTCAAATTTTGCACCGCATTATGTAGGACTTGGTGTATCCATCCCGCTGATGGTGCTGAATAAGAACCAGGGTAATATTAAATCTGCAGAGTATAGTATCAAACAGCAGCAGTCGCTCACAGGTAATGCAGAAACCGAGCTCAGAAACAATATCACCAATGCCTGGAACAAATGGTTATTAATGCTCAGGCATAGTAACGCTACAGAGAAAGAATTTTATACCAGGTATGAAGCCATGTACCGGAATGTGTTACAGAGTTACCAGCAGAAACAGATCAACCTGCTGGAGTTCCTGGACTTCTTTAATGATTTTACGGAGTCGCAGAAAAAGCTGCAACAACAGCAACTCAACCTGCAGCTTGCGAAAGAAGAATTGAATTATCACACAGGTATTGACATCATTAAATAAAATACATCAAACAAAATATATGAAGCAATCGATTTTATTGATAACAGCACTGGCTCTCCTGGCAGTATCCTGCAAACAGGAACAAAAGAAAGCGGAAGAAGTAAAACAGGTATGTGTAAGTGATTCTATGCAGAGCCGTATCAAATTAGATACTGCGCAGGTAAGTAATATCTCTAACCAGTTGCAACTATCGGGTGAGGTTGGGTTTGATGAAAATAAAGTGGTGAAAGTGTTCCCATTCAGCAGCGGCCAGGTATTGGAAGTAAAAGTATCGCTGGGCGACCGTGTAACAGCTGGTCAGGTATTAGCAGTAATGAAAAGTGCCGATATCGCGGGTAACTACAGTGATCTGAAAACAACGGCTTCTGATGTTACCATTACAAAGCGCCAGTTAGACAATGCCAAATCGTTATACGAAAAAGGGATCAGCAGTGAAAAGGAATATGAAGAAGCGAAAGAGAATTACCAGAAAGCTTTAACGGCTAATCAAAAGATCAACGATGCCCTGAAGATCAATGGTGGCGGCAATACCAGCGCAAACGGAACGTATACAATCAAAGCACCGATTGGTGGTTACATTGTACAGAAGAACGCAAATGCCGGTGGTTTTATCCGTACAGATAATGCCGAGAGCCTCTTCACTATTTCAGATCTGAAAAATGTTTGGGTATGGGCTAATGTATTTGAAACGGATATCGCGCGTATACATGAAGGATATTCCGCGGCCATCAGAACGCTTGCCTACCCGGATAAAGTATTCCATGGTAAGGTTGATAAAGTGAGTGAAGTATTGAACCCGGATAATAAAGTGATGCGTATCCGTATCAATCTCCCGAATGACGGACTGATGCTGAAACCCGAAATGTTTACCAATGTGATCATAGAAAATGTTGAGCAATCAAAAGCAGTAAGTATACCCTCTGATGCCATGGTATTTGATGGCGGTAAAAACTATGTGATCATTTACAAAGGTAAATGCAACCTGAAACTTGTTGAGGTAACCGTGCTCAAAACAGAGAACAACCGTTCTTACATCGGTAACGGTTTACTGGAGGGGGATGTGATCATTTCAAGAAACCAGGTGTTGTTTTATAATGCAATACTGGAGAATTGAGTTTGACAATTTGTTTACAATCATGTTCACTAATGACCAATCATGAATAAGTTCATAAAAAATATCATTTACTTTTCACTCCGTCACCGCTACCTGATCTTTTTCTTTACAGGGATCCTTGCCGTGATCGGTGTGATCAGTTATAAGAATACACCTATTGAAACCTTCCCCGATGTAACCAATACACAGATCATCATCATTGCACAATGGCCCGGTCGCAGTGCAGAGGAAGTAGAAAAATTTGTAACCATACCGATGGAGACGGTGCTCAATTCTGTACAGAAAAAAGCGAATCTCCGTACTACGTCTGCCTTTGGGTTAAGCTATGTTCGCATCATTTTTGATGATGATGTAGACGATGCATTTGCACGCCAGCAGGTATTGAGCAGGCTGGGCGGTGCCGATCTTCCTGAGGGCGTTAAGCCGGATGTGCAGCCACCTTATGGACCTACTGGTGAGATCTACCGCTACACTTTAAAGAGCGCTACCAAATCGATCCGCGATCTAACAACCATCCAGAACTGGATACTAGACAGGCAATTCAAATCCGTTCCGGGTGTTGCCGATGTGAATAGTTTTGGTGGAGAAGAAAAAATATTTGAATTGAGTGTGAACCCTAACCTGCTCAGCAAATACAACCTCTCTTCACTGGATGTATTCACGGCCGTTACAAAAAGTAACGTGAATGTAGGTGGTGATGTGATCGAAAGAAATGGGCAGTCGTTCCTGGTGAGAGGTATTGGTTTATTAAATGACATCAATGATATCAATAACATCATCGTTACCAAGATCAACGGTTTACCGGTATTGGTAAAGAATGTAGCGGAAGTAAAAGAATCGGGTAAGCCAAGACTCGGTCAGGTTGCCAGGGATAAGAATACCGATGTGATTGAAGGGATCATTGTGATGCGTAAAGGAGAAAACCCTGCTATTGTACTGGATAATATCCGCGCCAAGATCAAGGATCTTAATGAGAATATATTACCGCGTGATACAAAGATCGAAACCTTTTACGACCGTACCAACCTGATGGATTATTGTACCGAAACGGTTATCCATAATCTCATAGAAGGCATCATATTGGTAACAGCCATTGTATTGATCTTTATGGCCGATTGGCGAACAACGGTGATTGTCAGTATCATCATTCCTTTATCACTGTTATTCGCATTCTTCTGTATGCGTATCAAAGGCATGAGTGCCAACTTACTGAGCATGGGGGCAGTTGACTTCGGTATCATCATTGATGGTGCCGTGGTAATGGTGGAAGGCCTCTTTGTAGCGCTCGATAAACGGGCGCGTGAAGTAGGAATGGAAAAATTCAACAAACTCGCCAAGCTCGGTCTGTTTAAAAATGTTGGAAGTGAAATGGGTAAAGCCATCTTCTTCTCCAAACTCATTATCATTACCTGTCTCATCCCCATCTTCGCATTCCAGAAAGTGGAAGGAAAGATGTTCTCTCCCCTCGCCTACACCTTAGGTTTTGCGTTGCTCGGTGCCCTGCTGTTCACACTTACATTGGTGCCGGCATTATCAAGTATTCTTTTAAGAAAGAATGTGCGGGAGAAACACAACCCTGTGGTGATATTTTTTGAAAAGGCGATTGGCGGAGCGTATAAGCGGGTAATGAAAGCGCCTAAAACCAGTCTCGCTATTGCATTAATAGCGATGGGCCTTAGTTTCTTTTCTGCAAAATTCCTGGGCACCGAATTCCTTCCGCAACTGGATGAAGGGGCATTATGGGTGGAGAGCGAATTGCCGATGAGTGTATCATTGCAGGAAGCCAATTTTATCGGTAACACGATGATAGATATCATCCGCCGTTTCCCGGAAGTGAAGCAAACCCTGTCGCAAGTGGGGCGGACAAATGATGGTACCGACCCTAAAGGATTTTTCAATGTGCAGATCCAGGTGGATCTGAAACCCAAAAAAGAATGGCGCAAAGGATTAACCTCCGAAAAGCTGATTGATGAAATGAATGCGCAACTGGAAAAGCTACCGGGTATCGTATTAAATTATTCACAACCGATATTGGATAATGTACAGGAAGCGGTGGCAGGTGTAAATGCATCATTGGCGGTAAAGATCTTTGGACCTGATTTTAAAACACTTGATTCACTGGCGAAGAAAACATTGGAACAGTTAAAAACGGTCAGAGGGATCGAAGATCTGGGTATACTCCGTAATCTTGGTCAGCCCGAATTCAGGATACAGCTTGATCAGACAAAGATGGCACTATATGGTGTGAACATGGTCGATGCCCAGGCGGTAATCGAAATGGCCATTGGTGGTAAAGCAGCCACCACACTCTATGAAGGCGAAAGAAGGTTTGATGTGCGGATCCGCTACCAGAAAGAGTTTCGTGATGATCAGAAGAAGATTGAGAACCTGATGGTGCCTTCGAGCGATGGAGCCAAAGTACCGTTGAAGGAGATCTGTGCTATTTCAACCACTACAGGTCCTGCCTTTATTTACAGGGATAATAATCAACGATATATCGCGGTAAAGTTCTCTATCAGAGAACGTGATCTTGGCAGTACCATTGAAGAAGCACAGATGAAGGTTGCAGACAAAGTTAAACTTCCGAAGAACTATAGCAATACCTGGAACGGAGAGTTCGAGAACCAGATCAGGGCATCTAAAACTTTGGCCAATGTGGTACCAGCCTGCCTGCTCGTGATCTTTATCATTCTCTTCATCACATTTGGAAATGTAAAAGATGCCATGCTCACCATATTGAATGTTCCGTTTGCATTGATCGGTGGAATACTCGCCCTGCATGTAACCGGCATCAATTTCAGTATCAGTGCTGGTATCGGTTTCATCGCGCTCTTCGGCGTCTGTATCCAGAATGGTGTGATACTGATCAGCGTATTCCGGAAAAACCTGGAAGCCAAGATGCCACTTGATGAAGCAGTATACCAGGGTGTGATCTCCCGTGTACGTCCTGTTGTAATGACAGCCCTCATGGCCGCTATTGGTCTGCTTCCGGCTGCCGTTAGCACAGGCATCGGAAGTGAAACACAAAAACCATTGGCAATTGTTGTAATAGGTGGTCTGATCACCTCCACTGTATTAACACTCTTGATACTACCAGTGATCTATAGCCTTGTACACAGGTTCATTCACAAAAGAGAAAACATGAAGTTGCTTAAAAAAATGGGCGCCGTCTGATTTTTAATAATGGGCCAGCCTTGCTGGCCCATCTTTTTCAGTGCTTCTCTGTTTCAGTGGCAAAAAAAACATTTTACATTTACAACATGACTAAACTACTCGCAGGTATTTTATCCATCATGATCCTCGGATCGGTACACGCACAATCAGACAGCAGTAAACACTACTCACTCCATTTTCAAACAACCATCATTCCCCAATATCACTTCGATTTCAAATCACCATATAGTGGCGACAATAGCCTGGAAGCGCACGAAGTACCCCGCACTTCCTTCTCAGGTACGGCCTTCTTCAATTACAAAGCATTCAAACATACTTACTTTGTTTTCAATCCTGAAGCGGCTGGTGGGAAAGGATTGAGCAAAACCCTCGGCATCGCAGGCTTTCCCAATGGAGAGGTTTACCGGGTAGGTGATCCCAAACCCAAACCTTTTATCGCGCGCTTATATGCCGAACAACGCTTCCCTTTAAGTGATAAGAAAGAGATGGTGGAAGATGATCTGAACCAGGTGAAAGAATACACCAATAAAGAATACATCTCTGTTATCCTGGGTAAGTTTTCATTGACCGACTTCTTCGATAACTCAGAGATCAGTCACGACCCAAGAACACAATTCATGAACTGGGCGCTCATGGGCAACGGCGGCTGGGACTATCCCGCCAATACACGCGGCTATACGATGGGCACAGTTATCCAGGCTTATTTTAGCGACTGGGCCATCCGCACGGCGCTGGTAGCGATGCCTATCGAAGCCAACGGAGCAGAAATGCAATTCAAATTCGGCAAGGCAATGGGATGGATAACGGAACTGGAAAAGTCACATATTTTTCAAAGGGATGACAGGCATTTCAGTACACTGCACACAGGTTTTTTTATCAATTATGCGCATATGGGCAATTACAGGCAGTCGATCAATAACGCGATGCTCAGCAGTTCAACACCTGATATTGAAGACAGCAGGCTATATGGAAGATCAAAAGCAGGATACTATGTGAGCCTGGACAACCATTTCGGCAACATCCATCATTTCATCAAAACCAGTTGGAACGATGGGAAGAATGAAACATGGGCATTTACCGAGATCGACAGAAGTACCACAACAGGAGTTCAGTTTGATGGGATTACCTGGAAACGGAAATATGATAAATTCTCAATCGGTTATATTAATAACGGGCTCTCTGCAGATCATCGAGAGTACCTGGCAAAAGGGGGCTATGGTTTTCTGATTGGTGATGGCAAGCTTAACTATGGAAGCGAACAGATCTTTGAAGTGTATTACTCGTTAAAGATCTGGAAACAGATCTATGCCACACCGGATTATCAATGGGTGATCCATCCAGCTTACAATAAAGACCGCGGACCCGTAAGTATTATTGCGTTAAGGCTTCACGCAGAATTCTAAAAAAAATTGCGCCCTTGCGCCTTTGCGAGAACAAAGTATGCTAGCAAAGGCGCAATGTGATGTCAATGTTATACTGCAAACGAAGTGCCGCAGCCACAGGTCTTACTCGCATTCGGATTAGTGAACGTAAACCCCCTGCTGTTCAACCCGCCCTGCCAATCGATCTCCATCCCAAAAACATAGAGTTCGTGACTTTTATTCATAACGCACTGGATCCCTTCGATTTCAAATTTTTTATCCTCAGCTTCCGGTTTATCAAATCCCAAAACATAGGTCATTCCGCTACAACCGCCCCCTTTAACGCCTACGCGCAAAGCCTGTGTTGTATCAAACCCCTCTTCTTCCATCAAACGGCGAAGCTCCAGTATGGCACTTTCTGTGAGTGTAACCGGCGTTGCTGCTATCATTGTTTCCATAATCTTCCTTATTAATACCCAAATTTACAAATAAACCCCCGGATCCCGTGAAAACGGTGTTTCGATAATGGAAATATTGAGTTTAACCTATTTTTGTCCCATGTCAGACAATACCCTATACAGCATACTGATTGGAATAGCCGTGGCAGCAGCCCTCGCCTATTATTTTTACGGTACCACTAAAAAGCAACCGGCACCTAAGGAAGGCACATCAGCAACCGGCTCCAATGGCCTGCAATTACAGGCTTATGAACGGTTAACCCTATTAACCGACAGGATCGCGATCCCTAACCTCATCAGCCGTATCAGTCATACAGGAATGAGTGCGGCTGAAATGCAGTTTGTGCTCACAAAGACTATCCGCGATGAATTTGATTTTAATATCACCCAGCAGATCTATGTAACAGCAGAAACCTGGAAAGCAGTAAAGAATTTACGGGAGACCAATCTCCTGATCATTAACCAGGTGGCGAATAGCTTACCGCAGGATGCAACAGCGCTTGATCTGAACCGCGCGTTATTGCAATTTGGTATGAACGATAAAAAAGGGAATTTACATGAATATGTAAGTGAAGCATTGAGTTACGAAGCGAAGAAATTACTATAACAAATGAGCGAAAAGAAAATATACACGGATAGCGGTATCGAGATCAAAGCAATATATACTGCCGGTGATCAACCTGTAGCCGAACCTGAGCTCCCGGGTAAATTCCCTTATACAAGGGGCGTTCAACCTGATATGTACCGCGGTAAACTCTGGACCATGCGCCAGTATGCGGGATTTTCAACAGCCGAAGAAAGTAATAAACGGTATCACTATTTATTATCACAGGGTGTAATGGGATTAAGCGTTGCATTCGATCTTCCCACGCAGATAGGCTATGACAGCGATCATGCATTATCTGAAGGCGAAGTGGGAAAAGTGGGTGTTGCGATTGACAGTCTCGAAGATATGGAGCTGCTATTTGCAGGTATCCGGTTGGAGGATGTGAGTACCTCAATGACTATCAACGCTACAGGCTTTATCCTGCTGGCTTTATATGTGGCACTTGCTAAAAAACAAGGTGCTGATCTGAAAAAGATAACAGGTACCATACAGAATGATATTTTAAAAGAGTATGCGGCACGAGGTACCTATATCTACCCTCCCAAACAATCCATGCGCATCATCACAGATATTTTTGAATGGTGCAGCAGGGATCTTCCGAAATGGAACACGATATCCATCTCGGGTTATCATATCCGTGAAGCAGGTAGTACGGCTGTGCAGGAGATTGCATTTACATTAAGCAATGGAAAGGCATATGTTCAGGCGGCTCTTGCCAAAGGACTTGATATCAATGTATTTGGTAAACGTTTATCCTTCTTCTTCAATGCACATAATAACCTCTTCGAAGAAGTGGCCAAGTTCCGCGCCGCGCGCCGTATGTGGGCCCATATCATGAAAGAGCTGGGTGCAACGGATGAGAAAGCATTAATGCTACGTTTCCACACGCAAACCGGTGGGGCAACTTTAACGGCTCAGCAGCCGCTGAATAATATCAGTCGCGTAACTATTCAAACACTGGCCGCTGTTCTGGGCGGCACACAAAGTCTTCACACCAATGGGTATGATGAAGCATTGAGTCTTCCTACCGAAGAGGCTGCACGTATTGCCTTACGTACGCAACAGGTAGTGGCTTTCGAAAGCGGTGCACCCGATACCGTAGATCCTTTGGCAGGTAGCTATTTTGTAGAATCACTTACTGCAGAAGTTGAACAGAAAGCCTGGGAACTCGTAGAAAAAATAGATGCCATGGGTGGTAGCGTAAGTGCCATCGAAGCGGGATTTATGCAGGAAGAGATTGCCAAAAGTGCCTATGAATACCAGCGCAATATTGAATCAGGTGAAAAGATCATTGTGGGCGTTAATAAATTCACTATCGATAAAGAAGTCCCTATCCCCGGTTTTAAAATTGACGACAGCATCCGGATAATTCAAAGTGAAAAACTGCAGGCACTAAGAAATAAAAGGGACAATACAAAAGCAACCCAATCCATCAGTGAGGTCATTGCTGCCGCCAAAGACGGGCGAAATCTGATGCCAGTAGTGATTGAGGCGGTTGAAAATTATTGCACGCTGGGAGAAATATCAGATGCGTTGCGCAAGGTATTTGGAGAATATAAATAGCCAAGGCCTTCAGGCTGGTGACGATAGCGCATATGTATCTGGCAAAAAAACCTTATTTTCAACAATATGAAATTATTTGCGCTCTGTCTGCTCATTTCCCTTGGTGCATCAGCACAGGACCTTCCTGCCAATTATTCTCAACTCGTAAAAGAAGAAACACCCAAAGTTGTTGAGTGGCGCCGCTATTTTCATGCGAACCCCGAGCTTTCCAACCGCGAGTATAATACGGCTAAAAAGATAGAATCGATATTGAAACAGTTTGGTATCGAAACAAAAATAGTTGCGGGTACCGGTGTTGTGGGTACGATCAAAGGTGGTAAATCCGGACCAGTTGTGGCGCTCAGGGCAGATATTGATGGATTGCCGGTAACAGAACGTAATGCATTGTCATTTAAATCAACAGCTACTACCGATTATAATGGACAAAAAGTGGGCGTGATGCATGCGTGTGGTCACGACTCGCATATTTCAATGTTACTGGGTGCAGCAGAAGTGCTGAGTAAAATGAAAAGCGAGATTGCGGGTACGGTATTATTATTATTTCAACCCGCAGAAGAAGGGGCACCGGGTAATGAAGAAGGAGGTGCATCGCTGATGGTAAAGCAGGGCGTGCTCGATAATCCGAAAGTAGATGCGGTCTTCGGTATTCACATCGAATCGGCTCTGGACCTGGGAAAGATTTATTATAAACCTGAAGCATTCATGGCGTCATCTGATTGGTTCACCATCAAAATTAAAGGCAAACAAACGCACGGTGCTTCTCCATGGGAAGGCATCGATCCGATAGTGATCAGTTCAAACATCATTCAGAATTTACAAACCATTGTAAGCCGCCAGATGGATCTTACCAAAGCACCTGTGATCATTACGGTGGGTAAGATCAATGCAGGTGTTCGCCCCAACATCATTCCCGAAGAAGCGGTGATGGAAGGAACGATCCGTACGCTGGATTCAAAAATGCAGAAAGATGTGCATGAGCGCATCCGTAATACCGTAAAGAATGTTGCTGAAATTTATGGGGCTACTGCAGAAGTAACAATCGATACAAAGACACTGGTAACTTATAATGATCCAAAGCTGGTAGCACAATCATTACCCTCTTTAATGAAAGCTGCGGGTGAAGGCGGTGTAATACCTTATCATTGGGTAACGGGTGCAGAAGATTTTTCATTCTACGGAACCAAGGCCCCATCTTTCTTCTTTTATCTGGGTGCACGCGACCCGAAGATCAGTGAAGACAAGGCTTCGGCACATCATACACCTGATTTTTATATTGATGACAGTAAATTGGATGTGGGCGTAAAAGCTTTCTGCCAGTTAGTGTTCGACTATCCCAAGATTAGTAAAAAATAATTTCAGTGCTTCAGTGGCAAAAAATAAATGCCACAGAAGCACTGAAGCACTGAAGGATTACCGCGCTCCGAAAAGTAAACTTCCAATGCGAACCATGGTGCTTCCTTCTTCAATGGCCATTTTGTAATCGCCACTCATTCCCATACTGAGCACACTCCCTCCGGTCTTATCAAACAAGGCTTTCAATGCTTTAAATTCTCCACGAACTTTCAGCTCGTCATCGCTGAAAGAAGCCATTCCCATCAAGCCCTCAATCCGCGAATCCGTCATCCGCAAATCCGCAAATTCCTTCAACGTCGAATCAAGTTCTGCAGCATCCATCCCGAATTTTGTTTCCTCCTGTGCAATATGCACCTGCAATAAACAATCGATCACACGCCCAGCTTTCGCACCCTGTTTATTGATCTCCTGTAATAATTTAAAACTGTCCACACCATGAATTAAATGTACAAAGGGTGCGATGTATTTTACTTTGTTGGATTGTAAATGGCCAATGAAATGCCACCTGATATCTTTGGGTAGCTGCGCCTGTTTATCCACCAGCTCCTGTACATAATTCTCTCCAAAGTCTCGCTGCCCAAGGTGGTAGAGCCCCATGATGTCTTCCACAGGCTTGATCTTGCTAACCGCGACCAGCGTTACATTTCTCTCATCTACGTAAGCTTTGATCTCCTTGTATTTTTCTGCGTTGACCATCATTTACAATTTTATTTTTTTTCTCTGCGTAACCTGCCCGCTCTCTGCGCCTCTGCGGTGAAAGAAGTTTCAAAGGCTTTTTCTTTTCCGCCAAACAAGGTTTTCCAAAACCAATAATTCATTATAGGCCTCACAGTAATAATAAAATTTCCCCACCCCTGCCCCACCCATCCAACCCTTCAAAGGATCGGGTAGCATTGATGCCATGTTCGCTATAAAGAAAGAAAACCTGCTTTCTTCAATAAGCTCTGTAAAACTATCCGCTTCATGTGCTTTACCCTCTGGAGGCTCAACACCCCATCGTAACAGCGAAGTACTCAATATCACTTCATCCATAAAATTATCCGTATCAGCCAAAGCATTCTTTGTATCCACAATCAGTTGTGATCTGTATTTTTCCAAAGAAGGAATGGGTTTCACACTCATTAAACGCGACAGGTGATACAATATATTCGGCAGCTTGCTATAGTGCGGCGATACATAGGCTGCTGATGAGATATGTTTTTTTTCATCCAGAACTTTCTCAATCAATTGCAGACTGGCAGAATCAGCGGCTGTCCACTTCAGATCATATTCCTGTACGAAATACAAAATGTTCGCGAGTACGCAAATATCAAAATCAACCGGCATTTTTTTTCCGAACCAGGTAGAGTATGCGCCGATGTTTTGATAGTCTTTAAAAGTATTGTGAACCTGCTTCTGTCCATTGTTGGCAAAGTCCTGCATGATGGCGTGAACCTGCCTGGCCGTTTCATTATCCGCATTCATTGCCAGTAGCATAATCACTGTATCATCTAGATCATCGGGTAATGCCTGGCTCTTGTCAAACCTGTTCAGCCATCCGGAATTGGGAAAGATCTTAGGGGTATCGGTTGGCCAGAAATTATAGGTAGCTCTCCCCTTGCGGTTCTGGAACTTAGCATACACCGGCATTGTATTGTCAATGATCTGCTGTGCTAGTGTTTGTTGGGAAGGATTCAGGTCTTTTTTTATATCCTTCAATGTAAAAGCGATCAGGCCCGTAAAGAAGGGATTGATATCTGCTTTCTGCCTGTCTTTATTCAATGCATATTCGCGATAAGAGGCAAAGCTGCCTTTGGGGAAGATGTTGCTTTCTTTGAGTTGCAACTGGTCAATGCGTTGCAATAGCTGGCGCATCAAGGTAGTATCAGCAGCGAAGCTTTGTAAGCACATGGTGGCAAACAAAACAAACAGCCTTATCTTCTTCTGATACTTCGTCATCTCTGCGAAAATACAGCCAATAAGTGGTTTAGAGAACCCTTCAGTGCTTCTGTGCTTCAGTGGCATCTTTTTTTGCCACTGAAGCACAGAAGCTCTGAAAAGAGTTATTTTAGAATACTTCTACTGATCACAATCCGTTGCACTTCACTCGTTCCCTCATAGATCTGCGTAATTTTTGCATCGCGCATTAAGCGTTCAACATGGTACTCCTTCACAAATCCATATCCTCCATGTATCTGCACAGCCTCTGTAGCCGTCCACATAGCTGTTTCGCTGGCGAAGACCTTGGCCATGGAAGAGCTTACTGTATAATCGATCTTATTATCTTTCTCCCATGCCGCTTTTAAACACAACAACCTTGCGCATTCGATCTTAGTTGCCATATCCGCCAGTTTGAACTGGATGGCCTGGTGATGCATGATCTCTTTCCCAAAGGCCTTGCGTTGTTTGCTGTAAGCCAGTGCCAACTCGTATGCCCCGCTTGCAATCCCTAAAGCCTGTGATGCAATGCCAATACGACCCCCGGCCAATGTCTTCATGGCGAATTTGAATCCAAAACCATCCTCACCTATCCTGTTCTCTTTCGGAACTTTTACATCTGTCAATAAAATAGAGTGTGTATCACTACCGCGGATACCTAATTTATTCTCTTTTGCCGCAACGGTAACACCTGGCCAGTTCTTCTCCACAATAAAAGCATTGATCCCCTTGCTGCCTTTAGCAGGATCGGTTTGCGCAATTACTAAATACACCGAAGCTGATGACCCATTGGTGATCCAGTTCTTGGTGCCGCTGATGAGGTAATGATCGCCCATATCTTCAGCGCGGGTTTGCTGACTGGTGGCATCGCTCCCGGCTTCCGGCTCGCTCAGTAAGAATGCGCCGATATAGAGTTCCCCATCTTTGCGGCCCTGGGCCAGTGGAGTAAGGTATTTCTGTTTTTGTTCCTCGGTACCATAGGTTTCAAGTCCCCAGCATACAAGGCTATTATTCACGCTCACGCAAACGCTCACACTCGCATCGATCTTACTGATCTCTTCCATCGCCAGCACATAACTTACTGTATCCATCCCTGATCCGCCATATTGTGGGTCCACCATCATTCCCATAAACCCGAGTTCTGCCAGTTTCATGATCTGTTCCCTTGGGAACTGCTGCTTTTCATCGCGTTCAATCACCCCCGGCAGGCATTCTGTACGGGTAAAATCGCGGGCGGCTTTCTGGATCATCAGGTGTTCTTCGGTTAGCTGGAAATGCATGTTGGTCAGTTTGGGTGCAATTTAAGCTAACGGGCGTTAGGATTATTCACACCGCAATTTTTTTATTGGTGATTATTTTAACAATTCTAATTTATTATCCATAATCCAGTAATAATCAGCAAAATATCGCAGTTAAGTGCACGAATTTCCCCAATCGCTATGCGTGTTTGTGCCGATATATAATGAAATGAAGGGTTTGCGTATTAATTTTGCAGCGCGATCCTGCTGTTGTAAGGTATTTTATAAACAGAACAGCATTAAAAAGGATCAGGAACCGGGGACTATTGATCATGCAGACACCTTCTTTTCTTGTTAATTCCAGGATCTCTTTTTTTGTTTCGATTGATATACGGGGGCGGATCATTGAGGCAAACGAGCTTTTGCAAAAAACTGTTCCGGCGTTTTCCAGGTCTGCCATCGGAACAAAGGCCCTTGACATGGTGGTTCCTGATGACCATCCTCAATTCATCAAAACTTTTGAACGCTGTTTCTTATCATCCAAACCGGATCCGCTGAATATTCAATTCAGGTTGTATAACCAACGTTATCATGCCATCAAAACAAACTGGGAGTTTACTCGCGTTAATGCGCAAGGTGCCGGGGAGCCGCATATCATTGGGATTGGTTATGCATTGCCATCGCCCAGTAGTAACTAAATATTGGTTGCATCAAAATCTCTCGGCGTTTGCATAATACCCAACGCGATCATTCCTATCGAAAACGGCAGCATAATAACATGGATAAATCCGAAGCCTGTATACAGCAAATGTGTTAAAGTAAAGAAGCAACCAAACACTCCTTCGCAAATGATTAAATAGCTGTAGATCTTTTTATTGAAAAGAAGAAAGATAAGTGTGATAACACTGAAGACTCCGAGTAAAAAGAAAATGATCCAGCCAAACAAATTGTAGTTAGAAAAAACTGTCATCTTCATAGCTTCTTCCGGGTATCGAAACAGAACAGCTTTGAGTCCTGCCATCCTGTAACCCCTTATCAGGCCCACTGCGGCAGAAATACAAAGAAAAAAGACCGACACGGTTCGCAATCTGTTCATGGCAAAGACAAATATATTAAATATTACATATCTGGGGAACAAATTCCCCATTAAAATCGGTCAATTACTATCATCCTCTCGCATAACTGCTCTAATTTAGTTCTGCCAGAAATTGATTGCCGAATGAAGGTACGATTGATTGTTTATTTACTGCTGATATTGGAGTTGGGTTGTTCCATGCCTGATAAAAATGCAACGCTTACTTCACTCGATAGTATATATATAGACAGTGTGATTAACCGGTATGAATGGATATTCAAAAAAGCAGAGGACCATCAACTTTTTTTTACAAACGGCCGTTCTTTCAACACCCATCTTTTCGATCTCCGTTACATTGGACAGGTAACCAAAAAAGATAGACCCCCCTATTTGATTTTTTCAGGTCGCTATTGTGAAGATTGCGATGCACAGGTATCTATCTATGTTCAATCTCCCGAAGAAGGTGAAATGGTGGTAGAATTAGGTGCAAACCGTCATCACTATGCGGGCAATGAAAAAGATCCTGGAACAGATAGTGTGGTCTATCACTCGAGGGTTTTTTATGGAGAGATATTAAAGGATACAAAAGGGATCATCTGGTACCAGAAAAGATTAACGGTAGGAAGAACCTGGGAACCGGATATTTACCTTATCGATCTTTCAGGTGAAAAACGCAAACAGGTCATCCTCAAAGACAAGGGGCAGTTAAAAGAAACCCTTGCACTGTATAAAAAAGGGAAATGCAGCGAGATAAAAGGACTGGATTAGCAAAATAGGGGTTTTTCCCCCTTGCATCCCCCCACCGCCATCCGTATTTTGCCGGCATGAAAAAGCAATCCCTGGTAATTCTATTATGGGTGATAGTCATCACACAGAGCTGTGTAAACCTTAAACAGGTTAACAGTTATTCAGCAAAATCTCTCACGGGTATCAAACAGTTTGAAGAGATACAGTATAGCTTCTCGCAATATTGTTTTGACAGGTGCCAGCTTGAGAATATTACGCAATACCTGATCAAACGCGAACCGGATTGTAGCTGTTCATTATATAAAACAGCAGACAGCGTTACACTACTCATTTACAATTCAGTGAGAGGGTATTTTGACGGGCTGGCTAATCTATCGGCTAATGAACTTACCAAATATGATTTTGATGCATTTAAAAAGGCGATCACTGCCGGGGATTGGGGAAGTATCAAAATTGATGATGCCGATGTGAAGGCATATAGTGCAATATCTGCCATACTGCTGCGCGCTACCACGGATCTGTATCGTAAGCAGAAAATAAAAGAATATATAGCACAGGCAAATGAGCCCATACAGTTATTATTAAGCAAACTGCAATTCATCCTGCAAAAGAATTTATCGGGGGAATTGAATTTTAAAAAAGAACGATTGTACGCATATTATAAAGAACTGGGTTTAGGAAGGAATATATCAGACTATGAAAAGGGAAAAGCGGCAACGGATTATTACCAGCAGATCTCGCTGATTACTAACCAGCAAAACCAAATCGATTCTTTTGTGAAAAACCTGCGAGGTATTGCTTCGGGTCATCAGAAACTGTATGATAACCGTAATAAGCTTACGTTCAAAGAAGTGCAGGAAATGATAAAAGGATATACCGGTGATATCGAGGACCTGATTGCTGAATTTAATAAACTTAAAAAATAAGCATGGCACAATTAACGGCTGAACAGGCCACCCAACTGGCCAATCATTTTCTGGGACTCGCCCAGGCTATTGGAGATTTCAGGTATGCAAACTGGGAAACCCTGTCACAGGAAGAGAATAAAAAACTGGCAACATCACAGGCGGCCATATTGAAATCCGGCGAAGATATTTTTGCATTATCTGCAACACTTATTATGACAGATGTGCAAACCTCACTTCTCCAGATCAAGAGCCTGACACAGCAGATTAAATCTACGATTACACATCTCAAAGACATTCAGAAAGCTATCAACGTAGCTACTTCGATCGTAAATCTCGGTGTTGTGATCGTAACAATCAATCCGCAAGGGATCGTGAATGGTATTACCGGCGTTGTGAATGCATGGGGTGCATAGTTGTGAATAACCAAGCTGGCTATAAAGCTGTGATGATGATAGCTATTCATCTATAATATTAAATATCACTTAAATTTAAATTTATTTGATAAGAGAAATTTCATCTTATACATGCAATAAAAACACCTCATTGTTAGTTATCATGTAAATAATTTTGTGCTCAGCCGGTTTTAATCAACAATCTACCGGGTACGTGCACACGGGATTATTTTTTTAAGTAAATTCCAAATATGAAACTAACCGGGTTCTTATGCTTCTTAATAGGTACTGCGCAGGCGGCATCCTATCATTTACCTGTAGATACTGCGAAGTCTGTGAAAGCAGACCCCTCTAAAGCAAAGGTTCAGACTGCATTTCAGAAAGTTCCTGTTACCGAACCTGATATGATCACCGTGAAAGGTGGAACCTTTAGTATGGGTAGCCGTGATGGCGATCAGGATGAAAGACCGGTACATCGGGTAGTGATCAGTACATTTAAAATAGGAAAGTATGAAGTAACAATCCGTGAGTTTGCTGCCTTTGTAAATGCTACGGGTTATAAAACCGATGCAGAAAAAAAGGGGAACAGTGTTGTATATACGGGCAGGTTTCAAACAGCTGATGGTGTTTCATGGCGCGATGATGAAGAAGGAAAAAAACGTGTAGATAGTGAATACAATCGTCCCGTTGGTCATGTAAGCTGGAACGATGCTACAGCGTATTGCCAGTGGTTGAGTTTTCAAACCGGCAAAACCTACCGCCTGCCAACAGATGCAGAATGGGAATACGCAGCAGGTTGCGGGTCTAAGCATTATAAGTATAGCTGGGGTAACGCCCTTCCACGATACGGTGATAAGGTTGGCAATGTTGCTGATGAAACCTCGCATCCCAAATATGGATTGCTTACCCAACGTTCTTCAGGATTTAAAGATGGATATTTCTTTGCTTCACCGGTAGGAACATTTCCCCCGAATGAACTGGGTCTGTATGATATGACCGGTAATGTTTGGGAATGGTGCAGCGACTGGTATGATATCAATTATTATGGCCACAGTGCAGAATCCAATCCAAAGGGACCCGAAAGCGGCAAACTACGTATCATGCGTGGCGGAAGCTGGTACTTCAATCTCGTTAACAGCCGTATCCCCTACCGTATCGGTAATGTACCTGAGTTACGACATGCAGATATCGGGTTCAGGCTTGCGCAGGCTTTGTAATGCAGGTATTAGTATTAATGGATTTGCGGATTACGAATTGGCGAACTAAGGATTAAAAAGATTAATCATCGTTAATGCTTTTATTTCATCCTCCGCCTGTTCAAGCATATGATTGAATTCCATTATTTCCCTTCTTGTTAAAGCCAGTTGTACGCCCTGGTATGGAGTTGGTAAAATAAAACTTCTTGCATTCTCTTCAAACAGATAATCGTCTTCACAACATTTGGTGTACACCATATTACACAAGATCTTAAAATCTGCTTCATCAAGCGTGAGCATAAAACTGAAAAAGCCCAGTTGATAATGACTGCAATCTTTGCAGCGCACTACATATCCTTTTTCAGAAAAGTAGAGTGATTCGAATTGACATTCCATATTTGTTTGACGGTTTGGTCAAACAAATATGGAATGTTCAATGGAAGCGGATTTGCTCAATCGGGAAAAGCATCTTTCGCGATCGGGAAAATGACGGGTGGGTGACACTACATGTATTTTCGCTGCAGGTTATACAACACGCTCCTGTCCATATCATTGATACGTTTGGTCGTATCCTGTAAAAAATGTCTTTTGAAAGAACGGATGGCTGCTGTGGTATCTTTAATATCATATCCCACTATGCGTAATGCCTGCAGGTGATTGAATCCTGCGGGTACAGTATCTCTTACTTCATCGTACCATAATCCAAATCCATTGTCGGCCAGTTTCTTCCAGGGGAAACGATAGTTAGGATCGTTCTTGCGGGTTGGGGCGATATCTCCATGTCCGATAAAATTGGCAGTAGCAACACCATAGTCTTTCTTCAGCTTTGCCAGCAAACTGATCAGGCTGTTGATCTGTAAACTATCGAATGGCTCAAAACCGGTATTATCCAGCTCAATGCCGATGGATGAAGAGTTGATATCGATAAGGTTGCCCCAGCGGCTAACACCTGCGTGTGCGGCGCGCAGGTAATCGTTCAGCATGTGATGAACCGTTCCATCCTTACAAATAACATAATGTGCACTTACCGCAGATTTGGGTGTTGTGAAAGTTCCCAAAGTCTGGTCGCACGAATTCTGCGCCGTATGATGAATGATCACGAAGCTGGGCTTGCGTAGATTAAAGTTGGTGGTGCCTACCCAATACTGCGGCTGCTTGATGGTATCATTGATAGGATCTTCCGGCTGCAATAACAATTGCTTTGCTAATTCCTTTGAATGAGTGCGGTAAACTTTATTGGTTGCACCATAGGGCTTTGGACTGCAGGCGTATATCAATATCGCCAATACGCTAACAAAATAAATCTTCTTCATAAAATTATTTTTTCTATTACACAGAGATATGTTAAACATTTTTTTGTGTATGTAATTTACGCTGCACTCTTTTATTTAAAAAATACATCATTATAGTAGCAAGTATCATGGAACCTGTTACAACATAGCCCAATATATCATACCGTTCCAGATTGCCTGATGTTGTCTGCACGATGATCAGTCCCGCGATAATAGACGCAATACCGCCGGAGATCTGTTGTGTAGATGCATTTACACTCATGAATGCCCCCCTATCCTTTGCATCGGGAACTGCTGTGAGCAATGCAGAGGATGCGATCATACGCGAAGAAATACCAACAAACATGATCACACTGATAAGAATAATCACCCAAAGTGGTGTAACACCCAGGTGTGTATAAATCAGCACCATCATAATGCTTAGTGCAGTGCCGATACAAAACATATTGAACTTGCCGATCTTATCGCTCAACTTCCCAACCAGCGGACCTGCAATAATGGAACATACCCCTGTTACCAGATAGATGATCGGTAACTGCGACATACTTACTCCAAGGTTATGGATACTGTAGGCACTTCCAAAAGGCATCATCATAAAACCACCGGTCGCCAGTAGTGTTGTAGCAAAGAAAGCTTTTGCATAATCGCCACGCGTAATAGTACCGATCAAATGGTTGAACGCATTTTTTTCAACTTTTAAATGCAGGTGTGCATCTACAGGGTTTAGTTTGATGAACATAACAATTCCCATGATCGTTCCAAAACCCGCGATCATCCAGAATGGTGCATGCCAGTTAAAGTGATTGGCCAACAGTAATCCAATCGGTAAACCCAATATCTGACTGGCAGCAAACGACATCTGCACAAACCCCATTACCCTGCCCCTCACTTCCATTTTAAAAAGATCGGTAATGATAGCAAAACTCACAGATCCGATCACCCCACCAAATATGCCTGTCACGATCCTTGCTCCAAGTAATAAATGATAACTCGGTGCAATAGCACATAATACAGTACCGAGTATGAAGCCCACATAAAAGAACATCAATAATTTTTTCCGGTCGAACTTATCCGCAAACCCGGCTGTGAGCAGTCCTGCAGCTCCGGCACTGAATGCATAAGCAGATACCACCAGTCCGAATTGAGAGGTGGTCACATTCAATTTATCCATCACAATCACTCCCAATGGTGATAAAACCATAAAGTCAAGAATCACAGTAAACTGTAGTAATGAAAGTATCACAATTACAAAAACCTGGTAAGATGTAAATATTTTCTGTTTGGGTTCTGACATGGTAGTTTATTAAGGATGGGGTGTAAGTAATAACAGTACTGTCGATTGGCGGGGTATTTTATTGTATGGCAACGCGTCAAAGATATTGTTCCCCTCCTCTTCAAATTCAAAATTGGGCTCCTATCTTTGAATAAACAGGTAGAATGTCACTCAATCTCGGCAGAACTGAATTTGGTAACCCGGCAAACGCGGGAAATGTGCTTACACGCGAAGAAGCTGAAACGCTTTTTCATAGCTGGGTGCTGAATCCCAAACTCAAAGTACATATGCAACAGGTGGGACACCTCATGAAATCATGGGCCTCCGAAAAGGAAGGTCTTGATGAGGCAGGTACCTGGAAATGGGAAATGGCCGGACTCCTGCATGATGCCGACTGGGACCAGTGGCCCGATTTTCATTGCAAAAAAATTATTGAAGAACTTGAAGTAAGAAATATAGATCCTGAGATCATCCGCGCCATCGCTTCACATGGACATATACATTTTGGCGTTGAGCCGGTAACCAATATGGACAAGATGCTCTATGCATTTGACGAGCTATCAGGACTGATACATGCCTATTCTTTAATGCGCCCCGGTGGTTACAAGGCCATGGATGTGAAAGGCGTAAAGAAAAGGCTAAAAGAAAAGTCATTCGCCGCCAATGTATCCCGCGATGATATCCATGATGCCTGCGAACGGGCCGGCATACAGTTGGATGAGCTGATAAATTTTATCATCCCGCGTCAGGCAAATGTAACAGCATCAATGACATAAGTCCCGGAGGGACTTGAAGCAACGTATACATGATATATTTGCTCTCATGTTGAAAGGCAACTGTCACGGTTGCTTTTGCGTACTAAACAATGATTGCGGGCTTTCTCATCACCCATTAAATATGTAACTATGCAAAGAAGAGAGTTTTTAGGAAGTATTACCAGTCCGGTATTGGTCGCATGCGCCGTATGTATGGGTGCGTGTAGCAAAACCGGTGGAGGAAGCAGCGGCGCTGTGAGTGCCAATTTTACCGTAGATCTCAGCACAAATCTTATCGCGGTGGGTTCTTCTCTCGTACAAAGTGGTGTGATCGTTGTGCGTTTAGCCGCAGGCAATGTTCCGGGGTCATTTACGGCTGTACAGGTAGCCTGCACACATGAAGGAACTTCTATCAACTACAATGCAGGAAGCGGTATTTTTATCTGTCCCAATCACGGTTCTACTTTCACAACCACAGGTGCCGTTACCTTAGGACCGGCATCGACTTCTTTAAAGCAATATGCAATGATTATTAATGGCACCACTATGACTGTTAGCGGTTAAACTAAACCAAAGGTTCCTGCTGGCTCAGGCAGTGAAAGCTTCCAAGCCCCCAGATAATATCTGTTGAATCGATGCCTACGATCTCCCTTTCGGGGAAACAGGCGCGTATGATCTGTAATGCACGATCATCTTTGTGGCTCCTGAATGTTGGTACGATCACGTGTTTGTTTGAAATATAGAAATTTGCGTAGGATGCAGGCAGGCGTTGATCCTCATAGATCACCGGATCCGGCATTGGCAGCTCTATGATGTTGAGTTGTTTGCCATCGGGTAAACGCATGGCTTTTAATTGTTGCAGGTTTGTTTGCAGCAATGTGTAATTATCATCATTCTTATTTTCTTCTATAACCGTGATCACGGTATCTCCGTTTACAAACCGAACTGTATCATCTATATGACCATCGGTATCATCTCCTACTATCCCATCATCTACCCACAATACCTGTTTAACACCATAATAATTATATAAGTATTCTTCGATCTGTGCCTGGTTAAGATGTGGGTTGCGGTTCTCGTTTAGTAAACACGCAGTGGAAGTAAGTAACGTGCCATTGCCATTGAATTCAACGGAACCACCTTCCATAACGATCCCCGGGTTATAAACAGGGATGTCAAAGTGTTTGCCGATCAATGTTGGTATCACATCATCCATATCGTATGGAGGATATTTATTGCCCCATGCATTATAGTTCCAATCAACAATTACTTTTTTTACGGCCGCAGCAGGATTGATTAAAAATGCAGGACCATGATCGCGGCACCATGCATCATTCGTAGGGTTATAATAAAACTCCACTTTTGAAAGATCAACGTCTGCTTTTTCAAGATGACCGGTAGCAAAGGCTTTCATGGCATCGTTAGCAACGTTGATACGCACGATCTCGCTTTCGGTAAGGTACTTAATGAATAAACTATAGTTTGGATAGATACTGTTGATCTTGCCTGGCCAGCTTGCTTCTTTGTGTGGCCAGCTGAGCCATGTTGCTTCGTGTGGAGCAAATTCAGCAGGAAAGTAGTAACCGAGGTCTTTAGGAGTTTTCATCGTCAATAAAACGTTTTGTTATCGGTTGGTATGAATCGATACGGCGATCTCTTAGGAACGGCCAATGCGTTCTGTACCGATCAGTTTTTGCTGTGTCAATCTCTATCACAGCAACTTCCTCTTCCTCATGCGAAGCCTTGTATAATAAGCTTCCAAAAGGATTACTCACAAAAGAACCGCCCCAGAACTTCATCTTTCCTTCCTGCTCAAACCCAACCCTGTTCACACTTACAACGTGAACCCCATTGGCAATCGCGTGACTCCGCTGGATCGTTTGCCATGCATTGTATTGTTCTTCATTGGTATGTTCATCCTGTGAAGTGGCCCAGCCGATAGCGGTTGGATAAAACAGGATCTCAGCCCCCATTAATGAAGTGATCCTTGCCGCCTCCGGGTACCATTGATCCCAACAGATGAGGATACCGAAAGTGGCATATTTTGTTTTGAATACTTTATAGCCCAGGTCACCCGGGGTGAAATAAAATTTTTCATAAAAAGCAGGATCATCAGGGATATGCATTTTGCGGTACTTGCCCAGGTAACTTCCGTCAGCATCTAAAACAGCTGTTGTATTATGATAGATGCCCTGTGTACGTTTTTCAAAAAGGGAAGCAATGATCACAACATTCAACTCTGCTGCCACTTTGCTTAGGGTATCTGTTGATACGCCGGGGATAGATTCTGCCAGTGCAAAATGATCATAGTCCTCCGTATCACAAAAATATAAGGAAGTGAACAGCTCCTGCAAACACACGATCTGTGCGCCCTTAGCCGCTGCTTCTCTTACTTTTAAAATTGCTTTGGAAAGATTTGCATCTTTATCCGCGGAGCAACTCATTTGTACCAATCCTACTTTTACCATTGTCATTAATTTATGTTACCTGTTGTATGATGCTGTCGAAGCTTTTCAAGCCAATGATCTTCTCCGTGATATAACCCTCTGCGTAATCCACGCCAATTCTTTTGCCCAGCATGAGCGCCCTCGCTTTTACTGTTTCAAGAAATTGGGGTGATGAGATATAGGTTTGCGGTTCTTCTGTTCCGGGACTATTGAATTGGGTTGTATAAGCCAGTATGGATTTTATTTTTTTATCCATGTGTGCCGTAATATCGATAACAAAGGATGGCTGGATGAACCTGTCCTGGATATAATGAAATACATAGCTGGGTTTCCAATGGGCCTGAGCAACGCCATCATGCTTGGTTTCTATTTTTCTGAGACCCGCCAGAAACGCGGCATCTGATACTAATTTGGCACTGCGTCCATGATCCGGGTGGCGGTCCTCCGGTGCATTGGCCAGTATGATATCCGGCTGGTATTTCCGGATGGCCTGTACCACTTTTCGCAGGTGCGCCTCATCATTCTGGAAAAAGCCATCGGCCATGCCCAGGTTTTCCCTGATAGAAACGCCGATGATTGCCGCAGCGGCAGCCGCTTCGTTCCTGCGGGTTTCAACAGTGCCGCGCGTACCGAGCTCACCGCGCGTCAGGTCAACAATCCCCACTTTCTTCCCTTCTGCAATAGCTGCCAGCAATGTACCCGAACAGCCAAGTTCAACATCATCCGGGTGAACGCCAAAAGCGAGTATATCTAGTTTCATAATCTGTCTTTCTGGAGTGCAAAGATAAAGGATCGCAGATTATGGGATTAGGTTATGATTTCACTGATTTAATAATAATAATACTTAACGGTTTCCGTATGAAGCACTCCGCCTTGGGTATAGCTCATTTTGTGCGTCAAAGGGTTGGAAAAGTCGTTATAAGTATACTCAAAACTAAATTCGGTGGCACTGCCGCTTGCTTCATGTTTTGTTGTGAATTTACGCACATTGTTCTTTGCCAATGGCATTTGTGAAAAGTATAAATAACGACCCAGCGCTTCTAATGGATTGACCTTGCCATCATAATCACTGTAATCGATCGTTACATCTTTTAAAAGATTACGTTGGGCATTAAAGGTGTAAAGAACCTCCTGTTTAAGGTTTCCATCGGGATAATAAGAGAATTTACGCTCAGAAGTATACAGGTGCCCGGGCCCGCCTGGGTATTCTTTATAATATTCTTCAACTGTGCCCAGTTTTCCATTCTCATAATCATAGATCTTATAGTCTTCTTTCTGACCGTTTACATAATGTGCCACGGAAATAAGTTGACCAGCCATGTATTTATAATCGTAATACTCACCATGGTTGTCAGTAATACGGGCTACTTTTTTATTGTTATCATATGTAAACAGGAAGATCTCATCATAAGGAGACGGGATCATCGTATGCGCCTTTATCTTACTAACATTGCCATCACTATTGTAAAAAAGAGAATCATAAGTGCCATCGCTGTATACAAGCTTGGCCAGCTTATTAATAATGGGTGTTGGCGCCGGATCTGATGGTTGGGTTGAATCTTTTTTACATCCTATGCCGGCAAATGATACTGCTAAACCCAGAAGCAATGCTGCTTTTGTAATTTTTGTGGTCATTTCTTTTTCATATTTGTTTGATGTCTGACACAAAAATGATGGGAAACGTTCCGCTATGGGGTCGCATATTTATGCGTTTTGGATAGAAGGTTCATTTAGATGATAGATGTCTGACATCTATCATCTAAAGGTCGAGGCATAAAAAAACCCACAATCCATGTGGGTTTAGTAAAAATATCAAAAGAATATTTATCCTTCTTTCTTCGCGTAACGTTTCTTGAACTTATCAATACGTCCTGCAGTATCTACCAGCATATTCTTACCGGTATAGAAAGGGTGTGAAGTATTAGAGATCTCAAGTTTAACCAGTGGATACTCATTGCCATCTTCCCAGGCGATGGTTTCTTTGCTGTTGGTTGTTGAACGGCTGAGGAAGGTGTGACCATTACTCATATCCTTGAAAACAACAAAACGGTAATTGTCGGGATGGATACCTTGTTTCATAACTTTTAAATTTAGGTTACACGGATTTGGCCGTGTGATTATTAAGGAGTGCAAAATTACGGCTGAAATGCGTGATTTCCAAAAGAATCGGGGATTGCACGGATTATTTAAGTATTTCGCTGATTTGTAAGCAGTTATTTAGCTTTTCATGTTCACGAACTGGAGAGGTATTCCCAGGTCCTCGGTTCTGCATTTGGCGATGACTTCCTGGAGGTCATCCAGCTTTTTGCCGGTTACCCGTACAATATCATCCATAATAGCGGCCTGAACTTTAAAGCCATTGTCTTTAATCATTTTTACGATCTTTTTGGCATCTTCCTGCTTCAGACCGTTTCGGACAGTGATATCTTTCTTGATGGTTTTGCCACTCGGATAGGCATCTTTGGTAAAATCAAATGCGCCTGCATCTATTCCCTGTTTCATGGTTCTGCTGATCAATACATCTATCAACTGCTTCATTTTCATATCACTATCTACTTCCAGCGTGATCTTGAAATTCTTTTTATCGAGATCTACCTCAACAGGTGAGCCACGGAAATCGTAACGGGTGCTGATCTCTTTTTTTACGGTATTAATGGCATTATCCAAAGTCTGGATATCCACTTCGCTGGCAATATCAAATGATGGCATGGGTAAGGGTTTGTGAGCAAAAGTAAGATATTAGGGGTAAGTGTTAAGGGATAAGGGATAAGGATTTCAAAAAAGAGGCCCCGGTAAAAACCGAGGCCGATATATAAATATACACATGAGAAGAAAAATCCTAATTATCACCCCCTTTTACCCTTCCCGCTTCTTCATTCGCTCCTCCCCTTTTTCTTTGCGTGTTACCAACCTTACCTTTCATGAAACGGTAGGTGAAAGCAATATTGATCACTCTTGAATCACTGTACTGCTGGAACTGGGCATCCACATTGTTAAGTTGACTGGTGGCTTTCATCCGTTGGCTCCACAAGATATCCCGCACACTTAACCTGAGTGATGCTTTGTTCTTCATCAATTGTTTGCTTACACCCACATTCATCGCTCCAAAACCACTGATCTTCAAAATTCCTTCCAGCCCCGGTGTTCTGTAGAAACCGCTCAGTTCAGCACCCCATCCTTTGTTGAATTTGAATTGCTCGTTTACATTGAACATAGCAGTTGTTGCATCTGCATTCACGTATTCATTGTTAACAATACCCTGAAACTGGTTGTTATAAATATTAGTATAGAAGTTATTGCTCCACCATTTGGTGATGGGGAAAGCTGCATTCACAGAGATACCCAGTTGTCGCCTGCTGGCAATATTTGATTTCTTCACAAAGGTTTCATTCTTTGCACTGTTCTGTTCAAACACATCCTGTATGATATCCGTTGTTTTGGAATAGTTGAGGGTTGTGGTTAAAAAATTATTATACGTGTGTGTGAGTTCAACATTGTGACTGAACTGTGGTTTCAGGTTGGGATTGCCCTGCATGTAAGTATACCTGTCGATAAAAGTAACAAAAGGGTTCAGGTCGGAGTAGTCCGGGCGACTGATCCTTTTACCATAGTTCAGCACCAATGTATTCTTTGCATTGACCTGGTACTGCAGGAACGCAGTTGGAAACAGTTGTGAATAATCTCTTGTGAAAACCGTACCTGTAGTAAGCTGGTTGCCTGTTGCATGTGTGTTTTCAAAACGAAGACCCAACTGACCGCTGAACTTCTTGCTGATAGGACCACTGATATTTACATAAGCTGCATTGATATTTTCTTCATAAACAAAGTGATTGCTTCTGCCAAAATCATGTACACGGTTGCCATAGATCAGGCTGTCGTATGATGCATTATTATCTGTTTTTACTACACTTGTTTTTAATCCAGCTTCAAACCTCGCTCCTTTCTTCAGGGGTTTTAGGTAATCAACTTTAGCACTGTAGATATTAACGCTCTGCGGGAGTTTTCCCAGCAAAGTATCGGGCTTTGATCCTGCAAGCATACTTCCTGATGGATCATAATATCCATTGGTAACCTGTGTTGTAGTCCCCGAACCATATTTTATATAATCGATGTCGGCAGTGATCTCCGAACCGGTTGTATCGATAGCGTGGCGCATGTTAATGTTGGTGCTGAAATTATTCCAGAAAGAAGAATTGTCGGAGAATGCACGGGTCTGGCTAACGGGTGAGTTGGCTGCATTGGCAATATTGATGATGCCCCGGCTGGCAAAGTCCTGATCGCTGGTATTGCCTGTGAGTACTACACCGAGTGTTGTTTTTTTAGAAGCGAAGTAATCCATACCAATCTTGCCGTTCAGACCATAATCTTTATTTCGCAGGTTGTTCTCCTGGCTAAAACGTGATAATACATTCTTGGTAACATCATCAGCAAAACTTCTCTGTATAGTCAGTTGTTGAAATCGCTCACGGTAAGAATAGCTAATGTTACCAAACAGGTTGATAGAACCGTTCCGGTAATTCATATTCGCGCTTTCATTTGTTTTTGGAAATACGCCCTGTCCATAACTGGCAGTTACACTTCCATTATACCCTACCTGTTTATTCTTTTTTGTTTTGATGTTGATGATACCTGAGTTACCTGCCGCATCATATTTCGCAGGAGGGTTCGTCATGATCTCGAGTTGGTCGAGCTGGCTGCTTTGTAAGTTTCTAAGCATATTGGCAAGATCCTGTCCTGATAAATAAGTAGGTCTGCCGTCTATAAATACCTGTACACCCTGTTTTCCTTTCAGGCTGATGTTGCCATCCTTGTCAACCGAAATACCCGGTGATTTTTCCAGCACTTCCAATGCGTTGGTTCCTGTATTGCTTACGGATGCTTCCACATTTACTATGGTACGGTCGATCTTTTGCTCAATCATCGGCTTGCTCGCAGTAACGGTTACGCCCGCCAGTTCTTTGCTGCTTGCTTTTAAAGCAATGCTTTTTACCGTATAATTGGTATTTGCGGCTGAGATCTCAAAAACCTCACTATAAAATTTTGAATGACCGGCTGCCTGGACAGACACCAGGTATTTACCCTGTTTCAGGTTTTCAAGCTCAAATGCACCCGTCTTATCCGACACTGCCAGCTTAACTACTCCTGAATCTTTGGCCCGTAAAAGACCAACCGAAGCTGCGTCAACCGGCTTTTGAGCCGAGGTTACGGTACCGTTTACTTTTCCGCTAATTGCCTGCGCCTGGGTAAAACTGGCCGAGATCAACCCAAAAACAGTCAATAATGCTGCAATGTGTTTCATAAATGGTGATTTATTTGTGATTTATTTAGTTCTTGTTGTTGCTAATTACAGGTCAAAACTATGTACTGTGTTTTGCATAGTACATAGTTTTGTGGGGTAACGGTTAATTTTCAGGATGAATGGCGAGGGAGCATTAGTAATTAGGAATTAGGAATTCAGGGAGGCGATTAGTTCCTAAACTCTTGCGAAATCATCAATCCATAAATACCTCCATCAACAATCCCAATACCCAGTCGGCCAAATGCGGGGTTGAGGATGTTGGCACGGTGGCCGGGGGAATTCATGAGACCATTATGGGCCATGTTAAGTGTGTGGGCAAGTGCCAGGTTCTCGCCTGCTGTTATGTAGCGGATATTGGCTTTCTTCATCCTGTCGAAAGGACTTTCCTTTTCAGGCGTATAGTGCGAAAAGAAACCGCGGACGAACATTTGTTTTGAATAGGCTCGGGCAAGACGGGTCATGGCCGTATCAGGGGCAAGCGGTTGTATGCCTTGCTTACTTCTTTCTGCATTCACAAGCTGCAGCATCTTTATTTCAAGATCCTCGCGTGTAAACGGATTTTTCTTTGCGAATGGGAGTTTCACTGTCTTTTCCGAACCTGCTTCACTGCTTAGCCTTGCCATATTATGCCTGCCCACATCATAAAATACAGGAGAAATTTGTTCCTGTATCCATTCGCCTGCAGGCGTAAACCTGGCTACTACTCCACTATTCTTGGCTAAGGAAAATACCCTGTCGCCCAATGGAGCCGACAACAATAACAGGGTTGCCACCGCCACACTCATACACCCATTCACAAATCCCGGAATGATACTGAGGTAATGATTTGTTTTGGTTCTGTAAAGACTGGCGGGGATTTTTCTGGCCACAAATCTTGTGAGTATCGAGATAAGAATACCGCCCACTAACACTACCAGCATAAATGATACAGGCAGTATCCATGCAAAAGGTGTGATGATCTTTGAAAGAAGCAGGGATACCTGCGCATAAAATAAAAATCCTGCTATTAGGCTGAGCCCCCATACAAGCAGGTCAAGGCAGGCATTGATAAAACCCTTTTCCCATGCGATCCAGATGCAGAAAAGAATAATGACAATGAGTATGAGATCTACCAAATTCAGGAGGCAGCCGCGTTAGATGTTCCGAACCATTTCCTGGACTGTGTTAACAGTACAACCCCGCAGATCACCAGGAACACAGATATGATCTCTGCCTGGGTAGGATGAAACAGGATATCATATTTGGTATTCACGCGGATCTTTTCGATGAGAAAACGCTCTATACCATTAAAAATAAGGTAGATGCCTGCCAGTTGACCGGGTATCTTAATGCGTTTGCGGAGCGACCATAGAATGGCAAATAAAATAAGACAGGCAATGATCTCATATAGGGCCGTCGGGTACACCGGCATGGGTAACTGGTTGCAGTAATTACCGATGCAGTCTGGAATGGGAACGCCCTCACCCACTACATTGTGCGGGTAGCGATAGCCCCAGGCCCAGTCAGGGATAAAAGAAAAAGGTTTTGGATGAAGGTTAACAATCCCCCAATCACCATCGCCGCTTACCTGGCATCCGATGCGACCCAAACCATATGCAAGCATCATGGTGGGTGCCATACAATCTGCGAGATGTATCACCGGGATCTTATGTTTTCTTGCATACAGTGTAATAGCGATGGTGGCGCAAATGAGTCCCCCATAAAATGTGAGCCCGCTAAAAGATATTAATGATCCCACCGGGTCTTTTACAAACTCGCCCCAGTTTTCAAGATTATGAAAGATCTTGGCGCCCAGGAAACCAAAGAGTGCAGCATAGATCACGATATCTCCTACCCTGTCGTGCGGCCAGATGCGTATGGTTCTTGTTTCCGGTTTATCTAATTGTTGTTTTTTCTTCTCCCACCATTTTAATCCGCCAAATAAAAGACCTGCTGCCAAACCCGCTACCATACTGCCTTTCAGGGAAAGGATATACGACTGCGGATCATTCAATGCATCGGCAATGGTAAATGCACCGATGATCTTATAACCAAAAATAAAGCCCATTAAAAAGTTCACGAATAATTCAGCAAAGCTGGCAGGGGCACCGATAGTGATGGTCTCTTCGGTAAACGTAAATAATCCCTGTTGTTGTTTTCTCCGTAGTTCAAGCGTTAATACCCAGGCTGAAATAATGAAAGCAATGGCAACAAAAAAGCCAAACGTGTTCACCAGTTTGAGACCGCTTATTTCAATTCCGAAAATATCTTTAAATACGAAGTAGAGATTGGGATACATAAAGCAAATATAAAGCAAAGGCCCCGCAATTCGCGGAGCCCGTACTTACTAACCCATCTATAACAAAACTATTGAAATTTTAATTACAATATTCATCAAATACAGAAATAAGGTGTTGCGCAATCACCTGCGCGGGACGGCCCTCAATCTGGTGACGTTCAACCATGGTTACCAGCTGCCCATCCTTAAACAACGCTACTGCCGGTGAAGAGGGAGGATAAGGTAACAGGTTGGATCTCAATTCGTTAATAGCTTCAATATCAAAGCCTGCAAAGCTGGTAGTAAGCCTGTCCGGGCGCTTTGTAGCGTTATGAACCGCCATTAAAACACCGGGGCGAAGGCTGCCCGCTGCGCAACCGCATACAGAATTGATCACTACCAGGGTAGTTCCTTCTTTTTTCAGCGTTTCGGTAACGGCTGAGGCCGATACCAATTCATCAAATCCACCGTCTGTGAGCTCGGCTTTCATCGGTAAAACTATTTCTGCTGGATACATTTTTTTATTTTTTAATGATAATAATTGATAGAATGATACAAAGGTACTGTAAAAGTTGAAACATCAAATGTGCAATGTAAAAGACTTAATGACATATTTAGTAAATCGAAAGCGACATAATGGCTGATAAAAAATGATAATTATGGTCATAAAGTCGGCAATGGTACCCATTTGAGCCATTGGTATATCATTTGAAATATAGTTAATACAATTATTAAAAACCTTAAAATCGAATAACAATGACACTTACCAGAAACAACCCGTACAACGTGCTTGATGAATTATTCAACAGTTTTCCTGCCAGCTGGGGTAAAGATGCACAAAACACCTTATCGGTTCCGGCAGCTAATATTCATGAAACAGCGGAAGCTTATCATGTTGAGTTGAATGCACCAGGCAGGAACAAAGAAGATTTTTCTATTAAAATTGAGAATGGTTTATTAACCATCAGCTATGAAAAGAAAGAATCTGTAGAAAACAAAGATTACAAGACCATCAGAAAAGAGTTTGGTTACCGCAGCTTTAAAAGGAGCTTCAGTCTTGATGATAAGATCAATGCAGCCGGTATTCAGGCAAAGTATGAGAACGGCATATTGCTGATTTTGCTTCCGAAAAAAGAAGAAGTGAAAGCCGCTCCTACACAGATTGCGATTAATTAAAAGCAGTTGGTTATTGAGGATAGTAAGAAGGTGAAAAACCTCGAAGGATTGAGGTAGTTTGGTTTGGTGATGGTTCCCGCGCTTCGGCGCGGGATTTTTTTTGCCCGGATAGTAATATTTTTATGCATGATGCTACTTACAAGTAAACGACTAATGATTAGGAAGATATATGGCTGTTTATTGCTGGTGCTTGCGCTTACTTATCAGGTGTATGCCCAGGCACCCAAAAATTCCTTGCTTTGGGAGATCAGTGGGAATGGATTAAAGCAACCTTCCTGGATCTTTGGGACCTTTCATATCATGTGTAAACCTGATTTTACCATTTCATCCATACTAAGTGAAAAGATCAAAACAGCCACAGCTTTTTACGGTGAACTGAAGATGGATGACCCGGGTATGCAGGCATCATTAGCGATGAAAATGATGATGCCGGATCAATCACTTGAAAAGATGATCGGAGAAAAAGATTATGCAAACGTAAGTGCCGCCTTCAATAAGATTACCGGGATGCAACTGAAAATGCTGGATCACTTTAAACCATTTATGGCGGAAAGTATGTTGGCGCTCAAAATGGTTGCCTGCGCGGAAACAGTACAACCTGAAACTGAGTTTGTAAATATTGCTAAGCAGCATAAGATACCATTGAGCGGGCTTGAAACAATCGATGATCAATTGGGAGCCATTGAAAAGCAGCCATTGGATTCGCAGGTACATGATCTTACACAGACTGTACTGAATTATGATAGTGTAAAGAATGTAATGAAGCAGATGCTGGCGATTTATAAATTAAACAACGCAGATTCAATATATGGATTTATGAAAGCCAGTGGAACCGGTGGTGATTTTGAAGTGAATATGCTTGTGAACAGGAACAGGAAATGGATACCGTTAATTGAGAAAGCTATGCGTACGGAAAGTGTATTTTTTGCAGTAGGTGCGGGCCATCTCGGCGGGCCAGACGGTGTGATTAGTTTATTGCGAAAGCATGGATACAAGCTTACACCTGTAAAGTATTAATTTAGAAGAATGTCGCCCGAGAAAACATTTATAACATTACTTAACCAGCACCAGAAGATCATTTACAAGGTTTGTAACCTTTATATGGACAGGCATTCGGACCGCGAAGATCTTTTCCAGGAGATCACCTTGCAGGCATGGAAAGCATATGGGAGCTTCAGGGGTGATGCAAAATTTTCAACCTGGTTATACAGGGTAGCATTGAATACGGCGATTACTTTTTTCAGGAAGGAGAAGCGAAAGCCGGTCATCTACTCAACAGATGTGGTACCCGAGCAGGAAGATGATGTAGTGGATCCGTTGGCAGAGCAGGTTCGGGTGATGTATGCGGCGATCGGCGAATTATCAAAAATCGATAAGGCGATCGTGATGTTATACCTGGAGGATTATAATTATAATGAGATCGGAGAAATGATGGGCATCACGGCTAATAATGTTGCCGTGAAAATGAACCGGATTAAAACACGGCTGAAAGAGGAAACTAAAAACAAAATGGTGAATTAAACATGGAATTAGACGACCTGAAATATCAACTCAATCATAAGCTTGGTTCCGAGCAAAGTGGACGCTCGGATGCAGACATAGCAGCGTTGCTGAACAAAAGAACCATCTCCATAACAGACAGGCTGCAGAAAAACCTGTGGTTTGAAATTGTCTTCGGCATACTGGGTATACTTATTCTTGGATACCTCGGTTTTGCAATCAGTATTTATTCGTTCCGCATTTATTTCCTGGTGTTTACGATTGTCATTACCCCATTTCTTTTTGTACTTTTTTATCTTTCACGCCGTATCAAAGAACTTTCTGCTACTACCCTTCCCGTAAAAAGCAACCTTCAGATGATTGTTAAGCTGACAGAAGAATTTACACGCCGTTATTTTCAATTCACCATGGCATTGGTGCCGGTATGTTTTGTTTTTGCTGTATTGGCAGGTTATCATGAAAGATCAGTTTCAGCGGGTAATCATTTGTTCACTGCATTATGGCAGGTGTTTTTGGTGGCAGGCGTTTATATGGCCATACTGATGGTTGGTATGTATTATTTTACAAAATTTTACCTGAAGAAATTATACGGGAAATACGTGGAGCAATTAAAAGCCTGTATTCTTGAATTGGGCGAGTAATTTACCGGTCATTGCTTTTACAGGGTGAACGAAACTAGCTTATATTTGTGCTCTGAAAAGAGTTGGCGCTATATTATTCCTGTTCATATACCTGTTTACCGTAACAGAAGCCAACGAATTATTGAAACTCCCCACTATTTTTCAGCACTATGCTGAGCACCAGCAGGAAAACGGTCAGCTTTCCTTTATAGAGTTCCTCGACATACATTATATGCATGGAAGCCCTAAGGACAAAGATTACGACAGGGATATGCAGTTGCCATTTAAAACAACGGGTGATTGCGTTTCTTTTTTTGTGAATGCTTTTGATCATGCCAATGTGCAGTTTGCCATTGTAGTGCCGCTGATATTGGTTGAATCAAAGAAAGCCGCCCCTACGGATCCATTTATCTCCGCTTCTTATCTTTCAAAGATCTGGCAACCGCCAAAATCCGTTTAGTTTTTTATGGATGAAATGGTTCATAAAGCGCTTGCAGCTTTGTGTTCGAAACTTTTGGTGTAATTACCCCAAAGGAGTTTTTATTATTATTAAACCAAACCATTATGCTGAATGCGATAATTGGGTTTGCCATTAAAAACAAACTCATTGTTGGGCTATTGATAACCGGTCTTATCGGATATGGGTCCTACCAGCTTACCAAACTACCGATCGATGCCGTTCCAGATATTACCAATAACCAGGTACAGGTTATCACTACTGCTCCTTCTTTTGGGGCCATGGATATTGAGCGGTTGATCACCTTTCCTATTGAACAGGCAAACAACAATATTTCCGGACTTAAAGAGATCAGGAGTTTTTCAAGATTTGGATTATCCCTGGTGACCATTGTGTTTGATGATGCAACAGATGTATACTGGGCAAGGCAACAGGTTGCCGAGCGTTTACAAAAAGTACAGGCGATCATTCCACCCGGAATTGGCATACCTGAGTTAGGGCCGGTGAGTAGCGGGCTTGGCGAGATCTACCAGTATGTGGTGAGACCTAAAGAAGGATATGAGAATAAGTATGACGAAACGGATCTGCGAACTATCCAGGATTGGATCGTACGGCGCCAGTTATTAGGATTGAAAGGCGTTGCAGAAGTAAGCAGTTTTGGTGGTAAGCTCAAACAGTATTCCATCGAAGTTGATCCGGATAAATTGTTATCACATGGTATTACCATCACAGATATATTCAAGGCGCTGGAAAATAATAACCAGAATACAGGTGGAGCCTATATTGAGAAAGGTCCCGCTGTTCTGTACATCCGTACAGAAGGGCTGCTGGGTAATATTGAGGATATTAAAAATGTATCCATCAAATCCCTTGCCGGCGGAACGCCACTGTTTATAAGAGATGTAGCCGATGTTCGGATAGGATATGCTACACGATATGGTGCTATGTGTTTTAACGACAAAGGCGAAGTGGCGGGTGCTGTTGTAATGATGCTGAAAGGGGCGAACAGCAGTGAAGTGATCAAACTTGTGAAAGAAAGGATCGTACAAATACAGAAAAGCTTACCCGAAGGCATCATCATTGAACCTTTTCTTGACCGGACAAAGATGGTAGATAATGCCATTGGCACGGTAGAGAAAAACCTGCTGGAAGGGGCACTGATCGTGGTATTTGTGCTGGTTATTTTTTTAGGCAATCTCCGGGCAGGTTTATTGGTTGCTTCGGTGATCCCTTTATCGATGCTGTTTGCGGTGATCATGATGAACCTTTTTGGCGTGGGTGGAAACCTCATGAGTTTGGGTGCCCTTGATTTTGGATTGATCGTAGATGGTGCGGTTATCATTGTTGAAGCGGTGATGCACAGGCTGGTTGATCAAAAGCGCTCCGGAAATACATCCCTGCTCAGCCAGGCACAAATGGATATAGAAGTAAAACGATCGGCCGGTAAGATGATGAACAGTGCTGTTTTTGGGCAGATCATTATCCTGGTGGTATACCTGCCCATTTTTACACTACAGGGAATTGAAGGAAAGATGTTCAAGCCGATGGCGCAAACGGTTGCATTCGCATTGTTAGGAGCATTCATTTTATCGCTTACTTATATCCCCATGATGAGTGCGCTGTTTCTGAGTAAGCGCATCAGTCATCAACCCAATTTTTCGGATAAGATGATGGCAAGGATTGAAGCGGGCTATCAGCGGATATTAGGTTTTGTGATTGGGTTTCCAAAAATGGTTTTGTCAACGGTCATTGTTTGCTTTGGCATTTCTGTTTTTATCTTAACTACATTAGGAGCTGAATTTATTCCTGCCTTAGAGGAAGGTGATTTTGCAGTAGATACCCGTGTATTAACAGGTAGTAGTTTGCAAACCACCATTGCCAATACACAGAAAGCGGCGCATATCCTCAAATCACAATTCCCGGAAGTAGAAAAGATTGTAACCAAAATTGGCAATGGTGAAGTGCCAACCGATCCCATGCCCATGGATGCCAGCGACCTGGTAGTGATTCTCAAGCCTAAAAAAGAATGGACCTCGGCGAAAAGTTTTGATGAGCTAAGCGAAAAAATGGGTAAGGCATTACAGGTGGTTCCTGGTATAACCACCGGGTTTCAGTTCCCTGTACAAATGCGGTTTAATGAACTGATGACAGGTGCCCGCCAGGATGTGGTTTGTAAGATCTTTGGTGAAGATCTTGACAGCCTTGCAGCGTATGCAAAAAAGCTGGGTGCGGTGATTAATACTGTTGATGGCGCGAAAGATCTTTATATAGAGCAAGTGGCAGGTATGCCGCAGTTGATCATCAATTATAACCGGAACAGCATAGCACAATACAATCTTACGATCACAGATATTAACAGGATCGTAAACACGGCTTTTGCGGGACAAACTACCGGAACCTTATTTGAAGGCGAAAAGCGCTTTGATGTGGTGGTACGGCTTAGCAGCGAACAGAAAAAAGATATTGATGATATCCGGCATCTTTTAATACCCACCCCCCAGGGAACGCAGATTCCATTGTACCAGTTAGCTGATATAGAGATCAAAGATGGTCCTAACCAGATCCAACGGGAAGATGCGAAAAGAAGAATTGTGGTAGGGTTTAATGTAAGGGGAAGGGATGTACAAAGCATCGTAAATGAGTTGCAGAACAAAGTAGAGAAACAAGTGAAATTACCACCCGGTTATTATACTACCTATGGCGGAGCATTTGAAAACCTGAATGCAGCCAAAAAGCGATTAATGATTGCCGTTCCTGTTTCTTTGCTGCTGATTTTTTTATTGTTGTACTTCGCATTCAATTCTATCAGGCAGGGGCTGCTTATTTATTCAGCCATACCTCTATCAGCTATCGGGGGTATTTTATTCCTGGCTATTCGGGGTATGCCTTTCAGTATCAGTGCCGGCGTTGGCTTCATTGCATTGTTTGGTGTGGCTGTACTGAATGGTATCGTATTGATCGCAGAATTTAATCAACTGAAAATGGAAGGAATGCAGGATGTAAAACAAATTGTTTTAAAAGGAACAAGACTGCGCTTGCGCCCTGTTTTGATGACAGCCTTTGTGGCTTCGCTTGGTTTTTTCCCCATGGCCATGAGTAATGGAGCAGGTGCTGAAGTGCAAAGACCTTTAGCTACCGTGGTGATCGGTGGGTTATTGATAGCTACCTTTCTCACGTTGTTTGTATTACCTGTTTTATATATGATCGTTGAAAAAAATACAACCCGCATGAATCCGACCGGCAAGATGAATATCCCCGGGGCATTAGTACTCGTTTTTTTAAGTATCAGTTTATCTTCCCAGGCGCAGGCGCCCATTAGCCTGAAAGATGCCATTGACAGTGCTTTGCATAATAATCTGCTGGTTAAAAATGAACAGCTCAAATCAAAATACCAGCAATTGCTCATCAACAGTGCTGCCAATATTCCGCAGGCCAACTTTGCTGCGGAAGCCGGGCAGATCAATAGTATTTATGCGGATACCAAGTTTAGTATCGGGCAATCTTTCAGCTTTCCCAAAGTGTATACAAAGCAAAAAGAAGTGATGCAACAGGAATGGAAAAGCAGTGTCTTGAATGTTTCTGTACGGCAAGCTTTGCTAAAGAAAGAAGTAACGCAGCTTTTCTTTAGAATGGTTTATCTCGGGCAGAAAAGAAAACTATTACTGTTTACGGATAGTTTGTACACAGCGTTTTATAAAAAAGCGGAATTGCGATTAGCAAAAGGGGAAACCAATGTATTGGAAAAAGCAAGCGCGGAGATGCAACTTGGTCAGATAAGTTTGCAATCTGCTCAGTTGGCAGTCGAGATGGAATTGGTGCAGATTCAATTCCAACTGCTGCTGAATACAGGCCTCCCCTATTTTGCTGCAGATGACCAGGCTAAAATGGAATGGGTATCCGTAGCTGATACTGCGTTATTTAACCAGCATCCGGCTATACAGGCAATACGGCAGCAGCAACAGCTGGCAGAAGCAGTGATTGAATTGGAGAAGAGCCGCTTATTACCCGACCTCTCGCTTATGTACAATAATACCAGTATCAGAGGAATGGGTGCCGATAACAAAGTGTATGGCGGTGATACCCGCTTTAGCTCGGTACAGTTAGGCGTTGGTATACCTGTTTTTGCCAAAGCACAGAAGTCAAAAATAGCTGGTGCCAAAGTCAATAGGCAACTGGCTGAAAGCAATTATCAAATAGGGCTGCAGGAACTGCAATCCAATTACCGGGCTACATTTTTACAGTATCAAAAACAAAGAGGATCCGTAAACTATTTTGAGTCGCAGGCATTGACCAATGCAACACTCATTACTCATACAGCCAATGCGCAACTGGCGAGCGGTAATATTAATTACCTCGAATGGGTGCAACTGATTAATCAGGCTGTCACTGTTAAAAATGAATACATAGAGGCTGTAAAAAGCTTAAACGAATTGATCATTCAATTAAATTATTTCACCAACAAATGACGAGGCACATTATGAAATATATCTTTATCATATCATCCCTGTTACTCCTAGGTTCTGCCTGCGGAAAAATTAAGAAGGCAGATGAAACACCTAGTGATCCGGCAAAGGAGAACGAAGTATTGTTAACCGATGCCCAGCTCAAGAATGCAGGCATCAGTACCGGTAAAATACAGCAGCAGCAAATTTCTTCCATCCTGAAAGTAAATGGCAGAATTGATGTTCCGCCGCAAAATATGGTCAGCATCAGCGTACCCCTGGGCGGCTATTTGAAGTCTACCCGTTTACTACCGGGCCAGCATGTTAGCAAGGGTGAAATAATTGCCTTACTGGAGGGGGAACAGTACATCCAGTTACAGCAGGACTTTTTAATAGCCAAAGAAAAAATCCGTTTCCTGGAGAATGAACTTGTTCGCCAGAAAGAACTGAATAAAAGCCAGGCTGCCAGCGATAAAGTGTATCAGCAGGCAGAAACTGATGTAAAAATGCAGCAGGTACTATTAAATGCACTTAAAGAAAAGCTGCAACTAGTGGGAATCAATACCGATAAACTCACCGTAAACAATATCTCCCGAAGCATCAATATCTACTCTCCCATTAATGGATATGTTTCGCATGTGAATGTAAATATTGGTAAATACGTTTCTCCTACAGAAGTATTATTTGAACTCATCAACCCCTCGGACATACACCTTGCTTTGAAAGTATTTGAAAAAGATATTCAGCAATTGTTTGTTGGGCAGAAGCTGGTTGCGTTTACCAATAATAATCCTGCAGAAAAACATCCCTGTGAGATACTGTTGATCGGCAAGGATCTTTCTCCCGATCGTAATATTGAAGTGCATTGTCATTTTGAAGACTACGATCGTTCACTGGTGCCCGGCACATATATGAATGCAGAGATAAAAGTAAAGAATAGCAAGGCATGGGTATTACCTGAAGAAGCTGTTGTTCGTTTTGAAAATAAACAGTTTGTATTTGTCAAAGGAACTGGTAATCATTTTACGATGGTGGAAGTAATCACCGGTAGTAATGAAAAAGGAATGATTGAAATAAAAGATGGCGAAAAAATAGCCAGCCAGGAGCTTGTACTTAAAGGCAGTTATTCTTTGTTAATGAGTTTAAAGAATAAAGCAGAGGAGTAGTGTCCGATCCATTCAACAAAGACGCCGGTTATGATTAACCGGCGTCTTAATTATATAAAAGCATTCATAGTTACCGGAGATACCCAAGTATCTTCAACATACTTTGCGCTGTTTGTTCTTTTGCATATACCCAGTCTACCAGTTTCCCGTTCTTATCCTGTTCTACGATCACGTGTTTAGGCGATGGTATCAGGCAGTGCTTAATACCTCCGTACCCACTGATCTGGTCCTGGTAAGCACCGGTGTGAAAGAAACCGATATACAAGGGTTCTTTATTGGAAGTGAGATCTTTCGGATCTGTTGACTCAACCTTCGGAAGAAAGACCTCATTGATATGTTCCTCCGAATCGTAATAATCATGGCTGTCACAGGTGAGTCCACCCAATACTACCCGGTGGTATTCATTATCCCATTTGTTAACGGGCAGCATCAGGAATTTTTCACCGATGCCCCATGTATCAGGTAGTGTTGTGATGAAAGAAGAATCGATCATGTACCAGCACTCACGGTCGTTCTGGATCTTTTGTCCCAGTACACTGTAAATATGCGCCATGCTCTCTCCTACGGTAAAGCTTCCGAACTCTGTGTAGATATTCGGCATCGGCACTTTTGCTTTCTTGCATGCTTTCTTGATATTGCTCACGATCTCGTTGATCATGAATTGGTAATCATATTCAAAGCCCAGCGAGTGTTTAATAGGGAAACCACCACCGATATTGATCGAATCCAGTTCCGGGCAGATCTTCTTTAACTGGCAATATAAGTTGATGATCTTATTGAGCTCCGACCAATAATAGATATCATCTTTAATCCCTTTATTCAGGAATATGTGCAACATTTTCAACTGGAACTTTTCCTCGTATCCTTCGATATCATCTACATAAAATTCAAGGATATCTTTTGCGCGGATACCGAGACGGGAGGTGTAGAAAGGAAAGTTCGGTTCTTCTTCCGCAGCTACACGGATACCTAAACGGAAAGGTTGTTTCGCACTTTTTTTGTAAGCGAGTAGCTCTTCTTTGTTATCCAATATGGGTATCACATTCTTAAAACCCGAATTGATCAGTTTTGAAATACGTGATGTGTAGTTCTTTTGTTTATAGCCGTTGCATATGATGTAGGTTTCTTTATTGATCTTCCTGCGTTGGTATAACCTGTTCACGATCTCAATATCATATGCATACGAGGTCTCTAAATGAACATTGTGTTTTAAAGCTTCTTCAACAATAAAAGAGAAGTGTGAGCTTTTTGTGCAATAGCAATAAAAATATTCTCCTTCGTATTTATGTTTCTTAAAAGCATTTTCAAACATGGTCTTGGCCTTGTTGATCTGCATACCAATCTTGGGTAAATAGGTAAGCTTCATCGGCGTACCGTATTTGTCGATCAGGGATTTAAGATCCAGCCCGTTAAATTGGAGATAACCTTCATCATTCTGGTCAAATCCTTCCTGTGGAAAATGGAAGGTCTGGTTCACCAGGGAAGTATAGCTATTATTCATTGATGGGGTGCTTATTTAGATTGTGAACGTACGGGCTTTATTTTTTCAGAGCACAAAAATAGTTGTTTGTTCAGTTCATAAAATAAAAAAAACCGGGAGTAGAAAATACTCCCGGTCCTTATATTTTTTGCGCTGCTGGAAATTACTTAACTGAATTCACCAAAGCTGTAAAGCTTGCAGGTTCGTTCATAGCCAGGTCAGCCAATACTTTACGGTTAAGATCGATACCCTTAACGCTCAGCTTATTGATAAACTGGCTGTAAGTCATACCTTCTGCCCTAACGGCTGCATTGATACGGGCGATCCATAATTGACGGTATTCGCGTTTTTTAAGTTTACGGCCTACATAACTGTAAGTCATACCTTTTTCAACGATATTCTTGGCTACGGTATATACGTTTTTGCGTTTACCATAATAACCTTTGGCCTGTTTAAGTATCCTTTTTCTCCGGGCCCTTGATGCTACTGCATTTTTTGAACGTGGCATATTGTAATTTTTTGAGGTTAGCGGTACAACTAAAAGCTAACTGTTGTTTTAAATTTGGATTGATCTTTCCGGATAATAATTATCCTTTGAGGCGTAATAAACGTAACACGAAATCTTTGTTGGTTGAACCCACAAGTCCTTTTTTGTTAAGGGCTCTCTTGCGTTTCTTTGATTTCTTTGTCAGAATGTGACGTTTGAAAGCTTTCTGGAAGGTGATCTCTCCTGTACCGGTCACCTTAAAGCGCTTCTTGGCGCTGGAGTTTGTTTTTACCTTTGGCATATAAATAATCTATAAAAGATTACACCCTGCTGGCGGTCCTGCACTGGCGGGACACTTGATTTGGCCTTACGGGAAATGTTTTCCGAATTTTCGGATGGCAAAGGTACGAGTTAGTGCTGAGATAGCCAAGGAGATCGTAGCGTAAATTCACCGCAGAGGGGCGGAGGTCGGGGAGTTAGCCGCAGAGAATGTACAATTAATTGATAATCAATAAAAAAGCAGCCAAATCAGCTGCTTTTTTATTAAATATGATTAGGTTGTCGGTTTCTTTTTCCCTGTTTTTGGGGTGAAGATGGCGAACATCCGTTTTCCTTCGAGTTTCGGCATGCTTTCAAGCACTCCTGCTTCAGCGAGGCGTTCTGCAAACTTCAGGAGAAGTAACTGGCCCCTGTCCTGGAACATGATGGCACGGCCCTTGAACTGAACGTATGCTTTTACTTTATTTCCGTCTTTCAGGAAGTTTTCAGCGTGTTTAGCTTTAAAATTAAAATCATGATCATCCGTTCCTGGCGTAAAGCGGATTTCTTTTACCTCGCTTTGCTTGGAATTGGCTTTCATTTCCTTTTCCTTCTTCTTCTTTTCGTAGAGGAATTTCTTGTAATCGATCACTTTACAAACGGGCGGATCGGCTGTTGGAGAGATTTCTACCAGATCCAGCTCCTGTTCCTGTGCAATCTTCAGCGCTTCCTGTGTGGAATAAACGCCAACTGTTACGTTGTCGCCTACTAATCGAACCTGTAATGCGCGGATCCTTTCATTTATTTTGTGTTCAGGCTCCGGCTGCCTGTTAAACCTGGGGTTAAACCTCCCTCTTGGTGGTAATGCCATTCAATCTTGTTTAGTTATAAAATATAAAACCAGTTCAGACCAACAATTAAGCCATTCTTTCCTGATTGTGAGTAAAGATATAAATAATTATTCCGCTTCTTCGCCAGATATCCTGTTTTCAATCTCGTTGAGGATATTCTCTATGAAAACAGATACATCCTGGGTTCCGAGATCGCCTTTACCCTGGCGGCGGACCGACAATTTATTTTCAGTCATCTCCTTCTCGCCCACTACCAGCATATACGGTACTTTCATCAGCTCGGTATCACGAATCTTCCTGCCGATCTTTTCCTGCCTGTCATCAATTTCTACCCTTACACCTGCGCGTTTCAGTTGTTTCTGAACCGACTGTGCATATTCCTGGAACTTATCGCTGATCGGCAGGATCTTTACCTGTACCGGGGCCAGCCAAACCGGGAACTTACCTGCATAATGCTCAAGCAGGAAACCGATAAACCTTTCATGCGTTCCCAAAGGCGCGCGGTGAATGATCAGCGGGATCTCAGGTTCATTGTCTTTATTGGTAAATGATAATTTAAAGCTGCGGGGCTGCGCAAAATCTACCTGGTTGGTAGCCAGCGTGAACTCCCTTCCTATCGTGCTCCAGATCTGTACATCGATCTTCGGGCCATAGAATGCGCCTTCTCCTTTCGCTTCTACAAATGGCACACCGGTTTCTATCAGCACATTTCTTACCAGTTCTTCTGTTTCCTTCCAGAGTTCTGGTTCGTTAATATATTTCTGCCCCAGCTTTTCAGGGTCATGCAATGAGAGGCGCATCACATACTTTTCAATACCGAATATTTTAAAGTATTTGAGATACATATCATTCACCGCCCTGAACTCCTGCGCGAACTGCTCTTTAGAACAATAGATATGCGCATCATTCATGTGCAGGCAACGTACCCTCATCAACCCGAACAACTCTCCGCTTTGCTCATACCGGTAACAGGTACCGTATTCTGCAAGGCGGTAAGGAAGATCCCGATAGCTTTTTGGTTCGGCATCATAGATCTTGTGGTGGTGTGGACAGTTCATGGATTTGAGATAATACTTCTCTCCATCCATTTCCATGGGCGGGAACATACTGTCTGCATAGTATGGCAGGTGCCCGCTGGTAATATATAAATTCTCTTTTGCAATATGCGGTGTTACCACACGCTTATAACCTCCATCTGATTCTGTTTCCTTGGCCAGTTTTTCCAGCTCTTCAATGATCACCGTTCCGTTGGGCATCCAGAGGATAAGTCCCGGACCGATATCATCATCCATTGTATAAATACCCAATTCTTTGCCGAGTTTACGATGGTCGCGTTTCTTCGCTTCTTCCAGCATCAACAGATATTCATCCAGTTCTTTCTGGTTAGGAAACGTTACTCCATACACACGGGTAAGCATTTTGTTCTTCTCATCACCCTTCCAGTACGCACCTGCAATACTGGTGAGTTTGATGGCTTTGATAGAACCGGTATCAGGAATATGCGGCCCACGGCAAAGATCTGTGAAAGCACCCTGCGAGTATAATGTGATGCCGCCATCATTCAGGTTCTGCAGGAGATCCAGTTTGTACTCATCCCCTTTCTCTGAAAAATATTTTATCGCATCAGCCTTGGAAATCTCTTTACGTAAATAAGGGTTGGCCTGTTTCGCCAGCTCATTCATTTTCTTCTCAAGCAATAAAAGATCTTCTTCCGACATCTTCCTGTCACCCAGGTCCATATCATAATAAAAACCTTTTTCCAATGCCGGACCTACCCAGAATTTCACACCCGGAAACAATGTTTCCACCGCTTCTGCCATCAGGTGGGCAGACGAGTGCCAGAAAGTATTCTGCCCTTCGGGATCATTCCACGTTAATAAATTAAGCGTTGAATCCGTGGTAATAGGACGCGTTGCATCCCACACTTCGCCATTCACTTTTGCGGCCAATACTTTTTTTGCCAATCCTTGACTGATCGATGTGGCAATTGCTAAGGCAGTAATTCCATTCTCGTATTGTCTTACTGCTCCATCCGGGAAACTGATACTAATCATCTTATAGGAAATAACCCTCTTTTGTGAGGAGTGCAAAAATACAAAATCGAAACCAGATTAACCGGTAGTAAGCAGTTAATTGGAGAGAAAACCTTAACGCTTCTTTATCAAACAGGACAATTTACCCAACGTAGTTTTGTAGGATGCGTTCTGTTTTTACTGTTTTCTCTCTCTTATTGCTTGGTTTTACCGCAGATGCCCAGAAGATCACGGGTATCTGGAGAGGATATTTCAGCTCTTCCAATAACATCTCCCGCGAAGGAAGAGAGGAAATGTATAAATACGAGCTACAGATCAGCCAGCAATCTAATAACAGCGTTAAAGGTGTTACCTATTCTTATAAAAGCACCATTTTCTACGGCAAGGCTGAGGTTACAGGCATTTTTACTGCATCCACTAAGAGTTTACTCATCAGGGAAACAAAGCTTGTGGACCTGAAAGTGGCCGGGCAAAGCGAACCATGCCTAATGACCTGCTATCTCGATTATTCCAAAATGGGGAAAATGGAATTCCTGCAGGGAACTTTTATTTCCATCAATGCAAAAGACAAAGGCGATTGCGGAAGTGGGAAAGTTTATCTTGAAAAAGTAACCACGTCTGATTTTAAGAAGGAAGATTTTTTGGAGAAGACAAAGGATATTGATACGGTTAAACATATTGATGATCTGGCCAAAAGTCATCCCCCCAAACCACAGCCAGCTAAACCTCCTGTTAAGCAGCAGCCAGGCATTACCCCTCCTGTAACCAACAAACCATCTGTTGCCAAACCGCTGGCAGGCAATAGACCACATACCGAAAAAACCAAACCCAAGCCGCAAGCCGATTTTGTTGAACGTGTTCCGGAAGTGTCGGTCAATTCTCCAAGAAATGTTGACACGCCCCCTGCCCCTAAACAGGAACACCCTATACGTAAAATGCCACTCCCCAAAGTGCTTACCGATCGCGAGAACAACCTGGTGAAAACAATTATAGTAGATGAAGAAGATGTGCAGATAGATTTTTTTGATAATGGCACCATCGATAATGATACCATCTCGGTCTATGATAATAATTCACTTGTTGTAAGCAAAAGCAGGCTTACTTACACCCCTATTACTATCAGATTAAAAATGACGAAAACCGATAATCGTCACGAGATCATTGTTGTTGCCGACAACCTTGGTGAATACCCACCCAATACCGCTTTAATGGTCATTAACGGGCGTACAAGAAAACGACAGGAAGTTTTCCTTGCCTCCAATGAAGAGCGGAACGCTAAAGTTATTATTGAGTACCGGCCTAAGGAATAATTCGCAATGACCCATATCCAGGTTTTAGTTGCGTTTTAATAGGGTTTTGTTCGACTCTTGTTCGACTTTTGTTCGACTCGAGTCGAACAAAACCCTATTGAAAGTCGAACAATACTCGAACAAATGCCCTTTTTTAGTCGCTATATTGTTGCTTATCAATACGTTATGGTGAAAATCGTGGTAACGTTTGTCGTAACACGTTGATTATGAATCATAATCTGATATTCCAGGTAACTGATGGGATCACCGGGAACAGGGATACCTGTTTGCCCACCACCTTCACATTATTGGTGGCAAAGCTCCCCTCCTGGTCGTAATAAATAAAATAAGGATTGGCGCGGCTGTATACATTATACAGGCTGAACACCCAATAGGCACTGTACTTTCTTTGCTTTTTGGGAGTAGGTGTATATGTAGCTGCGAAGTCGAGACGGTGATAGGCATTCATGCGATATGCATTGATGCGACTGTATTCCTGTGTTAATACGCCGCCAATAAAATAGAATCTTTCCGGTAAAGATGTTGCATTGCCGGTTCCATAAATAAAGACGGATGATAAGCGCCATTTGGGGTTCAGTTCATAACTGGCTACAACCGACATATCGTGTCGCCTATCGTAACGGCTGGGATATTTCAACCCATCGTTGAGGTCTTTGAAGCGGCGCCATGTCCAGCTGAGTGTGTACCCGATCCATCCTGTTAAGCGGCCTTTTACTTTATTGATAAAGAACTCTGTTCCATAACTCCATCCCTTCCCAAATACAAATTCTTCTTCGGGGTCTTTTAGCGAAGGTGTATACCCTTCTTTGTATTCTATCTGGTTCTCCATGGTTTTGTAATACGCTTCCACGGAAGTTTCGAACATTCCTTCTTTGAAATTTTTAAAGTACCCCAATGCATACTGCCAGCTGATCTGCGGCTTTACCCGAATGGTGCTGGGTACCCAGAGATCTGTTGGTAAAGTAGTACCTGCATTAGTTACTAGATGTATGTATTGCATATTGCGTGTAACCGCCGCTTTGATGGATTCGTTGTCACTAATAGCAAAACGTAATGTTGCCCTCGGCTCGATACCACCGTATGCCTTTACCGTTTTTCCTGCGCCATATACAACACTGTCTGTTTTGTTTCCATTCACATCACGGTTGTAAAATGTATAGTTTCCTACCTGTTGAAAAACACTGTATCGCAGACCCAAATTCAACTTCCATTTCTTTGCCAGTTCCCAGTCATCCTGGATGTATACTGCATATTCGTTCGCCTGTTTCTTTGTAGCGTTATTGGGCTCAAACACAGTACTGTCCTGGCTCCCGCTTAATACGTTGGGTAGGAACGTATGATAGGTGTACTGTACGCCCAACTTAATTTTATGTTCGGGGGAGGGATAAAAATCGATATCCGTTTTGGCGGTGAGGTCGCGTATGCCGGAAGAAAGTTTTAAACGGAAGTCATTCTGTCTTCCATCCAGTGAAAACTTGTAGTCATTATAGACCAGCGTTGTATTGGCAAATAATTTTTTATTGAAGATATGGTTCCAGCGTAAGGTTGCCGTTGAGTTACCCCATGGGATCTCTGTAAAAAAAGAACGTTTGGCATTGTTGAAATTGAACTTGTCCTTTCCCAAATAACCGCTCAGGTAAACACGATCTTTCTCGGAGAACTGGTAATTCATTTTTGCATTCAGGTCGTAGAAATAATATCCCGATCCATAATAATCGCTGCTCTTGTTGATAAATGGTTTTACCAATGCATCGATATACGTTCTCCTCGCCGAGATCATATAAGATGCCTTATTCTTTTTCAATGGACCCTGGATGGAAAAGCGCGAAGCAATCAAACCGATACCTGCATCAATTTGTGTTTTATTTTGATTGCCTTCTTTCATGGCCACATCCACTACCGAAGAAAGCCTTCCGCCATATTGTGCCGGCATCCCTCCTTTTATGAGCGTTACATTCTTGATCGCATCGGAATTGAAAACCGAGAAGAAACCAAAGAGGTGCCCCGTGTTATATACCACGGCATCATCCAATAATATAAGATTCTGATCCGGCCCTCCTCCCCTTACATAAAATCCTGCATTGCCTTCGCCGGCATTGCGTACGCCAGGTAATAACTGTAGTGTTTTGAGGATATCCACTTCACCCATAAAAGCAGGTAAAGCCTTAGCTGTGGCAATACTCAGTTCGATCTTGCCCATCTGTGCCATCTTCACATTGTTATCTCTTTTCCGGCTGTAAACAGTCACGTTATTAATGGCAGCTGCATTGGGTAACAATAATATATTATCCTGCCTGTTATCAGTCAGGTCGATATTGATTTCTTTGGCCTGGTACCCTACAAAAGAACAGGTTAGCTGGTATTTGCCCGCCGGTAATGTGATGGAGAAGAATCCATACTGGTTACTCGTGATCCCTTTGCCTGCCGTTCTCAACTGGATATTGGCACCGATGAGTGTTTCACCACTCAGCGAATCTTTGATGTAGCCGTTGAAAGTGAATTTTTCCTGAGAGAATGTACGTTCTCCCGGGATAAACAGGTATATGATGAGGAGTAGTGCTGTTGTTTTGGTCATTGGCTCAATACGTCATTGTCATCCGAAAGCGATTATTATTTGTAACAACACTTTATTTGATTTTAAGTTCTAAAATGACCAATGACTTACTGACGGATAAAATAAATCGAATCCTTTATCTCCCCACAGCCGATCATCTTTTTAGGTATATATGGGTTCCGGATCTGGCGTGTTTTGCTGAGCCAGTAGGCTCCCTGGTCGGTAAAGGCCGTGGCACAATACACATGGTAAATAATGGTCCTGTCGTATTGAACGGCCCTGATCAGGTCGTATAACTGGTCGCTTACTATCTGGAATTCTTTGCGTTTTTCTTCCATACCCGCTTCCCCTATCAATCCTTTCAGTTCTGATGAAATGCTCAGGGTATGCGCGGTGATCGTATTAATAAGAGTGCTGTCGGCCTTTAATTTAGTTACCGGGAGGCTATCAACGGAAACCATCAGTGCACGTGCCCATGTGTTGATGGTTTCCGAATCTTTTTCGTCAACCAGGCCGTCTTTCAGTCCATAATAATTGTTGAGTAAAGTATCGAAAGGCAGGTTAAAGGCAGTGGGATTGGCACTTTTACCTAATGCGATGACCGGAATGTTCTCCTCGGCAGCTTTGTGCTCATTTCCTGCGCAGGATGCCAGTACCAGGAACAATAAAAAGACCGCAAAACGCCTCATAGCAAATAATTTATCCCCTAAAATTAAAGCAAATTGAATTGGGAGCTGTTTGCATTTACCTTTGCGCCCTTAAATACCTGTTAAGAATGCTGATCGGATTACAGAATGTGACATTTGAATTTGGTGCCCGTGTGATTGTTGAAGACGCCACCTGGCATATACAACCTGGCGACCGTATAGGTTTGATCGGTTATAATGGTACCGGTAAATCTACTTTATTGAAAGTATTGGTAGGCGAATACCTGCCTTCCAAAGGATCTGTTGAAAAAAGCAAGGATACCACCATCGGCTACCTGCACCAGGACCTGTTGAGTTTTGATACCGAAAATAATATTACCCAGGTGGCCCTTAGTGCTTTTGAAAGGGTGATGCAACTGGAGAAAGAGATCGAAGAACTGGGCATAGAACTGGAGAAGGATTCTGAAAATGAAGCGTTGCTGATCAAGTACACCGATAGCCTGCACGAAATGGATGTGCTGGATGGATATAATATCCATCATAAAGCGGAAGAGGTTTTGCACGGACTGGGATTCAGTAATGATGACCTGGTAAGACCCTATAAAGAATTCAGCGGAGGATGGAGAATGCGGGTGTTGCTGGCAAAAATGATCCTGCAGCAACCGGATGTATTGTTGATGGATGAACCTACGAATCACCTGGATCTTCCTTCGATTGAGTGGCTGGAGAAATATTTGTTGCATTATAAAGGCAGCGTGGTGATTGTGAGCCACGATAAATTCTTTTTGAACAGGATGGTGAATAAGATCGTTGAGATCTATCAGCAGGAGATCCATATTTATACCGGCGATTACGAGTTTTATGAGCAGGAGAAAATGATCCGGATAGATATGCAGCAGAAAGCTTTTGAGAACCAGCAGGATTATATACGCCAGCAGGAGCGTTTTATTGAACGCTTCAAAGCCAAGGCCAGTAAGGCTGCGCAGGCACAGAGTGTGCAGAAGCGTTTAGACAAGATCGATAAGATTGAAGATGTAAAATTAGAAAGACCCGATCTCCGCATTAACTTCCAGTTAGATAAAGTGCCGGGTAAAATATTGGCGCAACTGAAGGATGTCAGTAAAAATTTCGGAACCATCAAGATCCTGGATCATGCGGTTGCTGAAATAGAAAGGGGTGATAAGATTGCGTTGATTGGTGCGAATGGAAAAGGTAAATCAACTGTGCTGCGGATGATTGCCGGTAACGAAAAATTTGAAGGCGGTGAGCGTGAATGGGGACATAATGTAGAAGAAAGCTTTTATGCACAGCACCAGCTTGAGGCATTGACGATGAACAACAATATCCTGGAAGAAATGCAGGGTGCGGGCAGCAAAAAATCGGATGTTGAATTGCGCAGCCTCTTAGGTGCTTTTCTTTTTGGCGGCGATGATGTGGATAAGAAGATCAAGGTACTGAGTGGAGGTGAAAAAGCCCGTGTGGCGCTTGCCAAGACGATTGTGAGCAAAGCGAACTTCCTGATATTGGATGAGCCTACGAATCACCTCGATATGCATTCGGTAGAATTGCTGGCCGAGGCGTTGAATAAATACGAAGGAAGTTTTATCGCGGTGAGTCACGACCGTTTCTTTATTTCTAAAACCGCCAACAAGATCTGGGAGATTGTTGATCATAAGATCAAAGAATTCAAAGGAACTTACCAAGAATGGGTGGAGTGGAACGAACGCATGGCAAGAATCGCCAGTGAAAAAGCCAAACTCGGTTACGAGCCAAAATCTGAAGCAGTCAAAGAAGCAAAGCCTGCCCCACAACCAGTAAAAGAGAGCAAGCCACAAGCCCCTGTGAATAAGGATCTGCAGAAAGAATTGCAGAAAGAGAAGAAAAGGTTAGATACACTTGAGGGTCAGCTAACCAAAGCAAAAGAAGAAGAAGCGAAGTTTGAAAATGCATTGGGGGATCCTTCGAATTATGCGGATAAGGATAAGTTTGTGACGATTGAGTCGGATTACAAACGCTCTAAGAATAATCGCGTTGCTTTGGAGAAGGAGTATGAGGATGTGTTTGAGAAAGTAATGGAACTCGAAGGCAAGATGTAGTTGAAATGCCACAGAAACACTGAATTATTTTTTTTCAGTGCTTCTGTGCTTCAGTGGCAAAAAAAAATTAGTTTATCAGCATACTCTTTATAAAATCACTCACTAAGTAACTGATCAGTTTCCCCGTACTGCTACTCGTTCTCCCATCCGATAATTCTGTTGCTCCTTCACAGATATGTAAGTAGGCTACTTTACTGGACCCCGCAGTGTAATTGATATATTGCCTTGCATCACCAATGGTAACACCAACGGGACTTGACGCACTGCTCAATGTATTTTCAATACAATCCAAATCGAGTTCTATACCGCATAAAGTATCGTCTGTAAATTCTGTTGCGTGTGCAACAGCCTGTATAAAGTTTCTTTTTTCGTGCACGAAAATGTCTTCATGTGTAATGCAATCCACAAAAGGATTGTTCACCATATCGAGCCATACATTTTGGGGGAGATAGTTTTCATGGATGCCTATCACGCAATATTTTTCGAGATATCCGTCTGCTTCCGCATAGGTAAAACCGTTGCCGCTATGTCTTCCTTCCATGGGGCGGAAGTCGGCATGGGCATCTAAGTTGATGGCATTGATCTGTGCAAGCGGAATTACCCCTGCCTTATAGAACCCTTTGGCAGCACCCTTTATGCAGGGATAAGAATTATTATGTCCCCCTCCTATTACCACCGGGATCTTTTTATTCTGTGTGATGATATGGATGAGTTGTTCTACTTCATCATCGATCGTATTTACTGCGTGACGGTAAGCGGCCAGTTGTTCGTCATATCCCGGTGCATTTTTTTCGATGAGTTTTTCCATATCAGAAAAATCGAAATGCCCGAGTAATAATATTTCACTTCCTTCCAGGAAATCATTGCTTTGTATATTGAGAAAAGACTGCAGGAAGGGAACCCAGGCAGAGTCGGTTCCGCCAATACCCATATTGGCTTTTACGCCAATGTCTTCAGGAATACCGAGTAATACATATTGTGCCGATGACTGTTTGATAGACTGTTCAATGGCTCCGGGATCAGCGGCCACCTGTACACGTTCACCCAATTTGGTTTCAAAACGGCGGATCTTTGTGAGGGATAGAACATCCTGTTTGTGGTAAAACCTGAAGTGACTCATATGGCGGAGTTTTAAGCAAGCAGGTTAAATATACTAAATAAAAACGCCATTGATCATCACTTTGGCGATCATGTTTGAACCGAACGAATAAGGGAGGTATGCGATGGAGGGAATGGGTTTGGTAAAGATAAGATTTGCTTTTTTGCCGGGGGTGATACTCCCGAGTTCATCGCCGAGGCCCATTGCATAGGCTCCGTTGAGGGTGGCGGCATTGATGGCTTCTTCGGGGAGCATCCGCATTCCGATGCAGCTCATGGATACAACCAGGTTCATATTACCGCTGGGACTGGATCCCGGGTTATAATCAGAAGCGATGGCGATGGCGCAGCCGGCATTTATCAATGCCCGGGCGGGTTGAAATGGCATCCGGAGGAAAAATGCGGCAGTGGGTAAGAGGGTGCCGATCGTTTGAGAGCCTGCCAGTGTTTGTATGGCCTGATCGTCCATGGTTTCCAGGTGGTCCACTGAGAGTGCGCCTACCTTCACGCCTACCTCTGTTCCGCCGGAAAGGTTCAACTGGTTGGCATGGATCTTGGCTTTGAGGCCGTACTGAATGCCTGCTCGGCAAATGGCCTCGGTTTCTGAAGGACTGAAGAACCCTTCTTCGCAGAATACATCGATATGGTCCGCCAATCCTTCGGCAGCAATGACCGGCAGCATTTCATGGATAATCTCATGAATATAACCATCGTGGTTGTCTTTATATTTTATGGGGTAAGTATGCGCACCGAGGAATGTAGCTTTTACCGGGATGGGAGAAACGCTTTTCAAACGTTTAATAACCCGTAACATTTTGAGTTCCCCTTCCACGGTTAAGCCGTAACCACTTTTGATTTCGATAGCACCGGTGCCCAGCGCCATCAATTCATGTAAGCGTTCGAGTGCCTGTTCAAAAAGGGTATCTTCCGGTGTATCATTTAATTTTTGAGCGGAATGTAGGATGCCGCCTCCTTTTGCCGCGATCTCCGCGTAACTGGCACCTTTGAGTTTATCAACAAATTCGTTTTCGCGGGTGGCTGCAAATACAAGGTGGGTGTGGCTGTCGCACCAGGTAGGTAGTATGCTTGCGCCTGCTGCATCGATGATCTCATCTGTTGGAGTCTCTACATGGTCTTTCATCTCTCCGCAACTTTTGATCAGTCCGTTTTCGATGCGTAGGAATGCATTTTCGATGATGGGGAGATCAGCCAGTTCTGCACCGCGTAACACTTTGCTTTCGGTGCGGGTGTTAATGAGTTGATGAATGTTTATGATAACAAGATCCATGATGGAAAAATAGTTATCTTTTTGCATTTATCTCTGCGTAAACTCCCCGATCTCCGCGCCTCTGCGGTGAAGGAACTGATTGAATCGCCAGCCTCGTACTATTACGAAGTGTTTCTTTACCGCAGAGGCGCGGAGGATACGCAGAGGGAACCGCAGAGATTTTCGTGTTAATTTAGCGTATGATCTGTTCCCTCACAGTTGTAAGATACCCGCGTTGGTTAGGCTGGGCCGGATTCTTATCTATGGCTGTGTTTAGGATCCCTTTATCGTTTAATAAGAAGCTAACCTTCTGGAAGCTCATGGGTAGCGGGCGCAACGGAACATTCGATATTCACCCGGATTGGCGCCAATGGGCGGTTCTTACAGTAACCACCCACAACTCACCACCCACCACCCAATTTCTCCAATCATGGTGGAAGTTCTTTCATTGTGAAATATGGACCATCACCCTTGCCCCCATTGAAGGACATGGTCTTTGGGATAAAAAAGCCTGTTTTGGCGAATTGCCCCGCGAAACGGGCTACGAAGGCAGGATCGCTGTATTAACACGCGCAACTATCCGCATCAGTAAGCTGGTGGAGTTCTGGAGAAATGTGCCGGGTGTTGCGGATAAAACAGCCGCTTCTGACGGGTTTATTACTTCCTTGGGTATTGGGGAAGTGCCCTTTATTAAGCAGGCCACTTTTAGTGTTTGGGAAAGCAAGGCCGCCATGAAAGCCTTTGCATATAAGATGCAGGCGCATACGGGTGTGATACAAAAAACACGCAAAAGAGACTGGTATAGCGAAGAAATGTTTACGAGATTTCAAATCATCTCTTCAAGTGGTACCTTGCAGGGGAAAGATCCTTTGGTGGAAAAAGTGTAACCTATGACGAATTTATTTGTAGCCTCAGAAATTGGAAGACTGGAAACGGTACTGGTGCATAGTCCCGACAGTGGTTTGGGTAAAGTAGTTCCCTCAAAAGCACAGGACTGGTTATTCGAGGATATTGTTCACCTGGATACCATCCGGAAGGATGAATATGATTATTATACCAAGGTACTGCTCTATTTCCTGGACCCTGCTAAAATAAAAGGAAAGCTCGCCGCTATAGATGCAGCCGGTCGTGATTTTTATAAACCGGATAGTGCGTCTTTCTTTGCATCGGAGAAAGTGATCGAGCTGGAATGGTTGCTGGCAGGGGTTCTGGAAGATGATGCCATCCGTTCAAAGCTTGTTGCATCTGTGAGCGCGATAGAGGGATGTACCTATGCCATCCAGAATCAGTTGGAACGGTATGCCCCGGCTGAATTGGCCAAGACATTTATATCCGGTACTTCCGACAACCGGGAATTATTATTTGCGCCGATCCCTAATTTCATCTTCACACGTGATATCGGAATCACCATCAAGGATCATGTGCTGTTGAATAAACCTGCTACCAAAGCGCGTACCCGGGAAGCACTGCTGGCGAAGTATATTTTCTTTCACCACCCCCTTTTCAAGGATCACCGCAATAATATTATTGAGTTACCGGATACGAGTTACGGCTTTCTATTGCCAAAGGATGATGAGGAACGCCGGGTAACCCTTGAGGGTGGCGATATCATGGTAGTGAGTGAGGATCATCTGCTGGTAGGGGTAAGTGAAAGAACCAGTGCCGAAGCGGCGATGCGCCTCACCAACCTGGTTTTTGATAAGGGGTTGATGAAGAAAGTAACGATCGTGAAGATCCCGCGTAAAAGGGATTATATGCATATCGATACCATCTTCACCCAGGTTAAAAAAGATGTGTGGGTGATGCTGGGCAACTTTTCAAGAAAGGCGGTGAAGCATGAAGATGAAAATGCGATCGAACGAATACTCGAAATCAAGAAAGAGGAAAAGATCAAGATCATGCAGTTTCATAAAAATGATCCGGAGAACACTGTTTCTTTTGAGAGTCTTGAGGACCTGCTGGTGGATATCAGTAAAACAGATCTTGGGTGTAAAACAGAAGTGCGTTTTATTTTTTCAGGAAATAACGAGTTCCCTTACAGCGCAAGAGAACAATGGACAGACTCCTGCAACGTGCTGGCTTTAAAGGAAGGCGTTGTGTTGGGTTATGATAGAAACGATAAGACAACAGAAGCTTTTGAAAAAGCAGGGTTTGCGGTTATTCATGTTAAAGAGTTGCTGGAAAAACTGGAAGAAGGAACGCTCGATACCGCTACATTAGCTGATATCCTAATACTGATGCCTTCGGCTGAGTTGTCGCGTGCACGTGGAGGGTTTCACTGCATGAGTATGCCTTTGAGGCGTGCAGCTGTGACCTTTTAGCTGATATGAAATAGTTATTATCTATTGTTATGCAACATACATCGCATGTTTTAATGATCAGACCGGTAAGGTTTGATTATAATCCGGAGACGGCTGTCAATAATTATTTTCAGGTAAAGTCTGGTGACGATGTGCAGGAAAAAGCTTTCAAAGAGTTTGAAGGCTTGGTTGTATTACTTCGTAAAAACGGGATCGATGTTACTGTAATTGATGATACCTCTGAACCCCACACACCGGATTCTGTTTTCCCCAATAACTGGATCTCCTTTCATGAAGATGGTTCTCTCCTGCTCTATCCGATGTTTGCAGAAAACAGGAGACTCGAAAGGAAGCAACAGGTGATCGATACCATCCAAAAGAAATTCAAAGTGAACGAGGTTATTGATCTGAGCACCTATGAAGACAGCGAACAGTTTTTAGAAGGCACCGGCAGTATGGTTCTCGACAGGGGGCACCAGATTGCGTATGCCTGTCTTTCCGCAAGAACCGATCAGGCGGTATTGGATGCATTTTGTTCCCGGATGAACTATCGGGCTATCCCATTCACAGCAGTGGATTCGCGCGGCCAGGAAATCTATCACACCAATGTAATGATGTGTGTTGCCGATAAATATGTGGTGATCTGTTTGGAGAGTATTGCAGATATAAAAGAAAGATCACTTGTGCTGGATGCATTGATTGAAACCGGTAAAGCGGTGATCGAAATCAGCTTTGCACAAATGGATCATTTTGCGGGTAATATGCTGCAGGTAAATAATGATAAGGGAGAAATTTTCCTGGTGATGTCATCGCAGGCGTATAATTGTTTAACAACACAGCAGGTGGAAATGATTCATTCATTTAATCCTGTTATCCATGCAGATATTTCAACGATTGAAACCAATGGAGGAGGGAGTGCAAGGTGTATGATTGCAGAAATATTTCTGCCGCCGTGCTAACATCCGTTAGTTACTAAATGCAGTCACATAATTGGCATTTACTTTCAAATGCTTATTTTTGGAATTCCGTGTAGTTGATACACACTCCTTTACAATCATTCAGCGTTAATAATTCAACGAACCAAAGAAGAATAGTTTAAGTACAATGTCTGCCAAAAAAGTAACAAAAATCGGTGTTCTTACTTCAGGTGGCGATGCGCCGGGTATGAATGCCGCGGTAAGGGCCGTTGTCAGGACCGGGATTTATCATGGATTGGAAATGTTTGGGATCATGCGCGGGTATAATGGTATGATCGAGGATGATATTTTTCAGATGACCTCACGTTCAGTAGCCAATATTATCCAGCGTGGCGGTACCATTTTAAAAACGGCCCGGAGCATGGATTTCTTTGAGCCGGAGGGACGGGAAAAAGCATTTAAAAATTTATCTAAAAGAGGCATCAATGGATTGGTGATCATTGGAGGCGATGGTAGTTTCCGTGGTGCACAGAAATTCAGTAATGAATTCGATATCCCTTGTATAGGCATACCCGGAACGATCGATAAGGATATTGCGGGAACTGATTTCACGATCGGGTTTGATACCGCTGTGAATACGGCTGTTGAAGCGATCGATAAGATACGTGATACGGCTGATGCACATGACCGTCTTTTTATTGTGGAAGTAATGGGGCGAGATGCAGGTTATATTGCCCTGCACAGTGGCATTGCCACCGGCGCAGAGAATATTCTTATTCCCGAAACCAAAACAGATATCGAAGAACTGATCGCAGCCTTAACTGAAAAAGAAAAGCGTAAGAAATTAGTGAACCTGATCGTTGTTGCGGAAGGTGATGAATTTGGCGGCGCCAACGAGATCGCGGCGATCGTGAAAAAAAGATTACCGCAGGCTGATACCCGTGTGTGTATATTGGGTCATATTCAGCGCGGTGGGTCACCTACCTGTATCGACAGGCTGATCGCCAGCCGTATGGGTTATCATGCAGTAGAGTGTTTATTGGATGGCAGAAACAACGTAATGGTGGGTATAGTCAATAACAAAGTGCATTATACGCCCCTTGACAAAGCCGTGAAAGCAAAACAGAAAATATCAAACGAATGGTTCAAGATCGTAAAGATCCTGGCCAGTTAACATACTTTATTAGACTAACGATCAATCATCCCCAATCAGTAGAAAATGTCAAAAAACATTGATAAGTACCTGCACAAGAACATGGATAAAGAAGCAGGCATTGCACATGTGAATCACCGCACAAAGATTGTTGCAACAGTAGGACCTGCCTGCGATACGTACGACAAGTTGCTGGAGCTGGTGAAAGCCGGTGTAAATGTATTCCGTTTGAACTTTTCGCACGGTAGCCATGAAGACAAGCAGGCCATCATTGATCACATCCGTAATATCAACAAGACTGAGCCTTATAATATCGCCATCCTGGGTGATCTGCAGGGACCAAAGTTGCGTGTGGGTGAGATTACCAATAACGCACTGGAGGTAAAAGTGGGTGATATACTCACTTTTACCAATGAGAAATGTATCGGAACACTTGAAAAAATATATGTTTCTTATCCCAATCTCGCCGGAGATGTAACAATCGGTAATGTGATTATGATCGATGACGGAAAGATGGAAGTAAAGGTGGTGAGCATAGAAGCCAATGGCGATGTAAAAGTGATTGTGACACTGGGAGGTATCCTTTCTTCTAAAAAAGGGATCAATCTGCCGGATACCAAGATATCATTACCTGCTTTAACAGAAAAAGATCTGATCGATCTTGATTTTATTATTGCACAGAAATGCGACTGGGTGGCATTGAGTTTTGTACGTAGTGTGCAGGACATTGTGGGTCTCAGGGCCATTTTAAACAAGAATCAAAGCAAGACCAAGATCATTGCGAAAATAGAAAAACCGGAAGCGCTGGTAAACATCCGTGATATCATTATTGAAAGTGATGCGATCATGGTGGCGAGAGGTGACCTTGGTGTTGAATTACCTATCGAGCAGATACCTTTAATCCAGAAAGAACTGATCCGCAAATGTATCCACCGTGCAAAACCGGTGATCGTTGCTACGCAGATGATGGAGAGCATGATCGACAGGGTAAAGCCCAACCGCAGTGAGATCACCGATGTGGCCAATGCTGTGCTGGAAGGTGCCGATGCAGTAATGCTTAGTGGGGAAACCGCTACGGGTATGCATCCTGCATTGGTTGTACAAACCATGCGCAAGATCATTGCAGAAGTAGAAAAGAAGGAATACCGTTATAACCGCGCAGAAGATCTGAAGCCGCAACCGCATTCACCTTCGTTCCAGAGTGATGCCGTTTGTTATAACGCCTGTAAGATATCAGACGATGTAGAAGCTTCTGCATTGATCGGTATGACACAAAGTGGTTATACAGCATTCATGTTGAGCAGCTACCGTCCTTCTTCCCCCCTGTTCATCTTTACAAAAGAAAAAACATTGGTGAATCAATTGAGTTTAAGCTGGGGTGTTCGTGCTTTTTATTATGAAGAAGAAACGAGCCTCGATGACATCTTTCTTGATCAGATCAATATCTTAAAAGAAAGAGGTTTTATCAATACGGGTGATGTAGTGGTGAATACAGGTAGTACGCCTGTGCATTTGCACTTGCCAACCAATATTATTAAGTTGACGAAAGTGGAGTGAGATCAGATGTTAGATGTCAGCAATCTAAACGCCGTTTTTGGTCGCTGACCAACAGCGATACATATTAAGAATAGAAAAAAGATTCCCGGATACCGGGAATCTTTTTTATTAAAGGGAGCTTGATATGGCGATATGCCCGACTGTTGGAACAAGTTTGCTTAAACCTCGCCCCGCTCTTAAACCTTGCCCCGGTCTTTAGACCGGGGATAACAAATCTCCTTCGAGATTTCTGGCGGCTTTAGCCGCGAATGAATGTATTTTCAAATGTTTTATGAATAGCAGTCATCTGCGGCTAAAGCCGCTGGAATTCCTATTATATTTTAATCCCCAGTCTGAAGACTGGGCAAGGCAAAACAAATATTCTGTATACAAGGAATCTTTTTTAATTTTCAGTTAGCAATAATTGTTCACAAAAGCGTCTTTTTGCGGTTTTATGCGTTTTTTATCACGTTTTTCTTTTAATTCCTTCCAGGACGATGTATTTTAGCAGAAATATTAAAAGTTCCCCCACCATGGTCGATTCATTTGAAAAGATACCCGTTAAGATATTTGCTTCTGTTAAGCAGGGATCTGTACATGTAGCGCAGGAAATTGCGGCTTTGATACGTGAGAAAGAGGCGAAAGGTGAAAAGTGTGTATTGGGAATGGCCACCGGCAGTACTCCTATCCTTTTGTATGCAGAACTTGTACGTATGCATCGGGAAGAAGGGTTGAGTTTTAAAAATGTGATCACGTTTAATCTTGATGAATATTACCCGATAGCAAAAGAGGCTTTTCAGAGTTACTGGAGTTTTATGCATCGACATCTCTTTGATCATGTGGATATTAACCCTGATAATATTAATATACCGGATGGTAGCTGGCCCAAAGTCGATATCAAAAAACATTGCGCAGAATATGAGAGCAAGTTGGAAGCCATTGGTGGTGTGGATCTCCAGTTGTTAGGAATTGGTTTAAATGGTCATATAGGGTTTAACGAACCCGGGTCAAGCATCTTTTCTAAAACAAGACTCATCAACCTCGACAATACAACACGTATTGCCAATACGTATGAGTTCCATAATATCTCTAAAGTGCCAAGACTCGCTCTTACCATGGGTATCAGCAGTATTTTAAAATCGCGAAAGATATTATTGATGGGCTGGGGGCAGAAAGCTGCAATCATTGCCAAATCGGTAGAAGGTAATGTAACTGAACAGATCCCTGCCAGTATTCTGCAGCAGCATAATGATTGCACATTTATTGTTGATGAGCCCGCAGCTGCGGATCTTACCCGCATCAAATCGCCATGGTTAACGGGAGATTGTGTATGGACAGATAAAATGATCAAAAGGGCAGTCGTGCATATGTCGCTCAAACTCAATAAATCTGTTTTAAGCCTTACAGCCAATGACTATATCGAAAATGGCTTGTCCGACCTCCTGATAGAAAAAGGGGATGCATACGAGATCAATTTACAGGTGTATTATCTCCTGCGGGATAGTATTACGGGATGGCCGGGCGGTAAGCCTAATGCAGTGATACCTTCTCACCCTGAACGAAGTGAGCCGCATCCAAAAAGGTGCATGATCTTCTCCCCTCATCCTGATGACGATATTATCAGCATGGGTGGCACATTTATGCGTTTGCACGATCAGGGTCACGAAGTACATGTTGCTTACCAGACCAGTGGCAATATTGCCGTTACGGATGAATTTGTAACCCGTTTCATTGATTTTGCAGTAGGTTTTGAAGATATGTTCGGGATCGACAACCACAAGAGCCAGGAGATATTAACGGCTGCCAGGAAATATATCGCTTCAAAAGAAAAGGATCAGACAGATACAGCTGAGATCCGTTCTATTAAAGGATTAATACGCCGCTGCGAAGCCAAAGCTACCTGTCGCTATGTTGGGTTAACAGAGGACCGTTGCCATTTCATGAACCTTCCTTTTTATGAAACGGGCACTGTAGATAAAAAACCAATGGGCGAAGAAGATATCAAGCTAACGATCCAGCTTTTACAGGAGATCAAGCCACACCAGATCTTCTGTGCCGGTGATCTGGCAGATCCGCATGGTACGCATAAAGTGTGCCTCGAAGTTGTGTTTGAAAGCCTGCGCAGGTTAAAAGCAGCGGGTGAACCATGGATAAAGGACTGCTGGATCTGGTTATATAAAGGCGCCTGGCAGGAATGGGATATCTCAGAGATTGAGATGGCGATACCGATGAGTCCCGACCAGGTTATGAAAAAACGTTTTGGCATATTCATCCACCAGAGTCAGAAAGATATGGTTCCTTTCCAGGGAAGCGATAGCCGTGAATTCTGGCAACGGGCCGAGGATCGCAACGCGAATACCGCAGACCAGTATGCGGCACTAGGAATGACGAAGTATGCGGCGATGGAAGCGTTTGTGAGATGGAATTATTAACTCCGCTTTCCATATTTTTGCCGGATGGTAGTAGATGAGCAGACGAGGGCAAACAGGCGTTTAGCGATGGCCTGGAAGAGCGCCTGGGCTAACCCTCAGTTCAGGACCAAGGCAATTACTGCAACGATCATATTCTTTGGTATTCTTCTTTTCATGCCTCTTTTTTTTGGGATGATCGAAAAACGGCAGGGTCCACTGCTGGATGACTGGTTGCTGGATCATATACAGGCTACGGATGTATCTATTCCAACGTTTGTAATCATTTGGTCGATGACTTTTCTCCTGCTCTTTCGTGCGGCACAGGATCCCCGGATCTTCCTTATTTTTTTATGCTCGCTGATCATTTCCTTTTTCAGCAGGATGATATCGATCATGCTTTTCCCGTTGAGTCCGCCACTAGGGCTTATTCCCCTGCGTGATCCGGTAACGAGTTTCTTTTATGGGGGAAGACATGTGTTTATTACGAAGGATCTTTTTTACTCGGGTCATACATCTATACAGTTCCTGATATTCCTGTGTTTGAGGAAGAGAACCGATAAGATCCTTACATTATGTTCCTCTATTGCGATCGCATCGCTGGTGCTGGTTCAGCATGTGCATTATACGATAGATGTGCTGGCCGCATTTCCGTTGACTTTTTTGATGTACCTGTGGGGAAAGAAGATTGCAGAATACTAGAAGGCTTCCCCGAGCTGAATATAGAATCCACTGCTCTTACCCTGCCCTATTCCGTAATCAATGCGCAGGTTGAGTTTTTCTTTCTTGCTTAATGCAAACCTGAGCCCGGCCCCATAAGAATACTTAAGATCATTCAGGGCATACTTATCAAAACTGCTGGCAACACTGCCGGTTCCTCCAAAAACAACGCCTCTGAAACGCTTATATAACGGGAAGCGGTATTCAGCCTGGAAAATAAACTGCTCCTGGTCTTTGTATCTCCCTTCATAATATCCCCGCATCCTGGATGCGCCACCAAACGATGCCTGGCTACGGATAGGAACTTCCTTGCCGGTATTATTGAAGCTGTAAAGCTGCATAGCTATCACCTGCGTATTCCGCAAAGGCAGGTAGGTTCTCAGATCCACTACCAGGTTATTGTAGTTGTAATCAGAGCCCCAGAACTTATCAAAGTGGTTAAAGTACAATTGACCAAAGATCCCCTTGTCCGGCTGGAAAGCATTGTTTCTCGAATCATAGGTAAGGCTTGTGCCCACTCCATCTATGTTATAGCCTTTTCTCCCAACGATATTCTGTTTATCAAATATCCCCCCGCTGGTATATTCTACATCCCATACCTTTTGTTTTTCATAGAGAAGTCCGATAAAGAAATGGTTGGCTATCCTGCGTAATAAATGGATATAGATATAATACTGCCTGAATTTATAGGCTTCTTCTGCAGTATCCGGGCTAGTTGTACCCAATCCCCAAAATTTATCGGGGAAAGAACTGTATGAAAACTGTTCATTTAAAATGTATCTTTCACGACCGAAGTACTGAGATCCGTTAATAGCAGTTACCAATTGTTTTTTGGTGGAATATAATCCCAGGATTTCGAGGTTAGATGTACGGGAAATGGTATCTTTTGCGGAAGGTTTGAACACAAAAGCCCCTACAGTACCGAATGACCAACCTGTTTCAATTGACTTAGTGATAACGGGAAATATGAGGAGTTGATTTGTTTTTGCAGGCTTTTCCTGCGAAAACCCAGTAACATATATTAAAAACACGCATACAATAAAGGGGGCAAGCCGGGCGTTCATACCTAAAGTTTATACAATAATTGCGTGTAAATTAACCTCTTATATCATAGAAGGGTAAAACTGTGTATAAATTGCTTAGATTTGCCCGTTATATTGAGAGTAATCTTTTCAAATTTGTAATAATTAATTAACATTACAAATAATAACTAACGTAACAGAGTAAGAATGAAAAAATGGGATAGTCATTTTCAGCTGGGAGATACTGTAACCGCGGAGCAATTGGCATTTTTTGATAAGCACGGCGTTATCGTATTCAGGGATTTTATCAGCAAGGAAAAAGTGGCAGCCTATATCAGTGAGCTCAAACGCCTTGAGTCGGAATGGCTTGCAGAGGGTCGTGATAAGGTGAATGGGATTCCATTGAAATTTGGCAAAGACGAACATGGCAACAGAACTATACAAAGATTGTGTTTCAGTTCCTTGTATAGTAATGAGTTGCATTCATTGCTGGAAGATCCCCGTTTACAGGAACTAAAATCTTTTCTCAATCCTTATGAAGGAAGAATTGCAGAGAATGAGAAAGACGGTCTTGTTATCAACAATTACATCAATACCCCGAACAGCACGTTCACACAAATGGGCTGGCATACTGATGCCCCAAGGGACCTGTTCCTCGGACAGAAGATCATGCCGATGCTGAATGTGGGGATTCACCTTGACACTTGTCCTTTCGAGAACGGTGGTCTGCGTGTAATTCCGGGTACGCATAAACAGAATGTATTAAAGCTCCTTTTTGGAAAAAAATATTTTATCGACAATAACGATGATGACCGCGAGGTTGGATTCGATTTGAATGCAGGAGATCTCTCCGTACATGATGGTCGTTTATGGCACCGTGTAAAGCAGTCGCCTAAATTCGGGGAAGAAAGCCGCCGCCGTGTAATGTATGTTCCACTGGTTACCGGTAAATACAAACCCAAAGATGAGAACAGCAAAACGCCTTTCTATCATAGGTTTACAGGGAAAGTACACCACTAATTCTGTAATTGTTGAATGATAAATTTTTTAAGAGGTCAACTTTTTGTTGACCTCTTTCTTTTAAAAAATATTTATGAATTACGCTCTTATCACCGGTGCCAGCAAAGGAATTGGAAAGGCCATGGCTGAAGAACTGGCCGCACGAAAAGTGAATGTATTATTGGTTGCGCGCAGTAATGATCTTTTAAAGCAGCTGGCGCTTGACCTTTCTCACCGTTTTGGTATTCATACCGATTATCTTGCTATTGACCTGGCTGCAACCGGTGCGGCAGGTTCGGTGTTTGCCTGGATACAGGAAAAAGGATATGCTGTTGATACGCTTATCAATAATGCCGGGTATGGGCTCGGTGGTAGTTTTGAAAAATACACGCCGGAACAGCACCAGGCAATGATGCAGGTGAATATGAACGTGCCAGTTGAATTAACTGCTCTTTTGCTACCTTCTTTAAAGACTTATGCGAAAGGTTATATCCTTAATATAGCCAGTGCAGCTGCTTATCAATCCGTGCCCGGTCTAACGGTGTATGCGGCCACTAAGTCGTTTATCCTAAGCTTTAGCCGGGGATTAAGCTATGAGTTGCGTAAAACGGGCGTGTCGGTAACTGTTGTGAGTCCCGGGGGCACAGATACCGATTTTGCCAATCGTGCAGATGTGGGTGCCAAAGCAATCAGGGCAGGTGAAAAGCTGAATATGACTGCCGAAGCCGTAGCTAAGATCGCTATTGATGATATGTATGCAGGCAAGACGGAAGATATTACCGGTTTTGTAAATAAGCTGGGCGCATTTTTTGTGTGGTTATTACCCAAAAAATTGGTGGAAAGCACTGCAGCTGGAATTTATGGAATGAAATAAAGCGGGTGAATGATCGTCTGTTCTTCAGATTGGTTTTGAAAATAATCTTTTTGCCATTATATTTGCACCCCCAAACGGATAACTCCAACCAGGGAATGGCTGCGTAGCTCAACTGAATAGAGTACCTCACTACGGATGAGGGGGTTTCAGGTTTGAATCCTGACGCGGTCACAAACAAAAGGTCTGAATTTTCAGACCTTTTGTCGTTTTAGTCCCAGCGGGACGAAACGTTTGTAGAAAAAAATGGTTTCAATGATTTTTCAAGTCCCGTTAGGGACGACACCCGGCAAAATCGACCCTTGTAATATTTTCGGTAAACATTTTGTGTCGTCCCTATGGGGCTTTTTATTTTGAAATACGTCTTGCTACAAACGTGTTGTCCCGTTGGGACTTTACAGCCCATTACTTTAAGTGTTGTTTAACCATTCTTATATTAACTTTAATATATAAATAGTAGCATTATGCGATTATCATTCTTTACCTCTTCTCTCCTACGCATATCATTCTGTATCCTTTTTATTTCAGGGTATACTTCTTCACTAAAAGCACAGGACAACACTGCCTGGACACCCGAGGAACAGAAAGAACTGTTTGGATATTGCGAGAAAACTGTATTGGTCAATACATTGAAGATCTCACCGGAAACGGCTGATAAGATCGGGCAGATCAATTACTGGGCAACTGTTACCAAGATAGCTGTGGCTGCTAATACGAACGATACATTCGCTACGCCTAAAGAAGTGGAAGATGTGGTGGTGAAAAAGTATAAAGCGCTCGGTCTTTCAGGTGATCAGTTGAAAGAGCTGCTGGCACGGAGAGAGCGCACCAACAATGGCGAGCCATGTGCGGTTACCGTGTTTACCTATGATCACTACTATGATACATTATCTGCTCCGCGTATCATCCAGTTATATAAAGTGATCACCTATCGAAAACCATTGATCGATAAAGCCGGTATTACCGGAAGGCAGGCTGATATGTTATTTGAGATAGAAGCCTGGAAACAAAAAGAAGCCTTTACGATTTCTGCTATTCCTGTAACTGATTTCAACCGGATACGCAAAACAGTGGCCATGCATGCCGAAAGAGAGAGAAGGTATCATGTTGTTGGGTTAACAGATCAACAGATTGCGGCAGCCATGGAATATTTTGATCAGCATTCGCTTGGAGCAAAAAAGTAGAGGTTGGATCAGAAGCTCACCATCGCCTTGATCACCCCACTCTCCGCCTTCATCCAATTGGGGAATTCACTTTTTACTTCATCAAAATCTGCGCGGTGTGTGATATAAGTGGTTGGATTGATCAGCCCCTTCTTAATACAGTCAATTACAAATTCAAAGTCTTTGCGGGTGGCGTTACGACTGCTCATTAGGGTGGCCTCGCGTTTGTGGAACTCAGGGTGGCTAAAATGGATATCGCCTTTTTGCAGTCCCACTAATATAAACCTGCCGCCATGTGCGAGATATTGGAATGAATGATTAATTGCGGGAAGATTACCGGTTGCATCTATTACAACAGTTGGCATATCGCCATGGGTGATCTCCAGTAATTTTTCTGTTGTATTTTCTTTTAACGGATTCACCGTATGCGCAATCTTCAGTTTGTCTTTACAGAATAACAGCCTGTTTTCCTGCACATCCATGGCAATTACTATAGCACCGGCTATTTTGGCAAATTCCATCACCCCTATCCCGATTGGTCCGGCACCTGCTACCAGCACATACTCACCTGGTTGAATATCAGCCCTTGCAATACTATGGGCGCCAATGCTGAGCGGTTCTACCAGTGCCAGTTCATCATAACTTAAGCCATTGCTATGCACAAGCGAGTAGGATGGAACAGCGAGATATTCTGTCATGGCACCATCTATGTGCACACCTGAAACCTGTAAAGTTGTACAGCAATTGGGTTTACCTGTGCGGCAGGCGATACAACTGCCACAATTAAAATAAGGGATCACTGTTACTGTGTCTCCTTTTGAAAAGCCGGGCTGATCGGTTTCAATGATATCGGCGGCAAGTTCATGCCCCAGTATGCGTGGATAGGTAAAATACGGTTGTGTACCTTCAAATGCATGGAGATCTGTGCCGCAGATACCTATTCGCTTGATACGTAAGAGAGAATGGCCCATAGGAATAAGGGGTATTGCGGTTTCTGCATACATCAGTGTTCCGGGTGTGGTACAAATGAGTGTTCTGTTCATGGTGTGCTTGTATAAAATAGCCGGTACCAAATTAGCATTTTAATAGAACTATTGCGTGGGAACTGTCTACATTTGATGGCTTATCGCTCGGTATGAAAAAACTCCTCATTCCTCTCCTGGTATCATGTATTATGCTCGCCGGTATCCTCGGGATAACCAACCCCGGACACAGGCAGACATTCAGGCTTTTTGATAATGTAGAAGGTAAGGTAGTGCATAACTATTTTATCTTTTCAATTTACCAGCAACTGGATGGATACGAGCTAACCAATAAAGGAAAGTACCGTGTTTATAAAAGATATATTGGCATCGCATTAAATTTTTATGAGATCAGCCCTTTAAAGGTTGCGCACGACAATTAAACACGTACTAAAAACAAATGAATACCATGAGAATCGGATGGATAGGTCTTGGAAAGATGGGAATTCCCATGTCATTACAACTCGTTAAAGCAGGTTATCCGTTATCTGTTTACAACAGGAATAAAGAGATGCAGGCAAGTCTTTTACTGGCGGGTGCTTCTACAGGTTCTTCACCGCAGTCGATCATCCAGCAATCGGACATTATATTTCTCATGGTATCGGATGATACAGCAACCAGGGAGATTTTTGAAGCCAATAATGGATTACTTGCTGCGAAAGCTACCGGTAAGATCATCATTAATATGAGTTCTGTATCACCGCTGATCAGTAAAGAGATGAGTGCTTTGTGTGCGCAGCAGGGAAATCAATATATGGATGCGCCCGTATCAGGGAGTGTGAAGCAAGCCCAGGAGGGTCAGCTTGTGATCATGTGCGGTGGAGAGGCAGTAACCTTTGAAAGCGCTAAGACCTTATTGGAAGTGATGGGCAAACTTGTGTTACATGTTGGACCCACCGGGGCCGGTAATATTGCCAAGTTGGCAATCAATACACTACTTGGGTTTTATGCACAAGGACTGGCGGAAGCCGTTGTGTTAGCAGAAAAGAATGGGATCAAAACTTCCGATCTGATGACGCTTTTGAATAATGGCGCATTGAGCAACATTTTTACAAAGATCAAAGGGGATGCAATTCTGCAGGATAATTATACTGCCGCATTCGCGTTAAAGCATATTGTAAAAGATGTAGGATTGGCGAAAGACATAGGTCTATCAACCCCCCTGGGAAATACCATGCTGCAGACTTTTGTTGAAGCGGCAAAGGAGTTTGGGGAGGAAGATATCATTGCGGTGATCAAGCACTTACGATAGAGATAGATATTCTATCCAATAAAGATGCCTGCATAGAGCAGGCATCTTTATTCCTGGGAGGAATTGGGTAGGAAACAATAAGAAGAAGTTGACTATTATTTCATCAAATAATTTTAGCAGATATATAAAACATCTGTGCCACTCTGTGACCGACTGAAAGTGTGGAATTTTTTTCGTAAAAGTGGATTGTAATACTTTACCAGCTTACTGTAAATGAGATATTTCCTACTGCATGTGGCGGATAATCTTTGAGTAGCGTAGGCATGATCTTCTGGGTGATTGACAGGCTTATTTTCCCGAAAGCCACTACTAATCCTGCATCAACAAAAGGATGAATATTGTGATCGGTTGTGTAGGGAACATTCCCATTATGAGCGGAGCGATAATAGGTAGATTTACCTGCGAATACACCCCCATCTACAAATGCATTATAGGCGGTTAATGAAAGACCCGGTTTTGCTGTAAGGTAGATTTGTGTGCGGGGTCTGTTACCTCGGGGTGAACCGTATTGAGAGAGGTATCCATCATAGTAAGGTGTCATCTTACCTATTCTTAGAAGACCATATACATTGGCGGCATCTGTCATAGTTCCCACCATAAGATTGGCGCCGCCATGCAGTTCAAGCCAATTGCCCGATTGCCATAACATTTTTTCGGCGGTAAAATTTACGTTCAATAACAGGTCCGTTGGCATCTGGCGATCCCAGCCCATGGGTTGCTGGTAGTTTATCCAGCGATGAATACCTTTCTGCGTTTCCGCTGAATAAGAATAAGGACCCATTACACCGGCTACCAGTTCTGTTTGAAAACTAAACTGACTTACCGGGTTGGCAGAATGAAGTGTATGAATAGCAAAGATTCCACCTGCATATGGGTAATCAGCTACATCCGGGTCTGTTGTTTTAATATTATCCGGTGTAAATCCTACCTGCATCAGGCTCCATCCGAAAGTGTTTACTGAACGGTCACCACTTTTAGGCATCCATTTGTCGATAAAAAAGCGGGAAGGATGTTTCTTCGTATAAAAATAATCAGCCCGCATGCCACCCGTATATTCATTGTCGGTGCCTTTGCCTAATACATTGATGAAGTCATTATCGTAATAAAAACGAAAAAGGCGATCATAGGCAGGTTTGTCCTGCGCATATGACCCAAAGGAAATGATTACTAATATGCATATAAGATGAAATGCTTTTTGTTTCATGAAGTTTTTCTATTCTATATATACGGCAATAGAAATTGTTTGGATGTGGATTTTACGATACAGCCTTATTCAAATAATTCCTGGCAGGTATTGCAGTAAAAAGTTTTCCGGTGTGTTTTTCCAAGGTTCTTTTTTTCAAAAGCTGCATGGTCCCTGAGGCAGGTCTTTTGATTGTAAGCGAGCCAATGCTTTTTAAGCGTAAAATCTTTTTTCCATTTGTAAAAATCGAATGTATAGCTAACGGCTTCTTTTAGCATGGCTTTCATTTTTGCTGCCGGTAAAGCACCTACGCGACTTAATGGATGAATTTTGGTACGGAACATTACTTCGTTCTTTATAATATTGCCAACGCCTGAAAAGATCTGTTGATTCATTAATGCATCGCATACGAGCATATCCGGTGCTTCCTTCATTTTTTTCCTGGCACTCGCAGGGTCCCAGTTTTTATTCATTACATCGGATGTCCAGTCATAAACATCATTCAGTTCTTCTGTAATCAGTTGTATAGATATCGTATACAAGTTGATCTCGCCATTTTTGAAGCGAAGGGTTAGTCTAGGCTTCGTTTCTTTCCTTTCATTGATACGGTATGTGCCAAAAAGCATCAGGTGGACCCTGATGGTAAATTTCTTAAAGCAAATAAAAAAATGTTTACCCCAACTCTTGAAATCTACCACAACCAGGTTAGTTAAATCGGGTAGTTTCACTGTGGTGCTCCCACCCCACTCAAGTACCCTGTTACCCTTGAATTGCATCATGGCTTCTTTCATAATAACGATAGATGGGCCTTCGGGCATAGAGTAGTAGGTATAAGTGATAAGGAGTTAGGGTAAAGGACAAGGGATAGAAAACAGTTTTGATTTCTGTCCCCTATCCCCTTATTCCTTATCCCTGATTTTTATTGTATCTGGAAACTGATCGGTAATGTATAGTATGATTTTACATTTTTACCTTTGATCTGTCCCGGGTTCCATCTTGGCATCTGGCTCACTACTTTTGTAGCTTCTTCATCAAGACCATATCCCTGGCGGCTTCCCTTTACAAATGGGGTGTATACTTTTCCATTCTCGTCTACTGCAAACATTACTTCTACAGTTCCTTCAATACCCTGGTCTATTGCTTTGTCTGGATATACAATATGGTCCTGTATAAATTTAGCCAGGGCAGCTTCACCACCCGGGTAAGTTGGTTTGATCTCTGTTCTGCTATAGATCCCTTCTTTGTCCATTTCCATGGCCAGTTTATTATACTGTGCCTCCCAGTTTTTATTGGCGATGTAAATAGCCGAGCCCTTTCCTTTAAATTTTTTGGGGTTTGGTTTTGCGATTCCAATGGTTGGCTCATTCGTAGTGGGTTGCGTAGACACAACAGTACCTGGTGTATCAACGGTTGTAACCGTACTTTTTAAAGCTGCCAGTGAGTCTGCAGTAATCCTTGCCTGTAAAGAATCTGAAGTTGCGTCAGTTTCTTTATAGTCCTTGCTTTTACAGCTGGTAGCTAGTAGAACACTGGTTACTGCACCCATCATCCATAATGATGCTGTGCGGAGTTTGATTTTTTTCATGTTGTTTGAATTAAGGTAAAAAAATGCTGAACACGCTCCTCAAAATGGGGAACATGGGCTCTTTGTGGTACTATTAAAATAACCGAGCCAACGTTGTTATTTTGGCTGGCAATATTAGGATTTAGGCTTTTTCACCATTATCTTGACAAACGGTTGCTAAACAAACTATTGCTATGAAGAAAACAATCCTCGTATGTCTGCTGGTGTATAATGGCATACTCTTATCACAGGCTCCGGCGATCGTCTATCCTGTTGACGATGCTTCTGTTGAACATACCGGTGTTCCAAAAGGTGAAGTGCTTTCTTTCACTTTTAGCAACTCAAAAATATTTCCGGGAACCTGGCGCGAATACCAGGTGTATGTACCGGCACAGTATGATCCCTCAAAGCCTGCCTGTGTGTATGTTAACCAGGATGGGATCCAATGGAAAGCCCCTGTTGTGTTTGATAATCTCATCTATCAACATGAGATGCCGGTAACGATCGGTGTATTTGTTACACCGGGTCGTGTTTTAGCAGCTGATGCAAAGACCGGTCTCGACAGGTTTAACCGGAGCTTTGAGTATGATGGTTTAGGAGATGCTTATGCGAGGTTTATATTGGAAGAGATCCTTCCAGAGATCGAAAAGCAAAAGACAAAAGATGGTCGTCCAATCCGCTTATCCAAAAATGGGAATGACCGTGCGATCGGCGGCTCGAGTAGTGGTGCTATCTGCGCATTTACAGCTGCCTGGGAAAAGCCCGGTGAATTCTCCCGTGTGTTCAGTGCTATCGGCACTTATGTGGGGTTAAGAGGTGGGGACAGGTACACTACATTGGTGAGAAAAACAGAACCCAAACCTTTGCGCATTTTTTTACAGGATGGATCTGATGACCTGAATATTTATGCAGGCGACTGGTGGAAAGCAAATGAATCCATGGAACGTTCACTGGCTTTTTCAGGATATGAAGTGAAACACATCTGGGGTGAGGATGGGCATAACGGTAAACAGGGCACTTCTATTTTTCCGGATGTGATGCGTTGGCTGTGGAAGGACTGGCCAACTGCAGTGCAGGCTGGCAAAACAAAGAACGCTATGTTGGGTGATATTCTTTTACCAGGCAATGATTGGGAGCTGGTTGGTGATGGATATAAGTTTACAGAAGGAACGGCTGCTGATGCTATGGGCAATATTATCTTCCAGGACATCCCTAATTCAAAAACATATTCAGTAAGTAATTCCGGTAAACCGGTATTGATTCTATCCGATTCGAAAAGAGGTAGCGGAACAATTTTTGGTGCTGATGGTAAACGCTATGTGGTTTGTGCAGATAAAAAGATAGTCAGCTATGATGCTAACGGAAAAGAAACAGTGGTTGCCAGTGATCTTGCCGGCAATGATCTTGTATCGGCTTACAACGGCAATCTCTATATCACTTCTCCTGATGGTCGTGAAAACCCCGGAAAGCTTTACCTGGTGCGCCCTGATGGCGAAAAAGTTATCCTCGATGAAGGATTAAAATATCCTAATGGAATTGCCTTTACGCCGGATCAGACCCAGTTATATGTTACTGAATCCTCTTCACATTGGGTATGGATTTACACGGTGCAGGCAGATGGCACACTTGCCAATAAACAACGCTACGGCTGGCTTCACGTGCGTGATGCAGATGATAATGCATGGTCCGATGGGATTAAATGTGATACTGACGGACGTGTGTATGTTGCCACACAAATGGGCATACAGGTACTTGATCAGACCGGCAGGGTAAATGCCATCATACCCGTACCCAGCGGGGCACCTTCCAACCTTTGCTTTGGCGGAAAGGACTTTGATGAATTGTATATTTCGTGCAGGGATAAAGTATACCGGAGGAAATTAAAGGTACATGGCGCGAATGCGTTTGCTGCACCGGTGAGGCCGGCTAATCCGAAGCTGTAAGATTAGCGGATTAGCGAATGACGGATTAGCGAATGATTACCGCATCGATGCCTTAATAATAAAATCTGCAATCTCCGATGGGTTCTCTATTGTAACATGATGCCCTCCTTGCTCCTGCTTCCCTTTTGTCATGGGATACATAGTTACCGGGCCGCCGGCTTTAATGTAGGCATTGGCGATCACCAATGCATTTTCTTCCATCGGGATCATCAGGTCGTGCAGACCGAAACTGAAGTATAACGGCACTTTATAGCTGGCCAGTGTTTCCAGGTTATCTTTTGGGTTGTCTGCATATTGTAAGGCCTGTTCTTCTATAAACCCATAGCCTTTTAATAACTGTTTCCATTGATCCGGTGTGGCACCCACTCCTTTCATTTTTCCACCCGGCCAACTCCTGATCTCTGATACCGGGTTTTCTGCATAGATGCAGGATAGTTTATCAGGATGTAGTTTGCCCCAGGCAAATTCGCAAAGACTGCCACGCACTGCGCCCGATAATGCGGGTTTGTTATTTAACTTCTTTTCAGTAACCACATAAGTATAAAATTTTTCCCATGCAGTCATCAGAGCAGGTTGTCCATACAATTCCTTGGTATTGATATTAATGAATCCGATATGAAACCCGCGTGTAACCAATATACTGTCGATCTCAATATGAAATTCAGGGGAGTAAGTTCTCCATAACCATGGGTTGCCAGGTAGTGGCTTTTCTGGTATAACGATATAAGCGGAGGTTGTATCTATTTTGAAAGATTGCTTGCGGAAGCCATGCCAGGTGTCTTGCGAAAAAGCGCATAATGAAATTGACAGCCACAGCAATAAAAGAAGTTTGTTCATGTTTAAAGTTAAGAAAATTAGGGGACAGGAAACAGTTGACATAACCATTAATTAAAATCCCCAATTAGTCCCAGCGGGACGGCATGTTTGTAGAAAAAAAAATGACAAATAAGCAAAGCCCCGCTAGGGGCGACACGTGGGTTTTCAGATCTTCTAACATATGCGGTTTGGCTGGGTGTCGCCCCTAGCGGGGCTTTGAATCGGAATACCAATATTGGGGCTACAAACATGTCGTCCCGCTGGGACTCTTTATTCTGTTCGCCGGTCACTGATACCGTACCTTAAAAACAATTAGTTTTGAAGCTATGAAACTGCAATTATGGTCGATCGGTAAACCGCATGAAGTGTATGCAAAGGCAGGCATTGAGGAATTTACCGGGCGGATCAATAAATATTTTGCGGCTGAGTGGCATATTATTCCACCACCTAAAAATGCTGCTGTGTTAAGCGAAGCCGATCTTAAGAAGGCTGAAGCTGCTTTATTATTGCAGCAATTGCAGAAAGACGATTACCTGGTTTTGCTGGATGAAAGAGGTAAACAGATCAGTTCGCCTGAGCTGGCTGCATTTATACAGCAAAGGGCCAATGAAAGCAATAAGCGGGTGATCTTTTTAATTGGAGGGGCATTTGGGGTGGATGAAAACGTGGTGAAAAGAGCAGATTATAGCTGGAGTTTGTCCAAGCTGGTTTTTCCGCATATGCTTGTGAGGCTTTTACTGGCAGAACAGTTGTACCGCGCCTGTTCCATTTTGCGGAATGAGAAATACCATCATTCGTAATAACCATTCGTCAACCTGGCCGCCGGGTTACCGGGTTTCTGTGTAAATTGCTGTATGATTACGATCACTATTGCCATATTGCTTTTAACCTGCGTTATTTCTTTTACTGCCTTCTCAAATGAGAAGATCACAAACGATCTCATCTTTTATCCGCCTGCAGTGGATCGGGATAAGCAATGGTACCGGTTTATTACCTCAGGGTTTATTCATGCAGACATCATGCATCTTGCTTTTAATATGTACACCTTTTATCTTTTTGGCGAATTTGTTGAAAGGGGGTTTGGGCAGATCTATGGAAGCAGTGGTAAAATATTGTATGTTGTATTATATGTTAGTTCATTGATTGTTTGTTTGCTGCCTACTTATATGCGGCACAAAGAAGACTATTATTACCGAAGCCTCGGTGCATCCGGCGCTGTTTCGGCGGTTATATTTGTGGGGATCTTTTTAACACCAACGATGGGGATGGGACTTTTTCCGATACCCTTTAATATTCCCGCATTTATTTTCGGGCCATTATATATTATCGCATCGGCTTATCTTTCTAAAAAGGGTCAGGGGAATATTAATCACTCAGCGCACATTTGGGGGGCTTTGTATGGGATTGTGTTTCTGATTATTACCTGCCAGTTCTTTACGGGGTTCAGGCCGGTGGAGAACTTTATTGCGGAGGTTGCGGGGTACTTTCGGAGGTAGTGTCTTTAGACATCTTTGGGACGAAAAGCGGGAGCGCAAAGAACGCTAAGAACCGCGAAGGGCGCAAAGGGGAGTATTAATTTTTTAGAGAGATACTTAGAACGGATGTTGTTTGGGGGGTTATTTTGTACCTGTCGTCAATGCGGAGTCCGATTACCCAGATGATCTTGCGGTTACTTTCGATAACCCATACTTTTTCTTTGTCGGTGCGGGATAATTTATTGTCGATAAAGAAACGCGCTAACTTCTTTTTCTTTTGCATTCCTAAAGGATAAAAATAATCGCCCTCTTTCCATTTGCGCAGTAGTAATGGAAATTTTATTTTATCAGCATCGATCCATGCTTCAGTGGCAGGGTTCGTGATTGTATCCTGTGGCCATTTAATATTTTTAAGTGTTAGCTGGCCATTGCTGAATGAAATATTGTTATTGTTTTCTTCTATGATAATATGCGCAGCGTTCTCTGTGGCATTCACAGATATGAGCATCCACTGCCTGTTATGAATAATGCGGTGTGTAGGAGATGCAATATAGGCGCCGTTTTCAGCATCCAGTAGCCTGATCACTTCGTCTGTTTGCGCGGGTGTGAACCCGTAAGGCTTGATGATCTCCCAGGTGATAGTATGAATGGGGTTTGTTTTTTTCCAAAGTAATACGGGGATATGGCATTCATTTCCTTTTCTTGTGATCAGCTTTTTGAGTTGATGGTCAACTGCCTGTTTGTAGAGGACCTGGCTTTCGGTAAAGCGATGGATGTTCTGCAAAAGGTTTTCTTCTACCTGCGGAAAGATTTCTTTTATTTCAGGGATGAGGCGGTTACGGAAAAAATTGCGTGTGTATTTGTCGGATGCATTGGATGAATCTTCTACAAAATGTAATCCACGTGCGGTAACATATTCTTCGAGTTCCTTTCTGCGAAATGGCAATAGCGGTCTGAGAAGTTGACGATCTTTTTGTATGGGTTGAATACCGCTTATGCCATGTAACCCTGTGCCGCGGAATAAATGCATGAGTACGGTTTCAATATTGTCGTCTGCATGATGAGCCGTTAATATATAATTTTTTTCTGCCCAACTATTGATGATCGATCCGAACCAATCATACCGTAACTCCCTAGCAGCTTCCTGGATGGAGATTTTATTTTTTTCAGCAAACTGTTTTGTGGCAAAACGTTTAACAACAATCTCTTTGCTGTATTGAGATGCGAGTTCGCGTACAAAATTTTCATCACGTTCGCTCTCCTCTCCTCTTAAACCAAAATTGCAATGGGCAATCACAATATCATATCCTCCTTCTACAAGCAGGTCAAGCAACACAACACTATCCAATCCCCCGCTCACCGTTACGAGTAAGCGTGAAGATGGATGCATGAGTTGGGAGAACTCTTTTTTCCAGTGGGTGTTGAATTTGACTGAGAGATCCATTTATGCTTTCTTAACTTCTTTGGCCCAGGTATCTTTTAACGTAACTGTTCTGTTAAAAACAAGTTTGCCGGGTGTGCTTTCCCTGTCGAGACAAAAGTATCCTTTGCGGATGAACTGGTACCTATCTGTTGGCTGATCATTGGCAAGTGCCGGTTCTGCATAGGCATTGCCGAGCACCTGTAAAGAATCGGTATTGATATGATCTTTAAAGTCGCCTTCAGCACTGGCTACGTCTTCAACGGTAAATAGGCGATCGTATTGACGGATCTCTGCATTGATAGCGTGTGCAACGCTTACCCAATGCAGTGTACCTTTTACATGGATGCCTGATGTATCGGCACCACTTTTGCTTTCAGGGATATAGGAGCAATGGAGTTCAGTGATATTGCCTGCTGCATCTTTTATCACTTCATCACACTTGATAATGTAGGCACTTTTTAAACGAACCATCTGACCCGGCGCGAGGCGGAAATATTTTTTAGAAGGAACTTCCATAAAATCATCACGCTCAATATATAGTTCACGGCTAAATGGAACATCCCTGTATCCTCCTTCCGGATCTTCCGGATTATTTTCGCTTTTTAATAATTCGCTGTCATCCGTATAATTAGTGATCACAACTTTCAGCGGATCAAATACCACCATTCTTCTTAACGCTATCCTGTTCAAATGTTCGCGTACACAGAATTCAAGCAGGCTCACATCGATCAGGTTATCTCTTTTGGCTATTCCTATCCTGTCGCAGAACTCACGGATGGCTTCTGCTGTATAACCCCGGCGGCGCATTCCGCTGATAGTAGACATACGCGGATCATCCCAGCCGGTCACGTGTTTTTCGTTCACCAATTGTAAGAGCTTGCGTTTGCTCATGACTGTGTAGGTCATATTAAGCCTGGCGAACTCATATTGTTTGGATGGAAATATGTTGAGCTTCTCAATGCACCAATCGTATAAAGCGCGATGAGGCACAAACTCCAGTGTACAGATCGAATGGGTGATGTTCTCGATAGAATCACTTTGTCCATGTGCAAAATCATACATCGGGTAAATGCACCATTTATCTCCTGTGCGGTGATGATGTGCATGTTTGATACGATAGATGATCGGATCACGCAACAGCATATTGGGGGAAGTCATGTCGATCTTTGCTCTTAACACTTTTGTGCCATCGGCAAATTTGCCGGCGCGCATAGCTGTGAATAAAGCAAGGTTCTCTTCGGGTGTTCTATCGGCAAAAGCATTGCGGGTGCCTGGTATGGTTGGTGTTCCTTTTTGTGTGGCTATTTCTTCGCTGGTGCTATCATCAACATAGGCCAGGCCTGTTGTTATAAGCTTGACCGCAAATTCATATAACTGTTCAAAATAATTGGAGGCGTACAATTCATTGGCCCAGTCGAAGCCCAGCCATTTTACATCTTCCTTGATACTTTCCACATACTCTGTATCTTCTGTAACCGGGTTGGTATCATCAAAACGAAGATTGGTAGTGCCGCCATATTTTTTTGCCAGCCCAAAATTGAGACAGATGCTTTTTGCATGACCTATATGCAGGTAGCCATTCGGCTCAGGTGGAAAACGGGTGCTGATAGCTGTGTATTTCCCATTCTTCAGGTCCTCTTCAACGATCTCTTCAATAAAATTAAGGCTCTTTTCTTCGCTCATTTTAATAACTTTTCAAGTGGGCGAAGGTACAAAAAGATGTTAGATGTCAGGTGTCTAATTAGTGATGACAACACTGTCAAAATAAGCCTTGGCATCTTCTATAGTGGCTGTTTGCGAAGTCGTATAGTAAGTGATATTGGTCAGTATGGCACCTACAAAAAATGAGTAGCCGAATGTTCTTTTACCTTTTAATGAGGGGGCATCTGATTTAGATCCATCGAGCTCCATATATAAGGCGCTTTGGCCCTTGAAGGTGGTTATCTGGTCCTTGGTAAGAATAGCTCCCGGCATTTTTGCCATCATAGGACCTTTCATTTGTGCCCACAAAGCATCGCCTGCAGCGGCTACCATCTCTGCACTGAGACCTAATGCAGAAAGATCAATGCTGACGGCCATATATGCTATACTACTGTCTTTTGCATAGGTGTATACGATCGCACCATTTTCACCATCCTGTAATTTAGGGGTGCCCGGAAAGGTTATTTTTACCTTATCTGATAATTTTTGTTCGGTGGCCTGTGCAAAAGAACTGGCAACCATAAGGACAGCAGCTAAAAACGAAACAATTTTTTTCATGTATTTTTTTTTGAAGTCATTAATATCAACTGATAGGTCGTAATCAGCTCATAAATATTACAATTACAGTACAAATTACGTACCTATATTTTGTAGCCTGATACAAAAGCTATGGCGGCAATCAGATCTGTATGTAAAAGACGGTCGGCCGTATTAAAACTTACTTTTTCCCGGAAGGCGGCTATTAATGATTCAAGGGCCGGAGATGTTTTCATCGGGCGCCTGAATTCCAGTGCCTGTGCGGCGCTCAGTAGTTCGATGGCTAGTACTTTTTCAACATTGTTAATCACCCGCAGGCATTTGGTAGCCGCATTGGCACCCATACTAACATGGTCCTCCTGGTTATTGGATGATGAGATACTGTCTACAGAGGAAGGCGTACACAACTGTTTATTCTCGCTCACAATACCGGCAGCTGTATACTGCGGGATCATGAACCCTGAATTTAATCCCGGATCTTTTACCAGGAACAAGGGAAGCCCGCGCTGACCACTGATCAGTTGGTAGGTTCTTCTTTCAGAAATATTGGCGATCTCACTCATGGCAATGGCAAAATAGTCGAGCGCCAGTGCCAAAGGTTGTCCGTGAAAATTACCACCGCCGAGGATCATGTCTTCTTCCGGAAAAACATTGGGATTATCGGTCACCGAATTGATCTCTCGGACAAAGACACTTAAAATATGATCATACGCATCTTTACTGGCACCGTGAACCTGTGGAATGCACCGGAACGAATAAGGATCCTGCACCTGTTGTTTTGGATGATGGGCGATACCGCTACCCTTCAATATTTTTCTGAGAGAAGCGGCAGTGTCTACCTGTCCTTTATGCGGGCGTAATGCGTGGATCTGTGCTGTGAGCGGTTCGGGTGTACAATCAAAGGCATCGAACGAAAGTGCGCTGATCAGATCCGCCATTGCTAAAAGGTGTTCTGCTTTTTTGAGGCAGTACATTCCATAGGCACTCATGAACTGGGTACCGTTGATGAGTGCCAATCCTTCTTTGCTTTGCAGATGTATCGCCTCCCACCCTAACTCCTGCATTACGGCTGCTGAAGTTTTTCTTTCGCCATGATGATACACTTCGCCTAAGCCGATGAGTGGCAGGCTAAGATGGCTCAAGGGAGCCAGATCGCCTGATGCTCCTAATGATCCCTGTGTATAGATGACCGGTAATACATTGTTATTGTACATATCCAGCAGCCTGATCACTGTATCGATCTGCACGCCGCTGTTACCATAGCTGAGCGATTTGATCTTCAGCATCAGCATCAGTTTTACGATGTCGGCAGGCACTTCATCACCCAATCCGCAGGCATGGGAAACAAGCAGGTTATATTGCAGCTGTTCGATCTGTGAGGCATCGATCTTTACATTCTGTAAAAAGCCGAAACCGGTATTGATACCATAGTAAAGCCTGTCTTTCTCTTCCATTTTGCCATCCAGGTAACGCCGGCAGGCCAGGATCTTCTCATGTGCATCGAAGGTGATAGACACAAGCTGGTTGTAGTTCAGGAGATCCTTGACCTGGTAAAAATGAAGCCATTTGCGGTCCAGTGGAAGATAGTTATAACTCATTCAGCAATCCTTTCCGGCAAAGTAAAGTGTTTTAGGAGTTGGTTGCCCTGTATTTACCCGATTTGCCTGCTTAAATACAAAGAGTGCCCATTACCTTTGTTTTAGCGGGGATTTTTCCTTTATTTTGCGCCTCGTAAGGGACCGGTAGCTCAGCTGGATAGAGCACAAACCTTCTAAGCTTGGGGTCATTGGTTCGAATCCAATCCGGTTCACATATTAAAGGAAAGAATAATACATTCTTTCCTTTTTTATTTTACCCTGCGTACACATTTCAGATAGCCTGGCAAATATATTTGCTAATGGGGTTTCTTGAAATTAGAAATATCGCTTTCACTGTTCTGGGTTATCCAGTCAGTTATGTTGAACTATATTAACGGGCGAATCATTTTTTAAAGGCGGTCGTACCCGCTGATAACAGTTTAAAATTAAGTGAAAAGTATGGCCATATCTAAGCGTAAAGGTTTTATTCTGCATTGCATTTTGTTATTCTCCTTTAATCTTGCAATAGCTCAGCAATCTGAAATTATCACCCAAGAAATAAAATTTAAGAGTGGTGGCACTACACTCTCAGGGACTATTTTAAAACCACACAACCCAGTTGCTGCGATCGTACTAGTACATGGTTCCGGGCAGGAAAAACGGATGCTGGAAGTAGCATCCTTACTGGCAAAAAAAGATATAGCTGTTCTTACCTATGATAAACGGGGTGTTGGACAATCGGCCGGAACTTATGCTGGTCCTGAAGTTGGGACAAATAATATTGATTCCGCGAATCTTACATTATTGGCCCAGGACGCATCATCAGCTATCAACGAACTTAGTGATCATTTACCTGGAAATAAGGTTCCGCTTGGTTTACTTGGATTTAGCCAGGCAGGTTGGATAATCCCTATTGCGGCAACCCAAAATATGAAAATAAAATTTATGGTCGTGTTCAGCGGATCTTTAGTAACAGCACGTGAACAGCTCAGGTTTCAGTTCTATACGAATGGAGATGCAAAGTTCTGGGACACGCATACTGAAGCTGAAGTGAAAGTGCATGTAATGACTGATCCTGATAAATATCAATTCGTTGATACCTACCCTTTAGAGTCACTATCAAGGCTTAAAATTGCAGGACTTTGGATTTATGGAGGTAAAGATATCCAGGTGCCTGTAGCCATGTCAATAGAAAACCTAAGTGGACAAATTGATAAAGGAAAGAATTTTAAATTCCTTGTGTTTCCATCACTTGGTCATAACACCGGGGTTTCGGCCTCTTCCGAGCCAATGGATCAAGCCGTTAAGTGGATCAAAGTAATTCCAAAGCAAGACAAATGGTAGAGAATCAATAACAAGCGGTCGTTGCTGTTACCGTGTGCTGTATTGTCCTAAAAGGCTTCACCGAGACTGAAGATAACAGAACTATAATTTTTACTAACGCCATAGTCGATCCCGATATTGGTTCTTGATCCTTTGTTAAATTTGATACGTAAGCCTGTTCCGGCTGCGGGATTGAGTGAACTGAATAAATTCTTTCCATTGCCGCTTACTGTGTTCACATTGGCAAAAACAACAAATCCAAATAAACCGTTTCGGGTAATGTCTCTGCGATACTCGCTTTCAAAATATATAAGCGTCTTTCCGCTGTACCTGTTTTGATCCATTCCTCTTCCTGAACGGTTATAAGGATCCCAGCCGATGCCCGGCAGATCCAGGTAAGGGGCAGGCGTATTAAACACTGTCCACAAATACGACCAAAGGGCCAGCATATTTTGCTGACGTGGATTTGCTTTATTCAGCTGGATATACTTACGTACATCTATGTATAGCGATGACCAATTATCATTACTTCCGAGGAAGGATGGGTTTATCCTGTACACAACATTGGCATAAGCACCGGGAAATGAATTAATGGAGTTGTTCCGGGTGTCATACAAAAGATCGAGGGATATACCTGAAGAAACCGAGCTGCTTCCCGTACCATATTTATAGCCCGAATAGGATAATAAATTCTGACTGGTGTCCGTTGTTGTAATGTTGAGATGATGGTCAAAATGATATCCTGCACCAGCAAAGAAATGCGGCGTAATGCGTTTTAAGAAACTTTGATAAAAACGGATATATTTATAATCTACCAACAGTTTTTTATCATCACCATACTGCCCGGCTACTCCCCAGGTAAATTGCGGGTAATACAGGAAACGGGTATCACCCTGGATCGTCCAGGTATTATTCGCAAGCCAGATACTGGTTCGTAACGGTAAACCAAACCTGCTTTTGAAGTTCCAGTAGGGCGTAAAAGTAGCACTGGATAGATTGGTCGTTTTCCGCGGTCCGAAGTACGTGGCAGCAGTGGTACTTGTTACCAATGCACGTCCCGATCCGCCAGGCACGGCGGCACCGAATGGCAAAAGTGAAAAGTAAACTGTCTTATCTGGATTTGCTTTTATTTTTTTAGGTGGACGTATTTTAAATGCCTTAACGATCAGGTCGATCAGATCGGTCTGGTTTACCGTATCCTTATGCTTAACCACAGTAGGCAAAATGCTCTGCGCTTCCTGCGCAACGGATATCAAAGGAAGGGAAAAGATAAACAGGATGAATAGTGTTTTCATTATGTACGATCAATCGCAACTCAATACACATGGGAAGGATGATTTTGCAATTGTAGTGAAATAATCATACCAAGTATTAGGGGTACGACAGGCTAGTGTTTATATTCCGAATAACTAACAAATGTTTTTCCATCGAAAAGGTAGAGACCTGTTTCTCTCGTACCCACCCAAACATTTCCGCTTGTATCTTCCAGAATTGACCAAACCCCTAGATTGGGTAGTCCATCTTTTGTTGTAAAACGAGTGAAAGATTTTCCATCGTAACGGCTAAGTCCAGCACCGCCAAACCAAAGGTTTCCTTTTTTGTCTTCTACAATTCTGGTGACCATGTCACCGGATAAGCCATCTTTGCTTGTAAAAGTTGTAAATGATTTGCCATCGTACCGGTAGACCCCACCCCAATTGCTGAACCAAATATTCCCGTTTTTGTCTTGCAATTGAGGCCAAGCCCAATTATGAGCTTTTGGCTTTTGCCCATTTTGAAATAATTCCTTTAGTTTAATGTTGATTACAGATTTACCATCGTAACGAAACACACCTTCGTTACCTCGTCCACCAAACCAGATGTTACCTGCTTTGTCTTCTAAAATATATTCTGCGTTATTGTTACTGCTTGCAAAGCCACCTGCGGCCTCATTAACGATAAACGGAGTAAATGATTTGCCATCGTATACATAAACACCATCAATGGTTGCGAACCATAGTTTTCCGCTTTTTGCCTGCATGATACTGAATACCCAATGCGAGTTGCGATAGAGGTCATTCTTGTTGGGGGGAAGGTTTTTTCGTAAAGGAATCTGGATTTTGTCAAATGTCTTACCATCGTAAAGAAAAAGTCCCCCTCTGGTACCTATCCAGATTTTCCCCTCTTTGTCTTCCAGAATGGAAAAAATATTATTACTATTTAGATCATTGGCCAGTAAAAATTGTCTAAACGATTTTCCGTCATATTTATAAAGACCATTTTCTGTGGTTCCGAACCAGAGGTTACCGGCTTTGTCCTGCAGGGCACTTTGAACATTACCATATCTGGGTGAGCCTATGGTTTTTATAAGTTTTGGATGTTCCTTTTCTTTAGATAAGTCTTTTTTAGCTTGTCTGTTGCAGGCAGTGCCAACAATTAGTATTGTGAAAAAAGTAAAAACGCGTATGTATTTCATCCAGCGAAATTACTTTGATATCCTTCAGTGCGAAATTTAGATTGTAAATAAAAATGTAAATACTGTAAATAAAAAATTAATACTATCTCATTTATGTAATCAAACGCCCGAAAAGATATCAGTCCAGTTAGTTTACTCGCCCACTCTCTTCTTCTGCCCCACCCTTATCATGTTTTCTTTTTCTGGCATTGGCATCTTTGCCAAAACGGTACGAAAATGAAATACCGATCCTACGCGAATCACTTTCTCTGCTGTTATATACTTCGACCTGGTTTACAGCAATCATTCTTCCAATAGAATTCCTGGCTGTTCCAAATAGGTCGTCAACTTTCAACCGGATCGTTGCATTGTTATTCAGCAAATATTTTTGTATCCCTGCGCCTACCCGGTAGATAGATTGATTTTGCGATTGACCGAACGTTTGTTTACCTGGAAAGAAGCCGGAAATTTCAGCTGCCCAACCTTTTTTAAAACGCAATTGATTGGTTACTTCGAATTCGTTTATATGGCTATCCGGCATCGCGATCCCGTTAATGTTTCCCTGGTCAAAGAAATATAATAGTAACACATGCATATTCAGGTTCCACCATTTTAAAGGGTTAAGGGTGAGATTGGGAATTATGACCACGGTTTTTCTATCGGCGATATTCTGTGGCCTGGTGATCAACAATTCTCCAACTGCCTGCGTGATCGGGTAGCTCATGGCTGTTTCTTGTGCATAACCTGCGGTCAATCCAAAATACTGTTTATATCTGTATTCCATCCCGACATTATAACTGAACTCCGGTAACAACGAAGGGTTGCCCGCAGTATAAGTATACCGGTCTTTATAAAATATGAACGGATTTAATTGCTGGTAGCCCGGACGCCTTGTTCGTGTACTATAACGCAACACCAATGTATGGTCAGCCTTTTTATCCATTTTGTACAACAGGAATAATGTTGGGAATACATTGGTAAAATTCCGGGTAAACGAACTATCCGGTACCACAGGATTTCCTACCTGGTTCCCGGTAGCATTGCTATTCTCTATCCTTAGCCCGACCTGGAAAGAAAGACGGCTCCAGTCTCTGACAAGGTTCACGTAACCCGCATTCATTGTTTCTTTATAAATGAAATGATTGCTTCTTGCGTAATCAGGCACATCCATGCCACTGAACCGGTTAAACCAATTCACCTTGTTGTTGTTCTGTACATAGCTGGTCTTGAAACCTGCATCCAGCCTGCCGCTTTTTCGCAAGGGCATAGTAAAATCTGCTTTGGCTGTATAGATCTGAACATCTGCAGGGAGCTGCATTAAAATCCGGTTGGTGTTTTTTAAAACGCCGGCTGGTGTATAACTGTCATTGCGGACATCCTGGCTGGCATCCGTGCTGTAAGCGATATGGTCAACATCAATGGATAGTGTTTTACCACTGCTGTCGAACTTATGCTGCATATTCAGGTTAATGCCCGCGTTGCGCCAGTATGTTTGTGTTGTTGTGTTACCGCTATTGGCAGTGTCGAGGTTACCCAGCCCGTTAAACTGGTTACCGGTATAAGAAAGATCGTCTGTTTTTGGCCGGGTATTTCCTGTGAGCATCAGCCCGAAAGTTGTTTTGGGTGACAGGAAATAATCCATTCCTATCCGCCCGTTCCAGCTCCGTGTAGTATTGACCAACCGGTTATTGACAAACACAGCATAATCCGGGCTGTGATCAGCTTTATAAAAAAAACGTTTCGTATCATCGAGCGAATAGGTTTTATCTGCTGACACACTTGCATTACCGAATACATTCATATTCCTATTGCGGTAATTCAGGTTAAGGGAAGCGTTCTTCCTTGCATAAATTCCTTGGGTATAACCGGTTGCCGCATTCCCGTTGAAACCGGCTGTTTTGTTTTTCTTTAAAATGATATTGATCACCGCACCGCCGTTTGCATCATATTTGGCAGGTGGATTACTCATCAGTTCAACACGATCAAGAACGCCCGCAGGAAGTGACCGCAGGTAATCCGCCAGGTCCTGCGGTGACATGTACGTTGGTCTGTCATCAATCAGCACAAGTACGCCCTGTTTGCCATCCAGTGTGATCCCACCATTCATATCCACCATAACACCTGGACTACGCCCCAGAACTTCCAGCGCATCGGCTCCAGCCGCACCGATCATGGATTCTATATTTACAACCGTGCGGTCGATCTTTACCTCTATAAGTTTTTTCTGGGAGATAACTGTAACATCCTGTAAGGTGTTGCCTGTAGCTGATGTGAGAATGATAACCGGCAGTTGTATACTTACCTGCATGGAATCAATTATTAGCAAATGGCTCTTGTACTTTTTATACCCTGTATATCCTGCACTTACTATATAGCTTCCTTTTGTAAGGGCAGTAAACCGGAACCTGCCATCCTGGTCACTGATGATGGTTTTGCGTTTTAGTGAATCCTGAAAATCAGTTACAGTAATGGCCGCCCCTGCCAGCGCTGTTCCTCCTGTATTCCTGATCACACCCTGTATCCTTCCCACAGGTTGACTCATAGCCGTAAAAGACATTGCAAAAAACAGGATATGGAAAAGCTGTAATTTCATAAGAACAGATTATGGTCCAAATCTGGTGTTCACAATAGCTAGCAAAAAATAAAAGTGTTGAACCTGCTTAAATAGGTGTCGGAATGCTGTAGTGTAATGACTTGAAGTTTAGACAGGGTTATCGCCTTATTCAACATGATTTGACGCCTGTTCGAAAGGTTGCTGCATTTTTATTGGACAGGTTATTAATCTTTACAACGTGAAAGAATTACGACTGGAAAATAAGTTATTGGCGCACCTGCTGTTTTGCAGCCTTGCGGTTGCGATCCTTTTCGCCGGTACGTTATTGTTGCAGGCACAAGGATTCAGGCTGGGTGAATGGCCGATGCTTTTCGCCCGATATGCATTTTTTATCGGCTGCATCTACTTAGGGAGATGGATCTGTGTGCAGTGGTTCGCAAGGAACAGCATACCTGTTTTAATACTGTTTGTTTTAGTATCCTGCATAAGCATTTCATTAACCTGGTGGCTCATTATCCGTTACCTGTTTGATGCTGTATATGCAGGATTGTTCGAGGTTATGATCAGTGCCCTGCCATTTTTCGCAATGGGTATGATCTCAGGCATTCTTATCACGCTGGTTCGGATCACCATGAAGATACAGGTGCAGCAGGCACGTATCATGATGGAACAGAAACAGGGTGAACTTGACTTGCTGCAATCCCAGTTAAGCCCGCATTTTCTTTTTAATACACTCAATAATCTCTATGGCATTTCATTAACTCAGTCTTCACGAATACCCAAGCTGCTGCTGCAATTGTCGGACCTGCTGCGTTATGCCGTGTATGATACCAAAAACTCATTTGTAGATGTATCGGATGAGGCAAAATACATTCATAATTTTATAGACTTTGAAAAGATCCGTATAGGGGAACGCCTGATGCTTGATATAGAGATAGAAGATCTTGCGGGAAGCGGGATCATGGTAGCACCAATGGTTTTCATTGTTTTTATAGAAAACGCTTTCAAACATGCCAAGGATAGTTTTGATAGCAAAATCTATATATCCATCCGTTTGTTTGCAGAAGGCGATAAACTTATTTTTAAAGTGAGCAATTCCTTTGGACAGGTTCGACCGGGCAATGAAACAGTGAACAGGCATTCCGGGCTTGGACTTATCAATACGAAAAAGCGATTGGAATTGTTATACAAAAACAATTTCCTTTTACAACAAAAGGTTGAAGACCGGTTGTATCATGTTGAACTTCAATTATCCATACATATAGCATGAAACCATTGACCTGTTTGATTGTAGATGACGAACCCATTGCAAGAGACATTATCCGGAATTATTGCGACCACCTGCCGGCGTTACAGGTAATCGGCATATGTGGCAACGCATTGGAAGCAAAAACGATCCTGGATTCGCAGACTGTGGATATAATATTCCTGGATATCCATATGCCAGTGCTGGATGGTATGTCATTTGTAAAAACATTGAAAACAATCCCACAACTGATCTTCACAACTGCCTATAAAGAATATGCGGCCAATGCATTTGACCTTGCTGCCTGTGACTACCTGGTCAAACCTTTTTCTCTGGACAGGTTTATTATTGCAGTCGATAAGGCTATTCAAAACCTTGAAAATATGACCAAGCCTGACAAGGAAGCGGCCGGCAAAACGGATCATTTATTTATCAGGGCGGACGGAAAAGTTCATAAGGTGTTGTATGAAGATATCCTGTACGCGGAAGCCAAGGGAAACTACACCAGCGTTATTACGGCTGCTGCTACTTATCTGCCACCGGTTTCCTTTACAGCATTTGAAGAAATGTTACCACCCGATATTTTTGTAAGAGTTCATCGTTCCTTTATTATCAATGCCGGAAAAATATCACATATAGAAGGTAACACGGTCTCGATCGGTCAATTCAGTTTACCGATCGGAAGTATTTACAAGGAGATATTTATGAAAAAAATCGGGCTCTGATTAATCATGCAAAGTTGCCAATAATTTCAAATCATCGAAAAACTGGTTCGAAAAAAGCACCAATGATTTTGTTGAAAGCCGAATTTACTTCCTTCTGTTCCACTGTAACCTTTTTTGATAAAGAGAGTATTGGTTGTATGAGCCAATTTCTAAGCGGGCAGTATTCAGGGGATATCGCCAAAAATATTCCATCTTTCGATGCAGACACTGGCTTTGCGGTGTGCGTGACAGTATATGATCATGAAAAATTTAATAGTAGCAGGCACAGCCATGAAAATGCACACTTTAGTTTTGTACTGGATGGGGGTTGCGTAGAAACACAGAAAAAAGAATCTGAACTATTGCCTGGCAATATCACTTATTATCATGCGGGTGAAATTCACCAGGTGATAAAAGTTGCAGCGTTTACAAGACGCATCAACATAGAGCTGCAATCAAAATTCTTTCAAAAATATAACCTGACATCTGAACAGGTATCAAACGCGATCTATGTAAACCCCACAGCAAAATTTTGCCTTATAAAAATACTAAAAGAATTAACAAAATACGACTGTTTAACCAACGGAGCTATTGAAATGTTAGTACTCGACATAGTGAACCGCGCAACACTACTAAAACCATCAATCTCCCCAGCCTGGGTAAAAATTATTTCAGAATACATTCACGAACGCTACAGGGATAAGGTTACGCTAAACGAGTTATCTACGCTAACAGGTATGCATCCGGTAACGATCTCAAGGAATTTTCATTTTTATTTTAGTTCAACACTTGGTGAATATATCCGAAAGCTGAGGACAGAACACGCCCTGCGGCTTATCAAGTTAACGGATAGATCATTAACAGATATCGGTTTTGAATGTGGATTTTTTGATCAGAGTCATTTCGTGCGAACTTTTAAGACATATACCGGGTTTCTCCCCAAGGAGTATCAACGGTTATAATTATGCAATGCTAATTCCATACTATTTTTTTATTGATGAGTGGATTTACATTTGGTTAAAATCAAGGACATGAAATTTATCCGGGTAGCCCTCATTTTTTATATACTTCCTTTTGTAGTTTATTCTCAAGAAACCCGGGACCGATATTTCTTATCAAATCCATGTCTCAATCCTGCAGGTGATACTGTTGTTTTCAGTTATGCAGGTGATCTATGGAAATCATCCATACAGGGCGGGAATGCTATTCAACTGACAAAACTTAAAGGGTATGAAACAAACGCGCGGTATTCACCTGATGGTAAGTGGATATCTTTTACAGCACATGAATATGGCAACGGTGATGTATTTGTAATGCCGTCTTGCGGCGGCACCCCCCTGCGAATTACTTATCACAGTGCTGATGACAATGTAAACTCGTGGAGTTGGGACTCTAAATATATTTATTTCTCTTCCGACCGGGAAGGACCTGTATCGGGTTATAAAGTTCTTGCAACGGGTGGGACACCGATCAGGGTAATGGGGCATTATTTTTTTCAGAATGACCACAACCTTTTCGAAGACCCCAAGACCGGGGCGATATTTTTTAACAACACGCTGGAAAGTAGTCTTTTTAGCCAAAGGAAAGGATATAAAGGATCCAATCACCCTGCGATTCAGTCCTACGATCCGGTATTATCGAAATACAGGCTATATTCAAATTATTCAGGAAAATTCTTTGGTGCTACACTCGACAGGTACGCAAATATTTATTTCACCGGCGACAAGGAGAATGGGGAGTTCAATATTTATACTATAAAAAGCGGCGAAGCTGTGGCGCTAACCCATTTTTCAAATTCAATAAAATCACCGGTGGTTAGTGCAAACGGAACAGCTATTGTTTTTGAACGAGGATACCAGCTGTTTCTTTATGATATAAAAACCAGGGTCACAAAAAAGATAAATCCGCTGTTGCCCGATGTTATATTAAAGGATACTATTAAAGATGATCTGAAAGGTCGCATCAGTTATATTGATCTTTCCCCAAATGGGAAAAAGATAGCCCTCATTTCACGAGGTGAACTTTTTATTTGCGACTCATCGGGTAATAATATACATCGGCTAAATATCGGATATGCTGAGCGAGCTTTAGAAGTTAAGTGGCTGGCTGATGGAAGCACCCTTATCTTTTCCCGTACCAGTGAGGGTTTTGCAAATTGGTTCACCATGCGTGATGATGGAGAACAGTTACCAAAACAAATAACCAATGATAAATATACAAACCGGTTTATTAGTTTAAATGCCGATCGTACGATGGCAGTTTGCATTGGCGGGAGAGAAGAAATAAAATTGATTGATCTTTCGTCTTTTGTAACAAAAACAATTGCGAAAGGAGAAATCTGGGCGATATGGAATGATATGGCACAACCTCGTTTTTCTCCGGATGGAGCTTTCATCAGTTACACAACACATTTTAACATGGAGGAAGACATCATGCTATTTCATATTCCAACGGCTCAAACGGTTAACCTAACGAAAACAGCCTCTACAGAAACCGGTGTTTTTTGGAGCCATGATAATAAATATTTATTTTTTGCAGGTGGGTCGTCGGGCCCGGCATTTCCACAGGGTATCCGGGATGCAAGGATCTTCAGGGTGCAATTGCAAAAATATAATTTGGCTTTTGATTCAGCGCTCACAAAAAATATATCGTTTACAGGGACAGTTCATGCGGCTAGTTTGCCAGAGTTGGTTGACACCATAGAAGTTATGCAACGGATGGAGATGATTAGTCCGGATTTCGGTTCACAATACCCGCTGGCTTCCATGCATACCGGTAATCAATCTTACATCTTGTATATGAGCAATCACGATAAAGGGGTTTGGGCCATCTGGAAAACCACATTCACGCCAGGAAAGAGCAATAAAACAGAAAAAGTCACAGGTATTGAGGACCGCCGTTTTGGTGCCATGCTTTGTAGCGGAGATAGTTCACAAATGGCACTAGTTAATGGAAATGTTTACAGGCTTGATTTAGCAGCCAATCATTTATCTCCCCTGAATATACATTTTACGTACGCCAAAAGCAGGATGGGAGAATTTGAACAGATGTTTGCAGAATTATGTTCTAAAATAAATGAAAATTATTATGACCCATCTTTTCATGGTAAGGATTGGAATGTGCTGAAGGAAACCTATCATAAACTCCTCCCCTATATTCATACAAGGGATGACTACAGGATATTGGTTAATGATTTGTTGGGAGAGTTGAATTCATCGCATGTGCGTTTTAATACAAATGGTGACGATGAAAAAGTTGATTCATCAGTGGTAACTATGGAAACAGGTATTATGTTTGATGACCGTGCCCCATTCGTTGTTAAATATATTTTGTCAGGATCGGCTGCCGATAAAAAAGAAATCAATCTGCAGACTGGTGACCTCTTAATCAGTGTGAATGGAGAGCCTGTGAATACATCCGTTGACAGGAGTTTTTATTTTACTAAATACGAATTTTCAAACATACTTACTCTTTCATTTTCACGTAATGGCAGAACTTTTCAGGTGATGCTTCACCCGCAACGAAGTATTACAACAGAATTATATAATAACTGGATCCGTAAAAATCAAAAAAGAGTATCGGATAAAACAGGTAATCGTATCGCCTATGTTTTTATGAAGAATATGGAACCAGAGGGGTATGAAAAATTTGTAAAAGATATGGAGAAGCAGTATCCTGGTAAATATGGACTCATACTTGACCTGAGATATAATGATGGTGGACTTTCGCATGATAATGTATTACGGTATCTTTCACAACGTTCCTATGCCAAATGGAAATATCGTGGTGGGTCTTATGTGAACCAGGGTATTATCACACCTGCCGATAATCCCATCACTCTTTTAATAAACGAGCAAACATTAAGCGATGGTGAGATCACAGCTGCCGGGTTCCAGGCTTTAGGCCTTGGAACAACCATTGGAAATACAACATACGGATGGGAAATATTTACACTTAAATCTTCATTCCCGGATGGATCGTCTATGCGTGTACCTTGCTATGGTGTTTATAAGCTGAATGGCAAGGAACTTGAGCGTATCGGTGTAACACCAGATATCAGGGTCGTTAATTCTTTTGATGATAATTTACATAATAGAGATCCCCAATTAGATGCGGCTATTGCGGATGTACTCAGGCATATGAAGGAGCGGAAAAAGAAGCCAATTTGAATGACAATATTGTTACCACGCGAAACAAGGACTTCGGTACAAATGAACTAGGTGTTCTGCCCAGATACAATATGAGCCTGAATGTGAATCACCGCAAAGGCAGGCTGAACCTCTTTGGTAATGCGGCTTACAACAATATCATGGTTCCCTGGAACAGCACAGGTTCGCGGTTAGCCGGCGCTTCTATGTATGACCAATACGCTATTGCCAAAAACTTCAGCCATAACCTTAATTACAAGGCTGGTGTGGATTTTTATGCAGATAAGAAAAGTACATTCGGGTTCCTTGTCAGCGGTAATACCGGTCATTGGGAAAATGCGGTTCCCATGGTAAGGAGTGTTACAGGCAATGTTGATCTGGTGCTTGCTACCAATCAAAAAGCTGGCATATCCATGCAGACAACCTACGGCAGATTATTCTCAGATTTCGACATCAGTAAAGATCCACCGGGAGACGCTAAAAATATCATGGGGAAAATAAACGGAGGAGGTTCGGCTATACTCCTCAAAACGGTCGGCGGCAATATTAATTTACCTAAGCCAAAATCCTCCCCCCGGTAAACCGTTAAAAAAATGTAACCTTCCAGGCGGTTGATTGTATCCTTTAATGGTTAGCATACCGCAGTCACCAAAGCAAAGATTGGTGACGGTCCTGTTCGCTCTCTCCAGTACGGAGAGAGCATGAACAGGATTGATATGCTGAACTTCTACCGTTGAATGGTAGCAGTACATTATTCTGTATCTGCACTGCGCGGCGGCTATCTGCGAAAGTATTTGTTCGTAGCTTTGTACATATAAGCGTTAGTGCCAAAGCTACCAAGGCAGTTAACATCAAAGTCAAGCTGAACAATGAATGGCAATGACACAAAAAGATTTTCCCGGCTTACGGCAATTTTAACCCAGCTGCAAACAAAAAGAATAGTGACTTCAACAACGCTTGCTAAAAAATTTGGCGTAAGTGTTAGAACAATTTATAGAGATATAAAAGCGTTGGAAAAAGCTGGTGTTCCCATATTCGCGGAAGAGGGTAAAGGGTATTCGTTAATGGAAGGCTATAAAATTCCACCGGTAATGTTTACCGAAAATGAGGCAAACGCTTTAATTACAGCCGAACAATTAGTGCTAAAAAATAGAGATAGCTCTCTTATTAAAGAATATTCAGAAGCAATCAATAAAATAAAAGCCATTTTATTGTATTCAACAAAACAGAAAGTTGAATTATTAGCCAATAGAATTGCGGTTAGCCCCGCCATAGCCAATACAAATACAAGTAATTCTCTGAGCTTAATTCAAAACGCATTAACAGACTTTAAAGTTTTGAAAATTACTTATTTGTCAGAACACAAAGGCGAAAAAACAGAACGCAACATAGAGTCATTTGCTTTGTATTTCAGCCTGCAGGAAAGTTGGACACTTATAGCCTATTGCAGACTAAGGAAGGATTACAGAATGTTCCGTTTAGATAGAATTTTAAAAATCGAACCGCTGGATGTAAGCTTTACGCCTCACAAGCTGACGCTAAAAGAATATTTAGACAGCAAAGAAAATAACTTTCAGACCCCTGACACACAGCTGTCATAATGCTATTTTACTTTTGGTTCATTAATTCATTAAACAATTAAAACAGAAGTAAAATGGAAAAGATAAATTTGGTGTCACTAAGAATTATCACCGCTGACATCAAAACTTTAGTTCAGTTTTTTGAAAAGGCAACTGGTATAACAGCAAAGTGGTCAACAAATGAGTTTGCAGAAATAGCTACGAGATCTTTCACCCTGGCGATAGGAAGCACCCAAACATTGGCATTCTTTGGAGAAGGAGTTGCTCAGCCAACCGCTAATAAAAGTGTAATCATAGAATTCCTTGTTGAGAATGTCGATGATGATTTCGAGAGAATTAAAGATCTGACCAATGACATTGTTCAGAAACCAACAACAATGCCCTGGGGAAATCGTTCGTTATTATTTCGTGACCCGGACGGCAATTTGATTAACTTTTTTACACCAGTGAGCCCAGATGCTATCAAGAAATTCGCTTAAATGATGACAAATCAGGTTTATTCTTTCCTTTTCTTTTAACCCATCACCCTTGCAATAGCTACCGGGTCAGTCATTATTTACCATCCGCCCCTTTTAAGGCCTTTAGACGCCCCAAAAATCGCTTGACTTAATGAGTGCCTAAAAATAGAAAGAAGGCAAAATCAAGCCCCGCAGGGTCTGCTGCTGTCAATATAGGCGTTGGTTGCCCTGATTTCCGTTCCATTATTCGTCTCTTTATTGCCCATTCTTCGGTTCATAGTCGGTATTCCTTCTTATCACAGCCTTATCAGCCTCATTTACAGGCAAAGAACCTCCCTTCCTGACCGAAGAATGTTCGTCTGTGGACGAAGAATGTTCGTCCGTGACCGAAGAATGTTCGTCCATGGACGAAGAACGTTCGTCTGTGAGCGAAGAAATGGCGAAAAAAAGACAAAGAAAAGGCGAAGCTGATAAGGCTGTGATATGAGCCAGGTAGGAAGAAAGAGCGAATAATAGCCCAAAAACAGGCGAACACGAAGCTGCGAAAGCCTATGATCCGAAACGACTGGTTTTGAAGATGATTTTACAGGATCAGTAAAAGAACGGTCAGTATAATTCCTGCCAATGTAAAGTAAAGTCCCTTTTTAAAAATGGTGGTTTTGGGTAAGAACATCCAGAAAGCGGATACAACGAAGAAGAATAGGGAAAGACCAAAAAATATATTTAAAAAGAAGAGTGGATCCTTGGTAGATGCTTTATGCAGTTTGGTGAGTTTTGCCACAAATGGATATAGTTCACGGGTGGTATATTGCGCCAGGCCCGTGGCTTTGTTATAGGTGCCCTGTTTAAAATAAGCAATCCCCCCCTCCTCTTTGTCTATTGTAACTTTTCCCAGCTTCAGCTCTTTTACCAGGTCCTCGTTTTTCATATTGACCGGTAACTGTTTTTCTACGTGCTTTTCTTTTTTAAGAAAATTCGTATCCCTGAATATCAGTACAATGCCACTAAGCGAATAAACAGCCATAATACCCGCTAAAAAATAACCCAGGTACCTGTGGTAAACGCGCATCCTGCTTTGCATTGTATTAGTTGCCATACGGTGTTTTGTAAATTAAAAATAAGTATTCGTCATCAATAATCAATCACCGGGAAGCTACGGGTTATTTAGTAATGGTAAAGCTATCCACTACTTTTCCTTTGGCATCCTTTTGACTGATCACCACTCTCTTTCCATTTACATCTGCAATCGTGAGGGTATGAACGGTTGAAATAAACTTACTTGTGAATTTTTGCCAGCTGTCGGGGTCACTCTCCTGTTCTGGGTTATACAGGTCCTGACCGCCTGCACCTGTTACAAGATAGATAACACCTTTGGGGTGTGTATTGCTTTTGCCGTCAAATGATTTGTCAAGTTTCCATGCCCCATTCACGACTCTGCCTCTTGGTGTCTTATTGTCTTTACCTCCTATCATCAAAGTTCCTTTCCCGAAGGGCTTAAAGAACATTGGGTAGCTTCGTTGGTAGTTATGAACATGCCCGTTGAAAACAATATCTACGTTTCCTTTTTCAAATATGGGTGATAGAATACGCATCTGTTGCTGTTCAAAATGCTCGATGGAAGAATTGAAGCCGGGATGATGATACGTTACAAAGCGCCAGGTTGCGTTCTGTGCATTCGCCAGGTCTTTTTTAACCCAGTCTGTTAACAGGCTATCGTTCCAGTCTACATAATTATCCGCATCCAGTACCAGCCAGTGTGCATTACCATAGTTGAATGAAAAATTGGTCATAGCGGGATACCTCGATCCTGCTCCGTCAAAGAATGCTTTTTTATGGGCATCTGACCCTTTTAAAACAGGAAGGGTTGCGCCGCCCTCTTTACTGGCGTAACCATTCAAAGGCTGATCCCAGTAATAAAAATAAGCCAATGCATCCGGCGCTTTGTCCAGGTCGCGACTATCGGCATCGTGGTTGCCAACCGCACCTATAAAAGGAACTGAGCGCATCAGCGGAACACCTACACTATCAATTTTATTGGCATTATAAATGGGCCAGAACTTTGTGTTGTAGTCTGCAATCAAGCCATAGTCATATACGATGTCACCCGGTATCACTACAAAATCGGGTTTTGCACTGTACACGGCATTGGCGATCTCCCTGGCTTCTTTGGTTCCTGCCCCCACATCACCGAATACCACAAAACGATAAGGCTGGTCTTCACTTTTAGGCGCCTGTGCTGAAGAAGTGAAAACCTCTTTACCATCCTTCGATACCCGGTAAGTAAATAATTCACCGGGAGTCAGGTGACTGAGTAATGACCGGTAAACATAATGGGTAGCAATATTGGCAACGCCGATCCTGGTGGCGGAAGGTGTTCCTTCCTGTATCCAACCTGCATTGTTTTTTATTTCTACCGTCCATTGTCCATTCTCATCCGCCGTATGCCAGAGAAGCTGTAACGATTTAACGGTGGTTTCTTTTCCGATCTGCAGGTACGGAGCGGTAACGAAGGGATTGCTACCCACATTTTGCGCCTGGCTGATCATGCTTCCAAAAACTAAGAAAACCAATAAATATTTTTTCATCTTTGATGTTTTAATGTTGATTACCTCTGCCATTACTTTGATAACAGCCAATATCTTTTCCGGGTCCCAGAATTTCGCTTGCGCCATACTTGCTGTCAACCGGTACATCTGCACGCGGACCGAAGCCCGTATACCCGATACCGATACACGGTGAGCCAGGCTTTAAAGAAAAATTGTAAGTGCCAACTGTTGCAATATCGCGCAACTGCAAACCCGCAGGCAATGGAACAGGACCGTTTACAAACTGCGGATTATTGATGCCTATCACTGAGGCAGGTGCCGTATACACATCTCCTGTTTTCCAGCCAGCAGGCAAATAAGTAGACGGTTTGGGAACATCTGTTTCCTGTGGTAAACTGATAGCAGTGCTTACGGATAGTGAAGGGATGAACTGACTGGCAACAGCAATCGAATCCGCATAATAAAAATTATAGCCATAACGGATATTCGCTGTATCCGCAATCGGGTTACTCACGATACGCAGACCGAATTTACAGTTTACGATCAGGTTGTTGTATGCCATACCGCCTGCGCCTTCTTCAAAATTAATAGACCCGCCGCGACCCGCAGCTGATCTCCTGTATCCACAGTTGATCATGGTATTATTGTACATACGGACATTAGAACTGGCTACGCCCGGGGCAACATTGATATTGGATAATTTTGGACCATTGGTAGCGATACCGATGCAAAGATTATAAGCAAAATCTCCAATGGTACCGGCTTTCGCATTCATTGCCTCTCCACCGGTATAGCCGCATTTTTCGAAGGTGTTCCGCATTACACAGATCTTACCGCCATTGATCCTCCAGGGATCATCTACACTGCCATACAGCCAGGAATCTTCCAGCACAAAAATGCCTGCGGGGTTGGCAAAATACAAAGGGTAAGGACTTGAACTTCCGGTAAAGCTTTTCATAGCAGAACTGATGGTGGCGCCACCGAATTCAATATGTGTCCATTTGATGATCATGTGACTGCAGGTAGCACCACCGATGATACCTGTCCACTTGCCTTTCAATGCAGGATCGTTATCAGGATTTGCGCCGGGCTGGTCAGTTTTCGTTACACCCGGATAGGTAATAACAATAGGGCGTTCCTTTGTTCCCAAACAAAACAATGCGCCATTTACACCCAGTCCCACTGGTACAGTAGGAGAACTTCCTGTGAAGTTGAGCGTAACACCCTCCTGGATCGTTAAGGTATCACCGGCTTTTACAAAAATGTCGCCGCACACAGTATATGTTTTGCCTGCCAGCATAGTACCGTTAATAGCACCTGTTAAACAGGTGGCATCGCTGATGGGGATGGTGGGAGGAACAACCGCCACCCAAAGGTCTTTGTTATCTATTTTCTTCTCGCAGGATCCCAGCAGGATGGTTGATAAAAGCGCAAAAAGTAAAAATGTATTTTTCATATTGTAGAATTGTCGTGAATTATAATTTGTATCGCAGACCGAATAAGAAGGAAGGTTTGTAATAATCTTTCTGTATCACTATCCTCGAACCAGGATCTGTTTGCAGCGCCAGGCTCCTGCCACCTGCTGCCAGGTAGGCGTTGTAAGGTTGATGCAATGTGAGCTCGAAAGGTGTATTGGTAAGGTTATTGATCTTGCCATAGAAACTGAACTTCTTAACAATGATCTTCTCAAAAGAAATATCCAGTTGTGTTGTAGGCGACTGCCAGTAGTGAAGACCGATATAAGGGCTCACAAAAGAAATCCTTTCTCCTGTGTAAACGAAAGCCACCTGGAAGTCCAGACCAATTTTTGGATCCTTATAGATCAGCGAGAGATTACCAATGTGGTTGGATTGACCTTGCAATGGTCTTGTTTCCGGAACAAACTTTAAAAAGCTGGATGATCCGCTGCGGTACGATAACAACATACTGTCTCTTGTGATACTTGACTGCGTATACGTATAGTTGGCAGATATACCAAACACACCGAAATACTTTGTAACAACCGCCTCGAAACCATAGTTCGTAGCTTTCGGTGCATTTACCGGTTCGAGGTAGAGGCTATTGATGTTCTTTGGTTTAACAGCAGATATTTCGATAGGGTCCTTGATGTTTTTATAGAAAACACCCAGCAATACCTGGTCGGCATTTTTAGCATATAATTCGTAACGCAGGTCAAGGTTATCCGCTACTGTGTGGTTTAAGGATTGCGGATTGCCGATCTCTTTGAAAAATTCTCCATCCGGGCCATCCGGTATCAACTCTGCAAAGCCTGGTCGGGCAAGGGCTTTGTAATATGCCAGGCGTAAGTTCTGGTTACGGCTGATGGCATATTTCAATTGCAGGCTCGGCAAGAAATCGGTGTAAGTGATCGTTCCCGACTTTGCGGCAACATCAGCACCCAGTTGTGTTTCATAATGTTGGTGGGTATATTCTATTCTTGCTCCACCCAATGCTTCGAGCTTATTAGTCAGTGCCCATTTGGCCTGTAAAAATCCTGCGGAAACATCTTCTTTGAAAGTATAGTTGTTACCGGTTATAGAACTCATTCCATCACCAGCTGTTTTGAATACAAATGAAGCAGCATTGATATTGGTGTACAGTGCACCCAGTGTTGGATCAAGGCTGTACGCGTTATAAAGGTTATCCCTGTTTTTGCTCCTTACCAGGCCACCTGCTTTCAGTTCTATCGTTCTTCCGAAAAGCTTTGTATCCTGTGTAATATTGGCATAACCTGAATAGTCTTTATCGCTGTTATGTGACCATATATGTTTTAATCCCTGCAACTTATCAGCAGTCAAAGTGGTGGCTACGATCGGGTACTGGTGCGAAAATTCTGCCTGGTCGGGTATATGGTTGTTGGCGATGGAATATGCGAGGCTCCAGTCTACTTTCAGGCTGGCGTTCAGGTGATGAATACCCTGTAAAGTTGAATTATAGATTGACTGGTACTGCCAGGTGCTTCGCTGAGAATTGGTAACAAGTGAGTTGAGTGTTACGGTATCGTAAATGATCCGTGTCTGGTAATCGTCCAGTCTTACAAAGGTATTGATTAACGATATTTTGTTGTTTTTGTTGATCTGGAAATCCAGCTTTCCGTTCAGCCCTGCGCGTTTGCTTTGTACGGAATACTTACGCAGTTGCAGATCTGAAAACAAAGGGATATTATCAAGCCCGGGCTGTGCATTGGGCAGGAAGAAATTTGAAGTAGTTCCACGAAAGATATTCTGGTAGCTGCCGGAAACAATGAACCCGAATTGTTTGTCCTTGCCAAAACGGTTTCCAACGGTCAGCCCAACAGTGGAATTGATCGGTGAACTTTTGGTGGTATAATTCAAATGCGCCACAGAAAAATCTTTTGGCGTAGCGATATAAGCTGCTCCGTTTATTTCTGAAGGCGATGATTTTGCAATGGTGCTTTTATTAAACTGGTTATAAGTTTCGCTACCAAAAGCAGTACTGTATCCTGCTGAAACATTAGCCTGCAACAAGAGCCTGTTGGGTGCATCTTTCATAACCAGATTAATGGTTCCGCCGATGGCATCGCCTTCCATAGCGGGTGTAAGGCTTTTGCTCACTTCAAGTCTTTCCAGGAGTTCGGAAGGAAACAGATCCAGTGGTATATACCGGTTCTTATTATCCGGGCTCGGGATCTTGATACCATTTACAAGCGTGTTGATATATCTTTTTTCCATTCCGCGAATGATGGGGTAACGCCCCTCCCCTGATCCGCTTTTTTCTATCGTTACACCGCTTACCCTTTGTAAGGCATTGGCAACAGTGATATCTGGTAACAGTTGAATGGTCTTGGCAGAAAGGATGTTCAGGAAAGGATCGGCGATTTTTTCAATACGCCTGGCACCCCTGTCGCCATCGCGGCCAGCACCTGTATTTACTGTCACGGATGAAAGTTCATTGACCAAGGGTTCCAGTGAAAAATCTATTGTTTGTACCGGACCATCCGTTACAACAATTGTTTTTTCTGCCATCTTCCTGTAGCCTTCGTAATTAACTTTTACTTTATACGTACCTGGCTTTACTTTCGTAAAGGAATAGGTACCATCCAGTTTTACCAGTGTTGTTACGCCGGCGCCATCGAGCTTAACAGCAGCGCCAACAAGGGGTTCACCTGTATTGGCATCCACCACTTTGCCTTTTAATGTCTGCGAAAATGTGAAGCTGCTGATGAAAAAGAATATGGCAAGAATGGCCATCCTTTTGAGGAAATGAAATCGAAAAAGCATGTTTTGGGTTTTGAGTAGTGCAAAAGAGCTATGATTTTTTCGTGTTTCAACCCCATCTTAAAATGTTCATCGTTAGATAACGATTTGGTAACTATATGGTAATAAATTATTCAGAATATCAACAGAATCTGTTTGCTTTCTGAATGAGGTGGAACAAGAATTGTATTCTCTTACTTTTATACAAACACTAAACCTGCCTTCTCATGTCGAAAACTGTAGCAGCCAAACTTGTAGAAATGCTGGAACATGCCGGTGTAAAACATATCCACGGTGTGGTGGGCGATTCGCTCAATGCCATTACCGATGAATTGCGTAAATCAGGAAAGATCAAATGGATCCATTACCGGCACGAAGAAGCTGCCGCATTTGCAGCCGGGGCGGAGGCACAGTTAACAGGAAACCTGGCAGTATGTGCCGGTAGTTGCGGTCCGGGAAATATGCACCTCATCAATGGATTATATGATGCACATCGCAGCAATGCCCCTGTGCTTGCCATCGCTGCGCAGATCCCCAGCGAACAGATCGGTAGCAGTTATTTCCAGGAAACGCGACCGGAAGCTTTGTTCCGCGAATGCAGTTATTACTGCGAAACCGTCGCTTCTCCCCGCCAGATGCCCCGTGTACCACAAATTGCCATTCAGCATGCCATTGGTTTACGCGGCGTTGCTGTTATCTGTTTATCTGGCGATGTGGCTATGCAAGACATAACAAGTAACGAACAGGAGCATCCTTTGTTTTTCAACCGCCCATCCATTCGTCCTTCCGATACCGACCTGCGGCAGTTGGCTTTGTTGATCAATCAATCTAAAAAGATAACCCTGCTTTGCGGTGCCGGTTGTGCCGGTGCGCATGATGGGTTACTATCACTGGCAGCGCGAATTGGTGCGCCAACGGTTCATGCGCTAAGGGGAAAAGAATATGTGCAATATGATAATCCCTTTGATGTGGGAATGACCGGGCTGATTGGCAATGCTTCAGGCAACCATGCTGTGCAAAACTGCGAGCTGCTTTTGATGCTCGGCACCGATTTTCCTTACAAGGAATGGTATCCTACAGATAGTAAAATTGTGCAGATAGATATCCGCCCCGAACGTTTGGGAAGAAGGTGCAAACTCGATCTGGGTCTTGTAGGCGATATCAATGAAACCATTACCGCCCTATTGCCTTTATTGGATCAGCATACTGATAACAGTTTTTTAGAACAATGCCAGGAACGATATAAAGAAAACAGAAAGAATTTAGATGCCCACGCGAAGGGTGAAACAGGCAGATTGATCCATCCGGAATACCTTACAAAAATCGTTAGCGATCTTGCTAAAGACGATGCCATATTTACCACGGATGTAGGTACGCCTACGGTCTGGGCCGCAAGGTATGTTGAGATGAAAAAAGGAAGAAGGCTGATAGGTTCTTTCAATCACGGATCTATGGCCAGCGCTATGCCACAGGCCATTGGGGCCCAGTTGGCATTCCCGGAGCGACAGGTTATTTCACTCTCCGGCGATGGTGGTTTTGCGATGATGATGGGCGATATCCTCACTATTTTTCAATATAATTTACCCGTCAAGCTGGTTGTGTATAATAATGGATCCCTTGGTTTTGTGGCCATGGAAATGAAGGTGATTGGGATGCCTCCTTTCGGTACCGATTTAAAGAATCCCAATTTTGCAAAAATGGCTGAAGCCATAGGTATTTTAGGTATCCGGGTAGAAAATTCGGAAGATGTGACCAGTGCGATAGCAACAGCACTGGCGCATGATGGCCCGGTTTTAATTGATGTGTTAACCAACCCAACTGAACTGGTAATGCCGCCTACCATCAACTTCCAGGAGGCGAAAGGATTTGGCATCTATATGTTGAAACAAACCTTGCTGGGGGGCGGATCCGAAGTATGGGAGACTGTTAAAACAAATTTTTTGGAGTAACAAGATCCCACCCTACCTTAACGCAATGCCGGCAGCTGTTTCCAGACCCACTAAACATATACACGGATTGGATCATTTGCGAGCCCTAGCGATCTTTCTTGTTTTTCTTTTTCATTATGGCAGACTTTTCCCCTCCCCCGCCTGGGTTACGGCGATCAGCAAATTTGGCTGGACGGGTGTTGATCTTTTTTTCGTTCTAAGTGGGTACTTAATTTCTTCGCAGCTGTTATCAGTTATTGACCGGCAGGAAAATATTTCTTTTTACCAGTTTTATATCAAGCGCTCCTTCAGGATATTGCCTGCATACCTGGTTACATTGTTATTATATTTTCTTTTTCCATTTGTACATGAACGCGAAGCTTTGGCACCTGCCTGGCGATACCTGACCTTCACCCAGAATATCGGGCTTAATGTTAGCACAGCAGGAACATTTTCACATGCATGGTCGCTTTGTGTTGAAGAGCAATTTTATCTTTTGCTTCCATTGGTGCTTGCTTTGCTCGCATATTGGAAACTGATGACAAAGGCCTGGATATTGCTGATCGTATTGTTTGCAATGGGAATCCTGCTACGGTTGTATGCCTGGCATAAACTTGAACGATTGAACCCGGACGAAATGGATGTTCAGGTATACTGGCGGCAATGGATCTATTATCCTACCTGGACGCGTCTTGATGGTTTATTAAGTGGTATTACGATTGCCGCTCTCTTTCAGTTTCGGCCAAAGATCAGGAATTGGATATTCGGGCATGGTACAATACTGTTTTTTTCAAGCGTGCTAATATTAGTCATTGCCTACATTGTCACACTTGATGAATCATCCTATAATGCATCTATCTATGGCTTTGCAATGATAGGAATCGGATATGCATTGCTGCTGGCTATTGCGGTGAACCCGCATTCAGGAATCAATAAAATAAGATCGTCCATCACAACTACAATAGCAGGTTTTTCGTTTGGATTATACCTGATCCATAAAATGGTTATTCATGTAACCCAGGAGCAATTGGCTAGGATCGGAATTGAAAAGAATAGCAACCTGGCGTTTATTGCCTGTATACTCACTTGCCTGCTGGGCGCATATATATTGCAAAAACTTATTGAGAGGCCCTTCTTATTATTACGGAACAGGGTATTGTCAAGGCAGGAACGGTAAAAACATCTTTTTTGGAGTAAGCATGAACGCAGGTAGTTTGTCTTACAACACTTCTTCCAGATGTTTCAGTAATACGCTGTTTTCTGGATGACCCGGTGATTTCGCTTGGATTTTTCTCGATAGATCAAGGGCTAGCAAATGATTATCCAGCTGAAATTGGCATAATGCAATATTATAGGCCCTGTTGGCATTATATCCATATAAAGCATCCGATAGTTGAAAATAAACAAGCGCTTCTTTGGTAAATTGAATGCTGAATAATAATACGCCGAGACTAAAAGCAAGATCTTCAGTTTCTCCTAAAGGGAAATAGTACTCCCAGATCTTATGGCATAGCTGAAAAACATCCCAGCGTTCGTCATCAGACAAACTGTTTAACAAAGCGGTCAACCGCGGCAACAACTGCAGAAATAAACGTGCGTCAAAACTACTTAATCTTATGATAGCAAGGATCTCTGTAAAACTTAGGGTCCATAATTGGGAAACAAAGAGCTGTTTCAATATATAGAAATCATCCGGGTTAAAGTCTTTCAGGAATCTGATATGAGCCAGCCTGGTTTCTGCATAATTTTCCGGATCAGGTAAAATCAGCAGGCAGCCATATACCATACTTTCATGACGGTGTAAAGGAAAATAATTAATTCCGCCGTTTTGTTCACAGTAAATCTTCATCGCATAATAATTTACTGGATAAGAAAAACTACCATGTACTGCGAATTGGGGGAAATGCTGGTTTTCCAGATCAGGTAAATTGTGCTGTCCCCTGTCGGCCGACAAAAGCATGATACCTTTTCTTGAAAATTGCTTTAGTGTATCGATACATTTCAAACCTTCGTGTGGAAATAAAAGGAATGTATCCGAGTTCAGTTGGGCAGCCGTTTGCTGAAGGATCAGGTTTAAAAACGGCTGCTCGTAATAAGGCAACTGAATCCTGGAATGACTTTCTTCAGTAACGGTCATCTCTTTGATGATCTCTTCAGCGCTCATCCCTTCTTTCTCTGGGATTTCTGTGTGAACCTTGCATTCATGGATGCCCTGATCCTTTATCAAAAAAACATCCTGTGGAATGGTATCAAAAAAATAATTGGCAATCATCACCAGCGGATTTGCAAGGCTGCCTTTCTTAATAACCGTTCCGCTAAATCGTAGTTCAATTTCTGTGAAGTCCAAAGCATCCAACAGGCAATAGTCAAGTACCCCTTTCTGAAAATAGGGCTTTAGGCGTGGGTGGTCCTTAAAATAATCTAAACTTGCGGCTGAAAAATCACTCAACACATAGCAGTAATCGACCCGTTGCAGTGCACTGCTGTGTATCAGTTCTTCCAGGTGTTTTAAGAAGTGATAGCATAGCCGCCCATGTCCGGCTCCCAGCTCAATTAAATATACTTTTTCAGCCGTTTCACCTTTGGTTGCAATGTCGCACAGAAATGCAAAAGCCAGTTCTGCATAAGTCTTTGCAACAACCAGGTTACTGGAAACATAATGCGGTACCACCCCATTTTTCCATGCATTGATACCTGATTCGGAAAAATATTTTGTCTGGTATTGCCAGATTGGCGAATTACGTAAACTCCCTTTTTCCATTGTTTATTAAAAAGGTTTATAACGAACAGTTGCTTTCTCAGTAAATGTGGATTCCTGTATCTGAGCATCTCTATCGCGCCAGATTATTTCAACAAACTTTCTGATTAATTCTGCCTTTGATCCACAGGTTCCGGTTTGTCCGGGTATTGGTGGCTTTTGTGTTGCCGGTACAGCAGGGTCGTGCTCAGTTAAAAAATTAATAGCGGGTCTTGGAATATCATCTGACTCGTATATATCATAGACACCACCGAAACTAACAATTGAGAAATGATGAATCTGACCTATTTCGGATCTAACATAAAAAAAGCCATTCCCGTTACTTAATAATTTTTCAAATTCTTCACCTAATGTGAAGGGGATTCTCATGAATGCATCTTTTTTCGCCTCCTCAATCCTAAGCTTATTGGCTGCTGCTGCCGCTTTTTCTTCAGGCGAGACTGTTACCGCTTTTGCAAAAGTTGGCACTTTCCGCTCAGCAGTGCCTGGCAGCGTGGGTTCAACAACTCCTGCCCCGGAAACGGGTGGTACGCCTTCTTTCACATCTTTTTTTGGAGGTTCTGATAAGGCCAAAACTTCTTTTCTATCCAGGCCAGTAGCACTGGGCGACTCACCAGTTTCTGCTATAGAAGTTGAGGGCACTGCGCCTGCAGACGTATCACTTGCTGTTGCACTTAATGATAGAGAAACATCTTTTGTTGAAATGGGAACCATCTCAGCAGATTTTTTTTTGTCTTCTTTTGCTTTTGCCTGCGGATTGTATAGCAGGGGTATCTTTAAATCCATCAGACCCGGGATAGCAGGCGCATCTTTTTTAGGTTCAAGATCTTTTCCTGTAATATAAGTAGACACAGCACCTGCTGCTGCGGAGCAGCCCTCTAAAGAAACAATATAGTCATCAAGTGTAGGATATAGCCTTTCTATCTTCTTTTTTGCCGGTTGAACCTGACCTGGCTTCAAATCGCTGTCGGGTATCTGCTTATGCCATTCATAGAGAGCGCTGGCGGCATCCCGGAATCGCCCCCGCTGATATAGGTCTTTTAATGTTCTGGCCCTTTGGGCAATTAGTTCTGCGCTTAAAAATGCTTGTTGGTTTATTTCATCTTTTCCATCCGAAGTTTCCTGCGGTTCCTGAATTGTTGAACTGCATAAACCGAACTGAATAGGTGCCACACTTTTTTTCTGAATGGTCAGTATCGAAGCATCTGGTCTTTTTGCATCAATGTCCTTTGGTACTTCACCGGGCTCAACGGCATGTGACCCGGTTGCAACATGCTCTACCAATCCCTGCTTTACCCGCTCTGTAAGAGAAGATAAAAATTCAGCAGGATTCTTCGCTTCTGCAGTTGCCGGTGCATATTTTTCAATAGCCGCTTCAAAATACGCGGCAGTTTTCCCCTGATAATAATTGATCCAATAACTAAGATCAGGACAATCATTTTGCGCCAGCCCCGCAGGTTCTAAAATATCCTTTGCTACAGATTTAACATCCGCCCTCAATGCAGCAAGAAAAGTGCTCTTGTGTTGCTGACCTTCACTTAATGGTGCCCCATCATCCACAAGGAATTTTCCTGCAACAAGTTGTGTAATAGTCTCGCGTTGCACCGTAGAATTTTGGGAATGATTGATCTTTCGCGAGGCGCCGGAGACTTCGCTATTAATATTTTCAAGGGTCTGTCGTTGAGCAGTACTCACCAGCGTAGATTGCGCCTTGATCTGACCAATATCACTCCTGTTAAAATGCTCATGACCGGATGCAAGCGAATCGTCAGGAATATTCAATGCCTTTGCACCCATCTCATCTGCTTCCCTTTCAAGTTCCTTTTCATCATTGATCCCTGCGCCTTTCATTTGTGTTGTTGCCTGTACCCTGCCCTGCTTTTGTTGAGCAACATGCCAGGCCTCATGAGGAAGATGTTGCTCCTGCCCTGATCCGATATGAATATCTGTGCCTTGTGCATAAGCAAGCGCATTGTATTGCGAAGGCTGCGGTGAATCATAATGGACTTTTACGTCAGAAAGATTCATTCCGGAGAGACTCTCTACCCCCGATTTCAGGTTATCGGGAAGCCCTGTCTGGTTAGTTTTTTTTTGAACCGGTTTAAATTGTGTAACACCTCCTGCATCCTTGGTTTGCAATTGCAGGGGCGACTCCTCCTTTCTTTGAACAGGGGTAAATCTTCTCTGAAGTAATTCTTCGTCTTGCGGTAATTCCATTTTTTGTATGGACGAATCCGTGGTGGTGTTTCTAACCGGAACTGCAGGCTTTTTTATATGACTACCTGTATCACCATGTGTGTTTTCCCCAGATTTAGGGGAACTCGTTTTTTGGGGAGATTGATTTTCATAATCACTCATGAAATCAGTGTATAGGATTTGGACGCGTTAAAAAAATCGATAAAAGATAGGAAAAAAAGCTAATTAGTAATTATACTACAAAGAACTGCGCCCATGCAATTCCAGCTGATTTTCCTTCCGCCTAAAATAAAATTTGCGAAATCAATTGGTTGCATATATATTTGCAACCGATCGGTTTCTCAAATAAATTAGAACACTATGCGACGGGACATTTTCCAGGCAATAGCCGACCCCACCAGGCGGGCAATAATTGCCTTAATTGCTTTGCAGGCTATGACGCCCAACGCCATTGCCGAAAACTTCAACACTACCCGGCAGTCTGTTTCTAAACATCTTCGCATACTCACAGAATGCGAACTGGTAAAGCAGGAACAGCAAGGCAGGGAAATTTACTACACACTTGAAATTGAAAAAATGAAAGAGGTTGACAAATGGATTAACCAGTTCAGGAAAATCTGGGAAACCCGGTTCAATCAGCTTGACGAAGTATTATCAACCATTAAAAAACAAAAAAAATGAAAAACAATTTGCTATTTGATTTTACAGTTGACAAAACATCAAAAACGGTTTTTGTAAACAGAGAATTTGATGCTGACCTTTCGCTGGTATGGGATGCTTTTACCCAACAGGAAATTCTGGATCAATGGTGGGCACCTAAACCCTGGGCATCAAAAACAAAAGTGATGAATTTTGAAGTTGGCGGACGAAGATTTTATGCCATGGTAAGCCCTGAAGGACAGGAACATTGGTCGCTTCAGCAATACACATCCATTACGCCAAAAACCAATTTCAAAATGTTGAATGCTTTTGCAGACAAGGATGCAAACCCTGACTTACCGGGTTCTGAATGGGATTTGACTTTCAGCGAACAAAACGGAACAACCAAAGTAAGTGTTAGTATTTATAATGAATCGCTGGAGCGCTTAGAGAAGATGATTGAAATGGGTTTCCAGGGAGGATTTACAATGACATTGAAAAGTCTGGAAGAGTTATTGGCAACTTTATCGGGAAAATAAAAAACAGGTCACTAACTTTAGAATACACTTAAACCCCTCCCCATGAACGAGATCAAAAAAGAAGATATCAACCAGGAAGTATTTGACCTGTATGATGATTTTGCACACAACCGGTTGGACAGGCGGGGTTTTGTTGAGAAGCTCTCTTTATATGCGGTGGGCGGACTTACTGTTTCTGCACTCATGAGTTTTTTAATGCCCGATTATCATGGTGCTATCCAGGTAAGGTCTGATGATGCCCGACTGAAATCTGAGTACATCACCTACCCTTCGCCAAAAGGTGGTGGAACGATCAAAGCGCTGTTGTCAAAGCCGGTGGATGCATCCAAAAAGCTCGGAGGCATTATTGTGGTGCATGAGAACCGTGGCCTCAACCCGCATATTGAAGATGTTGCGCGCAGGGCAGCACTCGCAGGTTTTATCTCGCTGGCACCTGATGCATTAACGCCCCTTGGCGGATATCCGGGAGATGATGAGAAAGGTCGCGAAATGCAGAGTAAGCGTAACAAAAAAGAAATGGAAGAAGATTTTATCGCGGCATATGATTATTTAAAAAGTCACAAAGATTGCAATGGTAAAATAGGTGTGGTGGGTTTTTGTTTCGGTGGCGGAATCGCCAATACGATGGCTGTTCGCATTCCTGGTTTATCGGCAGCTGTACCTTTTTACGGCGGTCAACCAACTGCTACTGACGTACCTAATATAAAAGCTCCTTTGCTGATTCATTATGCAGCACTCGATACGCGCGTTAACGAAGGCTGGCCGGCATACGAAGCCGCTTTAAAAGCTAATAGTAAAGAATACAAAGCATATATATACGAAGGAGTTAACCATGGTTTTCATAACGATACAACCCCACGGTATGATAAACCTGCAGCGGAACTTGCGTGGAAAAGGACCATAGAATTCTTTACAGAAAAGTTGGTGTAGAACTCTATTGTCTTTTCTGACCACTCAGTTAATATCATATGACTATTAGCTAAAATAGACTTATGGAGACATACAGTTTCTTAATAGTTTTATTCAATAGATAATTGATAAGGCTATTAATGAAATGTTTACTATGAAAATGTACAAAGTATTCTTGCGCGTTGCCCTGTTTGTTGCTGTTTTGATTCAGGGTGCCAACACTGCCCAGGCACAAACTGGGGATCAGATATTAGATGGCATTGGCGAAACCGGAATGATTGCCCGCTATTTGTTTGACGGAAATCTTAAAGACTGGTCGCGAAATAATTTGCAAGCTAAATATCCAGGTGCCGAAGCCAAATTTGTTACCGACAACAGGTTTGGAAAAGTGTTATCGCTCTCCGGTGAGAGCAATGATTTTATTACGATCCCGGGAGAAGCATTAACAGATTTAGAATCGCTGAGTATCTCAGGATGGATATACCTGCGTTCAGAGCAACCCGGTCAACGTTTTTTTGATTTTGGAAAAGATGCCAATAAGCATTTTTTTGCGGCGCCTGTTGGAACCAATACCCAGAAAGGCTATCAGGCATTGATAAGCGGAAATAAAACCGGGGCGGTTTCTCCGGCTATAGAAACCAATAAGTGGGTTCACCTCGTTATAGTGATAGATGTTCCTTCAAAAACAATGATTACCTATGTTGATAGCAAACCTGTTGGTGAAGTGAAGGATATACCAAAGGAACTGTCAGACGTATTCGGTCAGCCAGCAGGAGAAAAATTATTGTATATCGGAAAATCGTTAGTACCGGGAGATCCCAATCTGAATGCGCTGGTACGTGATTTTCGTATTTACCGTGTTCCCCTCACTGTAACACAGGTTGCCGGAATTTACAATTCACGCAGAAACGTTAACCAGGGTGTTGTAAATGCAACAGGTGGCAGGCGTGTTGAGGAAGAGCTTCCGCGTTTTCCTTCAACCGAGGCACAATTGTATAATGCTTATTTAGTTAGTGTAGCTGATGTGAAAGTAGAAACAGAAGTAGGAAATTTGCCAAGACTCCCAAGTTATGTGCAGGGAACTTATCAGTATACATTAGCAGGTCCGCCAGTACGTGTGATCTGGCCCGCTCCTATCGACAATACCGCTGTTATTAAACCCGGGACCTATACTGTTACCGGTCGGATTGCAGGAAGCAATTTGCAACCAAAAGCATTTGTAACAGTAAAAGCATCCGGCAAATCAGCTACACCTATTTCATCTTTGGCGGTGTTTAACCTGGACCAGGTTACGCTGAAAACCGATTTGCATGGTCACGATACCAAGTTCATCGAAAATCGCAATAAGTTTGTTCTGACATTAGCTAAAACCGATCCTAATTCCTTCCTCTATATGTTCCGCCATGCTTTTGGCCAGAAACAACCTGCAGGTACAAAACCCTTGGGTTCATGGGACAGCCAGAACACCAAATTAAGGGGTCATGGTACAGGTCACTATCTTTCTGCTATTGCCCAGGCTTATGCAGGCACAGGATATGACAAGGCGCTTCAGGCCAACTTCTCCGAAAAAATGGAGTATATGGTAAATACCTTGTACGATTTATCACAATTATCCGGGAAGGCGAAAGAGGCAGGTGGAACGTATGTGTCGGATCCATTGGCTGTGCCGTATGGTGTTGGAAAATCTGAGTATGATTCAGATCTCAGTGATGCGGGCATCCGCAATGATTACTGGAACTGGGGAACAGGATTCATCAGTGCTTATCCTCCCGATCAGTTTATCATGTTAGAAAAGGGAGCTAAATATGGAGGACAAAAGAACCAGATCTGGGCACCCTATTATACACTGCATAAAATTTTGGCAGGCTTACTGGATATCTATGAAGTGAGTGGTAATAAAAAAGCCCTGGCAATGGCTTCCGGCATGGGTGATTGGGTATACACACGCCTTAGCAAAGTGCCAACGGATACACTGATAAAAATGTGGAACACCTACATTGCTGGTGAATTTGGAGGGATGAATGAGGTAATGGCGCGTATGTACCGGCTTACCAATAAGCCGAATGACCTGAAAACAGCGCAACTGTTTGATAATATTAAAGTGTTCTTTGGCGATACACAACATTCTACCGGGCTGGCCAAAAATGTAGATCTTTTCCGTGGTTTGCATGCCAATCAGCATATACCGCAAATTGTAGGGAGTGTAGAAACTTACCGCGCCACTAATAACCCCGAATATTATAAAATAGCCGATAACTTCTGGTATAAGGCTGTCAATGATTATATGTACAGCATTGGAGGAATTGCCGGTGCACGTAATCCTAATAATGCGGAATGTTTTATCAGTGAGCCGGGAACATTATATGAAAACGGACTCTCTGCAGGCGGGCAGAACGAAACCTGCGGTACTTACAATATGCTGAAATTAACCAGTGACCTGTTTATGTTTGATCAGCGGGGAGAGTTAATGGACTATTATGAGCGTGCATTGTACAACGATATCCTGGCTTCCGTAGCCGAGAATACCCCTGGGAATACTTATCACATATCTCTCAGACCAGGATCTGTAAAACAATTTGGTAATCCGAATATGACAGGGTTTACCTGTTGCAATGGTACAGCACTGGAAAGCAGCACCAAGCTGCAAAATTCAATTTACTTCAGAAGTAAGAATAACAATGCGCTGTATGTGAATTTGTTTGTACCCTCTACTCTCCAATGGACAGAACGTAAAGTAACGGTGGAGCAAACAACCAATTTTCCAAAAGAAGACAACACCCGCCTGACTATTAAGGGTAGTGGAAAATTTGATGTGAATGTGCGTGTGCCGGGCTGGGCCACCAAAGGATACTTTGTAACGATCAATGGGAAAGAACAAAAGCTTGCGGCTAAACCGGGCAGTTACCTGAAAATAAGCCGCACATGGAAAGATGGCGATGTGATAGAATTGAAAATGCCTTTCCAGTTTCACCTCGATGGGATTATGGATCAGCAGAACATTGCCAGCCTGTTTTACGGACCTATCCTGCTGGCAGCGCAGGAGACCGAGGCAAGAAAAGACTGGCGTAAAGTAACTTTGGATGCTGAAGATCTCGGCAAAACAATTAAAGGCGACCCTCAGCAGTTAGAATTCACTATTGATGGTGTGGTTTTTAAACCATTCTATGAAACATACGGGCGTCATTCTGTTTATCTGGATGTGAAGCTGGCAAAGCTTTGAGGTTACATAATTGATGTGTTTTTTCTTGTTGAACAATTTTTCGCGATCCTAACTATGATACATAGTTAGGATCGTTTTATTATTAATACCTCCTACCGCCACCTGCTCTCATACCACCTCCCTGCCCCTGGGTGAGTGACCAGTCACATCTTTCTCGGAACCATGCCATCTCTATTCGCCAACGCTAAGAGTGTCCACGCCAGTATTACGGCATTTTTCTTCAGATCGCTTTCCGGAACAAATTCAGGAAGATCAAGATGGGTGTGGTGTGTAACGGAGTTATAGTTCAGACCATCCTGTATAAACTGGAAGGCAGGAATATTATAGTGATCAAAACTTTCATGATCTGTTGACAGGGTATTTTCAATGGTAGTGGTTCCCCTGGTGAGTGATGAAATGGGCGCGAATACTTCTTTAAAAGTCTGGCGCGCAGATTCATTGTTCTGAAGGTAAACACCCCTGATGGCACCAGCACCATTATCGAGATTGAGATAGGCTGTGATCTTTTTCGATTCGTTATTGGGTTTTTCGTTCAACGGACCGAAATGCTGTATAACATAGGCAACCGATCCTACAAAGGCCTGCTCTTCGCCTCCCCAGAAACCTACGCGGATAGTTCTGCGCGGAGCCATGCCCGTTTGTTTGAGGATGCGCAATGCTTCCAGCATGGCAATGCAACTCACACCGTTATCGGTTGCTCCTGTACCGGCATGCCATGAATCAAAATGCCCACCTATCATCACTGTTTCAGCAGCCAGTTTGGAGTCGGTGCCTTTGATCTCCCCGATAATATTTACATTATTGGCAGGTTCGGTATATATCTCGGTTTCAAGGTTCAGTCTGATCTTTGGTACCACGTTTTGCTGAAGCATATGTAGTAACCGGCTGAAATGTTCCGACATGATAGAGAAATACGGCAGTACTTTGAAATCTCCTGCCAGGTACTCGTAAGTACCACCCACACCCACAATTCCCATGGCATTGCCACTGGCCTTTAAAACGGCCAGGGCTCCCTCCTGCTCTGCAAAGAGCATAAAATCTTTATAGGTATGATCGCTTGTCTTCCATTCCTCTAGCTGTGCAGGTAAGGGTGTTTGTTTAACTACAGCAGTCGCTTTCTTTTCCATCGTGTCCAGTGCTCCATCGCTATACCGCCTCATAATAGGTTCTGCCAATGGTCTGCTCCTGGGTTCACCTCCTAATAAAACGATCTTACCTTTTAGCTTACCTGCAAATTGAGTTTTTACCTCTTCCATTTTACCGGATGATGGTATATTGATCAACTCTCCTTCTACTACACCTGCAGTGCTGTGGGTTTCGGCAAGCGGGTAGGCGATAATATGCATATAATTGGGTGCTACCAGTTCTACATTAAATCCTTTCACACTCCATCCGCGACAGTCCTTGCAATTGTTTTCAAAATGCACATTGTCCAGTCCGATCTCTTTCATTTTATCCGCTGCCCATTTAGCGGCTGCCAGGTACTCGCGTGAGCCGTTCAGGCGTTGCCCATATACATCTGTAAACGTATGCAGCATACTCATTGCCTTGGAATGAGTAAAGCCCTCGGCGTTCATTTTGTCAAGGTTAGCATCAACAACGGGAGTTTGCGCATGTGCAGCAAAAGATAAAAAGCAGAGCGATAAAATGCACAGGTAAGGAATGATCTTCATATGTTGGTTTTGGATAGGTAAGATACGTAAAAGCTGCTATCGTAAAATTGCTGCGAGACCGTCTATGAAATTATCCGGGTTAGCACCCATCAGGTTGGTTAGTACGATGATCGATAGATTGTCTTTTGGATAAACAAACAATGCAGAACGTCCGCCACCTACGGGTGCTATGGCAGGATGTTCTGTTCGTACGATAACCGGCCAACCTGCAGCATAGCCATTCAACTGGCGGCTGAAGCCACCTGTTTTTCCGTTATTGAGTATCGCAGGTGCCCATAAGGCAGTAATACCTGCATCGCTTGTGAGCAGTTGTTTTTTCTGTAATGCAATGATCCATTGCGCCATCTCTATAGCAGTGGAACTCATGCCGGCCGCGGTTTGCAGAAAAGGGGGAAATGAAAAGAACGTGTTACTAAGCTTTCCCTTCCGGTATGTATACCCCGGAGCAGCATTTGCGATCACATCCTTGGTTGCACCAAAACCCGATGCAATCGTCCGGGTCATGCCGGCTTTGCGTAGTTGACCGGTAATGATATATTCCTGGAAAGAGATACCGCTTAACTTATCAATCATTTTACCCAGCAACAGGTAATTGGTTTGATTGTAACTGAATTTTTCGCCGGGTATAAATTCCATAGGAGAAACCAGCACTTTCTTCCAGGCTTCTTCGGGATCAGGCAATATCATCACCGCTTCTTCTTCATCTACAATATCGGGGATACCCGAAGTATGCGATAACAGCTGCTGAATGGTTACTGCTTTCCATGCAAGCGGCAGGTCTGTTAAGTAGTCAGAAACGGGAGCAGATAATTTTAGTTTACCCGCTTCTACCAATTGCATAATCGCCACTCCCACAAAAGCTTTTGTGATTGAATTAATCGTAAACACCGTTTTATCAGAAACGGGCACAGAATCCTGTACATTGGCTAAGCCATAGTTCCCTGTTTTAATGATCTTACCATCTTTAATGACCGCCAATTGAAGTCCCGGTATTTTCCGCGTCTGCATTTCATTTTTAATAAATACATCAACACTGTCTGTTTGTGCAGTAAGTGTAAGGCTGGCACAAAGCAGAAAAATAGTGAAACAGGTTTTCGGGAATGGATACTTGGTCATAAAATATGTTGATCGCTGGTCAAAAAACCGCAGTGCAATATATTGTAATCTATGATTGGGATATCATAAACAAACAAGACGATGTATCAAGGCTGTTGTATGTGTTCTGCAACAAATTCCCTGCAATACTCCTTTATCTGTTCGCGGACTCCCCTGAATTCCGCCATCATTTCGGCTTCGGTGCCGCTGGCTTTTGCAGGATCCGGAAAATTATGATGGAACCTGAGCGCATTACCCGGGAAGAAAGGGCATCGTTCTTTTGCATTGTCGCAAACGGTTATTACAAAGTCAAATGTGATGCCCGCATATTCGGTGATATTGTTGGACGTGTGCTGGCTGATATCAATACCATCTTCTTTCATGGTGGCAATAGCGCGCGGGTTAACGCCATGCGTTTCAATGCCCGCGCTGTATACCTGTGCTCTCCCATTTGAAAAATGCTGTAAATAACCTTCCGCGATCTGACTGCGACAACTGTTGCCGGTGCAGAGTACCAGTATTTTTTTCATGTATGCTGTTTTTTTTTTAATTGCAACAATCAGGGCCGCAGCAGTTTTTTGAAGATACTGGCTTCTGTGCAAATACCGTGATGCTGAATATTCCTGCATCGCTGTTACGGAAATTCGCAATCTCTTCTGGTGATAAATACTTCAATAAAATATCATCCGGTACGATAATGGGTTTTTCCTTCTGTATGGTGATGTTCTCAAATCCATTGAGCTGAATAAGTTCAAGGTATAGTTGCTTTTGAATGGCGCCCGATACACAGCCTGCATACATTTCAGCAGCTTCACGCAACTCATTAGGTAATGAGCCCACAAGCACAATGTCAGAAATACTAAAGTGGCCACCTGGTTTTAGGGTACGCAATATCTCCTTGATAACAGCATCCTTATTGGGTACAAGGTTCAATACACAATTGCTGACGATCACATCAGCGATACCGGATGCAACGGGCATGTTTTCAATATCACCCTGCCTGAATTCAACATTTGCATAACCCAGTTTTTCAGCATTGGTTTTGGCAAGGTTGATCATAGCCGGTGTAAAATCAATCCCGATCACATTGCCCGTTTCGCCAACCTCCTTTCTTGCGATAAATGCATCATTACCCGCTCCGCTGCCTAAGTCAATCACCGTATCACCGGCTTTGATCTTTGCGAACTGTGTGGGGAGACCGCAACCCAACCCAAGATCTGCATCCGGGTTATATCCTTCGAGATTTGTATAATCATCTGTCATGATATTGTACACCTCGGTACTGCATCCACCGGCGCCACAACAGGAAGCCTGATTGTCGGCTTTATCCTGTAAAGCGATCTCGCTGTACTTCTGTTTCACCATTTCTTTTAACTCCGTTTCTGTTGACATAATTGTATGTTTTAGTTAATTGTAATATTGCGATTGATAAGATCAAAAAAAATCAACAGCATTTTCCACTCAGGTCCACATCCTTAAAAAAGCTGCTGAACAGTTCTTTATATTGCTTCCACACCTTGGGCTCAATACAGTAGCAGACGCTGGCCCCTTCAATATTTCCCTGTATGATACCAGCGTTCTTCAGCTCTTTCAAATGTTGTGAAGTAGTTGCCTGCGCAAGACCCAGCTCCTCTACGATATCACCACATACACAGGCATTTTTTTTAACCAGGTATTGGAGAATGGCAATCCTTGCGGGGTGCGCAATAGCCTTGGCCATCGTAGCCAGTTCATTCTGCTGCTTTGTAAATAGATTGGATTTAGTTGCTCCCATAAATGTATCGCAATATTACGATACATTAACTGAACTACCAAATTTATCATTCAGGTCACTACCCTAAAAAACATAACTTCATCAAAACATTTTAGACATCCTTCAGTTTACTATGAAAAAGAGTTTCATTTTCTCAATTGGTGCGTTGGTGGCTTTTTTCCTGCCATGGCTTACTACGATGTTGATAACAATGCGGGGTTATAAGGTACCCGGTGCCCTGCGAAAGTTTTCTTCGGTTACGCAGATCTTTTCTACTACCAAGAGTTCAGAATTGCTCCTGGTTTCCTATGTGATATACCTGGTTCCTTTGTTTGCCCTGTTCAATCTGATCAGGTATTTCTCTGGTCAGAAAAGAATATTCTGGCTCAATGAGTTCATTTGCGGTTTAATAGCAGCTGCCTGTATATTATACATGGCATTTACTTACCACCATCATCCCTTTCGAATTTTGGGTATTGGCTTTTATCTTTCCCTTCTTTGTTCCGTGCTGGGGCTTGCTGCAAGCATGAAGGAGTTAAAAGAAAAAGAAATCATACCTCGTAACAGGGAAACCATACTTGCACAATTAGCCCAGTTGCAATCGTTGAAAAAAGATGGCATGCTTACAGAAAGTATTTATGAGAAGCAAAAGGCTATGCTGATTACCGAACTGGAAAAAATTACAGGAGCATAGCTATTTTTTACGAATCCTTCTTATACCACCTGTATCACTGACCCCTCCGTATGCTTGTGTATGCTTCCAAAAGACCGGATGAGTAGCGGCGACAGTTGATGATGGCGCAGAACATTTTCAAACTCCGCACATTTACTTTCTTCAACGGCCACCAACAGTCCACCGCTTGTTTGCGGATCGGCAAGGATATATTTTTGTTCATCTGTCAGTATGCTTATTTTATATCCATAACTTTTCCAGTTGCGTGATGTGCCACCGGGGAAGCAGTTCTGTTGTAAATAGTAAGGCAGGGAAGCAATTACCGGAACTTTTGTAAAATCAATTGTTGCAGACAATCCGCTTCCTTCACACATCTCCGATAAATGACCCAACAAACCAAAACCGGTTACATCGGTCATGGCTTTTACATAATCAAGCTTTGCAAATACCTCACCCAGTTTGTTAAGTGTTACCATACTTTGTAAGGCTATCGCAGCATCTTCAGGTTTTAATATTCCTTTCTTCTGCGCAGTGGAAAGTATTCCAACACCCAATGCTTTTGTCAAATACAATCTGCATCCTTCGGTGGCAGTTGAGTTTTGTTTTAACTCATCAATATTCACCAAGCCGTTCACGCTCAAACCGAATACAGGTTCCGGGCAATCGATACTGTGGCCACCCGCAAGCGTAATACCTGCTTCTGCACAGATGGCCCGTGAGCCTTCCAATACCCTTTGCGCAACTTCAGGTGCCAGTTTATCGATGGGCCAGCCCAGTATAGCAATCGCCAATACCGGTTTCCCTCCCATGGCATATACATCACTGATCGCATTGGCAGAAGCAATGCGTCCGAAATCATACGGATCGTCTACTATCGGCATAAAAAAATCGGTAGTGGATATGAGTGCTGTTCCATTCTGTAAGTCCAGAACAGCAGCATCATCGCGTTTATCATTACCTACTAACAGATGCGGATCGGGCACCTGGCTAACATTACTATGCAAAATGGTATCAAGGATAGCAGGGCTGATCTTGCAACCGCATCCGGCACCATGTGAATACTGTGTGAGCTTGATGATTTCTTTTTCCATTACTATAATTTTTCTACAATCAGTCCTGCATTTTTTTGGGCATCGGTACAAGCCAGTTGAACAGTGATGATCTTTGAAAGATCACGCTTTAATAAACCCTTTTGATAAGTCTTGTCATAATAGGTTAATACCAGCCTGATAAAATCGGTCATCCTTTCTTCCCTGATCGCTGAGATAGCATCCCTTGCCTGTTCAGGTCCCAATCTTTTTTTAATCCGCTCGGTGCATTCGATCAGAAAGTCTTTATCCAGTGTCCCATACTCATGTGTCAGCATTTCAACACGCTGTTCAAGCGGAACTTTAATATCGATCAACCTCGCCGCTAACATTCCGTTCCAGAAAGGTCTTGGAATGATGCACCTGCCGATAGAAGAACTTTCGTCTTCCACCCAGGTTCTCTTATACTTATCGAGTTTATACAATTGCGCAGCAAAATTATTTTCAAACTGTTCCTGAGTGGGCTGAATAAATTTATTCATTGTTCCGTAGGATGAGCCCTGGTGCTGTGCCAGATCTTCGAGGTCAATTACCTGTTCGCCGGATAAACGTAATGCATGTAATATTTTTGTTTTACCTGATCCTGTCAATCCACCAAGCACTTCCAGTGAGAGAGGCTCGCTATATTGCCCGATCACCCAGTTGCGGTAATGCTTGTATCCTCCTTTGATAAGATAAACCTCAAAGCCATAAAGATCAAGTGCCCATGCCATTGCCCCACTTCGCATACCACCCCGCCAGCAATGCAGGGCAATTTTTTTGGCAGGGGACATTTCAAGTGCAGTGCGGATAAATCCCGACCATTTAGAACCGGTCAGATCAAAACCCAATAAGATGGCTGCTTCTTTTCCAACCTGTTTATAGGTTGTGCCCACCAATACCCTTTCCTCGTTACTGAATATGGGGAGATTAACTGCACCGGGTATATGACCATGGTCAAATTCTGCAGGCGTTCGAACATCTGCCAGCACAATTTCTCCGTTCAGGTTTAAAAAATCTGTAATGGTGATGGAGCGGATCATTGATTATTTTTTACTGATCCTGTACACATCACCCCCATCGGTAATCGTATACAACATTCCATTTGAATAAGTGATATCACGGAATCGATCGTTCTTATCTGTTAGCAATCTTTCCTCTCCCACTATTTTATTATTCTTAATGATGATGCGATCCACATGTAAACCACTCAAGCAAGCGATGAATAGATTGTTGTTCCACTCGGGTATGGTGTTGCCTTTATAAAAACTGATCCCGCTTGGCGAAACCACCGGATCCCAGTAGTATGCAGGCTGCTCCATTCCTGCTTTCTGTTGAATGCCTTCGAGTACTTTTTCTCCGCTGTATTCAATTCCATAAGTGATGGTGGGCCAGCCATAATCTTTGCCAGCGTGAACAATGTTCAATTCATCGCCACCACGGGGACCAAATTCTGCTTCCCACAATTCGCCGGTTGCCGGATCCATATCAAGTCCCTGCGGATTACGGTGCCCATAACTATAGATCTGAGGAATGGCTCCTTTTGTATTGATGAAAGGATTGCCCGGTGCGGGTTTGCCATCAGTGGTGATCCGGAATACTTTTCCCAAACCTGCATCAAGCTTTTGTGCCTGCATACGGCCCGGTGTAATAGAGCGTTCTCCAGCACTTACAAAGAGATAGCCAGACTTGTCAAACAAAAGCCTTGATCCAAAATGAAGCTCACTTTGCAATGCAGGCAATGCCCTGAAAATAACAGAAACGTTCTCCACCTTTCCTGCGGCTTCATTTAGTTTTCCCTTTGCTACAGCAGTCACATTGCCGGCTGCATATTTTTCTGAATAGGTCCAATAGATCATCTGGTTGTTGGCAAAAGCCGGATCAAAGGCAACATCCAGCAGACCGCCCTGTCCCACGAAATCTACTGTGGGGAAGCCTTCTATCTTTTTCACCAATTTGCCATTGGCATCATGTATTTCCATATAGCCCTTCTTGAGTGTCACCATCAACCTGCCATCCGGCATAGCTACGATGGCAAATGGGCTCCCGAGTTTTGCTGCAATTTTTTCAACTTTATAAGGTGTAATTGTTTTGGCGCTTTTTACTCTTGTCTGTCCCGCAAATGCCGGTTTGTAATTACTGTTAGGCGATTTTGTTTCCACCGGGTGGAGCGTGTCGGAACTGATATTGTTAGATGTAGAAGGGGCAGAACATGCAAGCATGCTTGTAGACATAACCAGTAATACCGATGCATAGCCGATCTTTTTCTTCATAACAAAATATTTGGGTTCAGAAAACGAAATGTGTTGAACGATACAATAAATATACTATGTTGCTGCGAGATGCAATTACCGATCAAAAAACTACCCCGCCTGCCGATAGGACGTAAAGAATATATTTTTCTTTCAGCCTGTACTATGATGCTGACCGCGCTCGGCATCGATATCATGTTACCTGCCCTGAGCGAATTAAGAAGGCATTTCGGGCTGGCAGCAAATTCTAACGATACAGCCGGGATTATCATTTTCTTTTTTATGGGACAGGTAGCACAACTTGTCTTTGGGATCTTATCAGACCGCTTTGGCCGTCTCCCGGTTTTGCGGATAGGTTTCCCGCTGTATATTGTTGGCGGTATCGCAGCCACATTTGCGCCAGATCTTACTACCATGTGTGCCGCCCGTTTTATAGCCGGCATCGGCGCATCGGCCGTTTTTACCACAACCATTGCCGGGGTTCGCGACCGGTTCGTGGGCGACCAGATGGCCCGAACCATGTCGCTGATACTGACCATTTTTTTGTTTACTCCCATCGTGGCCCCTTTCTTAGGAATGATGATACTTCATGTGGGTTCCTGGAAAGCTGTTTTCCTCACGCCGCCCATATTTGCGGTGATCGTGTTCCTTTGGTCGCTACGTTTGAATGAATCACATCCACCAGAGCGGCGCAGTACACTGGCATGGCAAAGCATCCGCAAAGCCATAGGCGGTGTGATCGGTAATCGCATTTTTCTTCGGTACACATTTGTTACCACATTTCTTTTTTCCGGTCTCACTGTCTGGGTATCTGCGTCTGAACGCATTATCGGTGAAATGTATGGAACGCCAAAACTGTTTCCCTGGATCTTTGGCAGTATGGGGCTGGCGATGTCAATGACATCGTTGTACAATTCACGGCTGTCAACCCGCTATGGTGCCAGGCGGGTGATACGTGTACTTGTTATTGTATACACCGTTGTTGCTATCCTGCTATTGCTGGCCACCTTATACCAGGGTGATCCACCGGATCCATGGGTACTCTATATTGCCGTGGGTCTCTTGCTGGCCATCAATCTCGCTATTGAACCCAATAGCAGTGCATTGGCACTCGAACCGCTGGGCGATAACGCAGGCATTGCAGCTTCCGTTTATGGAACTATGTTCTTTTTTGTGGGCTCAACGCTGGGTGCGTTCATCGGAATGCTGATGGTGCATGGGGTGTTGCCGCTGGTGCTCAGTTTTGTTATACTGGGAGCAGTGGCGGTGGTACTGGTGTGGATGGAGAAGCGGTCATAATAAAACTTATATTCAATCATTGATTACATCCTATAACAATTCATTTCTATGATTATCAAACGAAGAGATTTTATCAGCCTCACATCTATCGCAGTAGCTGCCGGCGTGGCAACCGGTCTCAATTCCTGTAGCCCAGACAGTAAAAAGGATAGTTCCAATTCAGCTACTCCCCTAAAAAATATGACCGGTGATGTGGTTCCTATTTCAGTATCAGAAAGAGAAACCAGGATTGCAAAAGCACAACGCCTGCTTTCCGAAAACAAGATCGAAGCATTGATACTTGATGCAGGCACGGGACTGAGTTACTTTACCGGTATCAGCTGGGGTGGTAGCGAAAGAACTATGGTGGCCATTATTCCCGCTAAAGGCGAAGTTAAATATGTTTGTCCCGGTTTTGAGGAGGCCCGTCTGCGCGAGCAGATAAGGATTGGAAAAGATGTGTATGCCTGGCAGGAAGATGAAAGCCCTTACCGGCTGATTGCCACTGTATTGAAAGAGGCAGGTATTGTTTCCGGAAACATTGCTTTTGAAGAGCGCGTCCGTTTTTTTATCGTTAACGGAATACGAAATGAGGCACCGCATCTGAATTATGTAAGTGGCGACCCGGTAACCATTCCCTGCCGGATGATTAAAACGCCTGCAGAAATAAAATTGATGCAAAAAGCAAGTGACATTACCCTGGCAGCGATAAAGTATGGAGCGGGTCTGTTAAAGGAAGGGATGTCGCAGAAGGAAATTGCTTCCATCATTATGTCGGCACAAACTGAATTGGGTGGTGATGCTGATTTTGCTTTATGCCTGTTTGGTAAATCTTCTGCATTTCCGCATGGTTCCAAACAGCCACAACAACTTAGAAAAGGAGATATTGTTCTGATGGATTGCGGATGCTCGATTGATGGATATAATTCAGATATTACGCGTACCATTGTTTTTGGCGAGCCCAGCAAACGACAGCAGGAAATATGGTCGCTCGAAAAGCAGGCACAGGCTGCAGGCTTTGCTGCCGCAAAGCTGGGTGCGCCTTGTGAAAATGTAGATGCCGCGGCCCGCAAAGTGATTACCGATGCAGGCTTTGGACCGGGATATAAATTACCCGGATTACCGCATCGCACAGGTCATGGCATTGGAATGGACGGGCATGAATGGGGTAATATGGTAAAGGGCAATACAAAACTGTTGGAGCCGGGAATGTGTTTTAGTATTGAACCCAATATTTCTATTGTTGGTGAATTTGGTGTGCGGTTAGAGGATTGTGTGTATATGACTGAAGAAGGACCCAAATGGTTTTCACAACCGAGCAAATCACTTCAAGAGCCATTTGCCTGATTATAAAAGCAAAATATGCTGAACATAGAAAGAGCCTGCTAAACCAGCAGGCTCTTTCTATGTTCAGCATATAATCACAAAACTATTTAGCTGCTTTCGGTTCCGGTGCATTGGAACTTGGCATACCCCTGTATGATTTATGGAAAGCTGTAATTTTACTATGTAATACCACTATATGCATCGGAAATACAATTTGTTATTGAAACATTTACTCTTGCTGATCTTAGTATTTTCAACAACGATTTGTAAATCACAGATTTTACGGAAGCGAACCGTGAAATTAATGGGTAGCCGTTTTGATATAACAATTGTTGCAGCAGATTCACTTGCTGCAGAACAGAACATCGATACGGTGATACATGAAGTATCGAGAATAGAAAATTTAATTTCAGACTGGATTCCCACTACCCAGGTTTCAGCGATAAATAATAATGCGGGTATCAGACCGGTTAAAGTAGACAAAGAAGTTTTTGATCTCACTGTGAGGGCACTTGCTTTATCAAGGTTAACAAATGGAGCATTTGATATCAGCTTTGCTGCGATGGACAGGATCTGGAAATTTGATGGTTCCATGAAGGAGATGCCATCAGCGGAAGCGATTGCGAGGTCGGTAGCCAAAGTAGGCTATCAAAATATTATTCTTGATAGTGTGAACACAACTATTTTTCTGAAGCTGGAAGGTATGAAAATAGGCTTCGGTGCTTTGGGAGAAGGATACGCTGCCGACAGATGCCGGGATATGATGATAGCGAGGGGAATTAAAGCGGGCATTGTAAATGGTTCCGGTGATATGGCCACATGGGGTAAGCGGCCCGATGGGAAAGATTGGAACATTGGTATCACCAATCCATTTGATGATCATAAACTCTTTGCTGTAATCCCTTTACACCAAAGTGCGGTGGTTACATCTGGTAGCTATGAAAAGTTCGTAATTTTCAATGGGAAACGATATGCGCATATTATTAATCCTGCAACGGGTTATCCTGCAACGGGTCTCTGCAGTGTAACAGTGTTTGGCCCTAGTGCTGAAATAGCCAATGGCTTCAGTACATCGTTGATGGTGTTGGGGAAGCAGGCAGGACTTGCCTTGATCAACCGTTATCCGCAGTTCAAGTGTATCATGATCACTGATGAAGGGAAAATTATTTCTTCGGGTAACCTTAATGTGAAAAAGTACAGAAGCTTAAAATAAAGACTAAAGTTTACCCATAAAATCCTACTTCTTTTCAAGCACCGCACCCTCGACAGAGGACTCTGCACTTATTATTCGTTGTCGCTCCCATTTTTTTAAGGTGTTTGCCTTATGTTGTCCGATATTGAATTGTATCACAGCCGTTATTGATTCGCCCTTTGTTCGCTTGCTGTTCGCTATTTGGGCTAGCTGCCTAAGCTGTGATTCGATTGTTATTGGGATCGAGATAGGTCTGCAATAGGCTTATATACGAGCTATATACGACTTAGATAACAACAAGATTCCCTATAAGGTCCCTATAATGTCTCTATAAGGTCTCTATAAGGTCTCTATAAGGTCTCTATAATGTTCAGGGAAGAAAATTGCGGGGTCGGGAGAGAGTATGTAAGAACGATTGCCGCATTATTGTTGATGGTTCGTTGCTACCTGCTGTATTGGATAAAGTTAGTATTTTATGGGTAAACTTTAGTCATTCGAGAGACTGCGGAGAATCAAGTCACTTTTGCGTCCAATATATTTATAAATATGGATTAAATGATCTCTGCAAGACTTTGTTTGGTTGCCAATATAGTTTTGTCTAAATCATCATACGTAAGTGCATTATTGAGGAACCAACTTTCAAATGCAGACGGTGGAAGATAGATTCCGCGTTTCAGCATCGCATGAAAATACTTTTTAAACAGTTCATTATCTGCAGATGCAGCTGCATCAAAATCATTCACCGGCTTATTGCTGAAATGAAGGCTGATCATGGATCCCATCCTGTTAATGATATAAGGGATAGGGGTTTCTTTCAGTATTTTTTCAAGACCTGCATGGAGATACGCGGTCTTTTGTTCCAGCTCCTGGTAGATAGCAGGATGCTCCTGCAAGGTTTTTAAAAGCGTATAGCCCGCGATCATTGCGAGTGGATTACCGCTTAATGTTCCGGCCTGGTAAACATTTCCGAGCGGGGCGATCTTTTCCATGATGTGTTTCTTTCCACCAAAAGCACCTACCGGCATACCGGCTCCGATCACTTTTCCGTAAGTAACAAGGTCTGCATCGATGCCGAGTAATTGTTGTGCACCACCAGGGGCGAGACGAAAACCAGTCATCACTTCATCAAATATCAGCACAATGTTTTCTTTATCACAGATACTCCGCAAAGCTTTGAGGAAACCGGGTTGTGGAAGTATGCAACCCATATTACCCGCTACCGGTTCTATGATGATAGCTGCTATCTCTCCCTTATGTTGTTTTACCAATGCTTCCACTGCATGGATATCATTGTACGCGCAGGTCAAAGTATCATTGGCAACTCCCGCTGTAATGCCGGGAACCGTTTGAATATCCAGTGTTGCCACGCCACTGCCGGCTTTCACTAAAAAAGCATCTGCATGACCATGATAACATCCTTCGAATTTGATGAATTTATTTTTACCTGTATAGCCCCTGGCCAGACGTAATGCACTCATACAGGCTTCTGTTCCACTACTCACCATCCGCACCAGGTCTACATTTGGCGCCATGCTTTTGATCAGCTCCGCCATATCAATTTCAAGTTCAGTAGGCGCACCATAGGAAGTAGACAACACTGCTCTTTTTTGTATCGCCTCTATCACAGGTTCATAGGCGTGCCCCAATATCATTGGCCCCCATGAAGCGATATAATCGATATAAGTATTGCCATCAGCATCATACAGGTATGCGCCTTTTGCTTTGCTGATAAATAACGGTGTACCCCCTACCCCTTTGAAAGCACGTACCGGCGAATTTACTCCACCCGGAATGGATTGCTGTGCGCGTAAAAAGAGTGCTTCACTTTTTGTATACATGGTACTTAGTTGATCAGTTGAATGATGTCTTTCGCAAAATAAGTAGCGATCAGGTCGGCCCCTGCGCGTTTGATAGCGGTAGTGGTTTCGAGGATCGCTTTCTCTTCACTGATCCATCCCATCTTAGCTGCCGCTTTGATCATCGCATATTCACCGCTTACCTGGTAAGCACTCACCGGCACATCTACCGTATTTTTTATTTCGCGTATAATATCAAGATATGCCAGTGCTGGTTTTACCATTACAATGTCTGCCCCTTCTTCAATATCCATCAGGGTTTCTTTTACGGCTTCCAGGCGGTTGGCATAATCCATCTGGTAAGTTTTCTTATCGCCAAAACCGGGTGCGCTATCCAGTGCATCCCTGAAAGGACCATAAAAACAAGATGCATATTTTGCACTATAGCTCATGATGCCTGTTGTGGTAAAATTATTTTCTTCGAGTCCCAGCCGTATGGCCCCGATACGCCCATCCATCATATCGCTGGGTGCAACAAAGTCAGCGCCTGCTGCTGCGTGACTGATACTCATTTTCACCAAAGCTTCCACCGTTGCATCATTCACGATCTCTCCATCTTTTACAATCCCATCATGACCATAAGAGGAATACGGATCCAGTGCTACATCCGTCATCACCAGCATTCCCGGTACAAGATCCTTGATCGCTTTTACTGCGCGTTGCATCAGTCCGTCCGGATTCCAGGCTTCTTTACCTGTATTATCTTTTAATACATCATTGCACTTGATAAAAACAAGTACCGCCCTGATACCCATGCTCCATAGATCTTTTACTTCATTCAGCGTAAGATCAAGACTGCGGCGGTAATAGCCGGGCATGGAAGGGATCTCGATAGAGATATTATCACCCTCGTCTATAAATAAGGGAGCGATCAGATCTGCTGGTTGCAGAATCGTTTCTGCCACGAGAGAACGTATCGCCGGTGACTGGCGGAGGATCCTGTTTCTTCTGAGTAATATCATACTATCTTTTTATATCCAGTTAACAGGATGTAAACATACCTGTAATAATTTTTCTTCTTCACTTCCCTGCTCCGGTTGGTGATCATACACCCATCTCGCTCTCGGCGGCAAACTCATGAGGATGCTTTCCGTGCGGCCATTGGTCTTTAATCCAAAGAGCGTACCCCTGTCGTGAATAAGATTGAACTCAACATACCGGCCCCTCCTGATCTCCTGCCATTCTTTTTGTGGTTCTCCATATTCCTTGTGCATTCTCCTGTTTACGATGGGCAGGTAAGCGTTTAAAAATGCATTACCGTTTGCCTGCTGAAACAATAATAAATTTTCAATGCTGTTATCCGTATCCGGTCTTCTATGATCGTAAAATATACCACCTATGCCCCTTGTTTCATGGTTGCGGTGTGCATTCACAAAATAAGCATCGCATTGTGCTTTGTATGTTGGGTACAGTTCATGTCCAAAAGGATCCAATGCCTCTTTTAATACCTGGTGAAAATGTTGGGCATCTTCTTCAAACAAATAATAAGGGGTAAGATCCGCGCCGCCGCCAAACCAGCGGTCGGCAACAAATCCCTCTGCATTGTATAATTCAAAATACCGCCAGTTTGCGTGTACAGTTGGCACATATGGATTTACCGGGTGGATCACAAGTGATAAGCCACAGGCAAACCATGTATCACCTTCTATGGCTAAGTGTTTGCGCATATTATCTGTGACCTTGCCATATACGACAGAAACATTCACACCTGCTTTTTCAAAAACATGTCCGTTTCCCAATGTTTTTGTCTTTCCTCCCCCGCCACGTCCCTCTGCCCTTTCCCAATCATCTTCGCGGAACAAAGCTTTTCCATCCAACTTCTCGAGAGCCGTGCAGATCTCTTCCTGGAGTTGGTACACATACCTGATCCATTTTTCCCTGAATGCTTTTGTGCCTGTTTTATATTCTTCTTCTGAACTCATTTTATAAAGCGGTAATTTTTAACCGTATCCACAAATGCTTTTGCATGATCTACCGGAACATTGGGTAAGATCCCATGACCGAGGTTGGCTATATACCTGCCTGCGCCAAATGCATCCAGCATCTCGTTGGTTTCTTTTATAATAACCGGTATCGGCGATAATAATTTAGCAGGATCAAAATTACCCTGTAAGGTAATATCGTCTCCTGCCAGCTTTCTTGCAGTGGATGCTTCAATACACCAATCAATCCCTAAACCTTTGGCACCCGTTGCAGCCATTGCCCCGAGACTATGCCATGCACCCTTAGCAAAAATGATCACAGGCACCATGTCCTTTAAAGCGTTAACGATCTGCCTGGTATATTGTAGTGAATAGGTTTCAAAATCTTTGGGTGATAGCAACCCTCCCCAACTGTCAAACACCTGTATTACATCGGCTCCTGCTTTCACCTGCGCTTTCAAATACGCAATGGTGGTATCTGTGATCATCTGTAAGAGTGTATGGGCAGTCTCTGGCTGGGTATAACAGAATGCCTTTGCTTCATCAAAAGTTTTGGAACCTTTTCCCTGCACCATATAACAGAGGATTGTCCACGGAGCGCCGGCAAAACCGATCAGCGGTACGCGCTCATTGAGTTCTTGCTTCACCATGCGGATAGCATCAAAAACATAACCGAGTGTTTCTTCTGCATCCGGTACACGCACCCTTGCGAGGTCTTTCGCCGTTTTAATGGGATCAGGCAACAACGGTCCTTTACTTTCCACCAGTTGCACTTCCAACCCCATCGCTTGTGGAACAACCAGTATATCTGAAAATAAAATAGCAGCATCCACACCAATGATATCGATTGGCTGTAATGTGATCTGGCAGGCGAGTTCAGGCGTTTGGCAACGTTCAAAGAATCCATACTTCTCACGTATCACCATATATTCGGGCAGGTATCTGCCTGCCTGCCGCATCATCCATACCGGGGGGCGTTCTGTTTCTTCGCCATTCAGCGTTTTTAATAAAAGGTCGTTTTTCAGCATATCGTAGTCATCATTCTTTGTGTTATGAAAAATAAGCAATCGCTTTTTCGATGAGTTCTGTTTTGTCCGGCTGACTGCTCATGTAAACCGTATTGTCGCAGTGATCGTTCACCGCTGATTTTGTTGTGGCACCAATCGCAAATATTTTCACAGAAGCGTTTAAATGGTTTGATTGAAAAAAACTTTCTACTGCACTCGGGCTAAAAAATATCACTGCATCATAAACGCCATCTATTTTTTTAGAAACCATTTTGGTTGTATACACTTCCACTTCAGTTACCTGTATACTTTCTTCTTCCAGCAACATCGGTAATTCATCCCTGCGGAGATTCCCGCAAAAAAATACCACTTCATCCGTGCCTGCATCTTCAATGATCAATGTGGCCAGTGCCGTTGCGTTGGCGGCGCTACCTGCGATCATACCGGCTCCAAAATATTGTTCTGCCTTTTGTTTTGTTCTTGTGCCAATACAATAGATTTTCCATTCAGGGATCTCTCCATCGAGAAAGGTTATTACTGATTCAACGGCCATACTACTTGTAAAAACAACTGTCACAACGCGTATAGCTGCCTGTTCTATTTCCTGTTGTACATCAATACTATCAATGGTTTCTGTTATGATAAAAGGTATGATGGCCAGTTGTATATTTTTTTCAGCAGCAGTTGCTATCCATGCAGCGTCAACCACAGCCGTACATAATATGCTGGCATTATTTTTCTTCATCACGAAAAGTATTAAGGATCTCTCTTGCTCCTTTCAACAGCAATTCTTTTGCAGCTGCAGCACCCAACCCCTCGCTGTTGATAATAGGCGCAGTCTGTAAGGTTTCTATTTTTTGTTTTCCATCGGGCGATAAAATATTTCCTTTAAAAACAACCGTGTCTCCACTTACTTCTGCCAGTGCACTGATAGGTGTTGCGCATCCGCCCATTAGTTCTTTTAAAAAATCTCTTTCTAGTTGGGTGCACAATGCTGTTGCCGGATCATTCAGTAATGCCAGGGCTTTCTTTGTTTCTGTTTCCTCTTCTCTGCACACAACCATGATGGCGCCTTGTGCAGGTGCCGGCAACATCCAGTCAAGGTCAATTGAATGGGCAGGACGAAGGTTGATGCGTTCCAATCCCGCTCCTGCAAACACTGCGCCGTTCCAGTTGCTTTCAGCTACTTTCTGCAGGCGTGTATTTACATTGCCACGAAGGTTCTCAATACGGTCGTTCGGGTAGCGGTGCAGCCATTGTGCTTTCCGGCGTATGCTGCTGGTGGCAATGGTACAGGCCCCCAACCTGCGTAAATTTTCATAGTCTTCTTTATATACCAGTATATCCTTATAAGATCCTCTTGACAAAACAGCGCCCTGTATAATACCTTTTGCCAGCTGAACAGGAACATCTTTCATGGAATGAACGGCAATATCTATTTTGCCGGATAATAATGCGGCATCGAGCGTTCTTGTAAAAATTCCCTGTACCCCGATCTCATATAATGGAGTGATGAGATCAATATCTCCATCACTCTTAATATACAGGAGTTCACTTTCAAAACCTTTAGCTGATAAAAGTTCCTGTACAAGGGTTGCCTGCCAAACGGCCAGTTGACTTTCACGGGTTCCAATGATGATCTTTTTCATGGGTCAGCTTACACTGTTTTGCATAAAATCATTGATCGCCTCAATGTAATGACAGCCCGGCTGGTGTTGCTGTTGCATCTTTACAGCAACAGTATTCACTACTTTTTGTATAGCAATGGTGCTGCCGGGATTGATATCGGATAATTTTTGCTTTACCGCTCTCAACACCTTCACATGCTTACGCATGGAGAGCCAATCAAAAAAATCACCTGTATGATCCTGTATGATTGCGTTTGCTTTAGGCACTTCCGCTTTGCGCTTTAAAAGCGTTTCATCATTCAGTTTTGAGAGATCATCTACATTCACAAGTGTGATATGATCCAGCGTACCTGCTGTCGGTTCTATATTATTGGGGATAGAAAGATCTATCAACACCTTGGGCCCGCAGTTCACCAAACTTTCTTTTGTAATAAGGGGTGTTGATGCATTGGCTGCAACGATAATGATATCTGCCTGCCCTATCTCATGTTGCAGATCATGAACATCGGCAACCCTGAGTCCTAATTCAGCTGCCAATACATTTGCTTTACCCGCGGTTCTGTTGATCAATGTAATATCGGTGGTGCCTAAGTAATCAACAATATTGCGGCAGGTATGTTGCCCTATTTTTCCGGTACCTATCAGCAGGATCTTCCTGTTTGGTATATCGGTTACATTCTCCCGCAAAAAACGTATCGCAGCAAATGACACAGAAATGGTACCACTGCTTAAACAGGTTTGATTTTTAATGTTTTTGGACGATTGCAGTACTGTGCTGAAAAGGCGCTCTGTAAATGCGCCCGTAAAACCCTGTTCGCGGGAATGATTGACGGCTGTTTTGAGCTGCCCAACAATCTCATAATCACCCAGAATCTGCGAATCCAGCCCGGCCGCTACTGAAAAAATATGGTTAACGGCTTCATGGCCCTGCTTGATATAACTTAAAGAACGGAAAACCTGTGTGTCGCCTGCAGTCTGTTTGCACAGGAGTTCAATCAATGTATCTGCGTGTTCAGCCAGTCCATAAATCTCTGTGCGGTTGCAGGTGCTCAATACAAAAACCTCGCGGATGCCCTGTTTTCCTGCAGTTTCCAGGAGTTCGGTGTATTGTGTATGGTTAATGGAAAACCGACCGCGGGTGGCTGTATCGGTTTTGCGGTAATTAATGCCTGCTACAAAAAAATGATTGATCTCCATTAACTCGTTTGTCTGGTGCAGAATTTCCTTTGCGTCTGCAAAGGTAGTATCAAGGGGCTCCGGATGGAAAGGTCTTCCGTCATTGCTTTGTCATTTATCGGGGAACAAAGCTTATTTGTCACGACTATTTTTTTTCATCGTTACTTTTGCACCCTCAATTAAGTTATGGCCGAAACAACCCGCACCGCAGTATTACTGATGAATCTTGGCTCACCGGATTCAACTGCCGTAAAAGATGTTAAAAAATACCTGAATCAATTCCTGATGGATGGAAGGGTCATTGACCTTCCCTTAATAGCCCGCGCCCTCCTTGTGCGCGGTATTATTGTGCCTTTCAGGGCCGCAAAATCAGCAGAAGCCTATAAGACTATCTGGACAGACAAAGGCTCGCCATTGGTGGTTCTTACCAAAGAACTCCAGTCTGCTTTGCAGAAAGAGATCGAAGAACCGGTTTTTATTGGGATGCGGTATGGTAACCCCACTGTTGAAAAAGCCTTTCGTACCATGCGTGATCAACTTCCTTTTCTCGAAGAAGTGATCGTTGTACCCCTGTATCCGCATTACGCCATGAGCAGTTATGAAACAGCCGTTGCCAGCGCAAAACAGGTGCATGCTGACAATAATTTTGCCTTCCGGCTGCGCGTGATCAAACCTTTTTATAATGATCCGGCTTATATCAATGCATTGTCTTCTCATATTGCACCCTGGCTTGAAAAAGAGTATGACCATATCCTTTTCAGCTACCATGGTATTCCCGAGCGCCATATACGCAAAAGTGATATTACCGGTAACCATTGCCTCGCAAGCGGCAATTGTTGCGACAGTGCTTCACCTGCCCATGCTTTTTGCTACCGGCACCAGGTGTTTGCTACCACTAAAATGGTGGCGGATACATTGGGTATCCCGGAAGATAAGTTCAGTATTTCTTTTCAATCGCGTCTCGGTAAAGGTTGGCTCCAGCCATTCACAGATATCCGTTTGGAAGAGATGCCGGGTGAAGGCATTAAAAAATTATTGGTCGTTTGTCCCGCTTTTGTAAGTGATTGCCTCGAAACCTTAGAGGAGATAGCAGAAAGAGGAAAAGAATCTTTTATGAATGCCGGCGGAGAGCGTTACGATATGATTCCCTGCCTTAATACGAACCCGTTATGGGTAAAAGCACTGGCAGGCTGGGTAGCTGATCATCGTAATGGAAGTAAAGAGATGTTGCTGACGGCTCCTCATATCAAAAACTGATCATGTATCCTTACCTGAAAGCGTTACATATTATTTTTGTGGTTACCTGGTTCGCGGGACTATTTTATATGCCCCGGCTGTTTATTTATGCAACAGAAGCCAATGCATTAGCCGAGACAGAGCGCAATATCCTTCAAAAACAATTTGCCGTGATGCAGAGGCGGTTATGGTATGGCATTACCTGGCCATCAGCAGTTATCACGCTTATATTTGGCATTTCTGTACTCTTTAGCGGCGGTTGGCAGCATACACTTTTTGAACCTGCGGGAAAATGGCTGTTCATCAAGTTACTGTTTGTTATTTTCCTGTATGCCTATCACTGGTCGCTTCACCGGATTTTTACCCAGGAAGAAAAAGGTATTTATCAGTATACTTCTCAACAATTACGTGCCTGGAATGAAGTTGCCACCATCTTTCTTTTTGCCATCGTAATGCTGGCTGTGGTTAAACAAAGCATGAGTCTTGTTTGGGGATTGGGTGGGTTGCTCGCTTTGATCATCGTGCTTTTTGCGGCTATCCGAATTTATAAAAGGCTGCGGAAGAAATAAATGGTTTTATAACCATCCGGCAGTATCTATCCTAAAACAGGCAAATAAGAAGAACAACTGGTTTATTTCTGCGAATGGTACTGTATGTCGTGTGCAATATCTTTAAACGATCTGTACAATTTAAATGTAAACTAACCAGCTGGTATGACAGAAGCAAAAGAATTTAAGCCATCGTTAAAACTTTTTGATGCCACCATGATCGTTGCCGGATCTATGATCGGCTCAGGTATTTTTATCGTAAGTGCCGATATAACACGCAACGTAGGCAGTGCCGGGTGGTTAATGATTGTATGGCTGATAACCGGCTTTATGACCGTATCTGCTGCATTGAGTTATGGCGAGTTGAGTTCGATGTTTCCGAAAGCAGGTGGTCAGTATGTTTATCTGAAAGAAGCCTATAATCCATTGATGGCGTTTTTATTCGGCTGGAGTTTTTTTTCTGTGATTCAAACCGCCACTATTGCCGCTGTTGCTGTTGCTTTTGCTAAATTCACGGCTTACTTGTTTCCTTTTTTCAGTGAAGACAATATTGCTTTCAGCACGGGGTTCATGAATGTTTCCAATGCACAACTGTTATCGATCGTGATAATCGTATTACTTAGTTTCATCAATACAAGGGGAATACAAAGCGGCAAACTGATACAAACCACTTTTACAAGTGTGAAACTGATCAGCCTTTTTGGGCTTATTCTTTTTGGATTGCTGGCTTTCAGGTCTGATGTATGGTCTGCTAACTGGCACAATGCATGGCAGTTGAAACCGATGCTGGCTGACGGGAGTTTTGGCACTTACACAACATTTGCAGCATTAGGTGCTGTTGCTGCTTCAATGGTGGGATCTATCTTCAGTAGTGACTCATGGAATAATGTAACTTTTATTGCGGGCGAGATTAAGAATCCGCAGCGAAATGTTGGGCTTAGTCTTTTGCTAGGTACTTTACTGGTTACATTTATCTACCTGCTTACCAATATTACGTATACTGCTTTATTGCCTCTCCATGATATTGCCATTGCTGAGAAGGACCGCGTTGCAGTGTCCGCATCCAATATTATTTTCGGACAGGCCGGTACTATTATCATTGCGATCATGATTATGATCTCTACTTTCGGTTGTAATAATGGAATCATACTCGCCGGTGCGCGTGTTTATTACACGATGGCTAAAGACAAGCTTTTCTTTGCAAAAGCTGGTACGCTTAATAATAACCAGGTACCCTCCTACGCTTTATGGCTGCAGTGTATTTTTGCCTGTGCCTGGAGTCTTAGTGGAAAATACGGACAACTGCTGGATATGATCTCGTTTGTGGTAGTGGGCTTTTATATACTCACCATCATCGGCATCTTTATCTTAAGAAAGAAACGGCCGGATCTGCCAAGACCTTACAAAGCTTTCGGCTATCCTTTCCTGCCATTGATTTATATAGTGATGGGACTAAGCTTTTGCAGCTTACTGATTATCTTCAAGCCGGCTTTTACATGGCCCGGGCTGATCATTACTTTGTTGGGGATCCCGATCTATTACTACCTCTCGCGAAAAAGTAAAACAGTGATTGAGTAATGGATGATGTGTTACTGAAAACGCGTAGGGTCAAATGCACTTATATCAATACTTGTTTTTGCACCTTCCGCCAGTTCTGCTATCAGTTTACCGGTTGCGGGCCCAAGGCTGAGTCCCATCATAGCGTGCCCGCCGGCAATCAAAAGATTTTTAAGCGGGGCACTAAATCCTATATAAGGTAAGCCATCCGGAGAACAAGGTCTGAATCCATACCATACTTCTTCTTTTGCAGGCATCGGTAAGTCAATGCCGGGCATATAAGCAGGCACCGCTTCTACGATCCCCTGAACACGGTTCATGTTTACTTTATTATTGATAGCACCTATTTCCATGGTTCCTCCAAAACGTAATTGTCCTGCCATGGGTGTAATAGCCACACGGGCCTCGCATAATATAGCAGGCACCTGTAATTGTTGCTTAGGTTGTGAATGTGTAAACGAATAACCTTTCCCTGGCATTAAAGGAAGTTGAACGCCCGCCATACTAAGTAATTCAGGCATCCATGAACCGGCTGCGGCTACAAAAATATCGCCCTTGATTTCTTCCTCGCCAATAAATACAGCACTGATGGTTTTGCCTGTTTTGATAATCCGGGTAACCGGTTTGCCGATATGAAATTTAACGCCGGCTTTTTGCAAGTGAGCAACCAGTTGTTCAATCAGTTTATTGGGATAAAGATGCGCATCGCAACGGTAATGAATGCCGCCCAATACATCCAGTTGTATGTCAGGTTCCTGCGCCTGTGCTTCTTTTGCTGATAATGATACCACATCCAGTCCCATACTCCTTGCCTTTTCAGCCATATGGATCTCTTCTTCCTCTACCTGTGCAGTTTTGTAATACATCATGATCCCTTTTTTCTCAAAGGAAAAATCAAAACCAGGCTCTGCACTTAGATCTTCGAATAATTTTTTGCTGAAAAGATTGATATCCTTCAGGAAAGGCGCGGCATGCTGTACATTCTTTTCATTCGCACTCTTCACAAACTTTAAACCCCAGTTCAGCAGGTTCCAACTCAGCGATGGTTTTACATAAAAAGGACTTTTTGAATCAAACATCCAGCGGATCCCCTGTGCTACGATACCAGGTGCGGCAAGTGGTATGAAGTGACTGGGTACGATCATTCCCAGGTTGCCGTTTGAACAGCTTTCCGAAAGTTCCGACTTGTCGATAATTGTTACGTCCCATCCGTTTTTTGAGAGATAGTAGGCTGAGCTTAACCCACTTATTCCACCACCGATAATAACTGCTTTCATGCTTTTCTTTTATATCGAATCAGATCACCTGGAAGCCATGTGCATAAGGGTCCTCATCATCTATGATAATTGTGTTATAGCCTGTAACAATTGCCCATCCTTCAATACTTGGTATGATGGCAGGTTGGCCATTGATGGTTGTTTCTTCTTCTATGCGACCGGTAAATTTTGAACCGATGATGCTTTCATGTATAAAGTCATCTCCTTTTTTAAGTTTCCCTTTCGCATACCATTGTGCCATACGTGCTGATGTACCTGTACCGCAGGGAGATCTGTCAATAGCTTTATCTCCATAAAATACCGCGTTACGGGCAGTTGAAGTATTGTCGATCGTTTTTCCTGTCCACAGCATATGGCTGAGGCCCCGGATATTTTCATTTTCCGGATGAATAAATTCATGCGTTTCATTGATCAGCTTTCTGCATACCCTGCTCCAGCTAATCAATTGGTCGGCTGTGAAATTTTCCAGCCCTGGAAAATTTGGTTGTGGGTCAACAATGGCATAGAAGTTTCCACCATAGGCAACATCCACCAGGATAGTGCCCAGGTCAGGGCAGTTGACAGAAACCTGCTCTGCGGCGAGAAACGATTTTACGTTGGTTAATTTAACCGAAGTGACTTTTTTGCCCTGCTGTTTGTATTCGATCAGCACAAGTCCCGCCGGTGTTTCAATTCTTAATTTCCCGGGTACTTTGGGTATCACCAGTCCTTCTTCTATCGCAATGGTAATGGTACCGATTGTGCCATGTCCGCACATCGGTAAACACCCGCTTGTTTCAATAAAAAGTACACCAATATCGTTCTGCAGGTCAGTTGGCGGATATAATATACTTCCACTCATCATGTCATGACCGCGGGGTTCAAACATGAGTCCTTTCCTTATCCAGTCATACTCTTTCAGGAAATGCAAACGCTTTTCCATCATGTCTTTACCGAGCAATAAAGGACCGCCTCCTGCAACCACCCTTACCGGGTTACCACAGGTATGCGCATCAATGCAGAAAAATTTTTTATGTGCCATTCAAATTTTGTATGAAGTGATTTTTATGCAATAGCATCCCGGGTGAGTGTACCATTTACTTTGCGCATGATTCCCATTGCATTTGCATCCTGCAGATAAACGGGTAAAAGCGCTTGTGGAGCATCCTGGTAACAAACAGGTCTTACAAAACGGCGGATGGCTTCTGTGCCAACAGAAGTGGTCCGCGAATCGCTTGTTGCGGGGAAAGGTCCGCCGTGCACCATTGCATGGCATACTTCAACCCCTGTTGGAACCGCATTGTAAATTAACCTGCCCACTTTCTGTTGCAGTATTTCAAGGTATGGATAAAATGATAAAAGTTCTTCACTGTTTCCAAAGACCGATCCTGTAAGCTGACCATGTAGTGAAACCAATGCTTCGGAGAGTTCGTCTTTGCTATTGCATAGTACCACCAGGGAGCAAGGACCAAAAACTTCATCCTGCAATTCCGGTTGGGTGATAAAGTCTTCAGCACTTACTTTATATAATGTGGCAGTTGCTTTATACTCTGCCGATAGATCGGCACCGGTGTATAAACTGGTTACTCCTTTGGCACCACTGAGTTTTGTGCGGTCCTTATAATAACTCCGGCAAATGGTATCATTCAGCATTACCGCCGGAGCCGTAGCAGATAAAGCCTCTGCGAGGCTATTGATAAATAGTTCGCTTGCATCATCCTTCAGAACAAACAGTAAACCTGGGTTCGTACAAAACTGTCCTACCCCAAGGCTGATCGATGATGCCATCTGGGTAGCTGTTGCAGCTGCTTTCTCGGCCAGCAAACCCGGCAAAATAACCACCGGGTTAATACTGCTCATTTCAGCATAGACAGGTATCGGTTCTTTCCTTTGTTGTGTAGCTGTATGAAAAAGTGCCATTCCTGCCCTCGAAGATCCTGTGAAGCCGATCGCTTTGATTGCCGGATCAGCCGCCAGTCTTTGTCCTAATGATGCACCTTCTCCATTGAGGCTTGAGAATACGCCATCAGGCATACCGGTAATCCTGGCAGCGGCAATAATAGCTTTTGCCACCAGTTCATTGGTTCCCAGGTGTGCAGTATGTGCTTTAACAATAACCGGGCAACCTGCGGCAAGCGCGGAAGCGGTATCACCACCGGCAGTAGAAAATGCAAACGGGAAATTACTCGCAGAAAAAACAACGACCGGTCCGAGAGGATATAATATTCTTCGCAAATCCGCTCTTGGTAAGGGTTTCCTGTCCGGTAAAGCCGTATCAATCACAGCATCTGTCCATGAGCCTTCCCTTAACAGGGAGGCAAAAAGTTTCAGTTGGTTAGCTGTCCTGTCGCGTTCGCCGGTTAACCTGGCCAGTGGCAATCCTGTTTCGATATGTGCTCTTTCAAGTAATGGCTCTCCTATCTCATAGATCTGGTTAGCGATTTCTTCCAGGAATGCTGCGCGCGAAACAAAATCTGTTTTACTGTATAATTGATAAGCTGATGTAGATTTCCGGATAGCCTGGCTGATTTCGTCTTCCGTGGCTACATAAAATTTTTCATCTAAAAAGCTACCTTTTATGGTACTGAAAGATCTAAGCGTTTCTTTTCCTGAAGCTGATGTGTCGAAGCCGATAAGATTATGCCCAAGTAACATATTTGTTATTTATTTCAGGTTCAGATAATCCGGTAATTCCGGTCTGCTGGCTAATGCCTTTTCAATCACCGATTTTACCTTGGCAAGTTCTTCGCCTTTCAAAGTTAAGCGTGGTGCTCTTACATGACTGGTTCCGATGCCGGTATATTCTGCGGCAAGTTTGATATACTGAACCAGTTTTGGATGCGTATCCAGCTCCAGTACCGGTAGAAACCAACGGTATATTTTTAAGGCTTCATCGTACCTGCCTGCTTTTATCAGTTTAAAGATAGCAACGGTTTCACGCGGAAACGCATCTACCAGTCCTGCTACCCAGCCATCAGCACCCATGCACAAACTTTCCATTGCGAGGGGATCAACACCTGTGAGTATTTTAAAGCGGTTACCAAAGCGGTTGAACATCCTGGTAACATTGGTAACATCGCGGGTAGATTCTTTTACCGCCTGTATGTTTTCAAATGGAACCAGTTCCTCAAACATATCAAGGGTTACCATGATCTTATAATCAACTGGGTTGTTATAAATCATAATAGGTAAAGAAGTTGCCTTCGCAACGGCTTTAAAGTATTCCAGCGTTTCATGGTCATCTGCCAGGTAACGCATGGGCGGCAGCAGCATTAATCCGTCTGCACCATTTTTTTCCGACTCTTTAGCCAGCGCAATAGCAGCCCTGGTAGTTTGCTCGGCAACATTAATAATGATCGGAAAGGAATCCGGTAATAACTTTTTTGAAAAAGCCAGCAACTCCGCTTTTTCCTGGTTAGAAAGAGAGCTCGCCTCACCCAGCGATCCTCCCAGCACAATCCCTTGTACTCCTGCAGCCACCTGGGCATGCAGATTTTTTTCAAAAACATCAAAATCAATTGAATCATCCTCCTTGAAGGGAGTTAATAATGCGGGGTATACACCATTCCATGTTACGATTGCCATATATGAATTTTATTTTACAAAAATAGAATGCGGTGTAACGGTCACGTTTCCACCAATTAATAAATAGTTTGCCGATTTTAACTGCTTTTTAAACATACCTAAACCCACGGAGTATCCGTTAAACAATTTTTTGATAGAATAAAAATAAATGTAACCACAAAGTAAAAAGTGGGGAACACTAAAATTAACCGTTGTTGTAAGTATTTTAACCGCAAATCATACCTGAACAATTTGTTGTAATTAATGTTGAATAATACTTATTTTACCCTTAATTTTCGTTTTTATCAATAATTAATGATAAATTAATGCTATATAATATTTGTCACTTTTACAAAGCCGCTTATGAAAGTTCTACAGTTTACCATACCCGTACCAGGCGATAAGAATATTATTATACGGCGCGACATACTGCCTTACTTTTATCCGCATCTTCACAGGCATGATGAGATCCAGATCACCTGGATCCAAAAGGGTGAGGGTACTTTGGTTGTGGATAATAACATGCATCCTTTCAGTCATAACCAGATCTATTATATAGGTGCCAACCAACCGCATGTGTTTAAGAGCGACCCTATCTATTTTGCACCAAAAAGTATGCGCCAGGTGCAGGCGCTCAGCATACATTTTAATCCGAAAGGAAAGCTTAACGGTCTTTTTGAACTGGAAGAAATGAATATGGCACTTTCTCTTTTAACAAAACGCAATAACGGGTTTATGATCCCCGACTCCCATGTATCGGATGTTGCGCATAAAATGCAGATGATAAGCAAATGCAAAGGAATAGACCAGATGATCGCTTTGATGGAACTGTTGAAAAAATTTTCAAGCACGGCCAAATTGAAAGAACTATCCACTACCTCCACACTCAATACAGTAAGCGAACACGATGGGTTACGGTTAAGTCATATTTATAATTATATACTGGCTAACCACGCAAAGGCTATTACGCTGGAAGATGTTGCCAAACAGGCACACATGACCCCGCAGGCATTTTGCCGGTACTTTAAAAAAAGAACGCTACACACGTTTGTATCTTTTCTGAATGAGGTGCGCATCAACGAAGCCTGTAAAAAGCTTACTACTGGCGATGTGGGCAGCACAAGCATTTCTCATATAGCTTATAACTGCGGCTTTAACACCATCACTAATTTTAACCGTGTATTCAAATCGGTGATCGGGAAATCACCGAGCGAATACCTAGAAAATTATTTCAGAAGCACCTATGAAGAACCTGTTCTGTAATGTTTACTGAACAGGTGCTTCTGTATTGTTCCTCTCGGGTGGATCTATCCCGAGCAGGCTTTTTACAAAAAAGTCGCGTTTCTTTGTTCTTCCATAAGGTCCACCATCACTATGCCCCATACCGGGTACGGAAAGAAAATCAAATGTCTTCTTAGCTTTGATCAATGCATCTGCTACACGATACGTAGATTCCGGCGGAACATTCTGATCTGCTTCACCCACGATCAGTAATAATTTTCCTTTCAGTTTGTACGCATTGGTAATATTCGACTGCTCATCATAATGTTTACCTACCGGGTATCCCATCCACTGTTCGTTCCACCATTGTTTGTCTATCCGGTTATCATGACAACCGCAGGCAGATACCGCTGCCTTATACCATTCGGGATGAAATAACAATCCTCCCAATGAATTCTGACCGCCTGCCGAAGTTCCATACAGGCCCACATGCGCTGTATCTACCTGTGGATAGACTGTTGCCAGTGCACGCATCCACGCGATCCTGTCGGGGAACCCTGCATCTCCCAGGTTCTTCCAGCATACATCATGAAATGCTTTTGAACGGTTTGCCGTTCCCATTCCGTCTATCTGCACAACAATAAAACCCAACTCCGCCATGCTTTGCATTTCGCCCGTTGCTGAAAATGTTTTCGGTACAAAAGAATCCTGCGGACCTGCATAAATATTTTCAATCACCGGATATTTTTTACCCGGATCAAAATCTGAGGGACGAAAAACAACTCCCCAGATATCTGTTACACCATCTCTCCCTTTTGCATGAAAAACTTCCGGCAACGCGAGTTTAGCAGCTAGCAACCGGGAGATATCGGCTTTCTCAACATCCATTATTTTTTTCCCATCGCTTGTTCTGGCAAGGATAGACACCGGCGGTTGGTTAACGGTAGAGTAAACATCCAGGAAATATTGTTTGTCGGGCGAATAGGTGATGCGGTGATTATATCCCGGTACTGTTAGCTTAACAAGGTTTCTGCCATTAAACCCGATCCTGTAATAGTGAATGTTATAGGGGTCCTCCCCTTCATTCATACCACTTGCCTGGAACCAGATTTCTCTTTTCACAATATCTACGCTGTCAATTGTGCGAACTACCCAATCTCCTTTTGTTACAGGGTTTTTGATCAAACCTTTTTTTGTGTCTACCAGGTAAATATGCCGCCACCCGTCTTTTTCGGTGATCCAGATCAGTTCACTCGTAGCGGGCAGGTAGTTGGTAAAAATGCGTTGCTCATAGATAAACGTATTTGTTTTTTCATCCACTATATTTCTTGTGCTTCCATCAGCGGCATTTACTTCAATGACACGAAAACGCTGGTGTCCACGGTCAACTCTTTCATACAGGAAATGACTGGTGTCGCCATCATTCCAACGCAATCTCGGTGCATCAAAAAAATCGATCAGGTCGGTATTTACTTTGGTAACAGATTTATCTGCTACTTTAATGATATGCATTTCATAGGTAGAGAATTCATCACCCGGCTGCTTATAATTCTGTTGCTTCACTTCTCCCCTCGTTGTGCCGGGTTGAGAAGTAAGGATATAATAAACAGGCTTATCAATCACCCTTTTAATTTTATAAGTGATGATGTAACGGCTGTCGGGCGACCAGGTAAACTCACCATATGGCAATGAAGTTGTTCCATCGGTTGTAAAAGCAACAGCAGGTCCTTCACCACCTGCCGGTTCGATATATATATTGTTTTCCTTCACCTGCGCTGCCCATTTTTTATCAGGTGAAAGCCGCTGATTGCGGTTGCGCTGCCAACGGCTGGCGGGTCTTGTTAATCCCGGGTAATTTGTTTTATCTACCGGCAAAGAATCAATTTTTGTCAATTCATAACTGCCCAGGTTTACATCATAAAAAACGTTCCCTGTTGCAATCGCTACTTTTTGACTTCCCGGATATACATACAAATCTTTTATAGGGATGCGGTTCGGATTCACTGGCTTGCCGGAAATAGCAGATAAGGCTTTTGCCATCCTGGTATAGTCAAACAATTGTTGTTTCGTATTTTTTTCAGCATCTACATATATATATTCCAACTGGCTGTCGGGCAATATATTCTTATACCAGAAAGCAGACGCACCTGACCATCCCGGTACCACAGATGTTTTAAAAACAGAACGCCTGGCAAGACTGTCCCTGTCCTCAGCAGCCTTATACCGCCTGTTCATTTCATCACGGCTGGGAGCAAACGAAGTGGTTGATGGCTGTTGGGCAGAAAGCGTATTTGCTTTGCCTATGCAGGATAGTATCATGCAGAATAGCAGGAGTGATTTCATTAAGCAGTTTTTAGTATTTTTTGAAAAACGGTCACGTGTTGATTTTTACCACCACATAAATGTTGAAATAAAACTATACAAAGAATTCAGATAACACCTGCATTATCACCACGTAAGAGAAAGAAAATATTCAGTGTTTATGAACATCTGAACGCAATGTCAAAATACTGCTACTTTATGGTAATTTATTTAGCGTGCCAGATTAAATGAAAACTTAGTTTTAAAGCATCAATCCAAACTAATATAGCTTTTATGAAACGAAAAATTTTCGGCCTTGCTGTGCTGCTGATCACTGCATTTGCCCTGCGCGTAGTTGCGCAAACTCCCCCCAGTAGTATATACCTGCAAAGCAGCGAGATGCATGACCTGATGGTACAGTATACAGCTGACATGGGCAGCATCACACGTTTTTATGCAACTGCAACTGCCAACGGATTTGGTGGCGGTGGTGGTGGAAGAGGCGGTGGCGGATTCGGTGGTGGTGGTAACACCTATAATTCTCCTGAGAGAAGAGCCAGGATGCTGAGCCTTATTGCTGAGTATGAAAAGAAAATGAATGCTGTAAACTTTGATAAGATCAGCATCTACGGAAAAGTAGATTACATACTTTTCAAGAGAATTGTTGATGATGCCAAAGCTAAACTGGTAGATGAAGATGCAGATTACAAGAAGATCGTAAAATTCCTGCCTTTCTCAGATAATATATATGCATTGGAAAGAAGCCGCCGCCGTGGTTTAAATGTGAATGGTGAAGAAGTGGCTAAAACAATGAACGGAATTATTAAAGAAGTTCGTAAAGCAAAAGATGCACTGAAAGGCGAAGAAGCGATCGATAGTAAACTTGCCACACTGGCTACCGAAGCTGTAAAAGGTTTACAGGGAGCATTAAAAAGCGAGTTTGATTTTTATAACGGTTACGATCCGATGTTTACCTGGTGGGTTCCCAAAACCTATGCCGACCTGGATAGTACGCTGGCTAATTATGCAGTTGCTTTAAGAGGCAAGGGAAAGAACATGGATACAAAACCAAAAGATGACGGCAGCGGGATCCTCGGTGTTTCTGTTGGTCGCGATGAACTGATACGCCAGTTAACAAGAGAATACATTCCTTATACCCCTGAAGAGCTCATAGAGATCGCACTGAAAGAATTTGCTTACTGCGATGCCGAGCTATTAAAGGCATCTAAAGAAATGGGATTTGGCGATAACTGGAAAGCTGCACAGGAAAAAGTTAAGAATACATATGTAGCACCAGGTAAACAACCGGAAGAAATGTTCGACCTCTATAAGCAATCGGTTGATTTCTTAAAAAAGAATGACCTGATTACGGTACCTGAGCTTTCTGAGGAAACCTGGCGCATGATGATGATGACACCGGATCGTCAGTTGGTAAATCCTTTCTTCACCGGTGGTGAAACACTTAGTATCTCCTATCCTACCAATACCATGGGTTATGAAGAAAAACTAATGAGTATGCGTGGTAACAACCCGGCTTTTTCAAGGGCCACTGTTCACCATGAATTGATAGCGGGTCACCATTTACAAGGTTATATGACTGCGCGCAATAAAATATACCGCAGAGATTTGCTGGGTACCAACACACCTTTCTGGGTAGAAGGAAGTGCTCTTTACTGGGAACTTCTTTTATGGGATCTGAAATTTCCTGTAAAGCCGGAAGACAGGATCGGTATGCTGTTCTGGAGAATGCACCGTTGTGCAAGGATCATGTTCTCGCTCAATTTTCATCTGGGTAAATGGACACCACAGCAATGCGTTGATTTCCTGGTTGACCGTGTTGGGTTTGAAAGAGCCAATGCGGAAGGTGAAGTACGCCGTTCTTTTGTAGGTGGGTATCCTCCCCTGTATCAACTGGCTTACATGACAGGTGGTATGCAACTGTATGCTTTGAAAAAAGAACTGGTAGACACCAAAAAAATGACCCTGAAACAATATAACGATGCTATCTATTCTGAAGGTAGTATGCCTATTGAATTATTAAGGGCCATCATTACGAACCAACCGATTAAAAGAGATTTTAAAACAAACTGGAGGTTCTATGATATCAATAAAAAATAAAAACTGTTAGCATACACGTTTAGGAAAGTCTCTTCTGTTTACAGAAGGGACTTTCTTTATTACAGCCGTTCCTTTACACTCGTTATTACTCATTAAAAACATACGGATGAAAAAAAAGAAAGTGTTATCCAGCCAGATCTTATTGATTTGTTTGCTGTTCGGTGTAACAACCTTTGCGCAGTCGCCGCAGGCAAATCTCGCATATGCCCCCTGCCAGGAGGTTCCCGACCTGATTGAAAATTATACAGCTGACCTGCGATCGATCAACAGGTTTTACATTGTTGAGAATTCTCCTGAGAAGCGCGAAAGGCTGGTAAAGCTATACCAGTCTTATCTAACGAAATTAGGCGTCATCAGTTTTGATAAACTCGCACAGGAATGTAAAGTAGATTATATCCTTATCCAACGGGATCTGAATGAAGGTATCAGGCTGGCAAAGGATGCGGCAACTGATGCGGAAACCGTTAAACAATGGTTTGCCTTTGCACAACCTATTTATGACCTCGAAAAAGCAAGACGCAGAGGCGAAATCCTGAACGCACAGCAGGTGGCACTGGATATGAATGAGATGAATAAGAAAGTGATTTCTTTGAAAGGCCAGCTGGCAGATGCTACATTAAGCCAGGCTTCTATCCGGTCCGCCATGGAAACGATCCGTGGGTTAAAGACCGCATTAAAAACGGTGTTTGATTTTTATAATGGATACGATCCTTTATTCACCTGGTGGGTGCCGAAGATCTATTCTGATCTCGATACCAGTCTCAGCAAGTATAGTGCAGTGTTCAGTGATAAAAGAGGTCGCCCTGATAAGAACGGCATTATAGCCCGCAAACCAGCCGGGTATGATGAGATGGTACGATTGCTTGAATATGAAATGATCCCTTATAAGCCGGAAGAACTGATAGAGATGGCGAATAAAGAATTTGCCTGGTGCGAAAAAGAAATGCTGAAGGCTTCGCGTGAAATGGGATTTGGTGATGACTGGAAAGCAGCACTCGAAAAAGTAAAGAAAAGTTATGTGCCACCCGGCGAGCAGCCAGCCGCTATGGTGAAGTTGTATAATGAGTCGGTCAACTTTTTAAAGAAGAATGACCTGATCACTATCCCCGAGCTGGAAGAAGAAACCTGGGGATTGCAAATGATGTCGGCGCAGCGGCAAAGAACCAATGCCTTTTTTACAGGGGGAAATGAGTTAACGGTTTCTTATCCCACTAACACCATGGATATTGATTTCAGAATGATGAGTATGCGCGGCAACAACCCGTATTTCTCGCGTTCAACTGTACACCATGAATTGATAGCGGGTCATAATATGCAGTACTATATGAGCGATCGTTATCGGACATACCGCCGTTTTTCAACACCTTTCTGGATGGAGGGCTGGGCGCTTTACTGGGAGCTTTTGCTCTGGGATATGAAATTTCCTGTAAAGCCGGAAGAAAAAGTAGGGATGCTTTTCTGGCGAATGCACCGTTGTGCAAGGATCATGTTCTCTTTCAACTTTCATCTGGGTAAATGGACACCACAACAATGTATTGATTTCCTGGTTGACAAAGTGGGACATGAATATGCCAATGCAGAAAGTGAAATTCGCGGACCTTTAAGCAGTAACAGTAATCCATTGTACCAGATCGCTTATCTCACAGGCGGTTTCCAATTTTATGCTTTAAAGAAAGAGATGGTAGACAGTGGTAAGATGACCTATAAACAGTTTCATGATGCCGTGATACATTTGAATGCTATGCCGGTTGAAATGATCAGGTCGATACTGGAGAATAGGCCTTTGCAAAAAGATTATAAAGCTAACTGGCGGTTTTAAATTCCCTGAGTAGTTGTATAAATAAAAGAGACTGTCCCAAAAGGACAGTCTCTTTTATTTATACATACTATATTCAACTATTAATTATCCCACCATACTTTATCGGTCAGCTTCGCAGAATGTAATGCCTGCGGGTTGGTATTCATTTCGCTTTGCGGGTAAAGGAATCTTCTCGGTGTTGCTGAGAGTGCATTTGGTGGAAGCGGAATAGTAGGGAAACCTGTTCTTCTCCAATCGGTATAATTCTCAATAGAAAGGAAATTACTGATGGATTTTTCTTCCATGATCCTTTGCATTGCATTGGCAGCAGTTAAGGTTCCTCTATAAGTAGCCAGGTATGTATTCTGATCAGCCGTTGCTACACCCAGTTTGGTCATACTTGCTTTGATAGCTTCTGTATAGATAGGTTGCGCTGCTGCAAATCCACTTTTGATCAGGGTAGCTTCCGCTTTCAGGAAAGCGGCCTCTGTATAATTAAATACGTAACCTGGTGAACCAGCGGCACCATAGAAGTTACCAAGCAATGAAAAAGTATTCAGGTTAGGCAATGCTCCTACATAACCGATCTCTCTTCCGCGATAAGCAGAAGGTCCGCTGGCAGATAAGGCGATGAGTATCGGTAAACGTGGATCGTTCCTGTTCACCAACGTATCAACGATCGTTTTTGCCATTACCACAGTGCTTACGGGTTTCATTACAAGGTTCCAGCGGCTTTCAAAGCCCGCGGCACCTGTATATGGGAACTTGGCATCATCTGCATTGGAAGTAAGACCGTTGGCTAATGCTGTTAATGCAAGATCTGCCTGTGCAGCGGCAGTATAGCCTGGTGCTTTTGTCAGGTGCATATAATAACGTGCCTTTAATGTAAATGCCAGTCTTCTCCACTTAGCCATATCGCTTGTCTTCAGTGTTGAACTGTAATAATAGAAATCTTCTGTACCCGGCTTCAGTACAACGTTCTTATCGATCTCTACGATTGCCTGGTCTAATAATGACTGGATAGCTTTATAGATATCTTCCTGCTTATCATATTTAGGATTTAAAACAGCCGTTCCTTTCAGAGCCTCGGTATAGGGAATATCGCCCCATGCATCGGTAGTGATACCCAATGTAAGCGCAGTGAGTATCCTTCCGATGGCCGTGAAATTATAACTGCCATTCGCTTCCGCTTTGCTGATCATCAACTGAAGATTCTGCAGCACGGTAGAATAAGTAACTGACCAGGAAGAATTGGCATCACTTGATGTGATCTGGTAAGTACCAAAGTTGGGAATAGCCTGGTTAAGTGAAATGGTTTGTGTTAAATAATTAGTGATTGTGGCCCATTGCACACCATTATCTGAACCGGCAGTAATGCTATTGGCAATATTGAACTCTATAGGACCAAGTAACAATTTTTCCGGAACGTCTGCAGGCCTGTTAGGATCCTGGTTTACATCAATATACTTTTTACAGCCCGTGCCAAGCAACCCGGCCAGTAAAACAGTGGAAAGAAATATCTTTTTCATGTAAAATTTTTTTTGGGTTTAGTGTAAGGTTACTTGAGCGTTACATTTAAGGTCAGGTTGAATGAACGTGAAGTAGGTGTTGAATAACCATATACCCCCTGAGATCCTGCACTTGATCCATAACTACTTGTTTCCGGATCAGCACCTGTAAAGTTTGGTGAATAAATAAACAAGTTCCTTGCGGTTAAGCTTAAAGAGGCTGCGCTGAAAGGCAGGTGCAATAAAGTTGCCGGCTTGAACTGGTAAGTAAAGTTGATGTTTCTCAGTTTGATATAAGAACCATCCTGTATTACAGACTCATAGATCAGGTTTAAACGCTGGTAGTATAATTTACCACTCACCGGCGTTGCATTATCTTTTCCATCCGACTGTCTTACACCTGCAACAACCCTATCTTCCCTGTTTTCAGTTACTTTAGGCGTTCCGTAGAAAAAGCCATAACGGTCATCGGAGTTCAGGATGTCGCCACCTTTCCGGGTATCGAAGAAGAAGGAAAGTGACATGTTATCATACTTCAATGTACTGTTCAAACCACCTAACCAATCCGGTTGAATATTACCAATCTTGATATTGCTGGTAGTTGCCAGTGGCAATCCTGTATTATCCACCAGGATCCTGCCATCTGCACTGCGCTGGTAACCGATATTATAGAAAGTACCAAAAGGTTCTCCCACAAAAGCCTGCGTTTGTCCGGTAGCGAGTGAAGCCTGGTCCTTATAGATACGAACAATATTGTTCTTGATCTTAGTAAAGCTGATGGTCATATCCCAACTGAATAAACGTGTTTTTACCGGAACTATGTTTACCAATGCTTCAATTCCGCGGTTGGTCATATCTGCCGCATTCACGGTAGTTGAAGCAAAACCGGTTGCGTTAGATGTGCTCACAGAGGTAAGGAGATCCGTATGTTTCCTGTCAAAATAGCTTACTTCAAATCCGAAACGGTTCTTAAAGAACTTTGTTTCCATACCGATCTCGAATTCTGTAGTGGTTTCATTTTTCAACAGATCATTGTTGGCACTGGTACTTTGTACAAAGCCTGATACACCGTTATATGGAAAGCTTCCCGCTTTTACATATGGCGTTACGAGACTGTAAGCACCTACGTTATCATTACCCACTTTCGAATAAGATACACGCAGTTTACCAAAATTAAGTGCAGGAGTTTTTAATATTTCTGAGAACATAAAACCCACTGACGCTGATCCGTATGGATAGAAATTTCTTCCATTGGCCAATACTGAGGTTCCATCATAACGACCGGTTGCAGAAAGATTGATCAATCTTTTGTATTCCAGGTTGGTTTGCAGATAGAAACCAACTTTTCTCCTGAGAGAATGGCTTTCTGAAGCTGTGATCGTTGAAGCATTTGATAAATTCTGGAAACCCGTGATCGTAAGACCTGTTCCTGTAATACTATGATTTTGCGAATAAGTAGAGATAATATTATTACCCAATATCACATTCAGGTTCCAGTCTGAACCGAATTGTTTTTTCGCATCTATGATCAGGTCATGATTGAACTGGCGGAAATTACTGGCAAAATCGGTTATGCTACCCGGTGTGGCCAATAAAGTACTGGGTGCTTCATAATACTTGGTTTGTTCTGCAAATACATCTGCTCCCAACCTTTCTGTAATACTAAGCCAGCTTAATGGTGTATAGGTAAAATTAACAACAGGAATAAAGCGGTTCACGATAGATCCGTCATGCACGTTGTCCAATACCCAGTAAGGGTTGTTTCTTGATGCACGGAAAAGACGTTGCTGTCCGCTTGCATCATACACAGGCAAAAGATTATAGGTAAATGGTGCTGTGTAGATGGTCCATAGTGGACTTACCAGGTCATATCCTTCCGGTACCCTGTTGTTCTGGCTATTGGTATAACTGAACTGTATGGTTGAAGTGAACTTGCTTGAAATGGCCGTTGTATATTTTGCAAAAGCCGTATGTCTCAGTAGGTCCGTAGTTGGAACAGTTCCTTTCTGATTAAGGTAAGAATAGGAAAGGAAATAGTTTGATTTGCCTTGTCCACCACTTAAGCTTAATGTATTGGTTGTAGTAAGTCCTGTCTGAAAGAACTGCTTACGAGGATCCTGGTTGTAAACAGGTAAACCACCTACTTTTAAAGTATCGATCAATGGTCCCCATACCGTACTTGTTTTACTCACATCTCCATCCGCATAGATGCCATTATCACCCAATGCATATTTGTTTTGTATACCGGGCATGATAGGTTTTTCAAAAGAAACCTGTGAAGTATAGCTGATAGCAGCCTTCTTCATAGCCGAACCGTTTTTGGTGGTGATGAGTACCACACCTTTGGCACCCGCCGAACCATATAAGGCAGAAGCCGCAGAACCTTTTAATACGTTGATACTTTCAATGGTTGCAGGATCAATATCAGATAAACGACTCATACCGGCACCAGGGCCGGCATTACCTGTTTCTGAGTTATTGATAGGTACACCATCCAGTACCATCAGTGCTTCAGATCCGCCGGTAATAGAACCTTGTCCGCGGATAACGATACGTGATGAACTGCCGGGTGCGCCGGTAGAGGAAGTGATCTGAACACCAGATACACGACCGGTAAGTGCGTTTAATACACCCGGCTCTTTTGTAGAAGTAATCACATCGCCTTTCACTTCCTGGGAACTGTAAGTTAATTGTCGTTTGTCGCGCTTAACACCTAACGCAGTTACCACTACTTCATCAAGTTCACTACTGCTTTTGGCAAGGGTTACCGTGATTGAAGTCTGGTTGTTGGTACTGATCTCTTTGTTGGTAAAACCAATACTTGAGATAATCAATACATTACCTGGATTGACTGAGAGTTTGAATTTTCCCGCCTCATCGGTTTGGGTTCCTTTACTCTTGGCGTTCTTAATAGTTACCGATGCATTTGGAATCGCTTGACCCAGGTCATCAATAACTCGCCCTTCAATAGTTTTTGTTTGCGAGAACGCGCCTAGGCACAGGAATAAAAATCCCATACACAAAGACAAGCCTCTTGTCATTTGTCGTTTCATAAAGCAGTTATTTTGTTTTGGGTTATTCCACACCTTAAAATAAATTCTGCCAATTGCAAAATTGTATTTTGGGAGGGAGTGTGATAATGCATTAAAGATATTAGCAGTTGCCAGCAGAGAATTGTTGATTCTTGATAGAGAATTTACCGATATTAACTTTTTTGTAAGAAAATGTGATCTAATTATTATTTTTCTGCATCTATTCAAGAATAAAATAAAAAAATAAGAGAAAAAATATCATAGTGAAATAAATGTAATTTGTTTTTTATTGCTTGATAAAACCTTTATTACATTATGATAATCAATAGAAAAGCTGATAAAATAATTAATCACATTAATTATTTGAATGGGGACACAGCTTATAATTTTGGCTATTCTGGTTATAAATGTCACATTGAAAAATTTATTATATACTCAGGTGATATTAATCTTAATAAAATCCTCTTATAATTTATGCATTGAAATTTTTGTGAAGCCTGATTTTTTCATCATGATAGGAATGACTGAAGGCGCATCTGCAACAAACGTTTTTTTCTGTTGTATTCCATTTACCGTAACTGTGTAGCTGCCTTTCAATCCGGCCAGGGTTATATTGACCACATGGGTATCGGATGTTCTGTTTTCAAGATCAAACTTTACTAAATTTCCCTTGGCCCCCAATACGACCGTAGTTCCTTTTGCAAATCCATCCCTGTTCAGTTCGATATCTATTTTGTTAGTCCCATCCCTGAAAAAAAATCTTCGCCGCAAGCCGTCTTTTGGAACAACGTTCAGTGTACCGTTCTTTTTTACGAGATCACCTCCATATGCTACCATACCAAAAACCGGATCATTGGTCACTACTGTAGCGGCCATACGGGTAGCACCTCCAAAACCCAGGTCAATCTCACCATCATAAAACCAGGGTCCCCTTCCCTGTTGTTTTTGTATCCATGGATTTGCATATTTCTGCGGCTCAAATGCCCAACCTGAAGCACCGTCATTTTCTTTTCCCGGATACCAGTATCCATAATTTGTTTCCGGCGTACCTGAATTGATCAATGCAAAAGAACTTAAGTAAGATTGATAACCCAGGCGTATATAATCGGCCGGATCATTACTGTAATGCAATGCATAGTCTAATATTGACCACCCTCCCATCTGCGACATATAACTGAGTGTATAACTATCGCTCTTACCCCTGAAATCGCTGCCTAAATAATAATACGCCGGTTCTACTGCTCCCCTTAACGCAATATTCGCCTGCAACTGTCTTTCCATAAAATTAATTCCATCCGTCTCCTTTATCTGTGGATGCGAATACCAGCGTTTCACATTTTTATCGTACCAGAGGTTACTGTCGGGCTGCATCTTATGTTGTACTGCATATGCTGCGAGCGCATGGCTTGATTCAAATGCCGTGGCATCTATCGCATATTCTGATCTGAATGGATAAGGATCATCATACAAAAAATATTTTACTTTCTTTTCCCATTCACTCGTAAGAAATGCTGCATCTTTTGTAAAACCTTCTTTTTGCAAATCAGCTATCAGGTCGGTAAGTACCAACTCATTATAGCATCCCCATTTATAGGTTTCGTACCAGGGAAGAATTTCGTAGGGATATTTAAAATAGGCTATTGCCGTTTCTTTTGCTCTTTCGAGGTAACCGCTTTTATCCAGGTATCGTGTCATGCCCGGGTACATCTTAGCCACCTGGTACATGTGGTAATACAGCATAAATATATGCGGATAGTCATACGACCGCCATACATGCATTTTGTCGCGGTTCTGATCAGCTGTATTATTTTTTCTTCTCACCGTATCGCGGTTAACCAACCAGCTGGGGGTTCCATATACACCGTATGCATAAGGTGTTTCTTTATCCGTTCTTTGCAATCCGCCCCATACGAAATTCTTTATATAATATTCGATTGCATCAATCTCTTTCTGCTCGGGGAAAAACACATTCTTAGCTGCCAGAAAGGGTGCTTTGCAGAGACCCGGATCATCGCAGGTTAGTACATAAGATAAACGGCTGGTATCAAAGTAATCTGGATTGTCGGGTCCGCGCAATTCCGCATTTTTCATATCATACACACCAAACAGTCCATTATACCAGCTTGTACTGTCTTTGTGTTGCTGGCTGTTTACAATAAAAGCAGCCCTTTTTTTATACAGCGTTTCCAAAGGTTCTGTAACAAAAAATTCCAGGTATGTTTTATATCCATTGCCATACCGGATGGTTAGTTTGTTCTCGCCAAGATGTGAAAATTTTATTTTGTATAAATAGGTGCCTTTCTGTTTTTCGCCTTCGTAAGTAATTTTTGTTGCGGGTGCAAATTCAGCAAGAAGGGTATCAATTTTTTGTTTTGTGCGCAATGCAATCATTGCTTCCAGATCGTTGGGAATACTCATGCCGGGCATTACCTGCACATCTATCAATCCTTCTTCTACCAGAATATTTCTGATGGCTTTATAATCTTTTGCCCAACGAAATTTAAATCCATAGGTCTTACTGCTTTTCGTTTCTATACTAACGGCACTGTGGCGCTGCCTCCATGTACCCCGTGTTTCTTTATTACCTGTTAATGCAGAGTGAATAAATGCCTGGAAAACACCCCGCTCAGCAGGTATCGTAGATACGGTAGAAAAATATTCGAATGAAGATCCCGGTAAAGGCACCATTAAAAGATAGGGCCCCACGCCGGTTGGACGCTGCCAGAATATAAACGAATTATTACCCGAGATAAAATGATGCTTGATCACCCGCTCTTCAAAAATTTCTTTCGGATTTTCTCCGCCACCCATATTGTAAAAAAATGGTAGCACAAGATCATCAATCCTTAAAACACTTTCGCCCGTATTGGCTAATTTGATCAGCCAGGTAAGGGAACTATCACCTTCGTTTAATGAAAAGGATTGCGCCAATTTCAGTGGTACACCGGGTTTAACAGGAGATGTAAAGTTGCTGACCATTTTCCCCTGTTGCAAAACAGTTGTTTCGCCAGCGGATGACGCTCTTACAGAATCAAGTTTTTTATTGTAGCTATAGCGAATGGTTACCTCGCCAAATAACTTTCCCTTCCTGATATAGTTTGTGGGGAATTTATCAGCGGGGTTGCTTATTTCACTGATCCCATATTTTTCTGCGCGGATGGAAAATCCTGCGTTGGTAAAATGTTTTTCCCCGCTTGATTGTGCCAATGATGTAAACGTCATTGCGCAAAAACAAATGACGGTTATGAATAAGCGGGAACATTTTATTTTCATAAAGAGATATTCATTAATTGTATAGCGGTATTAAAAATGGATGACTGATTTTTTTCCATCATAACTGATCTCTTTGCTGCCTCCTCCCGGTAATAGCATCACTTTAAATTTTCGGGTACCCGAAGCTAGATTGACAGCACCCTTTGGCGTACCGGGTTCCAAGGTCAACTGCTTTGTTTTATCATTCCATTGCATCTTTATCCACGTGCCTTTTTCTTTTAGATATTCCTGGCTGATGCCATCATCATCATACAAAGTAAATTCGCCGTTTGAACCGCCGTAAATAGAAAGTGTAGTGGGTGCTGTTACTGCCTCACCTGTATATTGGCGAACCGGGTCGGTGGGTATAATGGCTCCGGCGCGAACATAGATCGGCATAACAGAGAGGTCTACATTGCGGGTAATGGTTTGTTGACCGCTTTCTTTATTGTTTGTCCACCAATCATACCATTCGCCTGCCGGCAAATATACTTTGCGGGTGGTGGCGCCTTTTTCAAAAACCGGTGCTATCAATAAATCCCTTCCCCACATATATTGTGTGCCCATTCCTTTTACCTTCTCATCATGCGGGTAATGAAGCCACATCGCACGCATTAATGGCATTCCGCTGTTTCTTGCTTCCCATGCCAGTGTATAGGTATACGGCAATAATTGATAATGCAGCTCACTGTATTTTTTAGCAATAGGTTCTATCGCAGGATTGTTCAGTTCCGATAGTAAAGGTGGAACCCTGTCTTCACTGGGTCCCATATAACTGAGCCCCCATCCCCATGGAAGACGCGTTCTCCAGGTTCTGCCATGCGACCGGAACGATCCGCAAAAAGAAGCAAACTGGAACCATCGTGCATACAGCTCACCCGTGGTTTCCGCGGTTGAATAGAACCCGCCAATATCAGAACCCCAGTAGGGACTGGTACTTAATGAGTAATTGATTCCCACGGCTACCTGCCCCTCCAGTGTTTTCCAGGAAGATTCTGTATCGCCCGACCAAACCCATCCTCCCCATTGGGCAATGCCGGGATATCCGTTACGTTGCAGGCTCCAGGGCCGTACATCCGGCTTAGTAGATAGATGCCCCTGGTAATAAAGCTGGTGCCTTTTGATGCGTTCAAAAAGATTGAACCAATCCCCCTCGTCCGGCCAAAAACCATCTGCTCCTTTGTTGACAAGTGGTATATGTTGTTGCCAGTAATTTTTTATATGCCCCGCATCCAGTATTTCACCGGCTTTCGCAGGTATTGATCCATGCAGCGTGGGTAAGCTATCGCGGTCCCAGGGAACCATGTGCAAAATCACATTTACTTTGCGGGTATGCATATCGGTAAAGAATGCAGAGATGTCGCGTTTGAAAACAACAGGGTTGGGTATAAAGGAAGGTTGCATTTCATTCCAGCCTACAGGTGCAAAACCGGTACCGAGGTAAATGACCGCATCAACCGGAATTTTTTTTGCGCGGAAGGTATCCACAATACCTATCATCTGTTCCTCATCTATGAGTGTGCGGTGCGACTGCATATATCCCAGCGCCCATTTTGGCGGCATCACAGCAGGACCGGTGATAGTGGAAAAATCTTTCATGAAAGCCGAAGGGTCATGACTATCAAATACAAAGAAATCATATAAGCCGGGAATGATCTGGTCAATCGGGGGAAGCCCCTTGCCCTGGTTCAGTCCCTGGTTCTTTTGTGTTTGCGCTACATTGCTATTGCCAATAGGTTGCCAGGGGATGAATGATCCGCGAACGGTGTCTCTTAAATCAACCAATACCCAGGGAGCGGCAACAAATAATCCCCATCCTTCTGTACCTACCAGCATCGGCACAGGATTTCGTGAACCGTATGCATCGCTTTGCCAGCGTGGCTGCATACTGTCTAATGATCCCCGCCTGTCGAATTGGATGGGTTGAGTGCGCCAGTTAATGCCACGCACCGGTTTGGGTCCTCCCTCTCCCATTCCCAATATTGGCTGGCTGCCGGTATTGAAAGATAATTGACCATTTTTTTCAAAAATGATCCGCTGAATCATTTCTCCTTTTGTATTGGTAATGATCACCGAAAGAGGTGCAGGCTTTATTTCTATGACAAGGTTTCCTATTTTTTTCTTCAGTGGAGAATTTATCGTACGAAGACTTATTTCGGCGATGGCAGGTTCAAGGGTTTCTTTGACTGCGGGCGAAAAAGGAAAATCTTTTTGATAGGTTAAAGGCTTTAGCGTAACCCTGATAGCATGCTCGCCCGCTTTGCGGATGTTGAGTTCCGCGGGTTGCCCGTTTGCAGTGATTTGTTGCGCTATTATCCTGTTGCCGAATAGCAGGGATAATACGAAAAGTATCTTCAGATTAACTAAACGGTAACGCATATCAAATGATTTTATAAGCAGTTTGGGATGTTTGCTAAAGTTATCATGATGGGAATAAAGCGGGTTTGCGGAAATAAGCAGGTTATTCTTTTTATTTAGCTAGTTATTTAATAATCTGGATCGATAACCCTATTATTCTACTAGCATTTTGTAGGTATCCATCTACAAGTCATTTTTCATAGCCTACAAAATGAAAGTTCCGTCTTTTACAAAAGATAGTTAGAGGCAACTATAATCATTGGAATTTAATTGAGCCAATTTTATGTCATCAAGGGAAGCAGTAAAAAACCTTGAAAAACCAAATCCAAAATCCAATTAAAATTCAATCCTATGGCATCTTATTCTATCAACAACCGCAATGCCGTTTCAGGAAACCTTTTGAATACTCCTTCTGTAAAGAAGTATGATGACAAATACGAAAAAAACGCCGAAGCTTCTTTCGCAGGTGTTTTCCTGTTTGTTATACCTATACTCTTTACTTTTTTTAGTTTCATGAGCCTCGTGCAATATGATGGACTCAGCACATTTATACAGGTGATGGCCGTTGGTGGACTTGTTTTGCGTGTGATCGCTACCAAATGGATCTCTTCTATTGCTGCTGAACAAAACAGGAGCATATCTAACTGGCGCATACTCTCTTTCTTTTTACCGGCTATTTCTTTGATCATTATCGGTCAGACTAAAAAGCTCAATGTGGCAGGTGAGACTCAGCAAACAGGATATGCGTATAATGGTCAATCTGTATTCCAGCGAGTGGCTGCGAAAGAAAAATTACAAATGGCTTCTTAGATAACTTTTTTAAAATCGTAAAGCGCTTATGACATTTCGTTGTAGGCGCTTTTTTATGTGAGGACGCTGAAGGTGGGGGTGAAAAGCTGGAGCGCAAAGAACGCAACGGACCGCAATGGACGCAAAGGGGAATTGAGTAACTTTGTGGACGTATGAGTTTTTTAAAAGTTGAAGGGATCTCTAAAAGGCAGGCGGAATCGTTTATTGTAAAGGATATCAGCTTTACGCAGCGGGCATCTCAGAAGATGGCTATTGCTGGTGAAACGGGTTCAGGAAAAACTACGCTGCTAAAGATCATTGCAGGATTAGTACAACCTGATGCAGGTACTGTGTTCTTTGAGAACCTGCCTGTTGATGGACCCGATTATCAATTGATTCCCGGTCATCCATCGATCGGTTATTTATCGCAGCATTATGAGTTAAAGAATAATTACCGGGTAGAAGAGTTGCTTGAATATGCCAATAAACTTTCTTTGGCAGATGCGCAGGCATTGTATGATGTATGCCGGATCGATCATTTGGTAAAACGCAGAACCGATCAGCTTTCAGGGGGCGAAAAGCAACGTATTGCACTGGCTAGGTTACTGGTTGGGTCACCTAAACTTTTGCTGCTGGATGAACCCTATTCAAACCTCGACCCGATCCACAAAAATATTTTAAAATCTGTGATTACAGATATCAGTGAAAGGCTTTCGGTTACCTGCCTGCTTACCTCCCACGATCCCATGGATACATTATCATGGGCCGATGAGATCATTGTTTTAAAAGATGGGATCATCCTGCAAAAAGACACGCCGGAAAATATTTACAGGAAACCGGTAAATGAATATGTAGCCGGTCTTTTCACCCTACCCCCGCTGCCCTGGTTCATATAATTCCCTATCTCCTATTCCCTATCTTCGCATAAACCATTCCCATGCAGGTACAAATTGAAGAGAGCTGGAAAGAAGTTTTAAAGAACGAATTCACCAAGCCTTACTTTTTACAGGTGACCACCCATCTGAAAATGGAGCGGGCAACAGGTGCTGTTATCTATCCGCCGGGTCCACTAATCTTTAATGCTTTTGAACACACGCCATTCAATAAACTGAAAGTGTTGATACTGGGCCAGGATCCTTACCACAACCCAGGTCAGGCGCATGGATTAAGTTTTTCTGTTCCGGATGGTGTGAATCCTCCGCCATCACTGGGTAATATTTATAAGGAGTTACATAAAGATATTGGCATGACCATCCCTAAAACGGGCAATCTCACAAAGTGGGCCGACCAGGGTGTATTATTACTAAACGCCGTTTTAACCGTTCGTGCCAATGAACCCGCGAGTCATGCAAAGATCGGTTGGATGGATTTTACCGATGCAGTGATCAGGAAGGTCTCCGATGAAAAAGAAGGTATTATCTTTCTTTTGTGGGGCAAGTTTGCACAGGAGAAACAGGTGTTGATCGATGAAACCAAACATCATGTATTAAAAGCAGCACACCCCTCACCTTTCAGTGCCGATAAAGGATTCTTTGGATGCAAACACTTCAGCAAGACGAATGAATTTTTAGAGAAGCAGGGATTGGAACCGATTGATTGGACACTGTGAGTAAAAGAAAAAAATTCAGTGCTTCTGTGTTTCAGTGGCAAAAGTTGATTTAAGCTATTCTTATTATGACTGAAAAAAAAATAACCCCACCCCTCAATATTTTTATTGAAATTTTTGCGCGTATCTGGGCACTATGGGGATTACTTTGGTTTGTGGCAACTTTGTTTGTTGCATTCATTTTTTATCTCCCCTGTTTTTTACTCAACGATCCTGCAAAGGCACGCTGGCACAGGCATGTGTCACGTGGATGGATGTTTGTGTTTCTTCATATCATTGGTTGTCCTTTGAAAGTAAAAGGCGCATCTAACTTTAAAAAAGGAACCAATTACATTGTTGTATGCAATCATAACAGCCTGATGGACGTTCCGGTAACTACGCCTTTCATGCCAAGGGCCAATAAAACCATCGCCAAAAAAGGGTTTACCAAAGTGCCCATCTTCGGCTGGATCTATGGATTTGGAAGTGTACTGGTTGACAGGAATGATGATGATAGCCGTAGAAAGAGTTATGATGAAATGAAAAGAATGCTGGGCATCGGTCTTGATATGCTGATCTATCCCGAAGGAACGCGTAACCGAACAACGGATCCGTTAAAGAAATTCTATGATGGTGCTTTCCGTCTTTCAGAAGGAACCGGTAAACCGATATTGCCCGCCATACTTTTTCACACAAAAAAAGTACTACCTGCCAATAAGTTTTTCTACCTTCTGCCGCACACATTAGAAATGCATTTTTTACCGGCGGTTTCATCTGAAGGATTGTCTACAAAAGAGTTGAAAGAGAAAGTTTTTCAAATCATGTGGGAGCATTATAATCAATTCAGGTAAGAATTGCCACAGAAGCACTGAAGCACAGAAAAATTCTGTGCTTCAGTGCTTCTGTGGCAAAAAAAAAGTTAATAATTCGAAAACGTCCTGCTCCTGTTAATCTTCAGATCGCGCAGGATACCGGATTTAGGACTGATCGTAATATTGAAAGAACGGTAGAGCCCTATCGGATTTACATTGATGGCCAGTTGCCAGCAATGCATTTCGCGGGTGATGAACATACTCAATTGTTGCACGGCACCGGTACTCACATCGTAATAACCGGTACCTCCCACTTTCCATTTATCGGTAAGGCTGAAATCGCCATTGAAATACATGCTTGAGTTGGTAACGGTTTCAAAGCGACTATAATCAGGCAATAAATTTCTCTGGAAATTGAAGGAGTAAGAAAGGCTGATGTTCCATGGAATATTAAAGTCGGTAAACTCTGCAGGGTTCGCACGCACAAATTGTAATTGTCTTTGCTGTTCATCGGGCGTCATAAAAGGATCTACAGGGATCACTTTGTCCTTGTCGGTTTTTCCATCTTTTGATTTGCTGGAGAATGAGGTAGAAAATGCAAGGCTTCCCCCGGTGATCCTTCCGAATTTAAATTTAGCCGGATCAAACAGGATCTTGTTGATGCGGTAGCCGGTCTTTGTATTGATCTGGTAAGGATCCAGGTTGGCAGAAGCGGTGATATTGAGTTTCTCGAATAAGGTACTGCGGGCATAGATAGAAAAATTGCCTAACGCAAAACTATCGGCTAACAGATTATAGGATGAATTGAAACCAAACCCATCCAGTAGTTTAATTTTTGTTGTGGCCGGTTTTTCGGTAAGATTGATACCGGTAGAATCGCCCCGCTTGGGCGTAGTCCGCTTTTTCATTTCAAGCAGGTTATCGATTCCAAAACTGAAACCACCAAAGGCACCTTCGGAGAATGAACCCACAACGCCGCCTTCAAATTGCGAGAAACGCAATTTGGTTCCTGCCGTATCTACCTGTGTTTCATAAAAGTATCTCCTCGCAAAATCGGGGTGATAGCTGAAGGAAAGACTCGGCCGCATTTCGTGACGGATAGCTACTATTGTTTTTGATTTCGGAAATTCATAGGTACCAAAGATCCGCGTGTTCATGCCCACACCAAAACTCATCTGCCTCGCCGTATAAAACCCCTTCTGTGTAGTGGTATCTACCCGCTGCCTTACAGAATCCCATCTTCTGAAGATCCTTTGTCCATACCAGCGCTCTTCGTACGAGATGCTCGGAGACACCGTGATAGGACCCAATGAGGGTAAAGAGAGCGTAATAGGTATATTATGTATGGCCCCATACTGCAAGGTATCCAGCATTCTTTTGAAACTAAAGGCCGTATCATAAAATGAGAACTGGTTAAGGAAGTTGCCGCTGTAACCAATGCCTATTTTTTCATACCATTTACCCGTACCGATGGATTCTTTTTTCTGGAAAGGATAGAAAGTAACCACGTTAAAATTCATGGTCGGAAGATTCAGGTTCACGAGCCGGGTAACACTGTTCTGGTTATGGTTAAGATTCAGTGAAAGATTAAATTTGCCTTTCCAATCCTTTGTGTAGCTTACTGAAGAGCTTAACTGGTTCTGAAAATTCTGGTAAGGATTGTTCAGCAATAATTGGTTGAAACGCGTACTGCCGAAATTCACATTGGCCCCAAAAGTGGTTCCGGGTCTTGCCCGCGAATCTTTGTTGTGGCTCCAGTTGATCATGAACGACTTTGTATTGGAGAACTCTTCTTTCAGCGCGGTATTACGGTTCAGGATCCGCGAATTGATAAAGCTCAAACTTACATTTCCGCTAAGCTTATAGCGCTGTAAATATTTCGAGTTCAAGTTGAGGTTCCATCCACCATATGAGTAAAGATTGACCCTTGTAGTGATATCGATATTATCATTCACCACTTTATAATATCCCAGCCCTTCAAGTCCCAAACCAAAATCCTGACTTGTTGTAAATGAAGGAAGTAATACCCCGGATTGTTTATTCCGGTTCAATGGGAAGATCCCAAAGGGTAGCGAGATCAAAGGTATCGGCACTGATTCGATCTCTGGATATACCCGCCCGGTTACCGCCAGTTTATTATTCACCATTTTCATCCTGCGTGTGCGGAATGCAAAATGGGGCGTATCCAGATTACAGGTGGTAAACCTTGCATTACGCGCAAATACCTCATCTGCATTGATCTTTTTAAGGTATTGGGCATTCACAAAGATCTCCCCTTCCTGTAAAAAAGTGTTCTTGGTCAATCCCTTGGCAGTCTTCATGCTGTAGATGATCGAATCACTTACCGTCTTCATATCACCCTGGGTGAACTGTGGTTTGCTGTTAGGGTTGCCGCTGCTATCCAGCGAACCATAGGCTTTCACTATCTGTGTCTGCTGGTCAAACTGTATCGTTGCCGCTTCCAGTTTCAGATCCTTGTAATCGGTTTTGGCCTTTCCATATAAAACAAACTGCTTGCCCGGGATCAGTAAGACTGCCGAATCATCGGCATGCGACTTTACGGGGGCATCTATGGAATCTTTAGAGATCCTGATCGTATCGGTTACCGCAATCGAATCGCCGGGACTCTTCTTAACAAGGGAATCCGGTTTATTGATCAGGCGGCCTGAAGGGCGAAGGGTATCTTTTGGAGAAATGGCGGGAACAGTATCTGTCTGTACCGAAAAAGAAGCACTACGGGCTGCGTAACCATTTGTGGCACTGGCGCGTATATGAAATGTTAATATGAGTAAATAAGCTGCTACGAGAACACCTAAGGCTGTTTTTGCAGTAAATTTACGGTGATAGAACATGTTCACAGGGCAAAAATAAGGTCTTAAAAGTGTAAATGGTATTACTGGTAAAATCCTTTAACGAATAGATATGATGCTGAGAAGATATGCTGCATTGGTTTTGTTAAGCTTGGGGTCGCTCTTGTGCACATCTTTTGCCATTAAAGGCGATAAACCGCTTCAAAAACCGGGTTTAAGAAAGATAGTGATTGATGCAGGTCACGGAGGAGCCGACTTCGGTGCTTCCGGTAAATATTCCCACGAAAAAGACATTTCACTCGCTATCGCCCTAAAACTGGAGCAGATGCTGCGCGAGGAAATGCCCGATGTAGAGATCTATATGACCCGCACCACCGATGTATTTGATCCCGTTACCCAAAAGGCACGACTCGCCAACCAGGCAAAAGGCGATCTTTTTGTATGCATACACGTAAATGAAGGCGGGGGCCCTATCCGGCACAGCGAGTTTATCGGGTATAAGACTGTAACCGCTTACAAGGGCAAGGGTAAAAAGAAGAAAGCTTATGAAAAAAAGGTGAAGGATTACCGCACGTGGACAACCCCCAACCCCGCCAAGGGAACTGAAACCTTTATCTATGGGGTAGACAAAAGTAATGCGGCCAAAGAGGCACTCAGCGAGCATCAGGACCTTTTCCTGGATAGTGTATCTGCCCGGGAGCTTAAAGACTTTAATCCAACAGATCCCGCTAAGATGATGATTATCAATATGAAAACCCAAACTTATTTTTCACGTAGTGCAAACCTGGCACTCACCATTGAAGAAGAATTCTCCAAGGTGGGACGGGTGAGCCGGGAGGCAAAACAGCGTCAGAAAGGGATTTGGGTATTGCAGGCCGTAGCCATGCCGGCGGTATTGGTAGAAACGGGTTTCATCTCCAACCCCGAAGAAGAAGACTACCTCAACAGTGAGGCAGGCCAGCGCGAGACCTGTGAGGTATTAATCCGCTCATTAAAAAGATACCGGTTTTCGCTGGAAAAGCAACAGTCAACTGGTCAATAAACACAAGAACCCTTAGCTTTGTCCCTATGAAGATATCGAACGAAACGAAGGTGGGAGCATTGACCGCCGTCGCCATCACGTTATTGATCCTTGGATTTAATTTCCTGAAAGGAAAAACACTTTTTAAGACCGGCAATCTCGTTTACGCAAAGTATACAGATACAAAAGGGATCATGGTATCCAATGCCGTGTATGTAAACGGTTTCCAGGTGGGAGCTGTAACCGATATTGAAAACGCAGATCAGAACCTCTCTTCGATTGTTATTACGATCAAATTAAAGGATAAGTATAATATTCCTGCTAACTCAATTGCAGTGATTAAAGACAATCCCCTCGGCTCGCCAAGTATCGCCATCACGCTGGGAAATGCAAAGACCTACGTTCAGCCGGGTGATACTTTGCTCACAGGTTCTAATGCCGGTTTGTTAGGCGATGTAATGAGTAAGGTTGGACCGGTTGCCGATCAGATCCAGGTTACCATACATACTCTCGACAGCGTATTAAAGAACATCAATACCATTTTCGATCCTAATACCAAGAATAACCTGCAGTCTGTGATTGGCAATCTTAACAAAACCACCGCCAGCCTGGCTGTTTCCTCGGTTTCTATCCAAGGGCTGCTGAACGCACAGTCGGGTGCTATTGCGCAATCCATGACCAACCTGAACAGCTTTACAAAAAACCTTTCTGATAATAACGAGAAGATCACCCATACACTCAGCAATCTTGAAACGACTACCAGTAATTTTTCCAAAGCAGATGTTAATGGCGCCATGGAAAGTTTCAAGGTCTCTATCAATAAGCTGAACGGTATTCTCGACAATGCAAACTCTAGCAATGGGTCGCTCGGAAAGCTGCTGCATGATAAGGCCCTGTATGATAATTTAACAAATACAGTGAGAAGTGCTAACATATTATTGGACGATCTTCGTGTTCATCCAAAACGATATGTAAATATCTCTGTGTTTGGCAGGAAAGAAAAAGGTGGTGCTTTAACGGCCCCGCTTCCTGTGGATACTGTTGCGGTGGTGAAATAACTCCGATGTTAGCAAAACCGTTATCATATTTTCTCTTTATACTCGCTATGCCTTTTACGGCAAAGCTGATGGAGGTGCCGTTTTATTTTCCTTCGGATGAACATCAATTGGTGGATACGGTTAAACAACCGGGTAAAGTACTTGAGATCATCAAGGCAGACAGGCTGGGTTTTACGCGGATAGATTCCATGCATGATTATAAGTATCTAAGTGGAAATGTACTCGTTCGCCAGGAGAAAACTTTATTCTACGCAGATAGTGCCATCATCAATGCCTTCGACAATTCACTGGAAGCATTCGGCAACGTGCATATCAATGATGCAGACAGTGTGCACACCTACGCGCAATATCTTCAATACCTCGGCAAAGAGAAAAAAGCATTCCTTAAAAAGAAAGTAAGACTTACCGATGGCAAAGGTGTATTAACAACCGAAGCACTCGAGTATGATGTTACCTTGAAGATCGGCACTTACCTGAACAATGGGAAACTCGTTAATAAAAAAACAACACTTACCAGTAAAGAAGGATACTATTACGGAGATACCAAAGATATTTACTTCAAACAGAAAGTAGTGCTGATTGATCCTGAATACAGGATCGTAACGGATACCCTGCAGTATAATTCATCTACTGAAATTGCCACCTTCACCTCCCCCACTACTATTTATGATTCATCAAAACGTACCATCAAAACAAGGGATGGTTATTTTGACCGCAAGAATAAAAAAGGCTTTTTATACAAGCGTTCCGTGATAGATGATAGCACCTACACTTTCACGGCAGATGAGATGGCTTTTGATGATTCTACCAAACTGAGTGAATTCAGGGGCAACGCGGTTTACCGGGGAAAGGACAGTGCCAAAGGGTTTGACCTGATTGCCAATAATATCAAGACCGACAGAAAAAAAGATATGCTCCTCGCAACAGAGAAGCCCATATTGCTGATCAAACAAGGTGCGGATTCGATCTTTGTAAGTTCCGATACACTATACTCCGCAAGATTATCCGACCTTATGAAAACCCGTGAAGTACCCAGGATCAGGGATATGGACAGCGCACACATAGCCGCGGCTAAAAATAAGAAAGATACCAGCAACGATAAATTCTTTGAAGCCTATTTTAATGTGAAGATCTTCTCAGATTCATTACAGGCAGTGGGCGATAGTTTATTTTATTCGCTCGAAGATTCTGTTTTCCGTCTTTTCAGGAACCCCATCGTTTGGGCCAAAGAAAACCAGATCACCGGAGATACCATCTACCTCTATGTAAAAAATCAGAAACCGGAAAGGTTATACGTATTTGAAAATGCAATGGCCATTAACCGGGTAGATAGCACCCAATACTACAACCAATTAAAAGGTACTACACTCAACGCCTTATTTGAAGATGGCAAGATCTACTATATGCGGGCCAAAGGAAATTCGGAGAACGTGTATTATATGCAGGATGAAGAAAAAGGGTTTATCAGCGTACACAAGTCCACCAGTGATGTGATCAATGTTTTAATGGAAGACAGCAAACCCGTTCGTGTTTCTTTCCTCAATAATTATGATGGAACAACCTACCCCATCCGCCAGGTTAATCATGAAGAACTGAAGCTACGCAAGTTCAAGTGGCTGGATAATTTGAGGCCTAAGAGTAAGTATGCGATACTTGCTAATTAAATAATATTGAATATCGAATGTCGAATATCGAAGTAGGTTTGTATTTTTTACTTCGATATTCGATATTCGACATTTTTCTCAGTACCCCAACCCAAGATCCCTTCCTTTCATCACTGCCGGCACGCCTTCTGCGATCCATTTGGATGGCTTATCTCCTTTCAGCATATAATCAAAGAATTGCTGCTCCCTGATCTGAATATCTTTGCGGTTCTTTCTTTCCACGAGGTTATGTGCTTCATTATTATAGGTAAGCATCCACACTTTTTTTCCTAAGCGGCGCATACCTGAATACATTTCAATACCCTGATACCAAGGCACTGCATCATCCGCATCATTGGCCATGATCACCAATGGGGTCTTCACTTTTGGAAGAGAGAACAATGCTGAATTCTTGATATACAACTCCGGTTTTTCCCATAACGTTGCGCCTATACGGCTCTGTGTTTTTTCATATTGGAACTGGCGTACAATACCAGGTCCCCAACGAACACCACCGTAAGCACTCGTCATATTAGCTACCGGTGCTCCTGCCCAGGCTGCGGCATATAAGTTTGTTTTGGTGATCAGGTATACGATCTGGTATCCTCCCCAACTCTGTCCCTGCAGACCGATCTTTGTACTGTCCACATAGCCCTGTTTTACAACGGCCCTTGTTCCGCTCAGGATATAATCATAAGCGCCCTGACCCGGGTAGCCCGTTTTATACCAGATATCCGGTACAAATACAATATAACCGCGACTTACAAAGAATGTGATATTCAATCTTGATGGTGTTGGTGCCGGTGCCTGGTAAGCATTCAGGGTATTGGCATTACGCTCATAGAAATAAACGATCATCGGGTATTTCTTCTTGGGATCAAAATCTTCCGGTTTGTAAATGATGCCTTCTGTTTCTTTACCCGTATAAGCTTTCCACTTAAACAGTTCTGTCTTTCCCCAGTTATAATCATTCTGCTGCGGGTTGATATGTGATAATTGAACAGCAGGTGAACTGCCTACCTGTACATATACATCCGGCGACTTGATATAGGTTTCTTTGGTGAAACTATAAACATCCGCATCTTTTGCTTTCAACACATTCGGACTAACCGCCATCGCTTCCTTAAATAATAAGGAAGTCGTATTTTTTGAAAGATCGAGCACAGCAAGACCGCTGCTCTTATCCTTGTTATCAAATACACGCAGCAATATTTTTTGTCCCGGTGTGATGAAACGCTCTTCCCTATCCGTATTGATATAACGGTATTCTATTTTATCTTTTCTGCCGTTGGTGAGGCAAACCGATTTCTCTTTTCCTTCCGGATCTACCTGCCATAGATCATAGCGGTCGTAGATGAAAAGATGTTTATCCCCTTCTGTCCATCTAACAATACCATATGCATTCGGATCATCGGGTACATCATTCTCTTCATCAAACAATGGAAAACTGATGTCTTTGGCTATCTGTACGGATTGTTTGGTAACGGAATTATAAGCAGAATAGATGCGTTTCACTTCATCATAGAACACCAGGTATTTACCTGTGTAAGAGGGTGATAGTGCACTTCCTTTATAATTCTTCCTGATCAATTCGATACTGCCTGTTTCTGGATTTACGGCATACAGATCTGCCAATACAAATCCCTGCCATTGGCTCGCAATACGCCTGCCGGTATCTGAACTTGCATAAAACACAGATCCATCACCTTCTTTGGTATTCAATACGGTGCGCATACTCTGGTTGGCCAGCTGTACCACTTCTTTTGTATTCAGGTCAAAACGGGCAATATATGCACGGTTCAGATCTGCATTCAGGCTACGTACCTGGGCAGATTGTATCTGGTCATCATTATAATGCCAGATATCAACGCTTACCCTGTCGAACTCTGGCAAGGTGGTATCTTTTGGCGGCAATACGGGTGATGTGCCAAAGAATAAACGCTGACCGCTTTTACTGAAACTCATGATTTCTCCACCGCCTCTTCCGCCGCGACCACCAGCAAATGCTGCCGCGCCTTCACCTCTTCCGCCACCGATCTCGGCAACTGTCCAGGTAGCCGGTATCCCTTTGGTTCCGCGTGCTGCGAGTAATACGGCACTGTCAGCACCTGTTTTATAGTAATAAAGTTTATAGAATTTTTGTACGGCTTTGCTGCTACTGTCTCTTTCCGCAATGAAAGCAACCTGCGAGCCAGTTTCATCCATTACATATGATTTTGCATCATTGAATTTTTTGAAAATGGTCGTTGTTACATTATTCGTGAGATTCAGCAATGTTACCATCGGCAGCACGGTTGTATCATTCAATTTTTTAGATGTTTCATACAATAGCATTGTCCCATTCTTACTAAAGAAATACTCGGTCACCAGTTTAATGGAACGGTCCTTACCGGTTGCAAGATTTTTGAGGATCAGTTCAGTTCCTTCCTCAACGGTTTCTCCCGGTGTGGCAGCTGTTGTAGCTCCGGGACGTCCACCTGCACCGGGTCTTGCACCTCCACGACCTGCGCCTGTTTCACCTCTTGGTTGTTGCAAAACCGACATTCCTTTTATTTTGGCATCGTTTGCCTTATTGCGGATACTGTCTGCAACATGGGTAAGGCTATCTGCTACTGCCAGAAGCGTATTGATACGGCTGATAGAATCCATTTCATTCCTGCCTGCCGGGCGGGTAAGGTCAGGTAATCCTTTATCCATCAGGTAAGCCACCCAGTTACTGCCACCGTCTTCCGGCACTTTATAGCCCCGAACGCGGGCTGTCTTGGTAACCTTACCCGTAGCGAGTTCTATGATGGCGAGACTGTCTTTCGGCATATCATCCGGTCTTGTCTTTTTGATACGTGCCTCGCGGGTATCTTTATACGGCGCGCGTATCCGGCAGATCACAAAAAGGTTATCGTCTGTGATGACGGCATTATAGCCACGCGGGATTTCTTTTTTAAAGTCGCTGTTCACTCCCTGTATGGTAAGTGTGCCATCTCCTTCCTGTGCATTAACAGCGTAGGTAACAAATTTTCCATTATTGCTGATGGCACGTTCACCGGTACTTTGCCAGCTATCGTAAACGGTATGATCCAGCGGTTTTTTCTGGGCAAATGCCTGGAGGGAAAGAATACAACCGGAGATCAGGAGTAATTTCTTCATGAACAGTTATTTATTGGTCCGGTTCCGAAGATAATTAAATACAGGGTTCAAAATGCTGAATCGGTGAAGAGCGAGGGTTGGATTATAAAATTCAAAATATGTTGATAAAGTCTTCACTTTTCTCTGCGTCCTTTGCGTAACCGTTGCGTTCTTTGCGATGCAGCTTTAAATACCGAACAAAAAGCTGCACCGCAAAGAACGCGGAGAACCGCAATGAGCGCAAAGAAAAATAAGCATATGAAAAATCTATTATCAATAAGCTTCCTGCTGCTTGCCTTGAACAGCTTCTCCCAAACGCATTCGCTCGTTAAGAAATGGGAAACAGATAGCCTCCTCAAAACCCCGGAATCGGTTTTATACGTTGAAAAAGATAAGCTCCTGTATGTCTCCAATATAGACGGAACCCCTGATGGAAAAGACGGCAAAGGTTCTATTGGCAAAGTGGGACTGGATGGTAAGATCCTTATGACCGATTGGGTAACCGGCTTGAATGCCCCGAAAGGAATGGGATTGTATAAAAACAAATTGTATGTGGCTGATCTCACGGAAGTGGTGGTGATTGATGTGACCAAAGGAACGATCATCAAAAAAATTCCTATCGAAGGCTCCATTTTTCTGAATGATATTACGATTGATAAAGACGGAATCGTGTATGTGACCGATACACGCGGATTCAAACTGTACAGTATAGAAAATGAAAAGATCATTTTGACTTTGCTGGAGAATCTGAAAGGACCCAACGGCGTTCTCTCTGTGGGAAAAGATCTGATGGTGCTTGACCGTGGTACCCTGTTCCGGTTAAAGAATCATCGGGAACCCATGAGCGTTGCAGAAGGAATGGATCCGAGTACGGATGGAATTGAAATGGTGACGAAAGATGAATATATCGTTAGCTGCTGGAGTGGTATTGTATATTATATTACGTCAACCGGAAATAAACAGGTACTGCTGGATACGCGTGATAAAAAGATCAATAGCGCAGATATTGGATATGATGCGAAGAATAAGATTTTGTATGTGCCTACTTTTTATAAGAATTCGATCGTAGCCTACAAGGTTCTATAACCTTATCTTGCCCCGGTCTTTAGACCGGGGTAACGAATATTTTGGATTTTTTCCTCATCACCCTTATCATTTGCAAAACAACAGATAACCCTATTAACCCCACCCCCCAATAAAAACTGGTATCTAATTTTTCATTCTCTTTAAAAATCACAAACGCCAATATGATTCCATACACCGGTTCCAGGTTGAGTGTAAGATTTTGTGTAAAGGCAGATGTTTTTTGTAAGGATTGCAACATCAGGTCCATCATAAAAACAGTACATAGCCAACTGAGAACAAACAACCATCCCCAGTCAGATAAAGTTGGAAAAATGTAGGGTGTAGGAAAATAATATAGATAAACGGGCATACATAAAGTAAGGATCAGCAGTCCCCCGCTTAACTCATATAGCATCATGGTTTGCGGGGGTGCAACATTCACATTCTTTTTATTCAGCACAGAGAAAAGTGAGGCCAGTATGGCAGATATGATACCTACAATGATCCCGGTACGGTAACGCGTATCGAAATGAAAGATGAGATAGATACCGAGAAGACTGATCAATCCCAAACCCAGTTCTGTCCAGCTGAATGCTTTATCCGTTAGTAAGGGTTCGAGAATGGCGGTGAATAGGCCCACAGAAGCAAAGCAGATAAGACCGATGGATACATTGGCGATTTTGATACTTCCGTAAAAACCCACCCAGTGCAATGCGATCAAAGCACCTATGCCTAATAGCTTCCATACATTTTTAGCAGAGATACGTTGTAACTTTTTTCGGAAGCTGAGTAATGCAAAAAGCGTAACTACGGTAAGAAATATCCGGTACCATACAAGCAGCCCTTCGTTCAATTGAATCAATGCCCCAAGTACCCCGGTAAAACCAGCCAGGAAAACTGCGATATGTAATTTGATGAGTGCCTGCTTCAATAATGAAAACTGTTTTCGACTTACGACTTACGAACTTTTGTCTTATAGTTGCCGAAAAGATTCCGCCACTGCATACTCAATACCCCAAGTACGCCTTCTTTAATAATTCCTTTACTCATTTTGCTAACGCCAATCTTCCGGTCAACAAAGGTGATAGGAACTTCTTTGAGTTTGAAGCCGAGTTTCCATGCAGCAAATTTCATTTCGATCTGGAAGGCATAACCCACAAAACGGATCATGTCGAAATTGAATGATTCCAGTACTTTACGTTTATAGCAGACAAAGCCTGCCGTAGGATCGTTGACAGGCATCCAGGTTAATATCTTTGTGTAAAATGCACCACCGCGGGAATATAGCTGCCTGTCCAGCGGCCAATTCTCCGTTCTTCCGCCAGCCACATACCTGCTTCCTATTGAAACATCGGCCCCTCCTGTTTTACAGGCATCATATAATCTTTCGAGGTCTTCCGGGTTATGCGAGAAATCGGCATCCATTTCCATCACGTATTCATATCCACGCTGAAGGCTCCATTTAAAACCATGTATATACGCAGTGCCCAATCCCAGTTTACCACTGCGTTCTTCCAGGAATAACTGATCGGGATATGCTGTCATTAATGTGCGAACGATACCTGCGGTGCCATCGGGAGAGCCATCATCAATTACCAAAATATGGTAACCGCGTTGCAGCGAGAACACAGCGTTTATGATTGACGCAATATTCTCCTTCTCATTATAAGTAGGTATGATGACTATTTTTTCCAAATAATAAAGGGGGTATGCGTAAAAAACTAAGATACGGGTTTGAACGGTTTGATTGGCTATTCAGATCATAAGAAATGAATAATTATTTCTTATGGCTTTTTTAACAGGGTACGGTTAAGTATTTCTGTTAGTTTCTGCTTGGTATTCATCGCAAAATCACCTTTCATCATCCAGTCGTAATACTGGGGTTCTTCTTTCAGCACCTGTGTTACGGGCTTACCCTTGTGTTTGCCGAAATTAAAGATTTCTATCCCCTCTTTATCCTTTACAAACCTGCGGGCAAAGTCAACGATATCATCCTCACCAGTGAATTTTACAATGCTTTCCACCGTATCTCCTATCTGCGGATAACGTTCCACCTGCGCTACCAATACTTCCCAGGTAGCCGTTGCGTCTGCTTCTGCACCGTGTGCACCTTCGAGTGTTTTCTGGCAATAGAACTTATAGGCTGCGCTGAGTGTGCGTTGTTCCATCATGTGAAATACTTTCTGCACATCCAGCATCTTTCTTCCTTCAATCGAAAATTCAATGCCTACCCGCAGAAATTCTTCTATGAGCATTGGTATATCAAAACGATTGCTGTTATAGCCACCCAGATCACATTGATCAAGGAATTGTTTCACTTCATTGGCCACCTGTTTAAAAGAAGGCGCATCTTTTACCATTTCATCCGTAATACCATGTATCTCACTGGAACCGGCAGGGATCGGCATGAGTGGGTTGATCAGTTTACGTTTTATCAGCTGTGTTCCGTCAGGTGATATTTTTACGATAGCCAATTCTACGATTCTGTCAATGCTGATGTTGATACCTGTTGTTTCGAGATCGATAAAAGCGATGGGACGGGTTAATTGCAATTTCATTAGCTGCGCTTCCTTAGTTAGTAGTTATCTGTTTGGCGAAAGTAAGCATATCTAAGCCATCATAGTTGCCACTGCTCATCAAAACAAGATTTGTATCGGTGTATGTCTGCTCATTCAACCACTTCCACAATATTTCCTTATCGTTAATAACCTGGAGACCCTCTTTATCAAAACCGGCCCTCACCTTTTCTGCAGGAAGATCCGGCATTCTTTTCAGTTCAAGGGCATGTTTGGAATAAAATACCACGGCCTGGTCGGCTTTATCCAATGCGCCTTTGTATTGGCTCATGAACTCCTCGTTTAAACTGCTGAACGTATGCAGCTCAAGGATCCCAACCAGTTTTCTATCGGGGTATTGCTGTTTAACCGCCTCAATAGTAGCTTTTACCTTACTCGGCGCATGGGCAAAATCGCGATACACATTGGTGGTATCATTGGAAGCCATTAATTCAAGCCGTTTGGCAGCACCCGTAAACCCGGCAATTGCGTTTAAAAAGTCCTTCGCCGTTATGCCCAGCTCTTTGCACGCATAAAATGCCGCCTGCATATTCATCAGGTTGTGATTGCCAAATACACTCAGCAAACCGGTAACACCCTCAATCGTAACGGTGGTTTTACCCTGCAGGATGGTATGCTCCGGCACACCATAGGGCTGGTATCGTATATCCAACCGTTTATTTGCTTCAACCAATTCTTTCAGTACAGGGTCGGACTCATTATATATCAATATTCCGTGCGGTTCTATCTTATTGATAAAAATGACAAACTGTTCGAGATAAAAATCGAAAGTGGGGAACACATTGATATGATCCCAGGCTATGCCTGTAAGGATCGCTACATGCGGAAAAAGGAAATGGAACTTAGGCTTTCTTTCCAGTGCACTGGCCGGGTATTCATCACCCTCACAGATGATTACGGGGGCATCGGTGATATTGACCGACTGACTAAACCCCTCCAATTTGGCCCCAACGAGGTAGTCGAAACTTTTTTCCAGCTTTTTCAGCACATGCATAATCATGGCTGTGGTGGTGGTTTTTCCGTGACTTCCGCCCACCACTACCCTTTTCTTCTGGCGGCTCTCGTGGTAAATATATTCCGGGAAAGAATAGATCTTGAGTCCCAGCTCCTGTGCCCTGGCGATCTCCGGGTTATCGTTTTTGGCGTGCATTCCCAGGATAACGGCATCTATGTCGTTGGTAATCAAGGCAGGCTGCCAACCGAGCTGGTGGGGTAATAATCCTTCAGCGGCAAGATTCCCTTTGGCCGGCTCGAAGATCTCATCGTCAGTTCCGGTTACAGTATACCCCTTTTTATGCAGAGCAATGGCCAATTGGTGCATAACACTTCCCCCAATTGAAATAAAATGAACCCGCATACGTTATTATATTAATTCACAATTAACAATTATTGTAAAGCTCATGAGCAACGTTTAGCTATGAAACTTTATCTTTGACGTATTGCAAAATACAGCCTTATCTCTTATTTAAACCGCAACCATGAAAAAGATTACCCTGTTTGTTCTCATCGTGATGGTAGCCGCAGCGATTTTTAGTTCCTGTGCTCCTTCAAGAGGCAGGGGTTGTCCTACTACCAATCCCAACTATTTCCGTCAGTGGTAATATGAACCAAGCGGTTCATACCGTTGTTATGTATTGAAATGAAGTTATGAACTGGATAAAGCTCGATTCTGAAGAACAACTCAATGAAATAAAGGCAAAGTCTGCCGATACCCCACAGGTTATTTTTAAACACAGTACCAGCTGCAGCATCAGTGCGATGGCGTTGAACAGGCTTGAAAGAGCTTCTGTACCCGAGACCATCGATTTTTACCTGCTTGATCTCCTGCGGTTCCGTTCCATCTCTAATAAAGTGGCAGAAGAGTTTGCTGTCCATCACCAATCCCCGCAGGTGATCCTGATCAAAAATGGCGAGTGTGTGTATGATGAGAGTCATATGGGCATCAGTGCCGATGAGATCGTAGAACAGGCTGCTAACCTGAGCTGATCTTTTTCGCTTACCTAAATCTTATGTATGAATATAACTGTGTTCGGTGCCACCGGTCTCGTTGGTAAAAGAGTGATTGAATTGGGATTAGCCCATGGATTTAATATGACAGCCTTTGGCAGGAATGTGGAAGGACTTATCGATAAAGACGCACGCGATGAACATTTCACCGCTATTAAAGGATATGTGTTTGATGCATCGGATGTATTAAAAGCGGTAAAAGGTGCGGATGCCGTGATCTCAACACTTGGCGGTAGTATTGATGGAACGGATAAGAGCCGTAGCCTGGGCATGAAAAACATTATCCAGCAAATGGAGAAAGCAGGTGTAAAACGCATCGTAGCGTTGGGGGGTATGGGAGTGCTGGATGATAGCAATGGCGATTATTTAATGGACGCACCCACTTACCCGGAAGAATACCGGGCTGTTGGGCAGGAACATCTACAGGCATATCAATTCCTGAAAGAATCATCCCTTACCTGGTCGTTTGTTGGATCGCCCGATATCATTGATGCGGCTGAAACCGGTAACTATACTACTACTGCAAACCATGCACCCGAGCCCAATAATTATCAGATCAATGCGGGAGATCTTGCTGCTTTTATGTTGAAGGAAGCGGTAGAGAATAAGTATGTGCATCAGCGGGTTGGCATCAGCGGGTGAGTTATCTTTGCATTCAATAACAAGTACAATGGAAACAGCAGGATACCTTGCTGCCCTGCTGATAGGCGTATCTCTTGGCCTCATTGGTGGTGGTGGCTCTATTTTAACGATACCTGTATTAGTGTACCTGTTTCATATTCAACCCACCCTCGCTACCGGCTATTCTTTATTTATTGTGGGATGTAGCAGCCTGGCCGGGGCTTACAAGAATTATCGCCGCGATAATATCAATTTCAAAGCAGCTTTTTATTTTGGGATCACATCGATCATTACGATCGTATTGCTCAGGAAATTTTTGCTGCCTGTGATTCCTGAGCATCTTTTTAGTGTGGGTACTTTCGCGGTGAGCAAATCGCTTGTTACCATGCTATTGTTTGCCTGTGTAATGATCGTGGCTTCGCAAAATATGATCCGCAAACAGGTAGATACCTCTAAGCTGAATGCAGATCAAACGGTTCATTTGGGGAAGGCTTTATTGAGAGGTTTTGAAGTAGGGGTACTAACAGGATTACTAGGCGCAGGTGGCGGGTTTATTATTATACCCGTACTCGTTTTCTCTTTTCATCTCACCATGAAGAAAGCCATCGGCACCTCTCTCCTGATCATTGCCATGAATTCGTTATTTGGATTTGCGGGCGATCTTTCGCAGCATACATTCCGCTGGGAACTATTGATACCCTTAACGCTGATTGCGATTACCGGAACGTTTATCGGAAGAAAACTCGGTGAATCTGTGCCGGGTGAGCGGCTGAAAAAATGGTTTGGATGGTTTGTGCGGATCATGGGGATTTATATTATCATTCACGAGTTGTTCATCAAATAGAGAAATGCCCACAGCTAAAGTTTACCCAATAAAATACTAACTTTATCCAATCCAATAGGGAGCAACACACCATCAACAATCGTGCGGCGGTCATTCTTACATAAAATCTCCTGCCCCCGCAACTTTCTTACCCAAACATTATAGAGACCTTATAGGGACCTTATAGAGACTTTATAGAGACCTTATAGGGAATCTTGTTGTTATCTAAGTCGTATATAGCTCGTATATAATCCCATTCTAAAGCTATCTCGATGGCAGTTACAAGCGTATGAGAGCTTAGGCAGCTAGCTCAAATAGCGAACAGCTAGCGAACAAACAGCGAATCAATAACGGCTGTGATACGATTCAATATTGGACAACACAAGGCAAACGCTGCAAAAAGATAGGAGCGGTGACGAATACAAAGCACCCGGCTCTCTATCGGGAAACTATGCCCGCAAAGAAAAATTTGCGAATTTTGACATTGAGGCATTTTCTCTGTGACTCTGTGTCTCTGTGGCAAAAAAACAATCGTATTTTTAAAAAAATATCCGAATGCTGGAATGGATCAAACACCCCTGGCCCTGGTACATAGCCGGGCCACTTATAGGTTTAATGGTACCCGTACTTTTGATAACCGGGAATAAACGTTTAGGTATCTCCTCCTCGCTGCGTCATATCTGCGCCGCATGCCTCCCAGCTAACATTTCTTTTTTTAATTACGATTGGAGAAAAGAGAGATGGAACCTGCTTTTTGTAGCAGGCATCACAGCCGGAGCCTGTATAGCCGTTAACCTGCTTAGTTCAAATGCTCCGGTTGTGATTGACGAAAGACTGGCAGTTTCACTTGCTGCAAACGGAATTACCAATCATACAACCCTGGTCCCTGTTGATCTTTTCAACTGGGCGAATGTGCTAACACTGAAGGGTTTTATATTTATGATCGTAGGTGGTTTCCTGGTGGGCTTTGGAACAAGGTATGCTGGTGGTTGCACATCGGGCCATGCGATCATGGGGTTAAGTAATCTTCAATGGCCATCTTTGGTTGCCACCATTTGTTTTATGGTTGGGGGCTTTATCATGACTCATCTTCTCATTCCTTTCATCTTACAATTGTGATCCTGTGGTAAAAACGGAAACTTTACATCCCTGGTGGCATGATCTTAAATATATTTTATTCGGTATCATTTTCGGTATTGTATTAACCAAGGCTGAAGTGATCTCCTGGTTCCGGATACAGGAAATGTTCAGGCTGCAAAGCTTTCATATGTATGGGGTGATAGGATCTGCAGTGGTTACGGGTGCCATTAGTGTAATGATCATCAAAAAATATGCTATCAAAACAATTGGCGGTGAGCGTATTGAACTAAAACCTATCGCATTTAATAAAGGACAGATCATCGGTGGATTGTTATTTGGTTTTGGCTGGGCACTTACCGGCGCCTGTCCCGGACCATTATTTGCACAAATAGGTGCAGGTGCAACGGTTGTTGTGTTAACTTTATTCAGTGCGATCGCAGGTACATGGGTATATGGACTGGTACGCGATAAATTACCACATTGATCTATGCAGTTACGATCCAACTGGCTCCCTATACTATTGTCTATTGTGATCATTTGCATGATCGGTAGTGCTTTGCTGCAAACAAAGCAAACATCCCCACCTGCTGCTATTGCCACATCTTCAGCAGATTGCTGGACAGGTGCCGGCGAATACCAGATCCCCGTTACGGAGAATGGAAAATTGATCCGCTATGGAAGAGATCTCGTGGCAAGAACTGCTTACTATTTAGGGCCTAAAGGAAAAGTGGCAGCGATCAGCAATGGTATGAATTGCCAGAACTGTCACCTCGAAGCAGGTACCAAACCCTGGGGTAATAATTATGGCGCTGTTGCAGCAACCTATCCAAAATTCAGGGAAAGATCAGGAACCAAAGAAACGATTGTAAAAAGAGTGAATGATTGTATTGAGAGAAGTCTTAACGGTCAGGCACTGGATAGTAGCAGCCAGGAAATGAAAGCCTTTGTTGCCTATATTAAATGGATAGGCAATGATGTAAAGAAAGGAACGAAGCCGAAAGGATCGGGTATCATGGATCTCCCTTATTTATCAAGAGCAGCTGATCCGTTAAAGGGTAAACAAGTGTATACACTAACCTGCGAAAGATGTCACGGCAAAAATGGTGAAGGGCAACTGAATACTGATCAGGTTGACTATCTATATCCTCCTTTATGGGGAAGTAAGAGTTATAACAATGGCGCCGGGTTATTCCGGTTGTCGCGATTCGCAGGGTATGTAAAGAACAATATGCCAAACCCGCTCAACTATCACAACCCCGAACTAACGGATGAACAGGCCTGGGATGTGGCTGCGTTTATCAATTCACAACCCAGACCTGTAAAGGATCTCAGCCAAGACTGGCCGTGGGTTGCGGGTAAACCGGTTGATCATCCCTTTGGACCTTATGCGGATACTTTTAGTGAGATGCAGCATAAGTATGGGCCGTGGACGTTAATGAAGAAACCTGGGAAGTAGAGATGTCAGATGGCAGATGTTAGATGTCAGAACAACCTTTGCTAACATCTAACATCTGCCATCTAACATCTAAAACAAGAACAAGCTACTGCCCCCTACTTTCTTCTTCGCCCCTCCTATCGTTCTGATATTGTAAGTAAAGGTTGCCATAAAATAACGTTGAAGAATATTGGTTTGTGAAACAGTCATCATATTGCGGTTAACACTTGTACTGATGCTGTTACCTGAATTCAACAGATCAAATACACTGATACGTAATACGCCCTTTTCATCTTTTAGCATGGTGAAATTGATAGCTGCGTTCCATCTTACATAATCCTTTGGTAATCCCGGTGTGGTATTGCCATTTGTGCTATAGTTAAAATTGGTCTCCCATATCACATGTTTTGGAATACGCACGATCAATTCAGTACTTGCGTAATAACTTTTTACCGTTAGTTTTGAAAAGGCGGGACTACTGTAATCTGTAAAGTTATAACCGGCACTTCCATTATTGTTCCATTCAAATTTATCATTGAAGTTCATCGTAAACCCGGCCCATTGCTGTAAGTTGTAGGTTTCCTGTGTGCTGTTTTCTCCGTTGAATAGCAAGGCATTTTTATTATACCCATACCAGGCACCAAAGTTCCAGCCATAAATGAATTTCGGGTTACTCTTGTATTGCCTGTTAACATTATAATTGATGCCGTAGTTGCTGCTACCGTTTGCGTTCACCGGCATATTGGTCTGGATCCCTTTCTGATCTACATAAATGCTTTGGATCACATCATTATCTACCAAACTATAGTTGCCGCTTAGACCGATGTTCAGGTTCTTCTTTGGGAAATTCATGTAATAGTTCACATTGAAATTATGCTTTTCTGCAGGCAGTAGATTGGGGTTTCCTTTACTTACCAGGTAAGGATTGGTATTGTCTGCAACGGGTATCAGGTAGTTATAGCCAGGCAGGCTGATGTCTTTGCTATAACCAAAGTTCAATTGCTTGTAAACTATGTTTAAACCCGGCAACAGGTTGCTGGTTTTTTGCCTGATAGGATTGTTGAGTGATATCATATCATTCACAACATCCTGAAACAAAGTTCTTACCTGTGGGGTTAGCACAAGGCTTTTTATTTTAAAATCAAGACCTGTAGTGATATAAAACTTATTACTTTCCCGGTTGAAAATACTGCTCAGCCCGGGATTATACACATCAAACTTCTTATTGGTTGTATTCGGATTAAAGGTCTCAATCGCATTCTTCAGTTTACTGTATTCATATCGTCCGCCAACCCTCAATGTCATTATTTTTCCCAATGGTTCACTGTAGTTGAAGGCTGCCGTGATATCTGTTCTCGGAACGCCCTCCTGGCGTAATTGTTTAAGCAGGCTGTCGTAAAGTACCGGGTACACATAACTTGTTTTGGAATCCGTTGTGTAATCGTTAAAGCGGTTATTGATATCAAGATTATGGAAGATGGTAAAGCGTCTTCCCTTTTTTGTTCTCGATAATTTAGTATAGGTAAGCGAGTGCCTGTAATAATAGGTATTGCTCAGGTTGTTCTGAACAATGTTCCCGTAACTCAGCGGACCCAGGATATTATGATTGCTCTGAACATTGCTGAACCTATCTTCATTCTGCAAACCAATCGTATAATTTGCACTTACCTGTAATGTAGTTACAGAATCAGGTTTGAATTTTCCACCGATGCCCATGTTATGTGCATTGGTGATGATACCACCTGTGAGCAGGGAATGATTGCTAATGACTGAGTCGTTATTGAATTGTTTGGTATCGGTCTCATTGCGCCTGTCTACCAATACGTTTCCATAGAAATATTGTGCAAACAGGGATTGTTTCAGGTTGGGTGCATGGTTCAGGTTAATACCAATACCCTTGCTGGTGGCGATTCCCCCGTTGCCCTGCATTCCTCCAAAATTGATACCATTAACGGTGATACCACTTCCGGCGCCGCTGCTCCAGATACTGGTACTGCGGCTGTTGAGGTTACTGTTTGAGCGGTCAAGTCCACCGGTTTGTAAAAGATCCGTAAACCCAAATCCGGGTTTGTTGAGGTTATTGGAATATCCCAGCACGCTCATCTGTAAGGTATCCCTGAATATATTAGCGATCCCTCCCCCTTCAAAACGCCCGTCAGTTCCGCCGCCGGCATATACTTTACCAAACCAGCCTTTTTTCACGCCTTTCTTAAAGGTGATGTTGACCACCTTACCTACATTGTTGAGGTTATCATCGCCATTGCGCAGTAATTGTTCTTTATCATCCACCACCTGCACTTTATCAATGATGTTAGCCGGCAGGTTTCTTGTGGCCATTTTCGGGTCATCGCCAAAGAATACTTTTCCATCTACCAGGATCCTGTTCACAGGTTTTCCATTGACGGTAATATTTCCATCGGCATCTACCTGTACACCCGGTAATTTTTTCAACAAATCCTCTACCAGTGCATTCGGTAATGTTTTGAAGGATGTGGCATTAAATTCAATCGTATCATTCTTGATAGAAACAGGTGGACGCTCTGAAATAACCACTACTTCATCCAGCTGATGCGCACTGGAAGGTAATTTTACAGAATCGAGGCTGAGTAAGGGATTGGCGGCGCTCAATGTAAATTCTTTCCGGAAAGCCTGGTACCCGGAGAAAGTGATGATCACCCGTAGCGGTAAATCCAAAGGCAGTCCTCCTACCTTAAAATCGCCATCAGGGTTTGTTAACCGGTAAGTGATGATGGCGGTATCTTTTGCATTGAAAACGGTAATCGTTGCAAACGCAAGTGGTTTATGGGTCGCAGAATCGCTCAGTTTACCGGTAATGGAGCCTGATTGTGCTGATGCTGCGCAAATGGATAAGAAGCTTAGTAGAATGATTGCTGCCTGTTTCATTTAGGTGACCTGTTTTGGAGTTAGTTTTTATGATTGGATGCTTTCTGCGCATAAGAGTGCCCGACACGCATAAGGTTGTAAACGCATGATTAATTAAAATGTGACAGTGGTATGGGCGGTAGGATTGGTGGGTTATTTGTTTATTTGTCTATTTGTAGACACAGGGACCCTTATTAGACCAGTAAACCAATAAACAAATAAACAAATAAACCTACCTGTTGAGATCCCCGTAATCCAAAAATATTCCCCTCCCCTCTAATTGTACAGGACCATAGAAATATCCCGGGGTGTTTTTGGGTTTCAGGTATTTTGTTTTGAATTTGAGATGCAATTCGGGGGACATTGTTTTCCCATCTACAATAAACCTGCTTTCATCTAATGCAAACCAGCTTTTTTGAAGATCAACTTTTAGGTTTTCTTTTTCAAGATCATTGATGATATTTCTGATCTGGATAGCCTGTAACTGAACACGGCTTTTATCCTGTTCATTTCGGTTATTGATTGATTGCTGTTTCTGAAACTGCGAAAGTTTTTGTTCGGTTAACCGAAGTTCCTGTTTCAGCGAGTCTGCTTTTCGCTTGAGATAAATTTCCTCAGACTTTTGTTTAATCTCCAGTTTGCTTTTTGTAAAAAGTTTAGTGGGATTATTGAGTTTATCTGCCTCATATTCTTGTGGGTGCAGTTTAATTTTTAGTGTATCAAGCTTAGATATAGTTAAGCGTGTATTTTTTAATGATGACATGGAAGCATCCAGTTCTGCTCTTGCTTTGTTGCCTTCATAAGGTCTTTCAACTGCATCAATTGTTTCCTGGTAGTTGTGGAATTCATTTGACGGTATTTCTTTTCCGTTCACACTAAATTCAACTACCGCATCATTGATCTTTTTTAACCTGTATTCTGTACCATGCCTATGTGTGGCGTGAATGGTAAGTATTTTTGTGCTGCCATCGTTCGAAACATCAGTCGAATAACTTTTAAAGTCACTCGCGCTATCGAGGGTGATTTTAATGGTGAGTGGTCTTGATAAGGTTTGCTGTACAGGCGTGGTATCTATCGATTCGTGCAATACAGGCGTGTAAGCACCTGTTAGTAAAGAGGAACTCACTGTTTCGGCCTTTTCGCGTATGGCGAATGCACCAGGTAATTGCTCATCCGGTTTGTTGAATGAGGGTGTAGTGGCAGGTGCATTGTAAAAAGATAGTTTTTTCCTGATCTTGGATGCCGGAATATTTTTTGCCGCTACAAAAGAGAACATGATGAGTATCGCCATGCTGAGGGTAAGAATACTTTTCTCGGTTGTATTGAGTGTTTTATTTCTTTTGCTGATAATTCTTTTCACACGATTCAGCAACTGGTGTTTTCTTCCCGGGAAACCCATGGTGAAAGAAGGCTTGTTGAGATCGAACTCCTGGAAAGAAATCAGTGCGTCAATAAATTTTGTTTTGTTATTGGTTACCGATATCGCCATATCATCGCAGCAGTTCTCCCGTTCCTCACGGATCAATGAAGAGAGCCACATCACTGCCGGATTAAAGAAGAATAATGTTTCTGCAAAACTTTGTACCAGGTTTACCAGGTAGTCCCTTCTGCGTATATGCGCCAGCTCGTGTAATAAGATGGCTTCTATCTCATCAGGTGGTAACTGCGACAGTAATCCAAGCGGTAACAATATCACCGGCTTCAGGATGCCCATCACAACAGGTACTTTTACGATGCCTGATTCAAGGAATTGTACATACGTGTTGACGGACATTTTTTCCATTAAGTCTTTCAAGCGGTTCTTCCATGCCTCCGGTGGCTCACTCGTGCGATAGTTTTTTAATCGTTGTATATAGGCAACTTCAGCAATCAGTTTGATAAAACGTGCAACAAAAATGATGAACCAGATGGTGACTATTAAATATGCGTGTTGATTAAAATAGTCCTTTAAACGCGATGCCCAGCTTCTGTTCACAACGATGTGACTATCCGTAAATGGTATGATGGTGCTGATCACCGACCTGCCGGCGGCGATATTGGCCAAGGGTCTGAAACCCGGACGGGCAATGGCGAGGTATAATTCCCTGGCAAACGTTATTCCCGTTACTGCAATGAACAGCAGGAAAAGTCCTGTCAGCAACTCGTAGCGTTTCTGCGACTCAGATTTTCGGGTTGCCAGTAACATGATGCCGGTAACCAATGCCAGTAAAAGGCCCTGCCACAAAGAATGGATCAGGGTCCAGCCTAGAGCAAGTACTAGTTCGTGTTGCATGAATGATGATAGATGGCGCATAAGGATCTTTTGGGAATGATTGGTTATTTTTTGTCCATATTCTTGATCAACTCACGGATGGCTTCCAGTTCTTTCTTAGATGTTTTTTTGTTACCGAGTAACTGCATCAGCAAACTGCTGGCAGAACCTTTGTACATGGTATCAACAAAACGCTCGAGCAAATGATTCTTGGTTACCTGCTCCTCTTCAGCCGGTATATATATATGCTTCATAGCGGATTCATCGCGGGTCAGCAATTGCTTTTCCACCATGATCTGCATGAGTTTTAACGTGGATGTGTATTGTACTGCACGCTTCTCTTCGTTGAGCCGATCATTTACAAACCGAACGGTTGAGGGACCGTGCTCCCATAACACCTGTAAGATCTCCAACTCTGATTTGGTGGGTTCTGTAGAAGATTCGTTTTTCTCTTTCATGAACTAAAGGTAGGAAATAATTCGTACGAACAAAATATTAGCTTACTTTTTTTTAAAAATAATAGCTAACAGGAAACTGGGCGTGGGTGATAGTAATTTTATAGAGTCAGATTCATCAGCCAGTCGCGCTGGATATCATCTCCGAGGATGAAATCGTGTTCACTGAATTTTTGAAATCCGAATGCAGTGTAGAAGTCGATGGCGCGTTGGTTATGCTCCCAAACGCCCAGCCAGATATTTTCTTTGGAGGATGACCGCGCTATATCGATGGCGGCATTCATTAATGCTTTCCCTATTCCTTTGCCAATAAAAGCCTGAGAGGCATATAAGCGGCATATTTCAAGGTTGTTTGCTGCGGGGAATGTATGATGTGTATTATTTTTTATGAAGATATAACCTGCAGGAATATTATTGTGATAGGCTAACAGAAATGTATTGCCATCTGCTCCCACTTCAGCAATCAATTGTTTTTTCGTAAACTGGGTGGAAAGGAACTTATCCATATCCTCCTGCGTGTTATGTTTCGCGAACGTATCAAAGAATGTCTGGCGACTCATATCAGCGATGAGTTCGGCATCTGAAATAGCTGCAGTTGTAATAATAATCATAGGATACCGTTAAAAAACTCCTATCAATTGCGGTTAACACCTAATGGATATGGCGATGTAGGTTTGTATTTTTGTAGAAATATATATGTTATGCAAATCTCCATTACAAAATTATATGATCTCCTTACACTTAAATTGGGTAAAGAGACTGCCGGTCATCTTTCCTATTATATTCAAGATAAGATAAAGGAAGAGTTTGCTGATAAGTCATCATTCTTTGCCACCAAAGACGATGTATTCCGGCTTGACATTAAAATTGGTGAAACCAAATCTGAACTCATCAAATGGATGTTCGTTTTCTGGATTGCCCAGGCTGGTACTACTTTTGCATTCATCTTGTTATTCGTAAAAAAATAGCAGGAGCCTTTAATTACTAATGACTAATTGTTAATTAGCCATTAGTTCAATCACCATGGCACTCGCTCCCCCACCCCCATTGCAAATACCTGCAGCGCCTATCTTTCCGCCATGTTGCTTTAATACATTAATGAGCGTAACAATAATACGTGCACCGCTGCAACCTAACGGGTGACCCAGTGATACTGCACCACCATGCACATTTACTTTAGCAGGATCCAGTTTCATTTTTTGCATATTGGCGATACCTACAACAGAAAATGCTTCATTCAATTCAGTATAATCTATATCGCTCATCTGCAGTCCCGCTTTCGTAATGGCTTTTGGTACAGCTAATGATGGCGTTGTAGTGAACCATTCCGGGGCCTGTTCGGCATCAGCATAGCTACGGATAATGGCCAATGGTTTAATGCCCATGGCATCTGCCTTCTCTTTACTCATCAACACTACTGCCGCAGCTCCATCATTCATATTGGATGCATTAGCCGCAGTAACCGTTCCGTCTTTTGTAAACGCGGGTTTTAGTTCCGGAATCTTATCAAATTTTACATTGAATGCTTCTTCATCTTTTGCAAATAAAACAGGATCTCCTTTTTTCTGCGGGATCTCTACGGGTATTACTTCTTCCGCAAAGTGCCCATTGGCCCATGCGGCCTGGCTCCGGTGATAACTTTCTGCGGCAAATGCATCCTGTTCAGCACGACTGATATGGCATTCCGTTGCGCAGAGCTCTGCGGCATTGCCCATCGGATAGTTATGATATACATCTGTAAGACCATCCTTTGAGAGCCCATCTATCAAACTAACGTTCCCATATTTATTACCCCAACGCATATTCGGACTATAAAAAGGAACATTACTCATACTTTCCATCCCACCCGCAACAATAATATCTGCATCACCCAGCAAAATACTTTGTGCACCCTGTGCAATAGCTTTCATACCGCTTGCACATACTTTATTAACGGTAGTGGCGATCACGCTATCCGGTAAGCCTGCGAATTTAGATGCCTGCCGCGCAGGTGCCTGTCCTGTATTGGCCTGCATCACACATCCCATTAAAACCTCCTGTATATCTGCCGGCTGCAATCCCGCTTTGTTTACCGCAGCTTTTATAGCAATAGCACCTAATTGTGGTGCCGTAAAATCCTTCAAACTTCCTCCAAAACTACCGATGGGTGTACGCACTGCCGATACTATGTAAACAATCCTCTTATCCATATTGAGTCATTTAAGCAACAAAGATAACGACTGTTAGTTTATGGTTGGTGATTTAGGGTCGTTAATAGTGATAGTGGAAAGTTTCGGGGACCAAAAAGGGTATTTTCCCCGTATGCCAGCTCATTTTTTAACTATAATATTGTTTGTGAATTATCATGTATGAGCTACAACGTGCAGACTATCCCGGAAAAAGGAACTTATTTATCATCAACCATTGAACTCAGCACCGCAATCGATGAATGGTTAAGTAAAACGCCCGATATTATTATTATCTCCATCAATACTATCTCCTCTTCCCAGTCTGGTCTTTCAGGTTATGCAGCCATCGTTACATATAACGTCAAAGTAAATAAAACAGATCAGCACAGTACGGTTGCGTGTTAATATACTTACCCCTTACCACTTATCCCTTACTACAGCGTACAAAAAATAATCTTTCCTTTCTTTATGTAAACTTTATGATTTTGAATCATATGTTTTTGATACGGATATTTTATTTTGGCATTACCAATAACTGTAAATGAAGAAATACATGAAACTAACATGCCGGTATTTTGCATGTCTTATCATTTGCCTGATGGCCGTTAATTTTTCTGCCCAGGCCCAATCCCCAACTATTAAAGGACACGTTACCGATACATTGAATAAAAGCAGTATGCAGAATGCTGTTGTGTACATTAAATCTATTAAAGACTCTTCGCTGGTAAGTTATACACGTGCTGATAGCAAGGGTAGTTTTGTGTTGCCTGCCGCTGCTGCGGGTAAATATATTATGGTGGTCAGCTATCCGAATTATGTTGACTGGATTGATACCGTTCGTGTAACAGATGGGGCAACAAAAGATATCGATATATTTATTACAACCAAGGCCTATTTGCTCCAGGAAGTGATTGTTAAGCAAACCATCGCCCCTATCCGGATTAAAGGCGATACCACTGAATACCTTGCCGACAGTTTTCATGTGAAGGCAGGTGCTACCGTTGAGGATCTCCTGAAGATCATGCCGGGTATCTCTGTTAACAGCAAGGGTGAGATCACAACACAGGGACAAAAAGTACAGAAAGTATTAGTGGATGGGGATGAGTTTTTTGGCGATGACCCAACAATGGCCACACAGAACCTCAATGCAAAAGATGTAGCCAAAGTACAGGTATTCGATAAAAAAAGCGACCAGGCTGCACTCACAGGCATTGATGACGGTACCAAACAGAAAACGGTAAACCTGGTATTGAAAGAAGATGCCAAGAAAGGTTATTTTGGAAAAGTGGAAGGCGGCACTGACTTTAATAAATACTACAAGGCAAAAGCATCGGCGAGCCGTTTTACCAGTACATTAAAAGCCGGTGGGCTGATTATTGCAGACAGAACCGGGCGTGGCGGATTGAGTTGGGAGGAAGAACAGGATTATGGAAATATAAGCAGTACGGTAGAGAATGGAAATGTGAGTTTTAGCTGGGAAGGTGATGGTGAATTTGATACATGGAACCAGCAGGGAATTCCCGAAAGCCTGCAATCTGCCTTCATGCTCAATAAAAAATTCGGACCCTTAAAAAGCAGTACCACTAATAACTATTCATATAATCACCTCAACATTGCCGGCGAAGGAACCGTTAGCACAAAGTATATCCTGCCGGATACCGTTTATTACAACAACCAGTATAACAGTTCGAAGAACAGCAAATGGAAACATACTTTCAGCACCCGCAATGATTTCAATATTGATTCGCTCACAACCATTACAATTAATGCAAGGGGTGGCTTTGGAAAATCCAACAGTTATGCTGCCACCAACAGTGCTTATCTTACCGGCAGCCAGGTTCCTGTAAATACAAGTTCGCGTACCAACAGTTCTTTCGGGGATAACAATAACAAGAAAGCGGATATTTTCTTTAAAAGAAAACTAAATGCCACCGGTACGCGCAATTTTACATTGAGTACGGGTATGTCGGCTAATGCTTCTACCAGCGAGGGTTTCCTGCTTAACCAAACAGATTTCTATACCAATGGTGTTCCTTCATCACAACAGATCATTGATCAGCGGAAACTGACCAGTAACGAAACAAAAACCGTTCAGGCATTGGCCAGTTATATAGAGCCGATTACGAAAAAACTTTCGCTTAATATCAACTATACATTTAACAGCAGCAACAGTGAACAGGATACCCGCTCCTACGAAAAGAAAGCCGGTAAATATGATTCGCTGAACCTCTTATACAGTAATCATTATCGTTTTGTAAACCTTTCGCATCGCGGTGGATGGGGACTTACCTTTGTAAACAAAAAACTTACGGCAAAGATCGGGCTGGCTGTACAGGACCTCACATTAAAGCAAACCAATATTTATAAAGATTCTTCTTACCAGCGGAACTTTACCAATTTCTTCCCCAACTCCAGTCTCCGGTGGAAATATTCATCATCCGGTAACATCAATATCAATTATAACGGCAGTACACAGCAGCCATCCCTGATGCAGTTACAACCTATCCTCAATAATAACGATCCATTGAACGTGGTAGTGGGTAACCCCGATCTTAAGCCTGCCTTTAATCACAATGTTTACTTCAATGTTAGCGATTATAAAGCACTTACAGGAAGGGAACTGTGGGGATATGGAGGGTTAAGTGTTACGCAAAATGCATTCAGCAGTAAAAGTGTTGTTGACGCGCAGGGCAGGCGTACCACGCAGGCAGTGAATGTAACGGGTAATTATAATTTTTATACAGGTTTCAGTTACGGCAGGAAGGTATTTAAGTTTGACCTGAGTTTCGATCCCCGCTTTAATATCAGCCGGAACGTAAGTTTTGTGAATGGTATTGAGAATACTACGCGCAGTTACTCCTATTCACCTGCCGTTAGTTTGCGGAGATATGTAGAGAAAAAAGGTTCTCTCTATTTATCGTATAGTCCCAACTTTAATCATTCAGAATCATCTATTAATACGGGTGCTGTTACTGAATACTGGATACACAGGATCTCCCTTTATTCTGATTACAAATTTGCCAAAGGATGGATAGTCAATAATAATATCAGTGCAAATTACCGGCAAAAATTATCACCTACCGACAGGAATAATAACTCGGTGATATGGGATGTATCTGTTGAGAAAAAAATATTTAAAAAGCAGGATATTACGGCAATCGTTACAGTGAATGATATACTGAACCAACAAATTGGTTTCAGAAGAGATATCAGCAGTAACTATGTAACGGAAAATACATATACCACTGTGCAACGGTATGCTTTATTTTCTTTACGATGGAAGTTTAATAAGAACAGGAAGCCATCGGAGGATGACGAATAATCAATACTAAAACAGCAACAATGAAAAATATACTTTTTATACTGTTATTGTGTTCCGCACTTGCGGCACATTCGCAATCGCAGTTCATCACCGCAGGAAAGATTGAGTATGAGAAAAAGATCAACCTGCATAAAGAGATAGAAAAAGATACCTGGCTTTTGCAGTATAAAGATAAGATCCCGCAATTCCGTACATCCCTGCATAACCTGTATTTTAAAGATGGGAAGACCCTCTATGAGCGAGGTACCGATGTGGAGGTCAAGATCCCCTTTTTTAGTGAAGACAGAAATGTTGATGATGTGATTTTTTCAGACCTGAAGACGGGGGTGTTCACTAAGAAGCAGGCAGTTTTTGATGAGACTTTTTTACTCAGTGATTCGATCCGGCATATCAAATGGCAAATGACGAATGATCTGAGAGATATTGCAGGATTTGAGTGTCATAAAGCAGTGGGAACGATCCTGGATTCTGTATACGTTATTGCTTTTTATACGGACCAGATCACGGTATCCGGCGGACCGATGTCCTACACCAACCTTCCGGGCATGATACTAGGTCTTGCCATTCCGCGCACCAATCTTACCATCTTTGCTACAAAGGTGGAACTGACAGAGCCCAAAAATGAAAAACTGGTGCCCCCTGCCGGTAAGATGAAGAAAACGGATTATAAATCTCTTTATAGTATTTTACAGAAAAGCATGAGCGATTGGGGAAGCTACGGGAATAGAAATATGATCAATTTTATGTTGTAATTTAGTCATATGGAAACAATAACTGATCTCCGGTTGGCGGTTTTAATTGACGCTGATAATGTTCCTTACGCCAATATCAAAGAAATGCTGGAAGAGATCACAAAGTATGGTACGCCTACTTTTAAACGGATCTATGCTGATTGGACAAAGCCAACGGTATCCGGCTGGAAAACCGTTTTACTTGAAAATGCGATCACCCCTATTCAACAATACAGTTACTCTACCGGTAAAAATTCAAGCGACAGTGCAATGATCATTGATGCGATGGATATTTTGTATTCAGGTAAAGTGGATGGCTTCTGTATTGTTTCGAGCGATAGTGATTTTACCCGGCTGGCTATCCGCCTGCGGGAAGCAGGGATGAAAGTGATAGGGTTTGGGGAGAAGAAAACATTGAAGCCTTTTATTACCGCCTGTGATAAGTTTATTTATCTCGAGATATTAAAAGTGGAAGAGCCAGCGCCTGTGGCCGGTAAAAATGTTGCCGCTGTAAAGAGAATTGAAAAGAAAGCGACAACTCCATTAAATAAGATCGATGCGGATCTCACGCGTTTATTAAGTGACAGTATCACAGATATTGCCGATGAAGAAGGCTGGGCGCATCTTGGAACGCTTGGCAGTACTGTACTGAAAAAGAAACCCGATTTTGATTCAAGGAATTACGGATATGCTAAGTTACTCCCTTTGATCAAAAGCATGAACCTATTTGATGTTGATGAAAGGGAAACCGGGAAGAACAAAACCAAAAATGTTTACGTAAGAAATCGGTAGTTTATGAAAAGCAGATTAAATTTTTTTTTATTTCTTACGCTGATTGCGGTGAGTCAGTTAAATGCACAATCAAAAAAAGCCTGTGATCTCACAGATGTAACTACTATCAACAGCATCATGGGAACGGCACTGGTTTTTGATGCCAATAGTTCTATCAATAAAACAGGAAAATTTGAATGCCGGTACACCGATCCCGCCAAACCTGGTAAATATATAGCGGTCGGTCTGCTTGAATCGAAACCTGCATATGGATATGATATGCTTACATCAGACTTCAATACGAATAAAAATGCGGTTGCCGGAGGAGGAAAGGCCGGAGGAAAATTTACAAAATTCTTCCCCTATACAAATGGCGGTGCCAATGCTTTTTATATGACGGGACCAAAAGATGATTATAGCAGCGAGGCGCTTACCTTCAAATTCAGGAAGGGGGATTATATACTTACCATCAGTACCAATGATATGGCCACCAATAGCGCTGTTGAAAAATTGGATGCCTTGTATAGACTGTTCAGTTCAAAATTATAATCCTGATAAGAATTAACTTTCGATCAATTGGATCCCTGTTTTCGCAAACGCGATCTTCTGTTGTTTATACAATCCACCGGTTGTCATCTTAAATGTCTTCTTACTCATTCCGAAGAAATCATAGATATCTTTAGGGTCCGATTTATCGTTGTAAGGCAGGTAACCATCGTTCTCTTTTAGTAAGCGAAGGATCTTGCCTGCTTCATCTTCCACTTTCTGAAAACCCGGTTTGCCTAATACCACATCTATCTTGTTATCGGGTCTGATCGTTTTGATAAATCCCTGGTACTTTTCACCAATTTTGATCGTGGTATATATTTCGTTGCTATGCAGGATGCCGGTATGCTGATTGTTAATGAGCATCACATAACCCAATTCTGATTCTCGGTAAGCTATCAGTTCAACAATATCTTTTTCTTTTACGGTCAGCTCCTCATTTCTTACTAATGACTCCAGTTTTTCGGTAGCAGCTACCCTACCCGTCATTTCATCGATGTATAGTTTCACGAGGTATTCGCCACCTTCGTGCATTCCCACCAATTGTTTGGATTTCGGAACAAACAGATCCTTCATCAGCCCCCAGTCAAGAAACGCGCCAAGTCCCGTTACGGATACTACTTTCATTTTCGCGATATCGCCTACAATGGCTTTGGGTGTTTGTGTAGTGGCAATGAGGCGGTTATCTGAATCGTGGTAAACGAATACTTTTATTTCATCGCCTATCCGAAGGGTTCGTGGGGCAAAACGTTTTGGTAAAAGGATTCCCTCACCTCCATCATCGAGGTAAAAACCAAAATCTACTTTCCTGCTTACTGTAAGGGTGTTATACTGACCAACTGCTATCGGATCCATTCTTGCTATGCTTATTTGATGCAAAGGTACGATTGTTTGGTTTGATCAGATTTTGCGGTCTAATAAAGCCTTTTATCTGCACTTTTCTGTCCCTTTTGTGTATTACGGCTGAACCGTTGCCAAGTTGTTAACGGCCTGAAGCAGATGGCATTATCTTAGTAAATTGTGTACCTGAACGTTTAATCCTTTGATATTTTGCAGAAAGTATGATCAGACGAGGACCCGTGTTTTTGATACTAATTGCTTTGCTATTTACCAGCAGTGCCTCCTATTCCCAAAACGTCAATGGGCACTGGTACGGTATTGGCATACTGCAGGACGTTAAGAATGCATATAATAGCTATCTCACAGAATTGGTCATCCGTCAAAAGGGAAAGACCATTTCCGGGGAGTTCCTGTATTATTTTAAGGATAGTCTGATGAAAGTGCCTATTAAAGGCAGTTTTGATAAAGCGGACCGCAGGCTCACTATCAAACCATTTTCCGTTATATATTACAAATCTCCGAGTGCGCGTAATAGTATCGATGCTACCATGTCGGGATACTTTCGGTTAGTGGCTTCAAAAACGGGTTCTGTTTTACAGGGGAGCTTGCTGCCCGATGAAGAGCATCGGTATACCATTCCTGAAATCAGTTATCGTCTCAAACATTCCAATGATACGATCGACCTGGTGATGAAAGAGGATGAACCGCCACTGCCTGTTCAAAAACCGGTATTTATTTATCCAACAAAACCTGTTGCGGCAACACCGCTGATAGTTGTCAAAGCGAAACCCATAGATACACCTTTTGTATCGCCTGCAATACCCTTGGTGATTGCAACACCCATTATGCCAGTTAATACAGCCGTGATCGAAAATTTTTATAAACGGGAGAAAGAGATCACACGTGTAATCGAAGTGAATAATTCCACCCTTCGGATGGAGATCTTTGATAATGGAGAGATCGATAATGACTCTATCTCGGTATTCTTCAACAATGCCATGATCCTGCCTGAAAGCAAACTTGATCTTCAACCGATCAAGCTCAATATTCAGCTTGACTCAACACGGGAGTTTAATGAATTGGGTATGCTGGCTGTAAACCTGGGAAATATTCCGCCGAATACAGCGCTGCTTGTTTTGTATGATGGGAATATCCGGTATGAAATATTTTTATCTAGTGATTTGAATAGAAGTGCAGTGCTGCGAATCAAGAAGAAGAAAAAATAATATCGAATATCGAATGTCGAATAATGAATGTCGAAGTATATTTTCTCATACTTCGATATTCGACATTCATTATTCGACATTCGATATTATTTAAAACAGTTCCGGAGCTCCACTATCTTCCTTAACAGCCTTAGCTTCCCATTCCATCACAATCGTTTTACTAAAGTCTGTAAGCTTCGCCCCTACTGCTTTCCAGCCCATGATATCAACCATCTTGGCAACCTTGAATTTTGCCTTGCGAACGGTTTGTCCCCTGCCCGATTGAACGGCAAGGATAGGTTCTGCATCCGTAGTAACAGCTTCCAGTTTATTCCCTGTCCCTTCCTTGATAAAAGGGAACTGGGTTTTTAAGGTGGTGGTTTCTATCCTGAAACGTTTGATATTATACTGCTGTTTATCATTATCCAGGTATACCGCGCTGATTATACTTTCCGGGTTGAATTTCTCGATCAGCATGATCTTATCGGGTTCAAAACGTTGCGTACTTTCGGTATCGGTGAGTTCGTAGCTGCCATCTTTATAAAAAAGGATGATCTTTTCATCTTCAAAACTGCCGAGGTATTTCCCCTTCGCTTCGGTATTCAGCCTGCCAAACTTATCATCAAACCAAAGTTTACGACCGGCTAATGTGCTTTTGCCGGCCTCTTTTAATTTAACTGTTTTGATAGGATATTTCGTTACCTGGTTACCCATGCTGCTTCTTCCCTTGATCTCGAGTTCTTCAAAATAAAAATCGAGTTCCTTGATGCGGGCCGTTGAGTTGGGACTCAACACGATCTTAACGGTCTCTGCTTCTCCATTCGGATTGGCAGTAAAATAATGCACTTTGCTTTTCTCTGTTCCCCGCGTAAGATCATATTCCTTTTCGCGCGTGATACCGGTTACATTAAAGCGTTTGGCATAACTGACACCCGATTTGCCATCGAGATACACCATGTTATAAGTTGTGCGTTCATCATTCTTCTGGAAAACCGCAGCGTGTATGATGTCTTTCCCGATGAACACTTTATCAGAAACCTTCACCACTTTCATGGTTCCCCCTTTTGTAAAGGCAACAATATCATCGTAATCAGAACACTCACAGAGGAACTCGTCTTTCTTTAATCCGGTACCGATAAATCCTTCAGCACGGTTCAGGTATAATTTTGTGTTGGCGATGGCCACATGCTTCACCTGGATGGTGTCAAACTCTTTGATCTGCGTTTTCCTTTCTCTTCCTTTACCGTATTTCTTCAGGAGGTTCTCAAAATAAGCAACCGCAAAATCTGTGAGGTTCTCAAGATCAAATTTTACCTGTTTGATATCAGCTTCAATGGATTTGATCTGTTCGTTCAGTTCGTTGATATCAAGGCGGTAGATACGTCTTACCGGTTTTTCAGTTAGTTTCAGGATGTCTTCCCGATGGATTTCCCTTTTCAGTTTTTTCTTGAAAGGTGTGAAAGCTTTATCGATGGCCTCGATCACTTTATCCCATGTTTCGTGTTTTTGTTCAAGCTCCTTGTAGATCTTTTCTTCAAAGAAGATCTTTTCCAGAGATGTATAGTGCCATTTATCTTCCAGCTCACTGAGTTTGATTTCGAGCTCGCGTTTCAGTAATGCTTTTGTATTTTCTGTGGATACGGTCAGCAATTCATGCGCCGCAAGGAACTGCGGTTTGTGTGCAACGATCACACAGGCATTGGGTGAGATGCTGATCTCGCAGTCTGTAAAAGCGTACAAAGCATCGATGGTGATATCGGGTGAAATGCCGGGTGCCAGATCGATCTGTATCTCAACAGCAGCGGCCGTTACATCGATCACTTTTTTAATTTTGATCTTACCCTGGTCATTCGCTTTTGTAATACTCTCCATCAGCTGGGTGGTAGTAACACTGTAGGGAACATCGCGTATCACCAGTGTTTTCTTATCCAGTTCTTCCACATGCGCACGCACACGTACTTTACCGCCGCGTTTTCCATCATTATAATTGGAAACATCGATCATGCCGCCTGTCTGGAAATCGGGATATAGTTCAAACTTCTTTCCTCTTAATGACTTGATGGATGCATCGATCAGCTCGCAGAAATTATGCGGAAGGATCTTGGTAGATAATCCCACGGCAATCCCATCGGCACCCTGTGCCAACAGCAAAGGAAACTTCATCGGGAGTGTTACCGGTTCATTCTTTCTTCCATCGTAACTGAGCTGCCATTCCGTTGTCTTCGCATTAAAAGCTACTTCCAACGCAAACTTCGATAAGCGCGCTTCAATGTATCTCGCTGCCGCAGCTTCATCACCTGTTCTTACATCGCCCCAGTTACCCTGTGTTTCTATCAATACATCTTTCTGTCCGAGGTTCACCAATGCATCACCAATACTCGCATCTCCATGCGGATGGTACTGCATACTCTGACCAATGATATTCGCCACTTTATTAAAACGGCCATCATCCATTTCCTTCATCGCATGCAGAATACGCCGTTGCACCGGTTTCAGCCCATCTTCAATGGCTGGTACCGCTCTTTCCAATATTACATACGAAGCATAGTCGAGGAACCAGTTTTTGTATTGGCCCTGTACACCTGTTTCGTTTTCGTAAACCCTGTTATCTATTTTTACTTTCGCCATCCTGGTTGAAAATTCTAAATGCTATTTTTTAAATTCTAAATGTATCATCTTTTGCATCCTCCAGTCCATTCAATTCAAACACCACAATATCTGTATCCGCTATCACTTCATGCCATGCCCAGGGTTGCACATTGATCTGTACAGGGGCGCTTACCTTAACACTCCCTTTGCTTTCCCCCCTTACATCATACCAGTTGATCGTGGCTTCTCCCGTCATGATGATGATCTGCTCAGGGTTCTTTGTGGGTGCTGTGCCTTTATGATAATGTCTTCCGCTGGCAGTTCCCGCTTTGCGGTAAGCAATGATGAATTGGCCGGTTCTGTCCGTATCAAAATAATGCGTGGCACCTCTTTCGTCCTCGCCTATTTTTTTGATCGGTATGATCTCTATCATAAATTCTTTTTACAATTGATACAATTCCAATGGCTGACCATTGGGATCATAAAAGAAAAGAAATTGTTTACCAGTCAATGCATCTATCCGTATCTCTTCCATCCTTACTTCCTTTTGTTGTAACCAGTCAAATCCTGCCTGTATATCTTTCACCGCAAATGCCAGGTGACGCAACCCCTTTGCTTCCGGAAAAGATGCTCTCTCACTGTGATCGGGAAAAGAGAAAAGTTCCAGTTGGTATTTTCCGTTCAACGCAAGATCCAGTTTATACGAGTTCCGTTCTTCGCGGTAAGTTTCTGCGATTGCTGTAAAGCCCAAAACATCTTGATAAAATGTTTTACTGGCTTCATACAACTCCGTAGTCGTAAGAATAGCTACATGGTGTATGGATTCTATCTGCAACATCAATCTTCTGTTTCTGTATTGGTTGCGGAAGTTGCTCCCGGAAATTTAACCGTGATCTCTTTCCATCCTTTCTGCCAGTCGCCACTTACTTCCAGTTTTCCACTCGCTGCCAGTTCCCGTATTCTCCAAACAAGAAAGACATCGCCTGTTTTTATTTTCATCTTGCCAAGCGTGTTACTGATCACTTTGTTCAGCTTCTGCTCCCCCGTTATATTGGCGAGAATATCTTTATCGTAAAAACTGGCTTCTTTTCCCACAAGTTTCTTCCCACCTTCCAGGAAACGCACCATGGCACCTTCGCTGTATATTTTTTTCCATTCATCCGGATCTACCTCAAACTCACTCAATGTAATAGGTCTTGCCAGTTTCTTTGCTTTCAAAAATTCTTTCGGCTGGATCTCATGCAGGTGAGTTGGATAAAAAATATTTCCTTTCTCATTAATGAAAGGAAGATTGTTGAGATATAAAACCTGTATCCTTCCCTGGTACTCTTTCAGTTGCCCCATGAGCCAGTAATAACTGCTTACATCATGTGCATTCTGTCCCATCCAGATCCATACTTCCTGTTCTGTATCTTCCTCCAGCTTCTTCAATAAATTATGTACTGCCAGCTTATCATCTACAATATTCAGTTGTTCTGTATAAGGAGAATATTCAAGCAAACTGCTCCACCAGTCGCGGCGTTGCTGGTATCCCTCGGTCTCATAAATATTCTCCAAAGGTCCTACTGCAAAATCATCTTTGATCTCTATGATCTCCCCCTGCAGGCTTTCATCCAACTCTATTGCTTTACTTAAAGCTTCTACATTGGGTTGTTCAAAAACTATATGTATCATTTTTAATTAGGAATTAGGAATTAATAATTGGGAGTTAATCAACGAGGTCAAGTTCCACTTTGAGATTATTGATAATAAACTCCTGTCTTTCCATGGTGTTCTTGCCCATGTAATATTCCAGCAGGTTTTGAATATGATCTCCCTGTTCCAGAATAACCGGTTGCAAGCGTATATCCCTTCCGATAAATCTTCCGAATTCTTCTGGTGAAATCTCTCCCAATCCTTTAAAGCGTGTGATCTCAGGCTTACTACCTATTTTTTTTACCGCTGCCTGTTTTTCTGTTTCATCGTAACAATAGATCGTTTCTTTTTTATCCCTTACCCGGAACAGCGGTGTTTCCAGTATATAAACATGCCCGCGTTTTACCAGGTCGGGAAAGAATTGCAGGAAGAATGTCATCATCAGCAAACGGATGTGCATACCATCCACATCGGCATCAGTTGCGATCACAACATTGTTGTAGCGTAGCCCTTCCAGCCCTTCCTCAATATTCAATGCATGCTGCAGTAAATTAAATTCTTCGTTCTCGTATACTACTTTCTTGGTAAGACCAAAGGCATTCAAGGGTTTACCACGAAGACTGAATACCGCCTGCGAATCAACATGCCTCGATTTGGTAATGCTTCCGCTGGCACTGTCTCCTTCCGTAATAAAAATGGTGGAATTATTTTGTGCCGCTATAAACTCTTCTTTATTTTTTGCGGGCAATTCATCATTTAGGTGAATACGGCAGTCGCGCAGTTTTTTATTATGCAGGTTGGCTTTCTTCGCACGCTCATTGGCCAGTTTCTTAATTCCCGCCAGTTCTTTTCTTTCCCGCTCATTCTGCTCAATTCTCTTTTTCAACGCATCAGAAACGGATGGGTTCCTGTGCAGGAAATTATCCAGTTCTTTAGAAAGAAAATCAAGAATAAAATTCTTCATGCTTGGCCCACCTTCATACACATTCTGCGAACCCAGCTTTGTTTTGGTCTGGCTCTCAAATACAGGCTCCTGCACCCTTACAGAAACCGCAGCAACAATACTGGTACGTATATCCGATGCCTCATAATCTTTCTTAAAGAAATCGCGTATCACTTTAATATACGCTTCCCTGAATGCCTGCTGGTGTGTGCCTCCCTGCGTTGTATACTGTCCGTTCACGAATGAAAAAATATCCTCACCGTAATCATTGTTATGCGATAAAGCGATCTCTATGTCTTCCCCTTTTAAATGGATGATCGGGTACCGGAGTTCATCGGGATTGGTTTTCCGCTGTAACAGATCAAGCAATCCATTCTTGCTTACATACTTCTTACCATTGAAATGCATCGCCAAACCCGCATTCAGGTAACAGTAGTTCCATAACTGGTTATCGAGGTATTCATGGATATAATGAAAGTTCCTGAACACAGTATCATCCGGGATAAACTCAACAAAAGTTCCATTGGGCTCATCCGTTTTCGCTTCCTTATGTTCATTGATAAGTACCCCTTTTTCGAACTCGGCAGTTTTTTGCTTCCCTTCCCTGAAGGCGGTTACTTTAAAATACTGGCTCAGTGCATTCACTGCCTTGGTACCCACCCCATTCAATCCCACACTTTTCTGGAAGGCTTTGCTATCATACTTGGCACCGGTATTGATCTTACTCACCACATCCACCACTTTGCCCAATGGAATACCACGGCCATAATCCCTTACAGTAACGGTTTTGCCTTCAATCACAAGCTCTACCTGTTTGCCGTGCCCCATTGTGTATTCATCAATACAGTTATCAATCACCTCTTTGATCAGGACATAGATCCCGTCATCCGGTGCAGATCCATCCCCCAGTTTACCAATATACATACCCGGGCGCAACCTGATGTGCTCCCGCCAGTCGAGCGACCGGATCGATTCTTCGTTATATTCTCCAATTTGTTTCTCAGCCATAGTTTGCAGTCGTTTAGTAATCGGTGTCGCCACCTCTCACAGGGTCACAAATCTAACTACCTGCTACCGCAGCCCAATTTTACTTTTCTACAAATCGCCTCAGAATGTGGATAAATGACCCAAAAACCTGAATTTACTGGCTGCCAGATCGGTCAGCCACCTAATTTTACCACATCGAAACACCTGGCTATCATATAGAAACCGACCTGGCAAAGATCAAAGCGTTCTCAGCAACCAAAGAAGCCGAGAATGACCGGTTCCGTGATTTTGTGCGGGAAAGGGACAGTGATCAGGTAGATCTGATGGTCAACCGCCTCGACAAACAGATCTCTCCCCGGATCAGTTGTACCGATTGTGGTAACTGCTGCAAAAGCCTGATGGTATTGATTTCTGATGATGAGGCGGATAACCTCTCGGCACATTTACAGCAGTCGCGGGAGGATTTTGATAACCGTTACCTTGAAAAAGGAAGCAACGGTTTGATGATCATGAATAAAATGCCTTGTCATTTCCTGGCTGATAATAAATGCACGGTGTATGAGCACCGTTTTGAGGGGTGTAAAGAGTTTCCGGCATTGCATATTCCAAATTTTAAGAAGCGGTTGTTTACTACGTTTATGCACTATGAGCGGTGCCCGATTATATTTAATGTGGTGGAGGAGTTGAAGACGGAGATGTCGTTCCAAAGAGATTAACTTTTGTCTTACCGCAGGCTTAAGCCTGCGGTAAGACAAAAGGAATATCTTTAGACTATGGCACTCAGTTTTGGCATCGACAATATATTAGCTATCCCTCCAAACTGGAAGGAACATCGCATAGGTCTAGTCACCAACCACGCGGCTACAACCAACGACCTTCTTCCATCCCGCAAAGCATTACAGCAAAGAGGCTTCAACCTGATAAAACTATTCTCTCCTGAACACGGATTGGATGTACAGGGTGCAGATGGTCACAAGATGCAGGATGGCGTTGATGTATTGACAGGGCTTCCCATTATCAGTCTATACAGTAATAAACTCGCCCCTTCGGCTGAAGATCTTGCTGATCTCGATCTGATCGTATTTGATATACCCGATGCGGGCAGTCGCTTCTATACGTATTTATGGACACTTACCCATGTAATGGAAGCAGCAGCCCAACATCATAAGAAGCTTGTAATCCTTGATCGCCCCAACCCTATTTCAGGAAACCTGGAACTGGCAGAGGGCCCTATGCTCGATGAATCGCAGGCCTCCTTCATTGGCCGTTGGCCGATCCCGGTGCGGCATAGTTGTACACTGGGAGAACTGGCGAAATATTTTAATAACGAACGAAATATTCAATGTGATCTTGAAGTAATAAAGTGCGAAGGCTGGGAAAGAAATCATTTTCAACCCAACTGGGGTATACGCTTTGTACCAACCTCACCTGCACTGCAAAGTTTTGAAAGTATGTTACTGTATCCGGGTACCTGTCTGCTGGAAGCCACCAATATCAGTGAAGGAAGAGGTACAGATATGGCCTTCTGCATTGCGGGCTCACCCTGGATGGATGGCACAGACATTGCAGGTATTTTCCATGGATTTGGATTTGATGAAGTGGAAGTTGAACCGGTTGAATTTACACCCACCGATAGTAAGTATAAGGACCAGTTATGCAAAGGGATACGCCTTACATTGAGAGAGCCGGATTATTTTCAACCAGTTTTTTTAGGATTGGTTTTGATAAGGATGATCAGGGAGTTATATCCTGCGCAATTTTCATGGGCACCTTATCCTACTTTGGTTAATCCAGGTGGAGAGCATCATATGGATAAGTTACTTGGGATAAGTAGTAGTGAAGAGATCTTTTCCTTACCGCTTCCGAAGTTTATTGCAGCGGTTACAAAATTGACGAGGTGTGTTGAATGGAAAGAAATGATAGGAAAATACCTACTCTATTAAACTCTTAGCGTCCTTGGCGGTTCGTTGCGTTCTTTGCGATCCAGCTTTTCGTTCGGTCTTTAAGGCTGGATCGCAAAGAACGCGAAGGTTACGCAAAGGGCGCAACGAGAATCAGTTTTAATATTTAATCTATGCGATACATTCTTTCAATCTGTTTTGCTTTCCTTTTTTTTCAGGCTAACGCCCAAAAACTTCCCACAGTTAAAATGCTCCAATCCGGCAAACGCATCAGCATTCGTGGACTAAGTGTTGTGAACAACGATATCATTTGGGTAAGTGGCAGCAGTGGTGCTGTGGGAAAGTCGCTCGATGGCGGCCTCACATGGACATGGATAACTGTACCGGGTTATGAGAAAAGAGATTTCAGGGATATTGAAGCGTTTGATGATACAACCGCTATCATCATGGGGATTGCAGAGCCTGCTGTGATTTTAAAAACAAAGGACGGCGGTAAGACATGGAAAAAAGTTTTTGAAGACACACGCAAAGGAATGTTCCTCGATGCGATGGATTTTCGTGAAGTGGCCCAGGCTATGCCTTTAGGCATAGTAATAGGCGACCCGATCGACAATCATCTTTTTTATGCATATACAATTGATGGTGGTGATACCTGGAAGGCCAATCCTACCGACAGTTCGCAGTTATTGGAAACCGGTGAAGCCATGTTTGCATCAAGCGGTACCAATGTGAAGTTTACTTTATTCAGCGATGAAACCCTTCCTCCTATCCTCCTGGTTACGGGTGGCAAAAAATCAGCCCTCAGAGATATCTCAGCTACTGCTAAAAGATTACATACAGAACTGCCGCTCACACAGGGACTCGAATCAACCGGCGCCAATTCCATTGCCATTGATCCATCGGGAAAGAGAGCGGTGATCGTTGGTGGCAATTTTGCAAAAGACAGTATCGCAGAAGGCAATTGCGTGCTGGTTTCATTCGGAAAGAAAAAGAATACAATGACGCAACCTAAAGTGCCACCGCATGGGTACCGTTCCTGCGTAATTTATCGAACTAAAAATGACCTCGTAACCTGCGGAACATCAGGAATCGATATTTCGAAAGATGGAGGAAAGAAATGGCAGTTCGTAGCAAAAGATGGATTTCATGTAGTGCAGAAAGCCAAGAATGGCAATGCGGTTTTTATGGCCGGGGGTAATGGAAGGATAGCCCAACTGGTATTCAATTAACGGTTCTTTAGGATAAACAGGTGGCTTGGCATTAAACATTGGGTCAGGTTTTGGGTCATACCACAAACTGTACAAAATGAAAAAATACCTTCACCTGCTACTAATCGCATGCTTATCTACCCTGTTTTTTTCTTCGCAGGTATCTGCTCAAAACAGAAGAATGGCTGGAGCTAAGGATAGCACCTCAATCGCACAGCGAAAAGCTTACAGGCAGCAATTACAGGCAAAGTATGATAGCCTTTCTCCTGAACAAAAGAAAGAGGTCCGTGCCAAAATGAGATCCCGGATGGAGAATGTGACGCCTGAACAGCGTGCTGAAATGAAGGCAAAGATGAAAGCCCGGATGGATAGTCTCCCGCCTGAAAAGAGAAAAGAAATGAGGAAGGCGTTCAAGGAAAAATACAAAGGTCTTACGCCGGAAGAGAGACAAAAGGTTCGTGAAGATGTTTTGAAAGGGGCAGATAGTATTGGGCAGAAGCCTGTTCGTAAAAGAAAACCAGTGGTAGATCAGTAATAATTAGGGTATTATTTTTTGCCCATCCTTCGCTGAAGCTACGGCTGGCAAGCACAGAATTGATTTCAATGTTTCTATGCTTGCCAGCCGTAGCTTCAGCGAAGGATGGTGGCAATTCTTCTACTTCTTAAACGCGAAGTACACCGCCCCCACAATAAACAGGAAACTAATCAGGTATTTCGTTTGGAAAGGCTCCTTCAAATACAACACAGCAAAAACAGAGAATACCACCAATGTAATGATTTCCTGTGTAATTTTTAGCTGAAACCCGGTAAATCCGTGCGCGTAACCTGCCCTGTTGGCAGGAACCATCAGGCAATATTCAAAAAAAGCAATTCCCCAACTGATCAGTATAGCCTTCCATAGGGGTACACCTGTTTGTTTGAGGTGTCCATACCATGCAAACGTCATAAAGAGGTTTGAAAATAGCAGCAATGCGATAGTTTTCATCATAAAGTCTTAAATTTAGATAAGCCCGGTTCAATCTGGGCAGAACAAAATTACTGCAATAAAAGCAGTGAATTCCATTTCGATTGCCAGTTTGCCATCTGCCAGAGCCTCGCACGGATATTGTATTATATACCCTGTAAAACAGAAGATGATGAAAAAATTTCAGGCAGTTATTAAGTTCACAATAGATGAAGATTTTATGTCGCTTGTGCCACCGCACCGTACTTATATCAATTTCCTTATTAATAAAGGCATTATCGATAGTTATGCTGTGGGTATGGAGAGCCAGACATGCTGGATCACCCTGAATACGGATACAAAGAGCGAAGCAGATAGTTATATAGCTAAGTCGCCATTATACAAATATTGGACCTACCAGATCGAGGAGTTGTTTGTATATGATAGTCAACATTACCGTTTACCGGCCCTGCAGCTGAATTAATTTGAAATAAAGCAAACTTTTTTTTGGAGGATACAGTTCAGACCCTATTTTTGCACTCCCAATAAAAAGGGAGCATAGCTCAGCTGGTTTAGAGCATCTGCCTTACAAGCAGAGGGTCCGCGGTTCGAACCCGTGTGCTCCCACAATCAGAGCCCCGATAAAAATATCGGGGTTTTTTTATGTTTACAGTCTACATCTTACATTCAAAAGTCAAAGACCGGTACTATATAGGCTATACAGGAGATATTATAGAGGAGAGAATCCGGAGACATAACTCGGATCACAAAGGATTTACTGGTCATTGCGGAGATTGGATAGTAACCCGTGTGCTCCCACAGATTAAAGGCCTCGATTATATCGGGGCCTTTTTCTTTGCGTCCATGGCGGTTCGTAGCGTTCTTTGCGATGCAGCTTTAAAGTGCGAATGAAAAGCTGCATCGCAAAGAACGCGAAGGTTACGCAAGGGACGCAAAGTATTAAGCACTGATATTTCTATTAACTTTGAAGAATGATTTTATATAATGAACTTAAACCCCTCGAAACCGCTGATACGGACACCGTAACAGAGATCTCGCAGGGATATAGCCTCATAGTATGGAACGATGAAGTAAATACCTTCGAATGGGTGATTGAAACATTGATCAAGATCTGCAAACACAACGAAGAACAAGCCGAACAATGCGCCATGTTGATTCACTCACAGGGAAAGTATGCCGTTAAAAAAGGCGAATACGAAGTATTAAAGCCCATGTGTGATGCAATCACCGACAGAGGGATTGGCGCTACTATTGAATAATTTCTCCCCCATGCTCTACGCCCTCGATGATAATATCCACTTCCCTCCTGTTTCCGAAGCTATTGAAGACGGGCTGCTGGCCATGGGCGGACAGGTAAGCACAGATTGGTTACTCGCTGCATACAAACAGGGTATCTTTCCCTGGTATGATGGTGATGTTCCTTTGTGGTGGTCGCCCGATCCGCGTTTTGTTTTATTTCCGGGAAATCTGAAAGTAAGTAAGAGCATGCAATCACTGATCAGGAAAAAGCAATTCCGATTCAATACCAATACTGCATTCGCTGATGTGATCCGCTGCTGTAAAGAGCTGCAGCGTAAAGGTCAGGATGGTACATGGATTACAGATGAATTGGAAAGATCACTGAATGAATTACATAGTATGGGTTTCGCGCACTGCGCAGAGGCATGGGATGGTGATACACTTGTAGGGGGACTATACGGTATCCGTATGGGAAAACTTTTCTTTGGTGAAAGCATGTTCAGCAAAGCATCCAATGCCAGCAAGTTTGCTTTCATTCAGTATGTTGAGCAATTACAAAAAGAAAGTGTGGTATTGATCGATTGCCAGGTGTATACTGAACACCTCGAAAGCCTAGGTGCGGAAATGATTTCGCGCGAAAAGTTTATGGAATTTGTAAACACCTACAGGTAACCGTACATACGTTCTACATCCCGAACGATCTTTTCCATTTCAATGTCTTTACCTGTTCGTTCGTAACTCTGTTTCAGGTTGCTGCCAAATACAACTGCAACGGTTTGCCAGAATGCAGCACTGATAAAGCCTTTGTATTCATCAATGATCTCGTAACAGTTATTACCGGTTTCACGGTTGATGAGTTTCATCAATACCTTGCCCTGGTAAATAGAGAGGTTGGTGAGTTTATCCGTAAAATCTTTTTTCAGTTCCTTCTCTCTTGATTTAATGATAGCCTTACGCAGTTTTTTATCCGAAACATTCGCAAGCTTTACATTGATCTCATTCATGATGCGGCTCGCCGCTTTTGCGTAGGGATAGGTTACGTATACTGCATTACGGAGACGTGTCCAGTCCTGCCAGTATTTTTTCATCTGGGGTGTCAGCTTCGTATACACCAAAACCGGTGGAAGATAACTTGAGCCAATGGTATCTCCTTCCGGGGTAACAAAACCAAATACTTTCAAGGTATCATTCGGACCATGCTGTGCCTTTACTTCATTTCCAGCAAAGGAAAAAAGCAGCAGGCAAACCAGGACGATATTTCTCATTAACGCGCTCAAGTACTTTAAAATTAGACACTTTTGTGTTTATTAATGCTGCCTTTGCCTAAAAAGTAACCTTTGGGATCTGTTAAGATATTTTAAGGGAGGAACGTTTCCTCACGCGCTGCACAATCGACATTCCAAATCCAACCACCATCACCACCACGCCCAGCCACAATACATTGATCATCGGGAAGGCATACACTTTCAGGGTGATCAGGTCGGTAATGGCGGAACTTTCCTTAACGCCTATTTCCAGTTTGCCTGTCTTCTGATCGAGCACACGGTTAAACTTAATCACCAGACTTTGAGATATAACGGTATCTGTGATATTGCGGAGTTCCTGTCCTTTGAGGGCAATGCCGGGTACAACGGGGTAACGGCGGCCATCTTTTGCAATAACAGTCATGTCAAGGAACAGGGCCGTTTCATCATCCTTGTATTTACTTTTCAGCTCAGCCGGATTAACCGATACTTTATTCAGCACCAGCATCCCATTGCCATAAAAAACAGTATCCCCCGCTTTCAGTTCCTGGTTGTGGAAGCTGGATGTATCGGCATGGTCATTCTCGCGGAAAGAAGTGATATAAACGAAAATGTCTTTGTTCCAGTAATGTTTGGCGGCCGGGTTGGCGGCAAACCCTTCTCCCCCTTTATTCTGTTTGATCACATCAGGGAACAACTTAAACGCACTGCTGCCATTCTTCGCTTTGAAATCTATTTGAAAATAACGCTTGTGGTCACTTGGGTTCACAGTGTCTTTTTCATATGTCACCATAAAGGTGCCCATATCAGTTGGCACTGCTTTGAACAACGTGATATTCTCTGCCGGATCTCCTGCGGGATTATTCTTGGCTTTCGGGTCGCCCGTTAAAGGACTGATGCCCGTTGTGTTCCAGCTCAATACAGTCTTCTTACTCGATGAGATTAAAATACCTACCAGCACCAATCCAAAACCAATATGCGCTACCGATGCGCCTGCTGCTTTGATCTTTCCTTTCAACCCCAGCCACAGGTAACTCATGTTACCGATCACGGCATAGACAGCTGCAAAAATGGCGAGGTGTATGGCAAAGAGAAACCCGGGTCCTTTCTTTTCATAACTGATATTCCCAAACAGGCTGATGGATACACTGATCAGCAATGCGATCAATGTAGGGATCCAGATCTTTTTTGTAAAAAATGCTTTGGGTGTATCCTTGTATTTAAAGTATTGGGTAATGGCAGTGAGTACGCCTATCACAACCGCCACAAATACCTGTATCTGGTTATACGCAAACTCAGGATCCTCAGATGGCGCGATCTTTGTGCCGAATATTTTATTGAATACAGGTACCGATGTTTTGGTAATGATCACGATGCCCGCAAGAAAAAGAACCAGCGACCCGATAAAGATCCAGAACTCGCGGCTATAGGTGTTTTCCTCTTTTACGATAGAAGGAATGCTTTTGTATCGCTGGAAATAAAGTATCAATGCAGGAACAAAGAATACCAACCCGAATAATGCCAGTTGTGTATTCATTCCCAGGTCCGTAAATGCATGCACAGATTCATCTCCCAATATGCCACTACGGGTTAAGAAAGTTGAATACAGGACTAACGAGAAACTGATGATATAGAAAAAATAAGTTGGGCGGAGTGAGTATCCACTGTTTTTATAAACAAGGTTAGTATGTATGCCCGCTACTAATGTTAACCACGGAACCAGCGAAGCATTTTCAACCGGATCCCATGCCCAGTAACCACCAAAGTTGAGACTTTCATAGGCCCATGCGGCACCCATCATTACACCGGTACCCAACACAGCTGCTGAAAAGCATGCCCAGGGCAAAGCAGGTGTTGTCCAGTCATGTTTCTTACCCGTTAAGCCGGCAAACGCATAAGCAAACGGAATAATTGTTGATGCAAAACCGAGGAACAGTATTGGTGGATGTATCACCATCCAGTAATTCTGTAATAGCGTAGAAAGACCGGAACCATCTTTTACCAATGTAAGGTAATCAGCACGCAGACCGCCTGATACCATATCCCTGAAAATAGGTGCGTTATCAAAAAGACCATCGTTACGGGATAAAATAAATGGACTGTTACCCACTTTGGTATTAAAGAAATAAAGACCCACCACCATCGTAGCCAGGCAGAATTGTGCAAAGCTGATCACGGTAAGAACGCCGGCCTCCCAGTCTTTGGCGCGCCAGATCAATATCCAGCCCAATACACAATGCCAGAAGCTCCATAACATAAAGCTGCCTTCTGATCCCTCCCAGAAACAGGCAAAGAGGTATTGCATCTGCAGGCTCTTGTCGCTATGGGTATAAACATATTTGTATTCGAAATAATGATGCGAAATAATATAGAAGAGGGTAGCAAAAAGTACGATCACAGAAACTGTTTCCAGTAAGAAGGCAATACGGCCAAGACGAATCCAGGACTGTTTATCGGGCGATAAACTAGTACGGCTTGCTTTAAAATAGGCAACGGTGGCGAGCAGTGAAGCGATCAAAGAAAGTACTGCAAAAAAATGTCCGATCTGACCGGGTAATAAGTGTTCTCCGATATAATTCATGTAGCGTTAGTTCAGGTAAAATTAGTTCACAGAAGTCTGCAGATCCTTCTTCATAGCACTGGGATCATCCTTATACTTCGATGGACATTTCAACAAAATATCTTTACAATCGAAATGGTCGCCCTTCACCCTGCCCTTCAGCACAATGCGCTCGCTTTTCTCCATATCGGTGGGCTTACTATCATGATAAATCACTTTAATACTGTTTCCCAGTGAATCGATAGCTGTAAAACTGAGGTAGTTAGGATTCTTTACGGCATCATATTCCAATGGCTGTTGCTTGTCGATCTTGGCGATCAGATTCACAAACTTCCCTTCCTTCTGCCTGGCAGATGAGATTGTTTCATAAGTGGTCAGATCACCCGTATAGCTGATCAGTACAACGATCGAAGCGGCGATCAGGACCAGGATAACAATACTCGTTTTTTTCATGGATTACTTTTTACGGGGCAAAGATATGAGGGATAAGGGATAAGGGGTAAGTGGTAAGTGAAAAAAGGCAAAAAATACCCTAATCAACTTACTCCTTACCCCTTATCCCTTACCCCTTATTCCTTTTTTTGTCTAAATCCACTAAATACCGATAAATTTGCGCCCTGTTTGCAATTCAACAAATCTCATGGCTGATCTATCTCAATTTGACCCTAATTCGGTTGGAAATCCCTCCCACAATATTTTCGGATTACCTTTTACTGAAGATGATGCCCGTCTTGTGATCCTCCCCGTTCCCTGGGAAGTGACCGTAAGTTATGGTGCAGGTACCTCGCGGGCTGCGGAACATATTTGTAAAGCGAGCCGGCAGGTAGATATTTTTGATGTGGATGGAAACGAGGGATGGAAGCAGGGCTTCTATATCAAAGATGTGGACAGGAGGATCCTGATGAAAAGTGATTATCTCAGGAAAGAAGCAGAACTCTATATCAACTTTATTTCGAAAGGCGAAGAAGTTGAATCCAATAAATTCATGTGCAAGAGCCTGAAAGAGATCAACGAAGGCAGTGTGATGATGAACCAGTGGGTATATGACCAGTGCAAACAATTGCTGGATAAAGGTAAGCTGGTTGCCTTACTCGGCGGCGATCACAGCACACCCCTCGGCTATATGAAAGCGCTGGGTGAAAAGTATGGTTCGTTTGGCATATTACATATTGATGCACATTGTGATCTGCGTAAGAAGTATGAGAACTTTACCTATTCGCACGCATCTATCATGTATAATGCATTGGAAGAAATTCCTGCCATCAGTAAAGTGGTGCAGGTAGGTGTAAGGGATTATTGTTCTGAAGAATGGGATCGTGTTTGCAATAGCAATTACAGGATAGTTACCTATCTCGATAAAGATATTAAAGAACGCCAGTTTGATGGAGAACGCTGGAAGAGTATTGTAGATGAAATGGTGAATCATTTACCTGAAAATGTGTACCTGAGTTTTGATATTGATGGATTGGACCGCAAACTCTGTCCTAACACCGGAACCCCTGTCCCAGGTGGTTTTGAACTGGAAGAAGTGATCTACCTGGTCAAAAAAGTCTGCGAAAGCGGAAGAAAGCTGATCGGGTTCGATCTTGTTGAGATCAGCATTGGGCAAACCGACTGGGATAGTAATGTAGGTGCCCGTATCTTATGGCGCCTCTGTAACCTCATCGTGAATAATAATAACTGATCATACGAATGGCCGCCCAGAAAGTTTACGATTTTATTCTTGTGTTCAAAAGTAAGGGTCATGCCATGGTTAACTGGATCAGCCGGATCATGTTATTGCTGGCCGTTGCAGTATTTATTTTTGCTTCTCTCCCGTTCACAAAAGTTTCTGTATCTCCCTTGGCTATTACGGCTATCGTGATTACCTGGTGGCTTCTCACAGAAGTACGTTTACGCAAAGGCAAGCCTGTATTCTTTCGGATTGCTTTATTAGTGGCAGGTGTAGGCTGGTATATTCAACCCGGCGGATTTTATCTTGCGATGATCTATGTAGCCGCGGCACTGATCGAGAAACAGGTAAAATTTCCGCAGGAAGTGGCTTTTGATGAAGAAGAGATCGTGCTCAATACATTCCCGCGTAAACGATATGGATGGACTGCTGTGAATAATATTGTGCTGAAAGATGGGATATTAACCATTGATTTTACGACTAATAAGTTCATTCAGAAAGAACTTGAATCCTTTCCTTCTGTCAAAGATGAACAGGAGTTCAACACCTTTTGCAGGCAGAGACTACAAGGCATCAGTACCGCAGCGTCCTCTACGAGAGACCCTGCTGGAATCTAATTTAAAAGCCTTACTCCTAATCCCTTACCCCTTACCCCTGTTTTTTACTACTTTTGCCGCATGGTAATAACCGAATCTCCCTTTTTACTGTATTCAGATGGGGAAGGAAACATATTTGAGGATACCAGCCTTTACGCGGCTGGCAGAGCCGGTTGGGATGCTTTCCCGGTACCGGCAGATGAATGGATCGAATTACCGGATGGTGGCAACCTGTACGAACTACCCGGCCGCCGTGGAATAGGTATTGATGTGATCAGCGGTGATATGCGTTTATGTGAAAAAGGCTGGGCCGTTGCCGCTTTTATTCCCCCTGCCCATACCGGCTTATATATCGCCGCTTTTGAAACACTGCCGGATGCACCCACACTTCCACTCTTCTGTTATACTGCCGCAGGCTGGCTCGATGGGAAGACTTTTGTGCCGGCTGTGCGCATAGAGAAAGATATCCGCCAGGAAAATGCAGGGTATGACGATCAGAAGATAGAACACGGAACCAAACATCTACTGGAAGCATATCCGCATAACAGGCTGGTGAAACATTTGATGGAGAACTGTTGTATGACCTATCATTGTCCCGCAGCCAGGAATTTTTCATTGGGCAGATGGGAATGTCCCGTGCCAACATCTCCTGCCTGTAATGCCAACTGTATCGGTTGTATTTCCTTTCAACCGGAAGAAGAAACCATTGTATCCACGCAGGACAGGTTAACATTCAAACCACGGGCAGAAGAAATTGTAGAATTCACCGTGCCGCATTTATTGAATGCCCCTTTTCCAATTATAAGTTTTGGACAGGGATGTGAAGGGGAACCGCTGCTCATGTGGGAAACCATCCGCGAATCGATCATCGAAATTAGAAAGCATACTGATAAGGGTAATATCAATATCAATACCAATGGCTCAAAGCCAGATGCAGTAAGGGCTTTGTGTGAAGCGGGATTGAACAGCATAAGGGTAAGTACCAACTCAGCGCGCAAACATATTTACGAACCTTATTACCGCCCTAACAATTACCAGTTTGAAGATATTATTGAGAGCCTGAAAGTAGTACGCAGCTTTGGCGGGTGGACCAGCATCAACTATTTTGTTTTCCCGGGAATGACAGATAGTGTAGAAGAATATGAAGCCTTGCGAAAACTAATCATCGATACCGATCTCAATATGATCCAATGGCGCAATTTTAATATTGATCCGGACTGGTACATGGGAAAGATAGGGGTACATGAAACGGGCGATATGTTAGGTGTAAAACAACTGATGGAGCTGATCCACGAAGAATTTCCGCAGTTGCGTTTTGGCTATTTCAATCCATCCATGGAAAGGATCAAGGGCGACTTTGAGCATAACTTCGCGGGAGGATAACAGTACCCGCAAGTCCTGTGTCTTCACAGGACTCCGCTTGGTCTTGTGAAGACACAAGACCTGCATCTAAAATGAATAATTTGAAAAGCACCGACTCCAAAACCAACCAAACCTATCTCGGCATATCCCTGGCCATCACAGCAGTCATCATCTGGTCGGGTAATTTTGTTATCGCACGTGGAGTGAGTCACAGGATCGGGCCGGTGAGTCTTGCCTTTTACCGGTGGGGACTTGCTACTGTTTTATTGGCACCCTTTGCGTGGAAAAAAATGATCGCAGATAAAAAAGCGATACTTGCCAAACCCAATTATCTTTTCTGGGTATCACTTACCGGGATTGTACTTTTTAATACACTAGTGTATGTGGCGGGCCATCATACAACTGCCATCAACCTGGCTTTGATCGGTACCACCTCCTCTCCCATTTTTGCTACCATTCTTGCCATTATATTTTTGAAAGACAGACCTGGTATCTTTCGTATCACCGGTATGTTTGTTTGTATCACCGGAATTATTTTGTTGATCTCCCGGGGGAGCCTGCAGACCTTGATGGCGTTTCATTTCTCCGAAGGTGATCTCTGGGTGATGGGTGGTGCGATGGCTTTTGCGATATATAATGTAATGGTAAGAAAGAAGCCATCCAATATTTCAACACTTGCTTTCCTCTTTGTGATTTTTGCAGCGGGAACATTGATGTTGCTGCCTCCCTTTATTCTGGAATACCGAACCAGTCCGCCTGTACAATGGGATTGGTCGCTGGTAGTTGTAATCATTTATCTCGGTTTAGGAAACTCAATCATATCTTTTCTTTGCTGGAACCTGGCCATAGAAAAGATCGGAACAGGTAGAACGGTTCTCTTTGGCAATCTCATTCCCATTTTCAGTGTTATTGAAGCGGTATTGTTTCTCGGGGAGAAGATGACAACGCTGCATATTATCAGTGGTGTTGTTGTGATAGCGGGATTGGTATTGGCCAATATTAAAACAAAAGCAATTAGTAAATAAAAGTATGGTAGATACATTCACCATCATCCTCCTCTGCCTGTTCGCATTTGCTGCGGGTTTCGTTGATGCAATCGCCGGAGGAGGCGGATTGATACAGACACCTGCAGCCATGATCATGCTGCCGCAATATCCAGTAGCTACTATTTTAGGAACCATGAAGCTGCCTGCATTCACGGGTACAAGCCTGGCTGTTGTGCAGTACCTGAAACGGGTTAAGATAATCTGGAGAGAAGTGGCGCTGATGTGCAGTACAGCTTTCATTGCGGCATTTGCAGGTTCGCAGTTGTTAACCATGGTGGGAAACAGGTTTATGAAGCCCGTTATTTTCGGGATACTGGTAATTGTTGCCATCTATACCTATACAAAAAAGAATTTCGGGCAGCAGGAAAAAAAAGAGATGCCCTTAAAAAAAGAAAGGATCTACAGTTTACTTATTAGCCTGAGCATAGGGTTTTATGATGGATTCATCGGGCCAGGTGCTGGGAGTTTCCTCGTACTGGCCTTTATCACGATACTGGGTTTGGACTTTCTCCACGCAAGTGCCAATGCTAAAATTGTGAATCTCTCTACCAACCTGGGTTCGCTTTTATTATTTCTCATCAAGGGCACCATTATCTGGGCCATTGCCATCCCGATGGCTATATGTAACGGGTTAGGCGGCGTTGTTGGGGCACGTGTTGCCATTTCCAAAGGAAACAAGTTTATCAGGATTTTCTTCCTCATCATTATCACAGGAACCCTGTTACGGTTTGGATATGATATATTTATCCGGAAACCCTAACTGCCCTTTTAACCTTTATTTATACGCAAAAAGTGCATTACCCCCACCCTAACGGTGTAATTTTCAACATTCTGTTATTCACAGGCACATCATCTTACATTTGATATGACCAATTATCCATCCATGCGGGCATCATTTGAAAAGGAAAAAAATCTGAAAGCATCGATATATACGTTTGCTATCTGTGTATTGCTTTTCCTGGTCTTCTTTTTCCTGCAATGGACACTACCGCAAATTCCTGTTCCTGATTTTGGAGAAGGGATCGAAGTGAACCTGGGTAATAGTGAAACCGGGTCAGGTGATATTGCACCCCAAATTCCCGGCGAGCCTTCGGCAGCGCAGGAAACAAAAGCTACACCCCCACCTGTTTCAGCACACACAACAGCACAACCCAAGATCAATACAGTAGATGATCCTGAAGGGGATGCTCCACCGGTTGATAAATCCATTGCCAAAGCCGTTGATAAACCTATCATTAAACCGGTTGCTGTTCTCCATAAAAAAGCGCCGGAAGCCATCACCCCTCCCGTTAAAACACCACCAAAGCCCAAAGCAGTATTTAAAGGTGGTACCGCAACTACCCCCGGAGGCAACAGGGCGGATAGTTATAATGGTGCACGCGATCAGGGCATTGCCGGTGGCAAAGGCGACCAGGGTAACCCCAATGGAAATCCTAACTCAGATAGTTATAAAGGAAATGCCGCCAGCGGAAATGGCGGCAACGGTGGCTCAGGCGGCGTAAGTATCCGCAGCGGGCTCGATGGAAGAAGAATTGCCCGCCTCCCTTCTTTTGAAGATGATTTTAATGAGAACGCAAAAGTTGCGGTTGACATTACTGTTGATAAAGCAGGTAATGTTACGCTGGCTGTTGTTAATCCTAAAGGCACTACTACCACCAATAAAAATATCCAGGCTATCGCACTGCGCAAAGCAAGGTCACTGAAATTAAACAGTGGCAGTGCAGATGAACAGACTGGTACGCTTGTATTCAATTTCAAGCTCCGCGGATGATTTATTGTTGCATCTTTGCAACCTGTTATGAATTATACAGAAACAGTCGACTATCTATTTAATAAGCTGCCCATGTTCAGCCGCATCGGCGCGGCTGCTTATAAGAAAGACCTTACCAACACCCTACAACTTTGTGCGGCATTAGGCGACCCGCAAAAAAAGTTCAAAACCATTCATATCGCAGGTACCAATGGAAAAGGTTCTGTTAGCCATATGCTGGCTGCAGTATTACAAACAGCCGGCTATAAAACAGGACTCTACACATCCCCGCATTTAAAAGACTTCAGGGAGCGGATAAAGATCAACGGCGAATGGTGTTCGAAAGATTTTATTGTTGACTTTACACAGCGCATTCAACCTTTGATAGATGATCTCGAACCCTCTTTCTTCGAGATCACGGTTGCCATGGCGTTTGAATATTTTGCCAATGAAGCGGTAGACATAGCCGTGATAGAAACCGGGCTGGGCGGACGTTTAGACAGTACGAATATCATTATCCCTGAACTAAGTATCATCACTAATATTGGTTGGGATCACATGAATATGCTGGGCGATACACTCGAAAAGATTGCGTTTGAAAAAGCAGGCATTATTAAAAAGGATGTTCCGGTTGTGATTGGGGAAGTGATAGAAGAAACGAAACCTATTTTTGAAGTACAAGCCGCCAATTCACCCATTGTTTTTGCTCAGGAGAAAAGATATACCGCTGGTTGGAAATACGCACACCATAGTTTGCAGGTAGAAGTTGCCGATAAAACAACGGATGAGCACCATACCTACGAATTAGACCTTCCCGGTATTTATCAAACCAAAAATCTACTAACTGTTTTAGAAGCGGCACACCAATTACATCTCCAGGGATGGCGTACCGATACGGCTATGATTCAAAACGCGCTTCCACACGTAAAGAAACTAACCGGACTTCACGGCCGCTGGGAACTCATACACGAACACCCAACCGTAATCCTGGATGTTGGTCACAACCAGGATGGCGTTGAACAGATAAGGAAGCAATTAGAATTAACAGATTATCATCGCCTGCATATTGTGATCGGCATGGTAAAAGACAAAGAGATCGATAATGTATTAGCCCTTCTTCCTCAACAGGCAACATACTATTTTACGCAGGCCCAGATCCCCCGTGCATTGGAAGCAAATGTTCTACAGGAAAAAGCAGCGGCATATCAATTACACGGCAAAGCATTTCCCGAAGTGAATGGTGCATTGAAAGATGCCATAACCCATGCACACAAAGATGATCTCATACTCGTATGCGGCAGCGTCTTCCTGGTAGGAGAAGTCACCCTCTAAAAAAATAGCCCCATAGGGGCGGCATGTTTGTAGCCCCGTAGGTGCGACACCCGGTGTGTATGCATATTCAATACGTTCGGAAATCTTCGTGTCGCCCCTCTGGGGCTCATAATTTTTGGATCCCTTTGGGGGGCTACAAACGTGCCGCTCCTATGGAGCTTTTTCTGTAAAATCATTTCGATATTACTTGTTCGGTGTTCGATGTTATTTATATGTCAGCCATCCCAACTTCACCAACGCCTGATAGAGCGGACCAACCTGAACGCCATGCTGTATTTTATTCTCCCGGAGCATCTGCCAGATCTCATCTTTTGAAAACGATATCGTATCCATATCTTCAAATGGATCAAAATGGGTTTTGCCTGTGGGGACTGCATTCCTGGCGAGAAAAAAATAGGCTGTATTATTATTGATAGCAGGATTAGGTGAAAGTTTCATGAGTAAGCTAATATCATCAGACGTGTACCCTGTCTCCTCTTCCATCTCACGTTTTGCCGCTGCCATGGGTTCTTCTCCTTTTTCGATGACTCCTCCGGGTAATTCATAGGTTGTCTGATCTGCGGGATATCTGTATTGTCTTACGAGGATGATGCGTTCATTGGCAGTTATAACGATCGTATTGCACCAGTCGGGTAATTCAACAACGTAGTAAGGTTCAATAATCCTTCCATCCGCGAATTCGCAACTGTCGGCGCGTGCCTTGAACCAGCGGTCCTGAAATACAATTTTTGAGGACAGCATTTTCCAGCGTAGATCGCGTTGGGGATTATCCATTTACCAGCCCTCCCTTTCTCTTAAAGAAGTGATATGTGCTGTATGGTGTTTGCCGTGCCATGCATACATACCCAATAAATGCCATAGGGTCATCTGCTTTCCATGCTCTGGATGCACCACTGTTCTTTGCCAGTCTTCATCGGTAAGGTCCTTAATGGTGGCCAGCCAGCGTTGATGTAACGCATGTAAGAGCGTGATAGAAACATTGAAGGGAACGGTTTCATTGTCTGCCAGCTTTGCCCATTCGCTTTCTGCATAAGGTCGTATGGTCGGATTGGTTTCCGTAAGACCGAGTTTAAAACGGGTATATGCATTCATGTGGCTATCTGCAACATGATGTACTACCTGTAACACTTTCCATCCTCCTTCGCGGTAAGGAGTTTGCAGTTGCGCCTCATCGAGGTTGAGGAGTGAACGCTCCAGTTCTTCGGGGAGGAAATGGATATCAAGCAACCATTTATCTTTTTGTTCTTTGGAAAATGGTTGCGGTTGGTATTTGCCTATTGGGTAGCGGAGATCTTCGGTCATGATGATTATGGTTCTCTGAGTGTGTGTCCGGTAATATTGATAAATACATCTTCCAGGTTCGCCTGCTTCACTTCTTTTGGTTTTTCAAAACCAGAAGCTACCAGTTCATCTATCAGCTTATCAGGCGTATTCAATGCAATGATCTTACCGCTATCGATGATGGCTACGCGGTCGCATAGCACTTCTGCTTCATCCATATAATGCGTTGTAATGATCACCGTTGTTCCATGATCGCGGATATCGCGGATAAGATCCCAGAGATTTCTTCTTGCCTGGGGATCAAGCCCTGTTGTAGGTTCATCCAGAAAAATGATCTTCGGTTTATTGATCAAAGTTGTGGCGATAGAGAAACGTTGCTTTTGTCCGCCACTTAATTCTTTGAATTTTGCTTTCGCTTTATCACGCAGGTTTACTTTATCAAGCAGTGCCAGTGGGTCTGTTTCTTGATTATACAGTCCCGCAAACAATACGATCAGTTCAGTCAGATTAAGGCTGGGATAAAACCCGGATGTCTGTAACTGAACACCAATGATCTTCTTGATCTCGTTGGGTGATTGTTCGAGGTTCAAACCATTCACCCATACCTCGCCACTTGTTTTCTCACGAAGTGTTTCAATGATCTCGAGCGTTGTGGATTTGCCTGCACCGTTCGGGCCCAGCAGTCCAAAGATCTCTCCTTCAAAAACATCAAAGCTGATGCCTTTTACTGCTTCGAATTCGCCGTACTTTTTGTGAAGATCTTTTACCTGTATGATTGTCTTGTTCATATCAAAAATTAAATACGATTCCAGTTTGTTTATTTGCTACCCCAATGCCTGCCCTGTGATTCTGCGAATTAAACAATACAACAGCCATGTTCAGCTTCTGCTGGCTCATTAAGGTGAGATAGCCACCCGTTAAGCTGGCCGCAAAACCAGCGCCGAGCACCGCCCAGCCTGCTCCTTTATTATTGCCCGATGAAGTTACCATACTTACACCAAATACACTGGCAATCGCACCCGCCAGCCCCAGTACCTGGCCGGCAATCTTGTTCGATTGGTGCCTGTTATACAGATCAATCAACCGCATATCTCCATACCGGTAAAACAATTGCTGGAACTGCTTACTACCACTGAATAATGTATCATGGTAAATGATACTGTTAGGTTTGGGATTATAGATATAGTTCATCCCCCTGGGATCCAGCTTTTGTTGTGCGAAAGAAACGGAGTAGCCACCCGTTATTAATAAAACCATGATCAGTATCCGTTTCATCATTATTTTTTTTGTGTAAAGGTTTCGAGTTCTTCCATCATTGTTTTACTGCCAATAAATAAAGCGGTGCGCTGGTGAAGAGCGGTTGGCTGAATATCCAGTATTCTTTGCTTTCCATCTGTTGCCCTTCCTCCCGCCACTTCTACGATAAAAGCAAAAGGATTGGCCTCATATAATAACCGCAGTTTCCCTGATGGTTTGTCGGTGGTGGCAGGATACATGAAAATACCGCCTTTCATCAGGTTGCGGTGCACATCTGCTACCATGCTGCCAATGTAGCGTTGTGTATAAGGACCACCGGTCTCTTTTGTTTTTCGCTGGCACTCATCAATATACTTACGGATATTTTCTTCGTACTGGAAGAAGTTGCCATGGTTAACGGAATAAAATTTACCCGTTGGCGGGCATTTGATATCAGGATAACTCAAAGAAAACTCGCCGATCGAGGGATCCAGTGTAAAACCATTTACCCCCCTGCGCGTGGCATATACCAGCATCGTGCTGGATCCATAAATCACATAGCCTGCCGCCACCTGCTGATTACCCGGTTGCAGAAAATCTTCTTTCTGGCAGGGCTTCCCAAGTTCACTAACGCGCCGGTACACACTGAAGATCGTACCGATAGAAACGTTCACATCAATATTCCCACTTCCATCCAATGGATCAAAAAGCACTACATATTTACTGTTATTACTGACTTCATCATCAAACACTACAAAATCGTCCATTTCTTCACTCCCAATACCTGCACAACTGATCCCATGCTTTAAAACACCCATGAACTGGTTATTGGCAAAGATGTCGAGTTTCTTTACTTCTTCTCCCTGTACATTCACCGTTCCATGATCTCCCAGGATATCAACCAGCCCGGCTTTATTCACTTCCACATTCACTCTTTTTGCTGCCAGTGCCATATCACGCAAAAGCCGGCTCAACTCACCCGTTGCTTTCGGAAACTGCCGTAACTGTGCAAGGGTAAATTCATCCAGCGTTAATATATTTCTATTGATCGCCATGGTATGCAGGATATTTGTTATAAAGATATGTCATAAGACTATATGGTTATATTTGTAAAACATACACATTATAGTGAACAATGAGAGTATTTAAATTCGGAGGTGCCAGTGTTAACAGCGTGGAACGTATTAAGAACCTGGCCGATATTGTTTCAACGTATACAGGTGAGCCATTGGTGATCATTATTTCGGCAATGGGCAAGACAACCAATGGATTGGAAAAAGTTGTGGAATCTTTTTATGCAGGTAAAAAAGAAGAGGCACTCGCATTATTTGAAGTGGTGAAACAACAACACCTGACTACCAGTAAATACCTGCTCGTAACCCAATTCAATGCCTGCCTTGAAAAGCTCAGCGATTTTTTTACCGAAGTGGAATGGCTGTTGCATGATAAACCCGTTCGTGAATACGATTATTATTACGACCAGGTAGTTTGCGTTGGTGAATTGTTGAGCACCTGCATTGTGAGTTATTATTTAAAAGAAGCCGGTATAGATAACGAATGGCTGGATGTACGCGATGTATTCAGAACCGATAATAATTTCAGGGATGCAGGAATTGATTGGGCGGTGACTTCGGCAAAGGTCAAAGAAAAGATGTTAGATGTTAAAGGATCTAACATCTTTATCACGCAAGGCTTCATCGGTTCCACAGAAGACAATGAAAGCACCACCCTCGGCCGCGAAGGAAGTGATTATACGGCGGCAGTATTTGCGAATATCCTGGATGCCGAAAGTTTGAGTATCTGGAAAGATGTGGAAGGTGTTATGAATGCTGATCCTAAGCTATTTCCGGAGGCAGCACTCATCAATGAGTTGAGTTTTACTGAAGTGATAGAGATGGCTTTTTATGGTGCGCAGGTGATACATCCTAAGACCATCAAACCTTTACAGAATAAGCAGATCCCTTTGTATGTTAAATGCTTCCTGGATCCTTCTTTACCCGGTACACTGATCCATCAAAAGGCGAGCAAAAATTTGCCGCCGATTATTATTATCAAAAAGAACCAGGTCATTATGCATTTGCATAGCCGCGATTTTTCTTTTGTGGGAGAAGAGCCTATGCGCAACCTGTACGAGATGTTCAGTGTTTATAAACTACGGCCAAACCTTATTCAAACAGGCGCTATTGGCTTACAGATCTGTTTTGACGATCACCCCGAAAAGATCGGCAATCTTGCCGCAGCCGCCAGCAGCATATTTGATGTACAGGTTGAAAAAGACCTTCATCTCCTTACCATACGGCATTATACAGATGAAGTGGTGGGTAAGCTAACGGAAGGCAGGAACAAAGTACTCACCCAACAAACAAAGGAAACTTTGCAGGTAGTGTACTCATAAGATCACGTATTCACCTTTATTGTTGACAGAAATAACAGGTAATACTTTTTTGTCTTCAAAATAATCAAACACTTCTTTCAGTTTCGCAGAAAATTCCATGTATTCCCTGTCTTCTTTTCTTGTTCTTGAAAGATAGGTCTCACTTTTTAGCTGGTTGTAACGGATAGGAAAAATATGAACAGGTATAAAATCCTGCCCCTGCTTATTAGCCGCAGCAGCAAGTATATACAACTCTTCAATCTGATCGTTTTGGATAGGTATACAGCCGGTTGTTACACAACTCCCATGTATAAAGATCCCATTCCCTGGGTTCAGCGAATCACTGAGTAAAAGATCCGAAGCATTGGGATAGTTCAACCCCAGCGCCATATGAAATTCGCTTTTGGGTTTGAACTCATTGATATAGTAGAACCCTTCCGGCACCTGGTAATCTCCATCAATCCTTTTGGGACCCAATGCCCCCGAAAGTGTACAGATCTTATAGGTCTTGAAAAGCTGGTAGGGTCCATTGTTCTCATTCCTCACCCATACCTCCAACTGGCTATCATACTTAAAGCTCCGCACATACATCTGCTTAGCCGGCCAGGTAAGATGTTTGGCACTGAATTGCTTTTTCAAGGCCTCTTCTTTCGCACGCAGGGTCTTAGCCAGGTCTTTGTCACCGGAAAGTGCTGGTTGTGCAAAAAGAATCAGTGCTGCCAGGAATTTTACCATTTTGTAAAAATAGATGTTAGAGGGCAGATGTTAGAGGTTAGTCAAGAAAAATACTAATATCTGACATCTAACATCTATAGGTTTTTTCCAAGTACAGTCTCTCGATAGAGGACTCCTGTGCGCTTAGTATTCGCCTCCGCTCCCATCATTTTGCAGTGTTTGCCGCTTGTTCTCCTATATTGATCCTTATCACAGCCGTTATTGATTCGCTCTTTGTTCGCTATCTGTTCGCTATTTGGGCTAGCTGCCTAAGCTGTGATTCGATTGTAACTGGGATCGAGATAGCGCTGTAATGGGCTTATATATGGATTAGATACGAGTTAAATACGAACAGGATTCACTATAAGGTCCCTATAAAGTCTCTATAAGGTCTCTATAATGTTTGGTTAAGTAATTTGCCGGGGCGGGAGATGGTAATTAAGAATGATCGCTGCACTATTGTTGATGGTGCGTTGCCCCTGATTGGATAGCGTGAAGTTAGCATTTTTTTGCGGGGGTAAAAAACCACGATGCTATTATGTTGTATAGTGGAAGAAGCGGGATGAAAAAGCGCCATAATTGGTGGTTACGAGGTTTTTCGAGATGGAGAGTTAGGGATATGAACCTATCTTTTTATGCTTTGAATATCAATTAATTAAGACCTGCAAAATTTCTATTCCACGAATTACGGTCACAAATCATTAATCTTTATAAGAACTATACTACTATCGTAAAGATAAATAAACTTAGAAATATTTCCAAGATGTTTCAATACGATAATTTATTGGTCGTTTTTTTAACTAAGATTGTATGACTCGTCCTGATATACCTTTATATTCAGGTACTGATAAATGCAATACATCTCAAGGCCTATATGACGCAATAAGCACCCTAGCTGTAAACGGAAATAGTAATGCACATACCAATGGAAAAGCTTATGCTGGAAATAGCCATGGTCCTTGTAACTAATAGTAAACTTCCTTAAATGAAACTTTTAAAAATACTTGAACATCCGCTATCTCAACTTCTTAGCTTCTCTATAATTTTAGTTGGTAGTCCCTATTTTGGTGGGCCCTATATTTTTTTTGTATTCTTTTCTTCACTCGAAGGTTTTCTTTATGGAATATTAGGGATGATTGGGGCTATTGTAACATTTTTAAGTATTTTTTTTAAACGGAACTTAAAAGTATTTACTCAGTTTCTTGGGCTAACCTTGATGATTGCATCACTTATTGTAGATTTTATTCAATGCCGATGCAAACACGGATACGCTAGTGCAGATTCTGTATTGCCCTTATTTACTTTGTTGTTGTTTATTTCAATTTCCGCAATCGTATTTTGGAAAACACTAAAAAATATAGACCCCGGCTGGCAAGTATATTAGTTTCTACTTGAAATCCATGGAAGGTACAACTGACCGATTACCAGCATCAGTTGAATGATTATTTCAATATGCAAGAACCGGAATCACGGAGCAGTCAATTGAGTTAAACTTATTAAACATAAAATCCGAACTTCAACTTATGTTGGGTAACCATTTAGGTAACTAAATTCAAGTTTCGTATTGTAACCCTTACCTACAGACTTTAAGAAGCTGGTGTTAGTCCTGTACACTCTCGAACCCAATTCTCTACTCTAAAAAATGGGGAAAGCAGCTAGAAACAAACTCATAAGTGCTTTACGACAAAAGCTATTTGAAAGAGGAGCTTGAAACGGCTGCTTAAAACTTATAGAGCGACCACCAATGGTCGCTCTGTAAAGTGAATAAGCTTATAAATTCCCTCTATCCTCCTGCTCCCTCTCTATCGCTTCAAACAAAGCTTTAAAATTTCCTTTCCCAAAACTCTTCGCTCCCTTGCGTTGTATGATCTCGAAAAATAGTGTGGGTCTGTCTTCGATCGGTTTGGTGAAGATCTGTAAGAGATAGCCTTCTTCATCCCTATCTACCAAAATACCCAGTTCTTTTAATGGAGCAAGATCTTCATCAATATGTCCTACCCTATCCAGCAGTTCGTCATAATAACTGGTAGGTACTTTTAAGAATTCAATTCCCCGGCTCTGCAGATCGGTTACCGTTTTTACAATATCATTGGTGGCAAGGGCCACGTGCTGACAGCCCTCTCCATCATAAAAATCAAGATACTCTTCTACCTGCGATTTCTTTTTTCCTTCAGCCGGCTCATTGATCGGGAATTTGACAAAGCCATTTCCATTGCTCATCACTTTACTCATCAGTGCTGAGTACTCGGTGGAAATATCATTATCATCAAAACTCAGGATGTTCCTGAATCCCATTACCTCTTCGTAAAATTTTACCCAGGGCTCCATCCTGTTCCATCCCACATTACCCACACAATGATCTACATATTGTAAACCCGTTGAAGCGGGCTCATAATTGCTTTCCCATTTGCGGTAACCCGGCATGAACGGACCTGTATAGTTTTTTCTTTCTACAAAAAGATGCACGGTATCTCCATAGGTATGAATACCGCTGGTAACGACTTCGCCTGCTGCATCTGTTTGTGTAACAGGACTGAGGTAACTTTTTGCGCCCCGCTTGGTGGTTTGCTCCCAGGCGTCTCTTGCATCATCTACCATCAGCGCCAGTACTTTCACTCCATCGCCATGTTTATAAATATGATCTGCGATAGGGTTATGGCTTCTCAGTGGTGTTGTAAATACAAACGTCAGCTTGTTCTGGCGCACTACATAACTGGCCCTATCTTTCAGACCTGTTTCAGGACCTGCATAGGCAATGCTCTGAAACCCAAAAGCTGTTTTGTAAAAATGTGCCGCCTGCTTGGCGTTGCCCACATAAAATTCGACGTGATCGGTACCCTGTAACGGAAGAAAATCTTCCTGGGTATGTATGATGGGGTTACCTTTTATGATTGTTTCCATGTTTTTAGTTTTTGGGTGTATAGTGAGTCTATGGTTAACCAGTAACATATAACAACTGTAGACTGAAAACCTTAGACCAAAACAAAAGCAAAATTAGAAGGGATGACTTAGAAGGAATGACATGACCGCATAGCCAGGGCTTCCATCAACAGGCAATAACAAGAACGTTTATCGCCAAAAAGTTTATGTGGATAGTCGGGGATCACAGAACGAAGGTATAACTTATATTTGTGTCATGAAAATAGGTATTCTCGGTGGTGGTCAATTGGGCAGGATGTTATTACAGGCAGCAGCAAATTATGTGGTGGAAACTTATGTGCTGGAAAATGATGAAAATTGTCCGGCTGCTCATCTGTGTCATCATTTTACCAAAGGAGATATCACCGATTTTGATGCGGTGTACCAATTTGGAAAGGGTCTGGATGCATTGACCATCGAGATCGAATCTGTGAATGTGGATGCATTGGAAAAGCTCGCATCCGAAGGGGTTAAGATCTACCCGCATCCTTCGGCCATCCGCATTATCAAGAATAAGGTTACCCAAAAAGAATTCTATCAATCCAATGGTATCCCCACTTCTGCATTTGTGGTCACACAAAATGCGGCGGAACTAAATAAGCATACAGACTTTTTTCCTGCCGTACATAAGATCGGTCAGGGTGGTTATGATGGTAAAGGGGTGCAGGTGCTGAATAACATTCAGGATATCAGCAAAGGTTTTGATGCGCCCGCTGTGCTTGAAAAGAAAGTGAATATCAAAAAAGAGATCGCACTCATCGTAGCCATGAATGAGCAAGGTGAGATCGCATTGTTCCCTGCTTCAGAAATGATGGTAGATCCGGTGCTGAACCTGCTGGATTACCAGGTTAGTCCTGCTATACTTCCTGAAAAAACAAAATGGAAAGCTGAAGCCATCGCCGTTAAAGTAGTGAAAGAATTAAAGAGCCCGGGACTCTTCGCCATCGAATTATTTATCGATCAGAACGATGAAGTGCTTGTTAATGAAAGCGCACCACGCGTTCATAACAGCGGTCATCATACCATTGAAGCCAATTACTCTAGTCAGTACGATATGCTCTGGCGAATTATGCTCAACTACCCACTGGGGAATACGGATCCTATTCTTCCTTCTGCTATTGTGAATATTGTTGGTGCAGAAGGATATAGCGGAGAAGCGGTTTATGCAGGTCTGGAAGAAGTGCTGAAGATCGATAATGTTTTTGTGCATCTCTATGGCAAAACACAAACCAAGCCCGGAAGAAAAATGGGGCATGTTACCATCCTGCATAAAGACTACCAGGATCTTACCTTCAAGGCTAATAAGATCAAGCACTTGTTGAAAGTGATTAGTGCGTAATTACCGTTTCCGCAAGGTCAGCGGCTTCAAAAACCCAATCCCGATCAGGCTCTTCATCTGTAGCCCCGGCGATGTTTGTGTTGGACCGAACAATCGGATATCATCATCATAGATCATATCGAGGCTGTAAGTAGCAGAAAAGTATTTGTTGATCTTGATAGAAAAAAGATTGGTCATGAACATATCTACATTCGCGGGATTGGTCTGGTAATTGGAGAACAGATCCAACCTCCCTTTATAGGTTACATTCTTTGCAATGGTGTTACTGTAGTTAATAGTGGCAAATGCACCTATCTCATTCAGCCCATGTTTACCGGCAGGGATCCCGTACACCCCTTTCTCCGCCAGTACCTTATTGGCAACGATCGTTGAACGCGAAGTGAGCGGTGAAAGGAATAAGGAAAGTTTCTCATTGGGTTTGTAATCAAACCCCGCTGATAGGATAATATAGGCTGGCGATAAAAACGAGGAGGAGAAATCACCCACCGTACTCGAAAAAGTATATCCATCAAAAAACTGCGACCGGAAATTGAATAGTCCTGACAGGTACCACTTTCCTACGGTATCCATCTTATAACCATACTTACTCAGGTAATCGAACCTGTCGTCATTCTTACGGCTGCCGAGGCTGGTGGATTGGATATAGCCCAGGTTAACATCCAGGTTATTGTCCCAACTCTGGCGCCCCTTCCTGTAAAAAATAAAATAGTTGAAATAGCCGCTCACGGTGAGTGAGAAATTGTCGCCCCCGGCCGCCCAGTTGCTCAATGAGCCCTGCGCCACATTAAAACTCAGTAATCCACCCCTTTTCCAGTTCCAGTGGCTGGTATCCGCTTCTTTCTTAATGGTACGACCTGTTTCACTCCTGAGACGGTTCACAATGATGTCCTGAGCAGTAGTTTTGGTGTAAAAGGAAAGAAACAAAAGAAAAACGAACACTTTATACATGCAAGCCTAAAATTTGTTCGCAAAATTAATGGATATGTTTAAGTTTTCCGAAAGTAACGCTGCCAATCTGGCATTACCGATTGATTTTTGTATTTTTACAACATATAAAACCGGTTTGAATGGAAATTTTGGAGCTGACAGGTAAAGTACATGATGAGAAACGCCAGGGCGAAGCATTTGATCCTGTAGCAGGTAACCTCGCTGTTTACCAGAAACGCTTTTATATTGAAAGCTATGGATGTGCCATGAATTTCGCCGACAGCGAGGTCATCGCCTCTATTTTAAATAAGGAAGGTTTCGGTGCTACCAGGAACCCCGAAGAAGCGGATCTTATCTTTCTCAATACCTGCTCTATCCGCGAAAAGGCTGAGTTAACCGTAAGAAAGCGGCTGACCGAATTCAGGATTTTGAAAAAGAAATCACCCGGTATGCTGATCGGTATGCTGGGCTGTATGGCAGAAAGATTGAAGGATAAACTGCTGGAAGAAGAAAAGCTGGTTGACATTGTTGTGGGCCCCGATGCTTACCGCAGTTTACCATCATTGATTGCTGAAGCAGAGACCGGTCACAAAGCCGTGAATGTTTTATTGAGCCGTGAAGAAACCTATGCCGATATCTCTCCCATACGCCTCGATAGTAATGGGGTATGTGCTTTTGTATCTATCATGCGGGGTTGCAATAATATGTGCAGCTTTTGCGTAGTGCCCTTTACAAGAGGACGTGAACGTAGTCGCGATGCAAATTCTATCATTGCAGAAACGCAACAGTTATTTGATACAGGCTACCGCGAGGTAACTTTACTGGGACAAAACGTAGACAGCTATTACTGGATCGATGAAACCAATGATCAAACCATCACGTTTGCCAAGCTGCTTGAAAAAGTAGCGCTGGTCTCCCCTCTTTTGCGCGTAAGGTTCAGCACATCGCACCCTAAAGATATTACGGATGAAGTGTTGTACACGATCGCTAAGTATGATAATATCTGCAACTATATTCACCTGCCCGTTCAAAGCGGAAGTAACAGGATCCTGCAGTTAATGAACAGGACGTACACAAGGGAATGGTATATCGCTAAAGTTGATCGCATAAGGGAACTCATTCCGGGATGTGGTATCAGTACCGATATGATCACCGGCTTTTGTACAGAGACCGATGAGGACCACAAAGAATCTTATTCATTGATGGAATACTGCAAGTACGACCTCGCCTATATGTATTACTACAGCGAGCGCCCGGGAACATTGGCAGAAAGAAGATATACAGATGATATTCCTGAGGACCTGAAGAAAAGCAGGCTGCAGGAGATCATCGCATTACACCGCATTCATTCATTACAAAGTATGCAGCGTGATGTAAACAAAACATTCAAAGTATTGATAGAAGCCAATTCAAAGAAAAGCGAAAACGACTGGCACGGAAGAACAGATCATAATAAGGTGGTGATATTTCCGAAAGAAAATTATGACCTGAAAAAAGGGGATTATATTAACGTCCACGTCACTTCCTGCACTGCGGGAACACTGCTCGGTCGAATCATTAATTCCTAACTCCTCATTCCTAATTAATCAAAGTGGATTTACAAAGTATAAAGAACCGTTTCGGTATCATCGGCAACACCCCCGCACTTAACTATGCGTTAAGTACAGCTGTGCAGGTAGCTGCTACCGATCTTACCGTATTGATAGTTGGAGAAAGTGGTGTGGGTAAAGAGGTTTTCTCACAGATCATTCATGCCCTTTCTGCGCGGAAACATAATTCATTTATTGCGGTAAACTGTGGCGCGATACCCGAAGGAACCATCGATTCTGAATTGTTTGGTCACGAGAAAGGTGCATTCACCGGTGCGGTTGACAGTCGTAAAGGATATTTTGAAACCGTAAGCGGCGGAACTATCTTTCTCGATGAGATCGGTGAGATGCCATTGGGAACGCAGGCCCGTTTATTAAGGGTATTGGAAACGGGTGAGTTTATCCGTGTGGGTTCTTCAAAAGTGCAGAAGACAGATGTGCGGGTAATAGCAGCCACCAACCGCGAGCTACTTGAATTTACACAGAAGGGCCGCTTCCGCGAAGATCTTTATTACCGCTTGAGTACAGTGCCTATCAGGGTTCCGGCTTTGCGCGACAGGAAAGAGGATATCCTTTTATTGTTCAGGAAATTTGTGGTTGATTTTGCAGAGAGATATAAAACAACGCCCGTACAATTAGATGATGAAGCCAAGAATTTATTGATCACGCATGGATGGCAGGGTAATGTGCGGGAGTTGAAAAATATAGCGGAACAGATTTCCGTGTTGAGTCCTACTTCATTTGTATCGGGTAATGAAATGCGGAAATTCCTGCCTGAAAAACCGATGAACCGTTTGCCGATGCTGGCTGGTCAGCAGGGCCCTGCGGGAGATTTCTCCAATGAAAGAGAGATCATGTACAAGCTCTTCTTTGATATGAAGAAGGATGTTACCGAGCTAAAAAAGATGTTTCTTGAGATCCTCCAGAACCCTTCGCTGGCGGGCAATGCAGCCAACTTTACACGCGAATCATTGCTGAATGATTTTCATAATAATGAAGCGCCGGTACTTTCATCGGCGGTTCCAGCGCAACCGGTGAGTAGCGGTCAGCCGAGTTACCTCTCCTCTTCCAATGTTTCTTCCCAGCCTGTATTACTGCATGAAGATGAGATCCATCAGCATGAAGAGATCGAGGAATCGTTGAACATCATGGACAAAGAAAAAGAGCTGATCATCAAAGCATTAAAAAAGCATAAAGGAAAGCGAAGGGATGCTTCATTGGATCTTGGAATTAGTGAGCGGACGCTTTACCGGAAACTGAAAGAGTACGATATTGATGAATAGTAGTAGCAGCAAGTCCTGTGTCCTCACAGGACTTAGCAGTAGTCTTGTGGGAACACAAGACCGGCATCATTTCTAATTAAACTGACAATGACGAAGCAAATCAAATTATACATAACAGGACTGGTCGTTGTACTTTTTTGCATTACTTCCTGCAAAGTGCGCTATGGCTTCAACGATGCATCCATTGATCCGAGCATTAAAACTGTAAAGATTACTTATATCGAGAACCGCGCACGATATGTAAACCCGCAGTTTGCGCAGAAACTCACAGATAAAGTTCAACAAAAAATAACCACAGGCACTAAACTCACCCGAACAAACGTTGATACAGCAGATTATGTGATCGGGGGAACCGTTACTGTGTATGATGGTACGCAAACGGTTGGGGTAAGTTCTCAGCAGGCGAATACGAACAGGCTTACCGTAACGGTACATATCACATTGCGGAAAACAAAAGAGAGCAAGACCGAGGAGTTTGATGTGAGCAGGAGTTTTGATTACGCAGCGAGTCTTGCTTTTGCCACCGCAGAAGCACAATTACTGGATGAAGTGGTAAGAAGTCTTACCGATGATATTTTTAACCGGATCTTCTCAAACTGGTGATCAAAAAAGGTTACTTTTATTTATATGAATCTGTCGCAGGAAAAAGCATTGTATCACCTCACCGGACATCGTGATCATAACCCGGTATCGCTTGCTTCTATTCAGCAGATCGCTGAGGAATATCCTTATTTCGCACCTGCACAAAGTTTGCTTGCCTACCAATTCAAGAAGGAAGAGCATCCTATGGTTGTTTTACAAACCCTGAGGACGGCGCTTTACTTTACCAATCCTTACTGGCTGCAATACCAGTTGCATGATGATAACCTTATTCGCCCTAAACTGCGGGTTGAGCCACCAATAGCTAAGGAGACCGTATCGCACCAGGAAGAAGAGCCGGTAATGAGTGAAATTCCCTTAGCTGAACCGGAAGTCTCTGAAAAGGAACCTGATCCCGTTATTGAAGAAGAAATTCCGGAAACCATTGCCCCAACGATTGAAAGAGCAAACCCTGAACCTATATTAATTGCCGTTGACGAGGCTATACCCACCCCGCCAGCCGATATCTTCCCGGAAGGCGAGCCAGTTTTGCCTGCCCAGCCTGTATTTACGGCTGATATGGCCATACCAACGGTTGAGGCGGTAAAAGAGATGATGCGCAAGATAGATCCGGTTTCTGAGGCTGAGCAGGAAGCCAATGAGACCATCCCGGAGGAGGAAGCTGAACAAGGCTGGCCCGCTATTGAGGAGGCGGACCTTGAATCGGGCAATAAGATCGCATCACTCCTGTCTGAGCAGTTCGCTGATTTTAAAAAGCCTGTGGAGGACGATGCAAAGCTCGATATTGAAACCACGCAGGAAAAACTGCATACAATCGATTATTTTGCCTCACAGGGCATTAAAATAGACCTGGCGAACGTTCCGCAGGATAAACTCACCTCCCATTTACGCAAATTCACAGATTGGCTCAAGCAGGTAAAGCAGGGCGAAGTAAATCCAAAGGACCTGATCGCCAACATTGAAATGGAGCAGCAGGTGGTAAAAACGGCACAAATTTCGAATGAAGGGGAAGAAATAATTACCGAAGCAATGGCAGAAGTATTAGAAAAACAGGGTCAATCAGAGAAAGCAATTGAGGTCTACGCCAAATTAAGTTTCTTAAATCCTGAAAAATCCAGTTATTTTGCCACGAAAATTGAACATTTAAAAGGAATATAGTATGATCATCTTGTTTTTGATTCTGATTGTGGTTGCCTCTGTGGGGTTAGGTTTTATGGTTCTTGTGCAAAATCCAAAAGGTGGCGGTTTATCCGGCAACGTTGGCGGGTTCAGCAACCAACTGATGGGTGTTAAGCAAACAACCGATGTACTGGAAAAAGGTACCTGGTTATTTGCCGGTATCATCGCTGCCCTTGCTATCTTTTCTACTTTGTTCCTCAGAAGTGGTACTACAGCAACTGATAACTCTATCCTGCAAAAGGTAAACACAACCCAAAGTGCACCTGCGCCGGCAGCTACTACACCGCCTAAAACAACAACCCTTCCGGCTGCTGCGGATTCAAATAAGAAATAACATCCCCATAAATAATAAATAACCGCCCTGTCTGTATCTTCAGGCAGGGTTTTTATTTAAAAAAATAAGATGAAAAGATTAATAACGGTTTTGCTCATTGTTGTGCTGGTAGGTGCTGCCATTGCTTACCGGGTCTTTTTGGGTTCCGCCACAAGTTTTGAAGGAAAAAGCCAGGGCTTTGTGATTGAAGAAGGAAGCACCGATAAAGCTGCTGTTCTTGCAGCACTGGAGAAAAATAATATCACCCAAAGTTCTGCAGCCTTCTCATTCCTTTTTGGAACTGTAGGTAGATGGAACAGGATTCGCCCCGGGAAATACGAAGTGAAGAAAGGTGAAAGCCTTTTAGGTATTGCTCGTATGCTCAAGAATGGACAACTGGCCCAATATAAACTCGTGATCAACAGGATCCGCATTAAAGAGGACCTTGCAAGGCTGATCAGCAAAAACTTTGCACCTGACTCTGCTTCTGTGATGCAATATTTAAATTCAAATGATTCGGTGAAACGATTTGGCGTGGATAGCAGTACCGTGTTCACTTTGATCATCCCCGATACCTATAGCTTTTACTGGAACACCTCTATCACAAAGATCCTGCAAAGGCTATCGAATACAAAAGATGCTTTTTGGCAGAAGAATGACCGCCGCGAAAAAGCAAAGAAAATAGGTCTCACGCCGGAGCAAACCTATATACTCTCTTCCATCGTTGAAGAAGAAACCAATAAGGATAGCGATAAACTAAAAATTGCCAGCGTTTACCTGAACAGGCTCAATAAAAGAATGCCGCTACAGGCCTGTCCCACCATCAAGTATGCGATGAAAGATTTTACGCTCACCAGGATCTACGAAAAATATTTAAGCAATCCCTCCCCTTACAATACGTACCATAAAGCAGGCTTACCACCGGGACCGATCTGTACACCCGCAGCCAAAACAATTGACCTGATATTAGATTCGCCGGAAACGGATTATCTTTTCTTTGTGGCAAAAAGCGATTTCAGTGGCTATCATCATTTCAGCAGCACGTTTGCTGAGCATAGCCGTTATGCAAAAGAATACCAGAAAGCATTGGATGCATATATGGCCCGTAAAAAACAAAATGAACCGGCACCTTGACAAAACTGGAGCGCTTAATTATCAGGTCTGCCCCTATTGCTTTTCTTATCAGGGAGAGCCAACGCTGGGTGATACGCGGTTTCAGCGGTGTGTCTGTATATGAGGTAACCCATTTTTATCTGAAGCAGGTAAAAAAACTGGGACTTGCTGAGCGTGCCGCTGCTATTTCATTTAACCTGATCATGGCACTGCCCGCAGCGATGTTATTCCTGTTCACCCTAATTCCATACCTGCCGCAATCAGCCAACCTGCAATACCAGGTGTCTGGATTATTAAAAGATATAGCACCCAATTCAGATACCTCCACTTTTATCACCGGTATATTGGATGATCTCTCGAAACAGCATGTGGGATTGTTTTCTTTTGGTTTTCTATTGCTTATATTTTACTCGTCCAATGCGATGATGGGGATTATCAGAACATTTGATAAATCTATCCATGAGCATAAGAAGATGTTTTTTCACCAGCGCTGGCGTGCCATACGGCTGACGTTTATCCTTATCCTGCTGATTCTTTTTTCAACCCTGCTTTTATTAATAGGCAAAACACAACTGATCTTTGTTTTAAAGAATGTCTTCGGGATGCGCCGCAATGAAAGAATTCCCTGGTGGAACGGCACACGTTGGTTCATATTGGTATGGTTGTTATTTTACGGTATTGCCTTTATCTATAAGTTTGCCCCCTCGGTTAAAAAAAGGTGGAACTTATTATCGCCAGGTTCTATACTGGCTACGGTACTTACTTTAACCACCACCATCTTATTCTCCTATTGGGTCAATAATTTTGCTTCCTACAATAAGGTGTACGGCTCAATCGGAACGGTATTGATCATTATGATCCTCATTTATTTTAATTCCCTCATCCTGTTGATAGGGTTTGAATTGAATGTGAGTATTACTTACCTGGCAAGGGAGGCGGAGGAAGAAAAAGAGGTTAGAGGTTAGATGACAGATGTTAGAAAACATTTATTTTGATAGTTTTATGGAAACAGCAACTTTCTGCATCCCATCCAATAACCTAACCCTGTTCATATGAGAATGAACCCTACACTCAAGATCTTTCTGATTATTTGTGTTCTTTTTATGATCACCTATGCACTCGCTGATGGAATCCGCTATGGCAGTACATTGGGCATTATTATGGCGATTGTAAGCATGCTGGCATTGGTTGTGTTCATCAGGCTTTCGAAGAAACTGGAAAGGCTGGAGGATGAGGAAGATGAAGAATCAATGGGTTAATTGCTGTAATTCAAGCAGCAGTCTTGGTTCCGGTAATTGCTGACCATAAAATTTCCGGTAATTCTTTTTATTGTTGATCATCCAGGTTACAGGGATAGATCCATCCCATGACTTATCTACCTTTTTAGGGAACACATCGGTATCGGTTTCATTGAGCCAGTAAATATCAGACTGATAGCCATTCTTTTTAGCAAACGCGGCAATCCCTTGCGGATATTCATCTCCAAAGTCGAGGCTTACCAGGATCAGTTTTACCGGTTTACCCGGCATTGCATAAATAGTCTTTTCAAACCAGGGTATTTCCCTGATGCAGGGACCGCACCAACTGGCCCAGAAATTAACTACCAATGGCCCTTTGCTGGTGTCTACAAGATGCAATAGCTCCTTCATGTTCACTTTCCTCACTGTTTGCGTAAAGGAGGTAAGCGTTAGCAGTAATGCCGTTATGGTTAATAGCTTTTTCATTATTCGTGAAACCCCCACTCCTTTTTGATCGCCGCTGTTCTTTCAGCCGGGATGCGTGATTCATTGTATTGACCCGCCACTGTTTTCTGACGCATCGCTTCATAGATACTTACGGCGCAGGCAACAGAAATATTGAGGCTTTGGATGATGCCCATCTGCGGGATAATAAAATTGCCATCAGCCATCGCACGTATCTCTTCACTTACCCCATCATGTTCGTTCCCAAAGACCAGGGCAATGCTTTTGGTAAAATCAATATCATACAACCCTACAGAATCGGCACCCAGGTGCGTTGTCAGGATCTTATCATATCGCTTCCTCAGTTCCGCAAAACATTCCACCGGATCTGTGTATTGGTGTATGGTGAGCCATTTAGCCGCACTGCTACTGCTTTTAGGACCGAAACGTTTGTGGGTGGGCATTTTGGACATGAGTACAAAAATATCCTGTATGCCTACTGCATCGCAGGTACGCATTACAGCGGAGATATTATGAGGATCATGTACATTCTCCATTACAACGGTAATATCAACCTGGCGCTTGCTGAGTACGCGGAGTAGCTTTTCTGTTCTTTCGGCGTTCATGGAGCGAAAGTACTTTTATTAGCGGATTTGCGGATTGCGGATTTGCGGATTATTTTTTTGGGTTTCTTTGAGGTATCTTATTAAGCCGCCAATTTGCTTGCTTAACTGTATGGATTTGTTACTAAAATAGGTATAAGAACTATCATCGATCATTTGTGCTTTGCGCAGAATGGTAAGTTGATTAAAACTTCTCCTGCAGAGCCTTTTGAGTATGTTAAAAATCGAATGAATACTTTATTATTTCCATATTCCAAGCCTTCTGCGATATTGTTAGATATTGAAGAGGCAGCAGCACGAAGTTGATCTTTCATGCGAAAGTCTGTTTTCAATCTCCCCTTTTCACAAAAGAGATATATTTCCGCAGCAAAATTTACCGCATCCTTCCACAAAGGCATTTCTGTAAAAGCAGTATATGAAGACATTATCAAATGTAGAAAAGGAATGATTTCTTTGATTAAGTATTAACCGCAAAAATCAATAGGTAATAATTCGCAAACCCGCAATCCGCAAATCCGCAAAATAAAAAGAGGCCATCCTTTCAGACAGCCTCGTACTTATAAATCAACAACAAATATTACCCTCTTCTTTGTGCATTCCTAACACCTCCGTTACCATTCCTGTTATCTGTACGGTCATCATTACGGGGTTGATTAGAATTGTTATTCATAACCGGAGCTGATGGCCTTTGTTGATCACGGTTTTCTATGCGGTCATTCCGTTGATCATTTCTGCGGTCATCGTTGCGGCCCCTGTCAAAGCGGTCGTTATTATTTCCGCGTTGGTCGTAGCCATTGTTCCTGTTGTCGTAACGGTTATCAAACCTGTTATCATTTCTATAGTCCGGACGCATATTACGTTGTGCATATACATCGTTCCTTCTATAGTTATCATAACGTCCCCTGTACTGTTGACGATAGTAGTCGCCACGTAAATAAGGTCTTGGCTCGTTAACCACTACTTTATATCCCCTGTTAAGATCATAGCCGCGATAATAGTCAGGAAGATTGCTGGCAAATATCCATCTTCCTTCATCTTCATAAATAAACTGGCGGCTTGAAAGATCATAATAAGAATCTATCTCCGGCATATAATAATAGTTTGCATTTACATTACCAGGTACTCCCCATGATGGTCTGTTCCCGATATTTACATGTAAGCTAAATCCAAGCTGCGCTTTGGTTTCATTACCGAAAATTGAAGCGCCAACAATCATTGTGGTGAGTAATAAATTTTTCATATCTGTAGGTTTTATACCCACATATATTCAAAGCAGGTGCCAGAGATGAAGTTTGACGTTAGCGGAACGTTAAAGGCGTTTTTCTATACTGTAATGACGGTGAATGGTAAGTGGAGAGCGGTGAATGGGCGTTTACTTTTTTTAATAAGTAACGATTGAACGCGATACCGTTTTGTTATTGGCATTACCAAATTTCCATACAAAAGATAACTCGCTGCTCTGTATTTGATTCTGCGCGGTTCTTGCCTGTGATGTAATGATATCATAGGTAATACCAGCCAGCCAGGTTTTGCCTTCCAGTGCAATGTAAGGATATAAGGCATCTCCAAAACGGTTCCAGCAACCGATATTTACAAAAGATATCGTTTGGTTGTGGGTGTTGATTTTGTATAATAATCCTGCGGAATAGAAATTGTCGATTCCCTGTAATTCTGTAATAATACTGAAATGGATTTCACTTTTGTTATCGAGATAAAACTGTGCCCCTCCCTGGATACTATATCTCGGTTTTAATTTAAAGTTCTCATTGTTATAAGCGCCAAGACTGGGACTACCCGCATGAAAAACAGCCAACCCTAAATTGTATCCTATGCGCTTTCCTGTTATGCTGTACTGCAATCCTGCATTCACATCAACATAGTGATGACCTGAAAGCGACACTGCATCATTTGAAGGGGTTGACTGAAAACCGTTACTGCCAAACTGGGACTGGAACTCGAGTTTACTTACATCGATCATCATGTTGGCGTATGTAGCATTCAATCCGCCACTCAATAGTTCACTGCCATCCACATTTAATGATTTGTGATAAGCCATCCCGAAAGAGAAATAATTATTCTTTAATAAACCGGAATTGGAGGCATCACTTAAAATCGATAATGACATCCCAAGTTGATTCGTGCCTGTTTTAGCAGCTAATAATCTTTTCTCAAATGAAACAGCCGAAGTATAAAAGGGCTGTACATTGGAAGAACCCCACCATTGCGATCGGAAGATGCCGGATAGTCGCATATTATCAACCCCCTTCCCTACCAGCGCAGGGTTAATGGTGACCGGTGAAGTAAAGTATTGTGAGAAATGTGGATCCTGAGCATGGGTTTCCTGTATAGCACTGATAAGAATGATCAATAGCAGGGAAACAATTTTATATATCGATTTCATGTATACGCTTTACTACGGTTATCTTAAAAGTGTGATCGATCCTTCTTTGTGAACAATATTTCCATTCTTATCCAATCCTGCGGCACTCCACATATAGGTACCCGATGGTTGTCGCTCGCCGTTTACTTTACCATCCCATCCTTTGTTTGGATCATTGCTTTCAAATACTTTTTTACCCGCGCGGTTAAATACTCTGAAATACTGGAACACACGTACATCCACAAGATTGGGAAGCAGGTTATCATTTACGCCATCACCGTTCGGGGAGAATACATTGGGAAGAATGATGCCTGCGGAAGTAAATATCCGCAACAGCAAAGTATCCACTGTTACGCAACCGGATGCAGTACCTATACTGATCTTGTATTCCTGTTCAGCCGTGATACTGGCAAGCGGTGCAGCTATGTTTGCATTGCTCAGCCCTGTTGCAGGTGTCCATGTATAGGTGCTGCCAAATGTTCTTGCCTGTAAAGTAAGTGGTGAATTCGCTGCTATATTAATAGGTGCCATACGTACAGCAGCATTGGGTGCTTCCACTGCAACAGCTTTTGTAAGACTCTCTGCCATGGCCGGACAACCGGTTGGGGTTACCGTGAGTTTCATATTAAAGGTGCCGGGTTGTGTATAGGTAAATACAGGTGATGTATTGGTACTTGTATTCGTTCCATCACTCCATAAATAAGTAACAGGACCGCTGTTAGCCGTTGTTGATTGATTGGTAAATGTGACCGGCTTGTTGGTACAGTAGCTGTCAAAAATAAATGCAACAACAGGCTTCTGTAATTGCGTAATAACAATACTGTTGGTAGCGGCCGCTGCGCAACCACCGGCATTGGTGGCAGAAACGGTATAGGTACCTGTTGAACTGATGCTGAGCTGTGCCCCTGTTGCAGATATTCCTGCTCCATCTTTGGACCATGCATAGTTAGTTCCGCCGGCTGCCTGGAGTGTTAAAGTACCGCAGAGGATGGTTCCCTGTGGAGAGCTTACCGTTACAGCAGGTAATGCATTGATAGTGATATTTAGCGTAGATGTTACCGAAGCAGTACCATTAGAAACCGATACCGTAAATGCATCTGTTCCACTATATCCGCCAGTTGGCTTATAGATCAAACCGGATGGAATAACAATTGTTGATGTTGCGGTAGCAGTAGCAGGAAAACCAGCCAGGGTTCCATGTGCGGGTTGCGAAGTAACAGTCCATGTATATAGCGCACCTGCCGTGGCACCGCTTATCTGTAGCAGGTTACTCACATTTCTGTCAGTTGCATCCTGGCATACAGTAACCGGTATTAAAATGCCATTCGTAAATGAAAATGATGCTGGTGTTACAGGTGTTGTTGGATTTGTTTTATCAAACAACACATTGCTGCTGTTAGTTGAAGTGATCACTGCTATACCGCTATTCCCAGCCAGGTCAGTAAAAGCAATACTGAAAGCGATGGTTCCGGCAGCATCTGTATCTTTCATTGTATAAGAGGCTGTCCAGTTATTACCACTTGTATTGCTGGGTGATACAGTATTTCCTGCAATCGTAACAGAAGGTGTGGTGATGGTTTCATTGGCAGTAAAAGTTACGGTTACGATATTGCCAGTTCTTGCTACGGCAGTAGTGGTATTATTGGATACAATCGATACACTTGATAAGATAGGTGCCGTTTTATCATAAACAACACTGGTATTGTTGGAACTAGCCGTTACGGTTGTTCCTGTGTTGCCTGATGGATCAACAGGTGCAGAGATACTGAATGGAACGGTACCCGATTCATCAGCGGCAGCCATGGTATAAATGGCTGTCCAGTTATTGCCTGTTGTATTGGTTACACTGGCGGCGTTGCCACGTATCGTAACAGTTGGTGTGTTGATCTTTTCAATGGCTGTAAAGCTTACCGTTATTATGTTACCCGTTTTAGCTAATGAAGTAGTGGTATTATTTGATGCAATCGATACACTTGTTAATGAAGGCGCTATCTTATCGTAAACAACACTACTTCCGTTGGTGGTAGCGGTTACCGCAGTACCTGTATTCCCTGCTGCATCAACCGGTGCCGTGATATTGAATGGAATGATACCCGATTCATCAGCGGCAGCCATTGTATAAACGGCTGTCCAGTTGTTGCCTGTTGTATTGGTTACACTGGCGGCGTTGCCACGTATGGTAACAATTGGTGTGTTAATCGTTTCACTGGCTGTAAAGCTTACCGTTATTATGTTACCCGTTTTAGCTAATGAAGTATTCGTATTATTGGATGCAATTGATACACTTGTTAATGAAGGCACTATCTTATCGTAAACAACACTACTTCCGTTGGTGGTAGCGGTTACTGCGATGCCTGTATTGCCGGCAGCATCAACAGGTGCCGATATAGTAAATGGAATGATACCCGATTCATCAGCGGCAGTCATTGTATAAACCGCTGTCCAGTTATTGCCTGTCGTATTTGTTACACTTGCTGTATTCCCACGTATGGTTACAACAGGCGTGCTGATCGTTTTACTCGCTGTAAAGCTTACCGTTACAATGTTACCTGTTTTTGCAAATGCTGTATTGGTATTATTTGATGTGATGGTTACCGGTGAAATGACTGGTGCTGTTTTATCAAATGTTACACTGCTGCTGTTGGTAGTGGCGGTAAGCGTAACCCCGGCATTGCCCGCGATATCATTAAATGGAATACTGAAAGAAATATTACCAGATGGATCGTTGCCTGTCATGGTATAAGCAGCCGTCCAGTTATTACTGCCCGTAGTAGTTGCACTAACCGTATTACCGGCAATGGTAACGACAGGTGTCTGAATAGTTTCGTTGGATATAAAACTCAGTGTAACGATATCCCCCGGCTTCGCAATTGTTGGACTTGCATTATTGGATGCAATGGTTGCCGTAGTTACCAGCGGTATTTGTGTATCGATAATAATATTTTTCTGACCGCCAAGAGAACTCGCTCCGCCAACAGTTGGCAGTGTGAGTAAAGCATCGTTACCGTTTTGATCTTTGATGGTACCACCTGCCAGTAACAATGCAGAAGTTGTTGTATAATCAAGATCGTTGCTGGTTTGTGTAGGGGAAATTGTATAATTAAAACTAAGTGTACTGGTTCCACTACCTGATGTATAGTTAACAACTGCGCCGGTGTTAAGCGTGATAGTGGGGGTTCCCGTTACTGTAACGGCAGAAGTAAATCCAACAGTAACGATCACCACATTTCCTGCTTTATAAGAACCATTAGCCGTGGAAGCGCTTACGGAATTAACTACCGGTGCGGTAATAAATGACATGATTCCATTGCTGGCACCGCCTGTATTATTGGTAGCTGTGAGGGCACCGGCATTGCTTACTGCGCTTAGCCGATAATAATAAGTGGTGGATGGAGATAACCCTGTTACAGTAGCAGCAACAGCTGTTGGGGAAGCTGATCCCAAAATAGATGTTGCCGTAGGGGTTAATGTTGTGATGGTACCGAGTACCGGGGATAATAAAGAATTGTTTGAATAAACATACGTACCGCTTGTGATGTTTGCATTTCGCGGATCAATGGTTCCATTAAAGGTTGCGCCGGCAGTAGTAATAGCGTTTGCTGCATTGGTTACAGGCAGTGGAAAGTCTGGATTAAAATAATCAACCACATTGCTGGAAGCAGATGTAATATTATAAGTCTCCGCCCCCGCCGTACCATTATACTCTACCACCATTACGCGTAAGGTTTGCCCCGGACGTGTAGAAATCTTTGTCATAGTAACTGCGGCAGGCAGTCCCGTTCCGCTAGCGGCGCCATTGAAAACACAATACCATCCAGAACTGCCCACTCTTCCATTGCTGGTTACAGATGTTGAATCTGTGAATGCGGAATAGGTATGATGAGAAGCATCCGCATTATTATTATTGTTCAATGGCGCAACAGTTGCATCGGTACTTGATGTATTATTCCGCACAAATACGGCACACTTTGCCCCGTTACCTCTTGTCCAGTTGATGCTGGCCTTTTTAAAATCTGTGAAATCCGGGCTTACGGTAATATTGCTTGCCTGCGTGGTTGGAATGGCGATCGTAGTAAAGTTGTTGATGTTCGTTGAAACGGTGGCATGGTAATCTTCCCAACCAACAGCGCCATTAAAAGAAACAGCCATGGTTCTGTAAGTAGTACCCGGCGTTAAGCCAAATACACTTGCGGAAGGAGAACCCCCATCTGCTCCCCTGTACACACAAAACCAGCCCGTACCCGCCTGATCGCCTGAACCGAAGGTTGAATTGCTTTTGTAAAGCGTATGTGCTGCAGGACTCGCATTTCCACTGTTGGCAGCGGCCATAAAAAGAAGAACAGAATCGCCACTCCCGCCCGTCCAGTTAACCTGTGAAGAAACACCTGTTGAATTGGTAAACCCTATTGAAGAGGCCTGAGTACCGGGTGCAACATCGGACGGACTGTTAAAGGAGAGGTCATCTACCGATAAAGGAATATCAGCGGATGGTATAACAAACCGGATCCCATCTAAGAATTGCCAGTTCGTTCCGAAACTCACAGTCACACCCGAATAATCATCTGAAGAACTATAAGACAGGTCCATAGGGGAATTGCTGTTAAGCCCGGCGTCGTTGGTACTTAGTCCAGTGATCGTGGCTTCTGCAACTAGTTTACCTGCCCTGAACCCTTGTATTTTTACATCCGACGTATTACCCGCACCAATTGCGAGGTACATTGATTGCATTCCAAAATTTCCTTTTTTTTGTGTTGTATCAGTGTCTTTCGAGAACGAGATCCTGTAATCCCCGCCACCTGTCTGCCCCACACCCGGAACGGCACCACCGGTAGTATAGTTAAAATAAAATGCCCTGTTACTGGGTCTGAATATTGAACCAGGCGTTAAACCAAGAAACATAAACGAGCTTCCCGTAACGGTTGCCGGACTAACAAACGCATAGCTAAGCGGCAAAGCCGCATTTTGCGAAAAAGAGACTAAACGGGTAGTTAAAGCAACATTACTGGTATAACCCCCATAAGTCTCATCCTGAGGGATTACCTGCGCACTGCCTTGCAGGTAAAAGAAACTGATGATAACAATGCCAACTAATCTTAATGGATAAGTACAGGATCTTTTCATGATCTGAAAGCAGTTCTGGATTGGTAGAGAAAGCTCAAAACTAACTTAAAAGCATGAACTATTTTTGTAGGGATCGCTCTACAGGATAGCTAATACAAGGATGTAATATTGACACATTACTTCATGAAAATTCCAAGACCGGGGGTGCCTGATAAGGTTACGCTTCCTTCTTTAAAGGAGATACCACCGGCAATGTCTTCTGCCAATAATAATGGTCCATCAACATCCACATGATCCAACTGCGGCAGAAAATTGGCAATGGCTGCAGAACCAACTGAGGATTCATTCATACTGCCCATCATCACCTGCATATTCAGCTCTCTTGCTTTCGTGATCATTCTTTGCGCAGGCGTGATACCACTGCATTTGGTGAGTTTGATATTGATGCCATGAAAGTGGTTGAAACATTTTTCAACATCCTGTTCGAACACACAACTTTCATCAGCAAATAAAGGAAGAGTTGATTTTTCAAATAAGATCTTCATGCCATCCCAATTATCTTTTGCCAGCGGTTGTTCAATGAACTCTACTCCCAACGCAGCCAGTTGCGGGATTTTTTGTAAAGCTTCTTCGGTTGTCCATCCTGCGTTGGCATCTATGCGTAGGATCGCATCTGTATGTTTTCGTAAGGCTTCAACGATCGCAATGTCTTCATCAGTTCCCAGCTTGATCTTATAAATGGGCCATGGTTTTGCTTTCATTTTCTGCACCATTTTTTCTATCGTATCAATACCGATTGTAAAATCACTGATAGGTGTGTTCTCCCATTTCGTGTTCCACAATTCATACAATGGTTTGTTTTTCATTTTACCAAACAGATCCCAGCAGGCCATATCCAATGCACAAACCAAGAAAGGATCGTTAGGAAATAAATGATGGAGATAATGCCAGTAACGTTCAGGTTCTGTCAATGCAAACTTCTCTACCAATGCGCGTTTGCTTTCGAGTGTTTCAATCATCTTCTCAACAGTAACGCCATAGTACACGATGGCCGGAGCTTCACCAAAACCAAACAGGTTGCCGAGTTGTAAGGCAACAACTAATGATGGCTGATGTGTTTTAGTGCGTCCGTTAGAAATTGTGAATGGGTGTTCGAATGGGAGATTGATCTGGCGGTAACTTAATTTCAAGCTCAAGTGTTTAAGTATAAATAATTCTTCTTAGCGCCCTTGCGTCTTTGCGAGCAAAAATGTTCTCGCAAAGGCGCAAGGGCGCTAAGTTTATCTGTCTGCCGCTTTAATATAACTCTTTAATTCCTGGTTATATTCTTCGGCCTTTATTAAATCTTCCAGACTCAAATGCATCCGGTACCTCCAGTAATGCTTGGGATCGGCAGGAATGTTGATGCGTTCATCGGCAGGATTATCCCTGCGCAGTTTTTCATTGATCCCCAAAAGATCCTGTAACTGGAACACGCTCCACATAGCCGGTGAATACAAATGTTGTAATACGATGGCTTTGTTGATCCAGGCTTCACAATAATGTGGCGCCTCTCCTGCCTGACCAAGTTCGCGATTATAGAAATGCTGTATCCTTTCTTTATCTTCTTCCCACCAGCCGCGGATCGTACTCATATCATGGGTGGAAGGTGTTACCACACTCAGGAAAGGCGCATCATTCGGATGGAAGAATTCTTTTGTGGCATCCTTAGGCATCCGCTGAATTTCAAGGCTCAGTAAGCCTAATTGCTTCATCACATCCGGAACACAAGCGGGTACAAGCCCCAGGTCTTCTCCACAGACGAGCATATTGGTTACGCGTTTTAAAGCGGGTAATTTCTGCAATGCTTCCTTCCGCCAGAAATCATCCTGGCGCTCAAAGAAATAATTTACATACAGTGCTTTCAACTGTTGCTGTGTATGATGCTCAAGATTACGGAACGAGGTAGTGGATTCAATACCAAAACGGAAATGGAACTGTTGCCCATTACCATCCTCTGCATCAAACAATAGTACATTACTGATCAATGTATAGATCCCCTGTTTGATCTTGTTATGCTGTTCATCCTGCTCCAGTGTTTCAAAATGCTCCGCTACTTTTCGTTGTGTATCATATTCCGGTTTCAGTTCGTAAGCACCATCGGTTTTCTTTTTGAGGAACATACTTTTCACCAGTTCATTATCATACCCGAATACTTCCCACAACACACTCTCTGTAATAAATGGCTTTGTATACCTTGAATGATCGAACCAGATTCCTTTACTATAAAACTCATTGATATGAACCGGGATTGCCGGCACAAAGTGCCCCATGATTCCCTCCACAGCATTCATCGGGATACTCCAGATGCGGAAAAATCCAAGTATATGATCAATGCGGAATGCATCGAAGTAATAACTCATCTGCTCAAACCTTTGCTTCCACCACGCAAACCCATCCTCGCGCATCCGTTGCCAGTTATACGTTGGAAAGCCCCAGTTCTGCCCGGTTACAGCAAAATCATCAGGAGGCGCTCCCGCCTGGAAATCGAGATGGTATAATGCCGGATCCTGCCATGCGTCAACACCATGCCTGTATACACCAATGGCAATATCTCCTTTCAGTATAATTCCATTAGCATGGGCGTAAGCCGCTGCAGATTTTAGCTGAACATGCAGATGATACTGTATAAAATAGTAAAGCGATATATCGTTATATGCCGCTGATGTAGTGTCGGTAAGACTATGTATATCTGCAGCTTTGTATTCCTTGTACGCAGGCCACTTGCTGAAATCAACCGTCCCATACTGGTCGCGCAAATAACAGAACGCTGCATAGGGTACGAGCCAGTGTTGATTCTGATCAAAGAAGGCTTTGTAGTCAGCTGAAGCAAGCACTTTGTCTTTTGTGGCCTTGAAAACAGTTGCCGCAAAATCCATTTTAATTTTTGTTACCGCTACATAATCAACAACTTCCAATGCGTTCAACCGTTTTCTTTCTCCCTCCATTTTTTGCAACTGCTTTTCAGTGGCAACATCCGTCATTGCGGATAGATCCAGGTAAAGCGGGTGAAGGGCAAATGCAGAAATAGCCGCATAGGGATAGGAATCTGTCCAGGTATGTGTAGCAGTAGTATCATTGATCGGAAGGATCTGGATCATTTTTAATCCTGTCTTTTTGGACCAGTCAACCAGTAATTTTAAATCAGTAAACTCACCTACTCCAAAACTCCTATCACTCCGCAGGCTGAAAACCGGGATAGCTACTCCCGCGCCCTTCCATGTATTGTTGGGTAACACGGCAAAGCCATCATTCATTACAGTGAGACGGGTTTGCGTACCCGCATCATGCAATACGCGGTTATTGCCGTTCTCATAACCCACAAATGTTTTGTTCGTTACATCGTATACGCCATACTTATAAGCGATTGGAAAAGTTGCCCCGGAAAGATCAAGCGGCAATGTATAGATATCATCTTCACCTTTCACCATTAGCGCAGGTGCTATCGTATCCCAATTACCCAATGCATCTGCGCTTCCGGGTACACATAGGGTTTGATCTTTAGTAAGTAAGGGCGATTTGACCTTGAGAATATGGGTAACCTTTTTAGGGGTGGGCGTTTTTATTACAGGACCGCTCCCCTTTTTCAATAATACTTTTTCAAAAGGCTCGGTATAATACGTGTTCTCAAAATACCCCGCATAATTCCAGGTATCGAGACAGAGAAGTTCTTCGTTGCCTGCTTTCAGCGGCAATATCTTTTTATCAGATCCCCAATCGTAACTCAGCGTGCCATCCGTATTCTTTAAAATATAGTTATACGTGATGCCTTTTGACGGAATGGTTTGTTGATCAATATCCAGCACAGCATACCAGTGATCCTCATTAAAATACTGCATGGCAACTGCGTTTTCAGGATCATTGCTACCCAGTAAAGGATGGTTGCCAGTAATAAGTAATTCCTGTCCAAAGGAAGTATGAAAATGAAGCTGAAAAATGATCTGGTTGCTGTTTGTCAATTTAGGGGGTTTATCTTTCTTTACCACTGGCTTTTGAATAGATGTTTTTTTTTCCAGTTTCGTTGGCTTCTCAACCTTCTCTGAAACAGCAATTACCGGCTTTTTTTTGCTGGTACCTGCTTTTTTAACCCCTTTTTTCTTCGCAGGTGCGGTGATTTTTGATGTTTCCCTGGCCACGCTCATTAGTTTTCTTATTGCTAAAATAGGCAAACTACTGTGTATTTAAAACACATTTGCGCACCCGTTTGTCATATAGTTTCAAAACCAAAAGTAGCATTATCTTTACTGGCTAACAACCGTTCGCATATGACGCCTGAATTTAACCGCAATGAAGACTGGATGAAACTGGCTGTAAGTCACACCCGGCAGCTGTTTGAGAAGATACAGCTGGGTGGCGGTAAAAAAGCCCTGGAAAAACAGAAAGAACGCAATAAGCTGAATCCCAGGGAGCGGATCGAATATCTATGTGATAAAGGAAGCGTTTTTACTGAACTGGGCGTATTTGCAGGTTTTGAGATGTATGATGAACAGGGAGGTTGTCCTTCAGGCGGTACTGTGGCGGGATTGGGTTATGTAAGCGGGCGGCAGTGTATGATTGTTGCGAATGACCAGACTGTGAAGGCTGGTGCCTGGTTCCCTATTACGGGCAAAAAGAACTTACGGATGCAGGAGATCGCTATGGAGAACCGGCTTCCGGTTATTTACCTGGTGGATAGTGCGGGTGTTTACCTGCCCATGCAGGATGAGATCTTCCCCGACAAAGAACATTTTGGCCGCATATTCCGTAATAATGCGAGGATGAGTGCAATGGGCATTACGCAGATTTCCGCTGTAATGGGTGCCTGCGTGGCCGGTGGAGCTTACCTCCCGATCATGAGTGATGAAACGCTGATGGTAGAAGGAAGTGGCAGCATCTTTTTAGCAGGCTCTTACCTGGTGAAGGCTGCGATTGGAGAAGACATCGATAATGAAACCCTGGGAGGCGCTGTTACGCATACGGAGATCAGTGGAATAGCCGATTATAAATTTGCAACAGAACAGGAATGTCTTGATCATATTAAAAAGCTGGTGGGTCGTATTGCCACACCAGCAACAGCCGGTTTTAACAGGATAGCTCCTGCCCCACCTAAGAAAGATCCGAAAGAACTCTATGGCATCATTCACGAAGGCAATGTGAAGCCCTATGATATGCTTGATATTATTGAAAGGATCGTTGATAACAGTGAATTTGATCAATTCAAAAAGGATTATGGAAAAACCATTCTTTGCGGGTATGCACGCATTGAAGGATGGGCAGTGGGCATTGTTGCCAATCAACGGCTGGTGAGTAAAAATGGCAAAGGTGAAATGCAGATCGGTGGTGTGATCTATAACGACAGCGCCGATAAAGCCGCGCGCTTTATTATGAACTGCAACCAGAAAAAGATCCCACTGGTATTTTTACAGGATGTAACAGGGTTCATGGTGGGCAGCCGCAGTGAACACAGCGGCATCATTAAAGATGGCGCCAAGCTGGTGAATGCAGTAGCCAATTCCGTGGTTCCTAAAATAACCATTATCGTAGGCAATAGTTTTGGTGCAGGCAATTATGCCATGTGCGGCAAAGCCTATGACCCACGTTTTATTTATGCATGGCCCTCTGCAAAGATCGCAGTGATGGGGGGCGACCAGGCCGCAAAGACATTGTTACAGATACAGGTATCGAATCTGAAATCAAAAGGAAAAGAAGTGAGCCCCGAAGACGAAAAAGAACTCCTCGACCGTATCAAAGCCAGCTACGAAAAACAAACCTCTCCTTATTATGCCGCTGCGCGTTTATGGGTAGATGATATCATTGATCCGGTAAAAACAAGAGAGGTGATAGCAGAAGGGATAAAAGCGGCAGATCAGAATCCGCATGTGGAAGAATTTAAAACTGGTGTGTTTCAGGTTTAGAGAACTAAAATGCTGCATCTTCGCAGCAGAATAGTAAACGCCCTTATGAACTACCCAATCTACACAGTTGACGCTTTCACCGACAAAGTATTCGGCGGAAATCCTGCCGCTGTTTGTCCCTTGAAAGAATGGTTGCCGACCGAAACCATGCAATTGCTGGCGAACGAAAACAATTTATCTGAAACTGCTTTCTTTGTTAAAAAAGAAGATGGCAGTTATGATCTCCGCTGGTTTACACCGGAGGTTGAAATGGATCTTGCCGGTCACCCAACATTGGCTACTGCATTTATTATTTTTACTGAACTGGGGCACGATTCAGATACGATCACCTTTCATTGCAAAAGTGGTATCCTTACCGTAGTGAATAAGGATGGGCTGCTCGAAATGAATTTTCCTTCCCGCATGCCTGTCACTTGCCTTGCACCGGATGAATTGGTGCAGGGATTTAATATTGTACCTCAAATGATATTGAAATCAAGGGATTACTTTCTTGTCTATAAAACACAGGCCGAGGTTGCAGCACTGGAGGCAAATTTTTCATTACTCAATAAGGTAGATACCCTCGGCATCATTGTAACGGCAAAAGGTGATACGGTAGATTTTGTATCCCGTTTCTTTGTTCCTAATTCAGTAATTGGCGAAGATCCGGTAACAGGTTCTGCGCATGCCACCCTGATCCCTTACTGGGCAAAAGAATTGAACAAAACAGACCTCACAGCGATTCAGCTTTCCAAACGCCAGGGACATCTCTGGTGCAGCGCAAAGGGCGACAGGGTAACGATCTCCGGGAAAGCGGTATTATATATGAAAGGAGAATATTTTGTATAAATGAGTCAGCTAAATATTTACACCGATGGCGCAGCCCGCGGAAACCCGGGCCCTGGTGGTTATGGAATTGTTTTATTATGGGGTGATGTGAAGAAGGAGTTATCTGCCGGTTACCGGCTCACTACCAATAACCGGATGGAGTTACTCGGTGTCATCATTGCGCTTGAATCGCTCACACGCAATACTATGCCGGTTACCATCTTTACCGATAGCCAGTATATCGTTAACAGCGTTGAAAAAAAATGGCTGAATAACTGGATCAAAACAGATTTTAAAGGAGGCAAAAAGAATAAAGATCTCTGGTTGCGGTATGCCAAGGTTGCCAAGGATTTCACCATCCGTTTTACATGGGTAAAAGGTCACGCGACTAATGCGATGAATAACCGTTGTGATGAATTGGCTACCGCTGCTGCGGATGGTAAGCATCTGCTGGTAGATGAATGGTATGAAGCTAATAAAGAATAAAAAAAGCCCCGATAAAACTATCGGGGCTTTTTTTATGAATACTTTTATACTATGCCAATTGTTTCTTGTCAAACCTGTTCATCGACAGGTAATAAGTTCCAAAAAGAAGCGCTCCAAAAATAATGGTAGAGATGATACTTGTTTTGTAGAAAGGAAGACCATCAACATAGGTTGCTAACAAACCACTGAATGTTCTTCCGTGGTGAAGTCCACCCCCATTTGCCCATACAATAAAATTGGAAAGAAGGAAATAAGTTGTTGGTGCGGCAATCGCAGCTCCAAAAATACCGCTGGGCTTTTTCGTGTTGAAAATAAAACCATATACGGCGAGACTTGCGAATAATAAGTAGTTCACCCATTGTCCGCTATAGAATCCTGAGATCACGGTCAATCCGTTAATATATAATACCTGGTATAAAAGATCAGAAATGAACATTGACAATACCGGTAAGAGAAATGCCCACTTCTTATCATTCACAAAAAGGCTGCCTGCAAACACCGCTATCGCCCATTGAGGCGCAAATCCCCAGGGTCTGTTGGGCATTACGCGGTACAGGGCACTCATGAGGATCATCACAAAAAGAGATATAAGCAGGGATCTGTTAACTTTCATTTGAATAGGTTTCACGGCAAAAATAGGTGTTAAATAAATAAGGCGGGCACAAACGCTTTAAAAAGTACCGAATCGCCTGATGCGTGTATATGATACTCACCACCTGGTAAAACGGCAAATGCTTCTCCCCTTTTTAAAGCAAGCGTATTGTTCACCACAATACCACCAGCCGTTATTACAATGATCTCGAGTGATGAAGCCGTGTTGGTATAGCCATTACTGGCCGATAACTCGATGCGGGCTATGCCAAAATCATCTACCGGGCAAGGATAGATCTTTTCACCCGGTTGTACGGTGATGCCTTTCATAATCGCAGGGATCACGGGTTCGAAGCTCGTATGTTTCATCAATTCGGGAACATCGATATGTTTGGGTGTGAGACCGGCGCGCAATACATTATCACTGTTCGCCATCAGCTCAACACATTGTCCTTCCATATAGGCGTGTGGCATACCGGCTCCCTGGAACAATCCTTCACCGGGTTGGAGATGAACGATATTAAAAAAGTAAATAGAGAAAATGGCGCGGTCGATATCACCGGGTTCATCTTTACCGGCAAAAAGTTTAGCCACCCACCAGCCGGGCATTTCTTTGGTGAGCAAACCTTCCTTCTTTCTGCGGATCTCGCGTTTGATCAGCGTGCTGAGCAGTGCATTTACATCCGTCTGCTCCATTTCCATTACGAAACGGTATAACTCCTGCAACCCTTCTTTTCTATACAACGGTAAAAGGATACTGAATTCCGGGTTTTCTTCCAGCACTTTTTCTATGTCAGCCTTCTGCCTGAATCCATGCAGCAACCAGAACTCGCTTAGGGTGATCAGCATTTCGGGTTTATGGTTGCGATCTTTATAGTTGCGGTGTGGCGCATTCAACGGTATTCCTTCTGCCTCTTCCCTGTCGAACCCTTTCTCTGCTTCTGTTTTACTGGGATGAACCTGGATAGAAAGAATGTCTTTTACATCCTGTACTTTCAATAAGAAAGGAAGTTCCCCAAACCTTGCAAATACTTTTTCATTAAGCATCCCCACAGGATCTTCCTTAATAAGGGTTTGCAGGGATACAGGACCGCCGGGCGTAACCAGCTCAGCAGATGCGAGCGGATGCGCGCCCATCCAGTATTCTGCAAATGGCTCATGTGCAGCATTCTCCATTCCCAGTAGTTCAGGAATAAAAGCATCGCCGCCCCATGCATAATGCATGACCTTTCCTTTTAGCTTATATATCTTTTCCGGTAACAGCATAGCGTATTAATTACAGGTATTTTCCGATGACTACTTTTTCAAAAAAACAAGCATAGCAGTTTACTTTTAAACAAATATTACTGCCATGAACACGAACAAAATTACAGGAAATAAAGGGGAAGAAATCGCAGCTGCTTTCCTGGAACAAAAAGGGTTCATCATTTTAGAGAAAAACTGGCGGTTCCGCCATTGGGAAGTCGACATCATTGCCGCTGCCAATGGCATCCTTCATTTCATAGAAGTCAAAACCCGCCATTCCTTGCTATATGGATACCCCGAAGAAAGCATTACAAAAGAAAAGATGAATCACCTGAAACGTGCCGCTACCATTTACCACTCCATTCACCCCAAATGGAAGCGGATCCAGTTTGATGTGGTGGCCATTACACTGGTTAATGAGGAGGTAAAAGAAATCTTTATGAATGATGATGTTTATTTCTAAAGCCGTTCCATCAGTTTCTCCACCATCTTATACGTAGCCGGGCAATGCTCCACATTCTGCTTGTGCACATGCATATACTCTGTCATCTTCCGCTTACGTAAATGCGGGAAGCCGGCACAATCATCCGGTCTTACTTCATAGATACTGCACATATTATTAGAAAGATCCAGGAACTGGCAGGGGCGGCGCTTATTGATCCAGTCATCATCCTTCTTATCATACTCGAGCCATTTGGCTGTAAATTCTTTGGGCTTTATTTCAAAATGCGCGGCGATGCGTTTCACGTCTTTGTTGGTGAACGTTGGTGTCATGGTTTTACAACAGTTGGCGCAGCTCAGGCAGTCTGTTTCTAACCATACCTCATCATTCACCTTTGCGGCAATGCTATCAAGCCCGCGTGGAGGGTTTCTCTCTAGTTTCCCCAGGAACCGCCTGAATGCTTTTTTATGATAGCGCGCTTTTTGTTTGAAAGAACGGATGTTTATGGGGATCATGCAGTTAGTTTGTGTTGCAATATATAAAATTGAGAATTCTTTTTTGCCACAGAAGCACTGAAGCACAGAAAAATTCAGTGCTTCAGTGCTTCTGTGGCAATTCTATCATAGCTTCGATCCATGTGGGAGTCCTATAAGAAAGGATATAAAGCCTGGCTCCGGCTGGAGAAATCATTGAGTGATAATTCGGTGGAAGCATACCTGCATGATGTTGAAAAACTAACCACTTTTCTACAGGCCACGCATACGATGGTTTCTCCTGCTGAGATAGAACTCAAACAGTTGCAGGAGTTTGTAAAATGGATCGGTGAACTCGGCATGACCGCCACCTCACAGGCACGCATCATTTCAGGCATCCGCGGATTTTATAAATATTGTCTTGTAGAGCAAGTCACCAAAACAGACCCTTCCGCTTTGCTGGAAGCACCCAAGACCCGCCGGAAATTACCGGATACTTTAAGCTTCGAAGAGATCGAGAAAATGATCTCCATGCTTGATCAAAGCACGCCTGAAGGAGGGCGCAACAAAGCGATACTCGAAACCATGTATAGTTGTGGCTTACGCGTAAGTGAAGTGATCAACCTGAAATTATCCTGTCTCTTCTTTGATGTAGGTTTTATCAGGGTCATTGGTAAAGGTGATAAAGAAAGGCTGGTGCCCATCGGCCGCGATGCCGTTAAATACATCCGCATCTACAAAGAAGATATCCGCGTGCACCAACCTGTTCAAACCGGATCAGAAGATTTCGTTTTTTTAAACAACCGCGGCAAACCATTGAGCCGTGTGATGATCTTTTATATCATTAAAAAAATGGCACTCCTCGCAGGGATCCAAAAGAATATTTCACCGCATACCTTTCGTCACTCATTTGCCACGCATCTTGTTGAAGGTGGTGCAGATTTGCGTGCCGTGCAGGAAATGTTAGGGCATGAAAGCATTACAACAACTGAGATCTATACGCATCTCGACAGGGACTTTTTGCGGGATACATTACAACGGTTTCATCCTGCGTTTAAATAAGCTCTTTGTGCCCGAAAAACGCCTAAATTGCGCACCTAAACAAGTACACATGAAAAAAATATTTTTCCTTGCCGCAGCCTTATGCAGCATCACAGCTTTCTCGCAGGTGAGAATGCCCTCTCCGAGTACAACGCAGAAAGTAACACAGGAGTTTGCCCTCGGTTCTATCGAACTGGTGTATTCACGTCCTAATATCAAAGGCCGTACCGTTTTCAGAGAGAACAGTGACCTTGCCCCATTGGGTAAAATGTGGCGCACAGGTGCCAACGCCGCAACAAAGATCAGGTTCACAGAGAAAACCATGATGGGTGGCAAATTACTCGACACCGGTTCTTATGTCCTGTACACCATTCCTGCAAAGGATTATTGGGAGATCATTATCAACAAAGGATTAACCAATGGCGGTCTGGATGGCTATAAAGAAAGCGAAGACGTTCACCGCTTCAAGATCAAAGCCGATAAAGTATCTGCTGAAGTAGAATCATTCACTATTGAATTTGGGAATGTATTACCGGAAAGCTGCGATATCCATTTAATGTGGAGCAATGTAGATGTACGCATCCCGATCAGCGTAAACATCAAAGACAAATTACGTGCACAGGTTGAAAAATCATTAAGCACAGAACCTGTTAACCCGAATGCTTACTCAGCAGCTGCCACTTTCTACTACGAGTGGGACAAGGACCTGAATAAAGCACTATCCAATATTGGTAAAGCCATCAAAGCCAATGAAAAAGCTTACTGGTTATACCTCCAGCAGGCAAAGATCCAGAAAGATATGGGCGATAAAATGGGTGCCAAAGCAAGCGCAGAAAAAACAGTGGTGCTTGCAACAGAAGCTAAGAATGATGATTATGTGCGTAATGCGAATGATCTGATTAAGAAGTTGTAATCATAGAGAATCATTATAAAAGATAAAGCCTTACCATTTTGGTAAGGCTTTATCTTTTATAGGATCATAAAGTCTCCCCTAACAGGAGAGATTTAGAGGGGTAAACTACTCCGCCATATCCGGTATCATCTCCGCCTTATACGCTCCTTCATCCAGCTTCGCTTTTGTTGCACTGAATGCTTCCAATGTCTCTTCAATATCTGCATCGGTATGTGCAGCCGTAGGTATTAACCGGTAAATGATATGTCCCTTTGGAATTACCGGGTACACTACAATGGAACAGAAGATCTTATAGTTCTCACGCAGATCCATCACCATGGCGGTTGCTTCTTCTACCCCACCCGTCATATAAACAGGTGTAACCATGGTATTAGTATTGCCGATATCAAATCCTCTTTCTTTCAAACCTTTCTGCAGTTTCAGTGCATTGCTCCACAGCTTGTCTTTCAGTTCAGGTTGTGTCTGCAGCAGTTCCAGTCTTTTCAGGTTACCGATCACGATGGGCATAGGTAAACTCTTGGCAAAGATCTGTGAACGGATATTGTACCTGATAAAATCAATAATGCCTTTATCACCCGCCATGAACGCACCGATGGATGCCATTGATTTGGCAAAGGTTGAGAAATAAAGATCAATTCCATCTTGGCAATCCTGCGCCTCGCCTGCACCGGCACCGGTTTTACCGAGTGTGCCAAAACCATGTGCATCATCTACCATTAAACGGAATGTGTATTTTTCTTTTAATGCAATGATCTCTTTTAATTTACCCTGGTCGCCCGCCATTCCAAATACACCTTCTGTGATCACGAGGATCCCGCCGGCTTTTTGTTTTTCTATCAGTGCAGTGGCACGTTCCATCTGTTTGTCAAAATCTTCCAGGTCGTTGTGTTTGTAAACATAACGGTGACCCGGATGCATACGCAATCCATCAATGATACAGGCGTGACTCTCTGCATCATACACAATAATATCATGACGGCCACAGATCGCATCAATCGCACTCATGATACCCTGGTAACCAAAGTTCATCAGGATCGCATCTTCTTTGCTTTCGAAGGCAGCCAGTTCTCTTTCCAGTTGTTCGTGGTAATTACTGTTTCCACTCATCATACGCGCACCCATCGGTAATGCGAGGCCATATTTTGCCGCAGCATCTGCATCGGTCTTCCTGATCTCAGGGTGATTGGCGAGCCCGAGGTAGTTATTCAAACTCCAGATCACCATCTCTTTCCCACGGAATATCATCCTGCTGGAGATCTCTCCTTCCAGTTTCGGGAAAGCAAAATAACCATGCGCCCTTTCGCGGTGACGGCCGATAGGACCTGAATCTTTCAATAATTTTTCAAAAATGTCTGCCATATTATTTAATTAATACATTAGGTGAAAATCGGTGCAAAACTAAACTTTTCAGGTAGAAAGGACAAGCGTATTTATACACCTTGTCTTATCTTCACAGCGGCTTTCAGTTTGTTTATTCACAAAAAAGCTTGCTAAACTCAACCCCTACACATGAAAAAACTCATTCTGCCCGTTTTTGCAGGGCTACTTGCTTTTTCCACACAGGCTCAAAAAACAGTAAAATCTACCCCGGATGATGGGATTAAACGCCCTAAACTAGTAGTGGGCATTGTGATCGACCAGATGCGGTGGGACTATCTCTACCGGTTTAACCCGCTTTTTAAGGCGAATGGCGGGTTCAAAAGGCTTTTGGGTGAAGGATTCTCCTGTGAGAATACATTGATCCCGTATACCCCTACTATTACCGCCTGTGGGCACACTTGTGTGTATACCGGTAGCGTACCTGCTATTCATGGAATTACTGGGAATGCCTGGTGGGATAATAAACTGATGAAAAGTGTTTATTGCAGTGAAGACAAAACCGTAAAAGGCGTTGGGGGCAAAAGTGAAGAGGATGGACAAATGAGTCCCAGAAATATGCTGACCACAACTGTTTGTGATGAATTGCGTCTAGCCACCAACTTTAAAAGCAAAGTGATCGGTGTTGCATTAAAGGACCGTGGTTCAATACTGCCTGCGGGACATTCTGCCAATGGCGCTTATTGGTACGAGGGTAAATCAGGCAATTTTATCACGAGTACTTATTACATGAATGAATTACCTGCGTGGGTAAATAGTTTCAACCAGCGAAAACTGGTGGACTCTTTATACAAGTTGAACTGGAACCTGTCAATGCCGAAAGAGAACTATCTCATCTATGCAACAGCAGATGAAAAAGTATATGAAGGCAAACCTTTTGGTAAAGACGCGTTAGGTTTTCCGTATAACCTTTCAAACTATGTAGAAAAGGATTATGGTAAGATCTCCAGCACACCCTATGGAAATACATTGACCACAGAAATGTCGAAGGCTGCTGTGATCGGAGAAAAGTTAGGAAAAGGAACCGCCACAGATTTCCTGGCCATCAGTTATTCATCAACCGATTATATCGGGCATGCTTTCGGACCTAACTCATGGGAGCAGGTAGATGATTATATGCGTCTTGATACAGAACTCGGCAACCTCTTCGCGTTTCTTGATGCAAATGTGGGTAAGGATCAATACACCGTATTCTTAACGGCTGACCATGCCGTGGCGCATGTTCCGGGCTTTATGAAAGAAAACAAATTACCAGGCGGAACATTGGATGAGGGCGGAACATTGAAAGACATGAATGCCAAACTCAAAGAAAAATTCAATGTAGCCGGCAATATTGTGGTGAGTATGGCTAACTACCAGGTGTATCTGAACCATCCCATGATCGATTCAGGTAAACTGGATGAGGACGGTATTAAAAAATGGATCATTCAATACGTTAAGAAGAATGATGCGATTGCAGATGCATTTTTAACGGCCAATATCCTTACAAGTCCACTCAACCAAACACTCCGTGAAATGCTGGTGAATGGATACAACCCTACCCGCAGCGGTGATATCCAGATCATTCTGAAACCCGGCTATATCGATGGTGGCGCAACAGGAACCACCCATGGTTTATGGTATAAGTATGATGCGCATATTCCTTTATTATGGTATGGATGGGGCATTAAAAAAGGAAAGACAAACAAAGAAACTTATATGACCGATATCGCTCCTACTGTTGCGGCATTGCTGCATATACAAATGCCGAGTGGTAGTGTTGGGAAGGTTTTGGAAGAAGTGATGAAATGAAGTTAGGGGTAAGGTATAAGTGGTAAGTAAAAAAGATCAAAAAAAGGTCTGTTACGCATGTAACAGACCTTTTAAATATAAAATACTTACCCCTTACCCCTTACCCCTTACCCCTACTTCATAAGCTTCGCTTGCAAATTCTGATCCAGCGCATCAAGGAATTCTTCTGTATACAGGTAATGATCGCCATGTTTTACTTTGTTTCCATGAATACATACTGCCAGATCCTTTGTCATCTTACCGCTTTCAACAGTTTCAACACAAACAGCTTCTAACGCGTGACAGAAATTGATCAGCTCCTGGTTATTATCTAATTTACCACGGAACTCCAATCCTCTTGTCCATGCGAAGATAGAAGCGATCGGGTTGGTTGATGTTGGTTTGCCTTGTTGGTGTTCGCGGTAGTGACGGGTAACCGTTCCGTGTGCAGCTTCAGCTTCCATTACTTTACCATCCGGGGTGATGAGTGTAGAGGTCATCAGTCCTAAAGAACCAAAACCCTGTGCCACTGTATCACTTTGTACATCACCATCATAGTTCTTACAGGCCCAAACAAAATTACCGTTCCATTTCAGTGCGCTGGCAACCATGTCATCGATCAAACGGTGCTCATAGGTGATACCCGCTTCTGCATAAGCAGTCTTGAATTCGTTCTGATAGATCTCTTCAAAGATGTCTTTGAAACGACCATCATATTTTTTCAGGATAGTATTTTTTGTAGAAAGATATAACGGCCATTTTTTTGCCAGTGCCGTATTGAAACAGCTTCTTGCAAAACCTTTGATACTCTCATCGGTATTGTACATGGCCAATGCAACACCATCTCCTTTGAATTGATATACTTCGTGTTCGATCACCGTTCCGTCTTCGCCTTCAAACTTGATGGTGAGCTTCCCTTTTCCTTTGGTTACAAAATCTGTTGCACGGTACTGGTCGCCAAATGCGTGACGGCCGATACAGATTGGTGCAGTCCAGTTAGGAACCAGTCTTGGAACATTTGAACAAACGATCGGCTCACGGAACACAGTACCATCAAGTATATTACGGATGGTTCCGTTCGGGCTCTTCCACATTTGTTTCAGTTTGAATTCTTTTACGCGTTCTTCATCAGGGGTAATGGTGGCGCATTTGATACCAACACCATATTCTTTGATAGCATTCGCTGCATCAATCGTAACCTGGTCATTGGTCTCATCACGGTATTCCATGCCGAGATCGTAATATTTGATATCTACTTCCAGGTAAGGAAGGATCAGTTTGTCTTTAATGAACTTCCAGATGATCCGGGTCATTTCATCGCCATCGAGCTCAACAACCGGGTTAGCCACTTTAATTTTCTGCGCCATTGAATATTACTTTTTTATGAGTTTTTAAAACGGTCACAAATGTAGGACTTTCTCGGTTTATCAAAACCCTGCCTGTGTTTTTGCGTATATTCTATTTATGAAGTATCGTTTATTAGCGCATACCGCCTTACTGATGTTGACCGCCTCATTTTTTACCGCCAATAGCTGTACAAAAGTGGATCCTATCCTAACAGTTGATCCGCCGGGCGCACGCTCCTACCTGGCACTGGGTGATTCCTATACAATTGGCGAGTCCGTAGGTGCATCTGACCGGTTTCCGGCGCAAACTGTTTCTTTATTAAAAGCAAAAGGAATAGAAGTGGGTGCCGCGGAATATATTGCCAAAACCGGGTGGACCACCCTGGATCTCCAGCGGGCGATTAAGGCAAGAACCCAAAAGACTATTTATGATATTGTGACCTTGCTGATTGGCGTAAATGATCAATACCAGGGGTTGGATACGGCTGGTTACAGAACGCATTTCAGCGAGTTACTGGAGACAGCCATATCTTTTGCAGGGGGACAAATCAGCCATGTTTTTGTGCTCTCAATACCTGATTACAGCGTAACCCCTTTTGGCGGTGGTTCTAAAAAAATAAAGGCTGAGATCGATGCTTTCAACAGGATCAATCAACAGGTAACAGGTGCCCGTAAAGTGGCTTATGTGGATATTACACCGGTAAGCAGGAAGGCAGAAACCGACCCAGCTTTTACTGCGAATGATGGACTGCATCCATCCGCAAAACAATATTCTCAGTGGGCCCTATTGCTGGCAGAAGCGGCTGCGCACGTTCTTCAATGACAAAATATGGGAGCGATGTTGGAGTTTTAGTAAGGTTTGGATGTGCATTTGTTCGACTTTTGTTCGACTCGAGTCGAACAAGACCCTATTCAAACCCGAACAATACTCGAACAAACGTCACTTTTAAAGCAATAAAATATTGAAATTCAATTTATTAGGATGTATTATATAACTTTAATTATCATTATAGATTGACAATCAATACCGGTATGGTTACTGCATGCCTTACATCTTCAATTGTTTCACCAAATATATAGTCCTTGAGTCCCGAGTGCCTGTGTGCCCCCATCACCAACATATCGGCACCGGATGTCTTTACGATGCGGATGATTTCGGTAACGCGGTTCCTGTAGCCGATGGCTGTCATCACCTTTATTCCCTTTTCTTCTAATTGCAGGGCATAATTCTCCAGGCGTAGTTTATCCTTACGGGTTTCCTCATCATCGCTCGCTTCACCCAGGTATCGGGCGGATACACTTTCTACCACGTGCAGCAAGAGATAGGTTGCATCTGCATTCCCCTGTGCTACTGCATGTGCTATGAGTTTACCATCAGAAGCCGTGAAATCAAGCGATACAGCGATCAGGCGGTTGGTTTTCACGGTGAGGTCGAGCAATTGAACCGTTTCTCCGTGCATGGTGGCTCTTTGTTTTTTTTGCCGCCTCTTAATCAAAGGAAGGAATGTCATGATGAGGAACAGGCTGATAAACAGGATCAATCCTATCAGTAACAATACTTTCCAATACCACATGGCATCTGAGGCAAACAGTTTGAAGGTTTCTTCGGCAACGAGTTTCACATTCAGAAAAACAAGTACGCCCGCCACTAACCATGAGATGATGCGCGTTCTCGTTTTGATGGCAAACTCTCCCATCGTATCCTTATCGCTCACAAAATGGATCAGCGGGATAACAGCAAATCCTAATTGCAGGCTCAGCAGTACCTGGCTGAACACCAGCAGGGCATCTACCTTCTCTTCACCATATATCAAAATCACCAGTACAGCGGGTACAATGGCTATTAAACGGGTGAGTAATCTGCGTAGCCATGGATTAATGCGTAATTGGAGATAACCCTCCATAACTATCTGACCTGCAAGTGTTCCGGTTAGTGTTGAGCTTTGTCCCGCAGCGATCAATGCAACCGCAAAAAGTATGGGTGCCAGTTTGCTGCCTAACAAAGGTTCGAGTAATTTATGTGCATCCTGGATCTGTGCCACCTGTGTATTGCCCGAAGTAAAGAAGGCGCTGGCTGCCAGCACCAATATGGCTGCATTAACAAGGAAAGCTGCATTCAGCGCAATCGTACTATCGATCATATTGAATTTGATGGCCCGCTGGATGCCTTTCCTGTCGCGGGTGATCTTTCTTGTCTGCACCAATGCGGAATGCAGGTAAAGGTTATGCGGCATGACGGTGGCGCCGATGATACCTACTGCGATGTATAACGATTCGTGGTTTAAAGCGTGGGGTACAAAGCCTTTGATGACCTGCCCCATATCGGGTTTCGCCAGTATGATCTCTACGAGGAAAGAGCCGCCGATAATAGCCACCAATGAAATGATAAATGCTTCCATTTTCCGTATTCCGTATCGCTGGAGGATGAGAAACAGGAAAGTATCCAATACAGTGATGATCGTTCCCCATATCAACGGAAGCCCCGTAAGCAGGTAGATCCCGATGGCCATGCCTAATACCTCAGCAAGATCGCAGGCGGCAATGGCGAGTTCGGCGAGTATATATAAACAGAAATTGACAACGGGAGGATAGGTTTCGCGGTTGGCCTGTGCCAGATCCCTGCGGGTTACAATACCCAACCTGGCGCTGAGGCTCTGCAGCAATAATGCCATCAGGTTGCTCATCAGTAAAACCCAGATCAGTTGATACCCGAACTTCGCTCCTCCCTGCAGATCGGTGGCCCAGTTACCCGGATCCATATAGCCAACACTAACCAGGTAAGCGGGCCCGAGATAAGCAAGGATCCTTCGCCATCCCTTGCGCGGTATGGTTGTATCCACCGTTTCATGCACCTCACTCAAAGAATTCTCACGGGAATGTTCAAACATATATCTATACTAATTTTACAAATAAGGATTGTGCCAGTTGCTGGCTGATGGTAAAAGCAGGTTGATTCTTTACCTTGATTTCTATAGAGTTATCGAATGTGAATTTCCTTTTTACTTCAAGCCTGGTACCCATTCCGATACTCTTGTGTTTGAGGATCTCCAGCAGCTCGGTGGATTGACTGCCCACACCGCTTACCTCCACCGGAATATTGGGCGCCATATCTATCAGGTTCACTTGTTGCTGTATGGCCATCTTACCGTGTATATCAGGTATCGGATCGCCGTGCGGATCAAATTTGGGGTGACCGAGAAATGCATCCAGCTTTTCTACCAGTTTTTTACTGGTGATGTGTTCGAGTTCTTCTGCCACTTCATGCACTTCATCCCAGCCGAATTGAAGGGTATTCACAAGAAAATATTCCCAAAGCCTGTGCTTGCGTACGATCACTAATGCCAGCTTGCGCCCATCGGCACTCAGGCGTACACCTTTGTACTTTTCATAGCTAAGCAGTTTCTTGGCTTTCAGCTTCTTCAGCATATCGGTAACAGAAGCCGCTTTGGTAGTTAGTTCTGCAGCCAGCTCATTGGTAGACACATTACCATCCGATTGCTGGAGATGATAAATGGCCTTGATATAATTTTCCTCCGTTGTGGTGAATTGCATGGCGTCTAAACTTATTTTTAGACAAATCTAAATCTTATTTTTCATTTAAAAGATCATTCACCTGCCAGTTCCGTTGAAAGGCTTTATTTTTATCAAAATAACCCAGATGAAAAAGTGGTGGTACCTTCTTGTTTTATTGGCAATGGTTGGCTGTAAAGACAAGCCTGTGGACCTTTCCGGGGAAACCACCATTAAGATCAGCGATTTCCTGGCAGTATTTCCAAAGATCACTATCCCCTACACCATCGCCGATACCAACATGGTGAAAGCAGCCGATACAGTTGTGATTGGTTATAAAGCATTTATACAATTCTTCCCGGATAGCTCATTAACAGCTATCGTGGGTAACAGCAGGAAATTGGTGATACACCCTGTGGGCAGTATTGAAAAAGATAAAGAAAATTACCTGCTGGTGCTTTTTACCGTGAAGAAAGTAACGCACCTGGCAGTATTTGTAACCGACAAGAAACATAAATTTCTTGCGGCAAAAGCACTGCTTAGTTCTGCAAAAACAGATAACTATATCCATTCGCTTTCTATTAATAAAGAACCTACTTTCCTCGTGAGCCAGGAAAGAACGGGCAAAGACAACCAGCTCCAGTATTCGCGTGCCGGTTGGGTGTATACTTCAGCAGGTTATTTTATGGTGGTGGTGAATGATTCGAATGAAGATAGCCGGCATACAGAGAATATCATTAACCCGCTTGACAGTCTTGCACGGAAAAACAAATACAGCGGCGATTATGCACAGGATAAAAAGAATTTTATATCCCTTCGTGATGGACAAACGTCCGCCAGTTATTTATTCTTTGTTCACTTTGAAAAAGAAGAAGGCAGTTGTACCGGGGAGATAAAAGGCGAAATGAAAATGAAAACCGCCACAACAGCGCAGTTCAAACAGAACGGAGATCCCTGTATCATCGACTTTACTTTTAATGAAAAAAAGATCACCATCAAGGAACAGGGAAGCTGCGGTAATCACCGGGGCATTAAATGTTTTTTTGATGATACCTTCATCAGGAAAAAAGATCCCAAAGTGGTTAAAAAGAAGAATTAATGTGTATAAATAACATATTATTCAAAACGCCTATCTTGCACACGCAATCGTTCATCAAATAACAAAATATGAATTTTCGAAACTACGATGTCCCCTACCAGGTTAATGAGCAGTACACAAAGAAAGCAGCCTATTTTTCCATGGAATTTGCCATTCATCAGCCTTTAAAAATATATAGCGGTGGTCTTGGTTTTTTAGCGGGTTCTCATTTACGCAGCGCCTATGAATTACGCCAGAACATGATTGGCGTGGGTATTTTATGGAAATACGGGTATTACGACCAGGCGCGTAACCAGGATCAGACCCTCCAGGTGACATTCATGGAGAAGATGTATTCTTTCCTTGAAGAAACAGATATCAAGTTCCAGATATTGATACATGAGCACCCGGTTTGGGTAAAGGCTTATTACCTGAATCCAACTACCTTCAATAGTGCCCCACTCTTTTTGTTAAGTACCGATCTTCCTGAGAACGATTATGTATCACAAACCATTACGCACCGTTTGTATGATGCGAACGTGGCCACCAAAGTTGCCCAATTCATTCTGCTGGGTGTTGGTGGAGCAAAGCTGATCGATGAGATCGGGTTTGATCCGGAAGTATATCATCTGAATGAGGCACACGGTATCTCTTCTGCTTTCTACCTGTTGAATAAATATAAAAGTGTTGAAGAAGTAAAAAAACGTCTTGTCTTTACAACGCATACCCCTGAAGAAGCCGGTAATGAAAAACACGATATCTACCTCTGTAATAAAATGGGATACTTCTGTGGTCTCAGTATTGATGAGGTTCGCAAGATCACCGGTATCAAAGACGACCAGTTCAACCATTCGCTTGCCGCGCTTCGTTTTGCACGTAAGGCTAATGGTGTTTCTGCATTGCATGGTGTAGTGAGCCGTGAGATGTGGAAGAACTACGAAGGCATCTGTCCTATCACCTCCATCACCAATGCACAGAACTGGAAATACTGGTCAGACAAACAGATGTACCGGGCGATGGAAGAAGGAAACGATTTCATCTTTGATGACAGGAAAAAATACCTGAAGTTCAGGGCATTTGAAATAGTGGCCGACCAGACAGGAAAGAAATTTGATTCCAATGTACTCACCATCGTTTGGGCGCGCCGCTTTGCCGGTTACAAGCGTGCAGATCTTTTGACCTACGATATGGCAAGGTTTGAAAAGCTTTTATCCAATAAAGAATTCCCGGTACAGATCATCTGGGCGGGTAAACCTTACCCTGCCGATCATCCGGCTATTTCTGAATTCAATAAACTTGTTCACCTAAGCCGGAACTATAAAAATGTAGCAGTGCTGATTGGTCACGAACTGGCACTCAGTAAACGTATTAAACAGGCTTCTGACGTATGGTTGAATAATCCACGCGTACCGCGTGAAGCATCGGGAACCAGTGGTATGACAGCCGCCATGAACGGAGCAGTCAACTTCTCTACCGATGATGGTTGGATACCGGAATTCATTAACCATGGTAACAATGGATTCGTAGTACCCAAAGCTGATTACGCCAACATGACCGTACATGAACAGGATGAGTATGACCTGAACAAAGTATACGAGATCCTTGAGCAGCAGATCATTCCGATGTACTACCAGAACTTTGATACCTGGAGACAGATTCAGAAGAATGGTATGCGAGATGTGCGGTTCCAGTTTGATAGTAACCGGATGGCGAATGAGTATTATGAGATCATGTATAAGACTGAAGGGGAATAAAACTTTAAAGCCTCTGCAAATGCAGGGGCTTTTTTTTGCCCATCCTTCGCTAAAGCTACGGCTGGCAAGCACAGAAGCACTGAAACACAGAAATATTCAGTGCTTCTGTGTTTCAGTGGCAAAAGAATTATTCTCTCTACCTTTGCACCATGCCGAATAAAATTGCGATAGCGATCACAGGAGCCAGCGGTTCAGTATACGCAAAGGTTTTGCTCGATAAACTTGTGCAACTAAAAGATCAGTACGAAGAAGTAAGTATCGTGATGAGCAAAAATGCCAAAGAGATCTGGCAAACAGAACTCGGTAACGAGAACTATAACAACTACCCTTTCCGCTATTTTGATAAGTACGATTTCTCAGCCCCATTCGCATCAGGCTCTGCAAAATACAACACCCTGATCGTTGTCCCCTGCAGCATGGGCACACTTGGAAGGATAGCCACCGGCGTAAGCGATGACCTTGTAACACGTGCCGCTGATGTTATTCTCAAAGAAAGAAGAAGATTGATCTTAATGGTAAGAGATACCCCTTACAGCCTCATCCATATAAAAAACATGGAAACCGTTACGTTAGCCGGTGGAATCATTTGCCCGGCAACACCATCCTTCTACAGCAAACCCACTACCATCGAAGAAGTAGCTGCAACCGTTGTTGACAGGCTACTTGATCTTGCGGGATTGGATGTAAGTTCTTTCAGGTGGGGAAAATAAAAAAGATCCCCGCAAAATTGCAGGGATCTCTATCTACAGTACTTACTACTAACTCTCTTTTATCTCAGCATCAGCGCCTTCTTCTACTCTCTTCTGGAATGAGAATTTAAGCTTGCCTGATTCTTTATCAAGGTCAGCGATCAACAGATCCCCTTCTTTGATGGTAAGGTTCAGGATCTCTTCTGCCAATGGATCTTCCAGGTATTTCTGGATGGCCCTGTGCAGTGGTCTCGCTCCGAACTGAACATCATATCCTTTCTCCGCAATAAAGTCTTTTGCTTCCGGTGTGAGTTCCAGGGAAAAGCCCAGGTTCTGTAAACGTTTGGCAACACCCTTCATCAGGATATCTATAATATTGAAAATGTTTTCTCTTGTCAGCGAATTGAATACAACCACATCATCAATACGGTTCAGGAACTCGGGTGAGAAGGTACGTTTCAATGCTTTCTCTATGATCGCTTTGCTGTTCTCTTCTGCATTCTGCATACGGGTTGCCGTTGCAAACCCAACTCCATCACCAAACTCTTTCAACTGGCGTACACCAATGTTTGAGGTCATGATGATCATGGTATTTTTGAAATCCACTTTTCTTCCAAGACCATCCGTTAACTGACCATCATCCAATACCTGTAATAGGATATTGTAAATGTCCGGGTGCGCTTTCTCAATCTCATCCAGCAGGATCACTGAGTAAGGTTTACGACGAACTTTTTCAGTTAATTGTCCACCTTCTTCATAACCCACATAGCCCGGAGGTGCACCGATCAAACGGCTCACGGTGAATTTCTCCATGTACTCACTCATATCGATCCTTATCAGGGATTCTTCTGAATCGAACATATATCTTGCCAATGAACGCGCCAGCTCTGTTTTACCCACACCGGTAGGACCTAAGAAGATAAAAGTACCGATCGGTTTTTTCGGATCTTTCAAGCCTACCCTGTTACGCTGGATGGCTTTCACCACTTTCTGAATGGCATCTTCCTGTCCAACCACCATGTCCTTCATATCATCATTCATCCTGCGCAGCTTCTCGGTTTCTGCCTGTACCATTCGTTTTACAGGTATACCGGTCATCATGCTCACCACTTCAGCGATATTCTCTTCATTGATCGGATAGCGTTTGTGTTTGCTATCCTCTTCCCACTGTGCTTTTGCTTTTTCTAGTTCTTCGCCCAAACGTTTTTCGGTATCCCGCAGTGATGCGGCTTCTTCAAAGCGCTGGCTCTTGACTACTTTATTCTTTTCATTCTTTACATCTTCGATCTTCTTTTCAAGGTCTACGATATCAGAAGGAACATTGATATTTTTCAAATGCACGCGTGCTCCCACTTCATCCAGTACATCGATCGCTTTATCAGGCAGTAACCTGTCTGTCATATAGCGGTCGCTCAATTTCACACAGGCTTCTATCGCTGCATCATCATACACAACATTATGGAAATCTTCGTATTTAGATTTGATATTGGTAAGGATGATGATGGTATCTTCTACACTTGGCGGTTCGATCAATACTTTCTGGAACCTACGGTCAAGGGCACCATCTTTCTCAATATACATTCTGTACTCATCCAGTGTAGATGCACCAATACATTGCAGTTCTCCACGCGCTAATGCCGGTTTAAAGATGTTGGACGCATCGAGTGAACCACTCGCCCCACCAGCTCCTACGATCGTATGTATCTCATCAATAAACAGTATCACATCCCTGTTCTTCTCCAGTTCATTCATGATCGCTTTCATTCTTTCTTCGAACTGTCCGCGATACTTAGTGCCCGCAACCAATGCTGCCAGGTCAAGTGAAATCACCCGTTTATCAAACAATACCCTGCTTACTTTTCTTTGTACAATGCGTAGTGCAAGACCTTCTACAATCGCTGTCTTACCCACACCCGGTTCTCCAATCAATATCGGGTTATTCTTTTTACGGCGACTGAGGATCTGGCTCACCCTTTCAATTTCTTCTTCACGCCCTACTATCGGATCCAATGTTCCTGATTCTGCGAGCTTAGTGATATCTCTTCCGAAATTATCGAGTACCGGTGTTTTGCTTTTGGCAGCACCCGCCTGTTTACCGGCTTTCTGTTGCTGGTAACCTGCGCCCCTTTTTTCTTCGTCAAACTCATCGGCATCCTCATCAGAAAATTCTGCTCTTGGTGGCGGATTGGTTGTGCCTACCATGCCCAGCTCATTACGGAACAGGTCATAGTCAACATCAAACTGGTTCAGTATCTGTGTAGCAATATTCTCCTTGTTCTTGAGTATGCTTAACATTAAATGTTCTGTTTCTACCAAAGGACTCTTTAGTGCCTTTGCTTCCAGTACAGTTACACGAATCACTTTCTCCGCCTGCTTTGTTAACGGCAGGCTATTGATGTTGGCAATGTTTTTCCCGGTCTTGTCCTTAACCGCTAACTCTACCTCTTTGCGTAACTCATAGAGGTCCACATTCAATTGCTTCAATACCTTGATAGCGGTGTTATCTCCATCACGTATTAAACCCAATAACAAATGTTCCGTTCCTATAAAGTCGTTGCCTAACCTGAGCGCTTCTTCCCTACTAAAGGAAATGATCTCTTTTACCTGTGCTGAAAAGTTATTATCCATATCTAATTTGGATTTATACAATTATAACGAATATTTTTGAGCGTTGTTGCTATGCATTTATGCACACTGTGTTAATCTAATTTACTGATTATATGGAAGTCAAAATTGATACCAAAGAGAAATTTACTGTTGTAACACCGATTTTAACGGAGCTTTCTGACATTATTGCAGCGGATTGGATACAGGTATGCAGGCAACAACTGCTAAAAGAGGTCAAAAACGTGATACTTGATCTGAAAGAAGTGTCAGTTGTGGTACCTGGGGCCGCTAAAAGCCTTGTTGAACTTCAACAGGTATTTTATGAAGGAAATGCGTCCCTGGTGATCTGTAACCTGCAGGAACCGGTAGAGAAATTCCTCGATGAAATGGAAGTACTTGAAATACTGAATGTAACGCCCACCGAGAGTGAAGCCTGGGATATTGTGCAGATGGAAGAGATTGAAAGAGAGTTGCTGGATAGTGATGATATGGAGTTTGATACACAGCATTAGAATGAATGATGCAGAAAGATTATTACCATATTCTCCAGATTACTCCTGCCGCCTCAGAAGAAGAGATTAAAAAAGCTTTCCGGAAACTGGCGCTTATATCTCATCCCGATAAACATGATAACCAGGAGATGGCTTCCGTCCGTTTTGCAGAGATCTACGAGGCATATACGGTACTGAGTGATACGGAAGAAAGAAAGAAATATAACAGGCAGTTAAAAGGAAATAACACACCGGTTTTCCGCCACCCCTCAACTGCCGGTGACATACTCGAGTTAAGTATTAGCCTGCAGATGAAATTATCGCGAATGGATCCTTTCCGGACCGACCGTGACCTTGTACATTTTGAGATCCTGTATTTACTTTCTGCACGCAATATGGAGATACTGGAAAAAGAAAACAACGCATCTCTTAACCGGCAGGTGATCACAAATATTATCCGCTGCGCACCCTATCTTCCCTACGGCACAGTAAGAGAGATAACTCCCCTTTTAAAAAAGCTTGTTACAGAAGACTTCAGCAGCAAGAAGCAGGTTGACCTTTTCATCCGCGATAATGAACGCAGTCATTTCTGGAACCGGTATAAAGTTTTAGGCGCAATGGTGTTTGCTTTACTGATCTGTTTGTTTATTTTCTACGCTTCCCGGAAATAAAAAATCGGGAGCCGAACAGCTCCCGATTGAATAAAAGTAAATGTGATGTTCACCGCAGTGAATGACTATTTAAGTGATTTAAAATATTCGTCATCCGTTGCACAATCCCACCAGATCGGCAGGCTCCAGATATTCGGCTCAGTAGCATGAATATTTAAAGCGAGTGTATTGATAGAGTTGTAATTGATTTCATAGGTTGGTGGTAATGCCCAACGACGCATCCAGTATCTTACGTCTGATGGCGCGCTACCTGTTAACTGTGCAGCTCCTGTAAATAAAGGTCCGCGCTGATAGCCCGGGTAAACAACACCAAAGCCACCTACGTTACCGGCGCTAAAATTAAAGCGACGCATATCGTTCCAGTTTTCAATGCTACAGCCCATCGCAATATATTTCTGCAACATGATATCAGCCATTGTCAGTCCAGCTGCAGAAGTAGCTGCACCATTGATATATGCATTAATCGCAGTTTGGTCCATCGGCGCCATGTCAGGGTTGGTAGCAGTGTAACCTGACCCTTTCCACTGTGTGAGTTTAGCCTGCATCATATCAATATGAGCCTGAATACCTGCCTTGAATGCTATATATGCATTTGCGACATCCCCCTTTCTCATATATACTTCTGCCTTGATAAAGTTCATCTCGTGGAAAGTAACGATCTCTTGGTCAGAAACGGGACGGATCTGATATGAACCTGTGGAAGCGACTACACCGGCATTAAATGCTGCAGCGTTCACATACCAGCTTACATCTGTTTGCCCTTGTGCCGGGATACCTGATGTTGCTATCGCACTGCTACGCGTAGCTACATAAGCAGTATCTCCCGCATAGATATAATTGGTACTGTTAATAAATTGAGAGCCGGCCCTGTAAGTTACTGTTACGTCATTACCACTTGTTGTAAATGGACGCCCCGCAGCTGTTTGCGAAGCAATAAAACTAGCCCGGTCTGTTGCATCAGCAATTGTATATTTTATTGGCGTATTCGCAGTGGCATAACTTGAGGCTCCGAGTGACTGAACAGAAGTAGCTCCACCTTTTAACAAACGGGCTGAAGGTCCGTACTGATCCACACCTATTGAGCGTGTCCAGGAGTAGCTAGCAGCTTTTCCGGTTCCGTCCAATGTAACACCAGTCATGTAAGAAGGTACAATTTTGGTCATCCTTGGGTCAACAACACCCAGGCCACGGAAATTCGTAAGCAGGTTATAATAATATTGAGAAATACGAATAGTACTTCCGTAACCCGCATAATCAAAGTTTCCGTTGGTTACCACTGGATCTCCCAGGAGGTAATCAGTTACCGTACTGTTATTGAAACCCGGTCCTACTAAATTGTCAGCGATAGACTGTGGTCCTTTTGAAAGGCAGTATAAAACAGAATCAGCATTGTACAGGTCCGCTTTTTTAGACAGTTTCATCATATAGCGTGCTTTTAATCCCCAGCATGCTTTGATCCATTTTGACACATCTCCGGCAGCCCAAAGATCACCTGTAGCAAGCGATGGAGCTGCTGCATCCTGTGTTTTACTGAACAGGCTGATCGCTTCATTCAATTTAGCCATACATCCGTTGAATATGGTTTTACCATCATCAGGTTTAGGGCTTGGGTTTCCGGTTCCTGCTTCTGTATATGGCATTTCACCATACAGGTCCAGCATCTGCATATAGCCCAGTGCATGGAATACATCAGCAGCTGCCATATAGTGATATGCATTTTGTTTAGATGCGGTATTATACATATCAACCAGGTTAGAAGAAACTTCTACAAACCAGGTCTGATAAGGCGTTGTTGAGTTACCATTCGTACAGGCCCAGGTTGTACTGAATGTATTGGGGTTGGCACTGTTGGTATAATAAACACCCGCCATGCAAGAAGTACGATAATTTGTAACGCCCGAAGAATATTGGTAAAAGTGTTCTATCCACGGCAAACGATTTTGCACCAATACGCTTTGGTTGTTTGGATTGTCCGGATCTTTGTTTACATCCAGGAACTTTTTACATGAGGTTAATCCCAGAACGAGCAGGAAAACCGATAGTATATATTTTATTTTTTTCATGATCTGCATTTTTTCTTTGATTATAAAGTAATATTTACCCCGAAAGTAAAGGTTGCTGTGGCAGGAACACCAAGGTAATCGATACCAGTAGAACCTGAACCTCCTGTTCCTCCGGCAGCACTAACTTCCGGATCCATTCCTTTATAATTTGTCCATGTAAACAAGTTGGTTCCTACTGCGGTTGCTGATAATCCTTTAATGATCTTTTTATTCTTGATAATATGAGAGAAATCATAACTCAATGACAGGGAACGAACTTTTACCCAGTTCACAGAAGTAAGGAAGTTATAAGAGTTCGCAGCGTAGTTCTGCCAGTACTGTTGAATCAGGTAGCTACCTGACTGTGTTGCTGAACCGATGGTATAGTTTTGACCCGCAACATAGGTTTGGTTAAAATCAGCACCTGTGAGTGAGTTAACACCTGTTACAGTTACAGACTGACGATCGTTTGCAGTTGTTAATTTGCTTAAACCGTTGGCAACCAAAGCATACTCTGTACCATTGTATACATCTCCACCTTTGCGAATGTCAAGAAGGAATGACAAAGTGAAATCTTTATAGTGGAAGGTGTTATTAAAACCACCGATGAAGTTCGGCTCACGGTTTCCAACAACAGGGTTGTTAGCGTTTACCTGGTAAAGTCCGGTGTTTGGATTCACCTGGTAGCGTCCGTTTGCTACTTCAACGCCTTTAGAATCCAATTCACGCATGTATGGCTGACCTGTCATTCCCAGGAAGTACCCGCCATTTGGAATAGATGCTGCTTTAATTGTTCCGAACTGTGCGTCAGTTGGGTAGAAATAAGATACACCTGGCAGGAAGCTTCCCAGTCTTCCCTTGTTGTAAGAGAAGTTCAATGTTGCATCCCATGAGAAGTCTTTTGTTACAATCGGTTTACCTGTAAGCGCTATTTCCATACCTGTGTTCAATACAGATCCGGAGTTAAGGGTACTAAAGATAAAACCACCTGATTGAGCCAGACGAGGCTGTCCGATCTGATTTTCAGTTTCGCTATGATAGTAAGTATAGTCTAAACCTATACGTCCTTTCAGGAATCTGAATTCAGCTCCAAACTCATATGAGTTAGAAATTTCCGGGATGATAACAGGGTTACCCGCAGAATACTGGTTACCAATTCCTGTAAAAGAGCCAATGTTGATAGGCGGATTTACATAAGTATTGGTGGCATATATATTAGCGTCTTTACCCACTCTTGCCCAGCTGGCACGTACTTTACCAAAAGAAAGAATATTGTTCTTTGGCAGCAGTTCCGTGAAAACAAAAGATCCGCTTACAGATGGATAAAAATAAGAGTAGTTTTCTACCGGTAATGTAGAGGCCCAGTCATTACGACCGGTTACAGTAAGGTAAGCTATGTTTTTATAAGAAATACCTGCCTCACCAAATGCTCCTACCAGTCTTCTCCTGGAGGTTCCATCTGTAAAGAATTTATTGGTTGTTGAGATATTATTAAAGCTGATAGTACCGGCTGTAACAAAGTTGTATCCCCAATGATTCTGGGTAACAGATTTTCCATTTTCAGTAGAGGTTCCCAATAAAAGGTGTGTTTCAAAATCACCAAATGTCTTATGGAAATTGGTCATTAAAGTTGTTGTAATAAAGGTATAGTCGAGCAGGTTTTTACTCAAACGGCCATTCTGGTATAAAGTAGAAACTGCCGATCCCGGAGCGATGTATGTATAATCATTGGTAGAGTATTGATCATATCCCAAACGGGCAGTAACATCCCACCAACCCGTAACCTTATAGTTTGCGTTCAAACCACCTGTCATACGCTTAGTCTCCGATGTCAGTTTGTCTTTATTGATGATCCAGTAAGGGTTGTCATTATCAGATTCCAATGCAAGAACACCACCAAATACGCGGCGTTGTGTACCGTCCGGGTTCTCATAATTCCTTATATCAAATACCTGCGGAAAAGTATACAATGACTGCATACTACCCACGCCACTTCCATACAATCCAGAAGTGGTAAGTGTTCTGTTGATATTGGCAATTGAATAGGCCACATTAGAAGAAATCGTCAGGTTGCCATATTTCTGTTCTCCATTAAAACGAAAGGTCGTTTTCTCATAACTGGTGTTTGGTACAATACCTTCCTGTTTAAAGTTAGAACCTGATAAAAAGAAAGACCCGTTCTTGTTACCACCAGAAACGTTCACGTTATTATCGTATACGGTACCCGTTCTGAAGAAGCTGCCGATATTATCATATACAGCATCAGCGGCGGTAAGTTTGTTTCCCCAGTTGCTATAAGAGTTTGTGTTCAATACACCGGTAGAAGAAAGGGAACCATTTCCAAACTGCGTTTGTACCTCAGGTAATTTATTGGCCCATGAGCTGCTGAATTTCGAAGTTGCATTCACTTTTGCAGCACCATCGGCTCCTTTCTTTGTATTGATAAGGATAACACCATCGGAAGCACGTGAACCGTAAAGAGCAGTTGCTGCAGCACCTTTCAGTACCGACAGGCTTTCAATATCCTCAGGATTGATATCCATGATACGGTTTGAATACGTTGTATTACTACGGGATAAACCATCGGTACCAGTATTACCTGTAACACTGGTTGAGTTATCATATATAATTCCATCGATGACGAACAACGGCTGATTTTGCCTTGTTTCTGCGGTAGATGTACCACCGCGGATGGTGATAGATGCTCCTGCACCTGCTGAACCACTGAACTGTGTAACATTCACACCCGGCACTTTACCTGCCAGGGAGTTAACCACATTCGTGTTTTTATTTTTCATCAATTCCGCCGCACCTAATTCGGTAACCGAATAACCCAATGCTTTTCGCTCTTTTTTAATACCCAGGGCCGTTACAACAACGTCATCCAACTGGGATGAACTCCTTTCCAGGCGCACCTGCAATCCGGCTGAGGCTTTTATTTTTTGTGTTGTGAAGCCTACAAAGCTAAATTCAAGCGTATTGCCTGTATTGGCGGCAATGTTGAATTTACCCTGGTTGTCTGTTACGGTTGAGCGTTTGGTACCACTTACGGTAACTGTAACACCCCCCAGCGGCGTACCATCGTCTGAAAGTACCGTTCCGCTAATGGCAGTTTGCGCCATCAGGTTGTTTGTAACCATGCTTAACATCACAAACATGATCAAACTAAAAAGTTTCCATTTTCTCATAACTTTTGTTTTGGGTTTCATTTCGGGTTTTGTACTTGATTTTGAAAGCAAATGTTCCTTATTTCTTACAGGACATGATAATCACGCAAAACATTGCACGCTTTAACATTTATTTTTACGCATAAACCCGCATAAAACTAAGTGGCTGAGGAGCAATCTTTTAATATTAAGGCAATGTTAAAATTTGTAAAGCAGATTTACGAATTTATTTTTTAACAATTTCAACGGAATCGGTGAATGGAAGAAAGGATAGTGTAAAAACGCAGAAAAACGCAGAAAGGAGTCACATATGGTGGAAAGTGCCTGCCAGAAGAGCAATTATAGTACCAGAAGCCCTTTCTCTTTGTAGGGAACCAAAAGCGGGTCGTCTGCATCCAGCTCGGTTATCAGCACATCAATTTCCTCGGGTTTACAAACCTGGAGACGCTGGATGGTATTTAATTTTTCAGAAATGGCAAGCGAAACGGTCTTATGGGCACATTTGATCATGGCCCTCTTTACTTCAATGATCTCCCACTCAAGATCTGTTATCCCGAATGTTGCATCGATACTGTTGGTTCCCAGGAAACAAAGGTCAGCTTTGATCTGCCCCAGCCTTTCTACCACTTCCGCTCCTACCGACATCTGGGCATTCTTTAATAGTTTATTCCCGAGGAAGATCACTTCACTCGTAGGATGTTCCAGCAGTTCCAACGCAATCGGTACACTTACGGTGATAAAAGTGGCATTCAGATCCGGCGGCAGCGATTTTACCAGCTCCCGGATAGTGGTTCCCCCTGAAAGCACCACCATCATACCGTCTTTGATCAGTTGTATGGCTTTATATGCAATGCTTTTCTTTTCAGGTAAAGAATAGATGGTATTGGTTTCAAGCGTAAAGTGAAATGATTTAGACAGTGCACCCCCATGAACCTTGATCAGCTTACCTTCTTCCGACAACTCCTGCAGATCACGCCGTACAGTATCCTCGGAAACATCCAGCTGGGCACTCAGGTCGGACGATAAAACCTTGTTGTGCACGTTGATCTGTTGGATGATATAGGCTTGCCTCTCTTTTTTAAGCATGGATAAAAATAAGGGATATATTACAATTGTGTATTTTTACTCCCCACCCAATGATTAGCCCCAATACCATACAACAGATCACCAGCCGTATCGACATCATTGATGTTGTGGGGGAATTTGTGAAGTTAAAGAAGCGGGGAACGAATTACCTGGGTCTTTGCCCTTTCCATAACGAGAAGAGCCCATCCTTCACAGTATCTCCGGCAAAGGAGATTTACAAGTGTTTCGGTTGCGGAAAAAGCGGCAACACCATCGGCTTTGTGATGGAGCATGAGAAGTATAGTTATGTGGAAGCGTTGAAATGGCTGGCAGCGCGGTATAATATCGAGGTAGAAGAAACGGAAACGAGTCCCGAGCAGAAGCTGCTTGTTCAGACTGCCGACAGTTTATATATTATCAACCAGTTTGCACAAAAGTTTTTTGCCGACCAGTTATTCAATACAGAGAATGGTCAAAACATTGCCCTCTCCTATTTAAAGGAGAGAGGATTCAGGGAAGATGTTTTAAATAAATTCCAGGTAGGATATAATCCCGATTCAAGAGATACACTGACACGTGAACTCATCGCCAATCAATTCAATAAAGAACTGTTACCGAAAACAGGATTGGTATCATTGCGCAATGAAGAGCTGGTGGATAATTACCGCGGCCGTATCATCTTCCCTATTCATGGTACCAGCGGAAAGATCATTGGTTTTGGTGCACGCGTAATTGGCAAATCCGACCGCGGGCCCAAGTATATCAATACACCAGAGAATGAAGTATACAGCAAGAGCAAGATCCTGTATGGTACTTACTTTGCAAAATCGGCTATCGATAAAGCGGATGAATGTTTATTGGTAGAAGGATATACCGATGTGGTGAGCCTGCACCAGGCAGGTATAGAAAATGTAGTAGCCAGTGGTGGTACTTCACTAACAACGGATCAGTTACGGCTGATAAAAAAATATACAAACAATCTCACGATCATTTATGATGGTGATAGTGCCGGTGTGAAAGCCGCATTGCGCGGATTGGATATGGCGCTCGAAGAAAGTTTGAATGTACGGCTTGTTCTCATCCCCGATAATGAAGATCCTGATAGTTATGTAAACAAAGTGGGTGCAAAAGCATTCAACGAGTTTGTAGCTTCTAATAAAAAAGATTTTATCATCTTCCAGCTGGAAGTGGTATTACAGGAAGCAGGAAATGATGTAAATAAAAAGAGTGCCGTTGTTAACCAGATCGCTGAAACGCTCAGCAAGATCAGTAAAGCGGAAGACTTTACCAAGCTGCAGGATTATATACGCCAGTGCGCTGCATTACTGAAGATCGATGAAACGGGATTAACCAACCTCGTTAATAAATACAAACGCGATAAGTTAACCAAAGAAGAAAAGAAGGCGGCGGCCGAAGAAGATAATTTCTTCAATCAAATGCCTCCGGGTGCGCAGCCCGAAGATGTATTGGATGATACACAGCTTCTCTTTAGCCAGGATGAAGCACATGAACGCAACATCATGCATGTGTTAATCGAATATGGCATGAAAGAATGGGAAGGTGATAAGACGATTGCTGATTATGTGTTTGAAGAAATGGAACATTTTCATTTCGATAATCCTGCGGTTGAACATTTATTTGAAAGTTACAGGCAAAAATATTTTGACGGGCTCGAGCCTGATGCAAAAACATTTTTGTATGGCGATAATGCGGATGACAGAAAACTGGTGATTGAACTATCCGAAAGTAAAGATGAGCTTAGTCAAAAATGGGATGAAGTGATGGAAATGAAAATACTGGGTATTGATAACAGTAAGCAGGATATTGAGAGTAGTATTGTTTATTTTAAACAAAAGAAGCTCGATAAGATGATCCTGCAGAACCAGGAAGATTTAATGAACAGTTCTCTTCCCTATGATAAAATAGTCGAAGCGATTAAAATTCATAAGGAATTAAAAGAGATGTCAAAAGCGATCACCGCAAAATTGGGAACGGTTATCAGGAATAACCGGTTATATTAATTGATGGGCTAAAGCCCAGGGGATTTTGGATGATTTCTTTGCCCCATGCTTTAGCTTGGGGATCAAGAAATCCCCCATTGATTTTTGGGCTTTAGCCCATCATCAGAGACAGATGAGTGTGACATATTTCGCTATCATCCTTGAATTTACAAAGAGAAATGCCACTGAAGCACAGAAGCACTGAAGTTTTCTTTTCAGTGCTTCTGTGCTTCAGTGGCAAAAAATCATAACTCCAGCAACATATCACTATAACTATGATGAATCAAATCCTTCTCCTCCACTTCAAATGCTCTCATATAATGATCACACTGAGAACGGAGGTCATCAATGGTCTTTGAAGGATCTGCAAGGTTGCCTGCTTCGATCTCAACAAATGATCCGAGACCGGGCACTTCATCTAGGTGAAATTTCACATTGTCGATATAGAAGATCTTACGATGTTTATCAACCACTACTTTCACCCCTAATGCTTTCTCCAGCACCTGTTCAAGCTCGGGTCCGTTGATGGTTTTGGCTAAGGAGAAATCTGATTGTTTGGGACCTTCCTGGTTGGGGCGGTTATAAAAGATCAGGCTTTGTTCAATATTTCCCTGGCGAAGTTTTAAACGTCCGCTGCCGATATGGAAGTAGGTATCTTTCTGGTGATCAAGCCCAACAAAATGGGCGCCGTTTGAAAGCAAAAATGCTTCCACTTTTTCAGGGTGAAAGCATCTGGCTTTTATTTCGATGTTAATAAAACTCATTATTTTTCTGATGGATTTTTTTTGCCGGCCAGTAATTTTTCGAGCGCGGTTTCCAGGCGACGCTGGCGTGTTTCTTCTTTCTTAGCTCCCTGTATCCAGCTTACATATTCCTTCTGGTTGGTAAATGAAAGTGAATCGAAGAATTCATGTGCTTCGGCATGCTTGGTGAAAAGCTTGCCCAGCTCAACCGGTGGAACCACCAGTCTTTTTTCAAAATCTATCCCGTTCTGTTCTTCTTCTTTCATTTCAGAAAAAGCACGGTCACGGTTAGGGATCATGGATGATAATTTAAAACGCATGGCACTCCACACATGGTCAAGGGCCACCTGGCGCACACACTCATACTTGTTGCTGGTGAGAAACTCCCAACTGCAATCCCGGTTCAGATCGCTCACGATCTTACTGGTTGTTTTGGGATATGCCACCCATAACTTGGTTTCATCATGCAAGGCAGGAAATACTTCCTTCAATACATTATTCAACTGGTTCTGGCTAAGGGCAAAAACGAGGGCGAAGTCGATCTTTTTCGTTTTCAACAGCGGCGTTACGTTCTTTGCGTACGTAAGCTTGGCAAACTGTTTTTCTATGGATGAAGGCAGTCCCTGGATCAGCAGGTTCTTCTCATCCTTCAACTGCAATTTTTCAAACAAACTTTGATTTGACATGTCGAAAGAAGAATTCAGGTGAATAATCAGGGAGGCAAAGTTAAAAAATTGTTACCAGACTGTGAAGAAAAATTTTAGCATCCATGGCAGCTAAACCTAGCGTGGCTTATAGTATAACCTCACTGTCTCATCCATCATCTTCTTTAACTCAGCTATCCTGGTAGCATCTGCCGGGTGCGTGCTGAGGAACTCGGGTTGTTTAGTTGTGCCTGCTGATTTTGCAGCCATCCTTTCCCAGAATGGAACGGCTTCCCTTGGATCATAGCCTGCCAATGCTGCAAACATGAGTCCGTATTTATCGGCTTCTAATTCATTTTTCCTGCTGAATGGCAACATTACACCCACATTACTCCCTACGCCATAGGCTGATAAAAAGAGGTTTTGTGTTTCAGCCGGTTTTGAAGAGAGCGCAGCAGATAAAGCCACCCCTCCCATTTCCTGTACCAATCCCTGGCTCATTCTTTCGTTACCATGTTTGGCCAATGCGTGTGCAATCTCATGCCCCATCACAATGGCCAGTGAGGTTTCTGTTTGTGTAACAGGTAACAGTCCCGTATATACCACTATCTTTCCCCCGGGCATACACCAGGCATTTACTTCTGCATTGTTTACCAGGTTAACCTCCCAGGCAAAACCACTTAATTCTGCTGATAACCCCTTCTCATTATAATAGGTTTTGATGGCTTCGATGATCCTGCCTGCACAACGGTTCACCATTCCGGCTTCGTTGTTTCCTGCAACGGATACGGCTTTATTGGCTGTTAAAAATTGTTTGTATTGGTCGTTTGACATTGAAAGAACCGTAGCATCAGAAACCAGGCTTAATTGGCTGCGACCGGTGATTGCGTTGGTGACACACGCGGATAGCGATAATAAGGTTGCGGCGACAATTAATATTTTGCTTCTCATGTTTTGTTTATTTGTCTATTCGTTTACTGGTTTATTTGTTTATTGGGTATAGGGAATTGTTCTTGTTGTGGATGGGAATGAATTAGGTAAAATACCTGATTAAATTAGCTATCAGCTCATTAATCTTACCAATAAACTAATGAACCAGTAAACAAATAAACCAATTATCGATTCCGTCGCTGTCTGCGCCTGTCCCTGGATTTGAAGATCGGCACTTTACTTTCGGTGCCTTTGAGGATGCGGCCAATATTTTTCTGGTGGGTTAATACAACCATCAATGCAACCATTACTGCGAATATGCGGTAGAGGGTTTCTTTTTCATTGAAGATAAAAAGTATAAATACCATAAATGCTACACCCGCCAGTATCGAACTGAGTGAAACAAAACGGGTCAGGCATAATACAAGCAGGAATACACCGATACAGCAAAGTGCTACCAAAGGTTGTATGGCAACCGCCATCCCTAATAAAGTAGCTACGCCCTTTCCACCTTTGAAACCTGCCCAGATCGGAAATATATGTCCGAGCACTGCAGCAAGACCCAGACCTATCATGAGGTTGGTTCTTTCCAGTTCATCGGTAAGATAATAGGGTAATAAGATGTAGAGGGAAGTTGCGATCACGCCTTTTAAAATATCCACGACCATTACGATACTTCCCCATTTGGATCCGAGGACACGAAAGGTATTAGTGGCGCCGGCATTGCCGCTTCCATAATCGCGTATATCGATTCCATAGATCGCTTTACTGATCCAGACTGCTGTCGGGATCGATCCTATACAATACGCGAGTACAATGATCAACAATTCATGCATGGGGGCTGGTTGAAGTTCTGTACAAAGATAACGATTGTGAAGATAATGAAAACTTAACACATGACCAACCGGCGTTAAAAATACCAAAGGGCGATCCATCCTCCCTTTTCAATGGTTGCTTTGTGTTGAAAACCAATGGATTGGCAAGCAGCGTGGATATCTTTTTCGTCCTCTTTTAATAATCCACTAAAAAGAATATTACCATTCTTTGCCAATCCCTGCTTTAATATGTGAATATTTTCAAGTATGATGTTACGGTTGATATTTGCCAGAATTATATCAAATTTTTCATCAAAAGTTAATATATCAATTTTACTTACTTCAATATGGGTGCATTCATTGATATGCACATTCTCAGTGGCATTCTCGATACACCACTCGTCATTATCCACCGCCAGAACTTTAGTTGCCCCCAACTTTTCTGCTAAAATAGCGAGGATGCCGGTGCCGGAACCGAAATCAAAAACCGACTTATCAGCGAAATCAAGCTTCCGCATCAGTTGCATTACCATATACGTAGTTGCATGATGCCCGGTGCCAAAACTCATTTTTGGGGTGATCACTATATCATGCTGTACATTGCCAAACGGAGGATGGAAATTGGCACGGATGCCTGCAAAATCATCTACCTGTACCGGCTCAAAGTTTGATTCCCATACTTCGTTCCAATTCTGCTTAGGGATGATGGTCATGTGCCAGTTGAATGAATGTTCTTTGGCCAGATCGTTTAATATGTCTTCTGTGAATAATGATTCTGGAATGTAGGCCCGCAGTTCCTTTTCTGACTGTTCAAATCCTTCGTAGCCTTGTTCAGAAAGGATGGCAACGAGCAAATCCTGCTGCTCTTCATCTACCCGGTGTATTTTTATTTGGCAATGGTTACTCATATTAGCTGTGTTTTTCTATGACCATAGACCATGGTCCATAGACTAGTTGGTACTGTATAATAAAAATGGCCCCGACATTTAGCGGAGCCATTCTATTTAGTATGCTTTACTTAAGCTTCGGCTGATTCCTCTCCTTCCTTCGGTTTGAATTCAGGTTTTGGCATCAGGGCCTTACGGCTTAATTTGAATTTGCCTGTTTTAGGATCCAATCCTACCAGTTTCACTTTCACCATGTCGCCTTCGTTGAAAAGACCGTCCATGGTTTCGAGGCGTTTCCAGCTTACTTCACTGATGTGCAGTAAACCTTGTTTGCCTGGCATGAACTCAACAAATGCGCCGAATTCTTTGATGCCCTTAACTGGTCCTTCATATACATCGCCAACATTTGGTACGGCTGTGATACCTCTTACCCATGTTACAGCTTTATCAAGACTTTCTTTTGATGCAGAGAAGATGCTTACTTCACCGGTGTTGCCTACTTCTTCAATATTGATAGTAGCACCTGTTTCGCGCTGTATTTCCTGTATTACTTTACCACCGGGTCCGATCACTGCACCGATAAATTCTTTCTCGATGATCAGTTTCACCATTCTTGGTGCATGTGGTTTCACTTCTTCACGGTGTGCCGGCATACATTCGTACATAGCATCCAGGATGTGTAAACGTCCTTTTCTTGCCTGTTCGAGGGCTTCCATCATTACTTCCATGCTGAGGCCGTCTACTTTAATGTCCATCTGAACACCGCAGATACCATCGCGTGTACCGGTAACTTTGAAATCCATATCACCCAAATGATCTTCATCACCTAAGATATCTGTAAGGATCGCATACTTTCCATCTTCCCGTGTGATAAGACCCATGGCCACACCACTTACGTGTTTCTTGAAAGGCACACCTGCATCCATCAGCGCCAGTGAACCGGCACAAACAGTTGCCATAGATGATGAACCATTACTTTCCAGGATATCACTTACGACACGTACCGTATACGCATAATCAGCACCAGGCATTATTTTCTTTAAACTGCGCATGGCCAGGTTACCGTGACCCACTTCCCTGCGACCAACACCGCGCATCATTTTCACTTCGCCTGTAGAGAATGGAGGGAAATTATAGTGAAGGATAAAGTCTGAGTAAACAGATTTAGCCGCACTTTCTACCAATAGCTGATCTAATTTAGTTCCGAAAGTAACCGTTGTAAGTGATTGAGTTTCACCACGTGTGAACAATGCTGAACCGTGTGGGGTTGGCAATGGTGAAACTTCCATTTCCAATGATCTTACCTGGTCGAGCTTGCGTCCATCGAGACGGATACGGTCATCGATCATCATGTTTCTTACGACTTCCCATTTCAGGTCCTCGTAGTATTTTTTAGCCAGTTTCTTTTCGAGATCGGTTGCTTCTTCGCCAAGGCTGAGAAGTAATTCATCTTTTAAGGCACTGAATGCTTCAGAACGTTCGTTCTTGTTAGAACCTTTTTTAGCGATATCGTATACTTTCTGTTTAGCGAAAGCAATTACTTTTTGATTAACTGCATCGTCCTGTGCAGGCTTTTTGTAATCTCTCTTTGTGGTTACCCCTACTTTACCTCTTAATTCTTCCTGTGCTTTGATCTGGATACGGATAGCATCATGTGCGATCTGTAAGGCTTTCACCATATCAGCTTCGGCACATTCTTTTGCTTCACCTTCCACCATCATCAGATTCTTTTCTGTTGCGGCGATCAGGAACTCAAGATCAGAAGCAGCTAACTGTGTACGACTAGGGTTCACAATGAACTCTCCGTTTACACGGGCTATTCTTACTTCACTGATAATTTCTTTGATCGGAATATCTGAAACAGCCAGGGCAGCAGAAGCAGCGAGGCATGCCAGTGAATCCGGTAATATTTCATCATCGCTTGATACAAGGCTGATCAGCACCTGTACATCGCAGAGATAATCTTCAGGGAACAATGGACGTAATGCGCGATCGATCAAACGGCTGGTCAGGATCTCATAATCATTGAGCCTGGCTTCACGTTTGAAAAATGAACCCGGGATACGGCCCGCTGATGCAAACTTTTCCTGGTAATCAACGCTTAAAGGGAAGAAATCCTGGCCCTCTTTCGGGTCTTTATTGGCTACAACAGTAGCCAGGATAACGCAATTTCCTTGTGATACGGTAACAGCGCCGTCAGCCTGACGTGCCAGTTTACCTGTACCAATAGTTACCTGGCGGTTGCCGCCGAGGTCGAAATTCACACTGGTTGGTTGTGATAACATAGTATTTTTTTGTAATGGAGATACGGATACAGGGAGAATCCAAATGTTCCGAAGCTCTTGTTAATGTAATGAAGGAGGAAAAAACAGGCATTCACAGAAATAACTATTCCCAACCGTTGTACATAATACCAGTTGGGAATAGAATACTCTGTTCATGGTTGAATATTATTTTCTCAACCCAAGTTTCTCGATCAGTGCACGGTAGCCCTGAAGGTTGTTCTTCTGCAGGTAAGTAAGTAAGCGTTTACGCTGACCAACCATCTGCATCAAACCACGCTGGGTAGAATGATCTTTTTTGTTCGCTTGTAAGTGCTTGGAAATCTCAGAAATACGCAGGGTAAGCAGGGCAACTTGTGCTTCAATAGAACCTGTGTTAGTGGCTTTTCCACCAAATTCAGTAAAAATGTTTGCTTTCTTTTCAATAGTTAAATAGGGCATCTCAAAAAATTTAATAGACTCCGGAATTTTTTCCTTCTTTTTTTTATGGGTGCAAAGGTAGAGATAATAATGGTAAATTATGCAATTTCTGGAGGAAATTTCGTGGAATTTGAGGGGTTTTAGAGAGTTTAACGGCCTTTCTTGGGGAAAATCTTTCGGATTGGAACGCAAAGGTCGCCACGAACCGCGAAGGACGCAAAGATTTTTAAGTAATATTATAAATTAACAAGCAGCAAGCGGTCACTTAAATTGTCTTTAATTCGTCTACCCTCGTTAATTTCGTTTGACCAATATCAGGAGCTATACATGTTCGGCGTAACCATCTTAGGCAATAATTCTGCGATACCCGCCTTTAACAGGCACCCTACCTCGCAGGTGGTAACATTGAACGACCAGCTATTCCTGATCGACTGCGGTGAAGGTACACAAATGCAGATCGCCCGTTACAAGATCCGCCGGAGCAAGATCCACCATATTTTTATTTCACATCTTCATGGCGACCATTACTTCGGATTGATCGGCTTGCTTACCAGTATGGGCCTTCAGGGCAGGGAGCCGGCTTTGAACCTGTATGGTCCCCCTGAGCTACAGGAGATCATTGAACTGCAGTTACGGGTGGCGCATACCATTTTACCCTTTGCGTTGAACTTTCATCCACTGGGCGAAGAGTGCATATTGGTTGACACACCCAAATTCCGGGTTGAATGTTTCCAAACGCGGCACCGTATCCCCTGCTGGGGCTTTATTATAAGAGAAAGAAAGAAACCACGGAAGATCAACAGGGATAAAGCTATCGAAGCCGGGATCCCTACTTCCTTTTTTGAGCGGTTAAAAGATGGAGAGGATTATGTGAGAGAGAACGGCGAAGTGGTTACTAATTTCAGTGTTACGTTCCCTAACAAAGCTCCCAGAAGCTATGCTTATTGTGCTGACACTAAGTATGATGTGGAGCTTGCCGAAAAAGCGAGACAGGTTAACCTTATGTATCACGAAGCCACTTACCTCAAAGAACTGGAAGAAAGAGCGGGCGAACGCTTCCACTCAACAACGGTGCAGGCTGCGGGTATTGCCTCAATGGGCAGAGTAAAGAAATTACTGATCGGGCATTTCAGCAGTAAGTATGAAGAGCTGGATCTTTTTCTGCACGAGGCAAGAGAAGTCTTTCCGAATACAGATCTCGCTATTGAAGGGGTTACTTATAAAGTATCGTAGTTGTTGGTCAATCCAGTACCTCTACATCCTTTGGATATTTAGCCTTGTTAAATGTGAACACAGACTCGGGAAGTGTTGCATTCAGATTCATATTAGCCACTTTCAATTCTGTTACATTATTACTCTTATCAATGATACGTGCTACAGAGAATGTGCTTTTAGCCTTATCTACAAAGATATTGACCTTCGAAAAATTCTTGCGGTTATCGATTGGCCTCAATTCAATCTGGTAAGAACTACCGGTAGATGAAATGAGTTTATAGGTAAAATCCTTTTCGTAATTGCCCGCCAATAATTTCTGCGGGTTGAGAGTTTGACTGCTTTCATCAACGGATGATTTGGTGATGGTTTTGTCGCCATCATAGCTATATACATTCTGCCCGTCACAAACGATCTCTGTTTTTCCTTGCTTCAACACATATTTTTCTCCTTTCATGGAGAGACTTACCGCTTTTGTTCCATTGAGTTTGCCTTTGCTGGTAAAGGAGTTGAGCGTACAGGTAGCCGTAATTCCTTTGGAAGCTTTTACTTTGGCACCAACGGCATCCAGTACTTTCTTTGCTGCGGGATCATTTTGTGAAAAAGCTGTCAGGGTTACTAATAACCAGAGGGGCAGCAAAGCGTATATTTTCTTCATTCTTGTCTTATTCGTGATGGCAAAGATATGTTTTAGGCTATTCCGGCACGGATTCTGCGGCGTTAAGTTTCTGTTTTTATCGGTTTACAGCCTTGTGAATCGGTAAAGCTATGCGAGGGAGTCAAGAAATTCCTGTAGTTCCATATCGGTTTTGAAAAGGACTTCCCTGGCTTTACTTCCCTGGTTGGGTCCTACCACACCCGCATCTTCGAGCTGATCCATTAAACGGCCGGCTCTGTTATAACCCAGTTTCATTCGGCGCTGAATAAGTGATGTGGAGCCCATCTGGTTCTGTACAATCAGTTTGGCAGCATCTTCAAACAAGGGATCACGGTTACCTGCATCGAAGTCTTTTCCTTCCAGGTCTTTTTCATCAACATATTCGGGCAGCAGGAATGCATCGGGGTAGCCGCGTTGGTCGCCTATGAATTCGCAGACCTTTTCTACTTCAGGGGTATCTACAAAAGCACATTGTAAACGCGTGATCTCTCCATTATAACTCACCAGCATATCCCCTTTCCCGATCAGTTGTTCAGCACCGCCGGCATCAAGAATGGTGCGGCTATCAATCTTGCTCGATACTTTAAATGCAATACGCGCCGGGAAATTGGCCTTGATGGTTCCGGTAATGATATTCACCGAAGGGCGTTGTGTGGCAATGATCAGGTGAATACCAATGGCACGGGCAAGCTGTGCAAGACGCGCTATCGGCATTTCCACTTCTTTACCTGCGGTCATGATCAGATCTGCAAACTCATCCACCACCAGCACAATGAAAGGAAGATACTGATGACCCTTTTGCGGGTTTAATTTGCGTGCAGTGAATTTCTCATTGTACTCTTTTATATTACGACAACCGGCTTCTTTTAAGAGATCATACCTGTTATCCATTTCAATACACAAAGCATTCAATGTGTGCACTACTTTCTTGGTATCGGTAATGATCGACTCTTCTTCTCCCGGCAGTTTGGCAAGAAAATGTTTTTCGATCACCCGGTAAAGACTCAGTTCCACTTTCTTCGGATCTACCAATACGAACTTGAGTTGTGATGGATGCTTCTTATATAAGAGTGATACGAGGATGGCATTCAATCCTACCGATTTACCTTGTCCCGTAGCACCTGCCATTAACAGGTGCGGCATATTGGCGAGATCAACGATAAAGTTTTCATTATCGATCTTTTTACCAATGGCGATAGGGAGTGAGAAAGCATTTGCCTGGAACTTTTCTGATGCCAGCAATGTTTTCATACTTACTACCGACTTGCGCACATTCGGTACTTCAATACCAATGGTTCCTTTACCAGGTATCGGCGCAATGATGCGGATACCAAGTGCTGCCAGGCTCAGGGCAATATCATCTTCCAGGTTTTTGATACGGCTGATACGTACACCGGGTGCAGGAACAATTTCATATAAAGTTACGGTTGGCCCTACTGTTGCCGCAATCCTTTGTATGGCGATATCATAATTCTTCAGTGTTGCAATGATCTGGTTCTTATTGGTCTCCAGTTCCTGTGGATCGTGTACAATCTTTTCACTGCCGTGAATATCCAGCAGATCGAGCGTTGGATATTTATAATCCTTGAGATCAAGTGTTACATCATATTTGGTAGCTAGCTTGCCTACAGCTACGGCGATCTCTTCTTCCTCTTCTTCGTCAGGTGTTTCTTTGATCTCCAATTCAAGATCGGGAGATGCGTTTTTGATGACAGGTGTTTTTTCAATGATCACTTCTTCCTCTTCTATCTCAACCGGTAAGATATCCTCTTCTTCTATTTCTTCTTCCAGGTCGTCCTTTTCCACTACATCAAAATCATTCATCGGGTTCGCTACTTCGGCTGCAGCGGCAGGCATGATCACCACTACTCCTTTCCCATCGTTCTTCATTTTATTCTGGCTCACCGGTTCTGCTATCTCATCATCAATCATGAGTTTGGCACCTGAAGTTTCTTCACCCGCTGTGTTCCATTGCTGGAATACAGGCTCTTCATCATCTTCAGTTTGTGGCAATACCATACCCAGGTCCTCTTTGTCCTTTTTGTTGATCTTCCATTCCGGGAGTTTGAATATGGGATTGAAACGCCAGATAAAATAGCTGAAGACTGCTAACGCTAACACAGCGGCTGTTCCTACATTCCCGATCCATTTTACCGACCACTCATTCAGGATCTCTCCTACTGCCCCACCCCATGAGAAATCACTGATCTTTGTCGCAAAGCTGAATGCCATGCTGAGTACCAGCAGCCCTACAAGAACATATTTAAGGTTGCGTGTAAGACTGAATATTTTTTTACCGAAAAGAAGATTGACCCCTAATACAAAAAAAGTGGTACAAAAAAGATAGGAAGCAAGCCCAAATCCTTTGTAGATCAATGTGTGCGCTACATATGCGCCCAGCACTCCCAGCAGGTTATTTACATGCACATCATCCGTTGCAAATATTTTGATACCGAACTGGTGAACTTTATCCTGATCTTCCTGCCAGGTGAATAAATAAGAGGTAAGGCAAACAAAAAGAAAAGCAGTCATTAATAAAGAGGCTGCGCCAATGATCCTTTGGGTGCGTTCATCTTTCACCACTTCCGTTACAGTTACCTGCGATTCTTTATCTGCTGTCAGCTTTTCTGGGTCGGGCGGCGGCGGCGTTTTCTTCTTTAAGCTATTTGCCATGGAAACAAATATAAGCTAAGCGGTAAACGGTTTCCGTTGCGACTGACAGATGTGCAAAAGTGGTAGCCATGGGGAGCAGTTTTCCACGTTTGTTAGCTGACTCAGGGATTTTGATGGGATTTTAATATCCCGGTTGCCAATGCGAGCCAGCCGAATATGAAAAACAAACCACCCAAAGGTGTTACCGCACCGAGCCACTTGAAATGATCGTTGCCTGCTGCAGTGATGGCCGTGAGTAAATAGAGCGAGCCGGAAAAAAGGATGATGCCACCAATGAAAAAATTGCCTGCATATTTTACCCAGTTATGCGGGAAACTTTTTAAAATAATGGCGGTGATCATGAGTGCGAAAGCATGATAGAACTGGTAACGCACCGCTGTTTCAAAAGTATTGAGTTGTTGGGGAGTGAGTATTTCTTTTAAAGCGTGCGCCCCAAAAGCACCGAGACCGACCGACAATGCGGCTAATAAACTTGCGGTAACCAAAAATCCTTTATGCATGTTGTTTGATGAGTTTTGCAAACCAGTTATCATTAATATCTGCGGCTGTTAGATGATGGGTAGCCTGTTCGTAAAAACCTAACCTTTCCGTTCTTTTGTTTTCGAGGTAGCCGATCAATTCGCTATCGGCTAAATTCTTTATGAGTGGGCGATGATCTTTTTCAGGAGTAAGCCGCTGTGCCAGCACTTCAATGGGTTCATCTATCCATACGGTTATTCCCTGCTGGTTCATCCATTTCATATTTTCATGAAAACAGGGAGTTCCGCCACCGGTAGCCAGCACAAATGCTTTCTTCTCGGCAAACCAACGCAATACTTTTGCTTCAGACTTGCGGAAGTATTCTTCCCCATCCTCTGCAAAAATTTCAGCGATCGTTTTTTCTTCATGCGATTCAACCAGAAAATCCAGATCGTACCCTCCCACTTTCATTTTTGCGGAGAGCTTTTTCTTCCAGTGGCTCTTGCCGGAACCCATCATGCCTATGAGGAAAAGTTTCATTTCTATTTTTACTTTTGTTTTGGTCTATGGTGGTCAGTCTAAAGTTGTTATTGGTTTTAGGTTTATAGTTTTTTTCAGAACTGATAACTTCAACAGGTTTTCAACCTTTAATACGAAACTATTAACAACTTTAGACTGACCACCATAGACTAAAACTATCAACAATTATTTAAAAGCATTGATCCCCGTAACATCCATTCCCGTTATCAGCAGGTGTACATCGTGCGTTCCTTCATAGGTGATCACACTTTCTAAATTCATCATATGGCGCATGATGCTGTATTCGCCGGTGATGCCCATTCCGCCAAGCATCTGGCGTGCATCGCGGGTTATATTAGCGGCTATTTCACAGCTGTTACGTTTGGCCATGCTGATCTGTTGTGGGGTAACTTTGTTTTCATTCATGAGAACACCTAAGCGCCACACCATCAGTTGTGCCTTGGTGATCTCGGTGATCATTTCTGCGAGTTTCTTTTGCTGTAATTGAAAACCACCGATCGGACGATCGAACTGGATCCTTTCTTTTGAATAGCGCAATGCAGTGTCATAACAATCCATCGCAGCGCCTAATGCGCCCCAGGCAATTCCGTAGCGGGCCTTTGATAAACAACCGAGTGGTCCTTTCAATCCCTTTACATTCGGGAGTATATTTTCTTTGGGCACTTTTACATGATCAAAAACCAGTTCTCCTGTTGCACTGGCACGGAGGCTCCATTTGCCATGTGTTGTTGGGGTGGTAAATCCTTCCATGCCGCGTTCAACGATCAGTCCCTGGATTTCATCCTGTTCATTTTTTGCCCAAACAACGGCAACTTGTGCAAAGGGTGCATTACTGATCCACATTTTTGCACCGTTCAGGATCACATGATCTCCAGCATCTGTAAAGCGTGTGAGCATACCTGATGGATTACTGCCGTGATCAGGTTCTGTCAATCCAAAACACCCGAGCCATTCACCGCTGGCGAGTTTGGGTAAATATTTATTTCGCTGCTCCTCATTGCCGTATGCATAGATAGGGTACATAACAAGACTACCCTGCACACTGGCGGTACTTCTTACGCCGCTGTCGCCTCGTTCCAGCTCCTGCATCATCAGACCATAACTGATATAATCCAAGCCACCGCCACCATATTGTTCCGGAACCGTAGGACCAAAGCAACCCAACTCACCCATCTGCTTCACTATCTGGATGGGGAACTCGGCTCTTTGTGCATAGTCCTCTATGATAGGTGAGATCTCTTTCTTCACATAACTCCGAACGGTTTCACGGATGAGTTTATGTTCATCTGTCAGAAGATCATCCAGCTGGTAGTAATCGGGTGATTGAAAAAGATCGGCTCTGGACATAGCACTTCGGTTTGCAGCAAAAATAGACAATGTGATGAATAAAAACCGGCGGCATTTCCAACCTTTTACTGCTCCGCACCTCTTTATCCATATCATAACCATTAAAACCCTATCATAATGAAAACATTTATATTGGGTGTACTGCTGGCATTTTGCATCTTACCGGCGGTTGCACAGGACAGGAATACCTATGAATGGCCCGTAAAACTGCAAAAGGATTATACGAAAACATACCCTGTGGGCACTGAAACAATTTCTTTGCAGAACCGTTACGGACAGATGACCATTGAAACATGGGATAAAAATGAAGTAAAGGTTGAGGCACATATCATAGTAAGTGCACAAACCAACGAATACGCCACACAAACCCTCGACAGGATCTCTGTACTGGATGAAAAAAAGGACCAGACCATTTCATTTGTAACCAAACTGGGCGACTGGAACAATAACGGGAACAACTATAACGGCGGTCATGAAATGCGGATTGATTATATCGTTCACCTGCCTGCCAATGCAAAACTGTATGCAGAGAATAATTTTGGACCGATCCTGATGGGTGATTTTGTGGGTCAGTGTGAGCTTGTGCAGAAATACGGCAACCTCACCGCAGGTAAACTTAGTAACTGCCGCCTGGTAAGGGTTGAATTTGGGAAAGCGTTGATTGAAAGTCTGAATAACAGCGAAATGATTTTCAAATATTCAAGGATTGATATTGGGAAACTGGGTGGTAATATCAAGGGGCAGTTTGAGTTTTGCAATAGTGTTGACCTGACTATTGATAATACTGTTCAGCAACTTGAGCTCAGGAATAACTACACGAGTTTATATATTGTTACACCGAAAGATTTTTCTGCGGATTATGAGATAGCTACTAATAATGCAAGAGTTACGAGCAAATACCTGGAGGTGAAGGAAGAGAAGATTAATGCCAGTTATACTAACTATACGCAAAATCATAGGTATAGCGGGAGTATGGGGAAAGGGGGATCAACGAAGGTCAATATCAGGAGTAATTTTGGGAATGTGCGGTTTATGTAGTTGCTGAAAAGCTGGAACGCAAAGGACGCAACGAGCCGCGAAGAACGCAAAGAAAAATGCCGCAGATAATGAGTCTGCGGCATTTTTAATGTATAGCTTAATTTTCTTCTTCAGGTCTTCTGCCGGTTGCAGCAGCTGCGCCGCCCTTTACTCCGCCCTGTTCAATTTCTTTATTCATCTCTGTGATATCTGTACTGCGTTCTGTTTTATCGCCCATTAAATACTGGGTGAAATAATCAGCCATGCGCCAGTAGAAATATTCAACCATATCTCCATAGCCATGTCGTTGTCCCGGGAGTATTACAAGGTCGAATCTTTTGTTTGCCTTGATCAATGCATTGGCAACACGCGTTGTGTTTGCAGGATGTACGTTGTTATCGATATCGCCGGTTGAGAGCATAAGATGTCCCTTGAGATTCTTTGCGAGATCCTGGTTCTTTTCGATATTGTAAACAAATGTGGTGTCGCCTTTATCTCCGATGATTTCTTTTACACCATTGTGCTGTTCGCTCCACCACCTGTTATATACGGCGTTATCATGGTTGCCGGAAGAGGATACCGCTACTTTGAAGAAGTCGGGATAAACCAACATGGCAGCCGTACTCATGAAACCACCACCTGAGTGTCCATGGATCCCTACCCTGTCGATATCTATATAAGTATAGCGATCGGCCAATTGTTCGGCCACTGCTTTTTTATCGGACAATCCGTAATCGCGGAGGTTATTGTATCCGAAATTATGGTACCATTTACTTCTGCCGGGATGACCGCCACGGTTACCCATCGTGATTACTACAAAACCCAATTGTGCCAAACGTTCTGTTCTGTCCATCCCACGTCCAAAAGCTTTGTTTACGGCTTCTGTTTGCGGACCCGGGTATACGTATTCAATAACGGGGTATTTTTTGGTTGAGTCAAAATCAAATGGTTTATACATCACCCCATAAATATCCGTGATACCATCATCTGCTTTTGCTTTGAAGATCTGCGGAAATTTATAGCCTGCAGCGAACAGGGAACTGAAATCAGCTTTTTCAAGATCCATGATCTTTCTTCCATCGGTTGCATATAAAGCAGAAGCAGGTACTGTATTTACCCTTGAATAGTTATCGACCAGGAAGTTCCTGTTATCGTTCATAGACATCGCGTGTTCATACTCACCCGGGTTGAGGAGTTTGAGACCTGTGCCATCAAAATTTACACGATAGGCATGCAGGTAATAAGGATCTTCATTGGGTTCTTTACCATTACCCGAAAAATACACAACACGTTTGGCATCATCTACACCCAGAATATTCTCAACATGGTATGTACCTGTTGTGATTGCATTCTTGAATTTGCCATTCTCATCATACAGATAGAGATGCGCCCAACCATCACGCTCACTCCACTGGATGAATTCTTTGCCATCGTTCACTAATGCTAAACGCCTGGTTTCTATATAGGTATTAAAACGCTCTTCGATTAATGGTTTAACTGAGCCCGTTGTAATATCTGTTACGCACACATCTACTTTTTTCAGGTCGCGGCTTGTACGGGTGAAATAGAACTTATCATTTGTTCCGAGCCATTTGTTGGGTCTGAAATCATCGTCACGGGTATTGATCTTTCCTGGGTCCGACCATACAGAAATGTTTTGATCTTTAAAAAGGGAGAGCGATAATTCTTTACTGGTTCTTGCTACTGCATCAAACAGGTACACATGCTCTACCGGTGCTTCTTTTTCACCCGGCATCCAGTATTTATAGGTTTCCAATGTGGGTCTTGGATTTGAAAGACTGTTGATCACCCATAGGTCCTTTACTTTCCTGTTATCGGTACGGTTGATCACAAAATGTTTTGAATCGGGCGACCAGTAAGCAAAAGCCGGTTTGCGTTTATTCTTGTTTTTCTCTTTATCCTCATTGCTATCACCATTACCCTGCAGATTGCCTTCTGAGTGATAACTGTAATATTCTACGCCATCTGTTGTAAGCGCCTGTTGTACAATGGTGGAATCATCTTCATTCTTTAGTGCCTTTTCATAGTTGGTTTTGTCCATCCAGTAAAGGTTATAGTTCTTTCCAAAGACGATCATATTCCCGTCAGGTGAAAGAGACGCCCATTGCGGTTTGCGTTTGGGTTTTTTGAAGTCGGACAGCTCTGTTAATTCGCCGGTAAGAATATTATACTCGAAATAGAATATCTTTTTCTCGCGTACAGGTGGGGTACCTTTTTTAGCGGTGGAATCTTTTTTCTCTATCTCCTGTGTACTCTTCACTTCAAACTGTATCCAGTTCTCGTCTTTGATGAAACGCATACTATCAAGACCCAGATGCTGCGCATCGAAAGGGTCTTTCACAATGCGTGTGATCTTAGCTGCGAGGTCGGCATTATCGAACAAAAGCTTCTTTTCTGCTTTTGTTGGGTCAACGATATACCATTTCTTGCCCTCTGTTGTTTCATATACATACCAGAAACGGTCGGTTTTCTTTAACCAGTGTGGATCTACATTGGTGCTGAAAATAAGTTTCTCCAGCTTTTTGGGGGAGAAACGGGCAGCCAGCGAATAATTGGCTTTGGTAACAGGGGTATTCTGGGCAAAAAGACCTGTAGTTATGCATAGCAACAGCAGGAGAAAGTGGATACGTTTCATGGGGGCAGCGTTTGGTTTTTATAAGACTTGAAAATAAGTTAAGTGTGGGAATTAATTCGCCCGTCTGTAAAATATTCTATTCTTGGGGAATCTTTATCGGGTTGGGATCTACTATATCCGATCATTTCCTTTACCGCAGAGCCAGCCTCCAATGAAAACGTCTTACTTTGCAATATGAGCCATATTTTTTCAACCTCTCCTAATTTCGCGAAAGAAGCTGATAAAGCCGATAGCCTATCATACCTCAAAAGCCAGTTTCATTTTCCGAAACACAATAACGGAGACGATGTAATCTATTTCTGCGGTAACTCCCTGGGACTTCAGCCAAGAACTGTAGATGCCGCCATGGAGCTGGAGTTAGCAAGCTGGAAAGAGTTGGCGATCAGTGGTTATTTTAAAGGGCCCAACCCATGGTTATACTATCAGGACTACTGTAAATCTTCTTTAGCTACTATGATGGGTTGCAGTGAAGATGAAGTAACCGTGATGAATGCATTAACAGTGAACCTCCATCTATTAATGCTGAGTTTTTACCGCCCTACCCCACAACGTTTTACAATTATTATGGAAGCCGGAGCATTTCCTTCGGATCAATATGCAGTAGAAACCCTTGTGAAGCATTTTGGTCTTGACCCTGCAAAAGCAATCATTGAAATATCACCCCGGGAGAATGAGAAAACCTTGCGTACAGAAGACATCGTAAGCGTTATAGCTGAACAGGGAGAAACACTGGCCATGGTATTGTTTGGCGGGATCAATTATTATACAGGACAGTTGTTTGATATGAAAGCGATCACCGCAGCCACACATGCAGTTCACGCAATTGCCGGTTTTGATCTGGCACATGTGGCAGGCAATGTGCCTTTGCAATTACATGATTGGGATGTTGACTTTGCAGCATGGTGCAGTTACAAATACCTGAACGCGGGACCTGGTGCTGTGGGAGGTGTATATGTAAATGAAAAACACGCTTCGGATACTTCTACACCGAGACTTGCAGGCTGGTGGGGCAATGATGAAAAAACGAGGTTCAAAATGGAAAAAGGCTTTATCCCGAAACCCAATGCCGGCGGATGGAACCTTAGTACGGCACAGGTGTTTAATACGGTTTGTTTGAAAGCTTCGCTGGAACTGTTTAAGCAGGCAGGGATTGAAAACCTTCGTGCCAAGAGTGTTGGACTTACCAATTACCTTGAATATCTTTTACAGCAGTTACCGAATCTGAAGTTTGAAATCATCACACCTGCAGCACCGGAAGCCCGGGGTGCGCAGTTATCATTATATTTCAAAGAAAAAGGAAAAGAGATCCATGATAGGATGATCGATAGCGGCATCATTGTGGATTACCGGGAACCCGGGGTGATACGCGTTGCGCCATCACCCATGTATTGCAGCTTTGGGGATGTTTATCGGTTTTATGAAATATTGCGGGATAATTTTTGATTCATATGAAACATCATTATTCATATTTAGCGCTAGGTGATTCATATACGATCGGTGAATCTGTTCCATTGCATGAGAGCTTCCCCTACCAGGTTGTGCAGATTCTACGTAATACAAGAATTGTGATACACGCACCTGAAATTGTTGCCAAAACGGGCTGGACAAGCTTTGAACTGGCTGAACATATCCTCCATACCCAACTGAATGAACAGTATGATTTTGTTACGCTGTTAATGGGTGTAAATAACCAGTACCGAGGTTTATCCATCAAAGACTTTGCGGAAGATTTTGATTTTTTATTGAAGAAGGCTATTCATTTCAGTGGTGAAAAGCCTGCTCATATAATGGTACTATCCATTCCGGATTGGAGTGTAACGCCATTTGGCATTAAATCAACGCGCAATGGTATTAGTGAGGAGATCAATGCGTTTAATTCGATCTGTGCATCGGCCGCGAAAGAAAAGGGTGCTCATTTTATCGATATAACGGACCAAACCCGTTCGGTGCTTGGAAAAGAAGGCTTGCTGGCGAATGATGGATTGCATTACTCGGCAAAGTCGCACGCTGTGTGGGCGGGAAAGGTTGCTGACATTATTCGGTCCCAAATCCATAAGGCACAATCTCACATGTAATCCTGTCGTACCGAAGGGACTTTTTAGTTTTATGGTTTTAAGTATGTTATCATTTCGGTGTGGTATTCTTTTGCTGCGGTTGATGCTGCTTGTGCGAAGTCTTCGCCTGTACTGGCGAAAATTACTGCGCGACTGGCATTTACTAATAAGCCACAGTCTTTATTCATTCCGTATCTGGATACTTCTTCAAGACTACCGCCCTGCGCTCCAACACCGGGCACCAATAAAAAATGTTCTGGTATGATGGTGCGGATATGGGCGAGATCATCGGCACGGGTGGCTCCTACTACATACATGAGGTTGCCCGGATTGCCCCAGGTGGCTATCTTTTCAAGAACTTTTTCATAGAGCTTCTTTCCCTCAACCGGTAGCTGCTGAAAATCGTGACTGCCTGCATTGGAAGTGAGCCCCAGTACGATCGTCCATTTGTTTTCGTATTCGAGAAAGGGGCGCACGCTATCCTCTCCCATATAAGGGGCCACTGTAATGGCATCAAAAGGCAATGCTTCAAAGAATGCTTTGGCGTATTGCGTAGATGTGTTACCTATATCACCACGTTTCGCATCAGCGATCCTGAGATGTGTAGAGGGGATATAGTGAACTGTTTTTTCCATGGCCTCCCAGCCTTTCAGTCCCTGCGACTCATAGAATGCCGTATTGATCTTGTAGCTCATACAATGATCTTTTGTTGCATCGATGATGGCTTTATTGAATTCAAAAACAGGGTCAGGGTGCGCGAGAAGATGTTTGGGGATCTTAGTAATATCTGTATCAAGTCCAACGCAGAGATAAGTTTCCTTCTGCCGGATCTGCTCGATCAGTTCGGGTCGGTTCATTGAGCAAATATAAGTGTTGGATGATAGATGTTAGAGCAACAAAAAATACGAATATTTAACCTGTTGTGACATTTGAAAAACGCAACTAAAGCCGTGACCAATATCCAGGTCTTAGTTGAGTTTTGATAAGGGTTTGTTCGACTCTTGTTCGACTCGAGTCGAACAAACCCCTATTGAAACCCGAACAATACTCGAACAAATGCCCTTTTTTAGGCGCTATGTTGCTGTCTATCAATACGTTGAAACGTAGTTGTATTTATGTCAATGCGTAAATTATTAATTATTAAGATTTTGTGCTACAATCCTGTATAATAATCATACCCTTTTTCTGCCCAATAATCAATAGGACGTGTGTTTGCAAAAGAAATGGTTCCGATACGCTTGAGGTGTTTTACCCCATATTTTACGGGTATGATGAGGCGTAGTGGGAAGCCCTGGTCCATGGGTAGTGGCTTGCCGTTAAGTTCGTAGCAAAGGATGGTTTGGGGTTGGAGGATGCTTGGCATATCGATGCCCACATAGTATTCCTGGTCGGGGGTTTTCATACCCACATATTTCATTTCACTTTCTTTACCAAGACCATATTTTTTCAGCACTTCAGAAAACCTCACCCCGCTCCACCAGGTGATCTGGCTCCACCCTTCGATGCATTTGAAATTGAAGACCACATCGATTTTGGGTAAGCTTTTGATCTCATCAATGGTAATATACAGGGTATCTCCGCTGTTTCTGATGATCTTAAGTTTCCAGGTTGCCGGATCAAAGTTTTCTTTCTTCATGCCCAGGTTTCCGTTAACCCTGGCTCGCGGGGCTGCTTTGGTTCTTGGATATTCTTTTACCAGATGTTTAGTGCTGTAGAGACCGCTGTAAACTTCCTCATTTATATCCAGCACTTTGCGCAAAGGTGCCTGTATGCCTCCCCCATTTTTACCGGCTATCAATGGGCGTGTTACCAACCATTTCCAGCCCGCCCATGCAAGAATGATCAGTGAAAAGAATATGATGAATGCGGTAAGGCTTTTTCTTTTATAGGTTTTACCTGTCCTTTCGTCTACAATCTCTGCTTTCATGGTCTTTCGTTTTTAATGTTCCTATCATCTTTGATCACTTCAAAACCTGCTACCATTGCGCGAAAATTATTCCATCCGGCCAGTATTACCTGTATAAGGTGAACCACAAAGAATACAACGTACCCAACGGTGAGAATAAAGTGTTCGATCCGTGCCGCTTCATATCCACCACATAAGTTAGTGATCCATTGCAACTGTACAGGTTTATAAATAGCCAACCCTGTAATTACAGAACCGAAACCCATGATGATGATCATGGTGTAGGCGATCCGCTGGGCAGCATTGTATTTTAATTGTGCAGGTGCGGTTCTCCGGATATGGAGGTCGTGCAGCACTACCAGCCAGGCTTCTTTAAACGAATGTTTATTGGGAACAAGGTATCGCCACTCACCGGAGATTAAAGTATAGGTTACGTATAATAATCCATTGATAATGAATAACCACATGAAAACAAAGTGAAACGCCATTCCTTCCGATAACCGGTAAGGGATGTGCAGTGATTTATAAAACCATTCGGGGAAGAACCTCACCACAACCGTATCACCCAGTTTTACTTTGTATACATCATTGGCCCAGTAGATCAGCATGCCGCTCCAAATCATAATTGTGAGCACAGGAAAGTTGATCCAATGCATCCAACGGGTGGCAAGAGTGTGTTTGTGAACGATTTTAATAGCCATAAGCGGTTTTTTGACGCCTGTTCCTGCAATACCTTACAACCATTGCTATTTACTATTCATAGATCACTTGATAGCCCCATGCCTTCAGGTCATAAGCTGCCGGGATTTTTTTTATCGAAGCGGTCCCTCCAAGTTCATGATAGCTGCCTTCACTGAAAGATGCTATATCCTTCTCATTTACAATCACGTGCTCCGGTTGCGCACTCAAGTTAAGGATTACCAGCACAGTATTTTTTCCTGACTTACGGTAAAAGGCATATACGGCATCATCTTTATCTGTCACCAGTTTCTTAAAATCAGCGTTAGGTGCCAATGCGGGATTGTTTTTACGAAGCTCAAGTAATTGCTTGTATAACGGGGCCCTTTTGTATTGCGAGAAGTTCATTGAATCCTTTTCAAAGAAGCTCAGTGATCGCAAAACAGGTTCTTCCTGGCTGCTGTAAATCAATGGTACGCTGCGTTTCATGGTTTGCGTAAGTACAGCAAATGGGGTATGTGATTCACCGGGCATTGTGCTATAATCGGCTTTGTTCCAACTGTTCTCATCGTGATTGCTGGTAAAGAAGAGGCGTATTGCATTCTTGGGTAATAATGTATCGGTGTTATTAAATACACTATCCAGCGCCCATGCTTTGCGTTTGCCTGCTGCCACCAGTTTCATCATACTAAACTCAGGCCACGCATAGGTTGCATCAAAGCCTACCCCATGCAGCCATGCACTGTCGGTCTCAGCCAGCATGAAAAGGTTCTTCATTCCTTTCAGTTCTTTTACAGCTTTTGTCCAGAATTCACGTGTAGGTCCTACCGCATAATCGCAACGGAAACCATCGATGCCCGTCTCTGTTACCCAAAATTTCATTTGTGCCAGCATAGAATCGCGTAATTCGGGGTTGGCGAAATTCAGTTTCCGGGTATCTGTCCAATCGAACTGCGAAACAGGCTTACCGGTACTATCCTTCACATAGAAATCAGGATGTTTCTGCAACCAGTAATGGTCGGCACCTGTATGATTGGGTACCCAGTCGATCATGACTTTAAACCCTTTTCCGTGTGACTGTTTTACCAGTGCCTTCCAGTCGTCCATCGTTCCATATTCAGGGTTGATAGCTGTATAATCTGCCACCGCATAATAGCTGCCAAGGGTTCCTTTTCTTTCCACCTTACTGATTGGGTTTATCGGCATGAACCAGAGTGTGCCCACTCCCATCTCCTTTAAACGGTCGAGATGTTTGGCAAATGCAGCAAAAGTGCCTTCCCGCGTGTATTGGCGCACATTTACTTCATAAATATTGTTCTGCATGATCCAGGCCGGATGTCCGTCAACCGTAGTGGTATCAAGGGTTGCAATAGTATCTTTCCCGTTCTTGCACGAGATGAATGCCAGCAACAGTAAAGGCAGGAAATTCTTACATGACATAGCAATGGCTTTAGGTCTTAAAATTATTTAAAAGAAATGTGTAAAACAAACACAATCTCTTTTTGTGGAGAAACTGGTTTTTTATTCAAATAAGGCTTCTTTTGCATCAGTAATGATCAACTATGGAAAAACAACCAATGTATTACGGCAGTTACCTGGAACTTGAAAAAGTACTGGACGCACAGTACCCGGTAAGTTTTGAAAAAGGAAATGAGCCCGCGCATGATGAAATGTTATTCATCATTATTCACCAGGCATATGAACTGTGGTTCAAACAAATACTCTTTGAACTGGATTATGCGATGGGTGTTTTTTCGCAGGATACTATTAATGATAATTCAGAGGATCTGAATCTTGTGCGTCACCGGTTACACCGTGTGATCAGTATCCTGCAACTGTTAAACCAGCAGGTGCATATACTGGATACCATGACTCCGCTGGACTTTCTTGAGTTCCGCAACCTGCTTACCCCCTCTTCCGGTTTCCAGAGTAAACAATTCAGGATGATCGAAGCGAGCCTGGGACTTGAGCTGGATAACCGTCACCAGAAAGATTATTACAAACGCACCAACGAAGGTGGCTTTACCCCGGAAGATCATAAAACCATTACCGATACCGAAGAGAAAAAGAATCTGTTGAAGCTGGTTAACAAGTGGCTGGAACGAATGCCGTTTTTTGAACCGGATTACTGGAAAGATTATAAAAGTAACGCTACATCCGATGTTACGGAGCATCCGTTCTGGAAAGATTACCGGAATATATATGAAACGGGACTTACTGAAAGAGAGCAAAGCAAGATCCATGATTTTGATTATGTTTTTTTTGAGAAAGCAAGTGCTGAGTTCGGGGCCGAACAACTGGCAGCCCTGCGAAGTAATTTTTCGCCCGCTGCATTGCGTGCTGCATTATTCATCATGCTGTATCGCGATTTCCCTGTTTTTCAAACCTCTTACCAGATCCTGGATGCATTGATCGAGATTGATCATTTAATGAGCAGCTGGCGGCATAAACATTTGGTGATGGTTCGGCGGATGATTGGGATGCGTGTGGGAACCGGGAATACATCCGGTGCCGGGTACCTGGAAGGGGCATTGAATAAACATTATGTGTACCGGGATCTGTCGGGGCTTTCGACTTATCTGATTGAAAGGAAAAGGTTGCCGAAGTTGCCGGGGGAATTGATTAAACGTCTTGGGTTTAACCCTCTTTGACCCCCTCTGGCTCCCCCTGGAAGGGGAGGAATATTTAGCAGTCAATAATAGTAATCGCTACAATTATTATTATTGAACAAATTACCTCCCTCCCCTTCCAGGGGAGGTGTCACGCAGTGACGGAGGGGTGAAACAGGCAGTTATTTCTTTTAAGACATCTGGCAATTCTTTAAACACTCTTTCATTCGGAAACCGCAAGACCCTGATCCCTTGAGCATTTAAAAAGAGATCTCTTTCCTTATCTTTTAACAAACCTTCTGTTGTATAATGCTGTTGACCATCTAATTCAATAGCCAGTTTTTCTTCAAAACAGTAAAAGTCAAGTATGTAGTGCAATACACTAAACTGACGTCTGAATTTCCTTCCGTATAGTTTTTCTTTTCTAATATACTTCCATAGGACGCGTTCAGCTTCTGTTAAGTTATTACGAAGTTGCTTGCGTTTAGATTCATGTATTTTGAGATTGTTGATCCGTTGCATTTGTGTTTTTCATAAAAGTATCCAGTACATCATTTAAATATTCACAAATTCAGAAAGGTTTATACTAAGAATTAATACCTAAGAGGATTATCGCTGACAAAGGTGTATCAAACCGGTTTAATTGCTAAATTCATGCTATGACAAGAAATTTCTCTCTATTCTTACTCTTCATCCTTTCCTCGGGAATACTTAAAGCTCAAAAAAAGGAAATCCCGCTACCCCTCGATCCCTCCGTCAAAATAGGCAAGCTCGCAAATGGACTCACCTACTATATCCGCAAAAACATAGAACCAAAGAACCGTGCAGAATTAAGATTAGTGGTGAATGCAGGTTCTGTTTTGGAAACGGATAAACAGGTAGGACTCGCGCATTTTGTTGAGCATATGAGCTTTAATGGAACGGAGCATTTTAAGAAACAGGAGCTGGTTAATTTCCTGGAAAAAAGCGGTGTGAGTTTTGGCGCGGATCTAAATGCATCTACTTCTTTTGATGAAACCGTGTATGAATTACAAGTACCCACCGATAGCCAGATGGTGTATAAACAGGCCATGCAGATATTGGAGGATTGGTCGCACGGCGTAAGTTTTGAACCCGTTGAGATCAATAAAGAAAGAGGTGTGATTGTGGAAGAGTGGCGGTTGGGCAGAGGTGCGGATGCGAGGTTCAGGGATAAATATTTTCCTGTTCTTTTAAAGGGATCACAGTATGCTAAACGGTTACCGATAGGTACGAAAGCCAATATCGATACAGCGCATCATGAAATGCTTACCTCCTTTTACAAAGATTGGTACCGGCCGGATCTGCAGGCGGTAATTGTTGTGGGCGATATTGATATTGCTGAAACGGAAAAAATGATCAAAGAACATTTTGAACATATTCCCGCTGCAGTAAACCCAAAGCCGAGGATCAAATACAGTATCCCATCACATACAGATACGCGCATTGCTATCTTAACAGATCCTGAGCAGACCTATAATGTGGTTCAGGTGTATTATACACAGGAACAGGCACCACCTGTGAAAAATGAGACGCAGTACCGGGCGGATATCATCCGTGAATTATTTAACCAGATGATTAGCAGCAGGCTGGATGAAATAGGACAAAAACCAACAGCACCCTTTTTATATGCCAGCAGTAGTTATGGTGGGTTTATCGGCGATAAAGATGCGTTTAGCCTGGTAGCTGTTGCAAAAACCGGTAACGACATCATGCCGGCTGTGCGGATCCTTCTTACAGAAAATGAAAGGGTAAAACAATATGGATTTGCGCAAACAGAACTTGACCGTGCGGTAAAAAATGTATTGTCAAGAGTTGAGAATGAGTATAATGAAAGAGATAAAACAAAATCTGCGGACCTGGTGCAGGAACTGATAGATAATTACTTAAAAGGGGAAGCAGTGCCGGGCATTGCGTATGAATATGCATTGTATAAGAAGTGGTTGCCGGCAATCACCCTGGGGGAGGTAAATGCATTGGTGGCAAAATGGATCAAACCAACAGATCGTTCTGTTGTGATCACTTCACCGGAAAAAGAAAAAAAGCAGCTGCCTGTGCAGGTGGCTGTGCTAGCTGAATTGAATCGTCCGCAGGGTAAACTAAAAAAATATGTTGATAAGATCACAGCAGGCCCGCTCCTGCCGTTTGATCCGGTGGCAGGTAAGGTTATCACAGAGAAAAAATATGAAAGCATTGGCACAACTGAATGGACACTTTCCAACGGAGCGAGGGTTGTATTAAAACCCACCACCTTTAAAAACGATGATATACAGTTCTCTGCCATCAGTTGGGGAGGTACTTCTGTATATAGCGACAGTGACTATATCAACGCGATCAATGCTGCAACAATTGCTTCTGTGGGAGGTATGGGGAACCTTGATATGCAGAGCCTTCAAAAGGTGATGGCGGGAAAGAATTTTTATGTAGCGCCAGGTATTACCAATTATATGCAGGGACTGAACGGCAGCAGTACGTCGAAGGATCTGGAAACAGCCCTCCAGATGTTACATGGTTATTTTACAGCTTCGCGAAAAGATACTGCGATGTTCAAAGTGATCCAGGAGCAGATCAGGACCCAACTGGCCAATAAAAATAGTGACCCGGGGTCGGTGTTTGGCGACTCTGTGAGTTATATCATGGGGAACTATCATTTTCGCCGGAAACCTTTTGATATGGCTGATCTTACCAGTATGAACCTGGAGAGATCGCATGCTATTTTCAAGGAACGATTCAGCAATGCGGGTCAGTTTCTTTTTACATTCGTGGGGAACTTCCATCCCGACAGTATTAAGCTTTTAATAGAAAAATATATAGCTTCTTTACCGGCTACGGCCACCAGGGAAACCTGGAAAGATGTAGGCATCCGCTATCCCGGCGGCAGGATCAATAAAGTGATACGGATGGGTAAAGAGAATAAAGCCAGTGTAAGACTCTATTTTACCGGCACCACGGCATATGACGAGATGGATGAGCTACAATTGGGTCAGCTGTGTAAAGCGATGGCCATCAGGTTACGTGAAACATTGCGGGAAGATGCGGGGGGTGTTTATGGTGTGGGGGTGAATGGTGGGTTTGTTAGGGAACCTTTTCCTAGTTATAGTATCGGTATACAATTTGGCTGTGCACCGGAGAACGTAGATAAGCTGATTGCGATGGTGATGGAAGAGATCAGGAATACAAAAGCAAATGGTGTTCAGCAGGTGAATGTAGACAAGATCATTGCCGAACAGACACGTGCATTGGAGAATGATGTAAAAGAAAATAGTTACTGGCGCTTCCGGCTTGAGCAGCAGTTCTTCCGCAACGGCAACCCGTTGTCTATTTTGGATGCCCCGAAACGGATCACACAACTCACTGTGGAAAGAACGCGTGTTTTAGCCAACCGGTATTTTGATGAAAAGAGTATGGCGCAGTTTGTATTGCTGCCGGGGAAATAAAATGTTAGTTCCGGCTTCCTGTCATCGGTGATCACTCATTTGAACTACAGTATCTTTACAAAAAAAACAGATGCCTTTCTCTGAACAGGAAAACGAATTAAAACTTGAATTCACCCATAGCCTTACCCATGGCATTGGCATCCTGTTTGGTATTGCTTCTATTCCATTATTAACGGCATTGGCCGTGCGGAGTGATAATATCCCTTCTATCATCGGGGCCTGTATATATGGCTTCTGTTTCCTGATGCTGTTTACTTTTTCAACGCTTTATCATGGCTTTCAGCAACCCAATGTGAAGCAGATCTTTAAGGTGTTTGATCATATCAGTATCTATTTCCTGATAGCAGGTACGTACACACCTTTTATTCTTACCTATCTTTTTAATAAGACAGGTATTACCATGCTCTGCATACTATGGGGATTAACTGCCATCGGGGTGGTATTCAAGATCTTTTTTGTGAATCGGTTTAATCTCGTTTCCACTATTGTATACGTGTTGATGGGATGGATGCTGGTATGGAGCGGGCGTGATTTTTTCAGAGAGATGCCCACTTCGGTTGTTATACTTATTATTACCGGCGGGGTACTTTACAGTATTGGCGTTGTATTCTATTTATGGAAAAAATGGTTCTAGCACCACGCCTTATGGCACGTGTTTGTGCTGGCCGCCGCTATTTGTCATTACGTAGCTGTTTTAATCAGCGTGGCCAGCCGTTAAAACACCGAGTTTTAGCAGGTGTTTTCTTTTTTGGCTACATTCAATTGATAGTAGCTTATTTTTATTAAAACTAACGGCTTGCATGCGGGAAATCAGAACGGATCCAACAATGAGAATCTATGCGGGAATGGCGGCTATCTGGACCTGGTTCGCAATCGTTATGCAGTTCTATCTTTTTATCCTCAATAGAGAGGTTCCTATTGGCGAAACGATCATCCGGTTTTTAAGTTTCTTTACCATCCTGGCTAACATATTTGTAGCGATCAGCCTTACTGTTGTTACGGTAGATCTTAATACATCCATTTGCCGTTTTTGCAGGCGTGCAGATACGATTACAGCGATTAATGTATATATTATTGTAGTAGCTGTTATCTATAATATTATTCTTCGTCCTTTGTGGAACCCGGATGGATTACAGAAACTGGTGAACGAAATGCTACATTCAGTAATACCTGCCTTGTACTTTCTTTTTTGGATACTGTTTGTGCCCAAGAAAGGTTTTACCTGGCTACATAGTCTCCCCTGGCTTATTTTCCCTTTAGTATATACCGTGTTCATCGTTTTACGTGGAAACTATACCGGTTATTATCCCTATCCTTTTATTAATGTGGCTGCCATTGGTTATCCACAGGCAGTTGCGAATGGAGTATGGATATTATTGTTTTTTAAAGGAGTTTCTTTATTGCTGATACTGATGGCGAAAATATTTGTGAAGAAAAAACATACAAATAGTAGTCCTTTATATTCAAAAGAATAAGTTGGGAAAGAAAAAAATATTAGCCATTTGTGGCAGCACACGGAAAGATTCTGTCAACCTCCATATCATACAACAGATAGCATTATTGTATGCAGAACAGTTTGACTGGATCGTCTTTACTGATCTCGCCCATCTCCCCCACTTTAACCCTGACCTGGACAATGAAAATGCACCACAATCTGTTACATCGTTCAGGGATCATATCCGTGCGGCAGATGGTGTGTTGATTTGTACACCGGAATATGTTTTCAGCTTACCCGGCAGCTTAAAGAATGCAATTGAGTGGACAGTTTCTACCGTTCTTTTTACCGATAAACCCACGGCACTGATTACTGCATCTTCACAAGGAGTAAAGACGCATGAAGCACTTGAAATATTGATGAGAACTTTAGGTGTAAAAGCAGAAGGCACTTCTTTATTGATACAGGCACCTAAAACAAAAACATCGATTGACGGAAAGATTACTGACGAAAAGACGCTGGAGGATATAAAACGACTAATGATGAAGTTTGCAGAATTAATTGGCTAACGATTTAAACCGGATGACAATAGCCAGCCACATCATTGAAAAAGAAAACAGGAAGAATACTGCCTGTATCAAAAATGCCTTCGGCAGCGAGAAATTTGTTAAAGAAACTGAATCTCGAAACTTGTACTTTATCAATAAAGATATCAGGGAAAATATTACAGTGACGGCTACCACATAGAAAAACAGTTCCGCATATAATCTTCTCTGTGCTGCAAAACCGGCAAATGCCATATTGGGCAGATGAGAGGCAAGTACTGTAAAGCCGAGGAAAAATATCCCTACAAGATTATTTATGATCAGCAGTGTAATATAAATAGGCTTGGCATACATAAACTCAGGGGTTTACCGTTATGACCGTTGTTGCACTTCCTGCCAATCCATTGGCAGCTATTCCCTGCACAAACACAAGGTATCTTCCGGGTGTATCTGCTGTGTAGAATGATATCGTTTTATTGCCTGTTTTATCTGTGCGCACATCGGGCGACCAATATAGAACATTGCGCGGATCGGGTAGCCTGCTTTGTTGCTGAGCAGCAGTTTCATATACCGGTGAATAAAACTCTCTTTGCAATTGTAATCCTTCATACTCCACGATCAATGCATTGGGATCCAACTGGTAGCCTGCAAGATCTCCCTGATACGTATGAAACTGTATGATGCCATCGTGTACCATCTGGTGTTGGTAGAACCGCTGAGGTACAACATCTATTTTCCTCACCTTTAAAGGATCAAACTCCATCACCTTATTTACATTGGATACAGGAACTCCATCGATCAATACTAATGGGGATGTTTCAAAAAAGTTATTGAATGCCTTGTTTTCCAGGCGAAAAGAAAACTGGGTGCTGTTTTTACGCACCCTTATCTCCGATACAAATTCACGGAGCACTTCTTCCATGGTAATGAACCGTGTGTAATCATCGAGGTAATACTGTTTGGCTGATGCACCGTAAAAAGGAGTGGTATCGATCGCGTGCGGAAAAAGAAAACGCCGTTGTTTATCACCGGCATAGGTATTACCCACCTGAACCTCCATGCTATGACTTAATAAAAGACCTGCCTGGTTTTGATACAGCACCAGGGGCGTTGATCTTGTTTCGGTATACTTTTCAGAAAAAGGAGTGGTGATATCCAAACGATACATACTGTCTGAAGCATTGCCTGTTTGAATAACGATCTCATTGCCGCCATAAAAATTCTTGATATTAAAACGGACCGATCCATCAGCCGAACTCGTAGCATTGTTGAATAATGATTTATCACGCGGAACAGACAGGAAAGTAAGTATGTTGGGAACCGGTTGTTCATTTCGTTTATCAACCAACCTTCCCTGTATGATATGGCCCTCTGTTTCAGGAAGGAACTGCATTGGGTTCTTTTGCGGTTGCAGAATATTTTGCCAGGTAAACCTTCTCCAGCCTTGTACCAGCATGAGATCATCTGCAGCTTCTTCAACGCCGGGGGCATTGGTAAAATAGTAAGCCGGTGATTCAATATTTCCTTTCAGGTCTGATTGCAGCCATAAATAGCTCAATATATCCGCGCTTTCAGGCGCCTGCAAGGAATCCAACAGGAACACTGATGCAGAAAGATCACCCGGTAATGGTTGCTGTGCTGTGTTCCGTGTATTGATGGTGAGACTTACCGGATGTCTTTGCCCGTACTGTTGTGCATCTGCCTGTACGTTTACAGATAATGCTTCGGGTTTTTTGAAATAAAGTCTTTCACAAACCGGTTGTTTGTTTTCAGTAAAAAGCGTAAAATGAGATACCCCTTCACCGGGTTCTTTTTTATCGATAATGATATCTGTTTCTCCATTCGTAAGATCTTGCGTAATGATCTTTTTTAACAATTGACGGGTATGAATAAGTAAGGTAACAGGACCGGGATTTGTACTTTCGATATGTACAGTAAGCAGTTCTTTTCCCTGTTCCTTCAACTGCATGACCGTTCCTTTTGCAAAAGCAGCGGGTAAGGATTGGGCTATTGTATTCCCCTGCTGCAGGGTTATCATGGCCTTATATTGGTCACCTTCATAAGGTTTGAAGTCAAAGTGACCCATCCCGGAATGAGTGGTATGAAAACGCGCTACTGTATCATTCCGTTGGTTTAGCACAATACCCTTCGCTTCCTGGCTTTTACCATTCGCATCCACGATCCTGAAGGCTACTTTGGAAGTAATACCCGCTACAAGGTTCCCTCCTTCCGGGAAAAACTGAATATCGTAGTTATTGGGTAAGGCAACAGGCAGGATTGTTTTCTTTAAAGTATTCACCACCGTGATATTCTTTTCAAAAAAGAAATCGGGCCCCGCATTCTTCATCCAGTTTGTGTAAGCACGCAGTGTATAATTTCCTGAGTTGATAGAATAAGGTAACTGGAACGACCCATTACCCGCAGCATTATTCATGGCGATCTTTGCCTGCAGGATGGGTTTATGATCGAGGTTAAGTAACTCTACATACGTTACTTTGCTCAGGTCGAGCGGTTGTTGTAAAAAGGCATCGGTGGCATAGATCTTATACCAAAGTATCTCCCCTGCCATGTAAAAAACCTTATCGGTATGTACAAACAGTTTTTCCTGCAGGTTTTGTGAACGGTAAGTATCCAACTGTTGCGTGATAACATCAGCGGTTCGTTGTGCGTAGCTACTACAGGCAAGAACCAGCAGGCAATTTACAAGGCAACAATATTTGACAATTCTTTTTTTCATGGATCAATATTTATTGCCAGAAGGAAGGTTTAATATTAGTCCCCCCCCTTCTTCTGCAATCCAGGCAATCTTTTTTTGAGAGTACCAACCCGCCACCGGTTTGAAAATAATTAACGCTAAACGTTGTATCAGGATAATCAATGATCCGGTAGTCTGTTGGATTCTGGAAAGTGAATATCTGTACACATATCACACCGGGAGCGGTATAGAGCCAGTCACGCAATGATGAATGATCGATAAAAATCCTTTTTTCACTGATGCCGGAAATGCTTACAAACCCTATGACTGGTTCATTGGGATCGGTGATACAATGGATATTACCCAATACCTGCGAAGGTTGCGGATCAAAGATGGTACCCGTTTGCTGTGTACTTTTTTCTATGATCTGCCAGTACTGATAGGCTTCTTTGGTAAGCGCATACTGCCGCACATTAATAGAATACCGCAGCATTAACTTTTCAGCATTATGAATGATCTTATTGACAGGTGCATAACTGATCACATCCTGGCTGAGGGCATCTGAATTACCCGTGGCAATGGTGGTTGAATTGATGGTTCCCCAGCAATTATATTGTTGCTGGGCCGTATTAAAAATGTCTATAAAATACGCAAGACCGTTGGTTACCCCCCAGGCTGCATTGATGGCTGCGTGGTATTGCCATGTTTCTACATAATCCCAGCGGTAATAGCGTGTATTGTTACTGGGGTCATGTGTATGCGCATAGATCGTTACATCATTATACACAGAATCCTGTGCCCAGCTAAGACTGTCAATGGGCGGCGTTTGCTTTACCGGCACGAGATCTGACAGGTAGGTCTTACCACCCGCGTTGATTCTTAAACGATACTTGGTTGTTGCAGTAAGGGTCAGCGGTGCACTTGTATATGCTCCATTTCCTTGTGATGCCAATGGGAAAGCAGTACCGCTCTCTACTTCTATCGTCACCTGTGCATTCAATTCAGGTTTGGAAGTAACGGTGTCGGTTAAGTTTCTTGTCCTGCTTAGATTGATGGTAGTAATCCCGTTGGCACCTGCATTGATTACGCCATCGATCACGAGATAATTATAATCCCTTTTGATAACGGCAGGCTCAAAAGGTTTCCTGCAGGCACAAAGTAGAAAAATAACTGCGGTAAATAATATGATTATATTCTTGTTCACTTATCTTATTTCTTTTAATTCCAGAATATTGGTTTTGCATTGGTACCACCTCTCCGCCGGCAATCCAGACAATCCTTTTTTGTGAGTACGGGTGCACCGCCTCCATAAAAATAAAGGCTTAAAGTAGTATCGGGATAATCGATGATGCGAAAGTCTATTGGATTTGGATCCGTAACCACCATTACGCATACAACACCGGATGGTTTATAGAACCAATCCTTTAATGCTGAATGGTCGATAAATATGCGTTTTTCTGTTAGGGCTGACACGCTTACAAAACCGATCACCGGTTCTTCCCTGTTAGAAATACAATGGATATTACCCATGATTTTTGAAGGCTGAGGATCAAAAATAGTTCCCGTTTGTTGTGTACTTTTTTGAATGAGCTCCCAATATTGATATGCTTCTTTTGTGAGTGCATATTGCCGCACATTGGCTGAATATCTTATCATCATTTTTTCTGCATGCTGAGGCACTTTGTTTACAACGGCATAACTAATCACATCCTGGCTGAGTGCTTCTGAACTGGCAATGGAAACAGCCGTTGACTGGATGGTTCCCCAGCAATTGTATTGCTGTAATACCTGGTCGTAAGGATCGATAAAATAACTGAGCCCATTGTTCACACCCCAGCTGGCTTCGAGGGCAGCCCGGTATTGCCATGTTTCTACAAAGTCCCACCTGTAATACCGCGTATTGTTCTTAGGATCATGGGTATGGGCGTAAATGATTACATCTTTAGAAGAAGTATCCTGTTTCCAGCTGAGGCTGTCGATTGGGGGTGATGGTTTTACCGGTACAAAATCAGACTGGTAAACACCCCCGTCAGTTGTTCTGATATTTAACCTGTAATTGGTAGTTGAGGAAAGATTCAAAGGCTGACTGTTATACGATCCATTGCCCTGCGAGGTCAATATAAAAGAAGTCCCATTCTGTCCTTCTATCACCACATTTGCTCCTGTTTCAGCTTTGGCAGTGTTGGTATCTGTGAGATTTTTTGTGCGGCTGAGAACAATAGTTGTTACAGCATTGGCACCGGCGTTAATAACACCCTCCACTACAAGATAGTTATAATCAACTTTGATTACCGCCGGTTCATAAGGTTTGCGGCAGGAAAAAGCGGCAGGCAAGATGAATATAAAGATCAGCAGCTTACTCGTCTTCATCAGAACTTGAAATTATAGGTGATGAATGGAATCGCTGTTCCGAATATGGATAACTGATAACCTTTGATTACACCGTTCTCCTGTGTGAAATAGACAGAGTAAGGGTTTTGCCTTGCCAGCATATTATATACGCCAACCGACCATGAACTGTGCGCCAGTTTTTTTATTTTATGATTGCCTTCGATATTCACAGAAAGATCTGCACGCATATAATCAGGTATCCGGTATTGGTTCCTGTCTGAATAATAAACGCGTTGTGAACCTGCCTGGTTAAATAAAGCGATAGGCAGCGTGATAGGTCTTCCGGTGCTGTATACACCGTTCACTGAAATACTTAAGCGGTGTGAGAATTTATAATTACCTATCAGGTTTACATTATGCGGTTTATCAAAATTAGCCGGGTAATAATTCCCTTTATTGATCAGCTCTCCACCTATCGGGTCATCCATCTGCAACCTTGTTCTTGAATAGGTATAACTCAACCAGCCATTCAGTTTACCGGCTGTTTTTTTGATCATTAATTCCGCACCATATGCCTCTCCGCGCGTATTGATCACATCGGTTTCAATATGTTTATTCATTACAAGCGTGGCCCCGCTCTTGTAATCGAGATAATGGTACATGCGCTTATAATAAACTTCAACAGAAGTTTCGATCATGTTGTTATTGAAATTGCGGTAATAACCCAACGATGCCTGGTATCCCTGTTGCGGACGTATATTAGGATCACTGAGTTTCCAGATATCTGTAGGAGAAATGGCAGTCGAATTAGAGATGGTATGAATATATTGCCTGAGGGTATTAAAACTAAGTTTTACAGATGCATCATTCGACAAACTATACCGCATAGCTATCCTGATCTCAGGTCCGTGATAGGTTTTTATGTTTGCTCCTGAACCATAATGTGAAGTATCTGTGATGGTACTGATCTGCCGCGGAGCACCCGGCACATAATTATATACATCATGTGCACCCAGGTAATTGAATATAGAATAACGGATACCTGCATTGATCGAAAGATCCGGAGTGATGTTATACTTGTCTCCTATATATAAGGCAGATTCCATTGCCTGTTCGGCAGGAACATTGTCTAATGCAACCAATGATTGCGGTAATGTTGGCTTAAAAGTTCCCGGATTTATTTTGTAATGAATGGTATGCAGACCAAAGGTCAGGGCATGTTTACTATTCACCGTATAGTTAAACTCCGTACGCAGATGTTGCTGATCAATTTTAAATGATAACTCATAGGCATTCAACGGGAATTTATCACTTCCAACAGCATACTCATAATGATCTATCCCGGCAGAAAGAACCCCTACGAATTTGTTGGAGAAAATATGTTTCCATTTTGCTATCGCATTACTGTTACCGTACTTATAAAGCGTATCACTATTCAGTTTGAATTTATCGTGACTGTAATACCCCGTCACATAAATACTGTTCTTAGGATTAATAGTATGTGTAATGTTCAGGTTGAGATCGTAAAAAGATGCACTGCTGTTTGAGTAGGCGGAATTAGGTATCTGTTTCAGTATCCAGTCGGAATAAGTGGTTCTTCCGCCAAGTATAAAGGTTGTCTTTTCTTTATTAAGCGGTCCCTCCAGCGTAAGTCTGCTGGTGAGCAAACCTATGCCTCCTGTACCTGTTACCTTTTTACTGTTACCATCGCGCGTAGATACATCCAGCACGGATGATAAACGTCCGCCATATCGTTCCGGTATCGCACTCTTATACAACTCCACTCCTTTCACCACATCGGTATTGAAAGCAGAAAAGAAACCAAAAAGGTGGGATGGATTGTAGATGGTAGCATCGTTCAACAGAATGAGGTTCTGATCTGCTGCGCCGCCACGTACATTAAACCCTGTACTTGCTTCCCCTACAGATGTAACACCTGGTAATGTAAGTACCACGCGTAATATATCAGACTCCCCTAATACAGTAGGAACCTGTTTGATTGTTCTAATGTTTACTTTATCCATTCCCATCTGTGTACTGCGGATATTAGATCTGCGATCGGCACTTACAATAACCGCCTTTAAACTGGCCACGTAGTCTTCGAGTTCAACATTCAGCTTACCATCTCCATACAGCATCAACTGGCGCTTGGTATCTTTCATACCCATGCTGTTAATACGCAGTGTGCGTCTGCCTTTTGGTACGGAGAGTGAAAAATAACCAAACTGATCGGTGATGGTTTTTACAGAAGGTGTATCTATAAATACTGAGGCACCGCTCAGTGCTTCCCCATTTTTGATATCCCTTACATAACCTGCCAGTGTTGCATTTCCTTTGCCCGGGTTATTGGTTCTTGCCCCGATCTCAAAAAGTTTTATTTCAAGCGAGGTTTTTAATTTATCCTTTTCCAATTGACCGCCTGTGAGTGATAAACGGGTTTCAGGAATACTGTCTGAAGCAACTCCCCGGGTGTCGAAGAAGCCTGGCGGAAGACTTGTTTGCAACTGCAGGATCCTGCTGACAAATACCCTGTTTCGCGCATCTACTACAAACCTGAATCCAGAACCCCGAAAGGCATCCTGCAAAAGATCCTGTAAAGACATATTCGTGGCATTTACAGTTATCCGGAGGCTGTCAGTTTCTGATATATCAAAATAGAAACGACACTTAGATAGCTTTTCTACTTCCTGTACAAATTGGGTGAATGGTATATCAGTTACCATTAGGCTAAGCCGGTTGTTCTCCTGGGCGGTTGCTTTTGCAGAAAACATCAGCCCTCCCATCAAAACAATACATACAAAAAAGCTCCGGTGAAGCATAGTTATTATTTTAGCCCGTCATATAATGTTGCGATTTGCACCAATGTACCAGCCGGGTCTTTTTTGAAACGGATGTCTTTCCGGTTCAGCATTTCCCGAACATCCTTGCGCCTGTCCTTTAAAACCGATAGTATCTCAGATTCGCTGTTGATGGGGTGATATACGCCGTTCTTTTCAAGATAGTAACGATCATACTGGGTGAACTTTGAGAAATTATCTTCTGCTTTTAAGGATCTTTCAATCTTCTTTTCATGCTTTGCATACACGGTGATATGACCAGCATATAATTTCTCATAAAAGCCTGTGGGCAGGAAACTTTCACGGGAACTATCAGCAGCGATCCTTACAAATTGATGCGCTCCAACCGTAAATTGCCTGATCTTTTCAACCAGCAGGGTGATGTCTGCATCTTTTGCATAATTTTTAATGACAAGCTCATCGCGCATAATATCATATAGGATGGGTACATCTGAATAGGAAACCCCATCATAATATATATTGCCGGGTTGAAATTCACCTGATAGAAAGAAAGGATTGCCCCTCACTCCGTTCCAATACGGGGCATAAAAAGTTCCGTTGTATAAATAAGAAGCCGCACCAATATTGGCTGCATACTGAGATCTGACATTTTGTAAAAGAGAGTCTGCTGTGTTCTGTGCAAATAGGCAGCAACAGCAATGGGAAACTAATGAGAACAGGATAAAAAGACCTATCTTCTTCATATGGCATGGACATTCGATAAGGCAATCAAAAGCGGGAGAAAGTTAGATTAAAAATGCATTAATAAAAAAAGTTTTATGTAAATAATACACAGTCGGCATATATTTCGGTGATTTCCCCGGGTAGCATAACTTTGGCGCAACAAAAAAGATGAAAAAAACCTTATTTATCGTAACCATCCTGCTAATATCCTGCGGAACCGGAAAGAGCAGTTATGTTCAGGCAGAGAATGCGCTGGATGCGGGCAGGGAGTTTATCAATGCCTGTGCAGTGGGTGATTTCTCAAAAGCTGCTTTTTTTATGGCGCCCGGAGAAAAGAACCGGCTGAAATTGAAGGAAACCGAAAAGGTCTTTAGGGAGAAGGATAAGGAAGGTCGCCAGCAACTCAGAAACTCCTCTATCCTGATCGGCGAAGTAAAAGAGCTGAGCGATTCGGCGACACTTATTTATTACAGTAACTCATTTGATAAACAGCAGAGGGTATTGGAAGTGCTAAAACAAAACGGCAGTTGGCTGGTAAATTATGATAACACCTACAATTCGTTACCCTGATGTTCCTCAAAAACATATTCCTCTACCTTTACAGTGAATATGGCAGGGTCACTAAATAGAAAAATATGAATCAACAAACAGTCCTTCACCCATGGCATGGTGTTCCTTACGGAGAAAATGCCCCACGCGTTGTGAATGCGATTATTGAAATACCACAGGGGTCAAGATGTAAATACGAGATCGACAAAGCCAGTGGTCTTTTAAAACTGGACAGGGTTATTTTTTCATCTTTCTATTACCCGATCAATTATGGGTTCATTCCCAGAACCTATGGTGGCGACAAAGATCCGCTGGACATCCTCGTGATCACCTCTTTGCCGGTGCAGGCACTGACTTTGATGGAAGCCAAGGTTGTAGGGGTTATGCAGATGATCGATGGTGGCGAAGCCGATGATAAGATCATTGCCGTTGCGGCAACCGACCCGGGTGTGAACCATTATAATAATATAGAAGAATTACCGAAACATTTCTTTGACGAGTTACGGCACTTTTTTGAGGAGTATAAAAAACTGGAGAACAAGATCGTGTTAGTAGAAGACTTTGGGGATAAAGCCAAAGCGCTTACCATTATTGAAGAGGCCATATCATTTTATAAGGAAACATTTGAAAAATGAGTACCACAACCCTTATCATACTGATCTTAGTGGGTCTTGCTGCCGGCTTTCTAAGCGGATTGATTGGCATTGGAGGCGGTGTGATCATTGTTCCCGCCCTGGTATTTTTTGTGGGGATGACGCAGAAACAAGCGCAGGGAACATCGCTGGGAATACTTCTTTTACCTGTAGGTATATTAGCAGTGATACAATATTATAAGCAGGGATACCTGAATGTTAATTATGTAATTGTTGTGGCGGTTGCTTTTATTGCCGGAGGATTCCTTGGAAGTAAGCTGGCGATAACCCTCAGTGAGGAGAAAATAAAAAAGATCTTTGCCGTGGTGATGCTGCTGATAGCGCTTAAAATGCTGTTTTTTGACAAAGCGAAACCTGCACAGGCAAAGGATCCGGGGCACATAACAACAAATATTCAACAAACCCTCGATTGAGAATGGTAAAATCAGCGTTCCTTCTTATCTTTGCTAAAAATTAATAGTACATGGAAGCGAATCAATCCACAGGTAAATATTGGGCACTTTGTTTTTTCTGGCTGGCTATCATGATCACATTACTGATCGTTTACCGTCAGTTTTTCTGGTTGGCATTGCCAGGTACAGTAACCTATTTTGCAAAGGGTCTGCGATTATTTTAAGGTAACCTTTTAGATATTTGAGCAGCTCTTTTAAAGGGCTGCTTTTTTTTGTCCTCCTTCGCTAAAGCTATGGAGGACAAGCCGCGTCTCACGATTGACGATTTACGTCTCACGAAGTATATCGTTTAATGATCCGCAGTTTATGCGTTCTCTCCCCTGTATCACTGCTAATGATCCCCATATTATCTATCTGATCGATCCTTACTTTTCCGGAAGAATGAATAATGGTATGCGCATCCCACATTAAGCCTACATGGGTTATTTTACCTTCCTCGTTATCAAAGAAAGCCAGATCGCCACATTGTACTTCCTGCAGAAAACCAACCACCTCTCCTTTTTCTGCCTGCTGCCATGCATCCCTGGGTAATGGTTTATTGAAAAAGCGGAATACCTGTTGCACAAAACCGCTGCAATCAATACCGAATACAGATCTGCCTCCCCATAAATAACCGGTGTTGAGAAATAGTGAACTGATCTTTTTCAGATTTACTTCATCGAAGGCTGCGCTTCCGGGAGTATGGGCAGTGCCGCTATAATCCAGCAGGAAGTTACCTATGCGAACTTCTCCCTGTTTAAAAATGGACAATGGTGTCCCCAGCGATAAGTGTAATGGGGTGCCATTGAGTGTAGCGGTTTCACACCAACCGGCTACCAATCTCTTATCGGTCGCATCAAACTGGTCAGCGTTAATAGCTAATACCTGTGTTTTCTGACACCATCCTTCATACCCGTCATACACACAACGAAGATGTAGGAAAAGAGACGTTTCTCCGATTACTTCTGCGAGTTCACCAAATAACAGCTGGCTCACCATTTCACTGCGGTGCGCCGACTCTTTACGGAGGGGGGCAACCGGTACCATGCATACAACAAATTCCATAGCCTGAATTTGTATTCAAGATATGGAATTTTAAAACCCCTGCATCTATACTTAAAATGCTTTATTTTTCAGTCAGTGAGTAACGATCGATTTGACCATATAAGCGATACCGAACTGTTAGAAAAATTCTACAGCGATGGCGATAACCAATGGTTAGGTATTGTTCTGCAACGGTACACGATGCTGCTATTAGGGGTATGCATGAAATACCTGAAGAATGAAGAAGAATCGAAAGATGCCGTTCAGCAGATCTTCCTCAAATCCATCACGGAACTGGCTAAATACAAAGTAGTGTATCTCAAAAGCTGGCTATATATGGTGGCAAAGAACCACTGCCTGATGAAACTGCGCGATAAGAACATCTTTATCCCGGTAGAAGAAAAAATACAACTGGCTTCCCCTGAAAACGACCCACAGGAAGTCAAGGATAAGGAAAATAGATTTATGTTACTGGAAAAGTCGCTCGAAGAATTGAACCCCGAGCAGAAATCCTGTGTAACTTTATTTTACCTGCAAAAGAAGAGCTACCATCAGATAGCCACTGAAACAGGATTAACATTGTTACAGGTAAAAAGCAATATACAGAACGGGAAGAGAAATCTGAAAATACTGGTTGAAAAGAAAATGAGTCAAAATCAATGAACGACCTCGAACACATATTAACGCAGGACGAGAACCCGGATCATGATGAACTGATCCGTTACCTGGAGGGCACAGCTTCAGATGAGGAACGTTTTGCCATTGAAAAACAGATGGTCGATTCATCTTTTGTGAATGATGCCATTGAAGGACTGCAGGGCTTTGCAGACCCTGCTATGCTTGCGCGCTATACCGAAGAGTTGAACAGGCAATTACAAAAGCAAACAGCAAAAAAATTGAAACGCAAAAGCAAACGGAGATTAAAGGGTGGAGAGAACTGGTTGCTGATTGCAGTATTGGGAATACTTGCGCTTTGTGTTGCAGGGTACCTATTGATTCATTTTTATACCAAACATTAAAAAAATTAGCGGCAAAGCCTTTTGATTAGTATTTCATAATCAGGCAACAGCTTCGCTAATTCATCTCCCTTCGCTAATTCAAAATCGTTGAAATCAAATCCCGGTGCAACTGTACATCCAACGAATGAAAATGTTCCTGTTGTTTCTGATGCGAACCAGCTACCCGCGGGCACTATCGCCTGAAAATGATCTTCTCCCCTGCTTCCTAAAGCGATCAATTCATATTTACTATCCGGGTGAATGATATGGACGTGTAAGGTATCTCCTGCATAAAAATGCCAGCATTCATCACTTTGTATCCGGTGAAAGGCAGAGAAATTTCCTTTTTCGAGCAGGAAGTAGATGGCTGTTGCGTAAGATCGATTGCCTTTAAAAACTTTTGATAGTGCGGATTGTGGAATGATTCCGGAAGAACGGTAGGTTTCTTTATAAAAGCCGCCTTCCGGGTGTGGAAGCAGTGAATATTTTTCAACGAGGTCTTTGGCAGTTATTTGCATTCCTTAAAAATAGTAAATGATTGTATATTTAATGCCAATTCAACCGCATGAAACAATTGAAGATTATTTTATCAGCAGGCATGATGGCTGTTTGTTTTTTTGCCTGTAAACCTTCTGCTAAAATGAAATCTGCCCCATCGGGAATTATTACCGGGGCAGATCAGACAGAAAAATATCTTCCCTACCTGAAAGGCAAGCGGGTAGCTATATTAGCCAACCCTACTTCCATTATTGGTTCCTCGCATATGGTGGATAGTCTTAAAAAACTGGGTGTGAATATTGTAAAAGTATTTGGCCCGGAGCATGGCTTCAGGGGCAAAGCCAGTGCCGGTGATAAAGTAAGTGACGAGATCGATCAGAAATCCGGAATACCAGTGATCTCTTTGTATGGTGCTAAAAATAAACCTACAAAAGAGGACCTGGCAGATGTTGACCTGATGATATATGACCTGCAGGATGTGGGTGTTCGTTTTTATACCAATATCAATGCGCTGGCCCGTTTAATGGATGCCTGTTATGAGAATGGAAAAGAATTACTGATCCTCGACAGACCTAACCCCAATGCCTATTTTATTGATGGTCCGATACTGGATATGAAATTCAAATCCGGGATCGGCATGTTTCCTATACCTATTTCACATGGCTTAACAGTTGGTGAGTTTGCACAGATGGTGAATGGTGAAGGCTGGCTCACTAACAAAGTAAAATGTAAGCTCACTATTATACCCGTTGCCAATTATACGCATTCAATGATGTATACTTTACCTGTGAAGCCATCACCTAACCTGAATACGCAGCTATCGATTATGTTATACCCATCCACCTGCCTGTTTGAAGGAACATACCTGAACCATGGCAGGGGAACTTACTTTCCGTTTACTGTGCTGGGAGCACCTGCATTAAAGGGCAAATATGATTTCTCTTATACTCCCACAGGTATCAAAGGCATGGCCGAAACACCTTTACACATGGATCAGGTATGTTATGGGCTTGACCTTAGAACGATTAACCTCCACTCCCTGATCGCAGGAAAGAAAGTAAATATTCAATGGATGATGGAGTTATACAAAGCTTACCCGGATAAAGAAAAGTTCTTTGATTATAAACAGAGCAAAGAAATGGGGAGCATAGATAAGCTGGCAGGCACTTCTCTTTTTAAACAACAGATCATGGATGGTACTTCGGAAGAAGAGATCAGGAAAAGTTGGGAGCCGGGGTTGAGTCTGTATAAGGAGATGCGGAAGAAATATTTATTGTACGCGGACTAAATTATTGCCGGATTGGCGGATTACGGATTAACGGATTGATTTAAAAATTCGCAAATCCGTAATCCGATAATTCTACATACTCACATCCCGCAACAAATAAAATATTGATTGGTAATTCTCTCCCGAGTGCTCGCTCATAGCCATTTCACAGGTCTTACCGGATGAATAATACCCATCATATTTTTTAACCAACACCTCCCCAACCTCATCTTTCGTTGCAGACTTAGTAAGTGCAGGATAATAGAACCCCCTATCCCCTGCCATCCCACAACATCCACTGAGCATAGGTATTTCAGCTTGTACAGCACATGCATCTCCTATCTGCTGCAATTTTTTCATAAGACCATTCATCTTGTAAACAGTACATACCGGATGAAACACGATCTTCTCTTTACGTGCCTTTATAGATAACCTGGGAAGTAAATGATCGGCAGCAAAGTCAATACTGTCTATAAAATGTAGTTTATCAAAATATGCTTTGTGCTTATCAGAAAGATACGGCCGTGCACCCTGTAATGAGTGGGTGCAGGATGTTACATCCATCAGCACGGGAACGGCTCCTTGTCTTGTCCACTCCCATAGTTTTTCAATGGTTGTATTAACAGTAGCTGTGTATGCTGGAATAAATCCCTTGGAAGAAAATAACTGCCCGCAACAAACACCTGTTGTATGATTGGCGATAAACAGGTTGAGCCCTGCTTTTGTACAGAGTTCCTGGATAATTGTATTAACAGAACTACTATCCTTTTTATCCGCTCCCATCATACGGGTAATGCAGGAAGGGAAATAAACAAGATCCGTGTTTGTTGATTCACGTTTTGTTATTGCAACTGGCCTGGTCAATGAATGCATCCATAATGGAAATGCAGGGATCATTTTTTTGATACCAACTGTTATGCGGGTCATCGTTTTTTCGCCTGCTATTTTGTTCACTGCATTTCCGGTGTGCAGCGCTACCTTAACGATTCGTTCAATAAAACCGAAATGGCGGGCAACCCTCATGGCAGTTGCATTCGCGAATGGGGAATGATTTTCGCGGCGCAATCTTTTGATGAGGTCGCCTGTGTTGATCTCTACGGGACAAGCCGTGGCACACATCCCATCTACTGCGCAGGTATCCATACCGGCGAAAGTAAATTCTTTGCGGAGTGTTGTATAATCCGCCATGTTACCTTCTGTTTTCAAACGCAGAAGTGATCTGCGAATCTGGATGCGTTGCCGGGGAGTGGTTGTAAAATCCCTGCTGGGACAATGCTGCTCGCAATACCCGCATTCCACACACCGGTCAACCTCTTCTTCCACTACGGGCATGGTCTTCATGTTCTTAACGTGGCATCTGTCATCATCATTAATAATCACTCCAGGGTTAAGGATACCTTGCGGGTCAAGCAATTTTTTCAGATCCTGCATTACCCTGTATGCTTTGCTGCCCCATTCATCTTTTACAAATGGCGCAATCTGCCGCCCCGTTCCGTGTTCTGCTTTGAGAGAGCCATTGTATTTTTGAATGATGAGTGCCGCAAGATCTGTATTGAATGCTTCAAAAACATCGATCTCTTCTTTGTTATTAACCGGCTGTGTTACCAGGAAATGAAGGTTCCCTTCTTTGGCGTGACCGAAAATAATAGCGTTACTATAACCATACTGTAAAAATAAAGCCTGGAGATCGGTAACTGCTTTGCCGAGATTCTCCAATGGTACAGCCACATCTTCCAGCATAGCCGTTGTTCCTTTGGCACGAACCGCTGCTACTGACGGGTACATTCCTTTACGGAGCTTCCAGAGTTTAGCCTGCTCATAAGTAATATTGGTAAAATTGAGTTGTGCCAATACCGACAATGTATCAATGGCAGCCAATCCTCCGGCTAAAAGCTGTGCCAGCTCTTCTTCACTGGATGCCTGGTATTCACAAAGAATACCGGTTGCCTGTCCGGGTAAGGACTTTACTATTTCAGGGCAGTAATCGAGGTGTTCGATTGAATGCAGTGCGGGTCTGTCCATCAGCTCCAAAGCCTCGGCACCCGTGGCTTTCAGCGCAGGTATGGATTCGCAGGCAACCACCGGGTTCTCAAAGAAAAGGATACCGGTTGTTTTATAACGTTTATCAGGAATGGTGCGGAGCACAGCTTCTGCAATAAAAGCGAGTGTGCCTTCAGCACCAATCAATAAGTGTGCAAGTATATCAAGCGGATGTGAATGATCAATAAATGCATTGATGCTATACCCTACCGTATTCTTGATCCTGTATTTACTTTTTATTTTACTGACCAGTGTTTCATCGTCCAGTATCTCTTTCTGCAAAGCAAGTATACCATTGTATATTTCCGCATCGTATGCCTGGAACCGCGTATAGTCTGCCTGGTGGGCGGTATCATATTCATTCCCGTTTGGCAAAACAAACCTGATCGTGTGCATGGTATGATATGAATTGTGTACCACCCCACAACACATCCCACTACTGTTATTAGAAATAATACCTCCCATCATCGCTGCTCCAATCGATGCAGGATCAGGGCCTATCTTTTTTTCGTAGGGAAGTAATTGCCAGTTCACCTGTGCACCAATAGCAGCCGGCTGCACCTTTACCAATTCTCCATTTTCAAGCGGTATCATCTGTTTCCAATGCTTGCTGATATCCACCAATATGCCATCGGATATTGACTGACCGCTTAAACTCGTACCACCCGCCCTGAATGTAAGCGGGATATTATGTTTATGTGCAAATACAAAAAGCTGCTGAATGTCTGCTATCGAATCTGGCTGTACAATTGCTTTTGGAAGAAGATAATAAAACCCTGCATCACCCGCATAGGCATAACGGTCTATCAGTGCCAGTTTTAATTTGTATTCAGCGAAATGTTTTTTTAGTTCCTGTGCGATATCCATTGACCGATCCTTGAGGATACAAATATCGGGGTTAATAAATAAATAAGCCCCAGCGGGGCAAAACGTTTGTAGCAAACATGATCAATCAAAAAGATACAGAGTGCCGTAGGTGCGGCACCCGGCGTGATTGCGATTTTCACAAATATCAACGCCCCCATGCCCCACCCCTCCGGGGTTCATTTGTTTTTTACATTCCATGGGCTACAGAGCCATCGCCCCGCAGGGCCTATTGCTTGGTTAAGCCCCTGCAGGGCGATGGCTCTGTAGAAAACAAATGGTTGTGGTAAATTGTGAATCCCGGAGGGGGTGATGCGTGTTTTTTTTGAATTATAACAAAATGCAATCGCGCTGGGTGCCGCACCTACGGCGCTCTTTATTTGATCGGGATGCGTTTTTGCTACAAACATTTCGCCCCTAAGGGGGTGATTATTAAAAAGGCCGTAATTGAAAAATCAATTACGGCCTTTTACTATCGGGTGTTAATTGCTGGACGACAGTGTAACTAATCCTGGCTAAAATAATTCCTGTCAACTATCATCCAACAATTGTCACCTGTTTTATTCACCCAATTTTGGTGTTGCGTTGGCTTTGATCTTGGCCAGTGCTTTCTTTCCGTAAGCCAGCTTGCTGATGGTTACAAATAAGACAGGCACAATAAAGATGGCGAGGATCGTGGCACCTAACATTCCACCCAATACTGTCCAACCGATGGTTGAACGGGCAACTCCTCCGGCACCAGTGGCAAAGGCCAATGGTAATACACCGAGTATGAAGGCGAGGGATGTCATGATGATGGGGCGCAGACGCAGTTTGACTGCATCGATGGTGGCGGGTATCACATCTATACCGCTATCCACCCGCTCTTTGGCAAACTCCACGATCAGGATCGCATTTTTGGCCGCGAGACCGATCAGGGTTACCAGACCGATCTGAGCATACACGTTATTGGTGAGTGATGGTATGAATGTTAAAGTAAGTATCGCACCAAACGCACCAGTAGGAACGGCGAACAATACGGAGAATGGCACCGACCAGCTTTCATATAATGCAGCAAGGAATAGGAACACGAATAATATCGATAAAGAAAAGATATAAACGGTACTGGATCCCGCATTGATCTCTTCGCGGCTAAGACCGGAGAATTCATACCCATATCCTGCAGGCAATACTTTATCCGCTGTTTCGCGCAATGCCTGTAATGCCTGACCGCTGCTGAAACCATCTTTCGGGTTACCATTGATCTCTGCTGTGCGGAAGAGATTGTAATGGGTAATCAAAGGAGCACTCTCTGTTGTTGTGGATGTGATCACGGTGCTGAGTGGTAACATCTGTCCTGCCTGGTTCTTAACATAGTATTGGTCAAGGTTTTTGATATCGCCACGGAACATCGTATCGGCCTGAGCCACCACCCGGAAATTTCTTCCGTAAATAGTGAAATCATTTACGTAACGGCTACCCAGAAATGTTTGCATGGTATTGTATACATCGGCGATGGATACACCCAGTTTTTTACATTTCTCCCTGTCCACCTCAACTTTATAACCCGGTGTTCGTGCTGTAAAGAATGAATAGGCACGGGCAATCTCCGGTCGCTTATTTACTTCACCTATGAAAGTGTTGACCACTTTTTCAAACTGTTTGATATCATCGGTGCTTTCTTTTTGTTCGAGTTCAAAAGTAAAACCACCGGTTTGTCCTAGCCCTGGGATCGCTGGCGGAGAGATCACCACAAGGTTCGCACCTTTAATAACGGAAAATCTTTTCTGCAGATCAGCGATGATCGCACCCACCTGCAGCGATTTATCTTTTCGTTCATCCCAGGGTTTCAATTGCGTAAATACCGTACCGCTATTTGATTTAGTGGCCTGTGTAATAATATTAAAGCTTCCTAGTGCTGCATAGTGTGCGATACCCGGCGTTTCTTTAAAAACGGCCATGATGGCATTCAACACTTCGAGGCTACGGGTGGTTGATGATGCTTCCGGAAGTTCATAGGTAACAAACAATCTTCCTTCATCTTCCGTAGGAATGAACCCTGTAGGTTTATTCTTAAACAATAATACGGTTCCCAACATGATACACACGAGCATGACCAATGCTAAAGGAGCGGCCCTGATGGTTTTTTTAACGCCCGCAGAATAACTATTGGTAACGCGTGCGAACCATTGATTGAATTTGAAAAAGAATTTATTAAGACCCGTTGATTTCTTGTCGATATTCATCGGTCGCAGGAACAGCGAACACAGAGCAGGTGTTAATGAAAGGGCAACGAATGCAGAGATCAATACAGATATGGCAATGGTGATAGCGAACTGCTGATACAATCTACCTACGATACCGGGTATAAATCCAACCGGCACAAATACCGCTGCAAGAATAAGGGCAATCGCTACTACGGGGCCGGATATATCTTTCATCGCTTTGGTAGTGGCTTCCTTCGGCGATAGTTTTTCGTGATCTATATAATGTTGAACAGCTTCCACCACAACGATGGCATCATCAACTACAATACCAATGGCGAGTACGAACCCGAACATGGTCAATGTGTTGATGGTAAAACCCAGTGGAATAAAGAAAGCAAAAGTTCCGATAATAGAAACCGGGATCGCCAACACAGGGATCAGCGTTGCGCGCCAGCTTTGCAGAAACAAAAACACGACCAATGTTACAAGACCCAACGCTTCGAGCAAGGTAGTAACCACTTCGTCTATCGAAACCGTTACAACAGATACCGTTTCAAAAGGAACTACATAGTCAATATCTTTCGGAAAAGATTTCTTCAATTCATCCATCGCTGCATACACACCTTTCGCCGTTTCTATCGCATTACTGCCGGGCGCCTGGTAAACGAGGAGGTAAGACCCGCGTTTGCCATCCACGAATGAATTACTTGCATAGCTGAACTTTCCTAACTGTATACGTGCCACATCCCTGAGATGTACAACAGATCCATCTGTAGGTTTGGTTCTTACGATCACATCACCAAATTGCTGCTCTGTGCTCAAACGGCTATTCGTAAATACCGTATACTCAAATGCCTGTGCACCTGTCTGTGGTGGTGCACCTACAGAACCGGCGGCTATCTGGAGATTCTGTTCCTGTAAGGCATTGATTACCTCTGAAGCAGTAATCCCGAGTTGCGCTAACTTATCGGTCTGTAACCAGATCCGCATACTGAAATCATCTGCACGGGTAAATATATCTCCCACACCCGGCACACGTAGCAGGGCATCTCTTACAAAAATGTTGGTATAGTTATCAAGAAATGGAGCTGCGTGCGTTCCATTCGGCGAAAACATCGCAACAAGCATAAGGATACTCGGGTTACGTTTACGCGTAATGAGCCCAAGGCGTTTTACATCATCCGGTAATGCGGGGGTTGCGATCCCTACCCTATTCTGTATATCTAGTGCAGCAATGTCTGCATTGGTGCCTACTTTTAAAGTGGCAGTAATGGTGGTACGACCATCACTGGTACTGTTACTCTGCAGGTATGCCATACCGGGTGTACCATTCACCTGCGTTTCTACAGGCGTGGTAACGGTTTGCTCTACTGTCTGCGCATCGGCACCTGTAAAGTTCCCGGTAATCTGTACCGTTGGCGGTGTGATCTCAGGATATTGGCTGATGGGAAGATTCATGATGGACAGAATTCCCAACAATACAATTACCAGCGAAATTACAATAGCGGTAACGGGACGTTTGATAAATAGATTTGCGATCATACTTTCTTCTTAATTATTTATTAGCCTTTGGCGGTGCTGTATTCACAACTGAGCCTTCTTTTAATTTCTGAACCCCTTCCGTTACCACGACCTCTCCTTCCTTCAATCCTTCTTTCACAATGATCTTATCATTGATCCTTGTTCCCAGCACGATCTTGTGCTGCGATACTTTGCTGCTGTCGCCAACAACAAATACAAAGAATTCTCCCATTTGCTCCACCACTGCTTTATACGGTGCGAGGATAAATTCTCCACGATGGTTATTCTTGGCCCTTACCGTTGTATTCATGCCGGGTTTCAATTGCGATTCGCTGTTATTGAATATCAATCTTGTTTTAAGGGTACCCGTCTGCGGATCAATTGCACGATCCAGTAAACTGATAAAACCGGTTTTGCTATACACCGTATTATCCGGCAACAGTAAAGTGAATGTTGAATCTGATGCTGAACCCGGATTCTTCTGAAGATTGATAAATCTTGGGATCTCTTTCTGGTCAACAAAAATGTCAACAGCCATCGGATTATCGGAAGAAACGGTGTTCAATATATTCTGATTAGCAGTAACCAGCGTTCCGATCTTAGCCTGCGATATCCCGATCGTTCCATCAAATGGTGCATAGATGGCAGAGAAACGGATATCATTCGATAAGCGCGACACATTCGCCTGTGCAGCGGCTACCAGGCTCTTGGCGCTTTGCAGATCTGCCTGTGCATAGTCTACTCTTTGTTTGGCGATCGCATCCTGCTTCAACAGGTCATTATAACGGTCAACATCCTGCTGTGCTCTTGCCAGCGCTGATTTTTGTACGTTAAGATTGGCAACAGCCTGATCGTAGTTCGCCTGGTATTGCAACCTGTCTATATCATACAGTTTCTGACCTTTGGTAACATGCTGACCATCGGTAAAATACATACCGGTAATATACCCTGTTACCTGTGCCTTCAGCTCTACCTGGTTAAGCGGTGTAATCGTTGCCGGGTAATTGTCATAATAAACGGCAGCTTCTTTCTTTATTTCGTACACGGTTACCGATGTTGGCGGCGGTGCTTTCTGTACTGGGGCAGTAGGCCCTTTACAGGCTGCAAATGTTAACAGTAAAAGGGCGATTGAAATGGATTGTCTCATATTAAGCGTTGAGAATTTTATGCTTGATTAATATTGTATGTTTCCGAGTGCCCTGTCCAGATCGTACTTACTCTGTATTAACTGGAAGAGCGCATTATAATAATTGAGTTGCGAGGTACGCAGGTCCGATTCTGCAATGATCACATCGAGATAAGTCTTGATGCCCGACCGGTATTGCAGGTCCAGTGTCTTATACACATCATCAGCCAGCAAAACGTTCTCTTTTAATGCAAAATAGTTAGCGAGATACCCCTTGTATTGTGCCAGTGCCTGCGCGTATTGCGTATTCACTTTTGTTTTTAATGCGATCAGATCCAACCCTACTCTCTTTACCTGCAGCTCTGCCTGTCTTATCTGGTGTACGCGCCGGTTACCCTGGAATATGGGTACCGCAAGTTGTAAACCAATATTGGAATTGGTGAAACTCTGGTTATAGGTCTTTGCAAAATCATTTGCAAGGAACCCCATATTGTAATTGCCAAAAGCTGATACAGTAGGTAAATATGCATTTTTGTAATATCGCAGGTTCGCTTCCTGTAAACGCTGCTGTGTCTGTATTTGACGGTACTCGATCCTGTTCTCGTAAATAACCCCTCTTGAAGTATCTGTCATCGCATCTTTTTCAATACGCGTTGTATCATATTGTAATTGAAGGAACGAACTGTCGGGCATACCCATCAACTGCTTCAGGTAAACAATCTTTGCAACGGCAAGGTCGTTCGACTGCTTATACTGCGCCTTTGCATTATTAAGTGCGATGGTTGCCCTTTTATAATCTGTTTTGTCTGTAATGCCCGCTTTATACTGGTTTACGGCATCTTTCAGGCTTTTATCCAGTCTAGCGATGGCTTCGTATAATACCGCAGCCTGCTGACGGGTAAGCAATACATCAAAAAAAGCTTTGCTTACATTGGTAGCAATATCGATCTTATTAAAACTTGTGTTTTGGCGGGACTGCAGTCTTACATCATCCGCTGTGCGACTCGCCTGTAATACATCTCTGTTAAAAATATTCTGCGTAACACCAACACCCAGACCGGATGAATTAAATGTGCCGGTTCTCAGATAGCCCCCGTTGAAATAAGCAGCGGGTAATTCAAAATTATGCTGTAGGTTATAACTGAAATTAACCTGTGGGTACCAATCGGCTAATCTCGACTGGATCTGCTTTTCTGTAATGGCCTCATCCAGTAAAGATTGCTGCAAAACAGGCTGGTGTGTAAGTGCGTACTGCACACACGCATCAAGCGTAGCGTTGGGTAGTGATGAGTCGGGTCTTGTCTGTGCATTTCCTGTGAACAGCACAAATGCAAGGATGGCGGTAATAATAGGTCGTATCATTTGTTTCATAATCAGTATAGTATTTCAGTTACCCTTTATGCTTTCATCCCATCCCAGCACATCGTAAAGAGTGCATCGGCCGCTTTTTCTGTCAGTGGCTCCTGGCTGTAATGTGCGTTTTTTGCTCCTTCGTGGATGGTGCCAATCATAAAAATGAGCAGGGATAACGAATCAACTTTTTTTAATAATCCTTCTTCCTTACCCCTGTCGATCAACTCGTACATGGGCACCTTTAATTGTTTGGTAAGTTCTTTGGTGCAATCGTTAATAAATGGAGAATGATAAAACTGGTCCATCAGCAATACCTCTTCAAAGTTTTCCAGCCGGAATCGAAGAATATTCATCCATACCACTTTAAAGCCCTCCTTGAAAGGTACTGTGGCATCATAATTTACAAAATAACTTTCGATCGAAGACTTCCTGCACTCGGTAAACAGTTTGCTCACCAGTTCCTCTTTATTCTTAAAGTAGATATAAAGGGTTCCGGTGGCCATGCCTGCCTCCCTGGCAATCTCACACATGGTTATTCCTGCCAGTCCCTTCTGCTTTACAAGCCCCAGTGTGGACTGGAACACCTGGTCAATTTTCTTATCATCACGCGGTTTCAAGGCGCAAACTTAGGTGAATAAGTATTCAGTTAAGAGAAAACTAGGAATTAATAATTAGGAATTAGGAATTCAAATGCAGGTCTAGTATAAATAAGAAATTGATTTTCAATTAAATATGTCAAATAATTTCTAATTACTAATTCATAATTAATTAAGCGCATCAAACAGTATCTCAACCGGATGAAGTGCCTTGCGCTTCGTTCCGTCTTTGATCTGGTGGCGGCAACTGGTACCCGGGGCGGCAATAATCGTTTCTTCTTCCTGTTCACGTACAGTTGGAAACAGCACCATCTCGCCTATCTGCATAGAGAGATCGTAATGTTCTTTCTCAAAACCAAAAGAACCTGCCATGCCGCAACAACCGGATGGGATGGCGCTGACTGTATAATTTTCAGGGAGAGACAATATTTTTGTGGAGAATCCAATGGAGGATATTGCTTTTTGCTGGCAATGTCCGTGGAGCTTGATCTCTCTTTTTTCTTTGCTGAATGATGTAGCAGTGATATGTCCTTTTGCTATTTCGTGGGCAATAAATTCATCTATCATGAAGACATGCTTTGCCAATGCAGTTGCTGCAATCGAATTCTCATCGGTAGCCAGATCCGGGTATTCATCGCGGAAAGTGAGAATAGCAGAGGGCTCTATACCGATCAGCGGTGTTTCTTTTGAAATGAAGGGCGACAACAATTCGATGTTCCGGTTGATGATCTTTTTCGCATCACGCACCAATCCTTTTGATAACCAGGTACGACCACTTTCTTCATGCTGCGGTATCACTACTTCATACCCGAGCCGTTCCAGTAATAATATGGCCTTGATACCGATATGTGCATCGTTGTAATTGGTAAACTCATCACAGAACAGGTATACTTTTCTGGTACCTCTTACATCAATCTCTTTTTTATGCCGGTCGTACCATTTGCGCAGTGTGCCGCGCGAAAGTTTAGGCATAGAACGCTTTACTGCGAACCCGGCAAAACGTTTGATAATACTGCCTGTTAATGGATTGGAAACAAAAAAATTATAAACCGATGGCATCAGCATGCCCATTTTTGCAGAAGCAGAAAACTTAGCAATCAGTTTCGATCTGAAAGGAACACCATTTGCATCATGATACTGCTGCAGGAACTCGGCTTTCAGTTTAGCCATATCCACATTAGAGGGACATTCAGATTTACATGCCTTACAACTCAAACAAAGATCCATTACTTCATAGATCTCTTTATGATCAAAACGGTTGAGTTTATCGGAATGGGTTAAAAACTCACGAAGAATATTTGCACGGCCTCTGGTAGAATCTTTCTCATTACGGGTAGCCATAAAAGAAGGACACATAGTACCGCCTGCTAAATGTGTTTTGCGGCAATCGCCTGAGCCATTGCATTGTTCCGCATGTTGCAATATATCCTGCCTGTGAAACCGGAATGTTGTTTTGAATTCGGGGGTGAATTGTCCCGGCTCATACCGCAACATGGAATTCATCGGCGGGGTATCCACTATTTTGTTTGGATTGAAAATATGATCTGCATCCCATGTCTGTTTGAGGTTACGGAATAGTGCATAGTTCTTCTCTCCTACCATTTGCTTGATAAACTCTCCACGCAGTCTTCCGTCACCATGTTCACCACTTAAAGAGCCGCGGTATTTTTTTACCAGTGTGGCCACTTCCTGTGCAATGGTGCGGAATAATTCATTCCCTTCTTTTGTCTTTAGATTAATGATGGGTCGCAAATGCAATTCGCCTGAACCGGCATGTGCGTAATGCACAGCATGCAGATCGTATTGCGTAAGGATATGATTGAACTCGCGGATATAAGCCGGAAGATCGCGTACAGCAACAGCCGTATCTTCAATCACCGGCACTGCTTTTTCATCGCCGGGAAGATTGCTAAGCAAACCCAGTCCTGCTTTACGGAGTGTCCATATCTTTTTTGTATCGGCTCCAAATAATACCGGGAAATGATACCCCAGTCCACTCTCGCGCATTTCCATTTCCACTTTTCTTGTCAGATCCCATACTTCATCGCGAGTATGTTTGGCAAATTCAATCACCAGTATCGCTCCGGGATCTCCTTTTACAAAGAACCTGTTCTTACTCTGTTCAATATTGTCTTTGGTACATTCTAAAATATAATGATCAATCAGCTCGCTGGCACTGGGTCTATACTTCACGGCGATCAGGTTGGCGCGTAATGCTTCATCTACCGAATGAAAGTGAACACATAATAGTCCCACTTCTTTTGGTGGCAGCGGAACTACTGTGAGTTTTATCTCTGTAATAAAAGCAAGCGTTCCTTCCGACCCGGCGATCAATGAACAGAAATTAAAATCATCCCCCCCTGCAGTAAAAGGAGCCGTATCAACCAGTATATCCAGTGCGTAGCCGGTATTTCTTCTTTCGATCGATTTCTTCGGGAACTGTCGCCTGATCTCTACCTGATTATCGTAATTTCCAAGTAGTGTGCGTATATTTTTATAAAGTTTTCCTTCCAATGTATCCAGTTCACATTTTTCATGAAAACCATCGGTTGTTAATTCATGAAAGAGTACTTCTGAGCCATCACTTAAAAAGGCAGTCACTTCCAGTAAATGTTCCCTTGTACTGCGATAGATCATTGAATTGGAGCCACAGGAATTATTGCCCACCATTCCCCCGATCATGGCACGGTTGGCGGTGGATGTTTCGGGGCCAAAGAATAAACCATGCGGTTCAAGAAAGCGGTTCAGTTCATCGCGTATCACACCAGGCTGAACAATCACCCAGTTCTCTTCTGCATTTAATTCAACAATCTGATTAAAATGTTTGGATACATCCACGATGATACCATCGCCTACTACCTGTCCTGCCAGCGAAGTACCCGCTGTTCTCGGGATCAGAGATGTTTTATTGTTGCGCGCAAAACTGATCAGCGCACTAATATCTTTTTTTGAATGAGGAACAGCAACTGCCAAAGGCATTTCACGGTAGGCTGAGGCATCTGTGGCATAAAGGGTGCGCGTAGTATCATCAATATGCAGTTCTCCTTCTAATTGTTGCGCCAGTTGCTTCAGCTTTGCCTTCATCAGTTATTTAGTGATTTTCCTGTGGCAAAAGTAAGCTAATTGTCATTAACGCAAAGCGAGTCTGATAATCGCAAAAACAAATACCAGCATATAAAGAATTACCACTACAATAATAACAATGCCTGAATACCTGAACATTATTTTGAGTTTTTGAAAGGCAACACTCAATGTATCCTGGTCGCGGGACAGCAAAGCCGTTTTTATCTTTTCAGCAAACTGAAAAAGGTATAAGGCAGGAAAAAAATGAACGGTAGCTACAATGAGATAAAGGCAACCCATCATTCCCAGACTAAGACCTGGCCGCCGATACCCCCTGTATCGTAAAGTTGATGGAGCAAAATCCGGTGCAGGCAGTAAAAAGAAAACAATGCCTGCTAATACAAGGATACCACAAACGACCATCCCCACTATTGCCAGGAATTTTGCCCAACGCGAAGCATAGGCTAATTGTTGCTGACCAAAATCGTCAATAGCGAGTGCCAGCGATTCCTGGATTTCGTTTTCTTCTTCCATGACAGAGGATTAAGAAGTAATGATATAATTAATAATCGTAATTGGTGATTAATTACGGATTAAAAAATTAAATAAACGAATCCGCATCTCTGTATGCTTTAATCAAAGCAAGTTCCCCTTCTTTTCCCGGTGCTGCATTGCCATGCTCCATTCCAAAAACTCCTTTATATCCTTTGTTATGTATATGCTTAAAAATGTTTTTATAATTCATCTCCCCTGTTCCCGGTTCTTTTCTTCCCGGGTTATCCCCTATCTGGAAATACCCTATCTCATCATAACAGTGATCAATATTCTTGATCATGTTACCCTCATTGCGTTGCATATGGTACATATCAAATAAGATTTTGCAGGAAGGACTGTTCACTGCCTTACAAATAGCATAGGTCTGATCTGATGTACGGAGAAAAAGTTCCGGCGTATCGCTCAATGGTTCGAGCACCATTACAAGTCCATGCGGTTCAAATATTTCTGCACCCAGGCGAAGACACTCGATCACATTACCCGTTTGTATGCCCATAGGCAAAGTACGTTCGTAGTTACCCGGCACAACTGTTACCCACTTTGCATTGCAGCGCTTAGCCACTTCTACAGCTTGCTTACAATAGGTTACAAATTTGTCCCTCCACTCTTTTTTACCGCCAGCCATATTGGTATGCAAGGGCCAGTTATCAAACACCACTACAAAAACACCCATTGTCATCCCGAGTTGTGCCAATGTATCACCAATCTTCTTTTGCATATCCACAGGTCTGTCCATCATACCATTGTCTTCAATGGATCGGAAACCCATACTATGCGCAAATTTTATCTGGTCGATAAAATCGGCACCCCCTAGGTTCTTGAACATCCCATCGTGGAAACCGTAATTACAATTAAAGGTTTTAGCGGTATCAGGAAGATCTGTTGTTTTTCCCATGACATCTGTAAGAGCGAGTAATGACCCACCAGCGAGTAAACTTTGTTGGACAAATTTTCTGCGTTCCATAAGCAATCGTTTTTATTGCAATAAATGTAGGGATAAGGTTTCAATATATTTCAACCAGGCCCATCGGGCCGAAACGTTTGTAGAACCCAATGCATCAATATGATAATAAGCCCCGTAGGGGCGACACCCGGCGTTTCCGCATTTATTTTAATGCCCAAACCCCAATGCACCACCCCTACGGGGTTCACATGGATTCGGTTTTCATGTGTCTACAGAGCCTTCGCCCCGAAGGGGCTTGCGGTCAGCATAATATTGCAGATTGCCTTATCATCGCAACACTTTACATTACCGGGAACCCCGGAGGGGTGGTGCATTAGGGTTTGGAATAATATACAAATGCAGAAACGTCGGGTGTCGCCCCCTACGGGGCTTGATATATTTTGATATACCTGGTTTTCTACAAACGTGCCGCCCCTAGCGGGGCTGTTTTACATGACTTATTGCTGAATTTCAATTGGCAAATTATCCCTATCTTGATTCCCCCAAACTTGCTATGTGAAGAAAATTAATGTCCTGTTTGTTTGCAGTCTTATCTCCCTGGCAATCATCGCACAGAATAACGGCGATTTTAAAGTGTATAGCCAGTCGCTTCCGTCGAGTAGTTTGTCGTTCACAATGGTACCTGTTCCTGCGGGTAAATTTTTAATGGGTAGCCCTGTTTCCGAGAAAGAGCGCGGGACAGATGAAGGGCCACAAAAGACAATCCAATTATCTGCATTCTGGATGGGTGCCTTTGAAATATCCAGGGATGCGTTCGATGTTTTTTTGAAGGATGAAACAACGAGCCTGAATGTTGATGTGGACGCCATTACGCGACCAAGCCCTCAGTATATAGATTTTAGCCAGGGGATGGGGAAAGAAGGTGGGTTCCCGGCCAATAGTATGTCGCAATACAGTGCCCTGATGTTCTGCAGGTGGCTATATCAAAAAACAGGCATCTTTTATCGCCTCCCGACGGAAGCAGAATGGGAATATGCATGTCGTGCAGGCACAAACACAACCTATTTTTTTGGTAATGATGTAGCACAGCTGGGTAAGTATGCATGGCTCAGTGGTAACAGTGATGATAAATTTCAGAAGTCGGGACAAAAATTGCCGAATGCATGGGGATTGTATGATATGCTCGGCAATGTGATGGAATGGACGCTGGATCATTATACCGAAACGAGGTATGCAGATCTGACCGATAATACAAAAGATCCGATGGTTCCGGTAAACACTTATCGCTATCCAAAAGCATTGCGGGGTGGCAGTTATGCCGAAACAGCCGCTGATCTCAGGGTTGCCAAACGGTTTAAGTCGGACCCTGTTTGGAATCAGCGCGATCCGCAGATCCCCAAAAGCAAATGGTGGCTCACGGAAGCTGCATGGGTGGGGTTTCGGATAGTGCGACCTGCCGTGGCGCCAACCCCACAGTTAGCTGAACAATTTTTTAAACAATATCTTGGTAAATAAATATTAAACCCTAATTGTATGTCAAACGATGCTTCTGCCAATTCCTCACGCAGGGATTTTGTAAAACAAACTTCATTAATAGCGGGTGGTCTTGTTGCCGCACCTTTCCTGTCGCGTGCCAACTTTTTTTCGGGTGCTGATGATGTGATTAAGATAGCTGTAGTAGGTTGTGGTGGTCGCGGTACAGGTGCGGCTACACAGGCGCTTCTCAGTAAACAGAATGTAAAAATAGTGGCGATGGCAGATGCATTCAGAGATAACCTGGATAGCTGTTATAAAGCACTTACTGCTGAGGCGGACAATGAATCCTCTACCAGTAAGAAGCCAAGTTTGAAAGCACGTGTTGATGTACCTGAAGAGAGGAAATTCACGGGATTCGATGGCTATAAAAAAGCCATTGCACTGGCTGATGTTGTGATACTCGCTACCCCACCAGGTTTCAGACCCATTCATTTTGCAGAAGCCATCGCACAGAACAAACATGTGTTCATGGAAAAACCCGTAGCAGTAGATCCGGCAGGTGTGCAGAAAGTATTGGCTACCGCTGCTATCGCCAAAGAGAAGAAACTGAATGTTGTGGTGGGACTGCAAAGACATTACCAGAATTCTTACCGCGAGCTTTTCAAACGTAAGGATATGATCGGTGATATTACTTCGGCACAGGCATGGTGGAACAATGATGGTGTGTGGGTTCGGCCGAGAAAATATAACCAGACGGAAATGGAATACCAGATGCGTAACTGGTATTATTTTAACTGGCTCTGCGGTGATCATATCACAGAGCAACATATTCACAACCTTGATGTTATCAACTGGTTCAAAGGGGGTTATCCTGTAAAAGCACAGGGCATGGGTGGCAGACAGGTACGAAAAGGAAAAGACAATGGCGAGATCTTTGATCATCACTTTGTTGAGTTCCAATACGCCGATGGGTCTATATTAAACAGCCAGTGCCGCCACATTCCCGGCACTATGAGCCGGGTTGATGAACTGCTGGTTGGTACGAAAGGAAAGATCCATTGCGGAGCAGCCAAGATCACGGATGCTTCAGGTAATACGATCTACCAGTTTGATAAAAAAACAGAGAACAATGGTTACCAGCAGGAGCATGACGAACTATTTGCCGCCATTGCGAAAGGAGAATACAAATTTGCAGATGCCGAGAATGGCGCAAAGAGCACGATGACATCGATCCTTGGTCGTTTTGCCACGTATAGCGGTCAGATAGTTGAATGGGATAAAGCGATTACTTCAAATATCGATATCAGTCCCAAAATATATGATTGGGATGCCATGCCACCGGTACTTCCGAATGCCGATGGATTTTATCCTGTTGCGGTGCCGGGAGTTACTAAGTATGTATAATTTTAGATGTTAGATGGCAGATGTCAGATGTTAGAGAAATTCTTGCTAACATCTGACATCTGCCATCTAACATCTTCTCTTAATGCAGCAAAGTTACACTCCCCGACATCGTATCATGCTTCGCATCAGGCTTGATCACATAATAGTACGTACCCACCATTAACTGTTTTCCATTATAGGTGCCATCCCAGGGTTTGTTATATCCGATGGAATGAAAAAGAAGACGGCCATACCTGTCGAAGATATCGACCTTGCATTCGGGATAGATACTCAATGCAGGGAATTGCCAGGTATCGTGTACCCCATCGCCATTGGGTGAGAACGCATTGGGTGGGTTAGGGATCAGTACAGTGACCTTTATTGGATAAACATCCGTGCATCCGTAGAATGTTGTGGCACGGATATAATAGGTGCCATTCATGCCGATGGCCTCCGGGTTAATGATTTTGTGAGATGTTGCCGGATCCTGCCAATAAGTAAAAATAAGGCTATCGATCTTTCCTTTGATAAGCGCTTCATCTGTAATGTTCACTGTATTTGGAAAATATACCGGCTTGGGCTCTGCGATAGTTATATCAGGCACCTTATCGATCTTTACTGCAATGGAGCCGATATCGATGCACCCTTCTGGATTCGAAGCTTTGATATAGTAAATCCCTGTTTGATCTACGGCCCGGGCTATGGGCGCATAATTGATCAGGGTAGAATCGGAGTAATAAGCAAATGTGAGGCCACTGGTGCTTCCGGCTGTGACTTCGGGTGCGGTAAGGTCTATCGTTAAAGGTGCACAGGTAGTAAGGGAATCAACTGTTTTGAGTACAAGTGGCACATTGATATACTGCATTTTTGTATATAGTGTATCTACACAGCCTGAGCCGGGAAAAGGGAATAACTGTAAGGCGATCACCGTATTTGCTTTGGGCACAGGGTTCAGTTTAAGTGTATTATCATCCCCCAACTGTTTCGAAAAATCCTCTGTAAACCAACGATAGCCGGCAAACCCATAAGGTGCTATCAGCGTACTTGAATTAAAACCGGCACATATTACATTTCCACCGATCAACCCTTCACACTGTTCATTCACATCAAGATATGCGTATCCAAAATGACCACCGCGGGTACAGTCATTGGTCGTAAATTCCAGTACCAGTTTTTTTCCGGCATATCCCTCGAGTGTGATGGTTACAGGCGACCATTCTTTGTAAAAAACGCTTACGGCACCACCGGGACCACCGCCACTGGTTATACCTGCCTGTTTAAAACCCGGAAGATTTGAACCGGCGGCGAAATCAAAAGAAGAACAGGCGATATAATCATTCGCATCTACATCAAACACTTTCGCGGTAAAACGCGGTTGTTGATAGTCGGCATGATCCGGGTTTTGAAATACGACCGCATAATTATAGAGGATACTATAACTCTGTCTGTCTGCCGGAACCGTTAATGTGTAACTGATTCTTTCAGCCCCCGCTCCCGTTTGTTCATTGCCTAACTGTACAGAATGTCCACTACCATTGGGACAATTAACCGGGAACCCGCCAAACCTATCCTTTACCTGCGGAAGCGAATTGATCAGGAGCGTATGTCTTCCTGCGATGGGGGACGATTCGGAAACATCGATGACACCCAGAGAATCAATCTTACCGGCATAACAGATCCACTTATCAAAAGTGCCGGTTTCAAAACCAATATTAGGAGGGCATTGTGCGAAGGAACTGATGATAGAAAAACTTAAACAACCTATCAATAATAACCTGGTTGCCATAACAGTAAAGCTATGCCGATGATGCCGGTCTTTCGTGCAAATCCGCCAATCGCTCATATTATCGCTTTTGATTCAATCAGGTAATCAGTATCAGTTTTTGTGGAAGAGAAAAATACTCAGCCTTGATCTTTTCAAGTGTTTCTTTCTTATTGAAAAGTTCATAATATTCATCCACATCAATATTCGTGTTCTCCTTACTTACGTAAACCGGGCCTATCACCGAACTGTCATCTCCATTCTCGAACTTGGCCGTACGAACGATTCCGTTTACTACGGCGCCATCGCTTAACGTACATTTATTCTTGCAGATCACATTACCATCAATTAAACCGCCAACTACTATTTCGTGACAGAGTATGTCGCCATTCACGGTCGCTTTCTTATCAATAATGACCTTATTGGTACAGAAGATAATTCCTTTAAAATCGCCTTCGATCCGGATGGGCGATGTTGTTTTAATGATACCAAAATACACCCCGCCAGACACTACCTGCACCGCGGGTAACATTTCGGATGGGCTTTCTTTTTTCTTGAAAAGCATATACTATAATTCAATGATAATTAAGGGAATGTCCAAGATAACCAATTTGAGGGAAGATTCGAAAATTGAGTGGAAGTTTTACTTTTAGTTAATAAATCCTGTATTTTTACTGAATAAACCTTACCCATGAATAAATTCAGAGAACAATTGCTGCATGACCCGAATTCAAGTTTCAGCACCCAGGGTCTTTCGGAAGATAAGCAACTGGTGATCACCAGTTCTACCAATATCTCCGGTGTACTCGACTCAGAGAATGATATCATACTTGATGGAAATTTTAACGGGGTTCTTTACAGCAAAAAAATGATCCATATCACGCCTACCGGTGCGATCAAAGGTGTGATCATCTGTAATGACATTAAGATAGAAGGTGAATTTGAAGGATCGGTTTACAGCCTTCGTGTAAATCTTTGCAAAGATTCTATCGTAAAGGGGAATATACATTGTACCATCATCAATACAGAGATGAACCAGTTTGTTGAAGCCAACATCAAATTGTTAAGTCTTGAAACCTCTGTGTTCGAAGCAAGTTCACTCGACCTGTTCACACAATTGAAAGATGTATTTACTAAGAATAATAAAGACAATAAATACCTTGATATCTTCCAGGAAAAACTGAATGAAGTAAGACCTTCTACTAAGTTCTACCACCAGACGATCTATGTTTCACCGTCTAACGAACCAACGTTCCCATCCAAGAAAGAAGATACGCCGCCACCGAGCGATGAGGATTTCTTCCCGGAGGATGATAACTGATAGTAAAATTGCAAAAAAATAAATTGCCGCAGGTTTAAACCTGCGGCAATTTATTTTTTTGCAATTTTATTTAATTTTATTCAAAGCCAGCAAGCCGACCATCCATCTCGGCAAAGGCTTATTACTCTTCCTTTTCTTAAGATCCAGATACCAACCATATTTTTTCATAACAGGTACCTTATGGGTTTCTACTAACTCTATCAAAGTCCCATCGGGATCTTCTACATAGCAGAAACGACCGGCAGATTCGCCCATAGAGAATGATTCTGCACTGTCTACCGTAAATGTGTATCCGTTTTCTGTGAACCTGTTTTTGAGTGCATCCATATTCAATACATCAAAACAAAGATGTATGAAGCCGCAATCGCCCCAAAACCTGTCGGTGTAAATTTTTCCGGGGGTATGATCGAGTGCCTGTACAAGTTCGAGCTGAACACCACCTAATAATGTACTGAATGCACCATTTGCTGCGGGTTGCTTTTTTAAGAGTACCCTTCTGAATTGTTGCCCTTCTTTAATAGCACCCGGAAAGTCTGTAAAATCAGAAGTGATATCATAAACCTCTTCATCAATGCCCACCATTTTTTTATAAAAGAACAATGCCGCATCCATATCACTTACCCCAATCACTGCACCTGCTACCCCACCGCAGTGATCATTTTTTTTGAACCAGTCATCGCCTTCCACAATATTGAACCGGTTACCATAATTATCCTGAATCCAGAAATGTTTCCTGCCTTCAGGTGATTCATAAATATCGGAAACTGTACAATCTTCCCGTAGAGAGAAAGTTGCATGTGCAATGCCTACATCAAATGTTTTGATCTTTACGGCGAAGATGCCGGTGTCTCCTATTACCGGTAAGACCTCTGGTTTTTGTCCTGTTCGTGTCATAAACTGCCAGATCTCGAATCCGCCGCCACCGCCCATATTGAGCGATAAGATCGCATGGCGGGAATGAAGCTCACGACCTGTGTATTGTGTCATCAGGCTTGCTTCCGCTTTGTCCTCAAAAATGAGCACATTCATTCCGAAAAGATCTTTATATAACATTTTTGCTTCGGTGGCATTAGTTACACCAATACCTACCTGCTGGATCCCGGAAATGAATTCACTCATACTTGTTTGTGTTACTTGTGAATGAACATACGAAATAATAAATAGTGGGCACAATTTTTCTTATCTTTTTCATATAGCGAAAAAGAATATAAAATACAGAGTCCTGTATGCTTTATGAGATAATAATCAGGAAGATCAATGAATTTGTATAGCGTCAAACAATCGCCAGCGGAAAAGCATAATTCTCAACCGGTATATTTTCCGGAAAGGTTACCAGCAATCCTTCATCCAGCTGATCAAATGCCAGCACTTGTTTGGTGGCTACCAACAACACTTTGGTAACCGGTTTTGGATGATGGATACTTCCTCTTGATAAAGTTTTGATCAACACTTTTCTATTTTCGGGCCAGCCCATTACAATGGCATAAAGCGTATCATCTTTTGTAACAAAACGGATATCCTTTGCAGTAAAGGGTTTTCCTTTCCCTTCATTAAAACCCTGTGCGGATAACGCGGCAGCGGCTTCCTGCGCAGGACCCTCTCCAAATATTTTCCAGGGTCTTGTGCCATAGATGCTTTCGCTGTTCAGCTTCATCCATTTTCCAATATCTTCCACTACCTGGCGCTCAAGCTCATCAATGGTGCCATCTCCTCTTACCGGGATGTTTACAAGCAGGTTGCCATTTTTACTCACCACATCTACCAGTGTTTGAATTACTGTTTTGGCAGTTTTGTAACCCTTTCGGTCATACACGCCGCGGTTATAATGCCAGTCTCCTATGCAGGTATCAGTTTGCCATGGCAAAGGTTCGATGCCGTTACTCTGGCCTCTTTCAATATCCCATACCAATGCCTTGCGCTGATCTTCATCTAAGATCTTTCCGCAAATAACAGCACGGAGTTTCCCGTGATCTTTGATACTCTTGTTATAAAAATGCGCCGCTATCTCAGGTCCTGTGTTAGCAATGGGCCAGAAAGGAAGCTTGGAATCATCAAAATATAAAAGATCCGGGTGATATTGATCGATGAGATCAATTGTTCGGTTGTAGAATTTATCGATATACTTTTTTGTTGGCGGGTTTACACCATTCCCCCAATCCCATTGCCGGTGAATAGCACCGTTATCCAAACTATTTTCACTTAAGGGATGATCCTGTGCATACAATTCCTGTGGATCCAATCCTTCCCACCAAAGCCCTTTTCCGTTTCCACTTGTGAGTTTTCCGTCATAAGGAACACCTGCATAAATACCTGTCTTATCTGAACGCTGTGCAGTTTCAAGCCAGCTCCAGGTATGTGCAGCATGAATACTCACTCCGAAAGGCAGGTTATGTTTTTTAGCCGCTTTGGCCCAACCACTAATAATATCTTTTTTAGGGCCGATCTTTACAGCGTTCCAGTTGGGCTGGTAACGGCTGTTGAACATATCAAAATTATCATGGTGACTGGCCATCGCCATAAAATATTTTGCCCCTGCACTTTTATACAGCCCCACCAACTCTTCGGGGTTCCAGTTTTCTGCCTTCCATGTATTGATCACATCTTTAAAACCAAAAACGGATGGATGTCCATATTTTTCCAGATGATATTTATACTGCCGCGATCCCTCCTGGTACATACCCCGTGCATACCAATCGCCGGCCTCCGGCTGACATTGCGGCCCCCAGTGTGCCCAGAGACCAAACTTTGCATCACGAAACCAGGCAGGCACCTGGTAAGTTTGTAAAGATTCCCAACTTGCGTTGAATGGACCGGATGTAAAAGTATTTGCGATTAATGCGGCATAATTTTTCTTTCCCATCAACATGGAGGGAACAGCTAATCCAAGTCCTTTTAATACGGTTCTTCTTTTCATAGCTGGGGTTTTCTCACTTTTACTTAAAAGTAACTGATCAAGGTTTCGAGACTAACCGGCTTTTCCATGATCCTGAAAGGAACGCCCTGTAAAGTAGTTACCAGGAAAATAGATTCGTAAGCACTGATAAGGGTGATGCGCATTTTGGGAAACCGCTTTTGTATTTCAGGAGCCTGCTTCCAGCCAAAACCATCAGGCAAATTATTATCAAGAAGCAGTACATCATATTCGTTTTCTTCGAGCATACGCATACCATCACCCAGTGAATTGGCTGAAGATACCTGGTAGTCGCGCTGACCCAGGTAATCTTTGATCAACAGGTAAAAATCAATCTCATCATCTATTACTAAAACAGTACGCATCGTTTATCGCTATTTAAAACCGTTATAAAGATAAACCACTTGTTGTTTTCACAGTTGATATTTTATATAATCCTGCACCATGACTATTTATCGCAACAGAAAATGATCCGCTATATTTTCCCACGGTTTTTTTATACCATAAATCACGCACCCTTACCTCTCCATTCATTGCCAGGCCGATAAGGTTCACATCTATTTTTACCGGAACCTTATTATCAGAAGTATTAAAAACCGCGAGATATTTATCTCCTTTTACAGGCCCATCGGCTATCCAGATGACCGTACTATCTGTTCTTGACAGTTCCCTGTTATTGGTACTTTTGTTTAATACGGACAATACTTCCCGGTTATTCAATAAGGATAAAGTGAACGGATCGTTGTCTGGCAGGTTACCACCAAACATTAATGGTGAACGGAATATGCACCATAAGCTCATGAGTGTGTATTGTTCATCTTTTGTAAAAGCCGTCATTCGCTGGTCGCCTCTTTCTGCACGGATACCGATCCTGCCGAGAGGCAGCATATCACCATCGGGCCAGCCGCCGGGAACCCTGTATTGGTTCCAGCGTTCAAAGACCGTAAAATGTTCTTTCAGCATTTTCCAGTTATCCCAGAAATCATCTACCGTGCGCCACATATTAGCGTGTTCCTGCACATGATTTGCGCTGGCAATGGGGGTTTCTCCAGGCGAGGTACTCAATACAATATTTCTTCCGCAGCCATCGATTGCTTTGCGGATCATTTCCACTTCTGCTGTATGATAAGGTCTTGAAAGGTCATCGATTTTGATAAAGTCCACACCCCATGAAGCATAGAGTTGAAAAAGAGAATTATAATACTCCTGCGCCCCTTCCCTGCCTGCCACTACGGTGTACATATCTTTCAGCCATTTACACTGCAGCTCTTTGCTGTAAATATCTTTCACCCGCGTTTTACTTCCGAGTATCGGGAGATCCCGTTTAATGGCCTCAACCGGAACGCCACGCATAATATGGATCCCGAATTTGAGTCCTTTCTGATGAATATAATCTGCCAATGGTTTAAAACCTTTACCGCCTGCAGCAGAAGGAAAACGGTTAGCAGCAGGTTGAAAGCGTCCATATTCATCGAGCACATAATCAGGATCTTTCTCATTATAACCATGTGCATGATCATTGCCTACATACCATCGGATATCTACAACAATATATTCCCATCCTGCTTTTTTCAGGTGCTTCGACATATAATCGGCATTTGCCTTTACTTCCGATTCAACAACTGTTGGCCCAAAGCAATCCCAACTGTTCCACCCCATGGGCGGCGTTTTGGCCCAGGATTTAAAACCGGATTGGGCAAACAGGTTGGCGATGAAAACAAGGGTAAATAAAAAGCTAAGAAAGTTTGCTTTTTTCATGCAGGAAATTATTTTATGATCTGGTAATGATGAATGCCCGCCGGAACATTGGTAAGTAAAAAATATCCGTTTTGAGATACTGTTTTGGCAGGCACACATTCTATTAACAAGCGGTTCTTAACAGCATCTGCCCGTAAATAAATATCAGCCGAAGAAGCACCGGGAACCATGATATTGATCGTTTCGGTTGTGCCATCTTTTTTATAATCAACCAATACTTCGCCTTTAATAGTAGTTGTTGTCAACTTTGCAAAAGAAAGATCACCTGTCATCGGTTTGATGCGGATCTTTTCAAAGCCGGGGGTCAGTGGCTCAACGCCCATTAATTTTCTTACAATAATATTTGCCGGCGCTGCGCCCCAGGCGTGGTTAAGATCTAGATTGGGTTTGTATACTTTATCCCATGCTTCCATAGTAATGGTTGAGCCCACACGCAGCATATTATACCAACTCCGTAAACCGGTGCCAGTGATTAGTTCCAATGCATACTGCCCCATGCCTGCATCATACAATCCATCCAAAAGGAACTGCGCGCCATATACACTACAGGCCATTTTACGACTCCTGATATAAGCCGTAACATTTTTATGATCATTTTGTGGCACCAATCCAAAAGCAAGCGCAAACATATTTCCATGCAGTGAAATATGATTGGTAGCTTCTCCATCTTTTATCAATCCGCTTTGCTTATCTCTAAAAAACAGGCGATATGATTGTAAAACTTTGGCGGCAGCCAGTTTATACATATCAGCATCTTTTTCTTTGTGAACAACCCGCGCTATTTTTTCCATCAATACCAGGTTGCGGTAATAAAAAGCATTGATCACTGCATTATAAGTGGTAAATACATACCCATCCGTTTCACCGCCATATTCTTTTTCATTATCAATGATACCTGTCTGCGGCCAATCCACAACATCATCCAGCCCATGACGCCCATCAAAATCTTTTTTATGGAGTATGTTCAGGAATTCATCCGTCTGTTTACCTGTTCTTGTGCTGATAAGACCGTTGGGGCCGGCGAGGCTCATCAGTGTTTTCTTTTGGAGCTCATCATAATATCGTTTGATAAAAAGATCATCCCCTGTATACATATAATCGTTCCATGCCAATAGCACATTCTGCAAACTCCACTCGGTGGGCCAGGTAGGATGAAACAACAGGTAAGCCATTGAGCGGCGAGCCATTGAATACTCCGCATCCACTGCGTAATGCGATAGTTGATTGATCACCGCATCACCTTCATAGGGAATCCGTTCCCTGTCGCCATCAATATAATAACCCGTGAAACTCGTGGCTTTAATTGAATACTTACACAGTTCCCAAACCTGGTTAAGGATCGTATCGCTTGAAATAAAAGAAGATGCCTGTTCCTGAAAAGGATAATGAACCATCTTGCGGCGTAGAGAAGTGAGTTCTATACCTGATGGCAATTCACTGATGGCCACATACCGGAACGGGTACACTTCACCGATATACTCGGGCATTTGAACAGGATTGCGGCTATTCCTTTTCTGATCCTGCGGCCATTGAATGATATAGTCCTGCGAACCTTTTACAACAGCCATCCGCACTTTGGTGTACCGGATATTTCTCCCGGGATTTTTATTGATCGTATAATTATTGGCCAGTTCTCCTACTTCAATGGTGATCGAATCTGCCTGTTTGCTATCGATATGTAATGATAACTGGCAGAGTGCATCTTTTCCAAAATCTGCAAAATAGCGGCCACTATTCTGCCTCGTCAATTTTACGGGTGACTGCCATTCATACACTATGGGGAAATGTGAAATGCTATCAACTGGAACCGGGTCAGCTATTTTGAATGATGATGTGATTGAATAAGCTGATATAATATTCTTTTCGTTCCACACCTGAACTTTCCAATAATAGGTTTGTCCTTTTACCAATGGTTTGCCGGAATAAATGGTGGAAGGATAAGGGGAAAGTACTTTCTTGGTGTCCCACAGATCGCCAAGATCTTTTGCTAGTAATGCAGCTGACGAAGCAACGAGTATGCGGGATGCAGTTATACTTTTTATACTGGTATCTGTTTGCCAACTTAAGCGGGGCCGAACTGAAGCGATGAAAGCAGTATGGGCATCTGCCAAGAGGTCAACACGCAATTGGGTAGGAACTGATTGACTTTTAACGGTACCCAATACACCCAGGAAGATGATGGCAGCAAGTACTTTCTTCATGGGCTGTAAGATAAATTCTTTTCGCTAACGGCTTTTCTTTTTTGTAACAGCGATCAGCAAGACGCCGCCAATCAAGAAACCTGTTGTTACTATCACAGCATTGATCAGTACCTGTCCGTAACCATACTTATCCGCGTTTAAAAACGGGTAAGGATACCAGTTAACGATTGACCCGCGCAATAAAGAATACAATAAGTATAAGAAAGGAAATATAGCCCAATATAAGCCTGCACCATATTCGAGTGATCCGGCTGGTCTGAAAAATATCCAGTAGAGAAGGTATAATAATGGCACTATTACATGCAGTAGTGTATCTGCCAGTAAGGTAGCCCCTGCCAGCGGCACCAGCCCGCGGAGGACTGTATTATAAACAAGTGCAACCAGACCAATATAAAGGGTACAAGCTGTTTGAAAATTGAGCGTTGAAAAAAACATCCCGGCTTTTGAATGAGGAAACAAACCGGCTACACTTAACGAAACAGCGATCAGCAGGTTACATTCAATAGTAAAGAAACTAAAAAAGTTACCCGCCGAACCGGTTCTAAGGTAAAATTGGAAAACTATGGCAAACCAGGCGGTTAAGGCTATTAGAGCTGCATATATTGATTTGGCTGATGATGGTTTTGGCAGATCATTCATATCGTTAGTTTATATGATATGAATGTAGGTAAATATTTTATAAATACCCTTTACAATTAGCCGCCCCGCATTTACAAGGCAGGGTTCCTTCATGATGGGTTAAGCCATAATTGGCTGTGATCTCTTCCCCGGGTTTGATATCCCGTAATGCGTAAAACTGTACGCGCGAATTGATAACACGCAGATACGCATTTGGTCCGCAGGAATGATTGATATACCTGAATTTTTTATCGAGCGTTGCATCCAGCGCGAACTTATCATTCAACTCAACGATGGCGATTCGTTTTATCTTTTTAGCAAGGGCATTGGCTTTCCTGATCGAAATGACAACACCTTCCAGTTCGCCGATCTTTTTCCTGCCGGGTAAGCGGCTGGTGGCAAACAATCCTTTCCCGTTGATGGTACTTTTCCTGATGATAACGCCGGGCTGATACTTTTCCATAGTGTGAATAGATGTCAGCAAATTTACTAACAAATATCCCTAAGCCAGTGGTAGACTGAAATAAAACAGGCTCCCTTTTCCCGGCTCGCTTTCCACGCCTATCTTGCCCCCAAGTGCCTCAACAAACTCTTTACTGATAGACAGTCCCAACCCGGTACCTGCCTTGCCAGTGCCTGGTACCTGGTAAAAACGATCGAATAAATGGGGAAGATGATCAGCCATGATACCGGTACCTGTATCTCTCACGCTAAAAAATATATGATCGTCTTTCCTCACGGCACTAACATTTACCTCAGCATTGATGGGTGAGAATTTAACTGCATTTGTAAGGAGATTGATTAGCACCCATTCTATCTTTTCCGCGTCACCTTTCACGGCTTCCATATTATCCGGAATATCTGTATTGATACGTATATTTTTTTGTTGTGCCGCGGCTGTAACAGCTTCTACGGCTTTCCGGATTGGGATGACAGGCAACAAACTGGTGATAGTCAATTGGATCTTTCCGCTCTCTACCTGCGACAGATCCAGCAATTCACTTAAAATTTTCAGCAACCGTTGATTATCGCCTTTTAAACTATGCACCAGTTCTTTCTGCTCATCATTCAATATACCTATCCTTTCATCTTCTAAAAGTTTTAAGCTGATATCTGAAGAAGCCAGCGGTGTTTTTAATTCATGCGAAACAGTGGCAATAAAATTTGTTTTCGCAACATCCCTTTCCTGGTAAGGAGTAATGTTTTTAAGAACCGTCATCTCCCCTATCAACCCCTCTGTATTACTGATCTCTATTCTCTCCAATGTGAAAAACTGTTCCTTATTGTCAACAACGATCTTGAATGGACGGCTACTCTTTTCTTCCATCAAAAAACGAAAGAGATCATTTTGTCCAACCAGCACTTTAGTGTTTTTCCCCAGGATATCTTCTTCTTTTAGATTCAATAGTTGCAGTGCCTGTGTATTGGCAAAAAGGATTCGCCCGTCACTACCCACACCGATACTGGCATCCTTTAGTGAATTGATCACTGCTTCTGCCCGTTGTTTTTCAAACAATATCTTAGCCAGGTTACTGTGTTCGTAGCGATCAAGTTCTTCGGCCATCTGGTTAAATGCTTCCGCCATTTCGCCAAACTCATCGGTTCTGTGCAGGTGTATTCTTTGGGCATACTGCTTTCCAGAAATCCCGCGTATCCCTTCTGTAAGTTTAACAACCGGACCGGCAATATAACCGGGGAAGTTGAATACGAAAGTAAAGCCAATCAGCGCACAGGCTGTTAACAGGATGGTGATGATGGTCTTTGCTTGACCGGCATTGCGACCAATGAGTTTATTTTTTTCCGCAATGGCATGGAGGTTGATCTGCATGATCCGGCTCAGATCGCGTCTGATGAGTATTTCATTCGCGGAAGAGGAAATATCCTTTATCCATTCCTGGTAATGAATACCCAATTGTTTTGTAGCTTCTGCTTCACCGGGTTCTGTAATATTTTTTTCCTGTAGTGCCAGGTTGCTCTCAAAAACCGATTTTACTATAACAGGGTCTTTATCATCCATGGTTTCCAGCATCACCCTTGTGTAATCCAGGGTCTCATAATTTTCTTTCAATATATCCTGTTGTTCCTGGGTTGACTTTTGCAAAAAGAAATAGCCCGTGCCTCCAACAAGCACCAGCAGGATCAAGAGGAAAACTACCCCGAGGGTAACTTTGGTTTTTAATTTTACGGACATCAGGATAATATGATTAGGTCAATATCATTTACACTTAATTCTTTGAGCAATTTATTAAATGATCCTGTACTTAAGATCACCTGCCATAGGTTAAGATGTGGTTTACCGATACAGACCGTTGTGATCTCTTTTTCAAGGCAGACCTGCATAATGGCGTTGGCTATATGCTCCTGTTTTACCTGTATTACTTCCGCACCCGCTTCTGTAGCAAACTTAAAGTTATTGATTAAATGCCGTTGTGTTGCCAGGGGGATCCTGTCGAGGCTTTCTTTAGGCGTTTGCACATACAGCACGAACCAATCGCTGTTGTAATAAGATGCCAGGCGGGCTGTTTTGCGGATAATATGCTGGGCGGTTTCATGGTTACTGGAAATACAGGCCATAAACTTTTCGTGCCGTAACTGTTTATCGCGCGTTACCTCGTAATCTACTTTGCGTTCTACCTGGCCGGCTACTTCCTTTAAAGCGAGTTCTCTTAACTGGAGTATTTTTTCGGGCAGAAAGAAATTCTGGAGAGCCTGCTGCACTTTGGCGCTGTCGTAGATCTTGCCTTCTTTTAAACGTGTGATCAATTCAGCGGCTGTGAGGTCAATATTCACCACTTCATCCGCCAACTGCAATATCTTATCCGGTACTCTTTCCTGTACCTCAACACCGGTTATCTTTTTAACCTCTCCATTAATACTCTCGATATGCTGAATATTTACAGCCGTGATCACATCAATGCCGGCTGCCATGATATCCAGTACATCCTGCCAGCGTTTTTCATTTTTGCTGCCGGGTATATTTGTATGGGCGAGTTCATCTACCACCACTACCTGCGGCTGGAGCAGGAGAATGGATTGCACATCCAGTTCATCCAATTGCTTTCCTTTATAAAACACCTGCCGCCTGGGAACAAGCGGCAATCCTTCTACCAGTGCCTGGGTTTCTTTTCTTCCATGTGTTTCTATATATCCCAGCTTCACATTCACATGGTTGAGGTATAAGGCATGTGCCTCCTGCAACATCCTGTATGTTTTACCTACACCGGCACTCATGCCGATGTAGATTTTTAGTTTACCTTTTTTTATTTCATTCTCCATGGTCAGAAACTGATGGCCAGGCTGGTGGCCAGGTTAGTATTGCCGGATACAAAACCATTATCCCTTTTTTCAAAAATCCTGTCTTTACTGTAAAGATTCTTTGCTTCAATGCGCCAGGTAATATTGTGCGTAATGGCATAATCAAAATTGGCACTATATCCCCAGGTACGGAAACCATTGGGTGTTCCCGTTGCAATGATCACCCCGTTTTTATCATTGTAATATTCTGCCCTTGCAGCAATCGTAGCTTTTGAGCTGGCTGCATATTTAAGAATCAGAACGGGACTATACCAGGTATTTGTTGAAGAAGATCCTTTACTCTTTTCCTCTATCCCTATATCAAACCCAACGGTTGCCGCCCAATCTTTCGACAGCTGGAATATCCCGTAAAAATTATGGAAGTACCGCATCTGGCAGGTGCTGTCGGGCTTATCATTACCGATAAACGTACTTGAATTCAGTGTTATCTTATCTGTAGGTTTAAACGTTACCTGTGTTCCAAAAGCAGGTGTACTGTTACCATTCACCCTTTGTATTCTTTGCCATCCGTTGAGTACAAGAAAGCTCAGATACCATTGCTGGTTGTTGGATGTGTATCCTAATTTTACACCTGATTCAAAATAAGGTGAATTATCCGCCAGTATACTCCTGGTAAGGTTCCAGCAATCTTTACTGATGGCACTTTCAAAACCTATATGCGAAGGAAAGATACCGGCATCGATCCATAGATTGGATTTGCGAGATAACTTTACACCCACATTTGCTTCGAATACATTTTTCATTACACCTGTTTCTGCTGAATAGTTACTGTTCATATACGTACCTGCTGCCAAAGACAGGTTGGCACGCACATTATCTGTGTTATAAGCAGCTTTTACAAAGCCAAGATTCAGGTTTACTTCATTATTACGGTTATAACTGTAAACAAAACCAGGCTTTGTATTACTGAGTGGGTTATTAAAATCGTGTTGATAATAGATATCCGCATATCCTGAAATGGTTACAGGATTCGGCTTTGTTTCGGTCTGTGCCAACATCCATTTTGATGTTACTAATAATACTGCTATTAAAATAATTCGTTTCATTTTTTTTATTTGAGTCCGTCTAATTGAATATTTAAGTCGAGAACATTTATTTTTTCGATACCATTAAATGGGGAATGTGATTTGTTTTGATTGATGAGCGCTACCAGTTTTTCCTTTGCCATGTTTCGTGTAGCTGCAATCCGGTCAACCTGCACCAGTGCACCCTGCAAAGAGATATCCGGATCAAGCCCACTACCACTGGCGGTTACAAGATCTGCCGGGATGCTTTGTTTTTGAATGCCGGGATTGTGTACCAGGAAACTATCGATGCGATCGTTCACTGTTTTTAAATACTCAGGATTGCTGGGTCCTTTATTACTACCCGATGACCCTGCGGCATTATAACCGGCAGCAGATGGGCGGCTATTAAAATATTTGTCCGCAGTAAATGATTGACCTTCCAGTGAATAGCCTACTACTTTATTATTCACAGATACTGTCTGTCCCTCTCCTTTGGCAGGGGAAAACTGAGCGATGCCTAATATTAGTAAAGAATAGAGACCGCAGAAGACAACGATACAGAGTATGGTGAGCTTGATAGCCGGTAGCAAATGTTGTTTCATTGTATTTGATTTATGATTTTAAAACCAGGTGCTAACCACGAGGTCAATTAATTTGATACCGATAAAAGGAACGATCACGCCACCCAATCCATAGATTAACAGGTTTCTCCTGAGCAGGGCGCTGGCTCCTATCGGTTTATATGCCACACCTTTGAGTGCCAGCGGTATCAGCAAGGGTATAATGATCGCGTTAAAGATCACGGCAGAAAGAATCGCACTTTCAGGGCTATGCAGCCGCATGATATTGAGGCTTTGTAATGCGGGTACCGAAGCAATGAACAGCGCAGGTACGATGGCAAAATATTTGGCCACATCATTCGCAATAGAAAAAGTGGTGAGTGTACCGCGGGTCATCAACAACTGTTTTCCAATCTCAACGATCTCAATGAGTTTGGTGGGGTCGTTATCCAGGTCAACCATATTGCCCGCTTCTTTTGCAGCGGCTGTTCCGCTGTTCATCGCTACACCCACATCTGCCTGGGCCAGTGCCGGTGCATCATTGGTTCCATCACCCATCATGGCCACCAGTTTACCGCCCTGCTGCTCACGTTTGATGTAATTCATTTTATCTTCCGGTTTTGCTTCAGCGATAAAATCATCTACGCCTGCTTTTTCGGCAATGAACTTTGCGGTGAGTGGATTATCACCCGTTACCATCACCGTCTTCACACCCATTTTACGCAGGCGCTCAAAACGTTCATGGATACCGGGCTTGATGATATCCTGTAGCTCAATGACGCCCAATACCGATTCGTTTTCTGAAACTACCAGCGGTGTACCGCCATTGGAAGAGATCGTTTTTACCGCTTCAGCTGTGCCCGCAGGAAATACGTTTCCTGCTTTTTCTACCATCATTCTTATCGAATCAAATGCACCTTTACGAATACGTTTGTTTTCAAAATCAATTCCGGAACTTCTTGTCTCAGCTGTGAATTTTATAAAGACCGGATTGTTCACTGTATAACTGGATGGGTTGATCCCCGATAGTTCAATGATCGACTTGCCCTCCGGCGTTTCATCAGCCATCGAACTTAAAACAGCCGCCTGTACAAAATAATCTTCCTGAATACCTTCGGCAGGATAAAACTTAGTCGCCTTCCGGTTACCGATGGTGATAGTTCCTGTTTTGTCAAGTAATAGTGTATCAAGGTCACCTGCTGTTTCTACCGCCTTACCGCTTTTGGTGATCACATTCGCCCGCAATGCCCTGTCCATACCCGCTATACCAATGGCACTCAACAGGCCACCAATGGTAGTAGGGATAAGACATACAAACAGCGAGATAAAAGCTGCAATGGTAATAGGTGTATTGGCATAATCGCCAAAAGGTTTGAGCGTTACACAAACGATCACAAAAATGAGTGTAAACCCTGCCAGCAATATGGTCAATGCAATTTCATTCGGTGTTTTCTGTCTCGATGCACCTTCTACCAACGCGATCATCTTATCAAGAAAACTTTCACCCGGCTCCGTGGTTACACGCACTTTGATACTGTCGGATAATACTTTGGTACCACCGGTAACAGAACTTTTATCCCCTCCTGATTCGCGTATTACCGGCGCAGACTCACCTGTGATGGCACTTTCATCAATGGTGGCAATACCGGCAATGATCTCTCCATCCATGGGGATGATATCACCCGTTTCACAAAGGAACACATCGCCTTTTCTTAACTGTGATGAGGGTACTATTTTGATCTCATCGGTAAATACTTCCCCAACCGATTGTATCCATTTGGCCGGTGTTTCTTCCCTTGTTTTACGCAGGCTGTCTGCCTGTGCTTTACCACGCGCTTCGGCAATGGCTTCGGCAAAATTGGCAAACAACAGTGTTAAGAATAACACGGCGGTTACTACTAAATTGTAAGCGAGTCCGCCCTGGCTCTTTTCACCCGTCATGATCCAGATGCTCACGCCCAGCATCACTGCCGTGCCGATCTCTACCGTGAACATAACAGGGTTGCGGAACATCACGCGGGGGTTGAGTTTGATAAATGATTGCTTCAAGGCTTCATTCACCAGCGCGGGTTCAAAAAGTTTATTCGATCTAGTTGACATGATTTATATTTTTATTTCATTCCAAAATATTCGGCGATAGGTCCGAGAGTTAGCGCAGGAAAGAATGATAAGGCTGCCACAATAAAAATGACGGCGAAGATCATGATCCCGAATGTGCCGGTATCTGTTTTTAATGTACCTGCACTTTCCGGTACGTATTTCTTTTTAGCGAGTATGCCTGCGATAGCCAATGGTCCAATGATGGGAAGAAAACGCGCCAGCAGCATCACGATGCCACAGGTAATGTTCCACCATGGCGTATTATCACCCAGCCCTTCAAAACCACTACCATTATTAGCTGATGAGGATGTGTATTCATACAGCATTTCGCTAAACCCGTGATTGCCGGGGTTGTTGAGCCATCCTGCATACGTTGTTGGATCATGCGAATACAGGTAGCTGGATAATGCCGTACCAACCAGGATGAGGAAAGGATGCAGCAATGCAATGATCGCAGCGATCTTCATTTCTTTTGCCTCGATCTTCTTTCCTAAAAATTCAGGTGTACGTCCTACCATCAGTCCGCTGATAAACACGGCGATGATGATAAAAATGTAAAAGTTCAGGAAACCTACTCCCACGCCCCCATAAAATGAATTGATCATCATACCCAGCATAGCGAACATACCGGTGAGTGGCGTGAAGCTGTCATGCATGGCATTTACAGAACCGTTGGAGGTACAGGTGGTGGTAATGCCCCAGAATGCAGAGGCAGCGGATCCGAAGCGGACCTCTTTTCCTTCCATACTGCCCAGGTTTTGCGAGATCCCCATTTTGGTAATAGCGGGGTTTCCTTTCATCTCTTCATAAATAGAAGGAACGAGTAATAATAAAAAGCCCAACGTCATCACTGCCATGATCATCCAGGCGAATCGTTTCCTTTTTAGAATATACCCCAGCGCGAAGATCATCGCCATGGGTATCAAAACGATGCAGACATTCTCGATGATATTGGTGAAGTAATTAGGATTCTCTAAAGGATGCGCAGAATTCACACCAAAGAAACCACCGCCATTCGTACCCACCTGTTTGATGGCCACCATGGCTGCGGAAGGACCGCGTGAAACATGCACTGTATCGCCTTGTAATGAAATGAACTGGTCCTTGCCTTTGAATGTCATCGGCGTACCGTTGAACAACAGCAACACAGCAACAACAATGGAAACCGGCAGCAATATCCTTGTGCAGCTCTTAATAAAATAGTTATAAAAGTTACCCAAACCTTCCGTTTGTTTTTCTTTCATGGCTTTGAAAACAGCAGCACAGGCAGCCATACCGGCACCGGCACTGATGAATTGGAAAAGCATGAGCACGAGTTGTCCCATATAGGATACCCCACTCTCTCCTGAATAATGCTGCAGGTTGGTGTTGGAGATAAAACTGATGGATGTATTAAACGCAAGATCCGCACTCATAGACGGATTGCCATCGGGGTTCAATGGCAGCCAGCCCATGTTCATCAATACAAACATGGAGAACAGGAACCATACGAGGTTAATAGTTAATAAGGCTACCAGGTGTTGCTTCCATTGCATTTCGCGATTGGGATCAACACCGGTTACTTTGAAAAATAATTTGTCGAGGGGATTAAAGATGCGGTCGGCCCATGTTTTTTCGCCTGAATATATCTTACCGATATAACGGCCCAGCGGAATGGCGAGTAATACCAAGGCTGCAAACATGCAAGCAACACCTACAATTTCAGGATGCATAGATCAGGTTTTAAAATTTTTCAGGTTTTACGAGTACATAACAGATGTAGCCAAAAACCAGGATGGAGATGATAAATAGTACCAGCATGGATCAGGGATTTAAATGTTTTCAAAAAAATGGATCGCCCGGTAGAATACACCGAATAATAAGAGACCGGTGAGAATGAGAATAGCTGTAGTCATGATTTGATAATTTGCCATACGTATTGCGAATGATGTGCCTTACCGGGGATGAAATCAGACCATACCGCTGTGATCCTTAACAGGATTGCATTACAGGAGTATCATAAAAAGCAGGAGATTATTTTTGCGACAAGAATCCTTCTCATTATGAGAAAATCCTTCTCATAATGGAGTGATGACAGCCCTTTTTGCAGGGATCAGATCTTATATTCTTCTATTTTACGGTAGAGTGTGGCAAGACCGATACCCAGGAGATGGGCAGCTTCGGGTTTATTGCCGTTTGTATGTTCCAGCACTTTGCGGATATGTTTGTTTTCCACAACAGATAATTGGTAAGCGTTTCCTTTTTCGGTATCCGGGTGCTGGATATCGTAAGGCAATTGCTGGGGAGTGAGTTCATCTGTTTCAGCCAGGATCACGGCGCGCTGCATTACATTTTTCAGTTCACGGATATTTCCTTTCCAGTGATGCTGCTGTAGTTGTTCCATAAAAGAAGCACTCATGGTGAGTGTGCGATGGGCAGTTTTGGCTGCAAAAATCTGGAGGTAAAAGGCTGCCAGTAACGCAATATCTTTTTTGCGCTCGCGCAATGGAGGCAGGTTGATGGTAAAAATATTGAGGCGGTAAAAAAGATCTTCGCGAAACCTTCCTTCTTTTACATCGTCTTCCAGGTTTCGGTTGGTGGCGGCTATGATCCGCACATCCACTTCCATAGCAGCCGTATCGCCTACTTTAATAAATGTATGATTTTCGAGCACCCGCAAAAGCTTAGCTTGTAGTTCCAAAGGCATATCACCTATCTCATCAAGGAAGAGTGTTCCTTGATTGGCTTCTTCAATCAATCCTTTCTTATTCGTATTGGCCCCTGTAAAAGCACCGGCTTTGTAACCGAACAGTTCACTTTCTAATAATTCTTTGCTGAGGGCACTGCAATTCAATGCCAGGAAAGGTTTTGCAGAACGGGTACCCGCGCTGTGTATGGCTGATGCAAATACTTCTTTACCGGTACCTGTTTCGCCCAATAATAAAACAGTGGCATCGGTTGCAGCTACTTTTCTGGCAAGCTCCACTGCCTTCTGAATAGCAGGTGATGCGCCGATAATGGTTTCAAAACCGGGCTTTTTATTGAATTGCGATTCAAGATCGGCTACCTGCCTGCGGAGGTTGGCTTTATCAATGGCACGCGACAGCAAGGGGAGTATCCTGTCATTATCATCACCTTTTGTTAGATAATCAAAAGCGCCGTTCTTCACGGCCTGTACCCCATCCGCTATATTTCCAAAAGCCGTCAGCAGTATCACCTCAGCGTATGGGAAACGTACAACAAATTCTTTGGTAGCTTCTACCCCATCGCCATCCGGCAGTTTTACATCACACAATATCACCTGCACACTTTCTTTTTCCAGTACTTTATTACCTGCCCGCAATGTGCCCGCCTGCAACACACGATACCCCTCAAGGGCTATGATGCGCGATAAAAGGGTACGCAGTTTTTCTTCATCATCAATAATCAGTACTGTATCCATAATGAAAGATCACCCTTCGTTAATATTCATGTCAAAATTAGATGAGTCCCTTCTCACCCCAAAATATAAAATCGCCACGTCAGGTTCACCTGGTTTCCTGCTATTATTCGCCCTTTGTTCTTATTTGCTTCATATCACAGCCTTATCAGCTTTGCCTTTTCTTCTACGTTTCTTCATCCACGGACGAACATTCTTCGTCCATGAGCCAAGCTGATAAGGCTGTGATAAGACGAAATACCGGCTATAAGGCGAACAATGGGCAGTAAAGAAGTGAATAAATAGAAGAAGATTTGCAAATACTAATTTATTTAGTATATTAGCGCTAAGAATTTACGTTTTGAATACCTAACTAACCCCAGATGGTCTTCAATTTATACCTATTGATCAATACCCTTCCTGAGGATACCCGTTATCCTTACATCGGTATAGCGGATGAATCGCCTTGTCATATCCATATCAATGAGTATCATATCAACCTCATTGCTGAGAATGATTCGTACTATGATCCGAAGGATTATTTTCTTACTTCGCGGTGTATTGATCTTGACTTAAACCTGATCAACGAGAAAGTGCATGAGTTTATCAGGCAGGATGATTATGAACTGGTTACCTGGTTTGGCGAGCACAGAAGTATGGCCATTGCCTATTATTATTGGCCGGATGGGAAATACCTGGTGCGAAATATATTTGAAACCCGCAACGATGAACCGTCCCGCAAAATGCTGGATAGCCTCTACCCGATGATGGAAAAAATATTCAGGCAGGCACACTTTTTCTTACCTTAGTCATATGCAAGAAACCAAGAACGACCTGCTGCAACGTTTCCGCTCTACAACAAACGAACTGATAGCACTGATTGAAAGTTTTGACCCTGCCAGTTTCAACCGCAAGCCCGCCAATAACGGTTGGAGCGCAGGTGAAGTAACCGAACACCTGTTGATCTTCGATAAGCGCCTTACCCTCATTATTGAAAGTGCTACCCATTTCACGGAGCGGGATATTACCGAGCAGGTGGGTGTTCTTACGCCCCGTGTAACGGATAGAAAAACGCCGATTGATGCGCCGCCATTCTTAATTCCTACTCCCGGCAACAAATCCTCAGACGAACTGGTTCAGGATATCCGTACGGAAAGGGAAAACATTTTAAAAACGCTGGAACAGAAAGATCTCGCACTTCATAGCAAAGAATATCCGCACCGTTTTTACGGAGAAATGACTGTTTACGAATGGATCACACTGATCGATTTGCATGCCAGGAGGCATATGGAGCAGTTGCGGGAACTACTTTGAGTAAAGCGATAGATGCTGTATATTTAAAACTCAAACTACTTTTATGAGATTTAAATACCTGGTCGTATTGTTTCTGTGCATATACACCATAGCGGCATCCGCTCAAAAAAATGCTTCTATCCCTTTTGAAAAATGGTTAAGCCTGCGGCAGGTAGGTACCCCGGTTATTTCTCCGAACGGCAAGTATATTGTTTATGGGGTAACTTCTACCGACTGGGCAAGCAATGGTTATGATACCGAGCTATGGTTATCAAAAGAAGGCGGCGAACCCATCCAGTTAACCCGTACGATCAAAGGCGGCAGCTCTTCTGCCTACTTTACACCCGATAGTAAATATGTAAGTTTTATCGCTGACCGTGGAGATAAAAGCCAGCTCTATATTATTTCAGTAAACGGCGGAGAAGCTTTGCAGATAACAAAAGATGAAGATGGCATTGGTGGTTACGAATGGAGCCTGGATGGAAAAAAGATCGCATACACAAAAGCGGATCCGGATAGCAAGAAAGAAAAAGCATTCAAGGATCGGTATGGTGCATTTGCAGTGGAAGGTGAAGAATATAAGTTTAGTCATTTATGGTTGCTGGATTATAACTACGACTCGGTAACACTTGCCGGATTATACCCCTGCTATACCAGCAAAGATTCTACCACCCGGAAACTGGATTGTTATAAGATACCGGTAGCAAAAAAATTAACGGATGGCAATTTTACAGTTACCGGTTTTGAATGGAAACCCGATGGCACAGCCATAGCGATTAACAAACAACCCGATCCCCTGATCAACTCTTCGGCATACAGTGATATTGCTATCGTAGATGTGCAGACAAAAAAAATGGACATATTGATCGCCAACCCAACAGGCGATGCTTTTATTGGTTGGAACCCGACCGGTACAGCCTTTATTTACCGTAGTTCACTGGATGATTCGGTTACGAACTTTTACCGGAACGGACGTTTATTTATCTATGATATGGCTTCTAAAAAGAGCCGTGAAGTGGGCGCCGATATTGATGAGAACAAAAACATTTATGCCTGGAACGAGAAAGGAATCTTTTTTAGTGCCGCAAAGAAAATGAAGACAGGTGTTTACAGGATGGATCCGCAAACCGGTTTATCAAAACCTATTAATGTAAGCCTCGACAATACCAGCTATATCAACTTCGCCAAAAATAGCGATGCAGTGGCTGTGTTAGGCAGGAATTTTACCGAGCTTCCGGAAATATATTATGCACCCATACTGGAAAGCAATTGGAAAAAAATAAGCAGTCTCAATACACAGATCAGCAACTGGAACACGCCGGTAAACGAGATCATTGAATGGAAAAGTAAAGATGGCGCCGTTATCGAAGGGGTTTTATTGAAACCAAAGAACTTCGATCCAGCCAAAAAATATCCTTTACTGGTGGTGATCCATGGCGGGCCAACAGGAACGGATCGTCCCGAACCAACACCCACCTATGTTTACCCGATCATGCAGTGGGTAGAAAAAGGAGCACTGGTTTTACGCGTAAACTACCGCGGCAGCGCAGGTTATGGTGAAAAGTTCCGCTCACTCAATGTTGGCAACCTGGGCATTGGCGATATGTGGGATGTAATGAGTGGGGTGGAATCTTTAACAAAAAAAGGTATCATTGATACTTCCCGCATGGGGTGCATGGGTTGGAGCCAGGGTGGTTATATTTCTGCTTTTCTTACCACGAACACGTCTGTTTTCAAAGCCATTTCAGTGGGTGCAGGTATCTCTAACTGGATCACCTATTATGTCAGCACGGACATTACGCCTTTCACCCGTCAATACCTGAAAGCAACACCATGGCAGGATATGGATATCTATGCAAGAACCTCTCCCATGACCCATATCAATAAAGCCAGCACACCTACTCTCATACAACACGGTGAGCTGGACAGGCGCGTACCCATACCGAATGCGTATGAACTTTACCGCGGTTTGCAGGACAGGAAGATCCCTTCAAAACTTATTGTGTATAAGGGTTTTGGGCATGGCATCACTAAACCCAAGGAACGGCTGGCCGCTATCTGGCATAACTGGCAGTGGTTTAACCATTATGTGTTTGGGGAACCGGAAGAAGCAATGCCGGTTGACTAACCTTATTTCCGTTTCCTTTTTTCAAGCAGTTCAGCAATACTTATCACGGAAGTTTCTGCAATGAGTTGCGAAACAATGGATAAAGGCATTTCACCGGCATCTTTAAAATTGATACAGCCTTTCTGAAATTTGGCAGCAGATAACAGGTTGCTGTATTTTGTGTGTACTGCAGGATTGCAATACATGGGCAGGCAATGTAGCGACATATATTTTTTAGTATCGGCAAGCGCATACTTCATTATTTTGCCCTGTTCTTTGTAAATGATCATCTCCTTTCCCATCATGGGTTCAATTACCGGGGTTACACTTTTATCTCCCGCAATAATTACACGATGCAGGTCGGTCATCAGTTTTTGTCTGTCTGCAGGCTGTGTTTTAATAAAATCAGGAATGGTCATCATACGTTGTTTATGCTTTCACCTATGAATATAAGCCTTTGTTCAGCTCTCAGAAAGGGTCATTTAAAACTTTTGGATTCGGGAAAGACAAAGGAATTGCGCCTTTTGGCAATTTTCTTCCCGAGGAACGTTTTTACAACCGTACGATCCTGATTGGTATAGACCAGGTAAATTGATCAATAAATATTCCCCTTCTCTGTTTTTAAAAAGTTTACAGAGAAGGGGATATTTATTTACACACATGTCAATAAAATAAAGCTACCTTGAAGCAATGCCTAATCTTTCTATATGAAGCCATCTCAAGATGGTTCCTGGCTAAAACAGCCAATTTCATCACTACAGCTAAGCGGGGAATTAGTAACGCAGGCTACCTTACACGGATTTTCAACCGTTGAGGAATTACTGAATATTCCCATCACCCAACTGGAAGATATAGCATGGCTAAACGATTCCATGCTGGATGAATTATTAGTATTGATAAAAAAGTATATTGGCAGAGGGCAAGAATAATTTAGTTACTGTTCATAACTACTAGGGGCAATACACTCCTGCCAATACTCAATGATCTTACGTATTGTGTTTTCAACTTCCTCTACTGTCCGCGCTTTTTTAAAGAAGCCCTGTACCGAAAGCGAATATGCATCAATGACAGATTTTTTGTCTGCTGCGGTTGTGAAGAAAAGATAAGGGATACATTTATTGTGCAATTGCTGGTTGGTAAAAACAAGGTTGCGCAACTCAAACCCATTGATTTTGGGCATATTGATATCGGAAAGGATCAGGAAAGGATGTACTTCTGTTTGGTTGAGATAATCAAGTGCATCGTTCCCATCTGTAAAATACCTGACCTCATTTTTATATCCCAACTTAATAAATATGTCGGCCAGCATTTCCTGGTCATCCATATCATCTTCAATAATAATGATCGTTCCATCTTTGTTCATAGCAATGATTTAAGCCCAAGTATGATCTCTTTCATTCCCATAAAAGTAGAGGGCTTCTTGTAAAATGTGTGAATATCCAATTCCTTAGCTAACAATTCTTCAACTTCTGAGCGGGAACCAGATACCAGAATAAAAGGAATCATTGCATAATCAGAACCCATCTGCATCAGCTCTCTGCGCAGTTGGAACCCGTCCATCAGGGGCATATTAACATCGGTAACAATGATTTTTATATTCCCTACTTCCTGTAGTATAAAGTTCAGTGCGGCTTCTGTTTTCTGAAAAGTGACCACAGGGTATGGAAGTCCAACAATACCTGCCATTTCACTTATTAAGTTCAGGTCTTCTGCATCGTCATCAATAAATAAGATCATTTTAACTCACTTTTGCAGTATCCACAGATCTATTCCGAAAGGGCTGAAGCTACTCTTATTAAAAAGAAAAATGCAATTTTGTTTCACCTTATCGATATATGAGCGACAAGAATTTCAATAAAAAAGGAGAATTTGTAGCGTAAATGCTACAAATTCCTTATAAATAAGAAGACAATGTTTTAATACTGATGGGTTTTTCAAGTTGCGTGAACCCAAAACCGTTACCGCTGATTGCAAAAGGAGATGTTTCGTGGGCGCTCATGAGGGTTATTCTGAGTAAAGGGTAGTCGTTCTGTATAGATCTTGCCTGTGCCCAACCCAGGCCATCAGGCAAATTATCATCCAGCAACAAAATATCTGGATGGTCAGCTTTGAGTTTTGTTAATCCTTCTGATAAAGTATATGCACAAAAAACATCATAATTATTACGTGTCAGGAACATTGCGAGTAACAGGCATTGATCCTGTTCATCGTCTATAATTAATATTCTCTGCCTCATACCTTATATGAGTCATAATCGTGCCACCATGTAAATGGGGAACTTATCGTACAAAAACCTTTACTTTATTGCCATGATCAGTAGCAACAGCCATATCGACAAACTATCTATCCACCATATCGGTAATAAAACAAATGGTGAGGACTTACAATTATCAGATACCATTACCGATGTAAGAGATTCGCAAATGCGGGAATTGCTGGCAAAATATTTCTTATCGTCATTTAACAGTGAAGAGTATTACGCATTTACATTCACGAATGAAGACTTCCGGCTAAACCCCGTTTACCAGTTTGTTACCGCCATTTTTGACAGCAGGAAAGACTTACACGCCAACAGCATCAACATTGCCAAACATTTATTTGAAGTTTCGCTGCATCCGAACATCAAACCGGGCGACCTGTTTGTGGTGTATATCCCTACTATACAGGTTGACGGATTAGAGACAGATGCCATTGGTATCTTCAAATCAGAAAACAGGCAGCCTTTCTTAAAGATCTCCCCTATCGACAATCATTTCACGATCGAATATGAAGATGGGATCAACACAGATAAATTAGACAAAGGATGTCTTGTATTGAATACTGCAGCAGATGCCGGTTACAAAGTAAAGATCGTAGACAAAACCAATAAGGCTACCGATGCGCAGTACTGGAAGGATGTATTCCTGATGCTAAAGCCTGCTGCCGATGAGTTTACATTTACCAAACAATTTCTGACTGTCACCAAAAACTATATCACCAAACAATATGCAGAAGAGTTTAGTGTAGACAAGACCGACCAGATAGATCTGCTGAACCGTTCGGTTGAATATTTTAAAACGCATGACACTTTTGAGAAGAAAGAGTTTGAAGAAGAGGTCTTGTTCCACCCCGAAACGATCGAATCATTCAGAAAATTCAATAGCGCTTACCAGGAGAAGAACGATGTAGATATAGAGGACAGCTTTTCCATTTCGAGCAGCGCAGTAAAGTACCAGGCCCGGGTATTTAAAAGCGTTTTAAAGCTTGATAATAATTTCCATATTTATATTCATGGAGATAAAGAGCTTATTGAGAAGGGCACAGATAAGGATGGAAGGAAGTATTATAAGATCTATTATGATACGGAAAAATGACCGTACTTCTATTTACGATCAACCGGTTTGAATACCTGCTGTAACATACTAAACAGTTCCGGATGCTTTTTCTGCATCCGCTCAGGCTGTTTGAAAAAATATTCTGCTGCAACTGCCAGGAACTCGGCTTCATTGGTTGCTCCGTAAACATTGATATCAGAGGCATTCGTTTTTATCAACTGGATCTCCGCATGTATTCTTTGCAGCCAGGGTACAGAATACGGATGATCAAAAAGGATAGCAGGAACACCATCGGCATCCCCATCTGATTTATCTACCAGGTGCACAAATTCATGAATGGCTGTATTAGACCTGTCGCTGTTGTTTAAAAATCCGTTGCGCAATTCGCTTCTGGAAATAATCATCACGTTTTGCATAGGGCCGTTGCCCACCATTCCGAGGATGTTACGGCCTTCGCCATCGATATGATAATCCTCTGTAAAAGAATCCGGGTAAAGCAGTATTTCATGAATATTATAGTATTGCCAGTTGTTGAACCCGAAAATGGGTATGATGGCGGCAGCAGCAATAAATACACGATCCTGATCACTCACTTCCGTTTTAACACCTGTGATTTTTATTGACTCCAGAAATGCCTGCATCGCCTTTTCAAACCTTTCTTTTTCAGAAGCAGACAATCCCTGGTAGAACTTCACATCCCGCTGGAGTATCTGTTTCTCCATTTCAGGCGCAGGCAGAATATCGGGTGTTTTCTTTTTATAGGCACGGTAAAAAAATAATACAATGGCACCCACGATCAATAAACTTATGATAGAAAATAATGGCTGCATAAAGAGAATTAATAAAAGATAATAAAAAAGTCAGCAGGCTCCCATGCCCGCTGACATAACCAAAACTGCCAAAACTATATCCATCACTTTTATTACAGACCTGCTACACACCGGAAACCTGTATGCTCTAGCCCTGTTTCGGGCGATGATTTCATGCGTGATGCGACCCTGTAGCCTTTACAATAAGAAGCGTTGCATAAGAAAGAGCCACCCCGTATCACTTTCTTCGGCATCCCAGGTTCTTCACTATCGAAACTGTTAAGGGGCCCGGAAGGGTCACTGCTCTTTAGTTTAGCCACCTGTTGATAATAATCCTGGTTATACCAATCGCTGCACCACTCCCATACATTGCCGGCCATATCATATAAGCCGTAACCATTGTGTGGAAATGACCTTACATGCGCAATGTTTTCAAAATGATCCCAGTTGGTATTGTAGGCTGGAAACTTTCCCTGCCATGTATTGGCTTTTGGTTTTCCTGTTTCTATGGCTTCATCTCCCCAGGGATATTTTTTGTTTAATAACCCACCCCGGGCAGCATATTCCCATTCAGCTTCGGTGGGCAAACGTTTGCCTGCCCATTTACAATACGCCATCGCATCATCCCAACTTACCTGTACAACAGGGTAATCTTCTTTGCCTGCGAGATCTGACTGCGGCCCTTGGGGATGTTTCCAACTGGCACCCGGTACCCAGTTCCACCATTGGGAATAATCTGCCAGGTTCTGTGCTTCCGGATTTTTTTTGAACACCAGTGCAGCGGGTACCAACTGATCATCCGGTGGCTTAGAGGTTCCGGGTGGCAGTTGCTTTTTCATTTCTTCCCAATCAACTTTCTTTTCAGCTGTTGTGATATAACCAGTGGCCTTTACAAAGGCTGCGAATTGCCGGTTGGTAACTTCGGTTTCATCCATCCAGAAATCTTTGAGTTGCACGCTATGTTGCGGGTACTCGTCTTTTCTTCCTTCCGCATCCGATGCCCCCATCATAAACACACCGCCTTTGATCAGCACCATTCCTTCGTGTGACAGCTTAACACCGATAATTGTATGCTGATCAGCAGTATCACGTTGCCCGCGGATACGTTGCGGCATATTGGCTTCGCAGGACATAATGGAATCTTTCACCCGTTTTTGTTCGGCTTCCGCACTTCTCTCACGGCAGCTGCAAGCAATAACTACCCAGCAAATGGTTATGATTGATATGTTCCTGGTACCTGCCATTTTACCTGCTTATTTTATCTCGCGAATTTTCATATTTCTAAAATACACAGAGTTTCCATGATCCTGTAATAAGATGGGGCCACTTTCAGAAAGACCAAAATCTTTTTGTTTGGCAAACTTACTATGCGCTACCAGCACCCTGAAAATATTACCACCACGTTCATATTCCACCACTTTATACCCGTTTAACCAATGCTGAACAAGGTGATTAGGATATACAATGATCCTGCCACGGTTCCATTCACCTATTTTTCGCTGCCCCTTCGGTTCCTGGATAGAAGGTATCAAATCATACAGACTTCCCATCTTACGGTTTCCCTCTGTTCCAAGTTTTGCATCTGCATGATGTTCATCGTCCAGTACCTGGAACTCCAGGCCGAGCCCCGCTTTTGTTGCTTGCGGTGATTCTGTTACAAAATACTTTACACCGGAATTAGCCCCCTCCGTTATTTTAAAATCAAATACCAGTTCAAATGATTGGTAGTTACCCACCGTTAGCAGGTCGCCCGACTTTCCGCCATGTGCGCTGTCAAGCACATGCAACAACCCATCTACTACCTCCCACCCTTTTTCAGATGGTGTTTGTTTTAATACAGCGCGCCAGCCGGTAAGGTCTTTCCCGTTGAACAATAATTTAAACCCTTCTTTCTTTTCTTTTGCAGAAAGTGTATTTAAAGGTGTGTTGTCTATATCTGCGTTTTTATCATATACAGCAGGATTCGGTGTTACCAGGCCTTTTGATTGCGCAAACAATGCTGCAAATGAAAAAAGGAACAGTACGAGTGCGAAGTATTTTTTCATAGCGTGATTTATTTATCGGTTTTTAAATTTGTATTCTTCATGTTGTCGATCCATTCTTTGATAAGCGCCAAACCTTCTTTGTGGATAGAAGTACGACCCAGTTCCGGCATACGCTCACCCGGCTTTTCTGTCTGCATCCGGTACCAGATAATAGAAGCGGTTGCATTGCCAGGAAGTATGTCAACCATTCTTCCTCCAGAGCCCTTTCCTGCTGCCACAGGTGTTTTGTTAATGCCGATGGCTGTCAGGTTCTCTTCATCTTCTGTAAGAAAAAGTCCCGAAGTTTGTGCAGGACCCTGCCTGCTATGACAATGGGAACAATTAATAGCAAGATACGCACGCGCGCGGGTATCTAAACTTCCGGATGCAGTATCGTTCCAGACAGGCGTTTTGGGAACTGAAGACAGGAGAGGAAGATTTGCCAGCATTCCATGTTTGCTCCAGTATGTCAATTGATTTTGTTTTCCCGAAGGATAATTGATATTCCCATTCAACTGTGCAACAGAAGGACCGATAGGCATAAGTTGGTCGTTTGTATTGTGACAACCTTTGCACTGGTTCTGGTTAGGTATCACGTAGCGTATTTGTTGCTGCTCACCTGCTTTATTAATGAACTGCACCTGTTTATCATCGCCTGCAATTTCTAGATCAGCATCGGTCTGGGCGTCATTCCACACATAGGTCATAGCCTGCCAGCCATCCGTTTCTCTTACCAGTAGCCTTGTTTCAACTAAATTTTTATTTTTTCCCGCTGCCCTGAAATCGGCGGAATAGTAAAATGTTTTGACCAGCAAAGTGCCCACCGGGAAATCAAGAACGCCTTTGGCAGCATATTTTACCAGGGTTGCCTGTGGTAGTTTTACGAAACGCATTTTTTCTGCATAGTCGGAATACAAAGGAGTATTTAAAGAATAGGGCACCACTCCTTTTGCAGGATGCTGCAATGCCATGTTGCCTTCAAAGATCTTCCAGGCTGATAATTTTTGCGGATATATATGCCTCGCACTGCCAACAAAAAAGCTGGATAAAAAAAATGAAATAATAATGATGATGGATAGGATGCGCAACATGTTAATTCAAACATTTTAAATTGTCAGACAGCACCACATTCTTAAACATATGTTCTACATCAAGCGTCACTACAGACTGGCCTTTATTATTGGCAACAGCTATGCATTGTCCGGCTATCCAGTTTCCCTGTGCATCCAGCAAGGCCGGGTTCTTAATACCGTCATATAAAATGTGGGGTATATTGTTCTCGCCAAATTTCTTCCCCACTATCATACTAATGATATCTGTGGCAACAGGCAACCCTGTCTTGCGTTCATATACATTATCATGGATAGAAATAGCGGACGGATAAGGATCATAGAGTTTGTCTTTGATGGGACGTTGCGTGGTAAAATAGCTGATAATACCCGTGCCCACACTCTGGTTGTTGATGATAGTGTTCTTATATACCTCCACTCCTTTTGTGGCGAGGATAAGCAAGCCGGTACCGCTGGGTACGGTGGCTACAATATTTCCTTTAGGTGCAAAATTGGCAAAATTGTTATCATGTATATTATTATCATGAACCTTTACATCCCCGCCTTTTTTCAATACCAGGTCGGGCAGATCGAATACCAGGATACCGCCGGTATTTTCAACGGCCTCATTGCCATACACATCTGCACGTAAAGAATTTTCTATCTCAATACCTGCAACATTATGCCAGGCTTTTGAATTCTTTACAATGATGTCTTTTGATTGCCCTACATAAATACCCGCATCGGATGCACCAATGGCAATGCATTTATCAATCAACACATTTTCACATTGCACGGGATACAGCCCGTATCCGCCATTCTCGGGCCCCGGAGTTCCTGTCCATTCCACTTTTATTTCCCGGAATGTAATACCGGTTACATGCATGGTTTTAATGGCATCGCCTTTTGCATCCTGAACAGTAAAGCCTTCCAGTATAATATCCGACCCATCATTCACATGAATACCTTCTGCCCCGTCTGTCTGGTTTTTAAAACTGAGTATGGTCTTGTCTATCCCTTTCCCGCGGATGGTTATTTTTTTCTTCCCTTCCAGCGAAAGTGTATTGGTAAGCGTAAAGGTTCCCTGCGGCAGTTCGATCACAGCGCCTGTTTCGGCAAGTATCATTTGCGTTTGCAGTTTTTTCTGAAAATCTTTCTGCGCCGAAACAGCGAGTGGAAGAAAAACTAATAGCCAAAGTGATTTCATAAAATAATTTGAATGATGAACGATGTCTTGTTATCAGGAAAGACGAATAGTATGTTTAAAAGGAGTAAAGCCGGTTAGATAAACAGTTGGCGCATCCATTGATGGGAGCGCACCCCTTAACTGGATGTTTTTATGTTCCAGTAATCCGGGGCCAAACTGAATAGTATCCTTACCTATTGTATAAGTTCCTTCTTTTTCTTTGAATAACCATGCATCTGGTTTTGATGCATGTGGAGAAACGCCGGTAAACTTTCCTCCCTTCCGGAAGATAAGTTCCATGGAAACCGGAACACCATCCGTGCCTTTCATTTCAATATCTACACTTATGCCATTATTACTTTCTGTAATGGTCACAGTGGTTTCAAGATATTGCACATTACTCTGTGGGCGATTGCTTTTCGGCATTTTAGCCACATCGCCATCCGCAGGTATCTTATCTTTCGGATAAGGCTGAAAATAAGGTCCTTCAAGTTTTTTTGATAAAACCCAACTCCCATTCTGTTGTTTGATCTCATCAGATTGAAACTGCCCCTTACCAAAGAAAGATGCGGCTACGCGCATACTTTGCAATACGGCGTTACCCTTGTGAAAGGTAAGCCAGCCCGCATTATTAGATAAGATAGTGGTATCCCATTCGTTTCGCCTGATACGTACTACACCGGAATAGGGAAATGCTTTTACATAGCTTACCGGTAAAGCTTTACTACCTGGCAGTTCTTTCCAAAGCGAAGGATCTTCGAGAAAATAATTCAATGAATCTGTCAGCTTAGGGAATGATGTAGCTTCGATCAACCTGCACATGGCAGCCATTTCGCCATCATTATCCAGGAGCGCCATATAACGGCAGGCATAATAATAATTTTCCATCGTTCCTATCTGTCCCTTGTCCTGCCGGTTGGATGCTTCTGTTACTACTTCTCCATTCGGATGAAGGTAGTAACGCATCATCATGAGGTTTTTGCGAACAGCATCCAGGATCCATGGCTTGTTAAGCCCTTTGGAAACCGTGATCAGTACCCGGTCAATGATTGCCGAATACCCGTAAGTACTTTTCTCGGTGTATTGTCCATCAGGGTCAATATCAATATGTTCACCCAGCCATTCATTCACCCGGTTTACATACCGCACATCGGGCCAAAGCTCATTCAGTTTGGTTAATGCCGCTGAAACAACCCAACGGTGATTAGGTGTATGAATGCCACCGGTGATCAATGCTTCTCCCGCCCTTTTCAAAAACTGCTCGAAGAAAGCAAGTACGGGAGTAATATCGGCTATACCCGAACGCTGTAAAAGATGATAGGACTGCGCGAGCCTCTTTACCATGAATGCCGTATCGGGCGTTGAATGGAAGTTGGTATCCAGCAGATCGATGGTTCCATCCGGATGCTGCATTTTCAGCAGGCACTGTAATGCCAATCCTATATCCTGCAATAGGGTCTTTGATGCATAATACACCGACTCCGGCGATGATATTGCGGCGGATGCACGGTTGATAAATGCGCAGGTGCTATGCGGGTTAGGTATTTCCACTTCCGATTGATAACCCCCGAAATATTTTTTCGAAGGATCGGTTATTTTATACGCTGAGAGATTTTTAACATCGGTATCGTTCAGCCGAACGAGATCAACCAACCATTTGGGTTTGGTTTCAGGTACTCCATACCTGTTGGGCATATAAGCAGCCAGGCCGGATAAAGGGGCCAGGCAAACCGCAGCACTTCCGAGTGTAACAAATTTTCTTCTGTTCATTTTCTGATTCCTTTATATTGTTCATAAGCCAGTCCGAACATGATAAATGTGCCGTAGCCAAAACCCGTTCCTTCTGTGATTTTACGTGTAAGATAATACTCTTCTCCCCCTACGCAGGTGCCTCCTGAAACGCGGGCAGGAATTAAGTATGCGCCATCTGCACGCATTCCTGAAAGCCTCAATGCCTCGTAAGATTTTTCAACCATCGGGAGATATGTTTTCCTGTCAAGAAGCTTCATCTGTAAACCCATCACGATCGCATAAGAGAACATGGCTGTACAGGAGCTTTCCTCAAAATTCTTTGGCTCATTTGGCAAGGACACCAATTGGTACCAGTAGCCCGTTTTGGTATTTTGCCAGGGTCTTACTTTTTCAATATAATTGATAAATGCTTTTTCTAAGTGCTTACGGTATTTTGATGTTTTAGGGATCGTATTCAGTGCATCAGCCAGCGCCATGCCTATCCATGCATTGCCCCTTGCCCATACCTGGCTGCTTTTACGGGTAACTTTATCGGGCCAGCCCATTATGCTACAGCCATCATTGTAATCCACATTGTCAGCATCCCACGCGTGTATCCACAAACCTGTTTTATCATCCGTCAGTTTTTCTTTATGGGAATCGAACTGTAAAACAAAATCGGCGATGTACTTTTCATCACCGGTCAGGCGATACATCTCCAGCAGGAACATATTCAGCATATACACCGTATCATCCCATAACTCTGTTGTTTCTGCGCGGTGAGATACGCCTCCATTAGGTGCGCGGGGTGTTTGCAGGTAGTCTGCATATACTTCATTGCTTTTGTCAAGATATTTTTTATCGCCTGTTAGCCTGGCAAGAAATGCCATACCATGCGCCGAGGCAACTGCATTGGGATGTTTACCATTTGCCACCGCATAGGTTGCATCCATCGCTGTCTTTACGTAATCAAAATATATTTTCTTTTGCTCGGGTGATTTACTGTTGTAGAGATGGATGAGAGAATTTAAGAAAGTGGCCTGACCCCAATCCCATTTATATTTTTCTGCAGGCATAAATACATCCCTGCCGTGACGTTCAACTGAATCAACCCAGGACTGGGAAAAACCAGTAATAGCAGAAAGAATAAAAAGGCATGATACGCCTGTACGAATAATGATTTTCATGGTAGTTTTCATTTTTTATCCATTTATTTTCAGGTTCCCATTCAATGTCAATGCATGGCCCTTCGCGAGTTTTATCGTTTTTTTGATGCCCTTATACCGTAGATTGTATACACCGCCTTTTTCGGATCTGACAACAACTTTTACCAGTTGTCCATTCTGCCAATCCAGGTTTATGATACATGCGCCCCTACCCTTGATGCCATGCATAGAACCATCTGGCCACTGTGCAGGAACCGCAGGCAAAAGATTTAATTCATTCCCCTGCGATTGCAGGATCATTTCAGCTATTGCGGCTGTACCGCCAAAATTTCCATCTATCTGAAAAGGAGGATGTGTATCGAACAGATTAGGGAGCGTGCTTTTGCGCAACAGGTCGTTCAGGTTGTCAATCGCTTTTTCAGGTTCGAGCAATCTGGCGTAGAGATTTATTATCCAGGCTTTGCTCCACCCCTGGTGACCGGCGCCATTGGCCAGGCGGCGCTCAAGTGTTTTCTTTGCCCCTTCAAAAAGTATTGTATCCTTCGGTGTAATCGAGTTTAACGGGTATAGACCCAACAGGTGCGCCATGTGCCTGTGCCCGGGATCCACTTCATCAAAATCCTGGATCCATTCCTGGATGGTTCCATTGGGCGCAATTTTTATGGGTGGAAATAATTTTTGTGCGGCTTTCATTTTCACTAACAGTTCACTATCCATGTGTAAGATCCCGGATACTTCTGAAAACTTATTAAACAATTCATTAAGGATCTCACCATCAACAGCCGGGCCATAGGTCATCTGGGTTTTCTCTTTCCTGTTCGTACCCGGTACCCAGAAACTATTTTCCGGAGAATGTGAGGGATTAATAACAAGATAGCCTTCAGGCGATTTGATCAAAATATCGAGTAGAAATTCAACCGATCCTTTCATTAAAGGATATACCGTTTTTTTAAGAAAAGCAGTATCGCCGGTAAATTCAAAATGATCATATAATGGAAATGTCATCCAGGCTCCATCTGTAGGTGTTATGCCCCATACACCATCTGAAACCCCCGTTCTTCCATAGGCATCGGTGAGGTGATGAAGGGTCCATCCGCGTGCCCCATACATTTCTTTTGCGGTAACAGCACCGGGCACAGATAGATTCGTAATAAAATTTGCCAGCGGCAAAACAGTTTCAGAAAGATTAGCTGATTCTGCGGGCCAGTAATTCATCTGCAGGTTGATGTTGGTATGGAAATCTGAGCTCCATGCTACATCATACAGATCGTTCCAGATGCCCTGTAGATTTGCGGGTAAACGTCCCGGCTTACGCGAGGAACTCATTAAAAGATAGCGGCCAAACTGGTAATACAAAGCAAGCAATCCATTATCTGTTTTACCTGTCTTCATTGCGTCTAGGCGTTCATTGGTTGCCAGCTGTTCATTGTTATCTTTCCCCAGCGAGAAGGTTATACGATCGAATAATGATCTGTGTTCGGCAATATGTTTACGCTGTAACGCAGCCACATCATTTACCGAAGCTTTTTCTATGATCTTTTTACACACCAGTAAAGGATCGATAGAACTGTCTGTATCAAGTTTGTCAAAATTATAATCCGTAGCACCGGTAAGCATCAACACAATGCTTTTAACATGCTGGAGATCGAAACCCGCAGCAGTGTCTGATTTAAATCCCGTTGTTTTTCCATCCACTGAAATAATCTTTATAGCAGTAGCATACCGCATGTGATCACCAGCAGGCCCCATACCTTTCGTAGCAGTATCTATGATCTGTCCCGTATAGGATGCCATTACATTTGAACTTTGGTATTGGTTCCTGTAAAATGTTTTTACAGGAAATACCCATTTCTTTCTTCCGTAATTCTCATTGTTCACATTAAACTCTCTCGACACAAAAATTTTCGCATCAAACGGCTGTTCTGCAGTAATACTAACCATCATCACATCCTGTGGCGCAGAAACATACACCCGTTGAACGATCTTATTTCCTGCTACTGTATAGGCAGTTGTGGCAATACCTGTCTGCAGGTTAAGCGACCGTTTATAAACGTCCGGTTCTGCCTGCCAGTGATACTGTATAAATAAGTTGCCTAAGGTTTGATAAGAACGGATCCTGGGTGGAGTGCCCACCAGGTATTTGTTAGACAGCTCAAGTGCCTGTTTATATGCGCCTTTAAAAATCGCATCCTGTACTTCGCCCATATGTGTGAGCGCACCGGGATTATTGTTGTTGATCTTTGACCCTGCCCAAACGCTTTCTTCATTTAACTGAATATGTTCCAGTTTATAATCGCCAAAAACCATTCCGCCCAAACGGCCGTTGCCAACCGGCAAAGCCTCGGTCCATACAGAAGCCGGCTTTTTATACCAAAGCTGTGGTGCAGATGATTGCGACCTGGATGTACAGCTAATGCTGACACAGATAACAAATAGCAGTTTTTTCAAAATTTAATTTTTAGGTGTTGTTATATACTTCGTCATGATAGGTTTGCCTATTTCCAGCCCATCTACATTAAACAAAAAATCCTTTGGCAATGGAACCGGGTTATAGTAGGCTAATCTTTTCTTGTTCACAATGTCTGCCTTAACCCCCAATTTACCGGAAGGGGTAGTAACAGCAATATCAATCACACCTTCCTTCTCGCTCACCATAACCGGGGCATTGAGCACCAGCTGCCTGAACTTTGAAAACGCAGCATCAGTTTTCACTCCTTCCTCGGTCTTCCACCACATCGCTACCGATGCTTTTCCATTAGCCGGATGTTTTAGTGTGATACGCAAAGCTTTGTTGTGAACCAATTGAAAGCTTTCCCGCGCTGGCGTGTAGGCGAATCCATCGTTAAAAAGTGATGCATGGGCATCCTTGCCGGCATCTTGCCATAGAAAACGGAAAGCAATGACTACATCTTCAAACTTTGCAAAGAATGTATTGGTTGTATCAAATGCAGTTTCACCCATCGCCACCGGTGTTTTGATCTTCTTATTACCTATCCAGATCTCATCAAAAGCATCCGGTAGAATAATTGTTGAATTCAAGTAAGGTTTAATACAATTATGATCTTTCTCGCCCGATACCAGCATCACCATCTCGCCCTTATTCTGAGCCGATTGCATAAAAGGCATTAAATGTCTTGTTTTATTCCAGCCTCCATTGGAAGGATAATTGGGTGGCATCAGTTGTTTCATCTTATCGCCCATACCCGTTGCACTCCAGGTTCCATAATGGTCATCTCTCCCTTCCATGACAAAAGCAATATTGGGCATCGCGGGTACACGTTCACTGCTGAGGTAGATGGCAAATGGTTTGTCATCTGGACTATATGCCTGGTTGGATGATGCAATAGAAACTTTGCGCCCAACATAGTCACAGGCAAAAGTATGTGCAAGGCTATCCCAACGCTGCACCACGAAACGGTTGTTCCTGTTCATCAATTCTTTCTGACTTTTAGACAAACCCAGTTGCTGTAATGCAGACAAACAGATCTGGTGAAACAGGTGGGTATTTTTATTTTCATACCCAAGCAACGGATTAAAATATTTTTCCTCCAGCAGATCCCTTCCGAACACGCGGTTATAGTCGCGGCTATGTGCGCCGGCCAAAAAGCCACCGCGCTGATTGTAATGCGAACTCAGATCGGTCAAAAACAGTTGTAGTGCATCACCGGCTTTCGATTTAATATCGGCGTCTTTTGAAAATGCGTAGATCAATAATAATGATTCGAGATCAACGCCGCAATAAGTGGGACTATCATATTCCCGGTTACCGTAACGGGCCACATGATTGAGCCATTGGTTGAAATAAGCACGTCCTTCTTCCGTAATAGTAGGTTGGTTATATATCTGTCCGTATGCGATAAAATTCCAGATGCGCATTAAGTATATATTGGTGTAAGAGATACGTACTTCCTGGTTGCGCGCCCCTTTGATGCCTAGTGTAAATATTTCATCCAATGTTTTTCGGGCACTATCTGAAAGCCTGTTGTTGTACAATATTTTTATCGGCATTCCATATTGCATACAGAACTCAATATTATTACCATCGCCAATATCATAGCCGGTTTCCTGCCAGCCCCAAAAAATATTTCCATAACTTCTACCAGCATTCGGGTTGGTTATCATGCGAGCCTGCACCAGTTTCAGCACCCATTCTACTTCTTTCGGCTGCAGGAAGTTTGCATCGAGTGCATCAAGTAGAAAAAGAAAACAATCGCGCACAGCTAATTGCGGAGGTGATTTTTGCACGGCGGCCCAATCCTGGCGTAGCGTTTCCAAACGCTTTGCATTATCAGGCATTTGCGGAACTGTATAGCCTGCCGGTATTTGTGCGCTTAGCACATTCAACAGGGTCATAGTAAGCAGCAAACAAAAAAGTATTTTTTTCATATTAATTTTCATGATCGGTTTATGGTAATATTGGCACTTTATAAGTTGTTTTGATATAGGGAACCAATTGTACCGGTCCTATCAGTCCCGATACCAGCTTCTCTTTTTCACGCATGATACTTCCAAAACTCCACCAGCGTGCATCCTTATTATCAATATTGGCATCCATCATGTTCCAGGTTGCTTCATTGGCAAGAAGGTTGGCAACTACAATTGAAATTTTATTTTTTCCGGGATGGACGAATTTTGAAAGGTCCGCTGTAAAGGGCGCCCAGGCACGATAGGTAACGAGCTGATCATTTACCCATATCTCTGCAAAATGATTTACCTGGCCAAGATTGATCATCAACCTGGAACCTGCTTTGCAATAAGCTGCATCCAACTCAACCGAACGTCTGTATACTGCCCTCCCAGAATACCAACCAAGTGCATTATCTGACCATGAGCCTAATGGTAACTGTGTTTTTCCACAGATTAGTTGAACAGGTTTTTGAAGACCCTCCGCATAGTTATTGAGCGAAACGCGTACGGAAAGAATGTCGTTTTTACCTTTCAGATACCGGCTTATGTTCACAGCTGTTTTTTCTGCAAAATTTATCAACTGACCATTTACCAATATCTCATACCTGCCTTTGATATCTGGTTTAATAATAGATTCAGATCCCGGCGGTAGCTCCTGCTCATATTCCACATTGCATGGGAAACTTATGGTTGTGCCGGGTCGGTTGATATTGCCCCAGGACCCCAGCGGCGGTTGTGCATAGTTTAGCGTGGGCCGCCAGTTGACATTATCTTTAGAGGCTTGCCAGCTTTCATCTGATGTAACCAACACCTTTTTCCCGTTGGTAACATCTATTGAAGCCTGTAGCAGTAATCCTTTTGTATTCGTTGTTTTTACAAGAATACTATTCTTACCCTGTTTAATAAATTCGCCGATAGTATACCGCAACGGATCTTTCTGTTTTTCTTTTGCGCCAACGATCTTTCCATTGATGAATAACTCGTAACCTTCATCAGCCGCTATATCCAGCACTGCATTGCCGGATTCACTATTAAGTGTGAACTCTTTTCTGAAATAGACAACACCTCCGCCCGGTTCGGGCAGATGCATACTGTTATCATAATAAGTGATCCATGCCGCATCCCAATTGCTCAGGTAACGGGTACCGCCGGCAAGACCGCTAAAGACATCTTCTACTTTGATATCTTTCCAGTTAGTATTGAATTGCGACCTGAATTTCATCACAGGTAGTCCAAGCGTATCTTTTACGGGGTTCGCTGTCCAGCTATCGTTAAGCGCTTTGGGACTTAGTTGAAAATCCCAATTACCTTTCAGCGTTATCGCAGGTAATGCTGCCTCACTATGCCAGGTTTTCTTTACGGCAATACTTCCATTCATAAATTCTACCTGGTGCATAGCCGTACCCGTTGACCATCCGCTGATCAAAATATCTTCTTTCCCTTTTATAACTTCCGCATCAGAAAGATCTGTTGCTGTTAGCAGGAAACGGCTGGACTGTTGCGTTGATGATGGCGTTATTACGATAAAATAACTTTGCCATGGGGCAAAATCCAACTGTAGTTCAAGCCGGTTATTGTGTATGCGATAATTGGATATATCACGCATCTCACCGGTTTCAGGATCCCATAATTGAGGCTTTCCGGTCTGTAACAGGCTTACTGTAAAAGCGTGTTGCGCTTTCTGGCTATTCATAAAATAGTAAACATCTTTTTCTCCTACCTGCCTGTGTTGATGTTTAAGCCATTCATTACCCTCACCTTCTGTTAAAAGATCTGTTGCAGTTTCCTGGCGAACGATAGCGGGCAGTTCTTCCGCATATCTTGTAAAAATTCCTTTTCCGCCCGCAGCATTTGTATGTGTCAGCACCCGATCCTTTCTTTCTTCATTCTCTGTGCGATATTGTAACTGCCCCAGTTCTCTTGGCTGAAAGCCAAAAATATCGGTCATAGTATGTAAAACATTTGGATCCACAGGTGTTCCTTTTTCCGATGCAGAAGGAAGTTCTTTTAACCCGATCACAACACCTCCATTGTTTGTGAAGTCCTGTATCTTTTTCATTCCATCGCTTTGTATGGCACTCAAGCCGGGAAGTATCAGCACTTGGTATTGTCCTGTTCCTGCCTGTAATACTTGCTTTCCAACAGTTGCATTTGCCAGTGAATACGGATCGATCACATCGTAATCGATATGGTTATCGATCAGCACACGTTGTATCTCTCTGTAATATTCATCAGAAGCAGGTGTTGTATATCCACCCAGCCAAGCCTGTGTAAGCGGGTAAACAACAGCTACTTTGCACATATGCTTTCCCTGTGATAACATATAGGAAATACGCTGCGCATAATTGGCAAGCGGTTTAAAATATTTCCAATATGGATTCTGGTAAAACCAACTGGGCGCCCAATCTGCCTGGTTCTCGGGACGCTCCATCGAATAGTGAAACAAATGCGGAATAAATGAATTAACACCATACACCCCCAACATTGAAAAACCATACCTGTATTCTTCCAGTGGTATCGTGTATCCACCGCTACCCAATGCTTCGGCGGCTACCCGCTTCTTTCCATAGAGATGCCCGATTGAACTGATCTGTTTAGGATTATAAAAATCAATTGCACGAGGATAGCCATAACGGAAATCTTCATTATCTGTGCAGGGAACCTGTAACTGTCCTTCTGTAAAAAAGTAATCAGACTGCCGTATATATTGTATCAGTTCTTCAGTGGTATGACCCGTGACCCATATTTTATGATCATCGGCCCATTTTGCGTATTGGATAAACCATGCGTTACCATAAACGATCCTCACTACATCAAAATAATCAAATCTTTTGGCTGGCGACAGCTTAGGATCATTCAGTATGAGCAAAGACAGGTAAGGTTTCAGATCATATCCTTTGATTTTTTTGAATTGCTGAAGAAGATCATCCGACCAGAAAATATTATTTTTACGCTCGCGAGAGTTGGCATAGATCTCATCAAAAAAAACTCCCGGTATCGTATTACCGAAATAAGGTCCCAGTCGTTTATAATATTCATCATGGGTAATATGAAGGAAATCGGCCACGGTGGATGAATCCATATAATTGATCTGGTTCTCCGGGTCCTTTATCATGTTAAAGAAAATAATCGACCATCTGCCAGCGGGTGCTTTCCATTCTTTGCCGGCTAATGAGGTAAGATCTAACTGGGAAGAAAAATCATATACTCCACGATCCGATACCTTTCCGGCATAAATAGCTACCGGGTTGGCAACAAAATTGAGTTGTATTGTTTGCGGTGCAATAACCTGGAATTCATTGTAGCGTAATATTTTTTTAATATTCCGTTCCGGATTTGCCAGGATAGTTCTTCCGCCTGCACTGCCACTCGGCCATTTATCTTCATCATATAAATGTGTGTAGAAACCTTTTGTATGTGCATGCTTTACGGCAGCCTCAATCGCTGTCCACCAGCCGTCTGAAAAATAAGGAGTAGCGCTTTGATCCAGTCCTTCCCTTGCGTGCATAAAAGCGCCATACACGCCTTTGTCAAGCATCTGGTCTATCTGCCAGTTAAGCTTGTTTGAATCGAGCGTATTATTCAGCGACCAGAACGGAACAAGGCTATACTCCGGTGGCGGATCTTTAAATCGCAGCGCCAACGTATCCTGTAATACTCTGCCGGGACTACTTTCGATAGCCGGATGCACATTTGAATAAACAAATGCGATGAGTACCGTAAAAAGGCGCAATAAATTCATACTCTGTTTTTAAATCTGTAAACTCCCTGTACACTATTTTTGAACCATCCGCAACATCACTACTCCATGATAACCGATCTTTGTATTGAGTGACCCATTCAATTCTCCCAGGTCTTTTTGTCTCCATATATCCCGCACTTTCCATTTTGTCTTTTTCAAACCGGCTTTTGCAAAATCAAACGTAAATGATCTTGCGCCTTCATCGCCCCAACGGAAATAAGATTGTGGTGTTACCCCATAGGCATCTGTATTAAAGAGCCCTACCGCATAAGAACCATCCTGCAACAGCTTTACCCAGATCTGTACACCATTTTCATCAGCCACCAATCTTGCCGACTTTCCAAGGGGATCCTGGTTTACTGCGATCACTTCATCATTGGTGAGCAGACCTAATGTAAAATCATCGAGCCGTTCTATCGGGCAACCGATCAGCATTGGCGAAGCGAGCAGGCTGTACATACTCATATGACTGTATTGTTCATCCGGGGTAAGGCGGGTAGGATGTAAAGACGGGCCGATAGTAACATCTCCCAGGATCATCATATCCGGATCACTCCAATGACCTGGCCCCGTGTAAGGCGCCCATTTATCAAGCGTAAAACTTGTTTGATAAAGACTGTTCCATGTGTCTTTTATATCGGGACCGGTACGATACATATGGGCAAGCCGCATCCATTCATGGGCTTTGTCGAAAGGTGCATTATTTGAAAGACTGAATACGACATCACGTCCGGAATTCTTTAAAGCAGTTGACATTCTTTCTGTAGAAACAACATCGATGCGCCAATCATATTTCAGAAAATCCACACCCCAGGCCGCCATTTGCCTGGCATCATTTGTTTCAAACCTATACTTGGCAATGCGCATGAAGGGTTGACGGTTTACTTTTATCTGATCATGTGTTTCGCCTCCTGTAGGGTAATCAGAAGACCCGCCAACATAACTGCCGTAGCTTGAAATATAGGGTGTTGAATACAGACCGGCTTTTAATCCGAGTGAATGTATATAACTGAACATTCCTTTCATGTCGGGAAACTTTTCATTGGGTTGTAGTGCGGTATCCGGACCACTACGTACTCCCTGCCATGCATCATCAATATTGATATAACTCCATCCATGATCCCGCAATCCTTTACTGACCATCGCTTCTGCGGAAGCGATTACTTTTTCGCGGGTAATGGCGCTCGCCCATGAGTTCCAACCATTCCACCCGATGGGTGGGGTTAATGCAATCGTGTCGCCTATCTTTATGAGCAGTTTTTTGGTAGCCTGTCCGAGTTTATTTTTTGCTTTCAATGTCACTTCATACGAGCCTCTTTCTTTTACGGCACCTGTGATGATGCCGGTTTCGGACGAAACAAAAAGACCCCGCGGTAATTTATCAACTGAAAACTGCATAGGTCTGCTTCCCGTTGTTGCAATGGTATATAGGAACGGATTACCCGGTGTGGCTCCTGCTATAGCAGCAGAATTGATCTTTGGCGTTTTCGCAGGAGCAGGTGTTAGAATATATTTTTTCTCATCTGCTGTGGAAATATGTTCGGGCAAATATTGACCGGTCATTTCCAGTTTTGCATCCATCCAGTTAGCATACGTGCGTTTATTATTAATGCCTCCTATCTTATCAGTAACCAATAATCCTAATCGTTTTATTCCCTGCAGGTCAATATCGATTTTAACAGGCGCATCCCCTACTTTCATTTCGCTACTTTGGAAAAGTATTTTTTTATCGCCGATCACATAGAACGTTATGGCTATTTCTTTGTTCCCATGATCATCTGCTGCAACGAGCGCTGAAAAATGGCTGGCATGCTGATCTAGTAAAAAAGAAATGATGCTGAGGCTTTGCACACCTACGCCACGTAGATACTTAATGCCCTTTACCTGCATCGTATCATGGGCATAATTTTGTTTCGCATTAATGGGACGGATATCATCCGCAAAACCCTGGATATCCAGATCATCCAGCCAAACTGTTTTTGTCTGTTGACTGTAAGCGGAAGGTACCAGAACTACCAGAAAAAAAATAATGTATACAAATTGCTTATTCATTTACTATGATTTATTATCGTGATGTTAAAGTCAGTGTTGCTATATTTCCCTCTTTAGGCGCATTCACTATGATTGAAAATAGATGTGGCACTGAACCTGCTTCAACTTTTCCTTTATCCGTTGTGATATCTTTTTCTGAATAACCTTCGATCACTACCGATGACTCTCCTTTCGCAAATAATACCTTGCATTGTAAGGTTGTGCCTTTGCTTTCAATAGAAACGATCCGTTTCTTTCCAGTGCCAGTAATCTTACCTTTATCGCCCAGGAACGCAATACCCGAGCCTGTTACCGGAGCAAGCAGGTAAGACGCATAATTTTGATCGCTCAGTGTTTCGGTATACGTGTCGTTTGCATTGATCAATTGAATAGTATTATGCTCGCGATCGTACAACACGATCTTTCCTTTCATCTCCATATCTGCCGGAACAAAACTGAAACGTTTTGTTTTGGTACTGTCGCCAACAAATGCCACCACGTAGACTGTTTTAATATTCTGATGCCGGGTATACGTGTATGCCACCACCGGCGTGCCTTCACGTTTAGCCAATTGAACATAATTCTGATCAAGTGGTAACAGCGGTATATCTGGCTTTACAATAACGCCATCCAACCGGCAGGCTTTTAAAATATTCGCTTTGTTTTCTGTTCCGATAGAATCACCTGTTCCCACAGCACCGGCGGAGAGAACGGATACCGTCATATTACCTATCTCCGAACTTTTGAATACATCGCTCCAGGGCCATATACCCATTTCGTATGCCAGTTGTGATGTAAACAGAAAATTCATCCACCGTTCCGGTTTAAACCTGTCGCCTGCTGTTCGGATGGTGGTAAGGTTATTATACTTTACTCCCTGCATAAAATAGCGGGGAAGTCCCATACAGTACTGCATATTGATTCCATTATCAAGCGCCGCTTTCGCCATACCATCCGTAAAAGCATTACCTATACTGATATCGGAAATCATTTCAGGGTTATTCATGTAGATATAATTGATCCAGTCCTGTTCGTAAACAGCCACCCCGGAACTTTTCAGGTACCCCATGATCTCTTTCCAGAATAATGGATCGGTTGCGCCAATACCGGAAATTTTGAATCTTTCATGATAAGGACTTGCTGAATCTATCCAGCGGTTATGCGTTATTAAAGGCAGTCCCAATTCTTTCTGAAAAGCGGCTAGTCCTTTTGGGAACAGGAAGGTATCAGCCCTGTATTCCATCAAACCTCCTGAGCGGTTCCACGGACCGTCTGGGAATTCAGGTTTCTTTTTTTTACCAGGTCCTTCATTATGAACATTGTTAAACGACTTCTGGTACCACCAGCTATCCAACTGCATATAGCCAAGAGGAATTCCCTCTTTCTTATAATGATCCTTTATTGCCAGTAATGTACCCGCATACCCTTTCTTTGCATCGTAGTTATAATAGTAGTCGCCGCCCACATCCGTCCACACACCAAAAGATTTCAGTAACACATCTGCATCATTGGCCGGGCGCTTTCTTGCATACATAGCACGAAGTGCGTTACCCCATTGATCCCAGGCATTGCGGATACCCTGCTGCATCACCACAATGGTTGTATGGGTAAAGTTTTTTGGCATTTTTATTACTTCCGGATTTAACCCGCTGGCAATATGGGTTACCCCATCGCCTGTCATCAGCGATACCATAAAATCAGAGGCCGGTGAAATCACACAGGCATCTTTTTGGTCATTGAAAAATAACCAGGGTGTGGATGTTTGCTCAAGAAAAAATTGCGGAAGCGGAAATATCCTGTTATGATAACTGAAGGAATGTAATGATGCCGGGAAAGTTGTGAAATCGGGGAACGGGATAGCCGATTGACCATCTGCTCCTTTCGGTGTTGTTAAGGAGAAAAGCACCACAGGCGATTTTGCATACCACCGTATGTTGCCCTTGTATGCATTATTCGATTCCCATTGAAATGAAATGGAATTGTATTCGCCTATCGAATCAACTCCTTTACCACGTGTAAGGTTTGTAACGGGCTTACCTACTGTACCACCAAAAGTCCAGTTAAGACTGGCCGAATGAATTGTATAATTTCCAGTACCCGCTTCTACCTGAACAGAGATCTCTGCTTTTGGCTGCGCCGGCAGCGTGATGCTACTGATGCAAAGGAATATTGTATATATAATGAGCCGTAATTTTTTCATCCGTTAGATCTTTTATTTTTTAGGAAACAACCTGATCATTATGACCCCATGGTGACGGATATCCGTTTTAAAAATACCATTGAACTCACCGATATTTTTTTGCTTCCAAACATCTCGTATTGTCCACTTTCCTTTCAACCCCAGTTTAGCCAGGTCAAGTTCAAATGCCTTTGATTTTTCATCACCCCAACGGAAGTATGATTCCGGTGTTTTACCAAATCCGCCGATGTTGAACATTCCTACTGCATAAGAACCATCTTCCAGCGGCTTGAGCCATACCTGCACATCATTTTCTGTTGCCACCAACCTTGCTGACTTCCCAAGAGGATCCTGATCGATATCGATCACATCATCATTGGTGAGAAGGTTAAGGGTGAAGGCATCTAATTGTTCAATCGGGCAGCCGATCAACAGTGGGGCTGATAGCAGGCTGAATAAACTTACATGACTGTATTGTTCATCCGGTGTTAAGCGTGTAGGATGGAGTTTGGCGCCGGTGGTAACATTGCCGAGTATCATCATATCCGGATCGTTCCAATGACCCGGTCCTCCGAACGGTCCCCATTTGTCGAGCGTAAAGGCAGATACATAAAGGCTTAGCCAGCTATCCCGTATATCAGGGCCAGTGCGCCATGCATTGGAAACCCTTGCCCAATCAGCAGCTAATGCAAAAGGTGCAGAATTAGATAAACTGTAAAGGATATCACGCCCTGATCTTTTCAATGCAACAGACATTCTTTCAGCAGCAGGAAGATCAATGCGCCAATCGTATTTCAGGTAATCAACGCCCCATTCTGCCATCTGTAAAGCATCTTCTTTTTCAAAAAGATACTTGCCGGTATACCTGAAAGCTCTTTTGTTGGTCCTGATCGAATCGGGATATTCTCCTTTTTCAAAATTGGATGAACCACCGGGATATCCTGCATAACTGGAGATCCAAGGGGTAGAGTAAACACCCAGCTTAAGCCCTTTGGCATGTATCTCATCAACCATTTCTTTGAACCCAGGGAATTTTTCATTAGGTTGAAGCGCGTTCCATTTGCCACCTCTCTGCCCCTGCCATGCATCGTCTATATTAATGTATGTCCAACCGTGTTTGCTTAAACCCATGTTGACCATTGCATTGGCCGAAGCGATCACTTTTTCTTTATCGATCTCACGTGCCCATGAATTCCAGCCGTTCCAGCCGATAGGTGGTGTGAGTGCAATGGTGTCGCCTATTTTTATCAGCAGATCTTTTGTTGCTTCACCGATCTTGTTTTTAGCTTTCATTTTTGTGTGATAAATACCTCTTTCATTAACCTTCCCGGAAATAATTCCTGTTAGGTTATCAACAGAAAGCCCTTTGGGTAGATTTTCAACTGAATAAGTAACCGGTGTTTCACCGGTTGCTACAATGATGAACAGGAATGGATTACCCGGTGTGGCTCCAAACACTTTTGGCGAATTGATCCTTGGCGAAGGAGAGGATGGCGGTGTAAGAATATATCGTTCATCATTGTTCGGTATATTCTTTGGAACGGTTTGACCGTTCATGATAAACTTTGCGTTTGCCCAATCGGAATAGTTCCTGGCAACCTCTTCTTCATTGGTGATCAGCAAACCCAGGCGTTTAATACCCGCAAGATTTACATTCACTGGTTTGGGCTTATCCCCTACTTTCATGTCGCCACTCGCGAATAGAATTTTTTTATCACCCACTACATAAAACCTGGTGATCATCAAAGGGTTGGCTTTATCATCTGCACCTACTATTGCAGAGAAATTAAGTGCGTTACCGTCCATGAGGAAATAAAGAATGCTGGTGGAATGAACACCCAGTCCACGGCGGTATTTCACCGAACCCAATTGCAAGGAATCATTAGCCGCACTCATCTTAACTACAACCGATGGTATGCCTTCCGAAAAAGTGGGGATGTTCAGGTCATCTAACCAGATCTCATTCGTGGTTTGTGAACGGACAACAACCGGTGCAATTATTGCAAACAATATCATTGATCTTATCAGTCTGTTCATTTGTATATTTTAATTGTAAACCTCAATAAATAGTCAGTTTCGCAGACCTGGTCTCATCTGCAATGATGGCTTCCGTTATTCCATTGCGTACTTTAATAAAGACATCAGACGCTTTGTTCAACGCGAGTACAGGTTTGCCATTTTTTTCAAAAGATGAAAAACCTGTAGCAGCCAGCTTCTGTAAATGACCGCTTGCATCCAGTTTTATTACTGCCAACCCTCTATATGTTCCTGTGTACGTATCTTCCTTATAGTGAAAGCTGAACTTTGCTGCTGCTCCTCCATCCAGTGATGTGGCATTGGTGAAAGTATAGGAGCCATCTGTATTCATCACTCCATCGATCAGTTCATTTTTTGCTACCTGTAATTTTTCAACATTCGGTATTGTGAAAGAATTGGCAACGGCTTTAGCTGTTATTTTTTTCCATATATCCTGCATATTGTTTCCCTTGTAATCCTTAGTGGCTTCACCTTCGGTGAGTAGTTTGCCTCCTTTATTGATATAATCCAGGAAAAATTTAGTTGTAGCTGATTTTGCATACTGCGGATTGAGAAAGATAACCGCATCAAAAACGTATCCGTTCAGCACTGGTTTACCGGCAGCATTTAACTGTAATCTTCCATCTTCAATCAGATCAGTAGGCACGGCTGCACTAAGATAACCATTGGCCCACAATTGCAGGGTCTTTTTGTCCATATCCAGTTTATCATTGATGTCATACAAGCCACGTTGCGCAACATTGGGATACCAATTAAAAAGCGCCTCCATTCCATACACGACCAATAATTTAATACGGGGAAACAATGGGTTGAATTGATTCAGTAACCGCGCCGCATTCTCTACCTTGTTAATTTTGTCCAGGGCTTCCGGTGCATCTATCGATACACCCCATCCATTCACATCATTTGCTGCGTGATAATGTGTGCGCACGCCAAAACGTAGATCATAGAAAGCTTTTGTCCATATTTTGTCCACGCTATGATCGTAATACATATTATACACCGCATTTTCACGATAACTCATACCAACACCCATCTGGATGGCAGTGGAAGTATTTTCATCGGTATGCCCATAATCACGTTTGATACTCCACCAGCTCACACCCGTTTGCCAAACCTCGTCCCTGTCAAGATTATTATGGAACGTATTGTGCAAGCCAATAAATGCATTTTTGCCATACATTTTTTTACCAAGATCATACATTGCGGTTTCAACACCCAGCGTTGCTGTACGCAACAGGCTCATATACGCATTAATCGCTTTAATACGCACTTCAGGTTTACCCTGTGGCGCATAACGCATATCAAACAGCATCCTGTTAAGATCGTTGCCGGTGGTTACTTTCATTTTCTCAACCATCGCCAATGAATATATTCTTTCGCGAAATAAATCATTCGTGGTTTCCAGTATTTTCTGCCGCGCGATCTTCATCCCCTTATATTCATCCAGCCCGATACCATCAAATGGAATATCAGCATACGCCTTAAATGCATTGAGTAAAATATCTTTCGCCTGCTTTGAAAAATTGTTGCAGGATAGATAGTAATGCTGGGTAAGTATATAAGCGGTATATCCTTTCAGATCATTTCCGGCATTAATCAAAACACTTACTTCTTCTTTGGTAGCGGTTGCTTTTGCTGAAGGGGTAATATCCCTTAACGTTGCAGGATCATAAAAACCATCTTCCGTTTTTCTGAACGCATATATTTTGAACAACTCACTTTTGATGAGTGTGTTCATTTCACGTGCCCCTTTGGCAGCTACCAGGTATTTAGCAGCACCACTCCCATCCAGTTTTACTTCCCCCTCCTGTATCAGGCGATCGGTGTTTTCAATTTTGGTTCCGCGGTCATCTTTCCATATCTGTAAAGCGATCTTCAATCCCCGCAGGTGTGCATATGCAACAAGCTTTTTAAAAACAGGATGCATCGCTTTGGTATCATAAAAATCAGCACCATCACGCTGGGTAAGAAAGATCAATGTGTACTTGCTGTACTTCGCCAGGCTGTCTATTTTGGCTTTGTACTTTTCTTCCGCCATCATTTTATCCGTAAAAAACCAATAAGCTACCTGCGGATGATTAGCATTGTCAAAAGCATTTACGTATTTGACAACAGGCTTCTGTGCGTATGTAGCTGAGAATGCACAAAACGCGAGAATGACAACCAGTGTATTTTTTATTTTATTTTTTATCATCACTTTATCCTTACTTATTATTAGCCCGCAAAATCGCTTTGTCTTCCCCAACTGGTATTTTAAGCCCTTTCATATTTACATCCTTTGCATTATTTAAAAAGATCATCGGCATTTCTTTGGCTGTTGGTATGCGTACATCCGTCAGGTCGATCTTTTTTACATCATCAAAAACAAAGGCCGGTCTGAAATCATCTTCTTTATAACTAACTGTAAAATTTTTGATCTTTATTCCCTGCGCATGACGCATATACAACCCCCAGGCAGGCAATTCACCCCACATAGAAAAGTCGGGATAGTTGGCTTCATTTTCAGGAATAGAAGTAATGTTGTTCAAAGGGATGTATGCGATATCCTTATTGGATCTGCCTCCATAGCTGATCTCTATGTTTTCAAGTGTTACATCTTCTACAGGATAATCCGGTATACCTACGATTGAGGAAGGAATTAAATTATAAGGGAGATAAGGATGCCCATAAATATGGAAATTAGATGGACGAACCGGCATTTTATCAAACCCGGGACGAAGATGATCCGGAGGTCCTTCGATAGGATAACCCTGGTCAGGCTTGAACAAAGGTGTTTCTACTTTTACATTGGCAATATAAATTCCTTTTAAAGTGCCGACTGCACCGGTTTTATTGCGGTGACCACGACGGATAAAAATGGCATTGCCTGTGTTTTTTGCATTCACGTTACGTATATCAATATTATCCATAAAGCCCCCATCAACAGATTCAAGGGCAATGGCAGAGCGATAGGTATCAAAAATGGTAAGATTGGTGATCTTGAAGTTTCTGAAACCTCCCAGGTTATTGGTTCCGAATTTAAGACCGTTTGCACTTGAGCGAAGTATACAGTTGTCTACAACAACATTTTCACAGGAACTTTTCGGGTTCTCCGATTTAAAGCAGAGTGCATCATCTGAAGCATTGATAAAACAGTTGGTGATACGAACGTTTTTTGAATCTGTTACATCAAGACCATCGTTATTCCAATAGGCTGTACTTTGCACGGTCATATGGTCAATAATTACTCCATCGCATTCCCTGTAGTCCTGTACCCAGTCAGTTGCATTTTTTAATGTGATATCAGTAATTTTTACTTTTTTGCATCCTGTAAATAATAACACTTTCATCCTGCCAGCCCAGGGCCGTTTAACTAGCCATTGAGAGTCTGGCGTTTTAATTTCGCCATTGCGATGTTTTTTAATGATATCAAGGAATAGCTCCTGCCCCTGACCATCTATGATCCCCTCACCTGTAATGGACACATTAATCTGCTCATCTGCAGTAACCAAAGCTTTTGTGCTACCTGGTGCACGATAGTCAGCGGTTAAATGCGAGCCCAGCAGTACGCCACCCAATTGAACATGCAGTTCTACATTGCTTTTGAGCGATATAGAGCCTATCATAAAATTGCCCGGCGGAACAATCACTTTACCACCGCCCCCGGCAGAAGCCTTGTCTATCAGCTTTTGTATAACAACTGCATTATTGGTTCTGCCATCTGCCACCGCACCGGCAGAAGTGATTACTACATCTTTTACCTGTGCAATAGAGGCAACACTATAAAAAACCATGGCAAACAGCAGGGATTTATTTTTCATATCAGTTTATTTATTGATCATTTGTGTATCGCTAAGGACATTCCATCCTTTCACGATTATTTTCGAACCCGGGTTTACATTTTCGATGGAAGTTTCAATGATCACCTGTTTACTTTCGCCTGGTAAAAGAGAAAAGAAATTATCTGTATAAAAAGATGGTCTCACAGGATTGCCTTTTATATCCAGTAACTGGAGTTGTGTAAAAAAAGCGATGGTACCTGATGTATTTTTAATATCCAGTTCTACTGAATAGGTTGCATCCTTTTTTATTACCCTCATTTTTGTCTGAAGACTTACCTTCTTCATTAACGAGAGTGATTCAAAACCCGCAGTAGCCGGTCCGGTTAACGTTTGTTTACCGAGATAAGTGTTGCTTGAGCGCCAGTAAAAACTGTTAGCTACTTCTTTACCTATTTCATCTGCAATAGAAAGCCTGATAAACTGTACAGGTGTTGCTGCCTTGGTAAAATCAAGTTTTATCAGGTCATTTAAAACCCCATCTGACGGGATTGTTTCCATCATTTTTGATTGGGAGGATATTTTTTTACTGTTAAGATCATATACATCAGCCGTTAATTTGTAGCGGGCAAATGAGTTAAAATAATCATTGTAAACAGAAACGGTATTCTTCAGATAATCGAACTGCGCATGCAGTGGTTCCAGCGCATTTTGTGTGTGGTATAAAGAAGCAGTGGGCTCAAGCGACCAATCCCACATTCTGCCGCATACCTGACGGGTGGGTGAATTGTGATACCAGAATAATAGGCCTGAACAATACCTGTCGCCATACCCGAATTTATTTTCGTTCCATACTTCCCAAATCGATTTGGCATTGATAGCACCGACAAGCTGTGCTTTCTTGGCAAACTCATCAATAGAAGATGATTCTCCATATTTATTTATCAGGTCCTTGTATTTACCTGTCATACCATGAAAAGCATCTCCATCCAGGTAATCCCAAACCTGTTTATTAATGGGCCAGAGATCCTTTTCATCCATCATTTCACGAAGCACTTCTACGGTTGGTAAAGTAGGCGCACCATACTCAGGATTAAAACCATCTACCCTGCTACCCCGATCCGATGCCGTATTTTCATAATGCTGCATTGGGTTCATCTGCTGGTAAGGACTGCCATCATGCACTCCATCCGTTTCTGATTGCATCTGGTAAGGTCGTGTTCCATCCAGCTGAGCAAGCAGCTCACGTGTACCTGACACTTCTGTACTTTCATTAGAGGCCACATAAAAAGCAACGGATGGGTGATTGCGTATGCGTTTTATTGTTGAGCTGAGATTACTGAAATAGAGATCCTTGTCAGTTGGATGTTTCGTATCTCCTGTGAGCCAGAATTCCTGCCAAACAAGTATCCCAAACTCATCACATAACTGGTAGAAATAATCAGATTCGGCAATGCCCCCACCCCATAAACGCAACAGGTTAATACCGGATTGTTTGGTATAACGGAGTTCTGCATACATACGCTCATCCGAATTACGAAGCATGGCTTCGGGTATCCAGTTGGAGCCGCGGATGAATATTTTTTTACCATTTACATAAAAAGTCTTTGAACTATCAGGTGTATTACGGTCGGCCGTGATTTCCCTGATCCCAAATTTTGTTCTAATGGAATCTCCCAACTCCCCGTCAACATATACTTTTAGCTTCAATTCATACATATCGGGCTTGCCTTTAAAACGCGGCCACCATAACTTTGGATGCGCAATGAAAAGTTGCGGAAAATCTTTCGGTGTGAATGTTACCGTCTTGTCTTCGCCCCGCAGCATGGTGAGATTTTTTTCAAACTGAATTCCTTCCCCTGCTATTTCGCCTTTTACCACACACTTAACGGTTTTCATGGCAACATTGGAAACCTCCACCGAAACAGTTTCTGCTGCCTGATCGTAAGCTGGTTTCGAAAGGACTGACCGAACAAATGCATGTCGCAGTGCAACCTTATTGGTAGGATATAAAGAAATACTTTTCCATATCCCGGTATTCCTGTCACGGATACCATCCTTGAATGTAAAATCCCAACCAACCGACATCAGCATCGTTGTGTTCAACCCGATATTACCATCGCCCCCATTCTTGTTCTCACCTCGGGCACGCCAGGGCTTGGGCTTGTTGGTGCCGGGGATATCTACCGGGTATACTTTTATAGCCAACCCGTTTTTTTCTCCCGGTTTTACAAAGTCAGCCACATCTACATAATCCTGTTTGAACATTCCCGATATATTCATGACAAGCGTTCCGTTCACCCATATTTCTGCGCGGTAATTGATGCCGTCTACCTGCAGCCATATATTTTTATTTTTATAATCGGCAGGCACATCAAAATCAGTCCTGAACCAATAGGTATAAAATGAAAGCCCTGTTTGTGCTATGTCGGGGATGAGGCCGTTCGTTAATTTATTATTAAGGCCGTAATAAGGTTCAGGATACACTTTATTATCAACCAGTGAATTCAATACGGTACCGGGAACAATCGCAGGCATCCAGTTATTATCTATAAAACCCGTATGTGAAAGTTCTTCGCCCGTTGCTGTTACCTCAACTGCTTTTTTCATCTTCCATGCAAACTTGCCGCCATGCCCCTTTTCAGAATCAAGATAAATCCTACCGGCTTCCCGTGCATTATTCTGTACCTGGGCAAATGCCCCTATACAGCAGTAAGTGAAAAACAATATGATTGCAATACGTTGCATAGTGATTGATAAAGTAGCAGTTTTATAATTTATTGATCAATGGCTTGACAGTCTGTTTTCCGTCTGCAATGATCATATTCGTTTTATTATTCTTTTTTTCAACAAATACATCAACCGGGTGTGCAAACTGCAGGATCACCTTGCCATTCTTGGTTAACTCGCTACAGCCTGTAGCCGCCAGTTTTTGCAGACCTGTTTTTTTATCGGCTTTAAGTACAGCAAGCCCTTTGTATTTTCCGGTATAAACATCCCCACCAAACGAAACAGAAAAAGAAGCAACCGCGTCTGAAATAAGTGAGGCCCGGTTATTAAAGACATAAGACCCATCTTCATTTTTACAACCATCGGGCAGCCAGTTTTTCTGTAGTCCTAATTTAGAAAGACCATCTATCGAGTATCCTTTTACCGTTGCTTTATTATAGATCGCAGCAAAACGGGTAGAAATATCGTTTGCTTTAAAATCATGATCCGCATTTCCTTCCACCATCAGCTTGCCGCCTTTTTTCACATAGTTTTCAAGAAACTGAAGAACAGGTTCTCTTGCATACTGCGGATTAAGGTATAAGATCGCATCAAATACATGGCCGTTCATTACCGCTTTGCCATCTGCACGGATCGTTAATTTCTTATCAACGATCATATCAGATGGAACCAATGCATTGATGTAACCGGCTTTCCATATTTCCACTGCCTTTTCTTCAATGCGGAGCTTGTCATTAATATCATACACGCCGCGATCTTTCACATTGGGATACCAGTTCGATAATGCTTCCATTCCAAAAACAACCAGCAGTTTTATATCAGGAAGGGAAGGATTAAATTTATTCAGTAGTCTTGCACAATTTTCGTTCGCATTGATACCCAAAATCGCATCCGGGTCCTCCAGGTCAAAACGAAGGGGGCGTTTATCGTTCAGCGCATGGTAATGGGTACGAACGCCATACCTGAGATCATTGAACGATTTTACCAGTACCGGCTCAAGGTCCTTATCATAGTACTGATTATACATTGCATTCTTCGGATGCGCCATGGCTACACCCATCTGTGTTGGCAGGAATGTTTTTTCATCTGTTTGCCCGTACGCACGCGGGGCACTCCACCACATAATACCGTTGGCCCAGATCTCATCATTCACTAAACTGTTATGATAGGTATTGTGGATACCATTGAAGATGCGGGTGCCGAAGATTTCCCTGGACTTATTATACACAGCTGTTTCCACCCGCAATGCACCTGTGCGCATAAAATCCATATACTCATTAATCGCTTTCATCCTCACCTCGGGTTTACCCTGCGGCGCATATCGCCCATCGAATAATATTTTCGCAAGATCATGCCCGGTGGCGGCGCTGTATGATTTTGCCATGGCTGTTGAATACCAACGCCCACGAAAAGGATTGGGGGTATTGGGATCGAAGATGCGCTCAACAAATTTGTTGCCATACTCATCCAACGAAAATCCATCAAACGGAATATCGCTGTACACTTTCATGGCTTCTACAAAACCATTGATCTCTACATCATCCCACATACTGCTCTGGCTGCAGTATTGCTGCAGCATTACGCAGGCCGTATATCCTTTTACAGATTCTCCGCCTTTGATCTTTACCTGGGCGGTTCTCTTATCTGGCAATACGGTTTCACATTGTGCAGTAATATCTTTTAAAGTAGCAGGATCGTAAAAGCCATCGCCCGTTTTTTTAAATGCATACACTTTAAAAAGATCTGTCTTCAGCAGTCTGTCTGGAAAACGGATAAATTTTGCTGTGTCTGTAAATGATGCATTACCGGATTGATCAAGCGTTACTTCACTTTCAACGATCATTCTTTGCGAGCGATCAACCGGTTTATCTTTGTCTTTATAATTACCCCACAACTGGAGGCCTACTTTCAACCCTTTCTGATGAGCATTGGCCACGATTTTTTTGAACGCATCGTGCCATATAGAAAACTCATAAAAATTAGCACCTTCCCTTGCGGTAAGAAAAAGCATGGTGTAATTACACTTGGTAGCAATGCTGTCAATATTTGACGCATACCTATCATTTACCAGCAGGTTCGGTGAAATGAACCAATACCCGATCTGCGGGTGATTTTCATTACTGAACTTATTTACGTATTCAATCTTTTGCGCATTCAACACCAGTGACTGGAGAGAAAGCAGGATAGCGGTTAACAGGATTACTTTTTTCATTGCTTATTTATTCTGATTTAATTATTTTTTTAGGTGCTTGAACACCTACCTTCTTAGCCCATACTGTATATTCTGCCATTAGATCGTTTGCCCGCTGCTGATTTTCTTTTGCAACGTCATGTATTTCCGTTGGATCTTTATTGAGATCATATAGTTCCCATGAACTATCTTCCTGATCCTTTACCAATTTCCAGTTTCCTTTACGGATGGCCTGGTTACCTTCATGCTCCCAACAATAGGTTTTCTCAGCAGCAGTTTTTCCGTTCCATAAATAACTTAAACTTGTACCGGGTAAAGAGCCGGCAGTTGTACCTGCCAATTCCAGGGCGGTTGGCAACAGGTCTATCAAATGACCGATCTGTGTGTTGTATCCCTGCTGTGGCTTGATCTTTGCCGGCCACTGAATAATGCAAGGTGTAATAACGCCTCCTTCATGCAGAAAATGTTTGTATTTTTTAAAAGGCGTATTAGACACATTGGCCCAGGGGAAATCATAGGTAGCGTAAGTGCCTCTTTCACCAATTTTCTTTGTTGTATCATTAAAGGGTTTGTTATTCATATTTTCCGCATTCCCCCCATTATCTGATAAAAAAACCAACAGGGTATTCTCGTACTGCCCATTCGCTTTTAATTTACTGATCAATCTTCCTATATTCTGATCCATCCTGTCGATCATAGCTGCATATACAGCCATTTTTCTCACCCATGTGGCTTTGTCTTTCGCTTTATCCCAGGCAGGAATATTGTCTGGTCTTTCTGTTAAGAGATAACGCTTATCAATTACACCCATTTTCAACATTTTCCGGTAGCGCTTTTCCCGCGTTACATCCCATCCCTGTTCATATAGTTTTTCATATTTAGCAATATCGGGGTCCAGCGCATGCAATGGAAAATGCGGTGCGGTATAGGCCAGGTATAAAAAGAAAGGTTTTCCATCTTTTTCTTTTTTTGCTTTCGCATCATCGAGATAACCCATCGCATGATCGGTAAATGCATCTGTCATGTAAAAACCTTCTTTAGGGATCTCATACTCATCATCATCCAGTATCATGTGCCTTTTCCCTTTTTCTTCGGGAATGATCTCATAATAACTTGAGGCCCCGGAAACCAGTCCGAAGCAATGTTCAAAACCACGTTTGCGTGGCCAATGTTCGGGTCTTTCTCCTACATGCCATTTCCCGGACATATAAGTATGATAACCTGACCTGGAAAGATCTTCTGCAATGGTAGGATACCTGTTATCCAGGAAACCCTGGTAACTTCCTGCTTCATATTTAGCGTTGGGCAGCGTAACCATATATCCCATTCCCACCGTATGTGGATATTCCCCCGTTAATAGTGAAGCACGCGTTGGGCAGCACCTGGCATTATTATAAAAACTTCTGAGTTTGATTCCATTGGCAGCAAGCTGATCGATATTAGGTGTGTTCACCTCACCTCCATAACACCCGATATCTGAATAGCCCATATCATCGGCCATGATATAAATAATATTCGGGTGCTGCTGCTCTGCTTTAGGAGGTGTTCCGCTGCTGAACAGGAACCAGCTTATTATCATAAGCGTACATACACCAGCCGGGAGCAGCCATGCACGGATACTTTTTTTGCGCGAAGCCTGTGTTTGTTTGTATTTCATCTTAACCTGTTTTATCATCGGTTATTAATTCAAATCAGCGTTGTCAGTTTGTTTTATCCATAATATAGGATACCGAACAGGCAGGTTGCGAACAACTTCGTCTCCCTGTGGTTTATGATCCATCCGTTCCCACAGTAACAACCATTCTTTTCTTTGAAATGCTTTCGCAAAAAATAATAAGGAAGGTTGTGCAACCGGCCATTCATCCCAATGCGTGATATCTTTTTTATAGGGCCATTTATTTTTATTAGCCAGGTAAACTTCCAGGAAACTAATGGCTTTCAGCATCGTTCTTCCATCGGGAGTAGCGTAGCGCCAGAGGTCATCTTCTTTAGAAGAAAGTAATTGACAGATAGTGGCCAACGCATCCATATTAAAGATGGAATAGCCATACGGCTTACTTCTTCTCAATTCGCGCGGAAAACTCCCGTCTTCGGCCAGTTGGTTAGGAAGTAATACAGTTTTAAAACGATCGCTGCAAAACTTCATCACATCGCGGTTCCCGGTAAATTTTGCAAAGGCAGCGACCTGCATTACCCAGCAGCTTCCGTGGTTATTTTCGCGGTTCATTTCATCCAACCCATAGGGATGGGTCATTAACCATTGAATATATTTTTCAAACCATTGTTTGATCTTGTCGATACCATTTATTTTTTCTGTTGTTTCTTCTGTCAGCGTAAGCAATCCCTGAACTACATCCAGCAACTGTATAGAATCAATAATACCAATCCCCCTTCCTGTAACCCCTCCCCTGACCGCCTGGGCATACAGAAGAAAAGGATTCATCAGGGTGGCTTCGTTCACGAACCATGCATTGCAATGCTTCAGTATTTGCTGTGCATACTTTTGCTCATGGGTAAGTTTATAAGCAGAAGCCAGGGCACCTACGATTTTGCTAAATCGAATCACAGCCAACCTGTGCGAAACAAAATTGTCGGGGTTACTAATTCCGTCCTTTGAAATATAAATGCTATCAGGGCTTTTCGGGTTGGGCCAGAAATAGTCTCCTTCTGAGAAAAAATCATGTTTACCACCCGCGCTTCTGGGTGCCGGGTAAGCTGTTATAGTTACAGGCTCCTGCTGCATGGCCCAGGCTGCATCTTCCATTACCTGCTTTCGCAATATCCGAACTGCAGCTTCATAATATTCATTTTTCTCTCTATCCGCAGAACGTATGCCCTGCGGGAGAAATATGTTTATCATCAAGCAAATAATAAAAGTATACCGCATGTTGTACCCGTTTTTATCTTAACAACTTAATCACTTCCGATCCTGCCAGTAAAATAGCACCGGCTCCATATGCTTCCCAACTATCAGCATTAAAATTTCTTTTTGGATCACCACCAATAGGTTGTACCCAACCCACTTTGCCTTCCTTTGTTACCAAGGTATTTAGCCCTTCCCAGGCTTTTTTTGCCGCAATACGAAACCGTTCTTTATCCAGTATATTTTGATTCACTCCCCAGGCAAATGCATAACAGTTAAACCCGGTGCCGCTGCCCTCTCCTCCGGGAAAAGCCCCGGGATCAAGCAGGCTGGTTCGCCAGAGACCATCTGCCTCCTGTAGTTCCAGTAACCTGTTGGCTATTTCTTTATACAGCCTGATATAAAAATCACGTCCTGCATAATTCTTTGGCATTTCCTGCAACAACCTTACCAAACCTGCCATTACCCATCCATTCCCTCTTGACCAAAATATTTTTTTTCCATTAGATTCTTTCTTACCGCTACCATTTGCATCCCAGAGATAAGATGCATCACGCGCAAACAAATGCTCTTCCTGATTATACAATAGCCGGTAGGTTTGCCTGAAAAGTGTATCAGATAAAACCAGGTAAGAAGGGTCATTCATTGTTTTTGCCAGCTTTGCCAAAGTGGGAGGCGCCATAAATAAAGCATCGCACCACCACCACGTAATACTATGCTTTTTGAATTCATTGCCTGGCACATCTCTCATTTTATTGATTGAATCAATTGTTGGCTGTATCATTTTTGTGTCCTTAAACAGGCGATACAAGTCAATATATGTCTGACTGATAGCGATATCATCAGCGTGATCATAACGGTTGGCGGGTTTCCAGTTATACCTCTCACTAATTGCCAGTAAAGAATCCAGTAACGGTTTTTGATGTGTAGTCAAATACGCTGCAAAGACACCTGTGTAAAGTGCTCCATTCGTCCAGGTATTTTCAGGTTTTTTATTAGAATGATTTAACTGCCAATCAGCCACTTTCAGCATTGTTTCCTTAATATAGGCCAGTTTAAAAACATTCGTTTGTTGTGCCTGCAAGTGCACAGAAAAGAAAACAAAGGATAATAAAAATACCCATCCATTCATTCTATTTTTCATAATGGCCATGTTGGTTTCTATTTGATTTTTATTTCCATTCCCATTTTACCATATCCTTACTCCATGCCAATGCTAAGGAAGCATTCTTATCAAAATCACCTTGCTTTTCTGTCTTAGGTCCGGAACCATGAAAGAAAAGCAGGTAACGGTATCCCGGTAAACTTATTTTTGTATCCAGCACGTACCCGGCAGTGAGCCTTCCTTTTGCCCAGTTCCATTTATCCTGACCAAGGGTCAGTATTCCGGGGTCATCTTTCCAATGTACCAGATCTGTTGAGCGCTTAACCCCTATTCCATTTTCAGGAGAATGAAACATGATATATTCATCACTTGCCTGAACAATACATACGTTCTCGCCAGCAGCTACATGACCGTTATAGATCCAGTGTTTGAGATCATACGAATAAGAACGGCTTGCTCCATTCTGTTTATAGAAGACCCACCATTTTCCCTTTTCGTTTTTATCTTCCATCAGGAAAGGATCGATCATACGACCCATATTCTTTTCAGCAACAGTATCCCCTTTTACATAAAGCAGTTCCGGCGCAGACCATCTTTCCAGGTTCTTGCTTCGCATGATAAAAAGACGGGAGGTTTCATCTCCATACTTTGGCATTTGCAAATTTGTATAACCAGGTCTTGGGTAAGTCTGAAGACACATGATCCACTCTCCATTATACCTGATAATACTTCCCGGACTTGAATAGTTGAGTGCCTGGTCTTTAACCGTTATTTTTTTAACTGGCGACCAATGAATCAGATCCCTGGTTTTGCTCATGGCCGTGTACATAAATATCTTCCCGTTATTCTCTATTTGCGTCAAAGTAAAATACAGGTACAATTCTCCGTTGTTATAAAAAGGCAGCGGATCCCGGTAAGCGGTGATTGAATCTCCCGGAAACAATACCGATGAACTAAGCTTATGTATATCAAAAGACTGGGCATACAATACCATTGAAAAATGTAAAGTGATCAGTAACCCAATATACCTGCCAACTTTTCGCATGATTGATCTTTATTAATGAAACCGCTTTCCTTTCGGGGTTGATTTGATCTTTTCCAACAGGTCAGTGAGTTCTTTTACCTTTTCAGGATATTGGCTGTACACATTATGATCCTCGTGAACATCAGTGTCAAGGTTATATAATTGCCCGATAGCTTCACCTGGTTTTGGTGTGATCTGCACCGGCACTGTAAACCCTCCCGATCCAAGTTTGGTGATCAGTTTCCATGGGCCCTTCCTGATATCATAGGTTCCTTTGGAAGAAATATTAACAATGGCTGGCTGGTCCGCTATTACAGCAGATTTTCCGGTAAGGATGGGCAGGATTGAATAGCTGTCTTCTGTTTCAAACTTTGCCGATGGCTGTCCCGTTAACTCTGCACAGGTAGCCATAAAATTGGCCAGCGTTGTAGCTGCATTGCTAACTGTACCAGCTTTTACTTTATCCGGGTAACGGACGATAAATGGTACACGGTGACCACCTTCAAATGCATCACCTTTCATTCCCCTGAATTCACCTGCTGCTTTATGACCGAATTGTTCAACAAAATTTTCGCGCCAGTATGGACCATTGTCGCTCGCAAATACAACGATCGTATTTTGTGAAAGACCAAGACTATCCAGTACATGTAATACCCTTCCTACGGCATCGTCTACTTCAACAACATAATCACCGTATTCACCAGCTTTTGATTTTCCTGCATAGCCGGGCTTCGGCATCCATGGTGTATGTGGTGCGGGTAAAGGGAAATATAAAAAGAATGGATTTTTTCCACCGGCTTGTTTTTCTATAAAATCAACAGCCTTATTAGTGAATAGCGGAAGTACTTCAAAAAAATCAAATGATGGCGTCATCAAACCTTCTCTCCAGAATGGTCCCGTATACCCGGATTCCAATTTGTTCCCTTTTGTATAAGCTGTTGGTTGCTCAGTAAGCTTGTCGTTCTCCAGGTAACCATATGGCGGCATATCCAATGAAGCCGGGAGAATGAAAGAATAATCAAACCCTTCTGTCCTGGGGCCACGGGTAGGCGCCTTTGTAAAATCGATCTGCTCAGGAATCATGTCGTTCGTTATCCCATATAGATTATCCTTGTTATACTCTGGTTTCAATGAATCTTTAAATGCCTCTTTTGGAACCCAGTCAACACCCAGGTGCCATTTACCCACTACGCCTGTATGATAAGCACTTGCTTTTAAAAGATTAGCTACGGTAGGCGTTTCATCCTCAATCAATGTTCTGCTGTATCCACGTAAAACACCAACCGGGAGCCTGCTGCGCCATGGATAACGACCGGTTAGAATAGAATACCGCGATGGAGTGCATACAGATGATGTGGTATGCGCATCTGTAAACCGCATTCCCTGTGTTGCCAGTTTATCAATATTTGGCGTGTTTATTTTACTTCCCGGGTTATTTACGGATACATCTCCATAACCAAGGTCATCGGCAAGTATATATACGATATTGGGCAATGGCTTTTTGTTCTGTCCATTTACTGTTTCTATAGAAACAATCATTTGAAAACAGATGAGCAGAAGTGCCATGATAGTGATTCTATTCATCGCCTGGTGATTACTTTTCATCATTATTGTGATTTATCAGATTTTTGAATACCGTTTTTATATGTTTTACCAAATTGTTCCTGCAACCCAGCAGGCAGCGTCATCCTGTCGCCTGATTTTTTCATAAACGCAGCCAGTTCGGCGATCAATTCACCAGCAATCCCTGCGTATTTTTTATCAAACATCAAATTCACAGACTCTTTTGGATCCGCTATTACATCGTACAGTTCTACATATTTTTCATTTTGAAACATATCCACTATCAACTTATAATTTCCTTTGATCAGACAGCGTTGCGCACTTCCCAGCGACCCATTTCCATCGTATTGAATAAAGATTGATTTTCGATCAGCACTCTTTCCCTGTAAAACCGGCAATAAAGAAAGCCCATCCATTTTTTTTGAACCAGCCACGCCGTTTATCTCCAGTATGGTTGGCAATACATCTATCAGACTCACCAGCGCATCCGACTCTCTGATAGCGGTTTGTTGCCCTTTGGGTAATTTCAGGATCAGTGGAACTTTGGCCGATTCTTCATACATACACATTTTTTGCCACAGGGAATGACTGCCCAGCATCTCGCCGTGATCTGCCGTAAACACGATAATCGATTTATCATACAAACCCTCCTCTTTCAAAACCTGTATCACCCTACCCACTTCATCATCCAATAATTTTACAAGACCAAGATATTTTCCCCAGATCTCCCGCCATTGTTCGCGGTTATATCTCGATCCGATAAACCCGGTGAGATTGTACATCTGTAAAGGTGATTGACCCGGATACCATTGACCAACATTTTCGGGTAACGTTAATTCTTTGCTATTCACCATTGAGAAGTAAGGGTCGGGGATATCAAATGGCGGGTGTGGTGCAAGGAACATGGCGTTTAATAACAAAGGCTTGTTCTTATCGCGACCCTTGATCGCCTTAATACTTTCTGTGGCAATATAATGATCCAGGAAAAAATCTTTTCCTTCCTTATATAATGCAAATGCCGGTGTTGAATACGACCGTAATTGCGTATGCGCTCCGGAAACAAGTTCAGGTGCATTGTCTTTAAATTGTTTCCCCCCGGGTTTAGTTTTCTTCTCCGCTTTCATCCATGCTGTATAGTTTTCCTGTGTGATCCAGCGGGTTTTACTTTTCGGATCCTTATCGATTTTGTCTTCTGTAAAAAAGTGTTGCTTCCCTATATGATAGCTATCCCATTGATTTTCCATCAGGCTATACATATTGGGCAGTCCTGCCTTGGTATTACCAAATATTTCATCTTCCTTTTCAAAAGGATTGATCATGGAACCTGTATGGTTGGGATACAAGCCTGTAAAGAATGATGCCCTCGATGGTGCGCAGAGAGGTGCTGCGCAATAGGCACGCGTAAAAGAAACTGCGTCTTTCTTTAAAGCATTGATATTGGGCGTCAGTTCACCCAAAGCATCGGCACGTAATTGATCCGCCATGATAATGATCACGGGAACCAGTTCATTTTTTTGGGCGATGGAAAAGTTCATCCATAGCAGCCCGCTAATAACCATGATCCATTTACGCATACAATTACTATTTATACCTCGTTGCCAATTCCGGATTAACCCCATTGACGTATTTCATCAGTTTCGCATCCAGTTCCATTACTTTTGACGCCTCCGATTTTGAAATATCATTGATTTCACCCAGGTCGGTTTTAATATTGTATAACTCTATTTTTTTCGTTTTCCAGAATTTGATCAGTTTATAATCTCCCGCAATAATGGCGGAATGAGGGTATCCATTATTATAGCGATGAAAATAAAACTCATCAGATGGCCGCTGCACTTTTGTGATTTCTGCATTTTTCAACACCGGCACCAGGCTACCTCCATCAATATGACCGGGAACATTTTTAGTGTTGCCTGCCAGTTCATTGATGGTTGGCAACAGATCCCATCCGGCAACAGCCACATCGGATTGTGCACCGGATTTTATACCGGGACCTCTTACGATAAATGGCACCCTTATGCCCCCCTCGTATAATGTCCACTTACCGCCCCGAAGCGGATAATTCCGCATTTGAGCCTGGAAGGACGATGGTGGATCCAACCGGTTGCTGACAGGGGGAATAAATTCAACGGCACCATTATCGGCCATCAGGAAAATATAGGTATTGTTGGCTATGCCAAGCTTATCTACCATCTGTAGTAACTCTCCGATCTTCGTATCCAGATCATTGATCATGCCCGCCCATGCAGGGTTATTGTGTTTTTTGCCCGGCGTTTTCGCACTGAATTTATCAAAGCTTTCTTTTGTTGTTTCAAAATTAACATGGGTAGCATAATGAGATACCTGCAGGTAAAAAGGATTACCCTTTTTTACCTGCTGCTGCATAAAACGAATCGACCGGCCGGTTATGCTATCCATTTGTTTTGGATTGTCAGTTATATAATGCTGCGCCCATTTTTCTTCCCGGTCAGAAGATATATCGCCATTCTTATTGCCGGTATCTCCATCACTTTCATCATATCCCAGTTGCTCAGGTGTTATCTTAGAACGAAGATCCCATTTACCAAAATGCGCGGTTTTATATTTACTGTCAAATGCTTTCAGCATCTGCGGTATAGAAAGAGCCGTGCTTTTAGCCGGGTTATACTTATCCGGAAATTCTTCATCTCCCTGACGAATTGATGTTTGACCAAATTGTATACTTCTTCTGCTGGGCGTGCAAATAGGGTCAGGCGCATATCCCCTGGTAAAACGGAGGCTTTGTTTGGCGAACCTGTCAATATTAGGCGTTTCGTAATAATCACTTTTTGAATCAGGAACTCTATCGTCCATTTTTGTAGAAAAGCAACTCCAGCCAAGATCATCCGTAAGTATCAATATTATATTAGGCCGTTTTACCGGCTGTGCAAACGAAAAAGTGATCCCCGCAAACATCGCGAGGATCACATACGCCAACCGTCTGCCATTATGAAAGAATGTAAAATCAGTATGGGGGTGATTGATCTGATACATAAAAAGTAATTACTTGTTTTTTATAAATGCCGGGTTGTATTTTCCTCTTTCTTTAAAACCGTCATAAGGACGCATTAAACCAAAGCGGGGATAGCTGTCGAAAATATCCCCATCACCCATTACTCTCGGATCTCCCTGCTTTTTTAAATCGTTATCAAGCTCTCTTTTTAATTTCTCTTTTACAGATTGCAATGCTGAAGAAGAAGCAAGATCATTCAGGCAATAAGGGTCATTGGTGATATCATACAATTCTTCGCCCTTTCTTTTTTCAAAACCGATTGTAAATAAACCAGGCCATAATTGTTTTTCTTTGATCATCATCGTTTTGGTAGGCGAATCGTCAATATCCTCGTAACCTTCCAGTATCGGCTTCATGTCTTTATTACCAGCAATCACTGTTTGGTTGGCAAGCGCAGGATCGCCGAGGGGCCACCTGTCGGGCTTGAAATTTTCTATATACAGGTACTTCGTTGTTCTGATAGCCCTGGCTGGATAGCCAACATTATCCGGTCGCGCGTGCGAATGTCTTTCGCGACCACTGAGTATATAATGGCGTGAGGTATCGACCATTCCAGATCCTGTTTTTGAAAAGATCGGCAACAGCGATTTCCCGGTAATTCCTTTAAAGTGATCCACTTTAGCTAAGTCGAGGAAAGTAGGCGCCAGATCGATCAGGCTAACCATATCATTTACTTTCCTGTTCTTTCCTTTGATCATGGGGCCGCAAACAGCAAGGGGTACATGAATACCGTATTCCTGCATATTCGCTTTTGCGTACGGGAAAGGCATCCCATTGTCGGAGGTAATTACGATGATTGTATTTTCCAGTTCTCCCCTTTCTTTTAATACCTGTAACATTTTTCCTAACTGCTGATCAAACCATTTGATCTCCAGTGCGTAGTCGAGCATATCATTTCTTACCAGGTTATTATCAGGCAGAAATGAGGGTACGGATAAAGCGCCTGCCGTTAAACCAGATGCGGCCCCTGACCCTTCTTCATATTTCCGATGGGGCTCCTGCGCCCCAAACCAAAAGAAGAATGGTTGATCATTCGGTTTTTCTGAAAGAAAATCCTGGAAGTTGGCCAAATAATCTGTTTTACTGATGCCGTTGGTGGGCGGCTTGCTCAATTGCCTTTTATTGTATTCAGGGCCAACCGGGTTACGTTTCCATCCACCCTGTTTGTAATCACCCGGATCCCATGGCTTGCCAGTGTACCCGATAAAATAGCCTGCATTTTCAAGGGCATCGGTAAACACAGGAAATTTGTTGGGGAACAAACTGGCATGTGTACCGGCTTCTTCCAGTTGCCATATCTGCCTGCCGGTTAATATAGCCGCACGTGAAGGACTGCATTGCGGTGCTGCTACAAATGCGTTGTTAAAAAGAATCCCACTTGCCGCCACACTATCGAATACAGGTGTATGAAATATTTTTTGCCCGTAGGCAGATGCATGCGGATAAGACTGGTCATCGGATATAGCAAATAATATATTGACGTGACGTTTAGCAGGTGCTGCCTGCTGCGCCTGAATGATGTAGGGACATACCAGTATACACAAGTAGCTTGCTAAGCGTAAATATGTATATTTCATTCCCATCATTACGGATCTGTTTTTTTCTTTATCGGATTGGTGCTAATAATTCATCTCCCGTTTCTTTGAACTGTATTTTACCATTTACCATTTCAACCAATTTTGAACTTTCTTCTATACTCCCTTTAAATAGCTGACCATGAAAACTGATATCATTGCCATAAGCCGCAAAAGCCGTTTTGCCGGAAAGGGATCGAATGGTTAATTGCGGCGATAGATCATAAGGCAGTATGGCCTGTATTTCCCAGTCACCGATAGTTATTTTTGTGGTTCCGTTTGTTATCGATTCTTTCAGGGGCAGGATGGTTCCGTCTTTACCTACCTGTATAACAGAAAGAAAACGCACGCGTGTACTTTTTTCTTTGTTGGTAGCTTTCAGGTGCCACTGCGTATCCTCATATTTCTTGGTTCGCATTCCTGCATAATTGCGATAACCTACTACCGGCACATCAAACTTGTTAGTGATGCTCCATGAAAATGCCTGCGAACTCCATAATTTCCCAACCCCTTTCGCTCCTTCAATTGATGAAACAAATGAATGATGCTGTGTATCCAGTTTCATATCCTTCAAACTATGTATGAGCCACGAAAAATTTGCGTCCGCTGTAGATTCAAGTTCATCATAGATCACAATAATACCGGGCTTTAATAAAACAATGCTGCGGTTAAATTTGCTTACCCCATAATCTTCTTTTGTTTCATTGCTCTGGTAAGCATTGGCGGCATCTCCTTTCATAAACGCCAATTGCTCTCCCTGTAAGAACCTGCTGAAATAGCCATAGGCTTCCGCGCTATATGGTTGTCCCTGTGCATTAATGAGTACCCCATTCATACTTTTTGTGTGCTTGCTCCACCCGATCCGGTGAGGATCATCCATAGCTACTTTATAGCCTGTTCTGTAAAACAAACGTTTGCCCCCGAATAAAATATTAAAAGTGTTCTGATCAGCAAGAATATGACCATAAGCTCCATAAGGGCTTGCACGCATAGCTATCATCACATCTTTTGAGGTATGCGATGGATCTGTATGCAAAGCTGCAATACCGGCTTCCTTTGATATATTTCCCATAACAAAATGCAGTGTATCCCTGATAATGGGCATCCGGAGTGTGTCAGTTTCTTTTAGTCTGAACCAACGCAATACAGGTTCCTGTGTGATATCTTCTTTTTGTTGTTTTACCAACTGATTAGCATACCAGGCATATTTAGCGTTTTGCGTAAGCTTTGCCATGACAATTGCGAAAGATGCATAAGAAGCAGGTGGTTCAAATAATTCTTCTGTATTATCGCCATAGCCATCAGCAGAAGAGGAAGGTGGAAAATGATAGATCATCCAATCAGCCTGGCTTTGGTACCAGGGATGCGACCGTATAAAATCAAAACCGGTATACTGTTTGATGAATGCCGGGATCTCTACCAGTGTTTCCATATTCATCTGAAAGTAGTAAGCTCCTTCTGCCCAACCGCCATCTATGCCTCCTAATACCGGAGAGCGGGCAAGAAAAAGTTCATACGCATAAGAAAGCCATTTCGCTGCATCAGGTTCATGATCATACAAGGCTATACCTGTTTTCACAAACTCATTAAGTAGCAGTTGCCATACATGCCCACTCAGTACTTTCGATTCGATATTATTTATCCAGCTTTTATAGAATTGTGACGCTCTTACTGAAATGGCTTTTTTAAGAGATTCTTTTTGCGTTGGAGAAAGCTCATCATAAAAAGTATCATATACCAATGCCATATTGTACATGCACATTCCATCCGTAAAATCGCGGGAACCTGAAACTCCTTTCGGGTCCCAGTGTGCTACTTCTAACGCTACTGCAATAGCCCTCTCCCGGTATGCTTTTTTCCCGGTAAGCAGGAACCCCTGGCATAAGGACAATACAATTTTATTTACCTGGTTACCCAGCGCCACTACCGCATCGGAATTGATCTTTTTGTCCTGCTTTTCATTGGCTCCTTTAGCGGCGGGTTCTGCATCGGCTTCTGCAGGAACTTTATCAAGCAGTGCTGCATCTGCTTCAGCAACAATAGTTTTTGCATCGGGCTTGTTTAATAAGTGGGCTACCCCATCTTTTTTACCATTGACCAATATTCTTGGATGATCTTTTGGAATGCCGGCCAGAAATTTGTCTGCTATGGGAGAAATCATTGGCAATGCCCGGTCACTTATACGAAACTGCAGAACCGGCGACCAATCTTTGCCGGAAACTTTATAATGCCAATACCAGTTTCCGGTTGCCAGTGATCTGTGCGGATTATAGACGGCCCCAATGAGTGCCAGTTCAGTGATCGTTGTATTATCATCAAATGTTTTGCTTTGGGAGATCTGAACATCATATTTTACCTGTTTCCCTTTTTGATAAGGCCAGCGCAAAACCGGTGCATTAAAAGCCACTTCTGTTCCGTTGGCAGGAACCGGTTCTTCAAGGAACATATTGTAAATGGCTTTTTTTTGTGCAGGACACAGCCCAGCAATCAGCATGAGGTATGTTGTACAAAAAAAGATCCTTTTAAGCATAACGGTATATCATTGTGATGTCTGATGAATAAATTTTCTCCGTTTCATTTTTTCTTTTTAGGACTCGAATTGCGGATAATGATCTCCGGCTGTATTACCTCGCCGATCATTTTTGATTGTTTTTGTTCTTTATTGATCAACTTTAATAAAAGCTCGATGGATTTGGTAGCTATTTCTTTTATGGGCTGCGCTGCCACTGTAATAGAAGGTGTAAGCAGTCTGAACAGATCATTATCATCAAAGCTCACCACCGCGATATCCGAAGGAATTTTCATTTTGCTTTGCTGTATGGCTTCTATTCCCATAACACCTAAATAGTTGGTCGCAAAAAACAGCGCATCTATCCGCGGCTGACGGGCTATGTATTGCCTGATTGCATCTATAATATTTTCATCACTGTCACCAAAAGGAACTTCCAGTATGGTTTTTTCAGCTACATTCTCCCACGCGTCAACTGTCGCATCTAAAAAACCCCGTTCCCTTTCAATCATCTGCGACATCCCATTACTGATAGTAATAAACCCTATATTTCTATACCCGTTTTTAAGTAAATGCCTGGTCAGGTCAAAAGCACCGCGGTAATTATCCAGGATAACATAGTTAGTATCAACCTCCGGGATCAACCTATCTAATAAAACGAAGGGAACATTTTGTTTTTTGAGTTTTACGATCTCATCTTTCAATCCCTGTGTAGCTGTAATAATATATCCATCTACCGAACTGGTCATCATCTTATTGATCAGTTCCATCGCCGTATTATCATTGCTTTCCGTACTGCTGAAAAATACATTATACCCATTCTTATGCGCCTCCACTTCAATAATCTTGGCAATGTTTCCAAAAAAATAGTTCCCGATATCTTCCACGATCAGACCGATCGTTTTTGATTTTCCCGTACGCAGCATCCTTGCAGCACTATTCGGATTGAATCCTCTTTCTTTGATCAGTGCATGCACCTTACTACTGGTAGCTTCACTGATGCCCATTTCTTCACCTTTCCCATTAATAACAAATGAAACCGTAGTAATCGATAGATCCAGCTCGCTGGCAATATCTTTCATTGATATTTTTTTCATTGAATATGCGGTTTGCCGGTATGGATTTTCATGAGAAATGCTTTTAAAATAATTGGTAACATGGTATCTGTTATTGTCCGGTTGACATAGATGGAGGTGCACTCTTAGCATCACTGCCCCATGACTTATTAGGACTATTACCCATTTGCAGGGTCAGTTGTCCCCCCTTAACCAGGGTTTCGTGCAGCAACCAGGGCCTACTCCATTGTTTGCTATTCAGTGTTGCGGATTGTATATAAAAATTTTTAGGCCCGTTATTTTTTGTTTGTATCACAAATTCTTTACCCGGATAATATTTTTTATTGAGGTGGATAGTTATCTTATCAAATACAGGGCTGGTAATCTCATAAAAAGGTTTTTCAGAAGTTCCTCCATTGGTTGAGAATAATCCTGTTTTCAACAAAACGGCTAATGAACCCATCAATCCCTGGTCTTCATCTCCGCTATACCCCTTCTGCGGAGAGATCCCGCTATATACTGAATCAATAAGCTGCCTAGTCCAATATTGTGTAAGCCATGGCTTTCCTGCATAATTAAACAGGAAGGGAGTTTCCATGCAGGGCTGATTTCCATAATTGAGATATACTTTACGAAGCAGTTCCTGGTCGTTAGGGTTTTCAGATTTTCCTGAAACAAACCCGTGCGCAAGGGAACTGGTAAATGCCATGTTCAGCTTTTCAGTAAACTTCTCTTTACCGCCCAACATCTCTATCAATCCTTTTACATCATGCGGTACCCACCAGGTATATTGTGCCGCATTGCCTTCTACAAAACCATGTTCATATTGCAATACATCTATCGGTTCGTTCCATTTTCCTTCCCTGTTCTTTGTCCACATCCAGCCGATGTCTTTATTAAATACATTTTTATAATTCAACGCCCGCTTGCTGAACAATTCGTAATCATCTTTTTTACCCAGTGCTTTGGCCATCTGCGCCAATGCATAATCCTGATAAGCATACTCAAGTGTTTGTGCTGAACCATCCTGGTGAAATCCGTATTTTGTTTTGGTGAGGGGGTATGGTACATAACCCAACTCCATGTATTCTTCTATTCCACCACCTTTCGCCGTTGTGTGTTCGTAACCCGCCTTACTCATCATGCCACCGGGAAAATGATCTTTGCGCATTCCTTCATATGCCTGCTCTACATCAAACCCACGGATCCCTTTTAAATAGGCACTTACAATAAAAGGTGTGGTGGCAGCACCTGTCATGACATAGGTATAATTTCCACCGGATGGACCGCGTGGTATCAGCCCGCCATCTTTATACATCAGTAATAACGAGTTGACAAACTCTTCGGTTACTTCCGGGTATACAAGGTGCCATAAGGTATTAAGCGACCATTGTGCACCCCAGAAAGAATCTGAATTGTATTCTTTGAATTTGGGTTTTCCGTTTGCATCAAGCGGAATCTGCCCGGCTCTTGGCTTTGCACCTGTATTATCTATATACGTACCGCTAACATCACTTACAATTCTGCGTCCTTGTAAAGCATGCCACAGATCGGTATAAAAACGTCGTTGTTGAATTAGGGTCCCCCCCTCCACTTCAATTCTTCCGAGCCACTGATTCCATTCAGCGGCTGATTCTTTTACTACACGGGCAAAATCCCAGTGCGGTAGCTCGGCAGCCATGTTCTTTTTGGCTTCCTCAACACTTACATAAGAAATAGCCACTTTCATTTGCCTCACTTCTCCCTGCTGTGTTGCAAAATTTACATAGACACCTGTGTGTTCTCCTTCCAACTGATCCTGTATCGCAAGGATCTTTCCGTCTTTCCATCCACCAAAGGATGAAAATGATTTATCGAATTCAGTTACAAAATAAACAGTGATGGGTTTTGGCCTGCGTATCGTTGGAGCCATGGTCACTTCACCTTCAATAGAATGATTGCTTGTCTTAAATACTTTTGCACTTTGTGTTCCTGATGAACCGAGTACGGTTGTAAAATCAAACAGGATATGGCTTTCAGCAGATGCCGGAAAAGTATACCGATGAAATCCAACGCGTGTTGTAGAGGTAAGCTCAGCTTTAATCTGATAATCTTTCAATACCACTTTGTGATAACCCGGTTTGGCTATCTCATCTTTATGCGAATAGGACGATCCATAGGCTGATGGCCCTAACTGTCCTTTGAACACACCTGTTGTAGGTAATACAGGTATACCCGACAGTTCCCAGCAATGGATATGACTGAAACATTTGATAGTGTCTTTATTGTAGCGGTACCCTGTATTCCATACGCCATTCAGCTCCATGTCGGGACTCAGGTTCACCATCCCGAAAGGGCGTGAAGCAGAACTGAAATAAAAGAAACGCGAATTGGCAGCATCCACCATCGGCTCTACCAGGTCGGTTTTGGGGATCGATGATGTGCGTATTGATTGAGATAACAAGCCTGTGGCATACATACATAATACGCAAACAGCAATGGTATATTTCCTGAATGACATAGTGTGCTTTTTATGGTTGGGGGAACCAGTAAAAAAAATGGATCTGCCTGATAGTGAAGTTTCATATCAAACAGATCCATTTCTATATTAAATCAATACCCTGGATTTTGTGCCATGGCAGGGAAAGAAAGATCGATCTCTGCTTGCGGGATTGGCCGCAGGTAATGAAAGTCTTTTATCGTATTGCTTTTCGCTGCCCATGGATTGTATTTCAAAACCCTTTCTAACAGCTTACCGGTTCTTTTCAGATCATACCATCTGTCATATTCGCCAAACAATTCTCTGGCCCTTTCATCAAGGATCAGGTCGATATTGATATTGGCAGCAGTGGCCCGGTAAGAAACGGCCGCAGTTGAATTAATATTTTCAGGAGCCTGCGCACATTTCGGATCAATTCCTGATCCTCCCAAGGCACGGTCAAGTACTTTATTGTAATACGCTTCCGCACCACCTAATTTTCCACCGGTAGCACCTTTCACGATTGCTTCTGCAGCAATCAGGTAAGCTTCAGCCGCACGAAAAAGACATTCATTGAAAGTTCCATAAGCATCCCCGTACGTAATACCGGGCTGCCAGAATTTCCACATAATAGGTTCGCCACCCGGAAAACCACTGGTAACAACGTTACCCGTAAGTCCGTAGCCACCACCCCACTCATTTCCATTAACCACAGAATACGGTCTTGTACCACCTACATCAACCCCACGCTGAGCCGGTGTAGTAGCAGGGCTGTTCCATGGACGATAATATACAACCGTATCACCTGCTTTGATATTAATGGTTAGGGTTGGGTTTGTGGAAGGCAAAGGTTTAAAATTAGATACCGCCGCCAACGCATATCCTACTTCCAGGAAATCCGCATCATAACGCTTGTCAAGCTGTGGATCAAACAAACGGAAGATGGTTGCGCCGGGAGGATAAATAGGTTGGAAACGGTTATAGTCTGATGTTCTTCCTTTTGTTCCGGGAAAACTCTCTGGCGATGTACCTGATCCGGCAAAAACAGAGTGCAGGTTGTTACCGCCAGCTGCGTCCTGTGTAAAAGCCGCATCTGTTTTATTACTCGCAACATCGCTTCCGTTCCATTGAACAGAGAAAACGATCTCAGCGTTCTTGTCGTTTTGTGCACCCGTATACTGAGAAAGAACATTTTTGTTCTTGGTTGGGAACAAATCTTTATAGTTAGCAGCTAATGGGTATGCAGCGATAATCTTATCAGCATATACCAGCGCAGAATTGAAATCTGCCGGAGTACCACCTAATGCATTCTTGAAATTCCAGCCACGTGTAAGATAAACGCGCGACAATAGAAACTGTGCTGCTCCCTTTGTGGCACGCCCGTAATCAGATGCAGTTACCGGAAGATTGGTTTCTGCTTCCAACAGATCGGCAATGATCTGTTTATAAACATCTGCAGACGCAACCCTTGTTGAGTTTTTGGTAGCACCTTGAGATTCGGTCAAAGGCATCGGAACATCACCCCACTGCTGCACTGCATAGAACAGGCATAATGCACGGAGAAACTTTGCTTCTGATACCCTTGTTGCTTTCAATGCATCGGTCATTCCGCTTACATCTCCTGCCCTGCTCACAACTGTGTTTGCACGACCGATCTCTGTATATAGTAATGTCCAATAGGTACCAATATCTGTCAATGCGCCATTCAGTCCAATGTCATACTGGTTTAAGGCACCTGCGTTAGCCGGAGCCGTAGCAAAAGTTGGCGTATTATATCCGCCTGGATAGAAGATATCGGTACCATTCAGCACAAGCGTACGCGCCTGGTGAATATTACGCAATAGCGGGTAACATGATCTTACCAGGTCCTCATAACCTGTTGCCGTTTTATAATAAACATCGGTAGTTAAGGTTGACACCGGGTTCTCGGCAAGAAAATCTTTTTTACAACCCGTAGCAAATGCCCCGGCAAATGCCAGTGCTACTGCTATTTTATGTATATGATATTTTGATTTCATAAAGCGTGTTTTTTAATGAATTATAGACTCACATTTAATCCGAATGTTACCAGCATCGAAGGAACATCATCCTGGTAGATAGCTGAATTGAATTCCGGATCGAAACCTGTGTATTTGCTGAAAATAAACGGATTGGATACCTGCAGGTAGAAACGTGCATTCGCCAGTTTCCATTTGTCTCTCAGGTTCTGCGGAAGGGTATAACCAAATGTTATATCAGAAACACGCAGGAAGCTTGCATTCTGGAAAGTAATAGCCGAACGATATGTATTGGTCACGAAAGGTGAAAAATAAGTATTCGATGGATTATCTTTTGTCCAGTAATTCAGAGAAGCAAGTGAATTATAACGGTTACCTAACTCGCCGAAAGTTCCGGCCAGTGTTGAATTAGCATACTGCGTACCATTCCTGTAATAAAGAAAGAAGGAAAGGTCGAAGTTCTTGTAATTAAACTTATTTGTAACCCCCATCAGCCAGTTAGGCAATTGGGTTCCGAGATATTTTCTGTCATCAATACCCGTTGCAGCAGAGATCTTTCCATCGTTATTCTGGTCAACTACTTTCACTGAACCAGGAACCTGTCCATAAGATTTCGCCTGTAGAGAGTCAGCCGCTTGCCAGATGCCTGCGAACTGATAATCGAAGTTGCCCCTGATAGGTTTGCCTACAAAAAGCTTGTTCACTTTATCTTCTGTCTGACCATCGCCATACAGTTCCAGCAATTTATTATTGTTCTTAGTGAATGTGATGGTACTTGTCCACCTGAAATCGGTTTTCGCGATATTCACTGTATTCACCGTAAGCTCAATACCCTTGTTCTGGATCGAACCCACATTGGCCACAACCTGGTTGAAACCGCTGGCTGTAGGAATTTTCTGACTCAGGATCAGGTCAACTGTTTTCCTGTCATAATACTCAACCGATGCATTGATACGGTTTTTCAGCAGACTGAAATCGAGACCAATATTCAACTCCTTACTTCTTTCCCATTTCAGATTCTTGTTAGCAAGGTTAGCCGGAGCAAAACCACTTGCTGAAACATTATCAAAATCATAAGCCGTATTCAGCAGGTTCGCCTGTGTGCTGTATGGCGCCACAACCGCATTACCTACCTGGCCATAGCTCGCTCTCAGTTTCAGATTGGAAACAACATTCTGCTTTTGCATAAATTTCTCATCACCTACTCTCCAGCCCAAAGCCACCGATGGGAAGAATGCCCATTTATGACCTTCTGCCAGTTGTGATGCTCCATCTTCACGACCTGTAAGGGTTACCAGGTATTTATCATCAAAAGAATAGTTGATCCGTCCCATGTACGAAGAAACAGAACGCTCGATCAGTGAGCTGGTCTGCGCAGTGATCGTTCCTGTATTCAACGCATACCAATATGAGTTATATGGAAGATTGTTTACAGCAACACTTGCCAGCTCATCACGCTGGTAAAATGCTTCCTGCAAACCGGTGAAATCGATCTTGTGTTTTCCGAACTCTTTTTTATAAGTGATAATGTTGTCGATAGTATAGTTACCCATCTTTCTGTTATCCAATTGCGTTCTTGGTTTGGCACCAATAGATGTTTTTGACCACATACCTCTCCAGTCGCCCACCTGGTTTGTATTATAAGATCCAGACAATGAAGAACGGAATGAAAGACCTTTCAGCAGTGATATTTCCACATAAGCATTCGCTACAGTATTAATCGATGTGGTCTGCAGTTTTGAGTTTTCAGGCAATATATCCAGCAATGGATTCGGAACCTGTTTATCATTAATACCCATCCAGACTGCGTAACCGTTTACATTGATATCACCGTTCTGACTTGGGTTTGCAATATCAGCATAGTAAGGAGTACCTGTTGGTCTTGCACGGAATGAACCGCGAAGTGATTCCTGGTCACCCCAGTTCTGGTCACTATATGAAACATAAGAAGTGAATCCCACTTTTACATGTTCACCCAGTTTACTTTCAAGACCTGCATTAATATTATATCTTTTAAAGTAAGTGTATAGAACGTTACCGTTTTCATTCAGCAGACCTGCAGAGAAACGGTAGGTTGTTTTATCACTTCCGCCTGAAACACTGATATTATGTGAATGCTGTAATGCATTTTCAGTGATCAGTTTCGTCCAGTCGGTTGTAATATTGGCATCAATATTGGCCTGCTCTGCAGCTGTAAAAGTAGTGGCAGTCAAACCCGCAGCAAGCCTGTCGGTATAAGTCAGTTTATAATACTGCGCAGATGTCATCATATCCGGTACATGCGCCAGGTATTTTTTTCCAACATACGCATCATAAGCAACCCTCGGTTTACCGGATACACCTTTTTTAGTAGTTACAATCACAACACCATTGGCACCACGCGCACCATAGATAGCGGTTGAAGATGCATCTTTCAGCACATCCATCGACTGGATATCGTTCGGGTTAAGCGTGTTGAGGTCACCACCGATCAGACCATCGATCACGATGAGCGGTGCAGTAGAGTTATTAATTGTGTTTTCACCACGAATTGTAATGGCAAATGGAGCGCCCGGACGGTTACTTGATTTGGTAACAGTGGCACCAGCTACCTGGCCCTGTATGGCTTTAGCGGCCTGAACAGGGTTTGCTCTTACAATATCTTTTGATTGCACAGAAGATAAAGCACCTGTTACATCACGTTTTTTTCTTTCACCATAACCTACTACTACCACATCTTCCAATGCTTTAACATCGGGTACCATTTTCAATACCAGGTTATTCGACTGGTCCGAAACAGCAACTTCCTGGCTGGCATATCCAACGGAGGAAATGACAAGAATGGTGTTTTTTTGTGAAGGGATGGAAATGGTAAATTTTCCATCGGCGTCTGAAACAGCGCCTTTGTCGGAGCCTTTTACAGTAATGCTGGCTCCGGAAAGAGCAGTACCGTTTTCGTTGTTCACCACCCGGCCCGTAAACTGGCGGCTCTGTGCCTGAACTATGCTAAGGGAGGTGCATAGGATCAGGGCTAGAAGAAGCATTTTTCTCATAAAAGCAATTTTAGTTTTAGCAATCATTAAAACGGATTCTGATCTATGGCGTAGTTCATAAGTCCATCATAAACTTAGTTAAATCCTTTTAGTAAAACGTTTAATCCAGTTAAAAACATACGAAAACGATTTCGCCAGCTTATAATAAAAAGAAAGGGTTTATATGTTAAACTGGATGGCTTGAGCTGTTTTTAATAAGCAAAAGAAAAAAACAGTGATTTTCCGGTCCTCAGTGGTCATGAACATTTATCCTTCCACATAAATGTTTATATCGCAAGAATTATTATACGTATCTGAACTATTTGATTTATCTCTTCAACAGGTTGTAAAAAAGACCGTTTGATATAAGGTTGAAGTGCCGTTACAAACGCATGGGCGGTTATTCGCTCGGGAGTTGACAGGATGATGGTAGTGCCCTGCTGCAAAAATGTATGCAGCAATACCAGCAATGACGCGAACTGATCAGGTGCATAATTGATATCACTTAGTAACAGGACTTCTGCTTTGATGTTATCCGGAAAATGATTCCAATCCAGGCACATTGCCTGTACATGCTGCAGACCCAGGTATTGAATATTTTTTCTGATCAATGCAACAGCTTCGGTGGCATGATCACTGATGATAATTTCTGATGCATGAACTGCCGCTGCAAAGGATGGCACACCCATACCGGCTCCCAATTCCAACACCCGCTTCCCTTCTATCCAATGCGGTTCTGCTTTCAAAAATGAGGAAATAGCCAAGGCAGAGGGCCATATCTTTGCCCAGAAAGGAAAAGGGGTTGTAACATCTTTAGCGAGCAGATGCTCATAAGTGGGTCTTACCAGCTCCGGATCTGGTATATAGAGGGCTAATCCAGCCTGTATTTGAACTAATTTATCCGGGTAAAGCATTTGATCTTATCTTACTTACTGCAAGTTAACAAACTAAACATTCCAACAAAGATGATACAGTGCTTGCTGATCGATGATGACCAGGATGATCAGGAAATTTTTTCCATGTGCGTAACAAGTATTAGCAGCCAGATAATTTATCGCGGGATAGATGACAGTGCTGAAGCGATATCTATCCTTACAGCAGATGAAATATATACCCCCCATTATATTTTCATTGATGTAAATATGCCCAAGATCAATGGCATCGAATGCCTCAAGGCATTGAAAAAGATCGAAAGGTTACACAAAACGCGGATATTCATGTACTCAACCACTTCAGAATCTTCTACCCTTGCGGAAAGCAAAAGATTAGGGGCCCATGATTTCATTATTAAGCTTCCGCAATTTTCAGCATTAAAAGACAGGCTGAGTAAAATATTTGATGTTACTGTTTAAAAAAGGATATACATGCCGGTACCCGAGGAAAATAACGAGTCCCTGAATTTTAACAAGAGCGATCTTTATAAACGCATGATCGAAGAGATACAGGACTATGCTATTATCCTGATGAACACCGAAGGAATGATACAAAACTGGAACAAAGGTGCCCAGAAAATAAAACTCTATGCTGAGAACGAGATCATCGGAAAACACTTCGGGATCTTTTACCTGCAGGAGGATCTTGATAACAACCTGCCCCAAAAATTACTGGCGGAAGCCGCTCATACCGGTCGTGCGGAACATGAAGGATGGCGGAAAAGAAAAGATGGCTCGCATTTCTGGGGCAGCATTACCATTACTGCCCTCCATGACGAAAGCAACCATGTTATTGGATTTGGGAAAGTAACCCGTGATCTTACCGACAAGAAATTAGCAGAGGATACGCTTCGAATGAGCGAAGAACGATACCACAAAATGATCGCAGAAGTGCAGGATTATGCGATCATCCTGTTAAGTGCTGATGGCATCATCGAAAACTGGAACGCGGGAGCTGAAAAGATCAAAGGTTATCAAGCCACTGAAGTCATTGGGAAAAAATTTGAACTTTTTTATACCCAACAGGACCGCGACAGTAACTTACCGCAAAAGCTCCTCAACGTTGCCAAGGAAGCCGGCAAAGCAACCCAGGAGGGATGGCGGGTAAGAAAAGATGGATCTTATTTCTGGGGAAGTATTACCATTACAGCCTTACATGGCAAGGATAACCAGGTCATAGGCTTCTCAAAAGTTACGCGCGACCTTACGCAGCAAAAAATAGCGGAAGAAAAACTGTCGGCATACACCGCAGAACTTGAACTGCAGAACAGTGAACTGGAACAGTTTGCATATGTGGCCTCACATGATCTCCAGGAACCCCTCAGAAAGATCCAGACCTTTGCTGAACTGGTAAGGGATAATTATGATGATAAAAAATTTGTTGAAACATATCTTGGCAAATTAGACGCATCTGCCAAACGAATGGTGGAACTCGTTAAGTCCTTGCTGAAATACAGCCGCCTGTCAAAAGATAAGGATACGCCTGTTGCCGTTAAAGTTGATCTGAATACTTTGGTGGAAGATGTAAGAGAAGATTTCGAACTATTGATCGAAGAAAAGAAAGCGGTGATTGAAACTGAATGGTTACCGGTTGTTTCAGGCAATCAAATGCAGTTGGGACAACTTTTTTCCAACCTCATCAGCAACGCGTTAAAGTTCTCTACAGAAAACCCGGTGATCAAAATAAACTGCGCCGTTGTTGAAAGGGAGCAGATTGAAAATGCCCCAAAATCACTTTCGCATAAAAGATACTACGAGATAAGTTTTCAGGATAATGGAATTGGATTTGAAGATCAATATAATAAAATCATTTTCTCTCTTTTTCAGCGGCTACATAAAAAACACGAGTTCGCAGGTACAGGCATCGGTCTGGCACTATGTAAAAAAATAGTGGAGAACCACCAGGGTTTTATTGTTGCCATCAGCGAATTAGGACAAGGCGCTACATTCAAGATTTATCTTCCTTATGTGGCTTAATTTTTTTTGTACTGCTCAATCAATGATCACTTCACTCATAAAGAACCAACCAGGCTTTCCTTTCGCCTGGTGCCAGGATGGGAGCTTTCTGATGCGCGTTCCCTGTAGTTTAATATAACGGATATTAGCAGGCTTAAAATTCAGACTATGGAAGGAAGCCACAGTTGCCACCAGCTTTTTAGGCGTCTCAGGTGCAAGGGTCTTTAACAAAACCCAGTTCTGCTGATCACTACTCCCCCACACGGTTAAAGATAGAGGCGGAAAAATGTACGCATTTATTTTAAGCAATGAATGCACCCTCACCCGTTGTACTTTTTTTACTGCACCCAGGTCAAAAACCATCAGTGCATCATTATTCATAAAACCCAACCACTTACTGCCTATATCACCCTGCTCGCCCAATTCAATATCCGTAAGCAATTTAGCAGCACGCAAATTATAAGGAGCATCTGGAGGATGAAGCAGCGTGGTACTTATTACAGGAAGTCCTGCTTTCAGGTAATAACCTTTCACTGCTTCACTTGGCAACCAACCCTTTTTAAAGGCCCGTACCTGCAACGAAACATCATTGCGGATAATGATCGGCTCTTTGTAAAGGAAGCTTTTTGAACTATCCACCGTAGAATCATTCAGCGTATACCGCAGCTCAACATTCTTGATCACATGCGCCAATATAATTTTACTGCTGTCGTGAAAGAAACCGGGTGCTGTTTTAAGCAATGGCTTATTCAAAGCGATTACCATGGTATCGGCTCCCTGGAAACCTATTTCTATTTTGAGTTGTGGATTTTTTTGCCGGAGCGACTGTATATCGGGTGTTTTTATTTTACTATCCCATACATACACTTCTCTGATTGTTTTATTCGATATTAAAGCATTGAGTCCCTGAACACTGATGCCTGTTCCCGAAACAGAAAGGGATGCAAGGTTCTTCATCCCTGCCAGCAGCTGCATACTTTGATCGGTGATGTCTGAATAATTCAGGTTCAGCCTGCGTAGATTGGGTAAAGCCGCTATCCATTTTACCTGTTCATCTGTAACCGGCATTTTGGCGAGATTCAGATGGATGATCTGTTGCTTAACAAGATCAAGTTCTTTTAATTTTTCCGGCGTAAACATCGCCCTCCCAAAAAAAGAAACCGCCAATGCCGGAGAATTTTTCCCAAGTTGTTTGATCACCCGGTAATTATTATTCAGCTTATCAAGAGTTGCGGGATCAGCTTCTGTAAAATCATACACAATCTCATTTTCAACAGGTGCTTGTGATTTAATATAGGCATCCGCCAACATCCGCAGTGGGTTTGTTGGTTGTCTATCCTTTAATTTTTGATGAAAAGGCGCACCCGCTTTCACCCATGCTTCCAACAGGTTTAATTCATCGGCGCTAAGCTGTGGCTTAGCAGCAAGCGGCATATGTTTCTTATCACTCACCGGCAAGTGAAGACGTATGATCAGTGAACTTTGCAAAAGATCGCCTGCTACCAAGACTTTTCCTGTTTTCCCGCCCGCCATGATAGCCATACTATCGGTAAGGGATAAGCCCCCCTTTCGGTTACCACCTTGATGGCACCCCCCGCACTTCTCCTGTAACACAGGATAAATAATATCCCCAAAGATCTCCGCCTGTTCAGGATCAATGATCTTCTTGTCCAGGGATATAACAGGTCCTGCAAGAAAATTCTCTCCATGCGTAAGGTTGGCTCCCAGGTGACCGGTGATCAACAATACCAGTCCACCCACAACAGAAATACTCCTGGCTAATTTTTTTCTTTCCGCAATTTTTTGGTGAAAGGCATACAGTGCCCATGTAATGATGGCAAGGCTCATCCCCGTCCATTTATGGTACACCAGCATATCCCCTTTATCCGCCTGCTCGATGGATAAAATCATTCCCATAATAGCAGTGAGCAATGCAGTGAGTGCAGCAAACAAACGGATCAGCTCCCAACCATATCCTTGCCCCTGCTCTTTCGGAACCCAATACGACACCAATGAGATCACCAGCAACACGATCGGAAAATGCAGCATCAGCGGATGCATACGCCCCACTACCTGTAGCCAGGATGGAATATGCAGCCGTTCTTCAAATAGAAAAAGAAACAGCAAAAAAACAAGTCCTGCGAGCGAAACGATGCTCCCCGTTTTCCTGATACGATCCATTTATGCCTGGGTAAATTTGTAAGGATATACTTTTCCGGATGCCCATTGTGCCACGTAAATACTTCCTTCATCATCCACACACACATCATGCGGGTGTGTGAATATTTTTTCTGTTTGTGATAAAGGTTTCAGCAGTCCATTCTCATATACAGGTTCTGAACCACCGAGATTGGAAACTACTTTAAAATCTTTATTCAGTATCGTTACAAAACCTGAACCCGTTGTTTTCAGATCAGGTGAACGCAATACAGCCGCATATAGGTAATCGCCTTTGATCACCGGCCGGCAAACACAGGCGCCGGGCAGGTGTACCACTTCTAATAATTTTCCATCCAATGAAAATCTTTTGAAGGCATTACGGCTCCTGTCGGTTACAACCAATGTGGGTATTGCTTTCCTGTAATCAATACAGATCCCATGTGCGTTATCCAGATGCTCATCCCCCTCTCCTTTTCCCCCAAAATAGCTGATCAGTCTTCCTTTGGCATCATAATGCAATACATATTGCGAACCATATCCATCGGCTACATAAAACTCTCCGTTTTCAAGCACCGCTGTTTCTGTGGGCACAAACGCTTCTTTCTTTGGATAAATACCGGCTTCCTGTGGAGGATCTATCGTGAACAATATTTTTCCATCGATCGTTGTCTTATACACCTGGTGACGGTTGGTATCTGTAATGAACAACAAATCTTCTTTCCCTGTTTTTTGTATCGTTAATCCATGTGCGCCGGGAAATTCATTGCCCCATGTGCCCATTAACTTTCCTGATTTATTATAGATGATCACATTGTTCTTTGTTTCATTGGTAAGCAGCAGTATCCTTCCTTTGCTGTCCTGCACCATTTCATGGCAATCGTTTACAGGCGTTTGATCCGGATTCAGGTTGCCCCATGTTTTATTTAACCGGAAGCGCATTTCATTATGCCCGTATACCGGCTCCTGTGCGGAAGCAAACATGTCTTTGGCAATCATAAAAGCGGCACTCCCCAATACGGCCTTTTTCACAAATTGTTTCCTGTTCATAATGGATGATTTATGCAATGATATTTTTTACCACATTCCCGTACAGGTCAGTCAGCCTGTATCTTCTTCCCTGGAATTTATAGGTTAATTTTTCATGATCCAATCCCAACAGATTCAAAACCGTTGCCTGGAAATCGTGAACGTGTACAGGATCTTTGATAATATTGTAACCAAACTCATCGGTTTCTCCATATACCATACCGGGCTTAACACCACCGCCCGCCATCCAGATAGAAAAACATCTTGGATGATGGTCGCGGCCATAATTATTTTCCTGCATTTTGCCCTGGCAATAATTGGTGCGCCCGAATTCACCTCCCCATATCACCAATGTTTCATCCAGCAAACCTCTTTGCTTCAGATCGTTGATCAATGCAGCGGATGGTTGATCCACATCCATGGCCTGTCCCTTCATTTCATTCGGCAGGTTGCCATGCTGATCCCAACCCTGGTGGTATAACTGAACAAAGCGAACACCATTCTCAGATAATTTTCTGGCCAATAAACAATTAGCCGCATAGGTTCCCGGCACCAGACAATCCGGTCCATACATCTTCACAATACTTTCTGATTCTTTTGAAGTATCCATGATCTCCGGAACAGCGGTCTGCATCCGGTAAGCCATTTCATACTGCTGTATTTTAGCAGCCAGTTCGGGGTCACCAAAATGATCGTACTCCATCTGATTCATCGCATCAATCTGGTCGATCATTTTGCGGCGCATATTCCTGTCCATCCCTTCCGGATCCTGCAGGTAAAGGATTGGGTTATCGCCGCTACTGAACTGTACGCCCTGGTGTGTTGAATCTAAAAAGCCATTCGTCCATAGTTTTGAATACACACCCTGCCCGTTTCCCCTTCCCCTTGAAAGCAGTACACAGAATGCCGGCAAATTATTATTCTCCGTACCCAATCCATAGCTCACCCACGAGCCCATACTGGGGCGGTTGCCTTGTTGCGCACCCGATTGAAAAAAAGTAAGGGCAGGATCATGGTTAATGGCTTCTGTGTTCATCGATTTGATGATGCAGATATCATCTACGATCTTCGACATATGCGGAAACAGATCACTCACCCATGCGCCCGATTTTCCGTACTGGTTGAACTTGTAATACGAACCTATTAATGGAAAATTCTTTTGCAGAGAAGTCATTCCCGTTAACCGTTGACCCTGGTGTATAGATTCCGGAAGATCTTCCCCCATCATCTGGCATAGCAGGGGTTTGTAATCAAAAGATTCTAATTGTGAAGGCGCCCCGTTCTGAAAAAGATAGATCACCCTTTTTGCTTTGGGTGCAAAATGCGGCAACCCTCGCATGATCGCATCTTCCGGCGTTTCTGAACCATTGAAAAGACCCGGTATCAATAAAGAACCCAGCGCCGCACTACCCAACCCTACACTGAGCCGGGAGATAAATTTTCTCCGGTTAACATTCAAACCATGCTCGAGTAATTCTTTTTCCATGATCAGGTTTTTGTAATGGCTTCCTGCATATTATAAATCACCTGGATGATCTGCATAGTAGCTGCCAGGTTAATTTTGTTTTTTGTTTTGGGCTGATAAGAACCCGCTTTCATCAATTGATCTGCTTTTTTCAGATCCATCTCTTTTTGTACACCCTTCCAGTAATTCACCAGCACTTCTTTTTCTTTGTCAGAAGGCATACGACATAGGATAGCATGAAAAGCTTTCTCCACCCTTTTCACCGGGTCAGGATATTGCTGCAGTAATTTATCTGCCAATGCTTTTGATGCTTCCAGCATCGTTGGATCATTCAACATGATCAGGGCCTGTAAAGGCGTATTCGTTCTGTAACGCGCCACCTGGCACTCATCACGGTTACTCGCATCGAATAACATCATCGATGGCGGAGGCACTGTTCGCTTTATAAATGTATAGATACCTCTTCGATACAATGCCTGTCCTGTATCCTGCACATAATTTTTCAGCAGCCCTCTTCCCGATGTGGCCATTTCCCATAAGCCCGGCGGTTGGTAAGGCTTTACGCTTGGGCCCCCAATGGTACGGTTAAGCAGTCCACTGCTTACTAATAACATATCCCTTACAATTTCTGCAGGATAGCGGATCCTTGGCGCGTACGACCAGTAAAGGTTCAAGGGATCCCTTTTCAATTTTTCTTTCGTTACCTGGCTCGACTGGCGATAGGTTGCCGACATCAGGAATTGTTTGACCAATCTTTTGATATCCCATCCATGTTCAACAAAATCAACGGCCAGCCAATCCAATAATTCAGGATGCGTTGGCAGTTCTCCCTGCATACCAAAATCAGCAGTAGTTTTTACAAAACCCCGTCCAAAAAATTCCTGCCACATCCGGTTTACGAATACGCGGGCAGTTAACGGGTTCTTTTTATTGAATAACCATTTAGCCAACCCCAGCCTGTTCTTTGGCAATGATCGATCAAAAGGAAGAATGGCCGCCGGCGTAGAAGGTTCCACAGAATCTGCCGGCATATCATAATTACCACGCGTAAGGATAAATGTTTTTCTTACGGTATCCCTGTCGCCCATTACAGATACTTCCAGTTTATTGGTATCTGTTTTATTAATGAACTGCAGGGTTGTTCGCACATCATCATTCGTGATCTGCATCCGTGGATTTTTAGCATAGGTCTCAGGTCCGCCAACCGTTGCTTCTAATCCTACCTCTTTTACATTATTAAAAAATGCAGAGAGCTGGTAATAATCTTTCTGCAAAATGGGATCATATTTATGGTCGTGACATTTGGCGCACTCAACCGTCATGGCCAGCATTGACCTGCTGAAAGTAACCGTACGGTCCTGCACATACATGAGGCGGTACTCTTCATCAATCACGCCCCCTTCTTCTGTGATCTTATGGTTCCGGTTAAAAGCGGTTGCCAATAACTGTTCTTTCGTTGGATTGGGAAGAAGGTCACCAGCCATCTGCCAGGTTACAAAAGTATCATAGCGCATATTCCTGTTGAAGGCACTGATCACCCAATCTCTCCAGGGCCATTGCGAGCGGTAATTATCATCCTGGAACCCGTGCGAATCAGCATACCGCGCAATATCCAGCCAACTGATGGCCATGCGTTCGCCAAACTGCGGCTGCGCCAATAAGCGGTCGATCATTTTTTCATATGCAGCAGGATCTTTGTCACTAACAAATTGATTGGTTTCATTTTCTGTAGGAAGGATGCCTGTGAGATCCATGAAAGCGCGTTTGGCTAATCTTTCTTTATCAGCGGTCTCATTGGGCACAAGCCCTTTCTCTTCCATCTTTTTCAAAATGAAATGATCGATCTCGTTCACCGGCCATTGTTTGTCAGACACTTCCGGCACCGGCTTCTTTTGCGGAACCACAAATGCCCAGTGCGGTTCATATACTGCGCCCTGGCTGATCCACTTTTTAAGAATGCTGATCTCTCGTTCAGTAAGTCTCGGTAACAGGCTCTTCGCCAGTGGCATCTGCAGGCTGGTATCCTTTGTTGTTACCCTAAGAAACAATTCAGACAGTTGCGGACTACCCGGAACAATGGCATGTTTACCGGGATGTTCCTGCAATACTTTATAGGCTTCTGCAGCAATATCTAATCTTAATCCCGCTTCTCTTTTTTTGGCATCGGGGCCATGGCAGTTAAAACATTTGTCAGATAAGATAGGACGAACATCATAGTTATAACTGATGATATCAGGAATGTTTTTTTCAGGATCGCTATTGCCGGTACATGCATAAAAGAAACCGAATACCAGTAAAAAGCTGGCCAATACAAGCTGGTATCGTTTCATATGGGGCATTATCGAGGCTTGTAAACACTAAGTATCACTAACCTGAGGGTAGTTAACGATACAGTATTTGACTATTTAAATATAGCAGAAATTGTTTACAAAAAACGCCGGGCACCAATGACTATAATGCAGAGATTTGATACACTTTTCCGGCAAGGCTATTAAATGAAATAATATAACCGATAGATGAGGGCTTTGATTGTAAAGAAAGCTCTTTTAAAATCACCGGCTGATAGGTTCGTATCATACATGGGCCCCCTTTCCGGGAAAGAATCTTTGCCGCGAGAATCCTGCTATTATTCCATTCCATATCCACCACAAAGTTCCCCCTTGCCACCAATCCCTTTATCGTTCCGTTATTCCAGGCATCGGGTAGTGCGGGTAATAAGTGTATTTCATTGTTTTGACTTTGCAACAGCATTTCAGCAACGCCGGCCGTACCTGCAAAATTGCCATCGATCTGGAAAGGCGGATGCGCATCAAACATATTGGGATAAGCGCCACCACCCGAACCATACTTTGTGTTGTTCTCTCTTGTTAAGCGCAACAGGTTTTTAAATAATTGATAGGCATGATTTCCATCCAATAGTCTCGCCCACATATTTACCTTCCACGCAAGGCTCCACCCTGTTCCATCATCACCCCTGAGTTCCAATGTTCTCTTGGCTGCCTTTGCCAGTTCAGGTGTTCTGAGTGGAGATATTTCGTTGGCAGGATGCACCGCATACAAATGAGATGTATGACGATGATGCGGATCTACATCAGCAAAGTCTTTGTACCACTCCTGCAACTGACCTTTGCTTCCTACCTGGTAAGGATACAGCTTATTGAGCCTGTCGGATAAAGTATCACGAAAGCTTTTATCAATACTTAATATTTTCCCCGCATTGATCAGGTTATGAAAAAGATCCCGCACGATACTCATATCCATGGTACTGGCAATAGAGATAGCCGCCTTCTTGGTACCATCATAAAAATCATTTTCCGGCGATGTGGAAGGTGCTGTAACCCAATAGCCGTTCGCATCTTTTACCAACCATTGTAAAGTAAACAATGCCGCACCTTTCATCAGGGGATAAGCCGTTTTCTGTAAATATGTTTTATCGCCCGTAAACAAATAATGCTCCCACGCATGCCTGGTGAGCCAGTTGGCGCCCATTGGCCAGTTTGCCCATTTAGGATCACCCTGCCCAATATCACCAACAGGATTGCTCATGGCCCATATATCTGAATTATGATTCACTACCCATCCTTTGCTGATCCCATAAAACTCTTTGGCAGTTTGTTTACCCGTAACAGAAAGTTCTTTGATCAGGTCGATCAATGGTTGGTGCAGCTCTGAAAGATTGGTGCTTTCCACCGGCCAGTAATTCATCTGCACATTGATATTGGTTGTATAGTTACTGCTCCAGGGTGCACGTAGATCTTTGTTCCAGATTCCCTGTAGGTTGGCAGGTGCATTAGGCGTTCGCGAAGAAGAAATCAACAGGTAACGACCATACTGAAAATACAAAGCTTCTAAACTTACATCACTGTTGGGTTTACCATACCCTTCCAGTCTTTCATCTGTAGGCAGCTTCCATTGATTCTCTTTGCCATCATCGAGGCGCAGGGATACACGGTTAAAATAGGTATGATAATCTGCCAGGTGATCTTTTAATAATAATGAATAGTTTTTCCGGGTTGCTTTTTCAAGGTAAGAAGAGGCGATTTGATGTTCATCTTTGCCATTTTTATCCGGACATACATCATACCCATTAAAGCTGGTTGCAGCAGACAGGTATACAATTACCTCTGATGCATTGCTGATAAACATCCCACTTGTATCTGTAAGCACTGTTCCATCTTTGGTAACTGCTTTTACCAACACTTCAAAACGCATACCCCTGCAGCCTGTTGTATCGGCATACACAACTTTCTCCCTTTGTGGCTGATAATAACTGGGCTCTACATGCGCAGGCGCTTTACCTTTAACAACAAGTAACCCTTTTTCAGCCTGCATACGATATTTCAACTGGCTTTTTAGTGACAAATGAATGTTAATCGATTTTGCACTACTTGCTGAAATCCTTAGCACCATTATATTATCGGGTGCTGATACAAATACTTCACGCTTGTAATCCACTCCATCAACTGAGTATTTTGTGGTAGCTACTGCATCCTCAATATCCAGTTCACGGTAGTAATTGTCAACAGTATTTTTGGCAAATGACTGTTTCAATAACAGGTCGCCAAGGGGCAGGTAACTTTCAGAGTAAAGGCCCTGCATTTTATGCGCCAGTTCATTTGCTTTTGCATAGTCCGTTTGGAATAAGGCATTACGCAAGGGTTGCAGGTAGTTGGCAGATGCCGTATTTACATTTGTTCTCACCGGTCCCCCACTCCATAAAGTGGCCTCGTTCAGTTGGATCAATTCATCTGTTACCCCGCCAAATTCCATTCCACCTAAGCGGCCATTGCCAACAGGTAAAGCTTCCGTCCATACAGCAGCAGGTTTCTTATACCAAAGTGATAATTCTTTTTGCGAAAACCCATTGATAGTTATGAAACTAAGTATGATCGCAAGAATCGAATTCTTCATTCTTATATTTTTATCGCCCATTCATTCAACATCGGGCGCCCCAATAAGGCATTTGCTTCAGCATCGTTTGCAAACAACTCTTTTTTCGGATCCCATTCCAACTTACGGTTTAACCGGTAAGCGATGTTGCCGATATTACAAACTGTTGCGGTACGATGGCCGGTTTCCACATCACAGATAGGTTTACTCCGCAGACGCATGGCACTGATGAAATCTTTATAATGATCCTCGCTTTTATACACATGTTTTTCTTTCTCCCCGATCCCTTTATCTTTCAATGCAGCGGGACTTGTTTCTAATTTCCCCCGTTGCACTTTCAGTTCACCTTCCGTTCCAACAAAATGGATCGCGTTGTTCCATGCCCATTTTTCGTGTGTCATAGTGATCCCATTGGCATACCGGTAAGTAAGGAAAGGATGATCCCCGCCATCAGGTGCAGCTACTTCCACGGGTCCGCTTGTATCCATGTCAAGTGCCCATTGTACAATGTCGAACATATGCGCTCCCCAATCGGTTACCATTCCACCCCCAAACTCGCGGTAATTACGCCAGTTGGGATATACGTCTTTAGATGTAGGGGGTGCCAGTTCTGCATTAAACGGCACCGCGGCGTTGGGCCCCAGCCATTTAACCCAATCCAATCCCTCTGGTATAGGCTCTGCGGTAAGATTGTAAGGTGTTGGAGGCGGTCCTACATTTACTTTCACAGTTTTCACTTTTCCGATATATCCGTTCCTTATCAATTCAGCTGCCTGCCTGAACTCTGGCCAGGAACGTTGCATACTACCTGTTTGAAAAACGCGGTCGTATTTGCGGGTGGCATTCACCATGGCCCTGCCTTCTCTCACTGTTAGCGCCAGGGGTTTTTCGCAATAAATATCCTTACCGGCTTCTGCCGCTCTCACCGCCATGGCAGCATGCCAATGATCGGGTGTAGCAATCACAGCTGCATCCACATCTTTTCGTGCCAGCAGTTCCCTGAAATCTGCATAAACCGCTGGTTCGGAGTAAGCACCCAATGCAGGTGTTTTTTCATACGTTGCTTTTAGTTGGTCAAGTGCCATCTGGACCTTAGCCTTATACACTTCACTTACAGCAACAAAACGCACCTGCCCTGTTTTCAAAAAATAAGAAGTAAGTATTTTTCCCTGTTTACCCGTACCGATCAATCCCAATGAAATCATATCGCTGGGTGGTACATACAGCGAACCATCGGGTCGTTTTCCACCCAGTACATAGCGGGGCACGATCATGAATGCTGTTAAGGCTTTGGCGGTAGTTCCTACAAAATCTCTTCTGGAGATCGGGCTTGATTTCTCTTTTTTCATAATGGCTTTATTGTGTAATCGAAGAAATAGGTGTTCTATATGTTAATCAGAAAAAGAATAGGGTGCTGCCGATTTTGTGATACCTCTTTTTACGTTGGGCTTCTCACTCATCCCAAATAATAAAGTTCCTCCTTTCAGTATATCCGTATGATTCAGGTAGTTCTTATCATAGGGCTGGCCCCGCAAACTGGCTGATTGAATATAGATATTTTTATCAGTATTCTTCGGTGCGCTGATGATAAATTGTTTTCCATTCTCCAGGTTCAGTGTGATCTTTTTAAACAAAGGTGCGCCAATAGCATATTGACCCGACCCCGGGCAAACAGAATAAAATCCCATCGCGCTGAAAACATACCAGGCACTGGTTTGCCCATTGTCTTCATCGCCACAATACCCATCAGGCGTAGCTCTATACAATTTGTTCATCGCATCCCTTACATGATACTGTGCTTTCCAGGGCGCACCGCAGTAATCATAGATATAGATCATGTGCTGTATGGGCTGATTGCCATGTGCATACTGCCCCATATTCATCACCTGCATTTCCAGCATTTCATGAATCACGCCGCCTTTATAGGCAGAGCCATCAAAAATGGGCGGCAGGTTATAAACGCTGTCCAGCATTTTTTCCATTTGTTTTTCTCCACCCATTAGTTTTGCCAGCCCTTTAAAATCCTGGAAAACACTCCAGCTATAATGCCAGGCATTGCCTTCTACAAATTCTCCTCCCCACCTGAAAGGATTAAACCCTGGCTGAAAGCTGCCATCCTTATTCTTTCCACGCATCAGGTTATAGGCAGGGTCAAACAGGTTCTTATAATTTTGCAAACGGGCGGCAAATTTGTCTATTTCTGCTTTAGGCTTTTTAAGCGCTGTTGCTAATTTGTATAAACAAAAATCAGCATAGGCAAACTCCAGGGTTTTAGCCGCACTGCCGCCATACATATCAGCCGGTACATAGCCCAGGGTATTGTATTCCTTTACACCGTTTCTACCCAGCGTATTCATCGGTCCCTCATTCTCTGTATTTTTCATGAGCGCTTCATACAACACATCCATATCAAACCCACGGATCCCTTTCAGGTAAGCATCTGAAATAACAGAAGCTGAATTACTCCCTATCATTGTTCTCCGGTGTCCCGGATTCGCCCACTCCGGTAGCCAGCCACTCTCTTTATAGGTATTGGCTAAGCTCTCCATAATATGACTCTCCATTTCTGGATACATGATGGTAAGGAATGGGAAGAGTGCGCGGAACGTATCCCAGAAACCGGTATCGGTAAAAAGGTATCCATCTTCTACCTTTCCATTATAGGGACTGTAATGAACGATCTTATTATTTTTATCAAACTCATAAAATTTCCTTGGGAACTGCAGCATCCGGTAAAGGCAGGAATAAAAAGTTTTGAGCTGATCAATACTCCCTCCCTCCGCTTTCACTTTCGATAATTCTTTATGCCAGGCCGCTTTTGCTTTATCGCGGATCTGTGTGAATGACTGGCGACCGATCTCTCTTTCAAGATTCAATGCCGCCTGTTCATAAGAAATAAACGAAGAAGCTATCCGCAGATGCACCTGTTCTCCTTTTTCAGTTTTAAAACCCACTACGGCCTGTGCATGTAAACTGGTCACTTCATTTTTCATAGGGGTAACAATACTGTCATCCGCTGTGTAAGTAAGTGTAAAAGGTTTATCAAACTCAATAATAAAGTAGTTTTTAAAATTCGCCGGAACACCGCCCCTGTTCCGCGTTGTATACCCAATGATCTTATTTTCACCGGGAAGGATTTTAATGTAAGAGCCTTTGTCAAAAGCATCAACCAAAATAAAAGAACTATCTGATTTAGGAAATGTGATCTGAAAAATAGCGCTCCTTTCCGTGGGAGTGATTTCAGTGGTGATGTTATAATCTGCCAAAAAAACATTGTAATAATAAGGCCTGGCAATCTCTCCTTTGTGAGAAAACCAGCTGGCCCTTTTTTCTTCATTCACAACCATTTTACCCGTCATTGGCATGATAGAAAACTGGCCATAGTCTCCCATCCAGGGTGATGGCTGGTGTGTTTGTTTAAAACCACGGATCTTATCTGCCGTATATGTGTATTGCCATCCATAACCATTGGCACCCGTTTGCGGGGTCCAGCAGTTCATCCCCCAGGGCACAGTAATGGCGGGATAGGTGTTGCCATTGGAGAAGCTGTATTTTGAATCGGTACCCATTAGCGGGTTCACCATTTCTTCTGGCTGGAAACCGGATTGCGCACCGGCAGCAAATGAAATGAGTAGGCAAATAAGTAACGCGTTTTTTTTAAGCATGCTATGTGATTGAAATATTTTTTTTAATTATTTTGGATTACCGCCCACCCCCCAACTATTTACTTCACCGGGTTTTACAGGTATAGCTTTAATCAAAAAGGAGGCAGGCTTTTCACCCCAATAAAGAATTGCCTCCTCTCCTTTTTTCAGATTCAGTGCTATCGAACCTTTATGGTATTGCATATTAGCCGTTTTGGGTCCGATCAGCTTTGTATGGGTTGGCAAATCTGATTTTATCAAACAGGGTTCGCCGGCTATACTTTTTACATATATAAATTTTGTTTTTCCATCCTTACGGGCGGCACTCACCAGGAATCCCCCTTCTGCACGAAGCTGATAAAAACTACCTTCTTTCCATTCTGCAGGGCAGGCTGGGAAAACACGGATAGTTCCACCCCAGCTTTGAAGGTACATATCCAGCATGGATCGGGAAGAAGAAATGGGTGATTCGAATGTGGGGTTTTCTCTTTCACTGTAAAAAGTATTCTGCGTGAGTGTGGGTATTCTTGCAGGCGCAGGCGGAACACCAAAGCGTGGAAGGATCTCCAGTGATCGCTTCAACCATACCAATGCACTATCACCCTGCCCTAATGCCGCCCACAAAGAAGATGCACCTGAAAACTTATAGATACAATTATCACCATCAAGACCGGTATAATGCTGAATGGATTTTCGCATAAACGGAATACGCACCGGCTCATCTTCGATATTCATATCATATAGCGGAAAGATGGCAAACAGATGACTGTAATGTCGGTGTGGTTTGGCAAAAGGCATATCCTTCCCAACCATCATCCCATTTTCATTGCTGTTATAATCTGCCATTTTTGCCAGTGTTTCTTTCCAGCGTGGCAAAAGAGGGTCATTGATTTTTAGCCTGGTGGCACAGTCAATCAGTGTTTTAAATCCCCATCTTGCCAGTGCAATATTCAGGCTGGTTTCTTTTGCGTTACCATATTCATCAGAATAGGTGTATGGGATATGGTACAGACCATCTGCACCTTTATATAAAATACGCAGGTAAACATTATATGCCCTTTTCAGCAAAGGATAAACACTATCTCTTAGTTGCTTATCATCCATCATACGCCTGTTATGCAGGTAATACATCTGCATCAACCAGGGAAGAACGATAATATTCAGTTCTTTGTCATTATCCGGGTCTTCAGACAGGAACAAGGGATTATACAGATCATCATACCCCACCGGATTTCTAATGCCTGCACAATCGTTTTGAAATGCCGGTGGTACGTTTTTGATCATCTGGTCCTTATGTCTTTCCAAAAGTTGGTAGAGATTTTTTTCAAGATCGGGATGATTGGTAATGCCCAAGGTATAGTAGGTTAACTGAACGTTCAGGTTCATCCACAACAAAGGCCAGGATGTAGGTTTAAACCATGGCCCCAGCAAATCAATAACAGGTCTACCCGGATGGGTAGCACTGGCTAACTTGTATAACTGGATCCAGTAAAAGCTTTCAAGATGTGCATCGGGAAAACTGGCGAAACTGGCTGGATAGAATGTATGCCACCAGTTACGGTGTTCCTTTTCAATACCAGCTATTGATTTTGTTTCCGCTGCTTTAATAGTTGCTACTGCATCTTTTGCAGATCCTGCTCCCGCTTTTCTGTATTTCCCCCAACGATTGGCTACCGTTATCAATACGGTTCTCGAACCATCTTTATTTTTTTGATTACTCCAGGCAGTAGCATAATCATCACCCATTAAAAGGGGCTGGGTAAATACTTCTATCCCATCTTTTTTTTCGCTGATGATGGGTGGGTTTTGCTGATACACCACATTCATCTCCAGGTTCATGGCCCTTTTTGCCATATATCTTGCACTTTGTGCCAACTGGGGTCGCAAGGTAAACCTGGCTTCTTTTTCTTTACCAGTTGTTTGCAGGTTTACAACAATCAGTTCTTCACCCGAAGGAACAAAACAGCGAAAGGATACAGTTCCGACAGTTGTAATCAACTCTCCCCTTATTTCGGCATTCCATAGATCCGTTCGGATATTGGTTTTGATAATTTCTCCAACAGGTGTCAGCAATAATTGACCAATGGGCAAACGGCTTGTTTCATAAGCACTAGGCTCAGGTGTGCGGTGATCATATACATCGGTTCTACCTATTTCAAAACGTAAAGTATTGGGTAACCGGTCATCCTTAAAAAGTATAGCGCCCAGTAAACCATTACCTACAAACGCTCCTTCAAAATAATCTTTGGGAAGTGTATTCCAAACAAGATCATGCTGCTTTAAATAAGATGACCAGTTTACATCCAGCTTTAGCAACGATGACTGAGCCATTATTTGCCGGGACATAGAAAAGATCAATAAGATGATCAGAATTTTAATTCGCATACGTATATTTTTCCCTGTCGCTTAATGTATCTACTTATTTACTTACTGGAATAGGATACTATATTTTGCAATATCTTTTTTGCCACAACAGCCGATTTCTCTTTTGAAAGAATAGCAGCCTGCAAATCGAGCGTATTTAAAATCACCCTGCCACTACCTATCGGAATAATACTTACTGCTGAATACATTTCATTTTTATGATCAGAATAACAACCCACCACGCAACTGTCATTACCTAATCTAAGTCCAAAGCGGTCCCTGTCGTAGCCTGCAAGAGATTGGTACTCCCAGTTGAATGCGGTATTCACAGGAAGTCCTTCAAATAAAGGATGTTGGCGAACAAAATAATTACCACCAAACCAGTTGATACCCATTTTTTGGGTACCGTTATATTCTGCAACTTCCCTCACCGCAAAATGTTCACACCAAAATGGCGCATTTTTTAAAATCACCAATGTATTACCTGCCGCTATCCAGTTAACCAGTGCTTCTGTTTTAAGCCTGTCATTTAAAACGGGATGATCACCGGGCAAACCTAAGGGCTGCATTTGCGCGCCCATAAACAGGGTTCCCCGTTCAGGAAAAACAAGACCGGCTTCCTTATATCCCAGCTTTGCTTCCCGCAGCAGGTACTGGGTTTTGCCTGATGTATCCATAACAAAAACAGGCTGATCCGGTGTTGACAATTCAACGGAAAAAGCTTTGTCCGAACCGCTTGCTACCACCTTGTTATTTTTCATCAGGGAAGCTTCAATGATTGTATAGCCTTGTTCAGTAATGGAAAAATCAATGGCTTCTTTCAATAACTGCCCATATACAACCCCTCCCTCTATTTTGACTTCGAAACTTTGCGACTGGGTAACTATCCCGTCATTCTTTGCATTTACCTGCAAAAGATATTTACCCGAAAGGTTTTTCTCATTAACCAGGAAGAAGTCTGCCTGTATCTTCTCTCCTTTTTCCACTACTTTGTTTCTCAGTTTAACAGCCACAAACAAAGGCTGGTTATACTGTGCAATGATCTGTGGGTCCGCTTTAAAGTTTCGGTACACATCTACTATTCCGGAATGGTTTTCAAGTTTGGTGCTCTCCCAGCCATTGGTTACATAGCCATCGATGGTATTACTGATACGTATATTTTCTATCATCCTTCCCTGGAGATAATAAGATGCCGCACCAAAGCTGAGGCATAATTCATCTACTGTTTTAAATGATGCTTTAAACCCCCTGGTAGTAAGAAACTGATCGAATGCTTTGTATTGATCAAGTATCTGCTGCCCATCCCAACCCACCTGCCGGGTTCTTGTTATCTCGTTTTTGATCAGCTGCAAACGGGGTGGTGTACCTGTGGCACTTTCTTCTCCATAAAAAATAATTTCACCTGGATTATTTACATAGCGGTTAAACTTACCTGGCGATTGATAAAATGTATCCATAAAAATACCGGGACCCGGTGCGTTATGCGCATCCCACCAGCCTTTTTTATGCAATACAGTATCATAAGGTGCCATATACATTTTACGGATAGATTCCTGGAAGGATGCGACTGATGTTTCCGCTACATTATTGGAACTGTAAGTGATATGCCGGGTTTCATCCAATTGATGAGCTTCCCTGATATCATCTATTTCGTTAGGCCTGGGATCGCGTGAAGCTTCGTTGATCATGTTATAAATAATCAGGGAAGGGTGACTCCTGTCGCGCATGATCATCTGTAGCAGTTTCTCCCGTTTCCAGGTTTTGTATAATTTACTATCGATGGGATAATACGCTGAATTACGGTATCCACCGGGTTCTTCATAATATAAGAGCCCGAGTTCATCTGCAAGATCAAGGATCTTGGTTTGCCCAATAGCCCGATGAAAACTAAGCATATTCATCCCTAACTTTTTGGCAGCCAGTATTTGCTTTCGCGCCAGTTCATCTGTTGGAAATATCCCATTTACGGGCCAGTGCCCCCAGGAGATGGCGGAACGTAAAACGATCCTTTTATCATTCAGGAAAAACATCCTGTCGCCATTCACTTCTTTCACTTCAAACCAGCGAAAACCAAAACGCTTTGTTTGCCTGTCAAACGTTCCATCTGTTCCTTTCCATACTGTTGTGAGCAAATACAGGTTGGCGCTATCGGTTGACCATAGTTTTGCACCTGGTAGTAAAAGCGTTGTTTTTACAATTGTCTCACCACCGGTAATGCGTACTTCTTTTTTTTGTGAGAGCAGGATAGCTGGCTTGCCGGGTAAGGAAAGTTGATAGATAAGAACCCCCTCATTTACGTTTCCTGAATTATGCAAGGTCACTTCAACATCAATGCTATTTTTAACAGGTTTATTTTTGATATAGATATCCTCAACATAGATTTTGTCTTTTGCTTCCATCATCACTTTTCCAGTAATGCCCCCAAAACCATGACTGGGCAGGGTTTCATAAGCGCCCCATTTAAAGCCGCTATAATCCTGCCAGGCAAAATTTCCATTAGGATCCGTTATACGAACGGCTACCTGGTTTTTAGTACCGTACCTGGCAAATTTTGAGATATCTACCTGGAAAGGAAGTCCATCAAATAAATGATACCCGGCCAGTTGATGATTCACATACACTTCTGTACGCATTCTTGAACTTTCAAAACTTAGCGAGACGGCTTTCCCTTTCCATTCCAATGGGATATCTGCATAAGTAGTAAACCATGACACCCCAACATAATTTCCATTGACGCCATAGCTACTTCCTTTCCTGTTCCAGAAATATTGTTCTACTGTAGCCGGTAGTTTTGTTGTTACCGAATTAGCCTGGTTGTATAAACCCTGCCATCCACAACCAGGGGCATTCACAGGAATAGTTAATAGGTTATAGGGAGGCAGCAACAATGAATCGTTCCACCAACCTGCTTTTTCATCCAACCATATTTTCCAGTTGAGGGTAGAAAGATCCCTTTTATTTTGCGCATACATAGTAATATGACAAATCAAAAAAAACATCCAGGGTATGCTGCGCAGCTTCATCATGATTATTTTACATTTATCAGTTTCAATAACAAAACACCATGAGATGGAATCAACGCTTCAACGCTATTGACGGCCGGTAGATTTTTCTGGCGCCATACATCCCTGATTTTATAATTCCCTTTTATTCCAACCTCCTGCAGGTTTACCTTGCGTTTAAGCGATTTATCTCCCAGGTTAAAAATGCCCACAGCTTTACTCCCATCTGCCAGTTCTTTTATCCAAACCTGTACATCTTTTGCGAGGTCTATTTTTTTAGGTCCTTTACCAGCTATGTCCTGGTCAATTGCCAACACTTCATCATTGGATAAAAGATTATAGGTAAAGGGATCCATTCTTGCCAGGTCGCAACCTAACATCAATGGGGCACTCAGCAGGCTCCACAAACTCATGTGTGTATATTGCTCACTGGGTGTTAACCTGGTGAGGTGGAGGTTGTCGCCCCAGCCAACAAAGCCAACAATCAGCATATCCGGATCCCCAAATCCATATTCGGGTCCATTATAGGAAGCGGGAATTTCCTGGCTAAATCCAATGTTTTTGAGGCTGTTCCAGTTATCCGTAATATCACCGGTTGTACGCCAAACATGACCACCCACCTGCTTACCCCATTTCCAAACATCCTGCATACCATACTCACACAAAGAATATACAATGCTTCTACCGGATAACTTTAATGCTTCGTTCATTACTAAATAAGGCTCCTGCAGCTGGGCAAGGCTAAGCCCATTGGGATATAATTTCCGGTAACTACACAGATCATATTTTAAATAATCTACTCCCCATGAACCATATGTTTTAGCATCCTCTATCTCCTTCTGATAGGACCCTAAAAATTCTCCGCAGGTCTTTGTCCCGGGAGAAGAATAGATCCCGAACTTTTGCCCATTACTGTGTAAATAATCGCCAAGCCCTTTCATGTCTGGAAATTTCTTATTGGCAAGTATATTTCCATTTGCGGCTCGTTCAGGGGCTTCCCAACCATCATCAATATTGATATAGTTCCAGCCATGGTTAGCCAGTCCTGAACTGATCATTACATTGGCGCTTGATTTCACACGCTCATCACTTACCGATAAACCCCAGCAATTCCAACTGTTCCAACCCATGGGTGGTGTTACCATCACTTTATCATCTCCAATCAATAAGTCAATCTTTTTCCCGTCTTTACCCAGTTTATTATTCGCAGTTATTGTTATGGAGTACTTACCTGCTTTTTTAATACTTCCTGTGATCATTCCCTTTTGCGGATCAAAGGATAATCCTTCGGGCAAACCGTTTACTGAAAAACGCATCGGCCTGATACCGGTTGCCGCAATGGTAAATAGAAAAGGAGCGTTAGGCTTGCAACCAAATGTTTGAGCATTGTGAATCCGGGGAATCTCCTTTTCGAGGGGCGTTAGTATATAAGGAATTTCCTGTGTTGATTGTAAACTTTGCTTTTTCAAATCTTCTGTAAATTCAAAACCAACAGTTGCTGCATCAATAAAGGGCAGATCTGTTACCACAATCTCTGTTTTACCGGGTTTTAATTCAATGGCTTGACGCTCTTTCTTGATAAGGCTATCGTTCCATTTAACAGTTGTGGTCAAAACCCCTTGCATGCTTCCTGAATATTTATTCTGGAAAAAAAGTTTTTTTGAAACCTTCTTACCTTTTATCACGAAAGTTGATCCATAACTATCCATTGAGATATAATCAATAGGTTCATAGAAACGAATAAAATGCTGATCACCAAATACACCTCCCGTGCCGCTACCATCATACACCCTTATGGAAATAATATTTTCTTTATCCCAATGCAGGGCCGGGTTGGTAGCGGCAAGTGTATAATGCCTTTCTTTGATTCTTCCACCTGACCGATAACCGTTAGGGTCCTCCGGCATCCTCCCTGTTCTTCCTATTTCTGTTCCATTTAAATAGGTAATATCCGCATCATCAATACCGGGAAAGAAAATTTCAAGTATATCTTTTACAGGCGCATTTTCCTTCAGGGAAGAGGGCAGCATAAAATGTATCCTGTACCACGCAAATCCATCGTACTTATCATATCCCTGTTTTTCCCAATAATCATTCAACTTAATTGGGCGCCAGTCTTTATCATTAAAACTTTCGTTAGCCCATTGGGCATTATCGCCTGTTGTAAACACGGCATTCGTAAAGGATACTTTTTGCGCAGAGAGCAACTGACTGGATAAGCAACAGAGGAAGATCAGGTATTTCATTTGACTATTTTATTTTTTTAAAGCTGCTTTTTCTGCAACCATCGTTAATACTGCTTTATCGCTCCATTCCTGCGTATGCCCCGCCATAGCGGTAAATGAAATTTTGGCATCTGATACAGGGTTAACCGTTTTATCTAAAAATTTCTGCAAGAACCTGGTGGCCACATTTGAATAAAGTCCGTCCATATCGCCCGTCCATATCCATATTTTACCCTGTAGCTTCGGACCCAGTACCGCCCAGTTTTTTTCCAGTACTTTTTTCAAATCATACTTCTCCCATTCTTTGGCAACAGTGTGATCTATCTTGCCGGTAACAGGATCAAACATCAGCGAGGGAAGACCATCATTTCCCCTGGGACCAAAGACCGCATTGTACGCCCCAAATTGTCCACCGGAAACCCGGTAATCACCTGTTACGCTGCTAACATTCTCATTGGCTATCCACTCTTTCATAGATAAAGTAGGTTCGCCGTAAATGGTTCTCCGACCAGGCTGCAGGTATCCATATTTATTATAAAAAATGGTTGAATCATGGTAGATATCGATTAACCCATAATGTTCAAAGTCAACAGGATCGGGACTGTACGACCAGGCCCCATCAAAAAAATCAGGATAGAAAATCTGTAAGCCCAGCGCAACCCAACCACCCGTTGATCTTCCGGCGAGATAGCGCATTTTGGATTGAGGTTGATAATGAACCAGTTTTTCAATTTCAGGAATGAGTTCTTCGGTTAATGCTTTGCCACAGGGGCCATTGTTTTCAGAATCCACCTGGTAGGTATCTCCAAAAGGACCTTGTGAATCCATAAATACATAGATCACCTGAGGTGCCTCTTTACTGAACCACCAATCCGAAAAATCTTTTTTAGCCAGCATCCCGTTAACCTGGTCATACCTGCCATTCAAACCCGGAGCGCGGTAGCAGATCGGATAACTTTTACCCGGGTTATCAAAATAGCCGGAAGGAAATAGTATGGATGCTTTGAGGTATCGGGGGCCTCCAAAAAAATCAGATAAATACTTGCTTTTTATTTCTACCGTTTTAACAAAAGAGTTGTTGACAATAAGCGGCTTCAAAAACATCTTTTTGAGAGTAAGATGCAGACTGGCTTTACTGGTTAAGGTAAAAGAATCCAGATCGCTATAAAGATTTCCGGCAACTCTTTCATTGCCGTCAGCTATGTTTTGTTTATAAGATACCTGGTAATAAAATTTTTCGGAGAAATGCCCTTGTAATTTCTCTATCCCGTTTACCAGTACATTTTTTTGTTGGGTAGTAAATACAAAAGGTTTGGCAGGATCCCAGTTTTGGGGAGTGATGCCTATGACCACCTCCGGCTTTTTATTACTACCCGGCTCATTCGGGCCGGTTAAACGAACAATCAATCGGCCTGTGTTTACAAATACCGGTCTCATTTCAGGAGAAACAGTAATACTCATTTTGAAGTAAGTAGGCTTTTGCGCAAACGCAGAACCGCTGATCAACGCTGATAAAACAATCACATAAAAAGAGAAATATATTTTCATACACTTATGTTTTCTACAAACGAATATTATCTGTCAACCGGATATCATCAGATGAAGCGCCCACCATAAACCGGAAGTTACCTTTGGGTGTTACAAAACGGGAAAGTGACTCATCCCAATAGCTCAATTGGGATCTTTCTATCTCGATCTCTATGAATGCAGACTTACCCTTTTGAATAAATTTTCGCTGAAACCCTTTTAATTGTTTTATCGGGGTGATGATATTTAATTCAGGCAGCTGAACATATACCTGGGCCACTTCATCTCCATCTTTTTTACCCGTATTGGTTACCTGAAAACTAACATTGATCTTTTCGCCCGCATCCTTTACCTGGAGATTTGTATAAGCAAAACGGGTATAACTCAAACCATGGCCAAATGCATACAATGGCTTCCCTTTAAAATATTGGTAAGTGCGGCCTTTTGTAATATCATAATCACCAAAAGGGGGAAGCTCATCAAGGCTATTATAAAATGTGAGGGTAGATCTTCCGGCCGGGTTATAATCTCCAAACAAAACATCCGCCACGGCTGTTCCGCCTTCCTGTCCGAAATTCCAGGCATCAAGAATGCCGGGTATATTTTGATGGATCCATCCGATAGCGAGAGAACCACCATTCACCAGCACAACCACTGTATGGGGATTGGCTTCGTAAATTTTTTGAATAAATACTTCCTGGTCTTTAGATAATTGTATGCTCTCCCCATCCTGCCCCTCTCTTGCAAAGAATGTATTCACACCTATTACAGCAACGGTTACATCAGATTTTTTTGCGCAGCTGATCGCTTCTGCAAACAGGTCCGTATAATTTTTAACCTCATTGGGTGTTTTCCAGAAAAGCTTGGCGATAATGGGTTTGCGATAATTAAAATACTCCGCCTGTATAGCATAGTCTTTACCGGCTTCCAGTTCCACATCAGCAAAATCCGATACCACTGATTTTCTTCTCCATGAATCAACCAATACTTTTCCATCCAATAGTAACCGGGATCCATCTTTGGCTAAAAACCCTAAACTGTATTTGCCGCTAACAGGTGGGTGGAGTTTTCCCTTCCAACGAACAGAAACAGGCGTAGTGGGCGGAAATGCATCCGGAGGTTGATTAGCGGGTTCAAAATTGATAATATCTTCCACCCGCTGCTTTGAGGGCCCCTGAAGATTTAAAGAAGAAAAGTATTCAGCCTGTAACCCACCGGGGATAAAGTCTTTGGAGATCAATACATATCCTTCTAACCCATTGATAGGTTTCCACGGCGCATAATTAATCTTTACCTGCTTACCCAGTTTCTTTTGAATACCTTCTAAAATTGAAACCGGTTTGCCCACGGGTTCTCCGCTATAACTGCCAAACTCATTATTATTGGCCTCAATACCCACTACCGCAATGGATTTAATCGAATGCCTGTTAATAGGAAGGATATCGTTTTTATTTTTCAGCAGTACAATACCTTGCCTGGCAGCTTCTTCCGCCAGTGCTTTATGCTTAGCTGAGCCGATAACATCCGGTGAAATTTTACTGTAAGGATTATGTTCCGGGTTATCAAACATCCCCAGTTGCATTCGTGCCCTTAGTACACGATAAGCAGCGCTATCAATATCATTTTTTGATACCATCCCCAGGTTATACGCATTTTGTAAAGGCTGCTTATAAATGTCATCCCCGCATTCGAGGTCAAGACCGGCTTTGATAGACACCATTGCTGCCAGCTCTTTTGTTTTTACATATTGATGTGCATCTACCAGGTGATTGGGAGCGCCGCAATCAGATACTACGTATCCCTGGAATCCCCATTCCTCGCGTAATGTTTTTGTTAATAGCCAGCTATTGGCCGTACAGGGTATGCCATTGATCGCATTATAGGCCGTCATAACAGAAGCCGCTTTCCCTTCTTTAATACTCGCTTCAAATGCAGGCAGGTAATATTCCCTGAGCATCCGCATGGAAACCACTGCATTATTCAGGAAGCGGTTACTCTCCTGGTTATATACTGCAAAATGCTTGGGAGTGGCTACTACTTTCAGGTATGCAGGATTGCTTCCCTGCATACCCTTAACAAACTGCACAGCCAGTATGCCAGATAAATAAGGATCCTCCCCATAAGTTTCCTGCGTTCTTCCCCAACGTGGATCCCTCGCCATATTGATGGTGGGCGACCAGAAACTCAGCAGATCATTGAATGGTAAGACCTGTTTTTTCCCCTGATCAAGTTCGTTCCATCTGGCACGCGCTTCATCAGAAATAGCACTGGCAACCTCATATATTAATGCAGGGTTCCAGGTACTGGCCAAAGCGATAGCCTGCGGGAAAACGGTAAATTTACCTGGGCGAACTACCCCATGCAATGCTTCATTTCCGTGATAATATTTGTCTATTTGAAGCCGGGGAATACCCGGGGAACTGGCAATTAATAAACTGATCTTCTCTTCGATTGTCAGCTTGGTTAAAAGATCTAAAATCCGTTCATGGCGTGGCGCAGTTTCATCCCGGAACAGGGCATATTGTCCATAAGAGAGCTGAACTGAAATCGTCAACACCAGTATAGGCAGGCACCAGCTCTTTTTGCAAATCGTTCGTTTCATCTAGGCAGTTAGCCTTATTTATGCTGATTTAGTATTGCGTTTGCAGCGATAATAACTACTCCAGGAATAAAGCTAATTTCAATATAAACTTAATTAAATCCTTTTAGTAAAACGTTTAATGTGCATAATATTCACGAAACCGTTTTCTTAATAAGCTTATAGGGTACAAAAACAAAAGGAAACGCTTTCGCATTTCCTTTTGTTTTTGTACCAGGGGTATTGATTATTTTTTTGCCTGCGCAATCACTTCATTATTTAAACGAACATATTCTTCTGTTTTCATATCGGCGGCAATTTTTGCTCCCTCCTCGGCTGTTGCAATAGCAGCTGCCTTATCTCCTTTTTTCAACAGTATGCGCGCCTTCCACAACTTGGGAACAAACGGAGGAAAGTTTTTATCCTTTTCCAGTTCTGTTGCCCAGTCCAAAGCTTTGTTCATGTCTTTACTGTTATTGTAATAATAGATCAACGCTTCATAGTAAGGCTTTTTTGCCGTGCCCATAGCTGAATCGATCCTTGCCATTACTTTGGCATCGATATCTGTAGTCATAGGTATTACGAAACCGCTATGCTCCCACATCATCTGCAGGTCGCAGGTAGTGGGTGTAACATTGGCAAAAGCAAGGGTCATCGTTTCTGTTAACTGTGGCAGGTGCGCTGTCTTAACCTTAAAGCGCAAAAAATCATCGGTTGGCTTATAGGTATATGCACCCCATTGTTTGGATTGTTTGCTGAGGATGATTGTCCACTCATCTTCACCCGGAATACTGAACAAGCCATATTCACCGGCGGGCACTTTGTTTCCAGCCATGGTTACATCATCGCTGAATTTAATAACGGTAGCAGAATTGGCACCGGTGCGCCAAACAGCTCCGTAAGGTTCCATCCCCCCGAATATTTTGCGCCCCCTCACATCAGGACGGCAATAGGAAAGATTGATTTTCCCAAGACCAAAATCCTGCACAACGGTTTGGGTGGAACTGGGTTGTGGGGTTAACTGTGCATAAGAATTGGATGCAGCAAACAGGGTAAGTACTAAACAAAAGGCAACTAACTTTTTCATCGGTAGTAATGTTTGATAAGAACTATTAAGGTACATAATATCCATGAGGTACCCGGCTAATCGTCACAAACTGCCTTTATATTGTCGCAAATGCCCCAGCCGATGGTACGCTTTTTTATATGGGAAGGTATACATCATCTAAAACCACGCATTATGCCTATTCTAACCATTTTTATCGTAATCATTGTTGTTGGCGTTTTACTATGGCTCGTTAACAGCTATATTCCCATGGACAGCAAGATCAAAGGGATCCTTAATGCGGTTGTGGTGATCGTATTGATCATTTGGCTGCTGAAAGTATTCGGCGTGTTGAGTTCATTAGGATCCGTACGCGTATAGTCCAGTGTAAAAAAGATTCCATAATTTAAAGGTCATTTTAAATGATCATTTTATGGAAAAACTAGATATCATCAACGCAAGAAAACAGCTGGTGATCAACGATGTCTGTATGGATGGGTCCACTTTCACTAACGTGTGCGGGAAAGCATTGCTATTCGATGATGTGAACCTGACCGGTACAAAAATCAAAAATGCCAACCTCAGCGACCTCGAAATCAAAGGCGCGCAATTGGGAGGCGCCCTCTTTCAACACATCGGACTACCCTCCAAAGAAGCCCCACATCACGATCCCGATGCCAGGCAGCGACCCATACGTTTTGACTGCTGCGATTTGAACAATAGTTCCATTACCAGGTGCGATCTGAGTGGTGTTGAGATAAAAGACTGTATGCTTGAAGGAATGAAGATCAATGGGGTTGAGGTTACGGAGTTGTTGAAGGCTTATGAATCTTTCAGGTAGTGTATATAATTTAACTATAAAACAGGATAAGCTGGGTCTGTGTAATCGGATTTTGCACCGCTCTACCGTTTAAGATACTTATTTAATTCTTCGACTAATAAATACACTGTAGTACATGGAGTTTGATCGGCATAATTTTGCTGATTATTATACTCTTCATGAAGTTCTTTCGCCCGCCGTATTGCTAATGCTTGGCTCGCGCTCTCAGATCCCCCATGCCTTTCATAATGACCTTTGCAAAAAGAATCTGATTTCGCTTCGTTGTGAAAAGAATCCAACATCCACTTATCTTTTAAAATTGAAAACAACTTATCTCTCGATAATGCGGCATCAACTTTTTGGTAGTGCATTACAAACCACAATTCAAAAGCATCATTAGACCATGCTACATTCATGCCATTTTGTACCGCTTTAAGAATAGATCGATTGAAATCCTGCCGTTGCGTTTTTGCTTCATCAGGTTTTACATCGAAATCATACACGCACCATACTTCCCGACCGGCATACTCAGGCTCATTCTTTATTTTAATCGCATAATTAACTAACGCTGTTTTTGAACCTTTTCCTCCTTCAATAAGAACGGTTTTAGATGGTACTGGAAAACTTTCAAAATATCGACGCTCTGTATTTAATCCTTCGCAAATTATTAAAAACTTTTTTGTTGGATCAATACTTTCTTCGCGATAAGGATTATTTGTGGTATTCGGAGCGAGTGTCCTCAAATAATCTTCATTTCTCTTTTGTTTACTTGGCCTCGTATATCCCATCATTCCTCCGTTTGCAATGAAGTAATAACAGACCGAATTTTCTCTAAATAGGGAACCGCATTGTACGTTCCATCCAAATATTCTTTGTCGTATGATGCATCTTTCCGAACTCCTTTAAATTCAACTAAGGTCCTAAGAAAACTAATACCATACTTGTCTTTATTTACAAAACAAATCTCATCTCTTCTGAGCTTAGATCTTCGTTGAAGTGAGGCATCGTGAGTTACAAAAATAAGCTGAGAGTTAAGCGGATTTGTTTCTTTATCCTGATACAACTTTACAATAAGTGAGGTCAAATTAGGATGAAAGCGTGCATCGAATTCATCAACTATTAATACTCCGCCGCGAGTCAAAGACTCAATAATTAAAGAGCCAATTGAAAAAAGTTTCCTGGTACCCTCCGATTCCCATTCTCCGAATGGAACAGATATATTTTCGAGGTGTGCCCCATTTTCATCATAAACTGCATGCTTAGAAAACAATCCCACTACGCTATTTTTATCGCTATCCAACTCTTCTTTAGAAAGACTCTTCAAGAATTTTCTTTTGAGGTTATTGTCACTAACCTCTTGAATTTCAATATCAGAAATACCTGTATCTGCAGCACACAAAAAATCACGGATAGCTTTTTTTTGAATGTCATCTCCCTTTTCTAAAATGTGCAGAGCAAATCTGGTAGCAATGCCATCAGAAACGCCATCCATTATCATCAATTTCATGATGCTGCTACGAAGTTGAGCAGCGATCTTATTACCATTTAAAGCTGCTGCGGTTAGAAATAGAGAATCTGACCTGAACAGTTCACTATCCCCTTTTTCCAATTGTTCAAGGAAATATTCTCCACCTCTAAAATTTTCTTTTTCAATTTTAAATTCTGCAGGACTACGCATGAAAAAGAGTTTTTCATCACTACTAACACCACCATATAACCATTCGTGAGACAGTAAACCTTCACTAATTTGAAATCCATATCGATAGACCATTTCGTCAACCAAGAAAGTATACTGAAAAAAAACTGGCTGTTCGTCCCAATCGTTAATTAGTTTGAATCTTTTATCCCAAATCTCTTTAGTCATTCCCTCATCACTCACAGATCTAATGACCATTTTGACAAACTCATTAATAGCCTTGATAAGATTGCTTTTGCCACTAGCGTTACTTCCGTATATTGATTTAGTCTTTAAAAGTCTGAACCCCGATGTTTCAAACACATGGTCCTCCCCAACTCCATTATCGTTGCTACGCGTAGGAGAAGCTTGTAAGCTGAATTTTTGTAGATCTCGAAATGATCTGAAATTTGCAAACTGAAAATCTATAAACATCCGGCAAGATATCTTAAAATTTGTGAAAAAATCACAAATTTTAAGATATTACTTAATTTATCGTAGTTAGCTTATAACAATAGTTCGGTAATTTTAAAAACAGCTATCCATTTAAGGTCTATTTTAGCGCCATACAACTTTGGCCTGCGGCGCCCCCGCCTTGTATATTTCCTTCAGATTGCCATCACCCCTCATTTTCGTCCTCACTTTACCCCCCCTCATCTTGTAGTGGCTCTATAAAGAGTGACTTTGATCGCTTTAAAACCATACTTCACCCACAGTTCACCCACACTTCACCCACATTTCACCCACAAATTTGTGGGTCAACTGTGTATAATCTGTATATTAATAGTCTAAAATAGAATAAGATGGCATCTATTAACCACGAAGGAATAAGCGGTGCAATAGGGAATATTGTTTTCTATACGATGAATGGGAAAAAGTATGCCCGTTCTGTGCCCAACCTTACCAAAAAAAGAAGGAAAGAATTATCGCAGGCTCCCCAGGCAACCGTTTTCGGTTTGGTATCCCAATACGGTACACCCATGATAAGAATGCTGCAGGAGCTTTTACTGTTCCCTTTTACCCTGGTTACGTATAATATGGCACGGGGATGGATGCGTGGGGTGTATAATGCTAATCATGCAGAACCTTCATGGTCTTTTTCGGGCAGGTATGATAAAGCCTGTTCGCTGAATGCGGCTGCCATATTTCCGGAAGCTTTAAAAACTGCCGTTCAGGTTACTGATACAGGCAAAGGGAAGATAAAGGTACTTGTGGAAGAAATGAACCTGGCAAAATATTTAAAGCTGCCACCTCATATCCAAAAGGTGAACATTAAATTAATGGCGGTATCTGCACCGTTTAGCAATACATTATCAATACCTGTCTCTTGCATGGAGCAATATTCTTTCCATTATAAAAAAGCCATTTTCCCGGCACAGGAAATACTGTTGAAAACAAAAGGCAATGCCGGTGATATAGTAATAATAGTTATGGCACTTGAATTTGACCTGGGGAATGGATACAGCAGAGATGCACGCCATTTGCCAGCGGGGATTGTAGCCATGGGGAGGCTGGAGTGAGGTTCTGGATATCTGGTTAATTTACCTCGCGAATTTTTATATTCTTATAGTACACAGAGTTCCCATGATCCTGCAAAAGGATACGCCCCATCTCTCCTGTCCCAAAACCTTTGATCCTGGCATATTTACTGTGGGCAACGAGCACACGAAAAATGCCACTTCCCCTTTCATACTCCAGCACTTTTACCCCATTGATCCAGTGCTGTATCCAGTTGTTGGGGAGCGCCACAATCTTTCCGTGGTTCCACTCGCCTACTGCATTGGCAGGGCTCGGCTTGATCGATGGGATCAGATCGTACAAACTACCCATTGTACGATTACCTTCTGTACCTGCTTTCGCATCCGGATGGCGTTCATCATCCAGTATCTGGAACTCCAATCCCAGCGCGCCCTTTGGATCATTCATTTCAGTCACAAAATATTTGACGCCGGAATTAGCACCTGCGGTGATTTTAAAATCAAACAGCAACTCAAAAGCTTTGTATTCTTTTGTACTCACTATATCGCCGCCGCCAGCACTATCTTTAATATGTATCGTACCGTCTACTACTTCCCACCCCTTTTCAGGTGCGGTTTGTTTAAATGGACTTCTCCAGCCGCTAAGATCTTTGCCATTGAACAAAAGTGAAAATCCAGCCGACTTTTCTTTTGCAGTCAATACGTTCTCATTTTTTTGTGCGGTACACAGGAAAAATGTAAAGCATAAAACAAAAACTAATACGAGGTTTTTCATAAGCTTTATTTAAATCAAAATGATAACCAGCTTTTGTTAAATAAACCGGTTGATAAGGTTTTCAAGATATTCCTGTTTGCCACTTACTGTAGCCGGTTCGCCGTTGCTGACAGCAAAATCACGCAGTTGTTCAAGGGTGATTTTTCCTTCCTCAAATGCTTTACCGGTGCCCGTGTCAAACGAAGCGTAGCGATCGGTGCGTATCTTTTTATAATCTGATTTTTGTAAGATATTGTCTGCTACGATCAGTGCCCGCGCAAAAATGTCCATGCCTCCAACGTGCGCATAGAAAAGATCAGCATGGTCAGTCGAATTCCTTCTGCGTTTTGCGTCAAAGTTGATTCCGCCACCGCCGAAGCCACCTGCCTCTACAATAACCAGCATCGTTTCCGCGAGTTCGTTGATGTTATTGGGAAACTGATCCGTGTCCCAGCCATTCTGATAATCCCCGCGGTTAGCATCTATACTACCCAGCATACCGGCATCTGCTGCCACCTGTAATTCATGCTGGAAGGTATGACCGGCAAGGGTTGCGTGGTTGACTTCAATGTTCAATTTAAAATCATTCAGCAGGTCATATTGCCGTAAAAAACCGATAACAGTCTCACTGTCATAATCATACTGGTGTTTGCTGGGCTCACAAGGTTTAGGTTCGATGAAGAAGCTTCCTGTAAAACCATTCCTTCTCGCGTAATCTTTTGCCGTATGCAGAAATTTGGCAAGGTGTTCTTTTTCACGTTTCATGTTGGTATTGAGTAAACTCATATATCCTTCACGACCGCCCCAGAAAACATAGTTTTCTCCGCCCAATGCAATGGTGGCATCCAGTGCAGCTTTCACCTGTGCACCGCCGTGTGCGAGTACATGAAAATCAGGATTGGTAGATGCACCATTCATATACCGGCGGTTAGAGAAAAGGTTGGCAGTACCCCATAATAATTTTACACCGCTATCCGCCTGTTTCTGCTTTGCATATGCAACCAGTGACTGGAGTCTTCTTTCGTTTTCAGCAACATCGTTTGTATAGTCAACAACATCTACATCATGAAAGCAGTAATAAGGCATATTCATTTTAGTAATGAATTCAAATGCCGCATCCATTTTATCTTTTGCCCTTTCTACCGCGTCTGTTTTTACATCCCATGGATAGAGTTGGGTGGGCTCACCAAAAGGATCACCTCCGTTACCTACAAACGAATGCCAGTAGGCACAGGCAAAGCGCATCCACTCCTTCATGGTTTTACCTGCCACAATTTTGTTTTCATCATACCAACGGAAAGCCAGCGGATTATCACTTTCCACACCTTCGTATTTCACCTGTCCGAAGCCTTTGAAGAACTCTTTGTCACCTGTTACAATTTTCATATTGATTGCTTTTTATTGTTCAATAATTTTACTATTTCCTATCGATTCCTACTAATAACATGCTTTATTTTACTGTCAGGCTATTGGTTTTTAATTGCTTGAGCGCCAGGTCAGCCGATTCTTCCGGGCGTTTACACATTTTATCAGTACACACATAAATCATGGTTTTTCCGTTAACTGTTTTATTTTGTAATAAAGGAAGTGATGAAATACCCGTACTTCCCATAATGACAGTGGTGGGAAGATAGTGTTGCTGCAAAGTTTTACGTTTGCCCAGGGCATCAGTTCCCGCTATCACCACTTCATACTGCTTACTGTTAAGCAGTTCATTCAGAATACACCATTGGATAAAATACCTCGGCGTCTTTTTCGCGCTATTGAATACAGTTTGATTCATCAATTGCACTTTATGCTGGTAAGCAGTATCATCATATATTTTTCCTAGCCCATATAATGCTTTTGCCATTACGGCATTGGATGAAGGAATAGCATCATCAGTGACCTCCGTCCTGCGCAATACCAGGCCGTTGCCCCCTTTTGAATAATAAAAAAGCTTCGTGGTTGCATCATAAAAATTTCTTATCGCATAGTCAGCTATCTTTTTGGACAGTTCAATCCAACGAACATCAAAGCTCACCTCGTATAAGCGGCTTAGACCTGTTATGGCCCATGCATAGTCGTCAAGAAAACCATCGATCAATTTTTTTCCATTGCTATAATTGCGGTAGAGCCTGCCATCAGGTTCCATCATATTGGCAGCAACAAACTCCGCACATGACCTGGCTTTTAAAAGATACGCTTCCTGTCCTGTTGCTGCGTAGGCATCTGCAAGACCTTTGATCATGATGCCATTCCAGGCGGTAATGATTTTAGTATCAATAACAGGTTTTGCGCGTTTATTTCTTTCCTGCAACAGGCTTGCGTTAACCCGGATAAGTTTACTATTGAATGCAGCCGAATCTACTGAATGCCTGCGTGCAAACTCAACAGGTGTTTCAGTTGCGTATAGAAGATTAAGTCCTGGCTTCCAGTTACCTTTTTCTGATAAATGATAGTAACTGGGCAACAGAGGGTCCGCTCCGGTAATATTCATAAATGTTGCAAGACTCCAGGCATAAAACACCCCTTCCCCATCTTTCGTGTCTGCATTCACTGAACTGTAAAATGCGCCACCGGGTGCTGCCAGCGATGCTTGGGTAAATTGGTATATTTCGGATACTTTCTGTTGATAGAATTCATTTTTCGTGAGCTGATATGCTTGTGAATATACACTTAAGAGCTGGCCGTTGTCATAAAGCATTTTTTCAAAATGCGGAACCCGCCAGATGCTGTCAGTTGCATACCTGGCAAAACCACCACCCACGTGATCGTAAATACCGCCCTGTGCCATTTTTTGCAATGTTGTATTGGCAAGATCAAGCGCGGTTTTATCACCCGTAATATAATAGTGTTGCAATAAGTATGCTGCAAAAGCAGGTGTTGGAAATTTTTGTTCACTTTTCAGTCCACCATTTACCAGGTCAGCCTCTTTGTAGATACTATCATAAATGATGGCTTTATCATGTTCAGCAGACTGAACGGCAGCTGAATTATCTCCCGACAGAAAAGACAGATCCTGTTCTGCCATCCCGTTCACTAATGCATTGGCCTGTGTTACCACAAGGGCATGCTTTTCACGGTAGGCTTTTGAAACGCCATTTAAAATACTGATCCACTTACTTTTTTCAAAATAAGTTCCTGCAAAAAAAGGCTTTCCATCAGGAAGCGCAAAAGCATTCAGCGGCCAGCCTGCGCTACCAGAAATAAGTTGCAGGGCCTTCATATAAACCTGGTCAATATCAGGGCGCTCTTCCCGGTCAATTTTAATACAAACAAAATTTTCATTCATGATCCTGGCAACACCTGTATCCATAAATGATTCCTTTTTCATTTCATGGCACCAGTGACAGGATGAATATCCTATGCTGATGATCAGCGGCTTATTTTCTTTCCTGGCTTTATCCAATGCTTCAGGCCCCCATTCATACCAGTCAACAGGGTTATCTGCATGTTGCTTTAAATAGGGACTGGATGCATACTGAAGTCGGTTCTGCTTATTGTTCTTTTTACCGGAACAAGCCAATAAAATCATGGACAACAGCAAAGCCGTACCCAGATTCCTGCAAGCCACACACAATATTTTTACCAATTGCAAAGTCCGGTTTTATTTTTTTTGTTGAAACACACGCAGCTTGTCATTATTTGAGCTGACTACAATTGCCCACTTATCGTTCACCTTTACTGCTTGCATATCTTTTACATTATAGGGAACAAAAAAACCGCTCTCTAATGGATGATAACTTTTAAAATTCAAATTGCCCAGCCCTTTTAAGAAAACGCCGGGAGAGGCATCTGCAGGCGTTGTTTCGACTTCTACATCAAATTTGTTGCCCGCGATAAGAATATCCTTTTTCCCATCATGATCAAAGTCTTTTACGATAATGCCGTTCACTGTTGAAAGCTGAGCCATCATCGGCAACTTTTTAGCAGTGAAATGACCTTTATCATTAACAAATATGACTGTTGAAAAAAGATGCGCCTGGTAGTGAAGGGCTGATTTAAGTTGTTCCTCTCCCAGTATGCCACTTAAATCACTTTCAGCGAAAGACAGGTAAGTCGGAAATTTCTGCGAAATCATCGGGCACTGTTGCGAGGTACATTCACGCCCCCTTATAGGCACCATCATGTCTTTATCTTTCAGGTGCCTGGCAAGAAAAATATCATTGGTGCCATTAGCATCAAAATCCTTGGCATATATCTCAAAAGGCTTTTGAATGCTTGCCTGGAACTTATAATTTTCCCCAAGGTTACCGGCTATCAGATCGATATCTCCATCCCCATCAATATCATCAGCGATTAATTTATCCCACCAACCTTCTGTTTGCTGGAATCCGAGATCCATAGACACGTCTTTCATCTTTCCATTCCTGTAAGCAAAAACCTTGATCGGCATCCATTCACCTGCGATGATCAGTTCCGCTTTTTTGTCTCCATCAATATCTGCCCATACCGCAGATTTTACCATACCTGCACGCACGAGTCCTGGTGCGAGTTCTTTTGTCCTGTCAACAAATTTCCCTTTTTCATTGATCAACAGGTAACTCTGTGGAGATTGCGGGTACTTATGAGCCACCACCTCGCCTCCCCTGAATATATCCATGTCGCCATCCCCATCAAAATCAAATACAGCCACACACGATCCGCTGCTAAGTGTTGATGGAAGTGTTGATTTGGAAAAGTTGCCTTTCCCATCGTTGAGATATAACCTGTCCTGGTACATAGCAGATCCTTCGTCAAATTCACTGCCGCCACTCACAACGTAGAGATCTAAGTCTCCATCCCCATCTGCATCAAAAAACGATGCCCCCATATCTTCATATTTTCTGTCTGCTTCAAAAACCGGTACCTGGGTTTTAATAAATTTACCATCGCGTTGTAGATATAAGCTACCCGACTGATCCTTTGCCCCGCCTACATAAAAATCATCCTTCCCATCACCATTCACGTCACCCGTTGCCACAAAAGGGCCATCACGGCTAAACTCATGTGGCAGCAAAATCTGGTCGAGGTATTCGTTGTAAACATTTTCTTTATGTATGAATGGTGTTGACAATAAAAGGTCAGTTGCCTCAGCAAACAATGGACTATAGTGCGGTGTATGATCAATGCCCTTAACCGCCTGCTGGTAATTGACGGCTATCACCTGGTTGGCGGTGATATTTTGAATAGTGTTAGATCTGCCATCGGGCCATACAATAACAGCACTATCAATTTTGGCTTTCTGTCCCAACCCAAAATGCACGGTTGGTTCGTTGCAGGATAAGTATCCCCTGACCGTTTTTTGCTGAAAGAACTGCTGCATTTTTCCATCATAATAAAGGGAAATTTTCGCGCCCAGCCCTTCGTGATTTTTTTCAGGCCCTGTCAATTTGAAGCGTAGGTAATTATTTTTAAGGTCTGTTACGTTTCGGTATAAATCAGCTACACCGTCAAGGTTGTTGATCACAAGATCAAGCTTTCCATCATTGTCAAAGTCTGCTACAGCGGCACCATTTGAGAAAGTACTGTCTTTAAATCCCCAGGCAGCGGATACGTTTTCAAACTGGAGATCACCTTTATTCTTGAATAAATAATTTCTCACTTTGATGGGATTGTAGATCTCGATATACTCTTTGAAACCTTTGGTAAACATTTCCTCAGCAGAGGAATATTTATTCATGTTGGCTTTTACATACATATCCTGCTTTTGCTGGATATCTCCATCAAACAGATCCCTGCGGTATCCATTGGCCACAAAAATGTCTCTGTTACCATCATTATCAAAATCTGCTGCCAGTGTAGACCAGCTCCACTCTGTTTTCTGCACACCGGCCATCTGTGAAACATCGCTAAAGAAACCGTTACCATTATTCAGGTGCAGCACATTGTGCATGTATTGTTTCTGGAAACCACTGTCAACAATGGCATGGAAGCCCTGCACATCCATTCTCGGCATGGAAACCTTAGACCGTTTATAGTTTTCGGGAAGCATTTCCATGGTAATGATATCTTCAAAACCATCATTATTGATATCAGCTATATCAGACCCCATCGAAAAAAGCGACACGTGATTGGTCATCGTTTTGACCTCGTCTTTGAAAGTGCCGTTTTTCTGGTTAATGAACATGTAATCATTATCTGCGTAATCATTGGCTACATAAATATCCTGGTAACCATCATTATTCAAATCGGCCGTTACAACAGAGAGTGCGTATCCAAAGCTATGACTGATGCCTGCCTGCTTACCGATCTCGGTGAACTTGCCATTGTCATTTCTGTATAATTTATTTCTGCATTTTTCGGGAGGATTTCTTTTACCGGATACCATCCTGGATAAACCTAAGTAAAATGTATCGGGTCTGCTGGTAAGATAAAGATCAAGGTCATTATCATTGTCCATGTCAAAGAAAACGGCATGCACAGTGTAACCATCATCATCCAATCCGTATTTTTTGGCTTCTTCTTTAAATGTCAGATTGCCTTGGTTGATATACAGCAGATTTCTGCGGTCCTCATCTGCATCCCTGTAGCCGCCTTTGCACACATAAATATCCAGTAACCCATCATTATTGATATCAACAAGTGTAACACCGTTCTTCCATCCTTTCCCTCCACCAAGACCCGCCGTTTCGGTCATGTCTTTAAACTTCATGTTACCCTGGTTAATATATAATTTATTGGGCACTTCATTGCCTGTAAAATAAATATCTATTAAGCCATCATTATTAAAATCACCGGTAGCAACACCTGCTCCATTATAAACATATGCGAAGGAATCGAAGTAGTTTTTTTGGTAGTTTTCTTCAACCGTATTATTAAAAGCAATGCCGCTTTCAGCAGAAGATACTTTTTCAAATACAGGATGCTCCGGGTTTGCGCCATCTTCCGTTTTCCCTTTGCAAGCGGGAATTAAAATGGCTGCAAACAATGCAAATACAATAACAAGTACCGGTAGGATTGTCTTTTTGGGGATCATAATAATTAGCTTTTAGACTTAGCTCCGGTATAATATAAGTATTTTCTCCATACCGCTGCCGCTACACTCCGCCCAAGTTTTAAGCCTTCCTTATTTTCACATTGGATATGATAGCCGCCCATGACTCTTGATATACCCGCCATATTTGCCGTTTCTGTGAATGTTGGGAAATGCAGGGTTATTTCCGGACCTGTTTTTTCAGGATCTGTAAATTCTCCCGGCTTTCTTTTTACATCGATCCCAAACGCATCACTGCCAGTGAACAGGCGTAAAATTTCAGCACAGGCACCGCTGATGCTGCTATGCCCGGATACATAGCTGGGGAATGGGGGACATAAAAAGGTTTCAGGCGAATAAGGCCGCCACTCCTGCCCCAGCATTTCTACCATGCCTTTTCCAGGTCCACCCCACGCTTTTATTTTCTTGTCTTTATAATAATAGTGAACCAGTGAATAGGGTCTGGCAAAGTCATACTTCATCTTGGTATCCCAGCAGGCGATAAAGCCATCCATAGCTGCGGCTTCAACTGCGAAGTACATCTTTACATCTTCATCCAGTGTATGTTTATCCCTTATGGAAACATCCTGCGCAAAAATAAACCAGTGCCCCGCTTGTTGAACTGATTTGGGCCCATCACGCATAAACTCTATCAGGCCTATCTGTTCATTGGTTAGTTTAGCCTGCAGGTCTATTACTTCTTTCACTTCTTTTTTGAGTTGAAGTGAACCGATAGCCGGCGGAGCTGCAGCCCGGAACTGGTTACCTGAATCAAGCAGTAGTGGTTGCACTTTGCCCCAGAACGGGGTAAGGCATGCCGGTGCGAACTTCCCGCCTTTCCCATCTGAAAAGTATTTAGGTTGCCAGCGTTTAATATCATTGAGCGTATCAGCACTATTGACGGGTTGGTATCCTGTATAATCTGAATATCGCGTACCAGCTGAGCCAGTCATTTCGCCCGTTTGGTTGGAGCCATCGTTCAATCTTGCAGCAATCACTGCTTTTGCGGCCAGATTGCCAATGCCTTCAGGTGTTGCAGGGTCGAGTGAATTATTATCAGGGTCAAATCCAAATTCTTTCATCGTATTGCGAAGCATGATAGAATCGGAGAAAAAGTAAGTCATCATTGTACGGTAGGCAGCATAGCTGATGGCAGTCTCTTTGTTTTTAAGGGTTCGGTCGGATACATTTACCCGTTCAACATTTTTGAGATAAACCGGTATCGCTAAGGCATCATATCTTGACCAGGCATCAAATATACCGGTACAAATAAGCGCTAATATCCGGGAGGTTACCGTAGGTCGGGGTCTGAATTTTTCTGTATCGTTGGCTGTTGCCGCTAATATTACTTTGCCCCATTTATAGGCCATATTGTCTGCCCCCCTTGCTTCGCCAGTGTTCTTAAGAGGTTGGGTGAAAGAGCAGAAGAATAGTATGAATAATATTTTAAAAAAAACTTTCATGAACTGCAGATATGTAGTGAATCCATTGTCGTTAATTGCCCTGTCGCTGCCAGCATTATGCAAAGCTAACGTGGTTTGAGCTTAGTCAAAACAAAACCGGGGAATAGATATCTATTCCCCGGTTTGAAATATGAAATAGCCACTATGAGATTTCTAAAGGCTATTGATATCCTAAGTTTTGCGGGAATTTAGGTCCCTCTGTTACCAGGTCAATCTGAGATTGTGGTATCGGTCTTAGCATATTGAAGTCCTGCACACCTGCAGCGGCTTCTGCGTTATACAGTTTTACGCGCTCAACCAATTTCTTGGTCCTGGAAAGATCCCACCAACGGGTATCTTCTGCGAACAATTCGCGTGTACGTTCATCCAGGATAAAGTCGAGCGTTACCTGTGCAGGCGTAATCTGCTGTGCAAGTACTGCTGCAGCATACTGTGCCGGTGTCTGGTTATTCTTGTATGCAGCACGTGTGCGCAATACATTGATCATGGCTGCTGCTTCTGTAGTTTTACCACCATCTTTCAAATAAGCCTCAGCTGCAATTAAGTAAAGCTCTGCAAACCTGAATAGTATGTAAGGTCTGTCTGAATAATCATTCATTTGTCCCCTTGTTGAATCATCGAATTTTCTAACACTTGGGAACAGGGCATTGGTATAAGGAACGGTAGCTCCTACGAGGTGATCCGGTTCGAAGATAATCCCTTTGAATGCATTGCGTTCAGCAGTTGTTACCAACCTGTCTGCCATCCAGATAGAAGTATCTGTTCCGTTGATCAAAGTTCCTCTTGGTGTAACAGCACCGGTGGTTCCTTTCACTGATTCTGTTACGCTGTTAGACAGCCAAACTGTTTGGAAAGTTCCTTCATAACGTGAGTCAGTTGCCCTGTTGGCAAATGCTACATCCATGATGTATTTGGTATTGGGCCTGATACGCTGGAACGGACGACCGTTTGCGATATCACGAACGGTAACCGCTGCACCACCCGCTGCCGGATAATTGGCATTAACCGTTGGGTAGTTAGGGCGCCACATGAAGTTGGATTTATTTTCACTACCGCTGGTAGCACCCGCACCTACTGCAGAGTTCTGACCAAATTTCAAATCTTTCGTGTGATCAATTACTATGATCACTTCAGGACCATATTCATTTCCTTCTCTGAATGTGTTACCAAAGTTTGGTGTAAGATCCAGACCGTAAGTTGCTTTCGCATCAATTACCCCTTTAGCGATTGTTGCTGCCTGCGCAAAATCTCCTGATTGTGCTACAGAAGACCAACCTCTCCAGAGATATGTTTTAGACAACAGGAATAAAGCAGTTGCCTTTGTTGCAGGTTTACCCATTCCTGCAGCAGGCGTGTTTGGCAAATCAGCTGCAGATTCTGTAAAGTCCTTAATGATCTGTGCATATACATCGGCAATAGGAGCCGGCGCATCAGCGGTAGATGCAGAACTATTGAATGTGGTATGTAGTGGAACCGCGCCAAAAGTAGTTACGAGGTAATAATAGCAAAATCCACGCAGGAACTTGGCCTGGGCCAGCAACTGTGTTTTGGTTGCAGCAGGAATATCTGCAGTGGGACCATATTGCAATACGCCATTGGCCGTATTGATATCGATGTACAAAGTATTCCAGAAACCTTCATAGTTACCGGTGTTACTTTTGATCACCGGATTATTATAGGTAAACCAGTGTGTGGCACTGTTATCAACAGCGGTACCGCGAAGCGTTTCATCTGTACCGGAATTAAATAGTTGCAGCCATATCTGAGTGGCCCACTGGCTCCGGAAACTTGAATAGATACCCGCAATACCACCCGAGATACCATCTGCGGTGGAAAAGAACGAAGGCGCAAAGAATGTTCTAGGCTGCTCTTCCAATAACTTCTTGCAACTGACAGAAGCAATCAGCAATGTACCAAGCAGGACGCCGGAGATTATATATTTATTTTTCATTCGAAAAAATTTAAAAAATTAAAATTTCAGGTTTATACCAAATATGATCTGGCGGGTTGTTGGAACACCCATATTAACCGTGATTGCACGGGTAGGTACTGCGGTAGCACCGCCCCCCTGTGTTCCAATAGCAGCATTACCGTCAGTATTTCCTTCAGGATCTATTCCTAAGCCATCACGTACCAGTGGTGACCATAAGATAAATGGATTCTGCGCTGAAACATATACCCTGAAAGATTGGATGCCTGTTTTACCCAGGAATTTACTGCTGAAAGTATAACCCAGATCAATTGTCCTGATCTTGATAAAAGAACCGTCCCTGTAAGTTAAAGTAGACGTGTATGGCAAACCATCCACACCTGCATCCGGTTCAGGGAAATCGTTGCTTGGATTATTCGGTGTCCAGTAATTTACTTTCAGCTGGTTAACCCGGCTGTTCATAAAGAATGGATAACCTGCTCCACCACCATCAGCAGATAGGTAGGTTGCAGCAACAGTTTGTCCGAAACGACCGAATAATACTACATTCAAATCGAAATTTTTGTACTCAAAACGGTTAGATAAGCCTGCTACAAGTGTGGGTTGAAAATTGCCAACCACCTGCCTGTCGTCTGCAGTGATTGAGTTATTCTTACCTAGATCTTCCAGCTTGATATCACCTGGTTTTGCACCATACACTGCAGCAGCTGTGGCTTCATCTTTCTGCCAGATACCTATTTTTTTATAATCATAAATTACCGTAAGCGGCTGACCTACAAACCAACCGTTTCCTAAATCCTGGGTAAGACCACCTTGAATAGCATCGATCCTTTCCCTGTTGAAGAAGAAATTCAGATCACTTGTCCATCTGAAACCATTTGCTGTTTTGTTTTTGATATTCACGCTGCTAAGTGTGAATTCCATACCATATGAAGAAGTAGCACCCGCATTGGTAAGGATTGAGTTGGTACCATTACTGCGTGGCAGACTCTTATTTAAAAGGATATCGGTTGTTTTTGTGCTGTAATATTCGACACTACCGGATAACCTGTTTTTAAACAAAGAGAAATCAAGACCAATGTTCAAACCTGCGGTTTTTTCCCAGGTAAGATCAGCATTCGGGCTTGTATTGATCAGGTATCCATTCTGATAGTTAGTACCTACGGTAGTTCCCTGTCCAAAGTTGTAGAAACTGCTGGTAAGGCTTCCCAACGTAGTGTAAGGGTTGATACCGGCATTTGAACTGATACCATAACCGGCTCTCAATCTTAAAGAGTTTACAAACTGAACGTTTGACATAAATTTCTCTCTGTCAATATTCCAACCGGCTGATACCGCTGGGTATGTTACCCATTGTCTGCCCGGCGCCAGAACAGAAGCTCCATCCGTTCTTCCTGTGACTGTTAAATTGTATTTGTCGTCATAAGAATAGATAGCACGTGCCATATAACCAATGATAGCAGATTCATTGTACTGCCCGGCTTGTGGTGTAACCGTGCTTGCCAGCTGCCAGTTATAGTCCTGGATAAAATCGGCCGGTACCCCAACACCATTAAATTGTTGTTGACGGAAATTATTCTTTTGTACTTCCTGTAAAGCCAGCACCTGGAGTTTGTGTTTTCCAAAAGTGTGATTATACTCAAGTGAGTTATTAACCGTATACTGCCAGCCTTCTGCATTGGCCTGGCTGAAATTAGAGTTGGCCACATTTGTGTTACCATTAAATACGGTATTCGGTCCGTTATAGTTACTGTTAAACGTTTGAGACCATCCGTAACCGAAAGTCGATTTAAATTTCAGGTCTTTCAAGATCTTAACTTCTCCATAAAAATTATGCTGGAACTGGTAACGGCGTGAGAACGCTTTGATAAGATCATTGTTACCAATTGAAGTAAGCACATTGATCTGGTCTGCATCAACAGCCTGTGTTGATGCCGGTTTGAAGTTGATAGTACCATCATCATTATAAGGTTTGTATAATGGTCCTATTCTTGTGGCAGATCCGTAAGCATTGGTACCTAAACGGTCTGAACGTAACAGCGTATTAAAGCTGGTAAATCCAATCTTAACACGGTCAGATACTTTATGATCGATATTAACTGTGAAAGAGAAACGGTTCAGCTTCTGATCCGACATGATACCTGTTTCACTGTAAAAACCAGCGCCAAAGTAATACTGTGTTCTTTCATTACCACCACGTACACCTATATCATGGCTGGTTCTGATACCTGTCTGCAACAGTAATTTCTGCCAGTCGGTGCTAACACCCGCTGCGAGATTGGTTGCTTCTATAGGCCTGATTGAATATTGACTTGAACCTGCCGTACCGGAATTACCTGCGGCAGCATCTAATTTGAACTGCGCATATTCAGGACCATTGAACAGTCTGTAGGTACCTAATCCACTTACCGCTCCCACATAACCACTGTAAGTAGTGGAAGGCTTTTGGGTAGATGAACCACGGATAGTTGTAACGATGATTACGCCATTGGCACCCCTTGAACCATAGATGGCTGTGGCAGATGCATCTTTTAATACATCGAGTGAAGCAACATTGTCAGTTGCGATATCATTAAGGCTACCACCATACACCATACCGTCAACCACAATCAATGGATTGTTATTGCCTGTAAGTGAACGGTTACCCCTTATTCTGATTTGTCCGCCTGAACCGATCTGGTTTCCGTTGCTCTGGATATCCACACCGGCAGCTCTACCCTGTAACTGGTTAAGGATATTCGGCGCTTTAATTTCGTTAAGCGTTTCACCTTTCACCGATACGGTAGAACCGGTAACATCTTTTTTCCTTTGTGTGCCATAACCAATTACTACAACATCATTTAACTGCCCTTCCGTTGCGGTCAGGCTGATGGTAAGCGCGTTGGTACCGGTTACTTTTACTTCTTTGGTTTGAAAATTTAAGGAGCTGATCAGGAGTGTAGCACCTTTGGCCGCCGAAATAGTAAAGGAGCCGGTTGCGTCAGTATTGGCCCCTACATTCGTTCCTCTAACAAGAACCGAGGCCCCGGATACGGGTTCTCCTTTTTCATCAGTTACCCTGCCCTTTACACTCAGGTTCTGTGCAAAAGACAAAATTGCAAAAAACTGCAATGCAATTGTCAGGCATAGCAATTTTGCTGTTTTTTTCTTAATCATTTTTACATTTTTTTGGTTAGCATATCGTTTGGTAATGGTATTTCCGTCAAAACAGTTGATTATCCGGAATCTAGATAGAGACCTTCTATTTTACTCCGGGGTAATCCGGATATAAATGGGTGATAAGAAAAAAGAAGTTTGTAATAGCTATGGGAGATCGTGCTATATAATATGCACAGCCGGTTCATAGGCATGAACCCGTTAGAATAGAAGGATAGGCAGTTCCTAATTCTCATGTAAGCAGCAATCTTTAATTAATCCGACAATTCCTGTAACCGAAAATTGTAATCGGTTGCATAAACATCTATAAAAAAAACCGAACGGAAATACATCCAAATCAGTCTCAACAATCGCAAAAAAACCTTCAAACCCACTGATACAAGCACTTTTTAAATAGTCTACCTAATTCGCGTACAATTACTTAGGTCTACATATTTAACTGTAAAGTAACATTCCAGCATCCAAAGTATAAAAAAATAAATTAAAAATGCAATCGGTGGCATTTTTTTTAAAAAAAAACCTACTTTGGTGTTTACAGCCCTCATCCCATGGAAAGAGAGATCACTATATATGACATCGCAAAAGAGCTGAACGTTGCACCGTCTACCGTAAGCAGGGCCCTTACCAATAGCAAACTGATCAGCCCCCCAACTAGAAAAAGAATCCTTGATAAGGCACAGGAACTGGGTTATCGACATAATAGTTTTGCCAGTAACCTGCGTAAACAGAAGTCGCACACCATTGGAATTCTGCTTCATGACCTTAACAGTAACTTTATTACATCCGTTTTATCCGGCATAGAAACGGTTACCAATAAAGAGGGATACGATATCATCATTGCGCACTCTGCGGGTGACTTTGAGAAAGAATTGGCCAATGCACATAACCTTTTCCACAAAAGAGTAGATGGGCTCATTGCTTCTCTGACAGATACATCAAATGACCTGGAACACTTTAAAATTTTCGCAGAAAAAAATATACCCGTTATTTTTTTTGATCGGGCAAATGAAAACAGTGATAAAACGCATGTGATCATTGACAACTGCCGTTGTGGATACCTGGCCACCCAGCACCTTGTTGAGCAGGGATGCAAACGGATAGCAATACTGACAGCGGACCTTGCACAAAATGTATTTTTCCAGCGGCATCGAGGATACAGGGATGCACTCTTTGATGCAAACCTGGCATATAACAATGAATGGGTGCTGGTAAAGGATCTTACTGAAAACAGTGGTATCACTGCAGCGCAGGAGATTTTAAAAATGGATCCCATGCCGGATGGGCTGTTTGTTACCAATGATTTTATTGCCGCTATATGTATGCACGAACTCAAGCGTCATGGTGTGCGCATTCCGGAGGACATTGCCATAGTGGGCTTTAATAATGAATCGATCAGTAAGATAACTGAACCCCAATTGTCTACGATCAACTATCCCGGTAAGGATATGGGTGAGATCACTGCCAGGAACCTGATTGATCATTTGAAAAATGTATCAACCATCACTTCAACTAACAGGATCACTGTGAAATCTGAATTGATTGTGAGGGATTCTTCCATTAAAAAAACAGAAGTTATCCCTCCCGCTGAAAATATCAGGAAAGTAGAACCGCCTATTGGTTTTAATAATGACTTATAAACAGCTCAGCGCGATGGAAGTCGAATGATCTGCCATAAGAATTAAGTTTGTATGAAAAAACGATTTGCCGCCATATTTGTTGCGATAGCTATGTCTTTACCATTGCTGGTATCAGCACAGGTAAAGCTTCCGGCTATTATCAGGGACAGCATGATTCTGCAGCGCGATACAAAAGTGAAATTATGGGGATGGGCCTCTCCTGGTGAAAAAGTTTTTGTTACGTTCAACCAGAAAAAAATTAATTGCATAACCAACCAGTCAGGCAATTGGACAGTAACACTCCCCCCTACTCCCGCCGGTGGTCCCTACACTTTGACCTTTACCGGTAAAACCCAAATTGTGTTGCAGAATATATTGTTTGGTGATGTTTGGTTTTGCAGCGGTCAAAGCAATATGGTACACCAGATGAATATTCACGACGTCAGGTATGCTAAGGAAATTGCTGAAGCAAATTACCCGCAGATACGCCAGTTCTGGGTTCCCAATACCAACAATGTATCCGCAGCAAAAGATGATCTGCCCGGCGGTAACTGGCAGGCAGCTGTTGGTGAGAACGTTCGCCCTTTCTCTGCGGTTGCGTATTTTTTTGCGAAGAAGATTTATGAACAATATCATATCCCTATCGGAATCATTAATGCTTCTGTAGGTGGTACTCCCATTGAAGCATGGATAAGCGAAATGGGACTTTCGCACTTTACTGATATCAATGCAGTTGTTCAGAAAAACAAAGATACTGCCTTCATCAACAGTTTTAGCAGAAACGCACCAGCCTTCCGGCCAAGACAAACCACGGACCTTGGTTTAACCGGCAATAAAAAATGGCATGATACTTCCTATGTTCCCAAAAACTGGAAGAATATTAATATCCCCGGTTATTGGGAGGACCAGGGTCTGAAAGATCTCAATGGTGTTGTCTGGTACAGAAAAGAAATCAATATCCCTTCCTCTTTTACAAACAAAGAAGCCAGGATGTTCATGGGCAGAATTGTTGATGCGGATGAAGTATATATTAACGGAAAACAGGTGGGTAATACGACCTATCAATATCCGCAAAGACGCTATAAGATTGCACCTGGCATTTTGCAAACAGGTAAAAATATTTTTGTGATCAGGGTTACCAACACCAGTGGCAAAGGTGGATTTGTTTCCGATAAACCCTATTGCATTTTTTCCGGCAGCGATACCATTGATCTGAAGGGTACGTGGCAATACAAAGTGGGTGATGTTTTTCAACCTGCAGGCCGCGGTTTCGCTGGTGCTGCAGGATTCTCGTTCCAAAATCAACCTGCTGCTTTATATAATGCCATGGTGGCCCCTGTGATCAATTATACGATAAGGGGATTTTGCTGGTACCAGGGTGAAGCCAATGCCGGCAAAGCAAACGAATACACCTATCTGTTACCCGCACTGATGAAAGACTGGCGCACAAAATGGAACCAGGGCGATCTGCCATTTATCAATGTTCAGCTTCCGGGGTTTATGGACTACAACTACCTCCCTGCTGAAAGTGATTGGGCCCTACTGCGCGAGGCACAACTTAAATCCTTATCAGTACCCAATAGCGCATTAGCCGTTACGATCGATTTAGGTGAATGGAATGATATCCATCCTGACAATAAAAAAGACGTAGGCGAAAGAATGGCACTGGCAGCACTAAAAATCAGTTATCAAAATAATATTGTCCATTCCGGTCCTATATATGAGTCATCGAGCATCGAGGACGGCAAGATCATTATCCATTTTTCTAATGCAGGTTCTGGTCTTGTTACGAATGACGAAGAAGAACCCGGAGATTTTGCGATTGCTGGCGCTGACAAAAAATTTGTCTGGGCCAGAACAAAAATCCAGGGTAATAAGGTGATTGCGTGGAATGACAAGGTAACCAGTCCTGTGTACATCAGGTATGCATGGGCGGATAACCCTGTACACGCCAATTTATATAACATCGAAGGATTGCCGGCTTCACCTTTCAGGACGGATCAATAATAGTTAAAGCAGAAGCAAAATGAAACTGACAATAAGTAAAATTAAAAAAAAACAGGTGGTTATATCGAAGCGCGGTTAAACCTTTTTTTTGCATTGAAAACGCAACCGATTGCATAATTTTTATGAATATAAAAACATCAGTTTTTGTCATTTTAATGCTTTCAACGCTCAACTGTTTTTCGCAGGCAGCGCATAACCTTAAGCTTTGGTATACTACCCCATCGGGCAATACATGGGAAAATGCATTACCGATAGGAAATGGCAGATTGGGGGCAATGATCTATGGAAACGTTGTTAATGAAACTATCCAGTTGAATGAACATACTTTATGGAGCGGCGGTCCAAACCGAAATGACAATCCCCTGGCGCATGATTCGCTTGCACAGATTCGGCAACTGGTATTTGCAGGGAACCAAAAAGAAGCAGAGCGGCTCGCCAACAAAGTAATCATCAGTAAAAAATCACATGGGCAGATGTTTGAACCTGCAGGTGAACTGCACCTGAACTTCCAGGGTCATGAAAATTATACGAACTATCGCAGGGAACTGGATCTGGAAAGAGCTGTTGCAAAAACATCTTATCAGGTATCAGGCATTACATACACAAGAGAAGCTATTGCATCTATACCCGATCGTGTGATCGCAGTTCGATTAACCGCAAACAAACCCGGGAGCATTTCTTTCAAAGCTTATTACGCAAGCCCACAATCCAATGTTCACATACAAACAATGGGAGCTAAACAATTAATCATTTCCGGGAATGTGATGGACCATGAAGGAGTAAAAGGCCTTGTTAAATACAAAGGCATCATGGAATTTGTAACAGATGGCGGTTCCCGATCTGCTGATGACACTTCGATAAACATCAAAGATGCGAATGCCGTAACCATTTACATATCGATTGCTACCAACTTTAAAAATTATAATGACATCAGTGGAAACGAAAACGAAAGGGCAGATTCGTTGATAAGATCAGCTGTAACAAAACCTTTTGGCAGCATGCTCAAGGACAATATACTGGCATATCAAAAATATTTTAACAGGGTAAAACTGGACCTGGGATCAATAGGTAATGAAGGAGTTTCGACCGATGAACGATTAAAGAATTTTACAACAAACAATGATCGGGAATTTGCAGCACTGTATTACCAGTATGGAAGATACCTGTTGATTGCTTCTTCACAACCTGGGGGACAGCCTGCCAACCTGCAGGGCATCTGGAATAATAAGCTCAGACCGCCATGGGACAGCAAATACACGATCAATATTAATGCGGAGATGAATTACTGGCCCGCTGAAAAAACCAATCTTGCAGAAATGCATGAGCCATTTTTACAAATGGTAAAAGAGATGTCGGTAACGGGTCAGCAAACGGCAAAAGACATGTATGGTACAAGGGGTTGGATGGCGCATCACAATACAGATATATGGAGGGCGACCGGGGCTGTTGACGGAGCATTCTGGGGAGCATGGATCAATGGCGGAGGATGGACAAGCCAGCATCTTTGGGAACATTATCTCTATAGTGGCGATAAATCTTATTTATCTTCTGTTTATAATGCCCTGAAAGGTGCTGCATTGTTTTATGCAGATTTTCTTGTTGAACATCCTGTTCATCACTGGCTGGTTATTAACCCTGATAATTCTCCTGAGAACGCACCAAAAGCACACCAGGGATCCTCCATTGATGCGGGTGTTACAATGACCAACCAGATCGTATTCGATGTATTCAGCAATGCAATTAAGGCTTCCGCTATTTTGCATATAGACGCTTCATTTGCAGATACACTCAAACAGCTGCGCAGCAGGCTGGCCCCCATGCAGGTAGGTCAATACGGACAGTTGCAGGAATGGCTAGACGATGTGGATGACCCAAAAGATAATCACCGTCATATTTCGCATTTGTATGGCTTGTTTCCCTCTAACCAGATCTCTCCTTACCGCACTCCCCTGTTATACAGTGCCGCTAAAAATACTTTACTACAACGCGGCGATGTTTCTACCGGATGGAGCATGGGCTGGAAGGTAAACTGGTGGGCCAAAATGCTGGATGGCAATCATGCCTATAAACTTATTCAGAACCAGCTTACTCCCGTTGGAACTAACCGTGGTGGAGGTGGCACTTACAATAATCTTTTTGATGCCCACCCACCCTTCCAGATCGATGGAAATTTTGGCTGCACTTCCGGTATCACAGAAATGCTGATGCAAAGTGCAGACGGTGCCATGCATTTACTTCCTGCATTGCCTGATGTGTGGTCGACCGGAGGCAGCATAACCGGGTTAAGGGCCAGGGGCGGGTTTACATTGGTAAGCATGCACTGGAAAGAAGGAAAGTTATTGAAAGCCGTGATAAGATCGAACCTGGGTGGTAACCTGCGCATCAGGGTTCCCAATGAAGTAAAACTGGAGGGGAACAACACACTCAAAAAAGCATACGGCGAAAACACTAACTCACTGTATGCTGTAGAAAAAACAGCAGAGCCGGTTGTTTCAGCAAAAGCGAAACCCGCAACAATTCTATTGAAAGAAACATTTTTATATGATATACAAACCAGCCGCGGTCAATTACTCACATTCATTTCAAAACCATAGCCATATAAATCAAAAATGAAGATCATGAAAATTAAATCTCTAACGTTTGCCATAGCAACCCTGCTTGTGATAGGTGTTTGCTCTGCTCAATCTACAACAGAAATAAAAGAGGATTTTAAACCATCCAGCGTAAACCAGCCAGGACAGGAATATCCCCAGGTGAATTCGCAAGGCTATGCGCGATTTAAAATTATTGCACCTAAAGCAGATAGCGTAAAAGTGAGTCTGGGTCTTGGCGGAAGAGGTGGCACACGACTTGCAAAATCTGCTGATGGATCCTGGATGGGTACTACCGAAGGACCTATGGATGAAGGCTTCCACTATTATAATATCACCATTGATGGCGGAAAATTTAATGATCCGGGTGCGCTTAATTTCTATGGCTCTGTCCGCTGGGAAAGCGGCATCGAAATACCTGCGCATGACCAGGATTTTTATGCATTGAAAAATGTTCCCCATGGCAACGTGCAGCAGGTTCTGTTTCCTTCACCTAGTACAGGCACTTCGCGCAGGGCATTTGTTTATACGCCACCCGGGTATGAAAAAAAATCAGGTAAACGCTACCCAGTACTCTACCTCCAACATGGTTGGGGCGAAGATGAAACTGCCTGGAGCAACCAGGGACATGCTAACCTGATCATGGATAATTTAATAGCGGACGGTAAAACAGAACCCTTCATCATTGTAATGACTTACGGCATGACCAACGAAGTAAAATTCGGCGGCATGAGAAACTTTAAGATCGATGGTTTTCAAACCGTATTGATTGACGAACTGATCCCATACATAGATAATAATTTCCGCACAATTGCCAAGCAATCTGATCGTGCAATGGCGGGTCTTTCGATGGGAGGCATGGAAACAAAAACGATCACTCTCGCTAAACCCGGTGTGTTTGCATACTATGGTCTGCTGAGCGGAGGAACTTATGCGCCTGAAGACATTAAAGACAGATCGAACCTGAAACTTATTTTCCTTAGTTGCGGAAGCAAAGAAAGACCGGATGGTGTGAAAAGTTCTGCCGTGGCACTGAATGCTGTCGGTATCAATGCTGTGTCTTACGTATCAGAAAATACGGCCCATGAATTTTTAACATGGCGCAGGAGTTTGCATGAGCTGGCTCCGTTGCTTTTTAAAAAATAAATATGAAAAAGAAACACATCATTTTATTTTCATCGGTCATACTTTTTTGTGCAGTCTGTACTGCGCAATCAACTGCTGATTTTAAACCGGCAGTTACCAACCAGCCAGGGAAACAGTATCCACAGGTAAGTGCTGACGGCCGGGTACGTGCCAGTATCCTTGCACCACAGGCATTGAAAGTGCAATTGGACCTGGGTGGCAAAAAATATGATCTTGTAAAAGATGAAAAAGGAGTTTGGACAGGCGAGTCGCTCCCGCAGGATGAGGGCTTTCATTACTACCAGCTTAATATCGATGGTGCTTCCGTTCCCGATCCGGGAAGCCGGTACTTCTATGGTGCAGGGCGTTGGGGAAGCGGCATTGAAGTACCTGCCGTTGACCAGGCATTTTATGCTTTGAAAGATGTTCCGCATGGGCTTGTTGCAGAAAATACTTATTTCTCAAAGCTCACCAATAGCTGGAGACGCTGCTTTGTATATACGCCACCGGCTTACCATGCCAGCAGCAAAGAGCGATACCCTGTATTATATCTCCAGCACGGAAGTTTTGAAGATGAGACTGGCTGGGCCTCACAGGGAAAAGCTAACCTGATACTGGATAACCTTATTGCAGAAGGCAAAGCCACTCCCATGATCATTGTGATGGACAACGGATATGCCAATAAACCGCTGGATCCGGGAGCAGATCCGAAAGCACGACCGGTTTCATTGTTTGAGGAAGTGATGATCCATGAGATCATTCCCATGATCGATGCAAAGTTTCGTACAAAAGCTGATCGTGAACACCGTGCCATCGCAGGTTTATCAATGGGTGCAAATCAAACTATCCGGATCATTATGAATAACCTGGATAAATTTTCAGCTATCGGAGGATTTAGTGGAACACCCAATTATCCGGGTTCCGATGTACTGGATCCGGCTACTTTCCTCGATGGGAAATTCAAAGATGGCAGTGCTGTTAACAAACAAATAAAAATTTTCTGGCTCGGGCTGGGAACCAAAGAACCCAATCCGTTCCCCGCATCCGTTGGCGCATTCAGAAATATGCTGGATAAACAGGGAATCAAAAGTGTTTATTATGAATCGCCAGGCACGGCCCATGAGTGGCTTACCTGGAGAAGGGATCTGAAAGAATATGCGGCTTTGCTTTTTAAATAACACTGGCGGTTGCAAACCGAACTATTTATGAAAAGACATGATATCAAACGATTATTCCTTTTTTCCACCGCTTATGCTTTATTGGCGGTGGCAGTTTGCGCACAGACAGGAAACGAAAAAAAGAATCCAAAATCAGCCGCAGCTATAACAGGTAAATACCGGAATTATTTTAAAGAAGCAGGCTACCAGCAACCCGATATCGATAAGAAACTTGCAAAAGCTTACTACGATGTTTTTGAAGGTCCGAAACGGGTATATTTTGAAGTGAATGATACGATGGCATATGTTTCCGATGTTAAAAATCATGATGCACGTACAGAAGGTCTTTCATATGGAATGATGATAGCCGTACAACTGAATAAGAAAGATGTTTTTGACCGGATATGGCGATGGTCCAAAAAATACCTGCAACACCAAAGCGGTTCGCGGGAAGGATATTTTGCCTGGAGCATTAACCCTGCCACCATGAAAAAAAATTCAGAAGGTTCGGCTTCTGATGGAGAGTTATATTATGTTACCAGCCTTTTATTCGCATCTAACCGCTGGGGCAATCAAACAGGGATTGATTACTATGGCGAAGCGAGAAGAATACTTGATGCGATGTGGAAGAAAGATGGTACCGGAAACATTTATCATCTCATCAACAAAGAACACAAACAGATAACATTTGTTCCTGAAGGAAGCAATTACAACTGGACTGACCCCTCCTATCACCTTCCTGCCTTTTATGAAGTATGGGCATTGTATGCGAAAGATGGCCATGAACAGTTTTATAAAGATTGTGCAGACACATCACGTGCATTCCTGCACCGGGCATGCGATCCTGTAACAGGCTTAAATACCGACTATGCTGAGTTTAGCGGGCTCCCACACCCAACCCGCTGGATGCCGCAGGCTTTCCGCTACGACTCATGGCGCGTGCCTATGAATATATCGATGGATTATGTATGGTTTGGCAAAGACAAGGATTGGCAGAAAGATTATGCCAAGCGTCTTCAAACCTTCCTTCGCTCCAAAGGAATCGACAGCTTCGATGACCAATTTAATCCCGATGGAACCAAACCGGATTTTATTCTCGATGCGGGCGGGTTTAGAAAATTAAGACACTCGATAGGATTGGTGGCAACATCAGCCACTACGGAAATGATCCTTGCGGATAAGAACTATGATTTTTTGCATTCGCTGTGGAACGCAAAGCTTGAACCTTATGAAGATGGCTACTTTGATCCGTATTATGATGGGTTGATGTATTTGTTCAGCCTCATGCATCTGAGTGGCAACTATCAACTCATCAAACCGCAAACCCCTTAACTATCATCACCCATAAAAGTTTCAAAAATTGCCTTATGAAAAAACTAATATTTACTGCTGCTGCACTTGTGGCTTTTACCACATTTGTTTGCTCGCAGGATGCCATTAAACCTGCAGCCAGCGGCTTTGATGTAAAACGCGAAGGTATTGCCCACGGCAGTATTGATACCATTACCTATGCATCCAAAACTGTTGAAACAAACAGGCGTGCGCTGATCTATACGCCGCCGGGCTACAATAAAAAAACGAACTACCCTGTTCTTTACCTGCTGCATGGAATTGGCGGAGATGAAAAGGAATGGCTGAATGGTGGCAATCCGCAAGTAGTACTTGACAACCTGTATGCTGATGGTAAACTCGTACCCATGATTGTTGTGATGCCCAATGGAAGAGCGATAAAAGATGACAGGGCAACAGGCAATATCATGGCACCTGATAAAGTACAGGGTTTCGCAACTTTTGAGAAGGACCTGCTGAATGACCTGATACCGTATATAGAGAAAAATTTTCCTGTTCTGAAAGATCGTGAACACAGGGCTATTGCCGGTTTGTCGATGGGTGGCGGTCAGTCGCTCAATTTCGGCCTCGGCAACCTGGATGTGTTTGCATGGGTAGGTGGATTTTCATCGGCACCCAATACCAAACCACCACAGGAATTGCTTCCAGATCCTGAGGCAGCAAAAAGAAAATTGAAACTATTATTTATATCCTGCGGCGCAAGCGATGGGTTGATCACATTCAGTAAAAGAACGCATGATTATTTTGAAAAAAACAATGTGCCGCACATATACTTTATTGAACCGGGCGTACATGATTTCAAAGTTTGGAAAAACGGACTGTTCATGTTCTCCCAATTATTGTTTAAACCGGTTGATCCATCATCTTTTTCAAAATATCCCGTAGCCGGTGCCCCTGCTCCTACCAATATCCGTAACGGAGCATACCCACAGGTGACTGCAGACAGCCGCGTAAGATTCAGCATCAAGGCACCTGAGGCGAAAAAATTGCAGGTTGACCTGGGCAAAAAATACGATATGGTAAAAGATGAGACTGGCGTGTGGACAGTTACTACTGATTCGATCAGTGAAGGTTTTCATTATTATTCTTTACTGATAGATGGCATTGCTGTTGCGGATCCTGCCAGTGAATCTTTTTACGGAATGAGCAGGATGGCCAGCGGTATTGAAATTCCTTTTGCAGGTGGTGCTTACTATGCGGCAAGAAATGTGCCGCGTGGCGATGTGCGTATCAAAAAATATTTTTCAAGGGTAACCAACTCCTGGAGGCAATGTTATGTTTACACACCACCGGCTTACGATTCCAATACTACCGCTAAATACCCGGTGCTATATCTACTGCATGGCGGAGGGGAAGATGAAAGAGGATGGTCGCAACAGGGAAAGACAGACCTGATACTTGACAACCTGATTGCCGCAAAAAAAGCAAAGCCGATGATCATTGTGATGATGGATGGCAACCTTGGTGGCGGAGGCATGGCGGGGTTTGGCGAGCAATCGCTAAAAATGTTTGAGAATGAACTGAAGCAATCGATGATTCCTTTTATTGAAAATAATTTCCGTGCAGAAGCAGGTGCAAACAGCCGGGCATTGGCAGGATTATCAATGGGTGGGTTGCAAACCTTGTATGCGGGTATAAAAAATACCAACCTGTTTAGCTATCTCGGTGTATTCAGTTCCGGCTGGTGGGCCAACCAGCCTGCCTTGTCCGATCCGCAATATGATTTCATGAAACAGCATGCTACCGAAATTAACAGCAACCTGAAAAGCTTGTGGATCTCCCAAGGCGGTAAAGAAGATATTGCTTACAGCAATAATAAAATAATGCTGGGCAGGTTTGATGAGATGGGTGTGAAGTATGTATACAGCGAATACCCGGGCGGTCATACTTGGCCGGTATGGAGAAATAACCTGTTCAATTTTGCGCAGGTACTATTTAAATAAATGATAGTGAGTAATCAGTAGTGAGTAGTGAATCTTAGTGGTTAATTAATAAAAATGCTTTTAAGAAATCAAGCTTTATGAGAAAAACAATATTCAAAACATGCCTGCTACTTTGCCTGCTGTTCTGTCTTTCACAAGTTGATCTGATGGCACAGACTCCCACGCTTACACTGGATTTTTCAAAGCCGGCAGCCAAAGTAAGCCCTATGTTATATGGGTTAATGACAGAAGAGATCAATCATGCCTATGATGGTGGTCTCTATCCAGAACTGATCCGTAACAGGATCTTTAAAGACAACAAAACAAAACCGGAAGGATGGAGCCTGGTACGCAAAGACTCAACCGTTAAAGCTGATATCAAATTAATGGCAGCCACGCAGGAGAATGTTCCGTTCGATGAACGCCGCCATGCGATAAACGGTGCGTTGACCACCTGCCTAAGACTTACAGTTGAGAACAATGGCGAAAGAACAGGTATCGCCAATGAAGGATATTGGGGAATACCTGTAAAACCATCTACAACTTACCAGGCATCGTTTTACCTGAAAGGTTCAGGCAGGATGCAACCACCGCGCAGGCCAGGCGCACCAGAGCCGGCTACTCCCCCACCACCGGTAATTGAAGACAACACTGCGGGACTAATAACAGTCAGCATTGAAAGCAATGATGGCAAAACAATATATGCTACAGGCACTGTTAACCTTGCAAAAAGCATTTACTGGAAAAAATATGAGTTAACGCTCACTACAACCGCAGGCATCAAGCCTACAACCGATGCAAGGTTTGTGATCTCTACCGACCGCAAAGGACTATATTATTTCAATCTCGTTTCATTGTTTCCACCCACCCATAATAACAGACCGAATGGCAACAGACCGGACCTGATAAAAATGATGGCTGATATGAAACCCAAATTTTTACGCTTCCCGGGTGGCAATTATTTAGAAGGACCATTGATCACTGACGCATTTCCATGGAAGACCACATTAGGCCCCTTGGAGAACAGACCCGGCCATAAGGGCTCATGGGGATACAGGGCATCAGATGGAATGGGATTGCTTGAGTTCCTGTTATGGTGTGAAGATATTGGTGCAGAACCTTTACTCGGTGTGTATGCAGGCTACTCGCTCGATGGCGACCATGTTGATGCCGGTCCGCTTTTGCAACCCTATGTTGAAGATGCATTAGAAGAAATAGAATATATCATGGGAGGCACAAACACTTATTGGGGAGCCAAACGCGCTGCTGACGGCCACCCTGCTCCTTTTAAACTTACGTATGTTGAGATCGGTAATGAAGACTGGTTCGATAGAAGCAATAGTTACGATGGCAGGTTTAACCAGTTCCGTGATGCGATAGAAGCAAAATATCCGAAGCTCCATTGTATATCCACCATTGCAGACGCGCAGTATCCTAATATGAAAGTTACAACAGGTAAAAAACCTGAGATCCTCGATGAGCATTATTATCGCGATTCATGGGCGATGTGGGAAAATGCAAACCAGTATGATAAGTATGACCGCAATGGACCAAAAATATTTGTGGGCGAATGGGCCACACGCGAAGGAGCGCCAACCACAAACTTAAATGCAGCATTAGGCGATGCAGCATGGATGACCGGCATGGAGCGCAACTCGGATATTGTGATCATGTCATGCTATGCGCCATTGTTTGTAAATGTAAATACAGCCACCGCCACTGCACCAAAAGCATGGCAATGGGATTCTGACCTGATAGGATATGATGCGCTAACGAGCTATGGTTCGCCTGCCTATTATGTGCAGCAGTTGTTTGGCAATTACCTGGGAGACAGGATCATTCCTGTTGCCGCAGAGAATATTCCAACCCAACCAAAACCACTATCGAAAAGAGACAGCACAAACGGTGTAACCAAACAAACACTTGTTCCCACCATTTTTTATAGTGCCACGCAGGATAAAAAAACGGGCACTATCTATCTGAAACTGGTAAACACATCGGGCAAAAAACAAGTTGTTGATATCAACCTCGATGGCATGAAAAGAATCTCAGCAGAAGCTACCCTATGGGTACTCAAAGGCAGCAATCCGCTGGATACAAATACGATAACGGATCCCGAGAAGATTATTCCGGTCAAATCAACTATTCAAGGTGTTGCCACAAAATTTAACCAGACGCTGGAACCCTATTCTGTAAACGTATATGAGTTGCAAACAGGAAAATAATAACAGTTGAATAATAAAAACAGATAATGAAAAACCTATTTAAATACCTGGCATTCGTTGCATTGGTTTTTATCCAATTCAACAGTTTTTCGCAGGATAGAAAATTCTATATTTTTCTCAGCTTCGGACAATCCAATATGGAAGGGAATGCAAGGGTACGCCCTGAGGATACGGTGAATATAGACAGCCGTTTCCAGGTGATGGAAGCTGTTGATTGCCCAAACCTGGGGCGCACGATGGGAAATTGGTACACAGCTGTTCCACCTTTGTGCCGCTGCCGTACAGGCATTACACCTGTAGATTATTTTGGAAGAACGCTGGTAGAGAACCTTCCCTCAGATGTTCGAGTTGGCGTGATCAATGTTTCGGTGGGTGGATGTAAGATCGAATTGTTTGATAAAGACAATTACCAATCTTATACCGCAACCGCACCAGGATGGATGACCGGAATGCTGAAAGAATACAATGGTAATCCATATGGTCGCCTTGTTGAGATGGCAAAGCTGGCACAGAAGGATGGTGTTATTAAAGGAATACTCTTACACCAGGGCGAATCGAATCCCAATGATTCTTTATGGACAAGAAAAGTAAAAGGGGTGTATGATAATCTTCTTAAAGACCTCAAACTCAAAGCAAGAAAAGTCCCACTACTCGCAGGAGAAACAGTGAATGCGGACCAGGGAGGCGTTTGCGCAGGCATGAATAAGATCATAGCCACACTGCCGGACATGATAAAGAATTCTTACGTGATATCATCAGCGGGTTGCCCCGATGCTGCAGACAATTTACATTTTACCGCAGAAGGTTATAAAATACTGGGAAAAAGATATGCTGAACAAATGCTTACCCTTTTAGGTGTTAAAATGAAAGCGACAGAGTAATGATAAAGAAACTACTAAGCGTGATCGGTACAATGGGATATTTTTTGTGCAGTGCACAAAATCCCATCATTCAAACCAAGCATACCGCCGACCCCGCACCCATGGTGTATAATGATACTGTGTTCCTGTATGTAGGGCATGATGAAGATGATGCTTTCGGCTTTAAAATGTTTAACTGGCTGCTGTATACGTCAACCGATATGGTGAACTGGACAGATCATGGAGCCGTTGCCTCTTTAAAAGATTTTAAATGGGTGAATACCGATAATGGTGCCTGGGCCGCACAATGTATCCGCCGCAATGGTAAATTTTATTTGTATTGCCCAGTACCCAATGGTTTGGGTATTGGCGTGCTTGTTGGTGATAGTCCTTATGGCCCCTTTAAAGATCCGATAGGTAAACCGCTCGTTAAAAACAGTACAGATGATATTGACCCCACCGTGCTGATAAACGATGACGGGCAGGCTTATATGTACTGGGGCAATCCTAATATATACTATGTAAAACTGAATGAGGACATGGTGTCCTATTCTGGCGGGATTATAAAAGACAGTTCTTTTGCTAAAGTGAAAGATCAGAAAGATCCTTTCCATTACCAGGAAGGCCCCTGGTCCTACAAACGCAATGGGCATTATTATATGGCATACGCTTCTACCTGTTGTCCTGAAGGAATAGGTTATGCGATGAGCGAATCGCCAACCGGCCCATGGGTATACAAAGGAATGATCATGGATGGTGACAGCAGATCAAGCGGTAATCATCCGGGCATCATTGATTATAAAGGCAACTCCTATGTATTCGGATTTAATTATAACATCCTCAAACAAACCATGGCCAAACATTATGAGCGGCGTTCTATCTGCATAGATCAAATAACATATAACGCAGATGGTACTATTCAAAAGCTTCCTTTCTGGTCCGCAACAGGTGTTAAGCAAATGGGTACACTTGATCCTTACAACAAAGTTGAGGCAGAAACCATTGCTTTTAGTGAAGGCGTTAAAACAGAGGCCGTAACCGAATGGGAAAGAAATATTTCCTGGAACAAAGGAAAAAAAATAGCCGACAGGTTGTTTGTCACATCCATTAACAATGGCGATTATATTAAAGTGCAGGGTGCTGATTTTTCAAAAGGGGTTTCATCTGTAGATGTCAGTATAGCTGCTATATACGGCGGAAAAATGGAGATCCGTATCGACAAAATAGATGGACCATTAGTGGGTACAGTTGCTGTTACAACAACAGCTGAGGGCGATGTTTGGAAAACCATTTCTACACCTGTAAAGAACATCAAAGGAGTACATGATGTGTTTTTTGTATTCAAAGGGGAGAAAGATCTTTTCAATTTTGATTGGTGGCAGTTTAAACAATGATCAGTATAAATTATAGCGGAGTTTTAAATATAGAATAATGAGACAACTTATTTCAATACTATTGACAGCTTTATGCCTGACCGTTAACGTTAAAGCACAGTCTTATCAAAAAACTGACTGGGGCATTAAGACCAGCATACACAGCAACGATATAGAAATCCAGTTTTACGCTCCTTCTATTGTTCGGATCATTAAATCGCCCAAAGACCGGCCTTTTGTTAAAAAGAGCCTGTCGGTTATTGCAACGCCCCAAAAAACAAGATTGTCAATTGTTCAAAAAGACAATACGGTTATACTTAAAACTGATAACCTGAGCGTTAGTCTGAACCTTGCTACAGGCGGGCTTGTATATGCAACCGGTGCGGGTCTGCCTTTGCTGCAGGAACAAGCCAATGGTGCAAGCTTTACACCATTTGATGATGCCGGCAGCAACACGTTTAAGGTAATTCAATCTTTCACACTTGATAAAGATGAGGCTATCTATGGTCTCGGTCAACAGCAGCAGGGAAAGATGGTGCAGAGAAACCTGAAGTTGAATATGGTGCAGGGTAATACAGATGATTATGTTCCCTTTTTTCAATCCAACAAAGGGTATGGATTATTTTGGGATAATTACTCCCCTACAGTATTTGCGGATGACCAGGCAACCACTTCATTCACTTCGGAAGTAGGCGATTGCATTGATTATTATGTTATGTATGGCGGCAATGCCGATGGGGTGATTGCCCGGATGCGCGAGCTTACCGGTCAGGCACCTATGTTTCCTTTGTGGACATATGGATATTGGCAAAGTAAGGAACGCTATAAAAGCCAGGATGAATTGGTAGGTGTGGTAAAAAAATATCGTGAACTGAATGTTCCGATCGATGGCATTATACAGGACTGGCAATACTGGGGAAACAATTATCTCTGGAACGCGATGGATTTTCTCAACCCTGAATTTTACGATGGCAAAAAAATGGTAAAAGATGTACATGATCTAAAAGCACACATGATCATTTCTATCTGGAATTCATTTGGCCCGCAAACAAAGCAATACCGAGAGCTGGACAAAATAGGTGCGCTCATGAATTTTGGCACCTGGCCACAATCCGGTTCAGAAAAATGGCCGCCAAACCGTGATTATCCTTCGGGCGTAAGAGTGTATGACCCTTATAATCCCGCTGCACGCGATATTTTCTGGAAATATCTTAATGCCGGTCTCTTATCTGCAGGCATAGATGGCTGGTGGATGGATTCATCGGAGCCTGATCACCTGGATTTTAAACCCAGTGACATGGATAATAAAACCTACCTCGGATCTTTCAGAAAAGTACGCAATGCTTTTCCGCTGGTAACAGTGGGCGGCGTTTATAATAACCAGCGCAAGGTTGATTCAAGCAAACGGATATTCATTCTTACCCGTTCCGCATTTGCAGGACAGCAACGCTTTGGGGCCAATACCTGGTCGGGAGATGTTACCGCATCCTGGAACGCACTCAGGAACCAGATCTCTGCGGGTCTCAATTTTTCACTCTCCGGCATCCCTTACTGGAACAGTGATATTGGTGGATTTTTTCTTACCCGGTTCCGCAAAAAATTAGCAGACCCAGAGTACCGCGAATTATATGTACGCTGGTTGGAGTTTGGCACTTTCTGTCCAATGATGCGTTCCCACGGCGCAGATGCTCCCCGTGAAATTTACCAGTTTGGCAAGAGAGGCGACAGGGCATATGATGCCATTGAAAAATATATTAATCTCCGTTACAGCTTACTGCCTTATATCTATTCAACCTCATGGGATGTTACTGCAAATCAATCCAGCATGATGCGTGCGTTGGTAATGGATTTTGCCAATGACAAAAATGCGCTGGATATCAATGACCAGTATATGTTTGGCAAATCAATCCTGGTAAGCCCGGTAACAAAAGCAATGTATATAAAACCCGGAGCAACCACAGATGCCGGCAACCAGGAAGATTTTACTGTTGTAAAAACAAAAGAAACCTATCTGCCGGCAGGTACCGACTGGTATGATTTCTGGACAGGTGAGAAATTTTCAGGCGGCAAGAAAGTTACCAAAGAAACACCACTCGACATTATTCCCCTTTATATAAAAGCCGGTGCAATAATACCCAAGGGTCCCTCAGTGCAGTTTGCCGAAGAAAAAAAATGGGATACGCTGGAACTGAAGATTTATACAGGAGCCAACGGGCAGTTTGTATTGTATGAAGACGAAAATGATAATTACAATTATGAAAAGGGAGCTTTCTCAACCATTCGGTTTGATTGGGATAACGCAAATAAAAGTTTAACGATCAGCGATAGAAGTGGAAGTTTTCCGGGAATGATAGATAGCAGGACGTTCAATATTGTTGTGGCAGGATCGGATAAAAACAACAATGAAAAATCTGGCCTGTTACCTGTTAAGGCTATCAATTATGCAGGTAAAAAAACAATAGTGAAATTCTAACCGAAACAAGGATAACTAAAATGACAGAACAAAAAAATGATTACTAAAAATATTATCCAGGTGAAAAAGGAATTAATATTATTAATAACACTGATACCCGCTATTGCTTTTGCCCAGGGCTATAAAAAATATAGTGTACAAAAAGACCGGTTAACCATCCTGCTCTCTGAGGGAACGATGCATATCATTCCCCTCACCAATAAAGCGATACGGGTTCAATGGGAAAAGGAATTGCCAAAAGAAGAAAGGGAACTTATATTTATTAACCACCCAACAGTACCCTCTTTCAAATTCGCTGAAACATCGCAGCAACTCAAGCTCAGCACGAATGCTGTTACCGTTATTTTTAATAAGAAAACTGCCGTTATTGATTTTACTGACGCAGCAGGAAAAGTTTTTTTAAGTGAAAAAGCAGGGAGCAGAAAACTGACCAGTGATGCTGTAATGGGACAACCCTGTTTGATTGCTGAACAAGGCTTTACTACTTCACAGGATGAATATTTATTTGGATTAGGGCAATTCCAGGATGGACATTATAACCTGCGTAACATTACGCGCAAGCTGACCCAGGTAAACACGCAGATCGCAATTCCATTTTTGTACTCAAGCAAAGGATATGGGATATTATGGCACCAGTATGGTCTTACGGAATTCAACCCGGCAGATAATATTGTTACGCTGGCAAAAAAAGATACTGCTGCCGGAGTGAAGACTGATGTTGAAGTAACTACTACATCCGGTACGCAAAGGGTAAGCCGTCAACAGGCATTGTATAATGGAAATTTCTCTGTTGACCATGATGGCGAATATTCAATGATGCTGGACCTGGGCAATATGGAAAGCCGGCATCTCTTGGTAATTGACGGTACAGCTGTTATCGACCAATCGAATTTATGGCTCCCCCCGGCTGCCAGTAAGCTAATCCATTTAAAAGCGGGTACGCACACTGTACAGGTAGTTTGTAAATCTACCAACACGCCAAGGTTATCCTGGAAGCTGGCTGATAATGCAACCACTTTTCGTTCGCCGAATGCAAAATCATTGGACTATGTAGTGTTCTATGGAAAGAATGCAGATGAAGTAATTGCCAATTACAGGAATCTTTCGGGCAATGTCCCTATGCTTCCTTTATGGGCCTATGGCTTTTGGCAATGCCGTGAAAGATATACTTCGGGGCAACATCTGATTTCAACAATAGAGGAATTCCGGAAAAGAAAATTGCCGGTAGATGTGATTGTTCAGGATTGGCAGTACTGGGGTAAATATGGATGGGGCGTTCCGAAATTCGATGAGACGAACTATCCGGACCCTGCGGGCTTCATAAAAAAACTACATGATCTCAATGCACGGTTTTCTGTTTCTGTTTGGGAGAATCTTGACAAAAAATCGGAGATCGCGAAACCCTATATTGCTAAAAATCTTTACATCCCCAATAGTCCATGGATCGACATATTCAACCCGGAAACACAGCAAACGCATTGGAACGCTTTAAATAAAAATCTTTTCAGCTATGGTGTTGATTCCTGGTGGATGGATGCTACGGAGCCGGAGAATGATGCACTCACGGGTAAGCAGACATATTTTGGATCAGGAGATTTTTACAGGCTTGCCTATCCACTGTTCGTAAGCAAGGCAATATATGAAGGGCAACGTATTACTGACCCCAATAAGAGAGTAGCTACCCTTACCCGTTCTGCATTCCCTGGACAACAACGATATGGAACTATCAACTGGTCGGGAGATATTGGCTGGAGCTGGGATAGCTATAAAAGACAGATCGTTGCAGGCTTGCATTACAACTTAACGGGTCTTCCATACTGGACAACCGACATAGGCGGTTTTTTCCGGCCTGGGCGCACACAATATACAGATCCTAAATATCGTGATATACTAACCCGTTGGTTTCAATGGGGCACATTCAACAGTATATTCCGTGTACATGGTTATCAAACAGAAACAGAGCCCTGGAAATATGGAGATACCGTTGAGAACAATATGAGAAGCATGATGAATTTGCGTTACCGGTTATTGCCTTATATCTATTCTGAAGCATGGCAGATTTCAAAAAATGGTTCAACAATAATGCGTCCGATGGTGATGGATTTCAGCAACGATGTGACTGCTGTGTCGCAGGAATATGAATACATGTTTGGCAAATCAATACTGGTGACCCCTGTTACCGCACCTGCCACAACATGGGAGGTATATCTCCCAAAATCGAAGGGCTGGTATGACTTCTGGACGGGCAGGAAGTATAGTGGCGGTCAAACTATTCAAACAGATGCTCCCCAGGATAAGATACCTCTATTTGTGAGAGCAGGTTCCATCATACCCATGGGTAAATTGATGCAGTACACAGCAGAAAAAAGCAATGATACTTTGGAGATCCGGATTTATAAAGGAGCAAATGGTGCCTTTACTTTATATGAAGATGAAGGCGATAATTATAATTATGAAAAGGGAAAATATACTGAAATCCCTTTTGCATGGAATGATAAAACACAGGCCTTAACCATCGGAAACCGAAAGGGATCATTTACCGGGTCTTTATTAAAAAGAGTATTCAATATTGTTTTTGTAACAGAAGGGAATGGCTCGGGAATAGCTGAAGCTATCGCTAAGAAGGGGTTTGTGTATATGGGAAAGCTTACAACAATTACATTTAAATAAAAGGTTATGTACCCACTAATAGCCCGCTCATTTAAACTGAATAAAACAAAAGTATGAAAAAAATAAATTATTGTGTCTGTATAGTTCTCAGCATGGTGTTGTCATTCCATATTACCCATGCACAGCACAAACTATACAACAATGAATTTTCATTGGCCGATGTAAAATTACTCGATGGTCCATTTCTACATGCACGCGACCTGAATATAAAAGTGCTGTTGGAATATGATGTTGACCGATTATTGGCAGGATACAGGAAAGAAGCAGGCTTACCCGCCAAAGCAAAGATCTTTCCTAATTGGGATGGGCTTGATGGGCATGTAGCTGGGCATTATTTATCTGCCCTTGCCATGAACTACGCTGCCACCGGCAATGCTGAATGCAAAAAAAAGATGGACCATATCCTTACAGAATTGAAAGCCTGCCAGGATGCCCACGCTGTGAACAACCCAGCGTGGGCAAAAGGATATGCAGGTGCCGTTCCAAATGGTAAAAAAATATGGAGCACTTTACAGCACGGCGATTTTGCTGCCTATCGTGCTGCATGGGTGCCGTGGTACAATGTACATAAAATGTATGCTGGTCTGCGTGATGCATGGATGTACACAGGTAATAAAGAGGCCAAAGAGATCTTCCTGAAATTTTGCGACTGGGGAATCAATATTACTGCGGCATTAACCGATACACAAATGCAATCAATGCTGGATATAGAACAGGGAGGCATGAATGAAGTTTTTGCGGATGCTTACGAAATGACCAGCAATAAAAAATATCTAACTGCCGCAAAAAGATTTTCGCACAGAATGCTGCTGGATGCCATGGCTGTAAAAAATGATAACCTTGATAACAAGCATGCCAACACCCAAGTGCCGAAAGCCATAGGTTTTGAACGCATTGGAGAACTGGCAAATGATAATACCTACAAAACAGCAGGTAATTTTTTCTGGCAAACAGTTACTACCAAACGCAGCCTTGCATTCGGTGGTAATAGCAGACGGGAGTGGTTTCCCAGCATAACCGCTTCAACCGATTTTGTAAATGATGTGGAGGGCCCGGAATCCTGCAATTCTTACAATATGCTCAAACTAACAGAAAACCTGTTCCGCGTTACGCCATTGGCAAAGTATGCAGACTATTATGAAAGAACACTATACAACCATATCTTATCAACCCAACACCCTGAAAATGGCGGCTATGTATATTTTACGCCGGCACGCCCGAGACATTACAGGGTATACTCCTCTCCCAACGAAGGTATGTGGTGTTGTGTGGGCAGTGGTATGGAGAACCATGGAAAATACAGCCAGTTTATCTATACTCATTCAAATGATTCTTTGTTTGTCAATCTTTTTGTGGCTTCTGAACTCAACTGGAAAGCCAATAAGGTAAAAATAAAACAACAAACACTTTTTCCATACGAAGAACAAACAAAACTTACCATAACAGAAGGCAATGCACGCTTTGCATTAATGATCCGCTATCCTTCCTGGGTTGGAGAGGGCCAATTAAAAATATTGGTGAATGGGAAATCCATCGCATTCGTCAATCATCCCTCATCGTATGTGGCGGTAAAAAGATTATGGAAGAAGGGCGACCAGGTGAGTATCATCCTGCCTATGCAGAACACGATTGAACATATGCCGAATGTTCCTAATTACATTGCCCTGATGCATGGCCCCATTTTACTGGGGGCAAAAACAGGAACGGAGGATCTTGCCGGTTTAGTGGCAGGCGATGGCAGATGGGCGCATATTGCCGGTGGCAAAAAACTACCAGTGGATAAAGCACCGGTAATAATAGAAGACAATATTACCGGTATCGGCACAAAGCTAAAACCAGTGCCCGGAAAGCCGCTGAATTATACCATTACAGATATAAAGATGGTGAACCAGGAACAACTTGTTCTCCAACCGTTTTATACAATTCATGACGCAAGGTATATGATGTACTGGATGGCACTCAGCAATGATGGCTATCGTACCTACCTCGATTCCCTTGCCATCATAGAAAAACAAAAACTGGATCTCGCAAAACGCACCATCGATTTTGTTGCACCTGGCGAACAGCAACCCGAAGCAGATCATCTCATACAAAAACAAAAATCTAACGCAGGAAATTCCCTTGATGAGTTTTGGCGCGATGCACGTGAAGATGGGTTCTTTAGTTATCAAATGGCAACCAACAATGAGAAAGGGCTGTTGCTGAATGTCCGTTACTGGGGTGCAGAATGGGGTAACAGGAAATTTGAGATCTATATAGATGATGAAAAACTAGTTACAGAAGATAATACCGGCAGGTGGAACCAATCTGTCTTCCAAAACATAGAATATGCAATCCCGGATTCAATGATCGAAGGGAAAAAACAGGTGAGGGTGAAGTTTCAGGCGCTGAAAGGTAATACGGCCGGAGCGGTCTATTATGTACGCCTCGTAAGAAAATAGAAAAGAAAAAAATATATAGCCAGAAAATTTTGCAAATGAAATATCCTAACATAAAAATAAAAGAATAATGAAATTAAAACGCGGCTTCCTTACTGCCGGTATTTGTGCAATTGTCGTTATATCCTTTGCCCAGAACCCTGTTATCCAAACACACTATTCACCGGATCCGGCACCCATGATACATAATGGAAGAATGTATGTTTACACAGGCGATGATATCCCTGGTTTCGATTTTTATTACATGACCAGGTGGCGCGTACATTCCACTGATGATATGGTCAACTGGACGGATCATGGTTCACCCATTTCTTTAGAATCCTTTTCCTGGGCAAGGGACCGCGCCTGGGCCAGCCAGTGTATAGAACGCAATGGAAAATTCTATTGGTATATCTGTGCGCAAACCACACAGAATAATATGTCGATTGGCGTGGCTGTTGCTGATAAACCGGAAGGTCCCTTTAAAGATGCCTTAGGTAAACCACTCATCACAACCGGATCCTGGTCCAATATCGACCCTACTGTTTATATAGACGATGATGGGCAGGCCTATTTATACTGGGGCAATGGCAGCTTATATTATGCTAAACTCAACAAGGATATGATTTCCTATACTGGCAACATTGTTGAAGTACCGCAAACCCTGGAATCATTTGGTGGAGTAAGGCGCCCGAGAAATAACAATGCCCCCCCTGCTGCTGCCCAGCAAGGCCCCCCAAATAATGATGTATATATAGAAGGGCCATGGTTTTATAAAAGAAACGGCAAATACTACCAGATGTTTGCAGGTATGACAAAAGGCACGGAATGTTTATCCTATTCGATAAGCGATAGCGCAACAGGGCCATGGAAATACCAGGGCAAAATAATGACAGACCAGCCTACCAACAGTTTCACCAATCATGGTGGTATCATCGATTACAAAGGCAAGTCCTATCTATTTTACCATACAGGTTTATTACCCGGTGGAGGTAGCTACGGCCGCGCCACTTCCGTAGAAGAATTTACATATAATGCAGATGGCACCATCCCCGCCATCGCTATGACTAAAGTAGGTGTAAAACCCGCAGGAACATTGGATCCTTATAAGCGTACAGAAGCTGAAACCAATGCATGGTCGCAAAAATGTAAAATTGAGGAGAATAAAAAAACAGGTGTATTTATAACAGACATACGCACAGGTGGATATATAAAAGTGCGGGAAGTTGATTTTGGAACAACTGGTCCAAAATCATTTTCAGCAGCTGTAGCTGCAGGATTAGATGGCGGAATATTAGAAGTACATATCGACAGTTTGGGCGGCACAAAACTGGCTACGATCAATATACCCCGCACAGGAGGTTGGGATTCATGGAAAACATTAACGGAAGAAGTTACCGCACAGGTTAACGGAATACATGACCTGTTTTTTGCTTTCAAAGGTCAAAATATCACGGCAGGTCGCGTACTGTTCAATTTCGATTATTGGATGTTTAAAAAATAAAAAGGTATTTATGAAATTATCATTGAAACATGTATTTTTTATTGGGTTGCTTTTCAGTTTAATAACCAGCAAATCTTTTGCACAAACCACTACATTAACAAACCCCATTCTCACAGGCTTTTATCCCGATCCGAGTATTGTGCAGGTAAAAGATGATTACTACCTCATCAACTCTACTTTCTCCTACTTTCCGGGCATACCGGTTTTTCATAGCAAGGATTTAAAAAACTGGAAACAGGTGGGCAATGTGATCAGCCGTACATCACAACTTGATTTTATGGGTGAGCGCATGACAAGAGGTTTGTTTGCCCCTGCTATCTCCTACCATAATGGAACCTATTATGTTACCTGTACCGATATCGACCATGATGGAAACTTTGTAGTAACCGCAAAAAATCCCGCCGGTCCATGGAGTAACCCGGTACGCGTGCCACAGGTAAGGGGTATTGACCCTTCCTTGTTTTTTGATAAAGATGGGAAAGCTTACATTATTTATAATAGTGATGCCCCGGAAAATAAACCATTGTATTCTGGGCACCGCACCATAAGGATGTATGAATTTGATCCGCTTACCTTACAAGTGATTGGCGAAGAAAAGCAACTGGTAAATGGTGGTGTTGATTTAAGTAAAAAGCCGGTATGGATAGAAGGTCCGCATATCATGAACAGGAACGGCTGGTATTATTTATACGCTGCCGAAGGTGGAACTTCTGTTAACCATTCACAGGTGGTTTTTCGCAGCAAATCGGTTTGGGGTCCTTATGTTCCCTATGAAAAGAACCCGATACTTACGCAGAGAGGTTTGCCGGAAGACAGAAAGAACCCCATTACCTCTACCGGGCACGCGCAATTTGTTGATGGTCCGGATGGTAAAACCTATGCAGTATTTTTAGCCGTAAGGCCATACGAAGGCGATTATTATAATACAGGAAGGGAAACCTTTATCGCCCCGGTTGAATGGAGAGATGAATGGCCGGTGATCAACCCGGGGTATGCGGAAGTACAGTACCACTACCAGGCTAACTTCAAAGAAATAAAACAAAAAGGAGCACTCCCACAATCAGGTAATTTTTCTTACACAATGAAATTTGAAAAAGAACTCGACCCTTCTTTTCTTTTCATGCGCAGACCAGACAGTACTGCCTTTAGTCTTTCAAAAGAAAATGGATTAACATTAAAACTAAAGCCTGAAACCATCATGGAATTTGGCAGCCCATCATTCGTAGGAAAACGGCAGCAGCATTTACACAATACCATCGAAACAAAAATGGAATTCACGGCAGCCGATACCAATGAAGTTGCGGGACTGACAGTCTTTCAAAGTGAATCCAATTTCTACTTCATGGGAAAATCTATATCCAATGGCAAACAGGTAGTCAGACTGTTGAAAGGAATGCCCGGCAAAAAAACAATGGAATCATTAAAAGAGATTACACTGGAAACAACAAATGCAGCACTTTATTTAAGGATCAATGCGGAAGGCGATACCTATAGTTTTTATTTTTCGCCAGATGGAAAAAAATGGAGCCTGCTGAAAGACAAAGTAGATGCAAAATTTGTGAGTACAAAAACTGCCGGTGGTTTTGTGGGATGCATCTATGGCATGTATGCAACCTCATCCGGTAAACCAACTGTGAATGCAGCATCATTTAAATACCTGGCGTATAAAGGTGACGATCGCACTTACCGGTAATTGTTTATAAAAAGAAACTAACCATGACAAAGAAATATTGGTCCATCACTTTATCATTGCTGATTGCCTGCTGCACAGCATCAGTAACTGCTCAGCAGGCTACCAACCCGATCATATATGCCGATGTACCCGATATGTCGATAGTGCGGGTGGGTAAGAATTATTATATGAGCAGCACAACCATGCATATGAGCCCGGGTGTTCCCATTATGAAATCAACCGACCTGGTTAACTGGAAGCTGATAAATTATGCATACGACACCCTCGCAAATGTAGATGCGCTCAACCTTACTGATGGTAAAGGAACCTATGGACGCGGTTCATGGGCAAGCAGTATCAGGTACCATAATAAAGTGTTTTATGTAACCACTTTCGCGCAAACAACAGGTAAAACCTATATCTATTCTACAAAAGATATTGAGAGGGGCCCATGGAAGCGTGTTGTATTTGCGCCAAGTTATCATGATCATACACTGTTCTTTGATGACGATGGAAAAGTATATATGTTATACGGTGCAGGAAAACTCAACCTGGTTGAACTAAACGAAGACCTGTCTGGTGTTAAACCGGGAGGAATTAACCAGGTGGCTATTGAAAACGCCAGCAAGCCCAGCCAGGTAGAGGGAAGAAAGGGTGGGCTGGGTGCAGAAGGTTCGCAACTGTATAAAGTAAACGGTAAATACTATTTATTCAATATCACATGGCCGCCGGGAGGTATGCGCACGGTGGTTATTCACCGCGCAGATAAAATTACAGGACCCTGGGAAGGTAGGGTTGCATTGCAGGATCTCGGTGTAGCGCAAGGTGGCTTAATAGATATGCCCGATGGACGCTGGTGGGCATACCTTTTTCGCGATAATGGGTCAGTTGGGCGTATCCCCTATCTAGTTCCGGTTACCTGGGAAGATGGATGGCCCGTTTTAGGGGTTAATGGGAAAGTACCCATGTCGCTTGATCTGCCTGCGAATAAAAGTTTGCTCCCGGGTATTGTTGCGTCCGATGAATTTGAACGAAAAAAAAATCAACCACCCCTCCCACTTGCCTGGCAATGGAACCATAATCCCGATAACAGTTTATGGACCGTAACAGAAAGGAAAGGTTTTCTCAGGCTAAAGACAGGCAGGGTTGATACATCTTTTTTACTCGCGCGTAATTCTTTAACGCAACGTACAATCGGACCCGTTTGCAGTGGATCTGTATCGCTGGATATTGCCGGTATGAAAGATGGTGACTTTGCCGGACTGGGCCTCTTGCAAAAACAGTTTGGTCAGGTGGGGGTTAAAGTTGATGGCAACAGCAAAACAATTGTCATGATCAATGCAGGCACAGGGCAGCCCGTGGAAGCAGCGCGTATACCCATTGATCAAAGCACTGTGTTCTTAAAAGCGGAATGTAATTTTAAAGACAGGAAAGACATGGCTGCTTTCTTTTATAGCCTGGATGGAAAAAACTGGCTACTTATTGGCACAGCTTTAAAAATGGCTTACACCATTCCGCAGTTCATCGGTTACCGGTTTGCATTATTTAATTACGCAACCAAAACCCCCGGTGGCTTTGCCGATTTTGATTACTTCAGAATTACCGAAACCATCACATCTTCTAATTAAAGAAAACAGTCAACATCTATTTTTAAAAACAGCAACCCATATGAAAAAGCTCTGCAAAAAAATCCTTACCCTGTGCTTCGCAGCATCACTTGTTGTTAGCGCGGATGCACAAAACCCGATTATCAGAAATCAATATTCAGCAGATCCTTCTGCAAGGGTGTTTGGAGACAGGGTGTACGTATATCCTTCACACGATATACTCGCAACAGAAGGCAAAGGGAGATTGGGTTGGTTCTGCATGGAAGACTACCATGTATTTTCCTCCGCCAATCTTACCGACTGGACAGATCATGGAATGATTGTTACACAAAATAAAGTACCCTGGGTTAAGCCAGACAGTTACAGCATGTGGGCGCCTGACTGCATTGAACAAAATGGTAAATTTTATTTCTATTTTCCTACATCACCCAAAGATACCGTTGCTTATGGAAGAGGGTTCAGGATAGGTGTTGCAATAGCTGACAAACCCACCGGTCCTTTTGTTACCCAGACAGAACCTATAAAAGATGTTCGGGGCATTGATCCGAATGTATTTATTGATAAGGATGGACAGGCATACCTGTATTGGTCGCAGGGAAATATTTATGGAGCAAAGTTAAAGCCCAATATGCTGGAACTGGATTCAGAAGTAAAAACACTGGGAGAACTCCCAACCAAAGGATTAAAAGAAGGCCCTTACCTTTTTGAAAGAAAGGGTATTTATTATTTAACTTACCCACATGTAGAAAACAAAACTGAAAGGCTTGAATACGCTATTTGCGATAACCCGCTGGGACCTTTCAAATTTGCAGGGGTAATCATGGATGAATCGGCTTCAGGCTGTTGGACAAATCATCACTCCTTTATCGATTTTAAAAATCAATGGTACCTGTTTTATCACGACAAGGATTACTCACCTAAGTTTGATAAAGCACGTTCTATCAGGGCAGACAGCCTTTTCTTTAATGCCGATGGCACGATTAAAAAAGTGATCCCCACTTTAAGGGGCATAGGTGTTACTCAAGCCAATACAGACATCCAGATAGACAGGTATACTGCCCTCAGCAATGAAGGTGCTGCCATTAATTTTATAGATACAGCCAATAGATTTTCAGGATGGAAAACGGCATTCAGTAAAGAAGGCGCATGGATACAATACAACAGTGTTGATTTTGGTAGCAAGCCATTAAAAATGGTATCCGTCAATGCCCTGTCTGAAACAGGTGGCATATTGCAGATACATACCGGAAGTGGTAACGGTCCTGTTGTAGCAGAAGTCAACATTCCCCAAAAACCTAACTGGGCCATAACCAAAGCGCCGGTAACTAAACTACCCAGAGGGATACAAAATATCTTTGTAACATTGAAGGATAGCAGACCGGTAGCTGTCGACTGGATACGTTTTGAATAAGAAATAAATTGACAGCTATTTATACCTGCTGCAAAGCAGCGATATCAGCAAACTCTGCGGCCAGTTTTGTACTGAGCCGCTCAAATATTTTGTAATACGCTAAATAGGTTTTGTTATTTTTTTTATCGGGTGTAACCATATCTGTTAATACCACCGTTTTCGCTGCTTCATCCAGCGATTGATAAATACCCATTTCTGTTGCGCTCAACAGGTAAGAACCATAGCTTACACTATGATAGTTCTGCCTAAGCCGCACAGGCTTATTATATATGTCTGCCACCATTTGTGTAACAAAAGGAAGTGTACCAAAACTACCATTGATCGATAAACTGTTGATGTTACAGTGTTCCTGTAATGTTTTGCCAATACTATATATTTCATACAGGATCCCTTCCAGAGTGGCCCTTACAAAATGTGCTTTTTCATGTTTAATGTTAACCCCGAAGTAAACACCCCGCGCATTAGCGTTCCAGATAGGAGCCCTTTCACCCAGCAAATAAGGCAGGAATATGAGCCCATCAGATCCCGCTGAAACAGAAGACGCCTGGTTGATCAGTTCCACCATGCTATGCTGTATATCAAAAGGATTTTTAAAATCACCAAACTGGCGGGTGAACCATTCAAAAATATTCCCCCCATTATTGGTTGGTCCGCCGGATATATAACGGTTCTCGGTAAGCAGGTAATTAAAGAAACGTTGCTTTTCATCCTGTAAAACCTTACTGCCCATCACCCGCACCGCCCCACTGTCTTCTATGGTGATGGTTGCCATACCCTCGCCGTTTACACCATCTCCTACTGTTGCCATACATCCATCACTGGACCCTACCAGTATTTTTGTTTCGGCAGATAAACCCAATGATGTCTGGTAAGCTTTATTGAGTTTGCCCGCCCTTGTAAATACCGGCACTGCATCTGGCAACATCTCAGCAGTGATACCGGCAAACTTCAGTGAATCGGGTTCCCATTTTATCTTGTGAATATTCAGTAAGCCTGTAGCCGATGCTATGCTGTAATCGATCATGTACTCGCCAGTGAGCTGTTGAAGGATATAGCTTTTCAACGACAAAAATTTACTCGTTAATTTAAATTTTTCTTTTTCATTGTTCTTCATCCAGGCGATCTTGGCAAGTGGCGACATAGGATGCAGCGGTGTACCGGTTGCGGCATATATCTTTTTTCCCAGTGGCGAATTTTTAAGTTCGCAGGCTTCTTTATCGGCCCTGCAATCGGCCCAGGTAATTACGTTGCCTAAAGGGTTGCCTCTTTTATCAACAGCAAGAACACTGTGCATAGAAGAGCTGAAACAGATACAGGCAACTTTTATTTTTTTGGGATGCACAACTTCATTCAACAAATTCTTCAGCACATACAGCATGGTAATAAAGATCTGATCAGGATCCTGTTCACTATAGCCTGGCTCGCTGTGAAAAGTTGGATAGTAGCCCTGTAACGAGCCAATAATATTACCGTTGATATCAAATGCATATACCCTTACAGCATTGGTGCCCAGTTCAATAGTGATAACAGATTCCATGGAATAAATATTTATTTGTTTCTCAAATGAATTTTTCTGAACTCACTGGGCGAATAGCCGGTGAGTTTTTTAAATGTTGTTGAAAAATGTTGTGATGAATAAAAACCGGTGTCATACGCAATATCTGTGAGGCTGATGCCCGGCTTCTTCAATAACTTGATCGCTTCCGAAATACGAATGTTGATCAGGTAGTTAAGCGGCGAAAAGCCTGAATAACTTTTTACCTTTTCATTAAAGAGTGTAGTGCCCAACCCTACTTTCCTTGCCATCTCATCAACTGTCCACTGGTGCGACAGGTTCCTGCGCAGTTCATCTTCCAGTTGCATAAATGTTTTGGGGAAATCCCTGCCGGGGTTTGAGATACGCGTAAACTGCCGCGCCATTAAAATCAAAAATTCATCGAGCAGGTGGTTAACAGTTGTTTTGTAACCTACCTCCTGGTTAAATAGTTCGGCCTGTATATTCTTGAAGACAATACCGGCTTCTAAAAAATTTTGAAATACAGGCGCATAGTCGCTATGCAGAATTTTACTGATGATCTCATTTTCATCATCCGTTAAATGGCTCCATGAACCTATTTGTATTTTATCCTTTTCATTCTTACGGATCTCAATATGTATCCATGAAAACGTACCAATCTCAAGCACATTATTATCATTGCCAAATGCAACACCCGGTAATACCAGCACTACATCACCCGGAAATAATACATAGGGATTGCCATGAATGCTCCATTCAAATTTACCTTCCTGTATATAATAAATCTTTAAGCACTTATCTGTGCGCGTAGGAAAACCATCCAGGCGGATGGCAGCATTCTTTACTGCACCTATCTCCAGTATATGTGGAAACAAACGCAGTTCGGCAGCAGTTTTCTGGCAAAGTACAAATTGGTTCATAGGCAATCAGAACAAAATACAGTGTACCCGTTCCTGGCAATCGATAATCAAATACCCTGACCTTATAAAGTAACAAAAATTAAGTGATCGGCACTTACAAAATCCAACATCGTTTCATTTTGGAAGTCTGTGAAAAGGACAATGTATACTTTGTCCTCAGATTGCTTTAATCAGTACGCATATCCATGCGTACTGATATTATTTTATCTAACCAAAATGCTTGCCTTATGAAGGAAAATCGCTCACCCGTGAGTAAGCCGGGACTAACCAGGCTTCTTTTCACATGCCTTTTCTTTACGGTGGCCATAGTTGCCGCCAAAGCTCAAACCGCCGTTACCGGAACAGTACTGGACGGAGACAAAAATCCCCTCAGCGGTGCTACTATCCAGGTAAAAGGTACTTCTAAAGTAACAACAACTAACGCTTCCGGCAGTTTTAGTATCAACGCCCTTCCAAAAGACGTTCTTACTGTTAGTTTTGTTGGTCTGAGGACCGTTGAAATGCCTGTTGATGGAAGAAGTAACATCACAGTAAGGATGACCAGAGATGATGCAAAAGAACTCGATGTTGTGATTGTAACAGCATTGGGTATCAAGCGCCAGGAAAGAAAACTGGGTTATTCCGCAACATCTGTTAAAACAGATGAACTGGTTACCAACAGAACTACTAACGTAGGAGAATCGCTGGAGGGACGTGTAGCGGGTCTTAATATTACCCCACCCGCTGCAGGTGCGGGTTCGAGTACACAGATACGTTTACGCGGACAGGTAGGATTTTCGGGTTCAACCAACTCACCGTTGATCGTGATCAATGGCCTTCCGATGGACCAGGGCGTAAGGAATGCAGAAGGCGGTGGCAACCAGCGCGACCAGGGTGATAACCTTCAGTCAATCAACCCCGATGATATAGAAAGCATGACCATCCTTAAAGGATCTACTGCATCGGCCTTATATGGCTCGAGGGCAGCTGCAGGTGCCATCCTTATCACTACCAAATCAGGCTCAAAAGGTGGAGCCTCGGTAGAACTTACCTCCAGTTACACTACACAGAAAGCATTGAATTATATGGACCAGTTCCAAACTGTTTATGGATTAGGCACCGGCGGTGTGAGACCTGCAACACAGGCCATCGCAGCCGGCAATGGTCAGTTTGGTTGGGGTGCTAAACTGGATGGTGTACCTACGCCTATTTTTGATGGTTCACTTCAGCCTTATTCGCCTTATGAAAACAGGCTCTTTGATTATCTCCAGACAGGAGCCAACTTCACAAATACAGTGGCCCTGTCGGGTGGCGGTGCCAATGGAGGTTTCAGGGTTTCTTTTTCAAATACAGCAGCAAAAGGCATTGAGCCGCGAGATGAATATCTGAAGAAGATCATCAATGTAGGACTTAACCAGAATATTACTGATAAATTAAAATTGTCGGTAAATATTAACTGGGCAAATGAAAAACAGAGTAACCCGCCACAGGTAGGTACACAGGGAGCGGGATCGGTCAACTTCTTTACACGCATGGCTATCTCAACACCCACATCTGCTTATAAAAACAGTGCGGTGAATCCTGTTGATGGAACGGAAATGCAGACCTCTGGTTTTCAGACAACAGCATTTAATCCCTATTACGCTAACCAGGCAGGACTAAACTGGGTGAGCGTAAGGGACCGTATCCTCGGAACAGCCACCTTGCGGTATGATATCACAAAATGGTTATTTGTACAGGGAAGATATAATTACAATTATTCGATCACCAGTAATGAATCGAAGTTCCCTTACGGTATCGGAACCAGTGCCCCATTTAATGCAGATGGAACCTATAAAGGAAGCTACAATGTATCAGAAGGAAAGGGAGCTGAGATCAATACAGACTTCCTCATAGGCGCCAACAAAGAAGTAAAAAAGTTTTCTTTTGATGCAAGTTTTGGCGGCAACCTGTTTAACTCCGAAGGACAGACCCTCACCCAGGGTTCCACCAATTTTATCGTAAAAGATCTTTATTCCATCGCTAACGGAAACGTGAAAACGCAGAGTTTTACATATGGTCAAAGAAGGGTAAACTCTTTGTATGGTTTGGCCGAGATCGGGTACAACCGTTTGGTGTATCTTAATTTTACAGGTAGGAAAGACTGGTTCTCCGTATATGGCGCAAATACCAATAAAGTATTTTATCCTTCGGTATCAGGAAGCTTTGTATTCTCTGAACTGCTGAACAATCAAAGATGGCTGAACTTTGGTAAGCTCCGCCTCGCCTATGCCAGAACCGGAAGTGCCAATGGTGTAGATACGTATGAAGGCATTCTTAACTATGCCATCAATGCAAGTAATTTTAATGGCCAGGCAACTGCCACTGTTGCAGGAACCAATGCACCGAACGCACTGTTAAAACCTTTCAGCGCAGAAGAACAGGAAATAGGTCTTGAAATGAGGATGTTTAACAACCGTGTACGTGTTGATATCTCAGCCTTTAAGAAAGTAACCACCGACCAGGTGCTCCCCGTAACACTGTCCAATACTTCAGGATACACAGGATCTAAAGCCAACCTTGCTTCGTTAAGGAACAGCGGTCTTGAAACGATGATTGAAGTAGTGGCTGTTAAAAAGAATCATTTCAACTGGACAAGTTCATGGAACAATGGCTTCCTTTCTACAAAGGTATTGGCCATTGCACCGGGTGTTAATGACTTCCTGCTGTTATACTTTAACGGTACAGGAAACGAGTTCCTGGGGCAGATACGATATACCGTTGGACTTCCAATGAACCAGTTGTATACAAGAACCTACCTGAGGGATGCAGATAATAACGTACTACTTACCGCCGGCGGACGTTTGCAGGCAACAACAGATTATAAACCGGTAGGAAGTGCCATCCCTAATTTAACCGGAGGATGGACAAATAATTTTACCTACAAAAATCTTACGGTAGGCATCTTTATCGACTATAAGTTTGGCGGAACGGTATTATCATCTACGGCACTGAATACTTTGCGCCAGGGATTGTCGAAAGCGTCGTTGGTGGGCCGCAGGGATGGAGAAAATGGTGTTGTTTTCCCAGGTATTAACCAGGGTACAGGAAAAGCCAATACCGTTGCCGTAACTGATCTTCAGGGCTTTTATGCAGATTACAGGAACCTCCAGATCGGTGATCCTTTTACATTCAAATCAGACTTTGTTAAGCTGCGGAACATCTCTGTTACCTATAACCTGACCAGCCTTGCAAGAAAAGCAAACATGCTGAGTTTTGTTAAGGGTATTGCTTTGTCAGGTTCTATTCGCAATGTGGCGATACTGCACAAAGACCTGCCGGGTCTTGATCCGGAAGCCATCCAGTCTTCAGGAGATATCAGGGCCGGGTATGAGAATTCTTCATTGCCAACCACACGCAGTTTCAACATAAGTCTAAACGTGAAATTCTAATTATATGATAAAGAAATTAAGCAAACTCATCATACTAAGTTCTGGCGTCTTTCTTTCAGGATGTACCAAGAATTTTGATAAGATAAATACCGACCCCTATGCGGTAACCACTATCGACCCTGCGCTTCTTTTTGCGGGAGCACAACGAAGCTTTGCTCCGGCAGGTTGGGAAACGGAAAGCACCATCGCACAGCAATTTGTGAACCCCTTTAACTCCGGGGCAACAGAGGGGCCAAACTTCAACGCCGATATCGACAATTTTAATAACGGCCGGTGGGATGCATCTTATCCCGGCTCGGCACCTGCCAATAATCCTGCCATGGGCGGACTCAAAGGGCTCTTCCAGGCCGAAGCGCTCCTGAAATCGAGCACCGGATCAGTGAACCTGAAAAGCATGATCCGGATATGGAAAGCGCAGGCTTTTATGGGACTTGCAGACACCTATGCAGATGTTCCTTATTCTGAAGCAGGCAAGGCTTACACGGATGGTATTTTCTATCCGAAATATGATGACGATGCCGCTATCTATGCCGATATTGAAAAAGAGATCAGGGAAGGAATTGCTGCATTGAACCCATCTGGGGACTATGTTTCCGCGGACCTTTTCTACGGCAAAAATGCGGCAATACCTATTACCACTGCAACGGCTCAGGTAGCCAAATGGAAGAAGCTCGGATATTCATTGCTGCTCAGATTAGGAATGCGTTATTCTAAGCTTAACCCAACCAAAGCGCAGGCACTTGCACTGGAAGCCTTTAACGGAGGTGTAATGACAGCCAATGCCGATAATGCTTACGTAAAATATGATGGAACACTGGCCACCAATGTTGCCAATAATGGACTGGTAAACAACAATCCGCGTTTCTATTATGTGGCAGAACCATTTGTAAACCAGTTGAAATCAACCTCAGATCCAAGAAGCGGATTTATCATGGCGAAGTTTGCTGATCCGGGTAGCCCGCAATCGGATGCTAACCCCGACCTTACGCCTGCCAACCAGTTCGGTGTTCCGGTAGGTGTATTGAGCGATGTACTTAGTGCGGCACCCTACAGGGGTACCAGGGGTAGTGGACTTAACTATTCGCAGCTGAATATCAAGTGCATAGGTTCTTTAACTGCACCATCCTTCTGGGTAACGTATGCACAAACTTCCCTCCTGCTGGCAGAAGCAGCCAAAAGAGGATGGATCCCCGGAGGTGATGCAGCGGCACAGACCCTCTACGAAAGCGGTATCACGGCAGATATGGATACGTATGCACTCTACCCTACCGGCTCAGCAGTAACGGCAACAGCCAAGACAACATATCTTACCAGTTCAGCTGTAGCATACAATCCCGCCAACGCCCTACAGCAGATCAATATCCAATACTGGATCGCCAGCATCGCCAACGGAACAGAGGCATGGGCCAACCTGCGCAGAGTAGACTTCAGTGCACCTGCCCTGAGCCCGAATCTTTATAATAACAAAATTGGTGGTGGCTTTATAAGAAGGCTTAGTTATCCTGATTATGAATTAGCTAATAACAGAGAAAATTATCTCAAGGCTGTACAGGCTATTGGTGGCACAGATAATCTGACAACCCGGGTATTCTGGGATAAATAGCTGTTTGAAAAAAATGAGATGTATTACCGTTTACTGAGTTAGCATCAGCATACGATAGAAAACAAACGAAGCAGCAGGCAAGCACGTTTCGTTCTATCAATTAAACCTTATGTTTCTACATAAGGTTTTCTTTTTACTATTCAACAAAATGAAAAAGCTATGGAAACGAAATTAAGGAGCCATGATTGGTTTGGCCGGAAAGATAAAGATGGAATTCTTTACCGCAGCTGGATGAAGAACCAGGGCATGCCCACAGATATGTTTGATGGCAGACCCGTGATAGGCATCTGCAATACATTTAGTGAACTAACACCCTGCAATGCACATTTCAGGGATATTGCGGAAAGTGTAAAACGCGGTGTACTCGAGGCCGGAGGCTTTCCCCTTGAATTTCCCATCATGAGCCTGGGCGAAACATTACTCAAACCCACCGCAATGCTGTTTCGCAACCTGGCGAGTATGGATGCAGAAGAAAGTATCCGCGGCAACCCTTTAGATGGCGTAGTACTGCTCACAGGTTGCGATAAAACAACTCCATCAACCGTAATGGGGGCCGCAAGTGTAGGGCTACCTACGATTGTTGTACCCGGGGGTCCCATGCTCAATGGAAAATTCAAAGGCCAGACTATCGGAAGCGGCACACATGTGTGGAAGTTTGATGAAGACATGAAGACAGGTAAAATGACGCAGGAGGATTGTGAGTTTGCAGAAAGCTGTATGAGCAGAAGTATTGGGCATTGCATGACAATGGGTACGGCTTCTACGATGGCCTGTATGGTAGAATCTTTAGGGCTTACGCTGAGTGGTGCCGCAGCCATCCCCGCAGCTGATTCACGAAAAAAAGTAATGGCACAGTTGAGCGGAAGAAGGATCGTTCAGATGGTAAAAGATGATCTGACCATGGATAAGGTATTAACGCGCGAAGCTTTTGAAAACGCCATCATGGTAAATGCAGCTATCGGCGGCTCTTCCAATTTCATTATTCATTTGCTGGCGATAGCGGGCAGGATTGGCGTGAACCTGAACCTGGAAGAATTTGATACAATAGGCAGTGCGATGCCTTTATTGCTGAACCTGATGCCCTCAGGCAAATACCTGATGGAAGATTTTTATTATGCCGGTGGACTACCGGTTATACTGAGTGAGTTGAAGGACCACCTACACAGGAATGTGATCACAGTAACAGGCAAAAACCATCACGAAAATATTGAGGGAAACAATGAATGTTATAACCGCGATGTGATTGCAGCCTTCAAAGAACCGCTGATAGCGGAAGCAGGTTGTGTAATTGTAAAAGGTAACCTTGCACAGAACGGCGCAGTGATCAAACCATCTGCCGCCTCACCCAAACTGATGAAACACAAAGGAAGAGCCGTTGTGTTTGAAACGATTGAAGATTACCACACCCGCATTGATGACCCTGCACTGGATATTGATGAAGACTGTGTGATGGTATTGAAATATGTGGGCCCGGTAGGATATCCCGGTATGCCGGAAGTAGGCAATATGGCACTTCCCAAAAAGATACTGGAGAAGGGAGTTACAGACATGGTGCGCATCAGCGATGGAAGAATGAGCGGTACCGCATATGGAACAGTTGTATTACATGTTTCACCGGAAAGTGCAATCGGCGGAAACCTGGCACTGGTACAGAATGGCGACATAATTGAGCTGGATGTGATGGCGCGCCTGCTGCACCTCCATGTAAGTGAAGAAGAACTATTACAGAGAAAAGCAAAATGGGTGGCACCAAAACCAGCCGCATCAAGAGGATATGTAAACCTGTATGTAAACACGGTGATGGGCGCCGACAAAGGAGCAGATCTGCTTTTTTTACAGGGAGGATCAGGAAGCGAAGTAACCAGGGATTCTCACTAAATAAGTAAGGACCGCTGATCATTAATCATGTTATTCAATTTAAAAAACCAATGAAGATTTACAAAACCAAAGCAGGAATAATCATTGAAAAAAATAGTGTTTACTATGAACTGCCGGGTCAGGACTGGGATTCCTTTATCAACGATGATCAGTTATACGAAAAAACATTACGGCTCACTCAATCAGTAAAGGGCAGGGAAACTTTTTTGTTAAAAGATATTATGGCCCCTGTTGGAAAACAGGAACTCTGGGCCTGTGGGGTTACCTATTACCGGAGCATGGTAGGAAGACAGGAAGAAAGTAAAGATGCCGGCGGCGGAGACTTTTATGCGAAAGTATATGATGCCGTTCGCCCCGAAGTTTTCTTTAAATCAACGGCCCACCGCATAGTGGATCCCAATGGGATGGTCAGGATAAGAAAAGACAGCACCTGGGATGTTCCGGAACCGGAATTAACGTTGATGGTATCTTCATCAGGTAAAATTATTGGGTATACCATTGGAAATGATATGAGCAGCAGAAGCATTGAAGGCGAAAACCCATTATACCTTCCGCAGGCAAAGACATATGATGGTTGCGCAGCCATTGGTCCCTGTATCTATGTCACAGATCAACCACTTGACCCCGAAACCAAAATCCACCTCACGATCAAACGAAACAATGAGCCTGTTTTTAACGGAACCATTCCCATCAGTCAAATGAAAAGAACAGCGGAAGAACTGGTCTCATTCGTATACAGGGAATGTTCATTCCCGGATGGCTGTTTAATTATGACAGGCACAGGCATTGTACCGGATAATGATTTTACATTACAGCGCAACGATATTGTAGTGATTGAAATTGATGGTATAGGTGTATTGGTGAATACCATTGCCTGATATTAATGGAGCTATTAGAAATATTCAGTACTTTATAGTAAATTATTAATTGAAAAAGTAAAATGAAAAAGCAGAATTTTTTTCTGACATCCTTAGCCATCGTTATTTTATTGGCAGCGTGTTCATCAAGTAAAATGAATACAGCTTCCAAAAAAGCATCCACGCTCAAAGAGGCATACAAAAATGACTTCGGCATAGGTACGGCCCTCAATAACGCACAGATAGAAGAAAGGGACCCACAGGCGGCTGCACTGATACCCCAGCAGTTCAATATGGCCACCCCGGAAAACATCATGAAGGCGGAAGTGATACACCCGCAGTGGGATGTTTACAATTATGAGATGGGTGATAAGATGGTAGCATACTGTCAAAAGAATAATATCAAGGTGAATGGCCATACCCTGATCTGGCACAGCCAGCTCCCCTCCTTTGCCAGGCGAATTCAGGGCGTAGACTCATTCAGAACTTTTTTTACAGAGCACATCAGCAATGTTGCCAGTCACTATGATAAAAAAGTATACTCATGGGATGTTGTCAACGAGGCGCTCAATGATGACGGCACCATGCGTAAATCTATTTTTCTTCAAAAACTGGGTGCCGACTTTGTAACCGATGCATTTAGAATAGCCGCAGCAGCAGCTCCCAACACCCAGCTGTACTACAATGATTATAATAATGAACAACCAGCCAAGCGTGCCGGCTGTATAGCACTGATCAAAAAGATCCAGGCCGCCGGTGTGCGCATTGATGGTGTAGGTATACAAGGCCACTGGCATTTGGGAAAGCTCCCGTTAAAGGATATTGAAGAAAGTATTCAGCAATATGCAGCACTGGGTTTACAGGTGATGTTCACAGAATTGGACATTGAAGTATTACAACGAAACTTTCAGGGTGCAGATATCAGTCAGCGTACAACCGAAACCACCAATATGAATCCTTATGTGAACGGGCTCCCCGATAGCGTACAGCAAAAACTGGCGGATGACTACGCTTCTTTATTTAAACTGTTTTTAAAATACAAGGGCACTGTATCCCGGGTAACCTTCTGGGGAGTAAATGATGGTCAAAGCTGGCTCAACGGTTGGCCAGTTCGTGGAAGAACGAACTATCCCTTACTATTTGATAGAAATTTTTTACCTAAGCCAGCCTATTATTCAGTAATGGCACTGAAGAAGAAATAACGTGTATTAAAAAGACAACCCCTTCCTATAAATAAGAAGGGGTTTTTTTGGACCATCTTGCCAGCTGGAACTATTTTAATGTGCATGCTGCGATTATAAAGCATGAACCTTAGATTAAAAATATAAATATTATTGGCATTTCTATGCAATCGTTTGCATTAATTTCTATTTTTTTCTTTCAGCCATTCCGTATCCTTACACACCGCATGATTGTCTTCATGATTTTATTGAAAAAATTAACCATAACTAATTATTTATCAAATAGTTAATAATAATCGATTAAATTAACACCCCTTACTAAACAACACTAAAAATCATCCCCTGGAACTGATCTTCCCGCTTTAATGGCCCAGAAAAGCGCATGACACTGCCATTTTTATCAATATTTTCAACTTTTAATGTAATCGGTTGTATTTTTTTATTAAATTTATAATAAGCAAGAACAAGTGAATTATTTATTGATTTACTCCAGGATGCATTTGGCAGAATACATTCTCAGGTAGGTCGCAAAAAAAGTAAGGAGAGGCAATTATGCCTCTCCTTTTTTATGTCAACCAGGCTCACCATAGAAGCAATAAGCCACCACTCAATACAAGCCGGCACTAAAAATCATCGAACGTGTTAATTCTAAAATGTTATTGGCCCTACCCATATTACCCGCCTCCAGTTGAATAATCAAAACATAAACGCCCCCACCCGCCGGATGGTTAAAACTAAAATCCCAGGATTCGGGATCTCCGGAGTATAACATCCAGTCTGTGCAGGCGCCATCCTGCTGCCACTCATTGCTGTTGCCAGGCTTAAACAACGCGGTTAAATGATACCGGAAAGCATCCGTGTTTTGATAACGTGTAGAATCGGGCACCCCTATTGCCTGCATATGCACAAGCAGTTTTCTCCTGGTTATATTAGCAGTAGCAATCGGTACACTCCACACTCGTGATAAAGGATAGGTTTCATGCAGGTTCATTTTTTCCAACTGAGAAAACAATACTACCGGATCATTCGATGAAACTTTACGGAACCGGCTGAGTATCCGCGACCAGGTTGTGCCATCGCAATATCTGCCGGCCAAGCCACGCAGAGCCGCATAAAAAGGACTGGCCAACTGGTTAAGCACCGCGGCACGGGCTGCGTTTGCTTTCAGTGCATCGTTAATGGTCGCTGGTTTATAGGTTCCGCGTTTAATGCGTACATGATCGCCGTAACGGCTTCTTACAAATACAACCTCACCAAGCTTTCCCTGGAATGGAAATAAGCTGTTGTTCTTTGCCATGGCAAAAAAATGGTAACTTTATCTAATCCTACTGGGGGCAACAGCGCTGTCACTAATATACGGCAATCATTTTACAATTCCACCTCCCTGCCCGTCAATTTACGCAAAAGCGCTTGTTGCAAATAACAATAGGGCAACTCCAGAATTGCATAATGACCTATTTCAAAATTCTCGTAACGTTTCCCTGGTATTTTTCCCCAACCGGAAGCATCGTTGAACCCAGGCTCACCGTATTGCCCTCGATATAGGATACTTTACCGGCATTAACAATGTAAGAACGGTGTATCCGCACAAATACACCCGGCAACTGTTCCTCGAAACTGGTGAGGCTTTGCTGGGTAAGTATTTTCTCATGTGCTGAATGAATTTGTACATAGTCACGCATTCCTTCGAGGTAGATAACATCGCTATACAATATCCGCAATAACCTGGACCCGCTTTTGACAAAAAAATGTGACTGTCCCGTATCTTTCTCCTGGATGATCCCCATAATTCGCTTCTTGCATTTGTTCACGGCCACCAGGAACCTGTCAAAGCTGAAAGGTTTTAATAAATAATCAGCAACATCAAATTCATACCCCTCCAATGCATACTGGGGGTACGCAGTTGTTATCACGATCTCACATTTTCCATTAATCAGTTTGGCCACCTGTAACCCGGTTAGTTCGGGCATCTGGATGTCAAGAAATACTATCTGAACAGATCGTTGTTCCATCACTTCCAGCAATTGCAAAGGATTACTCACGGCTGCTATCAATGTAAGACCCGGTGTTTTCAATACATAATCAGTCAATAGCTTCAGCGGAAGCGGTTCGTCATCAACGATCACACAGTTAAGTGTTTGCCCCGTATTTGTCATAAGGCAAGTGTTAAAGTAATGGAGAAATGATCCTGCCCGTCAGCAATGTCCAATGCATATTGCCCTTTGTAAACCAGTTCCAGTCTTCGCTGTACATTGTTGAGTCCGATACCACCTTCCAGTGACTTATTCATTTTCGCCTTTTTGTTGCTCACCTGGTAAATAAGCCGGTTGTTATCGGTTTGCGCAGTAATGGAAAGTGGCATGGCAGGATCCGAAAGATCCCCATGCTTAAAAGCATTCTCCACAAAGCTGATCAAAAGATGTGGCGTAATCGGCAATTTGCCATCTACATTATCCAGGTCAACCAGGATAGGCGCTGCTGAATCAAATCGCAGGCTTTGCAGCCTGATAAAACTCATGAGATAACTGAGCTCCATTTCCAGGAGTACTGTATCCTTTTGTTCATAGAGGGCATAGCGCAGGATTGATGACAATTCTTCTACGGCTGTCAGTGCTTTTTCATCCTGCTGGTAGATCAGGGTATAAATATTATTGAGGCTGTTAAACAGGAAATGTGGGTTTACCTGTGATTTAAGAAAAGATAATTCTGCTTCTTTTATCGACATGGCAAGCGCAGCCTGTTGTTTCGCGGCAAATAGTGCATAGCCGGTAAAAAAATAAATAAAACCAAACCCGGTAAACAGGACCGCGAAGTATAGATTGTCGAAAAAATAAAACTTAGCGGTAACAACAGGATAGTTGTGGAAACCCCATACAGCGGGCACAATCATTTCCTGCAGGATATAACGGAACAAAACAATAAAGGGGATCGCCAGAATAACAAAAACAAATGCCCATATTATTTTACGGGGTACAAATCTTCTCAAAATGAAACAGGTAGCACAAGGATATAAAAAGAACGACACGAACCCGGTAAGTTTCAATATGACCGATTTGAAATAAAAACTGTGTGCAGAAAATACCGTCTTGTCGTTCACATAATCAAAACCTATATCCCAAACCAGGTAGAAGACGAGAAAACTAAATAACAGTTTGGGTAAGCTGATATGCATCTCCAAAAATAGGCAACCTTCTACTGCAGTTTGCCTGTGAAGAACACTTTATCTTCCAAACTCCCCTACCGGTCTGCGAACCGGATCTCAAAAAATATATGAAGATGAGCAGCCCGGTTTGGAAGATGTGCTCACCCGGCACACATGCGATACAGGTATTTTTATGGCATGAAAAATATACTGACTTCCCTGTTACTTTTATGCCAGGTATTGATGGCTGGCAGCATTCAAGCACAAACCTTCGATGATCCTGATTCGATCCTGGTAGGCGACCGGAAACTACCTGCCGTTTTCCTCATCGGCAGTTTTCACTTTGCTTACTACAATTTTGACGCCCATAAAACGGATAAAGATGCACAAGTCGATATCAAGAGCCCTGACAAACAAAAGCAACTGGCCGAATTACTGGATTATGTTGCCCGCTTCAAACCCACCAAGATCGTTGTGGAAGGCGGAAGGAACACAGGCTACCTGATGAAACGTTATCGCGCTTATCGGGCCGGAACCCGTGAGTTGGGCAAAGAAGAGACCGAGCAGATCGGCTTCAGGCTGCTCGAAAAATTTCACCTGGATACGCTCTATGGGGTGGATGATATACCGCTCGTTTCTTCCTTCAACGATTCCCGCGATTCCAATTTGCTAAGACCAATAATGGACAGCATCTACAAGGATTGGGACTTTAAAAGCGATGACCCGATGAGCAAGCGCTATACACAATGGTATGACTACAAGGATCGGGTTACGGTAAAAAATTCCCTGCTCAGCTTCTTTAAATATTTCAATTCCGATAAAGTCTTGAACCGCGGATATGGTGCATACCTGGTGGGTGATTTCAAATTAGGCAATACCCGCGGCGCAGATGCACTCGCCATGCATTGGGAGAGCAGGAACTTAAGAATATTCAGACATATCCAACAAATTACAACTTCACCCGATGACAGGATCCTGGTTCTTTTCGGTCAGGGGCATATCCAGATACTAAAGCACCTGTTCGAATGTTCACCGGAATACAAGCTGGTTAAGTTCAATGATCTGTAGAAAAACTCCATTAAAGTTACCATTTCAAAAAAAATGGTAACTTTATTAGATCCAACCGGGCCAACATGGCTGTACCTGATATACAGCGATCATTTTACAATTTCACCTCCCTGCCCGCCAGTTTACTTTTCAATCATTATAGAGACCTTATAGAGACCTTATAGAGACATTATAGGGACCTTACAGGGATTGTTGGTCGTATTTAACTCGTATACAGTTCGTATATAGGCTTACAATGATTGCAGTCACAGAGGTATATTAGCCTGATATCAGCTTTGGTGGGTTGCCCGGAGAGCGAACAAAAGGCGAAGAAAATACGAACCAGATACGACTTTGATAAAAACGAGATAAGAACGGGATACGAAGGAAATGGGAATGGAATCGAATAATACAATTTGTTCCGACAGTCTAGGGGCTGTTTGCGACAAAATAAAAAAGGATAGACAATCGTTATGATGAGCATTAAATAAATAGGTTGAACTTGTATGTTTCCGCACAGTCATTGTATCAAAATCGGACAGTTAAAGACAGTAATGGTGTTATATCAAGCTGAATATCATGCATTTACAGACTTGGCACTTGGCTTGATAAATTAATGCAATAATTCTATGGACATGTTGGTTAATCATCTTAAGGTAGCATTCAGAAAGCTGTGGAGAAATAAAGGATTTACGGCCATCAACATCATCGGTCTCTCCGTTGGTATTGCAACATGCCTGCTCGTTACCCTTTATATAATCAACGAGCTCAGTTATGACCGTTATAATGAAAACGCCGACAGAATGGTTTCCGTTTTCTTCCAGGGAAATATTCAGGGGCAAAAAATGAATGAAGGATCTGTGATGGCTCCTGTAGCCAGGCAACTGAAAGCAGATTTTCCTGAAGTACAGGACGCGGTAAGGATAAGAAACTATGGACGGCCAAAACTGTTATGTGATGGTAAAGTATTTCAGGGGGATGCATTTGCTTATGTGGATTCGAATTTTTTCCAGGTGTTTACCCTCCCACTGTTGGAAGGTAATGTGAGATCAGTTTTGCAGGAACCAAACAGTATTGTGATTACAAAAGATATTGCCCTAAAATTCTTCGGCAATGCTAACCCTATCGGACGATTGGTTCGGTTCAATGAAAAGGATGGCAAAAGTTTTAAGGTGACCGGTCTGATCAACAATATGCCATCCAATGCCAATTTTCACTTCGACATATTTGCTTCTATGTCATCGCTGCCTGAAGCAAATGAAAATTCGTGGATGACATCTAATTTCAACACTTACCTGTTACTTTCAAAAGGATACGATTATAAAAAACTGGAAGCAAAACTTCCTACGCTGATTGAAAAGTATTTGGGACCCCAGATGGAGAAAGCAATGGGTACTACGTTAACAGCGTTCAGAAAACAAGGAAATGACCTGAGCTTCCATCTTAAACCTATCACGGCTATTCACCTTGATCCGGATTATCCGAATAACCTTGGCGTTAGCGGGAACATCCAGACCATTTACATATTCGGTGCCATTGCCGTTTTCATGTTATTGATCGCCTGTATTAATTTCATTAACCTTTCCACAGCAGGTGCTTCCAAACGTACCATGGAGGTAAGCATCCGTAAAGTAATGGGCTCCGGCAGGAAGGAATTAATTGTGCAATTCCTGGTAGAATCTGTTATCATATCGTGTATCGCATTCCTGATTGGCCTGGTGCTTGTAAATGGGTCATTACCGCTTTTCAATCGAATGGCAGGGCAACAATTATCATTTCAGTTTTCTTTTAAATTGATCGCTACTGTACTATTATCGATATTGATCACCGGTCTTCTCGCCGGGAGTTATCCCGCCTTCTATCTCTCGTCCTTTAAACCGGTGGAGATATTGAAAAGCAATTTCGTTAAGGGTAACAAGGGTATTGGATTGCGAAGGGGATTGGTTGTTTTTCAATTCTTTATTTCTATCGTATTGATTATGGGTACCACGGTTGTTTTCAGACAACTGGCCTATATGAGAAATAAGGACCTGGGCTATAGCAAAGAAAGGGTATTGATCATACCCAACATGCAGAGCCTTGGACATAACCAGGAAATATTCCGACAATCATTGTTGAAAGATCCGCGTGTAGCGAGTGTAAGCAGTTCTGGCTATCTGCCTGCCGGTCAAAGTGATAACAATAATTTTTTTGTTTCGCCTGACAATCATCCCAACGAGATGGTGAAATCGTTACGGTATGATGTTGACGAAAACTATCTTGCTACCCTGGGCATCAAGCTTGCTACAGGAAGAAATTTTTCTGCAGACTTCAAAACAGATTCATCTGCTGTTATACTTAATGAAAGCGCAGTACGTGCTTTCGGATGGACTAAAGATCCATTGGCGCATACGATAACCAATACTGATAACCATGGAAATGCAAAAACATATAAAGTGATCGGCGTTATTAAAGATTTCAATTTCCGCTCATTGCATGAAAGCATATCTCCTTTAGTTATGACACTGGCCCCGAACCAGTCGGTTTTGATAGCGAAACTGAATACAGGGAATCCGCGCGAACTAATCAGCACTCTCTCAAAGCTATGGGCTTCTTATGGCGTAACCGATGCGTTCTCGTATTCATTTCTGGATGATCGCTTTGACAATATGTATCGTTCAGAAAGAAAAACCGGTGAGACCCTTGCGATCTTTTCGGGACTTACGATACTGGTAGCCTGTCTTGGCCTGTTTGGCCTTGCCATATTTACAGCACAACAAAGAAAAAAAGAGATTGGGATACGAAAGGTCTTGGGTGCCAGTGTAAGCCAGATAACGAGTATGCTGTCAAAAGAATTCCTTCGTCTTGTACTGATAGCCTGCCTGCTGGCATTCCCTGCAGCCTACTGGTTCATGCACCAATGGTTGAACGATTTTGCATACCGGTCGGGGATTGACTGGTGGATATTCGTCTTTTCCGGTGGCACTGCTTTGATTATTGCGCTATGCACTGTTAGCTTCCAGGCTATAAAGACAGCAGTTGCCAACCCGGTTGATAGTTTGCGGGTGAACGGATGATATTAATTGAAAGGAAGACTAAGAAAGTAAAAAAGGAAACGCTTTCACGTTTCCTTTTTTGTGGAGATAAGGGGATTAGTTTCGAACACCTTATTCCGTTTTCAAACTTTTCACAGGATTGGCTTTCGCGGCACGTACAGACTGAAAACTGACAGTTATAAAAGCCACCGTACCGATAACAAAGAACGGAAGCAGGAAATACGACCAATGTATTTCAATCCTAAAAGCATAGTTACTGAGCCATTTGTACATCGAGATCCAGGCGAGCGGGATTGAAATCACGAACGCTACCACCAGCAAAACAGCAAATTCCCTATACAGCAATTGTAATATGCTGCCCACGGATGCGCCCAGCACTTTGCGGATGCCTATTTCCTTGGTACGTTGCATGGTTGTAAAAGAAGCCAGCCCGAATAATCCGAGACAGGATACTAAAATGGCAAGACCGGTAAAAAGGCTGAATGCTTTTCCGAAACGCTGGTCAGCTTTATATTGCGCATCAAAATGGTCGTCCAGGAAAAAATAATCAAACGTGTTACCTGCGAAGATCTTGTTCCATGAATCTTTTACGCGGTCAATTGTCTGACCTGCCAAACCGGCTTTGGTCTTGATAGAAACCCATCCACGCACATCTTTTATATTACGGATGATGAGCGGCTCGAAACTTTCGCGCAAGGATTGCTGGTGAAAATTTTCAGTAACACCAACGATAGTATATTTTCTTCCCCAGAAATCAATCATCTTTCCCAGTGCCTCTGCCGGTTTATCAAAACCAAGCTGTTCGATGCCTTTGCGGTTGAATATAACTGCGCTGTCGTCCGATCCGAAGTCTTTTGAAAAATCCCGCCCTGCAATTATTTTTAATTCGTAAGTTTTGATATAATCATAATCCACACCGATCACACGGTATTGTTTCTGCCTGGATTCATCCTCACTCACCAGCTTGATCCCTCCGGCGTTCCAGTCAACCGGTTCCCCGGGTATACTCGTAGAGACTGTTATGTTCCCGATAAATGACTGTTGATGCAGTTCCTCCTTGAATATGGCAAGACGGTTAGGATAGGTGGAGTCGGTTCCAATGATCGGCTGCTTAATAACAAGTGTTTGGGCAACATTAATTCCTAAAGACTGTTCACGCATGTACCGGATCTGCTTATACACGGTAACCGTGCCAATCAGCAGAAACAGGGAAGCAGTAAACTGAAATACTACCAATGATTTGCGCAATCCACCACTTTGCCTGGTACTGCCTAGTTTTCCTTTCAATACTTCTACCGGTTTGAAACCAGAGAGAATAAACGCAGGATAAAGTCCAGACAAAAATACACCGATGATAAACAAGCAAATCATACCTATCCAGAAATCAGTTTTCAGAAATAATGAATACGAAAGATGCTGGCCGGTAATACTATTAAATGCCGGAACAGACACAAGCATGATAAACAGCGCCAGTCCTAATGCGAGCCCGTTCAAAAGAAACGATTCAGCCAGGAATTGTACCACCAGCTGTTTTCGCTGAGAGCCGATCGCTTTGCGAATACCTACTTCTTTTGCACGCGTTATGGCCCTTGCAGTCGCAAGGTTCACATAATTAACCCATGCGATCACTACGATAAACAGAGCAATACCAAGTAACAGGTAAGTGGTTTTTCCATCGCCATTTGTATCCGGTTCACCCATATAATTTGAATACAGGTGAATGTCTTTTAAAGACTGGAGGTGATACGTAACACCGGCATTATATTTTTTCAACCCCGGCCCCGCTTCTCTTTCAACAACAGGAATAAATTTTTTCTCAACCATTGAAGGATCTGCATTGGGACGAAGCAGCAGGTATGTAAGACAACCATCCCATTGCCATGCAGTTTCAGGATCATTGTTCGGACCTTGACGTTTTACAAAAGTACTATATGAGATCAGCAGGTTGGGTTTGATCTGGGTATTTTCAGGTGCATCTTCGAATACTGCCGTAATGGTAAAATTGTCCTTGCTGTTAAGTCTAAGTATTTTACCTACTGCATCAGTAGTGCCAAATATTCTCTTGGCAGTTGATGCAGACATGGCCGCCGTATAAGGCTCTTTCAGGGCAGTACTTTTATCGCCGGCAATAAGCGGATAAGTAAAAACCGAAAAGAAAGAACTGCTGCCGTAAAACAGGTGGTCGATCTTCACCGGCTCGTTGTTAACTTCTGTTACCACCTCACCTCTGCGCAACACTTTTACATAATATTCGATTTCAGGAATTTGGTTTTTAAATGTATTCCCTACAGCGAAGGCTCCTGCCGCCCATCGTGTACTCAGTTTACCATTATCGAACCGGTCCTGCTGCACACGGTATATCCGTTTTTTGTTGACCTGGAAATCTTCATAACTAAGTTCAAAAGAAACATATTGGATGATCAGCAGGCAGGCAGCGATGCCGATAGCTAATCCTGCTATGTTGAGACTTGCATAGCCTTTATGGCGCATTATATGACGCCAGGCAATTCTGAAATAGTTCCGGATCATGATATCAAGAGTTAGATATCATTCAAACGCCAGTAATTTGCAATAGTTACAGTTTAAGCGATGAATATGTTATAAAGCACCTTCCTGATCCGGTTTTACTTTTCTGCTAAAAAAAAGGTCTTGCAAATTTTCATTTACAAGACCTTGTGGAGATAAGGGGAGTACTATCGAACACCTTATCCCCTTTTTATCGTTTATTGGCAGCTTAAAAATCGCTTGACGCGCTATGCACCTAGGAATAGACGAAGGGATCCGTCGAACGCTAAACACACAATCTGCGAAGTGGTTTATCCTTCCTCTGAACTTTAAAAGGGTAAGAGAAAAGGTCATATTGATACCTTTTGAAGACTAAAAGCGTCATTGCTTTGTGCGTTGGCTGCGGTTACCCCGGCCATTTAATATAATGTTGTTATAAGAGAAGGCGGTAGCCCGCAGTTCAGCGAAGCCCGCAGGGTTATATTATAATAGAACATTATGTTACACAGACGGGAATGACCGCCGTGCAGGAAGGGTTCTATGTTTGCAATCAATGAACTTTTTACTGCAAAGCCGGGTATTTGAATCGTTACCAATAGAAGCTTTATCGCTGCCTACTCATACCAGTCTAGCTCATCAAGCAATCTTTCATCCGCTTTAGCGAACAACCCGGCAGTCTTCGCTACAGAAAATAAAAAATCAGCGTCCTTACTAATCACTGTGTAAACCGCAGGAAACTTCTTTTTATATACCAAAAGGAGAGAACAGATTATTAGTAGCACTTCTCCTCTTGATCCCCCACCTTTTATCCTTGCATTAACAATAAATCTACTAAGATCATCTTGACCAGTTTTCTTTAAAATAGAGCATATCCTCTCAACAATTTCTAAATAGTCCATTTTACCCCTTTTTAGGTTTTATATTTTGAAAGCTTTGAACATCGACCGCGCCTGGATTGGTAACTACTTCAATCGACCCTCCCGCATTATTCCCTACCCTTGGCGCAGGTCGCGTAATAAAATTTTGATTGGGCTTCAGTTGGCCTTTTATAAGAAAGAATTTCCCGGATGACAAATTTTCAGCGGGTATCCCGTATTTGTCTGCAAAGATCTTCGGATTATCTAAATATTTTGTCGGATCTTCTAGTGACCAGAATTGGGATTCAGCAGCCTCACTTCGGCCAAATGTTCCCATCTTATATAATGTTTTTCCTTGATAGACATTTGCTGCTGCACTAAGGGCTTCTGAGGATGAAGATTGTATCGCAAAACCCTCAGGTGTCGTAATAGTCAGAAACCCTTTAAGTGGAACAAAAGGTGCAGCATCTAATGCAAACAATCCTCCACTTTTTGCAGCTTCGCCATATTCACCATCCTTTATTCCATTGTAAATTCCAAACCCGTGCTGGATTGTACTTTTTGTATACTGTCCCACGGCATTCGCCATCGGATAAGACATGCTTGCAGCCAATGGGTCCATAGTAGCACCTCCGATCGCATCAGTCCTCTGTTGATTTTCTTTAAGTTCTCCCGAGCGCTGCCTTGCAGCAAAGCTATTGTCAGCGGTTGATAAAGTTGGAGCCTGTGCTAACCCTTGTAAGGCCTGTTTAGAAACTATCCGGTATTGTGTTTGGGACGTGCTTTGTTCAAAAACCGCTTTTTGGCGCAAGGCTATTTCTTGCGACTTCATCCACTCCTCCATACCATCTAAGTCGGCAGCCCATATTGGTTTGTTTCCCGCGAACTGGTAAGGTGTGTACCAAGGATATTTTTTAGTCAGTGGGTCAATAGACAAGAACCTTCCGATACGAGGGTCATATATTCGCGCATCGTAGTTAATCTCATTCCCTTCTCCCTTTACTTCATTATCATTTTCTTTCCCATTAAAGCCATACCTGTATTGCTTTCCAATACTATAACCTCTCCCCGGCATTACCATCCCAAAGGTATAATAATCCTGCGCAGATAATTGCTCGGGCAAATAATATCCCGTTTGGGTACTATCTGTGTTACTGCGTACCTGTAGCTTCTTATCACTGATTGTTGCCAGCACATTGCCTAAATGGTTGGTTATTTCATACGTAGTGTGGCCTGCTGCTATGCTATCACGCAGGGTTGGTACGGCAGACGTTGTTACTATGGGCGCTGCGGGTATGGCAGCATTGTAAAGGTATTCGCCCAGGCGGCTACTTCCGTATAACTGCTGCCCCGTCCACACGATCCCGTTATTTTGGTTGATAGTATAGATGGCCAGGGTATTGCCCTGTGCATCGCGAATATATACCTGCTGTTGGGTGGATGTATCGGTTTGCTGTTTTTTATATACCCGGTTACCGGCGGCATCGTACCCATACACAAGGCTTAAATTGGTTTTGGTAACCGATTTTATTTTACCGTAAACCGTCCACTGTATATCATGTAATCCTTCGGCACTATCAGCTACCAGGTTACCTATATGATCATACCGGTAATTGGCCGTATCCTGGTTATCAATATCGCTGCTGTAATTACCGGCTGCTACGGTATCTGTTACATGATCCAGCTTATTGCTGTTGGGCTGGTAATGGTAAGTAAGTGCATCCATGGCCCGGTTGCTTCCGGAACCGCTGCTGCCGTTACGGTTAGCGGTCAGTATATTGCCATTGGCATCGTAAGTAAGGCTTTCCGCGTAGTCCTGTGTGGCAGCCAATTTCCATTGGTTGCTGGTATCAAGCCCTGTAAATACCTGTTTTTTTACCAGCCGGTTTAACTGGTCGTAGGCATAACGGTTAAATATGGGTTGGCCGATATTGGCCAGGTTTACACTCATGGCTGCAATATTGCCATTGTATAAAGCCCCACCCCCTGCTCCACCCCCGCCCGGCAAGTTTGCGAACGATTTGGCAGTGCTTGCAATCCCGCTATAATCGTTCGGGTTATAATGCAATGCAAAGCCTGCCACATCTTTTGCAATGCGGCTGCTATTTTGCCCATCGCCGCCCATATCACCAGTACTATTTGTTTGACCATTCAGGTTGGTCGTGTTCATCCCTTTTAACCATCCCTGTAAAGTATAGGCATAGTCGGTACCCTGCACTTTTAATGTACCCAGCTCCGTGCGCGCCAGCGGGCCGTGCAGGTAATAACTGTAGGCTGCATCGGTTGCCCATATCATTCCATCGCGGCTGCTTAATGCGGTGGTAATGCGGTTTTCGGCATCATAGCTGTATTTGTAAAAAAACTGGTCGCCTTTACCGGGCTGGTAGCGTACCTGGTTTACTTTTCCGCTTACCAGGTCGTAGTCATAATTCACCTGTTTAATGCCACTATCGCTGTATGGCCGCAGTTGGCCAACCTCCTGCCAAAGGTTTTTTACGTTGCCGTTGATATCGTAGGTATAATGGGTGGCATTATCATATCCCGCTATATTAGCATCATCTTTATACAATGAGCTAACCACGCGTTTACGCAGGTTTAACTGGTTATAGGTAATGGTATTGATTGTTACCAAGCTGGTATTTACTGCATCGTATAAGGTTTGGGTTACCTGGAAGTTATGACCCGATTGCAACCAGCTTTGCAGGGCGGCAACATCCAATGTATTAATGGCTGTAATATCACCTGCACCTGTTTTCTCACCTACTTCCGTTATACGCCCCAATGTATCGTACTGTGTATAGCTGTAACGATTCGTGATACTGCTGTTTGCGGGTAATAGCTGCTCGCTGTTTTGCGATGCGGTAAGCCTTCCCAGGCGGTCGTACCAGAAACGGCTGATGCCCGCATCGGGTGTTTGTTGCTGTATCACCTGGTTTAAACTGTTATAGGAATATTGGGTGATTAACGTATGGGAGGGATATATGCCTTTTTTATTGCTTATCCAGGTCAGGCTGCCGTTGACACTACTGCTTGTGGCGGCGCTTAAAAGATCTTTTATTTCTCCGGCCCCTTCATTAACCGGTAACCAGAATACCAGTCCATCCTGTTTGGCCGGCATGAGGCAGTTATTGGTATAGTTCTGCCGGGCTTCCTGAACAGTTAATGCCCTTTTATATAAGCGCAGTTGTTTTATGCGCCCGTTAAAATAACTGCCACCCGTATTATCGGTGCCTATCAGTAAATTGGTTGTGCTGATAGTAGGATCGGCTGGCTGCAGAGCATTAAAATTCTGCCGTGTTTCACTTACTATTAAGAGGTTCCCGTTTAATACTATATAGCCGCGTGTTCCCCTGATACCATTAGTGCGCACTACTACCAGGTGTACCCATTGGTTTAACGGTACAATATCTGATATAAGTTGTGTACCCGTTAACACATAATCGGCCGTATCGTTTTGCTGCAGGCGTAGCTGAATGTGGCCACCGTTTATTTGTAATTTGTATCCGTTTCCATTAGCCGTATCAGTATAATTTACAATAGTTCGGGTGTTATAATCCTGTAACAACAGGTAAGTTTCTATAGAAAAACCACCGGTTCCCATGGCAAAACGCGTATCTGCCGGAAAGCTTTTGGCAGCTGTACCATTAAACGAAAGTTCATCGGTATTGGTAAAGCAATTGTTCCGGGCATACTGCCTGTTAGCCTGCACAGAATCAATCTGCCCCTGGTTTAGTAGTACCACACCTGCCGGTGGTACCGTTTTAACAAGGTTTCCGCTCTGATCATAATAATATAAAGTATAGTGATATTCCAATAAATCAGCTTCCAGCTTAACGCTTGCTTTTGCTGCCATACAACGGTTGATGTATGCTTCCCTGAAATCGGCGCTTACCGAATCAATAAATATATCGTAACGAAGTTTGGCATTAGCCGCGGCCGTTACAAATAAATTATGGGCGCAGCTATTGTTATCAGGCGTTATTTCTTTTGACGCGCTTACATCGTATAGCAGTGCTGTAGATGCAACCGGACAGGTGTTAGCAAAAAAAGTTTGATAATCATCATACGAGAGGCTGTATCCTAATGCCTGGTTGCAAAAGTTAGTAATCAGCAACTCATAAAGATAATTACCGGCGCTTATCCCTGGAAACTTACTGGTAAATGCTATTTTCAGTGAATCGGCGGTTGAACAGTTAATTGCAATACGCCTTCCCCCCATCAGGGCGGCTGGCAAAGAAATATTGGTATTCAGAATATTATTGCAATTGCTACAGCTACGTACCATATCCGTAAGTTCTTCAGCCGTCAGGGTAAAACCACGACCAATCGTATTGACGAGATATTGATAAAAACTCCCGGTGAAGCCCGAGCCCGTATACGAAGATCTATATTGGCTAATTGCCGCGCAGATGTCTGCATTTGTTTCTGAAATAATCGGGGCCACTTTTACGGGTTGTCTATTGTATGCATATGCTCCCGAAAGCAACTCTATTGCACATTGCGAATTAATGGCTGTATCGCCAAGTATCCCTTTAATGACGGCTTCAAAACTATGATAGGTAAGGCTGCTCGTATCTGGTACGGAGCTGGCGCCATTAACGCCCGCTGCAATAGATCCTGCCGTGCATATTTTAATGAATTCTTTTTTTAACTGGTTAAGCTTTAATGAATCAGTTTCAGCATTCCCGGAGTGCACACAATTTGCCAGCGACGCGATCCATGCATCAGCGTTGGCTATGCAGCTGCCGGCATACATACTGTCGAGCCCGTTTTTCTGCTTTTCTATGGCTACCTGTGGATCAGCTCCCAGGCCTTCCTTAACAAGTTGAGTATTGTTTACATAAGCGGGGAACAACCGGGTCTTATTTACATACAGGCTGGCGCGCGTATCATCGCTACAGCTGGAAGCCGGTGGGGCGGTTACAGGGGCTGAACCCGTTTGATCCTTAACAAAAACCCAAACATTATAAAATGAACAACTTGTTTGCGATCCTATCGGTACCGAAAACGCGGCATAAAATGCACCATTGGTGTATCCTGTTGGCGCAGTGACAGGCATAGCTGTTCGGGTTCCGGTTTTTACGTAGTATGAAATACCCGGCCTGTTATAATCCTGGTACACCGTATCGTCTGCACAACCATTGACGCAATTGACCGGCGGCGTAAAATAGGCTTGTGTTGCAGTATCGATTCTGCCGGCTTTTATAGTAATACCACCTGCCGGTAACGATTGCTGCAATATGTCTTTGCCAATATAACAATTGGTGCAAGTAGCAAATGTACTGCTTGCCAAACGGGCCCTTTCGTAAAGCTCTTCTTTGGCGCTCAGATATAGCTGCTTAAAAATATCCCATTCACGATTCATCGAACGGCAACTGTCATCTACCTGGCAACCTTCCCACGGGGATGGTGAATTTTTACAGTATAGTAGAATTTTAGTGATGTCAAGAATATTCCGATCCTCCTGCGAAAGCCCGACCATTGACCTTGACAGGTATTTCAGTTTGTTCTGCATTTGCAGATAGTAGGCCGAATCATTTCCATGATTCGCCGGATCAAAGAAAGGATCTTTCCGTAATAATGCGGTGTAGTCTGTTGTACTGTAATAGCCATTGCTCACGGCTGTGCTACCTTTTGTAACTGCATTTTTTATCATTTCGTCAAAAGCATAATACTGACTTTGACTGGTACACCACAAATAGTAACAATATTCGGGATGAAATCTTGCAAGCGAATCGGCCCAACTGGCTTTCCAATAGCGAATAAAATCTTTGATCGTTAATTGATTTACGGGTAGCCGAACAGAGTCTTCACCATTTATATTTTTTAAAGTAACGGAATCGCGATTACCATTTTCATCAGGAAAGCTTTGTACTGTTGTATACCTGCTTAATATATTGATCTCCAGTGGAGCAACCGGCTGCATGGTTACCGAATCGTACAATGCGTATTGACTGCCCGGAATTACATCGGCTTTAATTAGGTTTAGCTTATCGGCACAAGGACTTTTTTGGCAGCCAGTTAATCGCAATTGGTTACATTTTTCCAACTGGGTTTGGTACATCCCTGCTATATATGTTGAATCTTGCGGAGAAAAAACTAAACTATCTGCAAGGTATAAACTGCGAAACCGGTTTACAAAATCAGCCTGGGAGCCAAGATCTTCCAGGCAGGTTTCGCAGTTGTTGTAACAATTGGTAAAGTCTACTTTATCAAGTTCCTCCAATACAAAACTGCTTTTTGTACGAATATTTGTATTGGTTGCCAGGTTCAGGCTATCATAATAATTCAATGCATTCCGGCTCATCACCAATTCATAACTTACATGGTACTCTCCAATCGTATTGATAGGAATGGTAAAACTTCCGTTGATGCTGTCGAAAGAACCACATGACGGATCGAAAACCAAACCTGCGGGTCTGGTAACATTTTGAAGAAGCACGTTACAATTATCTTTTACTTCAATTTTCAGGTCATAATAGCAGGAACTGCAAATCGTAAACTGGTTACCGGATCCATGGTATTGCGTAAGTTGGCGCGGTTGAACCAGGTAGTTGAATAAATAATCACCGGTTACAGGCGCGGTAAAAGTTGCAGATGCTGATTTCCTATAATTGCTGATGTCGGTAAGCATATCCTCATTGCCGATCAATTCATTTGTAACCCGGGTGGAGCCAACGGAAGAAGAAGTTAGTGCACTTAAGCTATCGGGTACCTTTCCTGCCAGTGCCGTTGCGATGGTTTTACCGGATGCATTAACATAGCTCACACTGATCTGGCCATTGGGGTCAACCACCATATTTTTAAGGTAATGGCTGGCATTACCTGCTTCGTTTCCAAACAACCTGTCTAATTCAGTTTGTAACGGTTTGCCGTAAAAATACCGGGTTTCATGGCCACTACCCTGTTGGTATCCGACCCCAACTCCACCCTGGCTGGCAATACGACCTGTATTATCAGGTGTATACTCCGTAACGGCAACGGGGTAACCATTGGCTGAAGGAATATAATTTCTATGCAGTGTTGTAAAAGGGTTATTGGCAGAATAGTACTGAGCCGCGCCTGAAAGTTCAGAAAGGATACCTGCACTGATCCGGCAATTATTGCCGTATTGCAGATCGATGAAACTATAGGGAGTTCCGCTTTGATTCCGGTTAAAGGCTGGATAATATTGTAATATATTATTTGAAACAGGTGAAGGCAATATGGAAGCAGCTACTCTTCCTTCTACATCATAAATACTTTCCTGTACAACAGCAACCTGGTTACTGTTATCCAGTGTAACGGCCTGCCTGTTTCGCAAAGTGCCATCAAAATACTGAATTACTTCTTTTCGTTTACCATCTTCTGCAAAACTGGCCGAGTATTGCCAGTTTAGATTTGACTGGTGCCAGGTGATAGGTACAACACCATATTGACTGGTTCCTCCAGGTGAAGCAGATGCCTGGTAGTTCCAATTACCTTCGTAACGTAACTCATTGCCGTAATTAATCTGGACACCCCTGATTCGATATAAGAGGAATCCGCTGTTACTGGCAATATTCACCATGTAATTATTACCGCTTGTGGTAATGCGGGTGCTGTTGTTTTTAAACCATTTTTCAAGCGTATCTACAGGAATTGTATTAAAGGTTTGACCACTGTTAAACTGATTACGCAAACTGCCGGCAATAACACTGAGGCTGTCAAAAACCGTCCACTCAACATCAAATGATTCTGCTCCCGGGTAGTTGGCAGGCGTCCAGGTGATCATCAACTGATTGGGGTTGCTAAAATTAAAAACCGAAATATCGGTGCTGTTATCATCAAAAAGGTATTGCCGTTGTATGATCGTTTTTCCGGTAAGCCGGAAGATAGATGGTATTGAGCTTCCCAATTCAGGGCTGCTTATGCTATTGATATCTACTCTGAATTTATAGGCTCCCTGAAATTTATACAATGCTATTGCCTTGTATAAACTTCCCCGGGCGGTATCAAATTTAATAGACAGGTCAATCGTTTGGGGAGCTGACGTTTCAGATGAAGTATCGGATTGGTCCGCATAAAAATGAATTGTAACATTCACTGTGGCAGAGAAGGGTTTGGAAAAAAAATAAAGAGAGGTGTCCATATTCAGTTCAAAACTCACATAGTTCTTAACCGAAGCGATATTCAATTTCCCCCATTCAGATGAGGTGTAATTTTTAAACTTTTCATCGGTTACGTATAATTTTTTTCCAGTTACAACATTTGTTCCACGAAGCTCATTAAAATAGGTTTCTTCAGCAGCACGCAATGCCCCTGGTTTACATAAAAGCAGCAAACTAAAGAATACTATTTTTTTGAATAAATGCATACTAACCGTTTAACAACCCTTTATTTGATATTATTAATTACACTGAATTTTTGCAGTTCTTTATCCCGTATTGTTATTTTATTCTGTTTTATGGAGCAAATACTATCAGGATGTTGACGCAGGTAATCACTACGCATAGGTCGCAGGGGCTCATATACTAATTCCAAACTTTCTGTGTTTAACTTTATTCCCATATCACCGGGTAGTTTTTCATTTTGTAATGTATCTGGATTACTTTCTTCGCTTTTAGGCATCCCCATATTTACTGAGATCAAATTATGCGTAGCAATATCATACCTGATCTGTAAACCTGAAAAACCATCAGTACTGAATTCATCTGATACCAGTAATCTTTGGCCCCGGTCATTTTGCATTACTTGCCAGGTATAGCGCCCATCTGAAAATATTTTTTTTAATGCAGCTATGTCCAGCCTGGATATAAAAGGGTTGTTTCCTGTTTGTGAAACCGTATTTACAGCGATGAATTTTTTTTCTTTGTCAATCCATGCCTGCCATTTTTTGGTTTGTAGCAGTTCTATTTTATCTATCCTGTATCGAAAAGAGGACTGGTCAAAATAGCCAATCGAAAAATCAGTGGTTTCCATTATGGAATCCCGGTTGTTCTTTAATATAGCTTTTCCGTTTAGCACAAATGGAAATGACTGGCTTAAGGTGGTTAGCATTGCATTTAGTTCGGGCCAGGCATCGATATTCAGAGCAATCCATTTTTCGGCTACGGGTTTATTTGCTTTCTGTATATCAAACCAACTGTTTTTTACAGCAAATACAGTTACCACTGCCATCAACATACATCCGAAGAATATGCCCCCGAGAAGTCCTGTTTTATTCTTTTTGTGCATTTTCATTTTCTTGGGTATGATGAACGTGTTTCTTTTATTGTTACGATGCCTTTTTCGGTTTCTTTTTTAACCCTGGTTAGCGTACCCTCGCTATCGTATTCGTAAAAGGTTGCAAAATTGTTTTCATCCATTTCAGCCATTAAACGCTGGCTCAGCGCATCGTATGCATAAGATTTTACCTGGCCATCGAAAGGCGCAATCCTGATATCATCGATCCATGTATTTCCGGATGGAATGATCGATAAAGAAAACTGGCCTGATACAGGTACAACGAATGGAATTTCCACTCTTTTCCAACCTTCTACAACCGGCCATTTTAAAGCAGTATTAATAATGCTGACGCCATTTATTTTGATAAGGGTTGCAGTAGTGGCAGTACGTGGGGCATTGTCCTTTACCCATACACTGAACAGGTATTTTTTACCAGCTACCGGTGTAAAACCATTACTCCAGCTGCTGCCCGTATTGGCAACATATAACCCACTAACAGGGTGAATGGTATATTGTGCTGAATTAAGGGCTCCGGAATCTGTGGCCTGCGTAATGGTGACAGGAGCTGATAATTTAAGGCTGCTATTTCCTGAATGCGATACATGATTATCAATACTGATAGAACTTGAGAAAGTTGAAGAAAAATTAAAATGTTCATAATTACAACCCAGCGTAATAAAATCAGCTAGAAATCCGTAATCTTCGAAACCATCATACATTAATTCGCTGTATTTTGAATTGTTTGCAACAGCGATCGGTTTTGAATCCATATAACCTAGCAGTACGCTGCTATAGCGGTTAAGCGGATCTTTTTCTTCTATTGAAATTCCTTTGGTATTGAATGCCGTGACTACATTTTTCCGGATCCATCGGTTATCAGATAAACCTGCAGGGATCCATTGTCCCAAATTAGTATCGTATTGCCAAAAGGCTGTTAGCTGGGTATACGCGCCAGACCGGCGAATATCGGTTGACCCTGGAATGGCCGTATTTCCTTGTAAATTCTCCCGGTTTGATTGATAAGCATAAGAAGTTTTTGTACGCCAGTTTCCTAAATGCCCAGCAACATAAGGGTTATAAGCAGGTTCAGTTAAGTTACAAACTGCTTTAGGAACCAACCAATTATCGGTATATTCTATTGCTTCTGTGTGCAACACTTTTGTTGAAACAGATATATCCAGTTTGTTACCATTGATTGGGTTTTGCAAGCTCGCATAAGTACAAACAGGACTGGACAGTATATTTCTATAACCGGACCTGATAATTTTTGCAGATAAAAGGGTTGCATTTACAAACGGTCTGCCATCGCGATCAATTAGTGTATACAGACTATTCGTATTAATTACCCAGTAGTGCAACCCCGAATTCAGGTCGGCAATTTCATCCCCAGCCTGAAAAAATTGTACAAGGTTGGCATTTACTATCTGCCCTAAATTATTAGTTGCAAGCCCTGAAAAGTACACTGCTGAATTTTGATAAGATTGCCCCATTGCTTTATAAACCCAGTTAGCCGGAAGTGTAAGATTATACACAGGATCATCAAATTCATTTTGTATCCTTGTCATTACTACATCACCGGTAGTGCCATCCCATAAAATATTTTCTGTTGTTACTGAAGAACCGTTTTCTCTTTTAACTACCTTATCCAACACTGCAAAGGTGTTTATTGTTTTGATTGTTGAGGCAGAATGATAATACCTGTAATCTGCATTCCCACCAAAGCCGGGAAATCCAAAAAAGAATGAAAATATCCATACCCCGGCCGATCCAAAACTTCCCTGTAACTTGGTACCCTCATTAATACTGTTCGATTCCCGCATATCAGTATATGACTCTATTTCTTTGCCAATCATGCCATCTGCAACCGTTGCGTCGGGCATTAGCAGCTTAACGCGGTTATCCAACTGGCTATTTTCGGCATCCGCATTAATGGTTTTATAGTAATATTCTGAAGATGATATATTTATACCTGAGGTGTTGATTACCGAAACCGATTTGGGTTTCCCATGCATATCATTGTTTTCAATTTGATATCCCTGTGACAAACCGACACTATTTACCATTCTGGCAGTGAGAATGTTTAATAATTTTGATGAACCATAGTTCGTTTTCTCTAATGACAGTGTAACTACTTTTGTTGGATAGTCTTTTGCTGTATAAAATTCATTGATCACTTTTCCAGTTCGGCTTTCCTGATCACCTGATCCGATACTTTTAACAGTAACGCAGCTGTAGCCAACAGATGGGCCGGGATAAAGGCTTTCGCAAAAAGGTTGTTCGATATAATAATAATTATCCAGTTGCAAAATCACATTCTGTCGGTAAAATACAGGTTGGTGAAAAGGATTTTCTTCACCTCCTAAAAGGGGTTCATAAGAAGCCACGCCACTGGATATTACGAGATCGTTTCCTTTATTATCTTTAACGATTTTAGTATAAGCGTACTCTTGTGTATACGTTGCTGTTTTTGCAGATGCTACACCCGTTAATTCCTGCCACGAATCGCTGATTATGATTTTCTTTACTCTTGAACCACCACCGGTTTTCGCAAATGATGGTGATTGAAGCCTTACAAAGGATTTGCCAAGGTCAACTGAATTTCCGTACCCTCTTCTCCGGGCAATTTTGCCATAAGCGTTGGGTAATAACTCCTGCAAATTTGCTACGGCCGTTGATAATGACTGAACCGCTTTTTTAAGATCACTTCCCTCCTGCTCAAGATTGTCGTATCCGGGATAAGCATATTTAGGAAGGTTGCTTTTAATAAATTGCCAGGCTGCCTGCGCCATAGGGTTAACAGGGCCAACTCCTTCTACATTTTCTTTTTCAAGTGTTATGGCGACCTTGGTGCTATTTACCATTCTAACCGACTTAAATTTTGCGTAGCCAGGAACATACTCAAAATGACCTGCGTTATCTAAGTTGGTATACATTTTAAAGTACAGGTATTTTTCACCATCCAGGTATCTATATATAAAGTCATCAGCATTATTAACCGCCACAGGTAAATCAACAAATACCTCATTTGCATCGATCATCCCGGAACTGAGCCCGCTACTTCCGCCAGAACCAATACCAGCAACTGGCATCATCTGCATTGCTCTTTTATTCTGAACGTATCCATAATCATCCGCTTCATAATTTACTGCAATGCTCCCCCCGGTTGGAAGATTGATTTTGCTTAGCTGCCAACGTGATGCGAACTCATTAGTTAAGTTCCGATCCTGTAATGTATAAGGGAACTCCGCATTGGTAATTCCATTGGGGTTTGATCGGTAGTCTTTATAATTACCCCACCTGTCGTATTGTTTATGGCTGAATTCAGATAAAGGAATGCTATCTGCATTATATGTAAATGTATACGGATGCATGATGCCGATTTCGCTGGCACCGTAAGTAAAATATAGTTTCTTGAGTGTGAGCTTTCCGCCGCCGTTAACACTATTAGGGATACCCTGCATCAACGAATAAGAATATTCAAAATGAACAACTTTTACAGGGGTTAATTTCTCCATTTCATAATTGTTCATCTTCACATCTGCTTTTGAGTATAACCTGATTTCTTTTAACCTTTTTAGCCTATTGGTTGTATCAGGTTGCCCATTTACAGACAATACCCCTAAGCCATCATCTCTATCCTCTGTTACAAAAAGTGCCACCATGGTTTTTGACTCAATTGAATGGAGGTACCATTGCTCTTTTTTGCCGTAAGTGTAATTCGCTTTGTCGTCCATCTTATCACTCAAGAACCCTTCGCTGTAATTAGCAAACTTGCCTGCCTGGCTTCCGTAGGGGGTGCGCCACTGATACTCTGCAGGTAACTTGTGATAGTTGAATTTAACTGCGTTTCCCAGGTCATCGTCGGAAATCCCATCTCCGGTTACATCAACATAATCAGGAGAAAGAATAGAGGTTAATAAAAACGAAGTGGCATACGCAGGAAGTGTTTGTTTACTATAATACTTTTCCCGGCTATTGCTGCCCGCAGCTGTTTGTTGAGCGGAGTTGTTGTATTCAATTAAGCCATTCCTTCGGTTACTCGTATCACCGGTAACACTAAAAGTTACTTCTTCCTGATAAGTGTTATATACCGGTATACCATAAACAGTACGTTTGCCGTCGTAAGAAATGATAGTTATTTCAGAAATATGATGTTTTTTACGGTATCCACCTACTCTTTGAAATTGCTGAACAGCCTGCCAGCTGCAATTCCCCAGGTTGCCTAATACAATTGTATTTTCAGGGTAGCTAATAATGGTTTTTTCCAAAGCATGCATTGCCGCTTCTGATGCAGGCAAATAATTCAACGGCTCGTTTCTCGGTTCTCTTTTGTTTCGCTCTAACAAGCCGGGAATGCTTAATTTATCATTAGCAGTTCTGAATACCGCATTTGTTCCAATATTACTCCCTGATTGATTAAGGCCTACCGCAATAGGGTCACTATTGTGTATTTTATCATAGTAGGCATCGTCAACCACTACCGGTTCACCGGTTTTTTTAAACCATGCATTCTCCTTAAACGAATTGGCAATATTTGATTCTGTAAAGTCGCCTACTCCTGAGAAATTGTTGTTTGTGCGCCATTTGTTAGTGGCATTACTTGTTTTTTGAAAAAAAACATCCGCTCCAATGTCCCAGTTCAACCCAAAACCTGCTTCTAAACCAAAACTGGCATCATTTCCTTTACTGGTAACTGAAGGGTCAAAAAATACGCCGTGCGAATTTCTCGAAATCCGGTATTGTCCCCCTCCTGCCTGGCTGGTGGCGACAAATAAATCATTGGTAGGTATCGGAACAGGAATATATGAAACCTCCTTGCTGTATGGAATATCTTTTTCCCGGTTAAAATCCATTAGCGCTAATGGATCATTTTTACCTTTACCGGCATACAAAAAACCGTAAGCGTTCAGCGTTCTTCTTTTATCAGCATCCGCTATGTATTGCTTGGTCCAGTAGCCACTGATACCTGTTCCAATGAATACTGGAACAACTTGTACCCCTGCACTTAAACTCAAAGAATACGACTGGCTGCTTGATGGTACATCAATAGTTGGGACATAGGTAGGTGCGCTGAATGAAATATAGGAACCGGTAGAATAATTAGGATTCCAGTGACTGTTTTTGGCTTGTTCCTTACATATTGAAACAGGGTTACATGAACCGGAAAAACTCATTCCCTGTAAGCCTGCTCTCGAATTATAAGGGAATCCGATACCCAGAGAAAGATCATTGTTTTTGGTTTCGTTATTTTTTTTTGTGACTGAAAAATTAAGATTGGCATTCGCGCCATTCATTGAGCTTGAGCTAAGACCTAATGAAACTGAAGAAGTGATTGTATCCGATGGCTGATTAGCCGTATTTTCCGCAGATGCTGCTATAGAGCCCAAACTTAATCCAGCATTCACGCCAATCCTGGTACCAATGCCCCGGTAATTGTCATACTCAACTCCTATATTAACACTCCCGTTTGTAGGTATGCCAATCACATCGAGTTTGGCAGATAAAGTAAGTCCTTTGGTGATATGATCCTTATAGTTTGTTTCTTTTGTTACCTGGTCACTGCCGTTAAAATCATCCGGTAGGCCCCTCAACTGCCGGTTAATAGCACCAGGTGTAAGGCTCCATCCATATCCTACCCAACTGGCTTCGTCATCGGGCGTTGCTCCTGCATGGTAATTTAAATTTATCGGATAGCCATCTACATCCATTAAAGGGATGTTATATGAAAAATCACCGCTGAACGGATCCACCATATTAGAGGTTCCCACCGGCTCAAAACCTTTCATTTCAGGTTGTGACGGACCTGACGTGAGGGCGTAGGATATAGCCGGGGTAAACGTTTCACAAGCCATTGCAAAAAAAAATATGCCTGCAATCAACCCCTTCTTTTTTTGTATTTTTTTACTCAGGAACATATTTATTTCAATTTCAGTGGATCATAAATTCCTGGCTTTTTATTCCGTAGAATTTCCCATCGTATTTAATTTTTTGTACACCTTTTCCTGCTACTATGGTATCTATAAAATATAACAGGTAAACAACTTCACCAGTTATCCCACCATTCATTCTTTCGGCACTAATAGGATAACTTGTATCTTTTTGTGTAATCATATAAAAGCTTTTCCCTATTTCTTTATCCATAGCGATTGTTAATCCGTTATCCTGTAACCGCATATCGTTTAACCAAAACTCAGCCCTGACACAGAGTATCGCCCGACTGCAATCATTGTTTTTTTTAATGATCAACTTAGCCGGCTCATTTTCCAGGTATTTATGTTCATTTACATGACACGATGCAAACAATAAAAAAAACGCATGTAAAAAAATCTTCCATTTAGTCATTGTTTGTTTCACCTTCTTTATAAATAAAACTTAAATACATTTTTTTACTGTTTTGCATAGTAATGGTTAGCAGGTATTGATGATCTGCCATCAAACTCTTTATTTCACTTAAATCTATTTCGTATTTATTGTACCCTGCCTGCATGATAAGTTTACTTACCCCCTTAACGTTTTTGTCTTTTTGTGACAAATCGGTGATGGAATAATTCAGATCCGAAGTGCCATAAGCATTATAAAATACAAAGCGAAGCCATCGTTTGGCGATATATGATCCTTCATCACGATTTTCGGATAATTCACGAAATCCGTCATTTCCTGTAACGGTTTCTTTCTTCTCACATGCAACTTTATATTCCCATATTTCGGACCTGGCAACGATCATTTTTCCCTGAGATGCTAACACCTGCCATGCGTAGGTTTTATCCTCTTCAAGTGCTGTTGCCATTGCCGGGAAATTCAACATATTTGTGCTGATATTATTTTGTACGATCAAAGGTTGGTTATAGGCAATTGCTTCTGCTTTGCTTTGCTTTGTTTTAACTTCCGCTAAAACTAAGGTGTAGGTAAGCGATGGCTGAAATGGAATTGAAGGCTGCCATATAAAATTCGGTCGCTTATTACAGGATATTTCCCGGTCATAGGGGTTCAGTAGCATCAATGGCATGCTCCTTTCAACAGTATGGTTAAAACAGGCATCAAAATAGTCAACCGGTATTGTTGTGCCTTTATCAGGTATCAGTGTTACTTCAAAACAATATTCATATTCACCATCCATCAATACCCTCGTTTGCATTAATGCATAACCTATATTGTTTTGCGAGTATGAAAAAACACTCTTGTTAAAAGCATCTGCCGGTATAATATTCATCCCTTTATTCAGGTGAAATGGCGGGGTAACAATTTTCAAAATGCTACCAGCACGTAACTCTTTTACATTTATCGTTACCCGGCAACCCATATCCATAGAATAACGATTCGTTAAAACAACATTCGCCAGCCTGTTAACCTGCATACCATCGGTAAACGGATTGAACTGGATCATAACCTGTGCATCAGCGATAATAGCAGTGAGACAACCAAGTAGGGTTACTATGTATTTTATTAGTCGCATTCTTTATAATATTTGGTACCTGATTGAAAGATCCCCTCTAAAGGTTGGTACAGGAAAAGCCTGTTGAACTTTAAAATTTCTGGCTAATTCTACCGCAAGACTGAGATCAATTTTTTTTGCTAGTTTTCCCATAATACCCTGTTTTACTATCATCTGACTATACCAGTTCTGCACTGCATTATAATTGAGGGCAGAACTGAACTTAATTTTAATGGAAATGTCATACACGATACCGGATTCCACCAGCAGGGAACTGTTTAGATAAGGCACAATGCCTGTTTTAAATGCGTAGTTGAAATTGGTATTTACAAAGAATTGTTTGTTATTTTTCATGGCAGAATGGCCCGTGGTTAGCTGTATGGTTTTGTATTCATCTTCCGGAAAACCTGCAAACCTGGTTCGTGTATATAAATATGCCAGATCTGCAAAATTCTGGATCTGCACTTTTTTTACCTTGGCCCTCAAGCTGAGATCTGCCGCTAACCTTTTAGTAAGTACTTCATTTTGACCAATGCCGGAGCCGTTGTTATTGATGGTAGCGCTGTATGCGGGTTGATATTTTACTGACAGATAATTGCCCTTGTCTATTTTCCATCGTAGATCGAAAGTGTTGGAAAAACTGTTAAAATGCTTACCCGTATTATTAAGATCATATGACTTAAATTTATTTCTTACTACTAAAGTGAATTTTCTTTTGAGAAATGATTTATTCAACGAATGATATATTTCTTTACTACCAGCCAATAAATAACTATTGCCCTGATTTGAATATCCATTTCCTGTATATCTAAGACCAATTTCATGCGACAGGTTTATGGATGGAAACTCGTTATTGTAATCTAGTGAGAAGCCAAGATTCGTAAAGAAATCGTTGGTGTTAAGCAACTTTGCAGGAGAAAAAGAATTTACCGCAGTACCCGTGCTGCCAAGCGTCTTATTTTCATTTTGTTCCTGTGCGGCTGATTTTGAAACTTCTGTAAGCAAACTACCTTTTGATCCGATATTCATTTTTTTACTGATAGTAAACACAAAATTTCTTGTCGCTGGGCCTTGCACAGGAGAAAGCAGGCTAAGGCCATTGGCTGAACTGGAGCTTGCAAACGAAAGAAAAGATATCTTAGAGAATTGATCACGCTGGCCGGAAGTGCTGTTTTTACCAAAGCTGATTCCAGCAGCAACAGTTGAAGGTTGATATATATTTCCCTGCCCTATTGCTCTTTCCTGTACAGTTCCTAATTCCTGAATTTTTCCTAAAGTTGCCGTGACCAAACTATTTCCCTTGCCTATCGATGTCAGGTCAAACCCGCTGCTACGGAGCGATTGATCTATTGTTAAGGGGCTCATGCTGGTTACTCCAGCACCTGTATTGAGCTGTTTAATCGCCAAAAATATTTTCTCGAGCTTCTGCAATTGCAAACTGTTTTTTGCCAGTTTTGACAGTACTGACGGGTTTTTTAGCATTTCGTTTAGCTGCATGTCCTTTTCCTGCTCCATCTTGTTAATCATCCGAACAAGCCCAGTATCATCCCATTTCTTCTTATACTTCATAATAAGCTGTACCATTTTTTCCAACCCCTTTACTTTATTCACCTCATTGATTGCCTGCGAATAAGCCGATGAATCTATTGGTTGACCGGAATTAATCTTTTCTTGCATTTGTTTGATCCGGGTTTCATTTGCCTGCAACAATGCGTATTCTTTATCACCAATCAATTTTTTATTGAAATAAGATGCATCTGCCCCCATAATCTCTTTCCATCCTCCCAATTGCTGGATTTTTTGTTTTACATCGCTTGCAGAAGCGCCAGCAGTTTTTATCAGGTCTGCAGTTAATTCCTTAATAGCAATATCTTTAAGGCTTTGAATAGCGGATAGCCGTTCTGCCACGAGGCTGTTTACGTTAAATGAGGCGCGGATACGATCACTCATTGACTTTTCGAAAAGCTCCCTGTTAAACGAAATCACTGGCGTGCTCATATTCCCTAAAAGCGGCCACCCACTTAGCTCCTGGTAAGTGTATTGTATATTCAGGGGAATCTTGTTTACAGTAGCTACCATTTTCGCTGAAGCAGTTTGAAAATGACTATTATCAGAAGTAAGATTTATACTATCGTTGTACCTGTTATATTGCGCCTGGTATTGTATAAAAACACTATCTACATGAAAAAAAGAGGCAAGGTTTATTCCTTTTTTCAGTTCGTTTATTTTTCCTTGAACATAATTTTTACCTGGTATTTTAGCAGATTGTTTTTGGGGAAAGGAATGTAAGGTGGAATCGTTTTTTTGGCCTGATATTAACTTAACGATCAATAGCATAAAAATAAACGGTATCGTAAATTTAATTTTCAAACTTTTGGTTAATCGTCTTTTAGCATTTTGTTTTAACAATCAGACATACTGTGTTATTTAATTCGCTGTAATCTTTACTGTTTACCTGCCTGCCGTTGCTGATCCTGCTGCATTCTTTGTATGTAGGGGGCAAGCGGAACCTTCAGCTGATCGACCTGTAAAGGGGTAAAATCGCCATTACGGCTTGTTTGAATGTATCCCCACAGCGATGCGATCCACTGTCCGTCGACAAGAAGCGGTACTTTTTGTTTTTTCAGTTCAGAAAGTATGTAGCGCAAATCATCTGTACTGATCGTCATACTGTCAATGGTAACCCCTTTAGCTTTTGATACATTAATGGTATCTGTAATTGATTTATTTCCGGTATTTCCGGGTACAGTTTTTTGAGCGGTGCCTGAAATTACTATAATCATAGCCAGTGCGGCGGGTAGTATTGCTTTTCTCATTTGTATTACTTTGGTTTATTTGTGTGGTATATAAATATCTATGGTTCAGCGATGTGGACACCCCCAAACATTCCAATCGCCGGGCATTGGTTGCCGCCTAATGCTGCCCATTGGACTCCTGTACTAAAGGAACCTAATCCGTAACTGAGCATTTGGGCTTTTGTAGGACAGCTATTATTATTGGGCACTGAAGTGCTATTGTTAAACTTATTATACGTATGCGCTAATTGGTATAACTGTGCATTCGTAACTAAATAAGTATCGCCTTGATATCCGGTTATCGATATCCCCGTTGCTGCAGAATTCCATGTAAAATCCATGGTAACTATACCATCGTTTTGATCGGCGAACGAAATAGTTGTAATTATTGTCAGGTACGTCAATAAGATTATTTTTCTCATCGTTTTTCTTGTAATAATTTTTCGAGGCTATTAATTTTTTCTTCCAGCTTCATTATTTTGTAAGCCTGAACTTCCTGTATGGAAATAGACATTTTACCATCTTCCGCAACATGTGCTTTATCTTTGAGAACGAGTTGAACATCCTGTGCACCATACCCGGAATGGAGTAATTTATCTTTTCCTTCTTTCCATTTCCACTCTATATAGTCAATACCATCTGCGCTCTTAATCCTTTTGGTAACGTTCTTTAATCTCAAATCAGACGACACATTAAACGCAGCAGCTGTTACGTTATTTATAACTGTTTCGTTACCATAAGCGTCCATATACATAACATATGAACCACCGTCATTTTTAAAGCCTCCGACCACACCAGTGTTATTGGCAGATACAAAACCTCTTGTTATCCCGTCATTAGTTTGCAACTCAATATCGGAGTACGAACTGCTGTTACTTTTAACTCGCCAGCCATTTGTTATAGGTATTAGATAAGTGTTTGAGCTGGCTGAATATAACCCCGAGTTTGTACAAACATAGCCTCCGAAATAGGCATTGGTGCCCGAAAGGTACAATGATAAAAACTGTGTATTATTTGTAGTGGTGTAAAAATTTAAAGTGCCGGCATAGCCTCCAGTCCTGTATGACCCAATAGCCCTAATGTTAACTGAAGAATTACCAGAAGCGTAGCTGCCATCAATAGCTAATCCGCTTGCATATGTAGGATCATCACTCGGAGTCTTAATAAATAAAGAAGTTCCAGAGGAAGATGAAAAATTACCAATCCTGACCGCTGCTGTGCTAATCGCACCAACAGATAATCCGGTAGTGCTAATGATGTCGCCTCCAGAAATTGGGTAGTATGTGGAGGCCCCTGTAGTTGTAGTCAAATAGCTCTGGCCTTTAACGAAAGCAGTTGAAGCCATCTTAGTAGAGTTCTCCCCCAAAGACTCAGTAGTCCCGTAAATCGATCCATTAACCTTTAAAGGGAAAAAAGATGTATTTAGTGAATTTGGGGCATCAATCAAAAACATACTATGTCTGTCAGGATCCCAGAAGTGGTAACGCGATGCACCACCGCCTCCGGTGTTCCAGAAAGTCCAGGTACTAGTATTTTCGAATATCCCATCCCTATTTTCGTTACCACCAGTTGTAATGTGCATACCTACGTTTTCACCATCTGTATATAAACCTCTACGCCCATTAGCTGAACTACTACCTGTAAAACTTTCAAAATAATAATCGTTACCACTTCCTGTTAATCTTACGTTGCTATTAGACCAAATGACACCTCCCTGTAAAAGATTAGCTGCTATAACATTATGAGCCGCATTTACATCATTACCTGCTGTAATATTATTTGTACTGGATAAATTAAAAGTAGACACCAAAGATGTTATATTAACTGAGTTAAATACTGGCGAATTACTTGTACTTAACCGTTGATTTTCTAAAGGTTGATATAAAGCAGATGCCGAAGAAGTAGTAACATAGGTACTATTATCATAATTAACTGATGTCCCAGACATTTTTACGAATCCTGAACCATTTAGCGCACTCTGGCCACCAAGTCCTGCGATGGTATAGTTAGGTATGTTAAGCACATTACTGGCAAACGTGGCTGGCCCACTGCTACCGGTTGTGGTTAATGAAGTAATACCGGTAAACGATTGTTTTATTTTTAATGTATCTAGTCCGATTAAAAAAGTACTGTCTGATAATTTGAGAAATCCTTTTCTAAATTCCGTTCTTCCATTACCCTTATTAAATAAAAAACCTGAAACGCCTCTTGTTGCATTCTCTAAAATCAGTTCTGCATTGCAGTTGTCATTATATATACGCACACTATCTGCCTTTATTTTTTGGACAAACTGTGCCTGCGTTGACCCTATTGTAAATAGACTCAGGAGGGTTAGTACATGTTTTTTCATGCTTTTAATTATAGTGTATGAAATTGTTTGTTAGGATGTCACGTTTTGTAACAAGTGTCTGCTTGGGTAAGCGCAACTTGTTAGAAACCAATAACATGACCTTGGGGGGGGGTAAAGTAAAAATAGGTTTGAAGAGAATATAAAAGCAAAAAGAAAGTATTGATTTTCATCAAACATTTAGCTTGTCCCTTGTAGTATAAATAAGACAACACAGGAAATCTGAAATAAAGATTCAATTTATGCTTAAGTATAAAAATAATGTAAATGACAGATTATTAATACATTATACGGTTTTGCTGTAAAGCAATTTTAGGACTAGACTGGGTTACAAGGCAGAAACCGGTGATTCGTTGAACTCCGACCTTGGGTTTGACCTTTCAGAAACTAAAAAGAACGGAAAGATAACCGGCTTAATAAAAGGAAGTGCTTCTTCTCTCCCGGGGCTTAACGAAGGGGATAAACAAAAGGAGATTTCAGTATGGAACGGTGATCCGACGAAACCTGCGAGAATAACAATCACAGAAATTGGACGTGAAATGATAATTGAATTTTTACCGGCGAGGAAGAATGGAATAATGGGGTGATTTAAAAAAAAGGCATAATTAACAGAGTAAGCTCCGTATAAGCGTGGGAAAACATTTGTAGTAATAATAACAGTTGGACGGTGTCCTGTCTTTAGTTGATTCATCTCTGAGATGCACGCCCAGAATAGCATAAAATATTGGTATATTTCCACTTTCGATATCCGTTATAAGACCGGATGGACCGTCATGTCAGCATCATCTCAGAATTGACGGAACAAAAGAATTTGAATAGCATCCTGCGGATAAATTCCTAAACAAATCATCAAGACGAACAGATGAAAAACCGACCCTAGAATCGGTTGGCTTCCTGGTTGCCCGCGGGATAGTGGTTCCTCACGAAAATAAGCTTCATTAGACAAGGCTTTTAGGAAATTTTTTATAAAATTTTAGGTTATGGATATATAACTGATAAATACCTGATTGAATCAATTAAACCTTTACACGATATCTATGTTGCGCAGCGACCTGAGCAGTATCCTGGAACCATATGAAAGGCAAGAGCTTTAATTTATCAATGCGGTAGGTCTTGCAATTGTTATAGCTGCGCTGTTATGATGGCAAAACATTTTCTTTGTCTCGCCCTTTTTTTCAAAATTAGGGAAATTTTTGATGGTTATTTTAACGATTAATTCAACCGCAGCTTTTACGCGTTAGAAAGTGCCTTACTAAGGTGCTTTTGTCGTTACACGATTGTCTATAAGGATTTCATCATTTATAGATTTCACCTTTGAGGCTAAAAATTAATTATAAATCCGCCATCCCGAAAAACGGGTAAGCTTTCCTCGCTATCTATTCCCACATTAATTTTACATCTTAATTAAATTACCAAGAAAATGGTCAACTGTTCAGCGGCCTTGACAGCTCGCGGCAAGATGTACAAACGTGTCACGTTTGGGCATCTTGCCCCATGCTCGGACCTCGCCTGTAGTGAAATGATCAAGTGAAAATGAAAAAAAGGGAGGAAGATGTAAGACGCAAATGGGTCGTCGTTCGGTTCAATCAAAAGGAACATGATCAACTAACGAAATTGCAGAAAAGTTCAACTGAAAGATCACGCAGTAATTATATCCGCAAAACGGCACTCCACCAGCCCATAACCGTCCGTTACCGGAACGAATCAGCCGATCAGTTTATCGAAGAAATAATCAGTTTAAAACGGGAGTTGAACGCAATAGGTAGCAACTTCAACCAGGCTGTCCATAGACTTCATACACTGGACCGTATTCCTGAGTTTAGAGAGTGGATCAGACACTATGAAACTGCCCACCAACAGTTTCTGTCAAAGGTTGACCAAATTCTGACACGAAGTAACCAAATCCACCAGTTGTGGTTACAGGAATAATAGCCTCTTAACTCCTATCCAAAAACGCTTAACTAACAGTAATGGCAAGTTCAAAAAGAAACAACAAATTCAGATGGTAGAACGTTCCCATTTTAATATAGGTAAAATGCACGGAGTAACCTTCGTGGGCATTCCAAAAAATCCCTGTTTAACATGACTTCAATTATGGATAATAATGAAGTGTTGCAAGTTGCACCAAAGGTAAATTCGTGAACTGAATTTAAGGCTCAAAAACGCATCAGAAAGCAGGAACTTGGTTTATAGCATTTAATGGGTTGTCGGTGGTAGCATTGTTATCAAGTCCTGGCAAGAGTTTAAGCTATCTCCATACCATTTTAAGTACTTAAAATCGTGTAGAAGGAAGTGACGATGGAAAATGAAAATATTACTAACAATTCTGCTGAAATTCTGGATAAATATGAACAGCAAAAGTATTGGGAAATCGTAAATTTAATTGGCAAAATGATTGTTGATATAACATTCTCAAATGACGACGAAGAAAGCAATACGATACCTCCGATTCAGCAGTGATGGGCAAAGCCATAGTTCAATTGAAAAGCAGGAACTGTATACCACTCAATGGATTGAAAGGAATAATGTACTGCTAGTCGATACTTTTATTGATGCCGGCCACAGTGCCAAGTCTTTTGATCGTCCTGATTACAAGAAATTGCAGGACTTCATCAGTAAGTACCATGCAACAGTTGATTACCTCGTGGTGGATGAATTGGATCGCTTTAGCCGAGATGCAGGCGAAGCATTGATCGTTGTAAAAAAATTACAACAGAAATACAATGTGCAGATCGTTAGCGTTAGCGAGAATATCACTTTTGATTACAATACGCCGGGTAGCTTTTTCAGAACAGGACTTTCCTTACTATTGGCGGAAGAAAACAATATCAACCGGTCAAACAAAATCAATGGCGGGATTTATACTGCTAAAGCGAAAGAAGGAAGATACATCTACAGCAGACCACCTTATGGATATGAAAAGATCGGGAATGGAAAGGATAGGCACCTGGTGATACACGACGCGCAGGCTTGCGTGGTTCGTTTTGTTTTCGAGGCATTCTTGCGAAACATGCCTAAGTACCTTATTTACAAAGAAGCGGTCAAGATGGGCCTTCCCATGCGCGGCAATTCGGTCATTCCGAAAATGCTACAAAATCCCGTTTACGCAGGTAAACAGGAAGTAAAAGCCTATAAAGAGCTTCCTGGGGGCATTTACGATGCAAAGCATGAAGCAATCATTGATCCATTAACCTGGGATATGGTACAAATGAAATTTCAGAAACCTAAACAGGAAAAAGGTGCGGAGCTGACTTCAAGCCTGCCTTTAAGAGGTGTCTTGAAATGTAAGTGCGGAAGGATCCTCACAGGTGCACCTTCCAGAGGTAAAGGATTGAAATTATTCTATTACTATAAATGCTCCCATGGGTGCCGGAATAATATCAGCGCAATTAAGGTTCAGAAACAATTGGACAGGATGTTGGAGCTGATGAGTTTACCAAAGCAGATGGTGACCGATATCAGGAGGTCTTCTGAAATGCAGTTGGAGGAAAGATGTAAAGACAACAAGATACTTCTCCAAGAGAAATTACTTGCGCTAGCAAATGAAGATAAGAAGCTGACATCAATCGAAGAGAAATGGATAATGAATCAGATTCAGCATGAAACCTATGACCGTTGGATGAAGGAAATTTCCAGAACCAGGTTAAATCTCAGAATTCAAATTGAAAGATTAGGACAGGATCAAAATAAGATATATGCAAAATACTTCCGGAGTTTAGAGATACTGACTGATATGAAAGCAATCTTCTACAAATGCAATCTTTCTGATGCTCAGGAGTTCTTAAGAAGGGTGTTCGACTTAAATTTGTTCTATTCTGAAGGCAGTTATCGAACACCTACCATGCTTGAACCGTTTGCTTATAACGCATTGAAAATGAGAGAAGAAGGGGTGCTTTTTTACGAAAAAAAAGGGGATTCTTTTTCAAGAATCCCCTCAAGTGGAGTCGAGGGGAGTCGAACCCCTGTCCAAACATCGTAACCATTGGCTTTCTACATGCTTATTTCATTATTATTTGTCGGCACGCTGCAGGAAATGAACAAACCAACAACACGCTTAGCTGGATAATCTTACACAACAGTCACAGCCTTCTGTTGCGGCATCCTCTTTTAGTTTAAGTCGGCGGCGACACTTGGTAACAGGCGAACCTGTGCGGCGGCCCAAATGGTTACTTAATCACTGATTAAGCAGCCATGGCATACTGAGTATTGCCAGTTGAGTTTTGAGTATTCAGATTAAAGTGCTAATTACCCAACGCACTGCATGCTTACACCAACCGTAACATATGCTGTCGAAACCAATACGACCCCGTACACCAGTCTATAGTTTGTGGTCTATAGTCTAAGGTTGTTGTTAGTTTGTAAAGTTAGGGGTTATTTAGCGTCCGCGGAATTTTGCGCCCTTAACGGGACTTTTTACGAGGTAATTGATAAGACTGGTTATGCGTTTAACCAGAACTTCCGATTCGTTCATCAGGTGAGTGAAACGTATGTCATCTAACAGTTTCAGATCATTACAACGGTACAATTGCGATCTTGTTTCCTGAGCGGATCCGCGAGCGATGGTGAGGTGGTTTACAAATTCATTTCTACTTGAGCGACCAAATCCTTCAGCAATATTATCCATGATTGATCCTGACGAATTCCTGATCTGCTTTTTTAAACCAATTTCTTCTTTAAAAGAATCGCCGTCAACTACTTCACCAATCTCTCTGGCAAATGTTCGCGCAAGTTGCCATATTTCCATGTCTTCGATCCTTGTTATTGTAGACATCTTGTTTTTCAACAAAACTACTTTTACAGTAACATCCTAAAAGAGTATTAATACGGAATTAATTTAACAAATAACCCCGGAACAAACCAAATACTACCACCCAAAAACAAACCTTAGACCCAGAACTATAGACTCACTAAAAACCAGCAACCGTAAACTACCCCCTCGTAGCACTCCCCGAAGTAAACAATCTCCAAAAATCTAATCCCAACGCATACGCCATCAATCCTAACAAAAGCACCATCCCTACCATTTGCGCATATTCCATAAACTTATCACTCGGTTTCCTTCCCGTTACCATTTCATAAATAGTAAACAGCGCATGACCACCATCCAGTGCCGGTATCGGAAGTACATTCATGAAGGCAAGGATGATAGAGAAGATCCCTGTGAGTGTCCAGAACCTTTCCCAGTCCCATACGCCGGGGAATGTATTACCGATGCTGATCACACTGCCCAATGAATCGCTGGCGGCTACTTTGCCGGTGAACAATTGTTTGAGGCTGGTTACATAACGGCTGAGTGTTTGCCAGCACCTGTTAAAGCCCAGCGGAATAGATTGAAGGAGTGTGTATTCTTTTACTTCCGTTCCAAAATAGGCGCCCGGTGATATAAAGGTCATGCTGGTGGCTTTGCTGTTGATAAGCATTCTCACATTTACCGTATCTGTTCCATGCAACACTGATAAAGTAACGATCGAATCCAGGAAAGGTTTCCTGGCCTTTGCAAACTCGTGTTGAAATTCAACTGGTGTTCCATTGATCGCCACCACCCTGTCTCCTTTTACTACACGCCCTTCTGTAAAAGATGCTGCGGGTAACACCGAATCAACAATCACTGGTGTTCTTGGAAAGATCAGGCCACTGAATTTTTTATTCCGGATGATCTGTTTACTGAATCCTTCCGGAACAGTGAGGTTAACCGTTTGGCCATTGCGCAGCACCTGCAATTGCTTTGCTTCCTTCAATACCATATCAGATTCCAGGGTACCAAAATTCTGTATCGGTTTGCCATCGATGGCAACAACATTATCACCATCCTGTATCCCCATACTCTTACCGAGCGAATCGGCTACGATACCATATTTCAGATTTTTCACAGGCAGGTTCTCTTCTCCCCATACCCATGTGATGCCGATGAATATTACGATAGCGAGTAACACGTTTACGATCACTCCACCCAGCATAATAATCAAACGCTGCCAGGCTGGCTTAGCGCGGAACTCGTAAGGTTGCGGTGGAAGGCTCATCTGCTCCTTATCCATACTCTCATCAATCATCCCCGAGATCTTTACAAATCCGCCAAAGGGAACCCAGCCAATACCATATTCTGTTTCACCTATTTTTTTCTTCCAGAGACTGAACCATGGATTAAAGAACAGATAGAATTTTTCTACGCGGCATTTAAACCAACGCGCAGGAAAAAAGTGCCCCATCTCATGCAGCACCACTAATATTGAGAACGACAAAATAAATTGTCCCGTCTTAACCCCTAAACTACTCCAATCGATTGCTAATAAACTACTCATGCGCTAAATAATATCGAAATCTAAAATTAATAAAATTGCTTACTACATATGTATTAAAGAAGCCGCGAAGTTACGCGCCTCCCCATCAGTTTCAAAATAGTCTTCCAGTCCCGGCGTTTCCATGTAAGTAATGTGGTTCATGGTTTGCTCAACTACTTCCGTCATATCCAGGAAGCCGATACGGTTTTTTAAGAATGCGTATACCGCTATCTCGTTAGCCGCATTCAGTATACAAGGCATATTTCCTCCGCGGCGCATGGCTTCCATGGCCAGTGCGAGGTTGCGAAAGGTTTTGATATCCGGTTCTTCGAAAGTTAATGTTCCCGGTTTCTTAAAATCATAACGGGGGAAATCATTGGGTATCCGTTGCGGAAATGCCATCGCGTATTGGATAGGCAACTTCATATCCGGGAGACCCATCTGCGCTTTGATACTTCCATCATTGAACATCACCATGCTATGGATAATACTTTGCGGATGTACCATCACCTGTATCTGGTCGTAACTAAGATTGAATAACCATTTAGCTTCGATCATCTCCAACCCTTTATTCATGAGGGTTGCAGAGTCGATCGTTATTTTAGCACCCATGCTCCAGTTAGGATGCTGGAGTGCATGATCCTTTTTTACATTCACCAAAAAGTTGGGCTTCTTACCGAGAAAAGGTCCGCCGCTTGCCGTGAGTACGATCTTCTCGATCTTGTTCCTTCCCTCTCCTACAAGGCATTGAAATATCGCAGAGTGTTCACTATCTACCGGGATGATGGGAACTCTTTTCTCCATCGCCATGCGCATAATAATATCTCCGGCCACTACCAGGGTTTCTTTATTAGCTAACGCGATAGGTTTTCCTATTTCGATGGCACGCAAAGTAGGTTTCAATCCGGCATAGCCAACTATGGCAGCCAGCATCATATCATAACAATCCAATGCGGCCACTTCTTCCAATGCCTTATCGCCGCAGAACACTTTGATATCTGTTCCGGCCAATGCTTCTTTAACAGCGAGGTATTTTCTGTCATCGCCAATCACCACGATGCCGGGATTGAACTGGAGTGCCTGTTTGATCAGTAAAGTATCGTTTGTTTGCGCCGTAAGCACCTCGGCCGTGAACATGTCAGGGTTGGATGCGATAACATCCAGCGCCTGTGTGCCGATAGAGCCGGTGGAACCAAATATGGCGATGCGCTTTTTAGTCATTGTTTATTAATTGCTGCTCAACTTAAACAAAATTCGATTAACAGGTTGTGAATGAACTGAGAATTCGCGTTCATTGCGGTTCTTAGCGTTCTTTGCGGTGCCGCTTTAAATGCTTGCTTTCAAGCTGGAACGCAAAGAACGCAACGGGTACGCAATGAACGCAAAGTTTTAGGCAATAAACTCCTTTAATCCATCAGCAATACTTCTATCGTTACTCAGACGGGGCACCTTATTTTGTCCCCCAAGTTTGCCGATCGAACGCATATAATCGATGAACCCGTTCTTCCTGATCTTAGTGATTTGCAACTGCTGCAAGATATTTCCACCAATGAGGTCATCATAATATACATTCTTTCCCCGGAGATAATTATCGGTCTTTTCATGAAAAGCCGCCATATCGGATGGTTCCTGCTCAAATTCAATGAACCATTCGTGGTAACTCTTGCCCTCTCCCTGCTGGATCATCGGTCCCACGGTGAACTCGGTGATCTTTGCCCCGGTCTCGGTTGCCGCCTTTAACAGGGCATACTCCACTTCCTCCCCGATCACATGCTCGCCGAAGGCAGATATAAAATGCTTGATCCTTCCGCTCACTACCAGGCGGTAAGGCTCGGTGCTCACAAACTTGACCGTATCACCCAGGTTATATCCCCAAAGCCCGGCATTACTATTAATGATCATGGCATAGTTCTCGCCCAGTTTCACATCCTTCAGGCTCAAACGGGTCGGGTTTTCTGAAAAGATCTCGCCTGCCGGTATAAATTCAAAGAAGATCCCGCTGTTTGTATTTAGCAGCAAGCCTTCCACCTCCTGCGAATCCTGGAAGGCGAAAAAGCCCTCACTGGCCGGGAAAAGCTCTACGGTATCTATTTTTCGCCCGATACTTTCGAATAAACGTGCCTTATACGGCTCAAAATTCACCCCGCCCTGCACCATCAGGCTGAAATTAGGGAACAGATCGCCTACTTTTTTACCTGTTTTCTCGTTCAACCGGTCAAAATACATCTGCATCCAGGGGGGAATGCCACTGATCAGCCGCATATCCTTGTTAAAGGTCTCGCCTACGATCGCATCCAGCTTGGTTTCCCAATCTTCTATACAATTGGTTTCATATTTGGGTAACTGGTTGGCTTTCAGGTAACCCGGTATATGGTGATTCACGATCCCGCTCAACCGCCCCGTAGCGATCTTGCCGATCCTCTCCAGCTCGGGCGAGCCACTCAGGAAGATCATCCTTCCTTCCGTAAATGCCGCTTTGCCCGTTTCGCCTATATAACAAAGCAGGGCATTCCGGGCCGTATTGATATGATTGGGGATAGAATCCTTGGTAATGGGGATGTATTTAACGCCGCTGGTGGTGCCGCTTGTTTTGGCAAAGTAGAGAGGTTGCCCCTTCCAGAGCACATTCTGCTTGCCTTCCTTTATCTGGTTGATATAGGGTTTCAGCTGTTCATAGTCCCGGATAGGCACCGCCTGGGTAAAAGAAGCATGGTCAGACACCTCGCTCAGCTTGTGATCTTTACCAAATACAGTGGATTTTCCCGCTTTCAGCAGCATTTTCAGGATATCATCCTGATCCTGAAGCGCAGTGAGTGCTCCTTTCCGTGTCTTATTATATATATAATTGGCAAAAGGCTTCGCCAATAAGGTCTTTAGATTCATATTCATCGTTAGAAAGGCAAAAATAGATAGTTTTGACCCGAAATCATTGTTCTCCCCACGTGTTAATAGATTAATTACAAAAATGTTTGCATATTTTATCCACTAATGCTTACCTTTGCCGTCCTAATTTTTGATAGTTATGTTAGCAGTCGTTAAAATCGCAGGTCAGCAATTTAGAGTACAGGAAGGTCAAAGCCTGTATGTTCCTCACCTGCAAGGTAAAACCGGAGACAAAGTTGAGTTCAGCGAAGTGTTGTTTACAGACAACAGCGGAGCGATATCTGTAGGTAGCGCGGTAAAGGCTATCGTTAAAGCAGAAATTATCAGCGACCTCGTACAAGGAGATAAAGTGATCGCCTTTAAGATGAAAAGAAGAAAGGGCTTCCGTAAGAAGCATGGTCACAGAACTCATTACACGAGGATCAAGATCGATAGTATCGCTTAGTTGATCGCAACTATGTTACTTAGGTCGGTCCTTCAGGATCGATACCATTGTTTTTAGTTTTTAAAAAGAATAAATATGGCACACAAAAAAGGTGAAGGTTCCGTAAAGAACGGCCGTGATTCACACAGCAAACGTTTAGGTGTAAAAATATATGGTGGTCAACCAGCTATGGCAGGTAATATCATCATTCGTCAGAGAGGAACAGTTTACCATCCCGGTAAAAATGTTGGTGTTGGTACTGACTTTACTTTGTTCGCTTTAGCCGATGGTTTAGTAGAATTCAAGAAAGGAAGGAATGATAAAACAACTGTGTCGATAGCACCGGTTGAGGTAGTGGCGTAAAAAAAAATTTTGTAGTTCGAAATATGTTTTTACTTTTAATGTATTAACTAACCATTAAATCTAAAAAACATGGCAACTGCAAAAAAAGCCGCTAAGAAAGCTGCTCCTAAAAAAGCTGTTAAGAAAGCCGCACCAAAAAAAGCTGCACCGAAGAAAGCTGCTAAAAAAGCTGCTCCTAAAAAAGCTGCTAAAAAAGCTGCTCCTAAGAAAGCCGCTAAGAAAGCTGCAAAGAAGAAATAGTCTTCTTATTTCTAAAGCAGAAATAGATTTAAGTCCCGCGTTTTACGCGGGATTTTTTATTTTACTACCTTCATAGCCATATAAAAAGCGCATGACGAACGACGCCATTTCCGACAATTTTTCTCTTCTCGCCAAGCTGATGGATATCCACGGTGATAATAGCTTCAAGGCGAAAACCTATGCCAGCGCGGCTTTCACGATAGACAAACTTCCCCAGCCCCTCTCCGAACTACCGGCTGATAAAATATTCGCCATCCGTGGCATTGGTGAGTCGACCGGGAAAAAAATAATAGAGCAGTTAGAGACAGGACAGTTATCTGTGCTGCAGGATTATCTTGAAAAAACACCACCCGGTATTTTAGAAATGCTGGGCATCAAAGGCATCGGTCCTAAAAAAATTGCCACTATCTGGAAGGAGCTTGAGATAGAATCTTTGGGTGAGTTATTATACGCTTGTAATGAAAATCGCTTAACACTTTACAAAGGCTTCGGAGAGAAATTACAACAGAATATTAAGGAGGCGATCGAGTTTTACATGGGTAGCCTCGGAAGCTACCTTTACAGGCAAATGGAAGGATATGCGGCCGAAATGGACAAAAAACTCAAAAATTTCTTCCCTGTTGAAAAGTTTTTTTTGACCGGGGAGTTTTCCAGACAACTCGAGATCATCACCATTTTATCATGGGTAACAACAACCAATAAAACATCCTTACAAACATTTTTGAAAGACAATGCATTTGAAGTAACTGATGAAACAGCGGATCATTTTTTATGCAGGGGCAAAGAGAATGTTACACTCGGTTTTTATTGCTGCAATGAAGAAAATATTGCCGTTACACTTTTTGAAACAGCGAGCAGTGAAGATTTTTTAAAAGAATGGAAAGAGATCACACAATGGGATGATACGATCTCCTATTCTTCAGAAGAAGACATTTTTAAAGCAGCCGCTATTTACCCGATCCCATCTTATCAACGGGAAGATCCAGCCATCATATCACGCGCAATGAATGAACCTTTACCTGCGGTGATACAACCCGGAGATATCAAAGGCATCATACATAGCCATAGTAACTGGAGTGATGGCGGACAAACATTGGAACAGATGGCGAACACCGCTATTGAAAAGGGATATGAATATCTCGTGATCAGCGATCACTCGAAAACAGCTTTTTATGCAAATGGCTTGAGTGAAGAAAGGATCTTTGCCCAGCACCGCCAGGTAGATGAACTGAACGCAAAACTGGCACCATTCAAAATATTCAAGAGTATCGAAAGCGATATCCTGAACGATGGCAGCCTCGACTACCCAACCCCGGTGCTGGACAGTTTCGACATTGTGATCGCCTCCATACACTCAAATCTAAAGATGAGCGAGGAAAAAGCCATGATGCGCTTACTCCGCGCCATCGAAAACCCATATACAAGTATCCTGGGGCATATGACAGGCCGATTGCTCCTCAGCCGTAATGGTTACCCTGTGAACCACGAACAGATCATAGAAGCCTGTGCTGCCCATCATGTAGTGATTGAACTGAATGCCCATCCCCGCCGCCTGGATATAGACTGGAGATGGATAGCCTCTGCACTCGAAAACAATGTTTTGATCTCAATTGACCCTGATGCGCATACAACAGATGGATATGATGATTGCAGGTATGGTGTGCTGGTGGCGCAGAAAGCCGGTGTGAGGAAAGAAGATAATTTGAGTAGCTATTCTTTGGAGGAATTTGAAAAATTTGTAGCATCGCAAAAGATGAAACGTTGATTTCACCGCAGAGCCGCAGAGAACGCAGAGAAGGCGCGGAGAAAATATTATAAATTCTCTGCGTAAACTCCCCGTCCTCTGCGGCTCTGCGGTGAAAAAAAACTCAGCCTACCGGCAACATTATAAAAAACGTTGTTCCCCCACCCTCAGTCTCAAACCAAATCCTTCCATTCGCCTGCTCAACAATTCCTTTACAGATAGCCAGCCCTAAACCGGTACCCGATGATTTGGTGGTAAAGTTGGGGGTGAAGATATTCTTCTTCATCTCTTCCGGTATCCCCCCCGACTCGTCCTTTACCGAAATCAGGATCTTGTTATTATCGATCCATTGGTGGATAGTGATGTAAACTGTTTCATCAGGATCAGTCTTGGCTTCAATGGCATTGAGGATAAGATTGGTGAAGAGACGGCTCATCTGAACGCGGTCGGATACAATGGTGTAATCGCCTTCCTCTTTCTTCCATTCGAGATGGATGTTTGGATTCGTACTATATAAACGGATCTGAGAGTCAATGACCTCAGTAATATCAAACTGTTCCATTCTTGCATTTCCGATATTGGCGAACTGCGAGAAATCGCCCGCTATTTTAGACAACTGGTCGATCTGTTCTACCAATGTATGCGCCATATTCTCTGATAACTCTTTTACATTGGGTGCCCCTTTCCGGATAGCATTCTGCAGGTACTGGATACTCAGCTTCATGGGTGTGAGTGGGTTCTTGATCTCGTGAGCCACCTGCCGTGCCATTTCACGCCATGCCCCTTCCCTTTCGCTTTTGGCAAGGGCCTGTGCACTCTGCTCAAGTTTCTTAACCATCTTATTGTATTCAACTACCAGCATCCCGATCTCATCGTTCCGGTTCCATTCGATGCCTTCGTTGATACTTCCGAGGTTGACTTCCTGCATTTTCTTCCCGATAAGACTAAAGGATGCTGTAATGCGGTTGGTGAGGAAGAAGGCAATGGCCCCGGCTATCAGGAAGATGAAGGCATTGAGGTTGATAAGCGTTGCAAGGAAACCCGAGATCTCCTGGTTAAGTTCATTCTCAGAATTGAGGTAAGGGATATTAAGATAGGCATAGTGGTTACCGGCATCGTCTGACAGCGGAACATAAATACTCAGGTAATCAAAACTGCCAATGCGTTCAGATTGCAGGTACCGGATGCTTCGTTTCTTTTGTAACTCATAATAGGCATGCGGCTCCATCTTCTCGCTCAGCAGGTGCTTATTATAGATATAAGGTTGCGTGGAAACCACCAGCGTACCATCGGTATTGTAATAATTGATATCAACATTGTGCAGGTCTGAGATATCGGCAATACTACGTTCCAGTCCGCTGCGAATGCCCGCATTATCAGGCACATCATCAAAAGCCATCATGGAATTCATTTTGCTGTTGACTTCATTGGCCATTACCTGTATCGATTTGGTGAGGCGCTCTTCGTTATTACTGTTGAACCGCAGAATAAAGAACGAGATCGTGGCGATACCGATCACAATAAAAGAGAACACACTCAGGAAAATGATCGTTGCCTGGATCTGTGAACGGATATTGAGGCGCAGCAACTTGGCCAGTTCCTTTGCTTTAAATCTTGCCTTCACCACAAATGTGCCCAAATGAAACAGCAAAAGGATCACGAGGAATGAGCAGAACAGGTAAGCGAACAACGTAATGGCCTCAATGAACCAGGTATTCTTCTTTACTACCAGCACCTGTTTATTCAACCCGCTTTTATACCATAGTTCACTATAACTGCCTACCTGCTTGAGTGTGAAGTCCATATCCGTTAACTGATCCGGCGGCAGCTGCGCAGGAAAATCGTAGGTATTGAAGTGATTGATCATATGCCCTTTATTATAGACGGCATACGAATAGTTGGTATTGAGATCCGTAGCAAAATCCTGCGACTGGTTAAAGAGTTCAGGATATAAAGCCTCGCTCTTGTATCTTTTTGAACGGATCACCACAAAAAGATATCCTTCGACCAGCTCTCCTTTTTTGATGATCTTCTGGTAGATATAACTGAACCCTTCTGTTGGGTTATCATAACTGTATAAATCAGGAATGACCGTAGGCTTGGCCTGGTTAAGAATGATGGTTTTGATAGAGGCATAATTAACTGAATCCTCATTAAAGAGCGGGTGATACACACTATCGAAAGTATAGATCCGTGTATCATACTTGTTAAGGTAGCCGGAGAAGTTCTGGCTCACGAGACTATCCTTCACAAATTTATTGGTGTATTCGCTCCGGGTGAGCCGAGAAAAATTATCTGTTAGAAACTTATCATCAAAATTCGTAGCCGCAATGTTCAACAGGTTCTCACCAGAAGGATCTGTTTGCAGAGCCAGCTTTTCGGCAACGCTTTTACGCTGTGCAAACTCCACTTCCCGGTTCTGGAATATCACGATCGCAGCAATGGACATGGCAAAGAACATCACCCAGAACATAAAATAAGAGGACCGCAATAAAGGCTTGTCAATATCTGAGCGATTGAAGTTAACCAGCAGTATGTACAGCAATAACCAGAACAGCACCCATAAATAAACCGGGTATTGTGTTTCATGAATGAATGCCAACAGATAAATGAAGGCGGTAAGTGCAACGGGAATACATTGCTTATACAATGCCATCCGGTAAGTAACAACGGGCTTTAACAGGATCTGCGAAAAATAGAAAAAACTAAGCACCAGGAAACATAACAGCACAAAGCTGGTAACACTATACACAGTAAGACTAAAGAAATTGGTTACATCAAAAGAGATCTTGCCATCTCTCACAAGGCTGATAATAACACCGGCCAGTAAAAAACAGATAAGGGATAAGATCACCAATCCGCCATACTGCGCAACATCACGCGATATTCTTTTTCCAAACCAGGGTCTATGGTCGTTCAGGGTTTTATAAAAGCTCACTAACCAGAATAACAAAACGGCATTGACAAACAATGCCCCGAGTGAAGGATGTAAAAAATTAGAGGCATATACCGAGGGATCGAATAACGGTAGTTTGCTGTAGTCGAAAGGGAAGGAAAAGAAATAGGTGATCATCCTGAGCACCACTACACTTACCAGTAAGAACAGGAAGCCATTGCGGAAGCTGTCATGCACCACCCATTCAACCGCCAGTGAATGCAGAAAGATTAGAAAAAGTAAGATGGCCAATACCCGCAGCACAATGGTTACGGCATCATACTCAATAAACGAGCGCCCGGTTTTCATTTTAATACGGAAGAGTTCATTCCCGGCACCATTAACAATGGGTATCGACTCTGGGTCCTTACTGATCTCGTATTGTTTCTGCAATCCTTTATACCCCGCAAAATCTGTATGGAGATATTTGTTCTCCATAAAATACGACCAACGTACAGGTATCATTGCGATCACTGAAAATGCTTTCCCCCGCAGAAATACTTTCCGTTTGATCAGTTCAAAATCACCATTACGGTTATTAACGAAATAGTTTCCTTCGTTCTGCAGAACATCTGCCGGGTTGATGTAGATCTTATTGGTGTTCCAGTATAAGAGTCCATCGGGACTATTTTCTGTTTCCCTGTCGTAGATAAACAATCCCATATCGCCGGTGAGTGATTCGTCTGCCTTGGCGGTGTCATGAACGAGTTTGTATAATAATGCGGTATCGCCGAGAATACCCGCGAGACGGTCCTCGCTTGCTTCTATCCTTTCTTCGAGCAGGTTCTTTACCTTTTGGGGAGAAGCATGGTAACTCCAGTAATTGATGAATATAAATGAAATGGTATACAGCCAGGCAGCTGTAATCAGCAGGTATCCGTGTTTGTAAGCAGCTTTTTTAAGTAAAGAGATCAACTGGGTTTGGTTTGCTTTTTAACTTCATTCCACATCGCATCCATTTCAGCAAGCGTAAGATCGGCAAGGTTCTTTCCCTCTGTGGCTGCTATGCTTTCCATCTGCTGAAACCGGTAAATGAATTTTTTGTTTGTCTTTTCAAGAACGCCTTCCGCATCTACCTGCAAAAACCGTGCATAATTCACCAGGCTGAACAGCACATCGCCAAATTCTTCATCTATTTTATCTTGCTCATTCAGTTCGATGGCCTCTTTCAACTCGCCGATTTCCTCTTCCACCTTCTTCCACACATCTTCGCGATTATCCCATTCAAAGCCAACCTGTTTGGCTTTTTCCTGTATCCGGGTTGCTTTTACAATAGCGGGTAAGGATGGGGGAACACCGCCCAGTACAGACTTCTTACCTTCCTTCATCTTCAGTTTCTCCCAGTTCTTTTTCACATCCTCTTCATTCTCCACTTTTACATCGCCATAAATATGCGGGTGCCGGAAGATCAGTTTCTCGCAAACACCACTGATCACTTCATCCAGTGTGAACTGCTTTTGCTCTGTACCGATCTTTGCATAAAAAAGCAGGTGCAACATAATATCGCCCAACTCCTCTTTGATACCTTTCCAATCCTTATCCGTGATCGCATCCGCTAATTCATAGGTCTCCTCCAGTGTAAGTGGCCTGAGGGTATCGATGGTCTGCTTCCTGTCCCAAGGACACTGCTCCCGCAATTCATCCATGATCTTCACGAGTCTTAAAAATTGGTCAGCGGTTTGCATTTTTTGTTTATTGGTTTACTCGTTTATTGGTATGATCATGTAAAGAATCCGTTAATCCGAAATTCGCTAATCCGCCAATCATCTATATCGCCATCGCCGAAAAAATAAAGAACAGCACAAAAATGATGCACATGAGTAACAACGACAGGAACATGGTAATCACATACTTCAATATTGTTTTGCCCCTTCTTTGCTCATAAAAATTACGCATACTCTTATACCAGAAAAACAGTATCAACAATGTAGAGATCCCATTGAGCCAACCGGATTCTTCCCAATGTAAAAGATTGATCAGCCCTTCTACCCCCATTGCCGCCAGGATGATGATAAATGTTCCGCAATAGAGGTGAATGGTAAACACCACATGATTCACATAGAAGAACCGTTTTCTACGGGCGTATAACATTTGGAGAAACAAAGCAAAGAGCGGGAGCGATACGAACAACATCTGCGGGAAAAAATGTTTGAACTTGTCGATGATGGCATTCATAACAGCTTTTGAATCATCGTTATATTTTTCCCGCAGGTGAATATTCTGCCTTTCAAAACGCCGCATAATAAAATTGCTCCTTTCAGCGACTGGCAATTTTAGCTGGGCAGAATCATAAGCACCAACCGTTTTAAACTTCTTGGAGGAATTGCCAAAGAAAGTCATGTTGCCATCTCCATTACTGTTGTACATCTTCAGCTTATCTCTTGCAGTCGTATCCCTTCTCAATAAAGCGATATCGCTGTCGATATCGGAAATGACCGATCGGATGCCGACCTTACTCAATTCGGGAATAGCCGGATTATTCAGTAATTTCTGGTTAGCTGCCTTTCCTTTTTCCAGTTTCTTTATAATGGAGGCTACAGTTTTAGGTGAAGTATTGATCTTAACTACATCTTCCTCTTTCTTAACACTAAAGAATATCAGGAAAAAGAACGCGGAAGTAAATACATACATCCTGATAGGATGGAGATAACTGGCCCTTCTGCCACGCAGGTATTCATGGGATAAGAATCCGGGTTTAAAAAGCAGGTACTTTAATGTACTGAAGAATTTCCCGTCAAAATGGGTCACATCATACATAAAATGCGTAAGCAGGTGCCAGAAACTCTCTTTTGGCTCAATGTTCTCCTGCCCGCAAACCTGGCAAAACCTACCTTGTACTTCTGCCCCACAATTCAGGCAATCTTTCTCCTTTCTTCCTTTTAAATGCGACACTTGTTAACGTTTGATTAAAAATACAGAACTAAACGTTTGCGGCAAGGGCATAAATAATTATGTTTTTGGATTGTTGAAAACTGTACGTGTACATTTGACGAAAATAAAGGTGCCCATGAAATTTTTATTGACCCTGGTTTGTTTTACTTTCCTTGCAGAAGGCTACAGTCAGTACTATTTTAACGACGTTCTTGCCACGCAGGTTAGTAATGACCAATACAAACTTATCCGGGCCAATAAGATCAAGAAAGTAACCGCTTTAAGCTATGAACCCGACAACACGGTTGCCGAAGGCTTTAAACTGGAACAGGAGATCAGTCTCGATGGCAAGAAGATCATTTTAAATGCCATCACTTCCGGCGGTAAACAGGAAACGACTACTAACCAATATGACCTGAACCGTTTAAAAAGAACCCAATCCATCAGTAACCGTATCGACAGCAGAACGGAATATACTTATACAGAAAAAGGACTGCTGCAGAAGATCGTTTTTACGTCAAAAGACACGGCACTCAAGTCAGGCACCAGCGAAGCGCATGAATATACTTACAATGAAACCGGGTTGCCTGTTTCGATGTTAAGGATCAAAAACGGCAAGGACACAATGACTGTAGAATTTATCAAAGATGAGCAGGGATTGATAGCAGAAGAAAGATGGAAAATAAAAGGCAGGGAAATTGAAACTTACTATTATTATTACGATGCGAAAAAGCAGCTGACAGATATTGTGCGGTTTAATAGTCGGCTTAAGAAGTTTCTTCCTGATTATTTGTATGAGTATGATGCGTTTGGCCGCGTGAGTCAAATGACACAGGTTTCTCTTAGTAGCGCGAGCTACATCGTTTGGAAGTATACATATAATGACAAAGGATTTAAAACGGAAGAAACGGGATTGGACAAAGAGAAGAATATAGTTGGCAAGATGGTATACACATACGAGAACTAAACCTGATCCTGACTATCTTTCTGGTTGGGAACTGTTAACGTGAACTGCGTACCTTTTCCAAAGACCGACTTGACTGATATTTCGCCGCCGATACGCGTAAGGGCTTCTTTTACAATGTATAAACCGATACCCAACCCATTCTTGAAATCAGAACTGCGAAAGAAGATGTGAAAGATCTTGTTGAGGTGATCTTCAATGATACCTACGCCATTATCCTCGATGTTTATCACAGCTTTCTGTTCCGTTACTTCAACACTTAATTTTACTTTCGGATGCTCCTCTTCAACACGCTGGTATTTTACTGCGTTGGAAACAAGGTTATTAAGAATGAGCGATAGGCGGAAAGCATCACATGAAAAACTAACCGGTTGGTCAACCAGTACTTCAAATACGATTTGTGGATTGATCATATGACATACCTCTACGCTCTCATCCAACATTTTTTTAAAATCGATCTCCTCATTTACATCATCTAACCGGATGCCTTTATAGTATTCAATGATCTTGTGAATAAAATTGTCCATTTTATTCACGCAACTTTCGATCATCTGGAAGTAGCTGGCCGATTCTGTTGTTTGTTGTTGAAGTTTCGCCACGTTCAATATGCCTAATATATTAGCCAACGGCGCCCGCAGATCATGGGAGGTACTGTATACAAAACGGTTTAATTCATCATTGGTGCGCTGCAACTCATTTACTTTCTGCTTAAGCTCTGCCTTTGTTGCATACATTTCATACGCATTCTGGATAGCTGTTTTCAGTTCCGTTTCATTCCATGGCTTTGTGATATAGCGGAATATTTCGCCTTTATTGATCGCATCCACTACCGCTTCAATATCAGAATAACCGGTAAGGAGTATCCTCAAAGGGTCGGGATAGGCTTTGCTGATGATACTGAAAAATTCGACACCGGTAGTTTTGGGCATACGCTGATCAGCGATAATCACATGTATATCGGTCTCATTAAGAATACTAAGACCATCCGCAACGGATGTGGCTGTATAAATATCATAGAATCTTCTGAAGCCAGCCTGGAATGCCAACAGGTTATTAGACTCGTCATCAACATACAACACCTTTATTTTTGACTCCTGAAGGTTATTCATTGAGTAATTTTAAATGGCAGATCCGGGCAGGGAATGGTATAAAGTTATTATAAATTCGGCACCGCCGCCCTCGGAAGATAGAACTTCGATCTTTCCCTGGTGCATCTGCACGATCTTATAAACGATAGAAAGACCTAAACCCGTCCCCTCTCCTACGTCTTTGGTTGTAAAAAAAGGATCGAATATCTTACGCTTAACCTCTTCACTCATGCCAACACCTGTATCTTTTATCCTGATCTCAATCTGACTGCCTGTATCCCGTGTACTGATAAAGATAAACTCCCGCTCGTTCTGTAATGTCTTCTGTTTAATGGCATGTATGGCATTACCGATAATGTTCATAAACAGCTGGTTGAGTTTGCCGGGGTAACATTCAATACTTCCCTTAGCCTGATAATCTTTCTCCACTGTTAAATTACCGGGCATCATGTTCTTTAAAAGGATAAGACTCGAATCAATTCCTTCATAAATATTCACGGTCTTTATCTCACTCTCATCCAGCCGGCTGAATGTACGAAGTCCCTGCACTATTTCAGCAGTACGATCAGCTCCTTCCCGTATGCCGGTGATCAAATCTACTATCTCTTTTTTTAAATAGCCAAGATCAATTTTCTTCTTTAATGCATCTATATCAGCCAGCTTCGCAGCTATATCCAACTCGCTGATTGTATGTAGCTTTTCATACTCATCAATGATGGAAACCAAATCGTTGATGTCCATCTTTAATGGACCAATATTGGATTTGACAAAGTTGATCGGGTTGTTGATCTCGTGTGCAACCCCGGCTGTAAGTTGTCCGAGGGAAGCCATTTTTTCTGCTTCTACCAACTGTATCTGTGTATCTTTTAATTCCTGTAAGGTGGTGGTAAGGTGTGCATTGGATGCCGACAACTCTGCTGTTCTTTCATGTACATTTTTTTCAAGCGTGATATTCTGATCCCTGATAAGTACTTGGTTTTGCTCTAAAACGCGCAGATTTTCCAACTGCGAAACTTCTTTTTCTTTCCGCAACATATTGATCTTATCTGCCAGCGCTATCGAAAGCAACGCAACTTCCAGCCCGGAGCCCAGGTAAATGATATAGGTTGTAAAATCATTATAAGGAAGTACAGCAAGGTTTCTTAAAATAAGGATAATGAAAGTGACCAGGAAAAATAACCAGGCAGTTAAATAAAAATAAGCCGGTCGAAAATTCTTTTTTGCAATATAAAAGCTTGTGCCCAATACTGCCAATACACCCACTAAACCATTATAATTAAGGATATTATAGTTGATGCCAAGATCTGTGGTAATAAGACTCCAGACCAGACCTAGTAGATAAATAACAACGATCAGTTGGAGGAAACGATGCATTCTCCGCGTATGCATACGTGTGTGGAGAAATTTCATACTGAATACCAGTCCACTGACAGCTGAAAATGTAGAGCTGAAAATAACAGCATACCTGTTCAACCAGGGATGATGCGGCCACAGATACGTGTATTCATAACCCGCCAATGTTGTCTGCGCCAATGCCAGGCAGAATATATAAATAACATAATAGAGGTAATTATTGTCTTTTGTGGCAAAGAACAGAAAAAGATTATACAGGAACATGATAGCCAGAACGCCCATGTACAGCCCGGTTACAACGGTCTGAAAGTTAATCGATTCATGTAATGCATCATAGGTAACCACTTTGGCGGGAACAATGATCGGGTGACTGCTATAAACGTGTAAAAGATATTGTTGAGTGGCTCCCAGCTTTGCTTTCAGGTTAAGTGTAATGTTCGGAGATCCGGCAACTTCGGCAGTGCTGATCACATCATTGCCGCCTTCCTGTATTAACACAGCGGCAGCACTGTCTATTTTGTAAAGGCTAACACGGGAAAGATTCGCATATGCAATATTCAGGAAAAGGCGCGATGACTTGATGGAACCATGGTTAACTGTAAAACGGAACCATACGCTTTTGATTTCATTGGGAAACAAAGGGATATTACCATTTGTGTGTGCGAACCGGTTATTTTTTATTACTTCCAAAACAGTGGAGATCTTATTACCGCTGTCTACCTGCTGCTCCATGTATTGTGATAAAATAAAAGAAGGTTGGGCATCAGAAATGTGCACAATCTGCTGGGAAAGGGCAACTGAATATCCGGCAAGTAAAAACAACAGTGTGAAATAAACACTCCTGCAACCTGTCATTTTTTTCGGGTTACCACACATACGGAATGATCATTTTAGTGTTGCTTTTATAATCAGTATACTGTTTTCCAAACCGGCTGATAAGTTCTTTCTCTTCAATCCTTATTCGCACATAGTAAGCGTAGCTCATAGCAACGCAAGCAATCAAAAAACCGGGAATACTATGCAATATCGGGCCGCCTGCAGTAATAGCCAGGAATGCACCTGCATAACCCGGATGTCGTACAAGGCTGTATGGGCCGGTTGTTTCCAGCTTGTGATCCTCTTTGATCTGGACGGTTGCTGTAAAATATTTACCCAACCTGCTAACCGACCATGCCCGGAAAGAAATACCCAAAACGATCATTCCAAAACCCAGAAGAGTGAACACATCATAGCCTTCGTGCATGGTAGAAAAGTAAGCCCAGTGAATGACAGGCACCCATACGCTGACCAACGACATCAGCAGGATGAGTAATACAGAAAACCTGTCCCGGCTTTTTTGTTCATGGGTTTCTTTGGCCCCTACTGGTGGTTGCGTGAGCCACATACAGATACATCCGGCAATAATAAAAAGGATCTTTCCATCAAGCATGAGGTATGGCTTTCCCAATAAAGGAATAACCACCATCAATATATTGCTGACTAATGCGAGAACGATCTTTTTCATAGAATATACTTAACCTGGTTTTGACAACGCGTTATGCGGATAATCAATATGAAACTCTTTAGGATCCACATTTGCCAGGGTCAGTGAATAATGAATATGTATATAATAGTTTTTGAAAGGTGATTTCTCTGATGCCGTATGTTCAGGATTTTCACGCAGGTACATGATCTTTTCTCTTTCCCGCGGGTGTGTAATGGGGAGATCATACATATCTTCCTGGTACAAAACGGTAGCGAGGAGGTCGATCTTGGGGTAATAGAAAGTACCCTGGTTGCCTACTTCTGTGAGGATCTTGCCCCCCATCCAGTCTTTAAAACGAACGGTGGCAGGGGAACAGAGTGTAAAAAATGTATTGATGCCTATCTGTGTTGCCAGTGCAACAGCCACCCTGGAAGGAAAAAGGCTCCCGATTCCAAAGCCAGCCACTTCTTTTGAGTTCCATAATCCTGATAGTTCGGCGGCACCTGTTTTTGCGCGCATTCTCACGATCTCAAAAATTTTAGGATCCATATTCCCGGTAGCTTCTTCTATGGGCAATGGATGAATACCATCTGCCACCTGTATTCTCGCTCCGCCAAAAAGCCTGCTGCCATCCAGCGTTTCAACAACGATCACAAATATCGAGCGCCGGTACATCCAGTCCTCGGTGTTCGTTGTTATATTTTCAATACCATAAATCGATAATACTTTGCGGTGCCCTTCTATGAACTTGAGACAGGTAGCAGGGTCATCCGTAGCCCTGAATACCCTTATACGGATCTCTTTGTCTAAAGGGTCGCTTTGGTTCATAGTCAGGATAATTTCCTAATATAGGGAAAATAACAAAACCGGCTATTTTTTTGTGATGATAGTATCATTAAAGACAGCTGTTTTACTTAATTTTAAAAGCAGAAACCGTTTATAATCCCCTCCTATGCAAGATAACCCCATCAATGTGCTATACATTGACGATGAACCTAATAACCTCAATTCGTTCAGGGCCTCATTCAGGCGCATATTCAATGTGTACACGGCAGAATCTGCAGAAGAGGGAAGAAGGATCCTGGAAGCAAATAAGATCCATGTGATCCTCAGCGACCAGCGTATGCCGGTAACCACAGGCATCGAGTTTTTCCAATCTATCCTGGAAACCCACCCCGACCCTATCAGGATACTGTTGACCGGGTATACAGATATCAATGCCGTAATAGATGCCATCAATGTTGGCCAGGTGTATAAGTATCTCTCCAAACCCTGGAACGAAGAAGATATCAAGAACTTTATTTATAAGGCCTATGAAGTAGTTGACCTTCGGGAAAAGAATAGGATACTCACAGAAAAACTCCTGGACGCGAATAAAAAACTCGAGTTTTTAGCACGGCAGAACCTGCTTTCTTAAAGCTGTTTCACTTACAACTTCACCGGAATATAAATATCAAAGGTGGATCCCTCTCCTAACACGCCGGTAGCGCTGATTAATCCGTGATGATTTTCAACGATCTTTTTAACGATCGCTAGACCGATGCCGGTTCCTTCATATTCCTCTTTTCCATGAAGCTTTTGGAAAACTTCAAAAATACGGTCCTTGTATTGTGGCTCGAAGCCGATACCATTATCTTCTATCCGGAGGTGACAATATTTTACTGCTGGCAAAAGGCTTTCGAAGCCTGAAGCATTGCCTTTTATATAACTGCTTCTGATAGTAATCCGCAATGGCCGTAGCGGACTGGCAAATTTTAATGCATTGCTCAAGAGGTTGTGCAATAGTTGTCTGAACTGGAAAATAATCACTTCACACTCACACATATTCTTGCTATCGATGACTACTTTCTTCTCTTTGATACTTTCTTTTAATTCTTCTTTTACATCATCAAGTATCAGCCCGAGATTGATCTTTTCGTACTTACGGTCTGTTACATTGGTGCGCGAATAGGCAAGCAGGTCATCAATCAGTACGCGCATTCTTGCCGCTGCACCTTGCATACGCCTGAAGTAATCTTTGCCCGTGTCGGACAGATTCTCATTTTCCTGGCTCAGAATCCGGGTAGCAAAGGTTTGTATCTTTCGTAGGGGCTCCTGTAGATCGTGACTGGACACGTAAGCAAAAGCCTCTAATTCCTTGTTGATACTAATCAATTCATTGGCACGCTTTTCCTTTTCGTCATTTTGGAAAGCCAGCTCTTCATTGGCAATGACCAGTTCATCTGAACGCTTCTGTTTTTCACTAATCGATATAGCAAGTTCTTTATTCGCAATGAGTAGCTCAGCCGCACGCTTCTCTTTTTCACCATTCTGATAAGCCAGTTCGATATTCGCTTTCATTAGCTCCGCTTCCCACTTTTCTTTGGCTCTATACTGCAGGGCTAATTCATTATTAGCAAGGATCAATGCAGCTTCGCGTTTCTCTTTTTCTTTGTTTTGGGAAACAAGCTCTTTGTTAGCATCGCCAAGCTCTTTGGTCCTTTTCCTTACGATTTTTTCAAGCCGCATATTTTCATTTGCACGTGCTGTTACATCTTTTTCAAACAACCCCTTTTCTTTACGTGTAAGTTCAAGTGTTTTATTTCTAAGCTCAGTAACATCATGAATGGCCAGAAGTATCAATTGTACACCGTGCTTTTTTTGCACAATGCGTCTTGCATTCAATAACATTATTTTTTTGCCTACACCGGCAAATGAATGGGTAACCTCAAAATTATTAAAGTGGGTATTTTTGTTGATAATATCTTCCAGCAGTTTTCTTAACAATGGAATATCCCATTGTTTATTTCCAAGATCATACAATAAGGCGCCTTCTGTTTCGTCCTCCTTTACTTTAAACCCTTTGTAGAACGAACGGTTAGCGGATTTTACACGCAGGTTCTTATCAAGAATGATCATGGGTTCGTGCAGGGTTGCAATGATCGATTCTGAATAATCATATGATTCATTCAACAGGTCATTTCTCGTTTGTAACTCCTGGTTAGTGGTAATGAGTTCTTCGTTGGCTGATTCTATTTCCTCCTTAGAGGTTTCCAACTCTTCATTCACGCTTTGCAGTTCTTCGTTACTGGATACGATCTCCTCGTTGGCACTTTGTAATTCTTCATTAAAAGATTCCTGTTCAATAGCGAACACCTGCATATCTGCACGGGTGGCAAACAGGTCGTCTTCCAGCTTTTTGATCCGGCGATCTTTCGCTACAGAACTACTCTTTCCTCCGGTTTGCTGAAATGATTGTGCAGCTTCTGGTTCGGTAAAAACAATAAATAATAAAGGTTCTTCCCATTCTATATGAATAGGAAATACTTCAATATTAACCAGGCGCAACACGCCACCTGTTTTGATCTCAATCCCTGTTTTGTGAACAGGCAATTTAGATTTGATTGTTTTAGAAATAGCCGCCCGAAGTTCAAAAGCAATTTCGGGTGCCGTCATTTTCAGAATGTTCAGGCTGGCTTTGCCAGAAGAATGCTTTAAATAATGATCAGTATCTCCCCGGAATTGCAATATTTCCATCGAATGGTTAATAACTACACTGGCCGGCATGAACTTCACAAGAAGAACATTGTCTACAGCATTACCAAAATGATTATCGGGAAACGAAGGCTGTTTAATAGACAATGGATTTATATGCTTATGTGGCAAAGTATTAGTAATTGTACGCGGCAATAATTGTGGCAATGCCCTTGAGCCGGATCTTTTTTTTCTTGAATAGATCTTGACTTTCTTATTAACCGCTGAAAATAACTGGCTGGCACTACCCGCCGACTCAGACTTCCCAAGCACCAGGTATCCATTCTCCTTCAGTGCATAATGAAAAGTGGAAAAGACTCTTTTTTGTGCGGCTGTATCCAAATAGATCAACAGGTTGCAGCAACTGATCAGATCCACTTTTGAAAATGGCGGATCCTTTAAAATATTGTGTTGTGCGAACACGCACATATCATGAATTTCCTTTGAAATACGGTATTTTGTACCCGTCTTTACATAAAACCGATGCAACCTTTTTGGCGACACTTCTGACAATTCAGATAAAGTATATTCTCCAATACGAGCCCGGCTCAAAGCCTGTGCACTAAGGTCGGTAGCAAAGATCTTTATATCAGTATGTCCTGCCCTGCTGCCTTGTATTTCAACAATCGCCATCGCAATCGAATAAGCTTCTTCCCCTGAAGAACACGCAGGTATCCAGATTCGCAAAGTTTCACCGAACGCCTTGCCCTTGATCAATTTTGGCAACAGTGTTTTTTTCAGGTATTCATGTGCAGCCGTATCCCTGAAGAAAGTAGTTACATTAATCAGCAGGTCCTGGTAGAGAATATTGATATCCTCTGTTTTCCTGGCTAACAGTTTTGCATACTCTGGCAGCGATTTTATTTTATACAAAAGCATCCTGCGAAGAATACGTCTTTTGATAGTGGCCATTTTATAATGACTGAAATCAACCCCTGTTTCCTTTAACAATAACTGGAGGATCGTTTTCAGATCCGGATTATTATTCGAGAGATCATCTTCTTTTCCTTTTGCTACCTGACTATTTTGTGTGCTATGTCTTTTACCAATCCGACCTAATTCAGCAGCAATTTCTTTTGGAGGTAGAACAAAATCAACTTTCCCGGTAGCAATAGCTGAAGTAGGCATACTATTGAATTTTGCCGATGAGTCCTGCGCAAATGTGATTCCTCCTGCCTCCTTTATCGCAGCAATACCCCGCGAGCCATCACTCGCATTTCCGCTGAGTATGATACCAATCGCACCTTCGGAATGTTTTTCTGCCAGTGAAATAAAAAAAGTATCAATAGGAAGATTGGTGATTTTATCTTTTCTACGGGGTGTTAATTTTATATGCCCGTCAAGCACCACCATTTCTTTATCAGGTGGAATCACATAAAAATGATTGGGTCGCATGAGCACGCGGTTGGTAACTTCCCGCACAGTCATCTTGGTTGATTTTGATAGCAACGAAGTAAGAATACTTTTATGATCAGGACTTAAATGCTGTACATAGATAAAAGACATTCCCGTATCAGCCGGTAAATATTGAAGGAGTTCTTTGATCGCGTCCAAGCCTCCTGCCGATGCCCCGATAGCAACAATAGAAAACGACTTGTCTTTGGGTATCCCTGTGACTATTGCTTTCTTCTTACTGATCACAGGAGAGGATTTCATATTATCAACTTATTAGTAAGGTTGACAATAGGTAAACGGGTTGATATATAGGAGCTAAATGCAAGGCGTACAAGATAGGCTATTAAATGCATCATCAGGCATCTAAACGGGTATATAGATATGAAACTGCGCCCCTTTACCGGGTTCGCCTTCTGCGGTGATCACCCCCTGGTGGTTTTCTACTATCTTTTTACAGATCGCAAGACCTATGCCGGTTCCTTCATATTCTTCCCGGCCATGCAGACGTTGGAAAACTTCAAAGATCCGGCTGGCATATTGGGGTTCGAAGCCTATGCCATTGTCTCGAACGGTGATATGATAATATTCTTTGGATAATTCTTTAACATAACTACCCGAAATACTGATATGGGGTTGCGCATCTTTTTTCGCAAACTTGATCGCATTGGTGATCAGGTTTGTGAACAACTGGTAAAACTGGAACACGATCACCGTGGCAGATGGCAGATTGTCGATACTGATCACCGTGTTGCTTCTTTGTAAGGTATCATGAAGATCCGCCATCACTTCTTTCAGTATATCGTTCAGATCAATCTTTACAAATTCCTTTTTATAGGTATTCGTGCTGGAGAAGCTAAGCAGGTCGCTGATCAGCACCTGCATACGTGTTGCTGATGTTTTAATCCTTTGAAAAAAATCTTTTATTCTTTCGGGATCAGCCTCCAGTCCTTCTTTTTCAATGCGGGAAATGAATGTATTGATCTTACGCAAAGGCTCCTGCAGATCGTGACTCGATACATAGGCAAAGGATTCCAGTTCTTTGTTCTTCCGTTCCAACTCGTCATTGGCATCCTGTAATTCTTTGGTCCTTTCTTTTACTTTTTCTTCCAGCTCCTTACGTGCATTGAGTTCTGGCCGCATATCCCGCATAATGGCACCAACGCCGATGGGCTCGCCTGTATGGCTATCCAATATCCTATGGCAATTATTGAACAACGGGATGATCTCCCCTGTTTTGCCGTTTTTGATCGCGAACTGTCCCGCCCATCTGCCGGTAGCCATTACATTAGGAATGATCTCCGATTCAACAAAAGCGATCTGCTCGGGTGTATGAAAATGGGTAATGGGAATGATCGATACATCTGCATCCTGGTCAATACCGAGAATATCCCTGCCGGCGCTGTTGATATAACTATTGGCGCCATTGAGTTCGAGTATCGACATGAGGTCAACGCTGTTATCCACCAGGGTTAATAGTTTCTGACGCAGTTCTCTACCGGCTATCTCCGCCGTTATATCCTGAACAATACCGTTAAACTGGAAAGGTTTTTTCTCCTCCGTGAAAAGTGCTTTTCCTTTTGCCCTGACAATTCTTTCCTGGCTGGTTTTGATATTACGGATAGTATACTCAATCTCATAATTTCCATGACTTTCAAACTGGAGCGCATAAGCCATGGCTTCGCTTATCCGCTTGCGGTCTTTTTCGGATATTGCATTACTGGCAAGCGCATCGGCAATATTCTCGTGTAAAGCAAGTCCGAACCAGCTTTTCAGTCGTTCGTTCGTTGTAAAACTCCCCGTTACGGGATCCACATCCCAGGTGCCTAATTCGGCCGCATCGATGGCAAATGCCAATTGATGATTGGCTTTAGTAGGGTTGTGCGAAGTTTCTTCTTTCATCTGTCAGTTGGTAGAAACTAAAGATAAAGAAGTTGCACATATTTAAAAACTTCAGGTTATACGATGGTGGAATGCTTTTTATAGAAATAAAAAGCACACGTATTCATCATCTAAAACCTATTGTATGTTAAAATGGTCCGCTATCTTCTTCGTCATCGCTATTATTGCGGCGATATTTGGGTTTTCCGGTATTGCTGCAGGTGCAGCTTCTATTGCGAAAACCTTGTTTTTTATCCTGATCGTTATCTGGCTGGTGTTGTTGATTTTGGGGATTACGATCTTTAAGAAATAGGAATAGGTATAAGGGGTAAGGGATAAGGAATAAGGGATAAGTTGCCTAAAAAAAACACTTATCCCTTACCCCTATTCAATAAATTAATACCCCCCTCCCAACGCCCTGTACAGTTCAATATTCGCAATCAACTGATCCTTCTTGATGGAGTAGGTTTCGAGTTCACTTTGCAGTACGTTGCCTTGTGCCGTGAGTACTTCTATATAACTGGCCATGCCATTTTTAAAAAGTAAACCTGCGTTATGAATGCCCTTCTGTAATATATCGCGGCGCTCAGAAGCAATGGACTGTTTTTCTTTGAGGTAACGGATACGGGCCAATGCATCGGACACTTCTCCCACTGCTGTTAAAACAGATTGCCTGAAACGGATCATTTTTTTTTCTCGGTCAACTTTTGCGAGTTCATAATTGGTACGCAGTTTTTTCTTTTGCAGGAGCGGTGCCGTGATTGAGCCGGCTACCGAACCAAATAGCGATGCGGGTATTGAGAACCAGTTGCTCGCTTTAAAAGCATTCACTCCCGCTGTTGCCGTAATACTCAGCGATGGATACATAGTTGCTTTGGCAATGCCGGTTTGCGCATTGGCTATCACCAGCGCCAGTTCCTCACGTTTCACATCGGGGCGCCTGCTCACAATTTCAGAAGGTACACCGGTCACCGTATTAACAGGTATCGCCACTTTATCCAATACCATTTTCCTTTCTATCGCGGCAGGTAATGTGCCGGTAAGGATGCTGAGTGCATTCTCTCGTAATGCAATTTCCTGTCCTATCTGCGGTATCAATTGCGCCGCAGCCAAACGCTGTGCCTCTGTTTGCTGAATAGCGAGCTCTGTTAACTGACCTGCCGTATACTGCAGTTTCACAATACTGAGTGTACTGTCATTTAATAACAGGTTCTTTTTCGCCACAGCCAGTTGCGCATCAAGTATCAAAAGATCATAGTATCCTTTGGCAACACCGGCAACGATATTGGTCTTCACTGCTTTTCTTGCCTCCGCCGTTTGCAGGTAAGCCGCTAATGCAATCGCCTTCTGGTTCTTTATCTTCCCCCAGATATCTGCTTCCCATGAGATGCCCACACCTGTTGTATAATCTTCGAGATATGACCTTCCCAAAAACTGGCTGAGACTTAACCCATTCAAACTGTTATCGGAAGGACGTGTTAAGGTGGCACCTGTTTGCAATGTTATATCAGGCAGGTAAGCATGTTTGGTCTGCGACAATACAAGCTGTGCAGCCTCAATGTTCTTCACTGCGATCTGCATATCATAATTCCTAACGATCGCTGTATCAATTAATTCCTGCAAAGAAGGGTCTGTAAAAAGATCTTTCCACAATAAAGTGGCGATCCCTTTGCCACCGGTATCTGCAGCATCCCTGAAGGTTTCCGGAAGGGCAAGCACCGGCTTCTCAATATTGTTGGATACTGAACAGGCAGTTAGTGCCAGTGCGCTGATCAGCAGTATGATGGTATATTTAAAATATGTTTTCATTAATTTATTTTTTAGAGTGACAGATGACAGAGCTCCTAATTCCTAATTAAACCCTCTCCCCGATCCAGTCATCATGCTCAACTATTTTTTTGCCGCTTAATTTTTCCTGTAGTGTTTGAAATATCACATACAGCACTGGTATAATAAAAATTCCGAGGATAACACCTGTTAACATCCCACCTACTGCTCCTGTACCTATGGAACGGTTACCCATGGCTGATGCTCCTTTGGCGGTTAATAAAGGAAGTAACCCTGCGATAAATGCAAATGATGTCATCAATATCGGGCGTAATCTTAGTTTTGCCGCTTCAATGGCTGCATGGCGGATGGTTAATCCCGCTTTTCTTCTCTGCACAGCATACTCAACGATCAGTATCGCATTTTTTGCGAGCAAACCAATCAGCATGATCAGGCAGACCTGTACATAAATGTTGTTCTCAATTCCCGCCAGGTTGATGAATATAAATACACCGAGTATCCCGGTTGGTACGGAAAAGATAACAGCCAATGGAAGGATATAACTTTCATATTGGGCAGCTAACAGGAAGTATACAAATACAAGCGACATAATAAAGATCAAAGAAGTCTGGGAACCTGATTGTTGTTCCTCCCTGGTTAACCCCGACCATTCGTACGCATATCCTCTTGGTAAATACGCATCCCCTACTTCCTTCACCGCTTTCAATGCCTCTCCCGAACTGAAACCCGGTTTAGGAATACCATTAATGGTTACTGCATTAAAGAGGTTGTTACGGGTAACGGTTTCCGGACCATATACTTTTTCTAAAGAGATCAATGTTTTCACAGGTATCATCTGCCCCGCATTATTCTTTACCTGCACACTATTGAGCGTTGATGGATCTACACGGCTCTCTACATCGGCCTGCAGTATTACTTTATACTGTTTACCAAAGCGGTTAAAATCAGATGCCTGGAAACTACCATAATATACCTGCAGTGTTTGCAGGAGGTCGCTTACAGAAACACCCAACTGCCTGCTTTTATCCTCATCAATATTTACCCTGTATTGCGGGTTACCGGTATTGAAAGTGGTAAATGCATAAGCGATCTCTTTACGCTTCATCAGTTCACCAATAAATCCATTGGTCACATTATTAAGGTCCTGTAGTTTACCACCGTTCCTGTCCTGCAGCAGCAATTCGAAACCATTGGTGTTACCGAAACCCTGTACAGTAGGCAATGTGAAGGTGAAAAGATTGGCTTTTGATATCACCGATAATTTTTGATTCACTTCACCCAGTATCTGGTTAATGTCTTCTGTTTTGCCCCTTGTTCCGGGCTTTTTCAATTTCACGAATGCAAGACCACTCATCGGGCTGGTGGCATTGGTAATGATATTCATACCGGCTACACTGTATACTTTTTCAACTCCTTCCGCCGTGCGGATAATTTCATCAGCCTGGTCAACTACCTTCTTCGTTCTTTCAAGAGAAGAACCTGCGGGCATGCTTAACGAATAAATAAATATCCCCTGGTCCTCGGTGGGAATAAATCCTGATGGAGATCTTTTCACCATCACTACCGTAGCAGCGGTGATCAATACAAGACCGGTGATTGCTACCCATTTTGCTTTCAATAAAAAGCGAAGGCTGCTGGTGTAGCGGTTGGTCATATGTGTGAAAGAAGTATTGAACGCATAAAAGAACCTTCCCTTAAATCCTTTTGGTTTCTCGCCAGTCTGATGATTTCCTCTTTTTAAGAAAAGGGCAGCCAGTGCAGGACTTAGCGTCAACGCATTTAATGCCGATATCAAAATGGCGATGGCCAGTGTGAAGGCAAACTGTTTATAAAAGATCCCTGCAGGACCCTGCATAAAGCCAACAGGCACGAACACGGCGGCCATTACAAGCGTAATCGAAATGATGGCACCCGATATTTCACTCATACTTTTTATGGTGGCAGCTTTTGCCGGGAGGTGTTCATTTTCCATTTTTGTATGCACTGCCTCTACTACTACAATCGCATCATCCACCACGATCCCGATTGCCAGGATCAAGGCAAAAAGCGTAAGCAGGTTGATGGTAAAACCAAACAGCTGCATAAAGAAGAATGTACCAAGTATGGCTACTGGTACCGCTATCGCAGGTATCAGGGTTGACCTGAAATCCTGCAGGAACAGGAACACAACAATGAATACGAGAATAAATGCTTCGAGTAAAGTGTGTTCTACTTTTTCGATAGAAGCATCCAGGAATTCTTTCGCTGAATAAGGAATAAATGTCTTTACACCTTTGGGTAATCCTTTAATGGTTTCCTGTAATATTTTATCAACCTCAGTAAGGATATCATTCGCATTGGATCCGGCAGTCTGGTAGATGAGCACACCCGCTGATGGACCCTTATCAACCTTCGCAGAAGCTGTGTAGCTAAATGAGCCAAACTCAACACGCGCAATATCTTTCAAACGGATCATGGAACCATCTGCATTGGCTTTGAGTATGATATCCTCATACTGCTTATTGTCGTTTAATTTTCCTTTGTACTTGATCACATATTCAAACGCTTCTTTGCTTCCTTCACCAAACTTACCGGGGGCAGCTTCCAGGTTTTGTTGTTTGATAGCAGCCAATACTTCCTGGGTAGATAAATGATAGGCAGCGAGGCGGTCGGGTTTGAGCCAGATCCGCATAGCGTAATCTTTTGCACCGAAGATCAGGGCCTGTCCAACACCATGCACACGCTGTATCTGCGGGATCATATTTATTTTAGCATAGTTCTGTAAGAAACTTTCATTCAAACTCGTGTCACTGCTGTACAGAACGATACACATGATAATTCCGTTCTGTTGTTTTTGTGTTGTAAGTCCCGCCTGCAAAACTTCCTGTGGTATCAGGCTGTTGGCTTTGGCCACACGGTTTTGCACATTCACAGCAGCGATATCAGGATCCGTACCCGATTTAAAAAACACATTCAGTGTCATGGTTCCATCGTTATTGGAGTTGGAAGTCATGTATGTCATGTTCTCAACACCGTTAATGGATTCTTCCAGTGGCGTGGCTACTGAACGTGCCACCACTTCTGCATCTGCACCGGGATAATTAGCGGTAACCTGCACACTCGGCGGTGCGATATCAGGGAACTGTGTAATGGGTAACGAGAAAAGAGAAACCAACCCAAGCAATACCAACAGGATTGATATAACAGTTGATAAGACAGGGCGTTCTATGAATTTTTTAAACATAAGATGATAGTTAGTTTCGGACAGTAAAGGCATAACAATGCCTCACAGGTTCTGCCCTTAATTGTTAATTCCTAATTATTAATTTCTAATTCCTAATTGCTCCTACAGTCCCGCATGCAGCGTACTGTCGAACGAAATATTTTGTGGTGTGATAATTGCTCCATCCTTCAACCGCTGTAATCCACTGAATACAATGGTTTCACCGGAAGCAAGACCTTTGTTGACCAGATAATTGCTGCCGCTTTTTCCGCTCACGAAGATCTGTTTACTCGCAACTTTGTTACTATCGCCCAGTGCGAATACAAATATTTTATCCTGTACCTCATAAGTGGCTTCCTGCGGAACCATCATTTGTGCCAGCAATAAAGAGGGGATGCGGATCTTTCCTGTGATACCTGAACGCAATAGCTTTTCATTGTTAGGAAAGATGGCCCTGAAGCTGATGGTTCCTGCATTACGGTCAAATTGTCCCTGTACCAATTCTACCCTGCCTTTGGCTTTATAGATCGTGTTATCAGGCAATTGCAATTCAACCGGTGGAATATTTTTCAGTTTTTCTTCTGTTGTTTTTCCTTTGATCCCGGAAATGAATACCAGGAAATCGCTTTCGCTCATTGAAAAATAGGCGTGCACATTATTGACTTCAGAAAGAACGGTCAAAGGAGTAATATCACCCTTACCAACGAGGCTACCCTGTTTAAAAGGAATATGCCCGATATAACCGCTAACAGGCGCTTTGATCAATGTGTAACCCATGGTGATATCGGCACTTCCTTTTGATGAAGTTGCCTGCGCAAAAGAAGCTTTGGCTGCATTCAGATTGGCAACGGCTGATCTCAATTGTACATCCGCCACTACATGATTATCAACCAATGGTTTGATACGGTCAACTTCCACCTGTGCCTTTTCGATATTGGCTTTGGCTACCTGGATAGAAGCGCCTGCGTTGTTTGCATACTCTTTGTATTCGCTGTTATTGACTTTAAAGAGTGGCTGCCCCGCATTTACATAGGCGCCTTCTTCCACAAATATTTTCTCGAGATAACCACCTACCTGTGAACGGATCTCAACATTCACAGTTCCTTCGAGTGAAGCAGGATATTCCTGCCAGGTGGTTGCAGAACCGCTGCTCACCTGTATTACAGGTAATGCTTGCGGTGCGGGTGGAGTTTGGTTTAACTGGTTGCCGGCACAGGCGGCAAAACATAAAAAGACGGCGGAGTAGAATAGCTTTTTCATAACGTAATTAAATGGTTTAACGGTGTTAACTTATTAAGATTAAAAAAACAGTCTTTTCGACTGCTGGGTTTTTAGATCAAATGGTGATCAGGTTGTTGTTGATAACGTGTGTAAATTGTTTAACAGTGTTAAGTAATGAGTAAAAAAAAATCAATGATCCATTGAGTGTATGATACCAGTGATGGCATCTTTTAAAACCTGCTTATTAATGTCCTCATTTGACCTCCTGTTCTGACCGGTAATATTGATCGATATCAAACCATGGATAACGGACCAGAACGTGTAATACTTGGTACAGATATAATCTTCGGTCCGTTTTTCCACCGGGATGATCTCTTCGATCTTGTCCCAAAGCATATCTGACGGGCCTTTCATATCCGGGCAGGTCTTTTCAAATGTGCAACAGTTCATCTCTACTCCATACATCACCTGGTAGAGTTCTTTGTTGGCAAATGCAAAGTTCCAATAAGAGAGCCACATGGCTTCCAGTTGTTCTTTAGGCTGGGTAAAGCTGTCCTTCGCCTCCTGCATTTCCCTGGTCAGCTTTACATATCCCTGTCTGGTAAGTTCATTCAGGATCGCCTCCTTGTTGGCGAAATACTCATAAATGATCGGGGCGGTATACTCAATCTTGTCTGCGATCTTCCGCATGCTTAGTGACTGCCATCCCTCCTCTTTTACAATATCAAGAGAAGCCTCAAGGATGTTCACCCTTGTTTCTTCCTTTAATCGTAATATGCGCTCTTTGCTGGCCATCTTTTTACGGGGATTAAATAATTTAACGCCGTTAAGCAAAGTTAACAGGTAATTTATTTATCCGCCAAATATTTCTTTACTATTCGCCCTTTATTCTTACCTGCGTCTTATCACAGCCTTATCAGATTCGTCTTTCCGTCTTCATTTCTTCGGTCATGGACGAACATTCTTCGGTCACACTCGAACATTCTTCGTCCATGGACGAACATTCTTCGACCGTGGACGAAGAAAAAGCGAAGCTGATAAGACTTTGATAAGGAGAAATACCAATCAGGAAGCGAATAACGGAAGGAAAATAGAGACCGTTGCGGGGAAACAGCCTTTACGCACTACTTACCTCATTAACCTCTTCTTTTAACATAATAAACAGAATCCGGGTAACCTGCTGCATACACTGAGTGTACCCGCTGCAATTTGTTGAAATAGAAGTCAATAAATTTGATAACACTGTCCTCTGCACTGCGTGGACCGGTATTCATGTCATTATTACGGGGAGTAAGGGAATTTATGCTGGAGGAGAAGGCCGCTTTAACCTGTATGGGACTTTTGCTTTTGACCGCCTCTACATGCGCGTACGAATAGTCAAACCGGATCACATAACCTTCTCCCTGCTCTACTTTGGATTTATAAGGCCCCATTTTACTGATAACCATTGTTTCGCTTGCATCCTTCCAGCGCGATGTTAATTGATCGCTCATGGTGAGGGTCATTTTTTTGTAGGGAGAACAGGCTAGCAAACAAAGGCATAAAAAAAATAGTAGATGTCGGCTCATAAGTTTGGATTTGGATAATGAAAACTAATGCGAAATATTTTTTTAAAAGAATGTTTCAGCAGAATTAACATTTCCCCTTAGGGTCCTCTATCGAGATACCCTGCGGGAAAACAAGTAAAATAGAAATACACTCACTACTGACTATTCACTACTCACGCTTTTCCGCAAGCGGTAATTCTGGATGACGGCTGGGAATGGGCTACATAAATAGCGGGGTACTTTGCAGACTTTAAGAAATGCTTTCTCTTATCATAAGTGTAACTTTTTAAGAAAAGACGAGTTTATAGGGCATACTACCACCATAACTAATTAATATGAAATTTAGAAGAGCATTAATAGCATCCATTTTTTTACTGACCTGTCATTTCATCCATGCGCAGAATGTGCCAGCAACCATCAGCGGTAAAATTACCGATGCTTTACAAAAACCGCTGGAAGGTGCTACTGTTGTGCTTCGTGCTGTGAAAGATTCTTCGGTGATCCGCACTACCCTATCGGCCGACAATGGTAGTTTCTCACTTGACAGGATTAAAACAGGTGAGTATAAAATGATGATCACACTGACCGGTTTTGCAAAATATACCAGTGAAACGATAACCCTTTCTTCTGAAAGTCCATCACTTGTTTTACCCACGATCACATTAACCATCCAGGCTAATCAATTACAGAATGTAACCGTTACCTCACAAAAACCGATGGTGGAAAGAAAAATCGACCGCACGGTGGTGAATGTAGATGCCATGCTGTCAAGTGCCGGATCTAATGTGCTGGAAGTGCTGGAGAAATCTCCCGGTGTTTTAGTTGACCAGAATGGTGCCATTAGCCTGAAAGGTAAATCAGGCGTATTGGTATTAATAGATGATAAGCCCACGTATATGTCGGGCGCCGATCTTGAAAGCCTGCTCCGTTCTATGCCCGCTTCTACGATCGACCAGATAGAGCTGATGACCAACCCACCGGCAAAATATGATGCCGCAGGTGGAGCAGGTGTGATCAACATCCGCACCAAACGCACACGGGTAAAGGGTTTTAACGGTTCGGTGAACACTGCTTATATACAGGGACGATACGCCAAAACAAATAACAGCGCCAACTTCAATTACCGCAATAACAAATTCAACAGCTTTGCCAATCTTAGTTATACAACTACCAACGGCTTTTCTGATCTTGATATTGACAGGCATTTTAAAAATCCTGATGGCAGCAGAAAATATGATTTTCTGCAACACACCTATATCCGCTCAACCGGCCCTTCATTCAATGCAAAAGTGGGCGCCGATTATTATGCTACCGATAAAACAACATTCGGTATCGTATTAACAGGTATCACAAGAAATGGCGGCAGGGATAACGATAACAAAAGCACCATCCTTAACCCGGCTTTTCAATTGGATTCCAGTATTGTAGCCAGCAATACGCAGAAAAGTACTTTCCGTAACACAGGTATTAACCTGAACTTTCGTCACCAATATAAAAAAGGCGGTCCGGAATTAACGGCTGATCTTGATCAGATCCATTACGGCACCAATAATGACCAGGTGTTTAATAATTATACCTATCAGTCGAACGGTGTGCTTTCGAGCCAGGACAGGTTGAATGGGAACCTTCCTGCAACGATCAATATCTATTCAGGAAAAGTTGATTACAGCCACCCACTGGCAAGCGGGCTAAAGCTTGATGCAGGTATCAAAACCAGTCACACAGAAACCGATAATATCGCCAACTACCTGTACACCATCAATAATATCACAACACCTGACTATGATAAAAGCAATCATTTTATCTACAAGGAAACCATACAGGCAGCCTATATCAATGGCAGCAAAGAAGGCAAAAGATGGTCAATGCAGGTAGGCCTTCGTGCAGAACATACGATCTCCGATGGAAGACAACTGGGTAATGTCATGAAACCGGATTCGTCTTTTAAAAGAACGTATACAAGCCTGTTTCCTACTGCCTATCTGAATTATAAACTGGACAGTGCGGGACAACATACCCTAACGCTCGATTATGGCAAAAGGATCAACAGGCCCTACTACCAGGACCTGAATCCTTTTATTTCTCCGCTGGATAAGTTTACCTATTATGTTGGAAACCCTTATCTCCAACCTGCCTATACGCATAATATCCAGTTATCGTATGCGTTTAAAAGTCTCTTTACTTTATCAGCCAGTTATAGTCATACAACCAACAACACCAACGAAACCATCGAGATCGTAAACGGAACTTATTTCAGCAGACCGGCTAATATTGGTGAAGTGATCAGTAAAAGTATTTCACTGAATGGTAATGTTCCACTTGCCAAATGGCTCACCTTCTCATTATATACAGAGTTGACCAATATACACAGCATCAGCGATTTTTATACCGGGCGGCTGGATACCAAAGGAACCTTCTGGTATGTGCAACCCAGCTGGCAGGCAAAACTTGGCAAGGGCTGGAACGCACAGGTAGATGGCGTTTACCAAAGTAAGCTGACCAACGCACAGTTTTTGCTGTTAAGTCGTGGCAGGGCCAATGCGGGCATCTCCAAAAAAATATCCGCTGCCGCTACCATCAGGGCCACTGTTAACGATCTGTTTTACACGCAGATCAACCGTGGCATCATCAACAACCTGGTGAACACTGAGGCCAACTGGCGCAATGCAAATGACACACGCACATTTACGCTGGTACTATTCATCCGTTTCGGAAAAACGATCTCAGATCAGCGGAAGCATAATGCTACGGGGGCGCAGAGTGAGCAGAACAGGGTGAAGGATTAGATTTAGCTGCGAGCCAATGGCAAAGCTGGAACGGTTTTTTCATATCTTTTCGTAAAAGAAAGTATGTACATAGGATTCAACCTCGATGATATATTTTATAGTGGTACTGCCACGCTGATTGAAAACGAAGATCAGGTTCAATACATTATTGACCTGAATGAAAGTGTTCACGATAATGCACAGTTCACATTATCTAAATTGCCAGATGGGAAATGGACCAGCGATCATGACATCAACCCCGACTTGGTGAATGCCGCAGGAACTGAGATCGATAAACATGTGGAAGGGTATACAGGTGAACCACTCGTACCCAATAGTTATTATTCCACAGAAAGAACTGATGGCAAAAAGCCGGTCTTTAAAGATGGGGAAGTTATCAATGAGCCCGGTGATGTGGATGAACAGTCTACAGAAACGCGGTGATCTGTTTTTCGATCTGGTCGCAGCTTAACAGCATAGGCTTTTCATCGATGATGATACGGATCTTTTGTCCTTCAAAACTATATGACCCACTGATCGTACCCACTACCGGTATTTTTATGCTGATAGCTTTTGCAGTAGTGTCCAGCGTACCGCTATAGGCTTCGATCTCCGCTTTGAGTTTCTTTTCAATATCACCTGCCTGTCCTGTAAAGTCAAGTAAGAAATTGCATTTAGGCATATCCCGTTATTTTAGCTTACAAAACTATGGATATGATCTGATGCAAAATAATTTTGTACAGTTGACACTAAAATATTTCGTGCAGTGGTCTTGATAATAATAAGTATAAAAAGCTTCCGCTGACGATCAGTATGATCACAAGAATAGATACAATGATTCGGTCAATCCTTATATCCCTTTTCTTTCTCTTTTCGCTGAGCATCTTGTAGAAATAATTATCGGTTGTTTCCATGCCGCTAAACTATGTACATCGGTCAAGCCAGACAAGGGGGTTTTCCCCGTTTTTTTGTAACAAAAAAATGTCACCCCGGTAAAGAAGTGACATCCACGATATTCTTTTATACGTGCTTAAAGACTTAATGGTGAAACAACAATTCCGGCAGTATACGGCCAGGTGATTGTGAATGTACCGTTAGCAGATTTACTGATAGACCCTGTGTATTGTGTACCGTTGAAATTAACAACCAACTGCACAGTTGTACCGGGTGATACCGGCTGAACAGATCCTACCCCACCCACTGAAATATCGGTAGTGGTTCCTGTACAGGTTGGCGTAGACGGTTCATTGATACCTGTAAACGTGATGGTTAACGTGTTGGTGGTCAATGAATAAGAGCTCTTGATAGAACTTTTACAATTGTATTTTTTTGTGGTTTGTGCATAGAAAGATATACCCGACTTTGCCAATGTATCATTGATCTTAGCAACAGTAAGGTTGATCTGCTCTCCGGCTGCAAATGCAATATCCCGGTAAAGCGGATTGGCAACCACCGTATCTTTTACAACCAGCGATGAAGTACCCGTTATATTGCCTGCCACACCTGTTACCGTGTAAGACCCTGCTGCTTTAAAAATGATCGATGCTGAATTTCCATTAGGAGTAATGGTAACGGTCTCGGGTTTGGCTGACCATTTTACCGTTTCTGTAGCCGCTACGGATGGTAAACTAAATGTAACGGGCTGATTGGTGGCAACACTGCTGGTTTGCGAAATCTGCAGGTCGGTAGTGGTTTGTTTTTCAGTTTTTTCACAGGCAGAAAAACAGATAAGAAGAAGGAGAAGTGCCGTGTAAAGTTTTTTCATGTCGCGCAAGTTTTGGTATGGCGGATAGATACAAATATGTATACACCTGCTGCCTTTTATTAAAATAATTCTATATGTTATTGATTCCCAAAAGGTTGGAAATTATTTCCGATAGTCATTATCTCTCTTACCTTTGCGGCACGCAATGCACCAAACAGATCCATACATACCTTATTGGGAAAAACTACTCTTAGCCTGGGAAGAACATGGGGGTGCAGGACTGACCGTTCCGTTTCTCGCGGGTGCGCGCATTTTTGCAGCAGAAGGCGTTGCGCCTACTGTAGAAGATGCTAAAAATATGCTGGAAGATATCTTCGCAAAAGGCGTAAAAGATCGCACGATCGTTATTAACTGGTGCGGGACCACCAAAGCTTATGGGATCTGTATTGTAAAAGACTCCCTTGCAGATGGGCTGTATCTTTCCACACCTGCTTCCGTATTTGCCATCGACCTTGCCTGCCAGGAGTTTGGCTCCCTTCCGGAAGAGATCATTGAAGGTTTAACAGATTTATATTCCCGCGAAATAACAGGTTCCACCTATTCCATCACCTCCGGCAAATGGAGGGCGTATGATGAAGCCGATGAGAATTTTATCATGAAAGCATTAGCCTGATTTAGCTTTAAAGAGTACTGTGTACATCATATACTATGCTGGCATCGTTACCGGGAACGATTGCGTAGATAAATCATCTGTACATAGGCGTAATGGCGAAATAATGTAAGTAGACTTGTTACACAGGAGCTTGCCATCCCTCCCGTTGCTTATCATGAAATTGATCAATAGATATTATTGGTTGTATCGGTTGCCGGTTGCATTAAACGCAGGCTTCCTCTCCCCACTCCTTCCATTATTTTTTCTTACCGTTTCGTTCATACGTTCTGTTGCCTTATATCTATATAACCCATTCAATTGCTTACCAAAACAAAATGCCATATGAAAAAAATGCTTTTTCTATTGCTATCCTCATGTTGCTTATTACAACTTGCGGCGCAAACCAAACAAATAAAAGGGCGTGTTTCCGAAGAGAGCTCCGGCACCCCACTAGCGGGTGTTTCCATTGTGGAAAAAGGTTCAGGTAATGGTACCAAAACCGATGACCAGGGGAACTTTACACTAACCCTGAAATCAACTACAAAAAGTCAGCTGGTAGTCAGTTACATTGGCTATCGCTCCGAAACAATAACTGCAGATGGAAATACTGCCCTGAACATTAAGCTTGTTAAGGAATCAAAAGAACTGGATGAAGTGATCGTTATCGGTTATGGTACTTCCACCAAAAAAGATCTGACCGGCTCAATAGTCTCCGTAAAATCTGACGAGATCAAAAAAATTCCTGCTACCAATGTGATGGAAGCATTACAGGGTAAACTGGCTGGTGTTGACATCGTTCGTACAAGCGGCGGTGCCGGTGCCAATGTGAGTGTTACGGTTAGAGGTAACCGCTCTATCCGCGCAGGTAATGGCCCTTTATATATTGTGGATGGTATCCAGTATGATAATTACCAGGATATCAACACCAACGATATCGAATCGATGGAAGTATTGAAAGATGGTTCTTCTACCGCCATTTATGGATCCAAAGGCGCGAACGGTGTTATATTGATCACCACTAAAAAAGGAACAGTTGGAAAAACCAAGGTTTCTGCGAATGTATATTACGGCATCTCAGAAGTAGCGGGCTATCCAAAACCGATGACGGGCCCACAGTTCGCCCAATTGAAAAGAGAGGCTTACCGTACTGCCAATCCAACGTACAACCCTGCAACAGATGAGGCAAAAGTATTTACCAGCCCGGCCGACCTCGCTGCTGTTCAGGCTGGCGCAAATTATTACTATCCTGGTATGCTGCTCGACAAAGGTTCACAACAGGATTACAATGTGAGCGTATCCAGCGGAACAGAAAAAACAAAAGTGTTCTTTTCATTTGACTATCTCAAAGAAAAGGGTTTGCTGAGTAATGATTATTCTAACCGCTATTCACTACGTCTCAATATTGATCAGTCATTGACCAATACATTGAAAGTTGGGCTCGAAAGCCAACTGGCTTATTATGATGGTAACTCAAGAGCGGAAGGCGTTTTAACGGTTGCCAATAAAGTATTACCGTATTACTCTCCTTATGCAGCAGATGGAACGCTATTGAAAAATCCTGGTAACAGTGCACAATTTAATCCATTATTGGAGGACGTTCCTGGCGCTTATGTAAATAAGACCAATACCACCCGCATACTTTCCACTGCGTACGCCGAATGGAAACCTATCAGCAGTTTAAGTATCCGCTCCAATCTGGGTATCGTGAATTCATCTTCGAGAAATGGTTTCTTTGAAGATGCCAATACGATCGACAGAGGTTTATCTACCGGTTCTATTTCCACTATCACCAATACGATGCTGGCTAATCTTACCTGGGAAAATATTATCAACTGGAAACAACAATTCGGCGATCACAGCATTGGGGTTACGGGTGTTACCAGTTTTCTTTCTAACCGCTCAGAAAGCAATTCTGCTTCGGCTACCGGTCAGCTGTTAGCCAGCCAATCGTTTTATGCATTGCAGAACAACCCATCCAATGTACTTGTTTCAAGTGCGTATGTGGGTAGTAATCTGAATTCCTATGCATTCAGGGTTAACTACGGATACAAAGGTAAATACCTGTTAACCTTAACAGGACGTGAAGATGGTGCATCGGTACTGTCGCCACAAAACCGCTGGTCGTTCTTCCCTTCTGCTGCTGCGGCCTGGAGGATCAGCGATGAAGGATTTATGAAAAACCAGCGCCTGTTCAATGATCTTAAATTAAGGGTGAGCTATGGTGTAGCAGGTAATTCGGCGGTGAGTCCTTACCAGACACAGAGCGGTATTATCCTGATCCCTTATTCTTTTAATGATATCAGTGCACTGGCGTATGGACTGGATCCACAGATCGGGAACACCAACCTGAAATGGGAACTGACCAATACAGCTAACATAGGACTTGATTTCAGCATACTTAAAAACAGGATCACAGGTAGTGTTGATTATTATGATTCAAAAACCAATGACCTCTTATACCTCGTTAAACTTCCGGCAACCACAGGTGGTACCTCTATCCTGGGAAATGTTGGTAAAACACAGAACACCGGGTTTGAGTTGTCTTTGAAAAGCGTGAACATTGAAACAAGAAATTTTTCATGGAACTCACAGGTGATCTTCACTACTAATAAAGAACGCATTGTTGATCTTCCTAATGGACAGAACGATGTGGCCAGCGGATTTTTTATCGGTTCGCCGGTACGGTCATTTTATGATTACCGAAAAACAGGTATCTGGCAAACAGCTGATGCAACACTGGCAGCTTCTTACGGTTACAAGCCGGGAGATATCAGGGTGGATGATATTGACAATGATAAAAAGATCACCGCACTTGGCGACAGGATTGTGCTGGGTTCACAGGTACCTAAATACAGTGTAGGTTTTAATAATGATTTCAGATACAAAGAATTTGATCTGAATATCTATGCCTATGCAAGGGTTGGACAAATGTTCAATTCTGCCTATGCAACCAAATTTGAACCGAATGCTATTGAGAATGGCGCGAACGTTGATTACTGGACACCGGAAAATCCAACCAATGATTATCCAAGACCGAATATTAATATCTCAAGGGCGGCGCTTCCTTTTGCCACTACATTGGGTTATAAAGACGGATCGTTCCTGAAGATCAGGACCATTACATTTGGATATACCCTGCCGAAGTCGGTTGCTTCGAAAATACATGTGGCCAGTTTACGCTGGTACGTGAGTGCAAGGAATTATATCACATTCTCAAAAGAGAAAGATTACGATCCGGAAGGTGGTGGCTCATTTGAGCGTCCGCTTACCAAACTGATCGTAACTGGTTTAACTATTGGGTTCTGATATTACATACGCAAACATTCAATCATTGAAATATGAAAAATAAAATAATTAGCCGGCTACTCACACTGATTTGTGCAGTGGTCGTTTTTGCCTCCTGCGCAAAAAAGCTGGAAGAGTATAATCCCAGCGGATTAACGGCCAATACTGTTTTTACCAAAGCGGTGGGTTTTGAAACACTGGTAGATGCTGCCTATTCTTATAACCGTTACTGGTATGGTAAAGAAGAAGGATATAGCTTATCAGAATTGGGAACCGATATATGGACCAATGCATCCGGAGATGTGTATCCGCAGTTAAGTACTTATAATAACCTGCAGGGAAACAATACAACTGCCCTCGATCTGGAGTGGAACAGTTTTTATGCCGCTGTAAACTTATGCAACACGGGCATCGCCAATGTTTCGGGAGTGAGCGATTATACAGCTGCACAAAAGACAACCCGCGAAGCAGAACTCCGTTTCCTGCGTGCATTTTATTACTGGCATATTGTAGAAACATGGGGTGGTGTTAGCTTTTCAACAAAAGCTTCTGATGGTGTAATCACTACTGCAACAAAAGCACCGGTGGATACTTTTTATAACCAGATATTTGCTGATCTGCAGTTTGCCATCACCAATCTTCCGGCAACCACATCAGATTATGGTCGCGCTACGATCCCTGTTGCCAAAGCATTCCTTGCCCGCGCATATCTTACACGTGGAATGAATGCACAGGCAATTGCCATGTCGAACGATGTGATCAAAAATTATGGCTATAGTTTATTACCGCTTTATTCCGATCTATGGGATATGGGTAAATTGAAAAACAAAGAAGTGATCTGGGCGGTTGACTATTCAACCAATCTTGCTTACAACGATCTTGCCACCACTTCATTCCCAACAGGACATACACGTGGATCTAACAATGGGCATCTGATGTTCCTGATGGTATACGACCAGGTGAATACGGGCATCTTACTCCGCGATATTCCTAACGGGCGCCCATTCAACCGCTATATGCCAACCCTCGCGTTATTGAATATGTTTGATGACACGAATGATTCAAGGTATAATGCTTCTTTCCAGACCACCTGGCTCGCTAATAAAGCAGCTACCGGTTTTGCAATAGGCGATACGGCAGTAACCACGCCTAAAACAACCTATACAGCGGCGCAGATAGCAGCCAGGAAATATACGGTGTATGATATTTCAAAAGTGTATGCAGCCAACGGAGTTCCCATACAACGCAAATTCTGTGTATCACTAAAAAAATTCAAAGACTCAACCCGTACCAGTATTGCCGAAGCACAAAGTGCAAGAGACGCTTTCGTGATCAGATTGGCAGAAATGTACCTGATAGCCGCGGAAGCAGAAGTAAATGCAGGCAAGCTTGACTCAGCTGCTTACTATGTAAATATCATCAGAACCCGGGCGGCGAATCCTGGTCGCACCGCTAATATGCAGGTACTGCCTGCACAGATGACGATTGATTTTATACTGGATGAAAGAGCCCGCGAATTATGCGGCGAGCAATTGCGTTGGTTTGACCTGAAAAGAACCGGCAAGCTGGTTGACCGTGTAAAAAACCTGAATCCAGATGCGGCACCTTATATATCGTTAACGCACCTGGTAAGGCCTATCCCACAGAGCCAGCTAGATGCGGTAACAAACAAATCAGCATTTACGCAAAACCCGGGATACCAATAGAATTGAAATGATTTTTTTAAATAACAAAAGGAATGCATCTGCATTCCTTTTGTTATTTAAAAAATATTGTGGTAAATCAGGCATAAAGACATTCAGCTAAAGATGCAGTTGACCATGCATTCTTAGGGTTCACAAAGGGACAGGAATGATCTTTTATCATCACGAGGATCTCCCATGCATGCAGGATGCTGTTGTGAATATCAAAACCGCCCGGTAAGGGTAATGAGTCTTTCGCCTGGCTGGCCAGCACTTCCCCACTTACATTGTATACTTTCTCCTGGAAGAGTTTTCCGATGATCCGTGCCTGCTGATCAAAAACACAGTTACCAAGCACGAGCCCCATCACATTCAGGTCCTCCGGATGTATGAGCATATTCTGGTGATGGTAAGCGATGAGTTCTCCTGAATGGTTATATAGTAATTGCATACAGGAAAGGTAATAATGTGCGAATGGTTATGGGCGCATTTACAATTAATTAACCTGTTTGGGAGAAAGAATTAATATAACCATAATAATAAGATAACATAGCGGGGATGTAAAGAAAAAGTTGCGTAGCTAAGTAACTACACATATATTTGTAGTCAAATAGCTACACAATGAATTTAAGAAGGGATGTATTCCAGGCCATAGCCGACCCAACAAGAAGAGCGATTCTCCTATTGGTAACGGCACAATCCATGACAGCTGGCGCCATCGCGGCCAACTTTGATACGGCAAGACCTACTGTTTCAAAACACCTCCAGATCCTTACGGAATGCGAATTGCTGAAACACGAGCAAAACGGCAGGGAGATCTACTATCATATTAATGCCAAAAAAATGAAAGAGGTAGCTGACTTCATTGAGCCCTTCCGCAGCATGTGGGATGAGCGTTTCAACAAATTAGAAACTATCATGAAAAAATACAAAAGCAAATAACATGGAACAAAAAACAAAACTCCATGCCGAAGACGGCAAACAGGAAATAATCATCACAAGAGAATTTGATCTTCCATTGGAACTGCTTTTTAAAGCCTATACAGAACCCGAAATTGTTGCGCAATGGATGGGTACAAAAGTGCTGAAACTGGAAAATAAAAAGCATGGCAGTTACCAGTTTGAAACAAACGACCCGAAAGGAAATATCGTATTTCGCGCGAATGGTGTATTTCCCGAGTTTATTGAAAACCGGAAGATCACCAGAACATTTGAAATGGAGAATACACCTTTCGCCATACAGCTTGAGTTCCTTGACTTTGAACAGCTTACCAGTGATACCAGCAAACTCACCATGCAGATCGTTTACCGGTCGGTTGAATTGAGAGATCAAATGCTGAAACTTCCTTTTGCACAAGGCCTCAATATGGCACACAACCGCTTACAAGATTCCGCTAATAAATTAAAATAACCTACATGACAACAATAAAACGAAACAACATTATCTATTGGATCGCTACACTCTGGCTTTCATTAGGCATGCTATCTACCGGCATCGTGCAGTTGCTGAAAGTGAAACAGGAAACAGATCTCATGGCCAACCTCGGGTATCCGTTGTATTTCTTAACCCTGCTCGGGATTTGGAAAATTCTTGGGGTTATCGCGATTCTTATTCCTAAATTTCCACTGTTAAAAGAATGGGCCTATGCTGGTTTTTTCTTTTCCATGTCCGGAGCTATATTTTCGCATATGGCTGTGGGTGATGATGCAAAGGAACTATTTGGTCCATCACTCTTACTGATACTCACCATAGTATCCTGGTATTTCAGACCAGCGGATAGAAAGATCATTGTTAGTTAACCAAAAATTGAATTAAAATGAAAAAGAAATTACCCGCGAACCTCCATAAAGAATTACTCAGCATCATAAAGACCCGCTTTGAGAAAAACATGAGCCGCCATAAAGGTCTTGAATGGGCAAAAGTGCAAACCCGGCTGGAAGCTAATCCCGATAAATTCTGGTCGCTGAATGAAATGGAAATAACCGGCGGCGAGCCGGATGTAGTTGGTGTTGATAAAAAAACGGGAGAATATATTTTCTTTGATTGTGCAGCGGAGAGTCCCAAAGACCGGAGAAGTATCTGTTACGACCATGAAGCACTGGCAGCAAGGAAAGAACACAAACCCGCAAACAGTGCCATTGAAATGGCAAAGGATATGGGTATCGAAATGCTAACGGAAGAACAATACCGTGATCTGCAGAAACTTGGGAAGTATGATACCAAAACATCGAGCTGGATAAAAACACCGGCAGATATCAGGAAGCTGGGTGGTGCCATCTTTGCCGATTACCGTTACGGAACTATTTTTATATATCATAATGGAGCAGAGTCTTACTATGCAGGCAGGGCCTTCCGTGGCTCGTTAAGGGTCTGATCAATAACCAAGGTTCGTGGTATGATTATTTCATACAAACCTCAATGGCGATAACATACTTCCCAATTATTGACTAACTTATCCGGAGAAATGACTGCTGACAGTTCAACAAAAAAAACATCCGGCTTTGCAAAACCGCTGCTGATCGCAGGGGTGATTGTTATTTTGGTGATTGAAGCACTATGTGGCTTTAAAGTACATAGCCTGTCTGCTGAGCAGAAGGAATACAAACTGGATTATGCATTGGTGAATAATGTCTCTTACGGATTACTCTCTGTTGACGTATGGCGCGAACAGATCGTATCAGCGGCAAGTGCTGAGATCAGGGAGTACCGGCTTTCGGCTGAACAACAGGCAGAACTTAGAAAAGAAATCGACCAGTTACTGCGAACGCTCATTGCACATGCTTTTGAGATCATCAATAAACCCCAGAAATCGTTAGGCGGCAAATTGAAGAAACTCGTGGTCAAGACCTTTGTTGATCAGAAAAAGATAGAAGCGCAGGTGCCGGGATATACTCAGAAACTGATGACAGAGATCACCAAGCCTTCGACTTATAAAAAGATTGCTAACCTCGCAGATACAGCATTGGCTCAAATGGGACGCCAATCTTACGACAGTTCGGTTGCTGCCACAAAACACCTGATGGATTCTGTATATGCAAGGTATGGCGCAACGGATAAAGCTTCTTTTGAAAAGATCCATACGGCGAGACTTAACCAAATACATACAGACACTTACCATTATGCATATGCAATGCTGGGTTGTATTGTATTGATCTTATTACTCTGGCTGGTACTTCGGAACAAACGCGATTTACATGTATCACTCTATATTTTATCAGTAGCATCAGCCATGATCCTGCTGGCAGTGGGACTAACCACAACAATGATAGAGATCGATGCGCGTATCTCCCGCATGGATCTTCATTTCCTGGGCAAAGCCATTTCTTTCAGGGACCAGGGGCTTTTCTTCCAAAGTAAAAGTATTATTGATGTGGTAATGTTATTGTTGAAAACAGGTCAACTGCCTTCACAGATCGTAGGGGTGCTTATCCTGGTATTCAGCGTACTCTTTCCTTTTATGAAACTTTCTTCCACGGGTATCGCGCTGATGAGTGAAGACAATTGGGGGAAGAATAAATTTATCCGCTATTTCGCATTTGAATCCGGTAAATGGAGCATGGCAGATGTAATGGTAGTAGCGATCCTGATGACCTATATTGGGTTTAACGGAATTGTACACACTACCCTATCCGGCTTGCGCGCCGATAGTACCGTTACAACCATTGCCACAAACAACACATCGGTACAACCGGGCTATATCATCTTTATCGCTTTCGTGATCTATGGATTTGTTCTTTCTGCTATTTTGAAAAAAATAACCAAAAGTTTTACTATCAAATAATATGACTGAGCCAAAACATATCACAACCCATGCTCCCGCCTTTGTAAAATCATTGCTGATTGCGGGTGTGGTGATCTTGCTGCTCATGGAAGGCTGGTGCGGCTATAACGTGCATAAATTATCAGGTGAGCGCGAAGAATATAAAAAGGCATACGCGTTTGTGAATAATGTTTCTTTTGGCTTATTATCCGTAGATGTTTGGCGCGACCAGGTAGTTGCGGCAGCCAGCGGGGAGATTGGCTCTTTCCGCTTATCGCCACAGCAGGAAGAGGATATGCGTAAACAGATAGATCAGGCTTTGCACGGGCTGGTAGACCAGACTTTCCAATCGATCAATGAGCGACAAAAAACACTTGGTGGAAAATTGAAGAAATTTGCCATCAAAACCATTGTTGATCCTAAACAGGTACATGCTGAAGTTCCTGGGTTCACAAAAAAACTAATGACAGAGCTTACTAAAGCTTCCAGTTATAAAAGAATTTCGAATATTGCAGACACAGCCATAGCACAATTCGGTCGCAAGATCTATGACAGCTCCCTGATGGGTACACAATACCTGATGGATTCTATTTACAAAAGATATGACGGCACCGATAAAATAAGTTTTGAAAAAAACATTGCGGCAAGGGTTGCTGTCATCAAAGAGGCTAACTGGCAATATACCTATGCGATGCTTGGCGCAGCTGCGGTAATTCTGCTACTCTTGTTTTTATCAAGAAAGAAAATCAATCTCCAGGGCTCACTAACCGTTCTTTCCGTGCTGGCAGCATTACTGCTACTCATTATCGGGGTAACTACCACCATTATTGAGATCGATGCCTTGCTGGAAAAACTGGACCTGCACCTTGTGAGCAAAGCTGTTTCATTTAAGAACCAGGACCTGTTCTTCCAGAGCCAGAGTATTATTGAAGTGTCGCGCCTGCTGATTGGATCGGGCAGGGTAGATTCATTCATTGTAGGGATGATGGTACTGATCTTTTCTGTATTGTTTCCACTCATCAAACTGTTTGCCATTGCAGCTTCCAGGCTCCGCCGCAGTTGGGCAAAAAATAAAACCGTTTATTACTTTTCTTTTGAAGCCAATAAATGGGATATGTCGAACGTGATGGTGGTGGCTATCCTGATGACCTTTATCGGGTTTAATGGGATCGTGGACAGCACTTTGTCCAGTTTGAATTTTTCAGATAGTACCATGTCGAGTGCAACAGCCAACAATACCAGTATCCAACCGGGCTATATTATTTACATTGGCTTTGTTCTTTTCAGCTATGCACTTTCTGCGATGTTTAAAAAGATCTGTCAATCGGATATTGAGCCTTAAATAATAACCGTTTACAACTCTTCAAATATCCCTGTCTGCATATTCTTTACTACGTTATCATGTGTAAAGTATCGCCCGTTCATCGCTACATAAACACCTGGGGGCAATGATTGTGCAAAGGCAAGGGCCGAACCCAGGTTAAATAACCCATCCGAGCTACCGAACTTGATCGGGATCATAGCCCCCGTAATGACAATGGTTTTATTCTTTACAGTGGCAGCTAACAGGTTAGCCGTTTGCACCATCGTATCAGTACCGTGGGTTATTATAATTCTATCTTCTTTGCAATCTTTGGCTGACCGGACGATCAGGTCCCTCTCCTGCGGGGTAATATCCAGGCTATCTTTCATCATCAAAGTGGTGATCTCTACGGGCACTTTGTTCCTTCCTTCTTCCAGCAGTTCGGGTAAATGAGTATCCTGGAAATAGAGTTCTCCTTTAAGCAGGTTGTATTCTTTGTCGAAAGTGCCACCAGTGATGAAGATGCGGATCATTATTTCTCAGTTGTACGGCAAAGATAGAACTTGTAGCGCTTTAAAATAATTCCATATAGTTTCAAACTATCTTTGCTATTATGACTCCTGCTTGTATGCAAACAAAATGTATCCTCCTCTCCTGCCTGCTAACCGCTGCCCTGCATGCGCTGCCTTTCGTGTCACAAGCACAGAAAACGGCTCCAACAGCCAATGCCGTCTTACAAAAGGTGCAACGTAAACTGGAAAGTCTGAAGGCTGTAAGCTACCGGCAGACAAGGGAAACCAGGTATTTCGCAGATAACTACCAGTACCTGATGAATGGAGAACTGTATATAGATTTTACAGCTCCAGGACCCATTGATTTACGGTTCCAGGGCGAAGACGATAAGTCGCGGTTTGTATATGACGGCAAAATGATCTTGCGGGTTAGCAAGGAAAACCTCACTATCGACAGTGCCAGTGCCACTACCTACCAATCCATACAAAGCAACAGCTATCTCTACAACTCCCTCGCCATGTTACGCCGGATGCTGCCAATAGCGATTGCGAATGACAGTATTGTAAAATCACTAAGCGATACGGTGATCGGTAAAAAGAAATATTATACTGTTCGGATCGAAGGCGAAGGAATGTATTTCCAATTGCTGGGCGGAATTGAGCGTCATACTGCTGCAAATCTGAAACGGCCCTATTATCTGCTGATTGATCAGCGGACCTTTCTTCCTTATCAGTTGATTTCAAAATATGTGCGGGGTTCGGATGACAGGGATTTTGTTACTGTCACTTACACCAATATCAATACCCGACCCGAATCACCCGCAAGCGGCAGCTGGACCTATCAATCCTATATTGGGACCTACGCTCCTTATGTGGCACCTGTAAAGATTCCGATGATAAAACCTGGTGCAACTACCCCCGCTTTTACGCTACCAGCTTATCTTTCTACCGGAACAGATAGCATCCGTTTCAGCGAATATGCCGGCAAAGTGGTGTTACTGGATTTCTGGTTCAAATCCTGCTCACCGTGTATGGAAGCCATGCCGCACTACAATGAATTGCAGAATGCGTTTGATAAAAAAGATTTTGTGCTGCTGACTGTGAACGTGGAGGACCCTGTTGAGGACATTGCTTTCTTTTATAAGAAGCACCAGCCTGTATATCCCATGATCTACAATGGCAACAAACTCTGGAAAAGCTTAGGTTTTACCGGCTGCCCAAGTGCGATACTCATTGGGAGAGATGGCAAAGTGGTGGAGGCTTTTTATGGATTTAATAAAGAGGTTTTGGTGAAAAAGGTGAAAGAATTGACGCTTTAATTTTACAAAACAATGGCTACATGCACCATCACCCGGTTACCCGCGTGTACAATGCCTGCAGCCAGTGTTTGTGAGATAGGTGTTTGAAAATTGCCTCCCACTGCCAACTTCGCAAAGCTGATCTCAGCGCCAATGGTACCCATCAATATCCTTCCGCCGGTAGCATTGACCGATAGTCCCCTATCAATATCTTTACCCGAAATTTCAAGCAAAGTTCCCACACCCGGAGAAATAGTTACTTTGTTTTGTACGCGATGTTTGTAATAAACCTGCGCACTACTGCTTACTTTATTTCCATACTGATAACCATACTTATTCGATGTGTTTATTTTATATCCTGCATTCAGGTTGATCCCGAAATCCTGTAACCGGATATCATACATCGTATTTACAGTAAAATCAAAGCTGCCGGTTCCCAATTGAAAAAGATTGGTGCTTTGTTCATCAGTCAGTTTATCAGCTGGATTATAGATACCACTCGCTATCTTAACACCAGCGCCCAACCACAAGCTCTGCACCAACAGATGATTTCCGGAGATTGCTTTTCGTGTATTGATAAGTTGATAATATCCAGCCAGGTTGATATCACCCGGGCCATTTTTTTGTTGCACGATTCCCTGGTTTATCTTTTCGTTGAAGCTGTATGGGATAGATGCCATCAGCCGGAACTTATTGTTGATATTCCAGCCTGCCCAGGCTTCCAGCGTATGGTAATGCTCTTCGGTGGTAAGATAGGTTGCCGCACCTCCTGCTCCAACATGCGTGAGCATGGAATTGGTGCGGTAGCGCAGACCCATGATATGTTTCTGGAAATCCGGCAGGATACCTATATAACTGTTGCCTGCCCCGCATCCGCAGATATCGCAGGCAGTTAAGGTGGCGGGCAGTATACTGACCATGAAAAGAATAATGTATTTCATTGTTCGGAAAATTGTCTGTCGCTTATAAATGACTTGTCGTTCAGCGTGTTTAAAAATTCTTTGAGGGGGCTCCTTTCCTGGGCGGTAAGCCGCCCCATGCCAACATAATGGTCCAGCACAGCATCCAGTGTTAAAAACCTTCCATCATGCATATAAGGGGCAGTATAAGCAAGGTTGCGTAAGGATGGAACCTTGAATAAATAAAGATCCTCCTGCCGTTGGGTAACAAGATACCTACCAAGATCGTTTAACAGCGATGGTGCGATGCCATTATTTCGGAATGAGTGATCTGTGAATAAGGGTTCTTTGTGGCATGATGCACAGTTGTTGATGAACACCTGGTATCCCTGTTCTTCAGTATCTGAAAAAATGGCTTGCTTTCTTTTCACACTATCATACCTGGCATGACTACTGACACACATGACCATAAACTGCGACAAGGCTTTCAAAAATTTAGTCCCTGTAATTTCGGGATCGCCGAAAGCTTTTGTGAACAGGGAAGGATATTCAGGTTTTGCTTTCAGTTTGTTCAGCACATTCTCCACGCTCTCATCCATTTCTACATGATTGGTGATGGGTGCAATCGCCTGCAGGTCGAGATCAGCAATTCCTCCATCCCACATAAAAGATGTGTTCCAGGCGAGATTCATGATAGGGGGACTATTGCGCGTTCCCTGCCTGTCGGCAATACCGTGACTTACAATATGTCCATGATGTGTAAAGGCTGAACTCTGAATATGACAGCTACCGCAACTAATGGTATTGTCGGCTGATAAGGCAGTTTCGTAAAACAATTTCCTGCCCAGTTCAAAACCGGCTTTCGTAACCGGGTTGGTAGAGAAATGATAGGCAGGTGCAGGAAACCCCTCGGGCTGTTGAAATCCAGCGAAAGCTTGTTCAGCTATGTCCTTGCTGCACGCATAAAGCGTTGCAGCAAGGAGTAACCCAATGATGATATGATTACGTTGCATGGCTACTGGTTTTCTGTATGATCATGTGTGAACATAGCAGCGCAGTTAGCGGCAACAGGGGTGCCGGGTGCAGCTGAATGAATCATAGCCAATGCAGCAAAACTCATTTTATTGGCACCACTGAAAACTTTTGTTACATCTGCAAATAAGTGGAGATTGGCGCTACGGGTAGCTGTTACCTTGGCAGTTCCACGGGCTGTCAGATCAAGAACTATTTTTTTGAGGTTATTGGCAGTAGGCGTACTATAACCCCCAAAGCCGCCGATATGATAGGCAAAACTACCACCTTGTGCGGCGGCACTGTTCCCTTCAATTTTAAAAAAGATATACCCGCTGTTCCAGCCCCAATACATATCCGCAGCCGTGGTGGTTGGATCCAGTACGCCCGTACGTTTACTGATATCCATTGTGTTGCGAAGGCTGTCAACTCCCAGCACAAAACTTAATTGGCTATACTCTCCTTCCGGAACAGTCAATACAGGTTTTTGTGATGAGGTCACGCTTTCATCTACCAGGAAATAAGAACTGTCTTGCGGAACAGTATAAACTGTTCCATCTATCCTGGTGAGTACAAAATTGCTGACATAGTATTTCAGTTTGGTGACTGAGAAGCTTTCGCCAGAAGCGTTTGTGTAGTTTCCGGTAGTCAATTGCAGATCGGATGATCCTGCTATGTTATCGAATTCAACAGAAAGTTTGCCTGTAAGGCTGGTATTGTATGGCTCCGCCGATTCCTTTTTGCATGAGGCAAAAAGAATGACCGACGCAAATAAAATGCGTTTCATAAAACGATGAGATTAAATGATAGAAAAATGGTACAATAAAAAAGCTGCCGGAAAATCAGGCAGACGGTGGATGAAAAACAGAACGCGGCATTTTTACCGACCGGCTATCATTATAAGCAGTGTATAACTGCGAAGATTGTGATGAGATATTACGAATAGAGGGATAAAAAGATTTCGTGGAAAGCACTACTTCATTTTTATTTTCTGACCTGCGTTCAGGATTCTGCTGGTCTTTCTTTTCTTCTGCTTTCAGCTTTTTCATCATCTGGCATTTCCCATTGCAATGAAGCATAGGCTTTGCCTTGTTCTCACAGTTTTTCAGGTAGGCAGCGGTGTTGGCGTAGTAGCTGGTAACAATAAAAGTACGGTTGAACAACTGGCAGGAAAAAGCCAGTAGTACAAAGGCGGACAATAATTGTTTGATGAGCAAAGTGCAGCTATTTATTTTGCAAAGGTAAGGTTCCGCTTTAATTAGCCCTAACCTTTTTCATTTTTATCAGCGCGATAATTTCAACACCAATGGCTACGCCAAACAATACTCCCTTAATTGAATCCGGCGCCTGGGTAAAGCGCTCAACGAGTTGAGCCACTGCACCAATCAATAATCCCGAAGCCATGATCATGAATGCGGGCTTATATAGTTTCCTGTTTTTCATAAATTGATTTAAAGATGAAATGTTAGCGTATCAAATATAAATAATGCTACGCAAAAAGAGGCAATGTCTTCTTTTTTGCCGGTTTCCAGCTTCTCATGGCATGATAATTTCAGTTAATAGGTAATCCCCCCTGTTAGCCATTTTTTTGTCATTCTAATATATAAGCCTACCTAAATCGCTTACAAATGCGTGTTAAAGCATTCTTTCGTGCCAACAAAACAGCCAGTATACTCACTACGTTGTATTTTATCCCGGCGATGCTATGGGTCTTGTTTTCAGATAAATTACTGTTCAAGACGGTAACACTTACCGAAGCTGAACAATTTGTACAGGGACATGAATGGAAAGATTTTTTCGCGGTGCTTATCAGCAGCTTACTTATTTTTTCGATGGTAACCATCGCTGCGCGCAAACTGTCCGCTACCCGCAGGAACTACAAGGCGCTCTTCTATCATCACCCAGACCCGATGTGGATCTACGATATTGAGACCTTGAAGTTTTTAGATGTGAATGATGCAGCCGTTAAACATTACGGTTTTTCGAGGAAGGAATTTCTATCAATGTATTCACGGGATATACGTCCCCCGGAAGAAGTCATGAAGGTTTACCAGTATGTGAGCGATATGCAACCCGGTGTCTCCTACCGCCATGCCTGGAAGCACCGTAAAAAGAATGGTGAGATCATCATGGTAGAGGCTACTTCCAACGAAGTGTTATTTGAAAAGAAAGCCTGCTATTTAATTTCGATCACTGATATTACGGAAAGGAATATCAGGGATGAGCAGATAAAAAAGTTATCGCTGGTTGCACAGAGTTCTACTACCTCTATGGTCATATTAGACAGGGCCGGTATTATTGAATGGGTTAATGAACCCTTTACGATACTAACAGGCTACACACTCGAAGAGGTAGTTGGTAAACAACCACAGGATATGTTGCATGGTCCTGAAACCGATGAAGAAACCAGGCAGGAAACTTTTGAATGCATTACACAGGGGAAATCCTTCGAAGGAGAGATCATGAACTACCGTAAGAACGGAACAAGCTTTTGGCTGCGGCTGACCATCTCACCCGTTATCGAGAATAATGAGGTCGTTAATTTTGTGACGGTACAAACGGATATCACTTTGATCAAGCTGCAGAATAAGAATTTACGGGATATAGCCTTCGCAGCTTCCCACCAGTTTCGTAAACCGCTGGCCAATATCCTCGGTTTGATCAACGAGATTGAATATACAACCCCGGCATTACCGCAACTGGATAATTTAAAATCATCCGCCAATGAGCTGGATCAGGAACTGATCAAGATCATTGACAAGACCACGCATATCAGAAACCACACTCCACTTACCAGTAAGCTCACCCATATGACACTTCCTTTTGTTCCGGAGATCTAAGGCGATGGAACCCTGGTGCAGCTTGAGATTATAATCCCCCATTCGGGAATAAAAGTCCACCTTCACCGCGATATGAATAAAAATAAAGAGAAAGTAGGCAGCAACATTCACCAGAACTTCAATGTTTCTCCCGAAATACAGGCATGGTCTAAAAAATACAATACCCCTATCAACGAGATCCAGCAGTTGTTCCAGGAGTCGGGAAATTCAATTGCCAAAACACTCGAAGCATTAAGATTGAAGGCACAGGCATCCTGAATACATATAATTTTGTCATGGCATAACTATTTTATAGGGATATAAAACCCTAAACTATGGCAACGACAAAAAAAGCAACTTCCCGTAAGAAACCAGAAACTACTACCGAAACTATTGGTGAGAAGATTGGCAGCGTAATCGCCGGTATTGGCGGAGCGATCGCAGGTACCTATGAAGCTATCGTTCATCCGGCTCCGGCAAAGAAAGCGAGTAAAAAATCAGCGAAGAAAACGGCAAAGAAGGCGGTGAAGAAAGCAGCACCTGCAAAGAAGGTAGCTCCGGCAAAGAAGATAACACCAGCAAAGAAAGCGGCGCCTAAAAAGGCTGCGAAAAAAGCTACTCCGAAAAAACGATAAAGAAAGCAAAAGTGTTCGGAAACTAAAAACCCTTACAGGTCAATACCTGTAAGGGTTTTTAGTGTTCTTAATACTATCACTATCCGACTTGGCTCGAATGATAGGCTACGATCCTTACTTTTGCTAATCATCATGCAAGAACCTTTTCAGGCACATATCAACAAACTGGTCGGGATCGATGAAGAAGAGTATCATCTCATTGCCCCTTTTCTTACTCCATTGACCGTTCCGAAAAAACATAACCTGCTCACAGAGGGAAAGACCTGTACCCATTCATATTTTGTTGTGAACGGATGCCTGCGTATGTTCTTTGTAAATGAGAAAGGTGTTGAACAAACGATACAGTTTGCGCTGGAGAACTGGTGGCTGGCAGATTATACCAGCCTGTCCAATGAACAACCCTCAGGCTTCTATATCCAGGCAGTAGAAAAATCAGAAGTGCTGGTTCTGCATCATGCAAAACAGGAAGCGTTACTCAAAGCCGTTCCCCGCATGGAACGATATTTTAGATTGGTGCATCAACGCGCCCATGCCGCCTCCCAGTTTAGGTTCCGTTTTTTCTACGAGTACTCACGCGAAAAGCTTTATACGGAATTCATCCGCCAGTTTCCAGGGTTCGTACAACGTATACCGCAATACCTGCTGGCATCCTACTTAGGTTTCACCCCAGAATATTTAAGTGAGCTGCGAAAGAAGCCTATTTCTTAAACCAGTTTAAGTAATCACACCTCTCACCCATGGTAGCTTTGTTTCATCAAAAACAAATCATCATGGAAACAAGAGTAAACATCGAAAAAACACAACCCGAAACATGGAAAGCCATGTACAGCCTCTCAATGGTACTGGCAAAATTCAGTATTACACCCCTCCAGCATGAACTGATCAAGATTCGTTCTTCCCAGTTAAACGGTTGTGCATTCTGCATCAACATGCATACCCAGGAAGCGTTAAAGAAAGGAGAAACACAACAAAGAATCTTTTTATTGAACGCCTGGAGAGAAACGAATTTGTATACGCCCGAAGAAAAAGCCATTCTTGCCTTAACGGAAGAAGTAACACTGATCAGCCAGCATGGGGTAACGGAAGCTACTTACCAAAACGCATTGCAATATTTTAGCCATGAGGTGATCGGTCAGATCATTATAGCCATTGTTATTATCAATGCCTGGAACAGGATTGCGGTTAGTACACAACTGCAGGTTAATTAGGCACTATCAGGTTCATCATGAACGCAAAAAGGCCACTATAAAAATAGCGGCCGTTGCCTAGTTTGGTTAATTGTCATAAACCCAACCAACTGACATGAGAAAAAATCTTATTGACTGAACGCGGAAACGGTTCAGAAGTTACAGTTGACAGCAAATGCAGCACTCATTATATTTTATACAGCCATAACATATCCATGTTTTGTGTTTGCTTTTCCAGCTTCAATCCCATCCCGTCCAGTATTTTCAAGAGGCTCTCCGGATTCTCCGGCTGAAAGGTAAACTTGATATCATATTTACCCAGATCGCCGGTTTGATTGATTACAGGCAGGCGGCTGACTCCATAACTTTCCAGGAATTCTGCAAAATCGCTCATCGAAATGGCTTGCTGATCTATTGCGCCGTGACGGGCAGCATACGTTCGTTTGCCTGTGATATTTTGCGTAAGCCTAGCAAATTTAACCGCGTCTGAAATAGTTAGCACATACACCTCTCTTGGCTGATTCACCAGTTTTGCCTGTACATCAAATCTTTGCGCCAGTTCTTTTTGCAGGGTCGGCAGTAGCTGTGCTTTATTGTCAACAATGATATCCAGACAATAACTGGCCGCCTTGTCTTTTTTAGACAGAGAATCGATCATCCTTTTGAAAGGATAGTTTCCATAAGCCATGCTGTATAAAGAAACGAGTCCTACGTTTACTGCAGTTATCCGCCTGCCGGTAAAATTGCTGTCAGACCGGTAGGTTGTACTGAATCCAGGCGCGCCTTTGATTTCCGGCTCCATCAAAAATTTATTTGCGACATCGGGCTTTTCATAAAAATTCTTCGCCAACAATTCATCAACGCCTAAAAGATTATCCTTCTTTTCAGGCAGGTGAACAGTCTGTTGATCCAACACGCTGTCCATTAGCTTGTCGGTCACAAATTCAGGACTGGTATTACCGATTAACCTGCCCTCTGCGGATATCAATACTGTGTGGGGGATCAACTGATGCGGGAACACTGCCGCTATGCTGGCACCGGTATCGATCGCGAACCACAAATTAGAAGGCTTTGACAAAAGGTATTGCCCGGTTCTCTTAGCGGTTTCTTCCGTTACGGTAATCACCTGCAGTCTGTCTTTGTATTTGCGTTGCAGTTCATGTAAATGTGGCATGGCCCCGAGACATGACCCACACCAGGTGGCCCAGAATTCGATCAGCACTACTTTGCCTTTGAGTTTGTGCAGGCTGCTTTGCTTTACATTGGCATTCAGTACTGTTTGAAAGGTAAGATCCGGCACCAATTCGCCGTTTGCCACCTGACCTGTAACACACTCCGCCGTTAGAGACAATAACACCATGCATAACCAAAATGCCTTTTTCATACAATCAAGATACAGGAATCCATAAAGGTTGGAATATATGGACCAAACTAATTCCAGCGATCCGGCAACTGTTTACGGGTCAAAAAGCAAAAATCCCGCAGGTATCATAATAATACGCTGCGGGACAGTATTGCTTTGGGAAATATGGTACTTACTAAACTACCATTACATTGTCCCTTTTGTTACTATTTCTTCTTAGCTGCTTTTTTAGCTGCTTTCTTAGGAGCCGCTTTTTTTGCTGCTTTCTTAGGAGCTGCTTTCTTTACCGCTTTTTTAGGAGCTGCTTTTTTAGCTGCTTTCTTAGGAGCCGCTTTTTTAGCTGCTTTTTTCGGTGCTGCTTTCTTTACTGCTTTTTTTGGAGCTGCTTTTTTAGCGGCTTTCTTTGCTGTTGCCATTTGATGGATGTTTAGGTTAGTAAAATGTTATGGCTTATAAAACGCAGATTATTGCGGGATATTGTGTAAGGCAGTAATTTATAAATGTCTTACATAGAGAAACGTTGAAGTGTGGCATCCTTATTTTATAAGATAAGTATGCAAACGACCCGCTCCCAAGATATTTTCCGCATTCTCTTAGGCATCATGCTGTTATTTACCGGCACAGGACACCTGACCTTTTTAAGAACTGAGTTTCTCGCCCAGGTTCCCACATGGTTACCCATGAATCCTGATTTAGTAGTTGTACTGTCCGGCATTGTGGAACTGCTGATCGGGTTGTCTTTGATCTTCCTGACCAGATTCAAAGTGATTGTTGGCTGGATGGCAGCCCTTTTTTTCATTGCCATTTTCCCCGGCAATATCGCGCAGTACACGCAGCATAGGGATGCATTTGGTATGCATAATGATACTGCCCGGCTGATCCGGCTGTTTTTCCAACCGGTACTTGTATGGGTTGCACTATGGTCAACAGGCGCCTGGAAGGCCTGGCGTATGCGTAAACAACAGTAAAATTTCCCTGACATACTTCCTTAAACAAAAAAATAATGTGAATGTATTGTGGCACTTCCAATATCGTGTTACCGGTCAGGAACAAAAGCTTTTATCCCCCGGAATATGCTTCCAGTTCCCGCCTTTGCTATTATGCTTCGCTTTTTAACAGCCTGGAAGTAAACCAGACTTTTTATAAACTTCCCATGCTCAGAACAATTGAACGATGGGCCGAGGAAACACCGGAAGATTTCCGGTTTACGATGAAGTTGGGGAAAGAAATTACCCACGCTAAAAACCTGGTCTTTGCGCCTGAAATAGTTAACCGGCACATGGCTATATTAAATGCAGTTGGTTCCAGGAAAGGATGCATCCTTGTGCAGTTGCCCGGGAGTACAAAATTAGAATCGTTTGCGCAACTGGAAGATTTACTCTCCATCATCAATGACCATGACCATGGATGGAGATTAGCAGTGGAATTCAGGGATCCATCCTGGTACATTGGGGAGGTATACGAACTGTTATCCTATCACAAAACTATATTGGTAGAACAGGATATGCCCAAAGCCCCAACTCCTGCCAATATACCCACTTCAGACACTAGATATCTAAGGTTCCACGGCATATTGGGCGATTACAGGGGTTCTTATCCCATGTCTGCACTGGAAATGTACGCTGCCAGTATAAAACAAGCAGAAAATAATGGACAAACCGTTTACGCTTATTTTAATAACACGATGGGTGATGCTGTGTACAACGCATTGTCGCTGCAGAAATTAGTTGCGCAACTATGACTACCAGATAAAAAAGATGCCCTGGTATCCATGTTCTAAAATCAGTTTTGGAACGGGTAGCGTAAAAAAATATCTTCGCCGCCCTAATAAAAGACCATGCTCATCAAAACATACCTGTCAGTAGATAACAATCGGGAACCATTCGACAAAATAGATCAGCCCGGGTATGAGCCAAAAGCGTTTGTGAGCCTTCCTCCCTTTATGCAACAATTATGCGATGCACTGGATGCCTGCACTTCAGCCAATGAGCAAACAGAAATTTGTTTTGGCGATACTTTGGAAGTGATCCCTTCTCAGAATTTTGACCGCTTCAAATTTATTGAACTGTCAAAGGAAATATTTGACAGTGGGTTGATCGGGAGCAAAGCGTTGTTGGCGCATGTTGAGGCAACTAATTAAAACTTACCTGATATAATCCCGGATATCTTTCAGGTCAAATTCCGGGCTTGCCGAAAAAAGTGTTTTGAGCAGGTACATATGTGTAGCCCCATAAATAACGAGGATCCTGTCTTCTTTGCTTTTTACGATCTTCTGCACGTTGGAATAGATACGCACGTTACGGTTCCAGTATCGCGTGATAAAACCATCGGCACCTATGGGCTCCGTTAAAGATCCACGCTTGGTAGTAACCAGCCAGCGGCCATTGGCACGTGCAACCTTTTCCGGGTCGTTGAGGTATAACAGGTAATCTTTCAAAGTACCGAATGCACCGAGTGAATCGGCCAGTTGCTTTTCTTCATCATACTTCGGCTCCCAGTATGCATAGGATGAGTCGCCCATCTCCTTGTACTTTTCAAAAGTCCTGACCGAATCTGCAGAGCTTAATCCAAACCGGAACGGATCTGCATTGACTGCATAAATTTTTTCATGATGAAAAAGCTTACCCAGCCTGAAACCAACCTGCACCATTTCATCTTCTGCTGCGGGAGATTGTCCGGTAACCGGTTTACCTGCGCAATAATCCTTATACACTGAATCATACCTCGACTGGTACTGCGGGGGCATTTCTATGGCAATGATGGTGGGTTTGAATGCAGCAACCTGGTCAATGATTGTACTAAGCTCCTGCTGACGTTTGCTATCCAGTATATCGATCTTCAGCGAGGCTTTGGTTGTATTGGCATCCACTTTTTCACCTGCAAAATGAAAGACACCCAGCAGTAATATTTGTGGTCTGGATTTATCCGTTTCAAAAATAACAGCCGCTTTTTTCTTTGTTGCTTCGAGGGTAAACTGACCGTAAGAAATAAAAGGAATGAGTAGCAGGCAGCAGCTTAGTTTTCGCATAGTGGGGATTATTTTAAAAAATATTTTTTCATCTGCCTGGCATCTTCATTTTCGGGGTCCAGCTCCAGGGCCTTTGTATTGGCTGCTTTGCAGGCGCCAAGATCACCTTTCTCCTTTTGCGCCCTGGCAAGCAAGTACCATGTATAGGAATGAGTGGGATATTTTAATGCTGTCTTCTTTAGCAATACAACTGCTTCAGCGGCACGGTTCAGATCGAGTAACATAGTGGCAGCATTGTTCCAGTCGGTTACTGAAAAATTTTTTTCGGGATATAAGGTGCGCAAAGCAGGATGTTTATAGAGACAATAAAAAGCAGGTAGGTTTTCCTTCCATTTCGGCTCCGCCCTGATAGCCTCCTTGATGAGTGACATAGCTTTTGTTTCCTGCCCCAGCAGCAGCCAGGCTTTGGCTGTTTTGGAATAGATACCATACCATCCTTTTGTTTGTTTTTCTGCCTGTAGCAATAGCTCCTGCCCGCGAATCCTGTTTCCCTTCCCTATCGCATAGACTGCCTGGTTGATCATGATGCGGCCATCATGATAATTGAGCAAGGTTTGCAAACCGGCAAAAGGATCCGCTGCATGATCAACCCGCAGATCAATCTGGTTGAACCATTCATGATTACTTCCTTTGACCACTAGTGCCGCCGATTGTTTACCACTAATCTGCCCCCCGGCTTTCTCGCCTGCGCGCAGGCTTTTTAATAACCGCTGTGCAAGGCTGCCCTTGCTTTGCTCGAATGCCACAGCCATCGTCTCCAGCACAGCGGGTGCCAGTTGGTTTCCCATGACCACATAGTTTTCACCTGTCCTGTGCGCAGCCATCCCCTTCCAGTAACGTAATCCTGAACCGGTAAACGCAAATACATTTCCTTCTTTGTCAATACCCGCCACCTGCCGCAACCCAGGCGAGGTATCTTTCTCTTTGGTCATCAGGATGGATCGCTCTATAGAAGCGCCCTGCTTCAAATTTTTCAAGCCGTTGATACCATACAAGGGTTCCGTTTCAGCGATGACTGAAAAAGCGCCTACACCCGGTTCGATATAGATAGTTGAATTACCAACATAGATATTATTGGTAGCCACAGCAATTCCCCACTCACGGGTTATTGGATCGAAAGCCGTAATGGAAAAAGTGGCATTGATATTTTTACCTGTTAAGAGAGAAGGAAGATTTTGAGCAAATAAGCTGATAGAAACAAAAAGAAGCGTAGTGGCTGTCAGGTATTTTATTTTCATAAGACGATCGCTAATATGATGTGCTACTATAGTAACGTTCGCATAATGCAAAGGTTACAAAACCCGGATAACGGTTACAAATCACTACTCATTTTTTCAAACCGGTAATAGGCACCCATATAAACAAGCAGGGATACACCCAAAAAGATTACAGACAACCATCCCAGCCCAATGGTCATCAATCCCGCAACCTGGATGCAGAATATTACGAGCAGGAATTTCAGGTATTGCTTCATGCGGAAGTCTTCCATGAAACGGATACTGTGCATCAGCAACAGCAGGCTGAAGGCACTGATCATAAAATAAAACCCATCCATGATATGGAGCTGAACGGGTAAGAGCATCCCAATGGTAACACATTCAGGGATCAGCAGAACCAGGTAAACGAAAACGTATTGAATGTACCGGCGAAACAAAGACACCGGTAATACCCGGTAAAACCTTAGGTAGTTTTCTTCAAATTGTCTCAAGCGGTAAATAAGTATTGCGTTTGAGAGTATTCCAAAATTGAAAAACAGGAAGGGCACACTCATGTCATACTCAACAACAGAATTACTGCGGGCAGTAAGGTACAGGAAACCACAGGCAAACAGTTGACTACCGAACCAGATGATTTTTTGTTCATTGGCAACCCATCGCAACAAGACCCTGGCATAAGATACCGGCAGCGGTGAATGAATACGAAATTTACGGATCAAAACAGGCTGTTGTTTTTGCGGATCCTGCAAAACAGTGACCAACCCTCCTGCCAGCAAAATACAAAGTCCTGTGAGATATATAACCATCACTGCCACTGGCAGGTAAGCATGCTGTTTGCATCCCACCCACACAATGATTATCCCATATAAGATAACAGGCAACAAAAGAAGCGATACGGTATATAAAAAAATGAAAAACCTTTTCCGCCTTCCCAATGCATTGAACAGTGACAGGAATTGATACGCCGGTTTCTTCAGCAGGGTTACAGTGAAAGCGAAGCATTTCCTGGCGTACAAACCCCAGCAAAGAAATACGAGCACCAGAAATACCGGGCTCCTCAGCAAACCGGTAATGAGTGACAAATGATATTCGATAATACCTGCGCCATCTACTTTGCTCACAACACAGAACAGGACGGTGATGAGAAAAACAAACAGACCGCTGTTTTCCCTGTAAAAAGGTTTTACGATAGCGCGGAATACCATTAAAAAAGGCTGTTTTAAAATTGGCATGTCAGTCTCTGGTTACTTACTATCAATGTTTTTGCAGCCGCCAGCAGGTCTGCTGCCGGGTCCTGATGGGAAGTGATGAGAAAACCGGTTCCCTGGGTTTGATGGGTATATTGAATGAGTTTTTCCAACTGATCAACTGCCTCGCTGTCAAGGGTAATAAAAGGTTCATCCAACAGGATCCACTTTTTATTGCCAATAAAAGCAAGGACCAGCGATAGCTTTTTGATCATACCCGAGGAATAGGTACGAACAGGTTGATGGATATAATCGTTTACCCTGAATAACGCAAGCAGGTCATCAACGTTTTTATCCGTTTCCCGATAGACCTTTTGAAAAAAACTAACCAGCTCCGCACCGGCAAGAAAGGGGGGATACAATGGTTCGGCTTCTGCCCACCCCATCTCTTTCCTGTAAACAACGGGGTGCTTCTTCACACTTAGATTCTCTATGACAATATCACCGTCAAAAGGAATCAGACCTGCGATCATCTGCAAGAGTGTTGTTTTGCCTGACCCATTACTACCCTTCATCCAATAAATTGCCTCTTCCAGTTGAAGCGCAGGAACCGCAATTACAAGCTGGTGATTGTATTTTTTTTCAGCGTCAATGTATAACATAGGCTCATTGATTTTTAACAAGCCAAAAGTATTTGCATTGTTGTGAAGCCTTTCACAAAATGGTGGGAACGGCCGACAAAGACTATTGATCTTGTTTTGCTTCCCGTATGATTTGTGCAGCTTTTGGCGTTGTCCTTCCTATTCGCGGATCTTCCCCCCGAATCCGCTACACTACTTTCAATCGAAACTTGATATTAACTTAATGCTGGCCCAATAGATAATAGTCGCTGACTAAGGTAATTTTGCTGTTCTTTTCAATACACCAAACTGCGAACTATGCCATTAGCCAAGCTATTCACCCTCTCCCTCCTGATATCATTTGTTACTTGCGCACAGTCACAGGACCTTCGATCGCTCGAAGAGCGCAGGGTGAAATTACCCAATGGATGGTCGCTGACACCGGTAGGCAAAAGCATTGCATTGGGTGATCTGCCACTGAACATTGAAGTAAGCAGTTCCCATCGCTATGCCGCTGTTACCAATAACGGTCAGAGCACGCAGACCATTCAACTCCTGGACGCGAAAAAAGGAATTGAACTGGATAAGATCGTGATCAGCAAAGCATGGGGCGGACTGGCATTCAGTGCAGATGAAAAATCACTCTATGTATCAGGTGGTGATAACAACTGGATCATACGTTATTCGATCGTTCAGGATAAACTGATACCCGATGACACCATCAGACTGGGCGGCATTTGGACCAAGCAGAAAAATGCGCCTTCGATTTCCCCAACCGGTATTGCACTCGATGATAAAAAGGGCATCTTGTATGTGGTAACCAAACAGGATAACAGTCTTTACCTGGTTGACCTGCCAACAAAGAAAATCTTGCACAAAATAGAACTTGGTACAGAGGCCTATACCTGTCTGCTGTCACCCGATAAAACCCGGCTCTATATCAGTCTTTGGGGAAAGGACCAGGTCGCTGTATTCGATACAAGAAAAAATGAACTTACTGATTCAATTGCCGTTGGCGACAATCCTAATGATCTATGTATTGCCCGTAACGGACGTTACCTGTACGTTTCCAATGCCAATGATAATACTGTTTCCGTAATTGATGTAAAGAAAGCCAAAGTACTGGAAACACTTAATACCGCAGTTTATCCAACACACTTGAGCGGAACGACCAGTAATTCGGTTGCGTTATCCGATGATCAAAAGACCCTTTTCATTGCAAACGCCGACAACAATTGCCTGGCCGTATTTGATGTTCGGGAACCAGGATCAAGTCACTCACTTGGTTTCATCCCTACAGGCTGGTATCCGAGTGTGGTGCGGGTGATTGATAACCGGTTGTTTGTTGCCAATGCCAAAGGATTTTCATCCTTACCAAACCCACATGGACCTAACCCTACAGGTTCAAAGCAAACCGTTATCCTTCATGGGGGCGATACAGCGGCTGTGCAATATATTGGCGGAGGATTGTTGGTAGGTACCTTAAGTATCATTCCTGTTCCTTCCGAAAAACAGTTATCCGTTTATTCACAGGCAGTTTACCTTAACACACCGTACCACAAAGAACAGGAAACCCTTGCAGAAGGTGAAGCAGGTAATCCAGTTCCCCGCAAACAGGGTGACACCTCTCCTATCAAGTATGTTTTTTATATCCTGCAGGAGAACCGCACCTATGACCAGGTACTTTCAGATATGCCGCAGGGTAATGGTGATACCAGCCTGCTTTTATTTGGAAGAAGGATAACACCTAATCATCACGCCCTCGTAGATAATTTTGTACTGCTCGACAATTTTTATGTGGATGGTGAAGTGAGTGCAGATGGCCATAACTGGAGCATGGGTGCCTATGCGACCGACTATATGGAAAAGAACTGGCCCACAAGCTATGGCAACCGGGGCAAGGGCGCTGTTGGTGAAACAGGACTCAATAAAATGTATCTATGGGATGTGGCGAATCGCTTTAATGTTAGTTACCGTACTTATGGAGAGTTTGTCAATGCAGATAATACGGCAAGAATTCCTGTTCTAAAGAACCATTTTGCACGCTCTTATCCGACCGGCGACCTGAAAGATATGGACACTACGCGTTTCCGCATGTGGCAACAGGATTTTGACTCGTTGATGAAAATAAACGCATTGCCACAGCTGATGACCTTTCGGATGCTGAGCGATCACACAGAAGGAACAGCCGCCGGAAGACCGACCCCCTTTGCGCATGTAGCCGATAACGATCTGGCTATAGGAATGATGATCGAACACATCAGTAAAAGCCCTATTTGGGAACAGACAGCTGTTTTTATTGTTGAGGATGACGCGCAGAACGGTCCTGATCATGTTGACGCGCACCGCACGACAGCCTATCTGGCTGGTGGATTTGTAAAGCGCCACTTCGTGGATCATACCATGTATTCTTCTTCTTCCATGCTGCGCACCATTGAGCTCATCCTCGGTCTTCCCCCGATGACACAGTATGATGCCGCAGCGACTCCCATGTGGCGCTGCTTCAGCAAAACACCGGATAACACGGTATTTACAGCCCTTCCGTCAAACATCCATTTAAAAGAATTAAATCCCGGGGGAACAAAACTGGCTGCGCTTGCAAAAGGACTAAACTTTTCAGAAATCGATCGTGTCCCTGACGAGATCATGAACACGATGTTATGGAAAAGCATCAAGGGTGAAAACGCAAAGGTTCCTGCGCCGGTACGTGCTGCATTTGTAAAGGCAACAAAAACAGCGGAGGATAAGGATTGACCAATCGGATGAAATCCCCCTCATTCCTTCATAGTTAATAGATACCATGTTATTCTATTGTACACGGTTAATATACATATGATAGACAGTTGACCCACAAATTTGTGGGTGAAATGTGGGTGAAGTGTGGGTGAAGTGTGGGTGAACTATGTGTAAAACATGGTTTTAAAGCGATCAAAGTCACTATTTATAGAGTCACTACAAGCTGAAGGGGTTAAAGTGATGACGAAAATGAGGAGTGATGGCAACCTGAAGGAAATATACAAGGCGTAAAATCTAAGGGTCACGGCAGGTCAAGGCTGTATGGCACTATAATAGACCTTAAGCGGATAGCTGTTTTTTAAATTACCGTACTATTGCACATAACAAAAAGTGATCAAATGAGAAAACTGATCTTCGGCATCAATATTAGCCTCGATGGTTGTGTTGACCATACCAAATTTGGCGGTGGTGATGACACGCTGAACTATTTTGCGGATCTCATGACTGAGGCTGAGACGCTTGTCTATGGGCGGAAAACCTATGAGCTGATGGTTCCTTACTGGTCCGATAGGGCAAAGGAAGGCTCCGGCGGCTTAGACGCGGCAACCCATTTTGCGAAAACATTTGATGCTGTCAGCAACATCCTTGTCTTCTCAAAGACACTTGAACGCGCCGAAGCAAAAAATACGCGGATCGTTTCTACGGATCCCGCAGCGGAAATAAGAAGGTTAAAACAGCAACCCGGCAAAAATATATTGCTCGGCGGCGTGACCCTTCCTTCCCAACTGATCGCCCAAGGCCTGGTGGATGAATATCGGTTGATGGTTCACCCGGTTATTGCAGGCGAAGGCACACGGCTCCTCGAAGGGATCAGCCTTGTGCAGAGCTTACAACTTACTTTTGTTGAGTCGAAAGTTTTTCCTTCCGGTTGTACGGCACTTCATTACAAAGCGGGTTAGAATACGCAGGATGTCCCTCCCCTGGCGCCAGTTCAGCACCCCAGGTAGCCGCCTCGAGCGTACCTGCAAAAAAATGTACATGGATACCATTAATAATGAACAACCATCGTTAAACCAGTGATTGCGAAAACTATTCTCCCATCGGATCATTAATTCTGCTAAACCTTTCTGCCCGTTAATCATTGCGTAAGCTTTTCACCGGGTTGCGCCTGGCAGCCTGAATGGTTTGCACACTCAATGTAAGCATGGCGACAACCAACATGAACAGACCACAGGCTGCATATACCCACCACTGTGCACCAACCCGGTATGCATAATCCTGCAACCATCGGTAAGTAGCCCATCCTGATAAAGGCGCTGCGATAACAAAAGCAATCAGCACGAGACGCATAAAATCGCTGGACAGTAGTACTACGATCCGCGACACAGAAGCACCCAAAACTTTGCGGATGCCAATTTCTTTTCTACGCGTTAATGTCGTGTACATTACTAGACCCAGCAAGCCTAAACAACTGATTAAAATAGTAAGTCCCATGGCCCAACGTAAAAGACCAGCAGTGCGGTGTTCGTTTTCATACATTTTTGCAATGGCCTCATCAAAGAATTTGATAGTAGCTTCTTCTTCCGGATACATGGATTTGTATTCTTTTGCTATTTGTGCCAGTGTGGTTGTCCAGCTCAGACCCGCTTTATGATTCGGAGAAAGCCTGATATGCAGTGTATTTCCGTTATTACCAGCGAATACCAGCGGGCTTATCTGCGCACGGAAAGATTGGTCATGAAAATCTTTCATAATACCCACGATAGGCAGGCTTTTTCCATTCCACAGCAAATAATGATTGAGTGCCTGCGAAGGTTTACTAAAGCCAATTTCCCTGGTAAAACTTTCATTTACAATGAATTCTCTTACTGAATCCGATGGCAGCACATTTCTTCCGGCAACCATCTGAATTTCGTAGACTTTAAAATATTCAGCATCACCCCATCGGATCTGTGTAGTGGGTTTATATTCCGTCTTATCATCTTTATAGAGAACGTTCGTAAAGGATACGCCTTTTCCGGCAGGTGGTGAAAATCCGGTACTGGCCGTTATCACGCCTGGGATAGACCTGATGACAGATAGTAATTGCTGATGATGAGTAGGAATTGAATCCCGTGGCATCTCCATGGTAACAATCGCATCTTTTTTAAATCCCATGTCCGCGGTTAATGAATAGTGAATCTGTCGACTCACCATTACTGTGGCAATTAAAAAAAATTGTGCAATGGTGAACTGCGAAACAGTCAGTACTTTTCTGACCATTGCATTGCGCGTTCCTCCACCACTAACGGTATCCGTTTTTAAAACAGCCACCGGTTTATAAGCAGACAAAATAAAGGCTGGGTAAAGCCCTGCGAGTAAGCTTACCGCGATTGTAAGTACCAGCAGTACGGGTAGTAATTGAGAATATTCCGTTAATTCAAAATGCAACCCTGCCGGAATATAATCTTTGAACATTTCAACCAGGATGGGTGTAAGCACCAACGAAACAATGACTGCAATGGTGGTAAGAAATAAAGTTTCGGCAAGAAACTGGATCACAAGACTTGTCCTTGAACTACCCATCGTTTTCCTGATACCGATTTCTTTTGCCCGTTGGGAAGCATTGGCAGTGGTAAGATTGATAAAATTGATACACCCGATCAGCAATAAGAAAGCAGCAATGGCCAAAAGACCAAACAAGGTTGGTTTGTGTGCCGTGCGCATACCAACCGATTGGTAATCCATATTAAAATGTATATCGGATAAGGGCTGTAACGCAAGTTTGATATTATTTGCTTCATCTTTCTCTGCTCCCGGATTGTACTTTTTGAAAAGCGCCGTCATTTGCGCTTCTGCTCCAGCTTTTGTTTGACCTTCTTTCAACTTCAGATAAAGTTGTGAACTGGACATCCAGTCATCCCAAATGTTCATCATAAAACGATCCTGAAAGGAAGTCTTGGCAATAGTGGCATGTGAAATAAATTCTGCTGCAGAAAAGGCAGTAGGGCGGGTAATGGCACGCACCACACCGGTTACAATCGTAGTAATCTCAGCGTTATAAGTAATTTTTTTTCCGATCACACTCGCCGCCGGAATATTGCCAAAATACTGCTTTGCCCTTTCTTCCGTTAATACAGTAGTAAAAGGCTCAGCTAATGCATTAGCAGGTGATCCCGCGACCCACTCCATGGAAAGCATTGAAAAATACTGGGGCTTTGTAAAAATGATTCCTTCCTGTTTTTTAAACACGGAACCGTTTGCGTTTTTATCAATCTCCACCTTTGCATTTCCATCTGGAAACTGCATAATAGGGACGGTCGATTCCACCGTTGCCAGTTCCCGTTCAATCGTATTTCCCAGCGGCGCAGGAACGGCAGCAGAATGACCCAGGTTTCCGTTGAATTTCGCATCCAGGACCACCCGGTAAATGCGATCCTTATCTTTTTCAAACGTATCAAATCCAAACTCATACGAGACAATCAGGTATATGACCAGGGCCGCGCTGATCCCGATAGAAAGACCAAGGACTTTAATCCCTGAGAATAATTTGTGGCGGAAAAAATTACGGTAGGCAATGGTGAGATAAGTTCTAAACATACAGCAGCTTAATAGGTTATGTAAGGATTGCTTCATATAACATCATAAGCAATGCCGAAGTGATAATCAATTGAATACTAACCTGGTAGAGTATTTCTCACATTTCAATATGTACGTTTTTGATACACACACTGTCCGCTACCGATTGCTTCTTGCCCTAGATTTGGGCATAGGCGTATGACGGGTAAAAGAACAAACAACATGATCGTTTATCAGGACAATGAGCCCCCTGCTGTTTGATCTCTTTTACTTTTCCACACACTTCCCCTATGATGCCACAGGATGTTTGCTTTGGCTATATTGCATAACAACATTTATTCACCCATTAAAATTCTGATTCGATGGCCAAATCCATTAAGAAAGCCGCGCCTAAAAAAGCGGTTAAAAAGACAGCTCCTAAAAAGGCTGCACCCAAAAAAGCAATTAAGAAAGCAGCTCCAAAAAAAGCGGCTCCTAAGAAAGCGGCTCCAAAAAAAGCAGCACCCAAAAAAGCGGCTCCTGCAAAAACTGTAAAAAAAGCAGCCCCTAAAAAAGCGGCCAAAAGAAAACCCAATGCAGCGTTTATGGCACCCCTTACGTTAAGCAATGAACTGGCTGCAGTCTTAGGTAAAAAATCACTTCCGAGAACACAGGTGATCAGTGAGATATGGAAATACTTTAAGAAGAACGGTTTACAGGATACCAAGAACAAACGCATGATCAATGCGGACGCAAAACTGAAACCTATTTTCGGTAAAGCACAGATCTCTATGTTTGAACTGGCAAAACTGCTCAATAAACACCTGAGTTAAACAACCTGATGAAAGCATACAAAAGGCGGTGAATATCACCGCCTTTTTTTTATTTATATATAGTGATTATACTACTTTGAATGATCAGCATAATTTGTATTTTGGCACTCCCCAGGAAAGAATGATCAGAACAGGACTCCCCAAGTTGACAGATAATATCGTAACAGCATGTCCGAATCATCGCACGATAGCGCGCAAAGGATTGCGTCTCAGCCCGTGGCTGGAGCCGCATTCAACAACTCCGGTAAGGGTATCGCCCTGCCCGCTGTTCCCGCATATGCTGAAAAAGACAAAAGCATCTTTCAACCTACGCAATTAAAGAAAGCATCTGATCCGGCAAGTACCACTACCCGGTTTGTGCCGGTTCAAAGGAAGAAGAACGAGACAGGGTTGCCGGACAATCTAAAAAATGGTATTGAAAAGTTATCAGGCACGGACATCTCTGATGTAAAAGTGAATTACAATTCTTCCAGGCCCTCAACTTTACAAGCGCATGCGTATGCGCAGGGAACCGATATCCATGTAGCCAGCGGGCAGGAAAAACACCTCCCCCATGAAGCCTGGCATGTGGTACAGCAAAAACAGGGACGGGTAAAGCCTACCAAAGAGATCGAAGGTGTTCAGGTAAATGATAACCCGGGACTTGAATCGGAAGCGGATAGTATGGGAGCAAAAGCGCTGCAAATGGTTGCCGAAGGGCAGGAAAGTTCAACGAATGATTCAGCAGATAATCCAGCTACCCATTCCTCCGGTTTAAACACTTTATCGATACACAAGGAACTGCATCATGTTGCCCGCACGGTTTCAGGTCGTGGGGGCAATACAATGCAACTGGCCACAGAAGACGAAGGCTTGCTGGGCGAAGAGGCAAAGGACGGAAAGATGTCTAAGCAAACCTTTCTCGAACGGATCGAAGAAGAAGCCAAAGCAATAGCGGATAAACAATTGGAACCATTGGGTCAGACGTCAGCCGACTGTCCCTTTATCGATTACTGGATCGCTTTTTATTCAGTAAAAACAGCAGCTGAACTGGAACAGGCTATGCATATCTATGTTCCTGAAACAAAAGATGCCACTGAACCGGAAGCGCTTATAAAAATGATCGCTGACAAGATCACTTTAAGATTACAGGAACAGATCGCAAAAAGCGGACTGGATGTTGTAGATCCTGATCAACCAGATGAATTAAAGGGGGATGACGGGGAAGCAAAAGATCTTACACCACCGGCGCAACTACAGGCCGATGGTGAAGTTGCGCAGATGGGATTTTTTTCGGAGCCAGAAGCATTCAGGGTACGTAATCATGGAGAAAGTTCGGAAGATTACAAAGAATATCAACAAAAATTTGCCGCAAAAAAAGCGGGCAAAGTGCAACAGTTTGGAATGCCGGTGAATGATGGCACAGCTGTTGAACCACAGTTCACACCGGGTACTTTCTTATATGTTTCAGAAGAAGGCGGTTACGTTGGGAGCATTTATTTCACCAACGGCCGGATCCGCCTGGAACATGGCTCAGGACCTGAAATATCAATCAAACCCGGGATCCAAAGATTTACTGTAGATGTAGCCGGCGCAAAAGAATTCAGCACCCTGAAAAAACAGGAAACAAAAGGCACGATTACAAGACCGGAAGTGTACACCACCTTACTTGCCAATAATCGTTTGCACGGCCCCACAGCAGGAGAAAAATTGCTGGAATTTTGGGGGAACAATAATACCGCCTGGCATATTTCTGGTGGCGGTCCAAACACCGCCTATATTTTCACTCAACACCAGATCAACATTATGGTTCGGGGTGCGCAAAGTCACAATAACGCAGTGATCCGTCATTACATGAACCAGGAGCCATACTTGCAACTGATCCAGACAAGACCTAACAGATGATGGTGCGTATTTTATTCATGAAAGACCGGTGCCCTTTGCAGATGCAGTTAAAGCCAGCTCGCCCGCTTTCATCATTCCGGTTTCTGTAATGGAAAACTGAATATTATCCGCCTGTTCAATTTTTACAAGCCCCTCCTGCTCTAAAACCTGCAGGTGACCATAGATGGTTGCCCAATCAAAATGAAGGAATAAAATGAGTTGCCTGGGCAAACATTGGTATTGGGTGGGTTGCGGTGTGTCTTTTACAAGTGTATACAGGGTTGCCAAAGTCTGGTAACGTGTTTCCATACTATTAAGATAGACAACAGTATCATTTCGCTGCAATGTTCAACGATGATTTTTATTCACACTGCGGGATAACACAGGGTTGCAGTCTTTGATCATACGTTTGGTCACATCCGCATCCTTTTGTTCTTATATTTAATCATGAGAAAACTAATTTTTGCCATCTCTTTTGCCTTCGCCGCTATCGTTCCGGCTCAGTCTCAAACCCGAAAGATCATTGATGTTCACTTTCATGCACGCTCAGCCGGCGATTATGGTCCTACGCCGCCCAATAATCCTATGACCGGCAAAGCACCGAATGCGAACACCAACGATGCGATCCTGCAAACCAATATTGCCTATCTCAAACAAAACCATATCGTCAAAGCCATCTGCTCAGGAAGCCCCGCACGCAACGCAGATTTTATCAAACAGGAACCCTCGCTTTTTATCGGTTCGCTGGAATATCCCGATCACCAGGATAACCCGTTACCGGATACCACCACTTTCAAAAAATGGTTCGCCGAAAAGCGATTCGCTGTCTTTGGGGAACTGGGTCTGCAATACGAGGGGAAGACGCTGGACGATCCTGCATTTGAACCCTATCTCAGCATTTGTGAGCGACTGGGGATACCTGTTGCGGTTCATACCGGTGAAGCGGCACCCGAAACCCCTTACCATGGTTCACCCAACTTCACGATCGCTTCAGGCAGACCACTGACCATCGAGCCGGTTTTGAAAAGACATCCTCATTTAAAAGTACAGCTGATGCATTTCGGGTATCCTTTTATGGAAGAGACAAAAGCATTATTAAACGTTTATCCCCAGGTATATGCTGATGTATCGGCTATCGACTGGATCATTCCACGAGAAGAATTCCACCAGTACCTGAAAGCATTTATCACAGCCGGTTTTGGTAAGCGGATCATGTATGGATCTGACCAGATGATATGGGAGGATGCGATCCCGTTGTCTATCAGGAACATTGAGTCTGCGCCATTCTTAAATGCGAAACAAAAAGAAGATATCTTTTATAACAATGCGGCTTTGTTCTATGGCATGAAATAATGGTAATCTGGAACGGTGTTGATGTATCCTTGGCGCATCCAACCCCCATTATTGTCGCATTTACACCGCAATACCATGCTATCAATGACCGAACTTTGAACCCAACCAAAAAACAATAACATGGCACAGATCAATCCGTACATCATGTTCAACGGTAATACCGAAGAAGCATTCAATTTTTACAAGTCTGTATTTGGAGGTGAATTCAGAAGCATAACACGCTTCAGGGATCTGCCAGGAGGCGATGATCAGAAATGGAGCGAAAGCGAAGCGAATAACATCATGCATATAGCCCTGCCAATTGGGAAAAACAACCTGTTGATGGCCAACGATGTTCCGTCAGGTATGGGTAAGGTGGACGAGAAAGAAAACAGGAGCAAAATAGCTGTGACTGCGGAAAGCAAGGAAGAAGCGGATAAACTTTTCCATGGATTGTCAGTAGGCGGAGAAGTTGAAATGCCTATCGGCGACAGTCCATGGGGTTCCTATTTTGCCATGTTCAGGGATAAATACGGTATCGAATGGATGATTGATTTTGATGCGAAAAGTAAAGGTTAAACTTTTGTCCCGCCTAACCAGCGGGACTTTTTTTTTCAAAACTTACAATACCCGCCTGGTTCACACGTCTCTCAATAAAAAGAAAATATGATAATTTTACTCATCTGGCTGTTCCGGACGATACGGGCAAAGGTTTCAGGCAATATATTAAGTGATGGATTTGCAGAGGAATTGATCTTTTGATGGATGACAGCAGTAATATCCGCTAATGCAACATGGTACGGTTTTGGAAGTAATCAATAATATTCTAAACGCCCAGACAATGAATGCAAACAACCCTTTCCGCAAATCCTCCATTTCATCTATTGGCACCTTGTGTTTCACCTTATGTATCTGTTTGTTAAGTGCCTTCACCGTGCATGCGCAATCTACAGAGCAGTTGGTTTTGAATAAAAGATATACGTTTAGTGTACAGCGTATTCAACCAATGAGAGGGAACCTGAGACCCGAAATGCAATCGCCGGGATACTACAGTGTAAAAGTTACAGCTGACAGTGTGATTTCAAACCTGCCGTTTTTCGGGCGCTCTTTTAGTGCTTCGATCGGTTCATCTGAATCGCCGCTTGTGTTCACTTCCACGAAATTTGATTACACGGTTACCGACCGGAAAAAAGGAGGATGGGATATTACGATCAAACCCAGGGACACAAATAAAGTTCAACAGATGACGCTGACGATATTTTCCAATGGTAACGCGTCAATGCGGGTGATCAGCATATCCAGGGATCCTATGTCGTTTGAGGGGGTGGTTATTGCGAAAAGGTAAGGCTTGCTTTTGAAGCTCGATCCGCACGCAACAAAAAAGCGGCCCTTTCGGTGCCGCCTTACAGGTCTGTCCAATAAACTGCCATTTACTTCAAGACCCGTTTTCTTCACTTTCAACGCACTGTTAGGGTGTCGCCGAAAGAATATATTGTATCCGGTTCCTTTCCAATCTGAAGCGCCGGGTTCAGGAAAAAGTTACAGTACCATTTATTATTGCCAGTTATTTACTTTTTACCTCTTCAATCTTTTCCCGGGATTCCGGTCTGAATCTTCATTGGCTTTCAACATCATCTTCAGGTTCTCGCTCATCGGAAGATGGTGCCGTAAATTCTGTTCCAACTGCGGTAAATAGGTACGGATCACATCAAATACGATCTCAAAATCCATGCGGTCATAATCATGAACGATCCGGTTACGGAAGTCGGACATTTCGCGCCACGGTATTTCAGGATGCTCAGCTTTGCATTCAATAGAAATCTTACTTGAATACTCTCCTATCATAGCCAGTGATAGATTTACTGCCTGTTCCAGTAATAGATCATCCTGGAAATCCATTAGTGTATGGCCTTCCATGAATTGGTTGATCCGGCCAATGTGTTTGAAAACAATAGCGAAGTTTTTTTCATCAGATGGCGACATCTTCGACCTCCTTCAGGATATTAGGTCCGGTATAAGGGCTTAAGGAAAGACGGGTGATCAGTTCGACCTTTCGGCCAAGATTATCTTCCAGAAAAAACCCGAGATCCATCAGGTTCCGGAAGGTCTTTTGACCGGGGGTAAAGTCAACAATAAAATCTATATCACTGGTATCTTTAATGTCAGTATTCCGAACAAAAGACCCGAATAAACCAAGCTTATCTACGCCGTACTTACGTATAGCTCCGCCGTTCTCTTTGAGAAAGGTCAACAGGGCTGGTTTATCGGCTACGGGTGCTATCATAGCGTAAAGATACAAAATGGGTTCAAATTTGACTTCATTTGTGGGTAAAGGCGCAAACTTATGTTTAAAAGCAATTTAGAAATACCGAGGGATGCACCTTTTAAAAATTGCAAGCTTGGTAGAGAAAAATATGCTGATGGCTAACAAGTATAGTTGAATCAACTGAAGATAGATTTGTATTGGCAATCACTTCATTTTTCAATTGCCAACCGTTTATTTATAATAAACGCCACCACTCTCACCTCCACATCATGCCCATATGCCATACTCTGGTTATCAAAACAAAATGTCACATCCGTTGGCGTTCCTTTCAACAATGCATAATCATTTGAAACATTATTAGCAAATTTGAATTGATAGGCAGAAAAGGGTCGACTTGCTGCAAACAGTTGCGCATTTGATGCGTCTGTAAAACGATAATTCACCGTAGCTGTAGTGTTCAAGACAGGCAGAGCACTGAGTAGCCCAAATCCTAGCATAACCAATGGGTTGGACGTCATGCTTTTTCCAGCCTTGGTGGCAGTATTTGCAAGTTTCTGCATTTGTTCTTTTGACGCTTGATCCACGCTGATGTAATAAGCCCAGTAGGAAGTATTGACCGGAAGATTAGCACTTATAATCGTTCTGTTACTATGACCTATAGCCCCGGTAGAATAAACACGCGAATTGGTTGTCTGCAATTCGACAAACGTTGTATCAAGTACCCAACCAATCGTTGTTTTAAAGTTTGGATCACTGCTCTTTGAAGGCACTCGTTCCAGTACGATTTGCGCTTCTCTACCAAAGATTGCATTTGTTGACATCGTAACATTATAGATGCCTTTTTGCGGGATTTTTATCCGCTCATTCTCGATAGCAGAAAACGCATCATTCCGATAAATCACCGCTCCGGTTTCTTGTCGGCTTATACTAATGTTGGCAGTGCCTTTTGGATTGGTAAGATGACAGTTAACAATCAACTCATCATCCACATCCATCGCAAACAAATTTTTCTCTTGCGTTTGGCTGATAGGTCCGTTGAGCGTAAGTTTTTTATCTAGAATCTTAGTTGCGGTTATCTGTGGTGCTTCCTCACACCCTAGTTTAACCATATTGATTATTAGCGGCTTTCCTAGGTTAAGGGTGAGATTATACTTCTTGGCTGATGTTTTCAGTTGTATGTAGTGATCACCATAGGCTAGTTTCTCACGGCGTACATCGTCTGCATCAATGTTTCCTTTATCTACACCATCAATGATTAACGTTCCAGCTTTACAGGGAATAAAAAGAATAATTGTATCTGTTGATTGTGCACCTGAGGTCATTGCATACAACAGGCAAGCAAAAAAGAGAATTCGCTTTTTCAATACGTTAGTTTTGGTTAGTTATGACAAGGTGAGATTTTATTATCAAAAAACAATACGGAAAAAACCCCTTTTTGACATTTTAAGATTACTTGTTGATGAATACAATCTCGCGTTTAAGTTCCACTTCTGTATGGGTACGGATATAGTCCAGCCAGGGAGCGAGGCTTTTATTCCATTCGGTTTCGAGCTGGGCAATCGGGTAAACAGGATCCCACCAGCTGATCGCAGCTGCTTCCGGATGGTGATCTCCTTCCAACCTTTCACCCTTCCCTACCCTCCTAACCCTATGACACCCTATGACTATTCTCAACCATACGCCTTGACTACTCAAAAGCAAACACCGGGTGTATCGAATGCGGACACAATGATAACCAACCTGTTTGTAATGAAGTGGCAATCAGCTATTTGTAAAACGGCACATAAATTGGCATAACCCGTTCATGAAAAAAATTCTGACACTTGTACTCCTGATACCTTGTTTAATAGGCACCCAACACTCCCATGGACAAAACAATCCCATCCCACAACTGGATTCAATCATGCGGGTAGCCAGCGCACGCGGTATTTTTAATGGCAATATACTGGTCGCACAAAAAGGAAAGATTATTTACGAAGGTTCGTTCGGTTATGCAGATGGCAGCAGGCAAATCCCATTGAACAAAGATCTGCGCTTTGATATCGGTTCGATCAGCAAAGAATTTAACGGAACCAGTATCATGTTGTTAAAAGAGCGCGGGCTGCTATCACTGGATGATGCGGTGTCAAAATATATCAAGGGGCTTCCAGCTTGGGCGGACAGGGTAAAGATCCGGCACCTCATCAACTATACCAGCGGCATCCCGCTTTTCACTGCCACGGCCGCAGAAACCGACCAGGAAATACTGCAGAACCTTACCACATTGAAGGACCTGAAATTTACGCCGGGTACCGCCTATATTTATAACCATTACAATGTATACCTGCAGGAGCGGATCGTTGAAAAAGTGAGCGGCATGTCGTACGCCGATTTTGTCAAACAATACATTTTAATTCCCTGCGGGATGGACAGTACGATTGTAGATTATCCCCTGACCGGCAAGGGCATGGCGCGTGCATTTGACAGTGAATTTAAAGAGACTGCTTATCTGCAGGGGATGACCGGCTGGTTGCGTCTGCCTGTTATGGACCTGTATCGCTGGACAGAACACCTGCACAACTATTCGCTCATCAACAAAGCTTCCTTACAGGAACTGGGCATTGCTTTTGCCGGCGGGGAAAGCAGCCTGGGTACAACAGCATTTGAGAACGGGGAACTCAGCTGGCACCAGCACCAGGGATCCAACAGTAATTATGAGGCCCTGTTCTACGCTAGCCTGAAAGACAGTGTGACCATTGTGATGATGACCAATAACCAGCAGTTAAAAGTACATGGTATCAAATCAGCGATACTGGCCCTGCTCAAACAGCAACCCTTTGTGGTGCCGCAAAAATCAGTGTACCTGGAAGTGCGCGAAAAACTGCTCGCCAATTTTGAACAGGGTCTTGCCTACTATCAGCGCCTGCGCAGTGATCACCGTGACCAGTATGATTTCTCCTTCGAGATCGGGGACCTGATCAGTGCGGGAAAGTACCTGCAACGCAGAAGTAAATTTGACAACGCTATACGCTTGTTCCAGATGGCTGCAAAACTGGAGGGGAAACCGGCAGATATTTCTTATGCCTATGAGCTTATCGGCGAATCGTATTTCAAACAGGAAAAAAAACCGGAAGCCATGCTTTATTACCAACAGGCACTGACAACGGATCCCAACAATAAAAACGCGGCAGGCATGTTGGCCACCCTTCGTCAATAATTGTGCAAGGGGTAACTATTCCTCCTATCCAGCGTATCCCAATTATGAAAGTACCCAAGTTTGTTTTTATATGTTTACTTCTCCCAATATTGGGTGATTGCCAGTTCGATCCTTTTGCGGGTCATGCAGGTGCCTACCGAGCCAACATGACCCGGTATTTTACAGACAGCGCGCAGGAACGAACTACCGGTCTCCGGCTGCTGGACAGTGTGCAGCGTTTTATGCAAGCACCCAAAAAAAGTGTGAACCCCACTTATATCAAACAATATGAAGCGTTCAGTATTACCCTGCAACGGCACTACCAGTACCTGCGGCTGGTACAGTACCGCGACAATACAGACGCAGTTGCGCGTGCATTTGCGGTAAAGATCAACACTGCCATCAACCAGCTCGATCAGTCTGTCAGCGAAACTCTGCTGAAAGAAAAGCGTATGATAAAGGGATACGATTACTTTATACAAAAAAGCAGGGCTGCCGCTGCGCACCGTCTCTCTCCGCATGACGAACAATGGGTAGATAAACTGATCTCCCCTGCTATCACGCGCCTGGTCAAAAGATATGATGACCTGAGCGATCAACGCAAAACGGCTGCCGCCAATACGGACCGTGAGATCTATGCCGCCACCCTGATCGATATCACCGCCGCCAATTTTTCGCTGGCAAAAATGGCAGGATTTGCAAGTGCCACTGAACGCGTTTATGCGCGTAGGCTGGAGCAACCCGAACAGGCCGTAAAAAAAATGCTCAGTGAAGTCCGCGCGCAGCAAGCTGTGCTTACACGGTATGAAGCGGCTGTGCAACAATACAGGAAGGACACCGCATCCCGCTTCAGTTGGAAGCAGGTGACCTTTGCTGCTGCGCGCAATCTTATCCTGACCGCGCTGCGTCCGCTGGGCAATACTTACCTGGACGCATTCACAGCACTGCTGGATACGAGCATGGGGGCGATGGACATTGCCGATGGAGCCAACCGTATGACCGAAAATACGTCCATCGGTTTTCCCGGTGTCCCTGTCAGTCTTTACATGAAAAAATATGATGGGAGTTTGCGCAAAACGTTGGTACTGATCCATGAGGGCGGACACGCGATACATCAGCAACTGATGAGTGATGCAAAGATCCATCCGGTATATACGGACGGGCCCAATTTCTTATTCGAGGCCTGTGCCATGTTCAATGAACTGCTCTTGCTGGATGCACTGGAAAAACAATCCGGCACACGCAAAGAAAAAGCGTACTACCAGAAAGGGTTCCTGGATAAGCTAGCGCTGGAGATCTTTACCTCCGCCGGTGAAGCCAGCTTTGAGCAGGCCATCAACGAAGGGGTTGCCGATGGCAGCCTTACCAACAAAACGGGGATGGATAGTTTGTATGCAGCCAGTATGCGGGGATTTACCGCAGATCAACTCAAGGATTCAGTGGCGGCAGGTGCCTGGATCGATAACCGGCTGGTCTTTGACGATCCCCTGTATAATATCACTTACCTCTATGGTATACTGGTTAGTTGTAAACTCTTTGCCTTGTTTCAATCCAACCCGAAAGTATTTGCCAATAACTACCACGCTTTTTTAAGCAGTGGTTTTACGGCACCCGCCTCCCAGTTGCTGCAACAACACTTTGGGTTCACCCTTGATGCAGGGTCTTTACTGGGGGAAGCACTGGCATTGATGAGTGCTAAAACAAAACTGCTGGAAGGGAAATAATGATTGAGGACTATACAGAAAACGTACCGCGAAAGTGAGTGCGAACGAAGTCGCCACAAAGATCAAAAGCCCGACAAAAAGGATCCAAACGCCCTTAGCCTACCTAAACCCCAGCCCCCTTCCACACCCGCTCCGTATGATTACCCAGTAACTGTAACCCATATGGAAACAGTTGATCATTCATAAAAAGTAGTTTTTATTTTTTTGTAACAAAACAAATCATTTTACGACTAACTATATAAAAGACAGACGTTGCAAAAGCATGAGGTAGAAGAGTAGTTTGAAAAGCACCTGAGGGAAAATGAACTGCTGATTTATAAAGTATGCAGGCTCTATGCTTACTCGGAAGTTGACAGGCAAGACCTTTTCCAGGAGATTGTTATTCAGCTTTGGAAAGCATTTCCAAACTTCAAAGGGCAGTCAAAATTAAGCACATGGCTATACCGTGTCGCTATCAATACTGCCATAACCGGTTTACGTAAGAAAAAAGATTTCATCGTCTCTTACGAACCTGCTGCACTTCCTCAACACATTGACGATAATACAAGCGCAGAAGAAGAAGCGCAATTGAAAGTATTGCACAAAGCCATTGAACAATTAAATCAGGTAGAGAAAGCAATTGTAATGCTATACATGGAAGATAAAACCTATGAAGAGATGGAAGATATACTGGGAATCAGCCAGGGGAATTTGCGTGTAAAAATGAGCAGGATCAAAGAGAAATTACGTGACATAACAAAAAATGATTGATATGGAACTGGACGAACTAAAAAGCCATTGGAAACAAACGGATAAAATACAAAAACATACAAATCAGAATATCATGGAACTCATCCAAAACAAAAGCCATGGACCTATCGCTGAATTAAAAAGGTCTTTTAAGAAGCAAATCATTGGAATGACTGTATTAACTATTGCCATTATCGCCGCTAACTTCGAGCATATTGATAAAACCTTTAGCAGTGCCCTCTTCTGGTTCTACCTACTGTTTTGTATCAGTGTAATCACCTTTGCCCGGCTCAATTATGCACTTGTAGAAAAAATGGAAGGAATGGACGGAAAGGTAAAATCGAATCTTGAACAGCAAACAGTTATACTGGAAACCAGGATAAGGCAGAAACTCATGGGAATACATACCGCATTTTTATTGTTTATTATTTTACTCGAGGTGTTACCCTACTTTCAGCATTTCCGGATGCTAGACAAATGGCATTCGTTATCACCTTTCATCAGGTTTGGCGCTTACGCAGCTTTGTTTTTGTATCAGTATTTTGTAACCCGAATGGGGAGCCGCCGGGGTTCCGAACAACATCTGGCTAAGCTTAAAGAGCTGGTCAAACAAATGCAGTAATCCTACAACTCCAGAAAGCCTTTCATGTTTGCACAGTCAAAAGATAGCTTTATCTACAACGGGTGCAGGGGTTAAAAAAAAGGAAATTAAAAACAAATAAGTATGAATATTGTAAAGAGAAAACAACCCCAAATGATGGAAGTGAAAGGCCATCAACTGGTTTGTCCCATATGCGCAAACAATCTTTTTTGGAAAAAAAATACATTAGGAACGCTGGGAGGTTTTTTTAGAGACTGGTCAACAGCGGTTGTTTGTTCTGACTGTACTTATATCTTCTGGTTTGGGTCTAAACTGTAAACTGTATAACCTCTCCCCACTACCCATCGCCGTTACCGGCACACGCAGGATGTATTCCAGCACTTTCGCCACTGGTAATGAGGCAGCATTTCATTCCTTGAAATGAACACGCTCTATTGATAGCGCTTAGCAGGTCTGCTTTCCGTTAAGCGGCGGCTAAACATACCGCAGCGCAGGCACGGCAAGCTTCAGCACATTCCCGGCAATGATCCATTTTTTCTGCGTGATTTTCGCATTCCGTGGCACATGCGGTACATATCTCAGCGCACTCCTTTAAAAGGTGAACGCCGTGAACCGAACCCCTGGCAATAAATGAAGCCGTTAAGGAACAGATCGCAGCGCAGTCGATATCCAGGCGAATACACCCTGCCATTATGGTTACGTCCTTTTCCGAAAGACAGGCCGTGGTGCAATGGTTACAGGCATCAGCGCAGGTGTGCAATGCTGCAAGCAGTGATGCATTCTTTTCATGTGACATATAGCTAAGTTTATGGGATGAATAAAAAAGGTGTATGATAAAATCATACACCCGGTTAACGCTTATTCCTTTACATTTAATCGGCTCGTGAGAGCTTCTCTTCAATATAGGAGATCACCGTTAGTTATGCTTTGTTTAGTACCAGAATTGTGCCGTCTTCAGATAAGTCTGGTTGATAACTTTTCAGGATTTTTTTGTAGAAATGATTTCACGACAACCGCTAATCAGGGAATTATATACACACTGCTTAAACGGAAGCTAAAAATGAACTTTCATTAAGACCGATTTCGCCTACTTGCCCGCGTTGGCTCAAGTGGATTTCCCGGAATTTACTTTTTATTGACCATGGTAATGTCCAGTGACACATGCACATACGGTACCAGTTTTTCCCTGATGGCCGATAAAGAGTCAAGCCGGTGTTGGTCATGTGTTTTTTGACCAAGTTCCCATAGCGAATGCGATATGTCGACATTGGCAGTAATATGGCTGGTATTGCTTTTGGTGCTGATGGTAGCAGTAAATTCTATCGGCTGGGTGATGCCTTTTATGGTAAGCTCACCTGCAACATAATAGTTCATTGAAGAATCGATCCGGGTGATCTTTTTCACCTCCATGGTCGCCAAAGGATGTTTGTCCGAAGCAAAAAACTGGTTATTTCTTAGATCCGCATCCTTACTTTTCCCTTTTGCTTCATCGGGATTGTCGGTTGTGCGGATGCTGTTCATATCCATGGAGAAGGTTCCCCTTACAGGCTCGCCCGCAGCTGAAAATTGTAAATAGCCAGATTGAAACAGGAAATAACCGTAATGACCGCCCATCACGTTTTTGGGGGTACTCCACAGTACTTTGCTTTTTTGAACATCCAGTTGCCAGCCTGACTTTACATTCTGTGTACAGGCAACGAGTGAGAGCATAATCATTAAGACAAGCGTGGTAACGGCTTTATTTATCATAGTGTATAATTGTAAGGTCGGGGCCTGGTATAGGTTTGTTCAGCGAAGCTACTTTCAGATGTCCGGTGTGGCGAATCGGGATTGTAAATTAAAATGTAAACAGTGTAATTTTTTTTTAAATAGTGCCTTGACTTTAGCTACGCGTTGCTTACAATTATGGCTGAGAGGATGCCCCGGTTTATCGGGAAGATGTAGCGGTGGGTTGTTGCCATTGCCAGGAAAAGACTATATCTTGCATTTACAATAAATGCTTTGTCCCTTGTTGTATGAATAACTTCCCTGTTCTTTCACAAATGATGGAAGTAAAAGGCCATCAACTGATTTGGGTCTGAAATTTAAACTGCCAACATTCTGCCTCATGAAAGATTTAGGGCAACCCAACTTTGATGATCCTGTTCATGACCCCGCCAATTACCGGATGGGAATATTTTATTATTGCCGGAAGGATGAAAGGCTAATGCCTAAGAAGCATCATGCCGGATCGGGATGGGAAATTAACTACGCACACCGCAGTGCGCCGTTCCTGCTGATCAGTTTAATAGCCGGTGCTGGCCTGCTGTCTGCGGGCTGTATCCTTTTAGCTAGCTGGTTGATGAAGTTCTGAGCCGATTGAACTTTACTATATTTAACACAGTCATGATGCCGATCACCATTCATTGACCTTTGGAATTAAGGATTAGACCATGCGTAAAAAATGCCTGTCCTTCCAACTATTCAATCGTTCCCTACTCCTGTTACCATGAAACGCACCCTGACCATCTTTGCCCTTGTGATCCTTTCACTCCTTAGCCAATCTGTTGCAGCGCAGCAAGCATTTAATACGCAGTTAGCAAAACAGATCGATAGTCTACGGGATGAAGATCAAAAACCGGCCGCCCTTCCATCCGATCAGGCAGAAGCAGCTTTTAAAGCAGCGACCAGACGGAACTTTACGCAGGTTAAAAACATACTGGACGTTCACGGTTTTCCGGGCTATGACCTGGTGGGTAAAACCAGTTCACAAAACTTCTGGATGCTGGTGCAACACAGCGACTTTGACGTACCGTTCCAGAAAAGAGCATTGGAACTGATGAAGAAAGAAGTAGATAAAGGAAACGCTTCGGGTCAGTATTATGGATACCTGATTGATCGTATCAGCATTAATGAAGGCAAACCGCAGGTCTATGGAACGCAGGTGAATATGTCACCCAACGGAACAACCATCAAACCCACCATTGATACGCTGAATCTTGATGCACGCCGCCTGGCGATCGGCATGACCACTATCAAAGCTTATTTGCAACAATGTGATGAAGCATACCTGGAACTGAATAAAAAAAATCGGCCCAAGGCAGCAACTGACAGTACAAAAAAGGTGAATTAATCAACCACTTTTTATTTCTTCGTATTCTGAAATCATTAATACTGCAATATTAAAATCGTAAACAATGGCCAGCCCGGTTCACCGCATTCATTCCTCGTCTTTGGATTTTTTGAAACGACTTTCAAAAAATAACAATCGCGACTGGTTCTTAAAAAACAAGGGGAGCTATCAGGATGAGTTATTGAAAATAGAAACCTTTGCGGATGCTTTACTGGACAAGATGAAGCAATACGACAGATTAGATACCGCTTCCGGGAAAAAAGCGATGATGCGCATATACCGGGACATCCGTTTTTCTACTGATAAAACTCCTTATAGAACCAGTTGGGGCGGAGGTTTTCACCGTGAGGGCAAAAATTTGCGGGGAGGTTACTATTTCCAGTTTGAACCTGGGGGCAAAAGTTTTATAGCAGGTGGGTTCTGGGGGCCTTCAACGCCTGATCTGAAACTGATCAGGGATGAATTTGCTTTTAATGATAAACCCATGCGGAAGGTCCTGAATGGGAAACAAATTAAAAACGAGTTTGGGGGCTTAACCGGCGAAAAACTGAAGACCATTCCAAGGGGTTACAGCAAGGATGATGCGGCTGTTGACCTGTTGCGTTACAAGCAGTTCATCCTCCAAAGAAACTTTACAGACAAAGAAATCTTAGGCGACAATTTTCTTGAAACGGCAGTTACTACAATGCGTGCACTCAGACCTTTTTTCGATTACATGAGTGAAGCACTCTATTTGCCGGACTAAAGCCATACATCAACACCTATTACATATGGGCTCAATGAAAATAATACCTCAACTTTTCGCATTGTTTTTTATTTCCAGCTTGCTTACTCCAGCTGCAACTACTTTTCCATTAGTTGCAGCGACACAAAAAGATACAACCTCAACCAAGGTTATTTTTTTTGATGAGTTCAATGACAATACAAACAAATGGGGAGATCAAAATAATAAAAAAGCGAACTCCAGAATTGATGGAGGCTTCTATTATTTAACGGCTACCGGTCATGCATATGGAGAGGCACGGGAAGTTAAAATTGATATCCGCAAAGATTTTGAGATAGAAAGCCGGATAAAAATTGTCAGTGGCAATTCCGATCATAAAAATTATTATAGCATGTTATTTTGGGGGCGAGAAGCCATGAGCAGCTATTATTTCACGTTTGCCAAAGACGGTTTTGTTTCTGTAGAAACCTGCAGCAGTAAAAATCAAAGCAGTTGCATCACCCAAACTGGTTCCTTGCAAAAAACCACACTCAACCCTGATGATTTTAATGTCTATACCATCCGGAAAACAAATAGAACCTATACATTTTTTGTTAACGGCACGCAGTTTTACGAAATGCCATTTGCACCTTTCTTTGGAAACTTAATAGGCTTTGGTGCCGGCAGAAAAGTAACGCTGGCGGTTGATTACTTAAAAGTTTCTTATTTATAAGCTGACATTGTCTTGACCTGCCCCAAAAACACAAAACCCTTGTCAGCATTGAGCTACAAGGGTTTTTAGTGCGTTTTAAATCGTTTTAAAACCAGATTGATGTGCCCCAGGCGGGAATCGGACCCGCACTCGCGTTGCGGCGAACAGGATTTTAAGTCCTGCGTGTCTACCAGTTCCACCACCAGGGCCTACTTGTCCACCGTAGCTTTATTTATCCACCGCAGCTTAAGCGGAGGAGGAGCGTAGGTGGATGTCCCAAAAAAAATCCCATCACGCCACCGGCGGACGGGAAATTTTTAGAGCGAAAGACCGGGCTCGAACCGGCCACCCCGACCTTGGCAAGGTCGTGCTCTACCAAATGAGCTACTTTCGCGATTTGTAAGAACTAATTTCGGAGTGCAAAAATAGCCATCCCAAGTTCATGACAAAATTTTTTATCCGGTTTTATTTGTATTCCGGCTTGTATTGGGAACTTTTTTGCACTTCTACTTCAGGATGTCCTTTGTAGCGTTGGTTATACAGGCGATAACAGCCTCCCAATACAAATGCAAGGATGCAAAAAACCTGCAGATAAAATAAGAACCTTGATGAATTTACCCAATTCTTGGTAAAATCTTTTTCGGTTTCGGTTGACGCTTCGTGTATTTCGTGTGACATAGGTTAATGATTGCAGTGCAAAAATAAGGTAAGCCGTCAAATCATCAAATCTTCTTTGCCACAATTTCGCGGAACTTGTCCCTGCGCCTGATAAAATAGTCCCAGATAACCAATCCTTTATACACCCCTTCCAATGATACCAATGTGCGTAAAGGGTATTGGGCAGTGGATCTGCGGGCTATCCAGCGCCTGGCCACACTCAGGTGAGCACGGCCGATGGCAAGAAAAAAACGATGGTCACCGGAAAGCAGCCCTTTCCAGCCAGAAATCGCATCCAGCCCTATTCTTACCGGTATTTTCCAGATCTTCTCCTCCAAAGGCATATTCTTGCCCATCATCAGGAGGTTATTACGGAAATTGAGGTATACTTTTCTTCCACCCCGGGGCAAGGTACCGGCTCCCACATGATATACCACTGATTGAGGGCAAGCCATAATACGATAGCCCGCCAGTTGCATACGCCAGCAGAGGTCGATCTCTTCCTGATGGGCAAAAAAGCTGGCATCGAAGCCCCCCATCTGGTGAAATACAGGCGCCCGAACAAACATAGCTGCGCCGGATGCCCAGAATACATGGGCACTGCTTTCATACTGCCCTTCATCGGCCTCACACACATCAAAGATCCTTCCGCGTGAAAATGGGTAACCAAAGGCATCTATCCATCCTCCTGCAGCTCCTGCATACTCAAATAGTGTGGGGTGGGCATACGACAAGAGTTTGGGCTGACAGGCCGCAATAACGGTATCTGTCTCCATCAAGGCAATCACCGGCGTAACCCATCCCGGGGTGACTGATACATCCGAATTAAGCAATACATAATAATCCGCTTCTACCCGTTTCAGCGCCCAGTTATAGCCCCCCGCAAACCCCTCATTATATCCATGCTCTAATATTTCTACAGAAGGAAACAAATGACGGATAACTGCCAGCGAATCGTCTGTTGAAGCATTATCCGCCACAATGATCCGCAGGTTGCCATAGTCGGATGCAAGAACGGAAGGAAGAAAGTTCTTTAGATGCTCTCTCCCATTATAATTCAGAATAACAACGGCAACACTCGGTAACAATGGATTGATTTTGCACGAAAATAAGACGGGAAGAGTAATTAGGAATTAATAATTAGGAATTAGGAATTATCTTAGACGAATTATGCTTCTCTTACGACTTAATCTCGACCTCCTCAATCATCGAAGAGCCGGTAATTAACCGGCAATTGATCGTCTGCTATTATTGACTGCCTCCATCATGGAAATTGAACCTTCAATTCCTAATTTCTAATTACTAATTCCTAATGACAATGAATTACCTCGAACTCGAAGAAAAATACGGCGCCCATAATTACCATCCCCTACCCGTTGTACTTGAAAAAGGCGAAGGCGTGTATTTATGGGATGTTAATGGTAAAAGATATTATGATTTCCTCAGTGGATATTCTGCGGTTAACCAGGGGCACTGTCACCCGGCTATTATTGATGCATTGACCTCACAGGCTAAGAAGCTTACCCTTACCTCGCGTGCCTTTCATAATAACCTCTTAGGTAAATATGAAAAGTTTATTACCGAATATTTTGGGTACGATAAAGTTTTGCCGATGAATACCGGTGTGGAAGGTGGTGAAACGGCTATTAAACTGGCAAGGCGCTGGGCATACACGCAGAAAGGTGTGGCAGAAAATAAAGCCAAAGTTGTTTTTGCAGAAGGCAATTTCTGGGGAAGAACACTGGCTGCTATTTCATCTTCCACAGATCCGAGCAGCTACAAAGGGTTTGGTCCTTATATGCCGGGGTTTGAATTGGTTCCCTACAATGATCTTGCAGCACTGGAAAAAGCATTTCAGGATAAAGATGTGGCGGCATTTATGGTGGAGCCGATTCAGGGTGAGGCAGGTGTGGTAATACCTGACGAAGGATATTTACGGGGCGTAAGAGATCTCTGCACAGCATACAATGTACTGTTTATTGCCGATGAGATCCAGACAGGATTGGCACGTACAGGCAGGATGCTTGCCTGTGATCATGAGAATGTACGTCCCGATATATTGATACTCGGTAAAGCATTAAGCGGCGGCGTGATGCCGGTATCTGCTGTGCTCGCAGATGATATTGTGATGATGAATATTAAACCGGGAGAGCATGGCTCTACATATGGAGGAAATCCTTTGGCATGTGCAGTGGCTATCACAGCACTCACCGTTTTAAAAGAAGAACGGATGGGTGAGAATGCGGAAGTGATGGGTGAGTTATTAAGAAGTGAATTAGCCAAACTTCAATCGCCCTTGATCACCACTATCCGCGGCAAAGGATTATTGAACGCGATCGTTATCAAACATGCTGACCCCAATGCATCCTGGGATCTTTGTCTTGCTTTGATGGAGAATGGATTGCTGGCAAAACCTACCCATGGAGATAAGATCAGGTTTGCGCCGCCCCTGCTGATTAACAGAGAGCAGATATTGGAATGTGTTGGAATTATTGAGCGATCTATTTCGGCACTACCACACTAACAACGGTGCCCTTACCCATTTTGCTGGTGATGCTGAGTTCTCCACCGAGAGAAAGTGCACGCTCGCGTAGGCCAATTAGACCCAGCGTGCTTTTTTTCTGACTTACATCAAATCCTTCTCCATTGTCGGTAATGGTGAGATATAAGCTGTTATCATCTTCTTTTCCTTCAACAGTTACTTTGGTAGCTTTCGCATGACGCATTACGTTGGTTAAAGACTCCTGTGCGATACGGTACAATTCCGTTTTCTGATTGGTAGAGAGTCCTTTATCATTGAATCCAGGTTTAATAAAAACACAGTCAATTCCATTCAGATTATGAAACTCATCGCAGTGCCATATTAAAGCTGCATTTAATCCAAAATCATCGAGCATACTCGGACGCAGGCTGGAAGCTATCTTACGCACAGAAGTGATCAATATGTCAATGATCTTATTAGCATGGGCTATCCGTTTTACAACGCTTTCTTCGACCGAAACGATCTTGATACTGAGCCAGTCAAGATGAATTTTTAATGCAGTTGCCAATTGCCCCAACTCATCATGTACTTCCCGCGCGATATATTTTCTTTCTTCCTCGCGAACATTCTGCTGATAAGCATATATCTTCTTCAACTCAATATTTTTTTCTTTTAGCTCAGCCGCACGCTTCTCTTTCTCTTCATTCTGAAAAACAAGTTCCTGGTTGGCAATGATCAACTCGGCTGCTCTTTTTTCCTTTTCTGCATTCTGAAATGCCAATTCCTTATTAGCAATAATCAATTCAAAGGCTCGCATCTCCTTTTCACTGTTTTGAAATGCGAGTTCTTTGTTCGCAATGATCAATTCTGCTGCCCGCTTTTCCTTTTCTTCATTTTGAATAGCGAGCTGTTTATTTATTTCATTTAATTTATTCTGCATGATGACCTTTTATAAAACCATACTCCCTTATATAACTTTCTTATCCAACGCATACCTGATCAGCTCTAGATTATTATGAAAGCCCATCTTCTCAAAAACTCGCGCCCTGAAAGTGCTCACGGTTGTATTGGTAAGGACCAACGCTTTTGCAATCTCAGTAATGGTTTTTCCGGATGCCAGCAACTTGAACACTTCCAGTTCACGGTTTGAGAGGATATCAATGGTTTGGTCATTGCCAACACTCCCAAAAGCATCCGCCAGGGCATAGGCAACATCGGGGCTTAAATATTTTTTGCCGGATAATACCTGGCTAACCGCTTTTACCAATTCTAATGTTGCGGCACCTTTTGTAAGATATCCCATGGCGCCTGCCCGAATGGCGCGTACGGCATACTGATCAGGGGCATGCATACTCAATATGATCACAGGTGTTTTGGGGGAATAATCCTTAATCAGCTTGATGGCTTCGAGTCCAGAGTCGCCGGGTGGCATTGAAATATCACAGATGATTACGTCCCATGTTTCTTTCACAACTCTTTTCATGAGCTCAACCGAATCATTCACATCTGCGATCTCAGCAAATGGATAGGCTTCTGTTAATAGCATCTTTATACCCTCACGTACGATCGTATGATCATCGGCCAGTAATATTTTCATATTACATTGCATACAATAACCGTTCCCTAAGGCTTATTATTCTGTGGGGGTTATGATACAGGAAGCAGGCAAAACTGTAAAGAGAAGCTGGTCAGGCAGTTGCGTATAAGCACTTTAGACCACTTTGTTATCCACAGCATACTTAATCAGCTCAAGATTATTCTGAAATCCCATTTTCTCAAATATCCTTGCGCGGAATGTACTGACGGTTGCGGCGGTTAATATGAGGTCTTTGGCAATATCGCCAACAGATTTTCCCGAAGCGAGTAGTTTAAAAATTTCCAGTTCGCGGTTAGAAAGACGGTCAATGGAAGGAGAACTATCATCGCGGCTAAAAGCATCTGCTAATAAGTCTGCTACATCTATGCTCAGGTATTTTTTCCCGGAGATTACCTTGTTAACTGCATTTACCAATTCGAGTGTAGCAGATCCTTTGGTCAGGTATCCCATGGCGCCTGCTTTAATAGATCGCACTGCATACTGATCGGGCGGATGCATACTGAGAATAATGACCGGTGTTTTCGGCGAATGCTCTTTAATGGTTTTGATAGCTTCCAGTCCCGAGTCTCCAGGTGGCATCGAAATATCACAAATGATCACGTCCCATTTTGCTTTTACTACCTGCTTTATCAGATCAACGGAATCTGAAACATCTACTATTTCTGCAGAAGGATACGCCTCCCTTAATAACAGTTTAATGCCTTCACGTACAATTGTGTGATCATCTGCCAGAAGAATTTTCATGTGACACTTTTTTTGGTATTACAGCACTGATGGTAGTTCCCTTCCCAATCCTGCTCTCTATAATCAATTCTCCCTGTAAAGAGATCGCACGTTCGCGCAACCCGATTAATCCTAATGTATTCTTTCGTTTATTTACATCAAACCCATTGCCGTTATCTTTTATCACCAGGTGTATACTTTTGGTGTCTTCTGAAATATTCACATTCACCAGTGTTGCTTTTGCATGACGCATCACATTGGTTAATGATTCCTGGGTGATCCTGAACATTTCGGTTTTCATTTCCATGGAAAGGTCCCTGTCATCAAATTCAGGTACAAATATGCACTCTATACCGTTGAGTTGCTGAAATTCGTTACAATGCCACTGCAATGCAGCATTCAAACCAAAATCATCCAATATGCTCGGGCGCAGGCTGGAAGCTATCTTGCGGATAGACGTGATCAGCACAGCGATCGTTTTATTGGCATGCTCCATCCTGTTTTTACCGGCTTCCGCTAAATCAGGAAGCTTGAGGTTTAACCAATCGATATCGATTTTCAAAGCAGATGCGAGCTGTCCCAATTCATCATGCACTTCACGCGCAATATATTTGCGTTCTTCTTCTCGTACCTGCTGGAGGTAGGCTGATAATCTTTTCAGTTCATTATGATTTTTGTTCAACTGATCTTCTACCTGTTTTCTTTTGGTGATATCCTGAATCGCTCCGATCATACGGATTGCTTTGCCGTTACTGTCTCTTACCGCCACTCCTTTATCCCTCACAAATGCATACGTTCCATCTGCTTTTAAAAACCGGTATTCAGCCATCCAGTTATTCTCCTGCCCATCCAGGAATTTATGAATGCCGGCAAGCACTTCCCCTCTTTCATCAGGAAATATAAAATCACTCCAACTTGTACTCAACGGCGGCAGGTCTTTTATGATATGCCCAAATATTTTTTCAAACCCCTGCCCCCAGTAAATATGATCTGTCACCAGGTCCCAATCCCAGATCGCATCAAAGGTTGCCTGGTTTACTAATTCAAACCGTTCATTACTTTTCCTGAGTTCAATTTCTATTTCCTTTCTTTCCGTAATATCCCGGTTGATTCCCAACAACCCTGCCACTACTTTATTCTCATCCAATAACGGCACTCTAGAACTAAGTATCCATATATGCTCACCTAAACTGTTAACCAATTCAATTTCTTTATTCAATATGGGTTTCCCGGTATTGATAACCCGAAGATCATCTTCATAAATGGATTGTCCTGTTTCACCGGGTAATGACTCCAATACCGTTTTACCCAGTATTTCGGATTGAGAAGTTGCGCCGAATATTGAAAAATCAGCAGCATTACTAACAATTCTACGGCCCTTGATGTCTTTGATAAAAATGGCATCCGGCATATTATCTACGAGAGTTCGGAGGAGGTTTCTTTCTTCTTTTAATTTTTCTTCTACTTTTTTCTGCGCAGAGATATCCCTGAAATTGTGCACTACAGCATTTACCGCAGGAACATCCAGCAGGTTGGTGGCAACGCCATCCATCCATCGCCATGAGCCATCCGCGTGCTTATGCCGCCACTGAGCCTGCGCATATGCCCCAGGCGATTTCATCAGTTCCGACAGTGTTTTTCTAATAGCCGCAATATCATCCGGGTGTACCGCATCAAATGCGTTCAGACCTACCCTTTGTTCTGGTGTATAACCCAGCAGGTTTTGTACAGCAGGACTTATATACGTCAATATCCCCTTGCTATCATGCATGGCAATAATCTCACTCCCTTTTTCTATCAGTGATCGGAACCGGAGTTCACTGTTACGTAAAGACTCCTCATTTTGTTTGCGTTCACTGATATCATGTGATGCCCCGATCATACGAATCGGTTTACCCTCATTGTTACGGATGATATAGCCCCTGTCATACACATATGCATAAGAGCCATCGGCTCTTATGAAACGGTATTCGCCCTCCCAGTAAGACTGCGTAGGATCAGCAAAAATGGCATTCCTTTTTTCGGTTATATGGCGCCAGTCATCGGGGTGGGCATGGATATTCCAGAAAGCGGTAACCTCTTCGGGGGGCACAGGCGGATACCCTAAAAGTGTTTCCAGGCGTTTATTCCCACGGGTGTTGATATTGGTGATCATATCCCAATCCCATATACAATCATTGGTTGCTTTGGAAACCAGGTCATACCGTTCATTACTGATCAAAATGGCCGCTTCATCTTTTTTCCGTTTTGTAATATCACGGATAAACGCACAAAAAAATTCTCCTGCTTCCTGCTTGATGGGTAATACAGTGAGTTCTATCGGAAACTCCGTTCCATCTCTTTTTACAGCGCGCAATTCTAAAAGAACATTCAGCGCGGGACCCTGCCCTGTTAACAGGTAATGATCGATGCCATTATTGTGCATTTGCCTGAATGCAGGCGGAACAATCACTTCCGCCATATTTCGTCCATTTACTTCTTCCTGTTTCCATCCGAAGATCTTCTCTGCCTGGGGGTTCCAGAATGTGATATCGCCTTTTGTATCAATACAGATAATTGCATCAAGGGCGGCATTCATGATGAGCCTTCTTTTCTCTTCACTATCCTTAATCTCTTTTTCTGCTTTTCTGGTTTCGGTAATATCCTGCAATACACCTGTTATTCTTGCAGCATTCCCTTCCTCATCCATTTCCAGTTCTGCTATGGCCCAGATAGTTTTTGGTGAAGATCCATCGGCAGGGTTTATCTGAAACGTTATATCATACTTAGCACCCCTTGTAAAAAGACCGATCGCGGCCATTCTTACTTTATCAATATCCGGGATACAGGCAGCTACTACATGTGTAGGTAAAGATCCTGCAACTGCTGGAAATCCATAGATCTTCATGGCCTGCTCCGAGGCCCAGATCTCTTTTGCATTTATTTCCTGTTGCCAATAGCCCAATTGCCCAACCTCCTGTGCTTTGCGAAGCCTTGACTCATTAAGGATAAATTTTTCTTCTGTGACCTTACGCTCAAGCAGTGTTTTTTTAAACCCTGTTATCAAAAGTTCATGACAGGCTGCAGATACAACGGAAAGAAGAAGCAGGTTCGAGGTATCGGCTATCCAGGAACCCACAGAATAAGTGGTAACCAAAGGAATATCGGGGTAGTGCAAACCAATCAAAATAGCACAGAAAATGCACAGTACTATATTAATAAGAATACCCAGGTAAGCCAGTCGCGATGAAAAAATGATGGAAGTAATGATCGTGATAACCAGCAGGTACATCATAGCCGGTCCGAAAGAACCCAGGTAATAAAGCAATACCAGCGAAAGGCAATAAATAGTAGCTATAAAAATGCCCTTGCGGATCATGATCGGTATTCCCGGAGCCAATGCAATAAAAAGAACTGTTGTAAATGCAAGGAGGTCATACACACCTAACAATATAAGCCCTCCGCTAAATGACATCACCATGCCTGGCACAAGTGCCAATATACTGACCGGTAAAATATAAATGAGAATATTGGTGAATACCTTGTTCTTCCAGTAGGCGATATCTTTATCTGCACTATCTATCCCCGACAGAACGATCGTATTAATTGTGTTGATGTACTTTCCCCATAACGCAGCCAATCCATTTTTCATAGAGCGGATAGTTTAGTATGTGAGGCGCGGACTGAACCAGGGGAAAATGATGAACTCCGCTTATAGTTTATTGTAATATAACGATTTTTTAAATAAAGGTAAAATAATAGACATAAGCGCTTAAAAAATGAGTACTACTTAGTCCGCACTAAACAATTCCGTTATCGATCGCGTATTTGATGAGTTCCATATTATTGGCAAACCCCATTTTTTCAAAAACACGCGCCCTGAAAGTGCTGACAGTATTGGCACTTAACCCCAATTGCTGCGCGATATCCGTAATAGTTGTTCCGGTGGCCATCAGCAAAAAAACTTCTCTTTCTCTTTCGGATAGTTCTTCCACCGATTTGGTTGATTTTCTTTCAACTGCATCCGCAAGAATGGCCATCACTTCAGGCGTCAGGTACTTCTTTCCGGTAATTACCTGCTCCACCGCTTTTACCAGCTCTAATGTGGCAGCACCTTTGGTGAGGTAAGCAGAAGCACCTGATTTTATCGCACGCAAAGCATATTGCTCCGGAGCGTGCATACTTAATATAATAACGGGGGTGTTGGGCGTATGATGCTTGATCTTCTTAATCGCATCCAGACCCGAATCGCCAGGGGGCATTGAAATATCTGAGATGATCACGGTCCATTTACTATTTTCCACTTGTTCGAGTAATTGTATACAATCTGAAACATCTACGATCTCTGCAAAAGGATAGGCTTCTGTCAATAGCATTTTTATTCCATCACGTACAATTGTGTGATCATCAGCAAGCAAAATTCTCATAAAATTTTCTTTTACCGTTTTTCGTATTTGATTTTCGTTTTTAATCAAGAATAAATGTATTTAACTAAATTTTACTTAGGCACTGTTACAGATATAGTTGTTCCTTTTCCTGGTTCACTGGTTACTGTTAACAACCCATTCAATGAAAGCGCGCGTTCTTTCATTCCAACCAGCCCCAGTGTATTTTTTTTCTTCTCCTTATCAAAGCCAATACCATTATCAACAATTGTTAACTGCTTGGACCCATTTATTTTTTTGATAGTAACAATCACGTGTGTTGCCTGGGCATGCCGCATAATATTGGTTAAAGACTCCTGGCAAATCCTGAATAACTCAGTTTTCACAGCGATAGTCAGTCCCGTATCATCACAAAGCTGCTCAAATACACAGGGTATTCCATTCACTGTTGTAAACTCCTTACATTGCCATTCCAGTGAAGCATTCAAACCCAGCTCATCCAGCATAACCGGGCGAAGGGCAAAAGCCATTTTCCGGATGGTGGTCAATAAAAGATCAGATGTTGATAGTGCATGATCAATTCTTTTGTTGGTAGCGTCTCCCACATCAGTCAGCCTCAGCTTAAGCCAATCAATATCCATTTTAATAACGGAGGCCAGTTGCCCCAATTCATCATGAACTTCCCTGGCAAGGTATTTTCTTTCTTCTTCGCGAACGCTTTGCAGGTGGCTCGATAGCCTCTTTAACTCGACATTTTTTGCTCTGAGTGCTTCTTCTACAATTTTCTTCTCGGAAATATTCACCATGATACCACGCAAATTAACAGGCTCCCCATTTTCTACTTCTACAGAAACAAAGTCTGCCAGCCATACTACACGACCATCTGCTGCAATCATCCTATACTCAAACTGGTGCTCTTTCTTTAAACGTGTAGCTTCTTTACAAAGCGCAACAGCTTTTTCCCGGTCATCGGGATGTATATGTGCAGCCCAAAAACCAGGTTCATTGATCCAATGACTGGTAGGATAACCGAGGAGTTTTTCAGCATGATTGCTTACATACGTAAAGTCAAAATTATCTGCACGCGCCTCCCACACAATTCCATCTATGCTATTGACAAGCGCATTGAACTTTTTCTGCGTGGCCCTTACTGCCATCTCTACCCGTTTGCGTTCAGTAGTATCCTGCATGGCACCAATCATCCTCACCGCTTTCCCTTTATGATCCCTGATTACAATGGCTTTGTCCTGCACAAAAGCATATTCACCGCTGGCTTTCAGGTAGCGGTATTCACCTGTCCAGTTAATGCCCGTACCCTTAATCAGCTTCTCAATCTTATCAACGATCCTGCTTCTATCTTCAGGATGTATCTGGTCAAAAGGATGTACCTGATCTCTGTTGCTACCGGTTTTATAACCGAATATCTTTTCGTATCCTTCGCCCCAGTATAAATGGTCATTCAAAATATCCCAATCCCAAACCGCATCAAAAGTGGCCCTGGTTACATATTCAAAGCGCTCATTACTTTGTTGCAATGCCTCTTCGCTTTTTTTACGTTCTGTAATCAACCTTCCGATACCCAATAAACCACTGATCGCTCCCTGCTCATCATACAAAGGAACTTTTGAGGTAAGCAGCCATCGCTCCTCCCCATTCTTATCCAGGTAGGCTTCTTCATGATTATAAAGTGCCTTACCTGTTTGCAGGATCGCCATATCATCTGCATATCCCCTCTTTCCTTTTTCATCGGGAAAGATTTCAAGATCCGTTTTACCAATTACTGCTGATTCAGTATCTACACCTATCAGCTCCAGGTCAACCGGGTTAGTGATCACTTTACGACCGGCAGTATCTTTTATATAAATGGAATCAGGAAGGTTATTCAACAATGTGCGGAGATGATTTCGCTCTGTAGAAGACTGAGAAGAAAGAGCGGAGGAAGTTTTCATTTGGAGCGTTTTATAACGGATCTCCAGTTCAGCATATTCTGCACGTAATTTTGCATTTTCAAGCGTTAACTTTTTCACATCTAACCCTGACATATTATTCGTTTTTTTATTCAGGTATGCGGTTAAAAGTCGGGATTTTCACCTGGCTAATAACTATCGCTAACAGAAATGCAAAAGACGCAATAAACACTACAAAAAATAGTAGAGCTTGATAAATAAAAATGTAGTTGAAATTTAAAATATGTAGAATAATTACTACAAAGCGAGCCGAATTACTACAGAATGAGGATTGGCTAGACTTTACAGATCCTTTTTAACAGGTAGTTTTGGCAAGAGTGTCATGGTCATCATTACTAACGCTAGAAAGAATATCGCATATAGCGCAGGCTTTTTTTCGGGGCATTCGCCCATCATACAGGAGGAAAGTAATAAGAAATTCCGGAACGACCAGGCAAGGCTAAGAGCCGCCAAAAGCACATTGGTCCGTTTGGCCCAGAGGGCAGGTATGCCAAAAAGAATTACCATTAAACCACATAAGATCATGTTCAGCAGTCCCGGTTTTCCATAATTGGTACCCGTTGCGCTGAAACCCGTTACGGTTATTTGCTGGCTCGCAATATAGGTCCAGGGAAGAAAGCAAAGCAACATGATGATCAGGGCTGAAATGATGCCGGCAGTTTGGGAATATTTCATGAGCAACGAACGATGGGTTTGTTCTGCAAAGAAAGGTCATAATTTGTTTAGCGGCAGCATGAGTTCAAAACAAGTGCCTTTACCTATCCCGGAACGGATGTCGATGTTCCCATTCATACTGCTAACCAGGTGTTTTACTAAAGAAAGCCCAAAGCCATAGCCCTGTTCCCCACCCGTTCCATGGGTAGAATTGGGAGTTCCTTTTAAAATATAATTAATCTGATCCTCCGCCAACCCTACCCCGGTATCTGTAACTGTAATCACCAGGTTGTTTATTGAGGGTCTTTCTATCATGTGAAGGTTAACATTGATATCCCCACCATTGGGTGTGAATTTAATAGCGTTGGATATCAGGTTCCCGGTTATCTGGAGTAATTTATTTTTTGAAAAAGGAACATGAATAGCCGCATCAGGATGCGTTTCCACGGATAAGGTTACCTGCTTATGTAAAGCTTGTGGAGCATACAACTTCAAGAGTTTATCTTTTAAGAGCAAAAGATTAATCTCATGGCTTTCCAACTGAAGTCCGGTACTGTCTTTTTGCAAAAGTATTTCTTCGGCAAACTCCAGTAAAGAATTTCCGCTGCTATGTATCATATTCACCACTTCCAGTACTTCTTCGATTTTTGTATCGTGACCCTGTTGTGCAATAATATGGGCAAGATTAACAATACCACTGAGTGGCCCCCTGATATCGTGCGCCACTTTCTTATGTGTTTCCCGACTATGCTTAATGATGTTACGCATATCCTGCATCATTTTAATATCAGCAAGCCTGCGAACAGTTTCATCGCCTACCATTTGCAGCATCTCAATTTTTTCGGGGGACATTTCATTTGTCTGAACACTCAACAGGCATAAGATACCCAGCCGGTAACCATCTTCTGTTTGCAAGGGGAGACCGAGATAATACCGAAGCTTAGGATCCCCTTTGATATATTCTTTCTCTTTAAATCTTTCATCTGCGGAAAGATCTTTGATCTCCATATACGCATCGGAGCAAACCATGGCAAATTGTGAAATAGATTCTTCTTTGGGAACATGATAGATAGGAGCGCCAAAATGGGATACTGTCCACAAAGTATGAAGGTCGATCAGGTGTACCATTGCTATTTCGGTACCCGCAATTTTTGCTGCCAGTTTGGTCAGGTCTTTAAAAGCCTCGTGTGTATCAGAATAATCCAGGTCGAGATCAGCCACCCTGATCGCTCTACCCATCTCATTACTCTGAACGGTATTTTCGTTCATCAGAAAACTTATTTGCTGTTTAGTTAACAGCTAATGAAAGGAATACTACTTCTGATATAATAATCGTGCCACTCAATAAAAATAAGGGTTTCAGGGTGTTTGCCGATAAAAAAATTATAAACATGGCTGAAAAGCCACGCCTGCTTAGTTGTATATCTATTTTGCTTGTAATTTTGATGACTGAAAAACAATATATTTATGCGCTTTTTCAACGTCTAAAAGTTCCTGTTAAAGATGATACTGATTGTTGACGACCGCAAAGAAAATATACTCTCTCTCAAAACAATACTTGAACTTAATAAGTTTGAAGTGGACCCTGCCTTTTCGGGAGAAGAGGCATTAAAGAAAATACTGAATACAGATTACGAATTGATCATCCTGGATGTGCAGATGCCAGGCATGGATGGCTTTGAGGTAGCCGAAGCAATCAGCGGTTACAGCAGGTCGAAAGAAGTGCCGATTATTTTTCTGACAGCTGTAAATATTGATAAAAGATTTATCACACGTGGATATAAATCGGGCGGTATCGATTATGTAACCAAACCTTTCGACCCGGATATTCTTTTACTAAAAGTAAAAACATTCAGCAGGCTGCACGAGCAGAATAAAAAACTGCAGCAGATACAACAGGAACTGCGCAAAGAGATCGAGTTCAGGAAAGATATGGAGCAGCAACTGAACAGCATGAATCAATCCCTTGAACAGAAGATACAGGAGCGAACAGAAAACCTGGTGAATGCCAACACAGAACTGGGAAAGAAAAACCTGGAACTGCAACAATTCGCTTATATCGCATCACACGACCTCAAAGAACCCTTGCGCAAGATCCAGATATTCGGCAATCTTATTAAAGACAACCTGATTACCGATAATGAGAAGCATGCCTTGTATGTTGATAAAGTGATCCATTCTGCAGACAGGATGCTGACCCTGGTGAATGATGTATTAGCCTATTCAAGCATTGACATCCCCAGGAAATTTGAAACAATGGATCTGTCGAATATCCTGCAGGATATCCTGGTTGATTTTGAAATACTGATCGCAGAAACCAAAGCAACGGTTAACATAGGTACAATGCCGCATATCCAGATGATACCGGTACAAACACGGCAACTTTTTCAGAACCTGATCGCCAACGCAATTAAGTTTGCGAAAAAAGGTGTTCCGCCGGTTATCAATATAAAATCGGAGTATACGGCAGATGCGGACCCAGCATCACCTGTTGTGGCGGAGAATGATGCAACCCATTGCCGGATCTCTGTAGAAGATAATGGCATAGGCTTCCAGGAACATTACAACGATCGTATCTTTTCTATTTTCCAACGTTTGCATGCTACCCATTCGTTTGCCGGAACAGGTATCGGATTGGCTATTGCAAAAAAGATCGTTGAAACGCATAAAGGGTCCATCGTGGCAAAGAGTCAACCGGATGTAGGCAGCACTTTTTTTATCATGCTCCCGTTGAAACAAGTAATTGACTCTGACAATCCAATAATTTAAAAAAATGAAATCATCTTTTCAACGTAACCTTTTGGTAGGGTTTGGCGTATCGCTCCTGTTACTGATTTTCAGTTCTATTGCCTCCTACATCAGTATCGGGAACCTTTTAAGAAGTGTTAGCGAAGTTCAGCGTACTGATAACATCATCAGAAAGATACAAAACACGCTGTCGGTATTAAAAGATGCCGAAACGGGACAGCGTGGTTTTTTGCTGGCCGGGAAAGAAAAATTTCTTGAGCCCTATAATGGAGCATATGATAATGCACTGTCAGAACTTGAATCGGTAAGAAAATTAACCGTTGATAACCCTGCACAACAAAAAGCTTGTGATGATTTACAGCAGGTGATTGTGCAACGGTTAAAACAATTGCAGGTGTTGATAGATCTAAAAAGACAGGGGGCAGCTATTGATGCAACAGAACTTGAACGCGGTAAATTTTATATGGACGAGGCCAGGCGGCTAGTGCGTGCGATCACTGAAAGGGAAGAAGATTTATTACAGGAACGTACCGGGAAACTTAACCAGTTTGCCGGCAATACCCCTTTGCTGATTGTGGTAGCAGCCTTATTATCTCTCCTTCTTACCATTATTTTTTTTATACGCATCAATAATGATTTCATTCAACGGCAACGGCTCCAGAAAGAACTGGTAGAAAAAGAAAAGGACATTACAAAGCGAATAGATATTATACAAGCTATTGCCGAAGATATTGCGGAAGGCAATTATGATACGCGCCTGACTGATGAAAGAGCAGATGGCCTGGGCAGCCTTTCCGTTTCATTAAATAAAATGGCCAGCGCACTTTCTCATTCTTTCAAGCTGTTATCAGATAAAGAATGGCTGCAGGCAGGTATTGCCAGTCTTAACACCGAAATGATTGGGGATGTGGAGCTTAATTCTTTAAGCGGAAAGATTATCCAATTTATAGCGGGTTATACAAAAAGCTTTGTAGGCGTATTATACACGTTGGAAAATGAAAGGCTGGAACTGGCCAGCAGCTTTGCTTTTAACGGCGAAGGCAACAACCAGGAACTGAAGAGAGGACAAGGGGTGTCGGGACAAGCCATTATCTCCGGCAAAACAATCATACTGGATAACATCCTTGAGAGTAATATCCTCATCACGTATGCAACAGGACAGGCGAAGCCAAAAAGTATTATTGCTGTCCCTATATTTTACGAAGGAAATATTACCGGTGTTTTTGAGCTTGCATCACTCCACAATTATTCACAGGCAGAGATCAGTTTCCTTGAAGCCATTTCACCTGCCATCGGCACCAGCCTTGCCATGGCAACTAATCGTAAAAAATTACAGGAATTGGTGGAAGAAACACAATCGCAGTCTGAAGAATTACAGGCACAACATAATGAACTCGAAAACATTAATGCAGAATTGGAAATTCAGGCGCAAAAACTGCAGGCTTCTGATGAAGAGATGAAAGTGCAGCAGGAAGAACTGATACATGCAAACGGCGAACTGGAAGAGAAAGCAAGACAACTGGAAGAAAAAAATCAGTTGATCAATGAAAGAAACGCAGTGATACAGAATAAAGCAGAGCAGTTAGCCGCCAGTACAAAATATAAATCTGAGTTCCTGGCGAATATGTCGCACGAGTTACGCACACCACTTAATTCCATCCTGTTATTATCGAGATTAATGTCTGACAATACGGATAAAAATCTTTCAGATGACCAGGTAGAATATGCCAGGGTAATACAAAGTTCCGGGCAGGGTCTTTTATCCCTCATCAACGAGATCCTTGATCTTTCCAAGATCGAAGCCGGCAAAATGGAACTCCAGGTACAGTCTGTATTCATTCATGATGTTACCGGTAATCTGAATTCCATATTCATTCCGCTAGCCCATGAAAAGGAGATCGCATTTGAAGTAACGGTAGATGAAAACGTACCTGCCATCATTGAAACAGACAGTATGCGGCTTGAACAGATATTGAAGAACCTGATAGCAAATGCTTTAAAGTTCACCGCCAAGGGTTCCGTGAAACTGCATATTGCCAATGTAAAAGACAGCAGGATTTCTTTTGCCGTTACAGATACAGGCATCGGCATATCTCCCGATAAACAACAACTCATATTCGAAGCCTTTCAACAGGAAGATGGCTCTACGCGCAGAAAATATGGTGGAACAGGTCTTGGCTTATCCATCAGTCGTGAACTGTCTAAATTACTCGGCGGAGAAATTTCTTTGCAAAGTGAATTGGATAAAGGAAGTTCTTTTACATTAACGATCCCGCTAGTATATACGCCAACACCCGTTATAGAGGTAGAAAAAGAATCCCCACTGCTACTCGAACTGGATACGGATATTCCACAGGGCATCCCATCTCCTACCAGTCAATACCTTAGTGATGTGATACCCCAGGATGTTCCGGATGACCGGCGCAATATTCAGTCGCGCGACAAAGTGATCATGATCGTAGAAGACGATACCAACTTCGCCAAATCGCTGGTTGAGTTCGCGCATAAGCAAGGCTACAAGGCAGTGGTATGCGTGCGCGGTGATGAGGCACTTACTTTCGCAAAAACGTACAAACCTACAGGCATATTACTGGATATTCAATTACCGATGAAAGATGGATTGGAGGTAATGGATGAATTGAAAAATGACAACTTTACGCGCCATATACCAGTGCATATGATGTCATCGATGGAAATGAAAATGAAGAGCCTGACAAAGGGAGCAGTAGATTTTATCAGTAAGCCTGTTGCATTTGAGAAGATGCAGGATATTTTTCAAAAGCTGGAATACATTTTAGAGCGCAATCCACAGAAAGTATTGATAGTTGAAGAAAATTCAAAGCATGCAAGGGCACTTGCCTATTTCCTCGAAACCTATCATGTAAACTCAGAAATAAAGAACTCAATTGGTGATGGCATCAAAGCCTTACAGCACCAGGATGTGAATTGCGTGATCCTTGATATGGAACTACCCGCCCTCAATGGGTATGAAACATTAGAGCAGGTAAAGAAAACGCCCGGTATGGAACACCTTCCTATCATCGTTTTCACAGGGAAAAGTCTTTCCCTTTCGGAAGAGAAAAAAATACGCCAGTATGCAGATTCAATCATCGTTAAAACTGCCCATTCTTACCAAAGGATCATCGATGAAGTATCGTTATTTCTCCACCTGGTAGAAGAGAAAACGAAAACAGAACCGGAGATGCACTATAATAAATTAGGCGTCCTGTATGATGTATTAAAAGGCAAAACCATATTGGTGGCAGATGATGATGTTCGCAATATTTACTCACTGACAAGAGCGCTGGAGAATTTTGAGATAGACGTTATATCAGCGATAGATGGAAAAGAAGCCATTAAGAAATTAACAGAGAACGGCAAGGTAAACGTGATTCTGATGGATATGATGATGCCTGAAATGGATGGATATACCAGTATCCGGGAAATAAGAAAGATGCCGCAATATGCGAATCTCCCAATCATTGCGGTTACAGCAAAAGCTATGATAGGCGACAGGGAGAAATGTATCAATGCAGGCGCATCGGATTATATTACGAAGCCGGTGGATATTGACCAGCTATTGTCGTTGTTGAGAGTATGGTTATACGATTCAAGGGGGTAGTTTATATAACAGACCCACTATAACAAGAAACTACCTACAAGAAAAAAATGAAAGAATGTCGCTTAAAAAGATACTCATAGTAGACGATGACAACAGAAACGTATTCGCTTTAACCGCCGTACTCAAAGCAAGGGGTTATGCCTGCCTGAGTGCGCTTGGCATGAAAGAAGCATTCGGATTACTGAATAAAGAAAAAGACATCAGCATCATCCTGCTGGATATGATGATGCCCGATCTGGATGGGTATCAGGCTATTCCACTGATACGTGATCATGAAACAGCACAACATATTCCTATCATTGCGGTTACTGCCCAGGCAATGAAAGGTGATCGGGAAAGGTGTTTGGAAGCGGGTGCGGACGAATATATTTCAAAGCCGGTGAATATTGATGAATTACTGCAGGCAATGAATGAACTTATACAATCATAATGGAAAGATCGCTGCAGATATCTGATGAAGAAATGGAAGTATTGCTTTTCGATGTACTCGACAGGTATGGATATGACTTTACAGATTATTCACGTGCATCGCTGAAAAGAAGGATCAACCGCCTGATCTCACTTGACAAGTTCCCTTCGTTGGCAGAATTCCGTTACCGCCTGCAGACAGACAGTAATTATCTCCACCGGTTTGTGGAAGAAGTTACGGTGAATGTAACAGAAATGTTTCGCGATCCACCCTTCTATAAATTGCTGCGTGAAGAGGTTTTACCGGTACTGGCCACCTATCCTTTTATCCGTATCTGGCACGCGGGATGTTCCACCGGCGAAGAAGTATATTCCATGGCAATTCTGCTGCACGAAGCAAACCTGTTGCATAAATCGCTGATCTATGCAACAGATGTGAATCCGGGTGTACTCGAAATATTAAAGAAAGGGATATATCCGATGGCACAAATGAAAATGCATGAAGAGAATTATGTAAAATCAGGAGGCACACGTGATTTCTCTCAATATTATACAACAAAATATAACCTCGCAAAGTTTGACCAGGCATTTACGGATAAGATGATCGTATCAACCCATAACCTTACTTCCGACCGCTCGTTCAATGAGTTCCAGTTGATCTGCTGTAGAAATGTGCTGATCTATTTTGAAAAAAATCTGCAGGACAGGGTGCTTACTTTGTTCACAGACAGTCTTCAGAAAAGAGGCTTTCTCGCATTGGGTTCGAAAGAGAGCCTTAAATTTTCTGCAGTCAACGATTATTTCAAACAGGTAGAAAACAAAGAACGCATATGGCGGAAAATAAAATGATCCCTCCCCATATTGTGATCGTTGGCGGATCAGCCGGCAGCCTGGAAGTGATACTGGTGATGCTTAGTAAACTTGACCCTTTGCTGAACCTTTCGTTGATCATTGTGCTTCACCGTAAATCATCTTACGATTCTTCGTTGGCTGAGTTGCTGGGAGACAGAACTTCCTGGCCTGTCAAAGAGGTGGAAGAAAAAGACCTCATTCTTGCTAAACATATTTACCTCGCACCCGGTGACTATCACCTGCTGATTGAAAAGAACCATAGCTTCTCACTGGATGTTTCTGAAAAAATAAATTATAGTCGCCCAAGTATCGATATTTCGTTTGAATCTGCCGCCGAAATTTATGGGTCAAATCTTACGGGCATTCTTCTTTCCGGTGCAAATGCAGATGGTGTTGAAGGGTTGAAAAAAATAAAACAATGGGGCGGCACCAGCATCGTACAGGATCCTGCAACGGCCGAAGTATCTTATATGCCCCAGGAGGGAATTGATCATGCACCGGTAGATCATATTGTTGAGGGGAGCAGGATTGGCGAGTTCCTGAACGCGTATTTTTTGAATTTGCGGATTTATTAGACCGCTATATTTAAAAAATAATTCTCACTTTGGGTACGCATATGATCAGCAAAAAAGACAAAGCGGTTTTACAGAAGTTCGGCGAGCATATCAAAGAACTTCGTGAGGGTAAAAATTTAACCCTTCGCGAACTGTCTGCTGCCTGTGAAATTGATAACAGCAAGATCTCCCGCATTGAAATGGGCAAAATGAATATTACCCTACTTACCCTTCTTGAGCTCGCTTCAGGACTGGAGTTGCCTCCTTCAGATCTCATGGATTTTTAGTACATAACGCTGCACAGGTTAGTGCAGCGTTATGTAAAATGTGCGGACAAAATAAACCTCATGAAAATTAATATGTTTCCGCAAATACTTTCGCAAAATCTTCCAGCTTTGTTCCATTGGGAACACCTTTGAAATCTTCAAACAATTTTCCATTTCGCACGGCACTGCCCATCTCCACATAATTAGCAGCGATCTCTTCCGGGAGGCCACTTTTCATCATTCCATCTTTTAACTGTTCATCTGTAAATTCTACCCAAGGGAGATTGGGTTTATTAACGGCCCTTCCGATAACCTCCGCTACTTCATTAGCGGTTCGTGCATCACTCACAACGTAATGGATACTTTTGCCTTTGAAAGATAATTCCTGTATAGCTATTGCCGCCGCTTTGGCAATATCAGCAGGGTCTGCCATAACAAGTACCGTATCTCCTCCATTGTTACCCCCAAGTATTCCCATGTTTTTTATCATGTCTGCACTGGTATAAAAATTGGTATAGAAATAACCGGGGCGGAGATGAAGTATGTTTACCCCATCGAGCTGATTCAATGTTTCTTCAACGCGGTGTAAACCTGATACGGGCCCGGCACCTTCAGCGAGGTGAGCACCCATACTGCTGAGGTTAACAACATTCTTCACGCCTGATTGCTGAATAGCCATTGCATAGTTTTTTCCAATACCTGCGATATACGATTTCCAGTCGCTTGGCGTAAATATAGGTGGCACCATCGTGTAAACAGCATCTGCCCCGGCGAAAGCCTGTGTTAAGAAATGCACATCCTCTATTGAGCCAATGGCGGCTATGGCACCCAGCTCCTGAATGGCCGCCGCCTTATGGGGGTCGCTGCTGATAACGGTTACTGTATGACCAGCCGCTGTTAAAATGGCTACCAACTGTTTGCTGATGTTTCCTAATGAACCTGTTAAAGTGATCTTCATATTTTTTTATTTAGAACACAAAGCTATATTTGTACTTACTTTTATACAAGTACTTACCCCAAAGTATGTATCTATGACAAAAATCAAAGAAAGCTCTACCATTCATGCCAACAAAGCCATTGCCACGCTCCAATGCCCGGTAACGTATGTGATGAATAAAATAGGCGGCCACTGGAAACCCATTATTATTTACCAGCTGTTGTCAGGACCAAAACGTTATAGCGAGATCCGCAGAGCCATTCCAGCCATTACGGAAAAGATGCTTATCCAGCACCTCAAACAACTTGAGGTGGATAAATTAGTCATCCGCCGCGCGAAACCGGTGGTACCGCCATTTGTGGATTATATACTGAGCCCTTCAGGGCGTGAACTGGCACCGGTACTCAGTTCGATGGCAATTTGGGGAATAAAAGACAGCAAAAGAACCGCCAAAAGCTTAACATAAACCCAGCGAATATTGAATTATCTTTATATATAATTAATAATCGATTGTATGACTAAAAAGATCAAAAAGGCGCACCCTAAAAAAGACCTGAGGGACAAGTTATCTATCCAGTTACACATGATACTCGCAGGCTTTAAAGACCTGGTAGATGAAAAGAAATTGCAAAAGCTGGTAAAGAAGGCCGGAAAATTACTCGCCGATGGATTACATCATAAACCAGCATCAACTCCTAAAAAGCCTGTTGCTAAAAAAGCTGCTCCTGCAAAACCGAAAGCAGCAGCAAAGAAAGTGGCTGTTAAGAAAGCAGTAGCCAAGAAAAAATAGAAACAGGATTACCACTGAAACACAGAAGCACTGAAAAATTCAGTGCTTCTGTGTTTCAGTGGCAAAAAAATATGGTGTTCAACGCTATCTCCTATTTTACAAACATCCCCGATCCTGCTTTTTCCAGTCCCGCTTCCGTAATACAGAATTGAATAGTATCCGCAGAACTGATCGTTACCAATCCTTCTTTGGATAAGGAAAGTAAATGTGTATAGATCTCTTCCCATCCAAGATTTGAGTGTAAGATCATTTCGCGTGTGGTTACTGCAAATTGTGCAGGGTGCACTGCATCTTCAACGATACGTGCAAGGGTCTCAAGCGTTGCGTATGGATTTTGCATACCTCAAATTATAAAACGGTATTGTTAAAGAACTGTAAGTATTGTCCACAGGGGTGCATTACTTATATAACTGGTTGAAAATCATGATGAGTGAGTAGAAAAATTTCATAAAGCCAGGTAGTGAAAAGCTTTTTTATGCGTTGATCTCCGGATAATACCCCGCCCGGAAAGCATGGAAGATCGACCTGGGTGTCAACACTTCTACTTCCGATCCAACTTTGACCACTCCTTCCTCATACCCAAAGGGAGTCCATAATAATAACTTGTTACCGGATACCAGGTAGGGCTGCTTTTCAATCCGGATAAAAGCACCTTGGGGTACATTTTTTAGCGGCGAAGTAAACGTTACTTTGTTGAATTGTTTTTCAATCCTTTCCTCCTGAAGAATATCATCGATCTGCATAATCGATGTTTTCATACTATATCCATACGCAGGGTTTCCTTTGATCCATGCTTCTTTAAATCGTTTGGCATCTTCACGGCGGCACTCAAAACAAGGGCGGTGCCCGGCAGCAAATGCAGTAGCCTCATCGAGGAAAAAAAGTTCGGTCCAGAGTCCCGGCGACATTACTGCCCGGTGCCTGTTCTTAAATGCCAGCTCGCAAATGATCCATGCTTTGTGTTTGAAAGGACGAAGGATTGTTTTGCCGTTGCCATGTAACTGCCCCCGGTTACCCAACCATGCGCCGCGTGCGCTGGTACTGATAATATTTCCGAAAGGATCAACGCGGTTTTGGAGCATACAATAAAGATACTGTATCAATTATTTACATCCCTTTTGCAGGCTTTTTTACCCGCTTTGCAGAATAAACACCCCTTGTGCAGAAGCTGGTAAATAATCATTCATCCGATCCCCTACTTTAGCGAACCGTACAAAAATTATAACACGCTATGAAAGGGTATGCATTGGAAATAACAGGGCTCACTTACGGGTTTTCCCGTAATGAAAAGATCCTGAATAATATCTGTCTGCAGGTGCCAACCGGATCCATCTATGGATTCTTAGGACCCAACGGCGCGGGCAAGACCACTACGCTGCGATTGATACTCGATCTTTTGCGTAAACAGGAAGGATCCATCAAGGTATCAGGTAATGACTTTGCTTCACATCGCGTGGAGATATTATCAAACATTGGTTCGCTCATCGAGAGCCCTTCACTTTACGGTCACCTGACAGCAGAAGAAAATCTTTCCTTGTTACAGAAAGTTTACCGATGCAAAAAGGAAAGGATAGCTATCGTACTGAAGCAGGTAGGACTCAGTGGTACGGGTAAAAAGAAAGCCAGTCAATTCTCGCTGGGCATGAAGCAACGTTTAAGTATCGCGATCGCACTTCTGCATGATCCATCTTTATTGATCCTGGATGAACCCACAAACGGGCTCGACCCCAATGGCATCATCGAAGTGCGTGAACTGTTACAACAACTCAACCGCGAACAGGGTACTACTATTATTATCTCCAGTCACCTGCTCTCCGAAATTGAAAAACTGGTGAGCCATACAGGTATTATCGCCAAAGGGAAAATGGTATTTGAAGGAACCCTGCAACATCTAAAAGATCTGCAGCAGGAAACAGCTTCTGTAAGCTTTGCCACCAACGATCCGCAGCGTGCCATGCAGATTATCAGTAACAATGATCTACAGCCTGAGATACATCAACAACTGGTGCGGATTGGTTCCGTTTCAAAAGAAACCATCGCACACCTGAACCGGCAACTGGTTACCGGGAATATCGATGTCTATGGGATACACACGAACAACAACGATCTCGAATCTATTTTCATGAACCTTATCAATCACTGATCCATGCGCACTTTCTTTCATAGTTTTTCCTGCGAGTGGTTAAAGAAAAAACATAGTCTTGCTTCCTGGCTGGTGGTATGCGGCGGATGCTTTACACCCCTGGTTATCCTGATCGCGCGACTGGTTTACCGGTCACAGCTCCCAAAGCTCTATGCCAATCCTAATTTCTGGAACCAGCTCTGGTTAAGCGCCTGGGAATCGATGGCGATCTTTCTTTTACCCATGGGTGTAGTGATGGCCACGAGTTTGATTGTACAGCTCGAATACAAGAACAACGCATGGAAACAGGTGCATACACTACCGCTGGCAAGGGGCACTGTTTTTGTTGCGAAACTCAGTGTGATCCTGGTGATGCTGCTGCAATTTTTTCTTTTGTTCAATATCTCCCTGATGCTGACAGCCTATTTACCGGCACTGCTGGTGAGCGGTGTACCGTTTCCGCCAATGGCTATTCCCTGGGAAATGTTTGCCCGCGAGAATGCGCTGTATTTTATTGATTGCCTGCCCATACTGGCCCTCCAGTTTTTGGTGAGCCTGCGTTACCGTAATTTCCTGGTAGCAGTGGGTGGAGGGTTTATGCTGTGGATCCTTGCCATCGCTGTACTCTCCTGGAAATATGGTTACTGGATCCCGTATACGTATACCATGTTCAATCATCTAAAAACACAGACAAACGGACGCGCGATCCACCCACCGCTTAATATCCATTGGCTCGCTACCGGTTATTTCGTGTTCCTCACAGCTCTCAGTTATATCCTTTATCTTACCAAAAAAGAAAAAGGATAGCAACTGCACGTTTTGAAAAGATCATGGATCATATTGCTGCACATGGGTTATTGGACATTGTTCCTGCTGCTGGTAACCTGTTTCCTTTTACTTGTGCCAGGGCAAAAACACCTGGCACTTTCCCGGCTACCTGCTATACTTTTTGCATCGCCGATAGGGATCAGTTTTATCTTTCCCGGCGTGGCCGGTTTTTATGTATTTTATTATTGGCTTTTCCCGCGGTTCCTGGCCCATAAAAAAATGATTGCCTTATCGGTCATAGGCATACTTACCTGCATTTTAGTATCACTCATCTCAACACTTGTTCTGACGAACCTGCCGAATTACCGGGGAACTAAAAATTTATTTGAACTCGCTACCATTCTTTTTTTTCTATCCCTATTAGTGGCGATCCATGGTGTAATAGCATTGGTAATGCGTGGATTTATCAGTTGGTATGCAGATATCAAATGGAAGGAAGCGTTAACGGCACGGAATTTTGAAACGGAACTGGCACTGGTTAAGTCTCAGCTTAATCCCCATTTCTTATTTAACTCGATCAACAATATTGATGTACTCATCATGAAAGATGCGGCGAAAGCTTCCCTGTTCTTAAACAAGCTCTCAAACATCATGCGCTTTATGTTATATGAAACAAAACCGCAAAAAATACCGCTTGATAAGGAACTCAGCTACATTGATAATTATATTGAACTGCAGAAGATCCGTACAAAGAATGAAGAGTATGTACACTACGTGGTGGAGGGTGACATAGAGGATATCGCGATCGCCCCCATGCTGTTTATCCCTTTTATTGAGAATGCATTCAAACATGCGAGCAATAACAAAACAGGTAACGTGATCGATATTCATTTACAGCTGACCCGCGAAAAAATAGTGTTTACCTGCCGCAACCTTTATTCAGAAACAGCTGTTGCTGAACAAGGGGGGCTTGGTAATGAACTGATCAACAAGCGCCTCGCACTACTCTACCCCGGCAGACATACGTTAACGGTTACCGATAATAACAATATTTACCAAACCCACCTTATCATATACCTCCATGACCATTAGCTGTATCATCGTGGAAGATGAGCCCTTGGCGCTCGAACGTGCAAAAGAATTTGTGGCGAGAATGCCGTTCCTGCAGTTGATCGCCACATTCGATAATGGAATGGATGCATGGGTTTATCTGAAAACAAATGATGTTCAACTGATTTTTCTCGATATTAATATGGGCGAATTTTCCGGTATCCATCTACTGGAAAGTGCTGCCGTTAATTGCCAGGTGATCATGACAACAGCCTACCCGGAATATGCATTGAAAGGTTTTGATTTAAAGGTCACTGATTACCTGTTAAAACCGTATACGTTCGAACGCTTTGTGCAGGCGGTGGAACGTGCAGAGTCGGCCATAAAAAAAACAGGGTTCCCGTATGCTGAATCATTCATCTTTATCAAAACTGCCAACCGGCTGGAAAAATTGCTACTGAATGATATTTTATATATCGAAGGAATGCGTGATTACCGCAGGATCCATACTGTTAGCCAAAAGATCATGACACTCAAAACTTTTGCAGATTTTGAACGCGAGATCTCACCCGCTATTATTTGCCGCATACATAAATCGTATATGGTTGCCGTGCACCAGATCGAATCCATTGTAAAAGATCAGGTCCGCATTGGAAGCACCCTGCTACCTGTTTCAGAAACGTATAAAAAAGCCTTTGGGGAAATTGTAAAAAACAGGTAGAATGCCTTGCAATAAAAAAAGCGGCCCTCCCAGGCCGCTTTCAACTGAATCTTGCTTTTGCTGAGATGAACGATTAAGTTTAAAAGTAAACCAACCCTCCGGAATTAACAACGGTGAAAACACCGAATTTTTGATGTGGATCTACGCAACTAAGAACTTAGGTTTATCTTAGTTCTATCATGAAAATCAAGTTACTCTTTTCAATTGCACTGGCGATGGGCAGTTTCCTGTTACCCCATGCGCAGCAAAAAATGCAAAGCCCGGGTGCCCCGATCAAGTACATCTACCTGACTTTTGATGATGGCCCGCTGAATGGAAGTGAAAATATTGACAGCGTGATACTGGCGGAACGTTTAAAGATCAGTGTCTTCCTGGTGGGTGAACACGCCGAGAAGAGCAGATCGCTCAATAACTACTACCAGCTTTATGAGCAGAACCCATTTGTGGATGTATATAATCATAGCTATACGCACGCCAATGATAAGTATGCCGCATTTTACCGTAATCCCGGCAATGTGCTGGCTGATATCATGAAAAATGAAAAGCTTTTGAACTTACGTTTCAAGATCGTTCGTTTACCCGGAAGAAATATGTGGCGGATCGGTAACCGCAGAAGAGATGACGGCACAAGCGGATCCAAAGCTGCGGATCTTTTACAAGCCAATGGGTACAAACTATACGGCTGGGACATTGAGTGGCAACATCACCCCAAAGATGGAACACCTGTACAATCCGTTACTGCGATGGCGACTGAGATAGAGCGGCAGCTGGAAGGCGGAACCACTTTTACAAAGGATCATATTGTTGTATTGATACACGATGAGATGTTCCAGAAGAAATGGGAAGAGAGTGAACTTAAGCAACTGATAGATAGTTTACGGGGGCACACCAACTATGTGTTTGAGCATATACGTTTTTATCCTTCCAGGTAAAAGCCAACACTGCTGATTCAGCTATTTCTTCTTCAAAAACTCCAGCACCTGTTCGCCAATGCCTTCGGCTTCGTGTTCCCTTCCTTCCGGAACGGATGTCCAGAACTTTCCATCCGGGCCCGCTGCACGCGTAATCACGAGTTGTGGGGTCTGATCAGGAAAGAGGATCCTGAAAATATTTCCATCTGCTATGGTAAACTCCTGTGCATTGAGGATGGCACCTTTATAATTGACTTCGAATGGACTTCCTGGCTGATACATAATTGAAGGTACAAAATCCATTTGGCACAAAAGCAATTGGATCAAGGATCATTGTGGAAAGGGTTCCTGTAATTTTTTGTGATAGGTTTGCAGATATGGAACACCCTTTACAAAACCCGGTATGGAACGCACTGATCTCAGGCAACAAAGCATTGGCTTTGGGTTCTGGGAAAATCAGGTTTTTTGATGATGAGGTTTCGCCGTTTGCAGCATTGGAAGAAAATACAACTGAAAACTTACTTGCCTTGCATAAGCAGCACTTGACCAAAGGGGTCGTTTTACTCTGGTCTGAAAAGCAGCTGAACCTTCCAAAAGAATGGAAGTTAATAGACTGCATACCCGGTTTGCAAATGGTTTATGAGAAAACAACTGTTCCAGCGTACCTAACCGATAACATCACTAAACTGGCAGAAAAAGATATCCCTGACATGCTTGAGTTGACCAATCTTACCAAACCCGGTCCCTTTGGAAGGCGCACGATCGAATTTGGAAATTATGAAGGCATTTTTGTAAACGACCAACTGGTGGCGATGACAGGACAACGTTTTCATTGTTATCATCATATTGAGATCAGTGCTGTGTGCACCCATCCTCTCCACCAGGGAAAGGGATATGCAAAGCAATTGCTCCTTTCTCAACTTGAGCAGATCATTGCCGCGGGGTCCAACCCTTACCTCCATGTTAAGACGGATAACCAACGGGCGGTAAATGTTTATGAAGCACTGGGCTTTACCGTTCGGATGCCGGTTTACTTTTATGTGATAAAAGCGTGTATTTAAATTTAATCACTAACCTATTGTGCCGGATCAATATTAAGAGCAGCCATCATTTTTGCCATATCCTCAGTCGGAACGTTAAATTCCATTATCATTTGCATTTCCGGTTTTTCGTTCTTCAGCTTTAACGCGGCATAATTCTTATTGATGTGATTTCTCATCGCCGCTGCAGCTTCGGCTGATGTTTTAACAAATGTCGGATCAGAAGGGTGATTTTCATCTTTGATCACAAAACTGTTATGGGCACACTGTACAGTGAATTCAAAATAATCGGTCATCTCTTTTTGCATCTTGGGAGGTACTGCCGGATCATCCTGTTTGAGATTCATCTCGTATTGTTTCAGGTAAACGCTGCCAAAAAAAGAACAACCCGGTCCGTACAAGGCAACTGCTTCATCAATCTCCGGACCCACTATATCCTTTGCATTGTATTCTTTTTTAATGGTGATGTTACCTTTATCTTTATTCTTGCCATGTGTTATTCGCTGAACGAATTCCTTTATATGTAATTCTATATCACCACCGGTTAGCAAAGGAGTGAGGTTACCCATTGTGAGCGGCTGGGTCCTAAAGGCTTCTGCGATCCCTTCCCACATTACATTATCCCCCAGTTTTTTCTTCACACTATCCAGGAATTGTTTTAGCACTTCCACCTTTTTGATCGTTTCCTGGGTTAATGCGTTTCTTTTAAGCTTGTCAGGCTCCAGTTGAGCAGCCAGGTTTTCAGGACCCATCGCAGTAGCAAAAGCACCAAATTTCCCTTGCATCATAGGTGTCAGGCGATCTTCTTTTGCAGGGTCAACAAACTGGAACACCGGCACAGCCGGCAACGAAACCCCATTCGCCGGAACGTTGTTAGCATTGCTAACCCCACTATTTTGTACCGATTGTTGTTGCGAGGCCTGTGACATCAATATGGATATTTTACAATCATCACTTTGTACAAAATACAATTAAATGCGGAAATAATGTCTGTCAATAAAATATTGCCACGAACCAAACGTCAATAAAGGTGTTAAGGGTGTTATACCCATCCAGCGTATTCTCATAAATAATTCGTCACCAAATGACCATTCCTGCAACAATCACCATCGCCTCAAAGAGTAAAAGCCCGTTAACCGTTAACCGCCTGGGATACGGCACCATGCGCCTTACCGGCGAAGGGATCTATGGTGAACCGCCTAACAGACCCGAAGCCTTGCAGATATTACAACGTGCCATAGAATGCGGCGTTAATTTTTTAGACACTGCCGATTATTATGGCGATGATGTTACCAACCGCCTGATCGCAGAAGCGTTGTATCCATACCCGAAAGATCTTGTGATCTGTACCAAAGTAGGCGCCACAAGAAAGCCTGATAAAAGCTGGATCCCTTTTAATAAACCGGAAAATCTGCGAACCAGTATTGAAAATAACTTACGGACATTGAAAATTGAACAGGTTCAATTGGTTCACCTAAGATCGATGGGTGGTCTTTCTAATCTGGAAGAAGGTTTGGAAGCCATGTTTACCATGCAGCAGGAAGGAAAAATATTGCATGTAGGCATAAGTAATGTTACCGCCAAAGATTTGGAAACTGCATTAACAATGGGCAGCATCGCCACTGTTGAAAATATGTATGGTCATGCCCAGCGCGCTACGCTTAAGCAGCATGGTATGGAAACGCATGGTGGAGACGAATTACTGGAACTTTGTGAAAAGCATGAAATTCCGCTCATTCCTTTCTTTTCATTGGTACATGCGATCGGCAAAAAGGATTCACGAATAGCGGAGATCGCGCAGAAATATAATGTGCCCGAAGCACAGATCAATATTGCGTGGTTGTTACATAAATCACCATGGATTTTACCCATTCCGGGAACCTCATCACTAAACCATTTTGAAGAAAATATGAAAGCTGCGGATATTCAATTGACGGAAGAGGATATGCTGTTTTTGGAATAATGACCGGTTAATTTTCTTTAGAAAAACTTTAAAAAGCAGGTTGCCTTAAGCAACCTGCTTTTAGAACAATATCTATCCATTTACACTACTGCCGCATCCCGCAAAGCTTTCACCTGATCGTGACTCGCTCTTAAAATTTGCTTTTGCGCCTCAATAATAGAACGCAGATTTGCTGGAAGATCTTCCTCAGCCAATGCTACCTGGTAAGCTTTCTGTGCAGCATCTTCCCCATATTCACAAGCTGCCAGAACTGAGTGCCTGTTGTCCGATCCTGCGAAGACCTGCTTGATGTCCATCCATAAGCGATAAACCTTTCCACGTTCTGTGGTGTCACCATCAATGTCGCCTTTGAACACTTCTATTTCTGTACCCAGTTCATTACGAAGCGTCCTGCTTTCATCGATCAGGTCCAGGCACAACTGGTTAAGGTCAGGCTCTTTGCCATCCAGTTCGCTTTTAGCTTTTGTATATCCCTCGATCCTGTCGTTGAGTATTTCAACAAGGTCATTGAGGATTGCTACGGTGTTTTTGTTTTCCATATATTTTTTTCGTACACCAGTAAAATTTTCATACCACTAAAAAAATAGGGAAAATTAACAACACAGGCAACTAAGCAAGTCGTAAATTTACACCATGAAAATCAACTCTCTCAATTGCTGGAAATGTGTAGTCGCCCTGGCTTCGATTATGGGGATGGCACATACTTTTTTAGTGTAATTTTTAACATTCCGCCAGTAAGCTTTAGCCTTGTTTTTGTATCTATATGTGTATACAAAATCTTGAAGACATGAAAAAGCTATTAATGACTGGCATATTAGTTGCCACTTTGTCAAGCGCATTATGGGCACAAGGACACAGAGGATCTGTAATTGTAAGACCCAGGGTTTCTACAGTGATCGTGGGAGGCTCACTATACTCTCCTTATTATTCACCATTTTACTCGCCTTTTGGATGGGGGTACCCTTACAACTCAGGTGTGCAGGCAAGACCTTCCAAACTTGACCAAACCGTTGCAGATATCGAACATGATTACGCGGAAAGAATCTCCTCTGCAAGAACAGCACTATCCGGCAAAGAAAAGCGCATGGAGATAAAGCGTTTAAAGGAAGCACGTGACGCAGAGATCGATCTCGCCAAAAGAAATTACTATAAGGATAGAAACGCTTGAGTTCAATTCCCCCCAGGTTACCATTTCCCGCCTAACAAGGCGGGATTTGTTTTTATTACAGGATGATAACACATTCAATTCGCCAGATGTATTATTTTTAATGACGAGATCACCACAAATCAATACAATATGAAATTTTTATCCCTGGAGCCTTTTGTTCCCTCCGGCAAAGATTTTGAAAAAGCAAAGCAATTTTTCCTGGAACTGGGGTTTTCAATCAACTGGGAAAATGATGGCTATGCAGGCTTTCAAAAAGATGATTGCAGATTTATACTCCAGCACTATGAAGATGTTGGCTTTGCGCAGAATTTTATGATCAGCATTAAGGTGGATAATGCGGAGGATTTCAGGAACATGGTATTAAAAAAAGAGCTGCCGGAAAAATTCGGCGTTCGTATTTCAGAGATTAAAAAACAATCTTATGGAAAAGAAGTGAATCTTACCGACATAGCCGGCGTCTGCTGGCATTTTGTTGAACAATAGACAGGCTGTATCTTATCTTATTAACGATACAGCATTTTCAGACTGCAGAAAATCTCTTTCAAAAATTTCCCAGTCGTTTTTGCCGATCCCTGACCTTAACGCATTCGCCTTTAAAAAATCGTAGTTCGTGAGTCCTTGCTTAGCGGTTAAACAAGCATTTAAAAATTTATATACCTGCGCCTCTCCCACAATCTGCTCAAGCCCACGCAACAGGAATGGTCCATAATTGTAACGATAGGTTCCTGATAGTTGATTCATATCCGTGATCGAATTCAGCGGCTTAACTTTGAGCTCTTTCAAAGCGCTGGCCTTTTCGCGGAAATAGATGCTTCCGAATTGTTTTCCGAATTTTGCTTCCCCTGCCTTAACGGAAAGGTATTCTGCCGTAGACTCCAGAAAGAACCAGAACAGCGTAGCATTGGGTTGAAGTACATTACCAAAATAATAATGCGCAATTTCGTGTGCGATGTAAGGATAGTCGGTTGAATCTTTGAATTTCGAATGTTGTTCATCGATCATGTCATTCAATGCAAAACCGGCGAATGCGATTGTTGGAAATGCCACGAACCCCCAACTACGTCCTTTTCGATATTTTTCAACAGCCTGGTGTTCAATGAACACATTTTTTGTTTCGTAGGGGATTTTCAGTTTTGCGTAATAAAATGCTTTTATCTCCGCAATATTCTGTTCAAATATTGTTAGCTGTTTTTCATTCATCTCCGTATTCAGAAATAAGGCGTTAGCCGTTTTCTGAACGCCATAATCGCCAATGAAAAGCATGGGCGCGATGGGGATGGAAGATTGAAAACCTGCCACAGGTCCTGGTTTGGGAAGGTCACCGTTTACGAATAGCGTCCTTGCATCCTTACTGGTTACCTGGATATCGAAGGTTACCTGTTCGATAAGCCTGTCGTTTTTAACATCATAAATAATCGGGTACCACTTTGACTGGTCCGCCGCACGCATGGTTTTACCATTAAATGCAATCAACCCTTTAAAGTCAATAAAATTCAACGTATCCCTGTAAACCGGAAACGCACCCGTATAGGTAAACCTTAACTGGCGCGGATTTACCATTGTGCTATCTTTTACCTGGGGTGCATACACCAATCCTTCTCCCCGCATAGTACCGCCATAAAAACCCGAATATTCAAGCGTATTGTTCTGAAAGTCTCTGATGGCTTTGATGTTAAATCCTTTGTTCAGCAATACCTGGTAATCCCGTCCCATATCCGGGATATTACTGATGGTCAGATCGCAGGTGATCTGGCCGGTTGCCATTACAATGTCAACTTTCCCCGAAAGATGTGGTATCTGTGCTTTCAATTGTGTGCAGCCGATGAATACAGCTAAAAAAGAGAGTAAAAATTTCATCCCTCAATATAGAAAATTATGCCGTTTTTATCCGCCCCTTCCTTCATAAAATCTTAATATTTCGTGTATGGTGAGTTCATCCGAATGTTCCATATTCGTACCTATGAAAACAGAACAACCAGCTAAGCATTCCCGGCGTTCGTTTATCCGGAACATTTCTTTTGGTTCCGCGTTCCTGCTCACCGGGAAGATGCAGTCTCTTTCAGCCGCCGAGGTCGCTTATGCCCGTAAAAGATCCATCCTGCGGTTCGCGGTGGCTTCTGACATTCATTACGGCCAGAAAACAACTCCCTTCGAGCTAACAACAGATACCATGATCAAACAGATCAACCGCTTTCACGAAAACAGTCCACTGGATTTTTGTGTGCTGAACGGCGACCTGATCCATAATGAAAAAGCATTCATGCCACTGGTGAAACAGCAAACAGACAAGTTGAAAGTACCTTACTTTGTTTCACGCGGTAACCATGACCAGGTGTCTGATGCAGAATGGAAAGCCGTCTGGAATGTAAACCTGAACCATCAGCATGTGATCAAACAAACGCCGATCCTGATAGGTGATACATCCAATGAGAATGGTGATTATTTGTCAGCAGATATACCATGGTTTACACAACAACTGGAAGCACATAAAGACTCACCCCATGTATTTATATTCCTGCATATCCCGCAAGCCAAATGGACCAAAAATGCGGTGGATACGCCTGCATTCTTTACGCTGATCCGCCAATATCCCAATGTAAGGGCCGTGTTTCACGGGCATGAGCATGACCAGGATGGGGTTTATATGGATGGGAAACTGCCTTTCTTTTTCGATTCGCATGTAGGTGGCGACTGGGGGCTGGATTATAAAGGATTCCGGGTGGTTGAGCTATTGGATGACGGAACGCTTATCACCTATATGATGAACCCGGTGGAGAAGCGGAATGAATGGAAGAGTGCCTAAACAAAAAAGCTAAGGATCACCTTTCGATGATCCTTAGCTTTTTTTTGTTTAAGAGGTCCCGAGCGGATTCGAACCGCTGTGGAAGCTTTTGCAGAGCTCTGCCTAGCCACTCGGCCACAGGACCCGCTGTTTGTGACGGCGAAAATAAAGCAATCAAAGGAAAATTAAAATTCTAAATATGAAAAGCCGAAATTTGCGTCCTAATCAATGAAATCATGAACCGGATTGCAGAAAGCGAATTGATCATTAACAGCCGTGGAGCCATATACCACCTCGATCTCAGGCCCGAAGAACTGGCATCTACCATTATTACCGTTGGCGACCCGGAAAGGGTGCAGGCCGTAAGTAAACACTTCGACAGCATTGAACACCGGTCAAGTCACCGCGAATTTGTTACCCACACAGGTATTTTAGGCAAAAAAAGGATCTCGGTTGTGTCAACAGGCATCGGCACAGATAATATAGATATTGTATTGAACGAACTGGATGCCCTCGCCAATATCGATTTTACCACCCGAACCATCAAACCCCAGCTATCGCACCTTACCATCGTTAGAGTGGGTACTTCGGGGTCTTTACAGGCAGATATACCCGTTGACAGCTATGTGGCCAGCTCACATGGTCTCGGCATTGACAATCTGCTGAACTTTTACCGGCAGGAGAATAATCATGAGGAACTCGATATCCTGCAGGCATTTAACCGCCATACACAAATGGATCACCGGTTGGCCGCTCCATATATCGCATCTGCGGGGCCTTCTGTGCAGAAACATTTTGTGGAGGGCTTTCACAGGGGTATTACAGTTACCTGCCCCGGCTTTTATGGCCCACAGGGAAGGGTTTTGCGCCTGAACCTTGTAAATCATGAGCTGGTTGACAGGCTCACGGGTTTCAGGTTTGGCAACCACCGGATCACTAACTTTGAAATGGAAACCAGCGGGATCTATGGATTGGGTAAATTATTGGGTCATCAATGCCTTAGCCTCAGTGCCATTGTTGCCAACAGGGTAGATATGGTTTTTAGCAAGGATGGAAATGCAGCGGTGGAAGGGCTGATTAAGAAGACTTTGGAGATACTGGAAGGCATCTGATCCCCTCCTGGGAGGAGCAAGGGGTGGGTTACTTTACTTCTTAACAACAAAAAATATGACACTGACTTTTTATAAATACCAGGGAACGGGAAACGACTTTGTTATCATGGATAACAGGGAGGGTGATATTTCGCTTAGTACTGAACAGGTGAACCATATCTGCGACAGGCGTTTTGGCATAGGCGCAGATGGACTGATGCTATTGAATACCTTGGAGGGATATGATTTTGAAATGAAGTATTACAATGCCGATGGGCGCGAGAGCAGCATGTGCGGAAATGGCGGCAGGTGTTTAACAAAGTTTGCATTTGATATCGGGCTGCATAAAGACAAATACCGTTTCATGGCCATCGATGGAGAGCATATTGCTTATATAGCTGCCCAGGGATGGGTGCACCTGAAAATGCATGATGTAGATCATATCACAGAATCCCATGGCGATTTTATTCTCAATACCGGGTCACCACATTATATACAACCCGCTTCAGATGTCATGAAGATGGATGTTTATACAGTAGGTAAAGAGATCCGCTATAGTAAAGAGTTTGAAGAAAAAGGCATCAACGTAAACTTTGTAGAGACCGAGCACGACCGCATCATTGTAAGAACGTATGAGCGTGGCGTAGAAGATGAAACTTTTAGTTGCGGAACAGGCGTAACGGCTTCGGCACTTGTATTTGCGCATAACGAAAATGGCTTTAACCGGGTGGAGGTGCAAACCAAAGGCGGTCACCTGGCAGTAGAATTTGACAAAACAGGCGAAGAGAATTTTGAAAACATATGGTTATGTGGCCCGGCGGTGTTTGTATACAAAGGCGAAATCTCTATTTAGTTTATTGATTTACTTGTTTATTAGTTTATTAGTTTATTAGTTTATTAGTAAAAAACAAGTAGCCCAGTAACAAATAGACCAGTAAACAAATAAACTAATAAACAAGTAAACCAATAAACCAATCGTCTTGATCCAGTACTTTAAGAATATAGCAGGTCAAACCATAGAGATCGACAAACCAGATATGGGTGTTTGGGTGAACCTTGTTCCGCCATTTAAGGAGGAAGAGTTTGTTGAGATCAGCGATGATCTGGGTGTACCGATCGAGTTTCTGCGCGATTCACTGGATATAGATGAGCGTCCACGTTATGAAGAAGAAGACAATGTAAAGTTTGTGGTTATTAAGACCCCTACTGAGAACAACTCATTCAATGATAGTGATGCTTTTTATATAACCATTCCTATCTGTATTATCCTTACGCATACACAGATCATCACCGTTAATTCTTTTGATAACGGGGCCATCAAGAAGTTCCTGAACTCTTTTCAGAAGCGTCACCCGGATAAGAAGAACATGATGATCCTGAAAGTGTTTGAAAAAGTGGTGCAGAATTTTATGGAGTTCCTCAAAGAGATCAATCACAGGCGTAACCAATACGAGAACAGTTTATATAAGAGCAATAGCAATGAAGATCTGCTGAACCTGATGCGTATCCAGAAAAGTCTTGTGTATTTTGTTACGGCGCTCAGGAGTAATGAGATCCTGATGATGAAACTGCAAAGGACCAATTTCCTGGGACTCAATGAAGAAGAGAAAGAATTTTTACTCGATCTGATTGTAGACACCAGCCAGGCACTTGAAATGGCAAACGTTTACAACAATATCTTAACCAATACACTCGATGCCTTTGCCAGCATCATCAGCAATAACCTGAACAGTGTGATGAAACGGCTTACTTCTATCACCATTATCCTTTCTGTACCGGCGTTGGTAGCAGCAATTTACGGGATGAATGTTGAGATCCCTTATATGCACTCGGCACATGCATTTTATATACCCATCCTCTTATCCATATTTGTATCGATAGTGATCAGCTGGTATTTTATGAAGAAAAAATGGTTTTGATATGGCGCTCTTCAACATAAGGGTTTACGGTGTTTTGCTTGACTCAGATAACCGTTTACTGGTAAGTGATGAGTTTATCAGGGGAAGTTATTTTACCAAACTACCCGGTGGGGGACTTGAGTTGGGTGAAGGAACCCGCGACTGCCTCAAACGCGAATTCATGGAAGAAACGGGGCTTGCGATACAGGTAGGCGAACATCTTTACACAACGGACTTCTTCCAGATCTCTGCATTCAATAATAAGGATCAGATCGTATCCATTTATTACTACGTTCATGCGGCAGAGCCCATCATATTACCCACCAAAACAATACCGTTTGATTTTGCCCCTGCACAGGTAGCCGACCCGAAGGGTGAATCAGAAGTATTCAGATGGATCGAATGGGAAAGTATTGATGCTGCTCAGATGTCATTACCGATCGATAAAGTTGTGATGGAACTGATCAAACAAAAAGGAACGCTTTCAAAAACGCATAAGTCGTTATAGCATCCATTAGGTATTAAACGCATGAAGAATTGCGTATAACACCTAATGGACACATGAATTCGCATTTGTATTTTTGTTGAAATATTTGTTTATGACGCTTCTTTCAATCACAAAAATCTATGATCTACTGGCTATTAAACTAGGCAGGGATACGGCAGAGCATCTTACTGTTTATATTGAAGATAAGATCAAAGACACACTTGCAGACAGGTCTCAATTGCTGGCAACAAAAGAAGATCTGGCTGTTGTAAAAGATCATTTCACCAAAGAAATTAACAGGCTTGATGTGAGAATAAGCGAAACCAAATCTGAATTGATCCAATGGATGTTTCTTTTCTGGATAGCGCAGGTAGCTACTACATTCGGCTTTATATTTATTTTCATAAAAAAATAATCCGTCAATTCGTAGTCCGTCAATCCGATAATTAAAAAGTAAACTTAACGCCAGTCGCAACACTCAATGTATTCGGATAAGCCTTAACCGGCGCATCCTTATTAATGGAACTGGTAGCGAAGTTGAAAGATGGGAATATAGTAAGCGCCACTTTTTTATTCAATGCATATTCCGCACCTATCCCCACTACCCCATTAAAGTAATTTTTCTTGAGTCCTTCAATCTGTCTGCTGATACTTCTTTCTTTAAAACCGAAGTAGTCATAAGTGGTTGAAATACTTTCCCACGCAATAAACCTGGCTACGATACCCGCCTGCACCGTAAGATCGATGCGCCGGCTCACAGGAAAATTGTATTTAACAATGAGTGGGATATTTATGTAATGGAGCGTGCTGTGCGAGCCCTCTGTACGCGCACTATCCCCTGCAAATTGCGGGGCAGGGATTTTTTTAAGTTTGAAAAAACAATAGCCTGATGACATATTAAACCGATAACGCAGCAGACCCGTTTTATCATACCGGGCATACACTGTTTTTTCGGCAATGTCGATTGTATTGGTTGAGAAACTGATGCCTGACTGTATACTGAAATGTTTGTTCAACCGGTAATCTACCCGGGCACCGAAAGTAAAATCAAGTGCTCCATTTTTTTCTGTCTTGACCATTTCATCTTTTCCTTCATCTTTTGTATTTCCCACATTTTGCTCAAGGTTACGGGTAGTAATATCGGGAGCAAAGAATGCGGTTACAGAAAGCCTGTGCGCCCGGGCTTTATGAACAGTTGTAACATGGTTGATGGACCGGGATGAATTGTCAACAGGTAAAACCTGTGGAGCATTCATCGCAACTGGCAGATTGTGGTTAGTAAAAGCAATGGGCTCTTCATTAAATGGGATATGATCAATACCGGAAGCTTCCCATACATGGTCATCCTGCCGCTCATTCGAACCGGTCTCTGCTTTTGCTACGTATGCTATAGGTAGTGCTGGTGTATGTATGTTTTTATGTTCACCTGCCGACAACCCGCTAATCAAATCATTATGATCGCTTGTAGCCTCTTTATTTTTACGTTTAATTGCCAAACCCGAATTAACCGTTTTTGCAACCGCTATATCACGGCTATTTGGCGTGATCTCCAAAGCCTGGAGATGTATCGATTCTTGCTCCCCTGTCAATACCCAGAAAATAGCTGCGCTTCCTGTTATTAAAAACAGTAATAACATCAATGCATACCTGTTCTTCTTTTCGCGTTTACTTATAACAATTGCTTCATGATCATCCAATGCATTTTCTACGTCACCCCATATATGCGCAGGTGGTAATTCCCCGAGTCCATCTAGGTTTTTATAGAATAAGTTGTCGATATGATTTCTTGTCTTTTTCACTTTCTTAAAATGCGTTTGTTTTGGCCACTTTTCTTTCCCTTAGCACTGCTTTCTGCAATTGCTTCCGGGCATCGAAAAGATTTGACTTAGATGTTCCTTCTGAAATGCCCAACTGCTGTGCGATCTCACTATGCTTCATCCCTTCAAAAACGTGCAGGTTAAACACCATCCGGGAAGCAGCAGGTAAAAGCTGTACAAGACAGATAAGCTCTTTCACCCCCATCTCCATGGTTATTTTCTCATCAAAAAAATGGGTGTTCTCATGGTATTCCTGCAGGGGTATCAGGTGCAGGCTGGTTTGGGAACGGTATCTTTGTAAGGCACAGTTGATAAAGATCCTGCGCATCCATCCCTCAATAGACCCTTCACCACGGTATTGTGTAAGGTTGATAAAGATTTTGATAAAGCCCTCCTGCAGAATATCCTCTGCATCTTCCCGGCTATTGGCATAGCGCTGGCAAACAACGAACATGACCGGTGCATATAAGTTATACAACTCGGTCTGTGATTCCCTGTTACCACGGAGGCAGTTCTTAATAATATTAGCAGTTACATCCACTAAAAAGGGTGCATTTTGGTATAAGGCAAAGATGAGAAAAGGTTGGGTTGGAAATATATATTTTTTTTACCCAACCATTCTAACCGGATCTGCGTCTAAACAACGGACCCAATACTTCAACCTATGCTTAAAGTGATAAAATATGTTGCCGCATTGTTTGTACTGGTAGCTACCCTGCTATTTATATCCGATAAGGCTGATTTTTAGCGCATTCACTCTTCGGTCTTCCCCATTGCCGCCAGCTTCATTTTAACAGCTGTTTCGGTCCCTACATACCTTTCAATCTGCTTTTCTATCAGGTAAATAAGCGGTGTAAGAATAATAGCCATGGTAAGTTTATAACAATAGTTCACCACACAAATGGCCAATACCAACTGCCAGCTCCATCCGTTGCCTATCTTAAAAGCAATAAACAGCACAATAAAGCTATCCACCAGTTGCGATACCAGGGTTGACCCTGTGGCACGTAACCAGATCCATTTTTCGCCGGTAACTTTCTTAATGCGATGAAACACAGTCACATCAATGATCTGGCTCACCAAAAAAGCAATCAGGCTACCCATAATGATCCACATCCCCTGGCCAAAGATCCCCGAGAAGGCTGTCTGCATATTATTGATCCCCATATCCTGCTTGGATCCGATCCAGAAATCCGCCGGTGCAATTTTCATGGCTGCATAGAACATCAGGAACGCATAAGAGATCAAGGCGATCGCCGTATAACTGATCCTTCTGACCGCTTTGGGCCCATAATATTCGTTCACGATATCGGTGATGATGAACTCAAGCGGCCATAGTAATACGCCACAGGTGAGATTGAATGCGAGCCCCGACTGACCGAAGATGGTAAAATCAGAGGGCCGTATACCCAATACCTTCTCCAGCGAAAAGATCTTACCCCCGATACATTCTGCGATCAGGGCATTGGCCACAAAAAAGGCAGCAATGGAAATAAACAGTTTGGTGGGCCTGTCTTTGAGTAATTGATGGATCATATCAAAATAAATGAACGTATAACTGGATAAAGAGAAAAAGCAAATTCCCAAGTGCCAACCCCACCGGTATCCTTTCTTTCCGCAAGAGCCTTATTCCATACCAGGCATTCACCACCAGGTTCACAAAAGGTGCCATGAACCATCCCAATATTCCCACTGTGTTTTTAATATCCTCCACACCAATAAAGTCTCCCTGCCATCTCAGTACTAAACAAATGAGGAACAACAAGTTACAGATGAACGCCAGCCTCGACAAAAATAAAAGACCCTTCATAAAAAATTTCATTCAAAATACCATTAATTTGCTGCACTTAACCCAGAAATGATGAAAAAAATTGACCGGAAGCAATGGTTGCCACATGTGATCGCTGTTGTTGTTTTTATATTGGTAGCTGTTGTTTACTGTAAACCTACCCTCGATGGCAAAGTTCTGCAGCAATTGGATGTGACACAGTGGAAAGGAATGGCGCAGAACTCTTTTGAGTACAAGGAGAAACACGGTCACTTCCCGCTATGGTCAAATGGTATCTTCAGCGGTATGCCTGCCTTCCAGATCACCAGTGTTGGCAGCAACCCGGTTTCGATAGGATACCTGAACAATGTGTTCACGCTGAACCTTCCCAAACCTATCAGTTTCTTTTTTCTTGCCTGTGTCTGTTTTTACTTTCTCAGCCAGGTATTAAAAGTGAACCCATACATCGGCATCTTTGGCGCATTAGCTTATGCTTATGCTACGTATAACCCGGTGATCGTTGCAGTGGGTCATGATACCAAGATGCAGGCCATCGCATATCTGCCCGCCTTCCTGGCCTCACTCCTGCTTCTATACGATAAGAAATACCTGTGGGGTGCCGCGCTTACCGCCATCTTCACAACACTACTGATCGCCGCAAACCATTTGCAGATCACCTATTATGCCTTCCTCATGGTTTTGATCATGAGTATTGTTTTCGGTATCCGGTGGATCAGGCAGAAAGATTATAAACACCTTATACTAAGCATCTCCATTGTTATTGGCGCAGGTCTATTGGGTGTAATGGTGAATGCCGTAACCCTCTTTACCACTTACGAATATTCAAAAAAGACCATCCGCGGCGGTAGCCAGTTGGGTGATGACAAAGGGACCGTAACCAAAACTGGACTCAGCCGTGATTATGCACTCAGCTACAGTGTATATAAAACAGAGCCCTTAACCATGATGTTCCCCAAGATCTATGGCGGTAGCAGCCAGGTACTGGAAGTGGCAGAAGATAAATCCAAAGCCATTGAAGCATTACAACAGATGCCGGGACAGATGGGGCAAAGCCTGCAGGGCTATCTCCAGTTCTACTGGGGTGGCATTGACCAGGGCACATCAGGTCCGCCATATGCAGGTGCAATCATTTGCTTTCTCGCACTGATTGGATTCGTGATTCTGGATGGTAAACACAAATGGTGGATCCTTACAGCCTGTATTCTCACGCTCTTTATGAGCTGGGGTAAATATTTTGAAGGCTTCAACGGCTTCCTGCTGGATACATTGCCGATGTACAACAAGTTCAGGGCACCAAGCATGATATTGGTGATCCCAACCTTACTGGTAGGTGTCATGGCTATTCTTACACTAGATAAAATCTTAACAACCTCTGATCATCAATTAATATTTCAGAAATACAAAAAGGGATTACTGGTGGTTGCGGGCGCATTTGTACTCGCCTTGCTGGTTTACTTTACCGGCGACTTTATGGGCGCTTCCGACAAAGCACTTACATCGCAACTGGGCGCTATCCAGGACCCGCAGCAAAAAGCAGCGATCGGCGAAATGGCCAATGCATTCATCAAGGGGCTTAAAGAAGACAGGCATAGCCTCCTGCTGAGTGATCTTTTTCGCAGTTTGATATTTGTTTTACTTGCCGGGGTCACCATCTTACTCTTCATTAAGAGCAAGATAAAATCCATTGTTGTGATTCTTGTAGTAGGCGTGCTTTCATTTATCGACCTGATGATGATCGATTCAAAATATTTAACGGCGGAAAACTACCAGGATAATGCGGAATACGAAAACGTTTTCAAACCGAGTGCAGTAGATGCAATGATCAGTAAGGATACCAGCTACTATCGTGTACTGGATCTTTCACAAGGCGATATCCGCTATGCATTCAACTCAGGCGCACAATCTGCCTATTTCCATAAGTCGATTGGCGGTTACCACCCTGCCAAACTCAGCATTTACCAGGATCTTATTGAGAAACAGTTGTATAACTTTCCCAACTGTATGCCGGTGATGGATATGCTGAATGCAAAATATATAGTGATCCCACCACAAGGCCAGGGCGGGCAGGTAACTGTTCAACAAAACCCACAGGCATTGGGCGCGGCGTGGTTTGTAAAAGCCATCGACTATAAAAAAGGACCAGCCGAGGTGATGAAAGCATTAACCGCTTTCAATCCAAAAGACACGGCTATCGTTGATGAACAGGACAGATCGAAGATCACGGTGAACAACACAGACAGCGCCGCTGCTGTAAAATTGCTGTATAATGATAACGATATCATTGAATATACAGCAGCCTCGCAAAGCGGCGGTTTTGCTGTATTCAGCGAAGTATATTATGATGATGGCTGGGTAGCAACCGTAGATGGAAAAGAAACACCGATCATCCGCACCAACTATGTTTTACGCGGATTGCCATTACCTGCGGGCAACCACAGGATCAAATTTGAATTCAAACCTGCCTCTTTTTATAACAGTAACAAAGCAGGAATCGGCGCATCTGTGCTGATCTGGATCTTATTGATATGCGCCATCGTATCCTCTTTGCGTAAAAGAAAAGAAGTTGCCTAATACCATGACTCCTTCATCTGTGCTGGGACTTGTATCGTACAAAGTATTCCCTGCACAGATGGGCGGTCAGAAATGCGTAGCAGAACTCTATGCCCATCTTTCCAAAAAGATCAGCGTAACGCTGGCCGTGCCAAAGCAACACCCTGCTCCGGACAATCTAGGTTATGAGGTGCTACCCATTTTATACGATCACTGGTGGGGTTTCCTCAACCTGCTGAAAGTTTATAAACTTTCGAAACTCATTAAGAAAAAAAATATCAGTCACCTGGTGATCGAACATTCCTACTTCGGATGGCTGGGTCTTTTACTAAAGCGTATTACAAAGAAACCAGTCATCATCCGTTCACACAATATAGAGGCGCATAGGTTTCGGGATCTCCAGCGGAGTTGGTGGAGGGTGTATGAATGGTACGAAAAAAGTGTGCACCGAAAAGTGGACCATAGTTTTTTTATTACGGGAGAAGACATGCAGTGGGCCATCGCCCACTGGCAACTGGATCCAGCCAGGTGCAGCCTGCTTACGTATGGCACCGATATAACAGAAGCTCCTTCTGAGGCATATAAAATACAGTGCAGGGATCAATTGGTAAAAGATCATCAACTGGATCCGGCTGAACGCCTGTTTCTTTTTAGTGGCTCGCTCAACTATCTGCCCAATACAGATGCTTTGCGGATATTGGTCACCGAGATCATTCCCCTACTCCTTTCCGTCAATTTCCCGTTCCGTATTTTTTTGTGTGGCGATAACCTGGATAAACAGTGGCAGGAAGAGATCAAAGCCTATCCCAATATTATCTACAAAGGGTTTGTTGAGAACATCGATGACATCACCATGGGTGTGGATTGTTTTATCAACCCTGTTACACTCGGAAGCGGGATCAAAACAAAACTCGTAGAAACGCTTGCCCTCAGCCAGCGCGCCATTTCTACCGTGATGGGGGCCAAAGGAATTTCTAAAGAAATGTTCGGGAGCCAGCTAACCATCGTGGAAGACTATGACTGGCCAACGTTTGCGGCCATGATGGTGAAAGTTGATATCCAGCTACCAGCCCGCACCCCGGCTGTTTTTTATAGTGAATTCAATTGGGATCATATAGTACAAAAAGCCCTGTTATCTTTGCAGCCATATGCATAATCCCTTGCAAATATCAGTAGTGATCTGCACCTACAACCGAGCGGCCTATATCCGCGATGCGATGGAGAGCCTGTATAAACAGACACTTTCCAAAGAAGCATGGGAAGTGATCATTGTCAACAACAATTCAGTGGACAATACGGAAGCAATCTGTGTTGATTTTATCCACTCGCATCCCGATGCGCATATCTATTATTTTAACGAACCGAAGCAGGGCGCTTCTTTTGCACGCAATACCGGTGCGCAACACGCTCAGTCGCCGCTTCTTTGTTTTATGGATGATGATGCCATTGCAGAAAAAGAATACCTCGACAGGATCGTTGCCTTCTTCCCGCAGCACCCCGATGCAGGTGGTCTGGGCGGAAGGATCATACCCAGGTATATTCCACGTGAACCCAGATGGATGAGTCACTACGTATCGTCACTGGTAGGGCACTTTAACTATAGTAACGAAGTAACCGTTTTTAGCCCCAACAAATACCCGCTGGAATCTAATATGGTGGTTCGTAAAACCGACTTTGATACCATTGGTGGATTCAGTACCGCGCTTCCGGGTGTGGTGGGAACCTTACGAATAGGCGGCGAAGGAAAAGATCTTTTTTTACGGTTAAAAGCGCTCGACAGGATCATCTACTACGATCCGGCAATACGTGTTCACCATGTTGTTGAGACCGCTAAACTTACACGTGAATATATGTACCGCGTTGCCAGCGGCATAGGACGCGGCGAACGGGTTAGAACAAAACAAAAAGGAGAATATATCTTTTATAAAAAGATACTCGAATACATTTTCAAACTGGGTGCCTCATTCGTCCTGGGAATAAAATATATCTTGCAGGGCAGTCCTTCCAAAGCATTACCTGTGATACGTTTCCGGATCGATGCATTAAAAGGTTTATTGGATCACTGATACTAAAAACACGAATATGACACTAAGGGATCTCTGGGAAAGAAAGATCAAGGGCACACTGAGCAGATGGTTCGGCATACGATTCCAACACCCTTCTGAAACCTCGAAAGTAAGGCATTGGGTACTTCCCTATTGCACCGGAAAGGGCTGTGATATTGGGTTTGGTGGTGATAAAGTAAAAAAAGTTGACTGTGACGGCATCGACTTTCCGCAACCCTATGCATATGCGGGCAAAGACAAAGTAGATATTGCCTGTGATGTGATCAATGGCGATATTCCTGTTGCGGATAACACCTATGATTATGTTTACACCAGCCACCTGATAGAAGACTTTGTTGACACAACGGATGCACTTAAAAAATTCGTACGCATATTGAAACCGGGCGGCAATCTTGTACTCGTATTCCCTGATCAGCCGAAGTATGAAGTGTATTGTAAGCGTATTAACCTACCCATGAATCCTTATCATATTCATCCTGATATGGGATATGCCTTCATGAAAAAAAGAATGGAAGAAGTGCCGGGGATCAGTTACAGCGAACTATTCGTAAGTAACTGTGAAATCGATTATAACGTGGTGATGGTATTACAAGTGCTCAAATAAGAACGCAAAGAGTTATTGAGTTCCGCTGATCTTAACGCCAAGCGGCTGCAAGAGCAAATTCACTGTGCGCATTAATCCTGAAGACTTTCTCACCTTCTTAGAGAACGCACAAGGCATCACAGCATATTTATTATACCCATTCGCAATTACTTCGTTCCGGTAAGTATTCAACAACTCCTTTAAAACCGGCAGATCATTCAGATCGTATCGGTTCTGGTGCCGGGAAAGTATTTCGGGGTGTGCAAGATGATAGCCGCTTACATGCAGGAACAGCAGGGGTTCCATCTCATTCACCATTACCTGCCCATCCTTTTCGCTCAGCTTTCTTTCATGGAGGTTCCAATAGGCAACATTGGCGCCCTTTCGCGATAGTATGCCCGTGCCAGCAAATAATACGGGAGCAAGGTTGAGCCATACCTGGTCAACACCCATGCCGAGTGCAAAATTATAATGGCACTCGGTATGCATATGCCCCTCCCACCAGTGAAGAAAATTAGTGACCCCGGATTTCCTTTTAAAAGCCATGAAGCCTGCATTATAAACACCTGAACGTAACAGGTCGCGTTCAAAAGGCTTATGCGTGTTATCAGGCATAGGTGTTGTAAAATGCGGAGTGACAAGCAGGTCGTGAGATTGCAACCCTTCTTCCACAACTTCCAGTGAATGCCTTACCCATATATCCGAATCGAGGTACAGGAGGATCTCCGGGCGTTCGTGTTCAAATATATATTGCGCCACAAAAGATTTCATAGCGCAGTTAAGTTCGATCACTGTGTAACGCGCGGCCATCTCATCAAATCCTTTGATTCCCATGGTATCCACTTCAATGATACGGTAAGGAAGAAAATCATTTACATCAAACCTTCCGTTCACTTTATCTACCAGCCCGATGATCACTTCATATCCTTTATTGAATGCCGCAAAAGAATCCGCCATGGTTTTCGCATGGGCCAGGTGATTGGCAGAGCAGACCGTGTAAAGTATTTTCATGATCTATATTTTTTCAGCCACAATAATTGTGTTGAGGTACATCTTATCTGATTTGGGCCACAATGGTTCCAATAAAATAAACATGCCATTGAGGAAAGGTACCAGCAATTGGCGGACCGCTTTTTTAAACAGTTTTATTTTTGAGAGTCCCCATACCTTATCGATCCAGGAACCAGCTATATACACAACAAACAACTGGTGCAGCGCACTGATAAAGTGACCATTCTTATCGGTAATAATAATTTTAAAGCCGTTCTTTTCGAGCATATCCTGCAAAGCAAAACGCGTATACCTTGCATAGTCTGCCGGGATCTCATGCTCTTCCCATGCAAAGGGACAGGTGATCAGCATCTTACCTCCTTTCTTCATCACGCGGCTGATCTCCGGCAAGATAGCCGGCAGCGTAAACACGTGTTCAAATACTTCACTGCTGAAAAGTGAATCAAATGTTTCGTTGGCAAAGGGAATGGTGATGCCATCGTAGTAAACATCAATATGCTCATCTTTATGGTTATGCCCTTCACTGTCATAATCAAGTCCCGTGTATTCGCTTACATTTGTAAAGAGTGACTGGTAAGGTTTGGCACCGCAACCAAAATCAAGCAAACGCCCGCTTAATTGTGGGCTGTAAAGGCTAATTTTACTGAGCAACCCTTTCCGTATAACGTAAAGCGGGTGTGAAAGAGATGGATGAAAGTCTTTAGGCACCATAGAATTGATACACTTCAATAGTTACCAAGGCAAGATAAAGTGTTTTACCCCATGTTGAATAGATTAAAGGGTTTTTTATACGATACGGTACGGGTACTGGCAACAATGGGGCCACGAAAAAAGACCGGTGCGATACTCATCATCAAAACCGATGAGATCGGCGATTATATCCTTTGGCGTAATTTTCTGAAAGAGATCGTTGCTTCAGAAAAATTAACCGGGAATCCCTTTCATTTCTGTGGCAATCAAAGCTGGAAAAGCATCTACACCACATTTGATACAGGAGGTGTTGCAAAAGAATGGTGGCTCGACAAGATCCGTTTCAAAAAAGACCTCCGCTACCGCTATCGTTTTCTGCGCAATATTTATTTGCAGGGATATGCCACGGTGATCAACCCGCTTTACTCCCGCGACAAAAGAAATGATGATGCGATCGTAATGGCGGCGAGGGCGAAGGAGAACATAGGGATGAAACCCAACAGTGAAAGTGTACAGGATTATGAAGCAGGATATGATAAGGGATTGTACACACGCTTGTATGAGCATCCTGAAAAACCTGTATTTGAATTTTACCGCAACCGTGCATTTACAGAATACCTGTTACAGCAAAAATCTTTGGTAACCGATACACAGATCCCGGCACACCTGCTGCCCGCTATTCCTGTAACGTTGCCAAATAATTACTTTATCGTTTTCACGGGCTCAAGGAGTGAAAAAAGAATCTGGCCCACAGAAAATTTCTGTACTGTTGCCCGATCCATTTATAATAAGCAAGGATGGACCGCTGTTGTTTGTGGTGCCCCGGGAGACAAGCCACATACCGATGCATTCTGCCATATGTATGATGCGCAGTATATAGACCTTACTGCCAAAACATCGCTTACACAGCTTTTAACAGTACTGAAAAATGCAAAATTATTATTGTCAGTAGATACAGGCTCCGTGCATTTGGCAGCAGCCGTGGGATGCCCGGTAGTAGGCATTTTTAATGGTTCGCAATACAAACGTTTCGCCCCGTATCCAAAAGAAATAGCCGCACAATTTTATGCTGTTTATCCTGATGCTGTTGAAAAAGAATTATCCGATCCTGAACTGGTGAAAAGTAAATATGAATTTGTGGTGGATGTTCCTTACGGCGATGTAACAGCCGAGAAAGTCATAGAACTGGTGCAAACAAAATTCCTATCTTAGCCCCACAAAAGCAATACATGAAGATCAAACCCATACGCTTTCTGAGGAAGTTATTATCGCCCGCAAATCAGGCAGCTACATGGCCCGCAGATTTTGAAGATTTTCATAAAGAGATCATTGAAAAGGTAAGGCCCTATACCATGACGAGCAACGAGCGACTGTTTGCACTGATAGAAGCCGTGAAATATGTTGTGAACAATAATATTGAAGGAGATATTGTTGAGTGTGGTGTATGGAAAGGAGGAAGCATGATGGCAGCTGCGGAAACACTACGCAAACTGAAGCAAACCAACCGCCACTTATATTTATACGATACCTATGCAGGTATGACCGCCCCTACCGATGCTGACAAAGCGCATAACAATGAAACTGCCGCCGACCTCCTGGAAAAAGATATTGACAATAAAAGTGATAGTGTGGTATGGGCCTATTCATCTGTGGAAGAAGTAAAAGCAAATGTTGCTACCATTGGTTATCCCGCACACCTGGTACATTTTGTTGAAGGCGATGTATTGAAAACCATCCCGGCAACCGTATCGGAAAAGATAGCCCTGCTCAGGCTCGATACCGATTGGTACGAATCTACTAAACATGAGATGATACATCTGTATCCAAGACTGGTTTCAAAAGGCGCCCTCATCATTGATGACTATGGTTTCTGGAAAGGATCCAGGCAGGCAGTGGATGAATATATTGCTGAAAACAAAGTACAGATCCTGTTGAACAGGATTGATGATACGGGGAGGGTGGCGGTAAAAAATTAGGAATCAGGAGTTAGGAATTAATAATTTTCAAGACCCATTTTCTTTTTGATCGCGAACAACCATTTGCCTGGTCCTGTTTGCAGAACATAGTTTAGTGTTTTTAGCCTTAATTGCCAGAGCTTTAATTTGATAGAAGACCCAAAATGGGATTCATATATTTTTTTGCTTTCTTCCAATGAGCGTAAATAATTGGAAGTGCTGATGCCGGTATCATCAAAAACAACCAGCAGTTTATCGAGGTATGCATAAGGTTCGTCTGCGATCCTGCACATCAGGTCATAATCCATCGCAATTTTATATTCGGCACTAAAAAGTCCTACCCTATCATATACTTCCTTTTTCACAAACCAGGTAGGGTGTGAAACGCTTCTCATACCCCTGTATAGTTTATTCTTTTCAAAGGCTTTTCCAACAACAGCCGGTTTACCACCACGGGTTACCTGGATATTACCACTCAGCCATTGAACTTCCGGGTTGGCAGTAAACACTTTCAGCACCGCTTCTGTTACATCATTTGCTGCATAACAGTCGCCGGCATGTAAAAGATGAATGATGTCTGAACCTGCGTGCGCGATCCCTTTGTTAAATGCATCAGAAATGCCTTTGTCTCTTTCGTTGAGATACTTCCTGTAGGATGGCTGCGGCGTTCGTGTGAGCCATTCGGCGATATCCGGTTCAGTGGAACCATTGATGATCCAATGCTCCGCAGGTTTTATCACCTGCATATCCACCGAGGCACAGGTGGCCTGCAGATCTGCGAGGTTATTAAAACAGATAGAAACTACCGTGAGTGTGGGCACCCATTGTCCGGCTAAGCGAGTTTCTTTAGCGTTTAAAACCATGTTTGCTTATTTATCCTTGTTAGGTGGTGGGACTTTTAATAAAGCTTCTAATGTTTTGTCAAATGCATTTACAACCTCTTTTTGTTGTGTTATTTCTATTTCACCTGGCAGGGTATTTGATTCTTTTATTTTATCAATTATTTTATTAAAATCAGATTTATAATTTTGATCCTGAATAACTCTAAATTTTATGTATTCACTTTCAGCATAATTATCGGCAATATCTTTTCTTATTTTCCCTGGATTATCTAATACCTCGTACTCATTAAATTTCAAAAATGCATCAAGCCTGTTTGCCCAATCAGCCATATTCATCAACCTATTGCGTTCTACTTGCAATTCCGCATAATCTAAATACATATTGACAAGTGTATTTAATTTTTTAATCTCTCCTTCATTCAGATAATTTTTTGCTACAGTAATATCAAGTTTTTGAACCTTACCATCTTTACCTGAATTTTTCCACGTCTTTAAGCCCATATAAGGCATTGAAGCATCCGCCCTAGCTTTCATTATTTCAGCAGATGTTTTTCCAACTATTGCAAACTCTAATTTGTTTTGAACTTTTGCGAAAAACTTATGGGTTTCAGGATCATTTTTATTATAGTCAAGAGAGGTCGCATATAAATCAGTAATTTTTTCATAGAACATACGCTCAGATGCTCGTATTTCACGTATCCGTTCTAATAACTCTTTAAAATAATCTTTCCCAAAAAGATTATTCCCTTGTTTCAGCCTTTCATCATCTAAAGCAAAGCCCTTTATTAAGTACTCTTTAAGGACTTTTGTTGACCATATCCTAAACTGGGTCGCCTTATATGAACTTACCCGATAACCTACAGCAATAATGGCATCAAGGTTATAGAATCCCGTTTTGTAATTTTTACCATCAGCAGCAGTATGTTCCAAAATGGAACTAACTGAATTTTCAATCAATTCCTGTTCCTGAAAAATGTTTTGCAGGTGCTTGGTTATTGCGGGTCTTTGTACTCCAAATACCTCCGCCATCCCCTTTTGGCTCATCCATACAGTTTCCTCTCCTATGATTACCTGTGCTTTTATTTTTCCATCGGCCCCATTATAGAAAAGGAATGCTCCTTGTCTTGATAAATCTATCATATCAATTAATTAAATCTTTGTATGCTAATCTTTTATTTACGACAGCCGAAAGTATTCAATCAAAACGTGCCGGCGTGTTAAAATCGAACGTATTTAAACGCAGTACAAATCACAATCTTCCCAATTCCTCCAGAAACCGTTCCATCCCCTTTCGCTTTTCTGCTGTCCATTGAAAACTAATATTGGCACTGTAATAAGTAGCCAGGTCGTACGTATCATAAGGGTTTTCCGTAACAACTTCCGCAAGATGTGCCAGACCTTCTGCATTTGCCCGGTTGAACCGCTCAATGAATGCGGCAGGCAGTTCTTTATTGGCCACCCAGGCAGCAAATACAAATGGCAGACCCGTATATGCTTTCCATGCCGCAGCAAGATCATAACTGTAGGCCGAGATCTTTTTTTGTTCAAGCGCCCTGTCGCCAATAACCACACCGGCTGTTGTTCCCTTGATCGCTGATCGGAAATCATCTCTTGCTTCTACCAGGATAACATCTTTCCTCCACCAATTCTTCAGCAACACCCGCGCAAGATTCACAGACGTACGGCTCTGGTAATCCAGTAACACATGCGTTACCTCCTCCATCGGCACTTCACTGAAGATGGCCACGGATGCTACTTCACCCTCCGCACCAATGCAATAATCGGTAATGATATGCGACTCCGCCATTCGGGGGAGAATGGCCACAGGCACCAACCCCACATCGATCGAATCTTCCAGCAACATAGTGGCGATCTTAGCAGGATATTCCTCTATCAGTTCTATCTCATTGGCCAGTTCCGACCGCCTGATCCCGTATAATAAAGGCTTTGTGTTTAAATAACTAACTGCCCCAACGCGTATTTTCTTATCCAATTCCTTCCTCTTTTGAAATGCAAAGAAAACCAATTAATATGGTTCAACTCATGGTTTAGTTTGGATAGGGTATTGATAGGGTTTTGTTCGACTCGAGTCGAACAAAACCCTATCAATACCCGAACAAACCTCGAACAAACCCCTGTTTTTTAGCACCAGATTGTCCCCCAGGTATCAATTGTTGCTTAAAACAGGAAAAATCATTCCATTTATTTGCAACATCTAATTGATTATTAATCAGTTACCGGGGGTTGCAACTTTCCAGATTTAATCATTGATAAACATATGTTATTCTCTTATTTTAAATGAATAACATATTAAAAATGAAATGATATTAAAAACAGAGATGTAAATTTAAACATTTTTTTTGTGACAAGTAGCTGATCAGCAATCAGTTACCGGGGGTTGCACAACCCCTGCAACCCCCTGTTTATTGATCTCCTGTTTAGCTTTGCCTTTTACCATTTTATCACACAAAAACCAATCACCATGTCAACAATCAACCAGGGAATACTGGGCGGTTTCTCAGGAAGAACCGGCGCAGTAGTAGGTAGTTCATGGCGCGGCATAGCCATTATGCGCGCGAGGCCACAGATCAAAAAAAACAGGCAGGCTACTGCTAACCAACTCGTTCAAAGGGAAAAATTTGGGCTGATGGCTATGTTCCTGTCGGGGCTCAGGGAGATGTTTGCGGTAACATTCAAGCACCAGGCAAACGGCATGACAGGTTTGAATGCCGCCTTATCGCTCAACATCCGCAACGCTATCGCAGGCACAGAAACTCCTTTCACCATTGATTACTCTTTGCTGGAATTTACCTATGCCAACAGCTCAATGCTGAATGCGAAGACACCCATTGCATTGTCAATCCCTGGCAACAAGGTGAAATTTATATGGGGTGATAATACCGGTACCGGGAGAACCCGGATATCAGACAGGGCTGTAGTGGTATTCTTTTCTTCTATTACCAAACAGTGCTTCTGGATGGAATCCACTGCGATAAGGAGTATGGAAACGCTTACCGCGGACCTTTCTTTTTTTGCAGGAGAAACGGTAGAAAGCTGGATCTTCTTTATTTCAGAAGATAAAACAGCCTGTTCCAAAACAGTTTATACCGGACCTGTTATACTTATCCCCTAATAACTATCTTCGTCTTATTACTGACTAATTATTAATTAAAAATGGATCTGACTGCTCTCACCGCCATCTCCCCCATCGATGGGCGTTACCGTAAACAAGTGGCACAACTTGACGAATATTTTTCAGAATACGCGCTGATCAAATACCGCGTTTGGGTAGAGATCGAATATTTCTTTTTCCTGGCCGATAACAAGTTCTTCAAGCTGGATGCGAAGTCGAGAAATTTTCTGAAGTCTGTGCTGGATGAGTTTAGTGTTGAAGATGCACAGCAAATAAAAAATATCGAATCTGTTACCAACCATGATGTAAAAGCGGTTGAATATTTTTTAAAAGAACAGTTAGACAAAGCCAATATCCCCGCACTAAAAGAATGGATCCATTTTGGTTTAACCTCGCAGGATATCAATAATACTTCCATCCCACTCAGCTGGAAGCATTGTATGGAGCATGAATACCTCCCTTCAGTGATCAACCTGCAGAATAACCTTTATCAGCTGGCTGCACAGTGGAAGCAAATTCCTTTACTGGCACGCACACACGGGCAGCCCGCATCCCCTACCCGCCTAGGTAAAGAGATCATGGTGTTTGTTGAAAGATTGAATAACCAGATCGAATTATTCGGCAGCATTCCTTACTCAGCCAAGTTTGGCGGTGCCACCGGTAATTTTAATGCGCACCATGTATCGTATCCCAAAAAAGACTGGGTAAAACTGGGCGATCATTTTGTTGAAGGGGTACTGGGTTTACAACGTCAGCAATTTACTACCCAGATTGAGCACTACGATAACCTGGCAGCACACTTTGATTCCATCAAAAGGATCAACAATATCCTGATAGATCTTAGCCGTGATATATGGACCTATATCAGCATGGATTACTTCAAACAAAAAACAAAAAAAGGCGAAGTGGGTTCTTCTGCCATGCCACATAAAGTAAACCCGATTGATTTTGAGAATGCAGAAGGAAACTTTGGAATAGCCAACGCCCTGCTGGAGCATCTTTCCGCAAAACTTCCACTCAGCCGCCTGCAACGCGATCTGACAGATTCAACCGTTTTAAGAAATATCGGTGTACCGATGGCACATATCACCATCGCGCTGCGATCATTAGAAAAAGGATTGGGTAAACTGGTACTCAATGAAGCCAAAATAAAAGACGACCTCGATAATAACTGGGCAGTAGTGGCCGAAGCCATTCAAACCATCTTACGCCGTGAAAAATATCCAAACCCGTATGAAGCACTAAAAGATCTGACACGCGGTAATCATAAAATTGATAAGAAGGCGATCCATGCTTTCATTACGAAATTAAAAGTGAGTGCTGCAGTTAAGAAAGAATTAAAAGCAATCAGCCCGTTGAATTATTTTGGGGTGAATCCGGAATATTGATTTGATTAACGGATTAGCGAATTACGAATTTTCGAATTAGAAATCCGTTAATCCGTAATTCGCTAATCCGTTAATATTTTTTTTTAAAATTTCAAAAGCGAGTACCCTTTCAACTGGTAAGTAGTTAAAGTAGTAATAGCCGATAACGCTACATCCACATCCGGAGAAATTGTTTTCGGATCGATGCCACGCTTGATCACCGACTGCCCGCATACATACACCTTTACGCCCGCTTCTTTCAAAGCAGTGAACAATGGAAGATTCGGATTATTGACATTGAACTTTTTCTGGTAGGCATCATTGTTCACAATGTATTGTGCAGCCGGTCCATGTATCACCATCACTACGTGCAGCTTATCGGCAGGTACTCCACCCAAGGCATGAAGGTTAACTACTGCCGCTACTTTTTCAAAAAACTCATGAATGGCTTCCGGCTTTGCATTTTCTGTATTCACTTCCACTAATACTTTATAATCGATCTTTGGATCGGGTTTTTCAGTGGCGAAAGGGATCTCGCTAACTGTGCCGAAATTCTTGATCACGGGGTTTACTTTATTTTGGGCAGAAGCTGCTGATAACAGGATAACGGTGGATAACAGGCAAATGATTCTTTTCATAAATAGTATTTATTAGAGCAATATAAGATTAAAAGGTTTGCCACTGAAGCACAGAAGCACTGAATTTGTCTTTTTCAGTGCTTCTGTGCTTCAGTGGCAATTCTGTTCTCAAATTAATTCCTTAAATTCATCGTAAACCTTAACTGCTATGAACCGTTCGTTCCTACTTGTTGTATTGCTTATTTGTGTAAACCTTTCTGCGCAAACCCGAAAGGATACTGACCCCTACTACCAGACCAGTGAAGTACAACCCTTAATGGCGCAATACGATGCCGATCGCGGCATCCTCATGCGCTTTTATACCATTGTGAATTCACCTGAAAGAAGAGACAGGCTCAAGCAATTCAATAACGAATACCTTGGCAAACTGGCCGCGCTTGATTTTGATAAAATGCAAACAAGCGGTAAAGTTGATTACATCCTCTTCAAACGCAACATCGGTAACGAGATCCGCATACTTGATAAAGAGGAGGCTGAATACAAAGCCATCTACCCCTATGTTTCTTTCGCCGACCCTGTCTATCAACTCGAAAAGCTACGCCGCCGCGGTACAACGATGATTGTGCCGGATGTAACCGCAAAATTAAAAACAATTAATGAGCAAATGGTGGCTGCATCTGCCTCACTGGCAAAAGAAGGCATCATTGAGATGCCACTTGCCGTGCGTGCCGAAGCAACCGTGCGCGGATTAAGAGCAGCACTGAAAAGCGTGTACGATTTTTATTACGGCTACGATCCACAATTCACAAAACAGGTACCCGATTATTACAGAACAACCGATAGCCTCTTTAACCTATACGCTAGCCAATTAAGAAGTAAAGGCAACACGGCAACACTGCAAAAAGATGATGGCAGCGGCATCGTTGGTAACCCTGTTGGTAAAGATGAACTGATCAGGCTGCTGAAATATGATATGATCCCCTATACACCCGAAGAACTGATTGGCATTGCCAATAAAGAGTTTGCCTGGTGCGATGCGGAAATGCTCAAAGCATCCCGCGAAATGGGGTTTGGCGACAACTGGAAAGCTGCACTCGAAAAAGTAAAGAACACCTATGTTCCCGAAGGCAAACAACCTGAAATGATCATGGGACTATATAACCAATCAGTCGACTTCCTTAAAAAGAACGACCTGGTTACCATTCCTCCACTTGCCGAAGAAAGCTGGAGGATGATCATGATGTCGCCCCGCCAGCAACTGATCAGTCCCTTCTTCTTAGGCGGCGAAGTATTACAGGTAGCTTATCCAACCAACACCATGGATTCAGCCTCGCGCATGATGAGTATGCGTGGCAATAATCCGCATTTTTCAAGAGCTACCGTACACCATGAACTGATTGCAGGTCACGGATTACAAAGCTTCATGAACGAACGTTTTAAACCTTACCGGAATTTCAGAACACCGTTCTGGACAGAAGGCTGGTCGCTCTACTGGGAGTTTATCCTCTGGGATAAAAATTTTCCACGTTCTCCAGAGGACCGCATTGGTATGCTGTTCTGGCGTATGCACCGCTGTGCGAGAATTATCTTTTCGCTTAATTACCATATGGGTAACTGGAAGCCACAACAATGCATCGATTTCTTAGTGGACAGGGTTGGTCATGAAAGAGCCAATGCAGAAGGAGAAGTAAGACGCTCATTCACGGCTAATTACGGACCTTTATACCAACTGGCTTATATGACAGGGGCCTTCCAGTTTTATGCGTTAAAGAAAGAAGTGGTAGATAAGGGCAAGATGACTTACAAACAATTTCACGATGCGATATTGAAGGAGAATAATATGCCTATTGAAATGGTAAGGGCGATTATATTGAACCAGCCTTTGAAGAAGGACTTTGTTACTTCGTGGAGATTTTATGATAATAAGTAAATAATGCTCTGTTCCTTTCTTGCCGCAGGTTTAAACCTGCGGCAAGAAAGGAACAGAGCATTATACTATTTCCCAAACTTCTTCTTCAGCAAACTCAAAGCATCATCCACACTCATCTCCTCCATCTTCCTCTCCTGTTTTTTAACAGGTGCCCGTTGCTGTCTATCGCCCCCGTTCTCTGTTTGCTTGATCGATAAAGCTATCCGTTTGCGAACGGTATCGACTTCTAAAACTTTTACCTGTACTTTCTGTCCGAGCTTTAAAACCTCTCCAGGATCCGTAATGTATTTGTGAGCCACTTCACTCACGTGCACCAATCCATCCTGTTTAACGCCGATATCAATGAAAGCGCCGAAACGGGTAAGGTTGGTTACGGAACCCGGTATCACCATGCCTACTTTTACATCTTCGATCTTATAGATATCTGCAAAAGCAAATTGTTCGAGTTCACTTCTTGGATCAAGTCCTGGCTTTTGTAACTCATTCAAAATGTCTTTGATGGTGAGTTCACCAAACTGTTCGGAAACGTATTTTTTAGCCTCTATCTTCTTCAGCATTTCAGCATTACCGATCAAAGTTTTTACATCAACACCAATACCGGCAGCCATCTTCTCAACCAAAGGATAAGTTTCCGGGTGAACGGCGCTTGCATCCAATGGATTTTCTCCATCACGTATGCGTAAAAATCCTGCACATTGCTCGTAGGCTTTATTCCCTAAACGAGGCACTTTTAATAATTGTGAGCGGTCAGTGAATCGCCCCAGCTCATTTCTATGCTTAACAATATTATCCGCCAATGATTCTCCAATACCACTTACATAACTCAGTAAATGTTTACTGGCGGTATTCAGGTTAACCCCCACGCTGTTTACGCAACTGATCACTGTTTGATCGAGGCGTTCTTTTAAACGAAAAGGATTTACATCATGCTGGTATTGTCCCACTCCAATGCTTTTCGGATCAATCTTTACCAGTTCAGCTAATGGATCCATCAGGCGGCGGCCAATACTTACGGAGCCTCTTACCGTAATATCCTGTTCAGGAAATTCTTCCCGGGCTGTTTCAGATGCTGAGTAAACAGAGGCCCCATCTTCATTCACCAGGAACACCGGTAAGCCGAGTTCCATCTTTTTAATAAACTGCTCTGTTTCGCGACCTGCGGTACCATCTCCAATGGCGATCACTTCAATGCCATATGTTTTTACGAGGTCCCTTACTTTCTGTTCACTTTCATACATCCGGTTATTCTCGTGCACATAGATAAGGTCCGTCTTCTTCAGCTCGCCTTTTTCATCCAGGCAAACCACCTTACAACCTGTGCGGTAACCGGGATCAATCGCTAATATTTTTTTACTACCTAATGGCGGGCTCAACAATAACTGCCGGAGATTCTCAGCAAACACATTGATCGCATCTTCATCGCCCTTCTGTTTTAACGCAGTCCTGAACTCACTTTCCAGGCTGGGTTGAAGCAAACGGCGGTATGCATCCTTACAGGCTTTCTTCACATGATCGGCAGATGAATGCATCGGTTTTACATATTCTTTCTCTACCATTTCCAATGCATCTTCTTCCAAAGGAAGGATCGACATACGAAGAAATCCTTCGAGAAATCCGCGCAATACGGCGAGGATACGGTGTGAAGGAACTTTATGGATAGGTTCTGAAAAATCGAAATAGTCTTTGTACTTGATGCCTTCTGTTTCTTTATCGGTCAGCACTTTGCTTTGCAGCATCGCTTTCTCCTCAAATAATTTCCGCAACCTTGCACGGAGATTAATATCCTCATTGATCGTTTCTGAAATAATATCCCGGGCACCCTGCAATGCTTCATCAGCGGTGGTGATCTTTTCATTGATATAGTTCAATGCTTCAGTGGCTATATCCGGCGTTTGCTGTGCCAGCATCAATTGCGCCAACGGCTCAAGACCATTCTCGCGGGCTGTCTGCGCTTTTGTTTTGCGTTTCGATTTATAGGGTAGATAGATATCTTCCAATCCTGCCAGTGTGGTGGCTTTGTTCAATTCATCCTGCAAAGCATCGGTCATCTTACCCTGCTCGGTGATCGATTTTTCAATCGCGGTTTTACGCTCGGCAAAATCTTTCAGAAATTTTGCTTCGTCCTGGATCAACAAGATCTGCACCTCGTCAAGTCCGCCGGTACTATCCTTCCGGTAACGCGCAATAAACGGGATGGTGGCGCCTTCGGCAAATAATGATAAAACGGATTCAACCTGGCGTACAGAGATATTTGTTCTGGAAGCAATTAAGGGCGCAAATTCAGACATAAAAACGTTAAGATTGTTCGAATATATTTCAGGGCTGCGAATGTAGGTTTATCTTCAGTAGTGCGTTTGATAAGGACCATTTATTTATGCCCAAAATTCTATTTTTTCTTTTTTTATTGACAATAATCCATTCAGGACATACCCAAAATACACAAAGGGTTTGGTCGGGCGGCGGCTATTATGGTCCCGACAATCCTATGTCGACCATCATGAGAAAAATGGGTGCCATTAAACCGATAGGGATTGTATTTACCGGGAAAACGCAGGGAGAAGGCATGTTGCAGATTTTGTTTAATAAAGCTACTGCCACTTTTCCAACGGAAGACAGCAGCCAGACCTATACTATTGCCGTAGAATATAATGAACCGCAAAAACAATTATTACTGATCGTTACCCATATGAAAACCGAAAGAGCGCAGTCTCCCCTTGGTGAACCGATCAGGAAGCCCGACAGTGTGTACTATGATCTGACATTCAAAAAAGAATCGAATAAAACCATCATTACCGGGAATGCCGGTAAGCGCAACAGCTTTCCCAACAATGAGTGGGTAGGTTCCAGCAAGGGCGCAGGCATGGGCATGAATATCCAGGATAAGATCAGTATGCATATACTTCCCATGCATATCCTGCTGGAAGAATTAGAGATACCTGATGAAATAGCAAGGATACCCAATGCACCGCGAAAAAAAGATATACAACGGACCATCCTTCTCGATACTACATTGATCACCATTGATATGTATGATAACGGCATTATCGATGGAGATACGGCCACATTGATATTAGATGGGAAGATCATTGCGGAAAAGCAATTGCTGGGGCTGCAATCCAAACGCATAACCATCGACCTGGCTACATTTCCGGGTAAAGAACACCTGCTTGAATTGTTTGCCAATAATCTCGGTACCATTCCTCCCAATACAGCCTTGGTGGTTTTGTATTGCAACAGGAAAAGGTACGAGATCACGCTCTCCTCCACCGAAAATACAAATGGGACTGTGCGGCTGAAGTTCAAGAATCAGTGACTACTCACTACTGACTAAAAGCGGCAAGACTTTGCCCGGATATCTTTCTGCAAAATTGCGGATCATAGAACGCAGTACTTCGTTCTCAGGATATTCTGTCAGTTTTGTTTTGATAAGATCGATAGAATCCAATTCCATTTCTCCCGTCACATGCCCCATTCCATAAAACTTTCCTTCCTCTACCAATACACAACCTTCATTATCACGAATAACAAAAGTCTGTTTTTGATTCTGCAACCAGGCAAGTGCCTTATTAACGGATACATTATACCCGGTTACATCTGTTGAACCCGCCTGTGAACTGTTATCCAGGAAACAAAGGACAGGATCAAGTTCAAACTCTTTCACCATCTTCCAGAGAAAACGGTGTGCATCTGCCATTAATGAAAACGTGGCTACGGGTGCAGAATATTTTTGTTTCTTATCGATGGCTAACCGCAGGTATCCCCTGCTGTCCTCAAAAAGATAAATACCCCATAACTGTTCAAACCTTTTCTGACTCTTATTATGTATCGGCCATAAGCGTTTGATCTCAACACTTTCCAGCAGGCAGGCAATAAATTCTGTGGGACAAACCGTATGCGTTACTGTATGAATATTGCGTAAAAACTCCTGCCGCTTTTTTGAAGTGTCGAGTCCTGTAAAATGACTCACCACCCTTTTATGCAGGTTCTTGGCTTTCCCCACATAGATCACCTTGCCTTTTTTATCGTGGAAATAATATACTCCGGGATCTTTTGGTAAAAGCCTGATCTGCTCTTCCGCCATATTCGGAGGGAGTAGCTGATCCTTGTTTTCGCGTTTCAGCATATCGTTGATCACGGTCATGCCATCCCTTTGCAGCGCAAGGGCAAGCACCTCGGTAGTAGCCAGTGCATCGCCGCCTGCCCGGTGCCGGTTCTCGATGATGATACCCAATTCACGGGAAAGATGCCCGAGCCCATACTTGCGAAACCCCGGGAATACCTTTCGCGCCAGGCGGATGGTACAGAGTTTGGGGGTTTGTAAAGTATGACCCGCTTCCTGCAGGTGATGCTTAACAAAGGAGTAATCAAAATTTACATTATGCGCCACAAATACCCTGTCTTTCAGCAGGTTATATACTTTATCGGCCACGTCTACGAAAGAAGGTGCAACCGCTACCATGGCATCTGAAATGCCGGTCATATTGGCCACAAAAGGGGGAATGGGCTGATGGGGATTGACCAGGGTCTCATATTTCCCTTCAATCTCATGGCCATTATACAATACAATAGCGATCTCCGTTATCCCATGCTGACTCGGGAAACCACCGGTTGTTTCTATATCTACTATCGCAAATCTCACAGGTACAAATAACCGATTTTTTTTGAACGGTATGGAAATTTCGGTTAATAAGCATCATAAAACAAAAAAGTTGGTAACACCGTAATAAATAGGACCCATTAGCTACTAATTTTGTGCAACCCTGTAACTTTTTATACCAAGGCACGTTAGTATTAATTAACAATCATTAACCGACTAAGTGCCTGCGAGGGTATAAATTTGCAACCAGAAACTAACCAAACATGAAACCTTTATTAATTCTGCTGGTGATCTTCTTATTGACCGCTTGCAATAGCCGCAACAGGACAACCGCCGCCAAAGCAGTTTGTACGTCTGTAGTTAATTGCTGCAAATCGGTAAAATCAGCCGCTACAGAAGGCTGCCAGGAAAAAGCACCATCTACTGCTGATGAATTATTTTCTGTTTCCATGCACGAACTAAGCAAAGAGATGCTTACCTGGTAACTGACATCGGTCTATAGTCTATTGTTTTTGGTCTATGGTTGTTGTTGGTAAATTGTTTTCCCTACTGTTCCCTGTCCCCTATTCCCTGTCCCCTATCTTTTTTCCTTATTTTTGCTTTCCATGGAATTAAGCAAGAATTATATACCCAATGAGACCGAAGAACGTTGGTATGAACATTGGCTGAAAAAAGGATATTTTAAAAGTACACCCGATGACCGGGAACCCTATACAGTAGTCATACCACCTCCCAATGTTACGGGGGTGTTGCATATGGGTCATTGTCTCAATAACTCTATCCAGGATATTTTAGTAAGACGGGCGAGAACCCAGGGTAAAAATGCCTGCTGGGTTCCCGGAACAGATCATGCCTCCATTGCTACGGAAGCGAAAGTGGTGGCGATGCTGCGCGAAAGAGGAATTGCCAAATCATCCTTAACACGCGATGAGTTTCTCGCTTATGCATGGGAATGGAAAGAAAAATATGGTGGCATCATTCTTCAGCAGTTAAAGAAAATGGGTTGCAGTCTCGATTGGGACCGCACCTCTTTTACTATGGATCCGGATTATTATCAATCCGTGATCAAAGTTTTTATCGACCTCTATGGTAAAGGACATATCTACCGTGGTAAACGCATGATCAACTGGGATGTAAAAGCCAAGACTGCGTTAAGCGATGAAGAGGTGATCTATAAAGAGGTTCAGAGCAAACTATACTATGTAAGATATCAACTGGAGGATAGTGATGAATATATCACTATTGCAACCGTAAGACCGGAAACGATTCTTGGTGATTCGGCGATCTGTGTAAATCCTTCCGATGAACGCTATCAACACCTGCATGGGAAGTTTGCCATTGTACCGCTCATTAACCGCCGCATCCCTATTATAGCTGATGAATATGTAACCACAGATTTTGGAACAGGTGCACTAAAAGTAACGCCGGCACATGATATGAATGATTACCAGTTGGGGCAGAAATACCAGCTTGAGATCATTGATACCATGAATGACGATGGAACGATGAGTGAAGAGGCGCAGCTATTTATTGGAGAGGACCGGCTAGATGTGCGAAAGAAAATTGTACCGAAGCTGGAAGCAGCGGGCAACCTTGTAAAGATCGAAGAATATACCAACCAGGTAGGTTTTAGTGAACGCACAGATGCCATGGTAGAACCCCGCTTAAGCTTGCAATGGTGGGTAAGCATGAAAGAGATTGCGGCACCTGCCTTGAAAGCCGTGATGGATGAAGAGATCAACTTTCACCCGGCCAAGTTCAAAAACCTTTACCGTCACTGGATGGAGAATATCAAGGACTGGTGCATCAGCCGCCAACTCTGGTGGGGGCATCGGATACCTGCCTATTTTGCACCGGACGGTTCCTTTGCAGTGGCTGCCACAAAAGAGGAAGCCTTTGTACAATTAAAAAATGGAAACCCACAATTAACGATAGAGGAAATAAGACAGGACGATGATTGCCTGGATACCTGGTTCTCGAGTTGGTTATGGCCCTTTGAAGTTTTCAAAGGTTTATCGGATCCCGGCAATGCAGAAGTAAAATATTATTATCCAACCGACACATTGGTAACGGCACCGGAGATCATTTTCTTCTGGGTAGCCCGGATGATCATGGCTGGTTATGAATACAAGCAGGAGAAACCTTTCAAAGATGTTTATTTCACAGGAATTGTAAGAGATAAGCAGGGAAGAAAAATGAGCAAGAGCCTCGGCAACTCACCCGACCTCCTAGCATTGATAGATTTGTATGGCGCAGATGCCGTTCGCTTTGGTATCATGATCGCATCACCTGCAGGCAATGATATTTTGTTTGATGAATCAGCACTTGAGCAGGGAAGAAATTTCAATAACAAGTTGTGGAATGCGTTGAAGCTGATCAAAATGTGGGAAGGGAGACAAGGAGACAGCAACGCCACTCACCACTCACTACTCACTACTCACGAATTTGCGATCAACTGGTTTGGTAACCGTCTCAACAAAGTGAAAGCGGATGTGGAAGAGATGATGACCCAGTTTCGTTTGAGTGAAGCATTAAAAACGATCTATTCATTGATATGGGATGATTTCTGCAGTTGGTATCTTGAATGGATCAAACCGGGTTTTGAACAACCCATCAATGCGGAAGTGTATAACAGGACTATCACTTATTTTGAAGAGTTGATGCAACTGCTTCATCCTTTTATGCCATTTATCACCGAAGAGATCTATCATTTACTGGGCGAACAGGAAGATGACCTTACGGTAAAATTACAGGCACCCTTAGCATCCTTTGATCCTGCCATACTGGAAGCCGGTGAATTATTGAAACAGGTGATCTCTGCCTTAAGAGATGCCAGGAATAAGAACCAGGTAAAACCAAAAGATACGATCAAGCTGCATATCCAGACAGGGAATACTGATAGTTACCGGTCGATAGAAAACATACTGGCTAAACAGATTAATGCAGAAGCAATAACTTACACAAATACTACGCTCCCTAATACGATCGTAGTGGCGGTAGAAAAAGATAAGTTCTTTATTGAAACCACACGGGAGTTAAATGCGGAAACCTTAAAAGCAGAGTTATTAAAAGATCTTGAGCACCAGGAAAAATTTCTGCAAAGTGTTCAGAAGAAACTCAGCAATGAAAGGTTTGTACAAAACGCAGCAGCCGAAGTAGTTGATCTCGAAAGAAAGAAACAGGCAGATGCAGAAGCGCGTATCCTTACCATAAAGGAGAGTTTACAAAATATCACATAAGAGGGTACACAAAGTATGCTATGAGGATAAAGAAAAGAAGATGTATAGCCCTTGTGGCATTGTTTTATATGCTATCCGCGAATTGTTACGCACAGGCACCCTGGGAAGTGGATCTGGTAAGGTCTATTAATACGCGTGACAAGAACAATATACCCAAGCTGATTTCAGCAGCTGCCGAACCGCTGGCAGTAGCTATCCCGGTAGGTATGTTTGCTGCATCACTGATCACCCATAATAAAAAAGACCGCGACCATGCTTATGAAATGGCTGCAAGTATTGCTATCGCAGCAGCCACAACGATCACTTTAAAAACGATTGTAAAAAGAGAACGTCCCTATGATGTTTATCCGGACATTTATCCTGATAAAATAGATGCGGGATACTCATTTCCCTCAGCGCATACATCTGTCGCTTTCTCCACAGCTACCTCGCTTGCGTTGATCTATAAGAAATGGTATATCACCATCCCCTGCTATGCATGGGCCGCCGGAGTGGGTTATTCAAGAATGTATCTCGGTCAGCACTATCCATCAGATGTATTGGTGGGTGCCCTGCTCGGTACAGGAAGCGGATTTGCGGCGCATTGGCTGAATAAAAAACTTCTTACTCCCCGAAAAAAGAAAGCCGCGGCGTTTTAATTCGCGGATGTTTAATACACCAACACATGCGTCTGCTTGATTACCCCCATCACAAACACACTCTGTACATGTCCTATATTCTCCGCCTGACTTAATTTGTTTACGTGGAAATCATAATAGGCATCCATGCTTTCCGCCACCACTTTCAGCATGAAGTCAAACTCTCCTGAAATGTTATAACACTCGATCACTTCATTCATCCCGAGAATGCTTTTGATGAATTTGCCACCCGCATTCTTATCATGCTGTTTAAGCGATACATAACAGATCACCATCAATCCCTTCCTCACTTTTGAATGATCCAGTAATGTTGCATACTGCCTGATCACACCTGTTTCTTCCATCCGCTTGATCCTTTCATGCACCGGGGTTGTACTCAGGTGCACTTTATCAGCGATCTCTTTTACCGTTACCCGGGCATTCTGCTGCAATTCCCTGAGTATCTTAATATCCTTTTCATCCAGCGAAAAAGTATTATCAGTGGTTTCGGCTTTTTTAGTGGTCTTTGGCATATCAAAATGATATTTTATTCTTTATAAAGATATAAAACATACATTTTATTCCAAATAAAATTACAATTATGGTATTTTATCCTATAAAACTACATTTGTGCCACAAAAACATAAACTATGTCAACAATAACAAAATCCATCGACTTCAGCCTCCAGTACAAAGTGGCTGATATGAGCCTCGCAGCATGGGGCCGCAAAGAGATCCGTTTGGCTGAAGCAGAAATGCCAGGTCTAATGTCGATCCGCGCAGAATACGGACCCAGCCAGCCTTTGAAAGGTGCCCGTATCGCAGGTTGCTTACACATGACCATTCAAACAGCTGTTTTGATAGAAACACTGGTTGCTTTAGGTGCTGAAGTTAAATGGAGCTCTTGTAATATATTTTCTACGCAGGACCAGGCTGCTGCCGCTATTGCTGCTGCCGGCGTTGGTGTATTTGCATGGAAAGGACAAACACAGGCAGAAGCTGACTGGTGTATTGAACAGACATTGTTCTTTGGTGGTGCAGACCGTCCCCTGAACATGATCCTGGATGATGGTGGTGACCTTACCAATATGGTGTTTGATGTGTATCCTGAACTGATCGCTCATATCAAAGGTCTTTCTGAAGAAACAACAACCGGTGTACACCGTTTATATGAAAGAATGGCAAAAGGTACTTTACCGATCCCTGCGATCAATGTAAACGATTCTGTTACCAAATCTAAATTCGATAACAAATACGGTTGCCAGGAATCACTGGTAGATGCGATCCGTCGTGCTACTGATGTAATGATGGCTGGTAAGATCGCAGTAGTAGGCGGTTATGGTGATGTAGGTAAAGGTTCTGCACTTTCGCTGAAAGGCGCCGGTTGCCGCGTAATCGTTACCGAAATCGATCCTATCTGTGCCTTACAGGCTGCTATGGAAGGATTTGAAGTAAAACCAATGGCTGAAGCTGTTAAAGAAGCTGATATCATTGTTACCGCTTCAGGCTGCCGCGACCTGATCACAGAAAAACATTTCCGTTTGATGAAAGACAAAGCGATCGTTTGTAATATCGGTCACTTTGATATTGAAATTGATGTTGCCTGGTTGAACGATAACTACGGTAATACAAAAGATACCATTAAACCACAGGTTGATCTTTACAATATCGATGGTAAAGACATCATCCTTTTGGCTGAAGGACGCCTGGTAAACTTAGGTTGTGCAACAGGCCACCCAAGTTTTGTAATGAGTAACTCTTTCTCTAACCAAACACTGGCCCAGATAGAATTATGGACCAACTTCAACAACTACGAAAACAAAGTTTACGTTTTGCCTAAGCACCTGGATGAGAAAGTTGCCCGTTTACACCTTGCTAAAGTAGGTGCCGTTCTGGAAACCCTTACTGATGCACAGGCTGAATACCTCGGTATCTCTCAAACCGGTCCTTTCAAAGCCGACCATTACCGTTACTAGTTTAGCCCCCGGGGATCAAAAAATCCCCCCAACAATACAGGTCCCGCTCCGCAAGGAGCGGGATTTTTTATGCGCAGCATCAAGTCCCTTCGGGACGGCAGGTTTGTAGAAACAAAATGTTTTGATTTTCAATAATGCAGTTCCGTAGGAACGGCACCCGGCGAGATCGAGCATTTTGATGTATTCGAATAACGTTTGTATCGCCCCCAAAGGGGCTTTGATTTTTTATGCCTTTTCGGGGGCTACAATCGTTTCGTCCCGCTGGGACTTTTTGTGGAATGGTTTTTATGGGATATTGGGTACTTTTATATGTTAACCACCAAATCCCGTTAACGGCAATACCTACTTGATGATAGTTCAGAAAAATAATGATTGGCCTTTACGTATTATCATCGTCTTCTTTTGTTGCCTGTTCTTTTCTTTTGCATATGCAGAAAACAGAAATGATACCACCCCATTTTCTACCAAAAAAGATGCATTAGCTTTTCTCGATCAACAGACCGGACTTGAGTCCAGCAAATTCTGGCCCAATGTACCGCCCTTGCCCTTTCTGCAGAATATCAGAAAAAATGTGGAAGCACCTTTAAGCATCTATGAAGGCCGGAGTACTAATTTTTGTGCGTATGCTGCGATGTCTTACCTGCCTTTACATTTTGATCCTTTGAGTTATGTAAAATTCATGGTGCAGATTTATAAAGAAGGGAAAGCGGTGTATGGTCGTGCCTATTTTGAACCCACAAAGCCTGTTAAGCTGGCAGCAGGTACACTCACATTCAAAGGCGAACTGGATGTGCGGCCGGCAGATCAACTTTGGTTTCTTGTATTGGCTGATCATTTTAAAGGATACCTGAATACACTGGATAAACATTATAATACGGGTGATGAAAACAAAATGTGGGCAGCGGTTAATTTTTCAAAATTCAACCGTATGGTGCGCCAACTGTTCAATTACCAGACAGATGCCATTGGCTCTGATCTATTGAAACCGGGTGTTCGCGATATGTATGAGTATTTATCGGAACGCCTGCAAACAGGCACTATCGGACTTTTTGTCAACAACCTTGACCTTTACAAAAAAAGCCACACGATGATCAAAGTAGGCGTTCCTACCCACTTCATTATTTTACTGGACATTGCTGAAGTAGATGATAAGATCGCCATCACCTATTGGGATTATGGTGGAAAAAGCCGCCAGTTGCTCTCAGCTAAATTTCTGAAGAAAATAATATTCGGCATCTCTCACATCACTAAAAAAACAGCTGATGCCCATTAAGTATCTATCTATAATATTATTGGCAGGCATTATACTATCCTTCTCATCCTGCGCCTCAAGAAAAGTATTTTCAACAAAATATTATTATGAGAATGAAAAAACATTGACCGAGATCGAGAAGTCTTACAAGGATCTTTACAGGCAAAAACATTTTTCAGTAGCATTCACCGATAAGTCGTTCAACTATATATCCCTTGAGATCATCACCGATTCGATCAAATATATTTATGAATTCGGTCTCGAAGAAACGAGGTTGCAGGATAGCCTCAAAAAATATGGATTCCCAGTAAAGGGTATCACCGATCTCATTAAAAAAATGCAGTCCATCCACTGTATCTGGATCAACAATCTCGATTATTATTCAAACGGGCAGCGACAGTCGCTCGTATTCATGTCCATCCGGCAAGTAGCCATTCACCTGCCCTTTACCTATGAAAAATTCTACGTACTCACTTTCTATTCCCAACCCCAATACTTTGATAGCGAGGGCCGGCTCCTGGAGCGGAGGCGTTTACGCAAACTGAGAAGGATCAATGATGAGGTATTCAGGCGGATCAATGATAAGGTAGCATATACGATTTCAGAACGTTTTAGATAAATCGATTGGCGGATTTCGGATTAGCGGATTGGCGGATTCTAAGCCTATTCTTACAAATCCGTTAATTCGTCATTCGCCAATCCGATAATTATATACATCTGAGGATAACTAACCGCGGCATAAAAATTTCAGTCTGGGTATCTTTGTACCTTAATAACACGCAATACCATGAATTTACAGAATGTAACCAAAAGAGCAGGAGCGGCACTCTTTGCCCTATGTCTTTTAGCTGCCTGCGGCACCGGTCCAGACACTACAAAAGCTGCAGATAGCACATTACCGGTAGCAGATGCAAAACCAAAGCCCGGCTCTCCTATTAAATATGACAGTTCCAAAAGGTATATATATCTGACATGGGATGATTCTCCCCAACCACCGGGAACTGTTAATTGCAAGAACGTTTTCAAAGCGGAAGGCGTAAAAGCCACTTTCTTTGCAGTAGGCTTTAACCAGGTTGGTCCACAAAAGAAACGGCTGATCGATTCGATCCGTAATGGCTACCCGCAGTTCCTGTTGGCTAATCATAGCTTTTCGCACGGTTTCAAAGATCAGTACAGTAAATTCTATTCAACGGCTATGACAGACAGTGCCCTGAATGATTTTCTATATAATGAGACTTTATTAAAGATCCCGGTAAAGATCATTCGCCTCCCGGGCAATAATACCTGGGCATCCAATGGTGATATCCATGGTCAGAAATCAGAAAACCCATTGATCAGGAAACTTGATTCACTGGGCTACAAGATCATTGGCTGGGATGTAGAATGGGGTCAGCAGGCACATGCCAAAGCTCCCAAAGAAAGCGCTACGGAAATGGTTAAACGTATTAACCAGCATTTTGACGATGAAAACACCAATCAACCTAACTCGATCGTGATACTTTCCCACGACAGGTTATTTGAATCAAAAGCGCATATGGATTCATTAACCCGTTTTATTACCCTCCTCAAACAGGATCCGCGGAATGTTTTTGAAACAATTGACCACTATCCTACGGTACAGCAGAAGAAAAACTAGTTTAGATTAATTATTATATAGTAACCCCGCCCTTACTACGGCGGGGTTTTTCTTTGCGTTCTTCGCGGTGCGTTGCGTTCTTTGCGATGCCGCTTTTCTAACTTGCCTCGTTTTACCCCCACATTTCATAAAAAACTCACTCTAAAAAACATCCCCTCCGAAAATTGACCGGTAATTCAAGCGTATTTCCAAAAGCTACTAACCGTTCGTCCAAAAGCGGACACTTGTGTCACTTCATTCATCCCTGCCGGCGGTCCATTATTATTTCCTTAACATATCGCCTGAAACACATTATGGCATTGACTTTCAGCCCAATAACCATTTTCATTAACATTACCGTTAACACCGTTCATAATTTGAGCGGCTAGTTAGCTGTAACTAATCACAATGTCCTGCGTCTATCTATTGTCTGTTATTACTTTTGACATATCAAATTAAAAACAACACAACAACAAATATTTAAAAGAAATTAAAACAACCTAAAATGAAAAAGTTATTTATCTCAGCCGCATTCGCCTTAACAATTATCACCAGCGCTTTTGCAGCACCAGCTTCTACCGACACCAAAGCAAAAGCACATTTTTCAGCTTCTTTCTCCGATGCAAAGAGTGTATCATGGAAAACAGCTGATAATTTCGAACGGGCAAGCTTTATCCTTAATAATGAGAAAGTAGAAGTTTTCTACGATTTTTCAGGCGAAATGCTCGGAGTTAGCAAAGTGATGGCTTTTGACAAATTACCAAAAGCTGCTCTTGAAACCCTTACTACCAAGTACACTTTCCCTGAGTTCAAACTGAAAGAGTGTATCGAATTCACCAACGCCGACAATGAGAAGAATTATTACGCTTCTTTCGATACTAAAAACGAACAAATCGTGGTTGAAATCACAACAGGTGGTTCAGTTAGCGTGATGTCGAGACTAAAGAAATAGCCATATCCTCCCTCCATATATGCAAAGGCCGCATTTCGTAAGAGAGCGGCCTTTTTATGTTAGATGTTAGATAAATCGATTGTCGATGATCATTATTGCACAGCAATAAAGTCCCAGCGGGACGGCAGGTTTGTAGAACCAAAAATGTTTTGATTTTCAATAATGTAGTTCCGTAGGAACGGCACCGGGCGAGATCGATCATTCTAATGTATTCGAATAACGTTTGTGTCGCCCCTAAAGGGGCTTTGATTTTGTTTTGGCACCTGGGGACTACAAACCTTTCGTCCCGCTGGGACTTTTTCTTAACTAGGAAAACTGATTTTCCCCATGGACACAAAGGGGATATCATGGGTGCCGTTTCCAATCTGCGTGTCTCCTCCTGCTACACACTCGTTAGCGAGGATCGCAAATAAGATCGCCTCCTTCGCATCGGGGTTGATCTCGAGATCATCAGTGGTATAGAAGAAATGACCTGGTAATAGTTCTTTGATATGCTCCATTAATAAAGGGTTATGCATACCGCCACCACTGGTGTAGATGGAAAATCCTTTTTGTCCATTAAGTCCGCGGGTTACGGCTTCGGCGATTGTGACCGCGCTGAAGCGGTTGAGGGTGGCCATGATGTCTGCGTGTGATAAGCCGCTTGCAGCGGCTGCATTGAGGGCTATTTCGAGATAGGCGGTATTGAACAATTCAGGGCCGGTTGTTTTGGGAAATCCTTTTTCAAAAAAAGAATGGTTGAGCAATGAAGTAAGAAATCCTTTGTGAACCGTTCCGGAACGGGCAACCGCAGAATCTTTATCATAAGGCAATTGCAGGAAGCGCTGGCAGTAAGCATCCATCAGTGTATTGCCGGGACCGGTGTCGGTGCTGAAAATTTTTGTAGCATCAAGACTTCCGGGCAGGTAGGTGAAATTGGCAATACCGCCGATATTCAGCATGATGCGATCCTCTCCTTTTTTACTGAAGATAAAATGATCCCCGTAAACAGCTAATGGGGCACCTTCTCCCCCGGCAGCAACATGCTTCTGGCGAAAATCGCTGATGGTGATAATGCCGGTGGTTACCGAAATATGATCTCCATCACCTATCTGTAATGTAGCATTCCCAAAACCAGACTGCTGGTGTAGCAGTTTGGGTGCATGATAAATAGATTGTCCATGGCTCGCAACAAGATCGATATCGGCAGGGAGTATGTTCCATTTTTCAAGGCAGGTAAGAATCATCTTACCATGTTGCTGACCTATCCAGGCATTTAAGAGGCATACTTTTTCCAGGTCAGCTACACGTTTAGAAAAAACGGCACGCACTTCTTCTTTAAAATAAGTATCATAAGAGATCGTTTCAAATGCAACCAGCTTCACCACTGTATCCATCCCGCTACCCATTACCTGACAAAGCGCAACATCGAGACCATCCAGTGAGGTCCCACTCATTAATCCAACGATCATGCGGCTTTGACTGTCGCCAATCCTGCACAGTTTCCCAAGATTTTTGTTCATTTATTGCAACTTTTTGAAGGATTAAAGAATTTTAATGCGACAATATGCGGCTTTTTGTTTGATTATGCAATATTTATCATTATTTTCAATCATTACTAATTTGCTTAATGAGATGCTCAAAAAGGAACGCCAGGCATATATATTGCACCAGGTGAGCTTACATAATAGTGTGCTTTCGACCGACCTGAGTACCGAGATCCATGTATCCGAAGATACGATCCGCCGTGATCTCAATGAACTGGCAGAAAAAGGTAAAGTTATTAAAGTGCATGGTGGTGCCCTTTCAAAATCTTTCAACAGTTTTTATTTACGCACCGATGTATATCATGCAGATAATAAAAAGACGGTTGCTGCAAAAGCAGTTTCCCTGATCAAAGATGGAATGTTTGTTCTCACGGGAGGCGGCACAACTATTATTGAGATGGCGCGTCTCCTTCCTGAACATTTAAATGCTACTTTTCTAACCGGTAGTATTCCCGCAGCGTATGAATATGCACAGCATCCTAATATTGAAGTGATCTTCATTGGCGATAAGATATCGAAGCGCTCACAGATCGCTGTGGGTGGCGAAGCGATTGCCCGTATCAAAACCATCAAAGCAGATCTTTGTTTCCTGGGCGCGAATGCAATCGACAGCCAACTGGGCATTTCAGATAACGACTGGGATGTGGTTCAGGTAAAAAAAGCCATGATAGAAGCATCTAACCAAACAATTGTATTGTCCATATCAGAGAAGCTTAATACACAACAACGCATCAATGTTTGTGGCTTAGCCGAAATAGACATACTTGTAACCGAACTTGACAATAGTAATACACTTCTGACACCTTATATAGAAACAGGATTAACTGTTCTATAATTTTTCACTACCTAAACAAACGCTATGAGCACAATCATTAACAGCATGCAGGGCAAATGGAAAAACTTCTGTTTGCTTCTTGCTTTGAACATGCTGGCTGCCTTCACATTCGGGCAGGTACGCATTACCGGCAAAGTAAGCAGCCCATCGGGTGCTTCCACAGAATCGGTTTCGGTAACAGTAAAAGGAACCAAAGCAGGCACCCTTGCTGATGCAACGGGTTCTTATTCTTTTACCGCTCCGTTAACTCCGGGAAAATACACGTTGGTATTTAACGGTATTGGTTTCCAGGAACAACAGGTTGCGTTGACGGTGGGTACTGAAAAAAGTTATACTGTTGATGTACAACTGAGTGATAAGGTTTCAAAACTGGACGAAGTAGTGGTAACCGGTAACTCTGCGGGAACTACACGCCGCGGGTTAGGTAGCTATATCAGTTCAGTAAAATCGGATGAATTGACCAAAGGTGCTTCGGGTAATATACTTGCATCGTTGCAGGGTAAAACAGCTGGTGCGCAGATTACACAGAACTCAGGAGATCCTGCAGGTGGTGTGAGTGTGCGTTTACGTGGTATCAGTTCAATCTCTTCTTCATCCGAGCCTTTATATATCGTTGATGGTGTGATCGTGAATAACAGCACCAACCGTGTTACCAATACCTCATCAAACTATGATGGTACCAATTTCATCGGTAATATCGGTCAGAGCAGGATGGTGGATATCAATCCAAGTGATATTGAAAGAGTAGAAGTATTGAACGGTGCCGCTGCTGCTGCTATTTATGGTAGCCGTGCCAATGCAGGTGTTGTTCAGATCTTTACCAAAAAAGGTAAATCAGGTGCGCCGGTTATCAGCTTTTCTACAAATTATATGGCAAGCAGCCTGAGAAAAAAACTGGATGTTAACAGGGCACCTATCAAATTTGGCGGACCAACTGATGGCCCCGGTGCTGTAACACAGGATATTCTTACACCAACACTTACAACAACTACTGCTGTAACACGCTATGATTACCAGGATTATATTTTCCGCAATGCAAACGGATCGGATAATAACCTTTCTATCAGCGGTGGTACTGACAAAACAAAATATTTTATCTCCGGTTCTTATTTTTATAACCAGGGCATTATTCCTAACACAGATTTTCAACGCTATAGTTTCAGAAGCAATATTGACCAGGTGCTGAATAAATGGGCAAGCGTAAGCCTCGGGTTAAACTATGTAAATAGCACAGCGAATGAAAAGCCGGATGGCAACTCATTCTTCTCTCCTATGAACTCAGTTACGATCATTGGTAATTTCCATAATATCTGGGCACGCGATGCGCTGGGTAATATCCAGGCAGTTGGTGAAAGAGGTCGCGCAAACCCTGTTTCAGTGATAGAAGATATCAAACAGAAACAAAGTACCAGCCGTGTAATTGCCAGTCTCGGTTTAAAATTGAAACCGATGAAGCATTTAACGGTTGATTACACCATGGGTATCGACAACTATGCACAGAATGGTACTACTTATATTCCACCGTTTGCTTACAACGTAAGTACTGCATTCTATGGTGGTGGATCTACACTGGATCCTACACAGAATGGTTATTCGAGTACAGGTAACAATAGTTTCTTTGCCATCAATCATGATGTAACGGCTACTTATAATGTCGACATTACAAGCAAAATCAACTCTGTAACACAGGTTGGTTTTTCACAACAGTATGAAAAGAACAATTATGCTTTGTTACAGGGGCGCGGTCTCGCACCTTTTGTACAAACCGTAAATGGTGCCAGTACCATTCTTCCGGGTGTTGACGACAGAAGTGAAATTTCTGTTTCAGGTACGTATGTTCAACAGAATTTCAAATACCGCAACCAGTTATTTCTTACCGGTGCTGTACGGGTAGATGGTTCATCTGTATTTGGTACTGATCAGCGCAACCAGACCTATTATAAAGCAAGTGGTAGCTATGTTGTTTCAGGAACAGATTTCTGGAGCAAACTGGGTGTATCAAAATGGTGGGATGTGCTGAAAGCACGTATCGCTTATGGTGAAAGTGGAAACTTAACAGGTATCGGCGCTTACTCAAGGTTCAATACCTATAGTTCATCCTCTTACATTGGAAGAACGGCCCTGAATTCAAGTTCAACGCTGGCCAATGAAAATGTGAAACCGGAAAGACAACAGGAAACTGAATTTGGTCTGGACCTTTCATTCCTGGCGGGTCGTTTAGGCTTGACTGTGAACGTGTATAATAAAAAAGTAAAGGACCTTTTGATCAACCGTTTTATTGCACCTACATCGGGTTTCTCAAGCTTATTGGATAATTATGGATCGTTAGAAAACAAAGGTTATGAATTTGTATTAACAGGAACACCGGTATCCAACAGGGATTTCAAATGGGATATCACCGGTATCTATAATCATAACAGGAACAAAGCAGTGAGCATTGGTCAATCGCTTACCTTATTAAGTACAAATGCAGGCGCGCCTGTAGCGATCATTGAAGGACAACCTATCGGCGTATTTTACGGAACATTCTTTGCAACAGATGCAAATGGTGCGCAGGTAAAAACTGCTGCAGGAATTCCAACACAGGAAGCAGGCGTACAAAACAGCACACTGGTATTTACACCGGGCAGAACTGCAGGTTTACCATCAGGAAGCACTGTACGTAAGATCATCGGGGATCCTAACCCTGATTTCACAGCAACGCTGACCAATGAATTTACCTATAAAAAATTGAGCCTTCGCGTACAGATCGATGCAGTAAGAGGTGGCGATGTATTCAATGCCGATTTCCGTACACGCCAGGGTGTGGGTAATGGAAAAGTAGCAGAACAGGAAGATCTTGGACAGGTACCACGTGGTTATGTTGCAGGTATTTATGCAATCGAACAATGGCGTGTGGCCGATGGTTCATTTACTAAACTGCGCGAATTATCATTGAGTTACAATTTCGGCAAAATGATAAAAGGATTCTCTGACCTGAGCGTAAGTTTCAGCGGACGCAACCTGATAAGTTGGGATAATTATAACGGGTACGATCCTGAAGTAAATGCGGGCGGTCAAAGCACCATCCTGCGTGGAATTGATTTTGGATCAGTACCTATTCCTAAAACGTTCAGTTTCGGAATCCAGGCTAAATTTTAATCCATAAAACATCATTGTATGAAAAAGATAATTCAAAAAATATTCTACTCGACCCTTGCCTCGGTGGTTCTGATGAACGCAACCGGCTGTAAGAAAGATTACACCAACCCAACGGCGGCGACCTCGATCCAGGTATTGAGTTCTGCAAAAGGGCTTGCCGGCACGGCTGTAGGTTTACAGCGTACCTATATTAATAATGTAGCCTATGGCCTCTCTGATGCTAACGGCCTTACAACAGGGGAAACTACCCTGCTGAATAGGGGTAATACTTCGGAAGCTCAGCTTACTGATGGCGGAAATAACGTAGATGGTACCAATGCACTATTGGGGAACATCTGGAGCAGTGCCGGCAAAGTGATCTATGATGCCAATAACGTGATCAGCGGAGCCGCACAGCTTGCTGACAAGAGTTATGCAAGCGGGCTGATCGGCTATGCTACTATTTTCAAAGCATTATCTATCGGCACCCAGGCTGAATTATGGGAAAAAGTACCGGATACCATTGGTACCAGTACCACAACCTATTCAGACAGGATGGTTGGCTATGCACGTGCAATCGCTTCAATCGATAAAGCGTTGGCAGCTATTTCTGCTAATGCCATCAGCGCAACTTTCTTAACAGACATACCAGCCGGTGTTGATATTGTGAACACGCTATATGCATTGAAAGCAAGGTATGCGTTGTTTACCGGCAGTTATGCGTCTGCATTAGCCGCTGCTAACCTGGTTGACCTAACAAAAAAATCTGTGTTCAATTTTGAAGCGGCTAATCCCAATCCATTTTATAACTCAGTAACTTCCACTAATAACCTTTACCAACCGGTTGATTCTACATTGGGTCTGCCTGTTGCTCTGGCACCTAACACGGCTGATAAACGTATTCCATTTTACACGTTGATCAACCCAACCATCAATCCACGGTTCCGCTTGAATGGTTTCTGGATCGTTGCTACAACTGCGGTTCCTTTTTATCTCCCTGGTGAAATAACACTGATCAAAGCAGAAGCATACGCACGTCAGACTACTCCTGATCTTGTGAATGGATTGATTGAGTTGAATAAAGTAGTAACAAAGAAAGCTGCCGCTGATGCAGTGGGCGTAGGAGCTGATCTTCCCCCGGTAGTAACTGTTACTGCGTCACAATTGCTGGATGAGATCTATCGTAACCGTTGTATAGAATTATTTTTATCCGGTCTTAAACTGGAAGATATGCGCAGGTTCGGCAGACCGCTTACAGAGCGTAAACGCAACCTGTTCCCTTATCCTTTCCGAGAAAGGGACAGCAATCCGAATACACCGGCAGATCCGGCATTCTGATCTTCAATACTTTAAAAAAAAGACCTCGATTTTATCGGGGTCTTTTTTTTACTATTTTGCATGCATGGAGCTGAACAATCCACATATTTCCCTGGCTACCCCAAAAGATATTAACCACCTGGTCATACTGGTGAATAGTGCCTACCGCGGCGAAAGTTCCACCAAAGGCTGGACAACAGAAGCATCCTTATTGGATGGGATAAGAACCAACCCGGAATCGATTCAAAAGCAACTGGATACACCGGGGGCGATTATGCTGAAATATACAGGGGAAGATGGCAGCATTACCGGCTGTGTTTATCTCGAAAAAAAAGCAACGAAACTTTATCTCGGGATGCTTACCGTATCCCCGCTTCTGCAAGCCAAAGGCACGGGCAGGCAATTGATGAATGCCGCTGAATTATATGCGGTACAACTGGGCTGCAAAGCAGTAACCATGACCGTCATTTCTGTACGACACGAACTGATCGCCTGGTATGAAAGAAATGGCTACCATCGTACCGGTGAAACGCAACCCTTCCCTACCGGACCTGAGTTTGGCATTCCTAAACAGGAACTGGTATTTATTGTAATGGAAAAAGAATTGCCCGCATAAGGCATGCTTTTTTAGCATTTCCGCTGAATCTGTTATGGGTTAAAATTAATAACTTGAAAAGATTCTTCATTGCATCCATGCGTTTATCTACTGCAAATATTATTGCCATGCTTCTCTTCCTGCTTTTTTGCGGGAAAGCATCGGCGCAGCAGGAACAGGCAGTGAAACCGGATACTGTTTTTTTTCTCGCCCATAAAAAGGGTCTGCTTGGCAAATTGGGCAGGAGCTTATCGGTAAACGTACCCGACCCCGTGCTTCCCAAAAGAGGTGTTGTTAAAAATGAAACCGAATTCAATAAGTACCAGGGAAAGATTATACGGAGCATACAGATTAAAAAAACAGGGTTTGTGCGATCAATCAATGATACGGTAAGGGTTGTAAGAAATTTATTCAACGAGATCGGTGACGCACTCCATCCAACCACAAAAAAACGCGTCATTTTCAATAACCTGTTTTTTGCTGTAGGTGATACCCTTTACCCTTACCTGATTGCGGATAACGAACGGTTCCTGCGTACCCTTACTTATTTGCAGGATGCAAAGATCTCTGTACAGGAAGATGAAAATTCAAAAGATTCTGTTGATGTGATCATTATCTGTAAAGATGTATTTCCTATCGGTGGAAGCATGGAAGAGGGTTCTGAAAAAACGGCTAGCTTTGAAGTGAATGACGACAATCTCTTTGGCACCGGCAACCGTTTCCAGGTAAAAAATTATATAGATGTAAATCGCAAACCTTCTTATGGATATGGTTTCGAGTTTATCAAAAGAAATCTTGCCGGCTCATTTCTTAATATAACTTTTGGCTACGATAATGCAGCGCCTGCCTTTAACAGCGGCCGCAGGGAAGAAAAAACAGTTTACATCCGTGGCGACCTTCCGTTGGTAAGCCCCTACCACGTATGGACGGGAGGATTTGATATTGGCAGACACGCTTCGCAGAATGCATTCCTGCCGGATTCTCTTTACCAGTCCGATTTCAGGTACGCATATAACCTGGTTGATGTATGGCTTGGTTACAGCATCGGCGCACAAAATAAATTGGAAGAAAATTTCAAGTCGAGGTTGAAACGCATACTGGCAGTGCGTTTTATCAACAGGAACTTTTCAGACATTCCCGGTCTTTATCATAACAATTACCAGATCAATTACAGTAACCTGAATTCAATACTGGCTTCTTTTAATCTATTTGAACAGGATTTCTACCATACCAATTTCCTGTATGGTTTTGGCCGGAATGAGGATGTGCCGGAAGGTTTTAATATAGCAGTGACCGCTGGCTGGACAAGAAGAAATAATATTTCAAGACCTTTTCTTGGATTTGATTACCAGCGAAATTATTTTTCTAACAGGAGTAATTATTTTAAATATAATTTCCGCATCGGCGGTTACTATAATGTGAACCGCGTTGAAGATGTGAGCGTTCTTAATAGTATTGAACATTTTACAAGGCTACGTAAGCTGGGTAGCAGCCGATGGTACTTCCGGCACTTTTTAAGTGGGAGTTATACGCAGCTATTCCACACCTACCTGAATGAGCCCCTTCGTTTATCCAGTGATTATGGGATCCCACGGTTAGACAACCCTGATCTGCTGGGCTCTACACGTATTACCATCAATAGCGAATCAGTTTTCTATAATACCTGGAAATTAGTAGGATTCAGTTTCGCACCTTTTACATTTGCCAATATCACTTACATCAAGCCTATTGGAAGTGAAATAAAAGGAGGAGATGTGTATACAGCCATCGGCGGCGGTGTGCGAACGCGTAATGAAAACCTGGTGTTCGGAACCATGGAGCTAAAAGCGTATTATTACCCACGCACCACACGGAACCTGAATCAGTGGAACATTACGATCAATACTGATATTCGCTTCCGCTATAATACGCAATTGATCAAACAGCCCGACTTTATTAATGTGAATGACAATAGGTGAGTGGTGAATATTTTCACTCACTACTCACCTATTCACCAATTACTTCACCCAAAAACTTACATCCAACGTACCCCAAAGCAGCGATACTTTTCCGTCTTTGGTAACTGTGTAGGTTAATCTTTCTACTGAAGCAGCTGATTTTCCTGGTTTTACATTTACACGTAATGCATCATCCGCTTCTTTATAATCGAAAGCCCCACCCTGTTTCCAAACTTTACTGAAGATCAGTGTCCAGTCAGATCCGTTATCGATGGTAAAAAAAGCATACTTGCCTGCAGGTAATTTTTTACCTTCTACAGTCACATCTTTACTTACTTCAAATACTGTAGCAGCATTGGCACCTGCGCGCCATACTTTTCCTTTCATCGGTTCTACATCTTTACCCATTGTACGGCCTTTTAATCCTGGCTGGCTGTAATCGATCTTGATAACAGCACCGCTTTTAATAGTGCCTGTGGCAGTAGCCGGCGGACTCAGAGGTTTTTCCTGTGCCTGTAAAGTCACAGAACTAAAGAACATTGCCGAGATGGCAGTAAATGCTAATAATTTTTTCATACGGTAGTTTTATTTTATAACGGAAATTAGGCGCAAAGGTTGGCTGGATAAAAATTATTTGATGAAAGGTGGATAGCCTTGTTTCACTTTGACAAATGTTCTGCAATGTCTTTTACAGAAGGACGTTTCCTGTAATCCGGATTAAAGAATACATACTTGATCTTTCCATCTTTCCCGATTACATAGGTTGCCGGAACGGGAAGGTTGGCACCATTGCTTCCATTGGCAGCAGCAAAATCGATCCCATATTTCTTATACTTGTCCTGTGTATCCTGGTCAACCTGGAATGCAACCTGGTAAGAACGCATAATAGCGAGGTTCTCATCGGCAATGATCGGGAACGAGGCTTTTGTTTTCTCAACAGTCTTCCCTACATTTTCCATCACTTCCGGCGTAATGGCCATTAATTGTGCGCCTTTGCCTGTTATTAACGCCAATGAATCATTAAGACCACTTAATTGCCTGTTACAAAACGGGCACCATTGGCCACGGTAAAATATCAATACCACATCGCCTTTCTTTAATTGTTTACTAAGTGTAACGGTATTACCTTTATTGTCTTTGGCCGTAAAATCAGGCGCCATATCCCCTACCAGCAAGCCCTTCGGCATCACTGCCTGGGAATTTGCGGTAAAGACCATACCTACAGAAAACAATAAAAAGAGTAGTTTGTTTCGCATAATAAGATTTGAAGTGTGATGAATGGGGCAGTAGACGGGGCTACTGATAATTACTTACAAACAGGTGTAATTATTTATTAAACAGGCTCCCACCCTTTTCAAACAACCTGTCAATTCTTTTTTCAACAGCGGCATCCTTTTCAACAGGTGGCGCATGATGTGGTTTGATCCGTGCATCAAGAATCATTGGACCATGGCAACCCCAATGCTTATTGACAGTAACCGCTTTCACTCCATAAATATCATGAGATGGGTTACAACGTGTGTAGGCTACCCATAAATAGTTGCGAAAGGTTTCCCCAACAAATTCGGCATCATCACACAATACAATCATAACAAGACCTTGCAAAGAATTCAGTTCCCCGGTTAATTGCTTATCAAGCTTATCTATTTCTTTATGTGCGTTTTCATAAGTAGTAAATACATCTCTGCGCAAAGCAATAACCCCCGGCATGATGAATCGTGCATCGCCAATAGATGCCTCACTAAATACAGTTGGCACTTCATTACTTAAATTTCTTTTCTGATCACCATAAGCAGCCAATACAACTTTACTCCCGCTATTCAATCCCGTACCGGAATAATCCAGTGTATCGATAGTTGTGTTGGTATGAAAATGAATATCGCGAAGCAGATCTATCCGTTCAAACACATACTCCATGTAAGTCCGCACATTATGTGTGCTGAGCTGCTTTGTATCATCAGCTGTAATAAAAAGAAATTTGGCGAGGCTTAACTGTCCTGTACCGAGAATGTGGTTGGCAATGGTCAGTATCTCTGCCGGTTGTTTGGCAGGTGCATAAGGCGTATATCTTTCGGCACCAATTGCGAGTAATAATGGATGCACGCCGGCTGCATCCACCGCGTGTACTTCTTTAAGTCCCGGAATTTCGATGGGAACTGCGGCTCCGGTGAGTTCATGTATCAATTGACCAAAGCTTGTATCTTCCTGCGGGGGGCGCCCCACCACAGTAAACGACCATATAGCATTTTTCTTGGCATATACTTTATGCACTTTCATCACCGGAAAAGAATGCCTGAGGCTGTAATAACCAAGATGATCCCCGAATGGGCCCTCCGGCTTATTTTCCCCGGGATACACTTCCCCGGTAATCACAAAATCGGCATCGGTACTAACGCAGAAGCCATCGCGGTAAACATAACGGAATCGTCTATCGCCCAACACACCGGCAAAATTCATTTCGCTCAATCCTTCCGGCAAAGGCATCACTGCCGCAACGGTATGTGCCGGCGGACCACCCACAAAACAACTTACTTTCAGTGGCAACCCTTTCGCATTCGCCTTTGACTGATGCACCCCAATACCTCTGTGTAACTGGTAATGGAGACCCACTTCTTTATCTTTTACATATTCGTTTCCATCTAACTGTATGCGGTACATCCCTAGATTTGAATGCATGATGCCGGACTGGTCCATGTCTTCCGTATAAACCTGCGGAAGTGTAACAAAGGCCCCGCCATCCATGCGCCAGTGATGTATGAGTGGTAAGTCTGAGATGGTAATCTCCTCATACAATACCGGCTTTACGGATGGATTTTGAAGAGGGAAAGCTTTTAATGCTGCTAAACCTGCACCGATATTCTTGATAGGATGCTTTAATGCTTTTACCGGATCATCTTTTAATGCTATCAACTGCTGTACCATGGCCAGCGTATTCCGGAAGATGAATTTACTTCTGTCGAGCGTGCCGAAAATATTGGAAGCGGCCCTGAAGCGTGAGCCTTTTACATTTTCAAATAACAGTGCGGGACCGCCGGCTTCATGCACCCGCAAATGGATAGCCGCCATTTCAAGATAGGGGTCCACTTCTTCGCTGATACGCACCAGGTGGCCGGTTTTTTCAAGGTCCAGTAAACAGTCTTCGAGGGAAGCGTACGCCATGCAACGAAGCTACGACTAAATAAAACTTCTTTACCTTTACCCTATGACAAAACTGAGCGTCAACATCAACAAATTCGCCACTCTCCGTAACAGTCGTGGGGGTGATAATCCCAATGTATTGCAGACAGCGATCGATGCACAGCTGTTTGGGGCAGATGGGGTGACCGTGCATCCAAGACCGGATGAACGTCATATCAGGTATGATGATGTAAGACAGATCCGCAGGATCATTACCACAGAATTCAATATTGAAGGCAACCCTACCGAGCAGAAATTTGTTGACCTTGTGCTGGAGAATACACCGCACCAGGTAACATTGGTTCCGGATGTGTTGGGACAACTGACCAGCGATCATGGATGGGATACGATAAAAAATAAAGATTACCTGATTGATATTATTGGTGTTTTTAAAAGAGCAGGTATCCGGGTATCTATCTTTGTAGATCCTGTTATTGAAATGGTAGCAGGTGCTGCGGAAACAGGTACAGACAGGATTGAATTGTATACAGAAGGCTATGCAAAAAAATTTACAAATGGTTCAAAAGAAGCGGCGATTGCGCCTTATGCAAAGGCTGCCGCCAAAGCAAAAGAGCTTGGTCTGGGAATCAATGCAGGTCACGATCTTGATCTGCAGAATTTAAAATATTTTGCACAAAATATTCCTTCATTGGATGAAGTGAGCATTGGACACGCCTTGGTATGTGATGCCATTTACTTGGGATATGAGAATGCCGTACAGATGTACAAGCGGCAATTATCTTAATGCTTATAGATGGCCCCATCTACACTAAATTTTCCCGGTCCCGTAAAGAGCAGTACAACAAATGCTAAAAGGAATAAAGTAGCCGGTTGTCCTTTCCCGGTAAAATCTCCTGCATGCGCTACATACAATGCAACAGACATGGCGATGATAGGTGGGATGGTGGCAAAACGTGTAAATAATCCAAGAATCACAAAAACTGAACAAAAGAATTCAGCAAAGATTGTGAGCCCTAAAGAAAACGACTGCGACATTCCCATAAAAGGCAGAAACTTTCGCGAATATTCTGCAAAATGAATCATCTTATCATACCCATGCGGAATGAGTAAGCCCGCAAATCCAAGCCGAAGGATCAAGAGTGCAAAGCTGGTAACATTCGGGGAAGCAGAATAACTTAAGAGGCGTCTCATAGATTAGATGTTAGGTGGCAGATGATAGATGTTAGAAACAATGTACAAAATACAAATATCTATCCGTTAATTAATACCTATTTTGTAAGCTGTTTTCAATTATTAATTACCTGTTATTAATTGCCACATGAAATTTTACCTGCTGCTTGCCCTGTTATTCATCACTTCCTTTATTAATGCGCAAAAAGTCATCCCTCTCCGCCCCGTTCCAACTAAAGAGCAACTGGCCTGGCACGAAAAGGAATTTTATTTATTTATTCATTTTGGCCCGAATACATTTACGAATAAAGAATGGGGAGAAGGCAACGAGGACCCTTCTATATTTAATCCATCGGCGTTAGATTGTGAGCAATGGGCAAGGATAGCCAGGAAGGCAGGCGCAAAAGGAATTATACTCACGGCTAAACATCACGACGGGTTTTGTTTATGGCCCAGCAAACTCAGTACGCATACCGTAAGAGAAAGTAAATGGCAGAATGGCAAAGGTGATGTTGTAAAAGCATTATCCGATGCCTGTAAAAAGACAGGTATTGAAATGGGCGTTTATATTTCTCCCTGGGACAGGAACCATCCACTCTATGGAACCCCTGAATACAATGATGTTTATCTCTCCTCAATGAAAGAGCTGCTTACCGGTTATGGGAAATTCTTTGAACTCTGGTGGGATGGTGCCAATGGCGAAGGACCCAATGGCAGAAAACAGCAATATGATTTTACACGTTTCCGCGACTCTGCTTTTACCTGGCAGCCGCAACTGATGATCTTTAGCGATATCGGCCCGAGTATACGCTGGTGCGGAAATGAAAAGGGGATGATCAATAGCACTAACTGGGACCTGCTCGATACTGCGGGCTTTACGCCGGGGCATGGTGCACCGCCAACAGATACCCTTAATCGCGGAAATGTAAATGGAAAGAACTGGATACCCGCTGAAGCGGATGTATCTATACGGCCCGGCTGGTTCTATCATGCAGAAGAAGACAGCAAAGTTAAATCGCCCGAAACTTTATTTGACCTGTATCTCCATTCAGTAGGTAACGGTGGAAATCTTTTATTAAATGTTCCACCTGACAGGACCGGCAGGATCAATGCTGTGGATTCTGCAGCATTGATGGGTTTTAGGGAAATACGGGAAAGGGCTTTTGCCAGTGATCTCGTAAGAGGGAGCTCAGTCAGTTCCAATACAAGTAACCATAAAGATCTCGCCAAACTGGTTGATAATAATATCTCTACCTATTGGTCGTCCGACAGGGCACTGAATACACAACTTGTTGTGGAATTAAAACAAACAAAAAAAATCAATACGATCGTATTGGAAGAGATGATTCAATATGGACAACGGGTAAAAACATTTACGATCGAAGTATATGATGGGCATGATTATCAGCGTGTTTTTTCCGGAACAACCATCGGCAGAAAAAAAATAGCGCAGTTCAAAGACTGTGAAACCAATAAAATAAGAATAACCATCGGCAATGCAAAAGCGGCGCCTGTGCTAAGGGAAATTTCAGGATTTCTTATCTAACATCTGACATCTATCATCTAACATCTAATTCAGTATCTTGCACCCCATACTCACTACTACTATGGCACAACCCACCCCACTCGTTGGCATCATCATGGGAAGCGACAGCGACCTGGCAATTATGCAGGCTGCAGCCGATATCCTGAAACAGTTTGACATCGCTTTTGAATTAACAGTAGTATCTGCTCACCGCACACCCCAGCGGATGGTGGATTATGCAACTACGGCCAAAGAGCGTGGTTTACACGTGATCATAGCAGGTGCCGGTGGCGCTGCACATTTGCCTGGAATGGTGGCTTCTATTACAACCTTACCGGTGATTGGTGTACCGATCAAGTCATCTAATTCTATTGATGGATGGGACTCTGTTTTGTCAATTTTACAAATGCCCAATGGAGTGCCGGTTGCAACGGTGGCATTGAATGCAGCTAAGAATGCGGGCATACTTGCCGCGCAAATTCTCGGAACAACTGATGCAAAAATATCCTCATCGATTGCGCATTATAAGCAGGAATTGAACCACGAAGTGAGTGGTAAAGTGGCAAAGCTGAAGAAAGACTGGCCGAATGGTTTTGATGAGTAATCAGAGTGAGAACACACCAAACCCCGGAGCAAGTCCAAAAGAAACCTTATACACTTTATTGATCCAGGCTTTACCCTGTTGTGCATAATGAATAGAGAAATTATCGACCCGCTCCTGCAGGCTGTTATTCGGGAATAACTCCTGTTTTATTTTAGCGATCTGGTTTTGCTGAACTGCATATTTTTCTTTTTCTGCGCGGATGATCTTCTTTTCTAGTTCTGCTATTTTCTTCACTGCTTTTACTTCGAGTGCTATCACGTGTTTGGATAAGCTTTTATCAACAGCATCGGTTATTTTCTGAAGACCGTTATAGTAATTATGCGCCTGCTCAATTTCTTTTGCAAGATCAAGCTGGTTCTCGCTTTCACGTTTTACCAGTGTATTTACCAATGTAAATTCTTCCTTGAAAAGATCGGCATAGGTAAAGCCCAATTTTTTTACCCTTGCTTCCTGCTCCCTATGCATAAAAAGGAATGAATTGCGTAAAAGCAATACCGGATAAGGAATATTCACAGCCGCAAATACATTTTTTAATTCGAGCCAGTAAGCCAATTCTCCACCACCACCTATAAAGGCAATATTGGGTAGAATCGTTTCCTGAAAAGCTCCTCTCAATATCACGTTTCCGCTGAATCGTTCGGGGTGTTGTTGTAACTCCCCTAAAATTTCTTCTTTTGTAAAACGCAGTCCCAACGTTTTTACTTCGTACACATCTCCCTCCTTTTCTATCCTTTCCCGTTTGTTATCAGTCAGGTAGAAAAGATTGATCTCCCGTCCACCTGCCTGCACTTTATAGTGCGCTGCCAGTTGGGGAATGGTTTCCGCCACAGCTTTATGAGAAAATCCTTCCAGCAGTTCTTTTTCAACCACTGAATGAAATGCCATCTTTAATCTTGCATTATCAGGTATCAGTACTACAACACCATAGTCTGCAAACAATGCATTCACCAATTCAAGCGTTGCCTGCTGTATGGTCTTCCCTTCTGTGTATGCGTTTGTAAATAATTCATACAATTCGTTTCCATAAGGAAGTACACCAGCCTGGCCGTTGATTGCATGGATCAGTTTGATCAGGCCCTTATCAACCTTCATTCTTCCTACTGCTCCTGTTTGTTTGGTTTCCCATATTAACTTCTGTCCCCCAACATTTACATACCCCAATTCATCCAGGTCAGCATCTTCACTACCCATGTAATAAACGGGTACGAACGTATATTCCGGCCATTCTGCAGCCAGCTCTTCCGCCAGTTTTGCAGCATGAAGGATCTTATAAATAAAATAAAGCGGACCGGTAAAAATATTAGGCTGGTGGGCAGTGGTTACCGTAAACGTTGTTTCCTTAGCCAGTGATGCGATATTCTGTTTTACTTTTTTTGAGAGGGATAGCCCGGCATACTGTTCGGTCAGCACTTCTACCAGCAATTTCCGGGGGGTGGCAAATGTTTTACGTGCCGCTATAGCCTCTTTGATGCCTGCCATGGTTGGCGCATGCTGGTAAAAAGGTTTTAATTGGGGCGATTGTGACAGGTAATCTGAAACGATCTTAGAAAAATATCCCGTGCTCTCGTATGGTAAGTAGTTAGCTGCCTGCTTCATAATAAAGGATAAAAGTACAATTTATCACCCAAAGCGTGCAGGGTCGAATGGGGTCAAATCCATGGACGGTATGTCCTCATTGATGAGTTCGCTGATAAGCTTGCCGGTACCCGCACCCAGGCTCAATCCTACCATGGCGTGACCGGTTGCCATCACAACATTCTTCCATTGTTTTGTGCGTCCGATGTAGGGCAACCCATCTGCCGAACAGGGTCTGTACCCGTACCATATTTTTTCAACAGGAGGAACCGGGATCTTGAAATCGGGGAAAAACTGTTCAACAGCATTCAATAAGCCCTCCACCCGGTTCATCCGGGGAGGTGTTTGGGTAGATGTGATCTCCATTGTGCCACCAAAACGGATCTTATTGCCATCCATAGGTGTAATGGCTACGCGCCCCTCTACCAGCACGGCCGGGTGATTTACTTTATACGGCGAATCTTCCAGCGTTACGGAATATCCTCTTCCCGGCATCAACGGGATCTTTATATTCATCTTGGCTGCCAGCTCACGGCTCCATGAGCCGGAGGCGATCACCACAGCATCGGTATCATACCTGCCTTTTGTTGTTATGACCCTGGTGATGGCCCCTTTATCATTTTCAAAACCTCTTACCTCTTCCTCTCCCTGTAGTTTCACACCGCTTTGTTGTAAAACTGCGATCAATTGCTGCATGAGTTTATTAGGATATAAATGGGCATCACAATTAAACAATACCGCACCCAATGCATTGATCTTTGTACCCGGCTCCAATGCCTGCAATTGTGCATAGTCGAGGATCTGCGTATCTTTCAGTCCGAGTGCAACTGCTTTTTCAGCCATGTGTTTTGCATGATCCCCACCTTTCTCTGTCTGGAATATTTCAAGCAGGCCTTTCTGCTCATACGCAAAATCAAAGGCAGGCATAGCTACCCATTCCTCATATAATTTTTTACTGAGAATAGCAATATCACGCAAAGGAACCGCCGCACGCTCAACGTGTTCCGGGGTTGCAGAACGCATAAACTTCATTCCCCAATCGATAAGCGACAGGTTTAACCTCGGCTGCACATAAAAAGGACTTTTCGGGTTCCACATCCATTTTAGCCCCTGCTTCACAATACCGGGTGTTGCCAATGGCACAAAATGACTCGGACATACATAACCCGCATTCCCATAAGAACAGTTATTGCGCATATCGGTCTTATCCAGCACCGTTACTTCGTGACCGGCCAGTTGTAAATAATAAGCGCTGCTTAAACCGATGATACCTCCTCCGATGATAGTTACTTTCATGTTTTTGTTACATTTGTCAGGCACAGATGCCGATTGCCATATGGAAACTTACGGAAAAATACTACTCATTGCCATGCCCGCATTTCTCCTGCTGGTATTATTTGAAAAATGGTATGGATGGCGCCGCGGCAAAGATACGGTGCGGAACATGGATATGATCGCAAGCCTCAGCTCGGGTATTACCAATGTGACAAAAGATGTATTGGGTTTAAGTATTGCGCTTATCTCTTATGCATGGATGGATGAACACATGGCGATCATCCATTTGAAGTCGACCGTCTTATTATACATCATTGCTTTTTTCGCACTCGACCTTACCGGTTACCTCACCCACCGTATTGACCATGAAATTAATTTTTTCTGGAACAGTCATATCATTCACCATAGCAGCGAAGAGTTTAACCTGGCCTGTGCCTTACGCCAGAACATTTCAATTTTCGTACGGGTGTTTGCTATATTCTTATTACCAGCTGCATTATTGGGTGTTCCTCCACAGGTGATTGCTGTTGTGGCGCCCTTACATTTGTTTGCACAGTTCTGGTATCATACACAACATATCAATAAGATGGGTTTTCTTGAGAAGATCATTGTAACCCCCTCTCACCATCGTGTTCATCACGCCATCAATAAAGAATACCTGGACAAGAATTACGGACAGATATTTATTTTCTGGGACAAATGGTTTGGCACTTACCAGGAAGAATTACCCGATGTAAAGCCAGTCTATGGTATCACACGCCCTGTGCAAACATGGAACCCGGTAAAGATCAATTTCATGCATTTGGGATTGATGATGAAAGACGCCTGGAAGACAAAGAATATAAAAGATAAGTTAAGGATCTGGATGATGCCAACGGGATGGAGACCGGAAGATGTGATCGAAAAACATCCTGTACACAAGATTGAGGATGTTTATGCATTTGACAAGTATGAAACAGAGGGCAATGCATCTTTTGTTGTATGGGTATGGTTCCAGATGACGATTGTTTTGTTATTGGTGAGTTATCTCTTTGGAAACATTGCCAATATTGGTTCTCCGGGTATGTTCATTTATGGTGCCTTTATTTTTGTATACATATATGCCATGACGGAATTGATGGACCGCAACCGCTATGCTTGGATATGGGAAGTATTAAAAGTGGCTTTTGGGGTGTGGATATTGGTTTACTATGGAGATTGGTTTGGGTTGAGTAAACATTTTTCCGGGGCAAACCTTGTAATGACCTTTTATTTCCTCGCATCGATGGGAGGAACTTTATATTTCGCGTTTGAAGAAAAAAGAAAAATCTTTACATCCAGATAAGCTCTCTTCTCTGCGATTTCTCTCCGTCCTCTGCGACTCCGCGGTGAATTGGAACTCAGTTTTACCGCAGAGTTTAATTTTGAAATTCATTATCTACCAATCTCCAGATCTTCAAAGGATTATTTTGTTTCAATGCATCCGGCAATAAACTATCCGGGCAATTTTGAAAACATACAGGCCTCACCCATCTCTTAACCGCACCAATACCCACTGCTGTAAAACGACTATCAGTACAAGCAGGATAAGGTCCGCTATGTACCATACTCGCGCAAACCTCCACGCCTGTAGGCACTCCATTGAAAACGATGCGCCCCGCAATGGATGGAGCTATCGCTAACAGATCGGGATGATCCGCAAAGTCTTTATCGGTTCCCATTAAACTTGTGGTGAGCTGACCAGCTAATGATTTCCATACGGCTTTAAGCTCTTCCATATCCTTACACTTTACAAGCAAAGAATAAGGGCCAAACACTTCTTCATGAAGTAAAGGATCTTTTAAAAATACAGCGCCTGCTACTTCTGCTACAGTTGGCAATGCTTCTAAACCCGTTGCCGCTGTTGCCGATTGAGAAATGACAGTTACTCCTTTTTCACCCAAAGCAGCGGCCATTTTTTCTCCGTATGCTTTGTGTATACCGGTATGCAACATCTTAGCTGGTAGGACTGCCGTGATCTCTCCACCCAGTGTTTTGAGAAAACGCGTTAATTCTTCACCTTCTATGGCAATCATCAAACCCGGGTTGGTACAGAATTGTCCCATACCGAGAGTGATAGATCCTGCATATTGTTTGGCTAATGACTCTGCATTGTTTTGCAATGTGTCTGGAAGAAATAATACCGGGTTGATACTACCCATTTCAGAAAAAACAGGAATCGGCGTTTTTCTTTGTGCTGCGTAATCATATAATGCTTTCCCGCCTGAAAAGGAGCCGGTAAAGCCTACGGCTGTTGTATGATCGTCCTGAACCAGGGCTTTGCCTGTTTCAAATGAACTTTCGGTTACGTGTTGAAAAACATGGGCAGGCATCCCTGTTTGTTCGATCGCTTTTTGAATAGCGTTTGCTACCATGATGGAGGTCTGCAAATGTGCAGCATGTGCTTTTACTACTACGGAACATCCACCCGCCAGTGCGCTTGCGGTATCCCCACCGGCAGTTGAATAGGCAAACGGAAAATTACTCGCACCAAATACCACAACCGGGCCCAATGGGAATAACATCTTACGGATATCTGGTTTTGCAGGTGTCTTTTCTGGCGCCGCTGTATCAACCGTTGCCTCCACCCAACTTCCTTCGCGGAGCATTTGTGCAAACATTCTTAATTGCATGGTTGTACGCCCCCTTTCGCCAGTTAGTCTTGGAACAGGAAGATTGGTTTCGTCAGCAGCTTTTGCTAACAACACATCTCCTAATGCCTCCATGTTTTCGGCAATTTTTTCAAGAAACAATGCCTTGTTTTCAATACTTATCAACTGGTAGGCTGTAAATGCTTCTGCAGCCTGCTGCATTACTTTATTTACCGGGGAATTATCGTTAGTGATGTTCATAATTTAAAAATCGAGGTGTAAGTATTCAGGCAATACCGGTCTTGTGGCAATACCCGTATCAATAATCTTCAATACATTTTCTCTCTCTTCTCCCACCAATGTTAAACGCGGGCCCCGCACTTCTTCAGATCCAATACCTGCCTGCTTTTCAGCCAGCTTAATGTATTGTACCAATTTAGCATGTATATCCAATTCCAGCAATGGCATAAACCAGCGGTTGATAGCTGCTGCTTCGGCAATATGACCCGCTTTGACTAATTTATAAATAGCCACTGTTTCTTTTGGAAACGCACACACCAATCCTGCCACCCAGCCCGATGCACCCATTACCAGTTCTTCCATGGCCAGCGTGTCTACACCACATAATATTTTAAACCTGTCGCCAAAACGGTTGATCATGCGGGTTACGTTTGTTACATCACGTGTTGATTCTTTTACAGCCTGAATATTTGTATAAGCCTGCAGATCATCAAACATATCAAGTGTAACATCTATCTTATAATCAACGGGGTTATTATAAATCATGATGGGAAGATCCGTTGATTTGGCAATGTTTGAGAAATAGGTAACCGTTTCGCGGTGATCACTTTTATATCGCATGGGAGGTAACAGCATCAACCCCTTTGCGCCCCATTGGCGTGCGAGTTCGGTCTGTTTCAAAGCTTCATTGGTGCTGCCTTCAGCGATATTCAATATCACCGGCACTTTGCCATTTACTTTTTCAACAGCAAACTTAACTAGCCTCTCTTTTTCATCCGTAGTCAGTACACTGGCTTCGCCCAATGTGCCGCCCAGTATAATTCCATTAACACCCGCTTCTAACTGGAAGTGAAGATTCTTTTCAAACAAAGGCAGGTCAAGTTTATCATCCGTTGTAAACTTGGTGGTAAGTGCGGGAATAACTCCTTTCCATTCTACGGGCATAATAGAAATTTATTTAAACATATTAAGCAACTATTTCTCCTTCTATATCATAATCATACGCCTTTGTGATCCTCACATTTACAAATTCACCAATGGGCAACTTTTTCGCTGAATGTATCACCACTTCATTATCCACTTCCACGCTGTCGAATTCTGTTCTTCCTAAATAACGACCCGCTTCTTTTTTATCAATAAGTACCTTAAAGATCTTACCTATCTTTTCCTGGTTCTTTTCATAACTGATCTCCTGCTGCACTTCCATGATCTCCTGTGCACGGATGGCTTTCTCTTCTGCCGGAACATCGTCAACCAGGTCATACGCTGAAGTATTTTCTTCGTGACTGTAATTAAAGATCCCCACCCTATCAAACCTGTGTTCCTGTAAAAATTCTTTTAACTCTTCCACATCTTTTTCAGTCTCACCCGGGAAACCCGCTATCAGGGTAGTTCGCAGGCAGATACCGGGCACTTTTTCGCGGATGGCGTGAATGAGATCGCTCATTTCTTCGCGTGTAATATTCCTGCGCATTGCCTTCAACATATTGTTGCTGGCATGTTGCAATGGCATATCAAGGTAGTTGCAGATATTATCCCTTTCCCGCATCACATCCAGTATCTCCATCGGGAATTTGCTCGGATATGCATAATGGAGGCGGATCCACTCCAATCCTTTCACATCAGCAAGTGCATGGAGCAATCTCGGAAGCTCTCTCTTTTTATAAATATCCAGACCGTAATAAGTAAGCTCCTGGGCGATCACCATGATTTCTTTCACCCCTTTTCTTACCAATCCTTCCGCTTCGGCCACCAGTGCTTCGATCGGTTTGCTGATATGCTGCCCGCGCATTAAAGGAATTGCACAAAAAGAACAGGTACGGTTACACCCTTCGCTGATCTTTAAATATGCGTAATGCCTGGGAGTGCTTAATAAGCGCTCGCCCAGCAATTCGGTTTTGTAGTCGGCATCAAACTGTTTTAATATCAGCGGCAGTTCCAGGGTACCGAACCAGGCATCCACTTCCGGCATCTCCAGTTCAAGGTCTGAACGGTAACGCTCGCTAAGACAGCCGGTAACGTATACTTTATCCAGCTTACCCCTTCTCTTCAGCTCCAATTGGTCAAGGATGGTATTAATGCTCTCTTCCTTGGCCTTATCAATGAACCCGCAGGTATTGACCACGGATATATTATGATCCAGTTTAGTATTCTCGTGAACAACGTCAAAATCGTTGGCTGCTAGTTGACCGCTAAGTACTTCACTGTCGACTAAATTTTTGCTGCAGCCAAGGGTAATGATGTTAACCTTATCTTTCTTGAGTGTTTTTGATTTCATGAGGTGCAAAGGTAAGAAAAACAGCCCGGTGAGCGTTATTTCTCGTAAACCGCCTTTGTTGTGATCTCTCCCTGTGGGGTAGTAATATTCGCTGAAAGTGTTAAGGTTTTCCCGTCTGCCCCCATTGTCCAGCTTTCAGTGCCTTTCAGATCAAAGCTCTGACCATTCCTTTCAAAAGCAATGGTATAGGTAATGACCATTGAATTGCCATCCGCTGACCATTTAAGGGTTGATTTCTTTTTGGAAGACCCGAAAACAGTAGATTCTGATTCTTTGCCTGAGAACAACAGCGTTTCTGAATTCGTGGCTTCTGACCCATCAAAAGAAGCACTTGTTTTGGTTAATGTTACTGCATCGGCTTTCTGTTCTGCGATAATTTTAGTGGCAACACCGCGGGCACCAAACTGACCGAGGTCGCTTTTGCCTTCGTTTAGTTTCCATGTACCGGTAAAATCAGGTTGAAACTTAGCAGGTGTGAAAGAACATACAAGAGCTGCAAGCGTTAAAACAGACAATAATTTTTTCATATAGCAGATTTTAAAATAAATATACATAATCCTCTGCGAAACCTCCCCGATCTATGCAGAGGGTTCCCGCGAGATTTGGAAAAGAGCCAGTGTTTTACCATGCTCGATGGTTTCGCCTTTTTTATGGAACCCTACTTTGATCAACACCTGCTGTGATGGCTCATTGGCGATATCGGTAATCGCAAACAGCTCCGCTTTAGCAGTATTGGCAAAGAAATAAACGGCTCCGTTCCTGGTAAGTTCTGTTGCATAACCTTTCCCCCATTGCTCAGGAAGTAATGCATAACCGATATGAAGATCTACCGCACCGGCAAGGTATAGCAGAGAGAAAGTACCCACAATAGTTCCGGTTGATTTTTCCACAGCTGCATATCTTCCAATCACAGACCCATCTGAATAGAGGTTAAGGTTCTCATTCAAAAACGCATCACAGTCTGCCCTGTTCTTTGCAGGACGTATGTACTTCATGACAGTAGGGTTACTATTTAAAAGAAAGAAGCCTTCTGCATCAGCAGGCGTAAATCTTCGTACTATCAGTCTTTCGGTTTGAAAAAGCATACTGGTTTAATTAGCGTATTCGCAAATCCGTCATCCGTTAATCCGATAATATTACTTTACTCTTTTGAATGATATTGGCAACAATCTTACCTGCGTGCTCTCTTGAATTTTCTATGAAGAGGCTGTGCGTATTCATCCCGCCGCAGATCACACCTGCGAGGTAAATTCCTTTTATATTAGATTCATAGGTATCGGCACTGTAACTCGGTGTCAGAATTGCATCGTCCGATAAATGAATGCCCAGGTTCCTGAGAAAATGCAGGTCCGGTTGATAGCCTGTCATCGCTATTACCCTGTCGTTCGCGATTGACACGAGCCCTTCTGCCGTTTGTATCTCAACCTTATCTTCATGGATACTGGAAACAGTCGAATTAAAATAAGCTTTGATTGAACCTTCTGCGATTCGGTTAATAATATCGGGGCGCACCCAGTATTTTACACGCGTGCCAATTTCTGTACCTCGTACAATCATGGTTACTTCTGCTCCTTTCCGCAATGTTTCCAATGCCGCATCTACCGCAGAGTTGCTGGCTCCCACTACCACTACTTTCTGGAAAGCATAAAAATGCGGATCGGTATAATAATGTGTCACTTTGGGAAGATCCTCGCCGGGAACGTTCAACAAATATGGGATACCATAAAAACCTGAAGCGATGACTATATTTTTTGCATAATAACTTCCTTTACCGGTTGATATGGTAAAAAGATCAAGTCCTTTTTCCACCTTGCTTACCTCTTCAAATAAATGAATATTCAGTGAAGCCGATGCAGCAACACGGCGGTAGTATTCCAATGCCTCACTTCGCGTAGGTTTTGGATTGTTACTTACAAAAGGCACACCTCCTATCTCCAGCCGTTCAGAGGTGGAGAAGAAGGTCATGTTAACGGGATAATTGTATAATGAATTGACCAGCGTTCCTTTTTCAAGAATGAGATGCGTAAGTCCATTGACTTTTGCTTCCAATGCACAGGCCAATCCAATGGGACCGGCACCAACAATAATGATATCGTATGACTCCATATAAATAAATTCTCTGCGATTCCTCTCCGTCCTCTGCGGCTCTGCGGTAAAGCCGGGTTCCCAATTCACCGCAGAGCCGCAGAGGGCGCGGAGTTTACGCAGAGTTACTTGTGAATCTCGCTTGAAAAATGAAATGTAATATCGGGATTGTTTGTTATCTCAGTATTTAAAAACCATTCGCTCTGGGCTAAATAAACAGGATGACCATCTTTATCCTCCGCAGAATTCTGTTGCTTGAATCGCAGGAAGTCATCCAGTTTTTCCTGGTTATTACTCGTGAGCCAGCAGGCTTTATAAAATGGCAAAGATCTAAACTCACAAGCCGCTCCGTATTCTTGCAGTAAACGGTATTGAATTACTTCAAACTGTAACTCACCCACACAACCAATGATTTTTTTGTTACCGCCGAACTGCGTGAACAATTGAGCAACCCCTTCATCCGTTAACTGGCTGATACCTTTTTCCAACTGTTTTGTCTTCATCGGGTCTTTATTCACCAGTTCTTTAAAGATCTCTGGTGAGAAAGTAGGAATACCGATAAAGTAAAAATCCTCTCCTTCGGTCATCGTGTCCCCTATCTTAAAATTGCCTGTATCAAAAAGCCCTACAACGTCACCTGCATAAGCATCTTCGATGATGTCTTTGCTTCGTGCCATAAAGCTATAGGGATTGCTGAAACGCATATCCTTATCCAACCGTACATGATGAAAATATTTATTCCGCTCGAACCTACCACTGCACACACGCATAAATGCGATCCTGTCGCGGTGTTTGGGATCCAGGTTCGCATGTATCTTAAATATAAATCCGCTGAACTTATCTTCTCCCACCTCAACGGTCCGGGTAGAAGTTTCCCTGCTACGGGGAACCGGTGCAATGCGGATAAAAATGTCCAGCATTTCTTTCACACCAAAGTTGTTCACGGCACTTCCAAAAAATACCGGTGCTATTTTACCTTCCAGGTAATCTTCTGTATTCAGTTCTCCATATACCCCATCGATCAATTCAACATCTTCACGTAATTGTTCTGCATCACGTTCACCTACTTTAGCATCCAGCAGTTTATCAGATAGATCGCTGATAGCAATGATATCATCTTCCTCTGCTTTTGTGCTGGCCGTAAATAAACGCAGGCTTTTATTATCGAGATTGTAGACCCCTTTAAATTCTTTACCGCTATTAATGGGCCAGGTCATTGGGTGCAATGAGATATGCAGTTCATTCTCGATCTCTTCCAGCAGTTCAAACCTGTTCTTTCCGTCCCTGTCCATTTTATTCACAAAAACAATCACCGGCGTATCACGCATACGGCATACTTCCATTAGCCTGCGTGTTTGTGCCTCTACCCCGTTCACGCTATCGATCACCAATATTACGCTGTCAACAGCCGTGAGTGTGCGGTAAGTATCTTCCGCAAAATCTTTGTGTCCCGGTGTATCCAGCAGGTTGATCAGTGTGTCGCGATATTCAAAGGTCATTACGGAGGTAGCCACCGAGATACCTCTCTGGCGCTCGATCTCCATAAAATCGCTCGTTGCATGTTTCTTGATCTTATTGCTCTTAACGGCACCGGCCACCTGTATCGCGCCTCCGAATAACAGCAATTTCTCTGTCAGCGTGGTCTTACCGGCATCGGGGTGGGAAATGATGGCAAAGGTCTTGCGCCTGTTTATTTCTTTCTCGAATTTCATAACGGGCGCAAAGATAAGGGCATTAGGGGTTTCTAGTATTTTACGGTGATAGCCTCAGCTTTTCCATCTTTTACGGTCACTATCCAGAATTGGTTGTAGATGCTTTCATCGAGAGCACCAAACTTGTTTTCTTTGATCAGCAGGTTAACAAGCGCAGGGGTTGTGTTTGAATGCCCTGCCACAACCATCACTTTGCCTTTATTCTGCAATAACCTCTCAGCAAACGATGCCAAATCTCTCGGATCATAGACCTGAACACCCAGGTTGAATTTCTGGGCCAGTGGTGCTACCGTTGATTTGGTGCGGGTATAATTGGTAGAATAAATACTATCCGGTTGGTAAGCGATGAGTACACCAGGTATCCTGCCGGCACGTTTAAGTCCTTCTGCAGACAGCGGAGGATCTGCTTTCATAGCCGCTGAACCTGCTGCGGATGTATCCTTTTCGGCATGGCGGAAAAGCAAAATAGTGGTGGTTTGCGAAAAAGCTAATGTGTTGATTGCAAATACAATGATAGCTGTAATGATGATTTTTCTCATAAGTATGGACATTAGAAAGTAATGGCAATTTACATGCGAATTGTTGCAGAACCATTTTCGGGGGGGGAGAAAATACTATCACCAAAATACTAATATAATAGCAATTCTTTCACACATACTTTACTTTACAGCCATTAACTTTATCCTGTTGAGCTATTTGAAAAAAATCAACTAAAACGTATACTAATTTCCACACTTTAGTTGACTTTTAATAGGGGTTTGTTCGACTTTTGTTCGAGTCGAGTCGAACAAAACCCTATTGAAACTCGAACAAGAGTCGAACAAACCCCTTTTTTAAGACCCTATGTCATTGTCTATCAATACGTTATAGCACGAAAGTCGTAATAGCGTTTAGTGCAATACGTAAATTATTCATTAATAATGTATTGTGCTATATAAAAAGGGAACGAGTTTAATCCAAGCGGATATTCTTCCATTTATATGGTTGTTCCAGTGATTTTTTAAATAGCACAACACGTTAACTTTAATTTTACTACCATTTCGAGATCATAAACAGCAAATTTTCCATGAAAAAAAGTCTAACACTTCTTGCACTCGTTTTATCTGTATTTACGTTTGATGCCTGTTCACAGGGATTAAAAGGGTTAATGAACAAAGCCAAAGACGCCGTTAGCGGTGGATCTTTGAGTACGGCTGATATCGTATCAGGGCTAAAGGAGGCACTCTCACAGGGTGCTACCAAGGGTTCCAATACATTATCCCAAGTAGACGGTTTTTTTGCCAATGCAGCATTGAAGATCCTGCTCCCGCCGGAAGCTCAAAAAGTGGAAACCACGCTGCGCAGGATAGGTATGGGTAAACTGGTAGATGATGCCATCCTCAGCATGAACCGCGGTGCGGAAGATGCTGCCAAAAGCGCCGCCCCCATTTTTGTGAATGCCATTAAAGAAATGAGTGTGCAGGATGCAGTGGGTATTCTGAAAGGAAGCGATACAGCTGCTACCGGCTTTTTACGCGGCAAAACAACAACAGAACTCGCCACAGCTTTCCGACCGGTTATTGAATCTTCACTGGCCAAAGTAGATGCCACCAAACACTGGAACGCACTGATTACTGCCTATAACAAAGTACCCCTGGTACAAAAAGTAAACCCCGACCTGACCGCTTATGTAACGGATAAAGCGCTGGGCGGTATTTTTTACCAGGTAGGACTTGAAGAAAAAAGTATCCGCAAAGATCCTTTAGCGAGAACTTCAGAAATTTTGAAAAAAGTGTTTGGAAGTAAAGAGGCTGCAAAGTAAGAGGAAGAATTTGCGGATGACGGATTTGCGGATTAACGAATTAATATTTACAAAAAGCAAGGGACTGAAAATTCAGTCCCTTGCTTTTTGTCTTCAAATCCGCCAATCCGTAATACGTTAATTAGCGAATTAATTAAATATCGATCGCTTCGCCATACGCAACCGCCGTTGCTTCTTTCAACCCTTCGCTCATCGTTGGGTGCGGGTGAATAGCGTTAAGGATCTCATGTGCGGTTGTTTCTAATTTCCTGGCTACAACAGCTTCAATGATAAACTCAGTAACATTCATGCCGATCATGTGGCAACCTAAGAACTCACCGTATTTGGCATCGTAAATAACTTTTACAAAACCTTCGGTAGCCCCGGCAGCACTGGCTTTACCGCTGGCCATGAATGGGAACTTACCCACTTTCACTTCGAAGCCAGCGTCTTTCGCAGCTTTCTCTGTGTATCCTACGCTCGCAACTTCCGGGCTGCAATAGGTACATCCCGGGATGTTGTTATAATCCAATGGATCTGGCAGGTGGTTGTATTTCTTTTCATTGTAACCTATATGCTCGGCTGCATTGATACCTTCTTTTGTTGCTACGTGTGCCAGGGCCTGACCAGGAGAACAGTCGCCAATCGCATAGATACCCGGAACAGAGGTTTGCAGGTATTTATCTACTACGATCTTTCCTTTTTCTGTTTTAATGCCATTCTCTTCCAGACCAATGTTCTCGATATTGGCTACTACACCCACTGCACTTAAAACGATATCCGCTTCCAGTACCACGGTGCTTCCATCCTGTTTCTTAACGGTTGCTTTTACACCGGTACCTGAAGTATCGACCGATTCAACAGAAGAATTGGTAAGAATATCAATTCCTTGTTTCTTTAATTGCTTTTCAAGTTCTTTGGAGATATCTTCATCTTCTACAGGAACGATCCGCGGGAGAAACTCAACAACCGTAACTTTTGTTCCGAGGCTGTTATAAAAATATCCGAACTCAATACCTATCGCACCACTACCTACAACGATAATACTTTTAGGCTGCTCAGGCAGGTTCATCGCTTCGCGATAACCGATCACTTTTTTGCCATCCTGTTTCAGGTTAGGTAATTCTTTTGAGCGGCCGCCTGTTGCGATCACAATATATTTTCCTTCAACCACTTGTTTTGTTCCATCAGCAGCCGTTACTTCAACCTGTCCTTTTGCTTTGATCTTTCCATATCCCATCACCACATCGATCTTATTCTTCTTCATCAGGAACTGAACACCCTTACTCATTTTGTCCGCAACACCACGGCTACGCTTGATAACACCCGGAAAATCTGCGGTAACACCTGTTGCATTGATCCCATAATTAGTGCTATGCTTCATGTATTCATATACCTGTGCACTTTTTAACAGGGCCTTGGTTGGGATGCAACCCCAGTTGAGACAGATACCGCCAAGTGCCTCTTTTTCAATGATCGCTACTTTAAATCCTAACTGTGAAGCACGGATGGCAGCTGGATATCCGCCGGGGCCACTTCCTAAAACAATTACGTCGTATGCCATAAAATGATCGTTTATTTAAAATGATGGGGCAATTGGTTATTGCGGATGCAAAAATAAGGAATTAGGGGTAAGTGGTAAGGGATAAGTAGTAAGAAACTACTCAAAGAAGATCCTGACCGTCTGGTAGAACCATTTATTCTCCATTGATGCCCCGGCAGTCTGCATCTGCTCATTAAATCCCTGTAGCCCAAACAGACCGGCGATATTGCCGTTGCGGAGGGATATTTCAAGGTACCCGGCGGAATTGAACCATGCCAGCTTTTCCGTTTCTGAAACGGCTGTATAGTTATCACTGATCACGTCAATGATCTCGTTGCGCTTGAAAACGATCTTGAAGCTCCTGCCCTTGCGGTGTTCATTGAATTCTCCCCGGGTGATATTGATGACTACATTCTCAAAATTATCGATGAACAGGATTTGCCCTTCCATCCAGTCGGGACCCAAAGTAGCGCGAAGCGGGTATTTCTCAACAATATTATCCGCCAACGGACCCGCATCGGTGATATCACCGCTTTCCAGGATGATGGCCACTTTTTCAGCCACCCGTTGGGTCATTTCAAGTAAGGTAAGATGCCCCTTCAATTCAATCGCATACAACGTTGCAGGCTTCTGCCCGGTGATCATGGTGAGGATCCCGTTATCGGGACAGATTATATACTGATCGAGATATTTAGCTACCAGCAGGCATTTTACGGGCGATTCAAACAGGTTCACGATCACAAAATGAAAAGTGCCCGGTGGATAATAACGAAAGGCATTGTTGCAGGTATAGGCAGCCTGGGGAAAGTTTGTCTGCGAAAGATAATGCGTGATATCTATTATATTCAGTGCAGGCACCAGGCTTAGTAACTGACCTTTGATGGCCCCAACGAGATAATCGCGCTGGCCTATGTCTGTAGTTAACGTTAGAACTGGCATGGTGAACGTTAAACGTTTGTAGCGGATAGTTATTTCACCAACTCGCCGTTTTTAAAGAAAAATTTACGCACCAGTTTATCTGTCCATGCAGGAAAATATTTATTCATGAAAACGGTCTGTTTCCCGGTAAAGGTCAGCACCAGCGTTCTTTTACGTTTCTCTATCGCTTCAATGATATGATCGGCACATTCTTCTGAGCTCATCATATCAGCTTCATCCATCGGGGATTCGCCATGAGACTGACCATCTTTATTCAAAGCCGCATTGCGGATATTAGATGTTGTGAACCCCGGACAAACCCATAAAACATTGGTTCCGCTCTCAAGCAATTCTGTTCTTAGCGCTTCTAACCAGCCATTGACAGCAAATTTAGAGGCTGAATACCCACTTCTGCCGGGTAATCCCCTGAAACCGGCGATAGACGACATGCCTACTATCGTCCCTTTATTCGCAGTGATATACGGCAAAGCGAACTTTGTGCAGTAAACCGTACCCCAGAAATTAATATCCATCACTTTGCGCAAAGTGTCCAATTCAACATCGGCCACCAAGGAACGCATGGATACGCCTGCATTGTTGATCAGTATATCAATTGTGCCAAATTGCTTCAGCACCTCATCTATAAAGCGCCTGCAATCCGTTTCCTTGCTTACATCGGCTGCATGCGTTAACAGCGGCATACCGGGGTGCAGGGACTGTAAACGGTATAGTTTATCGTAATTACGGCCACAAGTGGCCACTTTGGCCCCCTGTTGAAGGAATGCTTCAACAAGCGCTTTGCCAATTCCGTCAGAGCCGCCTGTTACAACAATCACCTTTTGTGCAAATATTGACATATCCCTTATGTGTTATGTAAGCAAAAGTAAGCAGTTACTCAATCAGTTATTGACATCATTGTGGGTAAATACGATAAAATAAATATATAAAAATTTGGCTGGTTTTCTATTTCACCTATTTTTGCACTCCGAAAGAAAAAAGGCTACGCTTTGATTCTGAGGAAAAAAGGTCAGATTCCGTAGCTCAGTTGGTAGAGCAATACACTTTTAATGTATGGGTCCTGGGTCCGAGTCCCAGCGGGATCACACAATAACAAAGCAAAATGCCCTGTAATTATAATTACAGGGCATTTTGCTTTGTTATCCTATTCAAACTTTTACTGTTTCAATGTGCCGCCTCCTACCGGCTTTAACAAATTTCCAACTCCCTGTCAATAAATTCTTAAAACGAGTTTTCCACCTTAATTGAGCCTGCTTTTTGTAACATATAGGTTGAAAAATTAATCATTATGAAAAACAGATTTTTATTATTGTGCGTGTTAGCCGGTAGCTTTTGGGCATTACCGGGGTGCAAAAAAGATGTGGCCAATGATCTGACAAATGAAGAAACACAGATCTATATTACTAATTACGATTCAACGACTGCATTCAAAAGTTACCTCACATATGCGGTAGCGGATTCAGTGGCAGTGATCAGGGATGGCAGACAATCACAGAAGGAAAAGAATACAACCGATGATGCATACGTTGCAGCAGTTGACAGGTATATGCAGGCGCGCGGTTATACCAAAGTGGACCGCTCGCAAAATCCAGATATCGGTATTACGCTTAATCAACTGATCTATACCTCTACCAATCTGGTAAGTTATGATGATTATTATGGTGGATACGGTAGTTACTGGGATCCCGGGTATTGGGGTTATGGTGGTTACGGGTACGGCATGCCATATAGTTACGGCGTTTATCAGTCAACCGAAGCCATGTTATCCATTGATATGCTTGACTTAAAAAATGCAGCTGTCAAAAACCGAATCGGCGTTATCTGGACGGGGCTTATCCGTGGCTCAGGAATCTATAATGCTTCGCTGGCAGATCCCCAGGTGAGCGCACTCTTCAGTCAATCGCCTTATATAAAGACTGGTAACTAAGATTAAAAGACTAAATAAATCAGCCATGAAAAAGATATCATTCATACTATCATTTACGATTCTACTGTTTGCAGCCGATTCGCTAAGGGCACAAACCAGCAAATTAAAAATGGGGCTCAACTATACTTATGGCATGCCGCTAGGTGGTTTTAAATCGGACATGGTAGATAAAGCCTCACCGCGTGGTTTCAGCGCGGATGTATTGTATTCCATCAATCCAACTATCGCTATTGGTGGTGCGATCGGTTTCCAGGATTATTACCAGAAATACCCGAGACAGGTATATGACCTGGACAAGAACTCACAAATCAGTGCCATACTAACCAATTCCATCCAGCAGATGCCTTTATTAGTAAAAGCAAGCTTTACGCCCGGTGGTTTGAGCAATTTCCCCATTCAACCCTATCTCACTGCTGCAGCGGGTCTCAACTTCATCAACTTTGATCAGTATTTAGGAGAGTTCGGATCAAGGGATGCAAGCACATCTTTTACAGCGCGTGCAGGTGCGGGGGTTGTTATACCCTTAGCCAATAAAGGTTCTACGGGATTGAAACTGGGTGCTAATTATAACTATACCCCTTATACCCGCAATGGATACAATGGTCTTGACACCTGGGATCTGCAGGCGGGTATTTATTTCGCTATCAAGTAAAAAAATAAATACTTTTTGTTGTAGCCGGGATCACAAAGGAGCATGCATTTCATGCTCCTTTTTTATTTCTAAGATCGTTTCAATCACAAATGCATAACATTCCCGCATTCTGTGTAAAGGAATAACTACAAATGTTCCTGGTGGCATGCGATTTTAATAATAGATAATAGTTCCGCCTTTTTATTGTCGCACTTTGTAATGATGAACTATTTTATCATTAAGCGACATCACATGTAAACCAAAATATGATGAACACGCAAATCACGAATATCTATTCCAAATCCACTGCACGCATTGTTGCAGCTGCGAAAAATATTTACGATCTGAAATTTAAAAACGATGGTGAAGCTACGCTTGGCGGTGTTTTCATTTTCCTTATACCTATCCTTTTCAGTATATTATGTTACTATAATTACGAACTGATCCAAAGCAGGAACATCCTGATCGCTATAATGGTAGCCTGCGCACTGATAATACGGGTAGTGGTTGCCTTCTGGCTCATCAGGATTGCAAACGACCTTAACCGTAAGCCTTTGAACTGGGTAATCCTTTCGATTTTCTTTCCGGGGATCACGCTTACCATTATTGGCGCACGCAAAAAAATAAAGGATGTCAATGATTACAAAAAACACCTTTGGACCCCTAAAATTCTAGCGATATTATCGCCGGTAACAAACGCAATTAAAGTTGTTGTGAAAATAAAGCCTGCTATATAGCAGCGGTAAAATAAACTTTATATCTTTTATTTTAACCCCTACTGGGCGCTAAAGCACCCAAGGGAAATTCAAAGGGGAGATCTTTTAATCCCCGGCCTAAAGACCGGGGCAAGGTTTAAAAGCACATTTGCCCTTCCCAAAAACTGTCGCCTGCTCCCTTTCTCCTAAACCCTAATATCATACAAAAACGTCCGGGGCCCTAAGGCCCCGGCGTTCGATTGTTATAAACCATCCAGAAGAAAAAAAGTACTAGTAGCTTGGGTTCTGCACGAGATAACCCGGCAGGTTTGATGCTCCGTCTATCGCTGTTTGCGGTATCGGGAAGACCCTTTTCTTTGTATCGGTATTTGTTTTTTCGGTCCATGTGCCTTCATATTTTCCAAAACGGATCATATCTGTACGGCGCAGCATTTCCCAATAGAATTCAAAACCTCTTTCACGGAAGAGAAGGTCCAATGTAACTGCCGGCAATGCTGCCGGGATCCTGGTATCCGCTGTGCGGGCCCTTCTTACCAGGTTCACATCAACCAATGCGCCCGCGGCATCTCCTTTTCTCAACTTTGCTTCTGCACGCATCAGGTAGATATCTGCTAAACGAAGGATAACGATATCGTGTTCGCCAAAGTTTCTTCCGCTCACAGATGTTTTGCTGAATTCATATTTTAAAACACGGTAGCCGGTGTTGTAATCGCTTCCCGCTGTAGTGAAATCACATTGTTCTGTGAACTCAACCGGTTTTGTTGGCTTGCTGCGTGTATCGTAAAACAATTTACCCACCAGCATTTTTCCACTCACACATTTTGAGAACACACCGTTCTTCCTGATCAAGCCATATTGCTGTCCTCGTAAAATACCACGGTTAGTGTTAAACGCAGCTGCATCAACGCATGAATCAGCCGGATTTGAATAGATCGTTAAATTCTCTTTATAGAAACGGCTATCAGCCAGTGCCGGATCTACCGGTGCATAGGCATTTACCCATGTTCTGTAAAAATCAGGCGTTAGACCCGGGCCATCTGTTCCATTGGCACCTGTGTAAGCAGGTATCGGAAACTGGTCACCAGAGATAGAGAAATAAGCCATACGGTTATGACCATTCAGGTCCGCACGCTGATCAACCGCAAAGATGATCTCTTTATTCGTGTGGTTCGCATCATCAAACATGGCGAAATAATTCGGAGACAGGCTATGTACTCCACTCGCAATGATCTTATCTGTGTATTCGATCACTTTATCCAGGTCTTCTGTTTTGAATGTGATAGTGCTGTTATATACATCTCTGTATACAGCTGCATTCATGTGCAAACGGGCTAAAAGACCATACACAGCGTTCTTACTGAAACGTCCGGTTCCGTTTGAGTTATCAAGTATGGGCTCTATCGCCAGTAATTCTTTCTTGATATACTCAATCGCAGGATCTCCTCTTAAAATGGTTGAGGTTTCTGAAAGATCCTCTTTTACAAATACTAAACCAAACAGATCAAGTGTGAGCATAGAATAATATGCGCGCATTCCTCTGGCTTCTGCCAGAAAGATCTTTGCATTCGGATCGTTATTGGTAGGTAATGTATTGATAGCTGTGATGGCCCTTGACAACCCTTGCAGGATATTATTCCAGGTATTTTTCACATTCACATCAGAACTGATGTTCTCGTGTTTATGCAGTGCCATGTAAATTCCATTATCACCCCAATCGGTACCACCACGGTAAGGCAGGATTGCTTCATCGGTAGAGATTTCCTGAAGGGCAAAATAGTTTGTATGCAGGAAGATGTCTTCCAGCTTTGCATAAACAGGCGCAACAATACCTTCAGCGGCCTGCTTATCTGTAAGACCTGTTGCAGACGACTCATCAAGTACCTGCTCGGTCAGTTTTGTACAGCTGCTTACGATTGTGAAACTCACAATAAGTAACAGCACATTAAATATTCTCTTTGTCATTGTTGTATATTTTAGAATGTAACATTTAAACCAATAATGAATGTTCTTGCCTTCGGATAACTTAAGTAATCAATACCATAAGAAGAGATACCACCAACGGTTCTGTCGGTATTTACCTCAGGGTCATAGCCTTTGTATTGTGTAGATACAAACAGGTTCTGTCCTGTTACAGATAAACGCATGGATGATATCCATTTGTTGATACCCAGTTTTGCTGTATTAAAAGTATACCCTACTGCAACGTTGTTCAAACGAAGGTAAGCACCACTGCTAAGGTATCTTGAGCTTACCGGTGCTGAGTTATTCACTGACTCGTTAGGGTAAGCGATCGCATCAGCTGTTGTATTTACGCTTTTAGATAACCTGAGTTTATAGAAATTAGCGTTAGCCGTATTATCGTAAATCTTATTGCCTGAAACACCATTAAAGTTCAGGTTTACATCAAACCCTTTGTAGTTAACTCCGCCATAGAAACTATACATAACGTTTGGCAGGGCCGTTCCCAAAGGAAGCCTGTCTTTATCCGTTACAATACCATCCCCATCCGTATCACGGAAAGTGCTAATACCTGCGGCATCAAATCCTGTCCATTCTTTCAGGAAGAAAGTACCGATCGGCTGGTCATTAATATAACCATTGATAACGGCAGAAGTTAAACCTGAACCTGAAGCAGATCCTGAAGAGATAACAGAGTAAGGTGAGTTTTTAACGGTATTGGTAAGATAAGTAAAATTACCTCCGATATTATAACCGAGACCATTACTCATTTTATGCGTGTATTCCAGGTCAAATTCAATACCCTTGTTGATGATCGACATATTCGGAACATTTGTCCAGAACGTACCTGCCGGTTGAACCGGGTCAGCAGGAATTACTTCTAAGAGGATATTGGTTGATTTTTTATTGAATACATCAATTGTACCGGTTAAAGCTCCTTTAAAGAGACCGAAGTCCAATCCAAAGTTGGTTTGTTTAGATACTTCCCATTGGATATCAGGGTTAGCCAATCTTGAATAAGTGGTACCTGCAGGATATGCACCTGTCGGGTAAAGCGGATAGCTTGTACTGGCCGATACGGTTGAAGTAAAGAGAGCCTGCGTGATCTTTGATGGGATCTCCTGGTTTCCGGTTTGCCCCCAACCTGCTCTTAATTTCAGGTTGCTGAAGATTGAATTCTTCATGAAATTCTCTTCAGAGATCTTCCATCCTGCGGAGAATGAAGGGAAATAGCCATACTTATTGTTCGCACCGAATTTTGAAGAACCATCAGCCCTGAAATTGGCTGTGAACAGGTATTTGTTATCATACTGATAAGTAACCCTTCCGAAGAATGATTGTAATTCATTGATTACAGCAGATCCGCCCGGTCTGTTATTAGCCAGGGTAAGATCCTGTCCAAGTCCCGGATTGTAAATAGGATCGATTGGCGAAATGGCAAAACGGTTAATGCTGAAATTCCTGCTTTGCAAAAAGACCTTCTGGTATGAATGACCCGCTAATGCAGATACTGTGTGTTTGTTTTTGCTCCAGTTGTAAGTAAGATAGTTCTCAATCAATGAATTTCTGTTAATCAAATTATAAGTATCGAACCTGCCATCGCGGAATGGAACCGTATTAGGCAGGGCCTCTACATCCCTTGTTGAGGTGGAATTATCGATTCCAAAATTCACCTTGTAAGAGAGTCCTTTGTATAATTTTAATGTACCGGTAATATTACCTACCACACGATTAATCGTTGTGATATCTCTATCGAGATCAAGGTTCATTAATGGATTATTGATAACTGTATAGGCTGCATACTTACCTGTAGCCGGGTCGATGGCTGCATAGGTAGGATTATTGGCAAGTGCATCGCCAATAATACCTTGAATTGGCGGGCGTTTGTTGGTAGTAGCGGCATAGTTGATATTGGCCTCTACTACTAATTTATCATCCAGGAAACGCTGCGTTGCATTGAAACGACCGGAATATCTGTCAAGTGAATTCTCTTTAATAATTCCTTCCTGCTTCTGCATTCCAAATGATGCGTAATAAGTTAGCTTATCAGCACCGCCGCTCATGGTCAGGTTATAATTCTGCGTAAGCGCATTCCGGTAGATCTGATCCTGCCAATCTGTGCTGGCACCTTTATCATCAATGGTACCCCCCAGTTTTGGCACTTCCACACGAAACTGAGCCGCAGATAACATAGGGATCTTTCTGGCAATGGAGGAAAAACCAACGCTGCTTGTAAAGCCGAGTGTTGATGCGCCTGCTTTACCTCTCTTGGTAGTGATCAGGATAACACCATTGGCACCACGCGCACCATAAATAGCTGTTGCAGATGCATCTTTCAATACATCCATACTTTCAATATCTGCTGCATTAATGAAATTCAACGGGTCTCCGCCACCTGTGGTTGAGTTATCAAGCGGTAATCCGTCTACTACAAAAAGTGGCGTACTACCTGTTCTTACACCACCGGGTCCACGAACCGTGATCCCCTGTATACCACCGGGTTCACCGCTGGCAGAGGTTACATTCACACCAGCAACCTTACCCTGCAGCAATTGTTGCGGCGCATTGATAATCCCTTTGTTGAACGATTCGCTTTTTAAAGATTTCACCGAACCGGTTACATCTCTTCTGCGTTGTGTTCCATATCCCACAACCACAACCTGGTTCAATTCGGCAGAGCTGGCCTGTAAAGTAACGGCAATGCTTGTTTTTGAAGCTACGGTAATTTCCTGTGGCTCAAACCCTATATAACTTATCACCAGCACACTGCTGCTACCAGGAACAGAAAGGGAGAAAGCTCCATTCGCATCCGTAGCCGTGCTTTTAGCGGTTCCTTTGATTGTAACGGTGGCACCGGATAAGGATTTCCCGGATGCATCTTTTACCGTACCAGTGACCGCCTGGTCATATGGAGCGGTTAATTTTCCTGCTGCCCATACATTCCCCGTGGGAATAGTACATATGCAGCCCAGCATTGCAGCGAAAACAAATTTCAGGGAACGCTGTGAAAAAAAGAATTTACTCATTTGAAGTAGTTTTGTTTTGGTTATTGTTGTTAAAAGCACATAGAAACTATTGCTTTTTATTAAAAAATCTGAATAGCTGATACACCATCCTATTTCTAATTTTACGCAAAAGTATCAGCTCCACATCCGGATACGGCGGTTGGCATGTTACCTTAATATTAACATACACAAACGCCTGTAAGGACTAGAACTTTAAAGTAGCAGGCAGGTATTTTTCAACCAGCGCCTCATAATAAGGTTTTAATTCTTCCCAACTTTTTTGGTCGGGATTTTTTGAATAGAGGTCATAAGGATTAAACAGGTCCACCCATTTGAACATTTCATGGTCATGCGGATCCATCAAATGATCATAAGCTTTTTCCCTGTGCTGCGAATAGAAGGAGTGATAACGCAACATATAAAGACCTTCTTCAGGAAGATAATCCTTCATCATGTGGTAAACGTATTCATCATGTCCCCAGGACATATGAACATTCTTTAACCCACAATTAGGCGAATACACACCATACTTAGTGTTGTATGCGCTATTATGAATATCAGGATTCAATTCGAAGAATTCAGGATAAACAATTTTTGAAGAGAATGCACAACCTACCGGGAAGGTATCTCCTACCACGGCCCATTGCGGTTCGCCGAAGAGACACAATACTTTTCCCATATCGTGTATCAGCCCCACGAGTACAAACCAATCGGGGTGACCATCTCTCCTGATAGCTTCAGATGTTTGCAATAAGTGCTGCATCTGGTCGAGATCAGTATCGGGATCGGAGTCATCCACCAATTCATTTAAGAATTTGAATGCATCCCAAATAGGCATTTCTCTTTTATTAAAACGGAGGTAATCCGCTTTTTTCTCCATTACGAATTCGTAGGTCTGATACGTATGATTGAGTTTATAAAACTCTTTCACGGTATCTCTACCGGGTTGATCATAATTACGAAATTCTTCTGTGGATTTGTTGGTGGCGATGGCGTTGGGATCGGGATAACGTTCCAACACATCCATCTCCCATTCGTCGAGGTTGGCTAGTGGCGCAACAACATCTTCGGGAAGGTTTTTAGTTACTGACATGGCAAGCAGTATTTAAATTTGAAATTAATGGCTCTACTAAAATGAAGTTTTTAAAACGCATTACATTCTTTTGCCGGATATTTTTTTACTTAACCGATTAAGTTAACAAATGTGTAAAACCGGCATTAAAGGTACAAAATCAGATATAAAAAATATTTTATCTGATATAAAACCCTGAAAGGATGCTACAAAGCAGCGAAAACCAAGGTACGAATGCCTAAACACTACAAAAGCTCACCGCTTTTGTATAATTTACACCAAACGATTTGCTGAATGGACAACATCACTATTAAAATGTTAGCCAAGGAACTTAACCTGTCCACTGCCGCCATTTCAAAGGCGCTGCGGGATAGTCATGAGATCAGCACCCCTACCAAACAGCGTGTACAGGAACTGGCCAGCAGGCTGAATTATATTCCCAATGCGTATGCGGGCAGCCTCAGGCGCAGAAAAAGTAAGACCATTGCTGTTGTATTACCGGAAGTAGCCGACAGTTTTTTTTCATTAGCCATCAACGGGATCGAGGCCATTGCCATTGAAAAAGGTTATCATGTATTGATCTATCTCACCCATGAGGACCTTTCGCGCGAACAGGCGATTTTAAAGGATTTTCAAAGTGGCCGTGTAGATGGAGTACTCATGTCGCTTACTGCAGAGACCGCCAGTTACCAGCATATATCTGATCTCTTTGCGCGTGATATTCCGTTGGTATTTTTTGACAGGGTATGTGATGAAGTGAATACGGCCAAGATCACTACAAACGATTTTGAGAGCAGTTATAAAGCCACACAACACCTGGTGGATTGTGGGTGTAAGCGGATCGCACTTTTATCAATATCCAATTGTTTATCTATCAGTAATAATAGACTACAAGGATATGCGCAGGCATTGATAGACAACCACGTAGGATATGAGCCGGTGAATATATTGTGTGAGAATAATGGGATCAGTAATTATGGAACCATCCTGGAGATGATGCAAAAAGATGAACGCCCCGATGGGATTGTTGCCACAGTTGAAAAGCTGACAACTGATGTTTACCTTGCCTGCAAAGAATTAAACTTAAACATCCCGCGCGATTGTAAGATCGTGAGCTTCTCTAATCTTTCTACTGCGAGTATATTAAACCCTTCGCTTACCACCATTACACAGCCTGCATTTGAGATGGGTAAAGCAGCAGCGGTGGCTTTGTTTAAATCATTGGAAAAGAAGAATGTTTTATTACAGGATGAGTGTTTGATTATTTCTTCTGAATTGATTGTGCGTGGGTCTACTTCGTTGTAAAACTTACCGGATACACTTCGATAGCATATCCATCTTCTGAAGCAAATGAATTCCCGGAAAGAATAAATTCATACTTCCTGCCGGAATGAAGATCCACCTTAAGCACAAGACTCTTTTTATCTTCACTATACCCTTTTACAGCCATGATTGGATAGGTTGCTCTTCCGCCTTTACCAAACTGGATAGATATCCCGGGTGCCATAGGTTTGGAGAAATAGATGGTGATCTCTTTTACTGTTGTATCTACCAGATCAGCACCATTTAAGGGCGATATTGAAACGACCACCGGCTTTTTCGCTTTTGCTGCTGCTATCAGCGCCTGTTTATCATAGCCTTCGGGATAGTATTTTGATTGTTGCAGAAACTTTTCAACGGCGGTTGTATCGGCATAGTTCAGTTCAATGATTTCCTTGATTGCCTTTGGCTTATCAGCTGCCTGTTCATAATAAGCTTTAGCTATCCGGTAACCCATGAAATAACCGAGATCAGCCATCGTTTTTGATGAACTTCCATTATAGAGCCAGCGGCTGAATCCCGGGGAGAACATATCTGTTTTAAAACCTTCCTTTACTTCGGCTTCATGCGCTAGACCATAGTTAATATAGTTAGTCCGCATCGGTCTTTCGATCACCAGTTCGGTAATAAAATCGCAGGAGCCTTCCATAATGGCCTGTCCCAGCAGGTTCCTTGTATTTCCATTATTTTGCTGCGTGTGCACATACTCGTGAATATTGAGCGGGATAAAATTGTCGCTCTTCTGTTCTTTAAAAACATTTCTTAACCAATTGTTTGGGAACTCAGAAGCATCTGTTTGCGCATTTGCCGTAGCGATCTCTGTTCCGATTAACACCATACTATCTGTTGTAGTACCACCAGAACGTAACGCTCCTACCGTAAAATACATCCGGGCTGGTTTGAGAGAGGGATACAATTGCCTGAAATGTGCCACACTCTTTTCAATTACATCTGTTGAGAGTTTAACGCTCTCTGTATTGGGTCTTACCGATTTCCAGAATTTAGGGTAGCTCCTGATAAGAACTACCCAGCCTGCTGCCGTATAATTTCGTAACCGCATAAAGGCGCGTAAACCGGGGGTTCCCCTATCAACATATAGCCGCTGGATATAATTTACCTGCAGCAGACTGTCTTTTGTGGTTTGGGTACTATCATAAGCCTCCCAGAAATGATCGATATCGGAAGTGATAGTCGCATTGCCCTGTGCGAAGGAAAAGTAAGCACCCAGCAGCATCGTGATAACAACAATAAGTTTTTTCATGATCGTTGAACGGTGAACACTATGGATTTGTTACAAATTACCGGATAGTATTTTTTTGGCGCATTTAACCTTACAATTGTCATTTTCAGGCATCGCTATTTTATAAATGAAATGTACATTTGGATAGCCTCTCATGTATCATTCACCCTTAAAAACACTAGCATGAACCCGCGTGTTAAAGACTTCACCGAATACATCAAGCCGTTCGATAAACCGGTGAAGGATAAACTCAAACAGCTGCAGGAAACTATCCAGAAAGCCGCACCGGAGGCTGAGCCTGTGATCAGTTATAATATGCCTGCATTTAAATACCACGGTGTGCTTGTTTATTTTGCAGGCTATAAGAACCATATTGGGTTCTATCCTATGGCTTCCGGTATTGAAACTTTTCAGAACGAGATCAAGGCAGGTGGATACAAATGGGCAAAAGGATCTATCCAGTTCCCCCTGGATCAACCATTACCCCTGACCCTGGTAACCAAAATGATTAAATTCCGTGTGAAACACAACCTCGAAAAAGAGGAAATGAAAAAACAACTTAAAAAGAAAAAATAACTGTCCCCTACTCCTTGCTATACCTCGAAGTTCCCATAATCAATAAGGATATTCCACACATGGCCATCACAATGAGCAGGCTGGTCCATTCGGTTTCTGCGCCTGTATTGGCTATTACCCGCGGTACATGCAAAATCCAGAACCAGATAAAGAACATGAATGCCAACAGGCCCGCAGCAAGCCTTTCGAGTTGTTGCAGGAAAATACTTAACGCCACTCCAAAAAAAGCTATCATGACTACCCCTTCCATAAAACCTTTTGCCGGAACCCAGTCAGGTATCAGGTTCATGAGAAAACTTTTATACATGTAATGCTGTACGCCAAACACAACCAGTGATACCGCAAACAAATACCGCCCTGTCATCAGCAATCCGGGGCTGGTTCCGATCTTCCATTTCTTATGCAATTCATTGGGCAAAAAAATACCGGCTAATAATAAGGCTCCGCTAAAAAGAGATAATACTTCAAAGGCACTTGTCCATCCGTTAGGATCGGTAGGATTTTTTATCAGGGCAGGGATCAGGAAAAAAGCGAGGATCAACAATAAAAGGATCCCCAGCAAATAGGCTCCTGCATATCGTCTCAGCATCAACAGAACTGCAGATACGATCATGGCAATCGCACTGATATACACAAAAACAATCCTTCCCGGAACTGTATCGGGTATCGGTAAAAGTCCTGTAGGAAAATTATGAAAAAGGATATGGATACTGCCGATCGCGAGTATACTGAAAGCCAGGAAATCTTTTCCGGCTTTGATGTACCAGTCGTTTCTCATACGCTGTGTTTAGCTGTAAGTTACAACCTACGGCTGGTTCTCTAACTTCTCCTCGATCATTTTTATTTCTGCTTTTTCTTTCACGATATCCTGGCGGATCAATCCAAAAAGACTCATGTATATATTGGCTATCCATACCAATGCAAAACCGGCTATTATATAGCCCCGCCAGTCATCTATCAGCAATTTATAGTTGGTAAAAAAGAGAAAGAAAACGGTTACGTAATGACTGAAGCAATATTCACAGGTGAAGAGATAAAATAGTTTCCGCTCAAGAATCGATTTACCCTTTTTACTCCGCTTAATACAATATTCCCGGGGTTCGCGGAATACCTCCTCATGGGTAACCGTCCATGCCACCGATGCGATGGGAATGGCCAGGATAAAAAGCCAGGCGATCTGAATATGAATCTGCATAACAGCTAAGGTCATGAAATTTCCGTGCCAATAAGATATCCCGCAAGAACAATTGTGATAAATATATCTGAGACCATGGCGATGATTTCGTTTTCGCTAACCGGCTTTTTTATGATGTGTTGAACGCCTGCAAGGCCAAAATACAGCCCACCAGCAAAAGCAGCTGCAGGGCGCCATCCGGGGATGAAAAGCGAAATCATTGCAGTTAATCCAAAACAGATATTGGCTAAGCCAAGTTCTTTTACGATTACAGCTGCACGCATATCGTTTAAATGAAAAATCTCTTTTGTTGTAAATTCTGGCTTCATTACCTGGCGCATACCCGCGGTTATCAACCTCAATCCTACTCCCCAAAAAACAAACCACTTACCACTTGCTGCTATCAGATCATACCTGCCATCGCCGCTTGTTAATTCCTTACTGATAAATATAACAGGAAGTATCAGCATAAAAAGCAGTACAGAAATCAGGTATAGCTTGTTTACTTGCTTCGCTTCTTTCATTGTAAATTTTTTGATGTAAAAAACCCCTCTCTTTTCAGAAAGGGGGCATTCGGGGGAGTTGCTACTAAACAGTTTTTGTTTTTATATAACTGGTTCCGTAAGGATAACGTTGCGGTCTTGATAAGAGCTTGTTGGCCTCTCCATTGTTTTTGAACTTCTCTGTTTTGGGATCAAAGTATAATTTTTGTCCCGCCATTTTCATGGCCGCATGTCCTACGAGGCAGGCACTGCATGAACGATGGGCCACTTCAATCGGGCTGATATTGGGCTTTTTATTTTTGATACAATCCAGCCAGTTACGGTGCTGTTCAGGGCTTTCATACAAATGGATCTCATTGGGTCCGATCACAGATTCCAGTATTTTCGGGTCACTGGCTTCTATCGCTAAATTCTTTCCCCCATTGGATTTCGGATCGCTGGAAGTAACGCCACCGCTTCTTGTACAGAATATCCAGCCTTTTGTTCCTTCAAATTTGATACCATTGGCATACTTACCGTTTACAACCATATTCACATTGTTCGCATACTTCATGGTTACTTCAAAATCACCATGTACGTTCCACAATCCCTTTTTAGGAAAGTCAACGGTAGCTTCTGCTTCAAGCGGTCCGGTATATTCTGCGCCCATACCCCAATGTGCGATATCAATATGGTGTACGCCCCAGCCGGTGATCATACCTGCGCCAAACTGCTCAAGACGTAGCCATCCCGGTCGCGAATTCACATCTGTCAGAGAATGAACCCGATCCAGTGTATAATAAGTATAAGGCGTAGACCCCAGCCATGCATCATAATTGAATCTGTCTGGTATTGGCATTTCTGTTGTTATGCCGCCCGCAGGATCACCGGGTAAACCCACACGCACAGTATGCAGAGTACCAATGCGCCCGTTCCTTACCAGCTCGCAGGCCTTTTTGAATTGTGGCCACGGGTCAATAGAACGTTGCTGGCTGCCTAACTGGAACACAACATTTGTTTTCCGGATCATATCACTCATTGTGCGTCCTTCTTCGATGGTAAGTGAAGTAGGTTTCTGGCAATAGATATGTTTCCCTGCCAGTGCCGCTTCAATAGCTACCTGCGCGTGCCAGTGGTCAGGTGTACTGATCAATACGGCATCAATATCTTTGTTGGCTAACAGATCCTGGTAGTGATCATATTTTACAACATCCACATAATTGGATTTACCTGTTTTCTTGGTGTAAAAATCTTCAATGAATTTTTTACCGCTATCCTGTCGCCCACCGTCAAAATCTGCCAGTGCAATAACGCGTGCATCATCATACTTCATGGTTGAAGGAAGATCATGTTGCCGCGCAATACGCCCGATACCAATCTGACCGATATTGATCATATTGCTGGGTGCAGTTTTCCCAAATACACTGGATGGTACAATGGTGGGGAAGCCCGTTACTGCTATCGCAGTGGCGGCTGTGGCTTTTGTGGATGATTCAAGAAATTTTCTTCTTGACATAGCATTGGCTTTTTTCATATAGCAAGCATTATTTACCGTTATCGAAGCGTTACCTAAATATAATCAAAATATAATCGATATTATTTCCCTGTCACATACAACTCGTTAAACAACATCTTAAACGTCCCATGCGTCTGCGCCCTGAAAGTGATCTCGGGGCCGAATGCATAGAGTTTTCCTGCGCCTACAGTAGCAACAAATGCTGCCACTCCATCCTGCAGGTACGATTGTCCCCATGCCCATCCACTGCGGAGTGGCTTGTTATTCGGGAACCAGGCCAGCGGTTTTACAATTCCTTTGGCAGCTGCATCGGGTGAGATATTGAATACGGGACTTGCATCAAAATACACATCCGTCTCTTTGCTCATTCCCCATGTGGCTTCATTAGCGGGGTCGAGGCTTACCCTGAGTACGCTTCCCGGTATATAATATTTCTCGCCTGGTAATTTTCTTTCCGTGCCATTGAACATTTCTACCAGTGCATCCCTTACAGGAACACCTAAATGATAAGCCAGGTTGGCACTTGAACCCATTGTCACCACATTCCCACCTGCCTCAAGGAATTTCTTTAATTCAGGAATGGATTTTTCAACAGTGATCCTTCCCATACGGTTACGGTATTCGGCAGGTACGTCCTCAGGTTTCAATTCACGTCCGCCCCCACCTCCGCCACCCCTAAATCCACCGCCACCCGCTCCGGGAACTGCCGGGATAGCACCGCCAACAAAAACGATCACATCATACCTGCTGCGAAGATTTCCTGTATCAATATCTTTTGGATATATAATATCAACGCCAAAGTGATACTGCTCCATAATATACCTTACCCAACCGGAAGCCATAGATCCTCCGTAATTATCCCACAAAGCAATCCGTGCGGCGCTTATCTTTTGAAGTGAAGATGGCTTTTTATCAATACCACTGGCGGTGACACCTGATTCTGCCACTGCTTTTTCGATCAATGTTTTTGTTTTGGCTGATGAAGGAACAAAGAATGAACCGGCTCCGGCATCGCTTCCTTTTACAGAATCGGTGATCCTGTAAACTTCCACGCCCTCTTTTAATAGATCATTGGCTACGGTATACGATTTATTGGCCTTACCATCCATGATATACCCTTTTACATTGGCCGCACCCGTGAGTACTCCTTTTGCCGTTTCCATTTCACCAAAAGGTATGCGTTGGAAAGGACCATCGAATGCATCCAGCACCCGATCAAACTTTACGCCCATCGTATACGCAAGTGTCCACCCTGCCGCATCATACGGTGCGATAGGTGGTCCACCCGGGTAAGCAAAATCATTCGGGTGATCCTGCGGCTCGAACATATCGAGTACATGCGGACGGAATGCCTGGTTGGTCTTTACAATATATGATCCGGCAGGATAGTCCTTTCCTGCTACACTAAATGCTGCGGTTGCTTTATATACAGTAATACCGTTACCAATTAAAGCATTGATAAAACGGGTAGCGCCCGGGAGATCTTTCTGATCCGCTGGTACAATATATCCACGTGGGTCGCGTGATGCCGGGTTCTTCATTACACTATCATAAAAACGAACCGGGATAGCACCTTCTCTTGGTCCGCCGCCACCTGCTCCCACCGCCGGGATGGTTGTACCTGCTGCTTTTAATGACTGCTGGTATAATTCTGTGATCTCTGCACTGCGCTTAGGAGAAAGTGTCCAGTAATCTTTTTGTCCGCGTTCGATGGAGTTCTTACCCATCTGGTAAATATTATACAACAACTCATCATGGTAACGCTGTGCATAATTTAACACAGCATAGTTCAATGAAACTGAATAATCGATTGATTGACGGAACAGCCATTTCTGCGGTGTTACCGGAAAAGGTGTGGCTCCACTCGGTATCAAACGTTGTGGTACCAACGGTATTGTTGCCGGGGTTGGACTACCGATGATCTCGGTTAACAATCCCACCATATTGTGAAAGTAAGTTGTGGTGCGCAGTCCTCCATTATACCATGTTGAATATACTGAACCGGCACGTTGTGTATAACCGGGTTTGCCTTCTGCGTTTAAACGGCTGTTCATGGCGGCACCTACGGCATCAAGGCTCGTCATCACCAATGGATCAAATACATAATTGAACGGGTCGCGGTAAGGCGGACCTGCCACCACGGAACCTGCCGGCCCTGCCTGGTGGTGATTGTACATGATCTGCGGGATCCATTCAACAAATAACTGGCGTGCTATATTCTGTGTTTCTTTCAGGTTGAGCATATAGAAATCGCGGTTGTTATCATGACCCGCATATTTCTCGTATAGTCTTGGCAACTGGTCAACAGATCTTTTTTCAGGTTTGCTTTCGCGCATGTACCAATTCGATACAAGCTCCTGTCCATCAGGGTTTGCATGTGTCATCAAAATGATCACATTATCCAGGATCCGCATCGTTTCGGGGTCCTTGCGGCTCAATAACTGGTAAGCTGATTCTATCAACTGATGCGCACCCACCACTTCATTTGCATGCAATCCGCCATCGATCCATACAACGGTTTTTCCTTCATTAGCCAAGGCACGTGCCTGCTCATCAGTTAATCCTTCTGCATGAGCAAGTTTTTGCGAGATCTCTTTATAGCGGTCAAGCTTTTTAAGATTTTCGGGGGATGTGATGATGAGCATGAACTGTCCCCTGCCTTCTTCTGTTTTACCCAACTCTACCAGTTTTGCCCTGTCGGATGCCGCTGCGATCTTTTTAAAATATGCTTCGGTTTGTGTGAAAGTGGCCAGGTTATAATCGTCCCCAATCGAGAATCCGAAATGCTCCTTAGGGGTAGGGATGTTTTGGGCATTACTGGCATTGACAAATGAAAACAGGCATACAATTAATAAGCAGGGGTACCTTTTGAGTTGCATCAGGGTCAGTTTGGTTAGTTTGGAAAATGTTTTGTGGTTGGACTAATATACAAAGATTTTGTTCACCCCATTTGGTTACGGGGTATATAGCCCTTTGAATCGGTCAATGGGTCATTCAGGACATTTTGCCTATTTTGCTAAAAATCAAAAGCATGAAAAAGATTGGATTGATCATTCCCTTTGAGTATCGACTTCTCAGCATTGCTGCGATTCTTGATGTGCTGGAAACCACCAACAGGCTTAGCCTGGAAAGCAGCAAAGAGATTCCTTTTGAGATCACGCTTTACAAATTACCATCGCAGCCAACAGATAGCCAAGACTCTTTTCATGGTTACCCGTTGCGCTCTATACAGATGGATGCAGCGATTGATATTATACTCATTCCATCATTTGTTACCAATGATATGCAGGCAACCATCGGGCATAACCGGCAATTTCTGCCCTGGTTTCAAAAGTATCACCAGGCAGGTGCGGAGATAGCGAGCTTCTGTACAGGAGCATTTCTATTGGCCGCTTCAGGTTTGCTTAACGGAAGATCGGCCACTACGCATGTTGATGCTTCGAACGGGTTTGCGAAAGCATTTCCTGAAGTGATCTTAAAACCTGAACAGACACTTACTGTGGATGACAGGCTATATACAAGTGGTGGCTCTACCTCTTCTTTTCATTTATTGATATTACTGGTGCAGAAATATTGCGGAAACGAAATGGCCGTAAGGATCGCCAAGATCTTTGCGGTGGATATGGACCGCTATCAGCAAAGCTATTTTGGCACGTTCCGCCCGAGCTATACGCATATGGATGATCTTGTTGCGCAGATCCAGAAGAATATCGAGGTTAACTATATGGAGATAGAAACGATCGAAGCGGTGATCAAAGACATTCCGGCGAGCAGGAGAAATATTGTACGCAGGTTTAAACTGGCAACCGGGATCCCGCCCATCGAATACCTGCAGCAGATCCGGATAGAATCGGCAAAGAAACTATTTGAACAGACCAACCAGAATATTTCAGAAGTGATCATCAATACAGGATACACTGATCCAAAATCTTTCAGAAAAATTTTCAGGAAGATCGTGGGGATGACACCGGTGGAGTATCGGGAGAAGTTTAAGCTCAAGTAAATATCGAACACTGAATGTCGAAGTAAATATTAAATGAGTTTATTATCGACTGCATATTTGATCAGTTCGAGATTATTCTGAAAATTCATTTTATCGAGGATACGCGACCTGAATGTGCTGATGGTGTTTACGCTTACAAACAATTGTTTGGCAATATCTGAAACGGTTTTACCGCTCGCCAGTAATTTAAATACTTCCAGTTCACGGTTCGAAAGATTTTCGATGGAATGCATTTCATTGCTATTAGAAAAAGAGTCGGCCAGCACAGCAGATACATCTTCACTGAGGTATTTTCTTCCAGACAGTACATGATTAACCGCTTTTACCAACTCAAGCGATGCAGCATCTTTTGTAAGATACCCCCGTGCACCTGCTTTAAATGCCCGCACAGCATACTGTTCAGCGGTATGCATACTCATAATGATAACAGGGGTGGTGGGAGATACTTCTTTTATCTGCCGCACTGCCTCAAGACCAGAGTCGCCGGGCGGCATGGTAATATCAGAAATGACAACATCCCATTTCTGGGTATTAACGTGTTTCATGAGATCCACAACGTCACTCACACCCACGATTTCTGCGTTTGGAAAAGAATCCTTCAGAACCCTGATCACGCCGTCTCTTACGATCGTATGATCATCAGCAATTAATATTCTCATATATAAAGTTTTGATCTTGGTAGTAACAGGCAAACGTTTGTGCCTTTTCCCGGCGTGCTTTCTATTTCGAGATCTCCCCCCACCGACAGGGCCCTCTCTCTTACACCTACCAGTCCAATATGACTACTTTTTTTGTTGGTATCAAATCCTCTCCCATTATCCCTGATACACAATTCAAGCGCATCATCAACTGTTCTTACGGTTACTGCTACAGTGCTTGCGTGTGCATGACGCATTACATTGGTAAGCGACTCCTGGCAAATGCGGAACAATTCTGTACGCACCCCAAGTGAAACACCGTTATCATCAAAATCTTCTTCGAATGTGCATTCGATCCCGTTCAGGTTCTGAAACTCAGCACACTGCCATTTAAGTGAATCGTTCAATCCAAGTTCATCGATAATACTGGGACGCAAGGCGGTCGCTATCTTCCGCGTAGTAGTGATCATTGTTTTGGTGATAGAAAGTGCATGATAAATTCTTGAATTTGCTTTTTCATCAAGCCCTTTTACATTCAGGTTCAACCAGTCCAGTTCTATCTTTAAGGCAGAAGCCAACTGCCCTAACTGGTCATGGATCTCTCTTGAAATGTATTTGCGTTCATCTTCCCTTGCATTTTTCAGGTGCGTGGATAATTTTTGGAGTTCAATATTTGAATTCAACAGCTTCAGTTCTGCTTCTTTACGCGGTGATATATCTGCAATCATGGCGCAAGCCATGTCCTGCCCATTAATATCTTTGAAAATAACAGAGGATACTTCGCAATAAAACCGGTTCCCGTTTTTCTTAATCCCCATAAACTCTCCATATCCTTTTCCATACAGATCTCTCATATTTATTATATCAACATTACTTTCTTCTTTTATATCCAGCAGATCATTCCGCCCCATCCGAGTAAATTCTTCTATAGTATATCCGAATAATTCCCCAGCCGCTTTATTGGCTTCCAGGATCAGCCCCCCCGGTCTTGCCAGGAAAATGGCAAACAATGAATTATCGATGACCGCATGATACTTTTCTTCATTTGCCTGTATCATTTCAGCCGAGCTCTTCCATTCCCTCCTTCGTTCAGCTTCCTCCATTTCACGCTTTACCACTTCACTCAAACGAACAAGCCTATCCTTCATGAGGTAGTCACTGGCACCGGCTTTCATGATACTTACAGCAATCTCTTCACCAATTGTTCCGGAAACCAATATAAAAGGGATATCAACATCTGAAGACCTTAATACCGATAATGCCTGCGGTCCTCCGAAGCCGGGTATATTATAATCTGATATCACTACATCCCATCTTTCTTTCTTTAATGCTGTCCGCATTTCATCTGCTGTTTCAACACGTTTTGAGTTGATCACATAGCCCCCTTTTTCAAGGGACCTGATGATAAGTGCGGCATCGGCTTCCACATCTTCGCATATCAATAACTGTAAGGTTCTTTCCATCGCTTTATGATTTTAAACAGACGGTGGTGCTTCATTTAAAAGCAACCAGTAAATGCCTAATTGTTTAATCGCTTCTGCAAACTGGAGGAAGTCGACCGGTTTGCGGATATAACTGTTCACACCTAAGTCATAGCCACTGGCTACATCCTGTTCTTCTTTTGAAGAAGTGAGTATCACCACCAGCAGCCTGCGGGTTAATTCATTGCCCCTGATGCGTTTCAATACCTCTAGACCATCAATGATCGGCAGTTTAAGATCAAGCAAAACGATGGCAGGAAGTTCTTTGTTATCGCGACCGCTATATTCCCCTGTAGCAAACAGGTAGTCAATCGCCTGCTGCCCGTCTTCTGCCACCACCACAGGATTCAGAATATTGGCTTTCTGAAATGCCCGTTTGGCCAGTTCGATATCACTGGGATTGTCTTCAACAAGTAGGATAGTTCTGGTTTTCATTTTGAGATTTTAGGATATTGTAAAATAAAATGTTGCTCCTTTATTGATCGCCGCTTCTGCCCAAACCTGTCCATGGTGCAGATTTATGATACGTTGCACAGTTGCCAACCCGATGCCCGTACCCGGAAACTCACTTTGCCTGTGCATCCGCTGGAAGGCCCCGAATAATTTTTTTGCATTTTCCATATCAAAGCCAACACCATTGTCTTTGATAAAAAATACCTGTCTGCCTTCTACCTGTATGGTGCCGAACTCAATTTTTGAAGGCGATATTTTTGCCGTGAACTTGCAGGCATTAGCGAAAAGGTTGGTGAGCATGATCTCAAGCAGGTTGGCATCGCCGGTTATATGTAATCCCGGTTGAACAGTAAAGACAAAATCACGTTGGGGGTTTTCCTCTTCCAGCCGCGCAACCACTTCGTTGGCCAAATCAGAAATATTAACATCCATCAGCTTTATCTCTGTGCGGGATACCTTAGAAAGCTTCAGCATATCATCGATCAATTCACCCATCCTTTGTGTTTCATTTCTTACACGTGCCAGGTACTGGTGCGCCTTTTCATCCAGTTGCTGTCCATAGTCTTCGATTAAAGCGAGACTCCACCCATCAATACCCCGCAATGGCGCCCGCAGGTCATGAGAAACAGAATAAGAAAAAGATTCCAGCTCTTTATTAGCAGTAGCCAGTTGTTCGGTACGCTCCATGATCCTGTATTCTAACTGGCGATTGAGTTCAGCAAGCGACCGCTGCGCATTCTTTAATTCAGAAATATCAAATACAACTACCATGGCAGCATACACATATCCATTCTGATCTTTCAATGCAACATACCTGGAGATGGTATCGTAACCCGGACGGTTTTCATCCATGGCAAATGTTTCGCCACTTAAAACCCTGTCAAAATAAGGTCGCACAACCTTAAATCTTTCTGCAGGAAGCGCCTCTTCCAGTGTTTTACCTAACAATTGTTCTTTATGATATCCCAGTTTTTCCAGCATGTCCCCTTCAACAAGGGTATACCGGAGATCCCTGTCAAACAGGCATATCACCGAACCGGGAATACTGGATGCGATAAGGCGATAGGTTCTTTCGCTCAGCAGTAGCTGTTCTTCTGAATGCTTACGCAAAGAAATATCCTGGAGATTAATCACAATGGCTGCAAGACTTTTATCGTTCAGCATATTTGTAAACGAGCCTTCCATCCATATATAGTGACCTTTTTTATGTTTGTTGCGGAATGTAACCCGGATGGGAAGTTCTGGTGTGTCTATGGATTGTTGCCATGCAGCAGCAAAGTGTTGAACATCTTCGGGGTGGATCTGCTCAGCCATTCCGCCGCGATTCTGCATCTCATCAAATGTCCAGCCGGTAATACGTTCAGCGGAGGGACTTCTGTAAACCGGTTTAATATCTTTATCCAGTAAGGAAACAAGATCATTACTGCTTTCAATAATTGTCCGGAATCTTTTTTCCCGCTGTGCAATGTCTTCGTTCAGCTTCATAACGGCGTATTCTGAGCGTTTGCGTTCGGTGATATCAACCGAAAGAATAAATATTCCATCGGGTATGGGTTGATAGCTCAGCTCAAACCATCCGGTTGATCCATCGGGAAATAGAAACTCATTTTCGAGATGGATGGATTCTCTATCATACATACAACGTTCAAAAACTTTGAATATGGGCGCTTGCTCAATGCCCGGGTACCTTTCCATTACTGTTTGACCGATCAGTTCTTCCCGCGTAAAATGCGAATATTTCAGTAACGCATCATTTACATAAATGTACTTCCAATTGAAATCAATGATCTGTGCGCCTTCCATCATATTATCGAGTGTGTAATGGAACTTGGATTCTGCTTTTAGTAATTCTTCTGTACGTTGTGTTACTCTTTTTTCAAGGGTATCGTTGAGTTGCACCGCTTCGTTTTCTGCTTTGATCCTTGCATTGATATTGCGAACGATAACACTCAGTAAAACAAATAGTATCAGGAACATCACAAAGCCGAAGAAAAAAATAATTCTCCGTACACTATTAATACTGTACCTGTTATCCACCTTTCTTTTATCCAGCAGTGTATACTCGTTCTGTTGTATTTGCGAAATAAGCGAACGTATGCTATCCATAGTGGCAGTACCTTCTGTAACAAGCTGAAACGCTTTTCGAACAGAATAACCATTTTGTCCACGTGCGCTTATCGACCGGTCAAACTGTCGAAAACGTTCAATGATCAGCAGCTTCATTTTTTGCACCCTTTCTGACTGTACAGGATTATCTTTCGTTTGTACCCTCAACACTTCGATGTTAAGCAAAGCAAGCCTCTTCTTGTTGTCCATTGAATCAAGAAATTTCTCTGAGCCTGTAAGGAGATAAGACCTGATACCTGATTCAATGGTAGTTACCTGATAAATGGCTTCTTCCGAACGATGCAAAACTTCGTTTGTGTGCTGCAGCCACCTGGAAGTACTATTAAAATACTGGTCGTTCCTGTTATAAATCACCAATACGGTTACCATTACTAACATAATCAGTATGAATCCGGCAATGACTTTTTTCCGGAAACTGATCAGCAGGTGTTCAGCACGGCCTGTTAAATAGACACCGAAACTTAGCAAGATAAAAAGGATGGTGGTATGAAGTGCCATCTGCGATAATCCCGGCACACTGTAGAAATACGGCAACCCGAAGATGTATCCCAGCAAAGAAAAAAGAGCAGATAAAAAAACAAACCAGAGGAACACCCAGGAAATAAAATGTCCATTTCTTTTTTTGTTGAGAAAAACAATTCCCATCAATACAAAGTTCAGAGACGCCAGAATGCTTGGTCTACCGGGCGGTGCATCATTTTGTATTCTCTCGCCAGTTTTCCAGAGTAATTCATCGATGCCTGCGTTCCAATTAAACAGGTGTTCGAAGAGTGTAAGCGTGCCCGTTATCATAACCAACCACGAACAAATAACAAGGAATGACCTTGCTTTTTTATTATCAATAATGGCGAGAGAAATGCCCATCAATACGAAACAAAATGCAGTATTGAATTTCATGCTAACCTGACCCGGGATAATGGACTTCAAAAAAGAATTACCGGTTACCCAACCGGCAATAACAAGGCTGCTTATCAAAATGACAAGTATACCCAATGCGAACGTGATATCCTTTTTACGGTTATTCATTCAAAACAACAATGGATTTTATACAGTACCTCGATTACATACCTGGGCAGCGGTATGCAAGATTTCATTACGCGGGGGAGAGTTGAGAAACCTAATTAAATACTCATTAAAATAAATATATGAAACCGTTTAACAAATTCCAAATTTTTTTGGGGAAATTTAAAACAGAATCCGCTAATAATTAGTCTCAGTATGGATATCAGGGATTATCAATATGCTGCCTTTAAAGTCCGCATCATGAGAATCATAAACGAGTTAAAGTACCAATTGGGCGTGCAGGTTTGTGAGGGTTTCCAAAGGATTGGTGCATAACCCGGGGTGAACTTTGGATGTTTGCAGAATAGTACTCCGGGTACCTGTTAGCCAGCGAAAACGGGAGGCGATGTCCATATTTCCGATAGGACCGCTGGCAGGTGCTCCTGCACATATATGCTGGAATGCAGTTAAGTGCTGCTTTACGAGTACAATATCCAGTTCGGGAAAAGCATGAAAGCGTATCTCATCCAGTGTGATCAGTGATTGCAGGAATTTTTTATCCTTACAATACAGGATCACGCCCACATTGAGAAATTCTTCCCTCTCCACTTTCGGCACTACCCGGATAACGGCATACTCAAATAAGAGATTTCCTGGCATGGGTGGCTTCGTTTAAAAAAATAGCTGCATTTGCGATTCTTGATATAAGGAACTGTTGATAGACTTCTTTCCATTTTGCTGCATCTTCACCTCCATCGGTCGTTAACCATTCGTTGGGTATCATGGCAACAATGGATGTGATCAGGTCATTGGTCAGTATCGCACGGAATTCCCTGTCCACTTTTTCAAGCTCACTTGCCTGTGGTAATAATACATGGTCCTTTACCTGAACAAATGCACGTTTGGAAGCTTCCTGCCACTCCTGCCCGGAATGATGAAAATAAAAAGCCGCACCATGATCTATCAGCCACAATTCATTTTTCCATAAAAGCATATTGGTATTCCTGGCAGTTCGGTCAACATTGGTAATCAGACAATCGAGCCACACTATTTTTGAAGCAAGTAATGGGTCGATCGTGGTAACGGAGGGATCATAAGTAATGGCACCGGAAAGGTAATGGAGTGCGAGATTGAGCCCCACACTTGCTTTCAAAAGATCCTGGATCTCTTCATCGGGTTCTGTGCGGCCGAATGCTTCATTGAGTCCGGCATAAACGATCTCAGGAATTTTTAATCCCAATGCTTTTGCGATCTCACCTCCTATTAATTCTGCGATCAGTGCTTTTACTCCCTGACCGGCTCCTTTGAATTTGAGAACATACAGGAACCCATCATCTGCTTCCGCAATAGCGGGCAGGGAACCGCCTTCACGTAAGGGTGTTACGTAGCGGGTTACAGTAACGGTTCTGAGTGCAGGGAGATTCATATTATGCGTTTCGGGGGGAAAGGTACAAAAAGCGGCGTTAAAAGCAGGAACGCGAAGAACGCAACGAACCGCAAGGGGCGTAAAGATTAAATCGATTTCATTCCGATAATTTATTGCCGATCTCTAAAGCCATGGTTTCCAGATTTTCTTCGGTGGATGCCAATGCGGTTTTGATATCTGTGAACGCTTTATTGATGGATAGCAACTGATCAAAATAAGCGGACAGTTTTTCGTTGGGTTCTGCTGGAATCTTTCCCGCCAATGCGATAACCGGAATATTTCTTTGTTTTGCTGCATAGGCAACAGCATAAGGACCTTTACCTTGTAGAGTTTGTTCATCAATACTTCCTTCACCGGTGATCACAAGATTGGCAGATGCAAGGCTGGCATCAAAATTTGTGAGTGATAAAAAACTTTCTGCGCCGTTAACAAGTTTTGCATTCAGCAATGCGTATAAGCCCGCAGCTGCGCCACCTGCAGTGCCTCCGTAAGGCAGCTGGGCGATCTCTTTTCCGGTAGTTACGAGGACAAGATTGGCTAAGCGTGTAAGTGCCACTTCTAAGCTCACAACATCTTCTTTGCCCGCACCTTTTTGCGGACCGAACATGGCTGCCGAACCTGTACTGCCCAATAAAAGATTGTCAACATCACAAAGCACAATGATCTCACAGTGAAGGATCCTTTTATCGAGTGATGTAAGGTCAATGGTGTGCAATGAAGTAAACTCTCCTATCCTATTCAGCGCTAAACCTTTATTATCGAGGAAGCGAACACCCAAAGCGGTTAATATGCCTGTACCACCATCCACCGTGGCAGAGCCGCCCATGGCAATGATAATTTTTGAAACACCTCTGCTCAACGCATCCAGTATTAATTGTCCCGTACCATAACTGCTGGCTCTTAAAGGATCCAGCTCACTGCTTTTCAAAAGTCGTAACCCAGATGCATTGGCCATTTCAATAACGGCAGTCTTATGGTTATCGATCAATCCGTAAGTTGTACTGATCTCCCTTCCAAGCGGGTCATTGGCCATTAAGGTGACGGTATTCCCATTATTTTTTTCAACCAGCAGATCGCCCGTACCATCCCCTCCATCGCCGATAGGGAAACATTCGGTTGTACAATTGAGAGCACTTTTTTGGAATCCTCTCTCAATAGCAGCAGCGGCCAGTTGGGCAGTCAGGCTATTTTTGTAAGCATTAGGAGAAATAAGAATATGCATCATCAACAGCTACGTTATTTTGGGTTAAAGCCCTGAAATCAAAAAATATTCATACCCCATGCTGAAGCATGGGGCTGGATTATATTCCTATACTATTTTGGATAACACAAATACAATCGCAAATCCTGTAATGCCCATGCATATCGATGCTATGGTATATACACGTAACATCGTCTTCATATCCAGACCTGAAAATTTTGCGATTACCCAGAAGTAAGCGTCATTGGCATGAGAGATCATCATCGATCCGGCTCCCATGGAGAGAACACATAGTAAGGGACCATTTCCTGTGGCGAGTCCCAGTGCCGGCAGTAACGGTTGCAGGATGGAGGATGCGGTGATGATGGCAACGGTAGAAGATCCCTGTGCGGTTTTTAAAAGGAATGTGAGCAGGAAAGGAAAAAATATCCCCAGGCTTCCCAATGAAAGGGATGCACCCAGGTGGTCGCCGATCTTTGTGGCGGCCAGTATCGCACCGAATGCGCCGCCTGCGCCAATGATCACGAGTATACCACCGGCTTTCTCTGCAGCATCCTGTAATAAAGAGCCAACGGCTGTTCTATCCCATCCCCGCCCGGCAGCAAAGGCAAGAAGTATCCCGATTGATAATGCAATAACAGGATCGCCTGTTACAATGAATATTCCTGACAATGTATTGGCGGGTGTACCGCTGATGAGCAGTACCGATTTTACAGCTATCAATAATATTGGTACGATCACCGGAAGAAACGATTGTAACACAGAAGGTAAATCACCGATATGAACCGCTTCTTCATAATCATCCTCGTCAGCTGTTATATTCTTTTTGCCTGCATACTTTGCCCAGTAATACCCGGCAATACTAACAGGGATAGCGATCAATATTCCGTAAATGATCAGTTGCCCTATATCCACTTTTAAAATTCCCGCAGCCGCAGCCGCTCCGGGGTGTGGGGGGATCAGGCAATGCACTGAATACAATCCTGTGGCGAGCGACACTGCCATGATGGCAACGGGAATGGCTGTGCGTTTGGCCAGGGAACGGTTGAGCCCGCTCAATACAATAAAACCTGAGTCGCAAAAGATCGGCAACCCTACAATAAAGCCCGTTATACTCATAGCCATTGGTGCACGGCTCTCTCCCAGTTTGCGTAAGATCCAGGCAGCCATTACACGCGTGCTACCCGTGTACTCCAGTATTACGCCAAGGGTAGTACCCAACACGATCAACAACCCCAGCGATCGCATGATAGAACCAAATCCATCCTTCACCGTATTGATCACATCAGCAAAAGGCATATGAACACCTAACCCAACAACAAAGCAGGATAAGAGTAAAGCAAAGAAAGCATGTACCCTGTATTTTGCGGTGAGCAATACAATCAGGGCAATCCCGGCAAGTAAGCATATCAGGAGGTAGATAAAAGAATTTTCCATGTTTTAGATGACGGATAGATGTTAGATGTTAGTTGTTAATTTGTAACCCAACTCATTACTATCACAGCTGTGTGTAATATTCCACCAGATAGCGCGGAAAAGGATAGGAATGAAATCACGATGTCCTTCCCTGATATAACTGATGATATTTCGCGGGGTAACCACCAACAGAAAATACGCGTAAAAGAACCAGCGTTGGTACCAGGCTGCATTTCTGCGTATGAATAAGATCCGGTTCCGGTTCATGAAGAATTCTTTGAGTGCACTTTTCTGACCTACCGAAACAGATTCTTTGTGATAGATCAATGCCTGCATATTGGTTCTGATATCATACCCCGCACGTTTGATCCTTTCACACCAATCCATTTCTTCGTAGTAGAGGAAATAATTTTCTTTCATCAACCCCGCTTTTTCAATCGCTTCTTTTTTGATCATCATCGCAGCACCGTGTGCGTATCCTGTTGGACCGCTGCGATTATCATACTGTCCTGTATCCTTTTCAAACTTACCGATACAATCATTGCGGGCCGTAAAAAAATTCATAGATGTAAATCCTGCATATTGTAAAACATCTGGTTGTTGATAATAACGGATCTTGGGAGATACAATCGCCGTTTCAGGATGCTCATGCAAAGTATTGACCAGTTGTGTAATGAGTCCCGGCGTAAACTCTGTATCATTATTGACCAGGAAAAGATAATCGCCTGTTGCTTCTTTCAAACCAATATTATTACCGCCTGCAAACCCCGTATTGATATCGCTCCGGATAAAAGTAACCGATGGATATTTTACGCGCCATACGGGCACAGGGTTTAGCGAGCTGCCGTTATCAACGATAATAAACTGAACAGGTGAATATTGCTCATGAAGAAAGAAAGAAGCCAGCATCTCTTCTGTAACCGCAGGCTGATTAAAATTGACTGAAACAATCGAAACATTTTTGACAGGGGCTGCCATATCCTTTATCTTTACTTTAACGTACCGAAACTATCTGAATTTGTTCAAAAAGCTACATATAACCCCTGCTATTTTCAAATTAACCAGCAGAGCCTCCGGTGCACATACACTTGATGAAAAAATGGATGATATCATTCGTTTGCTGGCAGATAAGAACCTGGATGCTGCAAAGAAAAATGAATTGCAGGAACGATTTAACAGTGCCATGCGCGGTGATGATGTGGCAAGTACTTCTCTTAATGAACACCATCATTGGCTGGAAGGTGAAATGGATATTATTCTTTCACGCCGCCATACAAAAAAACTTACTTACAAAAAAAACTCGCGTAGCAGCCATATCTCCGTTGCGTTCCGTATGATCATTTCCGTATTATTGATCACGCTTGGGTTTGCAATGATCATCCTTCCTACCCCACCATCATTCGAGATCTATACCATTTATTATTTTACCAATAACGATGGCTTCACGGTGATGGACCTCATCTCCCTGATCATCGTATTCTGTGGGATCTATACCCTTATTACAGCAAAAAAGAGTAGCAATAAATCGTAACTTTATCAAACGATGAAGCACAGATTTGCTGTATTGGACATTTTCAGGGGAATTTTCGCGAGTATGGTCGTGCTGTTTCATCTTGCCCCATTTGCCGATACGCCTATTCTCAACAACTCCTTTATTCTTAACTCCGATCTTTTCGTTGATTTCTTTTTTGTACTCAGCGGTTTCGTTATCACTTACACCTACCAATCGCTCAGCACAGCCAACGAAACGAAACTTTTTTATAAAAAAAGACTTTTCCGATTGTATCCGCTTCACCTGATTATGCTGCTGTTATTCGTGGCTGTTGAAGTAGGAAAGAAATTCCTGGAGGGTCATATCCAGATCAACCAGCCCAACAACGAGAACAACAACCTGCTTACTTTTTTCTCCAATCTTTTATTTCTTCATTCCGTTAAACTGCCCGGCGTTACCGATGTTAGCTGGAATATTCCAAGCTGGTCCATCAGTGCTGAAATGATCGCCTATATTGTATTTGGTACGGCTACTTTCTATATTAACCGCAACAGTTTATTCAAAGTGAGAAACATTATTTATGTCCTGATAGCTTTAGGAAGCCTGGCTGCTTTATATATAATCACCAACAGCTTTGAACTGACCTATAGTTTTAATTATGGTTTTCTTCGGGCCATCGCCGGCTTTTTTACCGGGGTGATCTGTTTTAATACATTCATTTTTGCGAAGAGATATGCCGATACATTGTCGGGATCCTTATTCTCTTTTGCAGAGATGGCGGTCTTGGTGATCATGATCGTATCAGTAAGTATGGGGTATGCGATGAAAGATATTGGGTTTGTGTATGAGTTGATCTTCTTTATGGCTATCCTTGTTTTCTCTTTTGAAAGAGGGATTATTTCTGAGAACTTAAAGAAGTCTGCGTTTCTGCATAAGTTGGGGACATACTCCTATTCGGTTTATATGGTGCATGCGCTTTTTATCAGCTTGTTTAATATTTTATTTATCCGTGTTTTACATTTTCCTCCGTCTGCATATAGCTATTTGTTCCTGTTGAATTTCTACATTATCTACAAAGTTTCAGAATGGACTTATCAGCATGTGGAATTGCGGTTTAGTTATAAGAAAAAATAGCTAGGTCCTGAAAGATATTGACAGTTCCTTTACCGCAGAGCCGCAGAGGACGGGGAGGTTTCGCAGAGTTTTTCTCTGCGTAAACTCTGCGCTCTCTGCGGCTCTGCGGTGAGTTTACGCTTCGATCAAACCTTACGCCGGAGGAGATTTTGCAATTCCATTTTTAATTCTGTGTATCCAAGCCGATACGTATCCCAAAAAGAGAAAGAGATATATTTTTTGAGTGCAAAGAAAGAAATAAACACTCCTATCAATATCGGAATCACGGTGGTAATGGCTACCCCATAGATATTCCCGAGAATATAGATCCCTGCAAAATCTCCGGCAATATTGGCTGCCAGCATGATCAATACTTTAATAAAATTGATCTTAGGTTTATGTATCACATCCAATGTAAGCGCCATAAACCTGTCTGCGGGGTATAGTAATGCAAAGGTCATGAAGAGCCTGAATACATTGGCTGCCTCAGTTCCCACATATTTTCCGCCACCGATCAACCCAATGGCCACATCTGCAAAAATTACGGCTACAATAGCTACAGGTATCAGCCCCACAGTAAGCATTCCTGTATACTTTTTCAGGATATAGATCACTTCTTCGCGCTTATCCTTATTATATGCTGCAGAAAGTGAAGGCATAGCCGTTGCTGCAAAACTACGGAGTGGGATCTCTACTACCTCAAGCAGGCGCTGCCCAAGATTATAAATGGCGAGCGCAGCCGGACCTAATAAAAAATTAATAATAAACGTGTCTGAGCTTCTGAAAAGATTGGAGCTGAGCGTTGTGCCTACGCTGAATTTTCCAAAATTAAAAATTTCGCGGATAGAGTTTTTTGTCCTGCTGGCAAAAGTACGGATGCCGGAATAGCCTGCTGCCAAACAAAAAATACTGGTGAGTAATGCAGCAAGCAGGTTCGCATAAATAATATTCTGAAGATTCCCGTTATGTGTTACGATGAGCAATATAATGCCGAGTATAAATAGTGTCTGACTTACGAACCTGATATACAATAACCGGTCAAACCGCTGCTCAGCCTGTACAACACAAGTAGAGATAAAAGAAGGAAGTGTAAACAGGTAAGTGAGCCCGAACCATTTAAGAAAAAAAACCATCCCTTCGTTATGGATATATCCTGCAAAGAATAGTAAAGGGATATTGATAACAATAAAGCCAAGTGTAATGGCCAACGCGATATACCAGGTTGAACCGGTTACTTCCCTCGCCCTTTGGGGTTCGGCTCCTGCACAAAACTTAATAAAGGCCGTTGTGAGGAAACCCGAGCGGAATGTATCGACCAATAATACAGTGGATTGAAAAAACACCCATACGCCCAGCTCAGATATCTCTAGTGTGCGGTAAAGTACAGCTACCGTAACTAACCCGAACAAAGACATGATCGCGTTCCCGGCCAGGGAAAGAAAATGTTTGTTTTTGAGTTTGGAAAGTATATCCATGGTACAAAAGAACAACTAAGTTGGGGAATAGTTTGGAAAAAGTGATTGGCGAATAGTGAGTAGTGAGTGAAGGCATAAAAAAATGCATGATTTTGCTGATTCTACGCTAATTTGTATAAACTTCCAGTACTACCCATGATGCCAACCAAGCAGTATTTTTTTAAAGATGTAAGCTTACTGGTTACCCATTATAACCGGAGCCTTTCACTGGAAAGGCTTTTAAAAGCATTCAGTGATCTCAACTGTTCTTTCGAAGATATTGTTGTGTCGGATGATGGAAGTAAAGCAATACATATTGAGCGCCTGCTGGCTTTGCAGCGAACCTACCCTTTTCGCCTCATTACTACCGAAAAAAACAAAGGGCTGGGCAACAATATCAATAAAGGACAGGATGCTGTTCAAACACTTTATACATTATACGTACAGGAAGATTTTGAGCCCACAAATACATTTCCTGAACATTTTTCAGATGCCTGTAACATTATACAGGAAAGACCGGAATTGGATATTATCAAGTTCTATGCATATTTCAGGTATCCCTATACCCAACCCTTTGGCAGGGGATTTTCGGAGATGGTATTTCATTCGGCACCCTGGTATATGAACCATCTTAAATTTTATTTTTATAGTGATCACCCGCATTTACGGCACAGCAATTTTTTTGAAAAATTTGGCAGGTATGAGGAGGGCCAGTCGGGCGACTTTACAGAATATAGCATGAGCCTTTCCTTCATTCATCATAAGGCGAAAGGATTATTTTATGATGATTTCACCTCACTTTTCCTCCAAAAGAATTCGCCTGATGAGCCCAGTACTATGGGGCGTTCTGACTGGAAACAAAGCAGCAATCCATTTGTACGTTTATTACGTTTCTTTTACCTGAAAATAAAGTTTTTAAGATGGAGCTGGGATGTGTGGTTCGGGAAGGATTAAAAAAGATGTTAGTATTAGTAGATTAATTGAAAACTATGGGGGGTTATCATTTTGATACGGTTACACTTTTGGTAACACATTATAACCGCAGCAGTTCGCTGGAACGGTTGTTACGCTCATTCAGTAAGATCAACTGTTCGTTTGGTGATATCGTAGTGTCGGATGATGGCAGTAAAGCCGAACACGTTGATGCTGCAAAGGCTTTATCGCAGGAAATGAGGTTTCGTTTGATCACAACGCCTAAGAATGCGGGGTTGGGAAACAATATCAATAAAGGACAGGATGCTGTGAACACGCCCTACACTTTATATGTGCAGGAAGATTTTGAACCTGCCAACAATTTTGGCGTACACTTTTCTGCTGCATTGCTGATCATGGAAGAAAGAAAAGATATGGATGTAGCGAGGTTCTATGCGTACTTTAAGTACCCCTATCTAAAAAAAATAAGGCATGGTTTTTCAGAAATGAAATTCTCTTTCTGGAAACCCGGTTACGCAAAATTCTATGCTTACAGCGATCATCCGCATTTACGCAGGAGCAACTTCTTTGATCGGTTCGGTAGATATGCAGAAGGTGTTAAGGGAGATATTACGGAATACAGGATGATGCTGTCTTTTTTACAACATAATGGCAAAGGCATCTATTACGAAAACTTCAAATCCTTATTTGACCAGAAAAATTCAAATGAAGAACCGAGTACGATGATTGGAACCCGTAATTATTGGCGGGAGAGTGACAATGGTATTGTTTGGTTGATGAGGGAGGTGTATAGGTATCTGAAGTTTAATTTTGATTATTTGTTTAAGAAGTTTTAGGCTCGCAAAGGCGCAAGGACGCAAAGATTTACGACTTACCATTTTCTAATATCGCTATTGCTTTGTATATTTCTTCAACGTTATTTTCCCAGGAATGGGTTGAGGCGAATTGTTTTCTTGTCGCCTGTTTTTCAGGAGAATCTTCTTCGAGTGCCTGGGCTATCAATCTTACGTAATCCTCTTTCGTAGTACCCAGGTAGGTATACTCACTAAACACCTTCGTCATTAATTCTGTTGTTGTTGCCACTACGGGTTTTCCCATGGCGAGGTACTCGTCTATTTTGCGTGGATAGTTTCCAATAGTGATTTCATTGATCAGTTGTGGGTTCAGACAAACATCAAATGAAAGTATATATGCCGGAAGTAACAGAGGATCCCGCGAACCGGTGAAGAAAATATTTGCATACTGGTGAAGCTCGCTTTCTTTAAACTGTTCATCTTCCGGACCCACCAATACGATGCTCCAGTCAGGACGCTGTTGAGCAATATGGGCAAGTATATCAATGCTCAACCGTATGCTTTGTAAAGCACCCACATAACCGATCACAGGTTTGGGCACCCTTGCAACATCATCAGGAATAAACAGATCGGTTCTATCTTTGAACAGCTGAAGATCGCAGCCCTGCCCTACATAAAAAGAATTGGGATTATACTTCCTGCATTCATCAGCAAAATGATATGAATTGGTTAAGCAGAGATCACTTTTTGCAATCAGTCTCGGCTCAAGTCTTGAACCGTGCCGTTTCCAGTAATCAACACCCAGGATAAAATCCCTGTAATAATAGATGCTGGTCTTTGGTTGTAATAACTCTTTGAGGTAAAAGGTTCGCATGATATCGTTATCATCAAACAGGATGATATCTGTAAACCCGAGTTCAGTGATAGCCTTATTAATGGCGCGCGCAAAACGTTCGTTATTGATCTTATTGAACCAGTCAAAAATACCGGCAACAGGAATCCAATTGATGGATTCAACAATTTCATCCGGGTATAAGTTCCACATGGTATCGCTTAACTGTACCAACCCTTTTTCTTTACCCCGGATAACATTCATTCTTTTCTGCACACCCGGCGTCTGACTGTTCCTGAAAAGTGTAATCCTGTCGAGCGGATAATTAACATATAACACCCTGTTGAATCGCGAAAATTCGACAGCGAGATCTTTACAGTTGCTGCCAATAGTAGTATCCCAGGGTTGCAGACCCACGATCACTATGTTCCTGTTACGGATACTGGGTTGCTGGTTCATAACTGTATTGCTTTATTCTTTTGTTGATCCAACCGGTAGAGAACACTGATCATTGCCACCACAAGGTAAAAATAGATACTGTTAGGAAACTGCACCAATGCCTCCTGTGGAAAGTTGCCGATATTAAAGGCAAACACCACCAATACCATGCCCAACGCATAGGTCTTTAATTCGGGATCTCTTATCCGGTAATAATTACGGATACCCGTGTATAAGATCGTAAACATCAGTATACAGAAAATGAGAAGCCCTCCCCAACCCAATTCAACAGCTACGCGCACATACCCACTGTCCGGTGGGAATGATGCCAGGTAGGAGTCCGGTGCAAAACGTTGCCCCCATCCGCCTGTTGCCCCAAGCCCACCACCAAACGGATGGGATAATATGTAAGGCTGTATCCGTTTCTGATTTACTGCACGTACCTGGTAAGAAAGATCCTCATTGGGTTTGAATGCCGATTGAAAACGGTAAAGTCCAGGATTGGATGTTGGCACAAATATTAGCCCAACCAATACCAGCGTTGCGCCTACCATAAAGGTCATTACTTTCCAGTTAAATTTCAATATCGTGAGGAATCCCAGTGCAGCCGGTATCAATACAAATGCTCCCCGCGTACCGGATAGCACCATCGCAAAAATGTAACAGACTAAAAATACAAGGAGTACCAGTTTCTTCTTTATTTTAATGGGACCACCCAGTAAAGCAATACAAATAATGGAGCTCACCACCATATTGTATGAAAAGGCAACCGGGTCCGAAAAGAAAGAATACAAACGCCAGATACCACCGATCAATAAAAGACTCTCAACACCGGGATCAGACATCCATAACAATTCTCCTGATGAAAACCCAATGAACTGCTGTTTAAAAGCATACAAAGCTGCCAGGAAAGACAGGATCAGCCAGGCTTTTATGATCAACCTTACTGCACGAATAGAATTAATCTGGTATAAAAAAACAAAATAAGTCAGTGTAATGATCGCTGCCGACCGTATGGTGTACAACCATGCCAGTTGCGATGAAGCAGATGGATTGAGCACCTCCAGGATATTATAGGAGATCCACACCAGCATCATAAAGGAGATGGGACCCTTTAAGCGCGACCAATCTTTTGTTGGCTTTATCTTGATATAAAACCCAAGTATCAGTAATAGTTCAAGAACGTCCATTACCGTTCCCAATGGGAAGTCTACCCCTAACCTACCGATTCCGAAAAGAAAATAACCAAGACATAGTGTAACAATAATACCAAATAAAGGATAGGCTACAAAAGCAACCAGCCCGGGTATACCTACCGCTACGATCATCAGACCTGCAGCAAATAATATTCCGAACTTAGCAATACCCACAGCAATGAATATGCTCCCGAATAAAAATAAGATCATACCCGGAACATTACGCAACTTCTCTGTTACGAACTTCCTGTAGAGCCAGCCACTTAATGACTGCTTCTTCTGTTCCTCCTGTGGTATGAATATTTCGGCGGCCTCCATCAGAAGTAAAGGATTTTAATAAAGAAAAAGAATACGCTTACAAAAGCAACAATAATGGCCACTACACGTGTGATGCCCATTACTATATTGTTCAGCTCCTGTCCTTTTACTATCCTGATATTTTTTTTCTCTATAACGGGATCTGTCCGCATACACAATCTATTATGGTAAAAAGAAAAAATTAAGTGTCTCCTGTCCTGCAAAAGCAACCAGCTTTCCATTTTCATACACTAACATCTTATAACCTATCTCTGTAAAGTAATTAAAACAAAGTTCGCGCCGTTCATCGTTCCATAATTCACAATAGATGATGGGCCGGTGTTTTTTAATTATCCCCTTGGCTCCCTGCAATACATAATATTCAAAATTTTCAACATCCATCTTGATGGCTACTATTTCAGGTAATCCCTGCAATTCCGCCACATCATCCAATGGCTGAACAGGAACAACAAACACATCTCCTTTCGGGTCTGTTCCTGCCGCAACAATATGGCTCAATCCCTGCATACGCGTGTTGCCTACTACAGGAACCACCATCTTTGCTTCACCTTTTGTTTCGCCGAGCGCTGTTTCAATGATCTTTATATTCTTCAATGCATAATGATCTCTCACGCGCTTCAGTGCTATCAGGTTATCCGGTATCGGCTCAAAGGCATAGATGAATGCCCTGTCGAGTCGTTTGGCTAAGACTGCTGTCATGATCCCAATATTTGCACCGATATCAAGTATGGTACCCCTATTGGGTATCATACTTACAAAATACAGAAAATCTGGCTGGTGATTTCCTTTTTGAATCCGGTTTATAGTAAACACAGAAAAAACAAAAAGATAATAGTTGTATCCCAGTGTCTTCTGTAAGATCGCACGGACAATATTTTTCAACATGGCCTGTTCATTTATTGATCCGCAGGGTTTCCTGAATGTTTTGTTGCCACAGAATGCTGGTTAGCTTTGGCTACTTTCAGCAAGGAAAGAACCTGAAAAAAAATAAATTTCGGTATAGACCATAATGCCTTTGTAATACGTTTGTCGGGATTTGATACGCCCAGCGCAATCGCAAACCCGACTATAAATAAAAGAAACCCTCCTGCCCACAATGCTGTTCCCGTTAATCCCAACACAATATTGACGAACATACAGCCGGCAGATAATATCAGAAAGATGAACAGCGGTGGCCGGAGAAGAACGAGCCCAAAAACAAAACGGTTCCAGTTAAAGGTAGCAATACCTTTCAGCAAAAGCTGTAAACCAAATTTTACGTACCGGAACCATGTATTGATCCAGCGTGCGCGTTGATTGACCAGTTGCGTTGACTTCGCGGTCTTTTCATCATACACAACAGCAGCGGGCGCAAATGCAATGCGGTGACCGCGTTTAACGATCTCATTCTGTAATACTTTGTCGAAACCTGCACCGCTGATATCGAGGTGCTCAAGGCATTCGCGGTATAAGCTTACGGTAAATGCCATACCAGAGCCTGCCAATGTTGCGGAAGAACCGATGCCAAAGAGAATTTTGCCATCGTAAAAATGATAATAGAGATCACGTGCAGCATCAAGGCAGGCATAGGTAGTATCAAGATTTTTTGCCTTTCTTTCTCCCTGTACTGCTTCGTATCCACTGTTGAAATAAACATTCAGTTCTTTCAGATAAGCAGGACCAACAAGATTATCACTATCGATAATAGTGAGGCGTTCATGATTTCTCTTAAAGTGACTGATCGCATAAAAGTGAGAACGTGTATTACTCGCAAGAACCATTTCCGGTTTCATCAGTATCACGCGGTCATCATTGAAGTGAAGTTCAGAGACATCACATTTATCAGCCACTATATATACGAGGTAATTACTATAATTCAGTTCTAAAATAGAAGCTACAACAGGTGGAAGCGTATGTGTTTGTTCGTAGGCAGTAACAATGATGGCATAATCAGCTTCCCGAAGATCCGATTGAAGGACAGGCTTTGTTTTGTTGCCAAATAGCAGGTAGAGGAATAGCAAAACCAGCGGTAATGCAAGATTATAGCCGATCAATACCTGGAAAATGGTCCAGACCATCATCTTGGCTTTACTTTATTCATCACCCATCCAATGAATCTTTCGTTCAGGCTTTTCAGATAAACGATCTGGGCCTGCTTTGACCTGGTAACTTTTTGTTCAGCTGCAAACAATGCAACCACTTTATCGGCTACAATGATCCATTCTTTTGACTTTCCAGTTTCGGCAAGCGATGGAGACTCGATCAATATCATATCAAAAGACTCTTTAAATGATTGCAGATGTCTCCGGATATTGGTTTCTGAACCCAGTTCAAAAAGCGAAACATCTTCTCCTTTGTTTCCGATAATAGTGATCTTGGATGCCGCATCTGGTTTTTGCGGTGTGAAGCGTTCGCTCAGAATATCTTCAATAAATCCTTCTGGCTTGATGGCACTGCTAATGGATGGCGAATCAAAATTACCATCAATGAGCAAAACTTTTTTACCTGCCATTGAATAGGCATATGCGAGGTTAAGGGAAAAAAATGTCTTTCCTTCATCGGGCCGTAAGCTGGTAATAGCAAGGATCTTATCATCCCCCATTTCATTGTCCACTTCAAAACGGATGGAACGCAGCAGGTTTCTGTATGATTCATCCGCAGGTTTATCATGGGTTTCACTCCAGATCTTTTTGAGATTCAGCAAACGTTTATCAAGCTCGGGGAGATAACCCAATACCGGAATGCCGGTACTATCTGCCAGCTGCGCGCCAAAATGAAGGTCATCATCCAGAAAGAATAAAATAAAGAGAACCGCCAGGCAGAATACAAAACTGATGACACCGCTTAATATAACAAGCAACATTTTTTTTGATGGCGCTGCATTTCCCGGCATTGCGTATTCAATCTGTTTTAGCTGCACCGAAAAATTGGATTCCATGCTGCTTTGGTTGTACTTACCCAAAACATCCAGGTATTCTTTACCGGCATTATCAATCTGTTTTTCGTAAGCCTGTATGGTCGCCTCATGCGGTACCAGTCCATTAAACTTCCTGTTTAACCTGTCGAGCTCCGACTGCAATGATGCCTGGCTGAATCTGGCAATATCAAGATTTAATTCTACCTGCATTTTCTGATTCACCAATGCCTCCTTCGAATTTAAAGGATTCATCAGGTATTTATCAGTTGCCTGGTTGATCTGTGCGCTCACCTGGTTCTTTAAAGCATCGATCCTTGCTTTGATGCTTTCATCATAATTACTCTTGATGTATTCGGATGTAAGGAGCCTTAACTGTTCTGACCCATTTGAAATCTCCTGGTTGATCTTTGTAGTGGTACTTTCCAGGTATTTTCTTTCACTCGGGTCAAATTTTTTGTCGATACTTTTTAATGCTCCTGAATAGGAGTCAACATCTTTACTGGCTACTTCACGGCGGGTTTCAAAATCTGCAATCTGTCCGTATAAAATACGTGCCTGCTCATTCAGATTCAGGATCTTATTCTGAATTTTATACTGCTTTAATTGCGCCATCTTTTCATCAACATCTCCCTGTCTTCTTTGCTGAAGACTATCCAGGAAATTTACTGACCTAACCTGGTTGGCTTTAAAAATGCCTGTATAATAATTGATAAACTCCTTGGTAAGTGTATTGGCAACAAAGGATGAAAGACCCGGATTTTCTGACTCGAACTGGATGTCGATAAAATCACTGTTATTTACCCTGTACACCTGCATGGTTTTTCGAAGCGAGTTCTCATCATAATTCATGGAGGCGATTACGCGCGAAAGTCCTTCCTGATCCTTATCGTATAGCAACAACGCTTCTGCCTTTTTATATTTATCTGTGTATACTTCTATCGCATGCCTGGTTGCATCTTTGTTTAACTGGAGAAGCAATTTGCTGGGTTTACGAAAAGCAGAGTCTCCGCTTGTCATATCATGCAGTATCAGGAGATAAGAAACCTGGTCATACATTCTCTTTAACTGTATTGTCTGGATCAGGTTATTAAATTGCTGGGTAATAGTTGACTCCTGTGGCACCAAAAAATCAAGATTGGCAGGTGCCTTCTTGGTATCATCCACGAGCCCGGTAGCTATACGCGACTTTGACTCAAAGGTATTCGGCAACTGACGTACCAAAAAATAAGTGATGATCACCGTTACCAGTGGCACGGCAATTAATACAAATTTCTGCCGGCTAAGTACTTTTAAAAACCCGTTTATTTCCATTAGTATATTTCTTCTAATTTTTTATTAACCAGTTCCTCCAGATAACTTTTTGCGATCAGCATTTCTGCTTCCGATTGAATAACGGTAAGTCGCCTGTCATTATATGCCAGCAGAATACGATTATAACTTTCAAAGGTCTCCTCCGATTTATCAAACCTGAATTTCGATTGCTTTGCAAGTAACTCCGCATCATTGGCGGCTGCCAGTCTTAACCGGAGTTGTGTGCGTTGTGAAATATACCTGAAATAACGGGCTTTCACTTCTGCTGTAAGATTGGTTAAATAGGTTTCCTTCTCAAGTTGGGTAATTACCATTTCTTCCTTCGCCTGTCTTATGCTGGCAGGTTTCGTAAGTAAAGATGAAATATTAAAGAATATACCGAACTGGTAGCCATTCAGTACACTGGGGTTGACCAATGTTGTAGAATTGTTAGGGCTGTATACGTAGGAAAACGTAAAGGGATCGAACCAGGAGAGCTTTGCTTTTTTTAGCAGTTCGCTATTAACATTGTACCGGTGGTCAAATGTTTTTACCCGGGGATAATACTTATAAGCAGTATCGATCAGCTTATTCAGGTATGTATAAGATACATCAGGCATCATAGACTCCTGGGCCGTAAGCTGTGCGCTATTGACGAGGAAAACAAGCAAAATGCAATATTTCAATATTCTCTTGACCAATAACTTCATTTTACAGCGGTTGAACAGTGTTTCAAAAGCCAAATTTAGTGATATGGGTATATATACGCTTAAAATAGCTTTTGGTTCATTTTAAAGATAACCAAAAATGTTAATGGGTGCAAGAAAAGATAGGTGCCAGGCAGTAGTGGTTAATCATTAGGCTGTAACTTGGGTCTTTATTCATGTAAACATGTCGATCGGAAATTATATTAAAGAGAATGCGGGGTTAAAGAAGTTCGTACACTGGATGATCGTGCCTGCGAATGAGGCAAGACCCCGTTTGTGGGTGAAATGGTTTGTGAACCCCTTTATTCATCAACGCGGCACCGGTTCCGCCATCCGCTGGCGTACACGGATAGATGTGCTGCCTTTCAGAAAGTTTAGCCTGGGGGCCCATTCAACGATCGAGGATTTCAGTACCATTAATAATGGGGTCGGCGATGTGATCATTGGAAACCATACCTTGGTGGGGATGGGGAATGTGATAATCGGGCCTGTATCGATTGGTAATGATGTGATACTTGCACAGAATATTGTAATCAGTGGACTTAACCACGACTACTCAGATCCATTGGTTCCTATTCACAGTCAGAAAATAATCACCGCTCCTATTGTCATTGAAGACGATTGCTGGATCGCGGCAAATGCAGTGATCACAGCAGGTGTAACTATCGGCAAACATTCTGTGATTGCAGCGGGTGCTGTTGTTACAAAAGATATTCCTGCTTACAGTGTGGCTGTGGGTAATCCTGCAAAAGTTATTAAGCAATATGTTGATGGGGAGTGGAGGAGAGTTTAAACACTCTCTTTCTGGAACAATGCAGGGATGGTTCTTAAAATCAGCTTGATGTCGTTCCACAAACTGTGATTTTTTGCGTAGACATTATCCAGCATCAGTCTTTCATCTTCACTCATCTCTCCTTTGCCGCGTTTTTCTACCTGCCATAAACCGGTGATGCCGGCGGGGGCCATAAAACGGAGGGCATACTTATCGGTGGTTAGCTTTTCTGCTTCGTAAAGCGGTAATGGGCGGTTGCCTACGATACTCATATCACCAATGATCACGTTCCATAGTTGGGGAAGTTCATCGATGCTGGTGTTGCGTATAAATTTCCCGATCCGGGTGATACGTGGATCATCTTTTAATTTAAAGAAGGCAGAGCCTGCACGGCTCTTCATCGTATCCCTGTAATCCTTTTCACATAAACGCTGCTCATCTGCATATACCGGAAACTGGCAATTGGTGCCTGCGTTCCTGCATTCATCGCATAAATAGCTATCGCTGTTCTGAACCGCTTCTTCTTCGGTTGTGGCAGCATTATACTGGTTAAGGTGTTTCAGGTCTTTCAAACGTTGATCGGCATCAACGTACATAGACCTGAATTTATAGAACTTAAAGATCCTGTATCCCGTTCCTACTCTGAGCGAATAATAAAAGGCTGGGCCTTTTGAACCCAATCTTATCCATAAGTAAATGATCAGGAATACGGGTGATAACAGCAACAGAGCCATCCCTCCAAAAAACAGGTCGAATAACCGTTTTTCAATCGGCGTTTTATAACGGGTAATCACAATGTCTTTTTGTTTGCCGTGCAAAGCGGACCAGTTATCGATCAAAAAATTTAACCTGTTCTCTATATTGAGCGGCTTAAGGGGTTTTACAAATACATCGATCACACCTGCCCGCATAGCCAACTTTTTAAGGTCGGCACTTACCGTGTGATCAGTTAGCAGGATAAAAGGCACATTCGGAAAATTCTTGCTTTTTAGTGTATGGAGAAAAGAGATGCCGCCAAACCCCAGCACTTCGCTTTGAGAGATGATTGCCACAATATGAAGAGCCCGTTGCTTTTTCCACTGGATCGCAATATCCTGGCTGGTTTTGAATGAAACCAATTGGCGCCCCTGGAAGTTGCATTGTTCAAGGATGAGCCTGGTAGCATCATCACAATCTACCAACGCAATACGCTGCTGATCATTTGAAATATGCGCAGGGTTGGTCATAAGAAATTACGGCTGTTTTATTTTCTGATCCGTCTGAGGATTACTTTGATTCTTGATTCCAGTTCGCGCGGATTAAAAGGCTTAACAACATAATCATCAGCACCTGCATCCAGGCACTGAATACGCATCTCGGAGTTTTCTTCGCCGGATAATATCATAATAGGTATATGATCAAAAAGGTCACCCGCTTTAATTTGTGTGATCAGTCCCAAGCCATTCAATCCCGGTGTATTCAGATCTGAGATAATCAGGTCGGGCAGGTTATCGATATCCTCCTGTAAAAAAGAAAGCGCCTCCAGCCCGTTATTACAGGCTTCGATCTCGTAGACATTACTTAAATATTGTTTGAGCACAGATTGCATAAACACATCATCCTCCACAATCAGTATCCTCAGTTTACCTGTATTTGCAAAACTCATGAAATGAATGTTTTGTTAAAGATAGACAAAATCAGATGACAGTTGACAGATGAGCGATGACAGGGATTTTTCTTCTGTCATCGCTCATCTGTCAACTGATATTTCGTTTGACCCGTTTCCAGATGCCCTTCCATATTCCGCCGTCAATCTGTATTCGTCGATCGGTTGTCCATGCGGGGGCGGTGGTTACATAATATAATTTCCCAAATCCCTTGTTTCTCAGTTTCAATCCGAGCCAGCCATCCTCATTGGTACCTGGCGGGTGGTTGAATCCTTCTACCTGTAATCCTTCCTCGCGGCGGAAGCCCGAGTTAAATCCATATACATTCACTGCCTCCTCGCGGAAATGCTTATTAATGACACGGACAATATCAGTTGCATACTCATAAAAAAAATAACCTAAACGCGGTGTTCTGCCAACAGGTATAAAAGAGAAGCTCCCATAAGTTAGTGCCACTTTTTCTTTGCCTGCCAAAGGTTTGACCATTTCTGCAATCCAGTTGGAGGGATAGATAGTATCTGCATCTGCATTAAGGATATATTTTCCTTTGGCATTGGCAAGACCTGTATTGCGCGCCTGCGTGATACCCTGGATAGTTTCATTGATGCAAACCACTCCACAGGCCCTCACTAGCGATTCTGTTTTATCGGAAGAATTATTATTTACTACAATGATCTCAACACCAAAGCCGGGCTCATTACTGGTGAGCGATAAAAGTGTCCGGATAATATTTTCCTCTTCATTATAAGCGGGTATGACAACAGATACTTCTGGAGCTGATGTAGCCAGGTTGCGACCGTATAAATCCGCAACTGTTTTACATGATTTGATGGATGGAGGTGTATTCCAGTATTCGCTGATCCTGCGGGGTATCGATATTGGCCTCATGAACAAGAAATAAAGCAGCTTTGTTCCCCGGGATATACCGGATTACCTTAAATATAGAAATAAACAGGCAAATATTGACAGTTTGCCTGATATCTGAATCATTTCAATCTACGTTTTGTAAACGCGGATGGTTTATTCAACCGGGAATAAGTAATTTTAAAGAGTGTGACGGATGAATAAAATAATATCAGCAGAGAAATGAGACGAAGAAAAGCGATAAAAATATTACTGATAGCCGGAGGAGGTGGTGTTTTATTGGGCGGTTACCAGTGGTTCGGCATCAAAAAACATCCTGATCTTGATTATCTGGATAATAACAAAACCTTGCTGGCTGCGCTTGCAGAAACGATCATTCCGAAAACAGATACACCCGGCGCGCGTGAGGCGGGGGTTGGCGATTTTATTATTGTAATGCTGAAAGACTGCACCTCGCGTGAAACGCAAAACAGGTTCATCGCCGGACTGAAGGATCTTACAGCTTATTGCAGCGGGCGTTATCAAAAAAATTACATGCAGCTTAGCCCGGATGAACAGCATGAGGTATTGGCATACTTCCAGCGATCGGACAAACCTTATCAAGGTATGATGGGAAAAGCCGAGCGCAAATACCTGGGAAGCCCGTTCTATACTACGCTCAGAGATTATACCATCATGGGATATTGTACCTCGGAAACAGGCGCTACCCAAACACTTGCCTATGTTGCCGTTCCCGGAAGATACAATGGTTGTATACCGATGGAACCGAAACAAAGATCATGGGCAACACATTAATGTTACCCCAAAAAACAAACCATCCATTATGCAATCTTTTGACGCCATCGTTGTGGGTTCAGGTATAACCGGGGGAATTGCTGCAAAAGAACTTTGTGAGCGTGGATTGAAGACGCTGGTGATTGAACGTGGTCCACACATAGAGCATATAAAAGATTATACAACTGCTTTCATGGATCCCTGGCACTTTACGCATCGGCTGAATAATACAGAGAGCGATCGTGCCCGTGATCCTGTGCAAAGCAGATCGTATGATGAGGCGGCCAAGCAATTCTTTGTAGATGATTCAAAGCATCCCTACATACAGGATACTCCATTTTCATGGATAAGGGGCTACCAGGTAGGTGGACGATCAATCACCTGGGGGCGACAATGCTATCGTTTAAGCGATCTTGATTTTGAAGCCAATGCCAAAGATGGTCACGGTGTAGATTGGCCGATACGTTACAAAGATATTGCGCCATGGTATGATTATATCGAGGACTATATTGGGGTAAGCGGCCAGGCAGAAGGATTGCCACACCTCCCTGATGGCAAGTTCCTCCCTCCTATGGACCTGAATTGTGTTGAGCAGGATTTTAAAGAACGCCTGAAGAAAAAATATTCCGACAGGATCATTACCATTGCGCGCATTGCCAACCTCACACGTGGCTGGAAAGGACGCACACCCTGCCAGCAAAGGAACCTTTGTATGCGGGGTTGCCCGTTCACGGCATATTTCAGCAGCAATGGCGTTACCTTACCCGCGGCAGCGGCAACCGGCAATCTTTCTCTTTTGCCAGATTCCATTGTTACCGAAGTGATCTATGATGAGAAGAAAGAAAAAGTGACCGGTGTGCGTGTAATGGATGCAAACACTAAAAAAGTAACCGAGTATTATGCACGCATCATTTTTTTAAATGCGTCTACCATTGCAACGGCATCTATCCTTTTAAAATCCGTTTCTAAACGTTTTCCAAACGGGCTCGGTAATCAAAGCGAACAGGTGGGCAGGAACCTGATGGATCATTTTATGTTCTCAGGTGCCAAAGCCGAACACCCGGGATTGCTTGACCAATACTATTACGGCAGGCGGCCCGCAGGCATTTATATGCCACGTTTCAGAAATATCGGGCCGGGCACTGAGCGCACTGATTTTGTAAGGGGATATGGGTACCAGGGTATCGGGCAAAGAGATGAATGGCGCGAGCAGGCTGCAGGTGATGATTTTGGGGTTTCATTAAAAGAAAGACTGGCAAAGCCGGGGCCGTGGACTATGCTGCTGGGTGTATATGGCGAAACCCTTCCGTATCAAAAGAACGGGATCACATTAGATCCGCATAAGACTGATAACTGGGAACAGCCCATCATTCATATTTCACTTGAATACGGCGCAAATGAAGAGGCGATGCGAAAAGATGCGATGGAAACATCCGTTGAGATCATGCATAATACCGGCATGCGCAATGTGACCACTTTTGATTACCGCAACCCACCTGGGTCAGCTGTTCATGAAATGGGAACAGCGCGCATGGGACGTGATCCAAAAACCTCTGTACTGAATGCCAATAATCAACTGCATGAAGCAAAAAATGTCTTTATCACCGATGGCAGTTGTATGACATCTTCCGGCTGTCAGAATCCATCACTCATGTATATGGCGCTGACCGCGAGGGCCTGTGATTTTGCCGTGGGTGAAATGAAGAAACAAAATCTGTAAGTGAGTACTCACCACTCCCCTATTTGAGTTTAAACGAGTACCCAACCGACACATTCCACACTTCGTTCTTATAATTCGAAGTACCAACCGGTGAAATATTTCCATTGCTTTTGCTATAGACTGTTTTCACTTCAATATCCTTATAAAAGAATCCCGCTGAAAGATTATAGCCACCATCAAAGCGTTTGATATACGTCTTTGAATTGTCTGCTGTAGCAACAGTTTGACTGAAGCTGACCTTACGGTTAATGGAACCCGGCCCATAAATATCCAATGAAGTTCCTTTATCGGTACCACTCAAGCCGTAAGCACCATACAATCCGGCGGAAACATTTACACCAAATTCCTTGTATACTTTTATGTGCAAGCCTGCATTAATGGGAGCCTGCAGGTAATTCAGTTTAACATCAGTATTGGAGCCGTAGGGGGTTTGTGAGCCTCTTCCCTGGTAAGAACCCTTTTGTGCAAATTGTAAACCCGTCTGTAGAAAATAAAGCCCCTTCCATGTTTTGGTGACCAATGCACCAAACTGGTAACCATTCAACGGCGAAGTGCTGGTTTGGCTGCTGGGTGCAGTTGTAAAAAAGGTTGATTTATTATACCCAAATTCAGGCGTGATGGTGATCTGCGCAAAACCGGTGTTTGCCGCAATCACTAATAAGACGATAAAGATTGCTTTCTTCATAGGGATTAGTTTCATACCCCGAAAGAAATTCAATACTCTGTTAAAGGAGTGATAATTACGATGAAATGCGCTTTTGTACAGATGACTGATGATTAATACCAGTCAGATACTCCTTTAGAATCGGTGAAGATCCTTTGACAACTAAAAGATATTATTTATTGGTTACTGTATAATATTTCAGTTGAACCATATCGCCGGGCACTGGCTGTTTGTTCCAGAAATGATGGATGGCAAGCGCCGCACCAATAGCAGTTGCCTGGGAAACAGATGCTGCATATACTTCCATGCCTGGAAAAGCAGCAGCCAGCAAATGCATATATACCGGATTTTTGGCAAACCCTCCATCAACAAAAATGCGTCCGGGAGTGTTGCCGGAAAAGACTAGGGAGGTTGCTTGCTTTTGTTGCTGTATGATATCAAACAATAACTGGTGATACGCCACTTCATAAGAAGACATACCTGCCAATTTTCGTTTTACAAAAGCTGATGAATGGGTACTGGCGATCCTTCCGGTGGTTTCGGTTTTATCGATTTGATCCAGCAAAGCAGGTAAAAAATCAACCTGCTCATAATACGCCAGTGGCAAGTTAAAATGTTCTGCGAGTACCTTTAACATTTGCTCATGTTCGTTGCCGGCAAATAAACGGGAAGCTTTTACGGGATTGCCATTGTATTGCAGGTAGCATAAACAATCCTGTTGTAACTCATCAGCGGTTAAAGGATCATGGTTAAAGGGATTAAGACTGATGCACCATGTACCGGTAGATAATAAAATAAACGGTTCTGAAAAATTTGCCAGGTAAGGAATCAGCGCAGAAGAACTATCATGAAGTCCCACACCTGATACTACATTTTTATCCTGTATTGTTATATCCACTACCCGGTCAGATGGCCATAGCGGAGGTAGTTTTTCATCTATTTTTTCTGCCAATACCCATTCATGGTAAGTATTCTTTTTAAAATCCCAAAGTCCTGTGTGACATCCAATGCTTGTCAACTCAGAACAGGCTTTACCGGTAACCAGCCAGCTTATGTATTGAGGAAGATGCAATGAATAACGAACACGATCATACAAACTTCTTTTTACATACTTAAGAAGATACAATTGCATCCCGGAAGTGAGGTTACCAAGTGCGGGTGATGCGGTAGAGAGAGAAATGGCATCCTGTCCGCCATAGGTACGATAAAAATTTTCGCTCAACTGAGGCGGATAGGGTTTTAGATAATTGTATAATGGAGTAACCGGATCCCCTTTCTCATCAAGATGCACAAAGCTTGCACCATATGCGGAGAAATTAAAAGCTACTATCGTAAATTCCTTTTGCTTAAAAATTTCAGTAACTGTTTGTTTTACCCATTTCGTTAACTGCTGCAGGTCATCACTATGAAAACCATCTTCATCGGGAATTTCTTCAAAGCGGATAGATTGTTCATGCACAATTTTGTATTGCTCATTGAAGAGGAAAAACTTTTTATTCGTTTTACCGATATCGAATATGGCTATTACATTCATCGTAATGTGCTTCTGTGGCAAGAAAAATTATAAGCCTGTTGCAATAGTCTTTTCTCCCCGATCTTTTATTAATTGACTTCTTATTTGTTGATCTCTGAATAGTTTAATCGGCGACAACGCCGCTCCGCTTTGCAAACGTGCCTCTGCCACAATTGAGCGCACATCTGTACGATAAGCTTCCTGCAGTATTTCCTGGGCTTTGGTCACATCGTTATTTTCCTGCGCATTTTGTAATGCCTGGGTATCAACCAGCAATGCCTGTGTGTAAGCGATCATGATGGCCTCAACACTTTGCAACAGATCTTCCAATGGATCTTTTACATTGTGTGATGCATCTATCATCCAGCCGAGATCGCTGGCGTGGTTCATGTTCCTGGCATCCATCCCTTCTACCAGTTCATAAAAGATCAAAAACAATTGATAAGGGTCGATGCTACCTACAGTCAGGTCGTCATCTCCGTATTTACTATCGTTAAAATGGAAACCGCCCAGCTTTTTCTCATTCAACAGCAAGGCAACTATCTGCTGAATATTGGCATTGGGAAGATGATGTCCAAGATCTACCAATGTAAATGCTTTCTCTCCGAGCTTCGAGGCGTATAAATAAGACTGGCCCCAATCACCTACCGTAGTAGAATAAAAATTAGGCTCATACGCTTTGTACTCAACAAACACTTTCCAATTGGCAGGAAGGACCGCATAGATCTCCTGCAGACCTGAAAGCGTGTTTTCAAATGCTTTTCTGAAATTGAGTTGTCCCGGAAAACAGGAACCATCAGAAAGCCATACGGTCAATGATTCTGAGCCAAGTTCAACACCTTGCCTGATCACTTCAATATTATGTTCGATCGCCTGTTTGCGAACGGCTTGATCAACGTGTTGCAAAGAACCGAATTTATAACTATGCGCCTGACCGGGCTGATCCTGGAAAGTATTGGAATTCACTGCATCAAACCTAAGACCATATTGTGCCGCGAGATCCCTGATCTTTTTGGCATCGGAAGGTATGTCCCAGGGAATATGCAATGAGATGGCACCACTGGAATCATTCAACGCATGCAGTAATCCCACATCTTCAATTTTTTCTTCGAGCACACGGGGTTCTCCACCACCGCTGAATCTTCCGAAACGCGTTCCTCCTGTACCCAGGGCCCAGGAAGGAATGGCCACCTGGAATGCTTTGAGTTTTTGCAGGATAGCGGGGATGCCTGAAAGACTATCTGCCGCAAAAGAAAAGCCGCGTGTATGGTCCTTTAGTAAAGTTTCATTGTGGTCGGCAATCGTCTTCTTTTCAATCAGCATTTTTGTTCATTTATGACAAATAAAAAACTTCTTTTAGAGGTATGCTTACCGGGGAATTATCCGGGTTTGTTTGCATGAGATCTTTCATATAATTCCACCAACGTTTCATAACAGGGTGCTCTGGCAGTTGAGAAAGATCTGTTTCATTTTTTACTTTCATCACACCGAACAATGCATTTGATGCTTCGTCTAAAAAGATAGCATAATCGTTGATACCAGTAGATGCAAGTAACTCTTGCAATTCGGGCCATATCTCGTCATGACGCTTTTTGTATTCAGCTTCAGCACCCTTATGTAACTGCATTTTAAATGCGACTCTCTTCATGGTTTTTCTTTGCGTTCTTCGCGGTTCGTTGCGTTCTTTGCGTTCCAGCTTTTTATTCGGTCCTTACAGCTGCACCGCAAAGAACGCAACGAACCGCAATGGACGCAAAGTTTATCTTACGAAGGCGGCGGCCACCCCTCCATCCACATTCAAAACATTTCCTGTTGATTTATTTAACAATCCTCCCACAAACGCAAAACAAGCGTCTGCAATATCTCCCGGGTTGATCACCTGGTTTAATAAAGTTCTTTTTGCATAGAACGCAGGCAGCTCCTCCACTTTCACGTTATATGCTTTTGCTCTTCCTTCTGCCCAGGCGCCTTCCCATATTTTACTGTCGCTGATCACCGCATCGGGGTTTACAATGTTTACCCGGATATGATCTTTCCCGAGTTCAGCAGCATTGAGCCTGCTCAAATGCATCTGCGCCGCTTTGGCTGAACCATAACCTGCATTGTTCGGACCGCTTACCAATGCATTCTTACTTACGATATTCAATACATCTCCCCCCATATCCTGTTTACGCATCATGTTCACACCTTCCTGCGTTATCATGAATTGACCCTTCACCAATACATCATACAAAAGATCCCAGTCTTTTTCTGTATGCTCTTCGATAGGTTTTGAAATAGATAAACCTGCACAGTTAACCACAATATCTACGCCTCCAAAATTGATGGCTGCTGCTTCAAATGCAGCCGTGATATCTTTCCGGTTTGTAACATCGAGCAGAACCGATGTAAAAACATCTGCACCATATTGCTTGGCAAAAACTTCTTTCGCTGTTTCAAGTCTTTGTGCATCATTATCATTCACCACAATGCAGGCACCTTCATCTGCAAACTTTTTAGCAATAGCTTTTCCTATACCACCAGCGCTGCCGGTTACCAGTGTAATTTTTCCTGAAAGTGCTTTCGGCTTTGGCATACGCTGCAGCTTGGCTTCTTCAAGCAACCAGTATTCTATATTAAAAGCTTCCTGCCGTGGTAATGATGTATAAGAAGATATCGCTTCGGCTCCGCGCATCACGTTGATGGCATTTGTATAAAACTCGGCAGCCACTCTGGCGGTTTGTTTATTAACAGCAAAGGTAAACATCCCTACTCCCGGATAAAGGATCACAACCGGGTTGGCATCACGGATAGCAGGACTATTCGCGTGCTTACAGGTGTTATAATATTCTGCATACATTTTACGGTAAGCAGCAAACTGAGGGGCCAGTTTTTCTTTGAGCGCAGCCACATCCGTTAATTGAGCATCGGCTGCGAGATCAAGTACCAAGGGACTGATCTTGGTACGTAAAAAATGATCGGGGCAGGATGTACCCATAGGTGCCAAACGGTCAAGATCATGTGAATTGATGAATTGTAATACCCGCGCATCATCTGTAAAATGCCCGATCATATGTCTATCCGAAGAACAGAATCCACGCAGTACAGGCGCCAGCTCTGTTGCCTGGGATAATCTTTGCCCCTCTGGCAGAGAATCTCTCTTCTGTCCCCCAAAAACAGTTTTATTGTTAGCTACGGAGCTTTCAATAAACTCAGCACAGCGTTCTATCACTTCCAATGTGTTGATATAACTTTCGTAAGCGGTATCTCCCCATGTAAACAATCCGTGTGACCCCAGCATAATGCCACGTATGCCGGGATTCGCATCCAGGCAGGCTTTCAGCTTTAACCCGAGATCAAAACCCGGTCTTTGCCATTCTACCCAACCGATAGTGTCATCAAACAACTCCTGCGTAATTTTCTTTCCGTCTTTTGCGGCTGCAATTGCAATCGCTGCATCCGGGTGCAGGTGGTCGATATGTTTGAATGGAAGAAACCCATGTAATGGCGTATCAATAGATGGCGCTTTGGATGCCAGATCATAAATACAGTGATTAAACAGTTCTACCATCTGGTCCTCCTGCTCAATGCCTTTGTATACATTCTGCAAACTCCTTAGCCTGTCAACATATAATGCAGCGAGACCGCTTGCTTTTAATGTACCCAGGTCGCCGCCGCTGCCCTTCACCCACATCACTTCTGTTTCATTGCCGGTAAGCGGATCTTTGGCCATGGCTTTACAGGATGTGTTCCCCCCGCCATAATTCGTAAGCCGGAGATCTGCGCCAAGAAGATTGGAACGATAGATCAGCAAAGCAACTTCATCGCCTGCCATGGATGCAGCTTTTGCATCGTCCCATAAATAACTTACGTGTTTGAACTGTTTACTACTCATCTGTTCTTTAAGATTTTAATGAATTTCCATATCCAACAATCAACACAGAAGCTATAATGATCAATATACCCAGTGCTATCGTTGTTTTTGTTTTGCTGCTAACGCCTTTCCATTCTTTCAAACTAATACCCCACATATTGGCGATCAGGATGATGAACGACATATGCAATATCCATGAGCTGGCGCCATTACCCAGTTTACTTTCTCCCATTCCATAAAAAAAGAACTGAAGAAACCAGGTGGTGCCTGCCAGTGCGCATAGCAGGTAGTTTTTAGCCAAGGGTGTTTGCTTGTTGCTATAATCACCAAATGATTTATTACGTGCGTTCAATAGCATGCACCAGATAAAATTGGTGGCAAGACCACCCCATAGTATCACCACAAATATTACGTTGTTCTGATAAAGAAAATTACCCTGATCAGGGTGTGACAACTGCCAGTTTGCATTGGCAATATTGGCCATCGGCTTTCCTGCTTCGATACCAAAATTGAAAAATGCGCTGAGGATACCTGAAATAGTGGCAATGATCAGTCCTTTTATCAGGCTGAACTCTTTAACAGATTCATTTTTCTTTTCGCCTGTGAGTTCCTTTTCTTTGAGCATACCGGCGCGGCCACAAATGGCGATACCTATTATGCACACCAATACACCCAACAGCACCAATTGTCCGCTGGTGTTATGAATCATGTAAGTAATGGTTTGGTCCTCTTTCCCCGGTGTTGGAACATAGTTATAATAGATCGCAGGAATGAGTGAACCAAAAGCAGAGCAAAAACCCAGGATCACAGAGTTCCCAAGGCTCATACCTAGATAACGAACGCCGAGTCCATACATTAAACCGCCTACACCCCATAGCAGTCCCATTACAAAAGTGGTACCGAGTATCTGTGAAGAAGTATGACGGATAATATCTGCAAAGCCAGGAATAGTAAGATAGGCTGCGAGTGGCGGAACAATGAGCCATGAAAAAAGCCCCCCGATGATCCAGAAACTTTCCCAGCTCCATCCTTTTACTTTTTTATAGGGCATATAAAAACTGCCGGAGGCGAAACCGCCAATAAAATGGAAAATGACACCGAGAAGAATACCCATGAGCAGAAGTTTTTCAGATGATGACGCAATCGTTTCCGAAGATAACGTATCTACATTGCAGGCCGTCATGTACCATCATGCTTTTTTAGCCACAGATTTCACAAATTACCACAGATAAAATAATAAAAGAACTATGTTTGGTCTAACACATCTGCATGAAGAAGAGTGTATTTCAATACTTATCAATCGATTATTATTCTGCCACGCCCAAGTATCTGCAGCTGGCCAATTCCATCATCAAAGCCATTGGTGACGGAAAGATTAAAAAAGATGAATTATTGCCTTCTATCAACGAGCTTAGTTTTGAGTTTGAGATCTCAAGGGATACTGCTGAAAAGGGATACAAACATTTAAAAAAAATAGGTGTACTGGGTTCTGTTCCCGGAAAAGGATATTTTATAAAGGACACCAATTTACAACAGCAACGCAAGATCTTCCTGTTATTCAACAAACTCAGCCCGCATAAAAAACTCATCTACGATGCTTTCGTGAGTGCTTTGGGCGAAATGGCTTCTATTGATTTTTACATCTATAACAACGATTTTGATTTCTTTAAACGGTTGATACAGGATGCCCGGAAAGATTATACGCATTATGTGATCATCCCCCATTTCCTGGAAGGTGGAGAGAATGCTTCAGAAGTGATCAACGGGATCCCTAAAGAAAAATTGATCCTGCTCGATAAACTGGTGCCCGGTATTGAAGGGCAGTATGGAGCGGTGTATGAGAATTTTGAGAAGGATATTTATGGGGCATTGGAACAGGCGCTACCAAAGCTTTCAGGATATAACACGATAAAGATCATTGTTCCTTTCTATACATACCATCCACGTGAGATCATTAAAGGATTTACTGATTTCTGTCAGCAGTATGCATTTAATTATAAGGTAGTGCATTCAATCGCTGATGAAACGGTGAAAGCGGGGGAAGCTTATATCAATTTGATGGAGGATGATCTTGTAACTCTCATTGAAAAGATACTAACTTCAAAATTAAAGCCGGGCAAAGATGTTGGGGTGATCTCTTACAACGAAACGCCTTTGAAGAAAATCATACTAAATGGAATCACTACGATCTCTACTGATTTTCAAATGATGGGAGAAAAGGCCGCGCAGTTAGTGCTCAACAGATCCGTTGAACATATTGAAATTCCTTTCTCACTTACTCTTAGAAACTCGCTCTAAACTTTTACTTAACTCCGTTGAGCTTTTTGATGAGGTCAACCTCTTCCTGTTTATATGGCTTTCCATCTTTCCAAAAGATATCATGGAACCATTCTTTTGGCTGACTTCCATCCGGCAAAGGCGTATCCCATGCATAAATGGTATTGGTCTTCCCATTCACAAAACCCCAGTTGATGGCACCTACATTTTCTTTCTTAAGAAGAGGCAGTACATTCTCAAAACGACTACCCCTTATACGCGCCATATACTCTGTACAGATCAACGGGCGACCAAACACCTTCAACAGTTGGATCACACGTTTATGCTTATCGGGCTCATCATAATTATGGTAAGTGATAATATCTGAATTGGCTGCCTGGAAAATATTGAGTTTCTCAAAGTTCCAGTCCCATAGTCCTATGCTGATCGGTTGATCGGGGTTTACGTTTCTGGCAGTAACCGTGATCCTTGTAAGCAAAGGAAGGGTTGAATCTTTTTTACCACTGTTTCCCGGTTCATTGTAAAGATCCCATAACAGGATACGTTTATCATGGGCGAACCTTGTCATTACATCTGTTACATATTTTTCCAGTCCGGCAAAAATTGCTGTATTGTTAGAAGCCGGCTGACCGGGATCCTGCATCCAGCCTGAATTGTGGATGCCGGTTCTAGGTTCGGGTTGTTTACCTGGCTTAGGCTCTTTGTTCCAGCAATCATCAAAGAAAACCAGCATAGGCTCGATCTTGTGTTTGGCAGCGATCGATAAAAATTTATCAACGCGTTTTTTAAATCCTTCCGGATCCTGTTTCCAGGCAACGCTGTGTAAGAAAACACGCATAGTATTAAAGCCGATACTTTCTGCCCATCCTAATTCTTTATCAATAGTTGCAGGATCAAAAGTATCTGCCTGCCACATTTCAAGTTGATTGATAGCATTCGCGGGAATGTAGTCGGCACCGGTGAGCCAGGTATGTTTTGCGTACCAGGCATTTGCTTTGGCGATGCTCCATGGGGTACTTTTTGCTTTAACGGGTTGGGCCTGTGTTGAACAAACCAGTATCAGTAATATAAGAACAGCTGTAATCTTTCTCATGTTATGTTTATTTTCTTTGCGAAGAACGCAATGAGAGTCTATTTAATTAAATCTTTTAATCTTGCTAATGCTTCAACATAATAGTAGTCAGCATATGTTAAAGGAACATCCACTTCCGATTTACCGGGAAGGCTGCCTACACTGTGTTTCAGAATAAAACCGCCATTGGTCCCATAAGGTGCAACATACTCCGGCGTAGAAAGATTCTTAAGGATCTCTTCTGCCGCAGCCTGGTATTTATTACCCGTTGCTTTATCAACATACGTGCGCAGCTCCAGCAAAGCAGAAGCCATCACCGCCCCCGCAGATGCATCGCGCAAAGCATTGGGAATATTAGGCGCGTTAAAATCCCAGTAAGGAATTTTGTCTTTTGGCAGGTTGGGACTATTCAATATATAATCGGCAATATGATTGGCCTGGTCAAGGTATTTTTTATCCTTTGTTTCCCGGTAGGTTACAACATATCCATACAATCCCCATGACTGCCCCCTTGCCCATGCAGATTCATCCGCATATCCCTGTGCCGTTTTCCGTTGCTGGATCCCGCCTGTTTCTGAATTATAATTCACCACATGATAAGAACTGTAATCGGGGCGGAAATGATTCTTGATAGTTGTATTGGCATGGGTAACGGCAATTTTATAATAGCTGCTATCGCCCGTTATTTTGGTCGCCCAGAAAAGCAGTTCCAGGTTCATCATATTATCAATGATCACCAGGAAGTCCTTGGGTTCTTTGGAGTTCCATGAGCGGATACATCCTACAGTCGGGTTAAAACGGGTAGAGAGCGATTTGGCACTGTTGATCAGGATCTGTTTGTACGCTTCAGAAGGATTGAGCCGGTTCGCATTACCGAAGCTACAGAACATCATAAATCCCAGGTCATGTGTTCCTGTATTGTACTGCTCTTTTGCCAATACCTGCATGATGCGGTTGGCTTCTGTTAACAGTTCTGTTCTTTTGGTTTGCTCATACAGGTATAATAAAGTACCCGGATAAAACCCACTGCACCACCAGCCTGAGTTACTTACCACCAATGAATCCTTAACAGCATCATATGTTTTGGGGAAACGATCCGGCGCCAATTGCTTTTTAAATACCGTGTATTGCTGAGCACCGCTGGTCAGCTGTTGATTGATCTGGGTGAGCTTTTCTTTTTTAGTGGTTGCCTGCCCGAAAGAGGTATAGGCAGTTATACCCATGAGTATTAATAGAGAGCATACTTTTTTCATGATGGCTGGTTTGGTAAACAATCGTTCCTAAATATAATGTGTTGTGCTTAAAAGCTGGTTGACAATGTTATAGAATTATTGTTTGTTTCCCACCTTTTAATTTTATCGTTTTCCCCTTCCACACAAAGTCACCTGTAAGATTCTGCGGTAAAGTAATATCTGCGCTGATCCCTTCTTTTCCTTTCCGTTCCAATGCCACAGTGATCATTCCATCCGGATGCGGCATCGTACCTGTTGCCTGTTTTAATTCACCTAAGGCAGGTTCTATCCGCACGGAAGAGAAGCCGGGAGCTGATGGCACGATACCACAGATGGTGGCAAAGAAATCATAGTTGGGACTTGAGCTCCATGCATGGCAATCTGAACGCGTTGGATCAGGGTTCTCGGCAAAAGTAGTGAGTCCGTTCGCGATCATTCCTCTCCATGGCGCAAGTTGTGAATAATACATATCTGCCATTCCTGCTTTCTTTAAAGCCCTGTTCAGGTAAAACCTGTAATAAAAAGTTGCCTGGCTAAGCGATGTATCATTCAATACTTTCAGCATAACAGGTTTCATATCTGCCGCAGGAACCGTTCCTGTCAACACCGCCATGATACTTGCATGCTGGCTGAATGTATTTTTAAATGGCGTATTGGCCATCACGCCTTTTTTGGTATCAAAACATTGCGCATAGGTATTCTTCGCTAAGTCTGCTGCCAGTTGTTTATAATGGGCGGCTTCATTGGCTTTTCCAAAAAACGCAAACAGTTCAGCGGCCTGTTGCAATGTGTTTACATACTGCAGCGTAATAATCGCCGAATTACCATCCATGGCTCCATCAGGTGTGCCTCCCGGGAATTTATGATCCCAGTCAACAAAACTCCACCACTTCATCGAACCGAGCATTTTTTTTGATGGGTCGATATTTTTTTCAAACCAATCCAATACACCTGTTACGGGGATGAGGAAGTTGCTGACAAATTTCTGGTCCTTCTCATGCATCCAGTAATCGTATAACATAGACACCCAGAACAGTGAGAACGGCGGTATCACCTGCAAACGGCTGCTCGGGTATCTTCCCTGTGTTAAACCTTCGGGAACACGGGAATGATAAAAATCGAGAATAGCTTTCCGCATTAACCGGTCATCCCCGGTTACATATAAAGAGATCAGCGATTGTATACGCGTATCTCCTTCATACTGCAACTGCTCGTAATAGGGACAATCGAAATAGGTTTCACCCGCACACAATTGTGCCGTGCGCCAGCCAATATCCCAGATCTGCTGCAAAGAAGGATCGCTACTAGTGAAAGATGCTTTTACCGTGAAGGGATATCCTGTTGCGATACCATACAGATCTTCAATCACCAAGGGTTGTTCATGCGTAGTAATTTCCAGTTGCAGGAAACGGTAAGTACGAACCCATAACGGACGAAACATTCTTTTTGATCCGCCATCGGGTTTGAATATATCATAGTTGCCGATAACCGTTTTCCCTTCTACTTCGTTGCGGTTTCCTTTTTGTCCATCCTTTTGGTAAAGCGCTTCTGCATACGTCATTTTTACCGAAGCATTTTTACCTTGGCTCAGGATCAATTCAGGATAGGCTACGGTATTGAATGTCTGGTCAAGTAAAAGCGTAACCGTTGTTTCTGCGGGTATCACCAATGGCTTGCCCCCTTTTAAGAAATCGCCTGATGTTGCCATCCCTTCCGTTTTTCTGACAACAGGAATACGTTGCAGCTTCTCTCCCATTTGCGGGATGTTCCTGGGTTGCAATGTCCAAAGGTTATCAGAACCATATCCCGCCGGTACCGGGTTGGCAATACGTTTCGGCGTGAGCCATGCTGCATCACTATAACTTCCCTGCTCCCATCCCCATGGATATTTGGCAGCATCCACATTATCGCCGGGTCCCACCACCATATAAGTATGTAAGCGTGCCGCATTGTCGGTTGAGCATGGCGTGTAAGCGGTATTGGCAAACACTTTCCAACTGTCGCCGGTGTTGACCATTTTTTCTGCTTCACTATTCCCCTGTAATACAAAGGCAGTCTGGTTACTGATCTGTGCTACGGGTGCATATACGCCCATGTTCCATACCAATGCTGCAATCGTATTATTGCCGGTTTGCAGATAGGGAGCAATATCAATGGTTTCAAAATACCAGTTATACAGGTCACCTCTTGCGGGGCCACTGCAAACAACTTTCCCATTTACAAAAAGCCGGTAACGGTTATCCGCACTTACATGCACAACAAATTTTGCGGGTCTCGCTGCCACCGAAAATGTTTTTCGAAAATGATATACACCATACTCGCGCTGCGCGATATCAGGACAGGTGATCCACGATGCGGACCATGACCCACTTAGTAATGATGGATTGATCTCTTTAATATCCTGTGCAAAAAGAATAGTACCTAATAAAACAAAGAATGCTGTTAGCGACCTTTTCATCAATGCTTATTTTTTTACGGTAAAATGATAAATACCTGAGCCGGCTGTAACAACAACATATCCATCTTCTGTTCTTTCAACATGGATACTTTTTGATGATGACAATGCTTCTCCGTTCTCCGAAACTGCATCAGTAGCAGCTGCCGGAATGTAAATAGTTGCCGAAGTATTAGCAGGAATTTCAACATCCATTGTAAAATTTCCATTGTCTGTTTTCCAACTGTTGCTGAGTTTACCATAGTAGGTATCGAGACTGGCAGATGCATAGGTAAAGCCACCACCTACCCGTGGTTGTATTTTGATATGTTTATAACCCGGACCATCTTCATAGGTATCCAACCCTACCATCACCCTATACATCCAATCGCCAATGGCACCATAGGAATAGTGATTATACGAATTCATCGATGGCACCTGGAAACTTCCATCAGGTTTGATGCCATCCCAACGCTCCCAGATAGTGGTGGCGCCCATTTTTACAGGGTATAGCCACGATGGATATTTTTCCTGTAACAATAATTTATAAGCAATGTCCGTGTATCCGTAACGCGTAAGTACATGGCAGAGATAAGGTGTTCCGAGGAAACCGGTGGTGAGGTGGGTATTGTAATTCTTAACGTTTTCTGCGAGTCGCTCAGCAGCCTGTTTCCGCAACCCTTCGGGCAGCATATCAAAATTCAGGCTCAACACATAAGCGGTTTGTGTACCGGATACCAATCTGCCGTTGGGCGTCAGGTATTCTTTTACAAATGCTTCTTTGATCTTCCCTAATAAATTCTCATAAAAACTTACTTCTGCACTTTTACCTAACACCCTGGCTGCATTAATAACCAGTTGTGTTGAATGCGCATAGAAACATTGTGCGATCAGGTATTTATCCGTTACGGCAGCTTTCCCATCATTATCATCATCGGGACGATAAAATAACCAGTCGCCGAAATGAAACCCGGTGTTCCATAAATTATCCTTACTCACAGATTGCATATATCCCACCCATCCTTTCATGGTTTCATACTGGTTCTCTAATATTCTTTTATCGCCATAAGCCAGGTACATGTTCCATGGAATGATATTGGCCACATCGGCCCAGCCAGCAGAACCGTTGGCAGTTTTACCCAATACATTGGGAATTACATGCGGAACACTTCCATTGGGTAACTGGTCGGCGGTAACATCTTTCAGCCATTTGGCAAAGAAATTATTTACGTTCATATTGAACGCAGCCGTTCTTGAAAATACCTGTGCATCACCTGTCCAGCCCAGGCGCTCATCGCGTTGCGGGCAATCGGTAGGCACATCAAGGAAGTTGCCTTTTTGTCCCCATTGGATGTTATGCTGTAATTGATTAACGAGTGGGTTAGATGAGCTGAAAGTACCGGTTGTCGCCATATCAGAATACAAAGCTACAGCTGTAAAATTCTCCGGTTTTAATTCGCCGGGATATCCTTCCAGTTTGATGAACTGGAAGCCGTGCCAGGTAAAATGGGGTTCAAACACCTCTTCCTCCCCGCCTTTCAACGTGTATACATCCTGTGCTTTTGCCGCACGGAGATTGGTGATATAGAAGTTCCCGGACTTATCCATCACTTCTGCATGCGACACTACTATTTTGTCGCCTGCATTTCCTTTTACTTTTATTTTCACCCATCCTACCAGGTTCTGTCCAAAATCAATCACCTGCTCGCCTTTGGGTGTTTTAAAAATACGAACGGGTTGAAAAGTTTCTTTTTTTCTTACCGGTTCATTGTAGGTGGCCACCAATACATTCATCGGGAAAGAAGCTGTTTTTACGCCGCTCCACTCTCCATCATTGTAGCCGGTCAATTGCCATCCTTTCTTTTCTGCACGGTCATCAATACTTTCTCCATTATATATTTCAGAGGACCTTATCTCACCTGTGCTTGACTTCCAGCTTTCATCAGATAATATCCACTGGGTTGTACCATCTGAATAAGTAACTTCTATCTGCAGCAACAAAGCAATATCTTTTCCATAAAAATTCTGCTGCCCTGCAAACCCGATAAAACCGCGGTACCAGCCGCTTCCCAGCGTTACCCCTATTGCATTATTCCCTTTGGTTAGCAAGTCTGTTACATCATATACCTGGTATTGAATACGTTTCTGGTAAGCTGTCCAACCCGGTGTTAAGTAGGCATCCCCTACACGCTTCCCATTAATATGTGCCTCATACAATCCGTGCGAGGTAATGTAGGCAGTGGCAGAAGACACTTTTTTATTCAACGCGATTTCTTTGCGGAACATCGGACTGGCGCGGATAACACTATCCTCCTGGTAACCCGGCGTGATCCATTTTGCTTTCCAGTCGCTTTCATTCAGGAGTGCCATTTGAAAAGAAGCGGTATCACTTTTCATCGTCTTTCCATCATTATCCCAAACCTGCACCTGCCATTGGTATTTTTTTCCACTCAGTAAGGCAGTTCCCATGTAAGGAACAAATACAGAGGTTGCAGACATTACTTTGCCGGATGTCCACACAGGTGTTTTATTCTTTCCAACAGGAAACACTTTTATTTCATAGGCTGTTTGCAGAATATTTCTTTGCTTACCTGCTAGTTGCCAGCTAAAACGTGGCACGGCAGCATCGAGCCCGATAGGATCTTTGGTATTTTCTGTAAGGAGGTGTTGAACGGTAATTTGTGCGAAAGAGGTAAATAGCAGTATCTGCATGGCGGCTGCCAGGCATAGAAACTTCTTCATAAGCAATAATCGTTTAGTAGGCTCAAAATAAGCATCTTATAGGATATAGCCATCCTGCACTATGGGGGTTTACTCCCAAAAAATATTTAACTTGAGAAAAAGAAAATTATGTGGTGGATCTACGCATTACTTTCCGCGTTCTTTGCGGCATTAACGGCCATCTTTGCGAAAATCGGGATCGCCAATGTAAATACCAATCTTGCTACGGCTATCAGAACCTGTGTGATCCTGTTGGTTGCCTGGGGTATTGTGTTTGCGAGAAGTGAACAGAAAGGATTGGCTACACTGTCAAAACACAATCTTTTGTTCCTCGTAATTTCGGGACTCGCTACCGGTCTTTCCTGGGTGTTTTACTTCAAAGCATTGCAGCTTGGAAAGGTTGCGCAGGTAGCACCGGTTGATAAATTAAGTGTGGCGCTGACAATCATTTTAGCCGCTGTATTTCTGAAAGAAGTACTTACGGTAAAAATGATCATCGGCGCTTTACTCATTATTGCAGGAACGATTGTACTGATACTTTAAGACTCAACCGCTTTCTCCCCCTTCTCGCCATTCTCAACAATGTCTCCTTTTTTAAAGAGCACATTTTTCATAATGGTGTTCCATTTGGGTTTCTTGCGCAGAAGAAATTCAAGATCCATCGCAAAGTGGATGAACTCTTCCTGCTGGGTGTGCTCCATTATCTTCTTTGCCATCTTGTCTTTCTCGAGCGATATCCTTTGCTCATACCACCCGATCGCCTCGGCTTCTTCTGTTAATGACTTGATCATCCTGGCAAAGGTTCTGACTGAGGGTGATAATTCTTCCGGCGGCTCGTGATACTGATCGAATCCCATGATTTACTTTTTATTAAGTTTAGAATAGTTTATTTTAGTCAAGTTACTGAATTTTAATCGGGAATCTGACATGCGTTTTCAACTGCATATCCTCATCAATACCGGCGAATACCCACAATATCCGTATGTGGCTACCTGTGCAGAAACAAGCCGTATCATCGTTTTGTGTGATGAACATATTGGCATTATTGAAAAAGAGGATACCGTTTTCTTTGAGGATGATTATATGCTTGTGTCAAGAACAATTGAGTTTGATCTTCCGATGGTAGATGCCTGGATAAAGACTTACACCAACCAGGATGAGTACAGTTTATTAACGAGATTCGGTGAAGAGAAACACATCACCCTGACCTATCATTCACCAACCAATGAAAGTCCAAAAGCATATGATATTTTTGAAAACTACCCCGAAGAAAGAGCGAGGGAATTAGTAAAGAAGTTATACCCTTTGATGACAGGTTTGAGGGATGAAATTGTTGATTAGGGTTTATCATACGCATCCTGCAAGACCTTCACATCCAGCTTATGCATTTTCATCATTGCCTGCATGGCACGTTGTGCACCTTCGCGATCCGATCCGCCTAACACCTTGCCCAGCACATCGGGGATGATCTGCCATGATAAACCAAATTTATCTACCAGCCAGCCACAGGGCTGCTCCTTGCCGCCATCTGCCATAAGGTGATTCCAGTAATAATCTACCTCTTCCTGTGTTGCGCATTTTACAAAGAATGATACGGACGGATTAAATTGAAACATAGAACCGCCATCAAGGATCATGAATTCCTGACCTTCCAGCTGGAATGTAGCGGTCAGGATCTTGTCGCCTACCCGGTTCATGCTGATGGTCCTTGCGTTTTTGAACACAGTTGTATAGAAGTTAACGGCTTCTTCTACCCGCCCATTGAACCAGAGGAATGGGGTGATCTTTTGGGATTGGTTTTCCATGTTTTTATTAGTTTATGCAATTTTAGCTATTTAGATCCAAGAACCCGAATCTCAAAGCAGTCAACAATTAATTTCATTTTATGAAATTTTATTCTATTTTTGAAATAAACTAGAAAGCAGCGGTATGGTTGTAATCAGTTATAAAACGATCCGGGAATTTTCCGTCCGTTATCCGGATGCAGCTGATTCCCTGAATACCTGGTATACTATTACTGAAAGATCGGATTGGGCCAATTTTAATGAGATCCGGGAGATATTCAACTCGGTGGATGCCACAGGAAATGACCGGTATGTATTCAATATCCGTGGTAACCATTATCGTCTGGTCGCCCTGATCCAGTTTAATATAAGAACGGTTTATATACTCTTTGTCGGCACGCATAAAGAGTATGACAAGATAAATGCCGGTACAGTCAAATTTAAAAAATAATGTATGAAAATATTTAAGACAGAAACCGAATATAATAAGGCAATGGAGGAGATTCTGAAGCTGATGAATAAAGGCGAAGCTGCGTTAACCAAGCCAGAAACAGAGAAATTGCGCTCCCTTTCACTCGCAGCTCAGGCCTACGAAAAAACGATCTATACTATTCCCGCACCGGCAACCGTAGAAGGCATGATCGAACTTCGAATGTACGAGATGAAACTCAAGCAAAAGGAACTGGCCAAACTGATGGGGATAGCTGAACCCAAACTTTCTCAGATCTTAAGCGGCAAAAGAGTACCTGATGTGCAGTTCCTGAAAGCCGCCTATCAGAAACTCAATATCGATCCTGGCTTCCTGCTGGGAAGGGTTTAGAGATCCATAATAAGACAATTAAATAATAATGACTGTAAAGGAGATAACAGGTAACCCACCTGTGTCACCTGCTTTCCTTCTATTATTCGCCCCTTGTTCGTACCAGCGCCTTATCACAGCCTTATCAGCCTCGCTCTTCCTTCTTCCTTTCTTCGCTCCCAGGCGAACGTTCTTCGCTCATGAGCGAAGGTTCTTCGGTCACAAGCGAACGTTCTTCGCTCAGAAGGGAACATCCTTCGCTCAGAAGGCAAGGTTCTTCGCCCAGGAAGGAAGGCTCTTTGCCTATAAACGAAGCTGATAAGGCTATGATAAGGCGCAATACCGACCATCAAGCGAACAATGGGCAGTAAAAAAGCGAACGCATGGAAGAAAATACCCTTCCGGGGCTTAAAATGCATTTCTATGGGGTGTTTATAGACATTCACCCTTCTATCACTATATTCGCGGCTGGAACAGGTTTTGCATACTGAAGCAAAGGCATTGTAAAAAATAATTATGGCATTACTCGAAAAGAAACTGCTGGTAAAACGCTCTACGCTCCCCAAAGCAGGTAAAGGTTTATTTACCACGGTCGACATCCCCAAAGGCACGCGTATTGTGGAATACAAAGGAAAGAAACGTAAGTGGAAAGAGATTACAGAGGACCCTTCTTTCAATGGCTATGTGTACTATTTTAACCGCGATCATGTGATCGATGCGAAAAATACGCCTGATCACCTGGCCCGTTATGCGAATGATGCAAAAGGACTGAGCAATAAAGACGGCCTCAGAAATAACAGCAAATATGATGAGGATGGCACCCGGGTGTACATCACAACCATGAAAGCCATCCCGGCAGGCTCAGAGATCTTTGTGGGGTATGGCAAGGAATATTGGGATTCGATCAGGCAGAATATAGAGAATAAGGTTTAGTTTAAAATTTAGTTATAACTCCCGCAACACCCATAATTCTTCGATCAACGGCCTAATTTGCGCACCCAAACAGACTGTTGATGAAAAAATTATTGTTTTACCTGTTACTATCGATTACCGGACTTCACGCTTTTGCACAGGAAAAACACACCATAAGCGGCACCATTAAGGAAAAAAGATCAGGCGAGATCCTGATCGGCGCTTCGGCCTATCTCCTCGAATTACCTAAAAACGGCACTGTCAGTAACGCCTATGGATTTTATTCCATTACTGCCCCGGCAGGTACCTATACCCTGATCATCAGTTTTGCAGGGTTTAAGCAGGATTCCATAAAAGTTATACTTGACAAAAATGTAGCGGTACAGGTTCAATTATTACCCGCTGCAGAAATGATGTCCATAGTAGTAACCTCTAAAAAAAGGAACGAGAATGTGACCAAGGCATTGATGGGGGTACAAAAATTATCTGTGAACGAGATAAAAAACGTACCTGTTCTTTTTGGGGAAAAAGATGTTTTAAAAACCATCCAGTTATTACCCGGTGTAAAATCTGCCGGTGAAGGAAGCAGCGGCTTTTATGTTCGCGGCGGCGCTGCCGACCAGAACCTGATTCTCCTGGATGAGGCCACTGTTTATAATGCCTCTCACCTGCTTGGCTTCTTCTCTTCTTTTAATTCGGATGCGATCAAGGATCTTACACTTTATAAAGGCGCCATGCCTGCGGAATATGGCGGCAGGCTCTCTTCTGTGGTGGATATTAAAATGAATGACGGTAATAACCAGGAATACCATGCCAATGGAGGCATCGGGCTGATCGCTTCAAGGCTAAATGTGGAAGGACCGATTGCGAAAGACAAAGGCTCCTTTATTGTTAGCGGAAGAAGGACCTATGCCGATCTGTTTCTCAAATTATCGCGCGACTCATCTATCAATAATAACAGTCTCTACTTCTATGATTTTAATGCAAAGGCGAATTATAAAATAAATGACAACAACCGGGTATACCTCTCCGGTTATTTCGGCAAAGACAACCTGGGCTTTGGCGGAAACTTCGGTATCGATTATGGTAACAGCACCGGAACCGCCAGATGGAACCATGTTTTCAATAGCCGCCTTTTCTCCAACACATCGCTTATCTATAGTAACTACAATTATAATATCAAGATCAACTCGGGTTCCAACAACATCATCATTAAATCCAAGATCGAGGATCTGTCATTAAAGCAGGACTTCCAGTATTTTATCAATAATGATAATAAAATCAATTTCGGGTTTAATGTGATCCATCATGCGATATCACCGGGTATTGTTGATGCATCGGCTTCTTCGAGTTTTCTACCGCAAAATCTTCCGGTTAAATATGCGTATGAAAATGCAGCCTATGTTTCTCATGAATACTCAGCTTCAGAAAAGATCAAGTTGAATTATGGATTACGCTTGTCTTCTTTCAGTATACTGGGACCGGGTAGCTTTAGCAAATATGATACGGCAGGCAATATCATTTCAACACAAACGTATACAGGCAGCACAGTTGTTAAATCATACATTTTTCTTGAGCCACGTTTTTCTGCGAGTTACCAACTGTCGGCCGACCGTTCTTTAAAAGCATCGTATACGAGAAACATTCAGAATCTTCACCTGCTGTCCAATTCCGCCTCTACCAATCCAACAGATTTATGGATCCCAAGTAGTCCGAATGTGAAACCGGAAATTGCCGACCAGGTTTCTGCGGGATACTTTCAGAATTTTGATGATAATAAATATGAGTTCTCCAGCGAGGTCTATTATAAAACCATGCAGAACCAGATCGATTATAAGAATGGTGCGCAACTCAGGGCCAATGCCAATGTTGAATCACAGTTATTATATGGCAAAGGCAGGGCTTATGGGTTGGAGTTATTCTTAAAAAAGAAATATGGCAAACTAACGGGTTGGGTTAGCTATACTTTATCAAGAACAGAAAAACAGATTGAAGGCATCAATAAAGGCAACTGGTATGCCGCCAAACAGGACCAGACCCATAACCTGGCGGTGGTAGCGATTTATCAAGCCAGTAAGAAATGGACCCTCTCTTCCAACTTCGTTTACAATACCGGCAATGCAGTTACTTTCCCAAGTGGTAAATACCAGGTAAACGGGCAGACAGCTTTTTACTACACAGAAAGAAATGGTTACCGGATGCCTTCTTATCACCGGTTAGATTTTTCAGCTACGTTGCAAACAAAGAAGAAAAAGAACTGGGAAGGCAGCTGGACATTTTCATTATATAATGTCTATGGCCGCGAAAACACTTATAGCATAGAGTTCCGCGATGACCCGAATGATCCATCAAAAACGCAGGCTTTGCAGACAGCGCTTTTCCGTTGGGTTCCTTCTGTTACTTACAATTTTAAATTTTAACCTGATGATACTACACACTATAAAAAAAGCGATCCTTCCACTGTCACTCCTCGCATTGTATGCGTGCACCAAGGTGATCAATGTGGATCTGAATAATGCTGCGCCACAAATAGTGATTGAAGGAATTATCACTAACACACCTGGTCCTTACCAGGTGCAGATCACCAAAACAGTCAACTTCAGTGAATCCAATACATTCCCTCCTGTTACAGGCGCAACGGTTACCATCATTGATAAAAATGCTGGCATAACAGATGTATTAAGTGAAACTTCGGCGGGCATCTATACCACGCATACGATCCAGGGCATTCCGGGACGCACCTATCAACTCAATATATCAACTGGCGGACAAACCTATACAGCTTCTTCAACCATGCCACAGCCGGTAACGCTTGATTCAGTTACCTTTCAGCATACAGACAGGTTGGGTAATCTGGATATTACCAATGTGCCCAATTACCAGGATCCTGCAGTTATAAAAAATTACTATTCTTTCGACCAGACGGTGAATGGAAGAAAAATAAAAACAACCAGTGTCTTTGATGACCGTTTATCTGATGGAAAATACATCAGTCTCGCATTAAGAAATGATAGTACCTATATAAAACTGGGCGATACGGTAACGGTAAAAATGAATTGTATCGATAAAAGCACGTACGATTATTTTTATACGCTTGTTCAGGTTTCGGGGGGAAGTAATTTCAGGTCATCGGCGAGTCCATCCAATCCGGTGAGTAATATATCCAATAATGCGTTGGGGTATTTTACAGCGTTTACTACGCAGACCAAAAAATTAATAGCGAAATAATTTTTTTTGCCACAGAAGCACAGAAGCACAGAAAAAATTCAGTGCTTCTGTGGCAATTCTTAAAACTGCAATATAAATGCCGTCCCCTTTTCCAGAACAGATTGCACATTGATCTTCCCTTTATGCAGCATCATGATCTGTTTGCAAAGACTTAACCCAATACCACTTCCATTCTTTTTAGTGCTGAAAAATGGGATGAATATATTGTTCATCACCTCTTCACTCATCCCCATACCATTGTCGGTCACTTTCATCGCCACTTTATTATGGTCGCCAAGACTGCCACTCAGAACGATCCGTGGCTCAGGAGATTCTTTCACCGCTTCGATCGCATTAACGATCAGGTTGATGAGTACCTGCTCTACGAGGCTTGCATCAGCTTCCAGCGAAAGATCAGGATCCTTTAACAGGATCTCCATTTCAATTCCCTTTTGATTCAGCGTTGGGTGCATCAGGTTATACATATTCTCAAAAAGATCACGCACATACACTTTCTTGAGTGTTGGCGTAGTGATCTTGTTCAGGTTCCTGTATACTTCTGCAAACTTCAACAAACCCTCACTCCTTCTTTTGATCGTATTGATGCCGAGTTCCAGGTCTTCCACTACTTCATTACTGTTATTCAGGTATTGAACCGATTCTTTTAAACGGCTCTGCAAGGTATCTGCCAGTGAAGAGATAGGCGCAACAGAATTCATGATCTCGTGTGTCATTACACTTAATAATCTTTGCCAGGCTTTTGATTCTGTTTCATCAAGCGCTTCATTGATATTCTGGAAAGCGATCAACATAAATTTCTTTCCTTCTGTTTGAAAAGCAGTGGCCGACAATAAGATCTTATAACTGCTTTTTTCCTGGTGAACGGATGCTACCAGGCTATCTCCGGGTTGTAAACCCACTACCTTCTGGTATAGCTCTTCATCCCGCTTACCTAATGAATGAACGGTTTTAAGATAAGGAACCAGTAACATTTTTTTGAGTGATTCATTCATCCACACCACTTCACCCGTCTCGCTTTCATAGGAGAGTATCCCTGTATCAACCAGCTCAAGTATCTTTTGCAGGTAGAGGTATTGTGTTTCTTTTTCGCGTGAAATAAGCTTGAATGCGGTATTGATTTCATTAAACCCTTTTCGCAATGGCTTAATATCTTCCGAAGCGGCCGATACATTAAAGTTTCTTGAAAAATCACGATACTGGATAGACTCAACAAATTGCTCAACTTCAATTTGTGCCAATTTATGAAAACGGTAAAAGTCATACACCTGGTAACAGATCACCGGTATCATCACTATTTCATATAGGTATAATGGCTGCACATATTGCTGCACTAAAAGGAAGGCGGCTATTGTAATTGTGATGACCAGGAATATGACCCGTATGAGGATATCCCACTGAAATTTTTTTGCTCCCATATAAAAACTCTTTTCAGTGCTTCAGTGCTTCAGTGGCATTAACTTTTGCCACAGAAGCACTGAAGCACTGAATTTTTAGATATCGTATTTACTTAGTCTTCTATACAATGCCGTTCTCGTGAGACCCAATTCTTTAGCGGCCTTACTGATGTTCCCACTATGTTTATCGATAACTTTTAAGATTGTATTTTTTTCCATTGTACTCAGCTTCATATCATCATCTTCCGTTGTCTCAGTCACCGAGTTTTCGATAGGTGAGAACAGCAGATCCTTCGCTTCTATGACCTCGGCATCCGCCATGATCATAGCACGTTCAATCGTGTACTGAAGTTCGCGCACATTACCGGGAAATGGGTACTGCTGCAGCTTTTCAAGCGCTGACGAATGAAAATAAACGTTGGGTTTAAGATACTTATTGGCATAGATCTTTGCAAAGTGATCTGCCAGTAATAAGATATCATCTTTCCTTTTACGCAATGGCGGAACCGTGATCTCCACTGTATTGATCCGGTAAATAAGATCTTTTCGAAAACGGTTCTCATTCGCCAGTTCGCTCAAAGGAATATTGGTGGCACAGATCAACCGGATGTCGATAGGAATGGCTTGATTGGTTCCCAAACGGGTTACCTGCCTGTTTTGCAGCACTGTGAGAAGTTTAGCCTGTTGCTGTAATGAGATATTACCGATCTCATCAAGAAAAAGCGTGCCACCTTCCGCAGATTCAAAACGCCCCACCCTATCCTCACGTGCATCTGTAAAGGAACCTTTTTTATGTCCGAACAATTCGCTTTCAAAAAGACTTTCGGTTAACGAACCCACATCCACTTTGATAAAAGGCTTCGAAGAGCGCAACGATTGCTGGTGTATGGCAGTTGCGATCAGATCCTTACCGGTACCATTTTCACCCAATATCAAAATATTGGCATCCGTTGGTGCTATCTTATCGATCTTATGAAAAATATCCAGCATCACTTCACTCTCCCCTATCATTCCCGCGCCACCGCTTACTACAGGTCCTTTACTGGTGCTGCCGGAATTCTTATGCTGCTCCCTGTTTTTAAGAACAGCCGTGAGTGTGGCCAGCAGCTTTTCATTATGCCATGGCTTTACAACAAAATCTGAGGCCCCTTCTTTTAAAGATCTTACCGCTAAATCAATATCTCCATAAGCCGTGATCATGATGACCGATACATCGGGCTTCAGTTGCTTAATGCGCTGTAACCAAAAAATACCTTCGTTACCCGTATTAATCGATGCATTAAAATTCATATCCAGCAATACCAGATCAAAATCACCCTTCCCCAGCAAATAAGGAAGCTGTTCGGGATTCTTTTCAGTTACCACTTCTTTTACCTCCGTCCGCAACAATAAACGTACTGCCGTTAATACATCCAAATCATCATCTATTACCAGGATACTCGCTTTTTTTAAACTCATAGTAACTTTTTATCAATTAGCAGGGAACTTATTTTATTGGCGGATTTGCGGATGACGGATTTGCGAATTAAAAGCAATAAAAATAATCCGCCAATTCGCAAATCCGCCAATCCGAAAATCCCTAATCCTACTCCATAAACATACCATTAACTTAATAATTTGAAAAAGAACACTTTACAAAAAACAGCCTTACAGCAAGTGTATCAAAACCGGACACTTCCTGTAACAAATGCGGACAGTTTCTTTACAAATGGAAAGATAAGACATTGAAAATCAATATAGTTAGACTTTGGCACAATCGTTTCTTATATCATCCTGAAAATTTACAGTTATGAAAACAGCAACCCAACACTCTCCTCACCTGATCGCCTCGATCATTCTTGCGGTAACGCTTGGACTTTTAGTGGTGATGCATGTAACATCTTTACGTGAAGAGCGTTGTGCACGTGAGACTGTTGACATTAGCTTATTGAAACTGATATAGTCAACCCAAAAACCCAAGCTGTGGACAGAGTTATTCAAAAAAACAAATGGAATTCAAAGCGGATCATTACAATTGTAGTGATCGTTGGCATTATTACCCTTATCGGGGCCAGCTATTACTTTACTTCAGGGAAATCTAAACTGAATGTGGATGTTGAGCGTATCACCATCAGTGAGGTTAAAAAAGGTCCTTATAAAGATCAGATCCCTGTTAATGGTATCGTTCTCCCCGTTAGTTCTATCTATCTCGATGCAACGGAAGGCGGTCGCGTGGAAGAAAAATATGTGGAAGACGGCGCGATCATGAAAAAAGGACAACCGATCCTGAAATTATCCAATACCAATCTTCAGCTGAGTCTTGTAAACCAGGAGACCTCTGTATATAACCTGCTTACACAGATGCAGATCTCCCGGAATGCTGCACAACAGAATACGGTTAACAAACTGAACCAGATGACCGATGTGGAGAGCCAGTTAACAGAAGCGGAAAGACTCTATAAACTGAACAAACATCTTTACGAGCAAAAAGCGATCGGTCTGCAGGAATTTAAAACATCGGAGAATAATTATAATTACCTGCGCCAGAAAAGACAACTGACTAACCAGATTCTCAGGCAGGATTCTGTTTCAACAAAGCAGGAAATGGACCAGGCGAAGCAATCCTTTGCAGGATCACAGAATGCATTAGCAGTGATGCGCAAAAAAGTTGGCGACCTGATTGTACGCGCCCCTATTGACGGGCAGCTTACCTCACTGGATGCAGAAATAGGACAATCTAAACGCGAAGGTGACCGTCTCGGACAAATTGATGTACTCAGTGGCTTTAAAATACGCGTAGATGTTGATGAACATTACCTCTCGCGCGTTTTTACAGGGCTGATGGGTGAATTTACATTTGCCGGAAAAACCTATAAACTGAAGATCTCTAAAGTATACACGGTTTCTGTTAACAGTCGTTTCCAGGTAGACATGGTATTTGTTGGAGAAGTGCCACAGGGCATCCGCCGCGGACAAACGCTCCAGATATTATTAGCACTCAGCGATGAGAGTACAGCGATACTGGTACCCAAAGGAGGTTTCTACCAGCAAACCGGTGGTAACTGGATCTTTAAAGTAAATGAGAACGGAACCATGGCGTATAAAGTAGATATCGTTTTAGGCAGACAGAATCCAGACTACTATGAAGTATTGCAGGGATTGAAGCCAGGAGATAAAGTAGTCACATCGAGCTATGAGAATTATGGAACGATGCAGGAACTGGTTTTGAAAAAGCCATAGCAAAAAAAACAAATTGTAACAAACACACACAAATACCGATAACTAACATAAAAACACAAACATGATCAAGATCACAGCGCTCGAAAAGATCTACCGTACCGATGAGGTAGAAACCATTGCATTGAACAAATTGTCGATCGAAATTAAAAAAGGAGAATTTGTAGCAGTGATGGGGCCATCAGGTTGCGGCAAGTCAACGTTGCTGAATATTTTAGGGTTACTGGATGATCCTGATGCAGGTAGTTTCATCTTTAACGATATAGAGATCGCAAAATTCAATGAGCGTCAGCGTGCCGATCTGCGTAAACATAATATTGGGTTTGTATTCCAGAGCTTTAACCTGATTGATGAATTAACCGTATTTGAGAACGTTGAATTACCATTGATCTATACAGGTGTGAAAGCAGCCGACAGGAAAGCGAAAGTGGAAGAAGTACTGGAAAAAGTACAGATCATGCATCGCCGGAACCATTACCCACAACAGTTATCAGGCGGACAACAACAGCGTGTAGCCGTTGCCCGTGCCGTGGTGAATAACCCCAAACTGATCCTCGCGGATGAGCCCACAGGTAACCTCGATTCATCAAACGGTAACGAAGTAATGGAACTGCTTACCAACCTGAATGAACAGGGAACTACTATCATCATGGTAACACACTCTGAACACGATGCACGATACAGTCACAGGATCATCAGAATGCTGGATGGACAAACGGTTACAGAGAATATACTTATCTGATAATTTACGGATTAGCGAATTACGGATTAGCGAATTGGTATATTAATAATCCGCTAATCCGTAATTCGCCAATCCGACAATTAAATACACAAACTGCTACACATGTTTAAGAACTACATCAAAATAGCCTGGCGGAATCTCTTTCGCAACAAAACCAATAGTATCATCAATATTACTGGCTTATCTATCGGGCTTGCCTGTGTAATACTGATCGCATTGTTTGTGCAGGATGAACAGCAGTACGATAAATTCTTTTCTAAAGCCGACCGCATTTACCAGGTAGATCTTGACGCAACCATGAGCGGGCAATCGGCTTATGTTTCCAATACACCACCACCTGTTGGTGCAGCCTTAAAGCAAAACTTTCCTGAGGTCGAGGCGTATACCCGTTTTTTTGTGATGGGAAGCGAAGTGATCAGCACGGATGGTGATATTAAAACACAGAAACGTTTCACAGAGAAGAACTTTCTGGCAGTGGATTCCAATTTTTTACAGGTGTTTGATTATGGATTCAGCGAAGGAAATGCAGCAACCTGTTTTGAAAAACCACATTCTATCGTTCTAACCGAAACCACGGCTAAAAAGTATTTTGGTAATACGGGAGCCATCGGTAAAAATCTTCTGCTGGATGAGTACAAAGAACCATTTGTAGTAACGGGGGTTTTAAAAGATGTTCCAAAACAATCAACGATACAGTTCGACCTGTTGATACCTACAGCAGCCTGTCCGCCTGTGCAACGTTTTAGCTGGAGCTGGATCTGGTTACAGATGAATACCTATGTTTTACTGAATAAAAACTTCACCGGCTCTAAAGAAAACATTGCCAGGCTGGAAAGAAAATTCCCCGCAATGGTGAAAACGCAGGCTGCCAGTGCTTTTAAAAGGATCGGACAACCGCTGGATGAGTTTCTCGCCAAGGGTGGAAAATGGGATTTTCATTTACAACCGCTGACTGCAGTTCACCTTCATTCCGCAGGCATCAGCACGCCTTTCCTTACTACGGTAAGTGATATCAAATACGTGTATATTTTTTCTGCCATTGCCTTGTTCATCATGATACTGGCCTGTGTGAACTTCATGAACCTCAGTACGGCACAATCCGCTGCACGCGCAAAAGAAGTAGGCATCAGAAAAGTATTGGGTTCCGCAAGGAATCAACTGATCAGGCAGTTTTTGACAGAAGCTTTTTTATATACATTTATTTCAACGCTGATCGCGTTGCTGCTCGCTTCTTTATCATTGCCACTCTTCAATACCGTTTCCGGAAAAGCACTCACTTTTAATACGATCTTCACATCCGGTATTTGGATCTTTGTTACCGCATTGATGATCATTACCAGTTTACTCGCAGGCAGCTATCCTGCTTTTTATTTAACATCATTCAATCCCGTTACCGTTTTAAAAGGCGGTGTATTTAAAAAGAGTATTTCGAATTTATTTATCCGCAATGGGCTCGTTGTGTTCCAGTTCACTGTTTCAATAGCCCTTATTATCTGCACGGTTATTGTTTTTCAGCAATTACGATACTCTCAGCAAATGGATCTCGGCTTACAAAAAAACAATGTGATCATCATCCCGAATGCCGAGAAGATGGACCAGGGTGCTGCTGACATGATGCGGCAGGAAGTAGACAACATGCCTGGCGTTCAGCAGGCAAGTATCAGCACCAGTGTTCCTTCCATGAATTCTTTCCAGGACTTTTATGTACCGGAGGTAAATGGTGTTAAGGAACCACTGGTCAAAGACATCGCATTAAGTTCATACATAGTGGATGAATCTTTTGTACCAACCCTGACACTGCAATTGATCAAGGGAAGGAATTTCTCCAAAGAATTTAACGACTCTGCCTCGGTCATTGTAAATGAAACCACTGTTAAACAGATCGGCTGGAAAGAAGCAATAGGCAAATTCATCACGTATCCGGGCAATGGTAACAAACGTTACCAGGTGATCGGCGTAACAAAAGATTACCACGTAGCCTCGCTGCGTGACACAGTGGTTCCCTTCGTGTTATTCAACAAGGCATCTAAGTCCTACAGGGCCATGACTTCCTTTATGCTTGTAAAGACAGACGGCAACAACACCCCTGCTATACTGGCAAAGCTTGCAGCAGAGTGGAAAGTACTCGCGCCTGCGTTGCCGTTTGAATATTCTTTCCTGGATAAAAATTTCGAGAACTTATACCAATCTGAACAAAAGCTGGGAGCAGTATTCGGCATATTCACCGGTTTATCCATTGTTGTGGCATGTTTAGGTTTGTTTGGATTGTCGATGTATACAGCTGAAAGGCGCAACAAAGAGATCGGCATCCGCAAAGTATTGGGTGCATCGGTGCAAAGCATTGTTTCCCTTTTATCAAAAGAATTTATAAAACTGGTTAGCCTGTCGATCATCCTGGCTTTTCCACTAGGCTGGTGGGCAATGAATACCTGGCTCCGCGACTTTGCCTATTCAATAAAAATCAGCGGATGGGTATTTGTGCTGGCGGGGATTGCGGGCTTTACCATTGCGATATTGACGGTAAGCTTTCAGGCAATAAGATCTGCACTGGCAAACCCCGTTGAAAGTTTGAGAAACGAATAACTAACTGCTTAATACGATTACCATGATCAAGAACTATCTCAAGATAGCATTCAGAAACCTGCTCAAGAATAAGGGGTTCACTTTTATCAATATCCTCGGGCTGTCTGTGGGTATGGCGAGTGCGATCCTCATTCTTCTTTGGGTACAGAATGAAGTGAGCTACGATCAGTTTCATGCAAAGAAGGACCGTATTTACGAAGCTTGGAACAAAGATTCATTTAGTGGAAAACTGCAATGCTGGAGCACTACCCCTAAAATATTTGCCCGTACAGTTGAGCGTGAATTTCCGGAAGTGGAACAGGTGGCGCGTGTTAACTGGACAAGTAGTTTCCTGTTTGCTGTGGGAGAAAAGAAAATGACGATGCAGGGAAATATTGTTGACTCAAACTTCCTGAATGTTTTCAGCTTCCCTTTACTGAAAGGTAATCCCGATGTTGTTTTGAAAGATATGAATTCGATCGTTCTGACCGAGAAAACGGCGAAGAGTTTCTTTGGCAATGAAGATCCGATGGGCAAAGTGGTTAAGATCAATGACAAAGATAATTTTACAGTAACAGGCATTCTGAAAGATCTCCCCAATAATACGCGTTTTAAATTTGCTTACCTGCTTCCATGGGCGTATATGAAAAAAAGAGGTGAGGATGATATAAACTGGGGAAACAATTCAACCAAGAACTACGTTTTATTAAAACCCAACACCACACTGGCTTCTATTGCGCCAAAGTTGAAATTTGTAAAACGAAGACACGCAGAGGATGAGAAAACAAATGAAATGTTCCTCTATCCTATCAGCCGCTGGAGATTGTACTCCAAGTTTACAAATGGTGTAGAAGATGGCGGTCTGATTGAATTTATCAGGATGTTCCTGATCATTGCGGTGTTTATTCTCCTGATTGCCTGTATCAATTTTATGAACCTGAGTACCGCAAGGAGTGAGAAACGTGCCAAAGAAGTGGGTATACGAAAAGTAGTAGGTGCTAATAAAGCATCACTGATAGGCCAATTTTTGGGAGAATCGATTCTGATCTCGCTTATTGCAGGGGTATTCGCCATGCTGATCGTGCAATTGTCGTTACCGGGTTTTAACAACCTGACAGACAAAATATTATCTGTTGATTACAGTAATATCTATTTCTGGCTCATCTTTATTGCATTTGTCATTTTTACCGGTGTAATAGCGGGTAGCTACCCTGCCTTCTATTTATCTGCCTTCAAACCGGTTAAAGTATTAAAGGGAACTTTCATAAAATCAAATAGTGTAGTCACCCCAAGAAAAGTATTGGTGGTACTTCAATTTACATTTGCCATCATCCTGATCATTTGTACCGCGATCGTAAAAGAACAGATTGAACACGCGCGGAACAGAGAGCTTGGCTATAATAAAGACAAACTGGTCTACCATTCTCTTACTGGCGACCTCGAAAAGAATTACCCGTTGGTTAAAAATGAGTTACTGAATAGTGGTGTCGCGTCATCAGTAACAAAAAGCAGTGCGCCACTTACCCAGAGCTGGAGCGACACCTGGGGCATTCAATGGTCGGGCAAACAACCTGACGATAAAACAGACTTCGATGTGGTATGTGCAGATGAAGGTCTTGTAAAGACAGCAGGTCTTCAACTGGTACAGGGACGCGATTTTGACCTGAAAGAATTCCCAACCGATTCAACAGGACTGATCATCAATGAATCAGCTCTAAAAGCAATGTCATTCAAACAACCCATTGGACAGATCGTAAAGAACAACGATAGAGAGTGGCATATAGTAGGCGTTATCAAAGATTTTATTATGGAATCACCTTTTTATCCAATAAATCCCATGGTTATACAGGGCTCAAAGGGATGGTTCAATGTGATGCACTTTAAGTTAAATGGCAATAACCAAACAGCTGATAACATTAAAAAAGCTGAAGCCATCTTTAAAAAATATAATCCACAATACCCCTTTGAATATAAATTCATTGATGAGGAGTATGCAACTAAATTTAAATCAGAACAACGTACAGGTAAGCTGGCTGCCTTGTTTGCAGGGCTAACCATATTTATCTCATGTCTCGGTTTATTTGGATTGGCGGCATATATGGCTGAGAGCCGTATTAAAGAAATAGGCGTGCGAAAAGTACTGGGGGCTTCTGTTTCAGGTATTGCCACATTATTATCAAAAGATTTTGTTGGATTGGTATTGATCTCTTTCCTGCTTGCTTCACCGGTGGCCTGGTGGCTTATGCATAACTGGCTGGAAAGCTACCCATACCATATTGCTATTCAGTGGTGGATATTCGCGATGGCAGCAGGATTAAGTATCCTCATCGCATTGATCACCGTAAGTTATCATGCTATCAAAGCAGCAACCGCCAACCCGGTAAAAAGTTTGCGAAGCGAATAAACAATAAAGAAAAATTTATCACTATGTTCAAAAATTATATTAAGACCGCCTGGCGAAACATCTCTGCCAATAAGCTGTTCACTACATTGAATATAGCAGGTCTTGCCATTGGGTTATGTGTGAGCATCATTCTGTTTGCCTATGTTTCCAATGAATTGAGTTTTGACAGAATGTATAAAAACTCAAAAAATATCTACCATGTCAACATGGAAACAACTGCCGAATATAATTATAAAAAATGGGCAGAACTGCCTAATGCCGTGGGCCCGGCACTGATGCAGGATATTCCGCAAGTGAAGTATGCAACTAGATTGATCAAAGCCGATTTTGGCGCAAAAGTATCACTCAAAACGGATGACAAAAATTTTGTAGAGAAAGGCCTCTACCTGGCCGATTCCAGTGTTTTCAGTATGTTTGATATCAGTTTTATCGAAGGAAATATACGCTCTGCTTTCGATCAACCTAAATCCATCGTTCTTTCCGAAACTGCGCGGAAGAGATTGTTTGGAAACGCCACTGCGTTTGGCAAAATAATCTACGTAAATAACAGGGACACCTTGCATGTTTCAGGTGTATACAAAGATCTGCCGGAAAACAGCACCATTGACTGCGACATGATTGCCAATATCATGGATTCATGGATGGGTAAAAATGTTTCCTGGAGCAATGCCAGTTTTGAAACGTATTGCCTGCTTCAACCCAATGCAAATATTGAGCAGGTACAAAAAGAAGCAACGGCGCTAATCAATAAATATGTAAGCAAAGACAACCAGTATTACACAAAGTTCTTTTTCCAGCCCTTAACAGACATCCACCTCTATTCTTCAGACTTAAGAGAAGGTTATTCTTCAAGACTGGGTAATATCAGCAATGTGAAAGCGCTTCTCTTTTTGTCGCTGCTGATTTTACTGATAGCCTGTATCAATTACATGAATCTATCCACAGCACGGTCGCAAAAACGGTCGAAAGGAGTAGGCATCAATAAGGTACTGGGAGCAAGTATGCGCCAAATGTTATCTTATTTTTTTATAGAAACTGCTGTACTTTCTTTTATCTCCATTGCAGTTGGATATATTCTCGCCTACCTGGCCATTCCTTTGTTCAGGAATATTTCAGGAATAGAACTGAGCGCTTCTGCATTATATACTGGCCCCATTTTACTGAGCCTGTTGATTATATGGGTCCTCGTAACCTTTATTGCCGGCAGTTACCCTGCCTTTTCTATCGCACGTATTTCGTCTCTGACATTGATGAATAAGTCAAAACAGAAAAACTCTTTTGCAGAGACATTACGGAAAGGATTGGTGGTTTTCCAATTTGCCTCATCGGTCATCCTCATCATCGCTGTCATTGTGATTGTTCAGCAGATGAAATATGTGCGGGAGAAGGACCTGGGATACAATCCAAAAGGGATCGTTGCCCTTTCTATAAAATCTGTACGAAATAAAAGTCAGATTGACCTATCCATCAATCATTTAAAACAACTGGTCAGTGTAGAAAGTGTTTCTGCTGCGCAATCCATCCCGGGAGATATTGAAAGCGGAAGATCAGTTAGGAAATTATCAACTGACAAAGAGGGCTTCCCTGTGAAGACCTGTCATACCGATGGATCCATTACGGAGACGATGCAATTGAAACTGCTGGCAGGAACGGGGTTACCGAAATCAATCGCCAAAACCGACAGCACCTGTTATATGCTGATCAACGAAACGGTTGCCAGCTATTTAGGATATAAAACACCGCAGGAAGCCATTGGCAAGTATGTAGTTCCTGAAATGAGCAACCGATCTGTTATCGTGGGGGTTGTCAAGAACTTTAATTATAAATCACTCAAAGATGAGATCGGCGGATATATTTATTATGCCATGAACGGCGCCCCCGAATCGTTAAGCACGTTGCTGGTTCGTTATAACACACCCAACCTCAGCCAGCTGATTGCACAGATACAGGATGTATTCAAAACAGACCTGCCCAACACAGCTTTTGACTACCAGTTTCTGGATACACATATTCAGAACTTATATGCTTCGGAGCAACATACCGCTAACACAGCGATCCTATTTTCTTTGTTAGCCATTTTTATAGCCTGCCTGGGTTTATTTGGATTAGCCGCCTTTACAGCAGAACAACGCACCAAAGAGATTGGCATACGCAAAGTATTGGGAGCAAGCGTGTCGGGCATTACAGAATTACTGACCAGGGACTTTTTAAAACTGGTGATCGTATCCATTGTAATCGCCTCTCCTATTGCCTGGTGGCTAATGAATCATTGGCTGCTTGGGTTTGTTTACAGGATAGAGATAGCCTGGTGGGTATTTATGATGGCAGGCGTGGTTTCGATTGTAATTGCGTTATTAACGATCAGTTTTCAGGCCATCAAAGTCGCTACAGCTAACCCGGTAAAAAGTCTGCGCACCGAATAAAATAACTATCAAGCCTAAACAACAAACTATAAACTATCGGGTATGCTTAAAACTTATTTTAAAACCGCTTTCAGGAACCTGACGCGCAACAAAAGTTTCGCGATCATTAATATCATGGGGCTCGCAGTTGCCATGGCTGCCTGCCTTGTTATTTTCCTGGTACTGAAACATGAATATAGTTATGATGGATACCATAAGAATGCCGCTAATATTTACCAGATAGTTAAGAACGATATTACTGCCGATGGTGATGAATTTAATACAGGCGTACCCATGCCTGCTACAAAAGCATTTAAAACCGAGTACCCGCAAATAACATTCGGAGAGTTATTTGCTTCTAATGGCAGTCAGATGACTGTAATGACCGATCAGTCAAAGGCGTCTAACAAAAAATTCATTGAACTGACTGGTGTTTTTTACGCAGAGCCCTCTCTCTTCAGCATATTTGATGTAAACTGGTTATCCGGCAGCAAAGAAGTACTGGCAGATGAAAACACGATCGTTCTAAGCAAAGAAATTGCTACAAAATATTTTGGAAGCTGGGAAACTGCAGTCGGAAAATACATTTCTGTTGATAATACAGTTACCGCCCGTGTAAATGGGATTATTGATGATGTACCTGCTAACAGTGATTTTCCTTTTAAAGTGATTATCTCATTCAGAAGTTTTTCAGCGAATGAGAAGGGATTGGGTTTTGACGGAATAGCTGATGACTGGCACTCTTCCATGAGTAATCACCAGGTATATGCTTTATTACCCCCGGCAGTGAACCCCGCAACGATTGATAAAAGCCTTAATTCCTTTGTAGCAAAATATTATAAAGACAATACAAACAAAAATAATAAAAAGGTTCACTTTCTGCAGCCCCTGAGGAATGTGCATTTTGATACCCGTTTTACAAACAACGGCACACATGTAAGCAGCCGCCAAACACTTTATACTTTAGGCTCAATAGGTATTTTGATACTGCTGATGGCTTGTATCAACTTTATTAATCTTTCCACTGCCATGGCTGTGAAGAGAAACAAAGAAGTTGGTATCCGTAAGGTATTGGGAAGCAGCGGCAGCCAGCTAACGGCGCAGGTGATGACCGAAACCCTGCTTATAGTATTATTATCAACAGTAATCGCCCTGGTGCTGGCTTCTTACAGCCTGCCCTACTTAAAATATATCGTACAGGTAGAGAACACTTTAAGCCTTTCCGGCACGGGAACCATTCTTTTCATTGTATCGACAATTATTACGGTTACGCTTCTTTCAGGGGCCTACCCTGCCGTTGTATTAGGCAGGTTCAAACCCGTGGAGGCGATGAAGAATAAAATAAATACCACACAACTTGGGGGAGTATCGCTAAGAAGATTGCTGGTGGTTCTTCAATTCTCATTTTCGCAGGTGCTTATCATAGCAACGATCATTGTATTACACCAGATGCAGTTTATTGAAAAAGCAGATCTTGGTTTTAACAAGGATGCTGTTTTGATGCTGCGCGGAAATAATGATAGTGCCTCTCTTGCAAAACAAGACGCATTTAAAGCAGCGCTGTTAAAACTTCCCGAAGTTCGCTCGGTATCGTTTTCAAATGATGCCCCATCAAGCGGCAACTCATGGACCGCTAACTTCTCGTTTGACAATGTTGCTACCGATAAAGATTTTAATGCCACGCTTAAGTTCGGAGATGCCGATTTCCTGAAAACATACGGTATGCATTTAACTGCAGGCGATTTTTATTCAAACGACACTTTGCGCCAGGTGGTTGTGAATGAAACGATGGTACGGAGACTGGGTATAAAAGACGATCATAAAATAATCGGCAAAACCATACGCGTAGGTAGCGGGTCATGGAAAACGATCGTGGGCGTAGTAAAGGACTTTAAAAACAACTCACTGAAAGAAGCCGTTCCTCCAACGATCATTTACAAACAGAAAAAGTACTATGGCCTCACTGCGATCAAACTCACGGGTACAAACCTTGGCAAAAGCAATGCGGCCATTCAGGCAGTGTGGGATAGTTACTTTCCAGCATATGCATATAACAGCAGTTTTTTTGATGAATCAATCAACACATTTTATGAACAGGAACAGCGAATGAGCACATTATATAAGATATACGCCGGGCTGGCCATTTTTATCAGCTGCCTGGGGCTTTATGGGCTGGTATCTTTTATGGCAGTACAGAAAACAAAGGAAGTAGGCATAAGGAAAGTATTGGGTGCTTCTATTTCCAACATTGTTTACCTTTTTTCAAAAGAGTTCACCATCCTGATAGGAATAGCTTTCCTGATTTCAGCGCCTGTAGGATATTTTATGATGAAGAACTGGTTACAGGCATTTGTATATAGAGAAGATATCAGCGTAAGTGTTTTTATAATAGCGATTATAACATCACTGGTACTTGCCTGGATCACCGTTGGCTATAAAGCTATCAAAGCAGCATTGGCAAACCCGGTAAAAAGTTTACGAACAGAATAAGCATTGAAGAGATTTCCAACTTACAACCAAAATCAACTCTTCAATAAAAAAATATTATGATCAGAAATTACATCAAGATCGCATGGCGGAACATCCGCAGGAATAAATCGTATGCATTCATCAATGTATTCGGACTCTCGCTCGGTATCGCTTGTAGTATTGTGATCTTTGCGCTGGTGAGTTATCACCTCAGCTTTGATACGTTCCATAAAAACAAAGACCGCATATACCGAATCGTTACTGAATGGCATGATGAGGAAGTGGGTCATTCAAGAGCAGTTCCAAGTCCGGTAGGCAAAGCTTTCCGCATAGGATATACGTATGCGGATAAAACAGCCCGGATCATTGATTTTAATAATGTATTGGTAGCTATTAATGGCTCCACTGAAAACAAAAAATTTAAAGAAGAAGAAGGGGTTGCTTTTACGGAAGCTGAATTCTTTGACATATTCGATTTTCCTTTGCTGAAAGGCGATAAAGCAACCGCTTTAAAAAATCCGAACTCAGCCATCATTACAGAGAAGCTGGCAAAAAAATATTTTGGTTCAGCAGACCCGATGGGGAAAGTCATTAAAGTAAATAACAAAACAGATTACCAGATCACAGGCATCTTAAAAGATCTACCGCCCAATACAGACAGGAAACAGGAAATCTATTTATCGTACAGTAATCTGATCGACCAGAGCAAGTGGCTGGCAAACGACAGCAGCTGGGGCGGCGTGAATAGTGGAAGTCAATGTTACGTGTTACTGAAAGCAACCGTTACACCGGAGCAGGCAATGACCGGCTTACAACAAATTATAAAAAAGAATTACACAGGCAGAGATTTAAATGTGTGGAAGTTCAAACTGCAACCGCTGGCTGATATTCACTTCAATACCGATTTTGATGGAGATGCCGATAAAAAGTATCTATGGGCATTCTTTTTTATCGGTCTGTTCCTGATCATTACAGCCTGTGTGAATTTCATTAACCTGGCTACCGCCCAGGCACTCAACCGTTCAAAAGAAATCGGGATCCGTAAAGTATTGGGCAGTTTACCTTCACAGCTTTTCTGGCAGTTCATTGCTGAAACGGCATTGATCACTTTCATTGCTATTATTTTTGCCTTTGTATTGGCGGCTTTCGGTCTACCTTATATTAATTCTTTATTTAAATCATCCATTACACTCCACCTATTCACCAATGCTCCTTTACTTGTTTTTATCGTAGTTATCTTTTTATTGGTAACCTTTTTATCCGGTTCTTACCCGGGACTGGTGTTGGCCAGGTTTCAGCCGGTGCTGGCATTAAAAAGCAAATTATCACAAAAGGATATTGGCGGATTCTCACTCAGAAGAATATTGGTAGTAACACAGTTTGCCATCTCGCAGATGCTGATCATAGGCACTATTGTAATTGCCAGCCAGATGCACTATTCCAAGAACACGGACCTCGGATTCAAGAAAGATGCTGTTGTTTTATTACCCATACCGATTTCCGATAAAGTAAAAATCAGCACTTTGCGTACCCGCCTTGCCGGTGTAGGCGGCGTTGAAGATGTTTCGATTTGTTATGCGGCTCCGGCTTCCGGCTCCAATAACAATACCGGAGTGCAGTATGATACCCGTGCAGAGGAAGAACACTGGGGCATTAATGAAAAATTTGCAGATGATAATTACCTGAAAACATTCGGTATTAAACTGATAGCGGGAAGAAATTTCTTTGCTTCGGATACCACAAGAGAATTTGTTGTTAATGAAACCTTCGTAAAAAAACTCGGTCTGAAATCACCCAGCGAGGTGATTGGCAAAAGATTAGCTATTAATGGCGGAACTCTCTCGGGACCGATTGTGGGTGTTGTAAAGGATTTTTATAATTACTCATTTCACAATGACATTGCTCCTATCTGCATCATGCCTTCTGTAAACAATTACCGCCGTGCAGCTATCAGGATCAATATGCAAAACCTGAAACCCGCATTGGCATCATTTGAAAAGATATGGAACGAAACTTATCCTGAATACCTTTTTGATTATACGTTCCTGGATGAAACGATAGCGCAATTTTATGAGATGGATACCATTATGCTGAAACTCATAGAGGGCTTTGCCGGCATAGCCGTATTAATCGGCTCATTGGGACTGTATGGTTTGGTATCCTTTATGGCTGTACGCAAAACAAAAGAGATCGGTGTACGCAAAGTATTGGGCGCAGGTATTACAAATATCTTGTGGCTGTTTGGAAAAGAATTTACCCGCTTACTTCTTATCGCCTTTGTGATTGCAGCGCCTGTAGCCTGGTGGGCAATGACCCAATACCTGCAGGATTTCAAAAACCGCATACCGCTGGGTGCAGGAATTTTTATTCTGGCGATAGCCTGTACATTTTTGATTGCTGCTATTACAGTGGGATATAGATCGATCAAAGCAGCATTGGCGAACCCGGTAAAGAGTTTGAGAACAGAATAAACAACTAACCCCAAACAACAAACTGAATTACGATGTTTAAAAACTTTATAAAAACCGCCTTCCGTTCCTTATGGAAGAACCGTTCTTACAGCTTCCTGAATATTTTTGGGTTGGCCATTGGCGTTGCGTGTGCAGGGTTGATTTTTTTGTGGGTAGAAGATGAGGTGAACTACGACAAGGTTTTCGCAAAGAAAGATGTGCTATATAATATCCGCGAAAACCAGACGTACGATGGGGTTGCCCGCACTTTCGTTTCCACGCCGGGTCCACTGGCACCTGCTATTAAGGCAGAGATCCCCGGTATTGCCAATGCCTGTCGACTCAACAGGATGCAGCAGCTTTTTTCATTAAATGATAAAGCTATTTATGAAAACGGATGTTATGCAGACTCTTCCATCTTCAGCATGCTGACAATGGATTTTGTACAAGGGAATATTAAAAATGTTTTTGCTAACCCAAATTCAGTTGTCATAACTGAGAAAATGTCGGAACATTTTTTTGGAAAAGGAACACCGGCTATTGGCAAAGCCCTACTGCTTGATAACAAAGAGTCCTTTATAGTGAAAGCTGTTGTTAAAGATCTGCCAACCAATTCAAGTCTACGGTTTGATTGGTTTATTCCATTCGAGGTGTATTCAGCAACACGCGAATACACAAAGATCTGGGGCAATAATTCAGTGAATACATATGTAGAGCTGGTACCAGGTGCAAATATTGAAAATATAAATAAGCAACTCTATGACTTCATAGAGAAAAAACAAACGGGTGCCACAGCGCGTGCATTCCTGTTTGCGATGAACGACTGGCGCCTCCGGGATCATTTTGAAAATGGCAAACAAAACGGCGGACGCATAGAATTTGTGCGCATGTTTACGATAATCGCCTGGATCATCTTATTGATCGCCTGCATCAACTTTATGAACCTCGCCACAGCACGAAGTGAAAAACGTGCGAGAGAAGTAGGTGTTCGAAAAGTAATGGGTGCCCAAAAAAAATGGCTCATTATACAATTCATTGGGGAAGCTGTTTTTCTTTCTATTCTTGCTGTGATTGTGGGGCTCATCATCATTAAGGTTTCGTTACCATTCTTTAATACATTGGTAGAAAAAAAACTCGAAGTTGGCCTTACACAACCATTACACATTTCAGTACTGTGTTCCATTGCTTTATTGTGCGGGGTTGTTGCCGGCAGCTATCCTGCCTTATATCTTTCTTCTTTTAACCCGATCTATGTATTCAAAGGATTATTACAGAAAAACAATGGCGCTGCTTTTATCCGCAAAGGTTTGGTGGTATTGCAATTCAGCATTTCCATCATACTGATCATCAGCACGATGATCATTTATCAGCAGATACAACACGTTAAAAATCGTGAGTTAGGTTATGATAAAAATAATCTCATCTCTATAGATTCCCGCGGCGATATTATTAAAAACTTTTCTGTGATCCGACAGGAATTGATCAATACCGGCGTTGTGGTAAATGCAGGGCTAAATAGTTTTAATACGATGTGGGTGGGGAATAACAGTTCAGGATACGAATGGAGTGGCAAAGACAAAAGCAAAGATATCTTAATCTCCAACCGGCTGGTAAGTCCAGAACTGATACCAACGCTTGGGGTTTCATTAACAGCGGGGAGGCAGTTCAACCCTGATGGAGACAGTGACAGTACAAATATCATCATCACAGAATCGCTTGCGGCAGTAATGGGCGGCGGAACAGTGATAGGCAAAAAGATACAGATGCAGCAAACACAATACGAGATCGTAGGGGTAGTAAAAGATTATGTATATGGGGATATGTATGGATTAAGCGATCCTATCATCTTCCGAATTAATCCCAAAGCTGCCAAATTTATGTATGTAAGGATACGTTCCGGTGCAGAGATTCAGGATGCGCTTGCAAAAATTGAAGCTGTATTAAAAAAGAATAACCCTGCCTACCCTTTCGCTTACAGCTTTGTTGATGACCAGTTCAATGACCTGTTCAAAGCAGAAATGCTGATCGGTAAATTGTCGCGCGTATTTGCAGTATTAGCTATCATGATCTCATGTCTCGGCTTATTCGGTCTCGCTGCCTATACGGCAGAAAGAAGAACCAAAGAGATCGGCATCCGCAAAGTACTAGGGGCAAGTGTTACAGGCATTACACGGCTCCTCTCCAAAGATTTTATACAACTCGTACTTCTGGCCAACCTGATCGCCTTCCCGGCAGCCTGGTGGAGCATGAATAAATGGTTACAGGGATATGCATACCGGATACAGATCAATTGGTGGATATTTTTAGTAGCGGGTGCCGGCGCAATATTGATTGCTTTGATCACGATAAGTTTTCAATCGGTCAAAGCGGCTTTAATGAACCCGGTAAAGAGTTTGCGAACGGAATGATACTTTTTGTAACACCTGATAATGAATCCCGATAACTAATCAACCACAAACTGATTTGATATGTTTACAAACTATCTCAAAATAACCTTCCGCAATCTCTGGAAAAACAAGACCTATAGCTTTATAAATATTTTCGGTCTGGCCGTAGGTACATTATGCTGCCTGTATATTTTGCTTTATGTTGAAGAACAGTATTCATATGATAAGCATCATAAGGATGCCGCTAATATTTATCGTATCAATTCTGCGCTTAAAATGTCTGGTGAGAAACACAGCAATGCGACTTCTTCCCCGCCCATTGCACCGGCCATGAAGAATGATTTCCCGGAAGTACAGCAATTCACGCGTGTGATCCAGATAGAGAAACTGGGTTCAAGGCAAAATCTTCTTCATTACGGTGAAAAATCATTTTACGAAAAGAAAGCATTGTATGTGGATTCAACTTTCTTTGATGTTTTTACGTATCATTTTACCAATGGCAGTCCCTCAAAGGCACTTACCGAGCCTTATTCAATCGTTTTACTAAAACCGATTTCCGATAAGCTTTTTGGCAGTGTTGATCCGATAGGAAAAATGATCCAGATCGAAAACGGGTATGGAAAACATGACTTCAAAGTAACGGCGGTGGTAGATGAGTCGCTTGGGAAATCGCATATAGAATCAAATATGTTCATCACTATGAACAGTGGCGGCATCGGTAGTTTTGTATTACAGAATACAAGGTGGGCAGGCAATAATTTTGCCGGCTCTTACGTGAAACTCAATCCCCATACAGATGTAGCGGCACTTGAGAAGAAATTTCCTGCTTTCTTAAACAAGTACGGACAGGCGCAACTGAAAGAACTGGGTATGGAGAAAGAGTTGCATCTGCAACCCGTAACATCCATCCATACTACCACAGGCTACGAAGTAGAATCGGGCAAACCGGTGAGTAAAACATTCCTCTATATCTTATTGCTGATAGCTACGGTGATTCAAGTGATCGCCTGTATCAATTTCATGAACCTTTCCACAGCCAGGGCATCCAAAAGGGCAAAAGAAGTGGGTGTAAGAAAAGTTATCGGGGCGGGCAAGATGGATCTCGTAAGGCAGTTTCTGGGAGAATCATTTTTGTTATCCTTTATTGGTGTGCTGATTGCCCTTCCTTTGCTGATCATTGCTTTACCTTCTCTCAATCAACTTACACAGGCAGATATCCATTTATCCTTTTTGCAGGATTACAGGCTATGGCTCATGCTTGTAGCACTGGTTGTGATAACGGGTCTTGTAGCCGGCAGTTACCCTGCCTTTTATTTATCAGCTTTCCAGGCCATTAAAGTGATCAAAGGAAATTTTACGAGTACTTCATCAGCAGCCGGTATACGCCGTTCGCTGGTCGTGTTCCAGTTTGTATTGTCCATCGTATTGATCGCAGGTGTTATCATTATTTACAGCCAGTTGAATTATATACGTAACAAAGATCTTGGTTTCGACAAAGAACAAAAGATTGTTTTTAGCTTTTATACGGGCAGTTCACAAAGCAAAATGCATGCTTTTGGTAATGACATTCGTAAGCTTTCAGAAGTAAGTGGTGTTACGGAGGCAAGCAATTACCTGAGCCAATTCATCGGACAGGATCACAATGTATATACGGAAGGCGGCAATATGACCACGGGCATCGATGCACAAAATATTTCAACCGATGAATTCTTTGCAAAAACATATGGCATCAGGATTATCAATGGCAGGGATTTCCGGCAATTTGATTCTGGCAAAGTCCTTATCAATGAAATGCTCATGCATAAACTGGGGCTTACCCCTGAAAAAGCAGTGGGTACAAAGTTATATAGCCAATATGCTCCTAACCCGGTTACATGGGTAGAAGTAGCAGGCGTCATGAAAGATTTTAATTACAATTCGCTGCATAAAGATGTAAAACCTTTTATGCTTGTATACGAGCCTAATGAACGTCTTAGCGAACTCACGGTAGCTGCAAACAGTAATAATTATAAAAAATTACTGGCAAAATTAGAAGCCATATGGCGCACCCATCTTCCGGAAACTCCTTTTGAATTTGCCTTTCTCGATGACCAGGTACAAAAGCAATACGAGACCGAGATCACGCTTGCCCGTATCATCAATTCGTTTACACTGATGGCGATCCTGATTTCCTGCCTGGGCCTGTTTGGTCTTGCTGCATTCAGCGCAGAACAGAGAAGAAAAGAAATAGGTATCCGGAAAGTATTGGGCGCCGGAGTGGCCAATCTTGCCGGACTGTTATCAAAAGATTTTTTGAAACTTGTATTGATAGCGATCGTGATTGCAACACCTATTGCTTGGTGGGCGATGGATAAATGGTTGCAAGCATTCGCATATAAGATCACTATCAGCTGGTGGATGTTTGCGGTTGCAGGATTGCTGGCGGTTTTAATAGCGCTCTTTACAGTGAGCTTTCAGGCTATCAGGTCGGCACTGGCTAACCCGGTGAAGAGTTTACGAACAGAATAAAAACCTAATTCCATGCTTAGAAATTATCTGAAAATTGCATTGCGGCATTTATCTGCACACAAATTGTTTTCACTGATAAACATTCTGTGTCTTTCAATAGGCATCACATTCTCACTGATCATCAGTGTATATGTACTGAAACAGCAAAGTATCAATAGTGAACTCAAGAACGCCAATAACCAGTATTTTATAAAAAGTAAATGGAAGGAAAAAGATATGGGGCTGGATATTACGTCCATATCCCCTTTAGCAAAAACGATCAAAGAAAAATACCCGGAAAAGGTCTTACATTATTATAGGTATAACCCCGTTACCAATGTTGTATCAGCGGGGGATAAAAACTTTAAAGAAGATATTGCCATTGGCGACACTACGCTTGTATCTACCTATGGGTTCCCGTTGCTCTATGGTGATAAACACAAAGCATTTAACGATAATAGTTCTGCGGTGATCACAGAAACGATCGCCATGAAATTATTTGATACGAAAGATGCTATTGGAAAAACGATCAGTATTCAAACCACACTACCGGGAGTTAAGCAGGATTATATTGTATCGGCCGTATTGAAAGATATCCCCTATAATTCTGTTACACACCTGCTCGATAATGGATATGGTATTTTCATCCCCACAACAGGCAGCCGTTATTTTAGCGGTCCGGATCCCTCATTGAGCTGGGACAATACAAATCAATTAAGCTTCATTGAATTAAATGCCGGCGTTTCTACAAAATCGGTAGAAGATATCCTGAACCAGCTAATCAAAACACATTCTGCTGATTTTGTTTCAAAGGCATTGAGTGCAGAGATCGTTCCTGTAAAAGATTATTACATTAACAATAATAATGGCGCAGTAAAAAAAATGATGCTGGTATTATCCCTGGTGGCAGTATTCATCCTGCTCATGGTGATCATTAATTTCGTGAACATCAATATCGGTACATCTGCGCAAAGGCTGAAAGAGATAGGTCTGCGAAAAGTTTTTGGGGGTGAACGCAAACAGATTATCGCACAGTTCATGATTGAAGCATGGACGCTCACTGCTTTTGCATCCTGCTTATCCCTCCTCCTCTACCAGGCACTGATTCCCGTTTTTTCAAGTGTACTGAATACAAATTTTATTTCGTTCTGGCAGTTTAATATCCAGGAAATCATTGCATTCATTTCTTTAATCGTGTTTATTGGATTTTCAGCAGGTATCTATCCCGCTTTCGTTTTAAGTTCAACCAACCTGGTAAATGCGGTGAAAGGAAAGATAGACAGCTCAAAGGGTGGTCTTACCTTAAGAAGAACCTTACTCGTAACGCAGTTCTCACTGGCCATTATGGTGTTCATCTGCACATTAAATATATCAAAACAGGTTTCCTACATCTTTGGCAAAGACCTTGGCTATGATAAAGAACAAGTACTTGTTATATCTGCCTTTCCAAAACAATGGGATTCAGCCGGCGTGCTGAAAATGCAGCAGATCAAACAGGAATTCCTGCGATTACCGGAAGTAAAAAGTGCAACACTGGCTTTTGATGTACCGGACAGAACGCCTGCCGGTCGGATTATTCTTTATCCACCCAGTGTTACGGAAACTACAAAGTCGGTAAATGTTGCCATCACAACTGCCGATGAAGATTATGCAAAAACCTTCTCGCTTCAATTAAAAGCAGGGTCGTTCTTTCATGATGATAAAACGGGGATGGTATTAAATGAGTCAACTGTTAAACAGTTGGGCTTAACACCGGAAACGATTATCGGCAAGCAGATCAGGACACCGGCAGCCGGTCCGGGCATAACCATTACCGGTGTTGTAAAGGATTATAATTTCTCATCCATGCAGGATAAGATCGGCGCTATTGGATTTGTGCATGTGAGTAACCAGAAAACATATCGCTTCATTTCCCTCAAACTGAATAGTAACCAGGTATCGCAGGCAATGAATAATATTGCTGCTAAATGGAAGCAACTGGCACCTAATGCTCCTTTTGATTATACATTCATGGACGAAAAATTTTCAGTATTGTATAAAGCGGAATTACAATTACAAAAAGCCGCAGATATTGCCACCCTCCTTAATCTCGTTATCATATTTCTCGGGATATTTGGGGTAGTAGCTTTTACATTAACAAAACGCACAAAAGAGATTGCCGTACGAAAAGTACTCGGCGCAGATGCCCGCAATATCATCTTCCTTTTTCTGAAAGAATATGCTTTATTGATATTGATAGCCAACCTGATAGCCTGGCCGGCTGCTTACCTCGTCACGGATAAATGGCTGCAAAGTTTTGCCTACAGGGTGGACCAAAGTATGTTCTCGTATTTATGGGTATTTGCCATCGTACTGATCATTGCATCCGGGCTGATCATCATACAATGCTTTAAAACAGCAGTTATGAACCCGGTAAAGAGTTTACGAACCGAATAAACAGGTGTCCGAAACCGGACACTTGCTGTACGCAAATGAACATTTAGCATATACAGGTTAAACTAACCTGTTGTAAATAAACAAGTTACACAAATGGCACACCCTTTGGCTATTGGTGAACGGTTAAATATTAAAAGATGATAGAATTACAAAAGATCTTCAAATGGCATAATAACGGGAACAACAGGGTATTCCTGCTAAAGGATATCAACCTGACCGTTAATGAGGGCGATTTCCTGTCGATCATGGGTCCATCAGGATCAGGAAAATCAACTTTGCTCAATGTGATTGGTATGCTGGATGCCCCATCTGAAGGCAGCTACCAATTCCTGGGACAAGATGTTTTCAGCATTAAAGAAAAACAACGATCTGAATTATATAAACAGAATATCGGTTTTGTTTTCCAGGCATACCACCTGATCGATGAACTCACTGTTTATGAAAACATTGAAACGCCGCTGCTTTACCAGAATATCAAATCATCTGAAAGACAATCGATCGTAGCTGATATGCTGGACCGGTTTCAGATGGTGGGCAAAAAAGACCTTTTCCCTGCCCAACTTTCCGGAGGTCAGCAACAACTGGTAGGTATTGCAAGGGCGCTTGTAGCCAAACCAAAATTGTTACTGGCTGATGAGCCTACGGGAAATCTTAATTCAAAACAGGGAGAAGAGATCATGGAACTGTTCAAAAAGATCAATGAAGAAGATGGGGTTACGATCATACAGGTGACGCACTCGGAAAAAAATGCAGCATATGGAAAAAAGATCATTAACCTGTTGGATGGCAGAATAGAAAAAAAATAAAAGTTGATACTACAGATTATGAAAAGAACAGTAATACTTATTTTATGCACCGGCCTTTTTTTATTTTCCGGTCAAAGTATATTCGCACAATCAGCGCAACAACTCACGCTTAAACAATGTGTTGAAGCAGCCATCAGCAATAACCTGCAGGTACGCCAGGCAGGATACCAGGCAGAATCAGATAAAGTTGTTTACCAGCAAGCAAAAGGCAACCAGCTTCCTTTTATTTCAGGTAGTATCAACCACGGAATTAACCAGGGACGCAGTATCGATCCTTATACCAATACCTATTCTGATCAACAGATCAACTTTGCCAACTATGGTATTAATACCAGCGTAGTGATCTGGAACGGATCATCTATCCGGAACAATATCAAACAGAATGAATTGAATTCTCAAGCCAGTGAAATGGATTGGCAGCAGGCAAAAGAAAATATTACCATCAATGTGATCCTTGCTTATTTACAGGTGCTGAGCAACCAGGAACAATTGACCATTGCCAAAAAACAGGTAGACGTGAGCCGTAACCAGGTGGACCGTTTAAAGATACTGAATGCCGATGGAGCCATCATGCCTTCTGATCTGTATGACCTGAAAGCCTTGCTGGCAGGAGATGAATTAAATGTGCTGACGGTAAGGAACAATCTTGAGAATGCGAAGCTTAGCCTCGCCCAACTCATGAACATACCGTATAATACAAATATCCAATTGGAAAGCATTGGCGAACAGGCCACACCGGTATTATATGATGGAACACCGGATAATATTTACCAGCTTGCTTCACAACAGCTCGCATACATTAAAGCAGCAGACCTCAGGAACAAGAGTGCCGCCAAAAGAGTATTGTCTACAAAAGGAAGGTTCCTGCCAACGCTTAGTTTTAACGGGGGACTGGGATCTAACTATTCAAGTGTTGCCAACCGTCTCGACCTGATCAGCACGAATGACCTGCCTACCGCAAATTTTGTTACGATCAGTGGTACAAAAGTTCCTGTGTTTTCACCGCAGAGTACTTATAAAAGTCAGGCTATTACTTATGGCAGCCAGTTATCCAATAACCTGAATTCTTCGTTGGGCATTGGTCTCTCCATCCCTATTCTTAATGGCTTGCTGGCAAAAAGTAATTACAGGCAGGCTAAGATCGTTGAGAAGCGTACGGCTTTTGAAGCACAGACTGCAAAAACGGTTTTAAGACAGGCGATTGACCAGGCATATGTAAACATGAATGCCGCCTTCGAAAAATACCAAACCCTTTCCCGCCAGCTCGAAGATTTTACCAATTCGTTCAAAGCGGCTGAGGTAAGATTTAATGCAGGTGTTAAATCATCTGTGGAATACCTGCTTGCTAAAAACAATATGGACAGGGCCAACGCAAATTTTGTGGCCGCTAAATATGATTACCTCCTCCGTTCCAAGGTGCTCGATTTCTATCAGGCTAAACCGCTTTGGTAGAAGCAATTAGAAATTAGGAGTTAGCAATTTTTAATTCCTAACTCCTAATTGCAAATTTGTTAAATATCCCCTAACACCTTCTCCTTCACCCGTTTCCCCTCTCATTTCACCGACATCTCCCTTCAATTAACAAACGTCCTGTTAATAATGGCTTGATATTTGCATTTCTTACCTCATTAATTAACCCTTTTGCTTTTTCATTCGTCTAATACATATCTCTTCCGAAGAGATTGATTATTCTGTACCGCTAAACACAGGTTATGAAAAACTTTTATCTGACACTTTCCCTGATGATGGCTGCTTTTTTCTCTATGAGCATGCTATCTGCCCAGGATGAATGGCCAAAAACCATTACTGCCGCTGACGGCGCCACCATCAAAATCTACCAGCCGCAACCCGAATCATTCGTTGGCAATGTATTCAGGTTCCGTTCTGCCATTTCTGTACAGGCTACCGGGCAAACCGAACCTGTTTTTGGAACCTTCTGGTCGGTTGCCAATGTAGAAACCGATAAGGATGCCCGCCGCATCAATATCATTTCTGCAAAGATCCCTAACCTGAAACTGTCGTCAGACACAGACGACAACAAGATCAACTACCTCAAAACAACGCTGGAATCGCAGATACCAAATTCCGGGTTCAGCCTTCCACTCGACCAGGTTCTTGCTTCACTTGAATTAAGAACAGAAGAAAAGAAACTATCGAAGAATCTGAATAATACACCGCCAAAAATCATTTACACTACCCGCCCTTCCATCCTTGTGTTGATCGATGGGGCACCCAAGCTTCAGCGCAATACTGATTGGGGTGTTGATGTAGTAGTTAACTCTCCATTTACTATCGTTAAAAATAATGATGGCAATTATTATCTCTACGGAGGTAAAAAATGGTACTCCGCTCCTGCGGCTACCGGTCCGTATAAATATAACTCCGGTGTTCCCGGTAATCTTATGAAGATTGAGATGGCGGTTGACTCAGCCAATACCGATCCCGGCTTCACATCAGCCGATGCCCCGGATCCATCCAATAACACGATAGCAGATATTATTGTCAGTACAGAACCTGCTGAACTTATACAGTCGAAGGGTGAAGCCGATTTCACTTCTGTAGAAGGAACTGAATTACTGTATATGCGTAACAGTGATGATGATGTGTTCATGGATACAAATTCACAACAGTATTATGTATTGCTGTCGGGGCGCTGGTACACATCCTCACAATTAAAGGGAGGATGGCAATACACGGCTGCCAATGCATTACCGGCAGATTTTTCTAAGATCCCGGAAGGATCGCCAAAAGATAATGTACTTGCCAGTGTTGCCGGTACCGATGCAGCACGCGAAGCAGTGATGGATGCGCAGATTCCGCAAACAGCAAAAGTAGATCGCAAAACAGCCAACACATCCGTTACTTATGATGGCGAACCGCAGTTTAAAGACATTGATGGCACCAGCCTTCAATATGCAGTGAATACACCGGGCTCTGTGGTAAAATACCGCGGCAGGTATTATACAGTTGATAACGGCGTATGGTTTGAATCCAACAATGCAAATGGCCCATGGTCAGTTGCTACTACACGTCCCGAAGAAATTGATATCATCCCGCCAAGCTATCCTGTTTATAACATGAAGTATGTATACATCTATGATGTAAACCCGGATTATGTTTATATGGGTTATACACCGGGCTACCTGAACACCTTTATTTATGGACCCACCGTTGTATACGGAACAGGTTTCTATTATAATCCATGGAGAGGTGCACGTTACTTCGCACGCCCTTACACATGGGGTTTTGGAATGAATTACGATCCATGGCTGGGATGGAGCATGGGACTCGGTTATAGCTATAACTGGCTCAATATTGGTTTCGGTATCAGCTCTTGGAACTATGGCTGGCGCGGTGGATGGTGGGGACCATCTGCATATCATCCTCCATATCGTTCTTACGGATATGGAATAGGTGGCAGACAATATGGTTACTATGGACGTACCGCAGGTACTTACAGAAACGGCTTTGGTGCGCGTGGTTTTAATAACCGCTTTACCAATAATGTGTACCGTTACCGGAGTGATGTAGTAACCAACAACCGCGGTTCATTTAATAATAACAACCGCCGTTTTAATAATAATACGATAACACGCCCTAATCCAGGTTTTAATAATGGCGACCGTTTTGGTAACCGTGCCCCATCGCAAAGGGGAACCGTTGGTCCGCAATCAAATAACGGCGGATCACGTTCACCTAATGTTCTTTCTGACCGCCAGGGAAATGTTTACAGGAGAAGTGAAGGACAATGGCAGCAAAGACAACAGAATCAATGGAACCCTGCTTCACCTTCACAAAGACCTGAACTCAATCGCCAGCAGCAACAGATAGATCGGGGCCAATCGCGCTCACAGAATTTTGAATCAGCCAGACCACAACCCGGCGGCAGCCGCCCATCTTATGGACAAGGTGGTGGACAGTCAAGACCCAATAGCGGTGGTGCAAGACCCGGTGGCGATGGAAGATCATCCGGCGGAGGCAGCAGAGGCGGTGATCGTGGTCGTGGAGGGAGAGGTTGATTAATTGGGAATTTATAATTAGAAATTGGTAATTGAAAAATATGAAAAATAGATATCCTGTTTTATTTGCATTGCCGCTGTTGTTAGCAGCCTGTAGTTCACCTAAAACATATTTCACTTCCAGTATCCGTAACCGTGTTGAGAATAACCGGGTGCCGTTAGAAAAGATACAGTTCTATGCAGATCGTGATATTGTATTGAGAAGAGATATGGAAACCGGCGAAACCAAGGTGAATGCAGGTGTTGTTAAGTTTGAGAACGGGCATTATGTAAATATTGTTACGCTGCCCAAAAACACGCCGGGTGTTTGTACAGTTGTAAAAAATAATATAGTAGGCATTTCATTTGAAGCAGGCGATAATAAATATCTCACTTTCGGAAAAACAAAAAATGCCCAACCCAATGATCCGTATCGGATACTTGCAAATGACTGGGTGAGTGATTATGGTGTGATCAATTACGATGGAAAGAAATATCATATCCAGCCTGAAGGAACAGAAGCAGCCATTTTGATTAAAACAAAAATGCTCAAAACCTATTCGCTCGAAGAAAGAAAGATGAAAGGAAGAACGGTGTCGGAGAAGAATTCAACAACAGGAATGTAAGAGCAGATGTTAGATGGCAGAAAAATAACTGCCATCTAACATCTAATTTGAAGCATGATCTATCGGAACCGCTAATCCTTTCCACACTTTTTTGCTGGTCCAGTCTTCATCCTTACCATTCCACAGCTCGTCTGTTGCAGGGAGACCCAATATTAAAAATGCCTGTGCACACAGGTAAAGGCTTCCGGTAGAAATATAGTACTCTCCTATTCCGGGTTGATGTCCGTAGATCCCAATCTGTAACCATCCATTATTATCGAATGTTCCTTTTGCTTTCAACTGCTTCCTGATCATGGTATACAAAGCAGCTCTCACTTGTTGCGGTGAAACATGTTCAGGAAGATCATGCTGTAATGCAATCTGTGACAGCAACTGAAATGCGCCAAACCGATAGGCCAATGAACGACCAAGCACCGGGTAAGTAGCCTCTGGTGATATCATCCGCTCCAAAACCGCTGCATAGCGCTGGCTACGTTTCAATGCGGCTGTATAAGTAATTACAGGTTGCTGACCTTTCATCTCCACCACTTTAAGTATATCCAGCAACATCGGGTGAATCACAAAACTATTATAGTAGTCCCAATGAAAGCTGGGGCCATCGCCATAAGCACCATCTCCTTTGTACCATTCCTTGTGTTTCAATAAACTGTAATCCAAACGTGCCTGGTCACATTCACCGGTGAATCTCAGTAAGCCTGCTTCTATGATACCCGCAAATAATAACCAGTTGCTTTCATAAGGTTTGGTAGCGCGTGTTCTTTTTAAAGCAGCTACCAGGTTCCGCCGGGTAACTGGATCCAGCCTGTCCCATAGTTGGGTGGGTGCGCGTAGTAAAGCATGCGTAAGAAAAGCCGCATCAACCAATGATTGCCCTTCAATATTAAAATCAAGATAATCAGGTGAGGTTGTGTCGGTACCATTGTGTAAACACAGCAATGCAAGATCAATATATTTCTTTCGCAACCTTCCTTCTTCTGTATCATCCGGCCCCAGCTCAAGCCAGGGCGCCATACCTGCCAGCAACCGCGCAAAGCCTTCGAGGTAAGTAGAAGGATGCGTTGTATGCATGCCATCCACTTTTTCAATTGGCATCGTTTGTTTAAGCTTCTTCTCACTCAATGCTTTGAGCAATGGATCGGCAATATGTGTAAGGGATTTTATAAGATAGGCGCGCTCTTTCTTGCCATCATTATCCGATTGAGAAAAAACACTTCCTGTCATCAGCAGTAGTAAGAACAAATAAATATACCTGGGTATCATAATGTATCTTTTGGTTTTCCTGACATCTGTTATCTGCCATCTGTCATCTTCTTCTTAAAGTTAGTCAAAAAAACACCCGTCATAATTAATACCGCAGCAGCTATTTTTGAAAAGCTGATGGATTCATGCAAGAGGATAACGGAAGCAATGGTGGCAAAGAATGGTTGCGTATAAATAAAAGAGCCGGTTACCGCAGCACCCAGTTTACTGATGCCATAATTCATTAACTGGTACGCGATGAAAGTGGCACCAATCACAATATAAGCAAGTGCAAACCAGCTCAAGCCATCAAAGGCCGACCAGTTCACTTCTTTCAGATCGCTCCAGCCCAATGGGAGTATTACAAAGGCCCCGAATAAAAATACCCATTGCAGGATATGCATGGCTTTGTACTTTTCCATCAATGGCTTGATCGTGATTACATAAAAAGAATAACCGATAGCGCCGAGGATAATAAAAAAATCGCCGAGCGACTGGTCATCCCCCGCACGCGCTGAAATATCACGCGAAAGAACCAATAATGCACCACCGCTGATCCCCAATAAAAGACCACTTATTTTAAACACCGTCAGCCGCTCTTTCAGGAACCAGGCAGCCAGCAGCGTGATCACGATCGGCGTTGTTAACACCAGCAGGGATGCGTGTATGGGACTGGTGAGCGACATTCCCCGCATAGAGAATGTCTGGTTCACAGCAATACCTGCCATCGCACAAAAGAATAATAAAGGATAATCTTTTTTACTGATCCCCGTCTTTACAGGCCTGATTGCATACAATCCCCAGAAAAGTAAAGTGGTCACGGATATACGAACAGCCGTTAATGATATGGGATGGATAAGGGAAGGACTGATATGCTTTACCGCTACTACAATAGTACCGAAGAAAAAGTTACCTAATAGTACGGCTGCGCGGGCTTTGTTGATCTCCTTCATTTCGAAAATATAAATAAGTCGTAAGTCATTTTTTGACTTACGACTTATCACTTATAGCTAAACGTTCTAGTATTTAAAAACCTTACCTCCCGCCATCACTTCCTGTGTCTTCGCATCGAAGGTGGCTTTCAGCCCTGTTCTTGCAGCGGCTGTGGCCATTATGTTCGCGATCGAGTGATTGTATCCTGCTTCAACGGGAGCATTAGGTGTTTTACGACTGCGGATGCACTCCATCCAGTTTTTCACATGCGCAGTGGTCAATACATCTCCGCCGGTATTGGCACCTGCTTCTACTTTTACCATCTCGCTCAAACTCAGTTCTGGTAAAAGGTTTGGCTGCATTTTCATGGCAGCGGCAGCATTTGCTTTCAGTCCACCTTTTGGAGAAACTTTATTCGTGATCAGGTTTATTTCACCACCATTGGAATAGTACATTTCAGCCGGGTTCTCATCACCATTGTGCATGCGTGAAGAATACACCACCTGGAAACCGGTAGTTAAATCATCTGCCGGACCATAATCAAATACCGCAGTGGTGGTATCCCAGTTACGGCGACCATCTTTCCAAACATAGATACCGCCATTGGCAGTAACACTTCTCGGATGTGCGAGACCGCTGAACCAGTGAACCGTATCGATCTGGTGACTCATCCATTGACCGAAAGAGCCGGATGAATAAGGCCAGAATAAACGGTACTCTAAATATTTTCTCGGGTCAAAATTTTCATACGGCCGATTCATTAAGAAACGCTTCCAGTCAAGATCTTCCTCCTTACATTGTGCCACCAGTTCGGGCCTTCTCCAGCGGCCGGGTTGATTTACATTCCAGGTAAGTTCTACCATGGTAATCGGACCAAACTTTCCTGACTGAATAAAATCAGCGGCGGCTTTATAATTGGCGCCACTCCTGCGTTGAGAACCTATCTGCACAATCCTGTCTGATGCTTTGGCTGCTTTAAGTGCGGCGCGGTTATCTTCCATGGATTCTGCAAATGGTTTTTCACAGTACACATCACAACCGGCTTTGATGGCTTCAATAGCATGGTTTGCGTGCTGAAAATCAGCTGTACTCACAAATACGGCATCTACTGTTTTTGAATTATACAACTCTTCATTGTTACGGTATGCGGCAACATCATGCCCCATTTTATCTTTCAGGAAAGCCTGTCCTTCATCCCTTCTTTTTTTCCAGAGATCAGATACCCCTACGATATCAAAATTCATCTCTTTATAAAATTTCATGAAAGGAGGTATATGCGAACTTCTGTGACGGTCAGAAAAACCAACGACCCCCACTCGCACCCTGTCATTGGCGCCCATGATACGTGCATAACTTTGCGCACTGAATCCCACCGATGCTACATAGGTCCCTGCAGCAGCCTTGGCTGTTTTTTTAAGAAAATCTCTTCTTGAGTTTGACATTTGGCAATGATTATAATAGTTAGGAAATATTTAAATATTGAAATACGCTTTTGCATTGTAATATGATATATCCTTTACGATTCCTCCCATCCATTTTTCATCGTTCGGCAACAAACCTTTTTCCATTTCATCACCGATAAGGTTACATAAGATACGGCGGAAATATTCATGACGCGGAAACGATAAAAAACTCCTGCTGTCTGTGATCATCCCTATAAAGGTACTGATCAATCCCATGTTGGATAAAGCATTTAACTGCTTTTCCATTCCATCTTTCTGATCAAGGAACCACCATCCCGACCCAAACTGCATTTTACCTTTGATACTGCCGTCATTAAAGTTACCGAGCATACTGGCAAATACTTCGTTATCGGAAGGGTTGATATTATAAATAACTGTTTTTGCCAATTGATCCGTTTGATCAAGGTGATCAAAGAACCGGGACATCTGTAATGCCTGTGGAAAATCACCGATAGAATCGAATCCCGAATCTGCGCCTAGCTTTTTATTGAGGCGCGTATTATTATTCCTGATAGGACCGAGATGAAATTGCTGCACCCAGCCTTTTGCATGATACATTTTGCATAACTCAGCCAATACATATCCCATAAATGTTTCAGGGTCAGAATAAGTGCCTTGCCTGGTAGTAATAAAAGAAGCAAATTCTTTCTCAAGATGCGCTGAAAACGTAAAGCTTCCCGGCATATGAAACAGGCCATGATCCGATACGCGACAACCTTTGCTATGAAAAAAATCAACGCGGTTCTGTAATGCTTCTAGAAGTGAAGAGATGTCTTTTATGATTACGCCGCTGCTATGGGCAAGCAATTGAATATTATGAAAGAATGCATCTTTATTTCCCAGCTGAAGTATTTTATCGGGACGAAAAGAGGGAGATACACGTATTGAATAATTTTCGGCAGCCAGGCTGGTATGATGTTCCAGCGAATCCCATGGCTCATCTGTAGTTCCCACGTATTCTACTTTAAATGACGCAAGTAATCCTCTTGATGTATAAGCTGATCTTTTCAGTAGCCCCTTACAGGTATCATACACTGCCATTGCATTGTGTTCATTCAGGTATTCGGCTATGCCAAATACATTCTTCAGCTCCATATGCGTCCAGTGAAACAAAGGATTGCGTACCGTTTGCGGAACTACTTTGGCCCATGCCGCAAATTTGTCCTGGTCACTCGCTGTTCCCGTGATCAGTTCTTCTGCAACACCGAGTGAACGTTGTGCCCGCCATTTATAATGATCACCCCGCAGCCATATATCCGTAAGGTTAGCAAATTTTTTATTGGAAGCAATTTCCTCAGGAGATAGATGGCAGTGATAATCGATGATCGGGAGATCTTTTACATGATCGTGGTACAATCGCTTAGCAACCTTCCCCTGCAACAGGAAATCATCGGTTAGGAAATAACTCATAGCAATCTGATTATGATAGTTTATTTGTTTACTGGTTTATTTGTTTATTCGTTTACAGGTTTATTGGTTTATTGGTATGGTGTGCTGATATCTCATCAACACTAATAAACCAGTAAACGAATAAACCAATAAACCACTACACACCACTAAACACTGTAAAGCCTCCATCAACACCTATCTGTGAACCTGTTACAAATTTTGATGCATCGCTTAATAAATAAATCAACGCGCCTGTTAACTCTTCCGGTTTGCCGAAACGTTTATAGGGTGTTTGTTTTAAAACAAGGTTACCCCTATCAGTATACGTTCCATCAGGGTTCGTGAGCAATGTGCGGTTCTGCTCTGTCAGAAAAAATCCCGGCATGATGGAGTTCACACGAATCGTGTCACCGTGACGGTTGGCCACTTCAACAGCAAACCACTTTGTATAACAATCAACAGCCGCCTTACCCATACTGTATCCCAATACTTTGGTAACAACATGCTGTGCGCTCACAGACGAAATGTTTACAATACTACCGCCACCCTTATTTGCCATTACGGCACCAAATACCTGTGTAGGCAAAAGCGTGCCCCAGAGATTAAGCTCCATGGCTTTTTTCATCCCATCGATGCTCAACGAAAAAATATCAGCTTCCGGCTGAAGGATCGCTTCGGGCATATTACCACCCGCGCCATTCACCAGCCCATCGATCGTTCCGTATTTTTCGAGAATGATGTCGCGGGCTTTTACCAGGTCCGCTTCATCTAACACATTCGCTGTTATAAAAAGCGCCTTGCCGCCAGCTGCATTGATCTCATCCGCTCTTTGCTTTCCCACGGCTTCGTTTCTTCCCAGTATTACCGCAATACCACCTGCATGGGCTATCGCTTTAATAAAAGCCCCTCCTAATATTCCCGTTCCGCCCGTTACTACAATTACTTTTCCTTCCAGTGTAAACAACTCATTTGATGCCATTTCCGAATTTTATTTGATAATGAAATTGATACTTTTCCCTGTGAAAAACACAAAGCTGTTTTTATATTTACGAAAACGATGTAGCGCAAAATAATTATTGATTATCTACCGGCATCATCTCCACACGTTTGATCTTATTAAGCGGCACCAATACTTCTTTTCTTTTTTTGATAAAAACAAGCGTGCTATCCTGTTGGCGCTGTATTACGCCTTCGATCAATGTATTATCGTCCATCCCAAATACACGCAAGGGCGTTTTATGGTCGATGAAATACGTATAAGCAGATTCTGTATGCGATGAAACCGCAGCCGCCTTTTCTAAACTGGCGCCTGATTTCAATGTGATCTGTATAACACCATTTGCACCCTGTGCACCATATGCCGTTGCAGAAGCAGCATCTTTTAATACAGTAATATTATCTATATCCTGCGGATTAATATTATTGAGATCGCCCGCATAAATGGTTCCATTCACAACCATTAGTGGTGCCCCACCACCCTTTAGTGTTCCCATTCCCCGTATTACAATTGACTTGCCACTCCCTGAAGAATTCTGCTTCACTTCAATTCCGGGTACATTCTGCAGCATCTCGTATATATTTGAATACGTTCCTTGCGCCAGTTTAGAAACAGGTGTTTGCGCGTAAACATTCGACCCCAACAGGCTAAACATGCCCAGCGCGATCAAAAACAAAAAGTTGCAGCTAAGCTTTTTCATATAGCAGTTTTTGTGATTACTTTTTAGAGGCAAGCTTCAATGCCTGCGTAGTTGTATAATACTTCGCCAGCATATTCGGCACTTCCCATGATGGCAGATTGTGATGCTGCAGGTAGTCGAGATACTTTTCAGTAACACGCGCAAAATGTGTCTCATGCCCTTCTTTAAACAATTCGGGCACCATTACTTCCCATCCGGCATCGTTCTTCTTTACTGTTACACCTTTATACTGCGTTGCTATCCTGGCAATAACCGTTTCAACAGTCTTCTCGTTGATCGTTCCGCCTTTTACCGGTTCGATATATAAGGTGGGTCTATACTTTTGTTCTGCGCCCTGCCGTATCACCAGGTTGGCTTTTGTTCCCCGCATAATTGAGTAATGGGTATCACCTGTTCCATCCGGCGCTTTATAGTTCCAGATAACAGAAACTTTTGCATGCACGCCTTTGATCATATAATTGATCTCGCCGTTGCACATTATATTGATATCATTTTTATCATCGGTATACTTCTGCAGGTATCCGGGCAACTGCTCCATTTTTGTAAGTTCGGTGAACTGTTGCTTACTGATCCTAGTGGCCCAGTGTTTAGCAGAGGTAAGCTGAATGTCTTTTTTGTAATCCAGTGTTTTTGATGGGAAACATTCCCATTGTACAAGATCAACGAGGTGTGTGGTTACATCCACAATCCCCTCACCCTGCTGTTCCGCATCCAGGAACCAGGCGGGGCGCGTAAGCACCGCACCAGAAACATATTTATAAAGATGGTGAACGCTTTCCTTTGTTACTGCAGGCTCGGCTTCCGTTCCTTTGGTTAACATTCCAAACAACAATGGCTCCATCGATAAGGCACGCTGAAGAATGGTGGTGATCTCGTAACGTTCCGTCATGATATCATACAACAGCAATTTATTTTTCTGTGCCGTTGCAAAAGCCAGCTTCAATTGTTCAAACCCTTTTTCATTGATCACCATCGGCTTATCAGAGAATACATTGAACCCCGCTTTCACAGAACGAAGGATATAATCTGTTTTTAATTGGTTATTCCCCGCCAGCACCACCACATTTCCTTTTCTTTCCTGCAACATCTTTGATAAATAATCATCTCCCTCATATACCACTTCCTTCCATGCAGTGGGGGCCTTTGCATCACTGTTATATCCTTTGATCTTATCCAGGTGCATCTGCAGATCAGCACTTTTCTTCGCATACACATACACCGTTGGATCTACCTGCGGATACATCGATTTCTGAACCAATGCCGCATGAAAATGCCCCGGGTCCAGTGTGATAAGCCTGACTTTTTGTTGCGCAAAAGTTGTTGCAGATAATAATGTAGCCACGATTAAAATTTTACTTCGCATTTTTTCTGTTTATGATTACTGACAATTATTATTTCAACGCATCATCACTCCTAACCGCATGCGCCTTACTATAATCCAATCCCTTATACTGGCTCGCGATAAATTTAATTCCCTGCAGCAAGTGATTCCTATAAACGGGTTCCTGGTAACTGTCTTTGTTATGCCCCAATGTGGTTACCCATATATTTCCTCCTTCAAACTGCTGGTACCATACGGCGGGATAGTAATTTACAAAAGAACCCTGATTCTTTTGTATCAGATCTGCCTGGTCCTTGTTGAGTGAACTAAGCACATGTACCATTAACACTTTCATTCCCGGGTAGAGTTCTTTACCAAAATAACATTCATCATTTCTCTCCCACAAGGCAGGCACACCTTCCATCGAAGGATGTTTGGGATCAATATTCTTTAGCGTGAAATTCTGCCCTTTCGCGTGCCATGAAAAGGTTTCGCCAAGCATCATCTTGAACCAGGTCCAGTTTCTTTCGGTTCCTGTTACCGAATGTACCCCTACAAAGCCGCCACCTGCTTCAATATATCGTCTGAAGGCAACACGCTGCGCTTCGTTATCAAATACATCGTTATTGGTACTGGTAAAAATGATGAGCTGGTACTTTTGCAGGCTCTCTTCTGTAAAGACGAGCCCCGTATCCGCTACATCCACCGTAAATTTATTTTCAACGGCCATCTGCTTAAAACAGGCAACAGAGGAAGCAATATTATCGTGTACATAACCTTTCCCATTCTTTGTATACACCAGGATTCGGCTACCTTTTAGCTTTCCCGGGCTGGCAAAAACTAACGAAAATGACCCGAGCATAACCACTGTCATAACTACAGCCATTGATAATGGCTTAGTAAATTTTGTTACCTGCATAATGATTGTATTGTTTGAGAGAAATTTGCTAAACGAAATGCTTGGCCATAAGAATAACGGTCAGATGATCCCATAGCCCAAAAACAGGCTGATAGAAGGGTTTTCCTCATAATAGGCAGCATTAGCATTCGCATAACTAATTTAGTGCGAATGCCTTGGGTATACTGGTTATTTTACGAAAACCTTTTCGTAAATAAATTACGCAAAAGTTTTTCACATTGATAGGGAGATCAAAAACTACCCTAATTTAACATTCTCTTATAGTTTACCAAAACACCGGGAGCGATTGCCCGGGGTAGACTATTAACATAAACCAATTCTTGCCATTATGAAAAAAAACCCAAAAGTTTTTAAGCACGCCCGTGTGCCAGCTAAACTACGCTTTGTGTGTTTAGTTCTACTTCTGGCCTCCTTCGCAATGACGGCTCAAGCCGGACTTGCAGGACGCGATTTCAACGCGGCTCGTTTTCTGCCGCCAGCAACCATTACAGGTAAAGTAACCGATTCCAAGAATGCTCCGATGGATGGCGTTAGTGTTACCATTAAAGGAACCAAGAGAGGTGTTACTACCAGTGCGAACGGGACGTTCACATTTACCAATGTTCCTGAAAATGCTGTACTGGTATTCAGTTCTACAGGCTTTAGTACTGTAGAAAGATCAGTAAAAGCAAACCAGACTACGATCAACATTTCAATGTCTGAACAGGTTTCAGGATTGAATGATGTGGTGGTTGTAGGGTATGGTACCCGTACCAAAAAAGATCTTACCGGTTCAGTTGTTCAGGTAAAAGCTGAAAAATTTGAAAATGAGAACCCACGTTCCGTAGGTGATCTGCTGCGTGGTAATGCTCCGGGCCTGGATGTAGGTTTTGACCCAACTACAAAAGGATCCAACGCAAGCTTACAGGTTCGTGGTAAAGGTACACTGACTGCAAAATCAGATCCGCTGGTAGTATTGGATGGGGTTATCTACCCCGGTGGTCTGGAAGATATCAATCCGAACGATATTGCCACTATCGATATCCTGAAAGATGCAAGTTCTGCAGCGGTATTCGGGGCAAGATCTGCGAATGGTGTTATCCTGATCTCTACCAAAAAAGGTAAAGTAGGAAAACCCATCATTACTTTCAACACTAATCTGGGTCTTAATAAAGTATACAACAAGCCACATCTGCTTGATGGAAATGAGTATATCAATTTCCGTTCTGATTTTGAGTGGGCAGCAAAAGGCTTTGATTCAACGTCAAAACCGGGTATCAAATACCGGTATACCGATCCTTCCAAATTGCCTTCTGATATCAGCCTGGCACAATGGATGGCACTTGAAAGTTCTACCGGTGACCCAAACACAGTTTGGCTGAACAGGCTTGAGTTCAAACCGATCGAGATCACGAATATCCAGGCAAACAAAATGCTCGACTGGCAGAAACTGATCTACAATCAGAACGCAATGCAGCAGGATCACACGATAAGCATATCACAAAGAAGAGATGACTACAACTACTATTTTTCAGCAGGTTATCTTGAGAACCAGGGTTTAACAAACGGTGATGTTTATAAAACATTCAGAACCCGTCTGAACCTTGAATCAACCGTATCTAAATTCCTGACAGTAGGTATCAATACGCAGTTCGCTGAAAGAGATGAGAGCAGCGTTGCGCTTAACCTGAACGATGTACTGGGGTCTACACCGTGGGGTTCTATTTATGCAGATGGAAGCACCACTACTCTGCGTGTGAGTGTTAACGATGACGTAGGTAATAACACGAATCCTTTTATGGGTCAGTATTATACCTCACGTATGTATAAATATGATAACTTATTCGTAAACGGTTATGTAAAAGGAAAACTTCCTTTTGGATTTTCATATTCAGTAAACTTTGCGCCACGTCTCGAGTTACTGAGAGAGTATAACTACCAGTCGGCCAATAATCCTACCATCCTTGCAAAAAAAGGAGTGATCGACAGAAGAAATCAGACAGTGTACTCATGGACATTGGATAATGTATTGAACTGGAGTAAGAAATTCGGTAAGCATTCAGTTGAAGCTACATTCCTGGTGAATGCTGAAAAATTCCAGCAGTGGAACACCCTTGTACATGCAGAGAACCTTCAGCCAAATGGTAACCTGGGTTACAACTCATTACAATCTGCTACAGCTTCACCAATCGTTTCCAGTGATGACCAGTATGCAACAGGCGATGCCTTAATGGGTCGTATTAACTATAACTATAACCAGAAATACTTCCTCACACTCACTACAAGACGTGATGGATACTCTGCATTCGGTCAGCAAAACCCAAGGGCTAACTTCCCTTCAATAGCTGCCGCATGGTCTTTCAGTGATGAGAGCTTTATGCGAAACACTTCCAACTGGCTGGATTACGCGAAACTGCGCGTTTCTTATGGTGAGAATGGAAACCGTGAGATAGGTCGCTATGCAGCATTATCAAACCTTACTTCAAATACTTATACATTTATTACTTCAGGCGGTACTGTATACAGTGGAGGACTGGTATCTGCCAGTAACCTTTCTAATCCACAACTCAAATGGGAAAGAAACAGTTCTGTTAACGTAGGCGTTGACTTCTCTATCTTTAAGGGAATTGTTTCAGGATCTATTGAGTACTATACAAGAACAACAAAAGACCTGCTGGTAAACAGAACACTTTCTACTGTAACAGGATTTAACAATATCCTCGCCAACCTGGGTGAAGTAAAAAATTCAGGTATGGAATTTTCGTTTAATACCAACAATATGAAACGTAAGAACTTCGAATGGAGATCTACCCTGTCATTCTGGTTCAATAAAAATGAGATCGTACACCTGTATGGCGCAACACCTGATTTTGATGCATCAGGCAAACAGATCGGTACTTCTGAGAAGAACGACCTTACCAATGGCTGGTACATTGGTCATAATATCAGCGCCATTTATGACTACAAGATCGATGGTGTATGGGGAACTGCCGATGCGGCAAAAGCTGCCAGCTTTGGATACAAACCGGGTGACTTTAGATTAGTAGATACGGATGGTGATGGCAAATACACAATTGCCGACAAACAATTCATGGGCAACAGGGATGTTCCAAGCCTGAACGTGAACCTGAGAAATGAGTTCAAATTGTTCAACAGTTTTGATGTGTCATTCACATTGTACGGAAAGTTTGGACAGTATGGACAGTTTAACCAGGCTAAGAATGTGGATCGTTTTTATAATCGTTCTAATTTCTACCAACGTCCTTACTGGACGCCAGGTAACCAGATCCAGGATTATGCAGCTATCAATTCAAATGCGGGCGGAGCAGTAACATGGAACGTTTACAGAAAGGCAAGCTTTGTACGCATAAGCAATATCAGTGTGGGTTATACGCTGCCAAGCGAAATGGTACACAAATGGAAACTGGAAGGTCTGAAAGTTTATCTTAACGTAGTGAATGCGGGTGTATTCTCTTCCTGGAAATACTTCGATCCTGAATATCATGGAACGGGTGCAGGTAATTTACCTACCAATGAAACGCCAGTACCAACCACATTCAATGTTGGATTAAACCTTACACTCTAGATAACCTATTAAAAACAGAAAAATGAACAAGAAGATATTTAAAAAAGCCTTTCTGCTACCGGTTATCGCGATAACCGTCATGGGAATCAATGGCTGTAAACGAGAGTTTCTCGAACCTAAACCTTTATCCATATACTCTCCTGAAAATACGCTGGTAGATGTGGCTGGCTTTAACGCTGCCCTTGCCGGTATTGCCTACAACCTACGCTCGGAATGGTATGGTGATGGTGCGCCTATTATCAGCGAACTGATCACTTCTGAAGTGTCTGTTGAAGGAACCGATGATAAAACAGGACCATTGCAAAATTTCAATAACCAGTTAAAGCCAGATGCCCAGCAGAACCACGTAGATTTCAACCGTACAGGTTGGTTCTGGAAATATGAATACATAGGCATCCGCCAGGCAAATACTATTCTGTCACGTCTTGCAACCGCCACAGGCATTGCTGATGCGGATAAAAAGATCATAGCCGGCCGTGCATACTTTTACCGTGCATACAGTTATTATCGTTTGGTGAACCAGTTTGGAGACGTTCCGTGTCCAACCAAAGAAATAGCTTCTGCAAAAACGGATTTCGTTACCGTTCAGCGGGAAGTTATCCTGAAACAAATGAAAACCGATCTTGAAACAGCCGTACAGTCCGTGCCGTTTGTTTCAGACAGGGGCGAAGTGAACCGTGGAGCATGTTACCACCTGCTTACTAAAATTAACCTGTCGCTCGGCCTGTTTGATGATGCCATTGCTTCTGCAACAGCGGTGATCAATTCAGGTAGTTATAAACTGATGACATCACGTTTTGGCACTGATGCAAGTGTTTCAACCAAAAATGTGATCTGGGATCTACACCGTCCCGACAACAAATCAGCAGGAGCCAATACAGAAGTGTTGTTCCTTGTTACCTCTCGTGCTAATACACCCAGTGCTTTCAGAAGCTGGATACTGGATGATGTTAATAACCCGAATACCGGAACATTTGGCTCACGCGTAATGCGTAATGCTGCTCCGGGTGTTTCTATCGGCACTACCATCTTTACACCGGCAGGAGGTACAGGTTTGACCGCTTCAGGCGGTGTTGAATTTGATATGATGAACCTATATGGAAGAGGTATTGGTCGCTGCCGCAGTACTTCATACCACTACAACCAGATCTGGGATGATGCAAAGGATCTTCGTCACGATTCAACTTCAGGTAACTGGCTCTATCCGCAGAACATGGTTTATAATAACCCGGCACTGAAAGGAAAAGACACATCTTACGGCAAAAGACTCCAACTGTTTGCAGGCACAAAATTACTTTGTGATGATACATTGCGTCGCTGGTTCCCTTGGCCGCATTATAAAGTGTATATACCGGATAATGATAACGCACCAATGCAGGGCGGACAAAGTGACTGGTATGTAATGCGTCTTGCCGAAACATATTTACTCCGTGCTGAAGCTTATGCATGGAAAGGAGATATGGGCAATGCGGCGGCTGATGTAAATACAGTACGCACACGTGCAGGTTGTTCTGCTTATACTGCTGCGCAGATAAGCATCGGAACCATTCTTGACGAAAGGGCGCGTGAATTATACTGGGAAGAAGGCCGTAAAACTGAACTGACAAGGATCGCCTATATCTTTGCAAAAACAGGTCAGGCTTACAATGGTAAAACCTACACCCTGGCGAACTTTTCAACATCTAATTTTTGGTATGACCGTGTGATGGAAAAGAACCAGTTCTATAAAACAAATTTTGTTACCATACACGGCGACATGATGATCATTAGTCCTTTCCATGTATTGTGGCCGGTTCCACAGGATGCAATCAATGCAAATCCTGATGGACACATCAACCAGAATATTGGATATACCGGGATCGGTGGTAACGTTGCTCCCAGCGATAAGATCGTAGACTAGTATTTCGTAACTAATAGCATACATTAAGCAAAGCAAAATGCCACACAGCAATGTGTGGCATTCGCTTTTTAGTAACTCATCCCTTCATTCCACTTAAACAATGCATACCCCGCTCCTTTCAGATAACCCGGAACATCCGATAATTGTTTTTCAACAACAGCTTCAGAAACCGGCGTAGTAAAAGGCATTTTGCCGGTGGGATTAAACTTACCGGTAACCACATCCAGCAATGCATCCAGCGTTGTATTGAAGGTGGCAATGACACCTTTGATATTTCCAGGTGTTTTCGGGTTATATACTTCATCAATTACCCAGGGATTGGTGTAGTTCACCGCAAGTATGGTGGGCTTTTTAGCAGACAAGGCATTGATATAATCCACATCAATACTGTTCTTTGATAAAGAAAGATAGATGGGTCCACCTTTTGAATCAAATAACGAACCGGCTCCCGGTGTTATCCAGACAAGAATTACATCGGCCGCTTCAGGGTTTTTTACAAACTCAACATTGTACCGGTTGTCAACCGTATCGTATACATGACTGGCACTCACCCCTTTCTTTTGATAGTAAGACTCTACATATATTTTTGTCTTTGCTTTAACGGGAAGGAGTTTTGTTTCGTTGCGTAACAGTACCACCGATTTACGAAAAGCCAGTTCTGCTTTTGCCTGGAACTTTGCATTACCCACAATTTTTTCAGCAGCATCTTCATCCACGTATGGATTTTCAAATAAACCCAGTTCAAATTTCTCCATCAACAAGCGAAAAACCGATTTGTCAACAAGTGAGATATCAACCATTCCACTCTTAACCGTTTCTAATAATTTTGAGGGATCGGCTGTTCCTGAATAAAGATTAACGCCGGCTTCCATTGTTTTTTTATACCGTTCTAAGATGGAAAGATTTTCCGCACCCCATGGCATCATTTCAATAGGCCCCGTATCAGAATTGATGATGCCATTAAAGCCTAATTGCAACCTCAGAAGATCGTTGATCACCGCCTTATTATAAGCATAGGCGATCTTTTCATATTTGGTATCAACAGGAATTGAATAGTAAGGCATGATGGATGATGTACCCGCCTTGATAGCTGCTTTAAAAGGAATCAGGTTATTTTCAAACATACCGCCTGGAAAATGTTCATTCTTGCCCCAGTCAAAATGTGGATCCTGTCCACCCTCTCCTGCCCCGCCTCCCGGGAAATGTTTGGTGGTTACCGCAACAGATCCTGTACCTAGTTTTGTACCCTGGAATCCGAGCACAATTTGAGTGATCATTTGTGCCACCCATTCTGCGTTCTCACCAAAGGTTCCCTCAATCCTTTGCCAGCGAGGTTCTGTACTAAGATCCGCCATATACATATATCCTTTACGAAGTCCCACTGCTGCCCACTCCTGCCGGGCAATATCCGCAAACTCCCTTACCAATTTGAGATCATGCATAGCCGACAACCCTAACTCACCGGGCCAGGTTGAAAAAACGGTTTTGCCTACGCTCAATCCTGCAGATGCATCTTTTGTAATGTGATTACGGGGATTGGATGCGATGATAGCTGGAATACCCAGCCCATCGCTTTCGCAAAGTGCCTGTAATTTATTGGCCCATTCAGCCGTTATCCTTGCACTGGTATTAGCACGGAAAATAAAATGCCGCAAATGGAACTGCTTTACTCCTTTGGTAGTTCCTGCCGTACCCATCATAGGTGTGGGAAGCGGCTTGCGGGTAAACATATTTGTTTCAGATACGCGGTCCTCTTCATTAAAATCACTGCTGGCAGGTGGCCTTACATCTGAGGCCCCTCTGCCACCTCCATCGCCTTTCATAAGCGCAGTACTGATCAACATAAAACCAATTTTTTCTTCCAGCGACATTTTAGAGAGAAGATCCTTACTTCTTTCTTCGTTTGACAGTCGCCAGTCTTCATACTTATCCAATTGACCATTCCGGTTAAGGTCTTTAAATGTAAGCGAGCCAACTGTCAGGATATTAGCCGTTCGGGAGCCGAGTATGGGTTGCTTTTTAACAGGAGTTTGCGCTGCCAGGTAATTGCAGGCAAAAAATAATGTCGCCACAATTACAATCAACTGCGCGCGCGGGGATGAACCTAAGTTTTTCTTCATATGGCATATTTAAGGCTTACTAAAAGTATTTACTTTAGTACTTCCCATCTATTAAAATCCATTAATCCGTAATCCGCAAATTCACATAAAAAAAGTGGCCCCAATCTGAAAAGATAGGGCCGAACCAATTCTTCCCATTACGGAAAAATCTTGCATTTTTATACTATAGGGGGGAGTATCCATCAAGGATAGCTGTATTTGTCTAAGGCGATCGTGAGCAATAAAATTATGCCCACAAAACCAGTATAAGTGTTACACAAATACCCAATCACTTAACCAAAAGTTAAATGTGTTAACGGGATGTTACACAAAGAATAGGAATAGGCATTTTACGACTATCATTGTAACATGAATTTCTTTTCGCTCAGGACCAACCCGGTATTTTATATCATCCTGACAGGGTTTATTATTCTCGTCTTTGTAGAATTGCCGTTATTGAATAATGCGATCAAGGGAAAGGAGAAAGAATTCAACGATAAGATGTTCGGTCTTGTGGGAAATTATGAAGAGCACCTGCTGAAAGATACCACAAAGATGTATCAAATAACAACAGATGAAGAAGCGATAGCATTTACAGGCAGCTATATAAAAAAAGGAATTGACTCCATTTTTATCAATAATGATATCCCCACCAATTATGTTTGGGGAGTAGGTAAAATGAAGTCTATTATTGATGACCCGCAGGTAAGAATGTTACGGAGGAATTGGGTTAACAGCAATATTTTCTGGAGCAGTGACTCTACTTATGACAGTGGCCTGATCGCCACAAGATTACACATCGGGGGACTGGGGGGACGGGGAACAGAAATATATTACATCAAGATCTTCCTTCCAACAAAGCCCGCTATTATTCTAAAACAGTTATTACCGCTGATCATCATATCAGTTCTCGCACTGATCACCCTGTTTATCTGTTTTATCGCACTGATCGGCATCAACAGGAAACAATTGCGTCTTGCAGAAACCAAGAGCGATTTTATCAACAACATGACACATGAATTAAAAACGCCACTTTTCACCATTTCCATTGCTTCAAAAATTCTTGCTGAACAGGATATCATCAAAGACAATAAAAAGTATGTATCTTATGTTGAGAGTATACAAGAAGAAACCGGGCGGCTGACCAAAATGGTTGAAAAAGTATTGCTCACATCGGCACTTGAGCAAAAACAACTGCCGCTCGACAGGAAAGAAATGGATATGCACGCAGCTATTATTACTGCGATCGAAAGTCTTGAATTGATAAAGCAGGAATTGACTGTACAGATTGATTTGTCATTAAATGCTACAGCACATATCATTTATGCAGATGAAACACATATCATGGGTGTTATTTACAGCCTGGTAGATAATGCGATCAAATATTCAGATGGCCCGGCACATATTACGATTGCTACAAAAAACACAGGCAACAATATCCTGGTTTCTTTTAAAGATAAAGGGATCGGCTTTGATGTTGAAACAAAGCAATTGATATTTGATCGTTTTTTCAGGGCGCATACCGGCAACCTGCATAAGGTAAAAGGTTACGGAATCGGGCTCAGTTATGTAAAAGCGATCATAGATACGTATGATGGAACGATTATGGTGAATAGTGTTGTTGGAAAAGGAAGCGAATTTATTTTACAATTGCCTTATATAAACTATGGAAGCAAATCCCCGGATATTATTGGTTGAGGATGATAAAAATTTAGGGTACATCTTATCAGAATACCTTGGCATGAAGGGATTTGAGGTAACCTGGGTAAAAGATGGCGGGGAAGCACTGGCGAGTCTTCGCGAAAACCTTTTTTCGCTTTGTATACTGGATGTGATGCTTCCATTGATGGATGGCTTTAGTGTGGCGGAAAGTATAGCAGAGTCTATTGTGAAAGTGCCCTATATTTTTTTAACGGCAAAAAACCTGAAGGTTGATAAACTGAAAGGATTTAAACTAGGCTGCGATGATTACATTGTTAAGCCGGTTGATGAAGAAGAATTGGTGGCAAGGATCCATGCTGTTTTGAAAAGAACTACCTATACACTACAATCCGAAACGAACGAAGCCATACAAGTCGGGCAATCCACTTTTCATTTCCATACGCAGATCCTGCAAATCGGCAACACAGATCATAAACTTACTACCAAAGAATCTGAAGTATTACTGTTGCTCATCAATCACCGCAATACACTGCTTGACCGCGAAACAGCTTTAAAAAAAATATGGGGAAGCAACGACTACTTTAACCGCAGAAGTATGGATGTGATCATTTCACGCTTAAGAAAGCACCTCTCTACAGACGAACATATCCGTATTACCAATATCCACGGCAAAGGGTATATGCTGCAGGAGCTTAAATAGCCGTATTTTAGGAGGAAATGGCGGGTTCATACTAAAACATAGCACCGGGCATTTACCGGGTAATTCTGAAATTGATGTGCCGCTTACTTATGCGGACTATTATTATATTGAAGCTTTGATGAGACTGAGGAAATAATGATCGCCTCTCCTCCCTTAGCTGCAATACCCGCATCTAATATAGACCTGCTATTCACAATTTTTTCTGTTTTGGCAACCCCTCCTTTTCCGTCATCGCTATAGATGAAAGCAGTGTATTGTTTGCCGTTATCCAAGAAGTCAAGTTTCAGTTTCCTGTAATAAGAAGTATTGCCAGCCGCACTTCCGATATACCATACCCCTGCTTTCTTCCTGGCGATAGTTACATACTGGCCGATCTCTCCTTCAATAGGAATGGTTTTATCCCAGACCGTAGGCACATAGGAAAAGAATTCGGTTTCAAGGGGTAACCGGTAGTCAGCCGGTCTTCCGTACCATAGCATAGATTGAAGGGGGCTAAAGAATATAACGGTTAGCGCCATTTGCTGTCCTTTACTTACCTGTAATTTCTTAGAGAGCAGCGCGGTATTGAAACTATCGTTCTGATTGCGATAACAAAATGTGTAATCTGCTGCCCCTGATAAAAACCTGGTGAAAGGCAATGTGGTATTGTGCACCGCATCGGGATTATTTTCATTTCCACGAACGCCTTCCTGCGTGAGCCATGCAGGGTATGTGCGGCTAAGACCCGTGGGTTTATAATTATCATGTACATCGATAATAAATCCATAGTCCTGCGCTTTTTTTACGGCGGTCATGAGCCATACAATGCCATCCTGTGTAAGGCCATCCACAAAGCCGAACTTAAGTCCTTTTACTCCCCAGTTCTTATACAAAGTAAACGAACTGTCCATACTGTATTTCCGCAATCCTACATAGTTCACGTATAAGATGAGACCGATGCCTTTAGCTTTTCCATAGCTGGTCACTTCCCGCATATTGATCTCTGGAACAACATGGCGCGGATTGGACGACAGTTCAAACTGATCATTATAGCCTTTCCCATACCAGCCTGCATCATACATGATATATTGAAAGTTATTTTTTTGCGCAAAATCAATACATGCTTTTGCTCCTTCCGTACTCAATGTCATATCCCGCAAAATTTTTCCGGGCTTGATATTTTTCATATCAACAGCTTTAGCCGGGGCATCGCTTAATTTATACAGGAGATCACTGTGACTGCAAAGCCCGATCGCATTTTCTGCAATGCTGATTGTTCTCCAGGGTGTATAAAAAGGTCCCTTCTTCACAACCACAGTATCTTTTATGAATTGAATGGATAGTCCTTTTACATTCTCCTCCGCTTTTCCGATCTGCGCTTTTGTATAATTTTCGTTAGCCGCTTCATTGATGCTCAGGTAAAGTGATGGAGATGCCAATACCAAAGGAAGATCTGATGAATGCGCTAACTCATTTACAGGAACAGGTGTGATTACAGATTCTGTATTGTGGCGATAAGCTGTGTATGGCGTGCTGAGATAAAAACCGGTATTCTCCTTTATAATTTTCCGCTCCTTAACATCTTTGGTAGAAAAAAGAACATACCTGAAAGCGATATCATTATTAAACATCCGGATAACAATATCAAACCGTTCGCCGGTCCGTGTAACAAAAGCCGCGGTTAATTGCTTATATTTATTTTGTATACTGGCATTCTCACCCAGCGGCCATGAAAGGGTTTCATTTTTTTCAAGCGTTCCTGTAACATCTAAAGTGACGCCTTCTCCGGGTAATATATGATTTTCAAATACAAGACCCAGAGGTGACCATTCTAGCAGTTCTTTATTTCTATACGTTACGCTATAGTTGATACCCTGCTGACCAGTTCGCAGGTAAAACCATAGCTGTTTGTCGGGAGAAGAAATGCTGTCGATCCGTCCTTTTGCGAAGGAGGGGGATACAGAAAAAGAAATCATAATAATGGCAGACAATATTTTCTTATGCATCATTAAAAATAGGAAATCCTTTTGTCCCTTCGCCACTTCGTGTTCGCCTGTTTTTCGCTTGTTTTTCTGTGATCGTTTGCCCTTTGTTCTTACCGGCTTCTTATCAGAGCCTTATCAGCTTCGTCTTCCCTCCCTGTTTCCTTCGTTCATACTCGAAGAATGTTCGGTCACACTCGAACAATGTTCGTCCATGGACGAACATCCTTCGGTCATACTCGAACATTCTTCGACCAGAAACGAAGCTGACAAGGCTGTGATAAGGAGAAATACCGACCCTGAGGCGAACAATGGGCAGTAAAAAAGCGAATACCGGAATGACAATTCACGAAAACGTTTTCTCCTATTTTCGTAAACTTCGTATCTTGTAGAGTCGTAATCCCCCGCCATATGAGTAACACTAACCTGAAAAAGTTAGCCGAAGAACTCGGTCTTTCCATATCCTCTGTATCAAAGGCCCTCCGCGACAGTTATGAGATCAGTGCCGATACCAAGAAGCGGGTGCTGGCTATGGCAGAGAAAATGAACTACCAGCCTAATCCTTTTGCCAGTAGTCTCCGGAGAAAAAAAAGTATCACCATTGCCGTTGTAATACCTGAAATAGCCAATAATTTTTTTGCACTGGCGATTGATGGTATCCAGTTAGTAGCGCAACAGAAAGGCTATCATGTTCTCACCTACCTTACCCACGAAAATTTCAAGAACGAAGAATCCACTATCAAACACCTGCAAGGTGGTCGCGTTGATGGGGTGCTGATCTCGCTTTGCCGCGACACGGATGATATCAAACACCTGGTATCCTTACATGAAACCGGCGTGCCGCTTGTTTTCTTTGACCGTGTTCCTGAAACGATGGAATGCCCAACAGTTACAACGGATGATTATGAAAGCGGTTTTAAAGCAACGGAACATCTGATCAACGCGGGCTGTAAAAAAGTGGCTTGTCTCTCACTTTCCAATTACCTGTCCATCACCCATAAAAGGATGAAGGGCTATGAAGATGCTTTGAAGAAGTACGATATGAAAGTTGATCCGAAAATGATCATCGAATGTACCAACGATAATGCGACTAACCTTGACCTGATCAAAAAGCTTCTCACCAGGAAAGACAGACCCGATGGAATTTTTGCTACGGTAGAAAAGCTGGCGATCTCAACCTATTATGTCTGCAAAGAAATTAATATCATCATCCCCGATCAGGTAAAGCTGATCAGTTTCTCCAACCTGCGTACGGCATCATTGCTTTCCCCTTCTTTATCTACGATCACCCAACCCGCATTCGAGATCGGTAAAGAATCGGCTTCCTTACTTTTCCGCATGATCGAAAAAAAGACCTTCGGTAACCGGATCGATAAGATCGTTTTGAAGAGCAGCCTTGTTCAGCGGAACAGCTCCATTTAAATTTTATACCCAGCTCCATGCTTCAGCATCGGGAATAGACTGCGTATATCCGCAGTTTATTATTTTTTTAGACATCCATACTGCGTCTTGCCTCGTATAGGTGTCTTGAAGATGTGTGTTAGTTAACACAAAAACGAACACACATTAGTTTTCTATCCCCCTGTCTATCAGTCTTGTAGTAATAAACCTACGCGGAAAATTTAATATTTTGCTCCGCGCTTTTTGTAACGTCACTCCCTTATTTTTATTGCTAATTGTCGAAAAATATACCAACAGCTTATGAGGAAAGTATACCTCTTTGTCATTTTATTGCTTTCATCTTATTTACTCCAAGCGCAGGTTGCTGCACCGCTTTGTAGTGGGGCTACGTCCCTAACATATACGAATACTGATTTTGGAGATGCGGGCGGTACACTTTACACTTGGGGTGCCCCCTCTGTACCAGGTATCTCAGGAACGACTGGCGGAATTGGGCAAACGGTTTTTACAGCCCAGACCTTAACTAACTCAACAACCTCTCCTATTGTAGTTGTTTATACTTTGGGAATGATTACACCACCCTTCACACGAACAATAACCATTACGGTAAATCCAACGCCAACAGTAAATGCGATAGCCAATCCTGCAGCAACCTGTACAGGCACCTTAACTCCCTTGGTAACATTTTCAGGGGCCGTAGCTTCTACTACTTATAACTGGACAAATGCTATCCCCGCCGTTGGCCTGGCCGCACTTGGAAGTGGGGACATTGCGCCATTCACTGCAACCAATCTTACATCTCTCCAGGTTTTCGCTACAATAGTAGTAACACCAGTATCAAATACCTGTAGCGGCACATCACAGACTTTTACTTATACGATCAATCCAACCCCTACACTTAATCTAACCCTTGATCAGGTACTATGTACCGGGGTAGCAACAACAGCGGCTACCTTTACAAGTACTGTTGCATCAACCGTATTTAACTGGACAAATAATACTCCCGGCATCGGTCTTCTGGGAACAGGCGTAGGAAATATTGCCTCCTTTACAACTACCAATATCTCTAATGTACCGATTACCGGATACATACAGGTTACTCCTGTTTCAAATACATGTAATGGTGTTGCCCAGACATTTTCCATTACAGTGAAGCCTTTGCCTACAGTGAATGTTACCGCTCCGCAAACAGTATGTAACGGAGTACTCACAACTGCAGTCAATTTTACAGGCGCAGTGGCCAATACCACTTATAACTGGACAAACAGCAGTTCAACCATAGGTCTTGCATTTCCAACCGGAAGCGGCAATATTGCTGCATTCACGGCCAGCAATCCATCGAATATTCCGGTGAGCGCTATTATCACCATAACGCCCGCTTCGAATAGTTGTAACGGAACCCCACTACAATTTAGCATCACGGTCAATCCAACCCCAGATATTACGGGTGGTATTACAGACGTGGTATTTTGTAATGGTGTAGCAACAACAACGGTTACCTTTTCAAGTTCTGTTGCGAACGCTGATTATGCATGGACAAGTAATGCGACATCAATAGGAATAGCAGCTGCTGGTTCAACCACGATCACCTCATTCACCGCAGCAAACCCAACTTCAGCTGCTACTACCGCCTTGATCACAGTTGCGCCTCTATCGAACACTTGCGTTGGGGCACCGCGCACATTTTCAATTACGGTTAATCCAACGCCTGGCATTACGTCTGGTATTGTTGATCAGATAGTGTGTAATGGAACATTGACAAATATTGTAAACTTTACCGGTTCAGTTACCGGTACAACCTTTAGTTGGGTGAACAATACAACATCCATCGGTCTTGCCACGCCAGGTACAGGTACGATCAATCCATTTGCAGCTGCTAATAGTTCTACCACACCGATCGTTGCAACCATAACAGTATTGCCGATTTCAAATACCTGTATCGGTACGCCGCAAAGCTTCTCAATTACAGTTAACCCAACACCTATTGTGAATATAATAGCCGACCAGGTTGTGTGTAATACCGGTTCATCTGTGCTCATTCCGCTCATAGGATCTGTAACCGGAGCAGTATATACATGGAGCAATACTAATTCAGGCGTTGGTCTCGGCGCAAGTGGTATCGGTGATATTCTTCCGTTCTCGGGAACAAATATTACCAACATTCCAACAACTGCCCAGGTTGTTGTAACACCCATGTCAAACACCTGCTATGGCGCAACCACATCATTTACGGTTACGATTAATCCAACACCAACTGTCAATATTATTGCAGATCAGGTTCATTGCAATAACACTCTAACTGCTTTGGTGAATATTACCGGTTCTGTTACAGGAACTGTATACAACTGGATAAACGATAATGGAACCATTGGTCTGCTTGGAACAGGTGCAGGTAATATCAGCGCCTTTACAACGATCAATGCATCGAACGCCCCTGTCTTCGGGAATATAACCGTTACGCCTACAGCTAATACCTGCCAGGGATCGCCATACACATTTTCTATAACGGTTAACCCAACGCCGGTTGCCTTTACAATTCCTGCCCAGGCTATTTGTAATGGATTTTCAACAACCACCATATCCCTCACAGGTTCTGTTACAAGTGCCATTTATAACTGGACGAATAACACACCTTCAATAGGACTCGGTGCGGCCTCTTTAGGTGATATCAATCCATTCACCGCTACCAATGCCACCAATGCTGTAGTAACAGCCATCATAACAGTAACGCCTTTCTCTAATAGTTGTAATGGTGCACCGGTATCCTTTACAATCACTGTAAACCCTACTCCAACACTTGTTGCCATTAGCGATCAAATTGTCTGCAATGGTTTTTCTACTGCTGCAAACTTTACAGGGTCAGTTACAGGTACCATCTTTAACTGGACAAACAGTAATTTCTCTATAGGTCTCGCTACAAGCGGAAGCGGTAATATTGGCGCTTTCTCACTTACCAACGTATCTAATGGTCCCATAACAGGTATCCTTGTAGTAACACCTACTGCAAATGCCTGTTCTGGTATAGCACAAACATTTTCAATTACTGTAAACCCTACACCTACCGTGGTGGCTGTTGGCGACCAGGTAATTTGTAATGGCTTCACATCAACACTTGTAACGTTTACAGGTTACGTACCATCCACAACCTATAACTGGACCAATAACAATGGGGCGATCGGCATTGCAACCAGCTCCAGCGGCAACATTGCTTCTTTCACCGGAATCAATGGAACAACTGTTCCTATTACGGGTCTCATCACAGTTACGCCGGTTTCAAATGCTTGTGCCGGAACGCCAATTTCATTCTCGTACACCATTAATCCAACACCAGGCATTAATATAGTGAGCAATCTTTCCGTGTGTAACGGCGGTCTGGCGTTTGTGGCATTTAGCGGCTCAGTGATAACCAATACAGTTTATAACTGGACAAATGGCAATGCAACTATCGGGCTAACTTCTACCGGCTCTGGCAGTTCCATATCATTCACATCGAGCAACCTTTCCAATGCACCTGTGGCTGCGGCTCTCACCGTAACACCGATGTCTAATTCGTGTAACGGGATCACTCAATCATTCAGCATTGTTGTTAATCCAACCCCAACCGTAAGTATTATTGGAGATCAATTTATCTGTAATGGAACACTGACCTCATTGGTAACGTTTGCCGGTAATATTCCAACGGCTGTATATTCATGGACAAATACAAACACAGCAGTAGGAGCTATCGCAGCAAGTGCCACCAGCACTTCCATTACCGCATTTACAGGTACTAATGCAGGTACCCTTCCGATCAGCGCATTGATAACAGTTACCCCTGTTTCCAATGCATGTACCGGAACGTCAACTGTCTTCAGTATTACCATCAACCCAACACCGGTTGTAACCGCAATGAGCAATACTGCCGCGTGTAATGGGGTATTGACTGCATTTACATTTACAGGTTCTTCAGTAGGCAACACAAATTATTCGTGGACAAATGATAATATATCTGTTGGAATAGGCGCTTCCGGTTCCGGCAACATCACAACATTTACAGCATTGAATACGGGTACCCTTCCTGTATATGCTTCGATCATCGTTACGCCGATATCAAATACTTGTGGCGGTATATCACAGGGATTCTCTTTCGTAGTAAATCCAACACCTACGGTTACACCAAGTATTACAACACAGGTATTGTGTAATGGGCTTACCAGCACGGCTGTTAACTTTTCAGGACTGGTTCCAAGTACTGTTTATAACTGGACAAATACAAATACCAATATTGGTATTACGGCGTCGGCCGTCAGCAACATTGCTTCTTTCACGGCAACGAATACTGTACTGATTCCTATCAGTGGCATGATAACAGTAACGCCAATGTCGAACAGTTGTAACGGTTCCCCAGTATCGTTCACCATTACCGTGAATCCAACACCAACCGTTAATGCTTTAAGCAATACTTCAATTTGTAACGGGGTATTGACAAGCTTTACTTTCACGGGCTCCGCAATAGCAAATACAACTTATAACTGGACAAATACAAATACGCAGGTAAATATAGCAGCCTCGGGAATTGGAAATATCACTTCGTTTACCGCAACCAATCTGGTAAGCCCTGCACCTATCACCGCCATCTTAACCGTTACACCACTGTCAAATGCCTGTAGTGGAACTCCGCAGTCATTTACGCTAACAGTGAACCCAACGCCTACTGTAAATGCAGTGGGAGGACCCTTTATTTCGTGTGCGGGCAGTATTACAACCGCCATTACTTTTACCGGTACAGTTGCATTCACTAATTATAACTGGACAAATACAAATGCAGCAACCGGCTTAACCTCATTATCCAGCACTGGCAATATTGCAGCATTTACAACCACCAATGCATTAGCGGTACCTATCAATTCGTCAGTTATAGTAACTCCTGTTTCAAATACCTGTGCGGGTACTCCTATTGCTTTCTCGTTTATTGTAAACCCGATCCCTACAGTTGTTGCCATTGGCGATCAGAATATCTGTAATACTTTCTCAACAACTGCCGTAACCTTTACAGGTTTTGTAGCGGGCACAACCTATAACTGGACAAGTACAAACGCAGCCGTGGGTTTTGCCTCCCTGAGCGGCACAGGAAATATTAGTGCATTTGCAGGAACAAATGCAGGTAGTCTTCCTATCAGCACATTGATACAGGTAACCCCGGTATCCAATGCCTGTAACGGTACATTGATTTCATTCTCTATTATTGTTAATCCAACGCCATCTGTAAATAGTATTGCGGGGGCGCCTTTTGTTTTATGCACGGGTGGTGTCACCTCAGCTATTACATTTACCGGGAATGTACCTTTCACAAGTTATAATTGGACAAACACCAATAGTGCAACAGGCTTACTTTCCTTTTCAAGTACCGGTAACATTGCAGCGTTTACAACCACCAATACATTAGCAATTCCTATTAGCTCATCGGTAACAGTTACCCCTATCTCTAATGCATGTTCAGGTACGCCTATCGCGTTCTCATATATTGTAAATCCGGTACCAACGGTAAATATTATTGGCAACCAGAGCATCTGTAATACGTTCACAACCACCACTGTTACATTCACCGGTTTTGTAGCCAATACAACTTACAATTGGACAAATACGAATGTGGGATTAGGTTTGGCGGCAGCCAGCGGTTCGGGTACTATTAACTCATTCATTGGAACAAACCCTGGTAGTGTACCCACCAGTACCTCTATCACAGTAACACCATTCTCAAATACATGTACCGGAGTTGCGCATTCGTTCTCAATTGTTGTGAATCCAACTCCAACTGTTAATACGATTACGAGCCAGGCAATCTGCAATGGCAGCCTCACTTCTGCCGTTACCTTTACAGGTGCGGTAAGCCCTGCCATTTACCAATGGTCGCATACGAATACGGGTACAGGATTAAATCCATTGTCGAGCACAGGCAATATTGCTGCATTTACTGCTACCAATGGAACCGGCTTACCTATCAGTACACTGGTGACGGTAGTTCCATTTTCAAACAACTGTTCCGGGGCACCTGTTTCATTTACATTGGTTGTAAATCCGGTACCAACGGTTAGTGCCATAACAAACCAGGCGATCTGTAATAATTTTTCGTCAACTGCGGTTACCTTCTCAGGGCTAGTACCAGGAACTACTTATCAATGGGCAAATACCAATACAGCGGTCGGGCTAACTTCTTTTAGCGGTACTGGTAATATTGCATCATTCTTAGCAACTAATGCAGGAACTGTACCAATAAGCACACAAATTACGGTGCTGCCAATTTCTGCCTGTACAGGAACATCGCTGGTATTCACCATTACTGTTAATCCAACACCTTTATTGAGCAGCACACTTACTCCATCTGCTATTTGCAATGGAGCTACATTCAGTTATACGGCCGCAAGCCTTACACCAGGTTCAACTTTCCTTTGGACACGCGGCGCAAATACCAATATTAACGGGAATACTACCGGAAGCGGTACTTCAACTATTAATGAACAACTTTCCAATAACAGCCCGGTTACAGCCGTGAATGCGATCTATGCATTTACATTAACGGCTAACAGTTGTACCAATACACAGTTTGTAACGGTTGCTATTAATCCTTCTGCAGTTCTTACAAGTGGCCTTACGCCAACTGCCATCTGTGCGCTTACTACCTTTAGTTATATAGCCAGCAGCAGCGCGCCGGGTGCAACATTAACCTGGACAAGAACATTACCAGCAGGTTTAACAAGTGGTGGTGCTGCTAGTGGAATAGGTAATATTTCACAGTCGATCGACAATACCACAACTGCTCCCCAAATTGCCTCCTATGCTTATGCGGTTGCGGTAAGTGGTTGTACAAATCCAAATGCATTTACAGTAACATTCAATGTAAACCCGATACCGGCACTGTCAAGTTCAGTTGCTCCTTCGCCTATTTGCTCAGGTACGAGTTTTGCTTACCTGGCCACAAGTGCCACCGTGGGTACAACATTCTCATGGAGCAAACCGGCAGTTTCAGGTATCGCAACCACTGCTCCGTTAACAGGAAATATCAACCCTATATTTCATGTGTTCAGCAACAACAATACAACGCTTACAAATGTTACTTACATCTATACACTTAATGCGAATGGATGCGTGAATGGACAAACTGTTACAACGGGCGTTTATCCTGTTGGCTCATTAAACAGCACGCTGGCTCCTAATCCTGTTTGTAGCAATACCATATTCAGTTATTCACCAACGAGTACCACGGGTGGTATTACATTCAACTGGTCCAGGTCTCCGGTAAGTGGTATTATCAATCCTGCCGGAAGCGGTGTTAACGACCCTTACGAAACACTGATCAATACCACTGCATTACCTGTAAATGTTACCTATATCTACAATACACTTACGGCTGCGGGATGTACCAATGCGCAAACAGTTGTTGTAACGATCAATCCAACACCAACACTCACAAGCAGCCTTACACCTGCTGCGATCTGTACGGGTAATGTGTTCAACTATGCACCAACATCCGGCACACCGAGTACCATATTCAACTGGTCAAGACCTGTAGTCACAGGTATTACCAATGGTGCGGGTACCGGATTTAACAATCCTGCAGAATCGCTGGCTAACCCAACCATCAACCCGGTAGCTGCTGTTTATAATTTCACGCTTACCGCCAATACATGTACCAATAACCAGGCGGTAACTGTGTTTGTAAATCCGATTCCAATTGTGGGATCGCAGTCAGCAACTATTTGCAGCAATACAATATTTACGATCACACCAACCAATGTTCCGGCAGCAACTTTATATACATGGGGCGCGCCTACCGTAACACCTGTGGGATCAACACTGGGCGCCAATCTTCAGTCCACAGGCATTACTTCTATCAGTCAGTTCCTGAATAACCAGACGGTTTCGGCAACCACCGTTGTCTATACAGTTTTACCAACAGCCACGGGTTGTAATGGAAATACATTTACAGTAACCGTAACAGTCAATCCTACACCGGTGGTGGGTGCACAAACCATGACTGCGGTATGTAGCGGTACTCCATTTAATTTTGTGGCAACCGGTATACCAACGGGTACCAGTTATACATGGTCAGCTCCTACTGCCGTTCCTTCCAATAGTTTAACAGGTGGAACCGCACAACCGTTAACACAACCGTCTGTTAGTCAGACATTGGTAAGTACCAATAATTTAATGGATACTGCCATCTATTCTGTGACACCGGCAACAGTGTTATGTATTGGTAATCCGTTCCTGCTTTCTGTTCCGGTGAAACCTGTTCCAGTGATCAGTAACCTTCGTGATACGATCTGCTCTGGCAATACCTTTGTGCTGAATCCAACACCGATTCCTGCAAATACAACATTCACATGGACAGCCCCCGCTGTATCTCCTTCCGGAACCATCACCGGCGGATCGGCACAAACTGTTCCAACAACAGGCATCTCGCAAACACTTACCAATAATTCAACCGCATACGCACAGGCAACCTATACAGTTACACCAAGCGCATTAAATTGTGCAGGAACACCGTTCCTGCTCATTGAAACAGTGAATAGAACCATCCCTGTATTTGCTGCACAAAATGCATTGATCTGTAGCGGTACGGCATTTAATGCTACCCCTAATAATACGCCCGCAGGTACAACATTCACCTGGCCGGTACCAGCCAATACACCACCGGTGGGTATAACAGGCACAAGCGCTTCATTATTCCCTGTTACATTGATCAGCCAGGTATTAAGTAATAATAATAATGCCATCGATACTGCGATATATACAGTTACACCTTCTATCAATAATTGCCCGGGTGTTTCTTTTTTAGCCAGCATAAGAGTGATGCCTTTACCGAAAGCAACGATTTCCGGTCCGGCAAGCGTGTGTGCAAACGTACTGGTTGATACTGTTTCACTTGCCTTCAACGGAACAGCACCATGGACCTTTACATTCTCTGATGGTATTACCACCAATACAAGAACCGGTATCACTTCATCGCCATACAAACTCACATTACCGGCCATGGCGAAGAATATCAGCAAACGTGTAATAACCGTGATGAATGTGAAAGATGCTACCTGCTCAAATACGATCGACAGCAGCTTCTTTACACAGACCATTAACCCGCTGCCTGTTGGTAAGATCATTTCATTGCATGGCAACTACCTGTGCAATGGTATAAAAGATACTTTGTTTGTACAGTCAGCAGATTCGTTGGGTTACCAGTGGAAACTCAATACAGTGAACATTGCGGGGGCTACCACCGATTCGATTGCCACCACTTCTGCGGGGAGTTATAATGCTATGCTTACAAATGTCTTTGGTTGTTCAGACAGTGCAGCAGTTCCTGCTACACTCTACCTGATAAAGCCTCCGGTATTGAAATTAAGCGTGGATACCAGTTGTATAAACAGTATAACCACTTTCAAAAACCTCACAGACACAACATTTACAGGAGCTGTACAATGGTTCTGGAATTTTGGCAACAGTAAAACATCCACTGCAATGGATGGTGTAACAACCTATTCGATTGCGGGTAATTATCATGTTTCGCTGAAAGCAACACAATTGAACTGTATTGCTTATCCACCGGTTACTTTAGATACCACCATCAATATACAATTCCCGATACCTGGCGTTGTATTGCCATCCGTAAGTGCAAGCAAAGGTGTGCCTACACCGGTAGATAGCAGGAGTATTCCGGGTTATACATATCAATGGACACCTTCCGCAGGTATACAGAACCCTGATAGTCCTTCCACTGTATTCAATGCTTCAGCAACGCAGCAGTATATTATCAAACTCATATCCAAAGCGGGTTGTGTAACCAACGATTCATTACTGGTGAGGGTATTTGATGCAGACGTTAAAGAGATCTTTGTACCAAAAACATTTACACCCAATGGCGATGGTGTAAATGATAAGCTATATCCATACATCGCAGGCGTGAAACAGTTCCATTATTTCAGAATACTGAATCGATTTGGTAAGTTATTATTTGAAACCAAAACACCGGATACAGGATGGGATGGAACATTGAATGGTGTTCAACAACCGATGTCCATTTACTTCTGGTTTGCAGAAGGCGTATTGGAAGATGGAACAGTGGTTCAGAAAAGCGGACAGGTACTTTTGATCAGATGATATAAATGATATTTATGAAGAAATACTATCGATATTTTATTGCACTCACAATGGTCATCATGCTTATGTCGGGTAACCGTGCATTTGCGCAGGATCCTATTTTTTCTCAGTTTTTCTCCTCTCCCCTGAGCATTAACCCTGCCCTGGCCGGAAATGGTGAAGCAGACTGGCGGCTGGTAGGTAACCTGAGAAACCAAAGCCTTTCAAATGGTGGCGGAAGCCTAAGTACAACTTCGCTTTCATTGGATGGAAAAATCTTTCGCCAGAAGACCAAACCGACCAACTATGTTGGGGGAGGATTGCTTTTTCTGCAGGATGCAGGATTAGGCGGTGCATATAAAAGCAATGCCTTCCAGGCAATCGTTAGTACACATGTTGACCTTGATGGGGAAGATATGCACGGACTTTCTATTGGATTAGGTGGAACCTATTCAAACACTTTGATCGATTACAGCCAGACAACTTTTGGTGCACAACTCGGGCCATCTGGTTTTAACAGGACCTTACCGAACAATGAAATGTTCCTTTCGCAGATACAACCTTACTTTTCTTTATCGGCCGGTGCGACTTACTCTTATAACGGAGAATATTCAAATTTTGATATCGGCGTTTCAGGTTACCGTTTTATGAAAACTGTACGAAGTGCATTAAACGACAGTTCGCAGGTTGACCCTGCCAGATACAATATCCATGCAGATTTCCAAGGGATGATTGATGAAAGAAATGTGTTCAGTGCCAATGCCATGTATGTATTGGAAAATGGATCAAATACCTATACAGCCGGTGTAAACTTCGGAAGGATATTAGATGAAACGGACCCCATGCCCACCGTTATTAACCTGGGTCTTTTTTACCGTGGCAACGAAGCGGTAATACCTTACGCAGGCATTATGTATAAAGCATTACAGCTCGGACTCACCTATGATCTGAATGTTGGCTCATCAAAGAATGCTGTGGGTGCGCTGAAGACATTTGAATTGTCGCTGATCTATCGTTCTCCAAAAAGAAGTGGGCGCGGTTTGCCGTGTCCGTGGAAATAATTTTAGATGGCAGATGTCAGATGCTAGATGTTAGATTATAAAAATCTAGTGCATTGTGTCTGAAAAATAATTCCTGTTCAGTAATTGAGAATGCCGAAAAATAGTTTCGTACGGTGCCTATCACCCGGGCATACTCAGCAGCCACAAGGCATACGGGCCAATCACTTCCATACAGGATCCTTTTTATTGCAAAAGCTTCTACAACCGTATCTATATAAGGCGTGAGGTCCTGCTCTTTCCAGTTTTGATGATCTGCTTCGGTTACCATGCCGCTGATCTTACAATAAACGTTTGGATATTGCGCTAATTGGCGGATGCCTTTTTTCCAGGCATCAATCAAACCTGCTTTGATAAATGGTTTTGCCATATGATCAATTACAAATTTCTGTTCCGGAAACTTTGCAACCAATTGTGTAGCTGCATCCATATGTTGCGGAAAGATCAGGATATCATAGGTATAGCCGTATTCTTTAAGCGCAGCTATGCCTTTCAGAAAAGCAGGCTGCAGCATATAGTCCGGCGCTTCGCCCTGTAGAATATGGCGAAAGCCGCACAGCGTAGGGTATTGTTGATAATATTCCAGTCGCTCATGAATAGCATCTCCACCAAGATCAATCCATCCTACCACGCCTTTGATAAAAGAATAATGCTCAGCTAGGTTCAATAAAAAAATCGTTTCTTCTTCGCTTTGTTCTGCCTGAACGGCTATACATCCTTCAACGCCATTTTGTGTGAGCAAAGGCGCCAGATCCTGCGGTAAAAAATCTTTTCGAATGATGGACATATCATCTGTGATCCAATCATGCTTTACCGGAGAATACTGCCAGAAGTGTTGGTGACTGTCTATGTATTGTGAGATCATAGGCACTAGTCCTGCGATTTAGCATCTATCAACCTAACTACCCGCGTCATTTTTCCACTTCCATTGATCCCTTCCAATACGAGTTGAAATTGTTTCGTGATATCATTATTATAGAACTCAAACCTGATGCGCGGGTTCTTTTTATTAGTGAGCAGGTAAGGGTTCCAGTAAAGCGTTGAGCGCAGATCCGGGTCAGGGTTATTGTCTTTTTCGTAAGCAGGGCTGAAAAATTCTTTGAATTTTGAATACCCGCCAAGTATGGTATATTCCAATCCTTTGGCATTGGGATCTGCCTTACGGCCATCGGTTCCTTTCTTTGTGTAAATAGCGATGGCACCGCCACTGCCCCCTCCGCCTGAACCAAAAAAAGGCGGACGGAAAACTTTTACGAGGGCAATATCATTGATATTGATCGATGTGATCTGGTCAACCTGCGCCCTCATTTCATTCAAATACACATCCGGCGTTGCTCCACGCCAGCTAAGCGTTGTTTGCGCACCCGAACCACTGATCATCAAACCTGCCACCCTTCCCTGGAGATAGGCTAATATGTCCATCGACATTAAGCCATTTTCATTAGGGTCGAAGGTCTGACCATCGCCACCACTGAATAACCCACCGGTATACTTTTCTTCCAGTACCTGGAGTTTGGATTTCACTTTTGCTTTTACCGTTACTTCTGCCAACGTAGCGGAAGCCATCATTTTTCGCAACTTTTCCTGCTCATTAAAAATATAATTCATCTTTAATCTCGCAAGGCTATCGCTTAATGACAATTGTAGATTGGTGGCTGGCAATGCTATTTTTTTCGGTGCAAACCGCAAGAGCCCATTCTCGAGTTGTACCTGCGTTACTTCCGTGAGCTTATTGTTCCCGTTAAAACTATAATATGCTTTTACCGTATCATAAAAGAATTGATTGGGAATTAAGAAACTACCATCTCTTTCCAACGGGGCAAAAAGAAACTGTGTACTACTGTCCTTTGCACGAAGAACAAAATTCAATTGCAAAGGAGTTGCAGAAGTATTCGGTTTTACTCCATACACTTTACCCCCTATTCTCAAAAAATCGTTTTCAACAGGATATTTATTTTGCGGTAAGACACCTGCCTTTACTTTATCCCAGTCAAAACGGCGCCAGCCATTGGTCATCATAACAAGATCAAGATTGGCAGTTATGCTATCTGCATCGCTTTTAAGATAATAAGCAGGATTATATACTTTGCCTTTTATATCACTACTCAGTAAAATATCTGAGAAAATAGAATTTGTTTCCGGCACACTGATGGATGCATCAGTAATAGCCACCGACATATTAGTGAAAGCAGTATCAGAAACAAAAACCTCTACTACATTTTTACCACGTTTCGCAACATTTACAATCGGCAAGTTCACTTTGGCATTGAACTCATGTTGCCTGTTATTGACAAAAAGAATTCTTTCGGCAATCGGCAACCAGTCGGAACTGAATAAAGTGAACTGTAGTATACCTGTTGGCAATTCATCGATAGGGATCTCTGCATTGATCTGGTTTTTCTCCGACAGGTTAACGCTCACTTTATACATTAATGCCTGGTTCATGTGCACCCAGAGATTGAGTTTTTTATAATTCTCGGGAATGCCTTTCGTACGCTGCAACTGGACGATCGCCTTATCATTGGTGGCTTTGATTGAAATATTAACCCCTTCCGGTTTGCCTGTTTCTAATAGTGTATTCCCTTTTTTCCCATTCTCATCTGTCCAGTTAAGCTGATACGTTTCGCCAGGTTGGGGGTTAATTAAAAAACTACCCATCCCATCATGCTTCACGATCAAAGTATCTACGAACTTATTTTTGCCTGTATACACGGCTCCTTTAATAAATACAGGTACCCCAAACTGATTCACAGCTTTAAAAGCAACCCGGTTCACTAACCCCTGCACCAGCAGTCCTCCTTCCGGAAACGCATCTACTTTTGTACGCGTTGCCACAACGGTTTTCGCGCCCACCGGAAGAGCGGAATTAAATAGAATTTCTTTCTGAAAAAGGAAAGCAGTATCATCATTCAACATCCACCTAGTATAGGCTTTTACATGAATAAAATTTCCTTTGTATTCTGCAGGCAGTTCAAAAGAACCTTTTGCGGTTGACTGGAAAAGAGGCGCCACCGTTTGTTTGATCATGCGCCCTGTAGTATCATACCATTCTACATACACATTCTTACTGAGCTTCGTTAATTCACCTCCCGATAAAATATAGACCTTGTACCAGATCGTTTCATCTTTGTTATAAACCGTTTTATCAAAATGAATATGAATCTTCTCTTTGGGCGATAATGCATCATACAATCCCATCACCGAATCGATCTGCTGCGAAAATCCTTTTTGCAGCAGCACTAGTCCAATCAGCACAGGTAATACGCGTAAAAAAAATATTCTCCTCATACAGTAAATTTAAATAAAAACTCTTATTTCTTAATGCGTGCCCTCAAATCAGCCAACGGCATCGCTATCATTCTTCCTACCTGCGTTTTCCCGCTATACGTAACTACCTTAAGCATCACGGCCTCTTTGGGTGCCGTAAGCGGTGTTGTATATTTTGGATAAAAGCGATCAGGAAAAGTGTTATCAAACGAGTAATAAATATCAAGTTCTTCCACTTCTTTGCCCAACTCAATCTTCAAATCATTATTGGACGTTAGTGATGGTGTAAAGATTGGATCATATACAGCCCTGGAATAATTTTTTTCTGCGAGATGATACCGCTCAAGCTGACTTTCAACACGGGTGAAGAAACTTTTCCAATTCTTTTTTTCCTTCGGCGACCAAACTGCCTCTGCTATTGCAAAAGCCCTTGGCCATAACATATACTGCAGGTGGCGGTAATTATAAATCTGCTCCGTCCAGAGATTAGCCTGACCTCCTTTAATATAAACAGGGTCCACCCCATCAGGCAAGGGATCAAACTCATAGGTTTTGTTGAGACGTAATGACGCGTATATGCGCGGCTCGGTGATCACATCTCCCTGCATATAATCGAGGTATGCATAGGTGGTAGGACTCATCACCACTTCATGTTTTTGTTTAGCAGCTTCTATTCCACCCTTCACTCCTCTCCAACTCATCACTGCGGCACCGGGCGCTAATCCTCCTTCCAATATTTCATCCCAACCTATTAATTTCTTTCCTTTGGAAGACACTATTTTTTCGAGGCGCTTTTCAAAATAGCTCTGTACTTCCTCCATGTTCTTTAATCCTTCCTTTTTTGCGAGTTCTTTGATCGCCTCGTTCTTTTCCCAATAATTTTTAGGGCACTCATCACCTCCCACATGGATATATTCAAAAGGGAACAACCTGGCAAGTTGTGACATCACTGTATCAAGGAATACGTATACATTTTCTTTAGCGGGAGAAAGTGTATTGTCAACCAAAGCTATTGGCGGCGCACCCTTTGACCAATCCATGATTACTTCACCGGAACGCACACGATAGGTATTTGCTTCAGGTGTTCCGGATAAGTACGGATAGGATACAACAGCTGCGAGACTATGACCGGGCACATCTACTTCGGGTAAAATATTTACAAATCTTTCTTTAGCATATGCTACAAGCTCTTTGATATCTTCCTGCGTGTAGAACCCGCCATAGTCGCGGGGTTCATCGGCGGCAGGCGGCGCGAATGTGCCAAAGTATCCTTGTTTTTTTACATTCCAGGCCCCCACTTCCGTAAGCTTAGGATAGCCTTTGATTTCAATACGCCATCCCTCATCATCAGTGAGATGCAGGTGCAGCAAATTGTATTTATACTGCACCATGTCGTCAATAAAATTTTTCACCTCCGCCTTCGTAAAAAAGTGTCTCGACACATCGAACATCAATCCCCTCCAGCCAAAACGCGGCTTATCTGTTATTTCAACATAAGGCACTGTCCAGCTAACATTGCTTACAGGTACTTTACTCTCTATTTCTTTTGGAAGTAATTGCAAGAATGTTTGAATTCCGTAAAAAAGTCCTGCAGGTTTGTTCGCTTTTATCACGATCCCTGTTGCGGAAACAAATAATTTATATCCTTCTGCACCAATACTTGTATCATTCACTTTGTTTAGCAAAAGGTTGATCTGGGGATCCTTATAGTGGTCAGGAGGAGTCGCTACTATCAAACCAATATCAGCAGCATGCCGTAACTTCCACATCAGGGGTTTTAAAGCCTCCACAAGTTCTTTACTATCGGGAGCGTTGAGCCTGATAGATTTCGCCAGAACATAACTACCCTTAGCGGCAACCACAGATACCGGTTCAGGAATGATCGCTATCTTATTATTTTGCCCATATGATAAACTACTTACGAGCCATGCGGACATCAAAAATATTTTTTTCATAGCAGCCATTTTGAAGAAGTTATATGGTAGTGATTTTTAGAAGTGTCTGATTGCCTGCAACACAGTTGAATCTCTTTTATTTGCCACCTCATAATACCCCTCGTTCCGCCAGATCTGCCGCGCCATCAGTCCTTGTACCCTTTGCAACAACACAGCCCTGTCTTTCAGTGAAACATTTCCTAATTCGATACTGTCCTTTCTTGCAAAGGATACCAGGTTGCCCCATTCCTTATCGGAAGGGCTAAACCGTGTACTCAATTCACCAGCAGAGCTGATGCCTTTAAATACAGCGGGGTTCTCTATGTAGTAATGGTATACAAAATTTACCAGGGTATTCTTATAATACAATTTGAGGATATTGGGTTCCATCCTGCTTGTATCATAAGGCACAAATATGTCAGGCGTTATTCCACCACCACCATACACTGTTCGACCACCGGGCGTTTTGTATGCCTTGCCTTTGGGTTTGTTGGTATCCCCTTTCAAGACTTCACCATTGTGAAATCTTTCTGCCAGTTCTTCTTCATATTGTTCTTTTCCTTTTGAGTAAGGCTTCTGAATATTTCTGCCCAAAGGAGAATAATAACGGGCAATGGTTAGTCGCACGGCGCTTCCATCAGTCAGCTGAAACTGTTGCTGTACAAGGCCTTTGCCAAATGAGCGGCGGCCTATGATCGTGGCCCTGTCCCAATCCTGTAAAGCACCAGCCAATACTTCGCTGGCGGAAGCCGATGTTTCATCGATCAACACTTCGAGCTTTCCTTTTTCAAATATCCCATCGCGTTTGGTATTGTATTCGTATCGTGCTACATGATCACCTTCTGTATAAACGATCAGCTTGTTACCTTCGAGGAATTCGTCTGCAATATCCACCGCTTCTTTCATCAGACCGCCACCATTACCACGCAGGTCGAGGATGAGTTGCTCCATTCCTTCTTTCTGTAATTTCTCCATGCTCTGCATGAATTCTTCATACGTGCGTTCTGCAAACTTATTGATACGGAGGTAGCCTGTTTTGGGGGCGATGATATAAGCTGCATCGATAGAAGAAACCGGTATCACGCCACGTGTAATAATAATATCTTTCAACGCTGCACCCCGCCTGATCTGGATTTTTACTTTCGTTTCGCGTTCGCCTCTTAAGAGTTTACGGATATTATCAGGGCTGATATGTTTCCCGGCGATGGTCATGCTGTCGTTTACCTTAATGAATTTATCCCCTACCAGCAACCCTGCTTTTTCAGACGGACCGTCTTTGATTACATTGATCACATTCAGGGTATCATTGAATACCTGGAACTCAACACCAATGCCCTGAAAATTACCCATCAGTTCTTCATTCACTTCCCTGAGGCGTTCTGATGGAATAAAAACAGAATGGGGGTCCAGGTGCGATAAAAGTTCCGCGGCGGCTACCTGGTTAATACTGTCGGACGAGATCTTGTCAACGTACTTACTTTTGATCAGTTCGATGAGCTCCTGGAGGGAAGTTCTCTTTGAAAGGCTGAAAAACCGGTTTCCGGATGTTTTTTCCTTTAACTGATACCCGATCAGCATACCCGAGATCATTACAACTGCAAAAAGCACCGGTAACCAAACCTGCATTTTTTTACTTCCCATAATTATCGCTTCTTTGTGTTGTAAATTGGATGCAAATATCCATATTTAAAGTTTAATGTTGCATCCGATTTCCTATACACGCTCAATGATCTATTTATGCCAGTTATCTTGATTGCTGACAGCGGTGCCACAAAATGCGAGTGGTGCCTCCTGGAAAACGGCAAACCCAGAAAAATACTTACCCAGGGGATCAGCCCTTATTTTCTGAATGCCGAACAGATTTCGGCATTATTGGCCAAAGAGCTATTGCCCAAACTCAAGAAAGCCGTTGTTACACAGGTACATTTTTATGGCACCGGGCTTAACAATGCAGACAATATCACCATCGTAAAAAAGGTATTGAAAAAGACCTTTCCGGGTGCCAAACTAGAGGTACAAACCGACCTTCTGGGTATTGCCAGGGCAGGTTGCGGCAATCAAAAAGGAATTGCCTGTATATTGGGCACCGGCTCCAATTCCTGCTTTTATAACGGTAAAAAGATCATGAAGAATAGTCCCGGCATTGGTTATGTGCTGGGTGATGAAGGAAGCGGCGCTTACCTCGGCAAAAAAGTGATTCAGCATTATTTATACCAGACCTTTGATGAGGATCTCAGGGCAAGATTTGAAAAACGCTTCCAGGTAGCACCCAATGAAATACTGGAAAATGTATATAAAAAACCGCTGCCCAACCGTTATATCGCCTCTTTTGCCATCTTCCTGGCCGAAAACCGGGGGCATTATATGATCGAGAATATTATTGAAGATGGTCTGAACGACTTCTTTTTTACCCATTTATATAAATACAGGGAAAGCTGGACATTACCCATTCACTTTATCGGCAGTATTGCATTTGGATTCAGAGATGTATTAAAGGAACTTTGCGATACTTATGAACTGGAGCTGGGCAAAGTAATCAAGGCCCCGATGCAGGGATTAATTACGTATCACCGTTAAAAAATTGGCATGTCAGAGTTTATCAAATTTACCGAGCAATCATCTACCTATCGCCATCTTGAAAAGATGTCCATCGCAGAATTACTGGAAAACATCAATAAAGAAGATCGGACAGTACCCGAAGCTGTCAGCAAAGCGATCCCTCAAATAGAGAAACTGGTTTCCGCTATTACAGATAAGATGCTTGCTGGCGGACGTTTATTCTATATCGGTGCGGGTACCAGCGGAAGACTGGGTATTGTTGATGCAAGTGAATGTCCACCCTCTTTTGGCGTACCCTATGGTATGGTAATCGGATTGATTGCAGGGGGAGAAAAAGCCATTACCCAGGCGGTAGAATTTGCGGAAGACAGCACGGAAAAGGGCTGGGAAGATCTGCAGCGCCATTTTGTGAGTGATAAAGATGTGGTGGTGGGACTTGCCGCAAGTGGCACTACACCCTATGTGATCAGTGCATTAAAAGAATGCCGCAAGCATGGCATTATTACCGGCAGCATCAGTTGTAACCCTCATTCGCCTATGTCGGATGAAGCTGATTACCCTGTAGAAGTGGTGGTAGGCCCCGAATTTATTACGGGCAGCACACGAATGAAAAGCGGAACGGCACAAAAGCTGGTACTCAATATGATCTCCAGTTCTGTAATGATACAGTTGGGAAGAGTAGATGATAATAAGATGGTGAACATGCAGCTGAGTAATGTGAAGCTGGTTGACAGGGGTGTAAAGATGGTGATGGATGGATTATCCCTTTCAGACTATGAGAAAGCGAAGGACCTGTTGTTAAAACATGGTAGTGTGAAGAAAGCTGTAGAAGCTGGCGCTGCCGCTTAAGGAGTTTAGTGTATGCATAATATAGAACCTTTTTATAACTGGCGCCATATATATGTGGCGGACGAGGATCCTAACTCGCCTTTCTTTGGAAGAAAATACAGCGAGTTTGAATTTACGCAAACCGTTTATAACTATTATATCCACCCGCAATGGGATGATTTTGGCAGCCGTACCCTTTACCTGAAGATATTGTATGTGGATTATGAGCTGAACTTCTGCATCATTGAACTATTGGGTGAATGGAACGATGCGATCGAGAATGATATCATGGAACTGAAAAGGGAAGTGATGGATATTCTTTATAAACAGAAGATCTATAAGTATATACTGATTGCCGAGAACGTACTTAATTTTCATAGCAGTGATAAAGAATATTACCAGGAATGGTATGAAGAGGTAAGCGAAGAAAACGGATGGATCGTTGCACTGAATATGCCTGCTGCAACCCAGCAGGATTTCAAAAAGAAGAAATTGAATTACTACATTGAACTAATGGAGATAATTGAGTGGAGGATTTATAAGCCCTATCATCTTTTTAAGAAAATAGATGACGAATTAATGAGAAGGCTCGATTGACACTTCTATCCGCTTATCAGGGATCACCCACATGATGGCCACGGAAGCATACAGGGCAAGACTTATCCAGCCATTCACACAAGCCAGGGCGATACCTGCCGCATAGCCTACTACTGATATTTTGCCTTTTACATCGTTTCCGATTGCTTTAGCGAGAACAGATGTTTTTCCATGTAGCCCTATCAGCGCACGTACAAGAATAAAATACGCAATTCCGCACATACAAAGGTCGAACCCAAAAATGGCCGTTGGCCATGCCGCAAAATGATTTTCACCCATCCATCCGGAAACAAAAGGCATTAATGAGAGCCAGAAGAGGAGGTGTGTATTTGCCCACATTACTTTCCCGTTGATCTGGTGTACGGCATGAAAAAGATGGTGATGGTTATTCCAGTAAATACCGATATTAACAAAGCTGAGTATATAACTTAAGAATACGGGGAACAATGGCTTTAATGCCTGCAGCGTGTCGCCATGCGGCACTTTCATTTCAAGTACCATGATCGTAATGATGATGGCCAGTACGCCATCACTGAATGCTTCGAGTCTTCCTTTTCCCATGAATATAAAATTAACGAATTTGCGGATGACGGATTGGCGAATTATCAAAAGCCATATTGATTAAATTCGTTAATCCGCCAATCCGTCATCCGCAAATTGAATAAAACAGCTTACCTTACAGCTAAGTTTTATCATTTAAAATCTATTATTATGTCATTACCGGTAAACAATAAGAACAGCGGCAAACCCGGCAGCAAAGCGCCGAAGGGAGCCGGACAGGGTTCGAAATTCATAGCCAAGCCAGGAGCGAAAGCGGTGGGTACCACTAAGAAACCTATTAAAACAGGTGGATCGAGGGGGAGTTGAGGCGAGGGAATATTGAATTTCGAAATAACAGAAAGCCGGAAGTTTTATGGACAAGCAAAAGCTTTTCTATGAAGTTTTCGGTTTTTTTATGTAAACCCAATCCTCTCACGATCATCCCAATGTTTTATTTATCCGCAGTATCTGTTTTCATTCTTGAAAAAGGAAAGCCATTACAGCCCTTACGCGGGTTCTCCCTGTCGGCTGGTGTTGCAGTGCGTGCTTCGGCCGCTGATGATGCTTTATAAACAGTGTAGCAAAACCCCCATTCATACGGTCCCATATTGTTGAAACGCATATAATCGATGCGGGAGAACAAACCCGGCTCGGTTGAATTACCTGTACCATTACGGGCAATAATGTACTGCGCTGCAGGATCACTTTCTATTATATGATACTGAGCACGCGGGAGTTGCCTCCAGAGCGTATCGAGCACGGAATATTTTATACCATAATCATCTAAAAAATTTCCCTTTATGAAAGAAGGAAGTGTATCGGTTAATTGCCTGGCAGATACATTCTGCCCGGATAAAAATAAAAAAATAACAAGTGTTGAAAATGTTCGCATGCATTGAAATTACAAAAGACAAAGGAAAACACTAATTATATTCATACACACGATCAACCCCATTCTCATTAACGATAGCAGGATAGCCATTATTAGTATAGCTCTTATAAAGAGTATTTGTGGTTCCCGGTCCAATTCCCGCAGGGGTATACACACCTGTTTGAGATAGATAACTTGTCCCCTTTATCACAGTAATGTTATTCTTGTTCACACCAAAAGGCATTACCCATTTTCCCTCCAAAGGATTCTTTTTATCATCGTATGAATATTCAGAACGCGAGGTTGGCCCCTGCGTGCTTACACTATACTGAAAAAATTCTTCAACACGCACATTATTCTGTGCATTATAAGCATAAGTCCGTTTTGCAAAAACAACATTATTCGTATCATATAATGTTACGGTAATTATTCGACCGTCACTATCATAGTCCGGAATACTTTTGCTCTGGAACTGGTAAATGCCATTCACCTTCCTGTATATTTTTGTTTCTGCTAACCTGTTGGCGGAGGTATAACTAAGATCACTGTAACTCTCATCCATCTGCATGCCTGTCATTGTGGAACTGACATTCAAAGAAGATGCTTCTTTTGTTAGCCTGCCCGCATCATCATAGGTTCTTATCACCCCGCTTCCCACAACATTTACTGCCCGGTAAGATGTATACTTTATCAACCGCCCGGAATCATCATACGAAAATTCAGATTCAACATTTCCGGCGAGCAGTATCCGCGCTAATTGTCCTTTGGCATTTGCACCAGAAAGAGAGGATTCTTTATTACAGGAAAAAGATAAAATAAACAATACGGAAAGGCATATGAAGGGTCTGATATTCATAATTACATCGTTTCGGGGTTGACACAACAAAGACCCGTATCGTTGCATTTGTTCGCCCCGGTCTGAAGACCGGGGCTGGGTTTAAATTTTTGCCTACCCCTGATCCTTTAACCGGGCTTTGAGGGATAACCCAAATTTCCTTTCTGTATCCTTTGCCACATCGTATCCTGCATCTGAATGACGTATAACGCCCAAGCCCGGGTCGTTCCGCAATACGCGCGAAAGTCTTGCTGCGGCCGCATCTGTTCCATCGGCTACTATCACCATACCGGCATGTATACTGTATCCCATTCCTACCCCACCTCCATGGTGAAGACTTACCCAACTGGCTCCTCCGGCCGTATTCATCAGTGAATTTAATACCGGCCAATCGGCCACTGCATCTGAGCCATCCAGCATCGCTTCTGTTTCGCGGTTAGGTGATGCTACAGAACCCGTATCCAGGTGGTCGCGGCCAATGACTATCGGAGCTTTTACTTTGCCCGTTCGCACCAGTTCATTAAAGGCCAGGCCCGCTTTTTCACGTTCTCCCTGCCCCAGCCAGCAGATCCTGGCAGGCAGCCCCTGGAAAGCAATACGCTCCCTGGCCATTTTCATCCAGCGTTGCATACTTGTGTTCTCAGGAAAAAGATCCATCACCCCTTTATCGGTCACTGCAATATCTGCGGGGTCGCCACTCAGTGCAGCCCACCTGAAAGGACCTTTTCCTTCGCAGAAAAGCGGTCGTATATAAGCCGGCACAAAACCCGGAAAATCAAATGCATTCTGCAAACCGTGTTCCTGCGCCCTTGCGCGCAGATTGTTACCATAATCAAAAGTAACCGCACCACGGGATTGTAACTGTATCATCAGTTCAACATGTAGCTTCATACTGTCGTAGGCAAGTGCAATATATTTATCAGGATCACTGCTTCGCAACAGCGTTGCTTCTTCGTTCGATAAAGTGTGCGGTACATATCCGACCAGCGGATCATGGGCAGAAGTTTGATCAGTTAATACATCGATGGAGATATTTCGCTCCAGCAGGCGTTCAAGTAAAGCGATCGCGTTACACAATACACCAATGCTCAATGCCTTTCCTTCTTTCTTTGCAGCAACCGCCTGATCGATTGCCTGATCAATATCCGTGAATTTGATGTCGAGATATTTTGTCTCCAGTCTTTTATCGATCCGCCATTCCTCCACTTCCGCAATCAGGCTCACCCCTTCACACATGGTAACCGCCAACGGCTGCGCACCACCCATTCCACCCAGCCCCGCAGTTACACTTAAGGTGCCTTTCAAAGAACCCTTAAAATGTTTATCCGCCACCGCGGCAAATGTTTCATAGGTACCCTGAACAATCCCCTGCGATCCAATATAGATCCAGCTTCCGGCCGTCATCTGTCCATACATCATCAATCCTTTTTTTTCCAAGAGGGTAAAATGCTCCCAGGTGGCCCATTTAGGAACCAATTGTGAATTGGACAATAAAACACGCGGTGCATCCGCGTGCGTTTGTAACATGGCCACCGGTTTACCGCTCTGGATCAACAACGTTTCATCGTCACCCAATTCCTTGAGTGCTTTAATAATCAGGTCGAGACTTTCAAAATTACGCGCAGCCTTTCCCCTCCCTCCATAAACAATCAGGTCATCCGGGCGCTCCGCCACAGCAGGATCGAGGTTGTTCAGCAACATCCGCAAAGCAGCTTCCTGTATCCAGCCTTTGCAGCTAAGAGTTGTACCGGTAGGGGTCTTGTACTTGATCGGGTCGTAGGACATTGTTATTGTTTATTTGTTTACTGGTTTATTGGTCTGTTTGTAAAATATAATATTAAATTATTGGAATCAACGAATTCACAAGTAAACGAATAAACCAGTAAACAAATAAACCAATAAACTAATAAACCAAATCCTCATACGCTGCCTGTAACTCATTATAAGCGTGGTTATCTTTTGCCTTTTTCGCTTCCGCCATTCCCTTCTCATACCATTCAATGGCTAAGGGCGTTTCTTCCATTTTTTCGAGAAGCTTTGCGAGGTGGTAATAAGAACCTACATAGCCAGGCGAATCCGTCAATATCGCTTCGAACAATTCCCTTGCTTTTACATCCTCGTCTACCTTTATATACTCAAGTGCCAGAGCATGACGCAGGAAATTATCAGCAGGGGTTGCCACCAGGAATTCTTTTAATTTATCTATCCGGTTCATGGGACTAAGATAGGAAGTTAAGGGGACAGGAGGCAGGAACGGGTGAGGGTATTAAAATGTCTAAAAAAAATAAACTGTCCCCTGTTTCCTGTCCCCTATTTCTCATATATTTGTATTAGTTGCATAAACAACTAATTTTACACCCTAACCATTTTTGCTATGAAAATATTAGTCTGCGTAAGTAAAACGCCCGACACTACTGCCAAGATCGCTTTTACGAATGGCAACAGTAAGTTCGATGAAGCCGGCGTTCAGTGGATCATTAATCCCTACGATGAGTGGTACTCTTTAGTTAGAGCTATTGAATTAAAAGAAAAAGATGCGTCCGTTGTTATTCATCTCATTACGGTGGGTGGTGCGGATTGCGAACCCGTGATACGGAAGGCGCTGGCACTGGGTGGTGATGAAGCCATTCGCGTAAATGCACCTGCTGGTGATAGCTACTACATAGCCGCTCAAATAGCGGAGATCGCCAGGCAGGAAAAATATGATATCATCTTCACCGGCAAAGAAGCGATCGATTACAACAACTCTGCCATTGGCGGAATGGTAGCCGAATTAACGGATGCCCCTTATATTTCTCTCGCAACAAAATTTGAATTGAATGGAACTACCGCAGTTATCACGCGTGAGATTGAAGGTGGCGAAGAAGTTGCGGAAGTAACACTGCCGGTAGTTGTGAGTTGCCAGAAAGGTGTTGCCGAACAACGCATACCTAATATGCGTGGGATCATGGCAGCACGAACCAAACCTTTGAAAGTGGTAGAACCTGCCGCTATGGAGGCTTTAACCAGTGTTGTTAGTTACGAGTTACCTCCTGCAAAAGCGGGTGTTAAATTAGTGAGTCCTGATAATGTTGCCGAGCTGGTAAGGTTGTTACACGAAGAAGCAAAAGCTATTTAATTCAACAATTCAAAATCCATTACCATGGTTTTAATATTTGCAGATCAAACAGAAGGGCATATCAAGAAATCTACTTATGAGGTATTGACCTATGGCGCAAAATTAGCGGCGCAACTGGGCACTACTGCTGAAGCACTTGTGCTGGGAACAGTAGAGGGCAACCTCACTGAACTGGGTAAATACGGTGTCAAGAAAGTACACCAGGTAAACAATGCATCCCTCAACCAGATGGATGCGCAACTATATACAAAAGTGATGGCAGAAGCGGTTACTGCCACCGGTGCGGATGTGATCATATTCTCACATAACCAGACCGGTAAAGCGGTATCATCTGCCGTAGCAGCAAGATTGAAAGCAGGTATCGTTTCAGGCGCCTGCGCATTACCGGATACCAGCCAGGGTTTTGTTGTGAAGAAAACCGTTTTCTCGGGTAAAGCATTCGCAAATGTTGCTATCCATTCAGCTATCAAAGTTATTTCGCTGAATACAAACAGTTATCATGTTGAAAGTGGTGATGGCAGTGCAGAACTGGTGCAACTCAATGTACCTGTTGATGCCTCCCGGATTAAGATCAGTGCAATCAATAAAATTGTAGGGGAAGTTCCTTTAACAGAAGCCGATATAGTAGTTAGCGGGGGTCGTGGATTAAAAGGACCGGAGAACTGGGGCATATTGCTCGACCTTGCCAAAGAGTTAAATGCAGCCACTGCCTGTAGCCGACCCGTTGCCGATGCAGACTGGCGCCCGCACCATGAACATGTTGGACAAACTGGCGTACAGATCGCCCCTAACTTATACTTTGCCCTCGGTATCTCCGGTGCCATCCAGCACCTGGCCGGTGTAAACAGGAGTAAGATCATTGTTGTGATCAACAAAGATCCTGAAGCGCCGTTCTTCAAAGCCGCGGACTATGGAATTGTTGGTGATCTTTTTGAAGTAGTACCTAAGCTAACGGAGGAGATTAAGAAGATCCATGCGGCGGGGTAAATAATATCGAATATCGAAGCAAAATATAACCTCACTTCGATATTCGACATTCGATATTATTTTTCAGAAAGCGCCCTGTAATCTTCCCTTACCGGCGTAAACACATCCAGCAACTTACAATCCGTAATCGCCAACCCCGAATGTTTCGTATTCGAAGGGATCACGATCACACTGCCGGGACCAAAATTGATTTGTTCGCCGTCCACTGTTAACTGGAACTCTCCCTCTATTACAGTGGACACCTGCTCATGCGGATGCGAATGTTCCTTCAATGCTGCACCAGCCTTCACATCCAGATATGAGAGGGTCATTCGTTCTGTATGGATGAAACGTGCAGAATACCCCGGTATCATCCCAATCGGGGTTATGGAAGAGAGTTCTATTCTCGGCATGTTGTGTTTTTTAAGGATGTAAAACTAACATTTTCTCTGCGTAACCTCCCCGCCCTCTGCGACTCAGCGGTGAAAGAAACGCTCCAAAAACAAAAGCGCCGCTCTGCAAAGCAGAAACGGCGCTTGAAACAATAAGGTGGGGGTAAACCTTATTCGTTTAAACTATTTTGCTGCAAATAAATGCACGGCAACATCAGCACCATATTTATCAAAACCCGGCATTGTTTTCGTGTCCAGGCTGAAGAAAGACTCAGCAAACATTTTACCATCTTTGTAGCCACGGATCTTTGCAGTTAGTTTAACAGGAATTGCGCTGCCTTTAACTGACAGGTTTCCAGTAATGTCAGCTGTGTTATCTGACGTATAGCTAACACTTGTGATCTCATAAGTTGCTTCGCCAAATTTAGCAGCATCAAAGAACGCGGGCGATTTCAGGTGACCGTCCAGTCTTTCACCGGCACCATCTGTAGATTTAATAGTAGTAAGGTCAAATACGAATTTACCACCTGTTATTTTAGTGCCATCAACAGTAAGGGTTCCGCTTTTAAGCGCTACAACACCCGGGTGATAATGATCACCAGCGGCGCCATTCCACTCAACTTTACTTTTAGCAATGTCTACAGTCAAAGTATCGGCATATTTTTTTGCCGGAATGAAAGAGAAAACACCAGCTGAAGCGATCAGCATAGCAGAGGCAAATAATACTTTTTTCATAATGTGATTTTTATTGATGCAATTTAAGAAAGCGCAAACTAAACAAAAATCGGTGTACAAACATCAATTATTCCCAAATTTTCTTCTTTCCCGTAAAGCTGGGCATTTTTGCGGCTGTTTAACTTATCTTCGCCCCACCAAAATTTGGATCCATGAACTTACACGAATACCAGGCGAAAGAACTGCTGAAAAAATACAATGTTCCCGTACAGGAAGGTATTGCCGTAGATACCGTAATGGCCGCTGAAGAAGCGTACCGCCAGATCAAGACCCAAACTGGCAACAGCTTTGCGGTTATTAAAGCCCAGATCCATGCAGGTGGACGTGGTAAAGGCAAAATAAATGGCTCAGAACAAAGAGGTGTGGCTGTAGGAAAAAGCCTCGAAGACGTAACAAACATCGCAAAAAACATATTAGGCGGCACATTGGTGACCATCCAGACAGGACCTGCTGGGAAAAAAGTAAACAAGATCCTTATCGCCCAGGATGTTTACTATCCAGGTGCCAGCCCTGTTAAAGAATTCTATCTTTCTATCCTCCTCGACCGTTCAAAAGGAATGAACGTGGTAATGTACAGTACAGAAGGCGGCATGGACATTGAAGAAGTGGCACATAATACCCCTGAAAAGATCTTTAAAGAGTGGGTTCACCCGGGTGGTGGCTTATTAGGGTTCCAGGCAAGAAAGATCGCTTTCAACCTCGGTCTCAGCGGTGAAGCATTTAAAAGCTGTGTGAAGTTTGTAACGAGTCTTTACAATGCATATATCGGTTTGGACTGCGGTATGCTTGAGATCAACCCATTATTCAAGACCAGCGATGACAAGATCATTGCAGTGGATTGTAAAATGAATATTGATGACAGTGCGCTGATGCGTCACCCGGATGTCGCATCATTACGGGATGTTACGGAAGAAGATCCAACAGAAGTAGAAGCGGGTCAATACAACCTGAACTTTGTAAAACTGGATGGTAATGTGGGCTGTATGGTAAATGGTGCGGGACTGGCCATGGCCACTATGGATATGATCAAACTAAGCGGTGGAGAACCGGCTAACTTCCTGGACGTAGGTGGTTCTGCCAATGCGCAAACAGTAGAAGCAGGTTTCCGCATCATCTTAAAAGATCCGAATGTAAAAGCGATCCTTATTAATATATTCGGCGGTATCGTACGCTGCGACCGTGTAGCAGCAGGCGTGATCGATGCTTATAACAAAATGGGCAATATCACTATCCCTATCATCGTAAGGTTACAGGGAACCAATGCAGTGGAAGCTAAAAAACTCATTGATGAAAGCGGATTGAAAGTTCAGTCAGCCATTGAGTTGAGCGAAGCGGCTGCTTTGGTGAAGAAGGCTGTTGCCTAATAGCATTTTTTTGCCACTGAAACACAGAAGCACTGAAGAGATCTTTTCAGTGCTTCTGTGTTTCAGTGGCATTTTTTTTATTTTTCAACCCAATAGTCAACAACCGTCACCTTATCAATATGCGGTCCCGCAATCACTGTAAAAGCTTTGTGATCGGGATGTACAAGGTAATCGTCCCTATCCTTCTCCGAAGCAAACGTTGCCAAGAAACAATGCGTTAAGCCCTGGTTGATCTTTTCGGGACTATTATTCAAACCCCATTCAAAATCTTTTATCAGGCTGATCTTTCCTTTTAATGCGCGGAAGGCGTCTACTACAACTTTTACCTGCGCAGGTGTTGATTGATCCTTGAATTTGAACATTACAACATGGCGCAACACTTTGGATGGTTGCTGGGCGTTAATCGTTACCATTGAAAATAACATGGTTAACACAATGATGATTTTTTTCATGGGTGTGATTATTAATAATTAATGGGTGATAACTTTTCTTCTGACATCTATCATCTAATATCTAACATCTTCACCTCCGATATCGGGCTGAACGTATAATGTAATCCTGTCTTTACTTCTATACACTCAAAACGCTTTCTTCGCTTGCTGCCTTTTTTAAATATCCGGCCATTCTCCGTTTCAAATAAACTTCCTTCGGGAATATCGATGATATGGAGATAGCCTTCTTTTTTTATTGTATCATATTTACGTAATACCAACAGCAACTCAGTTTCACCATTAGCAGTGGCAGCAGGATTGATGATGGATTTTTTCAGTGCTTTTTCAATATCGGCTGGAAATATTTTATGCTGTACAAAATCAACCAGCAGCCGGCTATACTGTCCCTTCCATTCTTTTCCGTGGGGCTCTACCCTGTTCTTATGGAGTTCAAATGTAAGCAGGTGCGCAAGCTCATGAAGCAGGGTTATCAGGAACTCGAACTTGTTCATGTTTCCGTTAATACTGATCCGGTGATTACCGCCCTGGGCAGCGTGACGGTAATCGCCCAACACTGACTTGCGCTGGCGGGTAATGGTCAGATGAACTTTGTAATGATGCAGGTAAGCAGTTACCAGGTCGAATGTATTATCCGGGAGATAACCGGCAAGGGCCTGCATCGGGTGTTCACTTGCAGGCATTATTTTTTAGGGTTCAGTCGTAAAGAAATACGAACCTCCAGCCATGTGTAGATAATGTAGAGTCCCATCGACATGAATACAGCGTACACGCTCCTTCCAGAACCCGCTGCTAACAGGTAGATCATGGCTGCTGCTGCCAGTCCGAATAATTTCAGGAACATTCCCGCCATTACCCCGCGGATCACTGCATTGGGATTGGGGTTATTGATATTACGTGATTGGAAATAAATATTCAACAGGCTGAAAGCAAACAACAAAAAATTGGCAGCTATCACCACATCTCCATCAACGCCTTTGGCTGCAAGCGGTTCGTGAAAAGGGATGAGCATTCCATTTACGATCAGGAAAGTAATGATTAAGGGCCGGATCAACTGAAGATAATTTTTCGTCATACTGCTTTTTTATCCATAGTCCATGGACCATGGTCTATCGTCTAATCGCTCGATGCCTCTGTTTTGGGCACAACGGCAGGAATGGTATCCAACGTAGTAGTGGTATTTCCGGACAGCACCTTCTTCACCCCTTCAAGATACTGATCTTTGTATCGCAGCGCCTGCTCAAGTGAATCAGTACGGATCTTAAGCACCTGGAGCGCGGACCTGCTTTCGCGGGTACCATAACCGGGGATATAATATTTTAAAGGCGAAAAAGAGATCAGGGCAATAGTGAGACCCACCAGCAGCACAAACACGGTACTCATCCCGATATAAACACTTAAACGCGAGAGGCGGAAAGTGACCACTTCTTCGTAAGTGTCATCGTTCATCACCACCAGCCGGTAGCTGTTCCGGAGGCGGCTGAGCGTATTATTTATTTCTGTATTGGCCATTTTGTTAAAAGAGGTTAAAGATAATACGGAAACCGCTTTTCAGCGGCCTCAATTAAGAAATAAATGTATTTTTAAACACATTTTATGTACCGGAGCCATTTACGAACATATAGCGGGCAGATCGTGGGGGTTGGATTTGTTCTGTTTTTATTGCTGAACGTCTCCCCCCTGCTGGCGCAACCCGGTACTTCGGTAGAAATTCAGAAGCCGCCAAAATACGAATCACGGTCACTTCCTTCAGAAAAAACTGGGGATAAAAAATTCACTGCCCCCCGCCGGTTTTATAATAATACCGTTAGCCGTTTTAACTACTATTTCAACGCCAATAATAAACTCAACGAGATCATCGACAGGGCAAAATTGGTTGCGCCGGATGATTATACACAACTCCTTCCCTTTTATAAATACAGTCTCGATGTTACCGCAAAGGACCACATCGATTCCGTTATCTATAAAACCACGGCCGGTATTCTTTTGCATGATCTCCGCAGCGATTGGGTTGACAAATTATACCTGCTGATGGGTAAAGCTTACCTGCTGCGAAAAGATTTTGATTCGGCTGCAATTGTTTTTCAATATATCAATTACGCTTACTCTCCAAAAGATGATGGGTATGATATTCCACTGGGAAGTAATGCCAGCAATACCAACGGCGTTTTTACCATCGCAACAAAAGAAAACAGGAGTTTATGGAAAAGGATGACAAGCATCCCGCCAAGCAGGAACGAAAGCTTTATTCTTCAGTCAAGAAATTATATTGAACAGGATAAAACAGTGGAGGCCGCAAGTCTTCTCGAGATACTGCGAACAGATCCCAACTTCCCCGCGCGTTTACAAAGTTTCCTGCATGAGATGACAGCCTATGTGTTATATAAACAACAGGCATGGGGTGCGGCTGCAGTACAACTGACAAAAGCACTGGAAAAGCCGGACGAGAAAAAAGAAGTTCCCCGCTGGGAATATCTTGCCGCACAACTTTACCAAAAAGCAGGGAACGATGCATTGGCTGCTGATCTTTTTGAAAGATCGATCAAACATACGACCGACCCATTAATGGAGATCTATGCAAGATTAAGCCTGGTAGAACTTTCGTCAGGCTCGCAGCAGAGTTCATTACAGCATAACCTGGATGAATTATTAAAGATGGCCAGAAGGGACCGGTATGAGGGCACCCGCGATATCATTTACTTTGCCGCCGCGAAACTTGAAATGAAAAGAAAGAATTATCCCGCTGCGCAGGAGCTTTTATTAAAGAGCATACAGTACAACACCAATAATATTTCACAAAGACAGGAAAGCTTTTTAATGCTGGGAGATCTGAATTACACACGTAAATCATACAGCCTATCGTATGCTTATTACGACAGCATACAAATCGCTTTGTTAAAAGAAGCGGATCAGCCGCGGGTAAAAGAACGCAAGCCGGCCTTACAGGTGATCAGCCAGAATATTGTGATCGTAGCTAAACAGGACAGCCTGCAGAAGCTTGCATACATGGGTATTGAAGAAAGGAATATTGCAGTGAGAAAAATATTGAAACAGTTAAGAAAAGAAAAAGGGTTGAAAGATATTGCTGTAAATGACCCGAACTATGGCACCGGTTTTGGTGCTGCTAACCCGAACCTTTTTGCGGCACCGGGCGCAGGCAGCGGATCTGAGTTTTATTTCCTGAATGCCAATCTCAGGGCCAAGGGAGCCGTAGAATTTAAATCTAAGTGGGGCAGCCGTCCCAATGTAGATAACTGGCGCAGGCAAAGTATTGTGGACCGCACATTGAATACAACCACTGCCCTTAAAGAGATCAAACCGGCAACGGGGCCGGGCCAGGATGATGACCTGACATTTGAATCGCTGTATAAAAACATACCCTTAACGCCTCCTCAAAAGGATAGTTCGAACAGCGCCACTATCCACGCTTTGTTAGGCAATGCACTTACTTTTCAGAACAGGCTCGAAGATTATCCTTCTGCTATTGAAGTGTATGAAGAGTTGTTGAGACGTTTTCCCGAAAGTGCAGAAGTGGAACAGGCACTTTTCAATCTTGCGTATTGTTACCGGAAAGTGGGTGAGCCTGCCAAAGCAGATGCGGTAACTGCATTGCTGAACAAGTCTTTCGCGGGAGGCAAATATGTGGCCCAGATGAACACTGCAAAAAAAGCGGACCCTGCACAAAAGCAATATGAGAACATTTATAAAATGTTTATCGAAGGCAGGTTCAATGAAGCCAAAGAAGCCAAACTCCAGGCCGACAAACAGTTTGGCAAGATGTACTGGACACCGCAGTTATTATACATTGAATCTATTTACTACATCAAACAACATGAGGACAGCATCGCCATCAACAGGCTGCAGGGAATTGCGTCTCTTTTCAGCAAAACACCTTTGGCAGAAAAGGCATTGACAATGATCGATGTATTGAAAAGAAGAAATGCGATCGAAAATTACCTCACCAACCTGAAAGTTGACCGGAAGGATGATGACATGAAACGCGGTGTGGACCTGGATAGTACCAATCCTTTTACCGGTCTCAAAGTAACCAAACGAAAAATGTTCACACCACCGGATGAGTTGGTGGCAACTGATAAAAACATTGCCAATATCTGGGATAAAAGCACCATAGGCTCGGATATACCTTCGGTAAAAAAAATGGATTCCGGTCTTATAACAGCAAGGGCCTCCATCCGTTCTCTTTCATTGGATAACAATGCAGGAGGCAGTACAACGGTTAAAAAGAATGGATACGCATTCAATCTTTCCGATACACAATATGTTGCGGTGATACTTGAAAAAGTGGATCCGATCTTTATTACAGAGGGGCGTAATGCGTTCAGTCGTTTTAACCAGGAAAGATTTCCCGATCAGCGGATAGCACTCAGTCAGCAAAAGATAGATGACCAGCACCAGTTTTTACTGTTGGGTCCTTTTGCCAATGCAACAGATGCCATCGGGTATGTAGATAAAACAAGACCCTTAACCGCTTCCCGCATTGTGCCATGGCTGACCGCTGAAAAGTATAGCTTTATCATCATCAGTTCAACAAACATGCGCGTATTACTGGAAACAAAGGATCTTGCCGGGTACCGTTCGTTTATGCACGATATATTTCCTGATAAATTTTAAAGTATATTTATCCCCTTATTAAGCTGATATGTCAAAGTCTGTAAAAATATTCTGGCGCATTTTTTTTGGCGGTTTTGGTGTATTCGTGCTACTGATCCTGATCATCAATCTTGGATGGCTCGGCTCAATGCCCGACCTGGAAGATATTGAGAACCCAACGGCTTCACTTGCTAGCCAGGTATTTGCGGATGATGGCACGCCGATGGGTAAATATTATGTGGAGGACAGGATCAATGTAGATTATAAAGATATCAGCAAACATGCAGTGAATGCATTGGTGGCAACAGAGGATAAAAGATTTTATGATCATAGCGGGATAGATGGTTTTTCACTGGCCCGCGCATTTATATTCCTGGGAAGTGAAGGAGGTGCGAGTACGCTTACAATGCAGACCGCAAAAAATCTTTTTACCGAGAACTGGAGTACGAAGAATTTTTTGTTGAGAAGTATCCAGAAATTAAAAGAGATCATTATTGCTGTAAAACTGGAAAGGAATTTTACAAAAGAAGAGATCATCACGCTGTACCTGAATACAGTGGCTTTCAGCGATAACGTGTTCGGCATCCGCAATGCCTCCAAAACATTTTTTCAGAAAGAACCAGACAGGATCAATATAGAAGAAGCCGCTGTTTTGATCGGAATGATCAACGGACCAGGCATTTACAACCCACGCTCCAACCCGCGCCGGGCATTGGAAAGAAGGAACCTCGTACTGAACAGGATGGAAAGCAAAGGCTTTCTGACACAGGCTGAAATTGATATTCTCAAACGCAAGCCCATCGATCTGAATTATAAAAAACTGGATGAGAACAATGGCCTCGGACCTTATTTCCGGATGATACTCGGAGAGGATATGAAGCGGTGGTGCAAGGAACATAAAAAGAACAATGGTGATAATTATGACCTGTACCGCGATGGACTAAAGATCTACACAACGATTAATCCGCGGTTCCAGATGTATGCAGAAGAGGCCGTTGCCAAACATATGCCTTCTCTGCAAAAGCTGTTGAATGCACAGGATAATATAAAAAACGGAACTGTGTGGAAAGGGTATGAGAATGTGCTGGAGTCGGCGATGAAACAAAGTGACCGCTGGCGCAACCTGAAGAAAGAAGGAATGGATGATGAGGATATCAAAAAGACATTCTACCAGAAAGTGCCCAATATGCACATCTTTGCCTGGAACAATACAAGAGGTAAAGACACGACCATGACACCCTATGATTCTATTAGGTATCACAGGCAGATGTTGCAGGCAGGTTTTATGGTGATGAACCCGCTCGATGGACAGATCAAAGCATGGGTAGGTGGGATTGATTTTAAGACTTACAAATACGATCACGCTAATATTAATACCAAGCGGCAGGTGGGTTCTACTATGAAGCCCCTGTTATATAGCCTTGCCATTGAAGAGGCCGGTTTTACCCCTACTACCACCGTTTACGATAACCAACAGAGTTTTGGCGGATATGGAATGGTGCCGGCTACAACAAAGACCTGTACGGGAGCCGCTATGCCTATGGCACTGGCGCTGGCTAAATCGCGTAACTGTGCCACCGCATATGTATTAAAGCAACTGGATAATAATGGGAACGAAGGAGCAAAACGCTTAATAGATTTTTTACGGAAATGTGATTTTACCTCAAAGATCCCCGCCTACCCTTCTATCGGTATCGGCGCGGTTGAACTTTCGTTGTTTGAAATGATGCAGGGCTATAGTATGTTCCCGGGTCGCGGCTTTAATGCTAAGCCGATGTACATTACCCGTATAGAGGACAGGAACGGCAATGTACTGGCTACATATGCACCACACAGGAAAGAGATCATCAGCGATGGAACTGCCTATTCTATTATTAAAATGATGCAGGGCGTGATGCAGCATGGAACCGGCGCCGGAATATGGGCATATGATATGCCGGCGGGACTGGAGATCGCGGGCAAAACAGGTACCACGAATGATAACAGTGATGCATGGTTCATGGGCTATACACCCCAATTACTTTGCGGCGGATGGGTAGGTGCAGATGATCGTTTTATCCGTTTTAAAACAGAAAGCAAAAATGGAGAAGGCGGAAGAGCCGCAATGCCTATCTGGGCATACTTTATGAAGAAAGCAGCTGCTGATGCCAATTCAGGTATCGACACAAAACTCACGTTTGTAAAACCTGAATCCATGACCAACGATCCTGTGATCGACTGGACCAATGGAAACCTACAGGTTCCTTCCGGCGAGAATGAGGATGGCGGTAATGGCTCATCACAGGATTATGAGGTTCCAAAGGGTATTAAAGTAGAAGACCTCGGCATTGGACCCGAGTCTGAATACAGTGTTGAAAAACCCAAGAAAGTTCCGGCAACTGATAAGGATAAGAAACCAACAGAGAAACCTGTAACCCCTCCGGCTACTATTCCAAAAGCAACGCTACCACCACCCAAGAAGCCCGGCGGAACCAAATAAAAAATATTTGCGTTCCAGCTTTTCTGCGACCTTAAAATCTGCTTAAGCAGGCAACGCGTCAAAGTATGACCGGCTCTAAGTAAGCAATGAAGACGCCCAAACTACTCTATTCCGCTATCGTATGTATGGTTTGTTTGATCGCTATGCAATCTTGCCAAAAAGAAGTGATCCAAAGCGAAAAGATTAAAGAACTAACCATAGATACTACTATCTCCTATAACAGCACGTATTATCTTGATCTTTCCCCTTATTGCACTACTTCGCAAATGGTAACCATCATTGACCAGGCTAAACATTTCAGTGTTAGCAGGATCGACAGTGTAGAAGAAACAACAAGCCCCTATTACACTTACGCTACTTCATTAAAAAATACCGGCACCGATAAGATCACATTAGCCATCTCTGATCTGGATGATGGAAGAAGAATATTGAGTAAGGATTCAACGATCATTTATATCAACCTAACCATAAAATAACGTCATCGCACCTCTATCATTCTGAAATTAAGGGATAGCTGATGAAATAGATTACTTTGATAAAATCCTGTAGCATATTTTACCTGTAGCTTTTTAAGCAATAGCCCCGCTCCAAACGAAAACCCATTTAATCCACTGGTCAGATTGTAAGCATTCAGTTCCTGTCTTCGTAAAAAATTATATCCCGCACTCAATTCCAGTTTATCACTCAAAAAAATCTGCGTGGAAAGAACAAGATGAGAGAACAGGTTATCGATCGTTCTTTTGCTCGTATAATTATTCTCCCCTTCTCCCGCACGGAATGTTGTATCGTTATAAAGAATATTGAACCTGTGCAGATGATGTGCAGTCAGCGAGAATTGTATGGGTGCATTGGCTAACCGCTTGGTAATACCCGCCTGCAGATCAAATGGCAGTTCTTCGGCGGTACTGCCATCGTAGGTACTGAGTTGTGCCCCTATGTTCTTAACAACAAGGCTCACCTGCAAAAGCCGGGACGAATCATAATAACTGATACCCGCATCAAACCCCAATGCCGATGAACGGTAGGCACCGTAATTTGAATTGATATACTTCACAGTGATCCCATAGTGGAACCTTTCATGATATTGCTTTGATGCGGTTACCTGTACAACATAATCAACCGGCCGGAATGTTCCATAAACATTACCTGAGGCATCAGTTTGTGTAAGTGTGCCGTAGTCGAAATAATTAACACCTACGGCGAGGTTTGTTGTCGGCTTGTTGAAATGCCAAGCCCCGCTAAGACTATAATTCCTGATACCAGCAAGAAAAGAATTAAAGGAAGCGCTGACCTGACCGTGCATTTCATCCCTTAGTAAAGATGGAGAATGAAATACCATGCCTACATCATTGCCTATTGAAGAAACATTTACACCGCCTAAAGAAGAAAGCTGGGCGGAGTTGGGTTGGGAGAGAAAATTGAAAACTGCATTACCACCTAAGGTTTGCGCGTTTAGCGAACCGGTGAATAAGAAAGTGATATAGATGCAGTAGCGTAGCACGTGGCAAATATAAAAGAATTGCCACTGAAGCACTGAAGCACTGAATTTTTCTGTGCTTCAGTGCTTCAGTGGCAAAAAAATCAAACCAGCGCCAGATCAATCACCTGCTGCATCGTCTTCACATAATGAAACTGCACCCCTTTGATAAACATAGGATCAATTTCATTTACATCCTTTTCATTCTGCGAACAAAGAATGATCTCTTTCAAGCCTGAACGTTTTGCCGCGAGAATCTTTTCTTTGATGCCACCAACGGGTAATACCTGTCCGCGTAAAGTGATCTCTCCTGTCATCGCAAGAAATGGCTTTACCTTTCTTCCGGTAAATGCAGAGGTTAATGAGGTAAGCATAGTAATACCTGCACTCGGGCCATCTTTGGGAACAGCCCCCTCGGGTACGTGCACATGAATATTTTTCTTCGCAAAATCAGCCGGATCAATCCCAATTTTTTTCGCGTTTGCCTGCAGATAAGTATAGGCTGTGGATGCACTTTCTTTCATCACATTTCCCAGGTTGCCGGTCAGCTCCAGCTTGCCTTTTCCTTCTGAAAGCAGGGTTTCAATAAATAATATATCACCGCCAACATAGGTCCATGCGAGCCCTACTGCCACACCAGGCATATTGGCTGTTTTATAGATCTCGTTACTGTAACGTGAATGACCCAGAATCTTTTCAACATCGGGCACCGTTACATTTGATTTCAGTTTGTCTTTTGTGGCCAGCTCTTTTGCCTGGAAACGCATGATAGATGCCAGTTGCCTGTCAAGTTCACGCACTCCGCTTTCACGTGTATAGTTTTCAATGATCTTTTCCAATACTTTATCTGCGAGTTTGAAATTGATCTTCGCAAGTCCATGTGCTTCTTTCTGTTTAGGCAAGAGGTGGCGCTTGGCGATTTCTACTTTTTCTTCGATGGCATATCCACTGAGGTCAATGATCTCGAGACGGTCACGTAAAGCCGGTTGTATATTCTGGATATTATTTGCCGTGGCAATGAACAATACCTTGCTCAGGTCATACTCCAATTCGAGATAGTTATCGTAAAACGAGTTGTTCTGTTCAGGATCCAACACTTCCAGTAAAGCAGAAGAAGGATCTCCACGGAAGTCGCTGCCGATCTTGTCTATCTCATCGAGGATCATTACCGGGTTGGATGATTTGCATTTGCGGATGTTCTGAACAATACGACCGGGCATGGCGCCGATATAGGTTTTACGGTGACCACGGATCTCACTTTCATCATGTAAGCCACCGAGACTCACGCGTACATATTTTCTTCCGATCGCATGGGCAATGGAACGCCCTAACGATGTTTTACCGATGCCCGGAGGTCCGAGAAAACAAAGGATCGGACTCTTCATATCACCTTTCAGCTTCAGAACGGCCAGGTATTCCAGTATCCTTGTTTTGATCTTTCCCATTCCGTAATGATCGGTATCCAGTACTTTCTTGGCATTCTTCAGGTCATAATTATCTGCCGTATAATCCAGCCACGGAAGATCCAGCATCAGGTCGAGGTGATTGTACACAACGGAATAATCCGGCGTTGTCGGATGCATTCTTTCCAGTTTCTCAATCCCGTTCTTAAAACTTGTTTTTGCAGCATCCGGCCATTTTTTGCCTTCTGCTTTCTTTTTCATTTCCGCAATCTCTCTTTCGTTCGAATCACCACCTAATTCATCTTTGATGCTTTTCAATTGCTGCTGGAGAAAGTAATCGCGTTGCTGTTTATCTATTTCTGTTCTTGTCTTATTGGTTACTTTATCCTTCAATTCAGCAAACTGCAATTCGCGCTGTAATACAAAGATCAACCGCTCGGCACGTTCATGAATATCATTGATCTCCAGCAGGGATTGCTTTTCTGCGATCTCGCTGTTCAGGTTACTGCTCACGAAATTGATGAGGAAAGAAGGGTTCTCTATATTTTTAAGAATGATAGAAGCTTCCGTTGGCAGGTTAGGCGATAACTGGATGATCTGTGCGGCAAGGTCCTTGATAGTGCTGATGTACGCATTAAAATTTTCCGTTACCGGTAATACATCATCCTCAAAAAGTTTGATCGATGCCCTGAAATAAGGATCATCGCCCACCATCTCCAGCAACTCAAACCTTCTTTTTCCCTGGATGATAATAGTGGTACCACCATCCGGCATTTTGATGAGCTTTACAATTTTAGCAACGGTTCCAACTGCACAAAGATCCTTTGGTTCAGGCTCTTCAATATTGGCATCCTTCTGGGCCAGAACACCAATCAGCTTGTCTGCTTTATATGCTTCATTTACGGCCTTGATACTTTTATCACGGCCCACTGTAATAGGTAATACAACGCCGGGGAACAAAACGGTATTGCGTAAAGGAAGAATGGGTAATATATCCGGAATCACCAGGTTCTTGTCCTGCTCGCTCTCATGCTCATTGATCGGTATGATCGGCATAAAGTCTGTATCCTCTTCTGATCGGAAAAACATTTTATCTTTTACCATGGTCTAACGGTTCTTTGGTCAATATGGCATATGGCCATTGCCCTGATTCTGCAAAATAAGTGTGTGAAATTAGGTCAATATTGGTGCCATTGGCCCTTAATCATGCAAAATGGTACAAACTGGCACAAAAAAGCCTCCCGGTAAGCCGGGAGGCAACTCTTAAAACAAAATTAAAGCTCGTTAAACGCCTGCAATTATTTTTTCTTAGTAGTATCCATTTTAGCCTTTGCTGTGTCCATGGCAGCTTTCGCAGTGTCCATAGCCGCTTTAGCGCTATCAGCCGTTGCAGCAGCTTTCAGGCTATCAGCAACTTTTGTGCTGTCAGCTTTCGCATCAACGTTAGTTCCATTGTTACAGGCAGCCATACAACCGGCTACGGCCAGAATTGCAAATACTTTTTTCATTTTATCTTGTTTAGTTGGGGTTTATAAGGTCTTAAAGATATATTATTTCTTCCTGAAAAAGATCCGGATAGGCACACCCGTTAAAGGGAAGTTTTCACGCATCTTATTTTCGAGGTAATTCTTGTAAGGTGTTTTGATATCATCGGGATAATTGGTAAAGAACGCGAACGATGGAACTTCCGTTGGCAGTTGCGTTACATATTTGATACTGATCGGGTTTCCTCTCACTACCGGTGCATGATAAGCTTCCACTGCTTTCAGCATCGCATCGTTCAGTTTAGAAGTCGGGATCTTTTTCTTACGGTTCTCATACACTTCTAATCCCAATTCAATGGCTTTAAAGATCCTTGTTTTTTCAATAACGGAAATAAACAGGATCGGCACATCTGTAAAAGGTGCCAGCTTTTGTTTCAATGCTTTTTCATAATCCCGCGCAGTGTTCGTGGTCTTTTCAATCAGATCCCATTTGTTCACCAGCATCACTACTCCTTTGCCCTTGCGTACTGCCAGACTGAAAATCGTAATATCCTGCGCCGTAATTCCTTTATCCGCATCCAATACGATCAAACATACATCTGCATCATCCATGGCTTTAATGGCCCGTATGATCGAATAGAATTCGAGGTCATCTTTTTCTTTACTCTTCTTACGGATACCTGCTGTATCAATAAGCATAAATTCTTTCTGGAACATATTGTAATGCGTGTGAATACTATCGCGGGTTGTGCCCGAGATCTCACTTACAATGGTTCTCTCCTGCCCTACCAGTGCATTCAGCAAAGATGATTTACCAACATTGGGCTGACCGATGATCGCAAATTTCGGAAGCTCACTATCCTTCATGGCTGCTTCCACATCTTCCGCGGTGATCGGTTCTGTTATGGCATCCAGCAGATCGCCTGTTCCGCTGCCCGATATACTGCTCACAAAAAAATTATTCTTAAATCCAAATGAATAAAATTCGTTGGCTTCCAGTTCACGCGCACCATTATCTACTTTGTTCACCACAACGTATACAGGTTTCTTACCCCTGCGCAACATATCTGCCATCGCATCATCCAGGTCTGTGATCCCTACAGCTACATCCACCATAAAAATGATCGAGTCTGCTTCTTCAATCGCTATTCGCACCTGCTTACGGATCTCTGTTTCAAACATATCATCGCTGCCCGGCACAAAACCACCGGTATCTATCAGGTTAAACACCTTTCCGTTCCAGTCGGCCAGGCCATACTGCCTGTCACGCGTAACACCACTGATATCATCAACGATCGCTTTTCTCTGTTCGAGTAAACGATTAAATAAAGTACTCTTTCCTACGTTGGGTCTTCCAACAATTGCTACTGTGTAACTCATAATTATTTGTTTATTGGTTTATTCGTTTACCAGTTTATTTGTTGTAGATAGTCCGCTTCTCACGAACAAACCAATCAACAAATAAACCAATAAACTACTTATACCCATACTCCTTTAACTGCAGATCATTATCCCTCCATTTCGGGCGCACTTTCACAAACAGTTCAAGAAATACTTTTTGTTGTATAAATGCTTCAATATCTTTTCTTGCCATCATTCCCACCTGGCGTATCATACTTCCTTTATCGCCAATGATGATTGCTTTCTGTGTTTCGCGGTTCACAATGATATCTGCCTGGATCTTTACCAGGCTTGATTTTTCCTTGAACTCGTTCACCATCACAGCGGTGTGGTATGGGATCTCATCGCCAAAAAGCTCGTAGATCTTTTCACGGATCATTTCACCTACAAAGAATTTTGTGGGGAGATCACTGAGGTCATCTTCACTATAAAAAGGACTTCCTTCCGGCAGAAAGGTCATGATAGCAGCGAGCAGCTTATCGATATGCGATTTTTCCAGTGCGGATATCTTCACCAGTTGTTTGCAATAATCTTTCTGTGCAAAAAAATCTTCCGCCTGTTTTATTTTACCATTGCCTGCCACATCAATCTTATTCAACACTACGATGCAGGGCACCCGTAACCGCAATCCCTGGAAGATCGCATCCATTTCCTCGAGGTTCTCATTCGCATCAACAATCAGCAATGCCACATCTGCATCTTCCAGTGCACTTTTAACCGAGGCCATCATCCGCTCATGCAGCTTATACCTCGGGTCAATGATACCCGGCGTATCTGAAAATATCACCTGGTACTCACCGGGTTTATTCAGGAATGCCTTGATGCGGTGACGGGTTGTTTGCACTTTGGACGATACAATGGCCATCTTCTCTCCGATCAACGCATTGAGAAGGGTGCTTTTGCCGGCATTGGGCCTGCCAAAAATGTTTACGAATCCTGACTTCATATTATTTCCGAAGTATTTGTGCAGAGGTATTTGTGAGTAATGAACAGTAGACCGGGAGTGAGATACTGCTGCTTAGCATATTATCTAACCGTTACCCGGTATCAGAATTCAGTATCCAGAGAAGCCTCTAGCCGAATGAAAGATCCCAATTTCCGGGATCCTGCCTTTAAATATAAAGGCCTCATGATGAGGCCTTTTGTTGCGAGGGAAGGGATCGAACCTCCGACCTTCGGGTTATGAGCCCGACGAGCTACCGCTGCTCTACCTCGCGATGTTTGGGCTGCAAAAGTAAGGCTGTGGTAGCTTTGTTCCAAATCTTATTTGTTATTTATTCATCCTGGCGCCGTTTGATAGATGCTCCGCCGCTTGTACTGATGTCGCGTATAACGCCGGAACCCTTATAGGATATGTTGCTCCCGCCGCTCGCACCTGCATTCATTTCTTTATTCACAGTGATATAAATATTAGAGGCGCCACTGGCATCTATCTTACAATTATCCGTTTTCAGGTCATACCCCCGCACTGTGCAGGCTCCACTTGCCTCGATACTGGTAGAAACAGCCGTACCCGACAGTTTTACATTGGAGGCCCCGCTCAGATCCAGCTTTATTTTCGTAAACGCCACTTCCCCCGCAAAATCGCTTGCTCCGGATAATTCGATACTCAGATCCTCGCCCCTGATCACTTCCGTTGCCCTGATATTACAGGCACCCGATGCCTCTATCCGGCTCAGCTTGCGGAAGGTCACATACGCTTTCATCTTATTATTGCCCCATGTTTTCCAGTTCAACCCTTTTCCATCAAAATAAATATGCAGTGTTGTACCCTTCACTTCTGTGCGGATCCGTGCTTTTATCTCATCGGAAGAGGCACTGATAGCAACAGCATCCTCCGTTCCCTGTGAGAGATACAGGTCAATGGCACCGGATAATTCAATGGAACTAAAAGTACCGCTGGTCTTACGCACCTCCGCATTGGCATCTACCACTACATTCTTATCGTTCTGTGCAATACTACGGCCGAACCCGATGATAGATATAACAGCCAGTAATAATATCTTCTTCATAAAAGGGGGTGTTTTAGAAATTTAACGATCCTTGGAAAATAAAGTTACAGTTGGGAGAGATATAATGATTACCTAATTTCGCAGCAGATAATTCCTCGGGGTGCTGGGCGATTCGGGTGGAAACACACAAATCGCACCGGCTGAGATAATACCCGCTGAACCTGAACAGGGTAATTCCTGCGAAGGGAAGGTGTACAGTTCTGTACGTAGTTCCTCCCACTTAGCTATTCCCTGTTCCCATTAATTAACTTTTAAACTGTAAAGAATGAAAAAGTTTTTGGGAACAACCATGCTGGCATTGATCACATTCATTGCCTTCTCCCAACCTAACAAAAGCGGCCTCCAGGGTACTGTATCCGATGCCGAAAACAAGACAACCCTTGCCGGTGCAACGGTCAGCCTCAACGGGCTAAAAGCAGTAACCAGTAACGACGGGCATTTCGCGTTTGAGAAGCTCAACCCCGGCACCTACGAACTGCTGATCAGCAGCCTCGGGTTTAAAACCTACCGGCAAAGTATTGCGATCAGCTCCGGGGAGAACATGCTCATCATCGCCCTCACACCCATGGTACTTTTTTTAGAACCACTGGAAGTAAAAGCAGTGCGGGCCTCCGACAGGGCCCCGTTTGCCAGAACAAACCTTGTGAAAGAACAGATAGCCAGGAACAACCTCGGACAGGATATCCCCTTCCTGCTCAATCAAACACCCTCTGTTGTTGTCAACTCCGATGCAGGTAATGCCGTTGGCTATACAGGAATACGCATCAGGGGTTCAGATGCCACGCGCATCAATGTAACGCTTAATGGCATCCCGTATAATGATGCAGAAAGTATGGGCAGTTATTTTGTAGATGTTCCCGACCTGGCTTCTTCTACCAACAGCATACAAATACAACGCGGCGTAGGAACCTCCTCCAATGGTGCCGGCGCATTTGGCGCAACAATCAATCTTTCTACCAATGAGTTTAACGAAAAACCATATGGAGAGATCAATAACAGTTACGGTTCTTTCAACACCTGGAAAAATACCGTAAAGGTGGGCAGCGGCTTATTCAACGATCACTTTACTGTTGATACCCGCGTGAGCCGTATCTCAAGCGATGGTTTTATCGACAGGGCCAAAAGCGATCTGCAGTCTTTCTATTTCAGCACCGCTTATATCAACAAGAAATCTTCCCTTCGCTTAAACATTTTTTCGGGAAAAGAAAAGACCTACCAGGCATGGTATGGTGTTCCGGAAAATTTGCTGGCCACCAACAGAACCTACAATCCCGCAGGTACAGAAAAACCCGGTGAGCCGTACGCTAACCAGACAGATAACTATACGCAGACACATTACCAGTTATTCTTCAACCAGTCATTTAATAGCCGGTGGTCGTTCAACACTGCTTTTTTTCTGAGCAGAGGTAAAGGATACTATGAAGAGTACAAGGCTGACCAGGCTTTTGTGAAATACGGCTTGCCGAATATTGTTACACCCGGCGGAACGCTTACCACCACTGATCTTGTAAGACAAAGATGGCTCGATAATTATTTTTACGGACAGATCGCATCACTCCAATATAAAGAAGGAAAGGATGAGTTGACCATTGGGGGCGGGTGGACAAAGTATGATGGTAAACATTATGGCAATATCGCCTGGCTGCAGAATGGCAATGTTTCAAAAGACAAACGCTATTACGATTATCCTGCCACCAAAACCGATATGAACGTTTATACAAAATGGCAACATAGGCTCGCCACCAACTGGTACAGCTTTGTTGATCTCCAATACAGGCATGTTAATCATACAATGAATGGTTTTGAAGGAAGTCCCACATTAATCGTGAACCGTAGCTTTGATTTCCTCAATCCGAAAGCCGGTATCACCTACAGCAAAAATGATGTGCAGGCATTTCTTAGCTATGCATTGGGCAACAAAGAACCTAACCGGGATGATTTCCAGGCGAGCCCTCTCTCCCAACCCAAGCATGAAACAATGCATGACGTGGAGTTGGGCATCGAAAAAAGAACAGCACTATGGCATGTTGGGATAACGCTTTATAACATGTCATATGTAAATCAGTTGGTACTTACCGGCCAGATCAATGATGTGGGTTCTTATACCCGCACCAATATTCCGAAAAGTTTCCGCAGGGGTATTGAACTGCAGGCAGGCGGTGTACTTGACACATGGATCAACGTAGCCGCTAATCTTAGTTTTAGCAGGAATAAAATCCACTCCTTCACAGAGTATATCGACAACTGGGATACAGGTAATCAGGATGCCGTGATTCATAAGAATACCGATATTTCCTTTTCCCCTTCTGTTGTTGGCGGGGGTACCATTAATATTTTACCGGTAAAAAATGTTGAGTTGAGTCTGGTAAGCAAATATGTAGGCAAGGAATACATGGATAACAGCCAGAGTGAGCAAAGAAAACTCAAAGCCTTCTTCACAGAGGATATCCGTGCCGGATGGACCATCAAGGGAAGGGTCATTAAAGAATGGCGGATCATTGGTCAGGTGAATAATGTACTCAATAAAAAGTATGAACCGAATGGGTATACTTATAATTATATCTACAATAGTACTTTAACCACAGAGAACGGTTATTACCCGATGGCTGGCACAAATTATATGCTGGCACTCAATATAAGCTTCTAGCATTTTTCTTTCTGATAAAAAAGAGTGTGAACGGTCATCCGTATCACACTCTTTTTACGTAGATAATATTGAGGCATTAAATGACCATTTTTTTGTTTAACAACATACACTGATAACGCTGATGATGATAAACAATACCTGATAAATGGGCAATGCTTTCAACAAATTATATTCAATAGAATTGGTATAATATTTTAACAGTTCACTATATCTAGAAAAGAGTCCCCGCTTTTTTAACCGTATTCAAAAATCTTATTGCATGCAATAGGCTATACTTCTTTTGTCAAAACTGAACCCGATTCCCTTCAATTTTTAAACACCCACTTATGACAGTTAAAACCAATCATGCTGAAGATGCTGCAACAGCGGTTGCCCCATCTAAACAACATTCGCGCAGGGACTTTCTTGTAAAAGCCGGCGGTTTTTCACTTCTTTCTGCAGCTGTTATCAGCTCGTGTAAAAAAGAATCTGCTGATTCTGTTGGAGTAGATCTCGGCAGCGGAGATGTAGGTATCCTCAACTATGCTTATGCATTGGAGCAACTGGAAGCTGCATTTTACACAGCTGTACTCTTACAACCTTATGTGGGTATGACAACTGCCGAAGCAGCTGTTTTTACAGATATCCGCGAGCATGAAATTGCCCACCGCGAATTCTTTAAAGCAGCATTGGGAAGTAATGCAATCATCGCATTACAGGTAAACTTCAACACGATTGATTTTACAACCAAAAGCAGTGTATTGGCAACTGCCAAAGCATTTGAGGATCTGGGTGTGACTGCCTATAATGGCGCCGGGCAATTAATACAAAGCGCTACTTACCTGACTCTTGCCGGAAAGATCGTTTCTGTTGAGGCAAGACACGCAGCAGTGATCCGTGATATGATCAGCCCCGGCAGCTTTGCAGATAATACTGCATTAGATGCGAATGGTTTGGATATGGCCAGGCTTCCAAAAGATGTGTTGGCCATTGCAGGTGGATATATTTTAAACCGCATCGATGCAAGCCATCTTCCTTCTTAATTAAAAGTCAGTCACTCATTCATTCCCTTAAAAACAATCATTATGAACCTTCAGAATATCTTATCAGAAATTGAAAGCGTTGACCCTGAGTTTTATGAAAGGACCAGCGAACGCAGATCGGCCTTCAAAAATTTTGGCATGATCGGCAAACGCCTTTCATTAGCCGCATTACCCTTTGCTTTGGGATCTATGTTCCAGAAAGCATACGGTCAAACTACCACAGGCGTATTAGGTGTATTGAACTTTGCGCTCACACTTGAATACCTTGAGGCGAACTTTTATATTAAAGGTGTAGCAACAAGCGGTTTGATACCAGCGGGTGCAGGACTTACTGCATTAACCTCTATCCGTGATCATGAAAGTGCGCACGTTAATTTTCTGAAAACAGCTATTACAGCTGCAGGCGGAACGCCGGTAAGTTATACAGCAGCACAATTCGACTTCACTGCAAAAGGAACATTCCCTGATGTATTCACTAACTACAATACTTTCCTGGCAGTTGCACAGGCATTGGAAGATACAGGCGTAAGAGCGTACAAAGGGCAGGCACCCAATTTACAGGGAACAGCTAACCGCCCTTACCTGACAGCGGCCCTGAATATACATTCCGTTGAAGCACGCCATGCGGCACATATCCGCTCTATGCGCGCAGCGCTGGGCGTAGCTGTTAAACCATGGATCACCGGCGTTGCCAGTGGTATTGATGGACGTACGAATGGAAATTATGCTGGTGAAGACAATACCAATCAAGGCGGTGTTATTATTACATCACTCCCAACAGTTAATAATGGACAAATTAGTGTAGCTGCGGCCACAGAGTGTTTTGATGAACCATTGACCAAGGACCAGGTTACTGCATTGGTAACCCCATTCTTTGTGTAAGCAAAACTCCCCCTCAGTTTCAATAGCAACAATAAAAAAGAACTGTCATCATGTATGACAGTTCTTTTTTATTAACCAGCAACACTTCACTTCGACATTCGAAATTCCGTGTTCGATATTCGATATTATTTTGCAATCCTTTCCTGCCATGCAAGCATTCCGCCTACTACATTCACTGTATTTGTAAATCCCATGGTATCTAATATCAAACAAGCCTGTCCGCTCCTGTTACCGCTTCTGCAGTAAACATATACCGTATCGTCTTTGAGGTCCTCGATCTCATCAACCTGCATGGTCTGCACTTTCCCGAGAGGCAATAAAAGACCACCAATATTAAATTCAGTGTGTTCATGCGGTTCGCGTACATCAACAAGGTTAATGGCCTCGCCGGCATCAATTTTCGCTTTCAGTTCTTCAACTGTGATCGTTTGCATAAATAAAGTTTGTAGTGTTTAATTATTGGCAGGAATTCCTGTACTGTCAGTTTTTACAGGAGCCGTATTACTGATATAAACATCCATCACCTGTCCCAGCCGGATCTTATTCGGGATCCGTGCACCTGATGCTGATAAAGAATCGGAAAGTGAGGAAGGCGATTGCCGCTGGATAAAGGCTGATGAAGAATCTTTAATGGTACCCAAAGGTATCACAGCTCCCATGTTCACATTGATACCCGACAAAAAGATCCTCGCTTCTTCAAGGGTCATTCCGATCAGATCGGGAACGTTCATTTCAGTACCACCCACACCACTTCCCAGTACAAAACTGATCACCGTACCGATGGGTATTTTAGTTCCGGGTGCTATGGGTGCATTATTATATAATTGCTCCAATACAGAATTGCGTGCGATATCAGGACGGTAAGTAACCTCTCCCATTTTCAAACCCAGGCTAACGAGGTACATCTCCGCACTCTTTACAGAAAATCCGGATAGATTGGGCATTTCAACCTGTGGTGGTATTGTACGGTTTACAGTAAGATAAATAGTGCGTCCTGATTTTACGGTTGCATCTGCTTCAGGTATCTGGCGCAGTACGGCCTGCTTGGCAACACTGTCTACATATAATGAATCCTGTATCACCACATCAAACCCTTTTTCTTCGAGCATCTTTTTCGCAGCAACAATATTCTGACCGGTTACAGCAGGCACTTTTTCTGTTTTACCATATCCCGTCATCCAGGAAAGTGTTCCGAAGAACAGCAAAAGCAATACAAGCACAATACCCAATGCTGCCAGGATGTTTACCCAGAGCGGTTTATGTGTGATATAGTTGATGTATTTCACTGTTTGGATTTTGATGCTGTAAGATATATTAATTTAATGCCTGCTCTATCACCGCTGAATAAAACTCTTTCAATGTCCATCCCATCGCCCTTACCTGTTGTGGAATTACGCTGGCCTCACTCTGACCGGGAACTGTATTCACCTCCAGCATATAAGGCAACTTCTTTTCCAGGTTATAGATAAAATCAATGCGAACAACACCACGGCAATTGAGAACTTCATATACGCGTTTGGCAGCTGATTCAAGTTGTTCTTTCATGGCAGCATCCACCTCCGCAGGGGTAACTTCCTGGCTCTTACCCTGGTATTTAGCTTCGAAATCAAAGAATTCATTTTGTGTCATGATCTCGGTGATCGGCAATACCATAATTCCTTTACTGCTTTTGAAGACACCGATGGTAAATTCTCTTCCGCTGATAAACTCTTCTATTAAAACCTGGTCGTCTTCTTTAAATGCCTTTTCAAGTGCTGCAGCCAGTTCTCCGGCTACATTCACTTTACTCATCCCAATACTGCTTCCACCATTGTTGGGTTTTACAAATACAGGCAGTGAAAGCTGTTTCAATATTTCTTCCGGTGATACAGGCGTATGCTTAAAAAGATGGAGCGATTTGGCAACACTGATGCCCCCAAATGCAGCTACAGCAACCGTATACCGTTTATTGAATGTGAGTGCAGAAGTGGCCGCATCGCAACTGGTGTAAGGTAGTTTGAGCATATCAAAGTATCCCTGCAATTTCCCATCTTCACCAGGTGTGCCGTGAATACAAAGTAATATGGCATCAAAGTTTATTTTCGCACCATGATCGGTCACTGAAAAATCATCCCTGTTCACTTTTGATTTTTCTCCGGCAACAGGTTCATACCACCAGCCATTTTCATTAATGTCAATACGGTACACATCAAACTTATCCCTGTCTACATTATTACCAACAGTAATGGCACTTTTATAACTGATCTGGGCTTCGCCGCTTAATCCACCCGTAACCAGCGCTATTTTCTTTTTCATCACACGTGCATCTTTTCTTTCTTAGCCAATAACTCCTCTACCGTTTCGGTATACATTTCATCCGGTACACAGCAGTCAACCGGGCATACCGCCGCGCATTGTGGCTCTTCGTGAAAACCCTGGCACTCTGTACATTTATTGGGAGTGATATAGTAGGTATCAACGCTGATCGGCTCAAAACGCTGGTCGGCGTTCACAAGCGTTCCATCCATCAGCGTAAAAGCTCCTTTTATGCTGGTTCCATCTGCAATGGACCATTCTACACCGCCTTCATATATGGCATTATTAGGGCACTCGGGCTCACAGGCTCCGCAGTTGATACATTCTTCGGTAATTTTTATGGCCATACAAAATGGGTTTGTTGGGTTAGTGAATCTACATTTGCAGTGGCAAAAATACGATTGACAAATGATTTTACAAGAACGAATTGCCCTCATGGGCCGGTTAGGCGAATATATGCAAGGGAACGATGAAGAATGGTTAGCCATCCGGGAAAGGGCATTCCGCGTAAATCAATGGTTTATTCCCGAATTTATAGAGCAATCCATTCAGAATATCGCTACCCGCTTTCTCGATACGAGCCTCCTCGCCCAATGGGCCAAAGACTACCAGGTGGCTGATCAAGCGGCTATGAAAACAGTGGGACTGGTCATGGCAGGAAATATCCCCCTGGTTGGTTTTCATGACCTCTTATGCGTATTTATCAGTGGGCACCATGCCATGATCAAACTTTCCTCAAAAGATGAGGTATTACTGAAACATTTAGTTGCCAAACTGTACGAATGGGAGATCACTGTACAGGATTATATCTCTTTTGCAGAAAGGCTCACCGGCTGCGATGCATACATTGCCACCGGCAGTAATAATTCAGGACGTTATTTCGATTACTACTTTGGTAAATACCCCCACATCATACGCAGGAACAGGACCTCCGTTGCGGTGATCGATGGCAGCGAAACACCCGGGGAGCTGGCAGCACTGTCTTCAGACATACAATTATACTTTGGATTGGGCTGCCGGAATATTACCCAATTGTATGTGCCGGAAGGATATGATTTCATCCCATTATTACAGGCACTCAAGGCTTATGAATATTTTCAGGATTTCCATAAATACAAAAATAACTTCGATTATCATCTTGCCCTGCTCATCATGGGTAACAAGTATTACATGAGCAATGAATCGGTGATACTGACTGAAAATATTTCACCTTTTTCGCCTGTCAGCCAGGTACATTACCAGTTTTACAAAGACAAACCGTCAGTCATGGAAACGTTAAAGGGAAATAGCGATATCCAGTGCATTGTGGCCCACGGAGAAGTGGAATTTGGGATGGCGCAGAGCCCTTCGTTAAATGATTATGCAGATGGGGTAGATACGATGGCTTTTCTAACTACTTTGTAATTAACTTTCAGTAATGATAAAACATCATCTACGAAGCTTGACGTAAAACATTTGTTAAATGGTATTGAAGGTGAACTGTCATTTAAACAGCTTGCCTAAATTGTTGTCCGAAAGGCATACAATTTGATTTAGTAAAGCATCTAATCTTAAAGAAAATGGACATGAATTTTAAAAACGTAATAGCCGTTGTGGTGATCAGCGCTGCCACAGCCCTTGCGAGTGTATGGGGCTATGCTAAATATGAGCGCTACCAAATGGCGGGTACACAGGAGGCGGGCAAACTACCTGTTAACTATGCCGGTTTTTTTGGCAATAATACACCTGCAGGCGGGGCGGTGGATTTTTCGCCTGCCGCAACCAGTGCAACGCCAGCCGTTGTGCATATAAAAACAAGAACGAAGGCCAGGCAAGTGAGCAATTCGCAGCGCCAGCAACAGCGTAATCCTTTCTCTGATCTTTTTGGTGATGAGATGGGCGATTTCTTTGGCGGCCCACGGGTAATACCTGAGCAGCGTGCGAGCGGCAGCGGGGTGATCATTACAGAAGATGGATATATTGTAACCAATAACCACGTTGTGGATGGTGCAGATGAGATCAATGTGACACTGGCCAATAAAAGATCGTACAAAGCAACCGTGATCGGCTCAGATCCAAGTTCTGATATTGCGGTGATCAAGATCGATACAAAAAATCTTCCTTATCTCGTATATGGTAACAGCGATGAAGCGAAACTCGGACAATGGGTGCTCGCGATCGGATATCCTTTGAACCTGGATGTAACGGTTACAGCAGGTATTGTGAGTGCAAAATCAAGATCGATCGGTGTGAACGACAGGCAGAGCGGTAACGCCATCGAATCATTCATACAAACGGATGCCGCGGTAAACCCGGGTAACAGTGGTGGAGCATTGATCAATGCGAGCGGAGAATTGATCGGTATTAATTCTGCGATCGCCTCTCCTACCGGTTCTTATGCAGGATACTCTTATGCGATCCCTGTGAACATTGTTAAAAAGATTGTGACAGATATCGTTAAGTTCGGAACGGTTCAACGTGCCTATATCGGTATTCAATATCCAAGAGAAAATATTTCTGACGAACAGAAGAAAGAACTCGGCACTGGTTTCCGTGAAGGAGAAGGTGTCTATGTACTGGATGTTCCGGCAGATGGCGCAGCTGCAGCAGCCGGTTTGAAGAAAGGTGATATTGTAACCAAACTGAACGGTGTAATGATCAGCGGCGGTCCTGAATTACAGGAGCAGGTGGCACGTTACAAACCAGGTGATAAGATCTCAATCAATTACAAGCGTGATGGCAAAGATTATACAGCTATGCTCACGTTGAAAAATAAAGCAGGCAATACAGAAGTTGTAAAAATCACGGGCATCATTGAAAAACTAGGTGCTGAGTTAGTAGCGATCGATACAAAGACAGCCAGTGCTAACCAGATCCAGGGTGGTGTATTGGTGAAGAAGATCAATGAAGGACTGCTAAAGAAAACAAGGATGCAGGAAGGATTTATCATTACCAGTGTAAACGATCAGGAAATAAAAAGTGTTTCCGATCTTGATAAGATCCTTTCGCAGAACAAAGGAAGAAAAGTGAAGATTGAAGGTGTGTATCCGGGGTTTGAGAGTACGTATCCGTATCCGCTGGATTTGAGTGATCTGGATTGATTGTGAATTAGAAACCAGGGGTTGACAATAAAAATGGTGTTACGGAATGTAGCACCATTTTTTTATGCCTGGTATGCCGATTGTATCATTAACGAAATGTCATAACTTTAATGACAATTATCTGCTTATGCAAAACGCCCCCAAACGGAGCAGGCGGTTTTTCCTGCAAACAACTTCCATCATTGCTTCATTGGCAGTGATTCCGCGGAGTGTAAAAGCCTTTTACCTGGAAGCCAAAAAATTGCTGGTAGCGCCTAAAAGAACAGGCAGCATCACTGTATCAGTAAATAAAAAGGTTTACACTGTTCAGGCTGATACACGCACAACTTTGCTTGATCTTTTACGCGAGAATCTTCAGTTGACCGGCTCAAAAAAAGGCTGTGATCACGGACAGTGTGGCGCCTGCACTGTGCATATTGATGGCGAAAGAGTTTTAAGTTGCCTCACGCTCGCTGCCATGCTGCCCGGAAAAGAAATTACTACGATCGAAGGTTTAGCGAAAGGAGAACAACTGCACCCTATGCAACAGGCTTTTATCGAATGTGACGGTATGCAATGCGGTTACTGTACACCGGGGCAGATCATGTCTGCTGTTGCCTGCGTGAAAGAGGGCCATACGCATTCTGTAGCTGAGATCAAAGAATTTATGAGCGGCAATTTGTGTCGCTGCGGAGCCTATAACGGTATTGTTGAAGCCATTCAAAAAGTTGCATCATGAAACCATTCCAATTTTTTAAATCCGGGTCGGTTACCCAGGCAGTTAAAGGCAAAAAAAGCAGTGATCGTTTTATTGCCGGCGGCACCAATCTGGTTGACCTGATGAAAAAGCATATCGAGCAGCCGGACGAACTGATTGATATTACAACAAGTATTTCAGCTGCAATAGAAAAAAAGCCAAAGGGTATCCGTATCGGTGCCATGGCGAGAAATAGTTCAGTAGCTAACCACGAAGATATTCTGTCATCCTTTCCCTTGTTATCAAAAGCGATACTGGCAGGTGCGTCACCCCAGATCAGGAACATGGCATCTACTGGTGGCAACCTCCTTCAACGTACAAGGTGTCCATACTTTTACGATGTTACACTTCCCTGTAACAAACGTGAGCCAGGTACAGGTTGTGGTGCTTTAAAGGGCGATAACAGGATGAGTGCTGTTGTAGGGTGGACAGAAAGTTGTGTTGCGGTGCACCCTTCTGACATGTGTGTGGCCATGGCTGCACTTGATGCAAATGTGATCGTTACAAAAAAAGACGGACAAACGGAAACAATCCCTTTTAAAGACTTTCACCGTTTACCGGGCAATACACCTGAGAAAGATAACAACCTTCCCGCCAACGCGTTAATCACCGCAATTGATATTCCGGCAAATCCGTTTGCAAAGCATTGCGCTTATATAAAGATCCGTGACCGCGATTCGTATGCATTCGCTTTGGTTTCAGTTGCTGCAGCTTTGCAATTGGAAGGTTCAACTATCGTTAGTGCCCGTCTTGCTTCCGGTGGGGTAGCGCATAAACCATGGCGATGGTATGAAGCAGAAAAGTACCTGCAGGGAAAAAAAGCAACAAAAGAAACTTTCAGCGAGGCTGCAGCCATTGCAATAAAAGAAATTAAGCTGCTTCCTGAAAACAAGTATAAAGCCATCATGTTGCATGGTGCCATAGAAGTTGCGCTGCAAAATTGTTTAACAGTTTAAAGGTCTTACCCATGGAACATTTTTTTGAGATTCCCGATTATATTCCAGCTGATGCGGACGGCCGTATTGAAGCACAATCGAAAGTAACCGGTAAAGGAAAATATGCCGCCGAATACCCGGTAGAAAATATCTGCTATGGTTTTTTCGCAACCAGTACCATTGCCGCCGGCAACATATTGTCGATTGATACATCATTAGCGAAACAGGCCGATGGCGTGATCGACATAATTACACATTTGAACAAACCTGAGGTTCCCGGATTTGCTGATGAAACAAAAATCCAGCAATCAAGATTTGGGTTGCCTGTATTTCATACCGACAAGATTTATTTCAAGGGACAACCGATTGCATTGGTCATTGCGGAAACATTGGAAGAAGCGACTTATGCTGCATCGCTTATCAACGCTTCCTATAAAACCGAACAACACAATGTAGATTTTGAAGGTTCACATGCGAAAGTAGCTTTAAAACCAGATGGAAAAGAGAGAGGTTCCATGGCTGCCTGGTCAGGTGCCGCAAAACTTGCAGAAGCTGAATATACGATTGCGCACGAAGTGCATAACCCAATGGAAATGCATGCTACGATCGCACACTGGACAGCAGAAAACAAGTTGAAGCTATATGATAAAACACAAGGTGTAAATAATGTGCAGCGTACCATCGCCCGTTTATTTTCCCTGCCCACTGGTGATGTAGAAGTGATGAGCGAATTTGTGGGCGGCGGTTTTGGTTCGGGCTTGCGGATATGGAGCAACACACTTGCCGCCATCATGGGAGCAAAACAGGTAAAACGTCCTTTAAAGCTAATGCTCAGCCGCCCGCAGATGTTCAACCTTACCGGTTACAGGCCCATCAGCTGGCAAAAGGTAAAGATCGGAGCTGATGAAAATGGAAAAATCTTAGGCATACATCACCAGGGACGAAACAGCACATCTATGTATGAGAACTTTGCAGAAGGATTTACACGCGAGTGCAGGCTCATCTACAACATCGATCATTTTAAAAGCGAAACAGGCATCGTTCCCCTTAACCTGTCAACCCCAACCTGGATGCGTGGACCTGGCGATTGTTCAGGTGATTTTGCCATTGAGTGTACAGTTGATCAACTGAGTTATGAATTGAAAATGGACCCCGTTGCTTTGCGATTAAAGAATATATCCACGGAAACAGATCCTGAGTCTGGAAAACCATGGTCTACTAATTTTGTAAGTGAATCAATCACTATCGGTGCGGAAAAGATCGGGTGGCAAAATCGCCCGATGCAAACAGGTACGCTGACCGAAGGCGACTGGAAAATCGGCTACGGCATGGCGGTTGGGATGTGGGGCGCTGGGCGGCAGAATGCAAGTGCGGGTATAAAAATGCAGAAAGATGGGAATATCCTTGTGCAAACTGCGATGACCGATATTGGTACCGGAACCGGCACTGGTATTCAGAACATGGCACATGACAACCTAAACATCCCTAAAAATAAGATCAGGGTTGAACTCGGCAACTCTAATTTACCACCTGCACCTTCGCAAGGCGGAAGTACGGGCCTCTCTTCAATAGCCGGAGCAGTAAACGCCGTATCAGATACGCTGAAGCAAAAGTTGGCAGATTATGCAGCTGTTACAGACCCTGCCTACAAAGGCAAAAAGGCTGTTGATATTGTTATGTCGGAAACGGGTATTTCGTTGAAAGACGGTTCTGCAAATGCAATGTCATTCTCAGTTCTATTTGATACAAATCACATTGATACGATCGCTGTGGAAGCCAGTTCGGCTCCTGGTAATGAGCGCCAGAAATTTTCATTTTGTTCTTCTGCCGCACACTTTTGCAAAGTGCGGGTGAACACAAAAACCGGAAAGGTAAAAGTGGAGAGGATGGTCAGCGTAGTTGATGCCGGCAAAGTGATCAACAAGAAAGCAGCGGCAAATCAAATTTCCGGTGCCGCCGTTGGAGGTATCGGGATGGCTTTGATGGAACAACAGAATGCAGATAATGCGCTTGGTTCCTTACTAGCCAACGATCTTGCGGGATACCATTTTGCAGTGAATGCAGATGCACCTATTCTCGAAGTAATATTCATTGACAAACCGGATTATAACAGCAATGCGAGTGGGTCAAAAGGAATTGGTGAAGTGGGAATTATTGGTTGTGCACCGGCAATTGCTAATGCAATTTTCAATGCCACTGGAAAACGAATAAGGAGTTTACCTATTACACCCGACAAAATATTGATGGCATAAAAGCATTATCTTTTTTCATAAACGATATATTCCCCGGCTTGTAATTCAAAGTTTGCAGTTCCATCGAATGAAAAGCTGAGATCTGAGAATAGGTTACGGAAATTACCAGACAGCCACGGATGATCAACGTCGATCCTGATACGGCTATCATGCGAAAGGTTTAAAAGAACAAGTATGCAGTTATCCCCATTTTTTCTCAGGTAAGCCATTAACTGGCTACCACTTGGAAGAATAAAGGTTTCTCCTTCAGTTACTGCCTTATTTCTTTTGCGGAGAGAAAGAAGGGTTTGATAAAATTGGGCTAACACAGGAGGTTCGTTCCATTCGATAAGGTCCTTATCAAAGAATTTAAGTCGTTTGCTATTAGCGCTTTCCTGCCCGCTATATATCAACGGAATCCCCTGCCAGGTAAAAGTAAATACTGCCCAGGCTCTTGCGGTAGCGCCATATTTTTCATACTCCGTTCCGTTCCAGCTATTCTCATCATGGTTAGCGGTGAAAAATAATTTAGTGGCACCGGTGGGATATTGGGAATATGCATGCAAAACATTACGGAGGGTATCAAGGGTATCTTTTTCCTTTTCATACTCCTCTGAAACATGCATCCACCACCACGCATAACTGGTATCGAATACATCGTGATAATTGACCACTTCACATTCTGCCAGCCAGTACAAAGGTTTCACTGAATCACATTCTTTTCTGGCACTGTTCCAGAAATCAAGCGGCACCAGATGTGCCATATCACAACGGAAGCCATCGATATTGCATTCTGTTATCCAGAACTTCATGGCATCGATCATGGCTATGCGCATCGCGAATACTTCATAATTAAGATCGATCACATCGTGCCAGCCATTTTTTTCTGTAAAATTTCCATCTGCATCATGTAGATACCAATCGGGATGCTCGAGGGTCCAGTGATGATCCCAACCGGTATGGTTCGCTACCCAGTCGATGATAACCTTGAAGCCCAGCCAGTGTGCTTTTGAAACAAGGTCTTTAAAATCGGACAGTGTCCCGAACTCGGGATTTATATCCGTATAACTGCTGCACGCATAATAGCTACCCAATGTTCCCTGCCGGATCTTTTCACTGATCGGGGTGATGGGCATGAGCCATAAGATCTCCACTCCCATTTCTTTTAACCGCGGTAAATGTTGTGAAAATGCAGCAAATGTGCCTTCCGCTGTGTATTGCCTGATATTGACCTCGTAAATATTAGAACCCGATGCCCAGGGCACCATTGAAAATTGTCTGCTCATGTGTAAAAGTTGCTATCAGAAAGGTAGTATTTTCAAATTAAGAAAAGCATAGTTTTAGCAAACCAATGAGCAACGAACCGAAACTCGAGAGAAAAATAAGTCTTCTGCAAGCTACCGCTATTAATATGACCGACATGGTGGGTATTGGTCCATTTGTTGTGCTCAGTGTTGTTGCCCAAACACTCAATGGCCCCTGGTTCCTGTATGCATGGATAGCGGGTGCCGTATTGTCTTTCATTGATGCGATGATCTGGAGTCAACTGGGATCTACCTATCCCCTTGCCGGCGGCAGTTATAACTTTTTAAAAGAAGGATATGGTGCGAAATGGGGGAAGCTGATGAGTTTTCTTTTTGTGTGGCAGACCATGATACAATCCCCATTGGTCATCGCTTCTGCTGCCATCGGGTTTGCGCATTATTTTGGGTTCCTGGTACCGGTAACAGACTGGCAAAGCAAGATCATCAGTGGAAGCATTGTGATACTGATCGTAGTACTCCTTTACAGGAAAATAGAAGCCATCGGGAAGATCAGTGTGATGTTATGGATGGGTGTACTCTTTACAATGGCATGGATCATTGGCGGCGGCGTAGCGAATGGTAACTTTTTAGCACCGATAAAAAATATCAATAAAGGACTTGAGTTCAATGGTGCTTTTATAGCCGCATTGGGGTTTGCCAGTGTGAAAAGCGTGTATAGCTATTTAGGATACTATAATGTTTGTCACTTAGGCGGCGAGATCATCAACCCGCAAAAGAATATTCCGAGAAGTATGTTTATTTCGATAGCCGGTATCGCAGTATTATACCTGATGATGAATGTAAGTGTGGCTTCGGTATTACCACTTGAACAAATCCAGCAAAGTAAATTTGTAGTGAGTGAGTTTGTGCAAACGCTTTCCGGATCAACGGCTGCCAATATTGTTACCGTGCTGATCCTGTGGGTAGCATTTGCTTCTGTGTTTTCTGCTACGCTGGGCTACAGCCGCATTCCTTTTGCAGCTTCGCGCGATGGTGCTTTTTTTAAAGTGTTCGGCAAACTGCATCCAACAAAACATTTCCCGCATATCTCCCTGCTCGTGTTAGGAAGTATCGCTTTTGTTTTCAGCCTGCTGCTGCGACTGGAAGATGTGATCAAAGCGATCCTTGCCATGCGTATATTGATACAATTTATAGGACAGGGTATCGGATTGATATTACTGGTGAGAAGAAAAGGGATGTCGCATTTTGCGTGGAAGATGCCTTTGTACCCATTGCCCGTGATCCTTGCTATTATCATCTGGGGCTATATCTTCGTTTCAACGGGACAGAAGATGATGCTGGGAGGAGTGACGGTAATTGTGTTGGGGATTATAGCTTACCTGATTAAATCTGCAAGAGTCAAGGAGTGGCCGTTTCAGCAAAACCAGTAATTTTTACTTTTTAAAAAGCCAGATAGTTTTACTGTGGTATCCGCTTATCCATACATACTTTTTTGAAACACGCGCAGCACCATCAACTTTAAACACCCTACCAGCCTGTGATGTTTGACTATATATGGTTTCAACACTGTTCGTTTTGATGTTAATCGTTTGCACCGGTCTTTCTGTATTCGTTGAAACGATCCAGATCTTATCATCATCTGCAGTTATATCTCCTCCGGAACCCACCGCTTTTACATTGGTTGTTGCAACAACTTTATTGGTAAGAGGGTCAATTCTCGATACTGTTCCATCACCCTGGTTAAGGGTCCATACACCCTCTTTACCGGCGGTTATAAAACGCGGCTTTGTACCTACAAGAATAGTGGCTGTCACTGAATTTGTTTTTGGATCAATTCTTTGCACACTGTTGTTGAGATAATTGGTAACCCATAATGAGTTGTGACCAAACACTACGCCATAAGAATGCGTCAGAACTTTAATTCTTGCCTTGATGGCATTTGTATTGGGATCTACGCGTAGCAAGGTGCCAGCACTATCTGAAACCAGCCACACAGAACCAGCTGCAACTGCCAGGCTCATTTCGCCTCCGGGATCCGCAATGCCCGTTGCGATTCGCGCGAGGATTACACCCTTGTTATGATCGATCTTATATAATTTCTTTTCTGTACAACTCATTACCCACACAGCATTAAAACCAATAATTGGAGAAGTGCAGGCTTCGGGGACAGGGATAGTTAGTAGAGTTTTGTTACTATTAGCGGATACCTTAATGATTCTGTTTTGGTGATCGTCTACTACCCATGCATCATTCTCGCCATCGAGAGCAATGAAGTCGGGCTTTTCGCCTACCGGTAATATCTTGTAGGCGGCTCTGTTAATGTCGATTGTTTTAGGGGGATTGATTTGTGCGGTTAAAGCAAATGGCGTTATCAACAATAATAGTAAAGTTATTTTCATAAGTGTGATTGCATTTCTTCATAGCGTCCTTCGCGGTTCGTTGCGTTCTTTGCGTTCCAGCTTTTAACCCGGTCATTCAAACTGTACCGCAAGAACGCAGAGGTTTCCCAAAGAAACGCAAAGGAAATTAAGCAATAACCGGAGCCTCCTTTTTCATAAACAACTGCAACCCCAACGCCAACAAAACCACTGCCACGGCCCCCACCACATTCAACCAAAGAAAGCCCAGCCCGATAATATTATACCTGTCCAGCAAAAAGAAAAGGATCACAATCGCCTCGCCCAATATAGCTGCAATGAAGACTGCATTACCTTGTACTTTCTTAAAATAAAATGCCACCAGGAATATACCTAGTATCACTCCATAGAATAGAGAGCCTAATACATTCACCGCCTCTATCAAACTACCCATACCCGTTGCAAACTCTGCAGTGATCACAGAAAAAATACCCCAGGCAAGGGTATAATATTTTGAGACCTTATATTCTTCTAAACATTGTGATTCAGTGATACTATGCTTTACGCCTTTGAACCGGAGATGAAAATCTATCATGGTGCATGCGGCCAATGAGTTCAATGCAGCCGCAATGGAACCCCAGGCTGCAAGAAAAATAATAGCGATCAATAACCCTACTAATCCTTTTGGCAGGAAATCAACAACAAAACGCAAGAAGATATAATTGGTATCGCTTGTTTCGGAACCCGCGGGTAATGCTTTTTTCAATACGTTTTTATACTCTCCCTGTATACCCGCAAGCTTTGCAGATCCTGCCCGGAGACTATCCTTATAATTTTCTTTTCCCGCAATAATATATTGTTTACTTAACCCCTGCTGAACAGCCTGCTGCGCATCAAAACGTTTTTCGATTTTTATGAGTGAGTCCTTATAAGGTGTCTCCATTGCTTTTGTTGCAACAGCCTTATTAAAGAATATTGGTGCATTATTAAACTGGTAAAAAGTAAACAACATGGCACCCAATAACAGGATCAGGAACTGCATAGGTACTTTCACCAATCCATTCATCAGCAAACCCACCCTGCTTTCTGTATTATCCTTTGCCGTAAGATACCGCCCTACCTGTGATTGGTCAGTACCGAAATAAGACAATGCAAGAAAGAATCCTCCGATCACCCCGCTGATGATATTATAGCGATCCTTCCAGTCAAACCCCTTGGCGCTCACACCTGTTGTGATCACATTGAGTTTCCCAGAAGCCCCGCTAACTTTCAGTGCATCTGTAAAACCCACTCCCTCCGGCAAATAATGCACAATGCAATAACCTGCTACAAACATACCAACGAAGATGATGATCAGTTGTAATTGTTGTGTATACGCAACTGCCCTTGCTCCGCCTGTTACAGTGTAAACAATCAGCAGTCCGCCCATTACAATATTGGTCCAGAAAATATCCCATCCCAATAAAGAAGAAAGAATGATCGAAGGCGCATAAATACTGATACCGGTTGATAGCCCCCTCGATAATAAAAAAAGAAAAGAGGTAAATGTTCTTGTCTTGAGATCAAACCTTTGCTCAAGAAACTCATAAGCGGTAAACACTTTTACTTTTCTAAACAACGGAACAAAAGTGATACACAGGATCACCATGGCGATGGGTAATCCAAAATAGTATTGCACAAAACGCATCCCATCGGTATATGCCTGTCCGGGTGCCGACAAGAAAGTGATAGCGCTTGCCTGCGTACCCATGATACTCAGGAGTACCAGATACCAGGGCATGCTCCTGTTACTCAGAAAGTACCCTTCCAGGTCTTTGCTGGTGCGACTTTTATACAGCCCATAAGCAATGATGGCAGCAAGTGTAATGATTAATACTATCCAGTCGGGTCTGCTCATGAGAAGTATTTGGTGAACCAGGCGAAAAAGATAATGAGCAATACCAGCACGATGAGTACAAAATAGTACCAGCGGGGCCAGGTGGAGAAGAGTGGTATTTTAGGTTCTGACATAATTATTTTTTTCCTGAAGCGATCATTCCACCCGCCAATAGACCGAGAGCAAGACCAATCACCAATCCTACTTTTACATTTTTGATAAAGAAGCCAATGGCCAGCCCAATGATCAATATGGTAAATATCCCTATGCGCTTTCTAGGTTGCATCCTGCTCATTAAATTAATTTTTCGGTAAAGCTATCAGATTTGCCAGCAAACGATAGGCGCCGGGAATCCCTGCAGGCAACTGCCGAAACAATACCAAACCTACATACGCAAAATTACCTTTCCCGTATTTTGCGATAGCCAGGCTTCCGTTGCTTTGTTTTTCGTTGGTATCATTCATCCCTAATGGCATTTCATAATGTGGATCGGCCTGATCAACCTGGTAGGTACTACGTTCCTGTATCCATCCTTCAAAATCTTTTTGTGTTATTTTATTCGGATAGTTAAGCACCGGGTGTTGTGGTAAGAGGAAATTGACAGCTGCATTCTCTTCTGTAACCCGCAACCCCGCACTGATCGTAAATGAGTAAGGTGCCAGTTTTAAACGCCTGCTTCCAACAGTATTACTTTTGATATACTGTGAGATCAGGTTACCGCCATTCTTAACGTAATTATTCAGCACTTCCCATTTGTCGCTCAGGTATTCATAAATATTATGTGCGCGGATCCCAATGATAATGGCATCAAACTGTTCCAGGTTGGATTCGGTAAGATCTGCTTCAGATAATACCTTCACATCATAATGCATCTCTTTCAATGCCTCAGGTAATTTATCTCCGGCACCTGTTATATAACCGATTTTTTTACCTGTTGTAATCACTTCCTCATTCACAAATTTGATCCTGTCCTTAAAAGAATAATACATATCAGGGATGTGATCATAAGAGATGCCTTTAAAATACTGCGTAAACATCTGATCCTTGCCCTTGAGATTTAGTTTTATCGCCGCCTCAATATATTCTCCTTTCTTAGCATTATAATACTTGTTAACAGGAAGTGCGATCGTGTAAGACTTCCCTTTTTCAAAATCCCTGTCCTGCTTTTCAAAAGCTGTCTTAATCGTATCCTGCAACACATATCCACTCACAGGCACTTTCTGTTGGGTGAAATTGGACTTATACTTTATATAGATCGAATCGCTGCTGAATCTACCGACCGCCGTTTTTACATTCATTAATGCTACATGCGGACTAAGCGAAAAATAAATATGCGGAACCATAATAAACGGCTCGTACACTTCGCCTTTCACTGGGTCCACATACTTATATTGTACCGGTCGTGTGATGGTTAAACCAAGATCCCCGACTTCAATATGAAACCTGGCATTTAATAAAGCGTTGTTCCATGCCTGCCCGGTCAGCTGGGGGTCGGGAATGGTAAAATTGCCGGCAGTTTGTGGTAATTGTAGCCAATAAGGTTGGGTAGCACTGCCAATAGAAGGTTCGGTTACCGGCACTTTTATATCAACAGCGTAATTCTGATTAAGGGTAAGTTGTTGCGGACTGTTTGTACCATCGCCCATTACAACAGCTATCGATTTCAACTGAACTTTGGTATTGCTCCTGTTATTGATAAAGCAGGTAACGGTTGCCGTATCTCCTTTTAAAACAAATTGTTCTTTGGTGGTGGCTTCTGCAAAAATACCGCTGCAATTAAGGATAATATCTTTCAACTCTCCCAGTTTCTGCGACCACCACATATCCTCATTCCTGATGAAAAAACTTTTGCCATCCTGAACTGTCTTCCTGATATCTTTTTGCCTTACGCGGGTCTGAGCGCGCTCAATACTCCGATACACCCCGATAAGACTATCGATAGAATTCTCCGGATGTTCAAAATTGAATTGCTTAATCACCCTATCGATCTGCGCTTTTATCGTTCCTCCGTCTTCAAACCGGGTCCAGTCGGTAATCACACCATCCATAATATCCGTTCTGGCTGTATCGCCACCTGTAGTTGTAAAATTTTCAATGATCTCACCTCTTCTTCTTGGCCGCCCTTCACCCTGGCTCTTATGCATGGACCTTGCTTCACCGCCCAACTCACCTGAACTCTTACCAATCAAAGGATCATAACCTCCCACATCCAGCCTGATGGGCATACCCACTGTTGTGTTAGTACCGCCAAAATTGAACCCGTTCCATAAAATCCTTTTGGCTTTCCATGGTTTTAGACCCATCTCTAATTGTTCCCGAAACTTTGTAGAATCACCTGCGGCAACATATGCCTCATTAGCCAGTAAGGCAGATGCCCAGTGATGCCCATGCCCCGCTCTCGCATCTCCCGGAAAACGTGCGATCAATATATCGGGTTGAAATTTCCTGATTGTCCACACCATATCTGCCAGCACCTGTTGCTTATCCCAAATACTTAATGCTTCACTCGCACTTTTGCTGAACCCAAATTCATATGCCGAAGAAAAGAATTGTTCAGCACCATCGATCTTTCTTGCCGCCAGTAACTCCTGTGTACGTATCAATCCCAACTCAACTCCCTGCTCACTTCCAATCAGGTTCTGCCCACCATCGCCACGCGTTAAACTGAGGTAACCGGTGCGGTACATTCTTTCCTTCGCGAGATAGGGAAGAAACCCATTATTCTCATCATCCGGATGCGCCGCTATATACAATACACTGCCCAGCACATTCAGTTTCTTCAACTGCATATAAATATCCGCGCTGCTCACAGCAACCGGCACCTGGGCATTGACTATACTAAAAAGGCCCAACATGGGCAGAAGGATATAAATGATTTTTTTGAGGATAGCCATAACCAGTCGTTGAATCGTTTTGCCGAAGATAAAGAAATCTATCCCTCCTTCTGTGCTTCAGTGCTTCAGTGGCAAAACAAGCCGGGTTTTCCTATAAAACCAGCAATTTATTGTACCTTTATACCATGCGCAGAATGACCCCCATAGCTTATAAAGCACACCTGAAAGGTCATGATGAGAAACTACAGGATCTACTTTTCTGGCAGTCGCGTAGCCCACAAGAACGGATTGCTGCCGTTACGGATATCAGGCGTTCATCTTTACTCCCTGGACAAAAGATGGATCGTACATCATTCGGTCAAAGAAAGATGAAACCATGACCTTCGAAAAAGATTTCGAAGACTTTGTGAGTTTGCTTAATAAATACAATGTTGAATACATGGTAGTTGGAGGATATGCACTTGCCTTCCATGGCCGCCCCCGCCACACCGGTGATCTTGATATATGGATTAATATTTCCGAATCCAATGCAGAAAAAGTTATCTCGGTGATCAAAGAGTTTGGGTTCGGCTCCCTCGGTTTCAGCAAAGAAGATTTTTTAAAGCCAGGATATGTTAACCAGATAGGTCATCCTCCTCTGCGTATTGACATACTTACCGAAATAGATGGTGACACTCGACGAAGGTTTGCAGATAAAATATATTGGAATACGTGATTTTCTTGTTAACAAAGAGGCAAGCGGCAGAGCACAGGACCTTGCAGATATTAAGGAGATTAAGAAATTACAATGAAAATAATTTGAATTTAAAAAGCCGGGCAATTTGCCCGGCTTCAATATTTATTGTCCTACCAAAAAGACCGCATTACTAAACAGCAGCTTCCCGTTCTCCCAGAAGTTCCGGAACAATGGTCCTTCAGAAAGATAAACCACATTACCGGCACCCATCCGCTGAACACCGAACATTACATTATCCTTTATTTTGCTTTTGATCTTCACCCCCACAAATCCGGCTACGTAAGCATCTTTTTTCATCACCCCTACATTCCAACCATCTTTTAAAAATTCATACTGACCGGCATCCTGCTTTAAAGTAAAGTAGTAATCAGGATACCCAAATGCCAATGGATGTGTATTATCAAGCTCCAGTTTATAAATAGCCCCCGGCATGGAACCTGCCAGAGAATTGGCTTCGCGATCCGCATATTTTTTTACGTTCACATATTCGCCTTTGTCATCGCTGGCTTTATCTTCTCTTTCTTTAATACCCCAATCAGCAGCTGCCAATGATGATACGGCACCATCCATCGCAATGATCTTGCCGCCGGAGCGAACAAAATCTTTCAGCTTATCCGCTGTTGCTTTATCTGATAGCGCGCGGTAATTACCATCTGCCATGATCAGTACATTGAAGTTTTTAAGGTTGGCCCTTCCCAGGTCGGTCACATTGATCAATGCAATCGGGTAATCCAGTGTTTTTTCAAAAAAGTGCCACACCTCTCCCACACCCAGTGAACGCGTTTGGTCACCGGCCAGCAAAGCAATCTTCATACCTGGTTTGATGGTCTTAACATCGGGCGAACCGAAGTCAACCCCCTTATCCATAAACCCTGTTTCAACTGCTACCGGCTGAACATTGAATTTCCTACAGGCTTCATTCGCCAATGCACTCCAGGTAGCCGGATTGCCTGTTTTCATAATGATCAACGTTCCCCGCTCGTATACCTTTCCACCTACTGTAAAAGGCTTTTCCGCAAAACGAACTTTCAATCCATTCTTAAGAAGGTAGGCAACAATTTTTGCCGCATTAAAAGATTCGTAAGGGATCAATAACCCATAGGCACCGTTTACTTCGGTTACCGCTGGTGCACTTTTCCAATTATTGGTTTGCTCAAGTCTTTCCTTTACCGCATACCCTTTTACACCATATACATAGGGAACCGACCATGCCGTGATATCATAGGTATTGGAATCGGTCACTACTGTTTTTGGCTCCAGTAATACTTTTGCCATTACAGAACGCGGCTGGTAAGCACTTACTGCGATGGTATAACCTTCATCAGAAAAAGCAGATTCTTTGCCGGTGAAATAGTTATACCCGGTAAATGATTTATTGTTCAATGTTCCATACTCAATTCCGTTCATCTCAAGCAATGAGATAACCGCCTTCATATGATTCTCATCTTTTGAAGTCATCACATATGTCTTGTACTCTCCCACCTTTCCACTCTTACCCTCATCAAAGAACTTCTTATACTCTTCCATCAGTTTCTGGCGGTTGCGCGAAGCCGTTTCAATAGTAGATAAACCCGTGGTGTGATGGTGTGTTGCGCGGTCAACAAGCGTCAAAGTATCTTCATCTCCTTTAATGATGCCCAAACCGGCACCGCCACCACCAGCCTGCTCGTAGGTCATTCCAATAGCTCCATTGTACAGCGGGTACGTATCGCCATATGCAGGATACAATAGGTCATATCTCTCTTTGGTATAATACAACCATCCTTTCTGATCAAAATATCCCGCATTGTTCTTACCGATCATTAACTGGAAATCTTTCTGCCATTGCGTAACCACTTCATGGTAGGGATCTGCAGCCGGTGCAAAATAATAGGGGCCATTAATGCCTTGTTCATGAAAATCAACATGCACTTGTGGTAACCATTGATTATACTTTTTTAAACGCAACTGGGTTTCCAGCTGTGTTTGCCATGCCCAGTCGCGGTTAAGATCAAAATTGTAGTGATTGGTTCTTCCACCCGGCTGCGGTTCAGCATGTTCCCTCGAAGATGGATCAGGGTTATAGGTTTGACCCACAACAGAATTATACCAGTTCACATACCTGTCCCTCCCATCAGGATTGATACAGGGATCCATCACCACTACCGTATTCTTCAGCCACTCTTTACTTTTTTCATTAGTAGGATCTACCAATGCATATAAGGTAAGCAAGGCAGCTTCTGATGAAGATGATTCATTACCGTGTACATTATAGCTTAACCACACAATAGCAGGCGCAGATTCTACAGAACCCTTGTCCTTGGTAGTCCCGGTCAACCCGAGGTTGTTCTTTCTGATCGATTCAAGCTTCTGGAGATTGGCAGGAGAAGCAATAAATGCGAGCATCAGTTCGCGGCCTTCATTGGTCTCGCCATACTTTTCAATTTTTACCATATCAGGCTTTGCAGCTGCAACAGCCTTAAAATATTCCACCAGTTTGTGGTGACGCGTAAAGCGAGTTCCCACTTTATAACCGAGGTATTGTTCGGGACTCTGTAATCCCTGGGCCTGGGTCAGCAGGCAGGTAAAAAGCATGACCAATCCAACAAATGATCTTTTCATATTATTTATAGAATAAGTTGTGAATGTAAGTAAGAAACAAAGTCGCAAGAGATAATTGTAGCTTTTTTTACCCACTAACCGATAAAAGTTACCCGATGTTATAAAAAAATGTAATTTTCTATCATGAGAAAGATGATCATTGTCGTGCTCCTGTTCAGCGCGAACCTATTAGCAACAGCACAAAAAATTCCTTCCATTGTTGGCGCCGGAAAAGCGATCGATCCGTATAAATATACGGTTGTAAAAAAAGGTGATTTCAGTAAAGCTTCCGTAAGCAGTGCACACCCGCTGGCCAGTATGGTAGGTGCGGCTATGATGAAGAATGGCGGCAATGCTTTTGACGCGGCTATTGCCACACAACTCGTGCTGGCAGTAGTGTACCCCAATGCCGGCAATCTTGGTGGCGGTGGATTTTTGCTGGCCCGGCAAAAAAGCGGTGAGCTCATTGGTATTGATTACAGGGAAGCAGCGCCTGCAAAAGCTACACGGGATATGTATCTTGATAAAAACGGTAATGCACAAGCCAATCTTTCGCAAAGCGGGCACCTGGCATCCGGTGTTCCGGGAACAGTAGCGGGCTTATTTGCTACCTTGCCTTATGCGCGTTTTAGTTTTAATAAATTGGTACAGCCTGCCATTGATATCGCAGAATTTGGGTTTGTATTAACCGAGCGGCAGGCCGCAGGACTAAACGGTGTCAGGGAGGCTATTTTGAAACAAAGTACCCGACCTACCGCGTTTACCAAAGAAGCCAAATGGAAAGCAGGAGACACACTGGTACAAAAAGAACTGGCCGCCACCTTGAAACGGATTCAGAAAGATGGTGCGAAAGGTTTTTATGAAGGGGAAACCGCCCGCCTGCTGGAAGAAGAAATGCAGCGGGGCAATGGTATCATTACACGTGAGGATATGAAGAACTATACCGCCAAGTTCAGAACGCCATTAGAATTTGATTATCGATCGCACCATATCATCAGCTTTTCTCCGCCCAGCAGCGGTGGAATATTGCTGGCGCAAATGTTGAAAATGATTGAGAAATACCCGGTTGATTCTTTAGGTTTTCAAACATCCAAAAGCGTGCAGCTAATGATAGAGGCAGAGCGCCGCGCTTATGCCGACAGGGCTGAACATCTGGGCGATCCTGATTTCTGGAAAGTTCCGGTAAAGACATTGATCAGTGATGCTTATCTCGCACAAAGAATGAGTGATTATACACCTGAAAAAGCAGGTTCAAGCAAAATGATCAAGGCAGGCGTGATCAAAGAAAGTGAAGAAACCACCCATATAAGTATTATGGATGCGGAAGGTAATATGATATCCATCACCACTACCCTTAATGGTGGGTATGGCAGTAAGACCGTAGTTGGCGGCGCGGGTTTCCTGCTTAATAATGAAATGGACGATTTTAGTGCCAAACCCGGCTCACCCAATATGTTTGGTGCCATTGGAGGCGAAGCCAATTCGATACAACCCGGTAAACGGATGCTGAGTTCTATGGCACCCACGCTGGTATTAAAAAACAACAAACCTTATCTGGTGATCGGCACACCTGGTGGAACCACCATACCCACTTCTGTATACCAGGGTATAGTGAATGTGATTGATTTTCGTATGAGTGCCGCAGATGCCATCAACAAACCCAAATTCCACCACCAGTGGCTCCCGGATGAGGTAATGATTGAAAAAGAATTTAATCCTGAAACAAAGAAACAACTGGAAGCCATGGGCTATAAACTGGTTGAACGGGGTGCCTGGAGCGCAACAGAAGCCATTAGGATTATCAAGGGTAAAAAAGAAACGGCTGCAGATATCAGGGGTAATGATTCAGTGGCAGGATTCTAAGGGCGGTCTAAAGTCTATAGTTGATGGTCTATGGTTAATTATAACCAGGCCTATAAACAAAAACAATGTTTATGTTCGAAACAGAATTTTTAAAAGATGCCATTAAACGCGTTAAGTATTATAAAGACTTAGGCGATAAAACTTTTGAACAGATCAGTGAGGAAGATATTTTTTATCAGCCTTCGTCCGAAAGCAACAGTATCGCCGTTATCGTTCAACATATGCATGGGAATATGCTTAGCCGCTGGACAAATTTCCTGACCGAAGATGGTGAAAAAGAATGGCGCGCAAGAGATGCAGAGTTCGATCTATCGAGAACAAGCAAGGAGCATATTATTACTTTATGGAACGAGGGATGGAACTGTTTTCTGTCAACCCTCGAAAGCCTTACGCCTGAATATCTTACCAAAACAATTACCATCAGGACCGAACCATTACTGGTATTTGATGCGATTCTCCGCCAGGTAGCACATTATCCATATCATGTAGGTCAGATAGTCTATCTAGGCAGGCTCGCAAAAAATGAAGAATGGAAATCTTTAAGCATTCCCAAAGGCGACAGTGCAGTTTATCTCGAAAGCATCAAACAGTCCCAAAAAAAATAACTTACCACTTACCACTTACCCCTTTTCCTACCTTAACACCCCTAAATAAAAACACCATGCTTCGTTTCAGCTCCCTTATTGTATTGACAGTATTGTTATTTTCCTGCGGACAGAAAAGCACACTCCCTGCAGATGATGATGGACTGGCTGCTTTCAGCGCCGATAGTCTTAAACAACATATTTCCGTGCTGGCATCCGACTCCTTCCAGGGACGGAAACCGTTTACGATCGGCGAAACCAAAACGATCGCCTATCTGCAACAACAGTTTGCCGCTGCAGGTCTCGAACCGGGCAATGGCAACAGTTACCTGCAGGACGTGCCGATGGTGAGTATCAAAGCGATAGCTGCCCCCTCTATGGAAGTGAAATCAGCAAAAGGAAACTTCACCTTGAAGGCCTTTGATGATTATATTATATGGACAGATAAAACGGACCCCGATATTGCGCTTACTGCCAATGACCTTGTGTTTGCAGGATATGGAATTGTTGCACCGGAATACCAGTGGAACGATTATGCAGGTCTTGATGTAAAAGACAAAGTAGTAATGGTGATGGTCAATGATCCCGGTTTTACAGATTCTACTTTATTCAAAGGAAAGACCATGACCTATTATGGTCGTTGGACCTACAAGTTTGAAGAAGCCGCGCGCCAGGGAGCCAAAGGATGTTTGATCGTTCACAATACTGCTGCGGCAAGCTATGGTTTTAATGTGCCGCAAAATAGTTTTAATACCACCAAACTGTTATTGGATAACCGTGGCAAGGATATCAAGAAGTCGGATGTAGTGGGATGGATACAGGAACCGGTTGCAAAAAAATTACTGGTAGCAGCAGGACTGGATACCAACCTGCTTGTGTTGGCGCATCAGAAAGGTTTTAAACCGGTTGATATGCACCTGGCTTTATCAACTACCATGAAAGTGGAGGCGGTATATAATATGTCGCATAACGTGATCGGCAAGATCACCGGAACCAAATATCCTGACCAGGTAATCATTTACTCATCACACTGGGATCACCTGGGTATTGGTAAACCGGATGAAAAAGGAGATTCCATTTATAATGGTGCGTATGACAATGCCAGCGGAACAGCCGGCATGATAGAAATGGCACGTGCGTTTAAAAGCATGAAAACAAAACCTGAAAGAACCATCGTGATCTTATCAGTTACTGCGGAAGAACAAGGTTTATTAGGATCAGCGTATTATGCACAGAACCCTGTTTATCCTGCCAAAAATACCATCGCCAATATCAATATTGACGAGCTGAGCCGTTTTGATAAAACAAAAGATATTGTAGTAGTGGGCAAAGGTCAATCCGATCTCGAAGACGTGCTGAAAGAAGAAGCCGAAAAAATGGGACGCTATCTTGCCTATGAATCGCATCCTGAAGCGGGACATTATTTCCGTTCAGATCATTTCAATTTTGCAAAAGCAGGTATTCCTGCACTCTATATTAATAATGGTATTGATGTGATTGGTAAAGGAAAAGAGTATGGACAGAAGATCGATGATGAGTTCAATGAAAAGCATTACCACCGCCCTTCCGATTCATTTGATGCAGCAACCTGGAGCATGGCAGGCGGTGTTGACGATCTCCAGTTACTTTTTCGTGTAGGAAGGCGAATTGCGTTTGGAGAAAAGATACCGCAGTGGAAAGCAGGGTCGGAGTTTAAAGCGATCAGGGATAAGTAGAGAGATCATTGCCGTTAGAGCTAAATTATATCCCAAGTACAGCGAATAATGTTTCTTTATAATTGGCTCCAACAGGTATCTCAATTTTTTCCAATTCAATCATATTTCCCTGTATGGATCTAACTTTTGAGAGATTGACAATATACGACCTGTGAACACGTAAGAACTGGTTCTTTGGCAAGGCGTTTTCAAAAAGTTTTAAATGCATGCTTGCAAAGAGGCGCTTATCAGCCAGATAAACAGAGCTGTAGTCCTTCTCAGCTTGTATATAGCTAATTTGATCATGGCTTACGCGAACCAGTTTAATATCCTGCTTAATAAAAATATAATCGATAGGTAACTCCGGAAGGGTTGGAGACTGGCTGCCTTTATATGACATCCGTTCAGTTACTTTTTGTATTGCAAGATAAAAGCGATCATAAGTAATTGGCTTTAATAAATAATCTACAGCATTAAGCTCAAATCCTTCAATAGCATAGGTATGATAAGCAGTTGTAAATACCACTAATGGGGGATTCCGCAAAGACCTTAGGAAATCAATTCCTGTGATTACAGGCATTTGAATGTCCAGGAAAATAACATCTACGTTATATTCATGTAACCCTTCATAAGCCTCCGAAGCGTTGAGACAACTTTTAACCAGTTTCAGGCCGGAAGTAGTTTCAATGTGCCTTGCTAGAATATCCCTGGCAATAGGTTCGTCATCTACTACCATGCAGTTTATCAGGTCCATAAATTTATATTTAAAATTACCGCATACTTTGACCCTGTTGTAAGTACATCATACTGATATTTTCCGCGATAATACAGATCAAGACGTTTCCTGAAGTTTTGCAGACCAATTCCACCGGTTAACTGAGACAATAAAGTTTTATCGACAGTATTTTCAATCCTGAAATGTAGTTCATTATGCTGAATGGATAAATGTATGTAGATAATGGATTTGTCAATATCAGCATTGTATTTAAAAGCATTTTCAACTACCGGCATTAACAATAATGAAGGGAAATAATAGTCATCATTGTCAATATTCAGTTCGAGGTTAACTTTGGTATGATTTAGCCTGATAGATTCCAGTTGAATATAGTCTCTTATTAATTGCACTTCTTTGTTTAATGGCATTTTATCCTGTGTAGCATAATATAAGGTATACCGCATAAACTCACAAAGCCTTGCTACAGTTTCCGCAGCTTTGCTATTCTCGTCTTTTAAGATCAGGCCGTAAATATTATTTAAAGAATTGAATAGAAAATGTGGATTAACCTGTGACTTAAGAAAATTATATTCAAGTTCAACATTTTGCCTGGCAATTTTAGCGGATACTATTTGCTCTCTGAAAACCTGTAAAATAAACTTTATGCATAAGGGTATACTAAGTGAAAAAATAAGGCTCAGTAATATACCCAGAGTGGCAAGTTTTTGGAACAGCTTGTTCACCAGGCTTGTTTGTAAAAATTGATAATAGCTTGAACCGCTATCCTTTAGTAGTTTCATGCAGCTTTCACATGCTTTCAAAATAAATGTTTCGCTTAGAGCATTTATTAAGGTGTACAAAATCAAAAGCATTAGAATGAAGCATACACTCCATAAATATTTTCTCTTCTCAATTAACCGGGGTATAATATAGTAAACTAGTGGATAGTATATAAGTATAATGTTAATAGTGCCGCTTAGTAAAATAAGAATAATGGTTTGGTTGTTAAAACGGCTATAGGGGTTAAAGGAAATAGATATATTATACCAACTTACAAAGAATTGTAAGACCCAAAAAAGCGTGTGTGCGGCTACCCTGGTGCCCTTTTGGTAGTAAACCCGCTCGCTTAACAATTCAAAATCCATACAACAAATTTCAGGTTTAATAGCAAGCCATGGTAATAACTACGACCAACATCGGTTATTATCCGACAAACATGGCTGTATCAGAAACAAAGGATAAAAAGGGGTAAAATTTCACTTGGTTGCTGAATAAAGGGGCTTCATCTCTTCCCATAACTATTCATCGAATTTTTCCCGCTCTCGGCAAAATTAATCATCCTTTTGATTAAAATTTTAAAACCAATCACAATGAGATACCCGTTTCTTTTAAAATTCATTCCATCCATCTTGCTTTTGACAATAGGGTTTTTATATGGCAATGGGTTATTAGTTGAGCTATCAGTCAGCTGGCTATTGCTGTTATTGTTTGAAAAGAAAGATCTGAGCATATTAGGGATAATTCCAACTTGGGAACGAACAATAAACCTGCTTATTGGGTTTTCAATTGCCGCTTCTGTATGTGCCCTTTACTACTACCTGCAAAAGCTATTTTCGGGCTCTTTATGGCTAACTAACACATCTTTTACCTTCCACAAATTTCTTTCCGGAAGTTTGTGGACAATGCAATCCGTATTATATGAAGAGCTAATTTTCAGAGGAGCACTTCTTTACATCGCAATAAAAAAAATAGGCGCAACAAAAGCCTGTATACTTTCAGCTGTTTGTTTCGGTATATATCATTGGTTCTCCATGGGTGCTTTTGGCAATTGGGTATTGATGACATACCTCTTTATCGGAACCGGAATCATGGGGTACATCTTTGCACTGGCTTATGCCAAAACCGGCTCCATGTACCTGCCAATTGGACTACATTTTGGATGGAACTTAATTAATAATATCATCTTTTCTCATGGCCCCAATGGAAATCAGTGGTTGATCTTAAAAAAGGGGGAGTTTTTAAATATGACTGAAAGTATCATGGTAATGTTAGTTCAGTTGGTTGTATTTCCGCTAGTGGCGTTCTTGTATATAAAAATGTTGAACCCTAATGAACCCTTTAGTTCAACGAAAACGATATCGGAAAGGAAGGGGTTGTGAGGATGAATTATAGTTTATATTTAGCTATCGATTTGCTTACCATAAACAAAACCAAATGAAAGATCCTCAATTCAACCGTCGTAAGTTTTTAAGAAATACTGCTGCAACAGCCGCAGGGATGGCATTTCTGCCAAGCATCCCAAAGAATGTAATGGCCAATATCGCAGCGAACACAAGTGAAACATCATCCAACATCATTCAGCCGTATGCAGAACCGCGGATCCGCTTTTCCGTGATCAGCATCAATCATGGCCATATCAATTCAATGGTAAATGCAGTGATACGGGGAGGTGGCCAGTTTGTTTCCTTTTATGCAAAAGAACCCGAACTGGTGGTAGATTTTGCCAAACGTTTCCCACAGGCAAAAATCGCTGCCAGCGAAGATGAGATACTCAACGATCCTACCATCCAGGTAGTATTAAGCTCCGGCATCCCGGTAGAGCGTGCCCCACTGGGCATCCGCGTGATGCAGCATGGAAAAGATTACCTGGTTGATAAACCGGGTATTACCACACTTGATCAACTGGCTGAAGCAAGACGCGTTCAGAAAGCAACCGGCCGCATTTATTCAATCATGTTCAGTGAACGTTTTGAAAATAAAGCAACGGTAAAAGCAGGTGAACTGGTGAAAGCAGGCGCCATCGGCAAAGTAATTCAGACAATCGGGCTGGGGCCACACAAGATGACACCCAAGACAAGACCGGAATGGTTCTTCGATAAAAAATATTTCGGAGGCATCATCACAGACATCGGCTCACACCAGTTCGACCAGTTCCTTTTCTTTACTGGCTCTACAAAAGCAGAAGTAGTTGCCTCACAGGTGGGCAATACGGCTCACCCGCAGTATCCAAACTTTGAAGATTTTGGAGATATCATGTTACGTGGAAATGGGGGTTCTGGATATGTGCGGGTAGATTGGTTCACCCCGGATGGACTTGCCTCATGGGGTGATGGAAGATTAACCATATTGGGTTCGGAAGGATATATCGAGATCCGTAAGAACATTGATATCACATTGCATCCAAATGGCAATCACCTCTATCTGGTTAATCAAAAAGAAACCAAATACATCGATTGCAATAACGAACCATTGCCATTCGGTGAGCAGTTTGTAGATGATGTGATCAACAGAACAGAAACCTCGATGCCGCAGGCGCATTGCTTCCTGGCAACTGAGCTGGCATTGAAAGCGCAGAAGAACGCCAAGCCTGTAGGAATGAAATAGCAACTAAAACATATACGAAATGACACAGCAGGATGTAATCACAAAGATGATCGTTACCGCATGGGAAACGCAGAATAAGAACATGAATAAAGTATTGGATAAACTCAACGATGAACAACTGGCAAAGCCTACGGCAAACGGTAGAAATTCAGGCGTTTATCTTCTCGGGCATCTTGCCGCCGTAAATGATGGGCTGATGACATTACTGGGTTTTGGAGAAAAACAATACCCGGAACTGGAAAATATTTTCCTCAAGAACCCGGAGAATTCGGGGCTTGAAAAGCCTTCTATCGCTGAATTAAAAGAGTATTGGAAAAAGATCAATGATACATTGACTTCGCATATTGGCACCATGACAACTGACCAATGGCTCAGTCGCCATACCGCGGTATCAGAAGAAGATTTTGCGAAAGAGCCACATAGGAATAAACTGAATGTTCTGATCAGCAGGACCAATCACCAGAGTTACCATTTAGGGCAGCTGGCTTATCTTTAATTTTCTTTTGCCACAGAAGCACTGAAGCACAGAAAAATTCTGTGCTTCAGTGCTTCTGTGGCAATTCTAACTTCACCCCATGATCATCTTCGCATTTATAATCGTCATCTGTATTATTAGTATCTGGGCATTCCTCAACCACCCAAAATTTGGAAAGATCCGCGAAAATGGTCCTGAACAATTATCTCCCAACTGGCAAAATGGCCAGTTCCAAAATCAACATCCCACCCCAAGTCTCACAGAAGGGGTAAGCTACTATAGTGTTTTAAAGAAATTCTTTTTTGAAAAGAAAGAACGTGTGAAACCCAATGGTATCATCCCTTCCATCAAAACGGATCTGTTATCATTGGATCCGGCAAGAAATATTGTAGTATGGTTTGGTCACTCCTCTTATTTTCTGCAGGTAGATGGCAAGAAAATATTAGTGGATCCTGTATTCAGTGGTGTCGCATCACCTGTCAACTTCACCACACGAAGTTTTCCCGGCGCAAACGTATACACAGCAGCCGATATGCCGGAGATCGATTACCTCTTTCTCTCCCATGATCACTGGGATCATCTTGATTTTGATACGATCTTACAAATTCAGCCGAAAATAAAAAAAGTGATCACGGGTCTCGGCACAGGCGCACACCTTGCCCGTTGGGGCTATAATATGGATCTTGTTGTTGAAAAAGACTGGAACGAAACCATCGATCTGAAAGATGGGTTTGTGGCCTACACAACACCGGCAAGACATTTTGCAGGAAGGGGATTAAAAAGAAACAAGGCTCTATGGATCTCACTTGTATTACAAACACCTAATAAGAAAATATATCTCGGTGGCGATTCCGGTTATGATACGCATTTCAAAGAGATCGGCGATAAATACGGACCATTCGATCTTGCCATACTGGAATGTGGCCAGTACGATCCGGCATGGAAATATATTCATATGCAACCAGAAGAGCTTCCTTTAGCAGCAGCTGATCTGAGAGCCAAAAAATTATTACCCGTTCACTGGGCAAAGTTTGCGCTGGGGAATCATGCCTGGGATGATCCGATTATAAGGGTATCTGCTGCAACGAAGGATGTCCCACTACTTACGCCCATGATCGGTGAAGTGGTTGACCTGGAAAAAGATCAGGCTTTCTCACAGTGGTGGAATGCAGTAGATCTGTAGAAAAATAACTACCTTACCTGAAACAAGATTTTATGCCTAAGAAATTCATATGGCTTGCCCTCTTGATGGGTGGTTTGCCCATGATCGTTTTCTACATCATAGACATCGTGTTTAAGTTGCATCTTAACAGAAACCATCCAGCGTTGTTGACCATTATTAATTGTTGCCTGTTATTTATTACAGGATCGGTTTTTTATTGGCAATTTTTAAAATGGATAAAAGAAACGCGCAGGTCTTATCGAATGAGAAAAAGATGGGCAAAGCTGTTGTAGCAACGTTCCAGCGTATTAATTACATTAAAAAAGCAAAACTGTGAAGGACCCTTTATTTGTCAGAAATACCATTACGATCAATGCCCCTGCCGCAAAGGTTTGGAACGCATTAACAAATCCGGAAGAAACGAAAAAATACATGTTCGGTTGTGAGACTGTATCCGACTGGAAAGCAGGCAGCCCCTTATTGTGGAAGGGTAATTATGAAGGACAGGAAATGGTATTTGTAAAAGGAGACATAGTGAAGATCGAACCGGGTAAGTTCTTGGCCTATACAACCATTGACCCTAACTCAACAATTGATGATGTATCGGAAAATTACCTGACGGTAACCTATGAGCTGACCGAAGAGAATGGACAAACCATTTTCAATGTTACGCAGGGTGATTATTCCACAGTGGCAGATGGTGAGAAAAGATATGCAGAAGCATACAACGGTGGAGAAGGATGGAACCCGATACTTGTTGAAATAAAAAAGCTGGTTGAAACAATGTGACACCGGAAGTACCTTCCATACGAATTGATATCAATGCTCAAGCCCTGGCTAAAATATATTCTCTACCGTTTTCATCTTTCAGGCCAGGCAGGAAGACTGCACTTTTATTACAGCAGGCATCAAAACCGTAAAGCAAACCGCAGCTATTTAAAACATTCCCCCGGCATCCAGCTTCCGCCGGATGATGACTTGTATGATACCTTTTCTCTCGACTATCAGAAATTTGTGGAAGACGGCTCCCTCGCTGCCAGGGAGATCATTGAATGGACGAAAGACTATCTTCCCCCTAACCCCGTGATACTTGATTGGGGATGTGGCGCGGGAAGGATCATACAACACCTGCCTGCCCTTCTGCCAGCAGCTCTTTTATACGGATGTGATATCAATGAAGAAAGAATAGAATGGAACAAAGAGCATCACCCCGGTATTGCTTTTATGCCCATTCATAGTTTTACGCCAATGCCCTACGCCCCTGATCTTTTTGACCTTGTTTTCGGCATCTCGGTAGCAACACATATTGAAGCCCTATTACAGGAGGAATGGATCAGTGAATTACACAGGGTAATTAAGCCAAATGGCATTTTGCTGATCACTACACAAGGCAGGTTTTATACTGATCAATTACTTCCGCATGAAAGAAAGCTCCTGGCAGAAAGGGGAATTTTTACCCGCACTTATCCAAAGCAGGGTCACAGGATGATGTCCACTTACCACGATGCTGTTGCCTTTCGAAAAATACTCGGTCATTATTTTACCGTGCTGTCGTTCTATGACGGCGCCCTCCATCCTGAGAAACTGGGAGGACAGGATCTCTGGATTTTAGCAAAAAGCTAGTTTTTCCCTATTAAAATATTCGGTATTTTCGAACCCACAATCCTACTCTATGCGTGGCCGGTTATTAGTTATACTAATCCTTTTCTCCTCTGCCGTTTCTGCGCAATGCAAAAGTTTTAAAATAGGCATATTCGGCGATACCCTTAACTGTATAGATATGCAGGGATACAAGCAGGGTAAATGGACAGTGCATGTTGACCCCTTGCGAGGCAACCCGGGCTATGAGGAAGAAGGGCTTTTCAAAAACGATTTCAAGGAAGGATTGTGGAAACAGTTTAACCTGATGGGTGATAAGATGGCCGAAGAGAACTACAAAGGTGGTAATAAGAATGGCCGTTGTTTGTATTTCACGGTTGCCGGGCTGGTACGGGAAGAAAGCTGGCGGGCACCTTCAGATGCGCGCAAGATGTTTGACACAGTATTGGTGCAGGACCCCAGAAGAACAAACTCCTATGAGCAGGTGATCGTTAAAACAGATGGAAGATCTGTAAAGCATGGGGTATGGAAATATTATGATCCTGTATACGGCACACTCATCAATGTAGAAACCTATATGTTGGATGTACTGAAAGAACCCGGTGCAAATGACCCCTACAAAAAACTGGTAAAGCCGGCTGATACAACCAAAATAGCCGCTACCAATTCAATAGCCGTACCCAAACCCGTTGCCACACCTAAGTTTGGTCAGAAAGCCCCCTCTAAGAAAAAGTCAAATGTTCAATAAGTAACATCCGACTTCGACATTTGGTGTTCGATATTCAATATTTTCTCCCTTCTCCGGCAACCACCCTGCCCCATATTCCGTATAACACGGTAGAAATGGTACTTTAGGGTACGAAAGCAATGCTCACTGACCTCTATAAAGCGAATTGTCACTGGAAATAACACACATATCGAGCCTGATAGCCGGATGCTGTAAAAACGACCGGAACAGCCAGCGTGAATTATATCACCGGCTGTACGACTATGCCCTGAAGATAACCTACCGCTATATTACCCTGACAGAGGAAGCTGAGGAACTGACCAACGAGTCATTTATCAAATTGTACAAGAACATCAAACATTTTGATGCGAACCGCCCGGGAGAAACGGAAGCGCTGCTGAAAGGCTGGTTCAAAAGGATTGTGATCAATACCGCTATCGACCATCTCAGGAAAACAAAGCTGAACCTTGTGAGCATGGAAACAGCGGAGATCACTTTAGCGGACACACAGGAAACAGGCATCGACAGGATCATGTATGGCGAAATAATTGAGGCGATCAAAAGACTGAGCCCGGTTTACCGAACTGTTTTTAATCTCTATGTAATAGAAGGCTATAGTCACGAAGAGATCGGCTCGCTGCTAAAGATCAGTATCGGCGCATCTAAATCGAACCTGTCGAAAGCAAGGAGTAACCTTAGAAAAATGATAACACAACAAACTGACTACAAAAAAGCATATGTATAATCCTGGTGAAGACGATAATGAACTGGACCGCTTAAGCAGGGAAGCTGCTACAGGGTATAAGGCCCCTGGCAAACCCAATTGGGATGCCATGCAGGAGCAGTTGGATAAAATAATGCCCGAAGAAAAAAAGAAACGAAGGTTCCTGATTTTCTGGTGGCTGGCTCCTGCCCTCGTCCTGGGCGGCTTTGCATACTATCAATTGAAAGATGCACCACTTACAGCAGCAGCAACTATCAAGCATACGCAAACTACCACACCTGTTAAACCAGCAGTTGCGTCAACTATTGATCCTTCCATCAATAGTGCATCACTGCCTCTCAACAAAGTGAGTTCTCCTGAAGTCAATCACATTGATCTGCCTGCACCTGCAACCCATTCTTTGGCGATCACAAAACAATCTACTTTTTCCCCCGCTGCGCTGCCTGCTAACACACCGGCGTTATCAAATACAGATGCCAATAACAACCCGGAAACAAATACGGTTAACTTAACCAAACCTGCCGATCAATCGATTGCTGCCGTTAAGCCAGATGAAACAAAAGATAATGTAAGTACCCCTATTATAGCCGACAAAGAAAAAGACAGCATCATTGAACCAGCAGCAACTGAATCACCGGTCATCACCACTCCCAAAAAATCAAAAACTAACAAAGCCTGGAGCATCGGTATGGTAGGATCAATTGATGAGAGCACCGTAAAATTCAAATACGGATACGAACCTGGCTATGGTTTGGGTGTACTCGCAGGTTTCCATTTCAATAAAATATTTTCACTCCATTCAGGAGCTATTTATACCCAGAAGAATTATAAAATGGCCGGCAGCGATTTCAATGCACCAAAAGGCACATGGGCCAGCTATTATAAACTGGAAACAGTAGAGGGCTATTGCCGTATGTGGGAGGTTCCGCTACTGGCTAGGTTCTATACAAGTCACTCAGATAAAAAAAGAGTATTCCTAAGCACCGGCATCAGCTCCTATTTCATGACCAGTGAGAACTATACCTACGCTTATCATTACCTCGGTCAACCTGCTACCCGTACATTTGATTATGCAAGCTCAACCACGCATATTCTCTCTATCGTTCATCTTTCTGCAGGATTTGAAAGTACAATTGGCAAGAATCTCTACTTACAGATTGAGCCTTATGCTAAACTTCCGCTAGGTGGTGTAGGAACAGGCAGTATCCAGTTAAGTAGTTTCGGAGTGAATGTGGGTGTGCAATTACGGAAAGCGCTGAAGAAGTGAGAAGTGAGTAGTGAGTGTAAAACCTCAGCCTGCTTCTCACTATTGACTATTGACTACTCACTACTATAACACTTTATCAAAATACTTTCTGAAATAGATCAACTGGTAGTCAATAGATGTGTTCCAGTATTTCCAGTTATGTTCTCCCGGCCGCTCAATATAATCATGTGGAATTTTCAGCTTCAGCATTTTCTCATGCACCATCCGGTTCATGAATAATACCCTGTCCTCTGTACCACAATCCATGATGATAGCCAGGGAATCTTTCGGATAATTATCAATTACGTTCACAACACTCCAGTCATGCCAGTACTTCCGGTTCACGGCCGTATCGCCTAACCTCTTTTCTACATTATATCCCTGCGTGATCACCGACACGTGCAATGCCCCGCTGGTACTTCCACAGGCACTGAATATATCTGCATGTCTGAAAGCAAGAAATAAACCACCATGCCCTCCCATACTTAAGCCGGTAATCGCCCTTGCCTTCCTGTCAGCAATCGTTCTGTAATTGGCATCTATGTATGCGGGAACTTCTGTGCCCACAAATGTTTCATAACGGAACGTACTATCGATAGGGCTGTCGAAATACCAACTGGTTACAGCGCCATCAGGACAAACAAGGATCATGTTCATCTCATCTGCCAGTTGCTGTATATGCGGCACTTTAATTATCCAGTTTGAGTAACTGCCCCCGGCTCCATGTAACATATATACAACCGGGAAACGCTTATTCTTATCTTTTGTATAAGAGGCGGGGCGGATCACTACTGTCTTTACAGTGTGGTGCATGCTATTACTAAAAATAGCGATGGTGTCTACAGTGGCTGCATTCGCAACAACTGAGAGTATTAGTAATGCAAATAGAAAGGTTGATTTCTTCATAATAAGGGTTTGAATTGCTAAGAATTGCCACTGAAGCACAGAAGCACTGAATTGTTTTTTCAGTGCTTCTGTGCTTCAGTGGCATAAATTATTCTCATTTTACTTCTCCTCAAAATATTTTTTAAAGAAAAGCAACTGGTAGTCGATACTATTGTTCCAATAAGGTCTGTTGTGCCCACCGGGGCGCTCTGTATAATCATGATCGATCTTCAACTCCAGTAACTTCTGGTGAAGCTTCCGGTTCACCTCCAGGAAAAAATCGCCGGTACCACAATCTACAATAATCTTCTGCTCCCCATTCTTCACACGGTCCACCAGGTTGATCACGGTATTGCTATCCCAGTTGGCTGTATGTGTTTCCAGATCACCCAACACTTTACTCAATTGCCAGTTCTTGGGAAAAGGACGAATATCAACACCCCCTGAAGTACTACCTACTGCACCAAAAAGATCTTTATGACGGAAGCCAAGATATAAGCCGCCATGTCCACCCATACTCAACCCGGTGATAGCGCGATGCTTCCGGTCGGCAATGGTTGCGTAATGGGTATCGATATAATTGATCAGCTCAACACTTACCATGGTTTCATAACGAACGGCACTATCCACAGGGCTATCAAAATACCAGCTATTATAACCACCATCCGGGCAAACAATGATAACATTCAATTCATCTGCCTTAGCCGCCAGTGAAGTGATCTGCGACCAATCAGAATAATTTCCGCTGTGCCCATGTAACAAATAAACAACCGGGTATTGATTCTTTTTCAGTGAATAATTTTCAGGCGTTGCGATAGTGAATTTCGTTTCTTTCTTAAGCGCTTTGCTATAAAAATAAACCGTGTCTACTTTGCCGGCAAAAGTGGCAACTGCAATAAGCAGGAGGGAGGTAAGCAATATTAGATTCTTCATGGAGTTTGTTTTGGGCGAAAAAAAAGATCCGCCATAACTGAAATTATGACGGATCTGATTATTTAAAAAAACTAAATATTATTTGCTTTTCTGTGCAGCCTGCATCGGGTTCATACCTGCCGGCGCTCCACCTCCGCGACCATTGGCCAACCTTGCTTTAAAGATCGCAAACTTGCTGTTATCCGTTACTTTGGGCCATACATTGTTTGTTTCATCAATATCAGCCGTCACACGCATGGGATCCAGTTTGATGCTGGTGGCTTTCTGTTTGGTAAGGAACAGTTTGGTCACCTTATTTTCATTCTTTCTCCAGATCTGTGCGGGTATGGTTTCTGTTTGCTTAGTACCATCTTCCAGTGTAAACTCAACAATGATTGGCATCACCAATCCTCCTTTGTTACTGAAAGTGATCTCGTACAGGTTGAAGTCGGCATACTTTGCTTTCTCTGCATCTGTCAACGCTTCTGCAGGTGCAGGCGGTGGTGGTGCAGGAAGTGTGATCGTAGAATCATACGGCTCAATACCTCTGTCATATCTCCAGTAAAAATCACGAAGACTGGTATCCGCATCTGTTAAGAATACAATATTCTTATCGGTTCTGTTCCTGATCTTCGAAATATCTTCAAATGCATTGACCAATGGTTTTGGCAAACGGCGTGGTCCATTACCGCCGCCGGTAGCCACAGCATTCGGATCAAAGACCGCATGCCTAACACTGTCAATCGAAATATCGCATGGGTCAATACCATAGAACCATCCTCTCCAGAACCAGTCAAGGTCCTCACCGGTTGCATCTTCTATCGTTCTGAAGAAATCAGCAGGTGTGGGATGTTTAAAGGCCCAGCGTCTTGCATATTCTTTAAATGCGTAATCAAACAATTCACGTCCCACCAATACTTCGCGAAGCATATTCAAACCGATAGCCGGTTTTCCATAGGCATTAGAGCCGAGGTTAGCCACATTTTCACTGTTCGTCATGATGGGCTCCAACTGATCCTTTGGCGATTTCATATAATCGATCATTCCCACCGCAGGTCCGCGGCGTGATGGGAATTTATTGTCGTACAATTCTTCTGTTAGGTATTCTACATAACTGTTCAACCCTTCATCCATCCATGTCCACTGGCGCTCATCACTATTCACGATCATCGGAAAGAAGTTATGTCCTACTTCATGAATGATCACACCTACCATCCCGTTCTTTGCCTGTTCTGTATAGGTACCATCTTTCTCAGTACGTCCATTATTAAAACAGATCATCGGGTATTCCATACCATTGGCAGCCTCAATACTTTGTGCCGTTGGGTATGGATAAGGAATAGAGAATTTAGAATAGGTCTTGATCGTATGCGCTACCAGCTTGGTTGAATACTTGCGCCACATGGCATACGCTTCTTTTGCATAACCGCTCATGCACATCACTTTCTTTCCTTCAACATAAGCAGGCATTGCATCCCATACAAATTTGCGGCTGGCTGCCCAGGCAAAGTCACGCACATTCTCTGCTTTGAAGATCCATGTTTTCTTTTGTGTACTTTTTTGTTTCTCGGCAGCCACTGCTTCTGCCAGGGTAACAATTTCAATCGGCTCTTTTACAGTTTGCGCTTTGTTCCAGCGACCGAGTTGTGCAGGTGATAAGATAGATGCATAGTTCTGGCACTCGCCCGTTCCCAGGATCACATGATCTGCTGGTACGGTGATCTGCACATTATAATTTCCAAACACCAATGCAAACTCCCCCGTTCCTGCGAACTGGTGATTCTGCCATCCCTGGAAATCACTATACACACACAAACGCGGGAACCATTGCGTCATCGTAAACAACGCATTACCATCTTCGGGGAACATTTCATAACCACCACGTCCACCAAATTTGGCTTTCTCAGGCACCTTATATGACCAGTCAACAGTAAATACAAATTTCTGCCCCGGTTTTAAAGCAGCCGGAAGATCAACACGCATCATTGTTTTGTTGATGGTATACTTCAGAGCCTTACCAGTTGCATCTGTGATCTTTGAGATCAGTTCTCCATAACCGTTATCGATCTTTTGCCCTTCCAGTTGATCCAGCTGCCCCGTGGTAATGGTTCGCGGAAGTGTGCTGGATGATGGGTACCCGGCATTATTCACCGTGCTGTGCTCGTTCTCGTCCAACTGAAGCCAGAGATAGGTAAGCACATCCGGAGAGTTATTATAATAAGTAATGGTTTCACTTCCCTTCAGTTTGAAGTTGGGCTCATCCAGTTCGCACTTGATATTGTAATCGGCCCTTTGCTGCCAGTATTTAGGACCCGGAGCGCCACTGGCTGTACGATATTCATTAGGAGTGGGAAGGATGGTACCCAGCTGCTCAAACTTGTTTCCGTGATTGGAAAGCGGGTTGTTCATGATGTTCTGTGCGGACAGGGATACGCCAATGCATAGAACGATAACCAGTAGTGCTGATTTTCTCATTGTAGTTGTTGGTTTTAGAAGGGTATTCTTTGCAGCGCCATTTGTAAAGCGACCGCAAAAATGCCCCCTGAAAAATACAAAATATATTCTCTCCGGTTGCATTTGAACACATATGTAATTACAAAAGATATTAACAAAACGGCGAAAACGATGGCTAATTGACCCGCCTCAAGCCCCACATTAAATGCCAGCAGCTGCCACACCACATTTTTATCCGTTCCCAACAGGCTTTTCAGGTAACTGCTGAATCCAAGCCCATGTATCAACCCAAAGGAAAGGGCAAAGAAATAGATGGCCGGGAACTTCGACCTGTACACAAATTTCTTCACAAAAATATTGCTGATCGCGGTGATCACGATGGTGACCGGTATGAGGAACTCGATCCATTTAACGGAATATTGCACCACGTTAAAAACACTCAGGGCAAGGGTGATGGAATGACCGATGGTAAAAGCCGTTACGAGGATCAATATTTTGCGCCAATCGGCAAACTGGTAACGCAGGCAAAGCGCCATTACAAAAAGTATATGATCGATACCGCGCCAATCCGCGATATGTTTAAAACCAATCTCAAAATATAAGCGGAAATCATTCATGTGTGTAAATTCAAATTAATGATGACATTTGCGATGTAAACAGGAACGAATGGTAAATATAATGATTCAGTGGATGATGACGGGACTTGTGGCACTGCTGCATCCATTCTATATTTCTGTTGTAGAGATCAATCACAATGCAAAAGATGCCACCGTAGAGATCAGCGTGCGCATCTTTACCGAGGACCTGGAAAAGACATTAAAAAAATACACCCCCGCCAAGATCGATCTCGGCACCCCTGCTGATAAGGCTTTTATCGACAAACAGGTGAGTAACTATATCACACAGAAACTGAAACTGAAAGTAAACGGGCAACCGGTTACCTTCAATTATGTCGGCTATGAAATACAGAAAGAAAGTGCCTGGTGTTATTTTGAAGTTCCCAAAGTGACGAATGTTACAAAGCTGGAAGTGGATTGCAGCCTGCTCTATGATTATGAAAAGAGCCAGACAAATATGCTCCATGTAAAAAGTAAAGGAGTAGAAAAAAGCTACAAACTGGATTACCCGAAAACAGTCACTGTGTTTGACTTTTAAAGTGTACTATAAAATGTATCACACGTTAAGCAATTAGCTTTACAGCACAAAAAATGGTAACTTTATTCCATCCAATAAGGGGCAATGCACCATCAACAATCGTGCGGCGATCATTCTTAGATCCCACCTCCCGCCCCCGCAACTTTCTTACCCAAACATTATAGAGACCTTATAGAGACCTTATAGAGACTTTATAGGGACCTTATAGGGAATATTGTTCTTATCTAAGTCGTATACAGTTCGTATATAAGCCCATTGTAAAGCTATCTCGATGGCAGTTACAACCGTATGAAAGCTTAGGCAGCTAGCTCAAATAGCGAACAGGTAGCGAACAAATAGGGAATCAATAACGGCTGTGATACGATTCAATATAGGATGACATAAGGAAAACACAGGAAAATGACGGGAGCGGGTGTAAGCATAGAGAGTGCAAAAACGTGTTTTAAACGCCTTCCTCTTCATCGATCTTTCCAATAGATACCAGTACTTTATCAATGCGGTGATTATCCATATCGATGATCTCCAGTTCAAATACTTTCCAGGTAAGCGTATCACCTGTGCTGGGAATTTTTTTCATCTCATGAATGATAAAGCCGGCCAGTGTATCAAAATCCTGGTCGCCTTCCAGCATCCATTCTGTTTTATTAAAGCGGGCGAGAAAATCGTAAAAAGGGATCTGTGCATCAACCAGGAAAGATCCATCGGCACGCTGAACTATTTCATAGTCCTCATCTTCTTCCTGGGGTATATCGCCTACGATGGCCTCGAGGATATCGTTTAGGGTCATTAACCCCTGCACGGTACCATACTCATCCACAATAAAACACTGGTGAATTTTTGTCTGCCTGAATTTTTCCAGTACCTGGTAAGCTGTGTTGTTCTCAGGAACATACATGGCTTTCTTCATAATAGAAAATACCGTTGCATCAGTATCAGCTGAAAAAAGTTCTTTCAATGAAACCACGCCTTTGATATTATCGATCTCATCTTCACAAACGGGATAGATCGAATGAACAAGTTCGGTAAGATCATCTCTCTTAACCTCTCCCACCGTCTTCTTGCCATCCAGCCACACGATATCTGTGCGATGCGTCATGAGTGAGGTAATATTTCTATCGCTGAGATGGAACACACGTTCAATGATCTCCTGTTCTGCTTCTTCGATGGCACCATGTTCCGTTCCTTCACTGATGATCGCTTTGATCTCATCTTCTGTCACCTGTGTTTCGTTTCCACGCACACCCAGAAGTTTTAAAATAACAAATGCCGACTTACTCAAGAACCAGATGAACGGATACGTGATCCACATGATCACCCGCATGGGTTTAACGGCCAGTTTAGCTATTTTTTCAGGATTGCTCAAACCGATCCTTTTAGGAACCAATTCGCCCAACACAAGGGAAACATAGGTAAGGATAATCACAATAAGGGTGGTGGCAATGCTTGCACTGTAAGGTTGCAGGATCGCAAACTGATTGAGCCATTCCCGTAGTGGTTGTTTAAAACTATCGCCCGAAAATATACCCGTCAATACACTGATCACGGTGATCCCGATCTGCACAGTGGAAAGAAAGGAATCCGGGTGATTGGAGAGTTCCAATGCTTTTTTTGCATCATCATCGCCCCGGGCAGCCTGCGACTCCAGTCTTGCCCTGCGGGATGAAATGAGTGCGATCTCTGCCATGGAGAATAATCCATTGACAATGATAAGGGCTAATATGATAAATACTTCTGTCATGTAAATGGCTGCAAAACTACGGCTTTCCATCCAGATCAATGATCAGGTACTTAGGCACTTCTTTATCCCTGGTGTCGGGGTTAAGGAATGGCAATGATAGGGCCGTTACACCAAAATGGCTTCCTTCATGAATGATTTTCAGTGATGGGAATACGCGCTGCACCGCAGGGAGACTGTCTTTATCGGTGATCATCATCCCTGTTGGCTGAAAGGAACTGAGTGTGTCTTTTCTCGGAAAAATATACTGGGCATAAAAGTGAAGTGCACGTCCTTCATGTATGCCATAGAGACTGATTTGTTCTTTCGGGATTTTTTGTTCTTTGATAAAAGCAGCCGCATCATTTCCCAGTTGGTACTTCAATACATTCGGGTAGAATGCGGTACTCAGGAATATATTAACCCCTATCACTGTAAAGAAAGCCAGTTCAAGATGCATGGGATATAATTTTTTCTTCAACCTCGTGAGCAATAAAAAAACAACACCACATAGACCCGCGATACCGGTAACATACTTGGGTACCTGTTCAAAGGGCCATGCCATTAACACCACTGCCGCGACCCATAAAAGCGCAAAGATCACTGCATGAACAATCATGATGGGTTTTCTCCAGCGGGCAAACTCTCCTGCATAAAAAAGGCTGTATAGAAAGCGTGCCGTTACAATGGATGCCAGCGGAAAAACAACAAAAATATAATGTGGTAACTGTGCCTGGCTGCGGGCAAGAATACAATAAGTAATGATAAAACCACCCGTGCTGATCCATTCTTCATCAGCAGCAATGCGGAATTTTTTCTTTACCAGATCTATCACAGTGAATACAAGCGCCAACAGGAAGCAGAGTATCCATGGCAGGAAACTCCAGATCATATTCTCCAGTAAAAAAGTAAAGTGATTCATTTCATTGAAATGATTTTCACCTGTATATCTTCCAAAACTTTGTGTCCAGTAATAAAAACGCAAGCCTGAATTGATGGGCTCGCCATTGATCAATTTTCCGGGATGCAGGTCAAACTGCTGATACAGACCAATACTCATGGGAACCAGCAACACCGCTATTACCAAAACGCCTAAGAGATATTCCCAACGGAATAATTGTTTACAGTTACGCTGTAACAGGAAGTGCGGTACAAATGCAAATGCGGGCACCATCAGGGCTATCGGTCCCTTGGTCATCATCCCTCCTGCTATTCCCACAAATGCCAGGAAGAAGTGCTTCCAGCTTTTGTTGCCATACCATGCAGCCATTTGCCAGAGTGAAAAGCTTACCCATCCCATTAACATCGTATCGCAACGAACATCATGCGTGATGAGGAACATTGCCTGCGAAGTAGCCAGCACCAAAGCACTTAACTGGGCGATCTCTTTGCGGTAAAATAAAACAGCGAGTTGATAAGTAGAATAGATCGCCAGGATGGCAAATAATAAAGAAGGTAAGCGGTAAGCCCAATCGTAAACACCAAAGATCTTCATGCTAAGTGCCGATAACCAGAAGAGCATGGGTGGCTTATCCAGGTAATCGGTACCAAGATCATATATTTTCAGGTAGCTCTTTCCGGCAAGCATCTCACGGCTGATAGATGCGTATTGCGAAGCATCGATATCCATTAAGGGGATCATGATCATGCCCAGCAGGTAAGTGATGAAACACAATGCCAGAACTCGGTAAAAGGAACGGTTGCTGATCATATTCATTAATTAACCGTACCCGGGATCGTTAACCCGATACGTTTTGTAAAAAAAATTCCTGTGCAATATCCAATACCACAACCCAGTATACTTCCGCAAATCACATCTAATGGATAATGAACACCCACATATACCTGGGCATAGGCAACACTGGCTGCCCAGAAGAAAAAAGCATATCCCCATTTTTTTAATACAGGGCGCAGGCTCATAAATACAAATGTGGCAAACCCAAAGTGATTAACCGCATGCGATGAAGTAAAACTATAGCCCGCCCCACACCTATCCAGCAATAAACGCACACGCCCCATTAAAAAAGGATCATTGCACGGCCTGATTCGCCCCACCCAATTTTTTATGAGAGTACTGCTTACCTGATCGGTCAGGATAAGGGTTACCACTGCCATTAATATCCAGGGCAATGCTTTCTTTTTAAAATTCAGTAAAGCAAAAACAACTAAGAAAAGATAAAGGGGTATCCATGTATTGGGTTCTCTCCACCAGGGAAAAATATTGTCTAACAGAGGAACGGTCCACTCTGTATTGATCAGCAGAAACAGGGAAGTATCCCAATGCTCCAGCAAGAGCCATAGCTTTTGAAAGAAAGAAACGGAGAGTATGGAGGGGTGCATAATCGGGGTAAAGATAAAGTTTGTGCAGAGTAATTGACGCTACCTGTCGATTCTTTGCCAAAAAACCGGTGAATGGCTTGCAGGCACGAAAGCTTTGGGTTATATTAGAAGTATGAAAACATCCCTGGTAACCTTGTTGATGGTTTTGATGATATCTGCCGCTTTGGGACAGAAAATGTCTAAAAAAACGGTTTCTCCTTTTATGCCGAACGCATTCGCGGTCATGCAAAAAGCACAGAAAGACTCCATCGAACAGGGGTTATTCTCTTTAAAATCACTAATGACAAACCCTAACCAACCTGACTATGGCGATAAAATGCCGAATGGTTTAAAGGAAAAAATACAGGTAATGATTTATAAGGGGAATAATGGTCGTGGAGGCAGCATCTATCAGTCTACTTTGGATAATATGTTGCTGGTAGCGCCGGATAGCTCTTTCAAATACAATATGCCTACAGGGGAATACAAAATATTACAGACTCCCGTAAAACCTAATTCCCATATTCGTGATCCTTGTCCAACCAAATAATATAAAAAATTGATTTATCTCGAAACCCATGAACACGCTTCCCTTTATCAACACGTAATTCAAACAATGTTAGTCCCGGGTCTAATGTATTTCGAAAATCTGTTTCTGGATATGTTTCAATTGGCATGATCGTATAAGCGAAGCCAGATTTACCTTGTCCCTTACTTGCAGTTTGATAAACTTGTTGCCATGTATAGTTGTGTACTTTTTCAATAAACCCCCAAAAGGATTTCATGTCGTGTTTATTCCAGTCTGAAAAACATTGAGTATCCCATTGGCAAAAACGAATAGACACCATTACATTGGCAGAATCATCTGATTGAGTCCAACCATGCATAATGGTTGGATTTGTATTTATGTATTTGAATGTGGCAGACTGTTGACTAGCAGTCTTGGGGATAAGACTTTGTCTAAGATGATTTTTCCCCATCTTTTAAAAATTGGCTGTAATAATCAACCATTGATTTAGGGGAAATCAGGTTGTTTGATTTTTGATATAAAGCGACACCTTTACGCGCCTCTTTCCATGGAGTTTCCGAATGGGTAAGTTCCTCTAAATATGAGGCAGTATGTTCGCCATAAATGGCATTGACCTCAAATAGCAAATCTCTGGTACCATCAAAAAAATCAGTTTGCTCAAATTCAATAGCATCCACATTGATGCTAGAATACATCGTAGTATCTTTAAAACGTTCGTAAACAGAAGGGATAACTGGCCCATGAACCCACGCTTCAATACTTTCTTCAAACAGAGGAGTATCAAATATTGATAAGTGCCATGCCTGAGCATAGTAAACAAGTTTCTGCAATTTCAAGGGCGAAATAGTATCTCCCTTTACCTTGTTGAGGTTAATCAAAAAGAAGTCTGCTATTTGATTAGCACGATACATCTGATATATTGTTGTTAAAAAAAATAATTACGTCTCTTTTTTGCAACCATTATTTATTCTCAAGTTAATAATAGTTGCTGTGCTGAGCGATGGGAAGAATTAATCGCTTAACTACAAAACAAAATTATAGTTATAATTTGGATATATGCAAATTATAACCGTTTAACGTATAACATGTTAAATATCAACACAATAGAATTATTAATTAATCTTCTCCGCCACAATGATCATCCTCGGAGAACTCCGCGCATCATATCTCCCTAAATGATAATCTCCGAAGACTTCTTTTACCTGCATCCCCTGGTGAGTAAGCATCTCCGTAAAATCGCCTAAGGTGAATTTAGCAACACGTTCTGTATACAAGTGTTTGAGAGAGAGGTTATTGACATCAGTTACCTGGATCTGTTTGAAGAAATGATCTTCATCCTGCCACTTGGTGATATGAAAGGTTACATCCTCAATCGTGGTTGTTACTGGCTTATCCTGCAGATCTTCGAGATAATAAACATTGAGGTAATCGATCACAAATATTCCCCCGGGGCGTAAACTTTGTGCAATCGTTCGGATGGCATTATCGTGTTCGCGGCGGGTTTTAAAATAGCCGAAGCTGGTAAAAAAATTAAAAGCGAATTGAAAATAATTGATCCAGAAAGGTAGCCGCATATCGTGCTGGTAGAAATGCAGGTGGTCATCCTCTTCCTTTTTAGCTTCTTCGATCGAAGGAAAGGATAGATCGATGCCCGTCACATCAAAACCCATCTCAGCCAATGCTTTGCTGTGTCGCCCCTTTCCGCAGGCCACATCCACCATGGTACTGCCGGGTGAGGGTGCCAGGTAACGGATAAGTGTTTGGATGAACTGCAAAGCCTCATCCTCATCCCTGTTCTGGTAGAGCAGGTGATAATAATGTGAATCGAACCATTCTTTGTACCATGCTTTATCAGCCATAACAGCGCTTTGAAGTACTAAAATTACGACAGCCGGACAAACAAAAAATTTCTATTATGTTTGCAGGCACTTTTAAACACAGTTTCATGGCATTGATCAAGAGTATATCGGGTATCCGCGGCACCATTGGTGGCAAACCGGGAGAGACATTGAGCCCGCTGGATGTGGTTCGTTTTACTGCAGCGTATGGCACCTGGCTAACGAGACAATCGAGCAACAAAAAAGTTATCATAGGAAGGGATGGTCGTATCAGCGGAGAGATGGTTCAGCGGTTGGTGATCAGCACATTGAATGCTGTGGGACTGGATGTAATTAATCTTGGTCTGAGCACAACGCCAACAGTAGAGATGGCCGTGGTTTTTGAAAAGGCCGCCGGTGGAATTATTTTAACAGCCAGTCACAACCCAAAAGAATGGAACGCCCTGAAACTGCTGAATGGGAAAGGCGAATTTATTAATGGCGCCGAAGGTTTGCTGGTACTGGACATCGCAGAGAAAGAAGATTTTGCATTTGTAGGGGTGGACCAATTGGGCACCTGTATTGGAAATGATAAATCGTTACAACAACATATTGATGCCGTGTTGGCTTATCCCCTGGTGGATGTGGATGCCATCAAAAAAGCAAAATTCAAGATCGTTGTCGATGCTATTAACAGCACCGGTGCGATAGCTGTACCCGCCATGTTAAAAGCATTGGGTGTTGCGGCAAAAGACATCACCGTATTGAATGCGGAAGTAAATGGGAAATTTGCCCATAATCCTGAACCGCTTCCTGAGAATCTTTTACAACTGTGCAATGAGGTAACAAAGCAAAAAGCGCATATGGGTATTGCTGTTGACCCGGATGTTGACAGGCTTTGTTTTGTTTGTGAAGATGGCAGCCTCTTTGGTGAAGAATATACGTTGGTGGCCGTGGCTGATTATGTGTTGCAGCAAAGAAAGGGCAATACAGTCAGTAATATGTCATCAACCCGTGCCTTGGAAGATGTAACCATCAAGCATGGTGGAGAATATACGCCGAGTGCAGTTGGTGAGGTAAATGTGGTAACAAAAATGAAAGCCGTCAATGCAGTAATAGGCGGAGAAGGAAACGGCGGCATCATTGTACCGGATCTTCATTATGGAAGAGATGCGTTGATCGGTATCGCGCTTTTTCTTACGCATCTTGCCAAAGAAAAAAAATCAGTACGTCAATTGCGCAATACCTATCCTGATTATTTCATGAGCAAAAACAAGATCGAGTTAACACCCGGCTTCGATATCAAAAAGATCTTTGATCATATCAAAAAGAAATACAAAAAGAATAAGATCAATACCGAGGATGGGCTAAAGATAGAATTCGAAAAAGACTGGGTACATCTGCGCACCAGTAATACCGAACCCATTATCCGTATTTATGCTGAAAGTAATTTTGAGACCACGGCGGCAAATATTGCGAAGAGGTTAATGCAGGATATTAATGAGGCGATGTAGGGTTACCCCTTACTCCTATTTTTCGTACTTTTGCACCCGATGGAACGAATTTATTTAGATAATGCCGCCACCACTTCGCTTGATCCACAGGTGCTGGAGGCGATGATGCCTTACCTGACCACTCATTTTGGAAACCCTTCCTCTATTTACAGTTATGGCAGGGAATGCCGTATGGCCATTGAGAATGCGCGCAAAAGCGTCGCAAAGACTCTGAATGCCCATCCTGCAGAGATATTTTTTACCAGTGGTGGCACAGAAAGCAGCAATATGGCTATTACAGCGGCTGTTCGCGACCTGGGTTGCAAACACATCATCAGTTCTGTTATCGAGCACCATGCCACAACTCATACAGTTGAATATCTTCATCATAATGGCGAGGCAGCCCTCAGTTTTGTAAAGCTGTTACCCAACGGGCACGTTGATCTCGAGGATCTTGAAAAACTCCTGGCGGGAAGTGAAGAAAAATGCCTGGTAACCCTGATGCATGCCAATAACGAGATTGGTAATATTCTTGATATACAGGCAGTAGGCGAACTCTGTAAACGATACAATGCCATTTTTCATAGCGATACCGTTCAGACCGTAGGTCATTTCCCATTTGACCTGAGAAATACCCCGGTACATTTTATCACGGGTGCCGGGCATAAATTTCATGGGCCAAAGGGTGTGGGGATACTGTATATTAATGAGAATGTTAAGATCCAGCCATTTGTGCATGGGGGAAGCCAGGAAAGGAATATGCGTGCCGGCACAGAGAACCTCTACGGAATTATTGGTTTTGCCAAAGCATTGCAGATGGCTACTGATAATTATGAGAAAGACAGCACGTATATTAAGGAGCTGAAATTGTACATGCTGGAAAAGCTGAAAAATAATATCACAGGGGTTACTTTTAATGGCGACCCAACCGGTAATAGCCTGTATGCAGTTCTCAGCGCCAGTTTTCCCAAGACAGAGAAAAGCGAAATGATCCTTTTTAACCTCGACATTAATAATATCTGCGCCAGTGGTGGTAGCGCCTGTACAAGCGGTGCTGATCAGGGTTCTCATGTGATCAGGGCCATCAATAATAATCCCAACCAGGTAACAGTCCGTTTTTCTTTCAGCAAACACAATACGCGCGATGAGATAGACGCTGTTGTAGAGAAATTGAAGGAGTTGATTTGAGTTTTTTATTGGCGGATTTGCGGATTACGGATTTACGGATTTCTTTGTTTTGTTAATTCGCTAATCCGTAATCAGAAAATTCGTCAATGATATTAAAATAATTCCCCCTGTTTTGACGTTATAGCACCGGGTTTTGTTCCAGGTTGAACAGCCCCTTCTAAAAAACAAGCTATGACGTGTAAAAAACTGTTTTTGATCGCTGGTATATTGATCGCTGGTACAGCGGGTGCGCAAATGGGAGGAGCCGATAAAAGTGCCCAATCATTTTACCTCGAAGGTGGCGGACCGGGAATGATCAGCATTAACTATGACCAACGTTTTAAAGGACAGACCGGGCTTGGTGTACGTGTAGGTATGGGTGGCTGGGGGCTTTTAAACAAAGGCGTTTTTACAGCACCTATCGGTGTTAATTATATCACCGGCTCACAACAGCATTTTGTAGAAGTAGGTACCGGTCTTGTGTATGCCTCAGCATCTTCTGGCAATGAGTATTTCAACAACCCCGGTTCTTCCGTATCGGCCTATTTCAATTTCGGTTACCGTTTTCAACCCACTGTAAAAGGACTTACTTATCGTGCGTTTCTTTGCCCGTTACTAACGCCGGATAAATTGATTCCCTTTTATGCCGGTGTATCAGCAGGTTTAAAATTCTAAATATCGAATGTCAAAGTACTTCGACATTCGACATTCGATATTGTTTACTTATAGTCCTCTTCATCAAACCCTTCCTCTTCTTCTCCGAGATCAAATGATCCCAGATTCATCATGCTTCCCATGAGATCTTTGAACTCGATCTTTCCATCGATATTCTTTTTGCTGATCAGTGAGTAAGAAGAAAGTCCATGCAATACAAACTCCATGAGTAATGCATTTTCTTTTTCATTTGCCTGCGGGAAATACTTTTTCACAAAACCATATAACCCATCTACTTTGTATAAGGAGGCGATCTTATCGGCGTCTTTCATATCGAGCAGCAGATCGAGATGATTTCCGCCATCGAACCAACGTGTAATAGCCTTGTAAGGGCTCTCTGCTTCTTTTTCGTCTGCTGATTTCTTACCCGTTGCTCTTTTCTTTTTTAACTGTTCAGGGTTGGGAAAGTATTGAATGAACTGTGTACGGATAGATTTATCTACTAAGTTCACTGCCACCTGGTAGGGACCTTCCTGCTCCCCTTCATACACAAGTTCTATCTTCCCTGTGATAGATGGAATAATCCCCGATAGATCGCTGATCCATACCTGCGTTTGTTTTTCACCATGTATGATCGCCCTTCGTTCTGCACTGCTCACTGCATTTTCGTATGCTGCGATTGTTAAACGTGCGCTAACCCCGCTTTTCTTATCAACGTATTCATTGGCCCTTGCCTCAAAAGCAACCTGTTCTACCAACCTCTTAATAAGATCGCTTACAATAACTTTTTCTTTTTGTTCAGGCAGGATATCAGCTTCCTGTTCAGTGATAGCCAACGAGGTTTCCAGATCTTTTGGATAGTGTGTTAATATCTGGCTCTCGATCCTGTCTTTCAATGGCGTAACAATGCTTCCTCTATTGGTATAGTCTTCCGGGTTCGCCGTGAATACAAAAAGTATATCCAATGGCATCCGCAGTTTAAAACCGCGGATCTGTATATCGCCTTCCTGGAGGATATTGAATAAAGCTACCTGTATCCTTGCCTGCAGATCCGGCAATTCGTTGATCACAAAGATTCCACGGTTACTGCGGGGAATGATTCCGTAATGGATCACTTTCTCATCTGCAAAACTCAGTTTAAGATTGGCCGCTTTGATAGGGTCGATATCACCGATCAGATCGGCTACGCTTACATCGGGTGTGGCAAGTTTCTCGCCATATCTTTCAGAACGGTGCAACCACTGTATAGGCGTTTCATCTGCATGCTCCGCTATGAGGTCCTTTGCAAACTTACTCATCGGGTTTAACGGATCATCATTCACTTCACTTCCTGCGATCACGGGTACATACTCATCCAACAGATCGATCATCTGCCTCGCCATTCTTGTTTTTGCCTGCCCGCGCAATCCTAAAAAAAGAATATTATGCCTGCTCAATAAAGCTCTTTCTGTATCAGGAATAACCGTATCCTCGTAACCCAGGATACCAGTAAAGGGATTTTCTTTATTGCGGATAGAAACAATCAGGTTTTCCCTGATCTCTTCTTTTACTGTTCTGCTTTTGTAACTGCTTTTCTTTAACTGACCGAGGGTTGCTATCTTCTTAATGTCCATTTGCTGTTAGTTGTAAATCTGTTTAATACACGGTCTTTCTCTTACCGCTTTCAAAATCTTTAAATAAAAATGCGCCCAGTTTATCCAATGAGGCAAAAAATGCTTTCCCATTATTCATTTCCGTAAATTCCTGTACAAACTTCTGCAGGTATGGATCTGAGGCAATCATGAATGTGGTGATAGGTATCTTTAATTTCTTGCACTGCGCGGCAAGGTTGATGCAGCGGTTAACGACTTTCCTGTCGAGACCGAAGCTGTTCTTATAATATTTTTTACCAATTTTCAAACAGGTAGGTTTCCCATCGGTGATCATGAAGATCTGTTTGTTAGGGTTTTTCCTTCTGCGTAAAAGATCCATGGCAAGTTCCAGTCCCGCAACCGTGTTCGTATGATAAGGCCCCACTTCTAAATAAGGAAGGTCCTTGATCTCGATACTCCAGGCATCATTACCAAATACAACAATATCGAGTGTGTCTTTGGGGTAACGGGTGGTAATCAACTCGCTCAATGCCATGGCTACTTTTTTAGCCGGCGTGATCCTGTCTTCTCCATACAATATCATTGAATGCGATATATCGATCATCAATACAGTAGAGGTCTGCGTTTTAAAATCGCTTTCCCTGATCTGCAGGTCATCTTCATGCATCGAAAAAGAATCGATCCCATGATTGATCTGTGCATTACGAATACTCTCCGTAAAATCTATCTGCTCCAGCATATCGCCAAACTGGAATGGGCGGGTATCTGAATTCAATTCATCCCCTTGCCCCGGCTTGGTGGTCTGGTGATTGCCCTGCTTAGTCTTTTTTAATTTTCCGAAGATCTCCTCTAAACTTTTTTTCCGAATGGTCTGCTCCGATTTACCGGTGATCTTGAAGGTTCCATCTTCCGACTTTTCCTGCATGTAGCCATTCTGCTTCAGGTCATCGATAAAATCTCCCATGCCGTATTCATCATTGGTAAGACTGTATTGCCTGTCCAGCTCATTCAGCCATTGCAAAGCTTCGCCTGCGTCACCGTTGGTATAGGTGAGTAATTGCATAAACAGGTCGAGCAACTGTTCAAATTTGCTCTTGCCGTCTGCATTGGGGTCAAAATGTATAAACCGATGTCCGATCATATCTATCTGTAAACTACAAAAAATGGTGTTATAACATTAATAACACACAAATATCGATAAGGTTGAGGAGAATTAATTAGGAATTAGGAGTTAGGAGTTAGCGGTAACATAAGCAGCCACTAAAAGTGGCTGCTTATGTTATAAATTATTTATTGCCTAATTCCTAATTCCTAACTCCCAATTCCTAATTCTCATTTCTCATTTCTTCTTCCCGCCGTCAACTGCCGCACCTGAATCAGGCAGCATCAGTTTGCCGGGTATCTGGAACCTTGGATTATAGGCTTCCTGGATCTGCTCAAGATTTTTCAGGTAGTTTTCTGTCATCCGTTTTTCTTCCGACATATTTTCTGCATTCACTGTTCCCAGTGTGTTGTAATAACGGATCTGCTGCTGAAGATCTTTTTTTACAGACGCAGCTACTTTGCTGGCAAGTACCGTATCTCCCGCCATATAACAGGCATACAGGAAGTTGAGTGAGTTACCGTTGTGCTGGTTACCCCTGCTCGCCATTCCGTAGCCAAAGTTCGACTGGTCGATCATCTTGTCTACCTTATTCAATACACGTTTCGCATCTTCTTTCCTGTTCTTGGCCGAAAGGTCAAGCGCCAGTTCTGCATAGGCCATACGTATCGTATTCAGGTGACGGCGGTTCTCTTCATCAAAATAAACACCTTTCTTATCTGCATTACCAAATGCGAATGTGTGTTCTGCTTTGTCCAGCATCCAGTCTGTATTTACCTGGCTGTTCTGCACAGGAACGATACGGAAACTTAAACCATCCCTGCGTACGTATTGGTCAAAACCAAGACTGGCGCGTGGGTCGGTAAAGTAGATCGGGCGTTTCCATTTATTAGCAGCGATGATGTTGAGTACCGCAAGGTCATTCTTCATCAAAGCATTTTTTGGAATATCAAACCTCATTTCTGCCACCACACTATCAGTAGCAGTAACAGTACCGTTCTTTAATACAAAGTCTTTATCAACAGGTACAGACATTTTACGCACCGGGAAGGTGTTCAATCCTTCCCCGCCTCCCCTGTCTTCCATTTTTGCAGGATCATCGCTTCCAACATAATTTTTCATTACATCGTAAAGGTCATAATACCTGTCTTCAGGAATATTTGGTTTTGGGCGGTACAATACATAATCTCTTTTTGAACCTTCGATCTGGTCTGCTGTCCAGATCACATCGATCGCATCGCTCTTGTTTACTTTATAACGGAGTTCATTGATATACCAATCGATACCCAACAAACTGTAGTTGATCACACGGATATCCGGACGGATGCCTTCTACTTCCTGCGCATACCATAATGGATAGGTATCATTATCACCGAATGTGAAAAGGATAGCGTTTGGTGCACAGCTTTCGAGATAATCTTTGGCAAGATCTCTTGGCAATTGCTTCTGGCTGCGGTCATGGTCATCCCATTCCTGCTGTGCCATCAATACCGGTACGGCTGCGAGACATAAAACAGTGGCCAGTGAAGCTGCGGCAACCTGCGATAATCCTTTGGCGAACCAATCCCTTACTTTCAATACACCCAGCCCAATCCACACTGCGAATGCGTAGAAGCTTCCTACATAGGCATAGTCACGCTCACGTGGCTGATAGCCAGCCTGGTTGAGGTAAAGGATAATGGCAAAGCCGGTGAAGAAGAACAATAACATATTAATCAGTCCATCGTCTCCCCTCTTTTTGAACTGGTAGAACAAGCCGATCAATCCCAATGCAAAAGGCAAAAGGAAAAGCGTGTTATGTGCTTTGTTATTTTTTAAGCTATCAGGCATCGCACTCTGATCACCATAAAACAGGTTGTCGATAAAACCGATACCGGTGATCCAGTTACCATCGCGCACATTTCCATCAAACAATCCCTGGTTATCATTTTGTTTACCGGAGAAGTTCCACATAAAGTATCGGAAATACATCCAGTAGATCTGGTAGCGGACAAAGAACTTCAGGTTATCTGCCTGGTTAGGCGGACGCTCATAGGTTCCGTCTTTCATTTTACCGATGTTCAGGAACGAAGCATAGTAATCCGCATGATTCTGGTCATTGCTTGGATCCCATACACGCGGGAACACCATTTTATCTTCTGCTGCATATACATACTTCCTGTCTTCTCCTATCTCTACATATTTATCTTTTGATTTCTCGTACCGCATCCCGGTCGTTTTCAGATCAACGGGCTGTGAAGTAAATTTCTGACCATATACCAATGGGAAATCACCATACTGGTCGCGACCCAGGTAACCCACAAGACTGATGGGATTATCTACATTATACATATCCACCGATGGATTTGCATTACTACGGATCATTGTGGTTACATAAGCACTATAACCCACCAGGAGGAAAGTAAGCGACCATAAGCCAAGACTTAAATAAGCCCATGCTTTTTTCGCAGCAAACTTTAATCCCAACCAGATCAATACTGCCAGGAGGATAAAGAAGAAAGCAAATCCCGAGAAAAAAGGCAGGCTGAATCCATTAACAAAATACCGGTCGAAAGTACCTGCCAGCTTGATAGAATAAGGGATGATCACAAACAATGCGGCACCCAATATCACACAACCGATCAGGAAGAATATATACACACCGCCGTAGTAGGCTTTCTTTTCTTTGCTCAAACGTTCTATTAAAAACAACACGCCGATAGCAGCGAGTGTACCAAACAAAACCAGTCCTGATAAAGTACCATCCAATGGAACGTTATCACTGGATTCTTTGGATGCCATGATCAATGCGGCAATAAATCCTAATGCACCACCTATCGCAGCCAAACGGAAGAACCATTTGCGCAGGAGTGTATAATTGAATTCGTCTTTCTTACGGAAATAATAGACCATTACGATAGCAGGTATCGTTAACAGGTTCAAAAGGTGAACACCGATCGATAACCCCATCAGGAAGAATATAAAAACGATCCAGCGGTCGGCACCGGGTTCATCTGCATGGTTCTCCCATTTTAAGATGGCCCAGAAAACGATGGCGGTAAAAAAAGATGACATTGCATATACCTCTCCTTCAACAGCACTGTACCAGAAAGAATCGCTGAAAGTATACGCCAGTGCCCCAACAACGCCGGCGCCCATGATGGTCCATAATTGTGAAGCCGTAAGAATATCTGAAGTCTTTACATTCGAGATCCTTCTTGCAAAGTGTGTGATGGTCCAGAACAGGAATAAAATAGTGAATCCGCTGGCCACAGCACTCATGGTGTTAACAGCTTTTGCGGCAGTAAGCGGGTTATCCCCAAAAAGGATAATAAACATACGTCCCAGCAATACAAACAAAGGTGCTCCCGGCGGGTGAGGAATCTGAAGCTTAAAACAGCTGCTCACGAACTCTCCGCAATCCCAGAAACTACCCCCGGCTTCTGCGGTCATAATATAAACAGTACAGGCAATCAGGCAGACTGCCCAACCGGTAATATTGTTGATCTTTTTAAACTGCATCGTTTTGGATTTTTTCGAGTGGCAAACATACCTAAATTGGTTTAAAGTTTAGGGTTTAAGGTTTAGGGTTATTTCACTATTAACAACTGACCCTGCACAACCTTAGACCTTAGACACTAAACCATAGACTGCCTTTTCCTATCTTTGCGCCCGTATGTCACAAAAAAGGACCGTAGCTTTTCACACACTGGGTTGTAAACTGAACTTTTCAGAAACATCCACGCTTTCCAGGTTACTGGAGAACGAGGGGTTTGAGAAGCGGAAGTTTGATGATATGGCCGATGTGTACGTGATCAATACCTGCTCGGTTACCGATAATGCGGATAAAGAATGCCGGCACCTGGTTAGACGCATCCAGCGGAGATCGCCGGAAAGCTTCGTGGTGATCACCGGGTGTTACGCCCAATTAAAGCCTAAAGAGATCGCTTCCATACCCGGGGTTGACCTGGTACTGGGGGCCGCGGAGAAATTCAATATTGCCCAACATATCGGGGAACTGGCCAAAAATGTGACAGATTCCGCTAAGATCTGCAGCTGCGATATAGCGGATGTGAGTGGATTCACGGCTTCTTATTCGCAGAACGACCGCACCCGGACTTTTTTAAAAGTACAGGATGGATGTGATTATAACTGTTCCTTCTGTACCATACCGATGGCCCGCGGTAAAAGCCGGAGCGATACTATTGAACGCGTATTGGGGCATGCCCATAAAATTGCTGCCGAGGGTGTAAAAGAAATTGTGCTGACAGGCGTTAACCTGGGCGATTTTGGGAAAGGGGATAGTGATGTGCCAGAAAATTTTTACGGGTTGGTGAAGGCGCTGGAAGAGGTAGATGGAATTGAACGGTACCGGATCTCTTCTATTGAGCCTAACTTATTGACGAATGAGATTATTGAAGCAGTGGCTGCCAGTAATAAATTCATGCCCCATTTTCATATTCCTTTGCAAAGCGGGAGCAATGAGATACTGGGTTTGATGAGAAGAAGGTATAAAAGAGAATTGTATGCCGACCGCATTAAACATATCAAATCACTCATGCCCCATTGCGCCATTGGTGTTGATGTGATCGTAGGTTTTCCTGGCGAAACGGATGAACATTTCCAGGAGACCTTTGATTTTCTGCACTCGCTCGATGTTTCTTACCTGCACGTATTTACTTACTCAGAAAGAGATAATACAAAGGCACTTGAGATAAAACCGGTAGTCCCTATCCATATCCGAAACGAACGTAATAAAACTTTACGCAACCTCTCCTACATGAAGATGCAATACTTCACGCAGCAGTATAGTGGTGAGAAAAGAAATGTTTTGTTCGAAGCGTTTGAAAAGAATGGAATGATGGAAGGATATACCGATAATTATATCCGTATTACGACACCTTACAGAAAGGAATGGGCGAATAAAGTAGTAGAGTGGGCACTCTAAGAAATGGGCGATAGAAACTCAGCCGGAAATTCAACCACCATCACCTGGCCAAGACTTTCTAACTTAACGTACACCTTCTTTTTCCCACCACGCAATACCGTTCCTTCGTTACCCATGAATACCCCATGATTTACCCGGATCTTTGTATCTTCTGTGAAACCTTCCTGCGAAATAATAAAGATGCTGGCATCTTTTTCAGAAAGATAGCGTTTGATGATTTCTATTTCTTCGTCCTTGATGATGGCCGGCTTGCCAAGGTAATGAACAAAATTAAGTACTCCATCTGTCATCAATACCTTGGCACGCTCGGTGTCATCTATCTTTACAAATACATACGACTTGAAAAGTGGATCCTCAATAATCTTTTTTCTGTCGCTCCACTGCCGTTCGATCTTTTGTAAAGGGCACCAGCTTTCAATACCCTTCCTGATAAGAATGCTGTCTATCTTCTTTTCCCACCGGGGTTTTGTATATAAAGCGTACCACTTCTTCACAGGTGTCATGCAATCGAAATTATAGCAAAAAGACAATAAAACCTATCCTACTTAAGCACAGTCTGTACCTGCGACTGGTGCAGCATTTCACTCACGATCTTTACAGACTCATCAATATGCATATCTGTTTTCAATGACTTGATCCAGGCTTTATAAAACTCTCCTTTTGTCTCGTCAGGATTGTTATAATATTTATTCTTGTCCGCTTCCATTGCCTCCACTTTCATTTCTTCTTTGCTCTTCAGCAATGTGATATTCTGGTTCACGGTTGCCGTTACTTCTTTCTGGTGCGCACGGTATTTAGCAATATTGAGGTTCACCGGCAGCTCAGCATTTTTCGACAACCAAACCAGGTTACTATGCAGCAGGTTCAACGATGCGTTGCTGTGTATTTTCTCGTTCTCCTTTTTGATAATGCTTTGATAAGAGGACCCGCTCTGCCATGGGTGGTAAGAAGCCTGTGGTATTTCTTCCCATGGTAAGGCATCCGGATTATCTTTCTCGCGTATTTTATAGAATTCGTAAAGATCCGGCAATATGATATCCGGTGTAATGCCTTTTAATTGTGTTGAGCCACCATTCACACGGTAGAACTTCTGGAAAGTAAGTGTCATAGCACCCATGTCTGTGCGCTGTGAAGAGAAATCGTTACGGTTACCCAGCGGGATCTGTCTTTGAACCGTTCCTTTACCATATGTGGAGGTACTACCGATGATGATCCCTCTTTTGTAATCCTGTATAGCACCTGCAAATATTTCACTCGCAGAAGCAGAGAACTCATTCACCAGAACTGCCAATGGCCCATCATACAAAACTGACTCATCATTATCACGCCATGTATTCTGATCAATTTTGCCGCCTCTTTCCCTTACCTGGGCCACCGGACCACTCTTGATAAAAAGACCCACCATCTTAACTACTTCATATAAAGAACCGCCGCCATTATTACGGATATCCATTACAATTCCTTTTACATTCTCTGCTTTAAGCTTGATCAGTTCTTTCGCAACATCTACCGAACAATGCGCTCCATTTTCTTCTTCGAAATTAGAATAGAAATCAGGTAATATGATATAGCCGATTTTGTCGTTACCCTCTTTGATGATAACGCTCCTTGCATAGCCCTGATCCTGTACCACTTTTTCACGGATCAATGATAATGCTTTTACACTGCCATCCTGTTTTTTTAAAGTGAGCTTTACCTCCGATCCTTTGTTTCCGCGGATAAGCTTTACGGCATCTTCGGTTGCATAAGAAGTTACGTCTACCGGCTCTCCGCTACCTTGTGCTACTTTTATAATGAGATCCCCTACAACGATCTCGCCCGATTTCCATGCGGCACCACCGCTGATGATGGTGGCGATCTTAATACCGTTGTCATCCTTGGCCAATTGGGCACCAATACCATAGAACTCACCGCTCATTCTCTCATCAAACGCACGTTTTTCAACAGGAGGAAAATAATCACTGTGCGGATCCATCAGGTTCGTAATAGTATTGATATAGGTATTAAAGCGCTCATTTTCAGTATAGGTGCTTTTGATCCTTTCATAATTTTCATTCATCATTTTCAAAACACGTGCCCGCGCATCGCTTTCGAGTTCAGCATCTGTCTTCACAACAAAATCTTTCGATGCTTTATTCTTTTCGCGTGTATCCTGCAGGTCCACATATTTATCAAGTGTGAGATATTTTAATTTCTTTCTCCACCTTTCTTTTCTTTCCTCTTCTGTTTTCAGATAAGGCAGCTTCTCCCCGTCCATCACAACACTCTCATCTTTTGTAAAATCAAAAGGTTGGGAAAGTATTTCCTTATAAAGTGCCATTACTTCGCCTGTCCTTTTATCATATAGCGTACTTACCGCCGGTACAAATTCCAACGGTGCCGTACCATGCATTTCTTCATCCAGGGATGTTTCAAATTTTTTCAGCCCCTTAATATCAGACTCGAGGAAAAGTGACTTATCACCATCCATTTCGTTGAGGTACTTTGTAAATACACGCTTGGAAAAATCGTCATTGATCATTTTAGGACTATAATGCTGGTCCTCGAGTATCTGTGCTACTACTTTCAACAACTGCTGTTGTGGAGTAAGTATAACATCCGATCCGCCGAATGATGTGGTCCTGAACGCAAAGAACAATCCGCCAAACAATACGATTGCCAGCAACAACAAACCTTTTCTGCTCTTCATAAAATGACTAAATTTTTGCATGATAGTTTCCAAAAATAACTTAAAAAGCGGTGCATATTATGCTGCCGGATGCAATTAACAAACGTTTTGATGAGCGGCATTTAAAAAGAGTACTAAATTCCGTGCCGTATAATCCTAAATTATACTATTTTTGCAATCCGTAAAATGGAGGGCGTAGCTCAGTTGGTTAGAGCGTCAGTTTGTGGCACTGAAGGCCGGGGGTTCGAGACCCCTCGTTCTCCCACGTTAAAACCTATAAGAAAACCTTATAGGTTTTTAAATTTTAGCACATGAGTTATGGATTGATCCTGGTTCCTTTAATAGCCGCTGTTGCAGGCTGGCTGGCGGTCGGGGTCGCTGCTAAGCTGCTTTTTCACCCGGTAACCCCGGTGAAATTTGCCGGTGTAACCATCCAGGGAGTTTTACCTGCCAAACAGGAAGAATTGGCCCAAAAACTGGGCGAAATGGTGAGCAAGGAGTTGATAGTTCTTTCGGAACAGATAGAGGAAAAGATCACCGACCCTGCCAATTTCAGGAAGATCATGCCATATGTGGAAGAGCATATCGACCAATTTCTCAGGGTAAGACTAGTTGAAAAAATGCCAATGATCGGAATGCTGATCGGTGAAAAGACCATTTTAGAGATGAAAACCATCTTTGCCGGTGAAGTGGAAACACTTTTCCCGGTGATTATGAAAAATTATATGACCAGCCTCCAAACCGGCACAGAACTCGAAGCAACGGTTACCCGTAAGTTCAGGGAAGTATCTGTTCCGGCACTGGAAACCAGCTTTTACCGCGTTCTGTCAAAAGAACTCCGTTATCTGCGTATAATGGGAGGCATTTCAGGCTTGATCATTGGCCTTATACAGGTTTTCATCCTCCAGTTGGTATGATACACCGATAAAACGTTGAATTATCCGGGCGGTGACACAACCTTTGTCCATTCAGGTTTGTCATATTACCGCTGGTGTAATGAAAAATGAACAAAAAATTACTACATCGCAACTTTGCATAATATAATAATACAAGCATAATCATGAAAAAAATCGTTATCCTTTCCTTATTGAATGTCCTGTTTTTGACAGGTTTTGCCCAGTTTCCGGGCGGCGGCCGAACGGGCGCGGGTGCTACTACCCAGAATATGAATATTGGCCACTTCTACGGAAAGCTTGTTGATAAGAGCAATAAAGGAATAGAAGGTTTAACTGTTCAGCTGGTAGGTAACCGCTTTGATACGGTTGCTAAAAAAATGAAAGAGGTTACCCTAAATACCCAGATCACCCGCGCAAACGGTGATTTTAGCTTTGAAAACCTCTCCCTGTTCGGCAATTTTAAGCTTCGGGCTACCGGTATTGGTTATAAAGCACTGGAAAAAGCTATCACATTCGGTATAAAAATGCCACAGGGCGGCGGCGCAAATGCCACTGGTGGCGGACAGGCTGGCGGCGGAATGCAGCAGCAGATCGCTGGTATGGCCGACAAGGACCTGGGTAACATCAAATTGGAAGAGGATGCCACAAACCTCGGTAATGTTACCGTTACCTCAAGCGCCAAACCATTGTTTGAACTGGGTGTTGACCGTAAGATCTTTAATGTTGACAAGAACCTGACCAGTACCGGGCAAACGGCAACTGAGATCATGAAAAATATTCCGGCACTGAATGTTGATATCGATGGAAACGTTACACTACGTAATGCAGCACCTACCCTATTTATTGACGGACGTCCCACCACACTTACGCTCGACCAGATACCTGCCGATATTATTGACAAGGTGGAACTGATCACCAACCCTTCTGCTAAATTTGATGCATCGGGTGGTAATGCAGGAATATTAAATATCGTTTTGAAGAAAAATAAGAAAACCGGCTATAATGGCGGTATCAGAACAGGTGTTGATTCACGCGGTAAAGTAAACCTGGGAGGTGACCTTAACCTTCGCCAGAACAAAATAAATTTCTCGTTGAGTGCTAACTATAACCAGCGTAAATCTATATCAGACGGTATCACTACCAGAAACAATCTACTGACCATTCCAAGCACAGTATATAATACTTCGCATGGTGTGAACACAGGATACTTTGGTTTCTTCCGAGGCGGACTAGACTATTTTGTTGATAACAGGAATACGATTTCTGTAGCAGCCAACTATAATAAAGGACAGTTCGATAATGACCAGACGCAGCGTGTGGATTCAACCATCAAAGGACTCTTCAGTTCTTATAATACGATCAGAACACAAAGCACCAGCATTTTTGAAAATCTCGGTACGCAATTAAGCTATAAACACAATTTTGCGAAGAGCGGGCATGACCTCTCTGCCGATTTCAATTATAATTCAAGCAAGAACGATAATAACTCAGGCATCAATACACAAACCTATAATCCTGATAATTCGATGAAAGGCGCGGCCCTATTACAAAGAACACAGGGTAACGGTACAAACAAATTTTATACGATCCAGGCTGATTACGAAAACCCGATCAGTGAAACCACCAAGTTTGAAGCGGGTGCTAGAGCAGCTATCAGGGATTTCACAAACATGAGCGACCAGTTCGTTTATAATTACGCAACAGGTGCTTACCAGCTTGTGCCGCTGATCAGTAATAAGTATAAGTTCCACGATGAAGTATTGGCAGCTTATGCAACGTATAGCTTTAAAGTAAACAAATGGAGTTACCTGTTAGGACTACGTGCTGAAAGTTCTAATTACACAGGAACTTTGCTGAATTCAAAAGGACAGGATTCTGCGCAATTTAAAGTGAACTATCCGCTGAGTCTTTTCCCAAGTGCATTCATTACCTATAAAGTGGATGATAAACAAGACTTCCAGATCAACTATTCGCGCCGGATTAACCGTCCTAACTTCTTCCAACTGATGCCTTTCCCGGATTACACAGATCCACAGAATATCAATATTGGTAATGCAGGATTGAAACCGGAATTCACTAATTCATTTGAGTTCACATACAGCAATGCTTATAAGAGACAATCCAATTTTCTGGCTACTGTATTCTTCAAACATACTACTGACCTGATCACCCGTTATGTATACAGGGATAAGAATCCATTGACACCAGGCGATAGTGCATATTACAATACATATATCAATGCAGACTATAGTTACTCATACGGATTGGAACTGACCAACAAAATGCCTGTGACCAAATGGTGGGATCTGACATTGAACGTGAATTTGTACAACTCAAAGATCAATGCAAGTGTACCCGGTCAGGAGCTAAGCAATTCATTGTTGAGCTGGTTTGGAAAGATGAACAGTACTTTTAAAGTGGCAAAAGGTTTGTCAGTGCAATTCAGTGGCGATTACCAGGCTAAGAGTGTGATACCCCCAAGCTCAGGCGGTGGTGGTGGAAACCGTGGTGGTGGCGGTGGTATGATGTTCGGTGGCGGACCTCAGTCAACCTCGCAAGGTTACAACCTGCCACGTTATGGATTTGACCTCGCCATCCGTAAAGACTGGACCTGGAAAAATGGTCAGAGCGGATCACTTACCCTCAGTATGAATGATGTGTTCCGTACACAGGTATTTAAATCATATTCTGAGAGTACTTACTTTACACAGAATAATGAAAGAAGAAGAGATCAGCAGGTTCTTCGCCTGAACTTCAACTATCGTTTTGGTAAATTCGATGCTACCTTATTCAAACGCAAAAATACCAAGGCAGATCAGAATGGTGGAAATGATATGATACAGCAATAATCAGTAATTAATAAATATCAATTAGTAAAAAGCCGCTCAGAACATGAGCGGCTTTTTTATGTGAGCCGAAATCGTTTTCGTATTTTTAAATGACACTTACAATTCCTGTTAGAGCCTTTTATCTAACTTGTAACCGTAATAAGTAGAATGAAATATGAAGAAAATACAAATAGCCTTATCGATTTTTCTGTTCCTGATTTTTTCGCTGACAGCCATGGCGCGCAAAATATCAGACCTTCCATTTTATAATGTAAAAGACTATGGGGCGAAAGGGGATGGTCAGAAACTGGATACAAAAAATATTAACGCTGCCATTGATGCCGCATCTCTTGCAGGTGGCGGAACCGTTTACTTTCCAGGCGGAAACTATATAACCGGTTCGATTCATCTAAAAAGCAATATCACCTTGTACATCGACCGTGGAGCCGTTCTAATTGCAGCATCCCGGGAAGATTCAACTGAGTACGACAAAATTGAACCTTCAAAAAATCCGGCAAATGATAAATACACCGACCTTGGGCATAACCGCTTTCACAATAGTCTTATATGGGGAGAAAATCTGCATGATATATCGATCATAGGTGGGGGCATGATTTGGGGACGTGGTTTATTGGGTGGAGAAGTAAAAGGAGGAAGCAATTATGCGAATAAATCCATCGCGTTGTTATTGTGCAGGAACGTACTTATTCAGAATATTATCATCAGGCATGGCGGATGGTTTGGCATACTGGCAACCGGGGTAGATCACCTGACCATCGATAATGTTATCATGGATACGAACCGTGATGGAATGGATATCGACTGTTGTCAGTTCGTGCATATTTCAAACTGTACGATTAATTCTCCTTCCGATGATGCCATCTGTTTGAAAAGTTCCTATGCACTGGGCTATACAAGAGTTACCAAAAATGTGGCCATTACCAATTGCATTGTCAGCGGGTATTTTGAAGGAAGTGTATTGGACGGCACGTATAAGAAAGATTACCGTAAGGCACCCACCGGCAGAATAAAAATGGGTACAGAATCGAACGGAGGTTTTCAAAATGTTGCGATTACTAATTGCGTGTTTGATCACTGCAGGGGTCTGGCATTGGAGTCTGTGGATGGAGCCCTGCTGGAAGATGTAACCGTTAGTAATATTACAATGCGCGATGTGACCAACTCTCCATTTTTTATACGGCTGGGCGCCAGAATGCGCGGGCCTGATAGTTTAGTGATTGGCCAATGCCATCGAATCAATATCAGCAATGTAAATGTATATAATGCCACGGATGACAGTTCAGCTTCCATCATTAGCGGAATACCCGGTCATGATATTGCGAATGTAGAAATGAGCAATATTCATATTTATTATAAAGGAGGCGGAACAAAGGATATGGACACCATACAGGTTCCTGAATTTGAAAAAAGGTACCCTGATCCTAATAAGTTTGGCGTAATTCCTGCCTATGGATTTTTTATACGGCACGTTAAGAATATTGTTATGCGTGATGTGACCATTGAATTTTTAAAAAATGATTACCGACCCGCATTTATCCTTAATGAAGTTACGGGTGCTACCTTCCGCAATGTAAAGGCTCAAAAAGTAAAAGATGCATCCTTTTTTGTACTGGATAAGGTAAAAGATTTTTCATTGCAAAATTTTGACGGGCTAAAGGATGTTCTTTTGAAAGAGACCGGGCATAAGTTGCTGTAATAATGAGATTTGACAAATTCATACCGACTGAACGGCTAAGGCCCTACATAAAGTATTTTGTTGTGTCGGAAAATGAATTGGAAAATGAGTATAAAGTATTACCATCACCAGGATTAGTTATCGGTTTTCAGTATAAAGGGAAATTGGCCACAGTAATTGGCGAAAAAGAAAATAAACTAACATCAGCTGGAATTACAGGCATCACTGACAGTTACAGAATTTTCAAAAATTCGGCAGGCATTGGAACGGTTTTAGTCTATTTCACTGAAATCGGTTTTACAAGTTTTGCTTCGAATCCTGCAAATGAACTATTTAATCTGAGTCTTTCACTTGACGATATTTTTGACAAACTCCGCGTGAACGAAGTTGAGGAAAGATTGGCAATTGCTAACACAGACAAGCAACGGATAAAAATTGTTGAACAGTTTCTATTGTCGCAACTCAAAGAAATTAAAACTGACAAACTAATTGTCGAAGCCGTTAAACTCATTTATCAGGCTAATGGAACTATCCGCATAAAAGAACTGATTGATAAACTATTTATCAGCCAGAGTCCATTTGAGAAGCGATTCAGGAAGGTTGTTGGAACAACACCTAAGAAATTTGCTTCGATCATCCGCTTCAATACAGTTCTTGACAATCTGAACAACACCAAATCATTAACCGAAATCTGTTACGAAAATAATTTCTTCGACCAGGCCCACTTCATAAAAGACTTTAAACAGTTTACAGGCGACACACCCGAAAATTTCAAGCGATTCTTGTAAAAAACGATTTTTTACAATTACAGGGATTTTAGCAATTGCACCTTTGTATTGTAATTCAACCAATCGTTTAACAATAAAATCAAGAAGAAATGTTTACAGTAGAACAAATCACTGAGGCTCACCGCAAAGTAAAATCAGGTGCAGATTTTCCTGCCTACATCCAGGAAATAAAAAAAATAGGTGTTACTTTCTATGAAACGTTTGTAAAGGACGGTCATACCGATTATTACGGTGCAAATGATTTTAAAACCACAAGTCCGGCAAAATATGGCACTTTACAGATTGCCGAAACTTCTAACAGGGAAGACTTCAGAGTGGGCTTAAAAGAACATCAACAAGGCAAAACAGATTACCTGACATTTATCGGAATGTGTGCAGAATTTGGCATTGAAAAATGGTCTGTTTGTATGGAAAAAATGACTTGCACTTATTACGACAAAGCGGGGACCGAAATTTTAATAGAACAAATCCCCCAGTAAAACCTGCATAATGCACTTCAACGAAAGCAAAGACGAATTAAAATGAATTTACTACGAAGAAACTGGTATGACCTGGGTGCTGTTTTTGCAGTGATCATTTGTATTTATATTTTCATAAGCCCCAGTAAACTGACAAATTACCAGACCATACTGTGGCTGAGTCTGGTTTCTCTTTTTTTACATCAATCAGAGGAATATCGTATAGCAGGCACTTTCCCTGGAATGATTAACTCCGTTATGTATAACAGTAAAATGCCCGATTGCTACCCATTAAATACCAATACAGCATTTTATGTAAATGTTGTTGTTGGCTGGACCTTCTATCTTCTTGCAGCTATACTGGGAGAAAGAGCAATCTGGTTAGGCATTGCAACCATGTTAGTTTCGGCAGGCAATATAATAGCACATACAATTATATTCAACGTTAAAGGCAAAACAATTTACAATGCAGGCTTAGCAACAAGCTGGATATTATTTGTTCCTTGTATCTATTTTTTCATTTCAATTGTCCACACCAACCATCTTGCTACTATGACGGATTATTACATTGGTATTCCCCTGGGGATAACTTTGAATATCGTGGGTGTATTAAAACTTATTGATTGGATGGCTGATAAAAACACAACCTATATTTTTACTGCCAGGAATTTGTTACCGAAAGACAGAAAGAAAAATATATAGTCAATGAGAAGAGATCTTGTTGGTTAACTCCGGTTCTTCCCCGTCAGCATCGGCACAAAAGAAAACTGCTCAAATGCCTCTTCCGTTACAGTTCCATCAGCCTGCTTCGTAAGACGTAGCATCCGTTGGCTTTCACCTTCGTCAAGCGGGATCACCATCAATCCCCCGGTTTTTAATTGCTCAACCAGTTTAGGCGGAATAAAAGGTGCGGCAGCCGTAATTAGAATTTTATCAAAAGGCGCAAACTTGGGAAGCCCTTCAAAGCCATCTCCAAAAAAGAATTTTATGTTGGGATATTTGCCGCGGAAATAATATTGTTTCTGTTGTATATCATACAACCCTTTCTGCCGCTCAATGGTGTGAACCCATGCACCCAGTTCTGCCAGAATGGTTGACTGGTAAACACTTCCCGTACCGATCTCCAATACTTTTTCTGAACGCTTAACCTGTAAGAGTTGCGTTTGATAAGCTACGGTGTAAGGCTGTGAAATGGTTTGTCCGTCATTGATGGGGAATGCCCTGTCCTCATAAGCAATCTTATCAAAAGCAGAATCGAGGAAATAGTGACGGGGTATGGTTTCAATAGCTTTTAAAACATTCTCATCAGTAATGCCTTTCTCTTTCAGCACATTGATAAGCTGGCGCCTTAGCCCCTTGTGCTGGTATGTATCTTCATAGCTTCTCATAGCATGGCGAAGGTAAGTTACAAATGCCACTGAAGCACAGAAGCACAGAATTTACTTTCAGTGCTTCTGTGGCATAGCTTTAGCGAAGGATGTCGCAAAAAAAATACTCCCTATTTCAGCTTCATATCACTGATGATCATATTGATCTTTTCTTTTAAGGATGCAAACACATTATCAAAATCTTCTCGCTTCTCCAGTTTAGCATTCACACTAAAATAGAACTTGATTTTAGGCTCCGTTCCGGAGGGGCGTGCAGATATTTTTGTTCCATCATCTGTGATGAACTGCAGCACATTGCTTTTGGGAAGATCAATTGTCCATGTTTCACCGGTTACCAGGTTGGTTCCTTTCTGGAGTTGATAATCCAGCAGCGTAGTTACTTTGGCGCCTGCAACTGTAGCAGGTGGCTGGCTACGGTATCCTTCCATCATATCGGCGATCTCTTTCTGACCGTTCATCCCCTTCTTGGTAATGCTGATCAGGTTTTCATAATAGAATCCATACTGGATATAGAGTTCTATCATTTTATCAAATAATGTCTTGCCTTGCTTCTTTTCATAAGCTGCCATCTCGCACATTAACGCAACAGCACTTACCGCATCTTTATCACGTATCTCATTACCGATCATTAATCCGAAACTTTCTTCCCCTCCTATCACATAGTTTTTCTTTCCCTGCAGTTCTTTTATTTTTTCGGCGATCCATTTGAAACCTGTGAGCACATTATAACAGGCAACATTGTTTTGCGCGGCTACTTTGTTGATCATTTCAGTGGTTACGATGGTTGTGATCACCATGTCTTCCGGTCTGGCTATTCCTTTGGCTTTGCGGGCTTCCATCATATAACTAAAAGCCAATACAGCCGTCTGGTTCCCATTCATCAGTACCCATTCTCCTTTATGATTCTTCACACCAATGCCTACGCGATCGGCATCAGGGTCTGTTCCGAGTAAGATATCTGCATCCATCGCTTTGGCTTTCTTCAAACCAATACTCATGGTTTCAGCCTCTTCAGGATTGGGATAATTGACGGTTGGAAAATTTCCATCGGGTGTTGCCTGTTCTTCAACAATATTCACATTGGTAAAACCAAAACGCTTTAATACTTCCGGTACAAGGGTGATACCGGTTCCATGTATCGGCGTATAAACGATCTTGAGATCATGCTGCTCGGCTATTACATCAGGATAAACACTCAAAGATTTTACCATATTGATATACGCCTCATCCATATCCTTACCGATGATCGTGATATTCCCTTCCCCTCCCGTAAATTTTATATCATCAACATTGGTGATGGCTTCCACCTCTTTAATCACATTCACATCGTGTGGAGGAACCAACTGCCCGCCATCATCCCAATAGGCTTTGTACCCATTATACTCTTTTGGATTATGCGAAGCAGTACATACCACCCCTCCCTTGCAACCCAGTTTCCTGATCGCAAAACTAAGTTCCGGGGTTGGTCTTAACGATTCGAAGAGGAATACTTTAATGCCATTAGCCCCAAAAACATTGGCCGTTGTTTCTGCAAAAAAACGGCTGTTGTTACGGCTGTCATGCGCGATCGCCACTTTTATTTCAGATTCACCGTATGTTTTTTTAAGGTAATTCGCAAAACCCTGTGTAGCTAATCCAATGGTGTATTTGTTTACGCGGTTGGTACCTGTTCCCATCGTTCCCCGCAAACCACCCGTACCAAATTCAAGGTTTTGGTAAAAAGCATCGGCCAGCTCATCCGGCGAGTCTTTCTGTAATTTGATAATATTGTCTTTTGTCTCCTGATCGTAGTTTCCGTTGAGCCAGGTATTGACCCTTTCCTGAATGGCAGCATCCATGTTATTTGTGTTTTTGGCGTAAGAACCGATTAAAGAACAAGTTTATGAATAATTTTGGCACTTATTGGACGTATGTTTGATAAAGTGAAGAAAATATTTTTCATACTATTCATGATAGCCTGCGGCAAAGCTTTTTCACAGGATACATTACCTGTAAAAGCCCCCCTTTCGGCTCGTACCATAAAAAACCGTTCCTGGCTGGCTGCCGGGGCAAGTGTTGTGGGGTATGGGGGCAGCCTGATTGGTTTGTCTAAGGACTGGTATGAAAAATATCCCCAATCCTCTTTCCATTTTTTTAATGATAATGGCGATTGGCTGCAGGTTGATAAGGCGGGACACACGTTTAGTGCTTACTCAGCAGGTAAACTGAGCATGGAAGCCTGGCGCTGGACCGGCGTATCCAGAAAAAAAAGGATCTGGATTGGGGGTTTAAGTGGTGCGGGGTTTATGACTGTGATTGAAATACTCGATGGGTTCTCCTCAGAATGGGGCTTTAGCCTTGGCGACCTTGGTGCCAACCTCCTCGGAAGCGGCTCACTGATTGCACAGGAACTTGCCTGGGATGAACAAAGAATTCAACTGAAGTTCTCCTTTCACACCCGCAGTTATGGCGACCCCGTGCTGGATCAACGTGCAAATGATCTTTTTGGGAGGAGAACATCGCAAAAGATCCTCAAGGATTATAATAACCAGACCTATTGGGCAAGTGCCAACATCCGCTCTTTCTTAAAAGGATCCGGTGTTCCCTCCTGGCTCAATATTGCTGTTGGCTATGGGGCAGAAGGAATGTTTGGCGGCAGCGTAAATCTGCTGAAGGATGCAAATGGGAATATACTATTCGATAGAAGAGATATCGCACGATATCGTCAATGGTACATTGCACCGGACATTGACCTTACAAAGATTAAGACGAAAAGCAAAGTGTTGAAAGCAACTTTCTTTCTGTTGAACTCTTTTAAATTCCCTACCCCTTCTATTGGGTTTTCGAGGAAAGGGATACAATGGAACTGGTTACATTTCTAAAACCATAGACCGTTTCACACGATATAAGCCCCCATCACCTCCCCAGCTTCTACTTCCACCTGTATATGTTCCTGAAGTGTTGTGGCAATTGACAGCCCTACATAATCCGGTTTAACAGGAAATAATTTGTGCATCCGCTCAACCAATACAAGCGTCTGGATGGTTTTGGGATGGAAATCAAGCAAGGGTTTTAAAGCGTATAGCAATGTTCTTCCGCTATTGGTCACATCATCTGTGATAAGGATATGTTTATTGTTTACATCCACCGCTTCACTCAGTTCTACGGTAGTGGGATGCTCTTTGTTGAGCGTTAGTGAAATGATCTGGATAGGATTGGAAATATACGTTTTCAATAACGCTCCTATTTTTTCTGCGATCACCATCCCGCTGTTACGGATGCCGATAATGATAACGGGGGTTGTATCGCCGCTAAGATCTTCTGCCAGCTCAAGCACCATCCTGTTTAGTTTTTGGGCAGCGGCTTCGCGACTAATGATGTAGTTCCTGTTTGGCATGGTTTAGATGTTAGATGTTAGTTGACTGATGTTAGCATCCACCCAAAATAACAACAATAAAAGCATCCTGCAATCGGGTTTATACGAGGGCAAAATAGTTATCTTAGCAAAATAACTGTTTCATATGCATTATGTTCAGCAAATAGGATTCGTATTGCTTTCAATTCTGGCTGTTTGGCTTTTTGCCAAAAAAGCGATAGCCATCCGCAGAAATATACTGCTTGGAAAAGACGAGGATCTGACTGACAACCCCGGAAAGCGTCTTCGCAACCTCGTTCTGTTGGCATTGGGACAAAAGAAAATGTTTCGCAACCCGCTGGTAGCTGTTATGCATTTTGTGATCTATGCAGGCTTTATCATTATTAATATGGAAGTGCTGGAGATCGTACTGGACGGTCTGTTAGGAACCCATCGGCTGTTTGCACCTTTACTTGGCGGATTATATAACTGGCTCATCAACGGTTTTGAATTTCTGGCAGTGGGCGTAATCTTTGTGTGCGTTGTTTTTCTTTGCCGCAGAAATATCATCAAGCTGAAACGATTTATCAGTAAAGATCTTGATGGATGGCCACGCAGTGATGCCAACTATATACTGATCACAGAGATCATTTTAATGACACTCTTTCTTACGATGAATGCAACGGATCAGGCATTGCAGATCAAAGGCAGCGAACATTATCACCCAACAGGTGCCTTCTTTTTTTCAAACCTGCTCACCCCTTTTTTCAGCAGCATCAATGAAGCCAACCTTATCGTGATTGAAAGGGTATGCTGGTGGCTGCATATTACCGGCATCTTTGCTTTCCTGAATTATCTTCCGTATTCCAAACACCTGCATATTATGCTTGCGTTCCCGAATGCCTATTATGCGCGGCTGGAACCGAAAGGTGAAATGAGGAACATGACCGCTGTTCAAAACGAGGTATTGTATGCCATGCAACCCGAAACGGCGCCCGCAGATGCAGCCCCCCCTGCCCGTTTTGGTGCAAAAGATATTGTTGATCTGAGCTGGAAAAACTTACTGGATGCGTATAGTTGCACCGAATGTGGACGATGCACCGCGGCCTGTCCCGCAAATATTACCGGCAAACTGTTAAGCCCAAGAAAGATCATGATGGCTACGCGCGACCGGATGGAAGATGTAGGAAAGAATATCGATATGAATAAACAGTTTGTTGATGACGGCAAATCTTTGCTGCATAATTATATCACTGTAGAAGAATTGCGTGCCTGCACAACCTGCAATGCCTGTGTAGAAGAATGCCCGGTAAGCATCTCTCCACTTGAGATTATTCTTGAATTACGCCGCTCACTGATCATGGAAGAAAGCAATGCCCCGCAGGAATGGAACGGCACTTTCAGCAATATTGAAAATAATTTTGCGCCATGGAAGTTTTCACCGGATGACAGGGACAAGTGGACAGAGACGGTTTGATTGACCATAGTCCATGGACCATGGTCAATGGTCCTAGATCCACGGTTTATACAACATTCTGTATAACTGAATGAATGCTGTAATGACAAAGATCACGCCCATCACTTTATTCAGGGTCTTATTGCTTGTGTTCATTTTAGTAACCAACCAATTTCCGCCATGAATATAGAGCGCCAGTCCCCCTAAGGTACCGGCACCTGCGCCAATTGTAAAAAGATTAAAAGGCAAAGCGGCAACGGGCAGCACTTTTGTTTGAATAAGTGTGGACGTCCAAAGGAACCAGAATGGGATCTGTAAAGGATTTAATGCACTCATGCTAAGACCGAGCACAAAGCGATTCAATTTATTTTTGAGCAGTAATGTTTTCTTTTGAGAATCCTGTTTTTGTGCACTAATAAATGCCATCACACCCAGTACGCCGAACAATACAACGGTTAGCCAACCAAGGATCACAAACAACATCCTGTGTTGCACTATCCAGTTCATCCCTGTTAAAGCAAAACGCAGGTAGATCATTTCAACAATTGCCACACCCAGTGCAAACTTCCATGCCGGCTTTACTCCTTCCTGGATACAGATCTGCGTTGAAGTAAAACTCATGTTCCCCAATGGCAACTGCCCGAGAAAACTAACAAGAAAACCCATGAATAAGACGTAGATCATCGAAAGCAAAATACGTCATCCTCCTTAACTTACAACTTACCACTTTTCACTTACCACTTTTTCTTACATTCGTATAAACTTATCCCATGCATGTAAATACAATGGCAGAGATGACAATGAATGGTGAAACGCCGGAAGTATTGTTCTGGGTGGGTTGTGCCGGAAGTTTTGACCAGCGTGCACAAAAGATCACGAAAGCATTTGCTACCATACTCGATAAAGTGGGCATTAAGTACGCTATTCTGGGTAAGGAAGAAGCCTGCACAGGTGATCCTGCAAGAAGAGCGGGTAATGAATTTCTTTTCCAGATGATGGCTTACCAGAATATACAGGTGCTAAATGGTTATGGTATCAAAAAGATCATTACTACCTGTCCGCATTGCTTTAATACGCTGAAGAATGAATACCCAGCCCTGGGCGGACATTATGAAGTAACCCATCATACTTCTTTTTTGCAGCAACTGATAAATGAAGGAAAGATCAAAATGAAAGAAGAAGGTTCTTTCAAAGGGAAGAAAATCTCTTACCACGATAGTTGCTATCTCGGTCGTGCCAATGATATTTATGAGGCCCCGCGCAAAGTATTGGAAGCATTGGATGCCGAACTGGTTGAAATGAAAAGATGCAAAAGCAACGGTCTCTGTTGTGGAGCAGGCGGGGCACAAATGTTCAAAGAAGACGAACCCGGCAATAAACGCATCAATATCGAACGCGCAGATGAAGCACTTGCCACAGGTGCATCCTTTATTGCAGCGGCCTGTCCTTTCTGCAATACCATGATGACAGACGGTGTAAAGAACCGCGAAAAAGAAGGTGAGGTTCAGGTGCTGGATGTAGCGGAAATGATCGCAGCGAGTATGGTGTAAGAAACGATAATCCTTTGTTAACACTCCGCATAAATACTACCATTCACCGGTAATCAATCCTCTTTTACCTTACGGGCATGAGTATTGTATATATCATGGTATAACAAATCAGTGAACCATGAAAAAGCCGAGATTATTCCAGTCAATCAGCAAGGCAGTTGCGGTGTTATTATTAACCGGAACAACGTTTGTCTTTGCACAACAAGGTCCGGAAAGAAAAGACAGGCCAGCCAATCAAGAGGCACAAAGACCCAATCAGAATCCGGGGCAGCATAGACAGTCAAGCCGTCCACAGAATAATAATATATCGCGTGATAACCGTCCGCAAAATATGCAGCGTCCGGGGATGAGGCCAAATTCACCTGTTAACATACCACAGAACAGGCCGGTTGTTCAACAGCCGCAACGTCCGCCGGTAAATAATGTACCGCCTGCCAATGTAAGCAGACCGGATAACAGACCTAATAACGGACAAAGGCCTGTGTATTCACAGAATCCCGGAAACAGCAGACCCGGATTTAATAACAGGCCCTCTAATATTCAAAGACCCCCTAACCAGGTTGTTATTAACAGGTATCCATCGGGCAGACCTAATACTATACAAAGACCTGTAGGTTACAGACCCGGTAACATCAACCGTGGATATAACAGACCGGTTTATAGCCGTCCACCAGTAGTGTATGGAGGCCGGAGATTCTACACGCACTATAATTATGCGTACCATCCTTACAGACCGCGTGTATATGGCGCTTATTATCACCCGGTAGGCTTTTTTACAGCGGCGTTAAGCCTGGGTGCGATCAGTATTGCTTTGAACGACCAGTATTACCGTTATGATCAGGGCGTTTACTATCAACCCTACAATAATGGATACAGGGCAGTTCCTGCACCTGAAGGAGCATACATCAGAAGCTTGCCTGAAGGTTACACAACCGTGCCTTTAGGAGATGACACCTTCTATTATTTTGCGGGTACTTTTTATGACCGAACTGCCAATGGGTACGAGGTAATACAAGCACCTGCCGGAGCCATAGTATATGATCTTCCTGAAGGATGTGCAGAATTGAAAATTGGCAATATTACCTACCTGCAATTCAATGACACTGTGTTCCAGCCTATTGTAATAGATGGAGAGAGTGCGTATGAAGTGGTGGAACTGGAAGATGACGGACAATAGCTCTTTTTTTGTTTAAATTTGCAGGATGAATCTCGACTATCAACATCTCATCCCTTCAGATTTTAACCCTGCTTCACGCGTTTGGATTTATCAAAGTAACCGTGCTTTCGTTGCCAGCGAAACTTTGCAGATGCAGGAACTGATGAATGAGTTCCTCGCACAATGGAACACGCATGGAACACCGGTTAAAGGGTATGCCAATCTGCTTTTTGGTCAGTTCATTGTGATCATGGCAGATGAAACAGCAGCGGGCGTAAGTGGTTGCAGTACCGATAGTTCTGTACGGATGATCAAACAGGTGGAGGAGCTTTGTAAAGTGGATATGTTCAACCGCCAGCATCTCGCTTTTGTAGTGAAGGATACCATTCAAACCGTTCCTGTTGCTCAGCTTATCTATGCATGGGAGAATGGATTTATAAATGCAGATACTACTTACTTCAACAATTTAGTGTCTACCAAAGAGGCGCTGCTTACCCAATGGATGGTTCCTGTAAAAGATAGCTGGCTGGTAAAGAAACTACCGGTGTCTGTTTAATAATTATTTGCGATTATGCTGAAAGTTTATGGGATTCCCAATTGCGATACTGTCAAGAAAACACTCACGTGGCTAAAGGAGCATAAACTTGCTTTTGAATTTCACGATTATAAAAAGGAAGGTATCACTTCAGCAAAACTGAAAGAATGGAGTAAACAGGTAGGTTGGGAAACGATCCTGAACCGCAAAGGAACTACCTGGAGAAATTTAGATCCGGTCATTCAGGCATCTATTACAAATGAAAAGGCAGCTATTAAATTACTGGTTGAAAATACAAGTTCGATCAAGAGAGCTGTGATAGAGAAGGGCGATACTGTTATTGCAGTAGGGTTTGATCAAGAGAAGTATAAAAGCATTAAATTTTAGAAAAAATCTTATTTCAGCAACTCTGCTAATTTCCTCGTAAGGTCCTCACCCCGCAGATCGCGTGCAATGATCTTTCCCGTTGGATCGATCAGCATATTCGCAGGGATACTTCCGATACGGTACAACTGTGCTACTGAATTGTTCCAGAACTGAAGATCACTTACATGGGTCCATGTTAAATTATCTGCCTGGATGGCCTGTAACCAGTTTGGTTTTGCCTGGTCCAGCGAAACACCCAATACGGTAAAATTCTTATTCTTGAATTGATTATAAGCGTTTACCACATTCGGGTTCTCTGCCCTGCAGGGTCTGCACCAACTGGCCCAGAAATCAACCAGTACATATTTCCCTTTAAAAGAAGACAAGGAAACCGCTTTATCATTCACATCCTTCTGTGTAAAGTTAACAGCCTGTGTACCTACCTGCCCTATCTGTGCCGCAGCCTGCGTAGCTTTTGCATCATTGATCGTTTTTTCAATCACCCTTGCATACATTCCCTTTTTAGCGGCAGGGTTCAGCTGTGCATAGCGAGCTTCCAATTCAGGAAGACCTCCATCAAAGCCGGGCATCATAATGAATAAGATCAGACTGGCAATTGGTGAGTTAGGCTTATTCTGTATAAGTAAATTGGTGGTTAACAGTGCCTGTTGTTTATACATGGCAAATAACCGCATCAAAGAATCTTTTTTATGTGTATCCGCTTCAGCGCCAATGGCATTACCCATATTTTTCAACTTATCTATATAGGGTATATATAATTGCTCCCGGAACTCCATGAAATCCTTTTGCAAGGAAGATCCTTGTATCTGGGCCGCTCCCAGGTTATTGGCATCACCTGTAATGGTTACGGTTTCATTCTGCAAAAATAGTTCTAGCCCTTCCCTGTAACCGGTAAAACCTAACTGGAACAGGTCAGGATCAATCACATTTGTTTTTAGTGTAAAGGATCCATTCTTCGCCACTGCAGATGCTATTGTTTTCCCACCATCGTTAGGACTCACCAGGAATACAGTAGTGCTGTCTTTTAGCCCGCTCATCGTTCCCTTGATCACCAATCCGGTGGTCTGGGCCATGCTGAAAAGCGGTACAAAAAGGAGGAAAAGTATTTTTTTCATGTAACTATTTTGAATGTCTCTTTTTTAATATATCAATAACGTCCTGCAATTTATAGCCTTTGGCGTTAAGTAAAAGTAAATAATGAAATAACAGATCAGCAGATTCATTCAAAAAAAGTTCGGCATTATCGTCCTTAGCCTCTATCACCATTTCTACCGCCTCCTCGCCTACTTTCTGGGCTATTTTGTTGATCCCTTTGGCAAAAAGACTGGCTACATAGGAACCCGAAGGATCGGCCTGTTTACGCTGGCGGATAACCGATTCCAGCTCTACCAGGAAATTATCACCCTCATTGATCTCGTTCCAGCAGGTGTCGGCACCGGTATGACAAACCGGTCCCAATGGATGCGCCTTGATTAACAATGTGTCGCGGTCGCAGTCTTCGGCAATACTCCTGAGCTCAAGAAAATGACCACTTTCTTCCCCTTTAGTCCATAAACGCTGTTTGCTCCGGCTAAAAAAAGTAACCCTGCCGATGGCCTGTGTTATTTCAAGCGCCTGCTCGTTCATGAAACCGAGCATGAGTACTGCACGTGAGTCTGCATCCTGTACAATCACAGGAACCAATCCATCCGCATATTTTGTAAAATCTACCTGCATATTTTTTCTGTTGACGTTTGAATGATCAGATCCTTACTTCCACACCGTTTTCGCGTAACCATCCTTTCAGGTCGGGTATCGCTATTTCTTTGAAATGAAAGATGCTGGCGGCAAGCGCAGCATCTGCTTTGGCAATATTAAACACATCTGCAAAATGCGCTTTTGTGCCACCACCACCGGATGCAATCACCGGTACGGGTAATGCTGCTGCCAAAGTTCCGGTAATATCCAATGCAAAACCCTGTTTGGTTCCATCGTGGTTCATAGATGTGAGTAAGATCTCTCCGGCCCCTTCACTTACTGCCTGTCTGGCCCAGTCTATACAGCGGGTATCTGTTTTAACCCTTCCCCCATTGAGATAAACATACCATTCGCCATCGGCTTCCTGTTTGGTATCGATGGCCAGAACCACGCACTGGCTCCCGAATTCTTTGGCGAGGCTATTGATGAGTGGCTTGTCTTTAAAAGCAGCCGTATTCACAGATATTTTATCGGCGCCGTTTTGTAAGAGTACACTTACATCTTCAACACTGCTGATACCACCGCCTACTGTGAATGGGATATTGATATGGTGAGAGATCCGGTTAACAAGATCGCTCAACGTTTTGCGTTTTTCAACAGTGGCTGTTATGTCAAGAAATACGAGTTCATCCGCACCCTGTTGTGCATACAATGCACCTAGTTCAACGGGATCACCGGCATCGCGGATGTTTTCAAAATTTACACCTTTGACAGTTCTTCCATCTTTAATATCAAGACACGGTATGATCCTTTTTGTCAGCATCTGTTTTAAATTGTTGTTAATTCGTGGATCGCAATCCTGTTTTCATAGATTGCTTTGCCCACAATAACTCCTGCGCATCCGATCGACTTTAATTCTTTCAGGTCTTCCATTCCACTTACACCACCACTGGCTATAAAATGTAAGGCTGGGAATTTTTTAATAATATTTTGATACAATTTGATTGATGGTCCTTCCAGTTTTCCATCTTTACTTACATCCGTACAAAAGACCTGCTGGATTCCATGCGCAACATACTTTGCAATAAAATCATAGATGTCAATATCCGTTGTTTCCAGCCAGCCCCCCACTGCTATCTTTTCGTCTTTTACATCTGCCCCTAATAAAAATTTATCAGCTCCGAATTTATTGAGCCATTCCACAAACAATATTTCATTTTTAACAGCGAGGCTGCCGATGGTTGCCAATGCTGCCCCGGAATCAAAAACAACTTTCAGGTCTTCCTCTTTCTTAATACCACCTCCGAAATCAATGATCATAGAGGTATTTGATGCGATACTTTCCAATACTTTCCAGTTTTGTACCACACCCGCTTTAGCACCATCGAGATCTACCAGGTGTAATCTTTTCAAGCCAACAGCCTCAAATGTTTTGGCCACTTCCAGTGGATCTTCGTTATAGATGGTCTTTTGCGCATAATCTCCCTGCGTGAGACGGACACATTTTCCATCGATGATATCTATTGCGGGTATTATTTCCATTAAAAAAAATTGTTAGATAAAAAACTTGCCCCTGTGCTGAAGCACGAGGCTGGGTTAATTTTCACTTTTTTAAAGGGTGATAAAATTTTTCAAAATTTGCTCTCCCACTGCTGCGCTCTTCTCCGGATGAAACTGTACCCCGTAAAAATTATCTTTCTGCAATGCCGAACTATAGGGTTCTGTATAATCTGTTTTTGCAATCGTGTGTTCACCTAATGCCGCATAATACCCATGCACAAAATAGCAGTAGCTTTTTTCCGTAACATCTTTGAATAGCGGGGTTTGCAGATCGTAAATATTGTTCCACCCTATCTGCGGTATCTTGATGGCAGTGTCAACAGATTGAAAATGCTTTACCTTTTCTTCAAAAATACCGAGGCACGGCGTATCGTTCTCCTCACTGTGATTACACATCAGTTGCATTCCTAAACATATACCCAATACGGGTTGCTTCAACTCTTTCAAAAGCGTATCGAGCCCTCGTTCTTTTAAATAATTCATAGCCGTACTGGCTTCCCCAACACCCGGAAAAATAACTTTATCTGCTGAACGGATGTCTTCATGATCATCTGTTACTGTTGCTTCCATCCCGATCCTTTCGAGTGCATAAAGCACTGATTGAATATTTCCTGCATTATATTTAACGATTACGAGTTTCATATACTTAATCTTTTCATCGAATAGTTTTTATAAATGATTCAACAGTTGCCGGGATATCAGTACTGCCTTCCAGCGATTGAATAAAGGCTGTTCCGATAATCGCCCCGCTGGCATATTTACAGGCGGATTCAAATGTTTCTTTGTCCTTTATGCCAAAACCGACAAGTATCGGGTTCGTAAGCTTCAATGACTGTAGCCGATGCAAATATTTCTCAACAGCCGTAAAGTCTTTATCACTACCGGTTGTGGCAGATGAACTAACCGCATATAAAAATCCGCTGCTTAAATCATCTAACTGCTTAATACGTTCATGCGGTGTTTCCGGCGTGACAAGAAAAATAAAATCGAGTCCATGCTTTTTTATCAGCATTCCATACTCCGTTTCAAATTCATACTGCGGAAGATCAGGTAATATCAACCCATCAATTCCCAATGATGCCGCATCGGAACAGAATTTTTCAAAACCATATTGCAATACCGGGTTCATATATCCCATTAAGATAATAGGCAGATCATTTCCCACGCCGCCATCGTCAATTGAATTCCGTAGGTTTTTTAATTGCTCAAAAAGTGTGGCGATCGTCATTCCATTGGCCAGTGCTACTGAACTGCTCGCCTGGATAACGGGTCCATCAGCAAGCGGATCACTGTAAGGCATCCCCAGCTCAATCAGATCTGCACCGTTTTGCTGAAGTGCTTTGATGACCTGCATTGTGCTATCTAATTGTGGATAGCCTGCTGTACAGTATACGTTCAACACGCGTTCTGATTTGCGCTTAAATAATTCTTCTATTCTGCTCATTATATTTTATTTATAGCGACATTTCTTTCATGTACGTTGCCAGATCCTTGTCACCTCTCCCGCTTAAACAAACCACCACTTTATCGGTTGTTTTCAAATTCATTTTTCCCAGTACTGCAAATGCATGTGCCGTTTCAAGTGCAGGAATAATACCTTCTGTTTTACTAATGTGAAAAGCAGCTTGTAAGGCTTCCTCATCAGTTGCGCTTAAAAAAGTACCGCGGCCGCTGTCAAAAAGATTCGCATGCAGAGGGCCCACACCCGGATAATCAAGTCCTGCTGAAATGCTGTGTGGCTCTACAACCTGTCCATCTTCGGTCTGCATGACAAGGCTCTTACTTCCATGTAGTATACCTGGCTTACCGAGCTGTGTGGTTGCAGCACTCATACCGCTTTCAATTCCATGCCCTGCTGCTTCAACGGCTACCAGCTGCACATTGGGTTCGTTTAAAAAATGGTAGAAGGCACCGGCTGCATTGCTCCCGCCACCAACACAAGCGATCACATGGGTTGGTAATTCGCTGCCTGTTTTTTCTTTTAACTGCCAGCGCATCTCTTCACTGATCACACTCTGGAAACGTGCTACCATATCAGGATAAGGATGCGGTCCCACCACACTTCCAATAATATAATGGGTATCAACCGGGTTATTGATCCAGTCGCGGATGGCTTCATTGGTAGCGTCTTTCAATGTTTTACTGCCGCTTACTGCAGGTATCACTTTTGCTCCCAGCATTTTCATACGGGCCACATTGGGTGCCTGCCGCTCAATATCTTTTTCGCCCATGTATACAATGCATTCCATGCCTTTCAAAGCGCATACTGTTGCAGTGGCCACACCATGTTGCCCTGCCCCTGTTTCAGCAATGATGCGCGTCTTGCCAAGTTTACGGGCAAGCAGGATCTGACCGATAGTATTATTGATCTTGTGTGCACCTGTGTGACAGAGATCCTCACGCTTCAGGTAGATGGATGTATTGAACTCTTTGCTTAACCTTTCAGCCAGAAATAAAGGAGTAGGTCTGCCCACATAATCTTTGAGCAGCAATTGAAACTCTTGCTGGAAAGAAGGTTCATACATGATATCAATATATCTTGCCTTCAGCTCTTCTACGTTCCGCTGCAGCATCTCGGGTATATAAGCGCCGCCGAACTTGCCGTAGTATCCCTGTGCATCGGGCTGACTATAATTTTCTGTTGCCATCATTATAATTGTTTAATAGAATGGAGGAACTCACGGATCTTCTCCATATTTTTTATTCCGGGTGATGTTTCAAACTTACTGTTGATATCGATTGAAAAAAGATCCTTCGATACCGGATCCATAGCAAATTCTTTTAGGAGTTCCGTATCCTCCGGCGAAATGCCGCCGCTAAGGAAAAAAGGTTTCTTAATATTTAATCCTTTGAGTACACTCCAGTTGAATTTTTTTCCTGTGCCACCATACCCCGCACCTTCTGTATCAAAAAGAAACATATCCGCGATATCCCGGTAGTCTTTTACTTTCCACAAAACATTATCATCTTCGCGCAGGCGGAATGCTTTTACTACGGTTACATAATCAGCGATCTTCTCACAATACTTCGGCGTTTCATCGCCATGTAACTGAACAAGGTATAGTCCGCAGGCATCTACTGTCTTTAATACTTCTTCAACAGGCGCATTTACAAAAACGCCTACTTTATTGATCCCTTTACCCCGTATCTTTTTTATTTCAGCGGGCGCCATATACCGGTAAACATTCCGTGGTGAATTGGCATAAAAAATAAATCCCGCAAATTCAACACCCATTTCATCAAGCTGCATAACCTGTTCGGTACTCGTCATCCCGCAGACCTTTACCCGCAGGCCCCTGTATCCAGAAGGTGTTATTATTTGCTCTTCCATTATTTTAATTATTCGCCCCCCTCTTTTTAAAAGCTGAACGGAGATCATGAACAAAATGGGCAAAAGCAACCGTAGGATCTGCCTTTTTCATAAAATTCTCCCCAATCAGGAAACCCCTGAAACCGGCATCGTGTAAAGTTACAATAGTATCTACATCACTTATCCCGCTTTCCGCAATAGCAGGCTTGCTGTTGGGTATCTTGTTAATAAGCCCAAGCGATGTTTCAATACTTACGTCAAATGTCTTCAGGTTGCGGTTATTAACACCCACCAGCGTTACTTCATCGCAGATATGTGCCAGTTCCTCATCATTGTGTATTTCCAGTAACACTTCTAACCCCAGATTAGTTGCCGTTGCTGCCATCCTCTTTACCGCTGCCGGTGTTAAACAGGCGGCTATTAATAAAATAACTGCTGCTCCATGTGCTTTCGCCTCTACCAACTGGTATTCATCGATCATAAAGTCTTTTCTGAGTAGTGGCACCTCATTCACAGTTGCTTCCAGCAGATCATCCATTTTGCCGCCAAAGAAAGCTTCATCCGTCAGCACAGAAATTCCGGAGGCGCCATTTGTCGCATAGGAACCCGTTACTTGTAGCAGGTCGGCATTTGCATTGATCACCCCTTTGCTGGGCGACTTCCGCTTAAATTCCGCAATAATACCTGTCTTGCTTTCATCCAGCAGAAACTGTTTGAGTGACAATGTTTCTCCACCAAAGAATGGCATCTTCTCAAGGTCCGCGATCGATCTTTGTTGTTTTCGTTCGGCAACCTCTATTCTTTTCTGTGCGATGATGGTATCCAGTATATTCATGTTACTGCAGGCTTATGAGGGTTTGTAATGAGCGGTAAGCTTTCCCACTTTCGAGGCTTTCAACTGCTGCGCTATAGGCATCATCATATACAGGATACTTGCCGGTACAATACAGGGCCATGGCTGCATTGGCGAGTACCACTGCATTTTGCGACCAGCTTCCTTCTCCTTTAATGATCTTTGTAAATATGGCAGCAGCTTCCTCAACGGTATCGCCGCCATGTATATCTTCTGCCATGACCATTCGTTTTCCTAACTGGCGGGGTGTCATTACTTTTTCGCCGTTATTGGTAATCACTTTTGTATCATTGGTCAAAGAGATCTCATCATACCCATCCAGACTATGAATGATGGTGAATGCGTTGCCTGTTTCCTGCAAGAGATAATTATAGATCCTGGCCATTTCTAAATTATACACGCCTACTAACTGATAAGCTGGTGAAGCAGGGTTTACCATAGGGCCCAGCATATTGAAGAATGTTCGCACACCAAGATTCCTGCGGATAGGTCCTACAATCTTTAATGCCGGATGAAATAAGGGCGCATGCAAAAAACAAATTCCGGCACCATCCAGCTCTTTCTTTAATGAAGGGCTATCTACTTTAAAAGTATATCCCAGTTGCTCCATCACATTGGAAGAACCGCTGATGGAGGATGCCCCATAATTGCCATGCTTCGCAATCTTCTGTCCCGCACCTGCCACGATAAAGCAGGAAAGCGTTGAGATATTGAATGTATCTTTTCCATCTCCCCCGGTACCTACGATATCCATTAATGAATCGCTGCCGAGATCAACTTTCACAGATAGTTCCAGCAATGCATCCCTGAATCCCTGTAGTTCAGCAATGGTGATACTACGCATCAGGAATACGGTAATGAATGCGGTCATTTCGCTTTCATTGTATTTCCCTTGTGATATGTCTACAAGAATTTCTTTTGCCTTTTCGCGTGAGAGGGTCTTGTGTTCGAATAAGTATTGTAATATTTTCTTCATTTCCTTTGTTTAAAGAGCGATCCAGTTAGTGATGATTTTTTCTCCCGAAGGCGTTAACACACTCTCCGGATGAAACTGCACTCCCTGCACATCATAATTTTTATGTTGCAGCGCCATAATATAATTGTTAGCATCCCGTGCTGTGATCTCTAGTTCGGATGGAAAATTTTCATCACTGATCACCCAGCTATGGTAGCGACCTACCTCGATCTCGTTGCCGAGGTCTGCGAAAAGGTTGTTCTTCCGCCCATGGACCATTGACCATGGACCATGGTCTAAAGCGATCTTAGTGGCCACCCCATGATACACCGTAGACAGATTCACCAACGTACCCCCAAACGCCTCTCCTATCGCCTGGTGCCCCAAACACACACCCAGTATGGATTTACTGGCTGCATACTCTTTGATCAATGGTAACAGCATACCGGCTTCAGACGGAACACCGGGACCGGGAGAAAGAATGATCTTATCATACTCCTTTACCTTTTCCATGGGCAATTCATCGTTCCGGTAAACAGCTACTTTACCATGCGTGATCTTTTCTACCAGGTGAACCAGGTTGTAGGTAAAGGAATCGTAATTATCAAAAACTAAAATCTTCATCTTGCTTTCTTTGGTCAATTAACATTAAACTAATGTGTTCGCAATTTCGATGGCTGTCTTTAAAGCATTCAGCTTATTATTTACTTCCTGCAATTCACTTTCCGGAATGCTTGCTGCCACAACGCCTGCGCCCGCCTGGTAATTGAGTGTATTGTTCTTACTTAAAAAAGTACGTATCATGATCGCCTGGTTACACGAGCCATCAAAGCCCATAAAACCAATACAACCTCCATAGTAGCTACGCTCTGTGGGTTCATAATCATGAATAATCTCCATGGCTTTGAACTTAGGTGCGCCACTGAGCGTGCCCGCCGGAAATGTTTTGGCTACCAGCTCAAATGGGTTTTGCCCAGATCTTACTTTACCGGTTACCTCGCTTACCAGGTGTATCACGTGACTATAATACTGCACCTGCCTGTAGTGTGTTACCTCCACATTATCGCAGGCCCTGCTGAGATCGTTACGGGCAAGATCCACCAGCATCACATGCTCTGCATTCTCTTTTGCATCCGCCAGTAATTTTTCTGCCATCAGTTGATCCGTTTCATCATCACCACTTCTTTTGAAAGTACCTGCAATCGGGTGAACGATCGCTTTTCCATTCTTAATAATCAGTTGCGCCTCTGGCGAGGAACCCATCAGTTTATAATCGCCGTAATCAAAAAAGAAAAGATAAGGGGATGGATTTACACTCCGTAAGGCACGGTACACATTGAACTCATCGCCAGTGAACCCCTGCTGGAAACGCCTGCTGAGCACTATCTGGAAAACATCGCCCCGTAAACAACGCTGAATGCCTTTCTGAACCATTACGATATAATCTTCGTTGCTCATGTTGGAAGTTTCTTCGCCAACAGCACTGAAAGGAAAAACCGGAACATCTTTACTCCTGATCAGCGATTCAACGGCAGCAATATCACTGGGTATTCCCGGGATGACATTTTCACAAAGAACCAGTTCGTCTTTAAAATGATTAAACGCAATAACGTATTGGTAAAGACGATAACGCATTAAAGGAATAGCTGGTTCCACATTTTCTTTTGTGGAAAAGGAAATGGTATCGAAGAATTGCACCGCATCAAATGTTGTATAACCAAATAACCCTTGTGCAAACTTTCCTTCTTTAATGGCCGGCGTTTTCACATCGAACCTTTGCATAAAATCCCAAAGCTGCCCCGGAACTGTATTCGCATGTTGAATACTTACCGTTTCAGGCTCTTCACCCGGCAACTTAAATTCTATACTTTTTGTGGAACTGATCTCGATACCCGCAATCGCATTGATACAGATAAATGAATAACTGTTCTCTGCTGCATGATGATCCGTGCTTTCCAGCAGTACCGTATCCCTGAAGCGATCGCGTAAACGTAAATAAATACCCACCGGTGTAAATACATCCGCCAGCATCTTTTTACATTCCGTATTCAATTCTATTTTCTTCATAACTATCTTTCTTTAATACCCTTCCTTTAAGGGGGCAGGGGGTCAAACAAAAAGCCCCGACAATCATGTCGGGGCTTTGAATATCATTCAAAAAGTACTGGCTATGCCATTACAATCCCCGAACGGAGTTTGTATGCCACCACCAATATTTGTTTGTTATTTGTTTCATTGCTCTACAAAAATGCATGAGAATCCTTTCATAAACAAATTTTTTTTATGCGGGGGCTTCTTATCCTAACTTCACTACAACCTTTTGTTATGAGAACAATCACCTTATTACTGGTCATTTACCTGGCCTTTTGTAACGCAGTTACTGCCCAAAAAACAGATACGATCCTGCTGCTAAAACCAGACAGGGTATTTGATGGCGAGAACCTGCATACAGGCTGGGGTGTCTTGGTGCAGGGCAATAAGATACTCGCCGCAGGTGAACTCAATACTTTGCAACCCGGTTCAGTTTATCAAACAATTGAGTTGAAGGGAACTACGCTCTTACCCGGTTTAATAGAGGGCCACTCCCACCTTTTCCTGCATCCGTATAATGAAACCAAATGGGATGAGCAGGTGTTGAATGAGCAGGAAGGTGAACGCAATGCAAGAGCCGTGGTGCATGCGCAAAAAACATTGTTCGCAGGTTTTACCACTGTGAGGGACCTGGGAACAGAAGGTGCCGGATATAATGATGTGGGGCTAAAGAAAGCCATTGAAAAAGGCATTGTGCCGGGACCGAGAATGATCATTGCCACCCGCGCCATTGTAGCCACCGGCAGTTATGCCCCAAAAACAAAAAACCTTGGCAACCAGTTAGTCAAGGGCGCAGCCGAAGCAGATGGCATGGATGCACTCATCAAAGAAACCCGCACGCAAATAGGAAATGGTGCCGATCTAATAAAAGTTTACGCGGATTATCGTTGGGGACTTGATATAACCATCCCACAACCAACTTTCACACTCGAAGAACTAAAAACCATTGTAGCGGTAGCAGGCAGCAGTGGTCGCAAGGTTGTGGCGCACGCTGCCAGTGATGAAGGTATCCGCAGGGCCGTACTGGCGGGGATCTCCACTATTGAACATGGCGATTATGCAACGGCTGAAACAATGGACATGATGGTAAAATATAAGGTGGCGCTTTGTCCCACCCTCAGTGCCTCCGAAGCCACCAGTGAATATGATGGATGGAAAAAAGGAAGTGTACCGGAACCCAAAAAAATCACCAACAAGAAAAGGATGTTCACATTGGCCATGCAAAAAGGGGTGACCATTTGTTTTGGTGGCGATGTGGGCGTATACGCACATGGCGATAATGCCCGCGAAATGGAAGCGATGGTGGCTTACGGCATGAAACCTATTGATGTATTAAGAAGTGCCACTTCTGTAAACGCTGATGTGTTTGGTTATAACAAAACAATTGGCAGGATACAAAAGGGTTTATTTGCTGATCTCATCGCTGTTGAAGGAAACCCTTCCAATGCCATTTCGGATATCAGGAAAACTGTACTGGTGATGAAAGATGGTTTTATTTATGTTAATAATACACATTGATGCTTGATAGTTGGGAATCTTTTCGGATATTCAAACTGATAAAGAAATCCAAAAGAAACAGTAATATTTCCTATGAAAAGAATTCTCGCACTCGTTGGTGCATGGTTATGTATGACAATGATCGTTTCTGCAAAGACCGGTCCGGATGATATTGTCGGTATCTGGATAGATGCCAGCGGTCAGGCTCATTTACAGATCTATAAAGAGGGCAATAAATACCATGGGAAACTGGTGTGGCTCAAAGTACCCAACTGGCCAAAGACAGGAACACCTAAACTTGACATCAACAACCCCGATAAGTCTCTCCAGTCAAAACCCTTACTGGGATTACAGATCCTTCGGAATTTTGTATACGATGACGGCGAATGGAACGGCGGTCGTATCTATGACCCTCAGAACGGGAAAGATTATAAGTGTTATCTCAAATTAAAAGATGGGAATACGTTAAGTATGCGGGGATATATAGGTATCTCTCTTTTAGGGAGAACAGAGCTTTGGACGAGGGTAAAATAACTAAAGAACCCCCTTAGTCGAAGGCAAATAATTACTCAAAGGATCTCTTTTAACCGCCATCCTTACTGCCTTTGCAAACGCCTTAAAGATCGCTTCGATTTTGTGGTGCTCGTTCTCTCCTTTACATTCAATATTGAGGTTGCATTTTGCAGCATCACTGAATGATTTAAAAAAGTGGAAAAACATTTCTGTTGGCATCTCGCCTATTTTCTCCCTGTTAAATTCTGCGTTCCATACGATCCAGTTGCGACCGCCAAAATCGATCAGCACTTTGGCTTCCGCCTCATCCATGGGTAGCGCAAAGCCATAACGCTCCATACCTCTTTTATCGGTAAGCGCCAGCGAGAAAGCCTCTCCCAGGGCAATACCTGTGTCTTCTATTGTATGGTGTTCGTCAATATGCAGATCTCCATTTGTTTGGATGGTGAGATCCATTTTGCCATGCCGGGCTATTTGCTCAAGCATATGATCAAAAAAACCAAGACCGGTGGAGATGGAAGCTTTCCCATTTCCATCAAGATTCAACTCAACATGGATCTTTGTTTCATTGGTGTTGCGTTCATGTACCACTTTCCGCAGACCCAGTTTCAGGAACGAATAAATGTCTGCCCAGTTAGCTGCTTCCAGTATGATCGTATCACGAAGACGCGCATCCTGCTCATCCGTCAATTGCAGTGATTGCACTGGGGATTTAAGATAGATCGCTTTACAACCCAGATTCTTCGCCAGTTCAATATCACTCCAGCGGTCACCTATCACAAATGAGTTGGCGATATCATATTCCGCATTGTTCATTAAATGACTTACAAGACCGGTTCCGGGTTTACGGGTAGGTTGATTATCCGCGGCAAAAGTTTTGTCGATACACATTTCATCAAAAACAAATCCTTCCCCTTCCAGCACACGCAGCATGAGATTGTGATAAGGATGAAAAGTTGCTTCGGGATAACTGTCAGTACCCAGCCCGTCCTGGTTGGTGACCATTACTTTATAAAAATCAAATTCAGCAGCGATAGCCGATAAAGCTTTGATCACACCGGGAACAAAAGAAGTTTTGTCCACACTGTCCACCTGGAAATCACCTGGCTCCTGCAATACAACACCATCCCTGTCTATAAATAATATACGTTTCATCTTTATTTTGCTTTGGCGCGTACTGCTTTTACTTCCGCTACGGTGACGGCTGATGCTTTGTTGGTCCAGTTATTCCTGATATAGGTTAACACATCTGCTATCTGCTGGTCTTTCAGATCGCTGTGTGCCGGCATATTGTTATTATAATATTCGCCATCGATCTCAACCCGGTCAAACATTCCTTTCAAAACAATCCTGATCAGTTTCTGCTTGTCGGCCGCAACAATAGCGGTGGCACCATCCAACGGGGCGTTCAGGTGCGGGACACCGCCACCATCTTTCTGGTGGCAGGTTAAACAACGCTGCATATAAACCAGCTTACCCGCTTCGATCGAGCTTTTAACATTTACTGTTCCTGCGGGCTTCTGTGCAAAACCCAGTGTAACAATTGTTGCGAAAAAAACGGTCAGTATTCCTTTTATCATTCCCATTATTTGGCGTTATAAATAATTCTGTAGATAGTTCCTTTCTGATCGTCTGAAACATACAGTGACCCATCAGCTCCTTGTGCAAGCCCGGTAGGGCGATGCGCTGCGTTTCTGGGTGTACGTCCTTCTGTTTCTGAAAACCCGTCTGCAAAAACTTCCCACTTACCTGTTGGTTTCCCGTTTTCAAATGGCACGAACACCACATAATAACCTTCCTGTGGCAATGGTGCGCGGTTCCATGATCCATGGAATGCAATGAATGCACCATTCTTATATTTTGCCGGGAACATATTTCCGGTATAGAACAGCAATGCATTCGGTGCCATATGCGCAGGAAAAGCGATTACCGGATCTATGTATTCTTTGCTTCCTTCTGTTTTACCATCACCCCCGTATTCAGGAGATACCATTTTTTTCTTGGCAGCCGGATCGTAATAAATATAGGGCCATCCTGCATTGTCACCCTTCTTTAAAGCAAACATACATTCAGCAGGTTTTTCAGCATTATCCTTTTCTGTAAACAGATCCGGGAACAATACATGCAGATCGTCACGACCGTGCTGCATAACGAACAACTGATTTGTCTGGTTGTTCCAGTCTAGTCCTACCACATTGCGCAATCCAGAAGTGAATTTTACGCCATCACCATATGTCTGGTTCAATTTATCTGCTTTGAATTGATATACCGCACCTGCCGAATCCAGGATCCTGCAGGGCATCATTCCTTTACCATTGGGGGTTCCTGGTTTTTCCTGGCATGAATTGGAGAAGGCACCTACGTTCACATAAATATTACCATCGTTATCTAGTGCAATAGATTTTGATTCATGGTGATGTTTGTTCAGTAATCCGGTAACGATCAGTTCCTGAGCACCTGTTACTTCACCTTTATCATTCAGCTTATACCTGAAAACCTGTTCATCGGAAGAAGCATACAGATAGCCGTTTTTGATAACGATACCCGTTCCGTTATAATTACCAAAGCTGGTTGTTTCATCCACTTTCCCATCTCCATTTGTATCGCGAAGTCGCAGAATTCCTTTGCCTTCCGCTACTCTGCCATTCATTTTTACATATACATCGCCCTGTGCAGTCACTGCAATATGGCGTGCCTTGCCCAAACCATCCGCAACTTTCAGCGCGCCAAAACCGGCAGCCAGTTTCAGCCCGGCATTGTCTGCATCAGCAGTAACACCGGCAACCTTCACCAGGTGTAATGAATCGGAAGCACAGGCACTCAGGGATGAGATCCCTGTTACAACCAGTACCACTGATAAACATTGGAAGAACTTTTTCATGTAGGTGATATTTTAGGTCTGAAATTACAAATGAAAACACAAAATGGGTCAGTTTGTTTTGGAAGCGTACCAGTCCTGCATAGCATCCACTAAGATCGTATTCTCTTTTTCGGTACCTACAGTGATCCGCAGGCAATCTTCGCACAGTTTCACATTGCTCCTGTCGCGCAGAACGATCCCTTTGGTGAGCAGGAATTCATATATTTTCCTGGCTTCTTTGATCTTAACCAGGATAAAGTTGGCATCCGAAGGATATACCTTTTCAACGGTTGGCATGGAGGCAAACACTTCTGCCAGTGCCCCACGCATATCCACCAGCAGGCGGATCATATCATTTACCTGTCCTATTTCCTCCAGCGCTTTCAAAGCCAGTTCCTGTGTAGCCTGGTTGATGTTATACGGTGGCTTTACTTTATTCAGTACCTCAATAATAGCCGGTGAAGCGAATGCCATCCCGAGGCGCAAGCCTGCGAGTCCCCATGCTTTACTGAAGGTCTGAAGCACAACCAGGTTAGGATAATCGCCTAGCTCCTGCACAAAAGAGCGCTGCCGCGAGAAATTAATATAGGCCTCATCGATCACAACGATGCCATTAAAATTATTCAGCACCATTTCGATATCGGAACGGTTCAAAGCATTACCGGTGGGGTTATTGGGAGAGCATAGCCAGATCAGTTTAGTATTAGCATCCACAAGGTTTTCGAGATGCACAAGATCCAGTTGAAAATCTTCGAGCAAAGGAGCCCTTCTTAGTTCCACAGCATTGATATTGGCACTCACCTCATACATTCCATAGGTGGGTGGGCAGATAATTACATTATCCTTACCCGGCTCGCAGAAACAACGGAACAGCAGGTCGATACATTCATCGCTCCCGTTACCCAAAAAAATATGTTCAGCTGCAATGCTTTTTACAAAGCTCAGTTTTTCTTTGATGGCCCGCTGGTGCGGATCCGGGTACCGGTTATACCATTTAGTAAGTGGCGACCCGAGACTGTTTTCATTGGCATCCAGGAAAACTTTTGCTTCCCCGCTGAATTCATCGCGCGCGGATGAATAGGGAGTTAGCTTTTTGATGTTTTCGCGGATGAGTGATTCTAATTGAAACATGGTATAAAAAATGATACTTAATTTAAAAATAAGCAGACCGCTAATCACATCCCCTCCTCGGAGGGGATTTATTTAATTCTTATGCCTACGGCATTAGAATGTGCTTGTAAGCCTTCGGCTTCTGCCATTAGCATTACTGTATTTCCAATATTATCTAATCCTTCTTTTGTCAATTTTTGATATGTGATCTTTTTTACAAAACTATCCACACTCACACCACTATACGCTTTGGCAAACCCATTGGTGGGCAGTGTATGATTAGTACCACTCGCATAATCACCTGCGCTTTCTGGTGAATAGTTTCCCAGAAAAATGGAACCTGCATTGATAATACGTGTTGCGATAGCTTCATCGTTATTACAGGCGATGATGAGATGCTCAGCAGCATATTCGTTTACCAGCTCTATCGCCTCATCCATATTTTTTACTACGATAGCTGTGCTATTGTCTAATGCCTTTGTGGCAAGGTCTTTTCGTGGAAGCAATGCCAGTTGTGTTTGTAAAGCAGCCTGCACGTCACCAATAAAAGACAGTTCGGTTGTTACCAGCAATACCTGGCTGTCGGCACCATGTTCGGCCTGGCTTAATAGATCTGCCGCAACAAAAGCTGCATTGGCAGATGCATCGGCCAGTACACATACTTCGCTTGGGCCAGCTGGCATATCGATCGCAATACCTTCCTGCTGCACAAGTTGTTTGGCACACGTTACATACTGATTACCGGGACCAAATATTTTATATACCTGTGGCACTGTTTCCGTTCCATAAGCCATGGCAGCAATGGCCTGCACGCCACCAATTGTAAAGATCTTTGTAATGCCTACCAGTTGTGCCGCAAATAAAATAGCCGGATCAAGTTTGCCATTTTTACCTGGAGGTGAACACAAAATAATTTCTTTACAACCTGCAATAGAAGCCGGTATCCCCAACATTAAAATCGTAGAGAACAAAGGAGCCGTTCCACCCGGAATATATAACCCCACTTTTTCAATACCAATACTCTTGCGCCAGCATTTAACACCTGGCATCGTTTCAATTATTTCCACTGCCGACACCTGCGTTTCATGAAATACACGAATATTATCTGCTGCCTGTTGAATCGCCTTCTTAAGAGCTGCAGGAACCATGGCAACAGCTTCGTCTATCTGCATTTGTGTTACCTGGAAATCTTCTGAATCAACTCCATCAAATTGTTTCGTAAATTTTTTCACAGCCTTATCCCCCTCATTCTTCACAGTATGCAGAACGTTCTTCACAGTTTCCTGCAAAGCACTGTTATCGAAGGATGGCCTGCGAAGCAATTCACTCCATTCATTCGGCAAAGGAAAATTTACCTGTTTCATTTTTTTAGTTTTTTATCCCACCCTAACTTACCCCTTATCCCTTATCACTAATTAAACAATCATCTTCTCTATCGGCACTACTAAAATCCCCTGCGCACCCGCTGCTTTCAACTGTTCAATAATATCCCAGAAATCATTTTCATTCAGCACACTATGTACACTGCTCCAGCCTTCTTCGGCAAGCGGCAATACAGTGGGGCTTTTCATACCCGGCAATAAACCAATGATCTCTGCTAATTTATCATTCGGTGCATTCAACAGGATATATTTATTATTACGCGCTTTTTTTACTGATTGGATCCTGAATAATAACCTGTTGAGCAATTGCTTTTTCTCCGCCCCCAGGTCTTTGTTTTTGATCAGTACGGCCTGCGACTGAAGAATAGTTTCTGTTTCAACCAGTCCGTTCATAAATAAAGTGGAACCGCTGCTCACAAGATCACAGATGGCATCGGCCAACCCGATACCGGGTGCTATTTCAACGCTCCCGCTGATCTCGTGTATCTCTGCAGTAACCCCTTTCTCTTTCAGAAAATCACCTAAGATCACAGGATAACTGGTAGCGATCCTTTTTCCTTCCAGGAACTGAACACCGGGGTATTCTTCATTTCTTCTTACAGCCAGGCTGAGACGGCATTTCCCGAAACCCAGCTTTTCAACTACATCCAGCTTCTTTTTCTTTTCATACACCACATTCTCTCCAACAAAACCAATATCCGCAACAGCATCTTCTACATACTGGGGAATATCATCATCTCTCAGAAAATACACTTCAATAGGAAAATTACTTGCTTCCGCTTTCAGCTTATTTACACCATTGCTGATATCGATGCCGCATTCTTTCAACAGGCGGATAGAATCATCATGCAGGCGACCGCTTTTCTGGATCGCTAACTTCAGTTTATTATTTGTCTCTGTCATAATCATCTTGTTTAAGGGCAAAAAAAAAGCCTACCGAATCCGGTAAGCCTTTTAATGTTTTATAGTGACCAGCACAAAACACCAATAGCCTACCCGTTGGGTAAGAAATGATGGTGGTGTGTATGGGCGAATGCTTTCATTTGAAACACAAAAGTAAAGCCATCTCCTTTTACAGGCAAATTTTTTTCACAGTTTACCGATATGCCCCGCCGAAAGACCCTTTTATAAGTATATTGCTAATCTCAAAACTGGCTGGTATGAAATTGGTTTTTAGGCTCATCATTGGCTGCATGGCAATCCCTGCCTGCGTTTTGCCGGTAACCGGACAAACTGCCAGGAAACTGGTCTGGAGCGATGAATTTAATTATAAGGGGCTTCCCGATCCTGCGAAATGGAGTTACGATACAGGCGGTCATGGCTGGGGAAACCACGAATTACAAAATTATACTTACAAAGAAAGCGGTAATGCAAGGGTTGAGAATGGCCATCTTATCATTGAAGCCAGGAAAGAAAAAACAGGCAAAAACGAATATTCCTCTGCGCGGTTGGTTACCAAAGGGAAAGGCGACTGGACCTATGGAAGAATTGACGTTCGCGCAAAACTACCCAAAGGTACCGGCACCTGGCCCGCTATCTGGATGCTGGGTTCACATACACCTTTACAATGGCCGGATGATGGTGAGATTGATATCATGGAGCATGTTGGCTACAACCATGGAGTAGTGCACGCATCGGTACATTGCAAAAAATATTATCACTCGATTGGAACACAAAAAACAGCCACCATCAGTGTTCCCGATGTAAGTGACTCCTTTCATGTGTACTCATTAGATTGGGATGCAGAAAAGATCACGATACTGATAGATAACAAACCCTATTTCAGTTTTGCAAATGAACATACCGATCGCACTGCCTGGCCGTTTGATACGCCTGCCTATCTCCTGCTCAACATGGCAGTGGGTGGTGATTGGGGCGGACAAAAAGGTGTGGATGAAAAGATCTGGCCGCAACGGATGGAAATCGATTATGTAAGAGTTTATCAATAAAACAACCCAACCCTCATGAGAACAACAAAACACGTGGCAATCCTGGTCTTACTGTTCTTTGCCTGCGGCGTTATTAGCGCGCAGGATGCAGTAAGTTACCAAACCCCACCAAAAGACATCGCCGACCTCTTACTGGCAAAACCTACACCGGGTGTGCGCGTTAACAGTAAGGCAGAATGGATGTTATTGAGCGAACGCAATTCATACCCTACAGTAGAAGAATTGGGTCAACCGGAAAACCGCATTGCCGGTATGCGTTTGAACCCGAATAATTTTTCGCCGAGCAGGCAGTCGTTCATCAACAATTTCACCCTGAAGAATATCAAGACCGGAAAGTCATTCCCGGTAACAGGTCTTCCTGCCGGTTTATTGGCGACTATGGGTGGAGGAAGAGGTGGCTTTGAAGGATGGAACCCTTCTGAAACAAAGATTGCTTTTACCAATACTACCGGAACAAGAGTTGATCTGTATGTGATCGATATCGCTACCCAGAAAGCCACCAAAATAAATAAGCAGCCGGTAAATACGGTACTGGGCCTTAGTTATATATGGGTGGATGACAATACGATTTTATATAAAGCCACTACACAGCCAGCTACCAATGCTCCCAAAAGGCCTATTACTCCTAAAGGACCAACCGTACAGCAGAGTCTTGGTAAAACCGCTCCCAGTCCTACTTTCCAGGATCTGATCAAATCACCTTATGATGAACAGTTGTTTGAATTTTATGCCACATCGCAACTGATCATGAATAAAAATGGTATTGAAACCAATATTGGCAAACCCGGATTGGTGAGTACATTCTCTTTATCACCAGACAAGAAATACATGATGGTCCGCACCATTAAAAAACCTTTTTCTTACCTGGTAACATCCAATGGTTTCCCTTCAACAATCGCTATTACAGATCTTACAGGAAAAGTTATAAAAATATTGGCCGAGTTACCATCGAGCGAGGGAACACCTTCCGGTTATGATAACACGCAGAATGTACCGAGGGGTTTTGACTGGAGAGATGATGAAGCGGCAACCATTGTATGGGCCATGCCTCTGGATAGTGGTATCATCAAAAAACAGATGGATTACCATGATGTTGTTTATTCGCTGAGTGCCCCATTTACCGGTGAAGCAAAAGAACTGTTCAAAACAAAAACCCGTTACAGGAACACCACCTGGGGAGATGCTTCACTGGCACTTGTACAGGAAGGTTTGCGCTCAAAGCAAACAGAAAGGGTGAGCCGGTATAATACAACCACCAATACAATGGAACTGTTATGGGAGCGTAACCAGACCGATGCTTACAACAGCCCGGGATCTCCTGTAAGCGTTAAGAATAAATTTGGCAGGAGTGTTATCCAGACAACGGATAATGGAACAAAGATTCTCATGAACAATCCAACCGGTGCTTCTGCAAAGGGAGATCTGCCTTTCCTTGCGAAGTTTGACCTGGGTACAAAAAAGAATGAGATCATCTGGCGTTGTGCGGAAGGTGTATTTGAAGTAGTGGAAGATGTGATCGATGTTGATAAATTAATATTGCTGACACGCCGCGAGTCGCAAAAAGACGTTCCTAATTATTTTATTAAGAACCTGGTATTGCGTATTGCTGATATGCCCATCACCTCATTTACCAATCCATATCCGCAACTGGAAGGAGTTACCAAAGAAAAGATCAAATACAAAAGAGCTGATGGTGTTGATCTTACCGGCGACCTATACCTGCCGAAAGGATATAATAAAGAAAAAGACGGACCATTACCTGTGGTGATCTGGGCCTATCCAAGAGAATTTAATTCAGCAGCAGATGCGGCACAGATCCGTGGAAGCAAGGATCGCTTTACAACCATCAGCTGGGCCTCTCCGATTTTTTATGTTACGCAGGGATATGCCATCCTTGATAATGCAGAAATGCCGATCGTGGCATCAGGACCGGATAAAAAACCGAATGATGATTTTATCGCGCAATTGAAAATGAATGCGGAAGCTGCCATCAACAAACTGGCAGAATTGGGTGTAGGCGACAGGAAACGGGTAGCCGTTGGCGGGCACAGCTATGGTGCGTTTATGACTGCTAACCTGCTTGCGCATACCAATCTATTCAGAGCGGGTCTGGCGCGCAGTGGGGCATACAACAGAACTCTTACCCCTTTTGGTTTTCAGAACGAGGACAGAACTTACTGGCAGGCACCTGATCTGTACCATGATATGAGTCCTTTCAGCTATGCAGATAAGATCAAAACCCCTATCCTACTCATTCATGGGGAAGCTGATGACAATACAGGTACATTCCCAATTAATAGCGAACGTTTGTTCGCTGCGATTAAGGGGAATGGTGGTACTGTGCGGTTTGTGTTCTTACCGTATGAGGCGCATAGCTATCGTGGTAAAGAAAATTTATTACATATGTTATGGGAGCAGAACCAGTGGCTGGAGAAATATGTGAAACCGAAGAATTAGAGTGAACATTTTGATAAATTAGTTGTTCTGACTAATTAATGACAATTGACTCATTTTTGCCACTGAAGCACAGAAGCACTGAAAAATAATTCAGTACTTCTGTGCTTCAGTGGCATTTTTAGGTTACCCATTTAACATATTTAGCCATTACTTTAACGTACCTTGCGCATCATTAATAACACCCCCATGACCATCATTTTAGTATTCTTTTTCACCCATTGGTTTCTATCACTTTTCGTTCATACATTCTTCCTCCACCGGTATGCCTCTCACCAGATGTATACTACGAGTAAAACCTGGGAAAAGATATTTTATGCCTCTACCTGGTTTTTACAGGGATCATCTTACCTGGTACCCCGTGCTTATGCAGTGATGCACAGGATGCACCATACTTATAGCGACACCGAAAAAGATCCGCATTCGCCACATTTTTTTAAAGATATCTGGCAGATGATGAAACATACCTATAATATTTATCAGGGGTTTCGTACGGGTGATAATTTACCTGATGAGGAATTCACCAAAGAATACCTTCCTGTTTGGGAAAAGTTAGACAGGTTAGGCAATAGCATGATCGCCCGTGTTTGCTTTGCAATGGCATATGTTGCTTTCTATATAATATTTGCTCCAAATCTTTTCTGGTTCCTTCTCTTACCGATCCATTTTTTAATGGGACCGATACAGGGAGCTATTGTAAACTGGTGTGGGCATAAATACGGATACAGAAATTTTAACTGTACAGACCAATCCAAGAATACAACACCATGGGGTATTTTACTGATGGGCGAACTGTTTCAGAATAATCATCACCAGGATGGCAGTAATGCCAACTTCGCACGTAAGTGGTATGAGATAGATCTTACTTTCCAGGTAATGCGGGTGATGCATTTTATGCGCATCATTCAGTTGAAGCCGATACCTATTCCTGTTCGGGAAAACTAATTAAAATGCCACTGAAGCACAGAAGCACTGAAAAAAAATTCAGTGCTTCTGTGCTTCAGTGGCAAAAAAATCATTTCTTCAGCAAAGCATCCACCGTCTCCTCAAAGTCTTTCTTCAGCGCGAGATAATGAACGCCGGTACCAGGTCCTTCAAACCCGGTATGGATCCTGGCTACCTTACCGGTTTTATCCAGGAATATGGTTGATGGGAAAGATTTGATCTGTGTAAGTTGCGGAAGTGTCTTCTCTGTTCGTAAACTATCGCTAACAGTAACACCTGTATTTAATAAAGTATACTCCACTTTAAACCGGTCCCTGAATTTTTCAATACTTTTCTTCGACCTTTCAAAATCAGTGGTGTATTCATACGCGAGTCCGATGATCTCTACACCTCTTTGTTTATTCTTACGGTAATATTCACTCATAAAAGCCGTTTCATCCATACAGTTAGGGCACCAGGATCCCATGATCTGGATGATAACCACTTTATTCTTAAATTTTGGATCATTGATCGATACCCATTTTTTGTTCAGGTCCATGAAACGGAAGTCCAGCTTATCTTCTCCGCCCCTTACATACATAGCAGCATTATTGGGCAGTTTGGCATTTTCATTCTTAACAGCCCTCCAAGATTGTGCACCCGTTGCCCCAGAATAGAAAACGCCGCCGCTTATCTCACGATCACTGTTAAGCTTTGCTGTTATCAGGAAAGCGTGACTTCCATCAAACGTAGATAAACGCATACTATCGCCGCTTACCACACCTGACAAATAACGGTAATCACCTGTAGAGGTCATTATGGTTCCGCGTAAAGTGTTTCCCTTTTGCTGCCATTCGCCTACAACCGTATCCACCACTTTTTCACCACGCAGGTATACGATCTCCCACCTGCCGGTAATATCCGCTATGGCTGGCTTTATCTCATCAGCTTTTACACTTGCCTGCGTTTCTGCAATGAATGGCATTTCCTGGATTCGAACGGCTCCTTTTTTAAACCACACACCTTCCCAACGTTCTGCAGATACTTTGCGTGCAGCAAAATTAGATTCGAATACAGGCATATCTATAAATACAGAATCTTTGGTGAACTTCACTTTGTCAACAAGCAGACGTTCACCCGCATTGATCACATATATAACTGTCTTATTTTTTTCAGTACGCACATCAAAATGAAAGCGGATGTCTTTTCCATCTTTGCGGAGCAAATGACCAAACCAAGGACCCTGTTTAACAGGCTGCGCAAAGATGGCTGCTATAATAAAAGAGAATAGAATTGTGAAGGATAAACGCTTAGATACCATTTCAGGAGTTTTAGTAGAACGAATTTAAGGATAGTCTACTAAAGTGGTGCGTTAATTATTATCCGGCTTTATAAACCTGATTTTAATAGGTTTGAATAAGTACATCGGTCGGAATATTCAACACCTCGTGTAAACTACGTATCATTTCAAGTGTTAACCTGCGTTTCTTATTCAGGATTTCACTCGCCCTGCTTTTAAGACCGATCACATTGGCAAGGTCAGACTGTGTATATCCCAATTGTTCCATCCGGAACTTGATCGCTTCAATAGGATCAGGAAATGATATGGGGGTAGTTTCCTGTTCATATTTATCAATAACAAAAGCTAATAATTCTAACTCATCACCTTCAACCGAACCAGGCTTTGCATCAAATATCATTTCAAGCCTGTCGAGTGCAGCCTGGTAATCTCTCTTTGTTTTAATTAATTTAACTGGCATCTGATCAAATTTTATGAGCGTCAATTTTATCGTATTGCTTATGTGTTCCTATAAACCTTATCCAGACTATTCGATATGCGTAATTAATCTTTACGATTAGCCGGTAATTATTTCCTTTTATATTAAATACCACCCTATTATCTTCTACTATACTCGCCGATGGGTACTCGCGCTTAATATCTGCAGGAGTTCTCCAGCCAGCTTCAACCGTTTCCTTGTACCATGATTTCAATTGTTGTTCACAGTCAGGATGTAGGGCCCAAAAATCTCTTAATATTTTTTTGGCGACAACTCTCAAAAAGCATCTTTTAGCAAAAATAATGCAAAGTTCCCAAAATGGGAAATAATTATTCTATCTCAATATCAAATTTATCCAGCAACCCGCTCACGCCCTCTTTCGAGAACTTCGCCTTCCTGATCTTATTATTAAGGGGATCAATTGAATAATTATAGGAGGTACGCAGATCGGCCTTCTCTATGACCGTATTATCAAAAGTTGCCTGCCAAAGATCGCAGTTATCAAGTGTACAACCGGTCAGATCCGCTTCAGTAAGATCTACTTCCCGCAGGCTTGAATCTTTAAAGCGGGTCTTTTTGATCTTCAACTTATAGAAAGAAGAAAGATCAAGGATACATTTTTCAAAGTCTACCGTGAACAAAACTGCATTACAATCCTCAAAATGCAATCCCAGCAATTTGCAATCTTTGAACCTGGCATTGCTGAAAGTAGTCTTCAGCAATTTTACCATTCCCATATTGCAACCCGTGAAATGGCAGTCGGAAAAATATATATCCGAAAGATCTGTATTAGCAAAATTGCAATTAATGAACTGACAATTTTCGTATTCCCCGATAGATAAAGGGTCCTGGGTATAATCTACTTTTTCAAATTTTTGATCTTCAATGAAAGTTGGCATTGGACGAAGATAAAATTATTTAAACTTCTTAAACACCGCCGTTGCTATATGCCCGCCAAAACCAAAAGTATTACTCATCGCATAATTCACCACTTTCGATTTCGCCTTACCTAAAGTGAAATCGAACTTACCGTCAAATTCAGGCTCAACAACCGTTGTGTTGATCGTTGGCGGAATAAGATCTTCCTGCGTGGCTTTGATACAGGCGATCGCTTCAACAGCACCGGCTGCGCCCAGCAAGTGACCGGTCATTGATTTGGTACCGCTGATACTCAGTTGCGGGTTGATACCAAACACCCGTTCAATCGCAATCAATTCACTTTTATCACCTAATGATGTAGAAGTGGCGTGTGCATTGATATAATCCACATCTGCCGGTGTTATACCAGCATCTGACAGCGCTTCGATCATCCCCAGATACGCACCTTCGCCTTCGGGATGGGTACCCGTCATATGGTAAGCATCCGCTGCCATTCCACCGCCCGCAACCTCGGCTACGATCGGTGCATTTCTCCGCATGGCACTCTCATAACTTTCCAGGATCAATGCACCACCACCCTCACCCATCACAAATCCATCGCGTGTAACATCAAACGGACGTGAGGCGGTTTCCGGGGAATCATTCAATGTTGACAAAGCTTTTGCGGCATTAAATCCCCCGATAGAACTGGGAATAACAGGCCCCTCAGAACCACCACAAATGATCATATCCGCCTTACCCCATTTTATATAATTGAATGCATCGATAATCGCAGTATTGGATGTAGCGCAGGCAGATACCGTACAGAAGTTCACACCCCGTAAGCCGTATTTAATAGAGATCATACCCGCCGCAATATCAACGATCATTTTAGGAATAAAGAAAGGGCTATACCGCGGAGTGCCATCACCCAATGCAAATTCAGTAACCTGCTGTTCAAATGTTCCCATTCCGCCGTTCCCACTTCCCCATATCACTCCGATACGATTACGGTTTAGCTTTTCAAAATCGATTTCTGCATTTTTTACTGCTTCCGCAACGCTTACCATTGCGTACTGGCTAAACAGATCGAGTTTCCTGGCTTCACTTTTCTCCATGTAATCATTCACATCAAATCCTTTCAACTCGCATGCAAATTTCGTTTTGAACTTCGAAATATCAAATCGTGTAATGGGGCCTGCCCCGCTTACACCTGCCGTTAATGATTGCCAGAAATCTTTTACATTATTTCCCAATGGTGTTACGGCTCCCATGCCTGTTACAACTACCCTGTTCATATGATCGTTTTATATTGGTTTGCAAAATAATCAACTACATCATTAATTCATCTACTATCCCATCTTTTATTGCCTCAAAATCTTTGGCCCCGGTTATGCGTGACAATTGAACAGAGGCCAACATCGTACCCGCTATCATTAACGCACGCGTGCGGGGAGTAGACCGGAACCGGAATACCTTTTGCGCCCTCCCCTCTTCCAGGATCTCTGTTAACCAATGAATCACTTTCCCAACCAATATTTTAACTTCCTTACTCATTACTTCATCCACCGTGGTCAGGGCAACAGCCATCGAGCCTACGATACATATTTTGTTCCCTACGCGCGTATGTGTATAGACCGACAAGAAAGCTTTCAGTTGAACCAGCGGATTCTTACCCTCCACAGAAGCGATCAGTTTATCCAGCTTTTCAATATGCTGTTGAACAACCGCCACGCCCAGATCCGTCTTTGAAGGGAAATGATAATGGATAGATGCGTTCTTAATATCCAACGCTTTTGAGATATCGGAAAAACTGAAAGCATGATACCCTCTCCCCCTGATCAACTCATCCCCCACCTTTATAATTTCCTCCCTGGTTGACATACTGGTTAATTTAAAGTCAAAGATACCTACCTTCTGGTAGGTAGACAAAAATAATCTCAGATTACGCAGATTTATAGTATGATTTTCACGGATTTGGGTACGCATATCCGCGAAAATCATAAATAAATCTGTGTAATCTGAGATCATTTTGTGATATTACGGTACTAATCTTCTTGCCATGCGTACACTGCTTGCCCTCTGTATCTGCCTGATTGTTTCTTCCCTTTCAGCGCAGCATTATTATATGTTTATTGGCACTTATACCTCGGGGAAAAGCAAAGGAATTTATGTGTATGACTTTAATGCAGCCACAGGAGATCTTACCTGGGTAAGTAATACCGATAGTGCTGCTAATCCGTCTTTTCTTACTATTGCGCCCGATGGCAAACATATTTATGCGGTTAACGAAATAAACAGGCAACAGACCGGGTATGTAGCAGCCTATGATTTTAATGCAGCAAGCGGCAAACTAAGCTTCATCAATAAAGTACCCAGCGGTAGTGAGAACCCCTGTCATATTTCCATTACAAAAGACGGCCAATGGCTTGCCGTTGCCAATTATACAGGTGGGAGCCTGGCTGTATTACCGGTTAGCGCAGATGGATCTGTTAAACCCTTTGCCCAACATATTGTACATACAGGGAAAAGTGTGAACCTGCAAAGACAAGAGAAGCCTCATGTGCACTCCGTATTCTTTTCACCGGATGAGAAATTTTTATTGACACCTGACCTCGGTCTTGACCAGGTAAGTATTTATCAGTTCGATAAAACTGCAGCTACCCCGCTTACGCCTGCACCGGTTCCGTATGCCCAGGCTGTGCCAGGTACGGGACCAAGACATATTGAATTTTCGGGCGATGGCAAGTACGTTTACCTGATCGAAGAAATGGGCGGTACCGTAAGTGTGTTTAGTTATCACAATGGTACGATGACCCCGATCCAACGTTTAGCCACCCATCCTGAGAGTTTTAAAGGACAACCCGGAAGTGCTGATATCCACCTCTCCCCGGATGGTAAATTTGTATACGCATCTAACCGCGGCGAAGAAAATAACCTCGCTATATTTTCAGTAGATAAGACTTCGGGTTTATTAGCCAATGCCGGTTATCAATCAACAGGTGGCGAACAACCCCGCAATTTTATGATCGACCCAACCGGTAAATTTTTACTCGTAGCCAATCAAAAGACCAGCAATATCCTTGTGTTTAAAAGAAATATGAAAACAGGTGCGCTGGAAAAGGTCAATGAGATAGAGGTACCCAATCCTGTGTGTTTAAAAATGTTGAAGAAATAAACTACCCATATGCAAAACTGGAAAATCAAAGCTTCGCTCTTTCTTAACTATTTTGTATTTGCCATTCTGCTTAACAGTGTAGGTACGGTTATCCTGCAGGTGCAAAATAATTATGGTATCAGCCAGGGCTCCGCCTCTGTACTGGAAGCTTTTAAAGATCTGAGCATTGCGATTGTATCTTTTCTTGTATCCTCTTATATCACACGCATCGGTTATAAGAATGCCATGCTGATCGCACTGGGATTTATCACCATTGTTTGTTTCATGATGCCCTTCACCGGCAGCTTTGGAACAACAAAGCTGCTATTTGCCGCTGTGGGTGCCGGGTTTGCTTTAATAAAAATGTCGGTGTATAGTACGATCGGACTGGTTACTAAAAATGAAAAGGAACATATCAGCCTGATGAACTTTATCGAGTCGTTCTTCATGGTAGGTATATTAACAGGCTATTTCATATTCAGCTACTTTGTTGATAATAATAACCCGCAATCCACTTCATGGCTAAGGGTATATTATTTACTGGGTACTATTTCATTGCTGGCACTTCTCTTACTCCTATCCGCCCCGCTAGACGAATCGTCTGTCCGTTCAAAAAAACCGGCTTCGATGATCGAAGATTTTGGAAAGATGTTTACAATGATGGTCTCTCCTATTGTATTGATATTTATCTGTTGTGCTTTCTTTTATGTACTCATCGAACAAAGCATCATGAGCTGGCTGCCAACATTCAATAATAAAGTATTGTTGTTACCTGCCGCGTTAAGCATACAAATGGCCAGCATACTCGCCGGCTCAACCGCCCTGGGAAGATTTCTTGCCGGCGTTTTACTAAAAAGATTTAACTGGTTCATGGTATTGGCAGTTTGCCTCGTACTGGCGGCTTTACTTGTGTTAGTGGCTATTCCGTTGGCACAAAAAGTTACCGGTCATCCGGTAACCGGCTGGGGCACTGCACCATTGGCTGCTTTTATCTTTCCATTGATCGGGTTATTGCTCGCGCCTGTATATCCTGCTATCAATTCAGTTATCCTTAGCACACTACCGGTTTCAAAACATGGATTGATGTCGGGACTGATCATTATCTTTTCAGCATTAGGCGGCACAACAGGCTCCATACTTACCGGGCATATTTTTGAAAGCTATGGCGGACAAACTGCTTTTTACTTTTCACTCATCCCGATAGGCATATTGATCGTTTGTCTGTTTGTTTTTAAACGGCTTCAAAATAATTTCAAGAAACTGGCGGATAATCCGATTGACCAGACAATTCTTTCCTGATTATGATGTCGACTGAAAAAATTTTACATATCGAAAGTCTTTCGCCTTTGTATGAAGCTGTACAGGCAGGCGGGATATTCCCGGATTCCAAATATTTTGTGGATTGCATTCCGGCATCCTCAATTGATAACATCCTTGCAAAATATACAGCAGCGAAAGATGGAACCGGTTTTGATCTGAGGAGTTTTGTTGAAGAACATTTTACTTCCCCTGCTGAACCGGATAATGGCTATTCATCTGCGGATAAAAATATACAGGAGCATTTGTCCGGTTTATGGAACGTTCTCACTCGCCGACCCGATGAGCAGGGAGGAACATTGATACCCTTACCTTATCCTTACATAGTACCGGGCGGACGATTCAGGGAGATCTATTATTGGGATAGTTATTTTACCATGCTGGGCCTGCAGGTTTCGCAACGAACAGACATCATTCAAAACATGGTGGATAATTTTGCTTACCTGGTGGACCATATTGGCTTCATCCCCAATGGTAACAGAAGCTATTATCTTGGTCGTTCACAACCTCCGTTTTTTGCTTTGATGATATCGTTACTTGCGGAAGAAAAGGGAAATGAAGTGTTGCACAGGTATCTTCCGCAACTGGAAAAAGAATATGCTTTCTGGATGAAGGGGGGGCGCGTTATAGAATTACCAGATGGTAGTATTTTAAACCGTTACTGGGATGACCGTGATACACCAAGACCAGAAGCTTACACAGAAGATATGCATGTTGCAAAAGCATCAGGCAGAAATGTCAATGCTGTTTATCGCGATATCCGCGCTGCCGCAGAATCCGGCTGGGATTTCAGCAGCCGGTGGTTTCGTGATCAGCAGAACATGGAAACAATACAGACTACTGCATTGATACCGGTTGACCTGAACTGTCTGTTGTTCTTCATGGAAACACTACTGGCTTCTATTTACCAAAAACAGGATGCGGATCTATATGCACAAATGCTGAACAAAGCAAACAGCCGCAGAAAAGCTATCCATCTGTATTGCTGGGACGAAGAAAAAGGATTCTTCTTCGATTATCAGCATATCGATCAGCAATCATCCACTGCTTACACACTCGCAGCCATGTACCCCCTATTCTGTAATGTTGCCACAAAGGATCAATCGGATAAAGTAGCCCGGATAATAGAAAATAAATTTCTTCATCCGGGAGGGGTTACCACTACTTTACAGCATACGGGCCAGCAATGGGATGCGCCCAATGGATGGGCGCCACTGCAATGGATAACCTATCAGGGTCTTCAACAATATGGACACATGACCCTCGCAGAAACCATCCGCCAAAACTGGACCCGCAATAATGAAAAAGTGTTTGCCGAAACAGGCAAGATGATGGAGAAATACAACGTAACAAATATTGACACCATCGCCGGCGGTGGCGAATACCCCAACCAGGATGGTTTTGGGTGGACCAATGGGGTTTACCTTGCCATGTCTTCCAAGATTAATAACTAATTGGCTTTCCGCCTGTTCTTATGATGATGGCTCTTGGCTTGCTTGAACTTCTTCTCTGTATCCACCACGATCTTACGTTGGTTTTGCAGGACCCCTAATCCTATCAACGCAGCACTGATGATCAGAACAACATATTGAACGATAAAAGTTTCCTGTAAAAGGAAGATCTGTGCAATGATGAAAACAAACAGTAAAACTCCCTGCAGCAGAATAAGAAAAGAATAAAACCGGCTCTTCCACAAAATACAAATGACCGTTACAAAACCAAAAAGAGCAACGGTTACGATCATGATCCAACCGGGAACTGCATAATTACTAAGGATGGATCCGTTTAAAAGATAAAAGGGAAGCCCCAGCGAACTACCTGTGGGATCAATGATCATTTGAATGCCAATATACAATGCTGCAAAGGCGGTTAGTAACAATAGGAATAGTGACAACTGGCGGGCAGCTTTCATAGTAATTGGGGATTGCTACAAGATACTCAATTATTGGCTTATTAATTCACGCCAAGCACTTCAATATCAAACACCAGTACACTGTTTGGCGGAATATCCTTACTCCTGCTGCGTATTCCATATGCCTGGGCCGATGGAATAAACACCCGGATCTTGCCACCTACCCTACACAGCGGAATAGCTATCTGCCATCCTTTGATAAGTCGTTTTAATGGGAAAGTGGCCGGCTTATCTTTTGTCTGGTCAAAAACACTTCCATCAATCAGCAAAGAACCTTTGTAAAAAATAGTGACCGTATCATTCACGGAAACCTGGTTACCGGTTCCTTCTTTCAACATATGGTAGTATACGTTTTCTTTACTACCGGTGGTATCGATCTGTTTTGCCGCAACGGCCTGGAATATCATTTGCTTATCCTTTTCAGCCTGTATAGAACTGTCGGCATTTTTTGTCCAGTCAATTACCGGCTTTTCATTGGTGGCGGGCCTGGTAAATATGTCACCGTATGCAACTGACGTTTTTTCAAAACCACCGTTTGATAAATAAAATTTTCCATCAGCAACCCCTCCACCATAATCGATCCTGTCGCCGGCTTTACCGGTAGCATCGTATGAAAACCTAGTCTCAGTAAGCTCTTTCCATTGACCATTGGTGCGCTGGATCCACTGATTACCAAAAATAGCTTTCCGTTTCAACTGCCCATTCACGCCCACAAAATTTTCGTTGAAAGAATACAATCCCTGAAGTGTTTTGCCATCCTTTGGTGCTTTAAAGCTTGCGATCAGTTTCCATTTTTGCAATTCCGGTAAAAAGAAATAGCCGGTATAAATAGTGGTTTGCGAAGCGCTATCAGTAAGCGCGGTTACCAGTAACTTGTAAGTTGTATTTGTCTTCCATGAGTATACCCAATGACTATGCCCGCCTGTTCCTTCATTTCCAAAACCATCCGCATACACATCCTCACCTTTTGCCAGCAACTGCACTTTATTTGAATCGGGAACTTTGCTTCTGTCAACTGCTTCCTTTCCTGAATCCCATACCGAAAAAATTACCCTTCTTTCTGAAAGGCTGTTTACCTGTATGCCAAAATATCCGCGGGCAAAACCACAGGCCATATAATAACTATGCACAACATCCGCTCCTGTGGGTATTGTGATCTCATTATAAAAAGCAATGGCTTTAATACTATCAGCCAATGGATACTTTAAATGAACCGAAGCTGCATTACGCCTGGCTTTGGGATTATAGTGCAACCCTTCGGCAGCAGTGCCGGACAGTTCAAGCGACTGGATATCGGCAATATACCTACCCGCCTTTTTAATGGCAGAAATACTGAGCGAATAAAAACCGCTGTCTTTTATAGCAACCGTTCCAGCCTTCACATTAGTGAATTGTTTACCTGCAGGCACAGTAATAAGCATTTCCTTCCCTCCTATTGCGAGTTTTAATTGACTGCCGGCAACTGCATTCTTTAGGGATAACGCAAGTTTCAGGTCACCTGCTTTACGCACATAAAAGAAATACTGGATAGTTTGTTTGGTATCGCTCCATTGCTGTAGTCCATTACCAGAGAACAAGGCTGTTTCCTCTTTTTCTGCCGGGAACGCATAACCCGTATTTCCAGGAATCGAAACAGATTGACTGTTTGCAGATATAATAAGTAACAGGCAGATACTTATTTGTAGAGAGCGGAGCATAAATAGTCTTTAGGTGATCAAACATAAGGAAGAATCTTTATCAATCCGGTTTGCAAACATTTTTTTGCCACTGAAGCACAGAAGCACTGAATTACTCCTTCAGTGCTTCTGTGCTTCAGTGGCATTTTTTAGTTACCCTTTCAAAAAATCCCGGAACCAATACCCTGAATCCTTTACTGTCCGCAGCTGCGTTTTGAAATCTACATGGATCAAACCAAACCTTGCATCGAAGCCCTCCGACCATTCAAAATTATCGGTCAGTGTCCATGCCAGGTAACCTTTGATATTCACGCCATCTTTTTTGGCTTTCAACATCGCAGCGATATACTGCTGAAAATAATCGATCCGTTTTTCATCCTGTATCCGGCCATTGATCAGTTCATCTTTAAAAGCCGCGCCGCTTTCACTGATAATGATCTCTTTCACACCGCCATATAACCAGTAACGTTTGATCATCCTGTAAAAGCTTTCTGCATTGATCTCCCAACCCATGGCGGTATGCGGTACTTTTCGGGTAGCGGCTTTTACTTCGGAAGCATGCACATAAGGGATCAAAGCATTATACCTGACAGTGGTAGAGAAATAATTCTGGATCCCGATAAAATCAAAATTAAATTTCATGCGGTCGGTATACTTCCATGCCTGGCTGCTTACCTGCAGCTTGTCAAGTAAAGGGAAATTCTCTTCCTGCGGATAGCCTCTACCGAGTGCAGGCTCAATAAACAAACGGTTCATCAAAGCATCGGTTCTTTTTGCTGCCAGCAGATCCTCTTCTTTTTGTGTATAGGGCATTACTTCACAACAGGAGAAAGTTGTGCCGATATGTGCTTTGGGAACCAATGACCGGATCACCCTGCCACCTTCCGCCTGGCACAGCACGGCATTATGTACGGCAGGTAAAAAATTACTGAGCCCTATCTTTCCCGGCGCGTGTTTTCCCAGCATATACCCCAGTGAAGTAAAACCCATCGGCTCATTCAGAATGATCCAGTTCTTTACTTTTGAGCCATACTCTTCTGCACAGACCGTAGCAAAACGGGTAAACCATTTTACCATCTGGTGACTTGTCCACCCGCCATTTTTTTGTAACTCGTTTGGTAGATCCCAATGATATAAAGTAACAAAAGGTGTTAAGCCTAATGTGATACACTCATCTATCAACCGGTGATAAAAAGCGATCCCTTCCTTATTTACTTTTCCTGTTCCCTCCGGTAATATCCTGCTCCAGGAAAAAGAAAAACGGAACACAGAAAAACCGAGTGCCTTGCATAACAGGAGGTCATCTTTATACCGATAATAAAAATCACAGGCTTCACTGGGTCTTGCGCCACCTTTGATCTTTCCCTGCCTTCTTGAAAATGTGTCCCAAATGGATAAACCGCGCCCGTCAATATTGTACGCCCCTTCATTCTGTGCAGCAGCCATGGCAACGCCCCAGAGAAAATCGGAACCGAAAGAACGGGATTGTATTTTTGGGTGTGCAGAAGGCATTTACAAAAATGCGGATAAGCGGGCGTAATGCAAGGTTAACTTTGAAGAAAATGTCGAATATCGAACACTGAATATCGAATGTCGAAGTAAAAGGCACATAGTTCGACATTCGGTGTTCAATATTCGACATTTAATTTCCTTAACTTTATTTCAAATCGTAAATCTTTGATCAACTACAATCCCCGCGGCTGGTTCCGCTTTATCTTTCATTTTCACAAAGCAGATACGATCAGGCAGTTACTGCCCTTTATTTTATTTATCAGTCTTTACTCCTGGGGTATTGTTTATTTCGAAGCCGAATACCTGCACCTGCCTGCCGACAGCCTTCTCAGGAATCTGCCCACCATGCACAGCCTGTTGGGTTTTGCCATATCAATGCTGCTGGTGTTCCGCACCAATACTGCCTATGACCGTTGGTGGGAAGGGCGAAAATTATGGGGTTCACTGGTCAATAACAGCCGTAACCTTGCGATCAAGCTCAATAGTATGTTGCCTGCGGAAGATGAAAAGAGCCGTAGTTTTTTTCAAAAGATCATTCCCTTATTTGCAGATGAATTAAGACTTCATTTACTGAATGAGCGTACAAGGCTTGAGCTGGATAGCACGCCACATCCGGAGATCCCGCAGTTTGATTCGGGAAAACATATTCCCACCCAGCTATCGATGCTGATGATGAATAAAGTTAATCTCCTGCACCGCGATAAAATACTGACGGGCGACCAACTCATCATCCTCAATAACGAATTACAATCCTTTGCCGATATCTGCGGCGGGTGCGAACGGATCAAGAATACCCCGATTCCTTATTCTTACAGCGTTTTCATTAAGAAATTCATTTTCTTTTATGTGCTGACCCTTCCCCTCGGGTTTGCGATCTCACTCGGCTACCTGACTATCCCGGTTGTTGCCTTTATTTTCTTTGTGCTTGGGAGCCTTGAGATCATTGCAGAAGAGATCGAGGATCCATTTGGCAAGGATCAGAATGATCTGCCGATGCAGAGAATTTCACAAAATATCAGGAAAAACATTCTGGAGATTCTCGCCTGAGAATCAATTAATTATACCGTTAACCGAACCCTGGTTTTCTTTAAGTACAATTTACTTAACCCAAGTTGCTAGTTACGTTATAAAATTAAGTGAGGATTCAGATGATGGTAACAGCGCAGGGTATACCTCATCATTTTCGTCATCACAGTACCCCTCTCATTTTGTAGCGGCTCTATTAAAGAGTGACTTTGATTGCTTCAAAATCATAGTTCACCCACACTTCACCCACAGTTCACCCACATTTCACCCACAAATTTGTGGGTGAAGTGTGGGTGAACTGTATATTAAACGTGTAAAATAGAATAACATGGTATCTATTAACCATGAAGGAATGAGGGGTGAGATAGGCTCGCAGGCTCCCCAGGCAACCGTTTTCGGTTGGGTATCCAAATACGGTACACCTATGTTTGAATTAATTAAACAAACGTTTGATTAATTCAAACATTTGTTTAATTTTGTGTTCTCAAAAGCCGGAACATGATCAGTGACAAGAAAGACCACATTATTGATACAGCCATCGAACTCTTTGCTGAAAAGGGTTTTGAAGGAACTTCCATCAGGGACCTCGCAACAAAGGCGGATGTGAATGTTGCCATGGTCAATTACTATTTTGGCTCCAAAGATAAATTATTCGCTGCCCTGGTAGAGCGCAAGGTCAGTTTTATGCGCAACCTGCTGGATGGCTTAATGAACAACACAGAACTTTCTGAGATAGAAAAGATCGACTTCATCATAGAAAGCTATGTGAGCAGGTTTATGGAGCAACCTTTATTTCATAAAGTATTGCAACAGGAAATGCTTGTTACGCAAAGAATCACACTACACGAGAACGTTATCAATATTTTTGCAAAAAACAGGGCGGACGTAGTGGCTATTATTGAAAAAGGCATCCGTAAAAAAGTATTTCGGAAGGTTGACCCACAGCTAACCTTCGCTTCTGTTATAGGAACCATCAACCATGTGATGCAGTCAAAAACATCCTGCAACAACCTGTTGAACAAAGATCCTGACCATGATCCGTATAGGGACCCGAATTTTAAAAAACGACTCATTACCCATATCAAACAAATGATCCACGCTCATTTATTAATCAACAACGACTTATAATCATCAACCCAATGGAACAGCAAGCAACAGAACAAAAGAAAAAATCACCGGTACGTACCATTATTATCGTATTGGTGTTATTAGTGGCAGTTTATTTTGGCTATAAAAAAATAAGCTATGTACTTACCCATGAAACAACAGATAATGCCCAGGTTGAAACACAGATCACCCCGGTACTTCCACGCGTAGCGGGATATGTGAAATCGATTTCTGTGAAAGATTACGATTCAGTAAAAACAGGTCAGCTGGTAGTTGAACTGGATGATGCTGAATTACAGACACAGCTGCTTGAAATGGAAGCCGATTACAAACTGGCGGAGGTAGATGTGGTGAACGCAAAAGCTGCATTGAACAATGCGGTTGTATCGCTGAAAGTGAACAAAGGCAATATTCAATTGAGTGAAATGCGCAGGCAGAAAGCAGAGGATGACCTGAAAAGGGACCAGAGCCTTTACAATGACCAGGCGATCACCCGCAAACAGCTTGATGACAGTAAGTTCAATGTAGAAACCAATTCACAACAGGTGCTTAACAGCAAAACAGATCTTTCAGCAGCCGATAGCCGCATTGCCGTACTTCAGGCAGGCATTGAGAAAGCGAATGCAGGTCTGGGTGTTAAGCGTGCTAAAATTGAACAGACAAAATTAAAGATCACATATACAAAGATCTATTCTCCACAGGCAGGTAAGATTGGTAAAAAGAATGTATCTGAGGGCCAGTATGTACAGGCGGGAACTCCTTTGTTCTCCATCGTGAATGATACCACTTACTGGGTCATTGCCAACTTTAAAGAGAATCAGTTAAAAAAACTATATCCAGGCAAAGAAGTAGAACTTGAAGTGGATGCTTATCCTGATCTTAAAATGACGGGCACGATTGAAAGTCTCAGTGATGCAACCGGCGCTAAATTTTCATTGCTTCCCCCGGATAATGCAAGTGGAAACTTTGTAAAGGTTACACAACGTGTTCCTGTTAAGATCCAGATCAAGGATATCAATAAATACAGGAATATCCTGAGAGCGGGATTGAGTGTATTTGTAAGTGCAGATGTAAAATAACCCCTCCCTGCCCTCCCCTATGAGGGGAAGGTTGAGAAAACTATATTATTATGGCAACCCCTAAAGGATTTGCGAGAGCAATCATTGTAATAACTACCGTTACGGCCGCGGTGATGGAACTGATAGATACGTCCATCGTTAACGTGGCACTTAGCGACATGAGCGGGAGCCTGGGCGTGAACATCGAAGACATCAGTTGGGTAATTACTTCGTATGCAATTGCCAACGTTATCATCATTCCACTCACCGGCTTCCTCGCTGAATATTTTGGAAGAAAGAATTACTATATCGTCTCCATGGTCATCTTTACTGCCGCCTCTTATATGTGTGGGCAGTCGAGTTCACTCGTTGAATTGATCATCTGGCGTTTTATTCAGGGTGTGGGTGGAGGAGCCTTATTATCTACCTCCCAAGCCATCCTGTTTGATGCATTTGAAACAAAAGACAGACCCATTGCATCCGGCTTGTTTGGGATGGGTATCGTACTAGGGCCAACACTAGGGCCAACATTAGGCGGTTATATCATTGACCATGCCTCATGGCCCCTGATCTTTATGATCAATATCCCGATCGGTATCATCGCAACTTTTCTTTCATTAAGTTTTATTGATAAAAAGGAAGGCGAGGGAACCAAAAAGAAATCAATCAAAATTGATTATACAGGTATCCTCCTGCTAACAGTAGGTATCGGCTGTTTGCAATATGTATTGGAAAGAGGCGAATCGGAAGATTGGTTCAGCAGCAATATCATACGCATAACATCTGTACTCGCATTCATTGGGATGGTTGGCTTTATCTGGTATGAACTAACCATTAAAAATCCCGCCGTTAACCTGAGGGTACTGGGTAACCGCAATCTCGCGTTCACTACTATTTTCACCTTTGTTGTGGGTGTCGGGCTATTTACTTCCGTATTTGTATTCCCTGTTCTTGCACAGCGAACATTGGGCTTTACCGCTTTTGAAACAGGACTCACCCTACTGGCTCCCACATTGATAACGGTATTGATGATGCCGATTATTGGTAAACTAATGAGCAAGGGAGTATCGCCTATTCCATTTGTTGTTGTCGGGTTTCTTTTATTCGCAGCTTATTCCTGGATGAGTGCCGGGGTTAGTCCCGATGTTGGTAAAGGAGATTTCTTTATCCCACTCGCCTTACGCGCCGTTGGTATCAGCATGGTGCAGTTACCGCTGATCAACCAGGCAGTAGCAGGTTTACAGCCAAAAGATTATCCTGCCGGTATTGCATTGAATAATATGATCCGTCAATTAGGTGGGGCCTTCGGTATTGCATTGGCGAATAATTATATCGCGCACCAGTATGCACAGCACCGCTATGACCTCGTGACCAAAATCACCGGCGAATCGCAAATGTTCCAGGAGAGAAGTAATACAATCACCCAGGGAATTATCGCACGCTCAGGAGATGTGGCAGGGGCAAGCACCAAAGCACTGGCAACCATCAATAATATTGTAGACAGGCAAGCTTACTATCTGTCTTATCTGGATACATTCCGGTTGATTACCATCTTCTTTATCCTGGTCATTCCATTGGTGGTATTCCTGCGGGTAAAAAAGAAATCAAAAGAAGAAGTGGCCGCAGCCATGAAAGCCGCTGCAGATTCACATTGATAGCTGACAAAATATTTAAAAGTAGAATTTATATACAATGAAAAAGATACTCACCACAACGTTCACCCTGTTTACTGCCCTATCGATGTATGCGCAGGTAACCGTGAACAATGAACTGAAAGGATTGATCAATCAGTCGTTCGGTTATTTTCCGAAAATCAGGGAAATACAAAATACGGTTGCCACTGCACAGGAAAAAGTAACCCTGACCGAACTGAATAAATATCCTGAGATCACAGGGGATGTGGGTTACACATTCGTACAACCGAAGATCGTATTGCCTTTGAATGGACAGGATTTCCAGTTTGCTCCCGTACACAATGTGAGCGGCGCGTTTAATGGCAATTATGCATTGGCAGATTTTGGCAGGCTGAAAGCGAATATAGAAAGGTCAAAAGATGATCTGCAATACGCAAAACATAATGTTGATTATGTAAAATCGCAACTGGCTTACCAGGTGGCTACGGTTTATTACAATATCGTGTACCTACAGAAAGCCATTGTGATACAGGACAGCGTTCTGGCTTTTCTGAATGATAACAGAACCCTGGTTGAAAACCAACTGAAGAATGGAACAGCCCTCCGTATCGACCTGCTGAACATACAGGCATCGATTGATAATGAATTGAACCGTAAAATAGACCTGCAGAACAGCCTGCAGAAGCAGTTGAACCTGTTGGATTATACAACCGGCACCAAACAAAGCAGTGGCAAAACATTCGATTTTGATCTGGGTCTTGCAGACATCAATAGTGTGTTAGGAATTGCGCAGGTAAGCAACCCCGAATTCATCCTTGCAAAAGACCGCATCAAACAATCGGAGAGCGATCTCGCTATTACAAAAACAGCTGACAAACCCACACTTGGCTTACGCGCAGCTGCTGGCGTAAAGAACGGCTATGTACCTTATGTGAATGATCTGCGTTTTAATTATCTAGCAGGCGTATCCTTATCAGTTCCTATTTATAATGGCGGCAAGAATAAGCAACAGCAGAAATTGCAGCAAAACCTGATCAAACAGAATGAGATGGCAGTAGAGACATTAAGCAGTACTTATAAAAAAGATATTGCCCAGGCACTCACTGATCTTTCTTCTAATCTCGACAGGATCAAGAATACAGCGGGACAGATAGAACAAGCCAAAGCAGCGCAAACATTGGCGGCAAACCGTTTTAAAGCCGGAGCCGGCACTAACCTTGATATTACCAACGCCAGCACCAACGTGCAAAGAGCGGCGCTTACAAAACTACAATATGAGTTCCAGTTGTGTTTATCGAAAGTGGAATTAACGAGGTTGATGGGGTATCAGTACTGGTAAGAATCAAATTAGCGGATTTTCGGATTGCGGATTAACGAATTGGTGTATAAAATTCGTTAATCCGCAATTCGCCAATCCGTAAATTATTTTACGTCAAACCATATCGGCGTCTCATCATCCGCCACCGCATTATAATTAATGAACAATTCTTCCCCCTTTCCTACGGCGCGAACAGTTCTAATAGTCATCAGCTCTGATTCAAAATCCATCTCGTAGAGACAATTGGCATCATACGAATGATTGTATAAGGATAGATAACCAAGTGCGATACAGGCTTTTTTATGGTTATTTCCCCATTCAAATATGTAATCAAATAGCCGTGTCGTTTCAACCTGTGCCCTGTCTTTGGGGCTTAACACCAAAACAGGTGAAATTTCTATAGTTGTATTAGCAGGTATTTTGCTTGTGGTAAACACGCCTCTTCCTCTTTTTTCCGAAGGTGCTATTGCCAGGATGGGTAAAATCATATCGGGTGAAGATAAGTGAATAGTGAGTAGTGAGTGGTGAGTAAATTTGTTGATGTTCATTTCAATACTCACTACTGACCACTCACTACTCACTATAATGCTTTATTAACTAAATTGCACCCATGTCACTCGAATTGGACCAACCCAACATCTTTGAGCAGTTTGAACAACTGATTGCAAAGGAAGATAAACTGGAGATCAGGGAATTCCTTGATGACCAGAATATCAGTGATGTGGCTGACCTGATCAATGAGTACCCTGAATATGAGGCACAGATCATTGCGAATATGGCCATCCACAGGGCCTCTAGCGTGTTCAAGATCCTGGATATTTCGCAACAGAAAGACATTGTAAAAGAACTGCCTTCTGCAAAAACTGCGGAACTGTTGAACGAATTACCGGCGGATGATCGCACCGACTTCCTGGAAGAATTACCCAAAGCGGCTATCCGCGACCTCATCAAGCTGCTTGACCCGGAAGAAAGAAGGATCACCCTTTCGCTACTTGGTTACCCGGAGGATAGTGTGGGGCGTTTGATGACACCCGACTATGTTTATGTTTATCTGCATAATACCGTTGATACCGTTTTTGAAACGATTCGCAAACATGCCCGCAATAGTGAAACCATCGATGTGATCTATGTGATTGATGAAGATGGAAAGCTGATAGATGATATCCGTATCCGTGATGTGATCCTGGCACTACCTGAGAAAAGGATCGATGAGATCATCGATGGCCGGATCGTATCATTAAAAGTGGATGATGACCAGGAGCATGCCAGCCAGGTATTTAAAATGAATAACCGTGTGGCCCTGCCCGTTGTGGATGACAATAATATTTTGCTGGGCATTGTAACGATCGATGATATGTTATGGGTGGCCAATGAAGAATTCAGCGAGGATATGCAGAAAATGGGAGGTACCGAAGCCCTCAACGAACCTTATCTTGATATTCCTTTCTTTAAACTGATCCGCAAAAGAGTGGGCTGGCTCATTGTATTGTTCCTTGGTGAAATGCTGACAGCAACGGCAATGGCTTATTTTTCTGATGAGCTTTCCAAGGCGCTGGTGCTCTCTATCTTTGTTCCACTGATCATGTCGAGCGGCGGTAATAGTGGCTCACAGGCATCTACACTCATCATCCAGGCAATGGCTGTTGGAGAAGTAACGATCTCAGATTGGTGGCGCGTTATGCGGAGAGAGATCTTCAGCGGTATTACACTTGGAAGTATATTGGGCCTGATTGGTTTCATTCGCGTGGCTGTATGGCACCAATTAATGGCGCATGGCGTCATACAGGATCTTTACGGACCACACTGGTTGTTGATCGGATTCTCTATCGGATTCTCTTTGATCGGTGTTGTGCTGTGGGGAACATTGGCAGGTTCGATGCTCCCACTATTATTAAAACGACTCGGAGCCGATCCTGCAGCATCTTCTGCGCCGTTCGTTGCAACACTGGTGGATGTAACCGGTCTGATCATTTATTTCAGCGTGGCGTATCTATTTCTACAAGGCGTATTGCTATAATTTTTTGTTACCCCATGCTAAAGCATGGGGTAAGGTTTTCTTTGCGCTCTTCGCGGTCCGTTGCGTTCATTGCGTTCCAGCTTTTCACGACTAGGATTATTATGTCTACCATCCCTAAAGCTTTAAGGCTAATTGGGCTTTCACTTTCGGCCACTCACTTTTCAAAATACTCAGAATAATACTATCTCTCCTCCCACCCTCATGCTTCGGCGCATGGCTTCTCAAAACACCTTCAACAGTACATCCAATACTTTTCATCGCAGCAACACTTCTGTGATTGTTGTTATCCGCCCTGAACTCCACCCGCTCCATCCCCAATGTTTCAAAAGCAAATTGAAGCAATAGGTATTTACAATGTTTATTCAATCCTGTTCCCTGGAATTTTTTTCCATACCAGGTGTATCCTAACTGCAAAGTTTTGTTAGCCAGCTGGATATCATAGAAACGCGTACTTCCTGCATATTCCTGCGTGCGCTTATCAAACACAATAAAAGGATACTCTTTTCCTTCCAAACGCTGAGCCAATGTGGTTTCTACATACTTTTTCATGTTCTCTTCACCGGCCACAGCTACCAAAGAAAATTTCCATATCTCAGGTTCAGTAAGCGCAAATAACAGCAGATTACCGCAGTCCTCAATTGCTAAAGAACGCAATAAAACGCAATCATCTTCAAGTATGTATTCTTTATGGGTATCAAGTACTTGTTCCATCTACAAACGATTATATACTGTGAATTCTTATGCGTTTAAATATTATCCTGTTTGCGCAAATTAATTAATCTTTGCGTGCATTATAAACCGATTATCATTATGTGTGGAATTGTTGGATACACTGGACCAAGGGAAGCTTACCCGGTTATATTAAAAGGATTAAAAAGGTTAGAGTACCGTGGCTACGACAGTTCCGGTGTTGCATTACTCTCAGATGGTAAGCTGAATGTTTATAAAAAGAAAGGAAAAGTAGCTGAACTGGAAGAAGATGCCATGGGCAAAGATGTTCATGCACACATAGGCATCGGGCACACACGCTGGGCCACACATGGTGAGCCGAGCGACCGCAACGCCCATCCACATCAATCGCAAAGTGGCGAACTGGCGATGATCCACAATGGCATCATCGAGAACTATGCACAGATCAAAAACGACCTGCTATCCAAAGGATATACTTTCAAAAGCGATACAGATACAGAAGTACTGTTGAACTTTATAGAGGATATCAAAAAAAATAACGGCTGCCCCCTGGAAGAGGCATTACGCATTGCTTTAAAAAGAATTGTGGGTGCTTACTGTATATTACTGATCTCCAATGATGACCCAGATACAATTATTGCAGCAAGAAAGGGAAGTCCGCTTGTAATCGGCATTGGCAAAGGCGAACACTTTTTGGCCAGCGATGCCTCTCCTATTATTGAATACACAAAAGAAGTTGTGTATGTGAACGATTATGAGATCGCTATTGTAAAACCTGACGAACTGATCCTCAAAAATCTGGGTAACGAAAAGCAAACTCCTTTCATTACCAAGCTCGATATGGAACTGGCAGCTATTGAAAAGGGCGGTTATGAACATTTCATGCTGAAGGAGATACATGAACAACCCGATACTATTTTCGATTGTCTGCGGGGAAGATTACTACCCAACAGCGGGCAGATCATTATGAGCGGGATAGAGAATAACCTGGAAGCGTTTGTGAAAGCACCCCGGATCATTATAGTAGCCTGTGGTACCAGCTGGCATGCAGGATTGATCGCAGAATACCTGATAGAGGAGCTATGCCGCATACCTGTTGAAGTAGAATATGCTTCGGAATTCAGGTACCGTAACCCGGTGATACACCCGGGCGATGTGATCATTGCCATCTCGCAAAGTGGTGAAACAGCCGATACATTAGTGGCACTCGAAAGCGCTAAAGAAAAAGGCGCATTTATATTTGGTGTTGTAAATGCAGTTGGCAGCAGTATTGCGCGTTTAAGTAACGCCGGGGCTTACACGCACTCAGGTCCTGAAATCGGTGTTGCCAGTACAAAAGCATTTACCGGCCAACTGGCAGTGCTAACCATGATGGCACTGAAGATCGGTTTTGCAAAAGGGACATTGGAAGAAGCACGTTATATGGAACTGGTAAAAGAATTGGAAGCCGTTCCGGAAAAAGTAAAAGAAATATTACAGGATACCTCCAATATCAAACGCATTGCAGAGAAATATGCGGATGCTAAAGATTTCTTGTTTCTTGGCAGAGGCTATAATTTCCCGGTAGCACTGGAAGGAGCCTTAAAATTGAAAGAGATCTCCTATATACATGCAGAAGGCTATCCTGCTGCAGAAATGAAACACGGCCCAATCGCATTGGTAGATGAACACCTCCCTGTTGTATTTGTAGCTACAAAAGATTCTTATTACCAGAAGATCGTATCAAACGTACAGGAAATAAAGGCCCGGAAAGGAAAGGTTATTGCCCTGGCAACAGTCGGTGATGAGATCATACCCGGTATGGCAGATGATGTGATGATGATACCCGATGCTGATGAAGTGATTGCTCCATTGTTAAGCGTTGTTCCCTTGCAACTACTTAGTTATTATACAGGGCTTGCCAAAGGTTTGGATGTTGATAAGCCAAGGAACCTGGCGAAAAGTGTAACTGTAGAGTGATGTCAGATGATAGATGTTAGAAAAAAATAGTTCCGTATGCTTCAGAATATCATTAAAAAATCTCCGCTTAATACGCTGGGTTACCAATTCATTAAAGCGCCTTTTATCCCAAAAGGCAAGAATGAATACTACCTGCGCAATATGCAGATTCGTAATGGCATTGAATACCGCCGCCTTTCTGCTCATGAAATTGAAATGCTGGTACGCAACGGTAACACCAGTGATGACTGGAACAATATCCTGGTTTCAGACGCCTTCAATCCCGAGCAGGTAAAGAATTGTAAATTTTACGGGCTTGTCCGCATTGGAAAACTGGAACCGCTATGTCTCACTTTCAGCGACATGCAGGCACCGGTAGGTTTATACAATTCAACGATCATCAGTTGCGATTTTGGCGACAATGTGGTGATTGATAATGTTAGCTATCTCTCCCACTATATCATTGGCAGTGAAGTGATGATCACCAATGTAAACGAGTTGGTAACAACCAATCATGCCAAGTTCGGTAACGGTATCATTAAAGAAGGAGAAGACGAAGATGTTCGGATATGGATGGAGATCTGCAATGAAAATACAGGTAGAAGGGTTATGCCTTTTAATGGTATGCTACCTGGCGATGCATTTTTATGGAGCCGCTTTAGGGATGATAATATTTTGCAGGATAAATTTAAGCAATTCACTGAACAGCGTTTTGATAACCGCCGCGGGTATTATGGAAAGATCGGCGACAGAACCGTTATCAAAAATTGCAAGATCATCAAAGATGTATGGGTAGGCACGGATGCGTATTTAAAAGGAGCCAATAAATTAAAGAACCTCACCGTTAACTCCGGTCCGGAAGGGCGCACACAAATAGGCGAAGGTTGTGAGATCGTAAATGGCATTATTGGTTTTGGGTGCCGTTTATTCTATGGCGTTAAGGCGGTGCGTTTTATCATGGCTTCCCATTCGCAATTAAAATACGGCGCGAGGCTTATCAATTCATATCTCGGTAATAATGCCACCATCTCCTGCTGCGAAGTATTGAACTCCCTTATTTTTCCCGCCCATGAGCAGCACCATAACAACTCTTTTTTATGTGCCGCACTGGTGATGGGGCAAAGTAATATAGCCGCTGGCGCCACTATCGGATCCAATCATAACAGCCGCGGTGCAGATGGCGAGATCATTATGGGTAGGGGCTTCTGGCCAGGCCTATGCGTTAGCCTGAAGCATAACTCTGTATTTGCCAGTTTCAGTATCCTCAGCAAAGGAGATTATCCAGCTGAATTGAATGTTCCCTTTCCATTTTCATTAATCAGCAATGACCTGGCCAACGACAGGATCACTATCATGCCCGGTTACTGGTTCTTATATAATATGTATGCGCTTGCCCGCAACTCATGGAAATATATTGACAGGGATAAAAGAACAGAACGTGTTCAATTACTGGAATATGACTACCTGGCCCCCGATACGGTTAATGAACTATTCAATGCGATGCAATTAATGGAAACCGCAACCGGTCGGGCATATGTGAAAACAATTAGCGATAAAAAAGTTGCGGACATACCTGCCATCGGAAAGGGCCTTTTGAAAAGCGGTAATAAGATTGTTAAGGAACTCGAGATTATTGCAGACAATATTGAGAATAGCAAAAGAAAAACAGTACTGCTAAAAGTGCCCCAGGCATACAGCATATTTGAAGAAATGATCCTGTATTATGGAGTAAGGTCATTACTGGATACCATTAAAACAAACAGCCTTACCTCATTTGAAGAAATGACAGCAGCTTTGCCAGCTAAAACAAAACGCACTGAATGGGTGAATATAGGCGGTCAGCTGATCCCGGTAAATGAGGTGGACGGCTTAAAAGAAAAGATCCGCAGCGGAAAGATCCGTTCATGGGAGAATGTTCACCAGTTTTACCAACTACAGGGAGATAAGTATATCGATTTGAAATGGAAACACGGACTGGCATCTCTCGCAGATATTACAGGCGTGCCCGTAAAAAAAATGAACCGTCAGCAATTCAACTCACTGCTTGATGCGGTTATTGCTACCAAAGAATGGATGACCAAAGGTATCTATGATTCGAGGGAAAAAGATTACGCAAATCCCTACCGCAAAATGGTATATGAAAGTGTAGGAGAAATGAATGCTGTAACTGGAAAGCTACAGGACAACAGTTTTATCAAACAACAGGTAGCCGACCTGCAGGCTTTCAAAAAAGAAATCGCTTCGCTGAAGAAGAAATTTAAATTGAAATAAGTACTTACATAAAAATGGGTATTGGTACATTTCTTTTGTACCAATACCCATCGTAAAAAAGTGAACTTTACTTACAACCTGAAACCAATACCTAACTGTATCTGCTGGTTGGTCCATTTATCTTTACTATCAATATCATTGATATTTTGCAGTCCGATATTATAACGTCCATAAATTCTTAACGGTGCAAGATTTACCTGTGCGCCAAGCACCACAGAAAAATCTCCATCCTTAAATGCTTGCTTACCACTTTGCAAAAGTGTTTTATCCTGGCTCAATAAGATACTGTATTGCGGGCCCGCATTCAATGTAAGCAGTCCTGCAGCTGTTGTAAATCTGAACAGGATAGGAATTGACAGGTAGTCAAGTTTTACTTTTTCCTGACCATTCAGTGTTGCGCTTGCAGTTCCGGATCCGTATACAGCCGAAAAAGTTGTTGGTTTTGTGCCGGTTTGGTTAAATAATAATTCCGGCTGAATCCCTATAGATTTAGTAAAATCAATCTCGGCGAATGCGCCAACGTGAAAAGCCAGGTTGAATCCATCATCGAAGGATTGTCCGGATACCTTATTAAGGTTGGCTCCACCCTTGATACCCAAATGAAATCCCTGTGCCTGCGATACCGTTGTAAATAATACGAATACTGCAACTGATAATAATACCTTCTTCATAATTTTTAGTTTTGTCTATGTGTTCAATGACCATGCCAAAGTTTTACAGCATGTTTGTGTAAGACAACAGATTAAGGCAGATTGATGTTAAAGAAAGTTTAAACAAGTTCAATTAAGGTCACCTCCGGTAAAATACCTACCCTGCCCGGATAGCCTATAAAACCATATCCCCTGTTCACATATAATTTTTGTTTTCCTTCTTCATACAACCCCGCCCATTGCTTATACATTAACTGTACAGGGCTCCATTTGAAATAAGGATTTTCAATTCCAAACTGCATTCCGTGGGTATGACCGGCAAGCATGAGGTCCACATCCGGGTATTTTGTTCTTACTTCCGCATCCCAATGGCTCGGATCGTGACTTAATAAAATTTTGAATGGAACCTTTTCTGTTCCGGGATAAGCCTCATGCATTTTACCATATTTGGGAAACCTTCCCTTCGCACCCCAGTTTTCAATTCCGAGCAGTGCTATCTGGTGATCATTTTTTTGAAGTAACACATTTTCATTCATCAGCAAGCGCCAACCGAGATTGGCATGTACCTGTTTGAGCCTATGCAGGTTTTCATCTTTTGCTTCTTTGGATGGCCAGGAAACATAGTCACCATAATCGTGATTACCTAAAGAACTGAACACCCCCATCGGTGCTTTTAACCTGCTGAATACATCCATATACTCCTTCATTTCATCTGCACGGTCATTCACCAGGTCACCCGTAAAGAGTATCAGATCAGGCTGCTGCTTCATAATCAGGTCAACACCACGGCTAACGGCTTGCTTATCATGAAAGCTCCCACTGTGAATATCACTGATATGAATAATTTTCAGTCCCTTGAAAGAAGCAGGAAGATTACCAAAAGCAAGATTTACTTTTTTAAGCTGGTAATTATATTTGTTTTTGAAGCCATACAGCAGGGTACCGAATAATCCACCCCCGATACCCAAACCCAACCAACTCATAAATACGGAACGGGGTATGGATTGTGAACCTGATACCATCGGTTTTGCCGGCGTCAGAAAGAATTTTACAGTGATCCAGGTAAATAACCGCCTGATATCATCCATCAAAAAGAAAACGGAGCCGATGAATTTAGCCAGGAACAGCCCCACTAATATGGAAAACACATAATTGCGGAAGAACACCGAAGACTGCAGCGACATTACGTAGGGTAAAGACAAAAGCGAAGCAAGCGTAAGAGCCGAGATCACCCAATAAGCGATATATATAGCCAAACGGGCCTTATCGCTATTATTTTGGGTAACCGTCCGCAGGGCCTGGTAAACATAAAAATCGAGTAGTAACATAATAGCGGCAATGATCCACCAGGTGCTTGCATTTCTCATAAAAGGAGTTTATCTGTATCAGGAAGACGTTTCCTACAGGTATATATTGTAAATATAATGGTCAAATTCCGCTCATAGTACGTCTATCGACCTTGGTCCATAGTCCATAGTCGATAGACTGTAGAATATTCTTTCCGTGGAACTGCCCGAAAGTGTATTTTTGACGACTTCAAAGAAAAGCTGGTAAATATGGCAAGAATCATTGGCGTAGCCAATCAAAAAGGCGGTGTTGGTAAAACCACTTCTGCTATTAATGTAGCGGCAAGCCTTGCGGTACTGGAATTCAGGACACTGCTGGTGGATGCAGATCCACAGGCCAACAGTACAACAGGTGTGGGCTTTGACCTCCACAATATTACGAACAGCCTTTACGATTGTATGGTGAACAATGTGCAGGCGGCAGATGTGATCCTCAAAAGCGATGTTCCTAATCTTGACATTATCCCCTCGCATATTGACCTGGTAGGTGCAGAGATCGAAATGATCAACTACCCTAACCGCGAAAATGTGCTGAAAGGGATCCTGGATGCTGTGCGCGACCGCTATGACTTTATTATTATAGACTGCTCCCCTTCATTAGGTCTCATTACAGTTAATTCGCTGGTGGCTTCCAACAGTGTGATCGTTCCTGTACAATGCGAGTTTTTTGCATTGGAGGGGCTGGGGAAATTGCTGAATACGATTAAGATCGTACAAAACCGACTGAACCCGGATTTACAGATCGAAGGCATTTTAATGACCATGTATGATGGGAGGCTCCGTTTATGTAACCAGGTAGTAAGTGAAGTGAGAAGACATTTTGATGAGATGGTATTCGATACGATCATCCACAGGAATACCCGTTTAAGCGAGGCCCCAAGTGTAGGTAAACCAGTTATATTGTATGATGCAGAAAGCAAAGGAGCCATTAATTATCTGAATCTTGCCAAAGAGATCCTTCAAAAGAACGGGATGACGAAGATGTCAAACCAGGAAAGAATCATCGAATAACAATCATTAATAAGCAATGTCTACTCCTAAACAAAATAAAGACCTCATAGGCAAAGGGCTCCGCTCTTTGTTACAGAATATTGATGCGGATCTTAAAACAACAGCGGGTGCCCTTAAGACCGAAGTGGTTGAGCAGGTTACGCATACAGCGCGCATTCCCCTTGCAGATATACAGGTAAACCCCAAACAGCCAAGACGTGATTTTGATGAACAGTCGCTGAATGAATTGGCTGCTTCTATCAAACTGCATGATATCATCCAGCCGCTTACCGTAACCAAACTGACCAATGGCAAATACCAACTGATAGCAGGTGAACGCCGGTTTCGCGCTTCAAAGATCGCAGGTTTGAAAGATGTGCCTGCGTATGTGCGCCAGGCGAACGACCAGCAACTGCTTGAGCTGGCATTACTCGAAAACTTACAACGGGAAGATCTTAATGCAGTAGAGATCGCCATCAGTTATAAAAGGATGATGGAAGAACTTTCTTATACGCAGGAACAGGTAGCGGAAAGAATGGGCAAGGAAAGAAGTACTGTAACCAACTATATCCGTTTATTAAAGTTGCCGCCGGATATACAGCTTGCGGTACGTAATGGCTCTTTAAGCATGGGACATGCAAGGGCATTGGTAAATATTGATACTATCGATAAGCAGCTTTTTGTTTATAAAGAGATCCAGCAGAAAGGATTAAGTGTAAGACAGACAGAAGAATTGGTAAGACAGATGTACAAGGCCGAAAAGCCCGGTGCTGTTAAATCTTCCGTAAAAACGGATCTGCCGGCCGCCTACAAAAAAATTGAAGATAACTTAGCCTCTCACTTTAGCACAAAGGTTAAAATGGTCCATAATAAAAAAGGTTATGGAAGTATCAGTATCGAATATTATTCGCTTGAAGAACTGAATAAGATACTGGATGCCATGAATGTTACAGTGAGTTAATGTTACATGAGATCATTTGCGCTTTTCATATTACTGTTCACACTTACTGTTTTCGCGGCGGATGTTTCGGCACAGACCGGCAAGAAAGAATTATCGGCAACAACGCTGTTACCTGTAAAGAATGATTCTGCTATCAGAAAGCCAGTAGCAACAGACACGCCTGTTGTAAAAAAAGATACGATCCCTAAACATATTCCGCGCATCGCCACCCGCCGCTCAGCTATATTACCGGGATGGGGGCAGGCTTATAATAGAGAATACTGGAAGATCCCCATCATATATGGAATCCTTGCGATACCCGTAGGATTCTATTTTTATAATAACAGTTATTATAAAAAAACAAAGTTTGCGTATGAAGCGAAATTCAAAGCCGCCGCACTCATTCCCGATTCATCTGATCTCTCATCCATAGACCCGGAACTGGTAAACCTGAGCATCAGCTCATTACAGAATTACCGGAATTCTTTCCGGCAGAGCAGGGATTACTCTTTGCTTTGGTTTTTGCTGGCATGGGGGCTGCAGGTAGCCGATGCCACAGTATTTGCACATCTGAAGCAATTTGATGTGAGTGATGATCTGTCCATGGAGATCAATCCATTGTTCAATCCACATACAAGAACACCCGGTTTAACGCTCGCCATTAATCTGAAACCCCCGGTGCGCAAAACACCTGTCAGCCGGTAACCATCCTGCAAGAAACTTCTTCCTGCCTATAGCCTGATTTCAATTATTTTCGCTTCAAATAAACCTGGATGAAGATAGCATTGGTTGGTTATGGAAAAATGGGCAGGGCGATTGAAACGATCGCCGTTTCGAAAGGTCATGAGATCGTATTAAAGATAGATCTTGATAATGCCGGTGACCTTACACCCGAACATTTGTCAAAAGCGGATGTTGCCATTGAATTTACCGGTCCGCACAGCGCATTCGAAAATATAAGCAAATGTTTGCAGGCAGGTATTCCTACTGTAAGCGGATCTACAGGGTGGCTTGATAAATGGGCAGACATTGTTGGTCTTTGTGAACAAAAAAACGGCAGCCTGGTATATGCAAGCAATTATAGTATAGGCGTAAACTTATTTTTTGAGTTGAATACTTATCTGGCCGGTCTGATGGCGGATCATACGGAATACAATGTTGAGATGAATGAGATACACCATACCCAGAAAAGGGATGCCCCAAGCGGCACAGCTATTACACTGGCAGAACAGGTATTGAAACATATTCCCCGGAAAACCAAATGGGTAAACCATGCCCAGGGATTGCCAGACGAGATGGCGATTATTTCTGAACGGATCGACCCCGCCCCTGGCACCCATTCGATCAAATACACATCCCCGGTTGATGATATTGAGATTATTCATACTGCCCATAACAGGACCGGATTTGCAGGTGGTGCCGTATTAGCAGCCGAATTTGTGCAAGGGAAAACCGGCATTTTTACCATGAAACAGGTGTTAGGACTGTAAAAAAAGCCATTTCACCGGGTGAAAACTGTTTTTTACTTATCTTCCGCCCCAGATTTATGTTATCCAAGAAAACGCAATATGCTTTTAAAGCGCTCACATTCATGGCAGAGCGAAAAAAAGAGGGCCCGGTTTTGATTGCAGAAATCGCTAAAAAGAAAAAAATACCCTTAAAATTTCTGGAGAATATTCTGCTGGAACTAAGAAAAGCAGGTATCCTCGAGAGCAAGAAAGGTAAAGGCGGGGGCTATTTTTTTAAAACAGAACCGAAAGAGATCTCATTGGCCCAGGTCATGAGATTGATAGAGGGACCGATAGCATTATTACCTTGTGTAAGTTTAAATTTTTACCAGAAATGTAAAGATTGTGACGAGAAGAAATGCGGGTTGAACAGGGTAATGAAACAGGTAAGAGACAATACGCTGGCGATACTGGAGAACAAGACAGTATGCGACCTGGCTAATATAAGTTTATAAAGAAGCAAACCAAACTACCAAAACTAACAATTATGAAAAAAATCATTTTCATCTTACTATGCATTGCGGGGGCTAATGCATCAAACGCACAGGATATAGGACAGATCCTTGCGGGTTCTAAACCTGATGCCAACAAATACCTTAGTTCTTACCTGGAACCTTTCGGAAAAGGCGAAATCATGAATATGGGTCGCGGTTGGTTCAATACTGCCAGGGTTCACAAGAAACTGGGATTTGATCTCACTATCAGTGCCCAGTTGGCCATTGTCCCAAGTTCAAGTCAGAATTTTACTTTCAACAATGCAGACTATGCTTCTTTCAAGTTAAAAAGCGGTGCGGCCTCTGCAACGATCCCAACATTTATTGGCGATGCAGCGCAACAGACACTTTCAGTTAATACGACTGTAGATGGTAAAAATGTTTCTTACGAGTTCGCTACACCAAAAGGAATTGGAAAAGACTTCAAAGACAATGTAGGTTTTGTAGCTGTTCCGCTTCCTGTGGCACAACTCGGTGTTGGGATATTCAAGAATACAGAACTTAAAGTGCGATATTTTCCAAAAACAAGTTTTAGCGGAACTCAAGTAGGAGTATTCGGGTTAGCTGTACAGAATGAGATCGGTAATTATATCCCGGTTTTCAAAAGACTGCCTTTCCTTCACCTTTCGGCCTTGGCTGGTTACAACACAGTGAATGTTGATTACGATCTTACCGGTAAAGGTACTGCAGGTAGCAACCAGCACGCTGTGTTAAAGATCAATGCGTTTACACTGCAGGCTATCGGCTCTGTTAAACTGGCATTCCTGGAAATATATACCTCGCTGGGGTATACTACCGGAAAGTCAAATGCTAACCTGAATGGTTCATATATTATCAATTATACTGATAAAGCAACAGGCTTAGCCTATTCTACTACTGTAGTTGACCCTATTGCCCTAAGCTATAATCAAAGCGGCGTTACCAATACCTGGGGAGCGCGTGTGAATGTATTCTTCCTGAAATTCTTTGCTGACTATACATTCGCCCCTACCTATAATGGTGCAGGCGCAGGTTTAGCATTCAGCTTCCGTTAATATTCTTAAATTATTTATATATAAAAAAAGGTTGTCCCAAAAGGACAACCTTTTTTATTCCTTTTTCAGATTCTCCAGCATGTCTTTTGTCATCCTCGCCAGATCATACTCAGGTTTCCATCCCCAATCATTCGCTGCAACACTATCATCAATACTTTGCGGCCAGCTGTCCGCGATCGATTGGCGGTAATCCGGCTGATAGGTAGTTGTAAAACCAGGAATATGTTTGGCGATCTCAGCACTGATCTCTTTAGGAGAAAAACTCATTCCTGAGATATTATAAGAAGTACGTATCGATATCTTTTCGGCCGGCGCATCCATTAATTCAATGGTAGCGCGGAGAGCATCGGGCATATACATCATGGGCAGGTAAGTGTCTTCTTTCAGAAAACATTGATAGGATTGGTTCTCCAATGCCTCATTAAAAATCTCGATTGAATAATCGGTGGTACCGCCGCCGGGTTCTGATTTATAACTGATGAGCCCCGGATAACGGATGCTGCGCACATCAACGCCATAACGCTGATGATAATAATTACACCAGAATTCTCCGGCATACTTACTGATACCATACACAGTAATCGGTTCTATAATGGTTTGTTGCGGACAATTTTTTTTTGGCGAAGTAGGACCAAACACCGCAATACTACTTGGCCAGTATACCTTATTAAGCTTCTCTTCGCGGGCAATATCCAGCACATTTAAAAGCCCCTGCATATTCAGGTGCCAGGCCAGGTTTGGGTTTTTCTCTCCGGTAGCGGATAAGATGGCAGCCAACAGGTAGATCTGTGTAATGTTCTGGCGGATCACCTGTACATGGAGCATTTCTTTGTTCATTACATCGAGACTCACATACGGCCCTGTACCTTTGAGCAAAGGATTTTCTTCCCGCAGGTCGGAAGCAATTACATCTGCATTACCATATTTTTTGCGAAGCGCCATGGTAAGCTCTACGCCTATCTGACCGGAAGCACCGATCACCAGTATTCTTTCTTTTACAGCAGCCATATACAATCTGTTAGAACGCAAAGGAAATGAAAAATGTTCATTAGTCCATAGACCATGGTCCATGGACTATGAACTGCTAAATAGCTTAATTTTGCACTACGCAGTAAGCATCCATCACAATTGCAAACACAGAAATCATGACCCCTTCCTTCCTTGCTGAACTTTGTAAAGACCAATCATACAACCCTAATAATTTTTTCCTGATTGCCGGTCCCTGTGTAGTGGAAAGTGAGGAACTCGTGATGGAGATCGCTGATAAAGTATCGGCTATCTGCAAACGCCTGGAGATCCCTTATATATTCAAAGCAAGCTATCGTAAAGCAAACCGCACCAGCGCCGGTTCTTTTACCGGCATTGGAGATGATAATGGATTATCATTGATAAAAAAAGTGGGCGACACTTTTCACCTGCCTACAACATCTGATATACATGCCCACGAAGAAGCTGCAATGGCGGCCCCTTTCATTGATATATTACAGATCCCGGCTTTCCTTTGCAGGCAAACTGATCTGTTGATTGCTGCGGCAGAAACAGGGAAGGTTGTAAATGTAAAAAAAGGACAATTTCTTAGTGGCGCTTCAATGAAGTTTGCGGTTGAAAAGATCAGTAAGGCCGGCAATGATAAGATCATGCTCACTGAAAGAGGTAATACATTCGGTTACCAGGATCTTGTAGTGGATTACAGGAATATCCCATGGATGCAGGAACATGGCGTACCGGTCATTATGGACTGTACCCACTCATTGCAGCAGCCCAATCAAACATCGGGTGTAACAGGTGGCAACCCGCAATTAATAGGAACCATTGCCAGTGCGGCTATTGCCACAGGGGTCGATGGTCTTTTCATAGAAACACACCCTAACCCTGCTGTTGCTAAAAGCGATGGAGCCAATATGCTTAACCTTAATCTGCTGGAACCTTTGCTGGAAAAATTAGTAAAACTGCGGAAAGCTGTGTTGTAAAGCTTACCAGTTACGAAGGGGGTTACGCTTACCCGCAAGAATATAATTCTTCATATTGATCCAGAAAGCCATGATCATATAAAGGATCACCGGGGAACCCAGGGTGAGGAAAGAAATGTAAATGAACCACATACGGATGCGCGAAGACGCGATCCCAAACCTTTCCCCGAGCACGGCACATACGCCAAACGCCCTTGACTCGATAAACTCTCTTAATTTCTGCATTGTCTTTGTTTGAGCTTGAAGACTGAAGGGGGTATCTTCAATCTTCAGACAAAGTTAGCTAATAAAAGTTTAAAAGAGTTTTTACCCACCGCCTGTTTTCTCGTAAATTTGTGACTCCCGGTCCCGCCGGTGAGACCTATAAAAGAAAGATTATGGCCTTCGACATTGAAATGATCAAAAAAGTGTACGCTGAAATGCCGGCGAAAGTAGATGCCGCCCGTAAAGCATTGGGACGTCCGCTTACCCTTAGTGAGAAAATTTTATTTGCCCATTTGCACCCTGACCAAAAGTTTACGGGCTTTGAGCGAGGCAAAAGTTATGTTGATTTTGCCCCGGACCGTGTAGCCATGCAGGATGCAACGGCCCAAATGGCACTGTTGCAATTTATGCAGGCAGGACGTCCTAAAGTAGCAGTTCCCTCAACGGTACATTGCGATCACCTGATTACTGCGAAAGTGGAAGCCAAGCAGGATCTGCAGGTTGCCAATGCAGAAAGTAAAGAAGTATATGATTTCCTGGCCTCTGTGTCTAATAAATATGGTATTGGTTTCTGGAAACCCGGTGCAGGTATCATTCACCAGGTGGTGTTGGAAAACTATGCATTTCCAGGAGGAATGATGATCGGTACCGATTCACATACCGTGAATGCAGGTGGATTGGGAATGATCGCTATCGGAGTAGGTGGAGCAGATGCCTGTGATGTAATGGCGGGATTACCATGGGAACTGAAATGGCCCAAACTGATCGGTATAAAACTGACAGGAAAACTAAGCGGCTGGACAGCACCGAAAGACGTTATTCTGAAAGTGGCTGGAATCCTCACTGTAAAAGGGGGTACCGGTGCGATCGTTGAATACTTTGGTGAAGGCGCAAACAATATGAGTTGTACCGGAAAAGGAACCATCTGTAACATGGGTGCAGAAATTGGCGCAACTACTTCAACATTCGGATATGATGATAGCATGAGCCGTTACCTGAAAGCTACCGGTCGTGAAGAAGTGGCTGCGTTGGCAGATGGCATAACGGCATATCTGAATGCAGACAAAGAAATATACGATGCGCCTGAAAAATATTTTGATGAAGTGATCGAGATCAACCTGAGTGAACTGGAGCCACACCTTAACGGACCATTCACGCCGGATCTGGCAACACCTATCTCTAAAATGAAAGAAGCTGCTGCAGCTAATGGATGGCCCACCAAAATTGAAGTGGGGCTGATCGGAAGCTGTACCAATAGTTCTTATGAAGATATCAGTCGCTCAGTTAGCTTAGCGCGCCAGGTACAGGCAAAAGGCCTAACACTCAAAAGTGAATTCACGATCACCCCGGGATCAGAGCAGGTACGTTTTACGGTAGAAAGAGATGGTTTCCTGGATGTATTTAATAATATCGGGGCCACTGTATTTGCCAATGCATGCGGGCCATGTATCGGTATGTGGGACAGGGTTGGCTCAGAGAAAAAAGAAAAAAATACCATCGTACATAGTTTCAACAGGAATTTTGCAAAACGAGCCGATGGAAATCCGAATACAATGGCTTTTGTGGGATCGCCTGAACTGGTTACGGCACTTGCGATTGCGGGTGATCTTAATTTTAATCCATTAACAGATACTCTTACGAATGATAAAGGAGAGCAGGTAAAATTAGATGAGCCAACAGGACAGGAATTGCCGCCAAAAGGCTTTGCAGTAGATGATCCTGGCTACCAGGCTCCTGCGGCTGATGGAAGTGGTGTAAGTGTGGCCGTTGCTATTGACAGCAAACGTCTGCAACTTCTCGCGCCGTTTGCTCCATGGGAAGGAACAGATCTGAAAGGATTAAAACTCCTGATCAAGGCCAAAGGGAAATGTACTACGGATCACATCAGTATGGCTGGCCCATGGTTGAAATTTCGCGGGCACCTTGATAATATCAGTAACAATATGCTGATCGGTGCGCTGAATTTTTACAATGAGAAAACTGACAATGTAAAGAACCAATTGACAGGTGTATATGGACCCGTACCCGCTACACAGCGTGCATACAAAGCTGCGGGAATTGGAACGATTGTAGTAGGTGATGAAAATTATGGAGAGGGAAGTTCACGTGAACATGCGGCGATGGAGCCACGGTTCCTGGGCGTACGTGCGATACTTGTGAAATCATTTGCCCGTATCCATGAAACCAACCTGAAGAAACAGGGAATGCTTGCACTTACATTCAGCGAGAAAACAGATTACGATAAGATACAGGAAGACGACACCATCGACATTCTTGGGTTAACAGAATTTGCGCCAGGCATACCTTTGACACTTGTATTCACCCATGCAAACGGAACGCAGGATACAATATCTGTCAACCATACTTACAACCAACAACAGATAGAATGGTTCAAAGCCGGTGCTGCATTGAATATCATCAGGAAGCAGGTGGCTGGTAATTAATAACAACGGCACCTTCATTATATGAAAAGATCCCGCTTATGGCGGGATCTTTTTTTGCGGTATACTGAATAAGTAAAATTACTTAGTATAAAACGCATTTATTTTAACAATGCTGTTATCTAATTTTATCAATTATATGGATACAAGCATAATACATAAAAAGATTTTTGAAGTAAGAGGTGAAAAAGTAATGTTTGACTTTGATCTTGCCTTGTTATATGATGTTGAAACTAAAACACTTAATCAATCGGTAAAAAGAAATCTCAAGAGATTTCCCGCTGATTTTATGTTTCAGCTATCGAAAAATGAATATGACAACTTGAAGTCACAATTTGTGACTTCAAGTTGGGGCGGCGCCCGTAAATTGCCATTTGTTTTTACTGAACATGGGATTACGATGCTTGCAGGTATTCTTCACAGCGAAAAAGCTATTGGAATTAATATACTGATTGTACGCGCTTTCATTGCCTTGCGTCATATTTCACATAAATACAAAGAGCTTTCAGAAAAACTGGCTTTATTAGAGGATACAAATAACAAACACTTTAAAGACATTTATGCAGCACTTAATTACCTGGTTGACAAAAAGCAAAAAGAAGATGATTTTGGTAAACGACAGCGAATCGGTTTTAAAAAAGAAGAGTAAGATATTTACCGTTCAATTGAGTTTTAATTTTTCAAAAAACTCCTTCTCCCCCATCTCCCTAACTTCACCCGGCATCAAATCTCCGAGATGAATGCCCTCAATAGATACGCGTATCAAACGCTTGCACCGGTGATGTATGGCAGCTACCATTTTACGTACCTGGTGATATTTGCCTTCGGCTAATGTAATCCTTAGCCAAGTATGTGCCACATCTTTCCGTAACGTATACCCGGATGAAAACATTACCCCTGGGTCGGCTTCAATAGTTACATCGCAGGAAGGGGTAACATAATCTTCCCCTCCTTTTATTTTGATCGTAACGCCTGTTCTTAATTGCTGCAGACCCTCATCACTGACATGATTTTTTACCTGTACGAGATAGGTGCGGCTATGTGGTTGTGCTCCCTGGAAAAGTAACCGTGTTATCCTTTTATCGGTGGTAAGTAACAGTAAGCCTTCAGAATGGTTATCCAGTCTCCCGATGGCATGGGTGCCTTCCGGGAATTTAAAATCAAGATCACCCAGTAAACCCACTTCATGGGTGCTCACAAACTGCGACACCATATTATAAGGTTTATTCAGAATAAAATACCGGTGATGATCCATCTCTTGTGTTTCTGCGATTTGAATGAGTAACTTTGTCTGCGTAAAATTAAATCAAACTCAGTTGATGGAACAACATTCGAACGACCCGCTGCATGGCAAGACCCTGGAAACGGTGGTGACAGAACTGGTTGCACATTTTGGATGGGAAACCCTGGGACACCATATTCCTATCAATTGTTTTACCAGCAATCCAAGCATGCAATCAAGCCTGAAGTTTCTTCGCAAAACTCCCTGGGCAAGAAAAAAAGTAGAGGATCTGTATATAAGAATGGTTAGCGCTTAGCCCGTTCATATTGCAGGGGCCAGTGAATATCATCTCCCAGTTCTTTTGCAGCATGTAGCGGGAAATAAGGATCCCGCAAAAACTCCCGGGCAATAATGATCAGATCCGCTTCTCCTTTATTAAGTATCTCTTCTGCCTGTTCAGCTGTTGTGATCATACCTACTGCACCTGTTAGTATATCTGCCTGTTCTTTTATTTGTTTTGCAAAATGAACCTGGTAGCCCGGACCCACCGGTATTTTCTGATGGGGTGAATTTCCACCGGAAGAACTATCGATCACATCTACTCCTGCTTCTTTCAGCAAGGCCGATAGTTTTACAGATTCAGCAATATTCCATCCGCCTTCTACCCAGTCGGTTGCAGAAATCCGTACAAATAAAGACAGCTCTGATGGCCACACAGATTTTACTGCATTGATCACCTCGAAAAGGATACGGGTTCGGTTCTCAAAACTTCCTCCATACTCATCCTGTCTTGTATTACTTAACGGGGAAAAGAACTGGTGTAAAAGATAACCATGTGCGCCGTGTAACTCAATTACTTTAAACCCTGCTTTTACTGCACGTGACGCTGCTCTTTTAAAATCTTCAACCACCTGGCCAATCGCTTCCTTACTAAGCGACACGGGTATCAGCGTACCTTCTTTATAAGGTACTTCGCTTGGCCCCACTACCTGCCATCCTCCTTCTGTAACAGATATCTGTCCTCCCCCCAACCAGGGAGTTGTACAACTTGCCTTTCTTCCTGCATGTGCCAGTTGTATACCGGGAACAGAGCCCTGTGATTCTATAAAATCATTTATCCGTTTAAGCTGTTCGATATGATCGTCCTTCCATATGCCGAGATCATGTGGAGAGATCCTGCCCTCTGGTGATACTGCACACGCTTCAGTAATGATCAGTCCTGCCCCACCAACTGCACGGCTACCGAGATGAACAAGGTGCCAGTCGTTCGCAAACCCATCCTCCGAAGAATACTGGCACATGGGTGAAACAACAAGACGATTCTTGAAAGTGATGGAGCGTATGGTAAGTGGTTCAAAAAGTTTTGACATACCTGATTGTATAACTGATGAATTAAATAATATGTTTTGATGAATCTGATACAAAAGTAAGATGATTGATAACACCTTTAATATATTAGGTATTAATACCTGATTTTCATGTTTTAATCACCCTTTGGTTTAATAATTAAAGAGAAAGAAATAATTTTATGATTGAAATATTTGTTATGGCAAATACTATCACAAGCTTACAGTTATATCATATCCTTCAGGAAAAGCTGGGCAATCATGAAGCCCAGGCATTAGCTGGTTTTATTGATACAAGTATGAAAGAACAAAATGAATTGAATATGAAACTTGTCGCTACGAAAGAAGATGTAAAAGATCTTGAACTTAAGTTATCAGTAAAGATAGCCGAAACAAAAACAGATATTGTACGCTGGGTGTTTGCGATTTTTATTCCTTTATTTTTAGCTATCCTTGGTCTCTACATAAGAAAGTAACGATTTAATTTTTTAGTATGACAACAAATATTATTCACCTATATGAAACGCTGAGAAAAAGTGCAGGAGATCCGGCTGCTGAAGCTATTGCAACATTTATCAATTCAAAGATTGACAAAGCCAGGCAACGTGACCTTGAGAACCTTGCATCCAAAACAGATTTGCATAAAGCGGTAAGTGATCTGAGGGTAGAATTGAAGCAAGATATTAATGAGTTAAAGATTGAATTAAAACAGGACATGAGTGAACTTAAAACTGATTTAAACAAAACTATAGATGCAACCAAAACCGATGTTGTCAGGTGGATGTTTGCTTTATTTGCTACAGTATTGCTGGCAATTATAGGTTTATATGTAAGAAAATAAAAAAGGTCCTCAGTTCTATGAGGACCTTTTAATCTAATAACGCTGCTCAGTTATTTTACTTCTTCAAACTGTGCATCTTCAACTGTATCATTTCCTGCTGCACCACCTTGTGGCTGTTCAGCATTTGGTTGCGCTCCTTGTGCACCTTCGGCCTGCGCTTTGTAAATTTCTTCACTAGCGGCTGTCCATGCAGCGTTCATTTTTTCCATAGCTGCATCAAGTGCGGGTATATCCTGGTTCTTATGCGCTTCTTTCAATTCTGTTAAAGCCGCTTCGATCGGCGCCTTTTTATCAGCAGAGATCTTTTCGCCAAACTCTTTGAATTGTTTCTCTGTCTGGAAGATTAAGCTATCGGCCTGATTAAGTTTTTCAATTCTTTCGCGCGCCTCTTTATCAGATGCTTCATTTGCTTTTGCCTCTGCTTTCATTTTCTCAACCTCTTCCTTGCTCAAGCCACTTCCTGCTTCAATGCGGATCTTTTGCTCTTTGCCGGTGCCTTTATCTTTCGCACTTACATTGATCATACCATTCGCATCGATATCAAACGTAACCTCGATCTGTGGTACACCTCTTGGTGATGGTGGTATACCATCAAGGTTAAACATACCCAGGCTCTTGTTTTGAGAAGCCAATGGTCTTTCCCCCTGCAATACATGGATCTGTACACCTGGTTGGTTATCGCTCGCAGTAGAATACACTTCTGTTTTGCGGGTAGGGATAGTTGTATTGGACGAGATCATGGTTGTCATAACGCCACCCATTGTTTCAATACCCAATCCTAATGGCGTTACATCCAGCAACAATACATCTTTTACTTCGCCGGTCAGTACTGCACCCTGTATCGCAGCCCCAAGTGCCACCACTTCATCGGGGTTAACACCTTTATTTGGCTTTTTGCCAAAGAATTTTTCTACTATCTCCTGTACTTTAGGGATACGGGTAGAACCTCCTACCAGGATCACTTCATCGATCTGTGAAATATTATATCCTGCATCTTTCAATGCTTCTTCACATGGTTTCAGGCAACGTGCAAATAATTTATCAGCCAGCTGCTCAAATTTAGCCCGGCTCAGTTTCACAACCAGGTGCTTTGGCACGCCATCAACTGCGGTGATATAAGGCAGGTTGATTTCGGTTTCTGAAGAAGAACTCAATTCAACTTTCGCTTTTTCAGAAGCCTCCTTCAAACGTTGCAGTGCCATAGGATCTTTACGAAGATCAATAGCTTCCTGCGTTTTAAACTCGTCTGCCAACCAGTCCATGATTACTTTATCAAAATCATCACCACCCAGGTGTGTATCTCCGTTTGTTGATTTTACTTCAAATACACCATCACCCAACTCAAGGATAGATACATCAAATGTTCCTCCACCTAAGTCAAATACAGCAATCTTCTGATCGATCGTTTTCTTGTCAAGACCATACGCCAATGCTGCTGCAGTTGGCTCATTCACTATCCTGCGAACAGTAAGACCTGCGATCTCACCGGCTTCTTTGGTTGCCTGGCGCTGTGCATCATTAAAATAAGCCGGAACGGTTATAACGGCTTCGGTTACCTCATGACCGAGGTAATCTTCTGCGGTTTTCTTCATTTTCTGAAGCGTCATGGCAGATATCTCCTGTGGAGTATACAACCTGTCATCTATTGCTACCCGAACGGTATTATTGTCACCTTTGGCAACTTTGTAACTCCAGTGACTGATCTCTTCGGTTACTTCATCAAAACGACGTCCCATAAAGCGTTTTACACTGGTAATGGTATTCTGCGGGTTGGTGATCGCCTGCCTTTTAGCCGGATCCCCTACTTTACGCTCACCATTCTTTAAGAACGCAACTACAGAAGGCGTTGTTCTGCGCCCTTCATCATTAGCGATCACTACCGGCTCGTTACCTTCCATAACAGCCACACAACTATTCGTTGTTCCGAGGTCAATTCCTATTATCTTACCCATAATTTAAAATTTCAGATTAATATTCGCTATTACTTGTCAATCACCATGCCATCCCGGGTTTAAGTGAAAAAATGTCAGCTTGTGACGCTTATATACATATAATCAACACTTATATGTGTAAAACAAGTCCCATCTGTCAGTCTTGTTTCACAAAAAAGTAATAAGTTGTAGCCTTATAAACGGGTAAAACACCGGATAAAAACGGTGAAAACCCCGGCATTTCAATGAGTCCGAACCTGTGTTTAACAAACCGTCATAAATTTTTGTGTGAGTGAACAGAACTGACCGTCTTTTTTGTAAGGCATTTTTACTTGGTTTTACCATATTATTCTGCATTACCGCCTCGGCACAACAGCGTAGTTCTATACGCGGGAAAGTGATCAATGATTTCACCAAGGAGTCAGTTCCCTTTGCCAGCGTCTTTTGGAAAAGGGCCGGCTACGGTACCACCAGCGACAGTGCGGGTAATTTTGCGATCAGAATAAGCCGCTTTCCTGTTGACAGCCTCGTTGTCAGCTATGTGGGTTTTGCCGATTCGTACCGGCTTATCCGCAACCCTGTAAAAGATTCATCCAATATAGACCTGCTGCTCAGCCAGGTAAAACAAACAAGTTCCGTAGAGGTCAAGTCGAAATTCAACAAAGGGCTTCGCTGGTGGAAATTTATTGTAGCCAATAAGGCGAAGAACAACCCTTATAAATACCAGAACTATGCGTATGAACTGTATAATAAGATGGAGCTGGACATTAACAATGTGAGTCGCAAGTTTTTTACCGAGAAAAAACTGATGAAACCTTTTACGTTCATTCTGGACAATGTTGACAGCATTTCTGACCGCTCCCCTTTTCTCCCGGTCTATATGACAGAGGCATTATCTGACTATTATTATTCCACTGAGCCCCATAAAATAAGAGAGGAGATTAAAGCGGCTAAAACAGATGGCATCAAGAATGAGGGCATACTCCAATTCATTGGCGGGATCAACCAGAAGGTGAATGTGTATGAAAATTTCACAAACGCATTGGGCAAAGAATTTATCAGCCCGTTAAGCGATGTGGGTGATAAATATTATAATTATAAAGGCGCGGATACACAGTATATCGGTGGTCAACGTTACCTGCACCTGCTTTTCACACCGAAAAGAGAAGGCGAGAATACTTTTAGCGGCGACTGCTGGATACATGGAGGCAACTGGGGAATTCAACGTATCAATTTGAGCATTTCACAAACGGCGGATATTAACTATGTAAACCGGCTAAGTATTGTTCAGGAATTTACACTCCGACCGGATAGTGCCTGGATGTTTGTGAAGGATAAGACTGTAATTGATTTTACGCCCTTTGGTAAAGAGAAACTATCATTCATCGCCCGGCGAACCAACAGCTATAGAAATGTCCGGCTGAATGATCCGGCTATCACTGCGCGACTGGCATTAAACTCCCAAAAAGAAGAAGTTGTATTCCCGGAGGATGTACGCGATAAAGATAAAAATTTCTGGACCGAACAAAGACATGAAGAGCTTAGCAGGAATGAACAGAAGGTGTATAAGATGATGGATACCATCAAAACGATCCCGGCCTTTATCCACTATACAAAAGTGATCACTTTTGTATTTGGGGGGTATAAAAAACTGGGAAAAGTGGAGATCGGGCCATGGTATAAATGGATCAGTGGGAACCAACTGGAAAAAGTCCGCACGCGTTTTGACCTCGGTACAACGGAAGAGTTCAGTAAGAACCTGCGCCTGCATGGTTATCTCGCCTATGGTTTTAAAGATAAACAACTGAAAGGCAGAGGTGATATCACTTATCGTTTGCCGAATGACAAAGGCATCACCTTATTTGCCTCATATACACATGACCTTGACAATGGTCGTACGCGATACAACGATGAGGATATCACAACCGATAACATTTTCAGCCAGTTGATCCGGCGCCAGGGTATCCCGCAGAAATTTCTGGGTGTAGAAGAAATCAAACTGGCTGTTACAAAAGAGTGGCGCAGTAAATTCTCTGTACAGCCTTTCTTTACCAATACCAAATATGAAACCTATACGCCACTTCTTGCAACAGATTCATTATTACGGGTTGGGCAAAGAACCATTATCAGTAGTGAATTCGGCTTGAAACTCAGGTATGCGCCTGGTGAAAGGGTCTTTTCAAGGCATGGAAAAGAAACGAAACTTAAAAGTAACCAACCTGTTTTTGAATTAAGGGGGGCGAAGGCTGTACGGGGTTTCTTCAATTCCGATTATTCCTATGTACGCACCTGGGCCAGCATTACGCAAACCACCCGTATCCCGCGTTGGGGTAAATTGAACTACCTGCTATACGCGGGTAAGATCTATACCAATGATATGCTTCCTTTTATGTTGCTGGAGATGCATCCGGGTAACGAGGTATATTATTATAACAAACAATCCTTTAACCTGATGAACCGGTTCGAATATGTTAGTGACCGCTTTGCAGGTGTTAATGTTGAGCATAATATCGAAAAGAAATTACTCAACCTTTTGCCTTTCATGCGTAAATCCAATATGCGCCAATTCTGGAACTTCAAAGCTGTATGGGGAGAGTTATCGGACAAGAGCCGTTTTCTTAACAGGATCGAATATTATAACGAATACCGCCTCCGTTCTCTCCGTGGCGGTGTTTATAGCGAGATCGGCACAGGCTTCGAAAATATTTTTAAACTATTCAGGATAGATTTTGTGTGGAGAAGGGCGCCGCTGCGTAATATTCCACCAGGATTCAACCCAGATCTTTTCAAATCGAATACAAACGACTTTGGTATTTTTGGAAGTGTGCGTCTTCAATTTTAATACCTATTCAATAATTACTTTGAATGTATAGTTCTTCTGAGATAGATAACTGAAGATCACAACAAAGAATGTGGTAATTATTTTAGATGGCGTGGGATACCAGTGAAACACCTCTACAAAAAGCTTTAAGAATCCATAGTTGAGCAAAAGACAGATGAATACCACCATAAAATATTTGCGCAGTTGCGTACGCTTAGCCACAGCGATCTGCTGAAAAACAACATAGCGGCTCAGATAAAAACCAATGGGAAAAGTAACCGTAAAAGATACCAGGAATGCAGCGATATGGGGTCCGATCTCTAGCGAGCCTACATGAATATGCTGTTTGTCGAAAATGAAATTGTAAGAAACAAAGAAAACAACAATATCCAGCAGCGTATTGAATCCGCCGCAGGCAGCGTAACGAAAGGTTTGCAGGGGCATGACTTTCCGGAATAACGGATAAAACAGATCCACTGTTTTCAGTATCAGGCCACGTATGTTTTCATGCAGCTTTCGCATCGGTGTGCCGAAGGTAGGGGTTAATTAGTTACTTTTGCAGCCGGAAATTGTTAAGATTATGAGTGTTGTTCTACAGATAAAAGAAGCGGCTGCAAAAGCTATTCACACATTATATGGTATCGAATTGATGCCTGATGAGGTACTTGTGAATGCAACAAAACCCGAGTTCACCGGCGACTACACAGTAGTGCTTTTTGCTTTTATCAAACAACTTAAGAAGTCGCCCGATGCATTGGGCAATGAGCTTGGAGAGTTTTTAATTGCCAATAGTGCCGGCTTGTTTACGGGGTTCAACGTGATCAAAGGGTTTTTGAATCTTACGATCGCTGATGAGTACTGGTTTCAATTTATCCACTCCCAACACCGCAATACATCTTTTGGCCAGGCACCTGTAAATGGGAAGCGGGTGATGGTTGAATATTCATCTCCCAATACCAATAAGCCTTTACACCTCGGACATTTAAGAAATAATTTTTTAGGAAGAAGCATTGCTTCTGTACTCAGTACCAATGGCTACGATGTAGTGAAAACCTGCATTGTGAACGACCGTGGTATACATATCTGCAAGAGTATGATTGCCTGGCAGCTATTTGGAAATGGTGCCACACCCGAAAGCACACATACGAAAGGAGATCACTTTGTTGGCGATTATTATGTGCGTTTCAATGATGAATATAAAAGGCAGGTTGAAGCATTAAAAGCAACCGGCAAAACACAGGAAGAAGCTGAGAAAGAAGCGCCGGTGATGAAAGCAACACAACAGATGCTGCTCGATTGGGAAGCGGGCGACCCGGCTGTAATAGATCTGTGGAAAAAAATGAACGCATGGGTGTATAAAGGGTTTGATGCTACCTATCAAAGGATCGGTAGCGATTTTGATAAAACCTATTACGAGAGCAACACTTATTTATTGGGCAAGGATCTTGTAGAAATCGGCCTTTCAAAAAAAGTTTTCTTCCAGAAACCTGATGGTAGTGTGTGGATAGACCTGACAGCTGACGGGCTTGATGAGAAACTGGTAAGGAGGAGCGATGGCACTTCTGTGTATATGACCCAGGACATTGGCCTTGCCGAACAAAAGCAAAAAGAATTCAATGCCGACCAGAGTATTTATGTTGTAGGTGATGAACAGAATTATCACTTTAAAGTATTGAAACTGATCTGCCAGAAATTAGGACTGCCTTCTGCTGATGGAATCTATCATCTGAGCTATGGAATGGTAGAATTACCCACCGGCAAAATGAAGAGTCGCGAAGGAACGGTAGTAGATGCTGATGATCTGGTTGAAGAAATGGTGAACATTGCCAAACAGAAAACAGAAGAGCTGGGAAAAGTAAAAGATTTTACGGAAGCCGAACTGAATGATCTGTATGATATCATTGGGCTTGGTGCGCTTAAGTTTTTCCTGCTTCGTGTGGATCCAAAGAAAAAAATGGTTTTCAACCCCGAGGAAAGCATCGATTTCCATGGATTTACGGGTCCATTCATTCAATATACCCACGCAAGGATCAAAAGCATTTTAAGAAAAGCGCAGCCGGAAGAAATAACAGCCACCGTAGCACAAGACACACAGCCGCTATTGCCGCTTGAAAAAGAATTATCCATCTACCTCGAAACCTTTCCATCAGTGCTGGAAGAGGCTTCGCGGGAACATGATCCATCCAAAGTAGCCATCTATGTTTTCAACCTGGCTAAAATATTCAACTCTTTCTATACAGAGCATTCGATCGGTAATGCAGAGAACGAGGAAAAGAAAACATTACGCTTACAGTTAGCGGCATTAACGGCGCAGGTGATCAGAACAGGTATGAGCGTATTAGGGATCAGGGTTCCCGAAAGAATGTAATTCGAAAAAATCTGTGGCAATCTGTGAAATCTGTGGCCTTTTTTCCTTTATTTTTGCACCCCTCTGCGAAGGTGGCGAAATTGGTAGACGCACTACTTTGAGGTGGTAGCGCCTTTTACCGGGCGTGGGAGTTCGAATCTCCTCTTTCGCACAAAAGCCTGTAAATCAATTATTTGCAGGCTTTTTTATGTCTTATCTAAAGCGAAGCCGGCGAAAGCAAAACCCCCTTTGTATAGTTCCAATTGATGGTATAAGCATTGCCCGCCTTTACTATGTTGCCGCTATAGGTAGTGCCATTGAAAACAATCGTAAGCGTTGTTGTTCCGTCCGGGAGTGGCACTTTTGTTTTGGTGGTTCCGCCAGCAGTAGAAATACCTGGAACACATCCTGCAAGCGGCACAGTGACGCCCGCAAGCGTTATAGAATAAGTACCCGTTCCATTAACAGCGCTAAACGACAAACTGCTGCTCTGACAACTGTAACTCCCAATCGTTTGCATAGAAAAAATCAAGCCCGATGCCGTTGCCGAAGAATCATTACGACTGGCAGTTATTTTCAGTTGTTCGGTAGCATTGAACGACTGAACAGTGGTTCCGTTTACCGGAAAATAATTGACTGAATCTACTTGAATCTGAGAAGTGGCTGTGACCGATTCCAAAATACCTGTAACTGTATAGGTTCCCGACCTCGGAAATTTGACCAGTAAAGAATTTCCATTGGGTATGGATGAAACACTACCTGCACCGCTTGGGTCTGCTACACTCCAGCTTATATTACTGTTTACTGCAACAGCAGGAAAGGTAAATGTAACAGGCTGCCCGATATGAACAACGCCTGCTTGTGAAACCTGCAAATTTTGTACTTCATTTTTATTGTCCTTTGAGCAAGCGGAAATACCAGCCAATGCTAAACTCATCCACACTGTAGCAATCAGGTTTTTCATATTGTGGGTTTACTGATTCGAATTTAGGATTTTAGAACGAAAAAATATTTCAAAAAAACTATGTGGTTTAAGATAATTGACTTTCTCCACCTGGTGTTTGCCTGGTTTCCTGCTGTTGTTCGTACTTTGCTTTTACCTGCTTCTTATCACAGCCTTATCAGCTTCGCCTTTCCTCCATCTTTCCTTCGCTCATGGACGAACGTTCTTCGGTCACACTCGAACATTCTTCGTCCATGGACGAACATTCTTCGGTCATACTCGAACATTCTTCGACCAGGGACAAAGCTGACAAGGCTGTGATAAGGAGAAATACCGACCATAAAACAAACAATGGTCAGTAAAGAAGCGAATAATGGAAGGATATAGAGCTGTGCGCCATAAGTGCTGAAACACCTATCAAAAAACTAACTTTTTTAGCTTTCGCAATAATTTTCTATCTTGGCTCAAAATAGAAAATACCTAAATAAATACAGATGACCGGCTTTATTATAACATGTCCACAGTGCAGTCACCAGTTTGAACCCGGTGATTCGATCCGTGATGAGATCCAGAAAGAATTACGCGGAAAAATGGCTGACTGGCAGAAGAAAAAAGATGAAGAATTCAAACAGAAAGAAACGGCTTTTACGCAACAGATGCAATTGAAAGAGCAGGAAGTGTTGGTGCAGATAGAAACAGAAAAAAAGAAACTGAAAGAGGAATTACAAGATACGATCCGTAAGTCGGTGGTGGGTGATTTTGAGAACCAGTTAAAGATCCTGGAAGAGAATGCCGCCAATAGCGAAGAGAAATTAAAAGAGGCGCGTAAAAAAGAACTGGAATTTCTGCAGAAAGAACAGAGTCTGAAAACACGGGAAGAAGAAATGCAGATCACACTACAGCGGCAGTTGATAGAAGAGAGAGAAAAACTGAAAGAACAACTACAGAAAGAAGAAGCGGAAAGACTGGGGCTCAAAGAACAGGAATACCAGTTACGCATGAAAGAACTGGAAAAACAACTGGACGATCAAAAAAAACTGGCAGAAGAAATGCGCCGCAAATCAGAACAGGGCAGCATGCAGTTACAGGGTGAGGTGCAGGAACTTTTATTACAGGAATTATTACAGGCCACTTTCCCTTTTGATAAAATAGAGGAGGTGGGTAAAGGCGTTCGTGGCGCAGATTGTATACAGGTCGTACGTAACCAGTTTGGCAATGAAACGGGGAAGATCATTTATGAAAGCAAGCGTACAAAAGACTTCCAGAACGACTGGATCGAAAAACTGAAATCGGATATGCGTACCCTGGGAGCCGAAGTGGCGGTGATTGTAACGCAGGCACTTCCAAAAGATATGGAACGTTTTGGTGAAAAGAATGGCGTGTATGTATGCACGTTTGCGGAAGTAAGAAGTGTGGCATTGATACTGCGTGATGCCATATTAAAAATAGCAGAGGCAAAGAAGAGCCAGGATAATAAAGGTGATAAGATGGCGATGCTGTATGATTACCTGACGGGCACTGAATTTAGCGAGAACTGGAAAGCGATTCGGGAAGGTTTCATGAGTATGAAGCTGAGTATACAACGTGAAAGAGATGCCATGGAAAAACTTTGGAAGGCAAGGGAAAAACAACTGGAAAAAGTATTGCTGAATGCTGCGCATATCAAGGGATCCGTAGAGGGTATTGCCGGCACAGATGTAAACCTAAACCTGCTGGAGGATACAGACCCGATACTGCTTGATTAATACATTCGACAATATCATACCCTCAGACCTACCCGACCGCCCCTCGCGAAAGAAACCGATCTTCCGGGTGAATGATTACCTGCGGCAATACCTGGTGAAATACGGGCGGGAAGTAAAGCTACCGGTTAGTTATGAAGATCTACAGCGCTATACATATACAACGCCGCTAAAGGATAAATTTGGCAAAGACACATCCTGGGAGAAAGCTTCTTATGATATGGATAAGTGGGAGTTTCTTCGCGAGAACCTCGTACGTATTTATGCGATCCTGAAAACAGAGGGCGACATGAGTTTCATCAATCACCTCGATGTTGCGCGGATCGATTTCTGTTATTTCGGCAATAGCCAACCTTTCCGGATCCGTATTGTGAATAAGTTCAATGACAATTACGACCATTACTATATCAAACAAGCAGACGCCAGCAGGGTGTATGGGTTAGAGCTTGAGCATTTGCTTTCCCCTAACCGCATTACTTACTTTACCAATAACAATACGCTGATAGAAGAGCATATACCGGGTATACCGGGTGACACATTTATCAGTGATTACCTGAAAGACCCCAATACCAATGTGATCAGGCTGGCGAAAGAATTTGTAAAGTTCAATGAGCGTTGCTTTGTTCATTTATTGGGTGATATGCGTGCTTATAATTTTGTAGTGAACATCACTCCCGATATTGAAGATTTTCAGTACCGCATCCGCGCCATTGATTTTGATCAGCAGTCGTACGAGGGACGCAAGAACCTTTACCTACCACAGTTTTTCAAAGAGAATAAACCGTTGGTAGATATTGTGATGAAGCATCTTGATAAGAGTTCCATTGCGCAATACCAGGCAGAGGAGAGAACGATGATGACATTCAGGTTGGTGTCATCAAGGTATCGTGTGAAAGAGATACTGGATATAATGACGAATGATATTATTTCCGTTCCTGAAAAAATTGAGCAGTTGAAGGAAGAGTTGACTGCGCATTTTGGTGCGGGTTCTCAGTTTAAGAAAGCGGTTACGATGGGGCAGCTGGTGAAGACGCAGTTGAAGCAGTCTTTGCGGAAGAGTTTGATTTTGATTCCGAAGACGAAGAGTAAATTCGATGATTAATTTTTTTGCCACTGAAGCACAGAAGAACTGAAAAGAAATCCCCTTCAGTGCTTCTGTGCTTCAGTGGCATTTTAACTACTCCGCATTACTAACGATCCACCCAAGACTAATCTCCTCCCGCATTTCGTAATGAATCTCTAAAGGAATACTAACAGCATCTTTTACAAATAAAGCGGGAATGACCCCGGAAGAAGAAAATTCAAAAGACCCAACCCGCAGCACATCACTAAAATCAACATCCCCACTCCCCCACCATTTAAACATCGCTTCTTTTGCACTCCATAATAAAGTCAACAGCGGTACCTGCTGCTCCTTTGAATGCACGAAGGCCAATTCATCCGGATGCAGAAATTTTTCTTTGATCCGCTCAACACGCGGTGTGATCATTTCAATATCGATACCCACGCGCGAAGTACTGCTCACGATGGCAGCAGCATAATCTCCGCAGTGAGAAATGGAGAAGTGATACTGCTCTTCCGGTAAAAAGGGTTTACGTGTATCGGCTATTTCAATTTCTACGTGTGGAAAATCCGGAAAAAGGAAAGGAAGCAAAAAACGACCCGCTAAATGCTGAAGACGCTTATGGGGATGGGTGATAGCCTTTTGCAACGGCACAGAACGCAGGAAGAATTCTTCCGGCTCTTCTATTTTCCATATACCCAAACGGGTTGTTTCGTTGATATTTTGTTGATAAAACAGTGACACTGCGGAAATTTAGAAATTAGTTTGCAGATTTAAGATTTATTTGCATCTCAACACACTAAATTTTCAGGGAATGATCTTATCAGATTCACGCATATTAGAAGAAATCGCAAAAGGAACCATCAAGATCGAACCCTATGACCGCCAGGATCTGGGCAGCAACAGCTATGATGTTCATCTCGGCAAATGGCTGGCTACCTATGTAGATGCTGAGCTGGATGCAAAAAAACATAATAAAATTGACTACTTCGAAATTCCTGACGAAGGATACGTTTTGCATCCCAATGGTTTTTACCTGGGTGTAACAGATGAGTATACAGAAACGCACGCCCATGTTCCCTTCCTCGAAGGCAAATCCTCTACTGGTCGCTTAGGAATTGATATACACGCCACAGCCGGCAAAGGGGATGTTGGTTTCTGTGGCAACTGGACCCTCGAGATCTCCTGCAAACAGCCCGTAAGAATTTATAAAGGAATGCCAATAGGTCAACTGATCTATTTTCCGGTAGATGGCGAGATAGAAGTAAAATACAATCAGAAAGCCAACGCCAAATACAGCGGGCAGCCGAATAAGCCGATTGAGAGTATGATGTGGAAGAACTCTTTCTAATATATTTCCTCCTTATTGCCGCAGGTTTAAACCTGCGGCAATAAGGAGGAAATATATTAATTCAACTTCCAGATCGCCTCCGTCAATAATGTGGCAAAACTTACCCAAATAATGTAAGGAACCAACAACCATAATGCCGTTAGCGAAAATTTACTGAACCATATCATGGTCATTACGATCCCTATCCATAATGCAATGATCTCTACAAGCGCAAAACCCAGCTGGTGTTGTTTGAAAAAGATAAAGGACCAGCAAAAGTTGAGTAGTAACTGTAGTATGAAAAGTGTGAGTGCCGTATTTTTTTCCTTAGAAACTGGTTTGTTCCAGATGATGTAAAAGCTGATGCCCATCAGTATATAGAGTATTGTCCATACAGGGCCGAACAAACCGTTGGGTGGATTAAAAGAAGGCTTTTGCAACTCTGCATACCATCCTGTTATTTCACCTGCTGTAAATATGCCGCTTATTGCCCCTAATCCCACGGTCAATAAAAGGGCGCCTATCAATTTGAGTCCATTAAATCTTGCCATATTTTTTCTGGTATGCGATGAGCCAGCCGATCACTTCATTATAGCTGTTCACCCCTTGCATTTGTTTATTCATCTTCAGGTACTGGTCATACAAATTTGATACCGCGGGTGATACCCGGTTCTTTCTTTTATAAAAAAATTCACGGATTGCCCGCCTGTCCTTCTTCACAAGTGTATCTAATCTTTCCCTGTTTTGGTGGATTACTTCTTCAAACTGTTTGTAATCCTTTTCTTTTCCATACAGAAATATCTCCTCGCCCTGGGCATATGAAAAAAGTTCGAGGTAGACTGAGTACAGGAAGTAAGGGTCCTTAGAAGCAGCCGCAGCAAGGTATCCTACAAAATTGGCCTCGCTTTCACTTGCATAACCCAGCTGGTGGGCCATTTCATGCGTTGTTGTATAGGGTATGAGGATCCTGGGTATATCGGTACGTAGTTGTGCCTCTCCTGTAAATGGATTGTAATAACCGGAGAAGCCCATATAATCGCCAAGTCGTGTGAAGAGGCTTGACTTGACCGCACGGTTACGGTAATTCAGGAATTCAAGGTCGTAGGATACGTTTTGATAAGACAGGTATGCCTCCCGGTAAATACTATCCAGGTTCTTGACCGGTAAACCGGTATCACTGATCTCACGGCGATAGGTATTTAGTTTATCGATCAGTTGGTTGGTGATCTCCCTGATCTCCTCCCTGGTGTAGGAATTTTTAGTGACCGATAACTGGTAAGCAATGCCCAGCCTATCGTAATTAAATCCCCACATCAGTTTAAAAATGATATATAACCATAGAAGTGTTTTTGCGACCTGCAAGAGGAAATGGAAGACTATTTCGCGGGTAACCGTTTTTTTCCAGATAAGAATAATGCCTTTTATCAGGCGAACCAATAACCAGATAATAGCTACTGTATAAATGATATCCCCAACGCTGAAGGGGATCCAGCGGGTCAGGATCCTCAATGTTGACGATAGTTCGGGGTAAATTCCGACAGAATACCAGCTCTCAACCCCTTTGGGAAATTGGGAAAGTATATAAATAAAAACGGCAAGACCGGATATTAAGCCGAATTTTACCCATTGGGGGGTTGATATGACTGCTTTTCTGTCCATATCAGCAAATATCCTTAAAAATAGGTACCGGGAACGCCACTGAAAGCATTTTACTTTGGCAATTCCGTCATTTTGAGCTACCTTTGCAAGCCCTTAAAAAACGGTTATGAGTCAGCGCCGGGAACATGAGATAGCATTTGTGGGTTTAAAGCCGGGGGACCATGTATACGAATACAGGGTGGATGATAAGTTCTTTGTACCATATGGTGAGCAGGATTTCACAAACTGCGATACCAATATCAAACTGACACTGGAAAAGAACACTGGGTTCATGCAGTTGAAGTTTGACATTGACGGAACGGTTGAAGCGGTATGTGACCGTTGTGGAAACTCTTTACCATTGCAGCTTTGGGATGAATTCAACATTATTGTAAAGATGGTGGATGATCCGGAAGCGGCGAATGAGCAGGAAGAAGATCCTGATGTATATTATATCGCACGCGGTGAGAGCCATTTGCACCTGGCCGACTGGATATATGAGTTCATCAATCTGAGTATTCCTTTACAGAAAATGTGTAAGGAGAATGAGAAAGGAGAATCGACCTGTAACAAAGAAGTGCTGGAGAAACTGAAAAAAATGGAGCCACAGGTACAAAAAGATACCCCATTGGTATGGAAGGGCCTGGACCGTTTTAAGAATTTAGAATAACTTTTTTTCAATACAATAATTTCGAGATATGCCGAATCCTAAACGCAGACATTCACAGCAACGTAGCGCCAAGAGAAGAACTCACTACGTGGCTCAGGAAGTAACATTAAGCAAAGACAGCACTACCGGCGAAACGCATGTACGTCACCGTGCACACGTTAGCGAAGGTAAATTGTTCTACAAAGGTAAATTAGTAGCTGAAAAAGCTCCTCTGAAAGCGTAACCTTTTTAGTTCAACTTTTATCTTTCTGCCGCAATGAATATTGGCTTAGACATGATGGGTGGAGATTTTGCACCGCTGGAAGCGGTGAAGGGCCTGCAATTATACATGTCGGACGATGTTCGTGCGGCTAACTTATTTTGTATAGGTGATGAGGCCCAGGTAAAACCTCTTCTGGAGGAATACAGTATTGTATTCCCGAATATCCATGTGATCCATGCCCCTGAGGTAATCGGGTATCATGAACATCCCACCAAAGCCTTAAAAGAAAAGCAGCGCTCATCTATTGCCATCGGGTTCCATTTACTGGCAACCGGCAAGATAGATGCGTTTATCAGTGCCGGTAATACCGGCGCCATGCTGGTAGGCGCGATGTTCAGCATCAAACCCATACCCGGCGTATTAAGACCCACGATCTCTACGGTTGTTCCAAAATTGAATGGCGGCACAGGTGTTTTGGTAGATGCCGGGTTAAATACCGATTGTAAACCTGAACAACTGAACCAATTCGCTATCCTCGGCAGTATGTATGCACAATATGTACTGGATATAAAGGATCCCAAAACCGGTTTGCTGAATGTAGGTGAAGAAGAAGGTAAAGGAAACCTGCTGGCACAAGCCACTTACCCCCTGCTCAAAGAAAATACACATATCAACTTCGCCGGCAACATAGAAGGCCGCGACCTGTTCAATGATAAAGCAGACGTGATCGTTTGCGATGGCTTCACTGGCAATATCATTCTTAAAATGGCAGAGACTTTCTATGATATCACGGTTGAGAGAGAGATGAACGATGCCTATTTTACCCGTTTCCACTACGAAAATTATGGCGGCACACCTGTTCTGGGTGTAAATAAGCCTGTGATCATTGGTCACGGTATCAGCACAGCCAAAGCATTCAGCAAGATGATCGGCGTTGCCGAGAAAATGGTTGAATCCGACCTTTGCGGCAAAATAGCCGAAGAATTCAAGTCCCTCTAAACATCAGATTCCGCAGTATTTCTTTGCGTCCTTAGCGGTCCTTAGCGCCCTTTGCGTTACAAAGCCACGATGATCAACCCGCTAAACATTCCCCTCCTCAACAACTTTCACCCCGCCTTTTTTACCACTCATCACATTCAGAAATATTTTCTTTTACGTAAAAAACAGTTTAATAAATTGATTATCAATAGATAATGGCATAATTCATTATTATGCACAAGGAAATACCAACTTTAAATAGGTACTATATATTGCACAGTACTATTAAACACTATATCTTTGTTTTATCAAAGTAATTAAAAACCTCAAAAAACAACCGTTATGAAAAAGTTCATTTTTACCGCCAACGTGATCGCCATCCTTTTCCTGGTTCCTGCAACAATTGTTGGTTACCTGAATAATGACCAAAAAGCTACCAAAGTAGTTACCGGCGAAGTTGCCAAAAAAGCAAACAATGGTTTAGAGTATGGGAATATTATCCGTCTTGTAAAGACTTTTTGATCCGGCAACATTTTAGCAGGTTCAAAGGATTAACTTTGCCCACAAACAAGTGTTAGTTTATGTGGCTCAATAATATCCTTGAAACGATCGGCAATACACCGCTGATCAAATTGAATAAGATCACCAAAGACATTCCCGCAACAGTTCTGGCCAAAGTAGATTACTTCAACCCGGGCAATTCCATTAAGGACCGTATGGCCCTGAAGATGGTGGAAGTGGCAGAGCAGGAAGGGAAACTAAAACCCGGCGGCACCATTATAGAAGGTACCAGTGGCAACACCGGTATGGGGCTGGCGCTCGCAGCCTGTGTAAAAGGCTACAAATGTATTTTCGTTACCACCGATAAGCAATCGAAAGAAAAAGCTGACATCCTCAAAGCAGTGGGTGCAGAAGTGATCGTTTGTCCCACCAACGTTCTCCCCGATGATCCGAAAAGTTATTACAGCGTTGCTAAAAGACTGGGCAAAGAGATTCCGAACTCGATGTACATGAACCAGTATGATAACCTGGCGAACAGGCAGGCGCATTATGAAAGTACCGGTCCCGAAATATGGAATCAGACCGAAGGAAAGATTACCCACCTTGTTTGCACGGCCGGTACCGGTGGCACGATTGTAGGTACAGCCATGTATCTCAAAGAAAAAAATCCCAACATTAAAATATGGGCGATCGATGTATATGGATCGCTGCTCACTAAATATTTCAGAACCGGTGAGATCGATATGAACGAAGTGCACCCATATATCTCTGAAGGTTTTGGAGAAGATTTTGTTCCTGCCAATTATGATATGAGTGTGATTGACCTGTTTGAACAGGTGACCGATAAAGATGGTGCCGTGATGGCGCGCCGCATTGCAAAAGAAGAAGGTATGTTCTGCGGATACAGTGCCGGCAGTTGCTTACAGGGACTGATGCAATTGAAAGGCAGCCTTACAAAAGATGATGTGGTGGTTTGTATATTCCACGATCATGGCAGCCGCTATGTTGGTAAAGTATATAACGACCAGTGGATGATGGAACGCGGTTTTCTGGATGTGAAGAGTTTTAAAGATATCGTAAGCGGACGCAGCACAAAGCATCTTGTAACGATGGAAGTAACCAATACCGTTGCAGACGCTGTAGAACTGATGAAGAAATATGATATTGAACATATCCCTGTTGTAAAAAACAATGAACCGATAGGTGCGGTAAGTGAAAGCGGGCTTTTTCAAAAGTATTCAGCAACCCTGAGATCAGGAACGCTACACTCGAAAGCGTACTGGAGCCTTCTTATCCGCTGGTTGACTTTGATACCCCTGTGGAAAGATTAGGAAGCCTGATCAACAAAGAGAATGGTGCAGTACTGGCTAAGGACGAAACAGGGCAGTATCATATTGTTACGAAGTATGATGTTATACAGAGCCTGGCGAAATAAAAAATATCGAATGTCGAATAATGAATGTCGAAGTATAGAGTATGCCTGTTTATAAAGATCAATTACAAAATACAGTAACACTCTCCGATATTCCCAAACGGATCATTTCACTGGTTCCCTCACAAACTGAACTCTTATACGATCTCGGTCTCGAAGATGAGACCATCGGCATAACAAAATTTTGTGTACACCCCGATAAATGGTTCAGAAGCAAAACAAGAATAGGCGGTACCAAAACGCTGAACATCCCATTGATCCAATCATTACAGCCGGATCTGATCATTGCCAATAAAGAAGAAAACATTCAGCAACAGGTAGCAGCATTATACGATATCGCTCCGCTATGGATAAGCGATATAAACAATACGGATGATGCGCTCGATATGATAACAAGCATCGGACTCATCACCGGTAAAAAAATTGAGGCACAGAAGATCATAGCGCAATTAAAAAAAGATCTGCAGGAACTTAACATACTTGCCAGTTTACCAGGAAATAAAAAATACAGAACTGCTTATCTCATCTGGAAAGATCCCTATATGGCAGCAGCCGGCGGTACTTTTATTAACGACATCCTGCAAAAATGCGGATGGGAAAATACATTGCAGCAAAAAACACGATACCCCGAAATAAACATTGAAGAGCTTCGCAGCATAGGAACCGAACTGTTATTGTTATCATCCGAACCCTATCCTTTCCGCCAAAAACATATTGATGAACTCCAGGAACAATTGCCCACAACTAAAATATTACTGGTAGATGGAGAAATGTTCAGCTGGTACGGCTCAAGAATGCTTAAAATGTTACCCTACCTCAAAGCGCTAATGAAATCCTTACCCCTTATCCCTACCCCCTAACCCCTGCCTTCCCCTTATTCCTGATTTTATGTATATTTGAAGCATTATATACATATAAACGATTCAAAGAATCACAACACTCTTCACACATGGCAAAATACAGGGCCGGGGTATTACACGGTAAAGAATTAGAAGCATTATACAATGATGCAAAAGACAACCAGTTTGCGTTACCAGCTGTTAACACAATTGGTACCAATACTATCAACGCAGTACTTGAAACAGCTGCGAAAGTAAATTCACCTGTTATTATACAGTTCTCCAATGGCGGTGCACAGTTCATTGCCGGTAAAGGAATGCCTAACGACAATTTACAGGGTAATATTTCCGGTGCCATCTCAGGTGCCTTACACATTCATAATGTTGCAAAATATTATGGTGTACCTGTTGTATTACATACAGATCACGCAGCAAAAAAATGGTTACCATGGATCAGTGGACTGATTGATGCCGGCGAACAATTCTATAAAGAAAAAGGACAGCCACTTTTCAGTTCACACATGCTTGATCTTTCTGAAGAACCGCTGGAAGAGAATATTCATACCTCAGTTGAATTCTTCAAACGCATGGCCCCATTGGGTATGAGCATAGAGATAGAACTGGGTGTTACGGGTGGTGAAGAAGATGGCGTTGATAACAGTGGGATTGAAAATGATAAGTTATATACGCAACCACAACACGTTGCCTATTCGTATACTGAACTGAGTAAAGTGGGGAACCTGTTTACGGTTGCCGCCGCTTTTGGTAATGTGCATGGTGTGTATAGTCCCGGAAATGTAGAACTGCGACCTGTTATTCTTAAAAACAGCCAGGACTATATTGAAAAGGAACTGAAAACAGGACCAAAACCTGTTTACTTTGTATTCCATGGTGGTAGCGGATCTCCGCAAGAGCAGATCAGGGAAGCCATTGGTTATGGAGCGATTAAAATGAATATCGATACAGATCTGCAGTGGGCCTTCTGGGAAGGAATCCAGCAATTTTATGTAAAGAATGAAGGATACCTGCAGGGTCAACTCGGTAATCCCGAAGGACCGGAAAAACCCAATAAGAAATTTTATGATCCACGTGTATGGCTCCGTAAAGCCGAAGAAAGTTTCAGCAAAAGGCTGGAAGTAGCTTTCGAGGATCTGAACTGTATTAACAGGAATGCCTGATAAAAATAAGAAGCCGTACCTTACTGGTACGGCTTTTTTGTTCCCTTACTTTTTTGAAATAAAATAATATGCTATGGCTGATCAAAAAATCATTGGTCTCTTAGGCGACCAGGCTGCTTATCTACTGGATCATCAATGTAAAACCGTTGATAAAAGCACCATCCATCTTCCTTCTCCAGAACATGTAACTGAAACATGGATCGGCAGTAACCGTAATAATCAAACATTGCGCAGCATACAGGCATTGCTGGGCCATGGCCGCCTCGCGAACACTGGTTATTGCAGCATATTTCCGGTGGACCAGGGTATTGAACACAGCGCAGGTTCTGCATTTGCACCGAACCCGATTTATTTTGATCCTGAGAATATTGTAAAGCTGGCAGTAGAAGGCGGCTGTAATGCAGTGGCTTCAACATTTGGTGTATTGGGTTTGATGAGCAGGAAGTATGCGCATAAAATTCCTTTCATTGTTAAGCTGAATCATAACGAGTTATTGAGCATCCCTAACCGGTTTGATCAAACAATGTTCGGCACAGTAAAGAGTGCCTGGAACATGGGAGCAGTGGCGGTAGGTGCAACCATCTATTGGGGCAGTGAAGAAAGCAACCGACAGTTGAAAGAAGTAGCCGAAGCATTTGAACTGGCACATGAGTTAGGTATGGCAACGATCTTATGGTGTTACCTGCGTAATAATGGGTTCAAGGTGGATGGTGTAGACTATCATACCTCAGCTGATCTGACCGGGCAGGCAAATCACCTTGGGGTAACGCTCCAGGCCGATATCATTAAACAAAAACTTCCCACAAATAACGGTGGCTATTTAGCTATCAAACAGGGTAAAACCAGCCAATTGGTCTATGACAAATTAACGACAGACCACCCGATCGATCTATGCCGTTACCAGGTATTGAATTGCTACAGCGGAAGGATCGGACTGATCAACTCCGGCGGCGAAAGTAAGGGTGCGGCAGATATGGCAGAATCCGTAAGCACTGCTGTTATCAACAAAAGAGCCGGAGGAATGGGGCTGATACTGGGTAGAAAAGCTTTTCAGCGCCCAATGTCGGAAGGAGTGGAACTTTTGAACGCTATCCAGGATGTTTACCTTGATAAGACCATTACGATAGCGTAGGCGTTAAAGCCCAAGAATTTATTATCTTCGAGCCCCCAAAGTAATACCGTATGAAAAAAGAACGCGAAGACGAAGATCTTGAAGCTAACCTGACCGGAGACGAGAGCCAGGGTGGTGATGCTGCCAAACCAAGATGGTTCAATCGCATGAGGAAGGGAATTACCACTTCTACTGCTGATAAAAAAGAAACACCGGAAGGGTTATGGAATAAATGTCCGAACTGCAACTATATCTGCACAACTACCGAACTGAAGGAAAATCTTTTTGTTTGTCCCAAATGCAATCACCACCACCGCATTGGTAGTGAGGAATATTTTGAATTCCTTTTTGATGACCATAAGTACACCGAACTGTTTGACAATATCCGCAGCAAAGATGCACTGGGTTTCACCGATCTGAAGTCTTACCAGAAAAGACTGGATGATATTCATTCAAAGACTGATCTGAAAGATTCTATGCGCGTGGCAGCCGGCACTATGAATGGGGAAGGGATTGTTGTTGCCTGTATGGATTTTGAATTCATTGGTGGATCATTGGGAAGTGTGATGGGAGAAAAATTCAGTCGCGCAGTAGACTATTGTATCGAACACAGGCTTGCTTATCTCGTGATCAGCAAAAGTGGTGGAGCAAGGATGATGGAAAGTGCTTTCAGCCTGATGCAACTGGCAAAGACAAGTGGCAAATTATCACAGTTAAGTGATGCAAAGCTTCCTTATATCTCTTTATTAACCGACCCGACTTTTGGAGGAATCTCTGCCAGTTTTGGTATGCTCGGCGATTTAAATATTGCGGAACCCGGCGCCCTGATTGGATTTGCGGGACCGAGGGTAATTAAAGAAACGATCAAAAAAGATCTTCCCGAAGGATTTCAGCGCAGTGAATTTTTGCTGGAGCACGGGTTCCTTGATTTTATTATCGACAGGAAGAATCTCAAAGATAAACTGGCTGAACTGGCGTTGCTGTTCAGAAGTTGACCCCTGCCCCCTGTTAGGGGGTTCTATATGTTTCCTTATGGCTGAGATGAATAACAGGCAGGCATACTTTAACTATCACATAGAAGATAAATATGTGGCAGGGATCGTATTGCTGGGAACGGAAGTAAAATCGATCAGGGAGGGAAAGGTTAGTTTTAATGATGCGTTTTGTTTTTTTGATCACGGTGAATTATGGGTGAGGGCTTTATACATTGCCGAATACTCGGCGGGCACAAACAATAATCACATTGCCGTACACGACAGGAAATTATTACTCAGTAAAAGGGAATTAAAAAAATGGGAAACCCGTATGAAAGACAAGGGATATACCATTGTACCACTGAAAGTATTCTTTACAGATAAGAACCTTGTAAAGGTTGAGATAGGCATTGGCCGCGGAAAGAAACTGCACGATAAACGCGAAACGATCAAGAACCGGGATGTGGAGAAAGAGATCAAGCGACATCTGAATAAAAATCAGTAGTAAGCTTTACAAATACATACATGCCATTCAAGAACAAAACAGTTATTGTAACCGGTGCAGGCCAGGGAATTGGCTTTGAGATCTGCAGGAAACTGGCTGCGGATGGGGCCGATGTTTTGTTGAATGATATTGATAAAGATCTGGCTGAAAAAGCGGCACGCATCATTTCAGAAAATGCAACGGGGACCTGTATCGCCCTTGCAGGAGATTCAAGCGATTCTGTTTTTATTGAATCTCTTGTTGCTACCGCTATACAAAAATATGGTCATCTTGATATTGCGATCGCCAATGCAGGCATTACTTTATTTGGAGATTTTTTGAGTTATACACCCGAATCGTTCAGCCGTGTAATGCAGGTAAACTTAGCAGGAACATTTTTTCTTGCGCAGGCAGCTGCCAGGCAAATGAAAATAGAGGGCACCGGCGGCTCATTATTATTTACTTCATCTGTTACCGGTCACCAGGCACACAAAGATCTTGCGGCATACAGCATGAGCAAAGCTGCACTTGAAATGCTCGCAAAGAATCTCGTAATAGAACTCTCCTCCTACCATATCAATGTAAATACCATTGCGCCCGGAGCCACCTTAACAGAAAGAACAATGGATGATGCAGCTTATGCGGCAATATGGTCAAAGCTAACACCTATGGGACGTGCGGCCAATGTGGAAGACATTGCCGATACCGCTTTGTTCCTTGTTTCTGATAAGGCAAAACATATTACGGGGCAGACACTTATTATTGATGGTGGGTGGACATCGGTTAGTCCTTCGCCTTTTTAATTTCTACTCAATATACTTTCTCTTCTTCTCCTCTTTAAATTCCAGTTGTTCAATTAATGATTCTGCCGATGGATTTTTAGTTACACTAACAGCCACCTGGAATAAGGCGATGTATATTAAAACAGTAGCGATCAATTCGCCCCATGTTATCCAATATCCCCAGAACATATATACAGCGCCCTTACCAGGATCTCCGGATTCATAGATCACTTCCACTTTATCGCCTTCTGAAAACTCACGCAGAAAATAGCGGGCATCCACAGCATGTTCTTTTTTACCATCGTGATAAACTGCCTTGGGGATGTTCAGCCCTGAAGTACTGTCTTGCATCCAATGAATGACTGCTGGTGATTTCTCCCCATCAAAATAATCGGGCTGCCGCGTGAAGAGGATATAGCAGCCAAAACAAACAATATATAATATGAAAATCGATCTAAACAAATAAAAAGGATTAAGTCCCTTGGGGACATCAGGTTTGTAGCCAAAGATATAATGAAATACAAAGCCCCGTTAGGGGCGACACATGACGAGATCGAAATTATTGTTATTCGAAAACCCTAGATGTCGCCCCTACGGGGCTATATGAATTTAAAACCATTTTTTTTCTACAAACCTGTTGCCCCGCTGGGGCTTTTATTAATTGGCCAGGCTTCTGAAATCTACGGGCACCAGTTTACTTACGCCTGGTTCCTGCATCGTTACCCCATAAATCACATCTACTGCGCTCATGGTTTGTTTATTGTGGGTTACGATGATGAACTGCGAATTATCACTGAACTTTTTGATCATCTGCGTGAACTTACCAACGTTGGCATCATCCAGCGGCGCATCAACCTCATCCAGGATACAGAAGGGTGCGGGTTTGATCAGGTAGATAGAGAATAGCAATGCCGTTGCAGTCAATGTCTTTTCTCCTCCACTTAATTGGGTGATGGAAGATGGACGTTTGCCTTTTGGTTTGGCAATGATATCAATACCTGTTTCAGCCAAGTTCTCAGGATCTACCAATATCATATCGGCTGTATCTTCTTCTGTGAACAAAGCCTTGAACACTTTCTGGAAGTTCTCGCGAACCTTATTAAATGTATCGAGGAACTGCTGGTTAGCAGTGGCTTCCACTTCCTGGATAGTTTGTAGAAGACTTTCTTTGGCAGAAACAAGATCATTCTTCTGTTCAAGGATGAACTCGTACCGCTTCTTCATTTCGGTATAGGCTTCAATAGCTGTAGGGTTTACTTCACCCATGTTATCAAGACGCTTGCGCATCCTGTCGGATGTTGCCTGTAATTCTTCGAGAGGGGTATCGGTTGTTCTTTCCTGGTCGAGGATATCATCGAGTGCTACTTTGAACTCAACGCTCAGCCTTTCTTTCATCCCGGCCAATTGCAGTTTGAGTTCATTCAGCCTGTCTTTGATCTCTGTAACCAGGTGATCGATCATTTCCTTGCTCTTCACTTTCATACGTAACTCGCTTTCCTTTTCCTGCAAAGCATTACGCAGATTATAATAAGCCTGGTCGGCCTCATTCAGTTTTTTCTCTTCGTCTTCTTTCTTGCGCAGCATTTCAAGCAATAACTCTTCTGAACCCACCAGCGTCTTCTCTCCTTCCTGGATGTCGGAAGAGGCTTCAGCCAGTTGTGAAGTATTGTTGCCGATCTGCAGGTGCAGGTCGTTAAGTTGATTCTCTTTGAAAACCAATTCCTGCTTAAGTGTGGTGATCTTACTTTGCTGGCGGGTTAACTGCAGGTTGGTTTCATTGAACTGTACGAGTGCATAATTATATTCCTGTTCAGACAATTGGTAATCCTGTTCAACTGACCTTAGTTCTTCGGCCGTTTGGTGTAACTGCTCGTTCAGCAATACAAATTCTTCACGTGTTGATGCAACTGCATCGTTTTCATCCTGTATCCTTCCTTCAATTTCCTGGAGACGCTGTAAGCCGTTCTGCTGGGCTATCTGCAGGTTTTCTATACGGTTTTTAGCCGCAAATACCTGGTTGGTCAACTGGCTTATTTCGTTCTCTGTCTGCCTGATCACATTTTCTTTCAACTGGTCGTTGAACGCGATTACTTCATTGTGCTTGGCCTGTATATCTGAGCGCAGCAGGTTAACAACTGCTTCCTGATCGGAGATTTCTTCTGATAATTTTTCGAGATTTTTAGCCCGCCCTATCTTCTTTCCTTCAAATAAACCTATGCTTCCACCTGTTAACGTATATTTTCCTTTTACGTATTTGCCGTGCTTTTCCAAAACTACTGCACCATTGCTATTGGCAATCGCTGCTTCGTTTTCGGCGATGTACACATTGCCTAAAAGATATTCCGCCAATTTGCGGTACTGCTCATCCACTTCTATTACATCCAATGCACGGATCGTATCTGCCGGCTGGTGCGTATCTACTTTGAAGTCTGCAAATTTCTCCAGCATGAAGAAATTCGCTTTTCCTTTTTTATGCGCATCCAGTAAGTGAACGGCCTGCAACCCTTCTTCGAGGTTATTAACTACATAATAGTTAAGGTAAGGCTCCAGTACATTTTCAACAGCTGTCCGGTATTCTTCCTTTACATAAATGATATCAGAAAGAATAGGTGCTGCGTGGTTCCATTCAGGATTTTTGTGAAGGAACTTGATACTGTCAGGGTATCCTTCCATTGAATCGATCAGGCTCTTCAACAAGTTATACTCATTGCGTTTTGAATCGAGTTTACGGTTCTCTTCATTCAACTCGTTTCGCAATACCTCAAGCTGTGCCTGTGTTTCGAAGATTTGTTCTTTCGTCTTTTCCTGTTGCTCCTGTAACTGCTGAAGATCTATGCGTTTAGCGGCAAGTGTGGCTTCTTTGTCATCAGATTCAACCAGCAACTGTTGCAATTGTGTTTCACGATTGTCTTTTTCTTCTGCAAGCTGAAGCTGTGCCCTTTGCAGGTTCTGAATAGACGTGTCTGCCACGGCTACTTTCTTTTCTGCATCAAACTGGCTTCTTTGTATTTGCTGATAACGGTTACGCAAACTATCGAGCCCACTTCTTTTTTCATCAAAACTGCGGCGCTTCTCTTCTACATCTTCTTTACCGGTATCCACTTTTTCCTGTAGGTCAAGTAAATTGGCTTCTTCCTCTCCTACCTGCATTTGAGTGTATTCGATAGAATCGCCGATCGTTTTTAATTGTCCCTCTGCTTTTTCGAGAAACTCTTTGAGGCTCGTTTCTTTTTCTTTCAGGTAATGGAGCTTCTGCGTAGCCAGGTTTTTTTCATTTTCCTTTGTGCGGAGATCCTGCAGGTATTCGTTGAATTCGTGCTGCATACTTTGCAAGGCACGTTCTTTCTCAATAAAACCTAATTTTTCCTGTTCAATGGCTGCCTCATCGGTGGCTATTTCTGCCTCTAACTGGAATTTTTTATTGATCTCCAGCTCCTGCTGTTCGTTCAGGTCCTTATAAGTAACATTAAAGCCTTCCAGTGCCGCTTTGGCTAACTCGATGGCCACTTCCCTGTATTCTTTTTTGATCTCGAAGAACTTCTCAGCTTTCTTAGCCTGGCTCTCCAGTGTTTTTAACTGGTTGTTGATCTCAAACAAAAGATCCTCAATACGTGCTAGATCCTGCTCGGTTGCATCCAGTTTATTCTTGGCTTCTTTCTTTCGTGTTTTATAGATCGTAATACCTGCAGCCTGTTCCAGCATTCTTCTCCGGCTATTCTCTTTATCCTTGATGATATCATCTACCATACCCAACTCGATGATGGCATAGCTGTCTGTGCTGACACCGGTATCGAGGAAAAGATTGTGGATGTCTTTTAAGCGACAGGTCACATCGTTCAAACGATATTCACTTTCACCGTTCTTATAAAAGCGGCGCGTAACGGTTACCGTATTGAATTCAGTAGGTAAAAGATTTTTTGTGTTTTCGAAGGTCAGGCTCACTTCGGCGAGACCGCTGGCGCTTCTTGTTTTGCTTCCGTTGAATACCAACGCCTCAAGATTCTCACTACGCAATGCGGAGATCTTTTGTTCCCCGATTACCCAGCGGATGCTATCGATAATGTTACTTTTTCCACAACCGTTTGGTCCGATGATGCCCGTAATGCCTTCATCAAAAGTTACTACTGTTTTATCAGCAAAACTTTTGAATCCCTTGATTTCTAATGATTTTAATCTCACGTCTAACCTATTTAAGTACCTGCGAACATACACGAATTGAATTACAAATTCCGAAGAGAAAAAAAAGCTGTGTATAATAGGTGGAGAATAATAAAACAAAGGTGTCTTTTTATTAATAAATAACTCATTATCAATGTACTATATGCTATTTATTTATTAAAAAGTTGATTCGCAACCACCTGACAGATTACTTTTGTTTATTTGTTGATTGGTTTATTAGTTTATTGGTATGTTACTTATCAAAACACCCATAAACTAATAAACCAATCAACAAATAAACCAAGATGCCCCGGATCATTTTTACGGTTACCAATGACCTGAATTACGACCAACGGATGCAACGCATAGCCGGAACTTTGGCAGATGCGGGGTATGAGGTTTTGTTGACCGGGCGGGAACTTCCAGGGTCCCTGACATTAACTCAGGAAAGGTTCCAGCAGAGAAGGATTAAGTGTTTGTTTAACAAGGGGGCCTTATTTTATGCAGAATACAACCTGCGGCTTTTCTTTTTCCTGCTTTTTGCACGCGCAGATATTTTATGTGCCATTGATCTGGATACAATCCTGCCTGTCTATTTTATTTCGGTACTGAAAAGATGTAAGCGGGTATATGATGCTCACGAACTCTTTACAGAACAACAGGAAATAATAACCCGCCCGCGCATACGCAAAATATGGCTGGCAATCGAAAGATGGGCAGTTCCGGCATTTAGAAATGGATATACTGTTAATGGTTTTCTGGCCGCTGAATTTGCCAGAAGATACAATGTATATTATGCGGTAGTCCGGAATCTACCATTGTCATATTTATTATTAACAAGGGAGAAAAAAGAGAAGTGGATCATTTATCAAGGGGCTGTAAATGAGGGTAGGTGTTTTGAAACACTGATCCCCGCTATGAAAGAAGTGAATGCCAAACTGGTTATTTGCGGGGAAGGTAATTTCTTTGAACAGGCGCGTGAACTCATCAGGCGCCATGCCCTGCAGGATAAAGTGGAACTGAAAGGGTACGTGAGTCCTAAGGACCTCAAACAGTTCACGCAGCAGGCATATATTGGGGTTACACTATTTGAACGGGCGGGACTCAACCAATATCACTCACTGGCTAACCGCTTTTTTGACTATATCATGGCAGTGGTGCCGCAGGTTTGTGTGAACTTTCCCGAATACCAGCAACTCAATGATCAATATGGGGTTGCCAGTATGATAAATGATACAAAGACTGCTACGATTGCTGCTGCGCTGAACAATTTGTTATCCGATGATGTTCTTTATAAACAGCTGACCGAAAATAGTGTTAGAGCCAGAACAGAATTAAACTGGGAAACAGAAAAGCAGGCACTGGTAAACTTTTATAACCATTTATAACCTTTGGATAAGCATTTACATATCATCTCCTTTACCGTTCCCTACCCGGTTGATCATGGGGGCGTTTACGATCTTTTCTACAAACTGGCAGCACTGCATGCGCAAGGTGTGCTCATCCATTATCATTGTTTTGATTACGGAAGGGGCAAACAAACTGAACTAGATAAGTACTGTGTAAGTGTAGATTATTATGAAAGAAATCATGGGCATAAAGGCATCTCAAATACACTTCCCTATATCGTTTCCAGCAGAAAGAACGAACTTCTTTTACAGAATCTTTTAAAAGATGACCACCCGATTTTAATGGAAGGAGTCCACTGTACCTACCTTTTAACCGATGAGCGTTTTAACCATCGGAAATGTTTTGTAAGACTCCATAATGTAGAATACCAATACTACCTGGATCTTGGAAAAAGCAGTTCCTCATTACTTAAAAAAGTATACTACTGGCTGGAGAGCCGGTTATTACATGCCTATGAAAAAAAGATTGCTTCAAAAGCTTTTTTCTGGAGTGTAACTGAAAAAGATGCGGTAGTTTACAGGAAAGAGCTGGGTTGCAAAAGCATCACGCATCTCCCCGTATATCTACCATCATGGGAAGTACAGGGACCGGAAGGAATGGGCACCTATTGTTTATACCATGGTGATCTTGCAATAGAAGCCAATGAAAAAGCTGCTACCTGGTTACTGCAAAAAGTATTTAAAGGATTGAATGTTCCTTTTGTGATAGCTGGCAAAGAGCCTTCAGAAAAATTACACAATCTTGTGCAGCGCAATATGCATACATGCCTCATCGCCGATCCTTCGGAAAAAGAAATGCAGGACATTATTGCCAAAGCGCATATCCATATACTACCCTCGTATACCAACACAGGCATCAAGCTAAAATTATTAAACTCGGTTTTTAACGGCAGGCATTGCGTGGTAAATCCTGCAACAGTCAATGGCAGCGGACTTGAATCGGCCTGTCACACAGGCACTACTGCTAACGCGTTCCGCGAACTGATTGTACAGTTATATCATCAACCCTTCACTACGGAAGAAATCAACCTGCGGAAAAGATTGGTGCGGGGGATGTTTGATAATGAGCGGACCGCTGAAAAAATGATAAAAGACATTTGGGGGTGAAGTTTATTGGTTTATTGATAAACAAATCAGTATAACCGACAATAAACCAGTAAACAAATAAACCAATAAACAAAAAACTAAACCGGAACAGCGGCACTATCCACAACCTTTCCATTCTCTGTCTTCAACATCCTTGAAGGATAACGGTTGATCACAATAAAATCGTGGGTAGCCATGATCACAGTTGTTCCGTAATCTTTGGCGATCTGGATGAGTAACTGCATGATCTCATCACTGGTTTCAGGATCGAGGTTACCGGTTGGCTCATCGGCCAGTATCAACTTCGGGGAATTCAATAATGCACGTGCAATATCAACCCTTTGCTGCTCTCCTCCACTCATTTCAAAAGGCATTTTAAACCCTTTGCTTTTCAATCCTACCTTATCGAGTACATCGTGGATCTTTTCTTCTATTAAATGCTCGTCTTTCCAGCCGGTTGCTTTTAAAACAAATTTGAGGTTTTCATGAACGTTCCTGTCGGTCAGCAATTGAAAATCCTGGAAAACAACACCCAGGTTCCTGCGAAGAAAAGGAACTTTTTTCCAATCCATGGTGATCAGGTCAAACCCTACGACAGAGCCCGTGCCTTCCGTCAAAGTGAGTTCACCATACAGTGTTTTTAGCAAGCTGCTTTTCCCGGTTCCCGTTTTGCCTACGAGATATACGAACTCACCTTTGTTCACAGTAAAATTTACATTCTGTAAAATAAGATTATCGCCCTGATAGATATTGGCATTTCGGATGGATACAACAGTTTCTGACATATAATTTGTTTATTGGTTTATTTGTTTACTGGTTTATTAGTAGTAAGCGTTTACCAATAAACCAGTAAACTTATCCAGCTTTCCAAAGATAAGAAAGCCCATTTATGAAACCTGTTAATATTAATAGCTGATCTCACCAAAGCTTCCCTTCAGTACAAGCGAAGAAACGGCAGCCTCTTCTACCCTTCCCACTACCTGTGCCTCAATACCGAAAGAACGTCCCGCGGCTATCATTTTTTCCGCAGCAGCTTCGTTGGTAAAAACCTCCAGCCTGTGTCCCATATTAAATACCTGATACATTTCACGGAGATCTGCCCCGGAGTTTTCCTGGATCAGCTGGAAGATTGGCGGTATATCAAAAAGATTGTCCTTGATCAGCTTCAGCGGGCGGGGCAGATATTTCATACACTTGGTTTGCCCGCCACCACTGCAATGGATCAATCCGTTGATATCTTCAAAGTATTCATCCAGCAACATTTTTAATAACGGTGCATAGGTACGTGTAGGTGATAACAACAATTTACCTACCGTGGTTTCTTCACCGGCTGCAGTAATGGTATCTGTCATTTTATTCTTTCCGATATACACCACCTCACTATCCAATGCCGGCTCAAATGATTCAGGATATGTTGTTGCATAATATTTACTCAACACATCGTGTCGCGCACTGGTAAGTCCGTTGCTGCCTAACCCGCTATTGTATTCCGTTTCATAAGCACATTTACCTGAGCTGGCAAAACCTACGATCACATTACCAGCTGCAATTTTATCATTGGTAACCAGTTTGTTTTTGGGCCAGCGGGCAGTCATTGTACCATTCACTGCAACCGTTCTTACCACATCCCCCACATCGGCTGTTTCGCCACCGAGGTAATGTATGCTCACCCCAAAAGAACGCAGTTGGTCGAAGAACTCCTGGGTGCCGTTGATCACCTGTTTTAATACCTCACCATTGATCAGTTTTTTATTCCTGTCGATGGTTGATGAGAATAAAAGGTTATCGGTTACCCCCACACACAAAAGATCATCGAGGTTCATGGCTACCGCATCCTGTGCAATTCCTTTCCAGACAGTGATATCGCCTGTTTCTTTCCAATAGAGATATGCCAGGATACTTTTGGTACCGGCTCCATCTGCATGCATGATATTTACCCAATCACTATCACCGCATAACAGATCCGGGTATATTTTACAAAAGGCATTCGGGTACAGTCCCTGGTCCAGTTTTTCGATAGCCTGGTGAACTTCTTCTTTCTGAGCGGAAACACCCCGTTGCGCGTATAACGACATTGTAGAATTTTGGAATTGGGAAATTTTGAAACCGCTGCAAAGGTAAACGATTTGAGTGCTATTTTTGAGCCTCTTTATGAAAGTACATTACGAATTAGCGGGTTCCTTACCACGTTTTACAAATGCAGTGGTTACCATCGGCACTTTTGATGGTGTTCACCTTGGGCACCGGCAGATCATTGCCCAGTTGAAAGAAGTGGCTGCGGCTATTGGCGGAGAAACCGTTATTATCACTTTTCATCCGCATCCCCGCAAGGTTATTTCATCTGTACCAGGTGATGTAAAACTTTTAACCACACTTGATGAGAAGATATCCCTCCTCGAAGCCTCGGGTGTGGATCACCTGGTAGTGGTTCCTTTTGATCATGTATTTTCCAACCAGACAGCGCGGCAATACGTTGAAGATTTTTTATATAAATATTTCCGACCCCATACGGTTATCATTGGTTACGATCACCGTTTTGGCAAAGGGCGGGAAGGCGATTATACTTTGCTCGGGCAATATGGTCATGAATTAGGGTTCAATGTGAAAGAGATCCCGGAACAGGTTAGTCACGAAGCAGGCATCAGTTCCACACGGATCCGCCATGCCCTTACAGAAAGCGATATTGCTACTGCCAATGACCTGTTAGGATATCCCTATTTTTTTGAAGGAGTTGTTATTGAAGGAAATAAATTAGGAAGAACGATTGGTTATCCGACCGCTAACCTGCATATTAGCAGTGAAGAAAAATTGGTGCCGGGGAATGGAGTGTATGTTATAACTGCAGGGGTAAGGGGTAAGGGGTTAGGAATAAGGGATGGATTGAAGGGGATGATGAATATTGGGGTTAGACCAACGGTCGACGGAAAGAAACGTGTGATTGAAATAAATTTATTTGACTTTGACCAAGATATTTACGGGCAAACATTACAAGTGCATTTGCACAACTACCTGCGAGGAGAAGTAAAGTTCAATAGCCTCGAAGAACTCAAAGCGCAACTATTGGAGGACAAACTAACAGCAATCGAAGAATTAAAGTAAGCAAAACATTAGAAAACTTACCCTAGCTCCTTATCCCTGAATTTTACATCATCATCTTAACAGCCATCTCCTTCATCAGCCCTGCATCTGAAGTGCCTCCATCATGCACGCCTACGCTTCTGAGGTTGTATTGATGAAGCAGTAACAAGATCTTTTCAACGCCCGTATAATCGTATTTTTTTGCTGCACCGATATAGTCCTTTACGAAGTAAGGATTGACCCCCATGGCAGTGGCAGCGGTCTTCTCATCAGGATCGGGGATGCCATACAACATAAATACCTTACTGAAGAAATTATAAAGGGCAGGCAATACCATTTGTATAGGTGCTGCTTTCGGATTGGCTTCAAAATACTGGATGATACGAATGGCTTTGGACAGGTTCTTTTGCGCGATGGCGGCTTGTAATTCAAACACGTTGAACTCTTTGCTTACGCCGATGTAATTTTCAATGTCGTCCTCGTTGATCTCTTTTCTTGCACCGAGATTAACCGCCAGTTTTTCTATTTCGTTCTGTATCCTGCTAAGATCATTACCGATATGATCTACCAATAGCATCAATGCTTTTTGCGTAATGCTTAATCCATGCTGGCGCACCATTTCATTGGCCCATGTTGGCAATTGGTTATCATATAATTTTTTTGTGCTCAACATCTCTCCTTTCTGCTTCAGCAGTTTGGAGAGCTTTGAACGGCCATCCACCTTTTTTTCTTTATAGCTAACCACAAAAACCGTTGAAGACAGCGGGTTCTCAATATATCCCTCTATCTTCTCTATATCCCGCATCTGCTGCGCTTCTTTCAAAAGAACCACCTGGCGCTCTGCGAACATCGGATAGCGTCTGCATGCATTCACTACTGCGGCCCAGTCAGCATCTTTTCCGTAAAAAATAGTCAGATTAAAGCCGGATTCAGCTTCGGTGAGAATTTTATGCTCTGCATAGGTCATTACCTCATCGATAAAGAACGATTCCTCCCCTTCCAGCCAGTAGATGGGTTTGAATACGCCTTTCTTCCATTCTGAGATGATCTTTTCGGCTGACATTGGCGCAAAGATGTGGCAGGAAAGAGGAATTCCGAAAAATACCTTCCAAAAGTTGTAAACATGACCATAGCCGATGGTCCATTGGACTATGGTCTATCGATTTTTTTCAATAACTTTCTGAAACCATACCACCTTCTGGCACGGTTTTCGCTTTTTGTCGGGAAATAAGAGCTTCCCACCGGGGCAATGTTTCAACATAACACAACCTTGGTACCCTAATTATTAATATACCCTAAAATCAAACAACATGAGCACTACAGAATCCAACGCATCCGGCAATTATAATTACCCGGAACAGAAAGATAACCGTAAGCTGATATACGGTATCCTTATCCTCGCCCTTATTGGTACCTGGGCGTATATTTTTTATGATAAGAGCCAGACAAGAGAAAATGTAGCACAGCTGCAAAACAAGATCGTTACTGTTGACAGCGCACGTAATTCCATTCAACAGGAGTTCCTGATCGTTTCTTCAAAAGCAGATTCACTTACGCAGAACAATATTCAACTGCATGGTGACCTTGCCGACAAGAGCTCTGCCATACAAAAACTAAAAGGTGATATCGGTAACATCCTGAAAAAGAAAAATGCTTCAGATGCAGAACTGGCGCAGGCTAAAACCATGATCGGTGAACTGAATGGTAAGGTTGACGGATTATTTGCAGAAGTACAAAAATTACAGGGCGAGAACAAACAACTGACCGCCGACAAAGATGTACTGACAACAGAAAAAACACAATTGACTGCAGATAAACAAAACCTTGAGCAAAATCTTTCAACAACTACAACACAGAAAAAACAACTGGAAGAAAAAGTGGATGTAGCCTCTACGCTTCATGCTTCTTCTATTGGTATAGCAGCTGTTAAGCTCCGCAACAATGGTAAAGAAAAAGAAACCACTACTGCCAAGAGAGCTGACCTAATCCGTATCTCTTTCAATCTTGATGAGAACAGGGTTACACCAACAGGAACAAAAGATATTTATGTAGTGGTTACTTCTCCTGAAGGACAGGTGATCAGTGAAGATGGTTCTTCATTCACAACACGTGAAGAAGGCTCAAAATCTTTTACCAGTAAAGTAAGTGTTAACTACGAACAGGGGAAAGTGATCCCGGTAAGTTTTGACTGGAAAAAAACAGACAGGTTCAAAGAAGGTGATTACAAGATCGAGATCTACAACAATGGATTTAAAATTGGCCAGGGTGTGAAAACACTCAAGAAAGGCGGATTATTCAGTTAGTCGATATATATAAATACACTTATCCGGGAGGTGACCAGCAATTGGTCACCTCTTTTTATTAACGGATTTGCGAATTACGGATTGGAGCATTCCCAGGCTTAAATAATCCGCCAATCCGTAATTCGTTAATGCGCTAATTGATTTACTTTAGTCGCATGATATCCCGCTTCCTCAACTGGAAAACAATATTGATACTCATTGCTGTGTTACTAGTGAGCGGTACCATATTCTATTCACAATATGTAGCGGGCAAGATTGCTAAGGAAGAACGCAAGAACGTTGAAGCATGGGTGGAGGCGCAACGTACGATCATGAATTCTTCGGATAGTGCGAGTCTTAATCTGGCTGCAAGGATCTCTACGGAGAATACGCAGATCCCTATTATTGAAACCAATGAAAGAGATAGTATCACGGGGAATTATGTAAACCTGGATAGTAATAAAATTGCAACGGAAAAAAATTACCTGCTGGAAAAGCTGGCGGAATTTAAGCACTACCAGCGCAACCCGATCGTATTGGTGGTAAAAGAAAAACCCTATACAGCCAACCATTACTATTATGGCAAGAGCCAGTTACTGAAAGAAGTAAAATGGTACCCGCTTATTCAGTTAGTGATCGTTGCGCTGTTCATCGCCATTGCTATCATTGCTCTTACTTCATCTTACAAAAGCGGGCAGAACCAACTGTGGGTTTCGATGGCTAAAGAAACTGCCCACCAGCTGGGTACACCGGTTTCCAGTTTACAAGGTTGGCTGGAGATATTAAAGGAACAACCGGTTAATGAAGGTATCGTACCGGAGATAGCAAAGGATGTGAACAGGCTGTTGCTGATTACAGACAGGTTTGGCAAGATCGGAAGCCAGCCTAAACTGGAATGGCACAAGCCGGCTACACAGATCCATTGGGTGATCGACTACATGAAAAAAAGAACAGGGGGGGCTGTAGCCATATCATTTGATGATAAAGTGATTGATCAAACCCATACGCTGTTATCTCCCCCTTTATTTGATTGGGTTGTAGAGAACCTTTTAAAAAATGCATTGGATGCTATTGAGGGTAACGGCAGTATACAGATCACGTCATTTACAGATGCCAGCAATGTGCTGATCGATATAACGGACACAGGCAAAGGGATCGCAAGGAATCATATCACTGAAGTATTTAAACCTGGCTTTACTACCAAGAAACGGGGATGGGGGCTGGGACTATCGCTCAGTAAAAGGATAATAGAGCAGTATCACAAAGGAAAACTCTTTGTAAAGTGGAGTGAACAGGGCAAAGGAACTACTTTCCGAATCAGTCTCCCTCTTCGGCAAAACCCAGGTTCTGCGTAGGCAACATTCCAAAACAATTCATCGCTGCATACCATTGATGCAGTGATTGGGTTGTGGTGGTTTCTACATACAGGTTGGCCTCACTGCAAAGATTCAGAAACTCTGTCTCAATAGGTGTCATTTCGTGATTAGAAGAAGACTGTCCCAGCTGGCTGATACAACTATACATCTTGGAAAGCTTCTCATCAGACAGGTGGTCGAATGCATGTTGCTGCATAAGCTGACCCGCCGCATTCACGAGCATTTGGTAGGAGTTGGTTTTCATAACAGATGGTTTATGTTAGTAATACTAACCATAAGACAATAAAAAGCCTGCCAGCATCTGTTATGAAAATATTACGTAGATGGTATAGTGGATAAGATGGGGATAGAATTAGCGGATTACGGATTAGCGGATTGACAACCATATTTAATTCGCTAATCCGTAATCCGCCAATTCGTTAATTCTGCCTTTTCACAGATCCCCCACTGTTTACATTGATGTCTCTTATCTGCGCATCACCTTTAAAACGGATGAAGCCGCCGCTGTTGGCTCTTGCGGAAATTTCTTTATTAACCGTTACCTGGGCACCTGCCCCACTGGTGAGATCGGCTTTACAGGTATTGGTGGAAAGTGAATATCCGCGGAACTGGCCACCGCTGTTTCCATCAACTGTCAGCTCATCTACAGAGCCGCTGAGGGTGATATAACCGCCGCTATTAAATTTTGCAATCAGCCTGTTTAACTGAAGATCTGTTCCTGTAATAGAGGCACCACTGGTGGCTTTTACACCTTCAAGGCTTGTGTAGGATACATAAACTTTTACTTTCCAGTTCTTCCATTGGTTCCATAACTTCCAGTTATCGGAACGGTTTATCTTTAAAACACCGTTCTCCACTACTGTTCTTACTTCATCCAGGTATTTAAGATCGCCAACGCTTACAGCCAGTTCTTCTTTATCGCCCTTGCTGATGATCACTTCAATGCCTGCATTACTTTCTATTGCGTGGAAACCATGTACATTTCTTTTCTGAACATTATCGTCATACACTACTTTCTGCGCCATGCCAGAGACTGCGAGGATACCTGCGATTAAGGAGATAACTATCTTTTTCATACGATTATTTTTAAGTGGAACGGGGGGAGGTTCGTAAAGTTACAGGTTGAGGGAAAAAAGTGAGTAGTGAGTAGTCAGTAGTGAGTAAAACATCCAAAACACTCACTACTGACTACTCACTGATTATCGCAGCACGATCGCCCCCAAAGCCGGCAAATGCACCTTCAGCTTATAGCACTTCGATGGCTTATCTACCAGCTCAGCAGTAATAGAAGGATTATAAACATCCCCCGTACCCCAGAACTCTTTGCCATCGCTATTGAATACCTCCGACCATTTGCCTTTGTTGTGAACATAAATTTCCCAATCGTTTCTGACAACAGGGGTTACATTCAGTATAATGAGCATATCGTCTTTGGGCTTCTTGCCTTTGCGGGAATATACCAGCACCGACTCACTGCGGTGATTAAGATCTACCCACTCAAATCCACCGGGTTCAAATTGTTTTTCGTAGAGGGCGGGTTCGCCGCGGTAAAGCTCATTGAGCTTGCGGATACAGTGCTGCATTCCGCTGTGACCCGGAAACTGAAGAAGCTCCCACTGCAATTCACTTTTATAATTCCATTCTGCCGTTGCACCAAACTCGTTACCCATGAATAATAATTTGGCCCCGGGATGGGTGAACATATAGGTGTACAGGATACGGAGATTGGCAAATTTCTGCCATTCGTCGCCCGGCATTTTATAGAGCATGGGACTTTTTCCGTGTACCACTTCATCGTGACTAAGCGGCAGCATAAAATTTTCATCATAGAAATACATCATGCTGAAAGAAAATTTATCCTGGTGAAACTGGCGGAAGAGCGGATCCATTTTAAAGTAATCCAGCGTATCGTGCATCCAGCCCATCATCCATTTCATTCCAAACCCAAGTCCGTCTTCAAAAGTAGGTTTGCTGATCTTAGGCCAGTCGGTTGCTTCTTCAGCGATGGTTTGAATATCAGGGAAGTCGCGGTACAAGGTTTCATTGAGATCTTTGATAAATGCGATGGCTTCGAGATTACCGTTTCCTCCATATTCATTGGGTTCCCACTGACTGGCTGTGCGGCTGTAATCCAATCGCAGCATAGAGCTTACGGCATCTACGCGTATTCCATCTGCATGAAATTTATCGCACCAGAAACGCGCACTGCTGATGAGGAAAGATTTTACTTCACCGCGTTTGTAATTAAATATATAAGAGTTCCAGTCGGGGTGATATCCTTTGCGCATATCTGCATACTCATAGGTATGCGTTCCATCAAACATAAATAACCCGTGTGCATCATAAGGAAAATGAGAAGGCACCCAATCGAGAATCACGCCGATCTCCGCCTGGTGAAAGGCATCTACCATTGCAGCAAATTCCTGTGGTGAGCCGAAGCGTGATGTAGGTGCGAAGTAGCCCGTACCCTGGTAGCCCCAACTGCCATCAAACGGATGTTCCATTACGGGCATCAACTCAACATGGGTAAAACCCATTTCTTTTACATAGCGAACCAGGCGTTCTGTTATCTGCGGGTATGTATTGTATACCTCTTCATCATTTTTATCGGGCCGCATCCAACTGGCGAGGTGAACTTCGTATACCGACCAGGGTGCATTGATGCTGTTTTGTTTTTTTCTTGTCTTCATCCAGCTTTCATCCTGCCATTCGTAATTGGTTTGCCAGGTAATGGATGCGGTATAGGGTCTCTTCTCCCAGAAAGCTGCGTAGGGATCGCCTTTATCAAGTTTGATCCCGTTGAATCCATGGATATGATATTTATAGGCCTCCCCTGCCGCGAGGTTAGGAATAAACCCTTCCCATATACCTGAATTATCGAGGCGCACCTTTAGTGGGTGACTTGTTTTGTTCCACTCGTTAAAATAGCCAACTACTCCCACAAACGTAGCGTTGGGGGCCCACACAGCGAAGTAAGTACCGGGTGTTTCAAGAACACTTAGCTGCTTATTCCCAAACAGCTCATATAAACGATAATGGTTCCCTTTTTGAAAATTGCGAACATCCTGATCGGTGAATAATGAATAGTTCCAGACGGGCTGGGCCGTATCCACAAAATGGATATCCTCATACTTCCCCCCTTGCTTTTTACCTTCTGTGTTTGATAAATCACCATTTACAGAAGCAACCCCCTTCAACTTTTCGGCATTTGTTAGTTTCATAATGGCATGATTATCAAATAATAAAAATAATTAACATTTGATTATAACTAAATAATTAGTTATTACATTTGTTTTTATGGATTTTACAGTTTCGCTGCATCTACCAACCAACTGCTAACTAAATGAAAAAACTAACTGCAATCGTTACCCTTGCCTGCCTGTTTGCACTTTCCGATGCCAGGTCACAACAAAGCTCCCTTAAAGGTACCATAAGAGATACGCTGAACAAACAAAATCTTGCCAATGCTGTGATCACGGTTTTGCGGCAGAAAGATTCTGTGATGGTCAGGTATGCACGGACCGATGAACAGGGGAATTTCAGTTTAACTAAGCTGCCGGCCGGTAATTTTATCGTGCTTGTCTCCTATCCGTCGTATGCAGATTATGTTGACAGGATAACGCTTGAGCCCGGTGTTGACAAGCAATTGGGAATGCTTCCCGTGATCACGAAAGCCAATCTCTTACAGGCGGTGATCGTAAAAGGAACCGTAACCGGGATCAAGGTAAAAGGTGATACGACCGAATTTAAAGCAGATAGTTTTCATATCAACCCGAATGATGATGCATCGGAGTTATTGAAAAAAATGCCGGGCATGCAGGTCAACAGTAAAGGCGAGATCACATTCCAGGGCGAAAAAGTGCAGAAGGTATATGTTGATGGTGAAGAATTTTTTAGCGATGACCCTGCCGTTGTAACCAAGAACCTGCGTGGTGATATGATTGACAAAGTGCAGGCGTATGATAAGAAAAGCGACCAGGCCACTTTTACAGGTATCGACGATGGGGTGAAAAATAAAACGATCAACCTCGTGTTGAAAGAAGATAAGAAGAAAGGATATTTTGGCAAGGTTGAAGCCGGAACTGACTTTGATAAATACAGGTATGGTAAAGGTCTTTTGAACGCTTTTAAAGGCAAAAGAAAGATTTCCGGTTATATAACTGCTGATAACACAAAGCCCGAAACACTTAGCTGGGATGAGAACCGCAACTATGGCGGCGATGCCAATAGCGGCGTAACGGTGGGAGACGATGGAGGTGTTTATATTACATCGACTGGCAACGATTTCAGTAGCGGGCGAGGTTTGCCTGATTCTTATACAGGCGGGTTTCATTTCAGTAACAAATGGGACAAGGATAAGCACAACAGCAACAATACTTACCAGTTCAACCAGTTGAACTTGACTACCGATGTAAACAGCTGGACAAAAAATATACTTCCTGATACGACTTTTACAAATACAACGCGACAGATACAGAATAACGACAGAACAAGGCACAGGCTCACCAGTTTTTATGAATGGCAGATCGACTCTTCGAGTTCGCTGAAGCTGACTGTGCGTGGATCAAATATGAAAACAAATGGTAGCTCCAACTACCTGGGTCAATCTATCAGTGAAGACAACAGGATCATCAATTCAACAGACAGGACCACCACCACGAACGATGATAATTCAACATTGAATAATAATTTGCTCTGGAGAAAAAAGTTTGCCAAAAAAGGGCGTACGATTTCTAACACTACTGACTTTAATTTCAGCGACCGCAAACAGTCGGGCTTATTGCTTGCCCACAATGTGTTTTTTGATGCAGCGGGCAACATGGTAAGAGTAGATAATGTAGATCAGTTAAAGACAGAAAAGCAAACGACTTCCACCATCAGTAACCTGTTAACGTATACAGAGCCTTTGTGGAAGAATACTTTCCTTGTGCTGAATTATAAGCTGGATCTTAACTGGAACAATATCGACAGAACTACATTTAACAAAGATGGTTCTGGAAAATACCAGGCAGTGGTAGATACCCTTAGTAACCATTTCCTCTATAACACAACGGCTCATTTAGGAAGTGCCACTATCCGTTACAACTATAAAAAAGTAAATTTTTCTTTTGGCGCGGGTGGCGGACAATCGATTTATCATTTGACTGATGTTCGCAAATCTACCGAACGTGAAGTACGGTTTAATAATTTTATCCCAACTGCCGCATTCACCTATATGCCCAAGCAGCAACGAAGGATCAGTTTTAATTATTCAGGAACCACACGTAACCCAACATTGGCACAGATTCAGCCTATTATCGATAACACCGATCCGTTAAATATCACCATTGGTAATCCAAATCTTAAACAGTCTTTTGTTCATAATTTCAGCCTGAATGCGAGTGACTATAAAGTGCTGAAAAGCAGAAACATCTATATTTTTGCTAACTCTTCCGTAACAGAGAATGCCATTACCAATGCGAGCACCATTGATAGTTTAGGCAGAAGAGTTAATCAGGCAATAAATGTAAATGGCAATTATTATATCTACACCAATATCGGCTATGGATTAAATGTTGCGAAAGGTTTGAATATGAGCCTGGGTGCTGGGCCCAACTGGAGCCGCAACGTTAACGTGATCAATGGACTGAGAAATGAAACCAGCGCATCAGGTATTGGCTTAAATCTTTACTCAAATTATAACAGCGATAAATGGCTGAATTTTTACGGTGGTGTAAGTGCCAACTATAATCGGTCATCTTCTTCTATCAGACCGGATGTTGTAACCCAATACTGGCAGTATGGTATTAACGCCAACCCGCAGTTGAAATTCAAGAAACAGAAATTATTCATTGATCTTACTTTTAACGGAACCATCTATCAGAAGACGGCAGAATTTGCGAACCAGCCGGATATGTTCATCTTCAGTCCATCTATCCGCAAAGTGATCTCAAAAAATGATAATTGGGAAGTGAAGGCCTTTATGAATGATGTGTTCAACCAGAACCAGGGGCTTACCCGGAACATTAACAGTAACTATATTTCTTCTACAACCACACAGATCGTACAAAGATATTTCCTCTTTTCTCTCATTTATAATTTCAGCAAAAATGGCAAACCATCAAACATGGGCTTCTAATATGAGAACCTTATTATTAATCATATTCGGCAGTGTGATGCTACATGCAGGCGCGCAAACGCAATTCATTAAATCCGGAAGGATTGTTTATGAAAGAAAGATCAACCAGCATAAACCTTTTGAAGAACAGGCTGCCAATAATTCTATGTTCCAGCAGATGATGAAGGTATATCCGAAGATCCTTACAGACATGTATGAGCTGCGTTTTACCGACACCCGTTCGGTATACAAACTCGTTAAAGAGAACCCTGATAATAAATATTTAAATGGTGGCACCAAACCCGTAGAAACAGATGGTGTAGTGCACGATATCAAAGCCGGGTTCGTATCTACGCAAAGGGAGGTTTTTGAGAACACTTATATCATCAAAGACAGCCTGAGAAATCTTGAATGGCGCATTACAGATGAAACCCGCGAAATTGCCGGTTTCGAATGCAGGAAAGCAGTTACAAAGATCTGCGACTCTGTATATGTGGTTGCATTTTATACCGACCAGATCCCGGTAAGCAGCGGTCCTGAAGAGTTTGGTGGTCTACCGGGAATGATATTAGGACTTGCCGTTCCCCGTTTATATGCTACATGGTTCGCAACAAAGCTCGAACTGGTGGAGCCTACTCTCACACAATTAACACCACCACAAAAAGGTAAGGCAGTGAACTGGCTGCAGTTAAATGCTGAAGTTAAGAAAGGACTAGGCAGATGGGGAAAGGATGCGGAGAGGATCGTGTGGATGCTGTCGCTTTAAATTAGCGGATGACGGATTACGGATTAACGAATTGGTATGAAAAAAAACTGGCGGACCTAAATCCGTAATCCGCCAATCCGTAATCCGCTAATTCATTAATGATTATATCTTCTCAACATTCACAGCTGAAGGTCCTTTTTTCCCGTCTTCGATCTCGAATTGTACTTTGTCTTTTTCCTGGATATTGAGGCCGTTCAATCCCGTCACGTGTACAAAAACGTCTTTGCCGGTGGCATCGTCTACAATAAAACCGAAGCCTTTGGCTGCATTAAAAAATTTTACAGTTCCTGTGTTCATGGTATTTGTTTTTATGATGAAGATGATAAATTTTCACGTTTGATTTTCACTGCGCCTTCATCATACACGAACAAAACACTAACCGCTGCGCATAACATGAAGAACCCTGCGAGTACGATGGCGTAAATGGGTCTGCCGCCATACAAATGCTCAACGATCCATCCGCTGCATACACCATTAATGATCTGTGGCAATGTGATAAAGAAGTTAAAGATCCCCATGTAAATACCCAATTTTCCGGGGGGGATTGAACCCGAAAGAATCACATAAGGCATGGCCAATATACTTGCCCAGGCCAGACCCACACCGATCATTGAATAGGTGAGCATGGCTGGATCTTTGATGAAATAAATAGAGATCAATCCAATGCCCCCGGCTACCAATGAAAAAGCATGCGTGCCTTTTCTACCCAGCAATTTTGCAACAAACGGAAGGCACAATGCGTATAAAGCTGCTACAAGATTATAGGTACCAAAGGCAGAGCTTACTTTGTTGCCTGCTTCGTTATATAATACTGATTTTGCATAATCACCTGATAATCCATATACCTGCGTTGCCACGGCATCTGTTGTAAAAACCCACATACTGAATAGTGCGAACCATGAAAAGAACTGCACGAGTCCTAACTGCTTCATGGTACGTGGCATTCTTTTAAAATCTTTAAAGATCTCAGAGACCCCTGCTTTCTGTGCTGCTTCATCCTTCCCATGATACTTTTCATATTCGGCAGGTGGATACTCTTTTGTTTTAAAAACAGTCACGAGTATTGCGATCACGAATACAGCCGCGCCGATATAGAAAGAGTACTTGATATTGTCTGCCACACCACTTGCACCTGCTTCCTGTGAAAAACCCCGCTTAGCGAGGAATGAAGGGAGTTCCGAACCTACTACGGCACCTACGCCAATCAGAAAAGTCTGCACGGCAAATCCGCTTGTTCTTTGTGAATCAGGAAGGTTATCAGCCACCAGTGCGCGGAAAGGTTCCATGGCCACATTAAAAGAGGCATCCATAAGCATCACCATTCCCGCACCGATCCATAGGGCCGGTACAATAGAAGAAATGGCACCGGAGTTCGGAAGAAATATTAATGCTGCCGAGGATAATAAGGCACCGGTTAAAAAATAGGGCTTGCGCCTGCCAAGGCGGTTCCACGTTCTGTCGCTGTAATGCCCGATCAAAGGTTGAACGATCATGCCCACTAAAGGTGCCACTATCCAGAACATCGGCAGCTGGTCAACGTCCGCGCCGAATGAGCGGAGTATGCGACTCGTGTTCCCGTTCTGCAACGCGAACCCGAACTGGATACCCATAAATCCAAAACTCATGAAAATGATCTGTACAAGGCTCAGCCTTGGTTTCAGAGCAGTAGCTGCAGAAACAGGTGTGGAAGCGGTAGAGGGCATGGCAATCGGTTATGTATAAAATACACTACTCTAATGTAGGCAAAAAAACCTACTAAATCACAAACCCATCCGGCAGTATCGCTGTTTTTTTCACCACTACGATCCCATCCTTTACAGTATACAAAGCATGATCTGTATTGGCAAGATGCTGACCGCCATTGATGCGTACATCATTTCCGATGCGACAGTTCTTGTCAATGATCGCATCTTTAATATAGCATCGTTCGCCTATGCCGATCATTGGGAGATTTTTTTCCTTATTGATGGCCATCTCGTCAATCGTCTCGTAATAGTCGTTACCCATGATGTAAGTGCTTACCACTGTTGTACCGTGGCCGATCCGCGAGCGGATACCTACAACGCTCTGTTCAATGCGGCTGGCATGTATGATAGATCCTTCGGCAATGATGGTTTTTTCAAGCGTGGTGCCGCTGATCTTTGCCGGTGGCAACATTCTTGCCCTGCTGAAAACAGTTTTATCATTATCAAATAAATTGAACGGCGGGATCTCCTGTGTAAGTGCAAGATTGGCCTCATAAAAAGAATGGATGTTCCCGATATCGGTCCAGTAACCATCATATTGAAAACTGGCCACTTTATAATGCTCAATAGAATCAGGGATGATCTCTTTTCCAAAATCAGTTGCCAGCGGATGTGCCGTATTCAACAGGTGGTACAATACCTGTTTACTGAAGATATAGATCCCCATGGAAGCGAGGTAATGTTTGCCGGCATTTTGCATTTCGGCACCGGTATCACTTGTCCACTCGGGAAGCAGTTCTTTTTTAGGCTTCTCAATAAATGACGTGATATTGTTGTCCTCATTTGTTTTAAGTATACCAAATTCAGGTGCATCCCTGTCGTTAACCGGTATGGTGGCAATGGATATGTCTGCTCCTTTGGCTACATGCTCGGCCATCATTTCACCAAAATCCATCTGGTATAATTGATCCCCACTCAGTATCAGTATATTTTCAAATTCCATGTTGGATATATGCCGCAGCGATTGGCGAACCGCATCAGCAGTTCCCTGGAACCATCCCGGGTTATCAGGGGTTTGTTCTGCAGCAAGAATGTCTACAAATCCGGTACTGAATGCACTGAAATGATAGGTATTCTTGATATGCTTGTTTAATGACGCAGAGTTGAACTGCGTGAGAACGAACATCCGGTTGATGTTACTGTTAATACAGTTACTGATCGGAATATCTACTAACCGGTACTTGCCGGCAATAGGTACGGCAGGCTTTGAACGGCTGTTGGTTAAAGGGTATAACCGGCTCCCGGCTCCACCGCCAAGAATAACCGCTACCACGGATTTAGAAATCGTTGTCATATGGGGCAATTTAAGATCACGGATTTCGCGGATTTATTCGCGGATTCTTTATGATTATCGTTAATTAATTACACTGTTGTAAACACGGCTATACTCATCTACTGTACTCTCCCAGCTATGGTCGATCTGCATCATGATCTTCCGCATCTTTTCCATCTGCTTTACATCCTTATACACGTTGATTCCCCGGCCGATAGAATAATCAACATCGTCTATGGTTGCATTGTTGAAACGGATACCAAATCCATCGGACTCACCCATGTCTGTGACCGTATCCTGCAAGCCACCAGTACTTCTTACTACCGGCACGGTTCCATACCGCATGGCATACATCTGGTTCAGACCACAGGGTTCTACCCTACTGGGCATTAATAAAAAATCAGCTCCCGCATACATCATATGACTGAGTGTTTCATCATATCCTATCACTGCATTGAATAACCCTTGGTAAGGTTCTACCATCTGCTGAAAACGCCATTCTACATTTGTGTCGCCACTACCCAACACAAGAAAGCATGCCGCACCATCCGTACTATGAATCGAACGCATAATCGCATCCGGCAGTATCTCCGCTGCCTTTTCGCCTACCAGTCTCCCAATAAAAACAAATAGCGGCTTCAAAGGATCCAGACCGAACCTTTCGCATAATTCAGCTTTATTCTTTTGCTTCCCCTCGTTCACTTTCTTTACCGTAAAATGATCGGCCAGGTATTTATCTGTTTCAGGGTTCCATACTTCATTGTCGATGCCATTGAGGATGCCGAGGCATTTACCTCTTTCATAATCGAAAAGCTTCTCCAGTCCATTTGAATTGAAACGCAGCTCTTCCATATAACTATGACTCACCGTTGTAACCCGTGTGGCACATTTAACGGCTGATGCCAATGGGTTGATCGCATCTTTCCATTCCAGCATCCCTCTTTTCCAGAGGTCCCATGATGGTATATATCGGCTCTTATCCCAACCCATCCATCCCTGGTACTGTCCATTATGAATAGTGAAAACGGAAGGAACGCTTTTCAGGTTCTGAAAAGCATAACAATACTGCATCATAAAAGGTATGAGACCGGTATGATGATCGTGGCAATGAACCACATCTGGCTGGTGTTCCCAACTGTTCATCCAGTTCATCACAGCTATCTGGAACGCAGTAAAACGTTCCGCATCATCATCATACCCATATATTTTCTGCCTGTCGAGGAGACCATTGATATCTACCAGAAAAAGATCAAAGCCCAGCTTATTGGTCGTTTCTTTAATAACAGTGAACTCAAAGAACCAGTTGCCGAGATTGGCATGGCCCTTAAAATCAACGGTCCAGTCATTTTCATAGAGAAATTTTGTGCGGTACATCGGCATCACCACTTTGGCAATATGCCCTGCCTTGCACTGGTATTTGGGAAGAGCTCCCACCACATCACCCAATCCCCCGGCCTTTGCCACGGGATAACACTCTGCACTGACATGAATGATCTCCATCAATCGTTTTTTGGATGATTCGTTTTTCAAGTTAGCAACTAAAATGATTCGGTCAAATTCTACTTTTAAAAATTTTAGTCATTATTTTCTTTTATTTTACAAGCTCAATCTTAAAACGCCTGCCATGACGCAACCCACAAAATGGTCCCAGTTCGGTACCCTTATCACCGTATTCTTTTTCTGGGGCTTTGTGGCTGCCAGTAATGATATCCTGATACCTGTATTTAAAAAAGCATTTGACCTTACGCAGCTGCAGAGCCAGCTGGTTTCTTTTGCTTTTTATGTTGCCTATACAGTGGGTTCCATTATCTATGTGGGTGTTTCGAAGGTGGTTGGGGGAGATTTGTTAAACAAGATCGGGTATAAGAATGGGATAGCTTTAGGGTTAGTGATCTCTGCGATCGGCACACTGCTTTTCTATCCGGCTGCCAACAACGCATCATTTACGTTAATGATCAGTGGATTGTTTATTGTGGGCCTGGGTTTCTCTCTTCAACAGATTGCGGCCAATCCATTGGCGATTATACTGGGTGATCCGAAGACCGGTTCACAAAGGTTGAATGTGGGTGGCGGGATCAATAATTTTGGTACGACTATCGGTCCCTTACTGGTAAGTTTCGCCATATTCGGCAGTGTGAGTGCAGGTTCAACAGAAGCAAGTATTGAAAGTGTAAAAACGCCTTACCTGATATTGGGTGCCGCATTTTTACTGGTGGCTATCTTCTTTAAATTCTCTTCCGTTCCCAATAAGATCGACCTCGATAAGGTTGCGGAGGAAGAAGCCAGTGGCAGTAACAAAGTATTGCACAGGAAGTCTGTTTTTAATTATCCGCAACTCGTACTGGGCATGATCGGAATTTTTGTATATGTGGGTGTTGAGGTATCTACGGCCAGTAATCTGCCGGAGTATATGAAACAACACATGAACACTACCACCGATAAGATCGCTCCCTATATCTCTCTTTACTGGGCCAGTTTGATGATGGGCAGGTGGACAGGAGCTGTAGGCGCATTCTCATTGAGTATGGGCGCCAAAAAGATCCTTAATTTTTTGATGCCTTACCTGGCATTTAGTGTTTTCCTTGGCGTAAATGCGATAGCACAACATGAGATCTCCCATTTCTATGTATATGGTTTTGTGATCATTGCCATGATTATTGGCGATATCCTGAGTAAGGGCAGCCCTGCACGTATGCTGCTGATCTTTTCCATATCGGGTATTACCGCACTGATGATCGGGATGTTAACTACCGGTATGGTAAGCGTTTTTGCCTTTACCAGCGTTGGTCTTTTCTGCAGCACCTTATGGCCATGTATCTTTACATTATCAGTAGCAGGTCTTGGCAAACATACCAACCAGGGCAGCAGTTTACTGATCATGATGATCATGGGTGGCGGTGTGATCAGTGTGTTACAGGGATGGCTGGCTGATGGGGCATTGGGTATTCAATACAGTTATATAGTGGGGGTTGCCTGTTTTGCCTATATGGCATTCTATGCGATCCGCTCAAAATCTATTTTAAAATCACAGGGTATTGATTATGATACCAAGGTACAGGGCGGACATTGATAAAAGCTAGCAGCTATATGTGCGCAACAAAATACAATTAGTATGGCCAGAGCAAAATCAGGTGGTTTGGAACAGTTAGCCGTTGGTATAGATATCGGTGGTACAGGTACAAAATTCGGAATCGTTGACCGCGTGGGCAACCTGCTTTTTTCGAGCGAGATGTCGACCCGCAAGCACCCCACCATTGAAAGTTTCATTGATGAACTGTACGACAACCTCATGCCCTTTATTGAACAGGCAGGCGGTATCGGAAGGATAAAAGGAATGGGATTAGGCGCACCGAACGGAAATTTTTATACCGGCACTATTGAATATGCCCCTAATCTTCCATGGAAAGGAATTATTCCGTTGGCGAAGATGGTGGAGAACAAATTCAAATTACCGGTAGTGCTCACCAATGATGCGAATGCCGCTGCATTGGGCGAAATGATGTATGGTGCAGCACAGGGCATGAAAGATTTTATCATGATCACACTGGGTACGGGTGTTGGAAGCGGCATTGTGGCCAATGGAAAACTCATTTATGGTCACGATGGGTTTGCCGGCGAACTGGGCCATACGATCATCATACCCGATGGTCGTATGCATGATGGAACCGGGAAGAAAGGATCGCTGGAAAGTTATGCATCCGCTACAGGTGTGCGGTTAACCACATTGGAGTTATTGCAGAAAAGTAAAACACCCAGTAGCTTACGCAAGATCGCCGAGAGTGATATCGATTCTAAAAAAGTATATGATGCGGCAATGGAGGGGGATGAACTGGCGAAGGAGATATTTGAATACACCGGAAAGATACTGGGAATGGCGCTCGCCAATTTTGTGATGTTCTCAAGCCCGGAAGCGATTATATTATTCGGAGGATTAACCAAAGCGGGCGATCTGATTTTAAAACCTACGCGCGAGCATATGGAGGAAAACCTGATTCAGGTGTTCCAGAATAAAGTGAAAATACTCGTGAGCCATTTGAAAGAATCGGATGCCGCGATATTAGGGGCTTCCGCGTTGGTTTGGGAGTTGAAATAATTAGGAATTAGGAATTACTTTTTAGGCACATCAATTCCTAATCCCTAATTCCTAATTATAAAAACCGCCGGTACCGGCCTTTGCCCTTCTTTGTCTGTTGGCGTGATGGTTGGTTTTCCATTGATGAGTAATGAACTGCTTCCTCCGCCATCAAGGTTCAATGCCTCAATACACCCTACCTGTTTCAACATTTGCGCTTCCTGTGTAAGTGTTGCCCCTTCCGCTTTTCCGGGAAAGCGCCCCTCTATCACCATAAGTATCAATTTACCATCCGCCGTATAACCCATGGCTGTGCGCGGATGCTTATCGTTGATGGCTTTACCGGCAAATTTGAGTTCTTCATTGTTAGCGATACTGATCTCTCCCTGCTGTATCAATACAGGACCGCCCCCTACTGCTGTTTGTACTTTCCACTTTTTGAAATTGCCATGACCTAACATTTCTTTCCTGGTAAGTTTCGCAAGCGAATCTTTAAAGGAAGGAATTACCTGCTGACTTGCATATGCATATCGATCAGAAGAATCGGTATACAACCATGCCACATCCGCTGTACGATTCTTTGTAATACCAATGGCACTGCCAAACGAGTGACGGTAGGTAAGTGTATCTGTTGCCTTGCCGGCATTGCTGTGTACCTGGTAGGATAATAACTTATTGTCTTTTATCACAACATTGAGATTACTGTTATGCACAAACTCGAAAAATGTACAATTCATTACTAGTAAAGGATGTCCCTCCTGTTCAAAGTATTGGGAGGGGGTATATCGCTTACCGTAACCTACCTGTGAAGTAAGATCGAGTGTTTTGTCTTTTAATTCCACGCTTACATAATAAGCGATATTGGGTTTGCCTTCTGTTTCGGTGTTTGAAAGATACACGTGAACCGATGAAGGTAAAGGCTGATATAACGAATCTACATTTTTCCAGTTCCATTGAGCGTTTAGGCTGAATGCCAACAGGATGCTTAGGGGAGTTAACAGGTACTTCATAGTTAAAATTAAAGTAAAATACTATAATATGGATTCCCGTAATCCTAAAAATCCGGGGATGCCGACATTCGCTTATACCAGAAAAATGAAAACACTAATTACATCCATTATTTTACTTTGCTTTATCGCCAATGTCTTTGGTCAGGCCGCATTTCACAAAACAAAACAAATTAATGCGAAGGATAGCATTAATATGAATAGGTTTCTTGACTCTATACTCGCTACCCGAACACTTACCAACACAAAAGGAAAAGACGGTGGTCGCGGTATCGCAAATAGCAGCCTCACAGCCGGAGGCGTATTGTTTGCATCTACAACAACTGTCTTGAGCGATGCTGCTAATTTTTATTGGGATGCAGTGCAGAAGTTCCAGGGTATAGGCACAAATTCTCCTGAGTTTCCACTAGATGTTAGAGCGCAGAACGGAAGCGACAATGTAGTGAGATTACGCGGCAGTAGTTCAATGGCAAATTTTGTGGCTATTCGATTTGATGCTTACAATGGAGGAACCGTAAATACAGATGTTCAAAAAGAAAGAATGGCTATTGGGTATGCAGACAGTCTTAGTAACCAACCAGGAACTTTGGGGCGGAGAGCATTTATTGAAGCTTCCAACTTCAATCCTGGTACGCCGCCTCCAGATTTTGTTTTACAATTTTCTGGTTATGATGGCCAATTCTATTGGCATCGGCCAGTATTTCTTGTCAAAGGAAATGACAGATCCTTCAATATTCTAAAGTACACAACACCCTTCGGGAGTAACGGAACAGAAACTACTGTATTGAGTATTAATAACTCAACCGGGCAGATAACATCTGCCGGTGGATTGAAAAGAAGTGGCGGCTCATCTTCAGAATTTTGGTCGACCGATGGTAGTTATTCAACTCTCCCATGGAAATTTGGCGAAGCCGTTAAAACATCCGGGGTAACACTCAAAACAACACAGTACGTGGAATTAAATATCGGTGGTACACTGGTAAAGCTTGCTGTAGTCAACTAACTATAAACCTTAAGCAATCAATATGGAAAAAACAATCTTAGTTATTGCAATGTCAATCATTACTGTAAACTTATTTGCTTTTGCACATAAGCAAATAAGAAAAGCTGAACACGGATTATTCGACACAGGCCACACTAAAAAAAACGATACCGTTAGAATTGCCACAGGTAGCGTAATTGAGATTGAGGGAATGACGATTGACTATAATCGCCTGAAAACACTTCTTTCAAATACCAAGACTGGATTGCTACCGCTGATGGTTGAGCCCAACTGGATAAGCAGTGCATACGAATACATGCAGACCAGCAGAAATTCAGAATTCACAGGAAAAGATCTTGAATGGCTTAAAGAGCCGTTAATGCCATACCTAAAATATATGCAACAGCTACTGAAAAGGTAGAGCCGGAATCAATCCGGCTCTCATCGCTATATCGTTGTCATTTCTTTTTCTTCCTTCCACTTATTTTTTCCATATCCTTCAATAACGTGCTTCTCACTATGATAAGATGAACGCACCAATGGACCGCTTTCTACATAGTCAAACCCTAACTCATATCCTATCTCGCGCAATTCTGCAAACTCATCAGGGTGTACAAAACGTTGTACCGCTAAATGCTTTTTTGTGGGTTGAAGATATTGACCAAGCGTTAGCACATCGGTTTTTACGGCTACCAGGTCCTTCATGCTTTGTACCACTTCTTCTTTGGTTTCACCCAGCCCGAGCATGATACCTGTTTTTGTGCGCATCCCTCCTTCTTTGAGCATTCTCAGCACATCCAGGCTGCGGCGATATTTTGCCTGTACTCGCACCTGGCGGGTGAGGCGTTCAACCGTTTCCATATTGTGGCTCACCACATCGGGCGCAGCATTAATAATGCGCTGAACCTGGTCGGCCCTGCCCTGGAAATCGGGAACCAATGTTTCAAGTGTTGTATCGGGGTTAAGACCTTTAATGGCCTGTATTGTATTATACCAAATGATAGAACCGCCATCTTTCAATTCATCCCTGTCCACACTGGTAACAACTGCATGCTTCACTTTCATCAGGTTGATCGCTTCCGCTACACGCTGTGGTTCATCCCAGTCCACTGCATCAGGTCTTCCGGTGGCAACGGCACAGAACCCGCAGCTACGGGTGCAGGTATTACCTAAAATCATGAAGGTGGCTGTGCCTGCGCCCCAACATTCACCCATATTAGGGCAATTACCGCTTTCACAGATCGTATGTAATTTATGGGTATCAACAAGCCCGCGTACATGCTTATAACTTTCTCCTATGGGGAGTTTAACACGTAGCCAATTGGGCTTTTTTATTTGGGATACTGCGGCATCAATATGTGCCACAACGGGTAATTCCTGCATGAAAATCCTCCTTATCTATTCAAACACAAAAGTAGGTCACTTTCTTTTACCAAAAACGAGGGAAACATAAGCGTTGAAAAAGAATTTTTTCTCAGGGTTCAGAAGCAGGATCGGCATGGGTTTGCTATAATATTCAGCGTTTAGCCCTATTTCTATCGCAGATAATACCTCATTATAACGACCATAGTCGAAACGGATAGCCGTTCTGGCATGAACACCCGGCACAAACTTCATCTCATTGAATCCCTTGGTAATGTCCCCTTTGCCGATGATAATGGTAGGATCGAGGAAAATGTTATCGTTATTATCGTATTTGATCTGCTTGGGTTGCCCGGTTGCCGGATCATTGATCTCGATATAATAAGGTCTTAAAAGACCCGCTGAAAAACCGCCCCCGTAAATAGCTGTTACTGCTACGCCATTTTTGTTACCCTTTCCACCGATCAGTTTTTGCTGACCGAGACCTGCTTTGAGATAGTAGAAATTATTCTCTTTGCCATATATGTAGCTCGAGATAACAAGAAAGCCCTGGGAAGAAGCGCTGAGTGTAGGAACTTTCTCTTCTTTAGGGTGTTTTCTTTCCCCGAATTCCAGCCACCAGAGATTGGTGGTTGTGATGGTTTTGTATTTCCCTCTTTCATAGAACATACCCCATCCATCGGTATTGAATTTGAATCCGAACGCACCCTGTTTCTGGTAAATAAGTGCTCCCTCTTCTTCCTGTTTGATGAGTTGATTGATCTTCTCACGACGATCTGCTTTTTTCTGGGCCCGTTCATTGGCGGCACCGTTTTGCTGGGCCGAAGCCATCATAGAACTAAGCAGGAACGTTACAAAAAATAGCTTCTTCAAATCGATTCGATTTATCTGTAAATTTATAGCAAAATGATACAATGACTTCACAAATTATTTATAAAGGTGATCTGCGCACAGAAGCCACCCATTTACAAAGTGGTACAGTAATTGAAACAGATGCCCCTACCGACAACCAGGGGAAAGGTGAACGTTTTTCGCCTACCGACCTCGTGGTTGCCGCCCTCGGAACCTGTATGGTTACTACCATGGCCATCAAAGCCCGTTCGATCAATGTGGTGCTGGATGGTACCCGTCTCGATGTAACCAAGATCATGGCTTCCGAACCCCGCCGCATTGGCAAGATAATCGTGCATGTTTTTTTCCCGCCCGATCTTGGACTGGATGAAAAACAAAAAGACCTTCTCGAAAGAACTGCCCGTACCTGCCCGGTTGAAAGAACACTTCACCCGGATGTTGAACTGGATATGCAATTCAACTGGTAATAAGAGTCAGCCTTTTAGTATTCTGTTGCCTACTGCACAGTCGAGGCAACGCTTGTGGGTGCAATAATGATTTGTTAATTCTATCAGTGCCTGTGAATCCAATGCGCTGTGATTGGCGATGCCTGCCTGCTTCCATTTGCGTGTAATGCGGTTATGTTCTGCCGGCAACTGGTAGAGCCATTGAATGGCTTTCTGTTTACAGGCTTCATCATGGCTATGTAAGCCGTATGCAAACAATACCGGCACAACGGTATTGATGATGATATTTTCTGCCATATCTGCACCCAATTGTTTAGGACGATCCTCAGCGGGATCATCAAAGAGATAATGCGTGTTCCAATAGTTAGCAGCAGCTACGCGAAAGAGCTTACTGACCGCGCTCAGTTCCCGTTCTTCTTTGATAACTGAGAAAAAATGATCATTCATCAAAATGATCATCCCCAGCTGCGAGATCCTGATTGTTGGAAAAGCAGCAGGGCGCATACGCAAGAATGCAGGCTGAACATTTACGGGTTGCAGCTTGTATTTCTTTCTGAGAAACGCATATTCTTTCTGTAGTAATAGTGGATAATCGTCCCTATAGGTTCCTGTTAAAAGATTGGCCTGTCCCATTAGCAGCGCTTCTATTTGTACCGGGTTGCTTTTATGCTTAGCCAGTATGGATAAGGGAAGGCTTTGTGCAACCGAGCCAAAAAGAGAGCTGTTTACCTGGATGCCCAGATTAGCCGCAAGCATTTGCCAGACAACCTCTTCCCAATGCCCCTGCGTTTGCTGGTGCAATAACAATACATGTGCTGCTTTTCGTTCGAGCCTTTCTGCCATTAATCTTTCTTTCCAGGCTGTCCATGCAAGATGGTCCAGTACCGGAAGAAAAGTGCCGCAGGGTAATGAATTTCCCTGTTCCATCATTGTATGATAACGTTCAAGCAGGTGCTTTGATATAAGATGATGCAGCACCAGACACGGAATTAATGATCCGTTATCTGCATACACCGGAATATCTTCTTCCCACACCACATGTAATATGATATTGCTGTAATGTTTATCGCCCGGATGCCGGTGCTTATACCAGTCGGAAGACAAAATATGGATCTCGATATTACCGGCCCATGTAGTATTTCCGATGCGAACGGTGGCAGCTGAAAAATCGGGACCCTGGTGATGGTTCCAGGTACCGGGATGAAGTATCCGCAACAATTCTCCCTGCGAACTCATCAATCCCTTTTGATTAAAATACTGGAACTGCCAGATGAATTGCAATAACCTTTCGTTCATATCAGCCGCTTTATATGCGGATGAAAAATTACCATAAGGTTTATTCAGAAAGAAGGTAGTAAATACCTGATTTTTGGATACTAATTAATCGTATGCAAAGCCTGTACAACACGGCTAACCGGTAAACCCATTACATTATAGAAATCACCTTTCACCCATTGAATGCCTACAACGCCGATCCATTCCTGTATGGCATAGGCACCGGCTTTATCAAAGGGTTGGTATTTATCGATGTAAAAAATGATCTGATCAATAGTAAGTTCATGAAACATGACTTCTGTTATATCTGAAAATGCGATTTCTTCATCACCATGGCGGATCACTACACCGGTGATTACTTTATGTAATTGCCCTGAAAGCGATGTAAGCATTTCAATGGCATCTTCTCTGCTGGCTGGTTTTCCGATGATCCTTTTACCGAGTACTACGATAGTATCGGCAGCAAGAATGGTTTTTCCTTTCAGCTGACCATGATAAGCTTCCTGCACATATTCGTGAACAGCTTTTGCTTTTTCTCGCGCAATATGAATCGGCACTTCTTCCACGGGAAGTTCTGCGGGAAATGACTCATCAGTAGTTCGTACAATGATCTCAAAAGGAACTTCTGCCCATTCGAGCAATGTTTTTCTGCGCGGAGATTGAGAGGCAAGGATGATGTCTTTCATAAAGCATTTTTAAGAATAGACCCGAAAAAAGATCATGGATAATATCCCGGTAAACATCACCAGCTTTACAACGGTACTTAACCTATGAAAATCTTTTGGGGTCTGTGCCTTGAATAGTTTTACAAGTATCCAGAGAAGCGGGATGATGATCAGCAGTATACAATACACGATACTGTACCACCACCCGAAAGGAACCACATATAACTGAAGAATAAACAATGCTGCTATCAATACAATAAGCCATACCGCCACAAACACTTTACTCGCATTCATCCCCCAAACGATGGGCATGGTGCGGCAACCATATTTCCTGTCACCCTCAACATCTTCCATATCTTTTATTACTTCCCTAACAAGCGAGATCACGAATGCAAATGAGGCATAAACAATCATGAACCTGAAGAGACGGATCTCATTATGATCGATCTGTAAAAGGTTGCGTATCTGCAAGGGATACTTTGAAAAATAAAGGATCACGATCACCCAGGCTGTCAGCAACGAAATAACAATATTGCCAATGAGTAACTGTTTTTTAAAATTGGTGGAATAGAACCACAATAAAATGATACTGCCCAGATTGGCCAGCACAATATGCCAATATTGACCTACCGGTAAAGCAAGTACCGTAAAGAAAAATCCCAGCAGGCTAAGGAACATATGCCAGAAGATCACCCACCTTCTATTGATGAATTGATTGACTACCACTTTCCCCGGTTTATTTACCTGGTCGATATTCAGATCAAAATAGTCATTGATTATATACCCTGCTGCTGCTATGAGCACCGATGCGATCACGATAAAAAAAAACTGTTGCTTCTCTCCTGCATACAAAGGAGTTTCGCCGTACACTTTTTCAAAGATGCTGTACTCAAACAACAACTGCGTAAGCGCAATAAACACCAGGTTGGGCCAACGCACGAGTCTGAAAAAAGCAGCTACGGTTTTCATTTGGTATTCGTTTATTAGTTTACTTGTTTATTGGTTTATTAGGTTATTGGTTTATTAGGTTACCATTGAATTCAACACTACTAAACAAGTAAACTAATAAACCAATAAACAAATAAACTAAACCAGTAAACAAAAATTATTTAGCCCTTACGGTAACATCCTCATTCCAGTCGCCTCTGAGTTTCATTACCTTTTCGATAACATCCCGGACGCAACCATCGCCGCCTTTGATATGTGAAGTGTAAACAGCAATTTCTTTGATCTCCTGAACTGCGTCTGCGGGACAACAAGGCAATCCTGCCAGGCGCATTACCTGACTGTCCGGTATATCATCTCCCATGTAGAGTACCGCCTCTTTTGCCAGTTCATGTTGTTTCATAAAATCGCCCAGTACAGTTTTCTTATCGGTGATCTTCATCCATATTTCTTTGATCCCGAGCTTTGATAAACGATCCTTTACTTCCGGCGAATCTCCTCCCGAGATGATCAATACATGGTACCCTTTCTTAACAGCTAACTGCAAAGCATATCCATCCTTAATATTCATTCGCCTCGCCATCAACCCGTCTCCCAATAGAAAGAGATGGCCATCGGTCAATACGCCGTCAACATCAAAAACAAATGTGGTGATATATTTGAATTTTTCGAGCAAATTATTTCTGATTATCCCTCCACTCATACACCCATGCGCTCTGTATCATCTCAAGGTGTCCCTCTGTACTCTGTTCCTTGGTTCCTTCAAAATTAGGTGTCTCCAGGATCCAGGTAAGCAAGTCGGTAAATCGTATTCGGTAGATCTTGCCCTCATTGAAATCATCTCCGAACCTTTCGTAGAGTTTCATAGCAATATCTTCATGGTCGTTCCAGTGTATCGGCGGTTCAAAGTGGCTCATGTTGGTTGGAAGTTGGTAACAGTAAATATGGTATGCTTATTATATGATTATTCTCCGAGGAACTGCGTCTGATCGGGCAGGGTAATTTCTACCACGCCTTCTCCTGCCTGCAATACGCATTGGCAACCCAGCCTTGAGTTTATACGTGGGTTTACCGCCCTGTCTATAAAGTCTTCTTCCCGATCGCTCAGCTCTTCCAGGAAATCCCCGCCTTTGTCAACATATATATGACAGGTACTGCAGGCACAAACTGCGCCGCAGTTATGGTGTAACTCAATATCATTGTCGAGGCAGACTTCCAGGAGGCTCTGATCAGGTGCTATGCCCGAAAGGGTAATAGATTCCTGCCCTTTTTCCTCGAAATTGATCCTGATCGTGTACATAAACTCGTCCGTTTGTGCGCAAAAGTAAGAGAGAAAAATTGAATGTGGAACATTGATCTACGTGAATGACTTCAAAATACTCTCTGTCATCAAATCATAGATCTTTTTCATCTGTGGTTCATTTTCCAATAACTGGCGGTGTTTTTGGATGGTTTGGGTATCACCACGGAAAGCCGGACCGGCCTGCAGGTCGCGGGGATTTTGTTCACGCAGCTGCTGAACGGCCGCTTCGATCAGCGGGTAGAGATCGGCAAAGGGGATGTTTTCCTTTTGGCAATAGTTGGATGCCAGGTGGAAAAGATGGTTACTGAAATTGGTGGTAAACGTTGCGGCAAGATGCAGCCGGGCTCTTTTTTCGTCATCCGCCGCTGTTATATTTTCTGAAAACAAAACGGCCAGTTCCCTGATCCTGTTGATCACTGTCGGATTGTTCCCATCGATCACCATCGTTGCGGGAGATAAGGTTTGGGTAGAAGATCTGACCATTTTAACGGGCCAGCAAACACCATAGGCACTGCTGCAGTTCTTTAGCATTTCGCGTGATGCGGTTCCGGAAGTATGCAGGATCAGTTGATCGTTCACAAATAAATGGGAGGCTACTGCAGCTAATGCATCGTCTGAAACCGCTACTATATATAGATCTGCATCGATTGCTACCTGCGAAAGATCATTGACCGGGATAGCATTCAGCTCTTCCGCTAATAACCTTGCGTGATTTTCCTGCCTGCTCCATACCTGTTGAATAGTATGACCGCTTTTTAACAAAATCCTGCCCATCAGGCGGGCAATATTCCCCGAACCGATGAGGATAACCTGCATATCTTTGAAATTATGAAGATGAAATTAGCACAAAGGTTGATGATCGGTTACTATAAAACAAAACTGAAAACGATCGGCCTGGTTTCACCCCGTAAAGCAGCAGAAGCAGCCTATGAAATATTCTGCACACCCTATGGCAGGAAGGGGAAAAACAAAATGCCCCCTCTTTTTGAGAAAGCTGAGCCCTTATCTTTTACCGCCGATCGCATTGAGATCCGCGGGTTCCGGTTTGTTTCCCCAAAACCGAATGGCAAAAAAATAGTGATCGCACATGGCTTCAGCAGCTATAGTTACAAATTTGAAAAATACATCACCCCACTTACCAAAGAAGGGTTCGAGGTATTGACTTTTGATGCCCCCGCACATGGCATCAGCGGTGGAAAATTGATCAATGCTGCTATATATAGAGACATATTAATCAAGATCGAAAAGTTATATGGCCCCATATACGGCATCATGGGTCACTCACTTGGCGGCATATCCGCCGCATTGGCTTTTGAAACCTTTTCTCACCAGGAAGACAGGAAACTGGTACTGATTGCCCCGGCTACGGAAACCGAGACCACGATCGGTGATTTCTTCAAAGTGCTGCCGGTAGATGAAAAAGTGAAAGAGGCATTTATCAACATGATCACAGAAATAGCCGGTAACCCCGTTAGCTATTTTTCGGTTAGCCGGGTTGTAAAGAAAACCAGCGGCTCGGTTTTATGGGTGCACGACAAACAGGATCCGATCTGTCCCTATAAAGATGTGAAACCATTGCTTTCACTCGATTTACCCCATGTACGCTTCCTGATCACCGAGCACCTGGGACATAGTAAAGTATACAAAGACACTGCGGTTTCTACGCAGATCATCCAGTTTTTTAACCCAAAGAATACCTGATATTTTTTGTGTTTTGATCGTTTGGATTAATATTGCACGAAAGACAGGGGTAAGGTATGAGGAGTAAGGGATAAGTTTTTATTGTTGTACATTCCCTCTTCTTACTTACCACTTACCCCTTATCCCTTACCTCTAGTTTTAATTATGGCAAAGAATTTACTGATAGTTGAGTCACCGGCAAAAGCCAAAACAATTGAAAAGATCCTCGGTAGTGATTTTGAGGTAAAAAGTTGTTATGGGCATATCCGTGACCTGGAGAAGGATGATATGGGGATCGATGTGAATAACCATTATTTACCTAGATATAAGGTACCCGAAGAAAAAGAAAGGGTGGTAAAAGAACTGAAGCAGCTTGCCAAAAAAGCAGATGAAGTATGGCTCGCATCGGATGAGGACCGTGAGGGGGAAAGTATCAGCTGGCACCTGGCAGAAGTGCTGGGGTTGGATCCGAAAGTGACCAAGAGAATCGTTTTTCATGAGATCACGGCACCTGCTATTAAAAAAGCGGTGGAGAATCCACGGGTTATTAATATGGATCTTGTGAATGCACAACAGGCCCGCCGGGTGCTCGACAGGCTGGTAGGTTTTGAACTCAGCCCGGTATTATGGCGCAAGATCGGTATGCAACGGAGCCTGAGTGCCGGTCGCGTACAGAGTGTTGCAGTTAGATTGATTGTAGAGCGCGAACGCGAGATCAATCATTTTGTGGCTGAAAGCAGTTATAAAATAGAAGCAGTTTTTGGTGCATTGGACATTTATAATAAGCAGGTAACTTTTAAAGCCGAAGGGCCATCCAAAGTATCGGCACAGGAAGATGCGCGCAAATTCCTGGAAAGCTGCCGCAATGCAGTGTATGAAGTAACCGACATACAGGTAAAACCCGCCAAACGTACACCTGCAGCGCCTTTCACCACCTCTACCCTGCAACAGGAAGCATCCCGTAAAATGGGCTATAGTGTTAGCAAAACAATGTTGCTTGCGCAGAAACTATACGAAAGCGGCAAGATCACTTATATGCGTACGGATAGCATTAACCTGAGTGATACGGCCCTGAATGATATACGTAATGAGGTAACAGGATTCTACGGCGAAAAATATCACCAGCCGCGTAAATTCAAGAACAAGAATGAAAGTGCGCAAGAGGCCCATGAAGCTATCCGCCCCACTTACATGAACAACCATACAGTTCCGGATGATGAAACAAGACGTTTATATGAGCTGATCTGGAAAAGAACCATCGCCTCACAAATGAGTGATGCAGAATTTGAAAAGACAACCGCAAAGATCAGCATCAGCACCAACCGGGAAACCCTTTCCGCAAGTGGTGAGGTAATGAAATTCGATGGCTTCCTGAAAGTGTATATGGAAGGAAAGGATGACGAAGAAGATGATGAGAATTCAGAAGGTATACTGCCGCCATTATCTGTAGGCACGGTACTGAATTTTGTTGAAATGATTGCCGCTGAAAAATTTACCCGTCCCGCTGCCCGTTACACGGAAGCCGCACTGGTAAAGAAGTTGGAAGAGTTGGGCATCGGTCGCCCTTCTACCTATGCACCTACTATTTCAACCATCATGAAACGGAATTATGTTGAGAAGCGCGAGAAAGATGGTGTAAAAAGAGAGGCGGGTCTGCTACGGCTAACCAAGGCAAACGAGATACAGAAAGAGATTTTACAGGAAAACACAGGTGCCGAAAAAAATAAGTTGTTCCCTACCGATCTGGGTATTGTGGTAACAGATTTTCTGAAACAGTATTTCACGAAAGTGATGGACTTTGGTTTTACGGCCAAGATCGAAGCAGAGTTCGACCAGATTGCTGAAGGCAAGATCTCATGGAGCAGTATGATCGATGGTTTTTATAAACCCTTTCATGTAACGATAGAACATACCCTTGAAAATGCCGAGCGGGCCAAAGGTGAGCGGGAACTGGGGATGGATGAGGCTACCGGTAAAAAAGTAATTGCCAGAATGGGGCGTTATGGTCCCATGGTCCAAATAGGCGATACGGCCAATGAAGAAGAGAAGCCGCGTTTTGCCAAACTCAAACCTTCACAGAGTATTGAGACCATTACTATGGAGGAGGCGATGCAACTGTTTACCCTGCCGCGAACATTAGGCGAATATGAGGGACAGGAACTTGCCGTGAACGTGGGAAGATTTGGACCATATATTAAGTTGGGCGAACAGTTCATTTCCATTCCGAAGGGAGAGGATCTGCATGAAATGGAGCTCGAAAGAGCCATACAGCTGATCCATGAAAAACAGGAGGCAGATGCGCCGATCGGGTTCTTCCAGGAATTACCGGTAACCAAAGGCAAAGGCAGGTTCGGGCCATTTATCAAATGGAACGATATGTATATCAATATCCCAAGAGCTTATAATTTTGATACGCTTACGCAACAGGATATCGATGAACTAGTGACCAAGAAGATGGATAAGGAAGCCAACCGCTTCATCAAACAGTGGCCCACCGAAAAGATCTCACTTGAGAATGGCAGATGGGGTCCGTTTGTACGTTTTCAGAAGAAGATGCTGAAGCTGGGTAAAAAAGCAGACGGCACCAAGTATGCACCGGAAGAACTGGTAGATATGGACATTGAAGTGGTAAAGAAAATGATCGAGGAGCAGGTGCCGGGCGCATTCTCTAAAAAATTAAAGGTAGCAGCAAAAAAAACAGGAACGAAACCGGCGAAGAAGGCAGCCAAGAAAACTGCAAAGAAAGCGGCGGTGAAAAAATGAGTGAGTAGTGAGTCGTGAATGAAAAAGTTACCATAAAAAAAGGCTTCAGTCAAAAACTGAAGCCTTCAATATTTTAATCCGCCAATCCGTAATCCGCCAATCCGCAATTAATCATACTTCCCTAACTGCCTCAGAAATCTCACATGCGCCCAAACCGCTTTACGCATGGTTGGGTATTCGATGTATTGCAATTGGTACTCATTACAAACATTCCGCACGATCTCGCTGATTGCAGGATAGTGAACATGGGATATTTTCGGGAACAGGTGATGTTCTATCTGGAAATTCAATCCACCTACCAGCCAGCTTACTAATTTATTGCGGGTAGCAAAATTAGCGGTGGTCTTGATCTGGTGAGCAGCAAACTCATCAGGTAATTTATGGGTTTCAATATCAGCCACCGGAAACGCTGTATGCTCAACAGTATGGGCAAGTTGAAAAACAATACTCAGCACAAAACCCGCAACCATACTCATTACCAGGAAGCCAACCAACCAACTGATCCAACCAACACAAAGGATAGGGATCACGATAAATACGGCTGCGTGATAAACCTTAACGAGCCAGAATTCAATATGGTCTGCCGTGTTCATTTTTTTCAAAGGCACGGAACCGATCTTCTGTGAAAAATATTTTTTATAGTCTGTGAAGAACAACCAGAATACATACAACAACATATACAGGAACCAGAAATAAATATGCTGGAAGCGGTGCATGGTATATCTTTTTTGAGTAGGTGCCATCCGCATCAGTACACCGATCTCGATATCATCATCTACCCCATCAATATTGGTAAAAGTGTGGTGGATCATATTATGCTTCATGTTCCACATAAAATGATTGGCCCCTAATAAACTGATGGAAGAAGCTGCCACTTTGTTCAGCCATCTTTTTTCGCTGAAGCTGCCGTGACTACCATCGTGCATTACATTGAACCCGATTGCCGCAACAATACCGCCCATGATCACACATTCACCCAATGCAAAATACCAGGCCGGGGTAAAGAACAACAAATGAACATAGATCAACACGAGTCCGCTGATCATAAGAATTGCCTTCGTAAACAGTTTAGGATTCCCGGTAGAGTCTATTCCACGGTTATCAAAATAATCCTGTACACGTTTTTTCAATTCTGTGTGGAGGGACCTGGTTGCTTGTGGAAATTTGGGAACGTTGTATTGTGACATGGTAAGCTTAAGATTAATGAGCAAATTTACTTATTATACGCCAAGCATGGGTGTTAATTTTACTTTTTTTTACGCAATTGCCTGAACTCCAACGTATATATAATACAATTATTATACAGTTCTGTGCGGATATTTCCACATATATAGGATAACTAAATGTTGCATCATAACTGAATTTTAATTTAGTTTGATATAGGATCAATGGTATTACTACCGGGAATGAACCCGGTTATTCACTGACCTGAAAGCCCTATGCAGGAAACCAGAGAGATCAATGCTTTATTCACCCTGATTGATGATCCCGATGAAGAGGTCTACTCTACCGTCTCCGAAAAGATCGTTGCATATGGAAGGAATATCATCCCAAACCTGGAGCATTTATGGGAAACAACACTCAGCGAAGATGTACAGGAAAGGATTGAAATGATCATTCATCATTTGCATTACACCGATCTTTCGCGTGATCTGACTGATTGGAGGGATGGTGCTTATCACGATCTTTTACCGGGCGCTTTACTGGTGGCCAAATTTCAATATCCCGATCTGCATACCAGCCCCGTATTACAGGACGTTGAAAAGATCCGCCGCAATGTATGGCTCGAACTCAATAGTTTTCTTACGCCTCTTGAGCAGGCCAATGTTTTATCAAGCATCATCTATAATTACTACAACCTGAAAGGCGTTGAAGTAAATTATGAACAACCCGATGACTTCTTTATTCACAAAGTGCTGGAAAGTAAAAAAGGAAATGCGCTCACCAATGGTATCCTGTACCAGGTAATGTGCGACCTGCTGGATATCAATGCCAAGATCATCAATATTCCCAAGCAATGCATCATCGCATTTTATCATTCCGATTATGATGCGTCTACTTACATGGGTCACCCGCAGGATAAGATCCATTTCTATGTAGATGCAACAACGGGACAGGCATTCTCACACAAGGACGTAGAGAATTATTTCAAACGGATCTCCGTTCCCCCATCGCCTGCCTACTTCAAACCCCAATCCCACAAAAGGATCATACAGGTGTTATTAGAAGAAGTGGCGAAATGTTTTGACAGACCTTCTACACAGTATAAGCAGCAGGAGTTGAAGAGACTGGCGGAGTTGCTGGACTGAGAAAAGAATATCGAATGTCGAATTATGAATGTCGAATATCGAAGTAAAGAATTATTCTACTTCGATATTCGGAGTTCGACATTCGATATTCGATATTTTATACCAGCTCCGCTTGCAGCGAAATTGCCACAGTACCATACGCTTTACTTACCGGGCAATTTGCTTTTGCACCTGCTGCAATTTCCTGAAACTGTTCAGGCGTAACGCCGGGAACCTTTCCTTTCACAACCAGTTCCGATTTTGTGATCACACCATCTTCCAATGAAATGGCGCAAGTGGTTTCGAGGCTATCGGGTATAAAACCGGCTGCATTTAAATCAAAGGTGAACTTCATGGTAAAACAACCTGCATGCGCAGCCGCCATCAGCTCTTCGGGATTAGTACCCACACCATCAGCGAAACGTGAATTAAAAGAGTACTGCGTTTTATTCAATACAGTACTTTGTGTGGTAAGACTACCATTTCCTTCTTTACCGGAACCATTCCAGATGGCTGTTGCTGTACGTTTCATGCTTATTTAATTTTAGGTTTTACAAAATGATATAAAAAGTGGTAATTTGACCATAGTCGATAGTCCATGGACCATGGTCTATCAACTATGGTCTGAACTTAAAAAATTATCAAAACAGAAATAGCATGATCTCCTGGGAGGATTTTGAAAAAATAGATATCCGCACCGGAACCATACGCGAAGTTATGGATTTCCCGAAAGCCAAAAAGCCTGCTTACCAGTTAACCATTGATTTTGGTGATCTGGGCATTAAGAAGTCATCGGCACAGATTACGCATCATTACACAAAAGAGGCTTTACTGGGGAGGCAGATAGTGGCTGTTGTGAATTTCCCACCGAGGCAGATCGCCAACTTTTTTAGTGAATGCCTGGTATTAGGTGTGTATGATGAAAATAATCAGGTAATTTTAATGCAGCCCGACAAGACAACAGGTAACGGGCTACGTATCGGATAATGGAGGAACTTTACTACACTTATTATGAGAGTCCCATAGGTCTGCTGAAAATAGGCGGCACCGACCAATATATCGGCGAACTTACCTTTGTAGATAATCCCGACCAGATAACCCACGGTGAACCCGGCATTACCGAAGTGATGCACCAGTGCACTGAACAACTGATAGAATACTTTCATGGTAGCCGCCGAAATTTCGACCTACCGGTACACCAACACGGAACCGACTTTCAGCTAAGGGTATGGGGAGAACTCATGGAGATCTCCTACGGAAGAACCATCAGCTACATGGACCTTGCAAAACGCCTCGGCGACCCCAAAGTGATACGTGCCGCGGCTTCCACCAATGGAAAAAATAATATTGCCATCATGGTGCCCTGCCACCGGGTTATTGGCAGCGATAGCACCCTTGTAGGGTATTCAGGCGGTAAATGGCGCAAGAAATGGTTGTTAGGGCATGAATTTAAAATTGCGCATGGGGTGCAGACCCTGTTTTAATTTCTTAACATTCTTTTGCATAATCTTCCGGCCCGCTAAAAAGCAATCAATAATTTTACAGAGATGTTACGCATTTCCAAAATAATTGTTTTGTGTGCTCTGTTGAATGCATGGGTAATCGCTGCTATGGGTCAAGCCTGTACTACACGGGGACAAACAGTGTATACTGCGTTTCCTGTTTGCGGCAGCTCTTCATTTTCACAAACCACTGTGCCTGCCTGTTCAAATAACACGATGCCCACACGCTGTCCGGCCAATGGCAATATCTATGTTGATCTCAATCCTTTCTGGTACAAATTCACCTGTTTTACAGCTGGCTCACTTGGCTTTGTGATAACACCGAATAACATTAATGATGATTATGACTGGCAGTTGTTTGATGTGACCGGTCATGATCCAAAAGATGTATACACTGACCCATCTTTGATCGTGGGATATAACTGGTCGGGAGAAACAGGTATCACCGGTACATCCCCTACTGCTTCAAATACCTTTGAGTGCGGATCAATCAGAAATGGACCGAGAGTGCCAACGAACAGCGGTATGCCCAACCTGCAAGTGGGTCACCAATATTTATTAATGATCAGTCACTTTACAGCAGGTTCCCAAAGTGGCTATAGTCTTGTTTTTAATGGCGGTACAGCCAATATCACCGACCCTACCATCCCGGCAGTTCAAAGTGCCTATGCTGTTTGTGATGGGACCGAGATTGTTGTAAAACTTAATAAAAAAATGAAATGCAGTTCCATTGCTTCCGATGGAAGCGATTTTACTGTATCTGGTGGTCCGGTAAATATTTCTATCGTGTCTGCTACGGGAAATGGCTGCAGCAGCGGATTTGATATGGATTCGGTTACCTTGAAATTAAACCGGATCTTATCTCCCGGTACATACACCGTTACTTCAAAAGTAGGTTCGGATGGAAATTCGCTGATAGATAATTGCGACAATAATCTTACAATCGGTCAGCAGGCAAACCTGCGATTCACTTCTTCACAGCCTACGCCGATGGATAGTATTACGCCTCTCATTTGTATAAAAGATACGATACAGCTTGTCTTCAGTAAGCCGATGAAATGCAGTTCCATCGCCCCTGATGGCAGTGATTTTACCATTACAGGCCCTGCGCCCGTAACCATTAAAAGTGCGCAAGGGATCTGCACCAATGGTGTATCAACAGTTGTTCAGATCATCCTGTCATCACCTATTTATGTAAATGGAACCTTCCTGGTAAGCTTAAAAAATGGATCCGATGGAAATCCCCTGATCGATGAATGCGACCAGGTAACACCTGCCGGATCAACGATTGCTTTTACAACAAAAGATATAACAACGGCTGCATTCTCAAACAGACTTGCAGAAGGCTGTAAAAATGATACCATGTTTGTTTCTCACAATGGAAATAACGGTGCCAATCAATGGCAATGGATGGTTGATTCGGTACCATTGAGTTCTGCAAAAACTGCCATATACATTTCTAATTTATTTACCACACACAGCATACAGCTAAGCACATCAAACGGCAAATGCAGTGACACAGCCAGTGTCAGCTTCATATTTCCGGACCAAACAGTAAAATCAGCTTTCCGTGTTTCGGCAGATACCGCCTGTTCAACTGATACACTCAGGTTTACCAATCTCAGCAGCAGTAATGCAATTGCCTGGAAATGGGATTTTGGTAACGGGCAGGTAATAGAACAACAGGATCCCGGGATACAAACACTTCCGGCCAATAGCAACCGGTCGGCCGAACGCCTGGTGAAATTGATCGTTAGAAATGCATTCAACTGCGAAGACACTTCTTATCATTATGTATTGATATTGATGAGTTGCAATGTGTCAGTTCCATCAGCATTTACCCCCAATGGTGATGGATTAAATGATAAGCTATATCCTCTTAATGCTTTCAAAGCATCAGACATGGTATTCAGGGTATATAACCGGTCGGGACAAATCCTCTTTGAAACCAGAACCGCATCAAGAAAATGGGATGGCCGAGTAAATGGAATGCTGCAACCCAGCGGCACCTATGTGTGGACATTGGATTATATGGACATTACGAAGAAGCAGCGGGTTTCATTGAATGGAACAACTGTTTTAATCCGGTAGGGGTTAATCTAATTAAGCCTTCAGATCATCTCCCGAAAACTGCAAAGGCAATAACATATCAGCCCGTGGAATAATATATACTTTTCCTTCCTCGCCTGCCAGTATTAAACGGATAGGCTGCTTTGTTCTATTCTGGTATTCCACTATTGTCTGCCGGCAAATACCACATGGAGATACGGGATTTTTGCTGGTTCCATGATCATTATGATAGCTGATTGCCATAGAATTAATAGCTACCCCTGGATAAACGGAAGACGCAGCGGAGAGCAATACCCTTTCTGCGCAAATGCCGATGGGATAGCTGGCATTTTCCTGGTTGGTGCCACTAATGGTCTCACCATTGGCTAATTGCGCAACAGCACCCACCTTAAAAGAGGAATAAGGGGCATATGCATTAACAGTAACTTTTTTAGCCGCTTCCAGCAATGCTGCATCTTCTTTTGTTAATTGGTCAGCCGAATCGTATACCTCGAGTTCAAAACTTATTTTCTTGTTTTTCATACAGTAACTTTTTTAGACAAAAAAGTCCTCAAAGCATGATGCGATGAGGACCCCTTCGGTTATGTAAGATACGCTATTTTATTCCATTGAACAAGCGTTTCCAGCGGGGTCCTTTATCCCAGCTGAACCAGATCATACTTGCCTTACCCACCACATATGTTTCGGGAACAAAGCCCCAGAAGCGGCTGTCCTGGCTATTGTGGCGATTATCTCCCATCATCCAGTAATAATTTAATTGGGTTGTATAACTGTTTACTTCTTTACCGTTGAGGATGAATTTGCCATTGACCTCATCCAGTGTATTGTGTTCGTAGGTAATGATCAATCTCCGGTATAAAGAAATGGTTTGTGCATTCAATGGTAATACATCACCCTTCCTGGGTATTTTGATGGGACCAAAATTATCAATGGTCCATGGATAGTTAGCTTCATCATTCGGGAAGGTTTCTCCCACCTGGTTGGCTGAATACAAAGTAACCGACTTAACGTTGGGTTGCTTTTTCACTTTGTCGAGTTCTTCAGCTGTCATATTGATCACATACAAACCTTGCCTTGAAGGATCTGTCTTGATCTGGTCGTCTGAGTTCTTTTCATTGATCCCTAACTGTTCGCTGAGGAAATCTTCTGTAAAAGGAGTGCCATTGGTTTCAACCAGGTATTGGTTCTCAGCAGCCGGTGGAACAAAGGCGGCCTTCCCGTTAATAAACAATGCACCACCTTTTACCTGCAGCTCATCGCCACCCACACCTACGCAACGTTTGATATAGTTATCCGTTTTGTCCATCGGGTGAACAATCACCGGGAACTCTGCATTGAGTGCTTCGCGATTGCCTTTGAACTGATAGCGCAGTACATCATAATAGGTATGGTAGCTTCCATATCCCGGGAGATTAATGATCGTATCCCCGGCCGGGAAATTAAATACCACCACATCATTCCTTTTCACCTGTGTAAAAGCAGGCAGCCGTTTATAAGGAAGTTGTACTGCTTTGATATAAGAAGGTGTAGTTTCTGAGAAAGGCATGGTATTGTGTACGAAAGGAAAAGACACCGGTGTTTGTGGGATCCGCGCACCGTAACTCATCTTGTTCACAAAAAGAAAATCATTGACAAGCAATGTTTTTTCCATACTGCCGGTAGGTATCACATATGCTTCAAAAACAAACGTGCGGATAAGCGTTGCGGCAACAATGGCAAAGACACCCGCATCGATCCATTCACGGGAAGCAGGTTTATGATAATGCTTCAACACTTCACCGCCATGCCATTTTACATTGGGAGAAAATCCGAGGTATGGAAAATAGATAAAAGGGAAAAATATAGTAGCAGCATGATCAGGCACGCTTACCTTTTTAAAATGCATCACAAAGATGATGGTGATCCAGATAGTGATGAACTGACCGGCAATCGGTATCAATTGTAACCAGAACCAGTAACGGCGGATATTCGTTTTAGCAACGATCAGCCAGGTATTATAAAAAGGGATAAAAGCTTTCCAGGGCTCAATACCGGCTTTCTTAAACATGCCATACATGCCAACATGCCAACCGATAGTACCAATGATCAGTAAAATTAAACCCATAGTGTGTAGTTAAGTATCAACAAAAATATCCTTTTCAGGCGCATTGCAGGGGTTTGTAGGTGAAAGTTTTCCTAAAAAGGAATGTCGAACACCGGATATCGAATGACAAATGTCGAAATAAGTATTCTTGAATTACTTCGAAATTCGGTGTTCGACATTCGATATTCGATATTTTTTACCTCACGTAGTTCTTTACGTCATCGGCACCTATCGACTTTCCTGATAGAATGATTAGTCTTTCAACCACATTTCTTAACTCACGTATATTACCGGTCCAGTCGTGCTGCTTCAATGCCTCCATGGCTTTAGCATCTATTTCTTTTTTGGCCTGACCATATTCTTCTGCAATATCTGTCAGAAACTTGTCTACCAGTAAGGGAATATCGTCTTTCCGTTCATTTAAGGAGGGCACATGTATGAGTATGACACTTAACCGGTGATAAAGATCGAGACGGAAATTTTTGGCTGTCACTTCTTCCAGCAGGTCCTTGTTGGTGGCAGCTATCACCCGAACGTCTACCGCAATTTCTTTTTCGCCGCCCACCCTTGTGATCTTTCCTTCCTGGAGGGCGCGCAATACTTTTGCCTGTGCATTCACACTCATATCGCCTATCTCATCCAGGAAAAGGGTTCCTCCGTTTGCCTGCTCAAATTTTCCTATGCGTTGTTTAATGGCAGAAGTGAAAGATCCTTTTTCATGACCAAACAATTCACTTTCGATCAGTTCACCGGGAATAGCGGCACAGTTCACTTCTATGATGGGTGCGTCTGCCCGGTTGCTTTTTTCATGCAGCCATCTTGCCACCAGTTCTTTACCGCTCCCGTTCTCACCGGTTACCAGCACACGTGCATCGGTAGGCGCCACTTTTTCAATGGTTTCTTTTATTTTTTTAACCGCTTCGCTCTGACCAATGATCTCCTGTACTTTGGAGACTTTGCGCTTTAATACTTTGGTTTCTTTTACGAGAACGGTTTTATCGAGTGCGTTGCGGATGGTGATGAGTAAGCGGTTTAAGTCGGGTGGCTTTGCGATATAATCAAACGCCCCTTTCTTTACTGCATCCACTGCCGTTTCAATATTTCCGTGACCGCTGATCATGATAACAGGAACTTCGCTACCGGATTCGGTTACTTTTTGAAGGAACTCTATTCCATCGAGTTTTGGCATTTTAATATCACACAATACCACATCAAAACTTCCTGCCTGGAATTTTTTCAATCCTTCTTCACCGTCTGTTGCTTCTTCTACGGTGAAGCCCTCGTTGCTGAGGATATCTTTAAGGACATTGCGGATGGATTTTTCGTCATCGATTATGAGTATAGCAGACATTAGGATACTTTTTTGCTAAGATAGTTATTCGCGAATTAGCGGATTACGAATTAGCGGATTCTTTGCCTTGAATCCGCTAATCCGCAATCCGCCAATCCGTTAATTAAAACTTATACCGCACCCCCGCAAAGATATTCCGCCTCGCAGCAGCATTATAATACCGCTTCCCCGCTGCATTAATATCATTCCCCAAACTATAGTTCTGATCCAGCAGATTATCCACGCCCACAAAGAGATCGAGCCTTTTAGGTGACCGATACCCCCACTGCAACTGCACCAACTGGTAAGCCGAAGCAAAAGCATCATTCGCATCTGTTAAAGGAATAGCAGACACACTGTTCACAGAAGCCTGTAGATATAATCCTGGCGCAGTTTCCAGGTCAATGCCGGTGACCCATACATTTTTGGGTACACCCGTTAATGCATTACCCGAATAATCAACCCCAACCTGTTGGTAACTATCAAACTTGTAAGGCTGATAGCTATAACTGCTCCATACTTTACAGGACGAAACAAAATGTTTGGAAGGTTTCAGCAACTCGTAACGTATCAATCCTTCCAGGCCTTTTTGTATCGTTCCACCTGCATTCACAAAATACTCGGCCCCTGAAGCATTGTTTCTGCGAACAATCGCATTCTTTAAGGCAAAATAATAAGCCGCAATATCGAACTCTAGACGATTGTTCAGTAACAACCCTTTGATACCCAGTTCATAGTTCCATCCGTACTCTGCATTCAGGTCGCCATAATAGTTTCCATCGGATGGTCTGATCTCTGCCAATGCAGGCGGCGAGAAACCTTTAGCGGCTATCGCATAGGCAGATATATCCTGGGTAATGCGGTACAAAGCTGCAAAACGTGGTGTGATCACAGCCGTAATATTCTTTGCAACGTAAGGGGTATTTGTGGTTAATCTTTTATAACGATACGATTGGTCATTTACACTCAGTCCCGCAGTAAAGTTCCATTTACTGCCAATAGTTAACTGTGCCTGTGAAAATCCAAACCACTGATTGGAGAAAACATTATCTGCAAACTGAATCGTATCAGCCACACCGGAACGGTTGCCATAGTCTGTGATAGTAGAACGGTTATATAACCATTCAGCACCATTCATCCACTGGAAGCTGGTATTGGCAGATGCAATACGAAATACAAGATTGGTTCCTGTCCCAAAATTATCCTCCGATCTTTTTTCGTAATTCGTGATAAAGGGATTGGTGAAGTTGGTATGATTAGCAGTAATAAAAGAACGCAGTGCAAAATATTTTCCCAGCTCCGTTTCATGATGTACGGCGCCAAAAAGTGTTTGATTATAAATAGCTGCTTTTTGTTGAACCGATCCGGGTAAAGCACCTGCAGGTTGCCGCGATAATTTTGGATCCAGCTGAAACTGCGCCAATGTAATACCCCCGGGCGTTTGGTAATAAAGATCCGTATAGAAAAAAAGGAATTGGAACTGCTGTTTTCCAAGCGTTGTATTCGCCTGCCATTTGATCACATCTTTGCGCATGGCAGATTGCTGGCGGTATCCATCTGCCTGCTGATGATCCTGCTGAAGCGATGAAGCAAAATGTTTGCTGCTATACTGCCACGCCGCCTGTTCGCTGAATAACCCGTATGAACCACCTGTTATACCCGCAGAGAAAGAATGCATTTTTTTCTCCGCAAAAGAAAGATCACTATGCAGGATCACTGCCCCACCGGTACCGGCTCCATACACACTGGCAACAGGACCTTTGATCACCTCGGCACTGGTCAACTGGTTCATGTCTACAATATTCAGGTAGGTATTTCCGCCACCATCTGTTAAAGGAATATCATTCCAGTAAACCTTTACATTCCTTACCCCAAATGGTGACCGCAATAAACTTCCCCGCAACGATAACCGGTAGCTTCCTGGCGACCGTTCTTCTATCCTAACACCCGGCAATGTATTGAACACAGGCACCATGGATATACTTCCATAACGGTTAAGATCTTTTGAACTGAGTGTAGCAACGGAGGCAGGAACCGCTTTCCAATGTTGATGGGATTGAAAGGCAGTAACGGTTACCTGTTCCAGTAAACTGTCTGTATTATTCTGAGAAAATAATACCCCCGGCAAAATGAATACAAGCAGCAGTGCTATAACCCGCATCGGTACAATTATACTTTTCGTAAAAGAAAAACCCGGCACACATCGTACCGGGTCTATTATTTAATACTACTAAAACTGTCTCTTAACCCCTGTCTTCTATTTCTTCAAATACATCACTTCCTTCACCAACTTAACTGTTCTTGCTACATCAGGAATAGCTAAGGCTGCCAGGTTGGGTGCATAGTGCATGGGTGCATCGGCACTGGTGATACGGCGGATAGGTGCATCTAAATAATCAAACCCCTCTTTCTGAATACGGTAACTGATCTCTGAAGAAATAGAAGCAAATGGCCACTGCTCTTCTACGATCACAAGGCGGTTTGTTTTCTTAACACTTTCGAGGATCGTCATCCAGTCCAGCGGACGTATCGTTCTCAGGTCGATCACTTCTGCGCTGATCCCTTCTTTCTCTAATTCAGCAGCTGCGCCTAAAGCAACTTTCATCATTTTATTAAAAGAAACGATAGTGACATCCCTTCCCTGTTTCTTTACATCACATTTTCCCAATGGGATATAATATTCTTCATCCGGCACATCTCCTTTGTCGCCGTACATCACTTCACTTTCCATAAAGATTACCGGATCTTCTTCAAAACGGATGGCCTGTTTCATCAATCCTTTTGCATCGTAGCTGTTAGACGGTGATACAACTTTCAATCCCGGGATATTTGCATAATAGCTATCAAATGCTGTTGAGTGCTGCGCTCCTAACTGACCCGCACTTCCGTTGGGTCCGCGGAAAACGATAGGACAACCGATCTGCCCGCCGCTCATCGCCAACATTTTTGAAGCTGTATTCAGGATCTGGTCCATCGCCAGTACCGCAAAGTTCCACGTCATAAATTCAACTACAGGTCTCAGCCCGCTTTGTGCGGCACCTACTGCCACCGCTGCAAAACCCAGTTCCGAGATCGGGGTATCAATCACCCTTTTCGCACCAAACTCTGCCAGCATGCCCTGGCTCACTTTATAAGCTCCATTGTATTCGGCTACTTCTTCACCCATTAAAAAAACCTTCTCATCTCTTCTCATCTCCTCATTCATGGCTTCTCTTAAAGCCTCCCGCATGGCTATTGAACGCATAGTATCTGTTTAAATTGAGCAGCAAAAATATAAGATTATCGGGTATAAAACAAAAGAACCCCGCTATGTAGCGGGGTTCCGGTTCATAGTCCATGGACCATGGTCCATGGACTATCGGCTATGGTCTAAAATACGTTCCAGCCAAAGCTTACATAGTATAAGCCACCAATAGATGGGTTACCCCAGCCTGTGCTGTAATATTTATTAAATACGTTGGTTGCACCCAGTTTCACGAGTGATTTGCTCACCGGGAACTTGTAGCTGATAACAGCATCCAGCGTTCCGTAAGATGGCATTTGTCCCGATCCGAAAGTTCCTTCATAGAAGAACTTGTCAACCCACCTGTACACAACGCTGAAACCGTAACGGTTGTCTTTCAGGAAACCACTATTGTTGAACGCGATATTAGTACGGTATTTAGGTGTATTAAAATATGAAGTAAATCCTACAGGAAGATCACCGATCTCATCTGAATAAAGGTTTGCGCTAACTGAGTAGTTCTTAGGCATCAGGTATTCTGCAGAAACACCCCAGCCCATTGTTTTTACATTGCCCGGTGTGTTAACTGAAATACTGTACCCGATACGCTTGTTGGCATCCAGAAGGTCAAGATACCCCGCTGGCGCTGAAGGTTGGTTTCTTGCCTGTAATACCTGAACACTGCTTAAGAAGTCTTTATAAGTTGCCCAGTATGCATACACATCGATCAATAACCTTTGTGCGATCAGACCCTTATAACCCACTTCATAAGAAGTACTTTGTTCGGGTTTGAATTTGTCGAAAGTTTGTGCAACTAACAATCCCGGGTTAAATGTTCCGCCCGCTGCTGCTGTTCCAAAGGCAACAACACTCGCAGGGGTATAACCTGGATTGCTTCCAAAATTATAGAAGTCCCTCAGTTGTGGTAAACCACCCAGTAAACGGGTACCACCACCTACTGTCAGGTTGATCCATTGGTTCTGTGTAGTTGGGAAACGGTAAGCCTGCTGGTATGAGAAACGCAGGTTATGATCTTTCGCCAGTTTCACTACCGCAGAGGCCCTTGGTGTGAAACGTCCGTCAAAATTGCTGTTCTTGTCGTAACGGCCGGAAGCAGTGATCTTCAAAACATCATTGAAGAATTTTTGTGATAACTGCGCGTAAGCACCTACTTCATCAATTTTAATCGTTCCGGCAGTATCTGCAAACAATGTACCCTGTGAGTTAAGGATATAACGTCTTAGACTGGCTCCAATCAGGAAGTCAGTTCCGGTTTTTGTTAATCCTAGATCATTGGAAGCATTGTACTGTCCTTCAAAAACATTTAACCGTGTTGCATCAAGAAATAATGCTCCGCCTTTTGAGATCGGGGTACTGATTACTTTTTTGAACAAAGGATCGTTGCCCACATAACCTGTTGGTCTGCCTGCATCTGCAACACCTCTTGCTGCGTTATTTGCATCCTGGCTATTCAAACCTGCATCGCGGTAAGCCACCAATGCCGACATATAGGTTGGAACCCATACCTGGCTTGGTCTCCATGCTTCGTTAAATAAACGTCCTGCAATAGTTGAGTTATAAGAATCTCCTGAATTTTCATGTGTTGTGTAAGCGCGTAAGAACCAGTTTTTACTTTTCACTTCCAGTTTGTACTGGCCCATTTTCAGGTTGCTCAACGAATAACGGTCACTTCCTGTGTACACGCTATTACCGGTTCCCCAGTATGCCAGGAAAGAAGCTTCTGTTTTATCATTCAGCTTATAGTAAACCGATCCGCTCAGTTTTACATTCACAGTTGTAGGGTTGATGATATCTTTTTCGGCATAACCGGTACGGCTTACATATTGTTGTCCGAAATAATTACGGCTCGGACTTGCACCATAAATAAATGGTGAGGCACCTGCAGTTACCAATCCACCCGCACCGGCAGCTGTAAGGAAGCCATTGAAACCTGCGAGTGTTAAACCTGGATTAGCTGCGATGTATCCATTAAATGTGGCTAAGGTAGCAGCCGAAAGTCCTGTTGAAGCGATAACGCTGGTAGCTGTACTACCCATGTTAACATTCGTTTCATCACCATAAAAGTTTACACCATCATAGTTAGGATCTGTTGTTCTTGATCCGGTAGTTACATTTCCGTTCGGAGAGGCAGCACCTGGTGTTGGTGGACGCAGGTAGTTATCTGACTGACTGGCTAACCAGTCTTTCGCCTGTACAAACTGTGCACCTATTTTGAAAGCAAATTTTTCAGATATTTTTTGTGCCCAACGAAGACTCCAGTCATTGTAAGAAGAAACTGGGCGTTGATATCCGTCAACATCTTTTACGCCTTGTTTAACCTGGAAGCTAAGCCCCTGGTATTTGAAAGGGCTCTTACTGTTGATCAAGACAGTTCCGTTCATACCACCTGAACCATATAGCGCAGATGATGCACCCGGCAGCAGTTCCATATTCTCAACATCCAATTCTGTTAAACCCAGAACGCTACCTACGGAGAAGTTTAGTCCGGGAGCCTGGTTATCCATTCCGTCTACCAATTGGTTGAGACGTGAGTTACCACTATTATTAAATCCACGTGTACCGATACTTCTGAAAGTAAGGCTCGCCATTACCACATCCACCCCTTTTAAGTTGGTGATCATATCGTAGTAGTTGGTAGCTGGTGAATTGCGGATAGCAGCTGTACTGATCCTTTCAATGGATACAGGCGATTCGAGGATCCTTTCCGGCACCCTTGATGCGGCAACCACCACCTCATTACCCAAAGTGAAAGAGGTTTCAAGATCAACCGTAACTATTTCATTATTAGATCTTACCACCACTTCCTTGCTGGCATATCCAACTGAGGAGAAAAGCAGTGTAATCGGGAGCTTTTGAATGGTAGATAACTTGAAATTCCCTTTATCATCCGTAAAAGTTCCCGCAGTTCCGCCCTTAACAGTCACAGAAACGGCAGAAAGCATTTCGTTTGATTTGGTGGTCTTCACACTACCCGAGATGGTTGTGGATTGCTGTGCAAATGCTGATACACAGAGAGTTGTAGCAATAGCCAGCAACCCCAGATGGGCTAATAATCGTCTCATATAAGGCAAGTTTAGAATGAATTGTTAATAAAAATAGCACTTGTTAGTATTCCGTAAAAATTTAATTTGTCCACGCGTGTTAAGAAAAACAACCTTCATTAATCCTTATTTATCAATGAGGTAGGTAATTTTGGCGCATGGCATTCTTTCAATTTCCTTCCCAGACCAACCTCTACCACGGCAAAGTGAGGGATGTTTACAGTATCAGCAGCGATTGGCTGGTGATGATCGCCAGCGACCGCATCTCGGCATTTGATGTGATCCTGCCGCGCCCTATCCCCTTTAAAGGACAGGTGCTGAACCAGATCGCCGCCTATATGCTGGAAGCCACGGCTGATATCTGCCCCAACTGGCTGGTAGCAGTTCCGGCCCCCAATGTTTCGATCGGAAAACGTTGTGTTCCTTTTAAGATAGAAATGGTAGTGCGGGGTAATGTAGTGGGACATGCCTGGAGAACCTACCAAAGCGGCAAAAGAGAACTTTGCGGCGTAACGCTGGCAGAAGGGCTAAAAGAAAACGATTTCTTCCCCGAGCCTATTATCACGCCATCTACCAAGGCAGATGAGGGTCATGACGAGGATATATCGAAAGAAGAGATCATTGCAAAAGGACTTGCCTCTGAAGCCGATTGGGCCGTGCTCACAAAATATACCCTGGCACTTTTTGAAAGAGGAAAAGAAATAGCGGCCAAACAGGGATTGATCCTGGCAGATACAAAATATGAATTCGGAAAGATCGGCGACACCATTTACCTGATGGATGAGATCCATACGCCTGATTCATCCAGGTATTTTTATTCGGATGGATTTGCAGAAAGACAGAAGACAGGTGAAAAACAAAAACAACTGAGTAAAGAGTTTGTAAGAGAGTGGCTGATCGCCAATAATTTCATGGGCAAAGAAGGGCAAACAGTTCCTGAGATGACGGATGAATGGATTGATACGATCAGTAAAAGATATATTGAACTGTTTGAAAAAGTAACCGGGCATTCTTTTGAGCCCAAACCGCTTTCTGATAATATGACAGAGTTGGCGGTTATTGATGCGCTGAAAAAAATAGGAGTGGAATAATTGAAAAACTTTTTTGCCACTGAAGCACAGAAGCACTGAAAAAATAAATTCAGTGCTTCTGTGCTTCAGTGGCAATCCTACCTGATCCTATACCGCAAACTAACTCCTCCATAAAGTTGTGAAGGTGGCCCCGGAGAAAAATATTTAGGCGCAGGCTGTCCTGCTACCGGCACCAGGTTAATCACAACAAACTGCGCATACCGTGTATCATATGCATTGTTGATGCCACCAAAAATATCAAAGGAATATACATCGCTCTTGCGACCGCCAAAACTTTTGCGTAAGCCTGCCTTTACATTAACAAGGTTATAGGAATCTGCATAAACAGTATTATCCAGTGTAATGGGCATCTTATCAGAATACATATCTGTTACGTTCACGTAAAAACCGTGACCTGCTTCAATATCAATACCTGCATTCAGTGTATTCAATGCCAGGCCGCTTACATGATAATTTGAATAATCTTTGGTGGTCGTATTATTATTGTTATTGTTTTTCAGATCAATATTCCTGCTTCCATTATACTGGTAATTAAAAAACGGGCGCACTAACTGGATAAAACTTCCGGATGCCGGTTTAAAAACATAGTTAACTGTAAGTTCTGCTCCTTTCATATTCACGGTTCCGCTGTTAACAAAAGCTACATAAGCAGGAACGGGTGATACCGCTGCAAAGTTCTGCGGAACTATCTTGTCGGATACATCCATGTTATAATATGCAAAATCAATATACAGTGACTCTTTAAAAAGGGAAGCTTTCAAACCTACTTCAAAGGTATTACTGATCTCAGGCTTCAGATCCCGGTTAACCTGCCCGGTTTGTGTAATAATTATCTGGTTAGAAGCAGGCTGCCCAAAACCCATGCTGTAATTGGCATATACGGATACGTGTTTACTGATCAGGTGGTTGATCACCCAGCGGGGAGTTATTAACGGTGTAAAAGTTCTTGACCCAGTTTGTTTAACATAGGTTCCTGTTACCGGCTTATAATCATCTATATTAACATACTCGATAAAATTAGCAGCGGCACTGAATACCATTTGTGTTCTTTTCGCAAGGGTTAATTCTACCTTTCCAAAAACATTCCATTGCACCGGCTTCAGTTGCTGATTGCTACGCATGGTACCCTGAATACCATTTACAAGGCTATAGGTTTGCTGAAAAATAATATTCCTGATCACTTCTGTACCCAGTGTGAATTTTGCGGCAACATTGCCAATAGGTACATCAAGGTTAAAAGCAGTACGGCCACCTATAGTATTCTTATTTGTTTTAGTGACCAGTGTAGATACCCACTGGTCATTATCCTGTGCTGAAAAGAAAACAGTTGTCTTATTACTGAATCCGCGCGAAAAAAAATATTCGTGCGTCAGTGCCATACGCGTGCTTTTTAATTCATTCCGCGAATTGTTTTTAATATTGGTGAGCTCTGCAGTATCAGGATAATTCACCAGCCCAAAGCTATCTACCTGTCCCGGTATCTGGTCCATTGACTTTGTGTAGCCGGCGAATAGGGTAAACCTGCTTTTCCGGTTTTGAGAAAGATCGGCATTGATACTCCAGAAGTTCTTTCGCGAATCATCGTTCAGGCGCCATCCATCCGTTTGCTGTCTGTCATAATTAAAAAGCACATTTGTTTTTTCTGTACCTACTCCCACAGCGGTAGTACTTCGCAGCAAATCATTTGAACCGGTTAACAGTGATTGACTAACCGTTATTCCCTCTGGTGCTTTGGCAGACATCATATTTACAACACCTCCAATACCTGTTCCGTATACGCTGGAAACGGGGCCTTTAAAAACTTCCACTCTTCCCAAAGTTGCAAAGTCGATATCATCCAATACGGTAGTGCCATCGGCATCTGTGATGGGAATATCATTGTAATATGCTTTATATCCAATCCCATTATTATTGTTCTGGTTACCATAGCCGCGCAAAATGATCCTGGCACCTGTTGTGGAGTTTCTAAACTCAAGCCGGGCGCCTGGTATCAGGTTAAACGTATTTGAAAAATTAACGAGACTGCTGCGCTCCAGGTCTTTCGAAACAAGGTTACCGATTGATCCGGGTGAATGTAAAAGACTGTTGCCACTATATAAACCACGCACCTGAACAGAACTCGTTTGGTAGTTAACAGACTCGAGTGAAATAGTTGTTCTTTTTTCACCTGCAGCCACAATAACCTTTTTATCAGTATACCCTTTTGCATTCACTAATAACATCAACTCAGCCGGGGCTTTCATCTTTATAATAAATTCACCTCTTTCATTGGAATGTGCCACCCGCTTTCCGTTGAGGCTCAGCATAGCACCCTCAATAGGTTGATGCAGATAAAAATCCTGCACAATTCCCCTTACCTCCACAGATTGACCATACGAAAACAATGTGATAGACAATAAGAAAAGAATACCCGCCAATTGCTTCATAAGATCACTTCTTTATTTCATCAAGCCGTGGCCTGAGCCGTGCTTTACTTTTATTAAATATATGCTGTCCATTATCAATCCCGCTTCTTATTTCCTTTTGTCTTTCTACCGGCATGCTGAGTGTTTCTTTACATGCTGCACTGCAGCATCCTTCATATTTTGCGGCACACTCATCGCATTGGATAAATAATAGATGGCATCCATCATTCTTACAATTGGTATGGTTATCACAAGGCTTTCCGCATTGATGGCAATGCGCTATTACATCGCTGGTAATACGTTCACCGAGGCGGTCATCGAACACAAAATTTTTGCCAATGAATTTGGTTTCGAGTCCTTCTTCTTTTGCCTGCTTTGCATAGTTGATGATCCCACCCTCAAGGTGAAATACATTCTTAAAGCCTTTGTGAAGCATATAAGCACTGGCTTTTTCACAACGGATACCACCTGTGCAATACATGATGATGTTCTTGTCTTCGTTCCCTTTCATCATATCCACCGCCATAGGCAATTGTTCGCGAAAAGTATCTGAAGGAACTTCCAGTGCATTGACAAAGTGACCCACTTCAAACTCATAGTGATTGCGCATATCTATCACAACGGTTCCGGGGTCCTTGAGTAATGCATTCATCTGTTGGGCATTCACATACTTGCCTTTTTTTTCCATGCTGAAATCAGCATCTTCAATACCATCTGCCACAATCTTCTCCCGCACTTTTATTTTCAATACCCAAAAGCTTTTTCCATCATCATCCACGGCAATATTTAAACGGATCCCGTTCAAAGGCGCTATGGAAAACAGGAATAGTTTAAAATTTTCAAACTGTTCAGCAGGCACACTGATCTGTGCATTGATGCCTTCTTTCGCAATATAAATGCGGCCAAAAACCTGTAGTGCATTTAAATGTTTATACAAATGATCCCTGAATTCCTGTGGATTTTGTATCGGGAAGTAATGATAAAAACTGATCGTTGTTCTTGGGAAGGTTTCTTCCATCAAACGTTGTTTCAACTCCTCATTGGAGATGCGGTTGTGTAGTACGGGCATGTTGGTCAATTTCAGACATCGCCGTAAAGCAATGTTCCATTTAATAATAGAGCTACTTGCAGGGTAGCCAAAATTCAATGCGAAGGTAGCACTTTGTGCCAAGCCGCGTGCTGCGAGACAGGTGCTGAGCGCTTTTTTAAGAGAGAATTAATCTGAATTCCTACCCGAAAGGAAAAAAGGCAGTGATATCCTGAAACCATTGGGTCTGTTACCACCTTGCTCAAAGCCCTGCACAAAATCAACACGCAGTACTTTGAAGATGTTCTCTATGCCAAAAAAAGCTTCATAATAATCATTCGCCAACCTGTCTATGTGCAACCCATTACCGCCCACTACAAAGAACCAGTTAAGCTTTTTAAACCCTGGGATCTTATTGGTGAGCAGCCCGTTAAGATGGTATTCAAAATGACCCGAAAGATTAAACTTTGCCGTGTTACTGTATTGATAATAAGGTGCGAGTTGAAAACTGGCAAGATGCTCAGAAGAGATCACCGTTTGGTTACCGAGATAATGAATGGCATCCTGCACATAAGTACGCGTAGCATCAAAGAAACCGTCTGCGGCGATACGGTAACTGAAACGCCCGCCCAGCTTGAGATTAAAGTTATCCGTTACACTTATATGCCACTTCGTATAATCAACATCACTGCCGAGGAAACCCTTGATCCCTTTTGTAACAGAAGCATTCACCGTTGGATATTTTGATCCAAGGCTGACTTTCCTGTCTGGGAACTCAATGTACTTCCCCCCCGGTCTCCAGGTAAGACCAACCGTTACACTGGATGCCTTGTTATCAGGCACAGGAAAAGAAATCGGATAAGGATAGTTTTGTGTAAAAGTTCTGTCTTTAATATCTGTCCACGAAACAGGATCGGCAAGATTAGCCAGGTAATGCCTGTTCTGAAACTGGAAATTTCCATTGAGGGTTAATCCACTGCCAACACCTGTAGCATACCCTATTCTGAAAAACTCAGCTTCATATATCTTCATATGATTGGCCTCATACAATAAAGTAGATAGGGAATTGATCCTTTCAGAAATAGGATTCGCATTATTGTACTGGAAAACACGTTTACCACCAGAGAAACTAAGTGTATGCAAATACTTCTTTCCAAAATTATAACTACCGGTCAGGTGTGCATTGAAATGACCGTTCGCAAAACCATAACGGATATAAGGGCTCAGTGATAATGATTGCCTGCCTTCAAAACGTTTGGTATAATACGGTGAAAAACTCAGCACTCCTCCTTCTACGGTATTATAGTTCAATGAACTGATAACGGGCTGAAAACTGAGCGACTCTTTTCTTTTCTGCCGGTCGAATGACTGGCCTGTTAATAAAAGACCCATTAACGTGATCTTATTATTTTTTTTATCTAGTGAATCAAGGTACCGGGGATCTTTCTTTACCTGTTCAAGACTGTCTTTTTTTATATAATCTCTTTTCTCTTCAGCCAGCAATGGTAAGGGGCGGATGCTGTCCCAATAAGCCATTGATTTTTTGTTCGAACTGTCAAAATATTTCATGACAGTATTATCGAAGAATTTTTTACTAAATGATGGGTTCAGATCAAACTGGTCGTACACCTGTACAAAATTTCCAAAAAAATCGAAAGCGAAAAATTTTCCTGAAGGATAGATCACCTGATTTTTAATCACCCAAACATTTCCTGCCGGCACATATAACTGTTGTATCCTGAGTGTATCCAACAACTGCATCTGTTGTTCTTTGAGCAGCTTCAGATCAATGCTTTGCACCCTCCATTCATTTTCTACAATATTGATATAGCCTGTGAACAGTGGTTCATACTTTCTTTTCGGAATTACTTTGATGCGGCTTATTTCCCTGCCGTTCTCAAAGAATGTTCCTTCAAATTTATATCGGTAAAAATTGAGCGCATTAGCTGCAATGGGTGATATAAAGCCACGCGGATTAAGACCCCGCCCTAAAGACATTGAGTTCTCATAAATGGAAAGGAACTGCGGGTTACCAAAACCATAGCCGTCACTCCTGCCACTAACTTTGGTGGAGAGTACTTCCACTTTTACATTATTAGGTTCTTCTACCGAATACCGGGCCACTGTTTCTGAGAGAAAAAGCATTTTCCGTTTGCTGGTATCGCCATCTTCAAAATCAACTTTCTGCCCAAGAAAATTTTTGGGATAGTTACGCAGCTGCATTTGCCCCTTGATATACACGTTGCACTGGAACCTTTTAATCTCCTTCAGGTGCTCTTCCCTTTTGCCGATGGCTTTGCGGATGATGCCATACGCCGGATCTTCGCCGCCTGATTTTACGGTTACACTATTCAGGTTATACTGCTGCTCTTCGAGTTGAAAATCGAGTGTGATATCTGTTTTGCCGGCACGGATCTTTTTTTCCACCGTTTGATGACCGGTATACTGGCACACAAGTGTATGCTCACCCGCTTCAAGATTGATACTGTAAAACCCTTTACTGTTAGCCGATACCCCCTGTGTGGTTCCTTTCACAAGAATAGATGCAAAAGGAAGAATAGCGCCTGTTTTATCGGTAACCGTTCCGCTAACAATTGCACAGTAGCTAGTTACAGCATACAGTGCGATCAATAAAGTAAGTATCATTTTACGCATAAGCCCAGGTTAAACGGAAAAGCCAGTTTTTAGTTACAATGAAAATAGGCAGTTTCCCTTACTGAACTTTGTTAAAACGGATGAATTGAATCACCCTGAGCATTACAAAGAGTGACTTAGATCGCTTTAAAACCATGTTTTACCCACGGTTCACCCACACTTCACCCACATTTCACCCACAAATTTGTGGGTCAACTGTGGGTGAAATGTATATTAGTAGTGTAAAATAGGATAACATGGTGCCTACTAGCCATGAAGGAATAAGGGGTGTGATAGGCAATACAATTCAACTGAAAACCGGGAACAAATGAGGATAATGTGTTTCTACAATGGTCGGGCTATTAGCATAAACTATAATGCTAACAAGCAAGTAAAAAGATGATTTATACAATAAACGCGGTGCGCGTAAAGGGGTTACCTATTTCGTAAATAGCTTCCCGTCAAAGCCGCAAGACCGCTAACAAGTCCCCCGATAATACCCGTCACAATGATCAATACAACATACGACCCACCCATGGGTAGTATATGCGCTACTTTACCGGAAAGCAGGTGATCATTTGCAACATCGATACGGAAAGCGAGTATGGCCCACAGAAGAAAAAGTGCTGTAAATCCACATAGAAAAGATCTGCCCGGGCGTTGTGGAATGGCCAGGGAAACGAGCAATGAAGTGATGGCAAAGATCCACCAGGGCATAGCGGTATAGATACCCACTACATAGGCAAGAAAAGCTGTTAGCAAAATGGCTGATACTATTTTCATAAGAATGGGTTAGCTGTTAGAGAATGTAAGGTGCCATTGAATTTTGTGACTCGCAATGGCTTCTGCTTTTTTTACAAAGAGAATGCGGTAATACTTTCCTGCGGCCCAGGTATCAACAAATGTATCATAGTACTTACTGCCCGGGTTTCCGTTTTGTCCGCCAGGGTATACGCAATAAGCTTCTGTTTCATCTGTCATGTGTACAATCATGCGCCAGCTGGGTCCATGCGATTGATTGGTGGCATTAATCATATTGGTACCTCCTCCGATAGGCAAATGAAAACGACCCAGCGCGGGGATCTTTAACAGGTGGTTAACCCTTGTATCCTTGAATACTTCCCAGTCAAGTTTCTTTTCTTTATCCAGAATAGCCAGTGCAGCACATGCTTTCCGGCAGGCGATCATTACATCATCCCCAAAAGTTTCTTTCACATCTTTTGTGGCAACATCATCGGCAAACCAATAGGCGGTTCCTCTTAATATACTTTCCAGCAGGGTAGATTCATCGGGCCAGGGAAGCGGGAGCTTTGCCTGCTTTATCTCATCGCCCCATACGGCAACTTCAAGGCTATCCCAGATGGCATTAAAAACAGTGGAACCCTGTTCTTTGGTATCTGCATGCAGGTTCCAGTTTTCAAGAATACCCACATATTTTTTCTCTGATTCACTCAATGCTTTTTTATCAATGAATTTCAGCAACTGCGGTCGGGCCACTTCTGCAAATACATTATAATTCTCCATCTGCAAACGCTGCATATCAGCCGGTGTGATATTGCTCATACCCGCCAGTTCACGGTTAATGATGATACCCCGGTACAAGGGAAAATTATTGGATGCCCCTAAATAATACGGGTAGGTGGTATCGGTTGATTTCTGGTTGGCACTGCTCACAAACCCTCTTGCCGGATTTTTGATCATCGGATTTTCCGAAGAAGGTATCATTCCCTGCCAGCGGTAACTGCTATCCGTTCCCGGCATGATAAAATCACCCTGGTGTTTCCAGCGGGCAATAAAACTGCCCTGCTGCTTGATAGCAATATCACCCGACTTGGAAGCAAACACAAAATTTTGTCCGGGACATTTCCATTGATCAATAGCGGCTATATAATCGTTGTAATTCTTAGCCCGGTTCAACTTGTAAAATGCCTGCACACCGGTACTGGGTTCATGCGCTGTCCAGTGTAATGCAAGGTATTTACCTTCTGTGCTTATATTCTTGTAGGCCCTATCATACATAACGGGACCAAAAACGGTCATGGCAATATCTTCTGTTCTGTCAGCATCTCCTTTCACCTTGATCACTTCTTTCCGGTGTTCTGCTTTCACCCATGCACCGTTATACTGATACTCCTGCATGGTAGAATCCCTGAATACGATATTATAATAATCGATCACATCTCTTCCGGCATTGGTAACCCCCCAGGCAATACTATCATTAAAACCAATGATCACAGCCGGTGAACCCGGGAAACTGGCACCATAGGTACTATGTGTAGGTGTGGTGATCTGCATTTCGTACCACAAAGAAGGCAGGTTAAGACCCAGGTGCGGATCATTACACAGGATCGGTTTTCCACTGGCTGTTTTACTGCCCGAAACTGCCCAGTTATTACTACCATTATTTTTATCAGGTGGTGCAATCCCGGGATCATTAAACGCGGTGAATTCAGGAGCGGCATTTTTTATAGCTACCCCAATGTCTTTGCTCTTGGGTGCCTGTGGTATGATCGAAGGCTTTTGATAAACGGTTCCTTTCGGAATGATCGGATCGAGTGAATCCTGTATGTTCGGATATAGTTTATCCAGATCTTCTATTCCGAAATAGTTTTTTGCATTGGTCATCTGCAGATCCGTGGTGGCACCTCTTGCCGTAAGATCATACGACATGAACATCAGGAAAAGATAGGTCTTTAAAGGTGTCCATGGCTCTGGCTGATAATTCAGCAGTTTGTATTCGAAAGGGATCTGTTCAGGTGTTAAAGAACTGATATATGCGTTCACACCCTTTGTATAAGCATCGATAGTCGCTTTCATTTCCGGATCCTTATTCATTGCGGCAAGGGTTTGTTCAGCACCATACACCATTCCCAGCCTGCGGAAAAAACGATCGGTCTCTATTCTTTCTTTTCCAACAATCTCACTCAGCCTGCCTGCCGCAACATGTGTCTGAAATTCCATCTGCCATAACCTGAATTTTGCATGGAGGAACCCCTGTACAAAATAGGCATCCGGATCATTTTCAGCATAAATATGGGGAACAAGGCGGTCATCCATATAAACATCCACCTTTCCTTTCAGATCTTTGGAATGTATATCCGCATCAAACTTCGCTTCGGTTGATTCTGCATTTAACCAAAACCCCTGTTGCGGGGAAAGAAAATATCCTAAACGTGGTGTCTTTGAGCCTCCGGCAGGCAATTGCGTATTTAAAACGGTAATAAGCACAATCGTGGAGATACCTGAAACGATCAACGGAACAATTCTCATGGCTGCAGTTTAAAGACTGAAAATACTGCTTTTTGTCCATAGACTATGGTCCATCGTCCATGGTCCATGAACTATGGACGATTTTATTGTATTTTTGCATCTTTCTATGAAGCAATTCAACGTTCCCAATATATACCGCAGTTCCCTTATCAGCGGGATTAAACAGCAGCGTAAACAGGAGGATAAACTGAAGAAGGACTTCACCCCTACCTTGCTCGACCTGGGTCCTTTACAGATCTACCTGGCGCGGCACTTTGGGTTTTGTTACGGGGTGGAAAATGCGATTGAGATTGCCTTCAACACGATCAATGACAATCCCGGAAAACGTATATTTCTTTTAAGCGAAATGATTCATAATCCCCAGGTCAATGCAGATTTGCTGTCAAGGGGAGTCAGATTCTTACAGGATACCTATGGAAAACAGGTTATTCCATTTGAAGAACTTACACCGGATGATGTGGTGATCATTCCTGCATTTGGTACTACCCTGGAAATAGAAGCATTGCTGAATGCGAAAGGCATTACAACAGCTGCGTATAATACCACCTGCCCTTTTGTAGAAAAAGTATGGAACAGGAGCGAACAGATCGCAGATAAAGGATACAGCATTGTGGTGCACGGCAAACCCAAACATGAAGAAACACGGGCTACTTTTTCGCATGCCTCTTCTTATACGCCTACCGTGGTGGTAAATGATATGACCGAAACCATTGAACTGGCTAAATACATTACCGGCGAAAAGAAAAGCGAAGATTTTTATACCGAGTTCAACGGAAGATATTCAGCAGGATTTGACATCACACTTCACCTCGAAAAGATCGGCGTTGTTAACCAGACAACACAGCTGGCGAGCGACACACAGGCTATTTCGGATTACCTGAAAAATGTGGTGATCAAAAAATATAATCTGACGGCAGCCAATATCAGCGAACGTTTTGCCGATACACGCGATACCCTATGTTATGCAACAAATGATAACCAGACAGCTGTGTCGGGAATGCTTGAAACACCGGCACACCTCGCCATGGTTATCGGCGGACATAACAGCAGCAACAGTTCACACCTTGTTGAATTATGCGAAGCCCAACTACCCACCTATTTTATTGATGCAGCCGACAGGCTCATGAGCCGCGAAATGATTGAGACCCGGAACTGGCAAACCAAAGAACTCACACTGGTGAACGATTACCTGCCTGTTGCCGATCCCTTAAAAATACTGATCACCAGTGGCGCCAGTTGTCCGGATGCCGTTGTAGAAAGCGTGATCAGCAAACTGGCCGGCTTTTATGGCGTGAAAGAAAGGCTGGAAGAAATTACAAGCGATTTTGATCCCTCGTAACAGCACACCTTCTTTTTCAGTATATTCATTATCCAACCAAAACACTGTTCATGACTACCAGGTCCTTCCTTTTATTTGCTGCCCTTACCGCAAGTGCATTTTCCCATGCACAGGACAAACAACTTAAAAAAAATCTCGATGCCGTAAACCCGGATGCGATTAAAGCCAGTATGAGTTTTCTGGCAGATGATCTGCTGGAGGGCCGGCAACCGGGAACAAGGGGCTTTGCTGTGGCATCTAAATATGTTGAAACACAATTCATGTCGATGGGATTAGTGCCGGGAAATAATGGATCGTATGTTCAACAGGTTCCGCTGCGGAAAGGCCAGGTAATTGAGAATGAAAGTTCACTGACATTGGTAAACAATGGAAAGGAAGAAGTGCTTACTTATGGAAAACACTTCCTGGTGAGTCCTAATTTTTTTAATACAAATTCATCCATTGATGCACCGCTTGTTTTTGTAGGCTATGGTATCTATGCACCTGAATTTAATTATGATGATTATAAGGATGTGGATGTAAAAGGAAAGATCGTGGTGATGATCAGTGATGCACCGGCAAGATTTCCTTCGAATGAGAAAGCCTATTTTGCTACGACTGATGCGAAGTTCACAGAAGCAGTTAAACGTGGTGCAGTGGGAGCAATTACCTTCACCTTACCCAGCAACCGCCGCGTTGCATTTGGGGCGGCTGTTACCCGAAGCAAACAGGGAAGTTATAAATGGTTAGAGAACGGCACTTATCCGCATAACAGTTATGAACAGCTGAAAGGAGTTGCGCTGCTCAATAACGAGTTCCTCGATAAACTTTTGACCGCCTCCGGAAGATCGGTTGATGATATATTAAAGTCAGTTAAAGAAGAAAAAGGACTCACCTTCCCATTGAACATCTCTGCAAAGATCAAGGTTGCTACAAAACATACAGCTGTTCCGGGCTCCAACCTCATCGGTATTTTACCAGGTACGGATCCTGTGTTGAAAGATGAATATGTGGTATACTCATCGCATCTCGATCATTTTGGAATTGGTGTGCCAGTTAATAATGATTCGATTTATAATGGCGCGCATGATGATGCTTCAGGGGTAGCATTGCTGCTTGAGATCATCCAGGCTTATAAACGTTTACCGTCTGCACCAAAACGCTCTGTCATTTTCACTGTAGTTACCGGCGAAGAACTGGGATTATTAGGATCAGACTTCTTTGCCACCAATCCTGTAGTGCCCGCATCAAAGATCGTAGCTAATCTTGCACTCGATATGCCTTTCTTTTTTCATCCCGTACTGGATATCGTACCCTATGGTGCCGATCATTCAAGCTTATCAAAACAGGTAGCGCAGGCAACAAAAATACTCAACCTCAAGATCAGTCCCGACCCATTTCCCGAGCAGGTTGTCTTTATCAGGAGCGACCATTACAGCTTTATAAAAAAAGGAATTCCCGCTTTATTTATCAAGAGTGGCTTTATGACCGTTGCCACCGATACGGTTGACAGATCAAAATCAGATGTAGGCTGGAGAAGTTCCATTTATCATACTCCCAAAGACGATATGAATCAGCCATTTGATTTTAAAGCTGCTACTACGCATGTGAAAGTGAATTTTTTAATTGGGCTTTTTGTTGCGAATGAGTCAACAAGACCAACATGGAATAGCGGCGACTTTTTTGGGAAGAGGTTTGGGCGATAATAATTTACGGATTAGCGGATTACGGATTAACGAATTAATTAGGTCACAAGTATAGTATCATAATTCGCTAATCCGTAATCCGCTAATCCGTAAATAAAAACGCTTTGTCGCGATTCACCCCCTGATTAGTCGCTTTTGCACCCCTTTGCATCCATATAATGATGGTAAGTTTGTTGTAGAAAATTGATAACAATCATAAAACCTGTAAAATGTATATCCTGCTCATTATTGTGATCATTATTGCCGTTCCATTTGTACTGGCTGCTTTTGGCAACACCGAATTCAGCATCATCCGCAAGATCATTATTAACAGAACACCGAAAGATGTGTTTGACTATATTAAATACCTGGAGAACGGTGAAAAATATAATAAATGGGTAATGACCGATCCGGGTATGCGGAAAGATCTTCGGGGTACCGATGGCACGGTGGGATTTGTATATGCATGGGATAGTGATAACAAACAGGCAGGGAAAGGCGAGCAGGAGATCACACAGTTAACAACCAATGAGCGGGTGGCACATGAGGTACGTTTTGAAAAACCTTTTGTGAGCACTTCACAGATGTTTATGACAACTATGCCTGCACCAGATGGGCATACTGAATTAACATGGGGGTTTGTGGGCCAGTTGAATTATATGATGCGTGTTCTTCATATAGTGCTGAACTTACGCAAGGCGTTGACAAAAGATATGGATACCAGTTTGAATAATTTAAAAAAGATACTGGAGTCGTGAAAAAAATACTGAGCTATCTTTTCCCGATCAGGCTCAATACCTACGAAACATCTCATAACGGCAAACTATCTGTCACATTACTCGATGGCAGAAAGATCCTGGATACGGCCATATCCAATTACTCTTACGGCTCATTGCAGCGGATTCTTTATAAGGCGCTTAAAAAATTACCATTCGATACGCAAGCCAAAGAAATACTGGTACTGGGGATGGGCGCAGGTTCCATTATTCAAACGATCCGGGAAAAATTTCATTCGGATGCGCAGATTACGCTGGTTGAGTTTGACAAAGACATCATAACCATTGCGCAAAAGGAGTTTGCGCTGAATACCTTTGCGAACATCACAGTTATTCATGCCGATGCGGTTGATTTCATGCAAGTAAATACCAAAACATTCGATCTGGTGATCGTTGACCTTTTTATTATTGATAGTATACCCATTGCATTTACCCACACTGATTTTTTGCAACAACTTTCTGCCGCTATGCACACAGGGGGCAGGCTGGTATTTAATACTATCCGTGAAACTTTACAACCCAATATCTTACATCAAATGAGCATAGCACTGGAAGGTTTTGGGCTTAAAGTGCATATCCTAAGAAAACTGGAAGGATCAAATGATGTCATCCTTGGCATAAAACCTTAGATTCGTATCCATTACCAAAACCTGCCGTATGCTTCGATCCTGCCTGCTTACAGCTATCTGCCTTGCCTATATGCTTCGTGGCAATACACAGGAAATTGTTAGCGCTGCCAATCAATTCATCAATACACTTAACAAAGAACAAAAAGAAGAAACCCTGTTTCCTTTTGATGGCGATGAACGTTATAATTTTCATTTTGTTCCACTCACCCGCAAAGGGATCACATTCAATGAAATGAATGAGGAACAGAAAAAGTTCGCCATCGCACTGATGCATACCTGTTTGAGTAAACAGGCATTTCAAAAAACACAGGAGATCATGCAACTGGAGAATGTGCTGAAAGAGCTGGAGAAACGTGGCGCAGATGATCATTACCGCGATGAAGGGAATTACCATATTACCATCTTTGGTATACCCGCTGTGGCAACTACATGGGGCTGGCGGTTTGAAGGGCACCATATCTCTTTTAATTTTTCTGTAGACAAACAAAAACTAACAGCCGGTACACCTGGTTTCTTGGGAAGTAACCCCGGCGAAGTACTTTCAGGACCTCAAAAAGGCAAACAGGTTTTAAAAGACGAAACAGACATGGGCTTTTCGATGGTTCAGTCACTTTCGGAAGATCAATTGAAAAAAGCAGTGTTCACTACAGTTGCCCCTAAAGATATTTTGACATTTGACAAGAGAAAGGCAATGATTGATAGTCCAGCGGGTATCCGGTACAATGAGTTGGAACCTGCGCAACAACAAAAGTTCCTGGCACTGATCGATCTGTATATTCACCGTTTTACCAAACTGTTTGCGGAAGACAGGCTCAAGGACATACAGAAAGCAGGACTTGAGAATTTACGTTTTGCCTGGGCAGGAAATACACAAAAAGAACCCGGCAAAGGAACCTATTACCGCATTCAGGGACCAACGATCATCATAGAATACGACAACACGCAGAATAACGCTAACCATGTTCACTCTGTCATACGCGACCTCCAGCATGATTTTGGGGGCGATGAATTATTAGAACATTATAGAAACGCACATCCAAAATAAAACCGATGAAAACAACAGTAATATTATTCAGTTTTTTTGTGTTCCTGTCAGCAGCTTTTGGGCAAGACAAACCGGCATATGTTTTATACAATGCCAAAGGCAAAAAAGTTTCCTATGAAAAAATGATCAGGATACTGAAGGAGCAGGACATTGTTTTGTTTGGAGAGTATCATAACAATCCTATTGCACACTGGTTACAGTTGGAAGTAACTACCGACCTGAAACAATCACGCAATCTCATCCTAGGTGCTGAAATGTTTGAACAGGATAACCAGGAAGCGCTGGATATGTATTTACACGGCAAGCTCAAGGCGAAGGGATTGGATTCAATGACCAGGTTATGGAAAAACTACCCAACAGATTATGCGCCCCTCGTAAACTTTGCAAAAGACAATCAATTACCTTTTGCAGCTACCAATGTTCCCCGCAAATATGCTTCTCTGATTGCCAAAGGAGGCTTTGAGGCATTGGATACGATCTCTGCTAAAGAGAAAACATGGATCGCCCCATTACCTATTGCGTATGACGCAGAATTGCCGGGCTATAAAAAAATGATAGAAATGATGGGTGGACATGGTGGTGCCAATCTGCCAAAAGCACAGGCTATAAAGGATGCAACCATGGCTCACTTTATTTTACAGTATTACCAACCCGGAAGTTTGTTCCTGCATTTTAATGGGGCTTATCATTCTGATAATTATGAAGGCATTCTCTGGTACCTGAAAAACAAAAGACCAGAACTGAAATACGGAACCATTACAACGGTATCACAAAAAGATGTACATACGCTATTGACGGAGAATAAAGGGAAAGCTGATTTTATTATTTGCGTAGCGGAGAATATGACAACAACCTATTAAGACTGTTTAGCCTGCCATTTTCTCCTGTGCCCATTTCAATGCGAGTGCTAACTGCTCTTCGCGTGTAAGATCGGTGTTATCAAGTATTACGGCATCATCTGCTTTTCGCAAAGGACTGAACTCACGGTTACTGTCTGTATAATCGCGCATCTCCAGATTGCTTTTTACTTCCTCGATTGAGATATTAGGATTGCGCTCATATAATTCTTTGAACCTCCTTTCAACGCGAACCGCAGGATCAGCGGTCACAAATATCTTGAGCTCTGCATTCGGAAATACGGTAGTCCCAATATCCCTGCCATCCATCACTAACCCTTTCTTCTCCCCCATTTTCTGCTGCTGTGCCACAGCAAACTCACGAACCTCTTTCAGTGTAGCCACTTCGCTCACGTTCTCGCTAACAAGCATATCCCTTATCAGCGCCTCAACATTTTCATCATTCAGGTAAATATCACTTTCCCCACTATTCGGGTTATAACGGAAATCAAGGGAAACTTCACTTAATGCCTCATGAATGGCTGTTGCGGAGTTACGGTCAACATGCTGGCGGATAAAATATAAAGTAATGGCACGGTACATAGCACCGCTGTCAATGAATACATAATTCAACTCATTAGCCAACTGTCGCGCCAATGTGCTTTTGCCGCAGGAAGAAAAGCCGTCAAGGGTAATGATGATGGGGTTCATGGTGGGTGCAAACATACAAAAAAGAGATGTTAGATGGCAGATGTTAGATGTTAGAAAAAAACCGCAGATTCATACTTGAATCTGCGGCTCCACAGGCTGTCATTCCTAACATCTGACATCTAACATCTAACATCTGAACTACGATGGCAATAAAACCGTATCAACCACATGTATCACACCATTGCTTTGATAAACGTTTTTGATAGTGATGGTAGAGGTTCCACCTTTTTCATCGGTCAGTACAACTTTATTTCCTTTCATTGATGCTTTCAGTGTACCGCCTGAAACTGTTTTCAGTGTTGCGGTTCCGTTACCGTCTTTGATCATTTGAGCGATCGCTGCTGCATCCCATTTTCCTGCTACAACGTGGTAAGTAAGAATTTTTGTGAGGGTTGCTTTGTTCTCAGGTTTCACTAATGATTCAACAGTGCCTGCGGGTAATTTTGCAAAAGCTTCATTTGTTGGAGCGAATACAGTAAAAGGTCCCGCACTTTGTAAGGTTTCTACAAGGCCCGCGGCTTTCACAGCTGCCACCAATGTAGTATGGTCCTTAGAGTTAACTGCATTCTCTACAATGTTTTTTGTAGCATACATAGGAGCGCCGCCAACGGTAACAGGTTTCATGTCTTGTGCCATAGCTGCGTTCAACACAAATGCTGAAGCGAATAATACGATGATCTTTTTCATAAAGGTGATTTTATCAGTTTTTTAATTATTGACTGAATACATCTACGTTCTATGAAAAGAATTGGATTTGCGGGGATGTTATAATTGGGAAAATAAATCAGGATAATCAGAGATCACGCCATTCACCCCCATCATTTTCAGCTCCCTGATCTTTTCGATATTGTTCACTGTCCATGGAAGAAGAAGAATACCGGCATCCCTGCATTGCTTTACCAGTAAGGGTGTTACGAGCGAGAAGGCGGGACTATAGGTGGTAGGAATGAACCCAAGATCTTTCAATTGCAGGGCAAATGTCTTCTTATCAAAGTCCTCTATCAACAGGGCCGTTTTAAAAGAAGGATAATGTTCGTGCAGGTATTGAAGTGTGCGGATATCAAAAGATTGTATGGTAACGCGTTCTGCTATTTTCTTTTCCAGTATCACGGCTATCAATAGTTCCACAAATTCTGCAGGCGCCGGATGGTACTGGTTATCAGTGGTTGGCTGACTCTTGGTTTCAATATTATATTGTGGAAGTTGTTTGTGATTTGTTTGACAATATGCTTCAACAGAATCGATCATCTCACTTAATAAAGGTTTGTGAGCAGGCATTCTTTGCTGCTTTGGAAATCTTGGATGGGGGCGCATACCTACATCATACTTTCTTACTTCTTCATAATCCATCCGGTAAATATTCAGGCTTTTTTCTTCTGCTTCTTTTACCGGGGTTCCGTCAGGTTTTGTGGCAAGTTCGTGGTTAAAAAAAGGCTCATGGCTCAACACTACTTTTTTATCTTTCGAGATCACTGCATCCGTTTCGAGCGTAGTTACGCCTAAGTCGATGGCTTTGAGCATGGCGGCAACCGTGTTCTCGGGCATCAATCCTCTGCAGCCACGGTGTCCTTGTTTATCAAATACTTTTGCTTCCAAACTTTTTGTTTTATTACCGGCAGCGCAAGCCACCAGCAGACCCATGACCCATACAAACGCAGTCTTATTCATGCGGAAAAAGCTGTTGTTTTCTTTTGACCATTTCTGCAGCAATGGCTTTTGAATCAGCATCGATGTTCTGCAGTTTTTCAATGATATTCTCATAACTTTTTTCATCACGGTTCTGGCTCAGCTTAAAAACATGCTCGATGGACGTCACTTTAATTTCAAATGCAACAATGGCTTTTGACAAACGCATAATATAATCCTGCGGCATGTCTTTATAGAGAACCGGCGATTCCTGATCCTTTTCATAAAAAGCGGTCAGTTCATCCAGCATCTGTAATAAAGCAGCCTCATCCAGGAACGACAATTCTCCTTTTGCATGAACCGTCATATAATTCCAGGTAGATGCCTGCGGTTTTATATGGTACCAGCTGGAACTTACATAGGTATGCGGGCCCGTAAACACAGCCAGTACCTGTTTGTTTTCAGAAAATGCTTTATGATGATCGTTACCCTTCATAATATGACCACGAAGAAGTAGCTGTCCGCTTTCTTCTGCAAATAAGAACGGGATCTGTGTGGCAACGGGTTTTTGTTCTGCATCAACACCCATCAGCAGGGCGAATGGATGCTGTTTCATGAAGTCGAGTACAACGGCTTCATCTTTCTCTTTATAGTATGGTAAATTATACATCTTATACAGCCATTTCAACGGGTCTCGTAACAGGCATCTTCGAATTCCGGATGGCGATATTACGAACAGCCTGTGCGGTAACATTTCTGAATGCTTCACGGCTTACCTCATCATCACTCATCATTGCAGGCACGCCCTGGTCGCCACCTTCGCGGATGCTTTGAACGAGGGGAACCTGTCCGAGGAAAGGAAGATCGTATTCTTCTGCGAGGCGTTTGCCGCCCTCTTTTCCAAAAAGAAAATATTTATTATCCGGCAATTCTGCGGGGGTGAAGTATGACATATTCTCCACCAACCCGATGATCGGCACATTAATCTGCGCCTGTCCAAACATTGCGATCCCTTTCTTCGCATCAGCCAATGCCACCGTTTGCGGAGTGGTAACGATTACAACGCCGGTAACCGGAACGGTCTGCATTAAAGTAAGGTGTATATCCCCGGTTCCGGGTGGCATATCTATTACTAGATAATCCAGTTCTCCCCAATCCACATCTGTTACAAATTGTTTGATGGCACTGCTGGCCATAGGACCTCTCCACACAACGGCATTTTTTTCATCTACCAATAAACCGATGCTCATTAAACGGATGCCAAATTTCTGTAGTGGTACGATCACCCCTTTGCCATTCACTTCTTTCATCATCGGTCTTTCACCACGCACACCAAACATAATAGGCACGCTCGGGCCATAAATATCCGCATCCATCAACCCTACAGAAGCCCCCCCTTCGGCAAGTGCAAGGGCAAGGTTTGCAGAAACCGTACTCTTACCTACGCCACCTTTACCGCTTACAACGGCAATAATATTTTTCACCCCAGCCAGGATCTGCTGGTTGTCTTTCCGGGTGGAAGTTGTATTGGCAGTAAAATCAACTTTTACGATCGCTTCTTTATTCACCAGGATCTTCACGGCGTTTTCACTGGCAGTTCGCATCAGATCTTTCATCGGGCAGGCCGGTGTGGTGAGTACAATGGTGAAACTCACATTGTTCCCATCAATGGCAATATTCTTTACCATGTTCAATGTAACCAGGTCTTTACCCAGGTCAGGCTCCTGAACATTGCTCAGCGCCTTCAATATATCCGCTTCTGTCATCACGAAAGTTTTTGTTAAAAAAGAATCCAGGTTGCAAAGTTAACCGCTGGCAGCCTTACTTTGTTGCAAATAGCGTGATCTTTTGCACAAAGAAGTTGCTGTTACTATCCGTTATATTTGTAAAGGCTTTGTATTTTTGAACTGAATGAGGAAACCGCTACGATACGTTTTACTGATCATTACCCTGCTTGTGCTTCAAAAAAGCTGGTCACAAAGCGCGGCTCCCCGCGATTCTGTTGTACAGTTATACGGGGTGGTGATGACGGCCGACAGTCTCCAGGGTATCCCTTCCTGTAGTGTAATTGTGGAAGGAAAAGGTCGCGGAACCATTACCAGCTATGATGGGGTGTTCTCGATTGTGGTGATCAAAGGCGACAAGATCACTTTCTCCAGCGTTGGCTTTAAGGACCGCAGCATCCAGATCCCGTTCGACCTGGCTGAAAACCAATATAGTGTTATCCAGTTGCTCATCAGCGATACTGCTTATCTACCGGCTACTATTCTGAAGCCAAGACCTACCCGCGAACAATTTGAACGCGATTTTCTCAATAATAAAGTAGTGGACGATCTTTACGAAACAGCGCGTAAAAACACTGATGAGGCGCAAAGAAGGATACTGCTGGCTAATTTACCTGCAGATGGCAAGGAAGCGGTTAACTACCAGTTGCGTCAACAGGCCACTAAGGCAACCTATGCCGGCCAGATAGCCCCTATGAATCTTCTCAATCCCGCAGCCTGGGCAGATTTTATCCAGGCATGGAAACGCGGTGATTTCAAGAGTAAGAAAAACTAGTCCATAGACCATGGTCAATGGACTATGGACTGCATCCCGGTGCTCAGAAGCCTTTATATTTACATAGAATTATGATTATGAAAAATATCTCGGTTATCGGGGCAGGCACCATGGGAAATGGAATTGCGCATGTTTTTGCTCAGCATGGATTTTTGGTTACACTGATAGATGTGAGCGATGCGCAATTACAGAAAGCACTGGGCACCATCGAAAAGAACCTGGACAGGCAGGTAGCGAAAGGAACACTTACCGCTGAACAGAAACAACAAACACTATCCAATCTCACAACAAATACAGCTATCGCAGCAGGTGTAGCCAATGCCGATCTGGTGATAGAAGCTGCAACAGAAAATGCAGTGATTAAACTGGACATATTTAAGCAATTAGATGCCGCGGCACCCGCCCATGCTATTCTTGCGAGTAACACTTCTTCTATCTCCATCACAAAGATCGCAGCTGTTACCCAACGGCCCGCACAGGTGATTGGCATGCATTTCATGAACCCGGTTCCGGTAATGAAGCTTGTTGAAATTATTAATGGGTATGCAACCAGTGAAGCCGTTACCCAAACAATTGTTGCTTTAAGCGAACAGCTTGGCAAGATTCCTTGTGTTGTTAATGATTACCCCGGATTCATCGCCAACCGTATACTACTTCCCATGATCAATGAAGCCATTGCCAGCCTGCATGAAAACATAGCCGGTGTGGAAGAGATAGACACGATCATGAAGCTGGGAATGGGGCACCCGATGGGACCTTTGCAACTGGCTGATTTTATCGGTTTGGATGTTTGCCTCAGTATCCTGAATGTATTGCACACAGGTTTTGGAAATCCTAAATATGCTCCGTGTCCCTTGTTAGTGAATATGGTAACCGCAGGTAAACTGGGTGCAAAAAGTGGTGAAGGTTTTTATGTGTATACGCCCGGCAGTAAAGACTTAGTGGTAAGTGACCGCTTCAAAAAATAACTGCATGTTCTTCATTCTCTCCAAAGTTTTATTCATCCTGTTGATGCCTTTCTGGTGGATCATCATTCTTTTGTTATGGATGGTGCTGAGCCGATCGGTCGTAACTAAAAAAAGACTGCGCATCGTCATTATCATCCTACTGATCGTTTTTACCAATCCATTTATTTTCCGCTCTGCCATCATGGCCTGGCAAACGCCCCCTGTCACTATTGGTTCCGGTAAAGTGTATGAAGCGGGTATTGTGCTGGGTGGACTTTCGGGCTATGATAAAAATAACCGGGGGCACTTTGGCAATAATGCAGATAGATTTATCCAGGTGGCCAATCTCTATCACCGGCATATCATCAAAAAAATAGTGGTATCAGGTGGTACAGGCAAACTAATGCAGGATGAACCCGGAGAAGCATTCTTTTTACGTGAACAACTGATAGACAATGGAATTCCTGATAGCGCCATCATCATCGAGAGCCGTTCCCGGAATACCTATGAGAATGCAGTGTTCACCAAAAAAATACTGGATTCGATGCAGATAAAACCACCGTATATACTCGTCACTTCTGCATTACATATGCCCAGATCACAAAAGATCTTTGTAAAAGCGGGATATGATTTTACTGTTTTGCCATGCGATTACAAAGTGGTTCCTGAAAATTTTTCAATTGAAGGGGCGTTGGTACCAAACATATCACTATTGAATTCATGGACCGATCTGATCAAAGAAATGGTGGGATTGTTTGTTTACCGCTTAACGGGTAAAGCCTGAATTATACCTTTCTCACTTCCAGCGTGTGTATGTCTTTCAGTTTATGTAACACTTCTTCCAACCTTGCCTTAGGGATACCGATCTGTAAAAGACAAAAAAGTTGCATCTCCTGTCCCACAACACTGCAACCGGATTGCTTAATGATGGTCATCACTTCATTTAGCCGGGTGTAATCGAATTGAAGACTGTATAAAATCTCTACTGATTTCTGAATGGAAGGAACCAACTGAAGCGCCATGGAAGCTGCTGATTTATACGCCTGTATCAATCCCGGTACACCGAGCAATGTGCCTCCGAAATAGCGAACTACTATTACCCCGGTATCTGTTAACTGTTTACTGTCGAGCTGTCCAAGTATGGGTTTCCCTGCCGTGCCTGATGGTTCGCCATCATCACTTACCCTGAACTGGTTGCCATCCCAACCTAAGCGCCACGCAAAGCAATGGTGTACCGCCTTGGGATGCTCTTTCTTAAGATCCTGCAGACGGCTTTTAAACGTGTCGGTCTGCAGCATAGGAAATGCATAGGCCATAAACTTACTTCCGCGATCCCGGTATTCCGCGAACGAATCTTTTTCGATAGTGAAATAATGATCGGGAACACTCATAAATGATTACCAAATGCAATGAGATAAATAGCCAGCAACGAAAGGAAAATACCTGCCCAGTTGATGAAAGATAATTTTTCTTTGAACAATAACCAGGCAGCAACAGAACTGAACAGCACGATTCCCATATTGTTGACAGGTATACTGGCACTGCTTTCCCAGGGACTGATCTTTAAAAACCGAACCAGGCACCAGATCGAAAAATAATTGGGCACGCCAATGATAACACCCGCAAACAGGTTCTTCCAGACAAATTGCGTGCGGCCACTCATGATCTGCCAGCTTAATACCAGTGAGCCGATTACGGCAGCCGATAGAAAACCGCTAACGAGATAGGCATTGCTGTTTTCTTCGTTCACATACTGCTGCTGAACATGGTTGATCAAAGCATCCAGCAGTCCGCTGCCAATAAAAAGTACAACAGGTAACAGGTATTTCAACCGGTTGTTTGCTTTACCTTTTTCATTTTTTTCAGAAGGATAGCAGGTAAGTATAACAGCAATCAGCGCTAACACAACGCCTGCCAGTTTCCACCCCGCAACGGTTTCTCCGTAGAGGTAAACAGAGAGTACCACCGGTATGATCAATGATAGTTTATTGGCCACAGAAGCTACCGCCACACCAATCTTTTGTGCCGTGATACCAATGATCGTAAAGATCGATACAAACATCACCCCCATCACACAGGCCCAGCGGAACCAGGGTGTTGCCATCGCCGCCGCGTTTACAGGAAAATAACCGTTTACAACCGAGCCGGTAATTACGCAGGTGATATAATTGAATACGATCGCCTGGAAAATATTGATATGATATTTTTCACAGACTTTAAATGCAAGCGTCAGGTAACTCGTGAGGATAATACTGCCTATCAGGTACAACATTCGTTTGTGTAGGGTTGAAAGTTTAGAGTCTATAGTTTGAATTGTTATAATACCTGATCACATCTGAGTCTATTTTTTCAGTTCTTGTGATCTCTCCTTCGATATCAGGGGCAACCAGGCCATCGCCGATAGTAAGTTCCTCATTGGTGATCACGCGGGCTTCATCCCATAGATCATTGGCGATAAAGGAACGGAGCAGGCTGGCGCCTCCTTCTACCAAAAGGCTTTGCAGGTTTAGTTTATAACAGGCCCGTAAGATCTGGGGCAGCATATTTCGTTCAGGCTCTACTGCATAATATAATAAGTTGTCATCCTCTTCACGTTGTATATAATTGAATACGACCGTTCGTTGCTGATGATCAAACAGTTTCAATGTGTGTGGTAAACGTAGCTCAGGATCGATCACCATTCTTACAGGCGATGGACCGTTGAACAAACGGTTATCCAGAGAGGGATCGTCCTTTAATGCGGTATTCCTTCCCACCAGTATCGCCGCTTCCCTCGATCTCCATTGGTGCACGAGCCGGTTGGTATATTCATTGGTGATTAATAAACGTTCATCATCGTCTGCCCCGGCCATTTTAAAATCGGCAGTCTGCGCCCATTTTAAAATGATATATGGCCGCTGTTGCGTATGAAAAGTAAAGAAGCGAACGTTCAATAAGCGGCATTCTTTTTCCAATACGCCCACTACCACTTCCACACCGGCATTCTGCAGTTTTTCAATGCCTTTGCCATTGACTGCTTCAAAAGGGTCACGGCAGCCGATAAAGACCTTTTCTATGCCTTTTTCAATGATCAGGTCAGTACAGGGCGGGGTCTTGCCAAAATGTGCACAAGGTTCCAGTGAAACATAGAGAATGGCTTCTTTTATCAGTGCTTTATCGCTCTCCGCAACATTGTTCATACAATTCACTTCCGCGTGCGCCTTCCCGTATTGCTGGTGATATCCCTCTCCGATAATTCTGCCCGCATGCACCAACACCGCACCTACCATTGGATTAGGCGCTACATGACCCTCACCCAGGAGGGCAAGTTCGATACAACGCTGCATATATGTTTCGTGAATATCCACCATAGAGAATGGCAAAAATAGACAAATGGTGCTAACATTGCAGCATGACCATCAGAACCGCACAGGAAGAACTGGTTTCAACACTCAAAAAGATCTATGACGAAAGAGAATCCGCCAATATAGCGGACTGGGTTCTGGAATTGATTACCGGCAGGAAAAGGATCGACAGGATGCTTATCAAAGACGAATTATTAACCCCCATCCAGGAACTCGACCTCCAACGCATACAAAAGGAGTTAGCCACTAACCGCCCCGTTCAATATGTATTAGGCGAAGCCTGGTTTGCCGGCATGAAGTTCTACGTAAACGAAGCTGTCCTGATTCCGCGACCGGAGACGGAGGAATTGGTGATGTGGGCAGCTTCGCTGATTAGGAATTCGGAATTAGGAGTTAGGAATTTATTGGATGTTGGGAGTGGGAGTGGATGTATTCCCATTTCGATGAAAAAGCAGGTTCCTGGTTTAGTGGTAAGTTCTGTTGATGTAAGTGAAGAGGCACTGGTGGTTGCCAGGCAGAATGCAGCGGCTTTGCAGGCAGATGTTAGCTTTTTGCAATTCGATTTTTTGGATGAAAGCAATTGGGCAGCCCTTCCGGTCTTCGATGTAATCATTAGCAACCCTCCTTATATAAAAGCATCGGAAAGAAAAGAGATGGCGGTTAATGTGTTGGAGTTTGAACCGGCGATTGCTTTGTTTGTTCCAGATGAAGATGCATTATTGTTTTATCGAAAGATTGCAGCCTTTGCAAAAAATCATCTGAATAAAGGAGGAAATATTTTTCTGGAGATCAATGAAGCATTGGGAAAAGAGACGAGTGACCTGTTCAAATCGGAAGGATACGCTGTCGAATTAAAGAAAGATATGCAGGGCAAAGAAAGAATGCTCAAGATCAATTCCTAATTCCTAATCCCTAATTATTAATTGCTCTTTACAGCCATCACAGGCGTTGCCCCCAATTTCTTAATGATCTGCATCACACGGATAGCTGTTCCCAGATGGGCTGTACTGTCGCCGTTGATCACAACGGAAGGCTTATCTGTTTCTTTGGAGAGATAGGTTTTCAATTCAGTTTCGAGTTCATCGATCGTGATCTTTTTCTGTGCGAGATAAAGGTTCTGGTCCTTATCTACCGTTACTACCACCGTTTGCTTTGATTTGGTATCACTCTTGGCTTTCGGGTTGGAAACCTTGATCACATTGGGATTGGCCAATGTAGAAACGATCAGGAAGAACAAAAGCAGGATGAACAATATATCGTTCAATGCCCCTGTATGCACTTCTGGATGTGACTTTAATCGTTTCCGTATATTCATCTCAATTCCTGATTACTAATTCCTAATTACTAATTGCGCACTAGCGCGTTGGTTCCTGCAGTATATCAATAAACTCTGCACTTGCCGCTTCCATCTTGTTAGCTGTTTTATCTATCTGGGTAGTGAGTGCATTGTGACCGATATATGCCAGCAACCCAATGATCAAACCGGTTCCGGAAGTGATCATCTTTACATAGATACCGCCTGCAATATCATTCAGCGTGAACTGACCTGAACTGGCAATACCATAAAACAACTGTATCATACCCACGATCGTTCCCAAAAAACCAAACATGGGAGCGATACCTGCAATAAGAGAAAGAATAGAAAGATTCTTTTCCATGTTATACATTTCGAGCTTACCTACATTCTCCATACTCTTTTCGATCGCATCAATAGGTTTACCAATGCGCTGCAGACCTTTATCGATCATGCGGGCAACGGGGTTATCTGTATTTTTTGCCAGACTGCGGGCAGCAGTCACATTACCCGATATAATATGATCGCGGATGATGTGCATGAAGTTGGGTTCGATACGCGAAGCCTTGCGGATAGCGATCAGTCTTTCAATAAAAACAAAGATGGCCGCCACCAGCAAGAGGTATAATGGATACATGATCCATCCACCCTTCTCCAGTAAGCTCCACATAGAGATCTTTTCCGGTAAGGGTAAGGTTGCAGCAGCTTTTTGTAAGGTATCTATTTGCAGGAGATAGAACATCTCAAAGAATTTAGGTTACACTAAAATTAGACTCTTCTACAAAAGAACAGTTCTCATGTGAATAAAAATGCAGCGGGAAGGTATTTTATGAAAGCTTTTGCACATCCGCATTCATTATCACTACCTTGTAGTTCAATTTACCCAGCTATGGATCTTCATGCATTTTGGCAATATGAGCCACCCGAAGTAATCAGCAGCCTTCAAACAAGCTTAACAGGACTTTCCTCACAGGAAGCTGCGAAAAGGGTAGCTATGGCCGCCCAAACAAAAAAACAACGCAACCCGGTGGTGCAGGATATCCTGCTGTTCCTCTCGCAATTCAAGAGCCCGCTTACGCTTTTGCTGGTGGCTGCCGTTATATTATCAGCAGTACTGGGCGAAACATCCGATGTATTTATCATCCTGTTCATCTTGCTGGCAACCGGCATTATGAGCTTTATACAGGAACGGCATGCCGGTAAAGCGGTAGAGAAACTGCGTTCTATCATCAAAACAAAAGTAAAAGTAGTGAGGGATGGGGCACAAGCAGACGTGTTCTCTGAAGAGATCGCGCCGGGAGATATCCTCTTATTCTCTGCCGGTGATATTATTCCCGCAGATTGCCTGTTGATAGAAGAAAGGGATCTGCACGTGAATGAAGCCACCCTTACCGGTGAAACATTTCCCGCAGAAAAAGCAATAGGACATGTGCCTGCCGAAACAGGCATCGCCAAAAGAACCAATATGCTGTTTGAAGGAACCAGCGTAGTAAGCGGAACCGCTAAAGCTATTGCTGTTCTCACCGGCAAAGACACGGTTTTCGGCACTATTTCAGCCAGTCTTACACAACCGGTGGAAGAAACCGCCTTCGAAAAAGGCATCCGGAAATTTGGCTTCCTGCTCATGCAGATCACACTGGTATTGGCGGTGATCATTTTGGGCATGAATCTTTATTTCGGAAGACCCTTAATCGATTCGCTACTTTTTGGATTGGCGCTGGCGGTGGGTATGGCACCTGAATTATTACCTGCTATCATGACCATCGCTATGTCGGCCGGTGCCAAACGCATGGCTGCCCAAAAAGTGATCGTTAAAAAATTATCTTCTATTCAAAACCTGGGAGAGGTGAACCTGTTTTGCTCAGATAAAACAGGAACGCTTACAGAAGGTGTTCTCACTGTTTCTTCGATCGTGGGCATTGATGGGAAAGAAAGTGTCGATGTAAAAGAAATGGCATTTTTAAATGCCAGCTTTGAAAGTGGCTTTGCCAACCCCATGGATGAGGCACTGCGCGCCATGAAAGATGTATCGGCAGAAGGATATACCAAAACAGATGAGATACCGTATGACTTTATCAGGAAGCGTTTAAGTGTATCTGTAAAAAAAGGCAGCGAATGCCGGATCATCACCAAAGGGGCCGTTGTAAATATTGTGGGCATTTGTGATAAGATATTACAACCGGATGGAACGGTGATACCTATTGCCGGAGAGCAAAGCAAAATTGATCAATTGTATCAACAATTCAGCAACCAGGGTTTCAGAACCATTGGTGTATGTTATAAAACAACGGAAAAAGAAACATCACTTGGGAAAGCAGACGAAGAACAAATGACGTTTGCAGGCTTTGTATTGCTGTTTGACCCACCCAAACCCGGTGTAGTAGAAGTGATCGACACTTTGCGAAAGAATGGCGTGGCGCTCAAAATCATTACAGGCGATAATAAACTGGTAGCGGCATTTATTGCCGATAAGATGGGTCTAAAGAACTGCATAGTTATTTCAGGCGAAGAGATCGCCAAGATGAGTTCAGAGGCGCTGGTACAAAATGTACAAAGGGCCAATGTATTTGCCGAGATAGAACCGCAGCAAAAAGAAAATATCATCAAGGCCCTGCGCAAAGCGGGTAATACTGTTGCCTATATGGGTGATGGCATCAATGATGTGGCTGCCATTAACGCTGCCGATGTAGGCATTTCTACCAACAACGCAGTGGATGTTGCCAAGGAAGCAGCCGATGTAGTGTTACTGGAAAAAGATCTTGCTGTATTAAATGCCGGGATCCTGGAAGGAAGAAGAACTTTTCTGAATACGCTCAAATATATCTACACCAATACCAGCGCCACTTTTGGCAATATGTTCAGCATGGCAGGAGCATCACTCGTATTACCTTTTCTGCCCATGTTACCGCAGCAGATATTGATGACGAATTTCTTAACCGACTTTCCTTACATGGCCGTTGCTTCGGATAATGTGGATGAGGACCAACTAATGGTTCCGCAAAAATGGAACCTCAAACAGCTGAAGAATTTTATGATCGTATTCGGATTACACAGTTCTGTTTTCGACTACCTAACCTTCTTTGCTTTATACAAATTATTCAAAGCTGATGCTGATATGTTTCATACCGGCTGGTTCATTGAATCGATCTGTACAGAATTGCTGATACTTTTTGTGGTGCGAACGCATAAGTCGTTGCTGAAGAGTGTGCCGGGTAAATTGCTGATTGCCTTGAGCCTTCTTGGATTAGTGGTCACAGTATTATTGCCTTTCACACCTTTCGCGAAGGAATTAGGATTTGTTGTTCCGCCGGTTGCATTACTCGGTATCATTGTTGGAATACTGGTACTCTATGTGATAACGGCGGATATGATTAAAGTGTTGTTCTTTAAGAAAACTGCCATATAAATCAATTGCCACAGAAGCACTGAAGCACTGAAAAAAAAATCTGTGCTTCAGTGCTTCTGTGGCAAAAAAACAATCTATTTCATCTCCTTCAACTTCACCATTGCCATAATCTGCCGCATATTATTCTCCATCCCCTCCGGACTACCATCCAGAAAGATCACATTACCCTTGCCTATCTCTGCAAAGTTCTTGATCGCTTCTGTCCACATACTGAATAAGATCACGTTGGTGTCGAGATTGGCTTGCTTCATTTGCTCAGCCGCCTGGCTCATTCCTTTGGCCACTTCTTCACGGAAGAGCGCCACACCCTGACCACGCAAACGTGCGGCTTCTTTTTCTGCGTTGGCTGATATTTTGATGGCATTACCTTCTGCTTCTGCCGCTTTTGTTTTGGTGATGAGTAAAGCCTGTCCTTCATTTTCGGCGGCTGCTTTCAGGTTATTACTCGCAACAACTCTGCTCATACTCTCCATGATCAACTGGTCGAACGTGATATCATTGATCTGCAGGTCCTGCAGGTGATAACCCCATCCTTCCAGTGAAATATCGATCTGCTCTTTTACGAACTCAACGATCTCTCTTCTTAATAATAAGATCTCAGCCTGTCTTTTTGTAGCTACAAACCCGCGGATGCTTCCTTCCACTGTGCGTATCAGGGCCTGCATAAGATCTTTATCGCTGATAAATTTGAACGCTACATTCTTGATCGACTCTTCATCCTGGTTGATCACCGAATAAAGGAGCATACTTTTAAAGTACACATTGGCCTGGTCAAGCGTTACCGCCTGGAACTCCAGTTCAACCGACCTGTTTTGGATACTCACAGTTTTAAATACCTGCTCCAGTATGGGAACCTTGAAATTTAAACCCGGTCTTAGGATGCGGCGGTATTTGCCGAATAGCGTGATAACGGCAATGGAACCCTGGTTTACGGTGACTAAACCGCTGAAAATGATGAAGAGTACCACCAATATCCACCAGTATTGCAGGAAGAAGTTCATATGGTTAATTTTTAGGTAAGTTAGGTAATAAGTCGAGTTTAAGGATGAAATATTACATATGGCTTATGACTTTTGCTCCCAGACCTGCACCAACTCTACCAATACCTCTACCGCCTTTTCCATATCGCGAACTCCTATCCATTCGTGTTTGCTGTGTATCGCCTGCATACCGGTAAAGATATTGGGGCAGGGTAATCCCATAAAACTTAAGCGGCTGCCGTCTGTTCCACCGCGAATGGGTTCTTTGATCACTGTGAGACCCGCTCTTTTGTATGCCTCTTCTGCATAAGCCGTGATCTTAGGATGATTATCCAGCACTTCTTTCATGTTCCGGTACTGTTCTTCAACTTCAAAATGCATGGTTGCTTTGGGGTATTGGGCAAGAACATCTTCAGTTATTTTTTTTAATTTTTCTTCATGCACAGCTAACTCTGCTGTATCGAAATCACGGATTAAAAATTCAAGGGTTGCTTTTTCTGCGAGGCCATCCATCCGCAGCGGGTGAATAAAACCCTGCTTCCCATTCGTGGTCTCGGGCGACCATCCTTCCTGTGGCAATGCAGACAATATTGCACCCGCGATCTTCAATGCATTCACCATTTTATCTTTCGCATAACCTGGATGTGATATCACACCGTTGATCGTAATAGTAACTCCATCCGCGCTAAAGGTTTCATCTTCAAATGTGCCTAACTCACCACCATCCAATGTATACGCAAGATCAGCCCCTAATTTTTTCAGATCCAGTTTAGCAGTGCCGTGACCTACTTCTTCATCGGGGGTAAATAATATCTTTATATCACCATGTATAATATCCGTGGCGCTCATCAGGTAATTCGCAAGGTCCATGATAATAGATACGCCTGCTTTATCATCTGCCCCTAACAGTGTAAGGCCGCTGGCTGTAATGATATCTTTTCCGATATGCTCCTGCAGGTAAGGATATTCTTTTGTGGTGATGACTTGCGCAGGATCATCGGGTAATACAATATCCTGTCCCTGGTAATTTGTATGAAGTATAGGTTTAACATTTGTTCCGCTGCAATCCGGGGCAGTATCTACATGCGCGCAAAAACAAATCACAGGAACCTGTTTTGATGTGTTGGAGGGGATGGTGGCATATACATATCCATATTCATCTGTATGCGCATCTGTTAGTCCCAGGCTCTTCAACTCTGCAGCTAAAATTTTAGAAAGATCTTTTTGTTTTTCCGAGCTCGGAAATGAAGAACTCTGGGGATCGCTTTGCGTATCAATCTGAACATAGCGCATGAATCTTTCTGAGGCAGTGAACTTATATCCCTGGAGCATATGGTTACTTTTGATGCAAGATAAGCATACAGAAATTCTTTGCCCCCTTTGCAAAGAGACGCTTGCAAATACAAGAACTCTTCCCTATTTTACTTTCCACTAAACTTGCTTACATGAAAAAACCCCTCATTGGCGCCATTGTTGGTGGCCTGTTATTCTTTGCCTGTCAAACATTATCGTGGACCGTTTTAAACCTGCACCAACCCGCGCAGGATTATACAGCGAGCCAGGACACCATTATGAGTGTCTTGAACAGCTCACTCCCGAAAGAAGGAGGCTATCTTTTACCCTCTGCCCCATCCACTGCATCCAGTGATGAAATGATGAAAAAAGCGGAGGCGAATCTTGGCAAACCCTGGGCCTCCATCCAATATCATAAAAGTTATAACAACGACATGAATAAAATGATGATGAACATGGCCAAGGGACTTGTGTTCACCATCCTGATGATATTCCTTGTTTGCTGGATCACCGGCAAGTTTGCAAAGCCCACATTTGTCAATGTATTTTCAACTACCCTGTTCATAGGTCTCGCTGTGTATATTAATATTCCTTACAGTGCTGCGCTTTGGTATGACATCTTTGATATCAAAGCCTACCTGATAGAAATATTAATGTGCTGGGGTGTAACCGGTATATGGTTGGGATGGTGGATGCCGAGAAAGGGGAGATAAAAATAGGGGTAAGGGATAAGGGGTAAGGCAAAACACTTACCACTTATCCCTTACCCCTTACCCCTAAATAACATTTATGGCATAATGATCAAAGGCTTGCTACCAGCGATCTCTACCAGTTCAAGATCAAACGTAAGGTCCTCACCTGCCAGCGGATGATTGGCATCAAGCACTACTATTTCATCTTTCACTTCTATGATCACCACCGGGAAATTCTGACCGGATCCGTTGCTCATATTCAGTTGCATACCTGCTTCTGGAACCAGGTCCTCAGGGAAACGCTCTTTCGGAAATTCCATAATCATATCTTCCTGTTTAGGTCCATACGCTTCTTCAGCCGGGATCACTACTGTTTTCTTTTCACCTACAGTCATTCCTGTAACACCTGAATCAAAACCAGGTATCACCATACCACCACCTACTTCAAACTCCAACGGCTCGCGTCCTTCTGAAGAATCAAATGTGGTACCGTCAGTTAATTTGCCATGATAATGCACTTTTACAGTATCACCTTTTTTTACTTGTGCCATGTTTATATTTTGTAATTGAAATAATTACGGAAAGCCTTCATTTTTTTCCGGCTCCAAAAGTACGGTCTAAAATCAGCAAAAGGGGCATATTTCTAGTTAAGTTTGCGCCATGAACATCATTTTCATGGGAACCCCCGATTTTGCCGTGGCATCGCTGGATGCGCTGGTCAAAACAGGGTTTAATATAGTGGGCGTAGTAACCGCCCCGGATAAACCGGCCGGCAGGGGTATGAAACTCACGGAAAGTGCGGTAAAGAAGTATGCGGCTGAAAAGGGACTGAACATTCTCCAGCCCGAAAAGCTGAAAGCGCCTGGCTTTATAGAAGAACTCCGCTCCTTACAGGCGGATCTGCAGATCGTTGTTGCTTTCAGGATGTTGCCGGAGGTGGTATGGAACATGCCGCCCATGGGTACCGTAAACCTGCATGGATCTTTGTTGCCGCAATACCGGGGAGCCGCCCCCATTCACTGGGCCGTTATCAATGGCGAAAAAGAAACCGGGGTAACTACATTCCGACTCAAGCATGAGATTGATACCGGTGGAATATTGCTGCAAAAAAAATTCCCGATCGGTGAAGATGAAACAACCGGCGAAGTACATGACCGGATGAAAGAGATCGGCGCCGCACTATTGGTTGACACAGTAAAGGGGCTGGCCAACCATTCACTCCACGAGATAGAGCAGTCTACCATGACTGCAGATTTGGAATTAAAACACGCCCCGAAAATATTTACAGAAACAGCAAGGATCAACTGGAACAATAAAGCAGATAAGCTCCATAACATGATACGCGGCCTCTCTCCTTTTCCGGGTGCATTGGCTGTGCTGGATGAAAAAATATTAAAAATATACAGGAGCAAAAAAGAGTATGCAGCTCACGCATATTCACCAGGCAAAGTATTATCGGATGGTAAAACGTATCTCAAATACGCCTGTGAAGACGGATACATTCACGTGCTTGATCTCCAGCTGGAAGGAAAGAAAAGAATGTTGGTGGAAGATTTTTTAAGAGGATATACTTTACTGAAGTAACTTTTCTTTTAACTCTTCTGCACTGACCACACCCTGCTTTCTCCAGACTTCTTTCCCCTTTTTATAGATGATAAAAGTAGGAATGGCTTCCACCTTCATTTCTTTCATCACATCAATATCATTTCCACCATCCACTTTTAACAGCTTGAAATGTAAGGAAGCATCTTTTTGGAGACTATTCAGCGTAGGCTCCATCTTTACACATGGCGGGCACCATTCTGCACCAATATCTACCAGCGTTACCGGCGATGATGCAATAAAATCTTTATAAGAACCCATGGTCAACTGTGCTTTATGGATACCGGTAACAACAGCCTTCCCTTCCATTTTCCATGAGGCAAATCCACCTTGCAGATCCTCTACTTTAAATCCTTTGTCGCGCAGGTATTTTGCAGCCTGGGCACTTCTTCCACCAGCGGCACAATACACAAATACAGGTTTCGATTTATCGAGGTACTGGATGCGGTCAGCAAATTGTTGTGGATTATTCCAATCGGCCTGTAATGCATTGGCCATATGGGATTGTTGGTACTCACCCGCTGTTCGCACATCAAGCAACTGCGGTTGTATCGCCTGTACCTTTTTTTCAAACTCTACAGGAGGCAAAGGTGGTTGTTGCGCAAAAACAAATTGACTGGCAAAAGCCACAAAACAGGTAATAAAAAGTAAGGTCTTTTTCATAAAACACTATTCAAAGTAAGTAATACTCACAGCAAATTTAGCATCAGTAATCCCCAGCGCAGCAGCGGCGGCATTACTCATTCTTAATAACAACCCATTGCTCCCTTTTGTTTCCTGCAAAGCGCCCAAAACTTTTGCACATATATTTTTACCGGCACTGGTGATCCTCACGATCGTTCCAACGGGAGCATCGTTGATGAGGATATAATATTTCCGGTCGGTCCAGCCACTCACCGTTTTAAAAACAGCAGCATCTCCTGAACGGAATTGTTTTAACTGGTCCTTGTTTTGCGTAGTATAGGCAGCAGCAAAATAACCTTCATCACCATCTTTGGGCGAATACCCGGCTTCTTTTTTTGTTTCGGTAATAACCGGTTTTTCTTCCTTCGCCGCAGGTGTATCCGTTTTAACAGGTGGCTTCTCAACAGGTTTTACTGCTTTCTTTTTATCAGGCGTTATGACAGGCAAATCGGCAATCACTTCAGAGGAAGGCGCAGGTTTTGTGGAATGCACATTGATAAAACCAACAATCACAGATTGTCCATTCTTCACAATATCTGAACTAAGGTTGTTCCATTCTTTCAGCAAGGCTGTTCCGATCTTATTATAATTCACGCTGATCCGGTAAAGGTTATCTCCTTTGCCAACGATATGATAGACCGGCAAAGCGTTATCCAGTTTCACCTGTAGAAAATTTTCTTTGGTAAGTGGTATGCGCAGCTTGCTTTTTTTGGCGAGCGGCGCATTGGGATCGAGACTATTGTAAGCGGCCAGTTTTGCAGGGGTAACACCAAAGCGGGTGCCTGCAGTTTGCAGGGTTTCATTAACCCCCACAGTATGATCTACATACAGATCGGGCATCTTGCCTTGTATCTCCAGTTTCTCCTGTGAAGAAACAGTTATGGTAATCAGCAACGCAACTAAGGTGTTCAAAAACTTCATATCATTCTAAATTACAACGCGTAAAAATAATCTTTTGCCGCTTTCGCCATTAATTCATTTCGTTAAACCTCCCACCATCTAAAAAAAGCCCCATCGGGGCAAAACGTTTGTAGACACCCAAAATCAAAAAAAGATCCATAAACCCCGTTAGGGGTGACACGTAGCGGTTCATGAAATTTTTAATGTCCGGGTATACCGGGTATCACCCCTACGGGGTTCTTGAATTTTATTAATCCGATTTTGTTGTCTACAAACGTGTTGCCCCGATGGGGCTTTTTTATTTTAAGATGCGCCATTCGGGGGGGTAGTAATTGTTGAGGCGGTTGGGTAATACTTTTACCCAGCCGAGGGCAATATTTTCATAACGGATGAGGCTCCAGCCGGTAGGGGCATTAAGCATGAGATCTTTTCTGCGTAGGTATTGTAATGCCTCTTCTTTGGTTACATCGATAAAAGGAAAACCATTTAATGGCAACAGGCTCATCGCCAACTCATGGGAAGGGATCACATCTTTCCCTTTGATGGCACCAATCTCCGTGCCTGCCTTCTTTATATAGAGGCAGGCAGCCAGTTGCTGAAGGCTGTTGAACCATTCGTTGCGGATCGTTCTGATCGAATCGGATTGTTTAAATAAAGTATACCCATCCGGAAGGGGGATGAAGTTGGCTATCTGTGCCGATTCAGGTTTTGATGGATGGGGTAATGCCTGCTCTTTTAAACGCGTATATGCTGTAGAAGATCTTTTGATAAATGCTGAAATAAAAAAACCCTCGCCCTTTGTTTTATCGGGATAGAAGCGATAGCCATAGGCATGCTTAACAGAAGAAGTGGTTTCAGTAATACCCCATTCAGGCGGAACATCCAGGCGAACACTTTCCATTTCCATATCGGTTAATAACCAGTCGCCGATGCTTTCATCTTCTGCAGGGGAATAAGAACAGGTAGCATATATCAGCACGCCATTCTCTTTTAATGCAGGTAATGCATCAGCCAGGATCCGTTGCTGGCGCTGGCTGCAGAGTTGCACATTATCTTCACTCCACTCATCAATGGCAGCAGGATCTTTTCTGAACAAACCACTGCCGCTGCAGGGGGCATCTACTACCATCACATCAAAATAACCGGGCAATGATTGAAAATGGGAAGGGTCATTATTGGTCACCACTACCTGGTGGGTTCCCCATTTGGTGAGGTTCTCTACCAGTACATTGGCGCGCGGCTTGATCACTTCATTGGAAACAACAAGTCCATTGGTAAAATAAGAAGCCAGTAAAGTACTCTTACCACCGGGTGCGGCACATAGATCCAGCACTTTACAGTTACTATCCTTGTCCACTGTCTGAGATAATACATGCCAGAGAAACATACTGCTGGCTTCCTGCACATAATAGGCCCCTGCATGAAATACAGGATCAAGCGTAAAGGATGGACGCTCAGCAAGATAAAGACCCTGGGGACACCAGCTTACTTTTTCAGTTTCCCAATCGGGGTTGCCGGGAAAAGATTTAAATGGGTTTAAACGGATAGAAGTTACCTGCCTGCCGGGTTTATGGGCCGCTTCAAACAAATTCCGGTCAAATCCTTTTACACCTTCGAGCGAGTCGAGTAAACGGGGAGGTAGCATGGTGTAAAAATACCTTTTCTTTTGCCACAGAGGCACTGAAACACAGAGAATACCCTTTGTGTTTCAGTGCCTCTGTGGCAAAATACTTTATATTATAATTATTTCAATGCAACAAAAATGAATAATATATCTATTAATATAGTAGACTAATACAATTTTAAATAAATAAACCGATCCAAATTTCATTATTCACCAAAATAAATCTAACTTTCTTTAAATGTATTAATTTTTAATATAATTATTCAGGTGCCGAATCTATCGAGAAGACAATTTTTATCCCGCACGGGTATGTTGGCCGGGGGAACCTATCCTGCCATGCTGGCGATGGGTATGCTGAGAAGCGCACCCGTTAATCCCCTGAAACTGGAAGGCGATAATAAAGGTAAGCATATTATCATACTTGGCGCCGGTCTCGCCGGTATGACCGCCGCCTACGAATTAATGAAGCAGGGCTATCAATGCACCATCCTCGAAGCCCGCGAGCGTTCTGGTGGCCGATGCTGGAGTGTTCGCAAAAATTCAACCAACACAGAAACAGGTGGTCAACAAAAAGCAGGTTTTGATGATGGTCTTTATTACAATGCAGGTCCTTCCCGTATTCCGCATCACCATGAGCTCACGCTTCACTACTGCAAAGAATTAAAGGTTCCGATACAGGTTTATAATAATGTAAACGAAGCCGCCTATTATTATAGTGAAGGCAAGGGTGCCCTATCCAATAAAAAGATCCGTGCAAGAGAAATCCATAATGATGTGCGAGGTTATATGTGCGAGATGCTGGCCAAAGCCATCGACAATAAACAACTCGATGCCGCTATGACCAAAGAGGATGGCGAAAAAATAATCGAATACCTGAAAGCAGAAGGTGGTCTTGAAACCAATAAATTATACAAGGGCCTCTCCCGCCGCGGCTACAAAGAATCTCCGGGCGCCGGCACCAAAGCCGGCAGCATTGCCGATCCGCACCGCTTAAGTGATATCTTAAGCTCCGGTCTCATGGATCCTGATTTTTATAATGTTGCTGAGTACACATATGAATTGCAGATGAGTATGTTCCAGGCCATCGGCGGAATGGACACCATCGCCAAAGCATTGGAAAGAGAAGTAGACAAGCATATTCATTTCAATGCCGAAGTCACCTCCATCAAAAATGTTCCCGGTGCTGTAACCATTACCTATAAGAATAAAGAAGGCGTCCAAACGGTTACGGGTGATTATTGCATCTGTACCATCCCGTTACCCGTGTTAAGTAATATAGAACATAATTTTTCTTCGGATGTGAGTCGCGCAATCGATTATATCACTTACATCAACACCGGCAAAATCGGGCTCCAGTTCAAGCGCCGCTTTTGGGAAGAGGATGAACAGATCTATGGTGGTATCACACATACCAATAATCAGCTTTCACAGATCTTCTACCCTTCTTATGATTACCTGAGCCAGAAAGGAATTTTAGTGGGTTACTATAATTTTAATGATAAAGCCAAACGCACCGGTGAACTGAATTTCACCCAACGCGAAGAGCTGGCGCTTACCAAAGGAAGTTTGATCCACCCGCAATACAAAACAGAATTTGAGCAGTCATTTTCTGTGAGCTGGCACAAAACAAAGTATAGCATGGGCGGATGGGCACTGTATTCGAATGAAGAAAGACAAACCGTTTACAAGGCATTATTGCAACCCGACAAACAGGTATACTTTGCCGGTGAACACATGACCTATTTAAATGCATGGATGGCAGGCGCGTTTGAATCGGCCAGAAGCGTAGTGAATGATGTGCATGCAAGAGCGATGAACAGTTAACAAAATAAGCAAACCTCACAATCACCTAACATAAAAACTCAACAACTATGGCAAGTACAATGGATCGCCGCAAATTACTCAAAGCCGGAATGCTGATGGCGGGTGGCTTACCGCTGGTTTCCGGTTTATTTAATGAAGTGGCAGCACGGCCTGCTCCCAATGTTTGTTATCCTGAGTTGGACGGCATCATCACAGACGAGAGCGCTATCTTAAGTGCTCCCGTTGAAATGAAAGCCAGGTTGAATGCCAACGAAAATCCTTTCGGACCATCACCTAAAGCAAAACTGGCCATTGAAAATGCTGTCGCCAAAAGTTACCAGTATCCATTTATGGATGCAAGGCTGCTTTCCGACAAAATAGCTGAGCATGAAGGATTGAAAAGTGATAATATATTATTGTCTGCCGGTTCATCAGGGCTGTTATCGGCTGCAGCGTTCTACTTCAGCAAAACACCGGGAAGCAATATTGTTACCGGCGACCCAAGCTATGATGATCTGCCCGCAAAAGCAGCACGTATCGGTACTAAATGGGTAAAAGTGCCGCTGACTGCTGATTATAAACTTGACCTCGATGCTATGGAAAAAGCGATCGATGCCAACACATCGCTTGTATATATCTGCAATCCGAACAATCCAACCGCTACCGTTTTAGATATTGAAAAACTGAAAGCTTTTGTTGACCGTGTTTCCAGCAAGATCACCGTATTCATCGATGAGGCTTATATAGATTACCTCGATGATCCAAAGGCTAACAGCATGATCAGTACCATCAAGTCTGGTAAGAACATTATTGTGGCACGTACATTCTCAAAGCTACATGGCTTTGCAGGGTTACGTGTTGGATATATTGTTGCACAACCGGATATGATCAAAAAACTGTCTGTATTTACGGAAGGTGCCATGGCCATTTCATCCACCTCAATACAGGCAGCATTGGCAAGTTATGGCGACACTGAATTTCTGAAAGGTGCATTGGAAAAAACAATGGTGTCTAAGAACTTCCTGTATGAAGTATTGAAGAAAGAAGGATACATGTATGTTCCTTCCGCTACCAACTTTGTGATCTTCCCGGTTAAAATAGACAGTATGCAGTTTGTTCAGGAAATGAACAAACGAGGAGTGGGTGTTCGTCCATGGAAGTTTGCTGGTAAGAACTGGTGCAGGGTGAGTGTTGGAAGAATGGATGAAATGCAGGCATTTGCTGAAGCATTTAAGGAGTTATCTTAGTTTTTATAACCATAATTGCTATACATGAAAAGAACGCTATTGGTATCCCTGATAAGTATGATATCAGTAAGTATCTACGCACAAACTCCGCATATCCTTTCGATGGAAGAGTATGAGAAAGCAAAAACATTTACCGTAAAAGACCTGGATAATGATACCTATGTGAAGATCGAGAACACCTATGTACTCGACCGTTATGAAGGAAGAAAACCTTATTTCATTACCGGTGATGATGGGAACAAAAAAAGGATCGATCTCTATAAACTTGTATTAAAAGAAGGTATGCAGGATCTGGGCATGATGGTCTTTTATACAACTGAAAAAGGAAAACTCTACAAAGCCTGTCTCCCCGATTTTAAAGCAGCACCTAAAGTATGGGAAAAGTATTTCGAAGACATTCACGCCATCGATAAAGTGGAACCCAATTTTGTACTCAAGCTGTCTTATATATTATCAAAAGAACTGGGTTTCCAGTTATACAAATCAGCCAATGCAGGCAAGGATCTCAGCAAAGAAGCGGGTACATATGGCTCTGATATCTGCTTTCCGGGCACTGTGCAGGTTTCGATGGCAGATGGTAGTCACAAAACACTTAGCGAGGTAAAACAGGGAGATCATATCATTACAGTTGATCCGGCTACCAAAGTTTCTAGTACCGTTGAAGTAAAAGAACTGGTAGCGCATGATGAAAAAAATTACGCGATCACTAAGTTGTTGTTGCTTTCTGCGAAGGAAGTGAATACTTCAATAGGCAAAGAAATCAGTCTTGGCTATAAAGAGATAACTGCTACACCTAACCATCCTGTATTTACAAAAACAGGTGAGAAGAAAATTGGTGAGGTAGTAGAAGGTGATGAAATTCTTTGTGCGGATAAGGTAACAGGCATCTACCAGAAGTATATCGTTTGGGCGCGGACTGAACAGGCCGGCGGTGTTCAGAAAGTTTATAATATTGTTACAGATGGCGGCAGTACATTCATCATGAACGATGTGATGGTATTGCAGAAACCCCTCAAATAATCTTATTGCCCCCATTGCATTGCCTCAGGTTTAAACCTGAGGCAATGCAATGGGGGCAATGATTTTATTTTTTAACCGCTACTGCAATTCGCGAGTCCGCTGTTCCATAATAGAGGAACCATTTATCATTAAAGTTCGCCATCCCCTCGATAAAACAAACACGGTTCACCTGTCCCTTAATCTCATAAGGTTTATCCGGTGCCATAAAATTATTCTGCAAACGCTTAATCACTTTTGTAGGATCATTCTTATCGATCAACACCTGTCCCGCTGCATAAGTTCCTTCCGCTAAACTGGTGTCACCAATCGATTTAATATTCCGCCCATTATACAATAACACAATCCCCGCATCTGTGATCATCGCCGGCGGACCCGACTCCACAAGATCACTATCAAACTTGCCATTTCTTGTTGTGACCACTATTTTTAAAGAAGGCATATTTTTTCCTTCACCCCGCAGAACCAACGGAGCTTTTTCACCCGCTGCCATTTCAACGGGACTCCAGTGTATCAGATCATCCGAAGTGGCTGCCCATATATATTGGTCACCCCAATACATCCAGTACTTACCATTGATCTTAGTAGCAACGATCTTTCCATTATCATAGGTAGAAACAATGCTTCCCGATTTTGACCATTTATCAAGGTACTTTCCATTCATTGCATCGGCAAACACAGGTCCGTATTTTGTCCAGTGCTGAAGATCTTTTGAGGTAGCCACCAGTAAACGTGCCACCTTGCCATCATAAGCAGTGTAGGTCATATAATAAACGCCCGTTGAATCTTCCACAATACGCGGATCTTCGCATCCTCCCTGCCATTCGTATTTTTTATAGGCATCATTATCAGGGAAGAAAACAGGGGCGGCCTGTCTTGTGAAATGGAGCCCATCTTTACTTTCCGCTAACCCGATGCGTGAGGTACCTCCCGGCAAACCGATCTTATCCTGCGCGCGGTAAAGCATATATATTTTATTATTCCGCACAACAATAGCAGGATTGAATACATCTTTCTCTTCCCACGCCACCTGCTTTTTCCAGATAGGATCATTGAATAAAGACATACCCGGCGTAAGCACAGGATTAACGCTATCGGCTTTTTCAAAACCCAGCAAAGCCCAGGCAGTGGTATCCGTTGTTGATGTGGCTGCAGCATCGGGGGCATTGCCATCATTGCAGGCAACAAAAAAAACAACCACCGAAAGGGCCAAAATATTTTTAATAATACTCATTGATTTTTAATAAATATTGCCCAGGTCTTAAAACCTGAGCAATGGGAGGCTAAATTATTTATTCATTGCGTATTGGATACCACCTAATAGATGCTGGAGGAATAAAGGGTCTTTGAACGATTCATCGGTGTGGCCGAACTCGGTATAGAAAGCGCGTCCACCATCAAAATCATGGTACCAGGCCATCGGGTGTGTATCTCCATTTGCTCCGCCGGTATAACTTTTCTCATCGATGGTAATTAAAACATGGAGATCGGGTTGAATGCTTTTGAAATTGTACCATTCATCCCAGCGTTTCCAGGTGGATGGTAAATGTTTGGTAGAGATATGCGTATTGTCTACAACATTTAATACAGCATCCTGCTGCTTGGGGTGGCTCTTGAAATAAGCGCCTACTAATTTATTATACCAGGGCCAATCGTACTCGGTATCTGTTGCTGCATGTACGCCAACAAAACCGCCGCCCTTCTGAATATACTTTTCAAATGCGGACTGTTCTTCGTCATTCAAAATATTACCGGTGGTGCTCATAAAAACAACCGCATCATACCGTTTCAAGATCTTTTTGGTGAAATAAGAAGAGTCGGTAGTGGTATCTACGGCAAAATCATTCTCAAGCCCTAATTTCTGAACGGCAGCAACACCGGCAGGAATAGACGTATGATGAAAGCCGCGTGTTTTTGAAAAGACCAGGATCCGTTTGGAAGGTTTGTGAAGAATGAAGGCAGATACTAAAAAAACCAATAGGCTAAAGCCAAGTAACGAACTTATTTTTTTCATACGGCAGATTTGAACTAAGTATTTATATATTAGCTAAATTGGAAAGCCTTAATCTAGAGGTTAAATCTAACGAAAGAAAACCAAAATACAACTGCCGCATGAAAACAACTACAGGCTCATTACTGGCTTCCATGATGTTCTTTGAATACTTTATCTGGGGAGCGTGGTACGTGACCATGGGAACCTATATGGTGGACCACTTACATGCAACAGGACTCGAAATAGGCGCCACTTACAGCGCCTTAGCAATTGCCACCATGATCTCCCCCTTCTTTGTAGGGTTGATCGCGGATCGTTTTTTTGCTGCACAAAAGATTATGGGTATCCTGCATTTGGTGGGAGCTTTATTACTTTTCCTTGCCACTAAAATAGAGAACAGCAGTACATTCTACTGGGTAATACTTTCTTATTCGTTATTATATATGCCAACCATTGCATTAAGCAACAGCGTGGCATTCTCACAAATGACCGATCCGGGCAAGCAGTTTCCCTGGATCCGTGTATTCGGAACATTGGGGTGGATAGTGGCCGGTGTACTGATCGGGCAATTAGGCATTGAAAAAACATCGTCTACTTTTTATATGGCAGCAACCGTTTCGTTGGGGCTGGGCTTATTAAGTTTCGTTTTGCCGAATACGCCTCCCAAAGCGCAAACAGCAGATGCATCAAAGGCATTGGGCACAGAGGCGTTCGTTTTATTTAAAGAGAAACCTTATCTCATCTTTTTTATTGCAGCCATACTGGTTTGTATCCCATTATCTTTTTATTATGGATTCGCCAACCCGTTCCTGAATGAAATACATTTTGAGAATGCCGCCAGTAAAATGACGCTGGGCCAGGTATCTGAAGCCGTATTCATCCTCGCCATCCCTTTCTTATTCAACCGCATTGGCGTAAAGAAAATGCTGCTGATGGGAATGACCGCCTGGATTCTACGTTACATCTGCTTCGCGTATGGTAATGCGGAAGCGGGCAGCTGGATGTTGTATGCCGGCATCATTCTGCATGGCATCTGCTATGATTTCTTTTTTGTAACAGGCTATATGTACACCGAGAAAAAAGCAGGAGAGAAAATTAAAAATGCTGCCCAAGGCTTGTTCACCTTTGCTACTTACGGCGTTGGTATGTTCATCGGCACCTGGTTCTCCGGTTATATCGTTGATAAAAACCAAACCGGTGAAACCCATAACTGGCAAAACATCTGGTATGTACCCGCTTATATAGCTTTAGGTGTGCTTATCTATTTTATTGTCTTCTTCAAAGAAAAAAATACAAGTACTAAACTCTCTAATTAAATTTCTATGAAACGCATTGCCATGCTCGGCTCGGGATTCATCGGCCGCTTTTACGCAGACTCATTACAAGGCTACAGAAGCCGCGACAAAGTTGTGAGTATCTATTCGCGCCGGGAAGAAAGCGCAAAAAAATTCGCAGAAGATTACAAGTGTAACCACTGGACCACCATCATGGAAGAAGCCATTGCACACCCCGATGTAGATATCGTGTGTATCGCTTTACCCAACAACTTACATGAAGCGGCAGTTATGCTTTGCTGTAAACATAAGAAAGCAGTGATGACCACCAAGCCTTTGGGCCGTAATGCAGAAGAGGCTAAAAGAATGTTACTGGCAGTAGAAGAAGCCGGCATCTTTAATGGTTATCTCGAGGATCTTGTTTACACACCCAAATTCATCAAGGCCAACCAGAGCGTAAAAGAAGGAGCGCTCGGCAGGATCTTATGGGCGAAGTCGAGGGAAACACACCCTGGCCCGCACAGCGATTGGTTCTGGGATATTGAACAGGCAGGTGGCGGTTGTATTCTCGACCTCGGCTGTCATTGTGTTGAGATCACGCGCAGTTATATTGGTAAAGACATTAAACCCGTTGAAGTGATGTGCTGGGCCGATACACAGGTGAAGCCGATTGATGCAGAGGATCATGCCATTGGTCTTGTGAAATATGAGAACGGCGCTATTGGTCAGTTTGAAGTAAGCTGGACATTCCGCGGTGGTCTGGATCTGCGCGATGAAGTGATGGGAACAGAAGGCACGATCTGGATCAACAGTTTTTTACGCACAGGCTTTGATATGTTCACCACCGGCAAAGGCGGCGACTATATTGCAGAAAAGGCTGAAAGCAATACCGGCTGGCTGTTTCCGGTGGGTGATGAGTTGAATGAACTGGGGTATAACCATATGTTCATGGATATGTTTGATGCAATGGAAAGAGGAGAAGATCCGAAAGAAACATTTTATGATGGATATGTGGTGAACTGTATCCTTGATGCGGCTTACCGGTCTGCGAAGAGTAAAATATGGGAACCGGTTAAGCTGGATATCTGGAGAGGACAAACAGGTTTATCGAAAGAGAGTCATTTAGTAGAGTTTGATGCGGATCATTATCTGATCAAAGAAGAGATGACACATTTTGGGACAAAAAAACTGATCCTGAAGAAAAAGTCTGACGGAAAGATCATTGAGAAGATTATATAAAACTCTGCGATACCTCTGCGTTCTCCGCGCCTCTGCGGTGAAGGAAAAGACTGTGTTAATAGCGGGTATGCTTTTCATCGGAGATTTTTTTTCACCGCAGAGGCGCAGAGGTGACGCAGAGGAAACCGCAGAGAAAAATATATAGCATGCGTAGATTACTGCCATATTTATTAGCTATTGTTTTTTTCTCTTGTAACACAAGAGATCAAGAATGGCAGGTGTATGGCGGCAACAAAGCAAACAACCATTATTCTTCACTAGCGCAGGTAGACACTTCTAATGTAGATCAACTGCAACCCGCCTGGGAATACCATACCGGCGATTCTGCAGCACACACACAGATACAGGTAAACCCGATCATTGTGAATGGCATCCTATACGGCGTTTCACCAAAACTGAAACTATTTGCTGTTGATGCCGCCACTGGTAAACCGCATTGGGTATTCGATCCTGTGGATACATCGCAAACAAATAAGGGTCGTGGTTATTTTTCCATGAATGTTTGCCGTGGAGTAACCTGGTACAGTGATAACAAAGACCAACGTATATTTTATTCGGCAGGCTCTTCTTTGTATTGCATTGATGCCGCAACAGGAAAACCCATTCTATCCTTCGCCGACAGCGGCAAACTCGATCTGCACAATGATCTAAATAGGGATGTAAAAGATCTATACGTTGCCTCTACAACACCCGGCATCATTTATAAGGACCTCATCATTATCGGAACTCGGGTGGCTGAAGATGCAGCAGCAGCGCCAGGTCATATAAGAGCGTATGATGTGCATACAGGCAAACTAAGATGGATCTTTCATACCATACCGCAGCCGGGTGAAGAAGGGTTTGATAGCTGGGAGGATAAGGAGACTTACAAACATATGGGCGGTGCCAATGCATGGGCAGGCTTCAGCATGGACGAAGAAAAAGGCATTGTATTTGCGCCAACAGGATCTGCCAGTTTTGATTTTTATGGCGGTAAAAGAATTGGCGCCAACCTGTTTGCCAACAGCGTACTCGCATTAGATGCAGCAACCGGAAAAAGAGCCTGGCATTTTCAAACCGTACACCATGATATATGGGACAGAGATCTGCCCACAGCACCCGTACTCGTAAACATTACAAAAGATGGCAAAAAAATAGAAGCTGTTGCACAGGTAACCAAATCAGGATTTATCTTTCTTCTCGATAGAAAAACCGGGCAACCCGTTTACCCGGTAACAGAAACAAAAGTTCCCGGCGAAACCGAATTATTGGGAGAACACCCATGGCCCACGCAACCCATCCCTTCTTTTCCCAAACCTTTTGTACGGCAACTACTTACAGAGAAAGAGCTGAATCATGTAATACCTGATTCATCGTACCAGGATATTAAAAAAAGATGGGCCGCAACTAAACATGATAATATGTTTACGCCGCCTTCAAAACAAGGCACCGTCATCTTTCCCGGTTTTGATGGAGGGGCTGAATGGGGCGGCCCATCGTTCGATCCGTCAACAGGTATACTGTATATCAATGCCAGTGAGATGGCGTGGATACTCACCATGGTAGAGGTAAATAAAAAAACACCGATAACAACTGTTGAAAAAAATATAGATGCGGGCAAACGCATATATACCAATACCTGCATGGCTTGTCACGGTGCGGAAAGACAGGGTTCTGGCAATAACCCCACCCTTATCAACCTTCAGAAAAAATACAACGAAGTTCAGTTCAAAGACATCGTAAGTGCCGGAAGAAGAATGATGCCCGCATTTAAGCAACTAACCAATAATGAAAAAGAAGCTTTGGCATCCTACGTACTTGATATTAAAACAAAACAGCAAACTGCATTTGTAGCACCACAGAAAAAAGAGGATCCCTATTTCAGCTTACCGTATGGAGGTACAGGCTATCACAAGTTCCTGACCAAAGAAGGCTACCCTGCTGTTGATACTCCCTGGGGAACCCTGAGCGCCGTTAACTTACATACCGGTAAAACCGAATGGAAAGTTACACTCGGCGATTACCCCGACTTAAAAGCCAAAGGCATTCATTCCGGAACAGAGAACTATGGCGGCTCTGCCGTTACTGCCGGAGGCTTATTATTTATAGCTGCCACCAGCGACCAGAAGTTCCGCGCTTTCAATAAAAGAACCGGCAAGCTACTCTGGGAGTTCGACTTGCCTGCCTCGGGTTTTGCCACACCATCAGTTTATGAAAAAGATGGGAAACAATATATTGTTATTGCCTGCGGAGGTGGTAAATTAGGCAAACGATCGGGCGACAGTTATATCGCATTTGCATTACCCAATAAAAAATAGTGCTATTATGTTATCACAGGACTTGTTTATCCATCATGTCTATTTCTGGCTCGACAAACCCGAAAGCAAAGAAGATCATGCGGCACTGCTGGCAGGCTTACAGGCATTAAGCAAAGTGCCCTCCATACAACAGTTTCACATAGGCGTACCCGCATCTACCAACCGCGATGTGATCGAAACCAGTTACCAGTTCTCATGGCTGGCGATCTTTCCAACCAAAGAAGCGCAGGATGCATACCAGGTGGATCCAATCCATTTGCATTTTGTGGATACGTGTAAGCATCTTTGGAAGAAGGTAACAGTGTTTGACTCGGTGGGAGTTTAAAGATATGCCACTGAAGCACAGAAAAATTCAGTGCTTCAGTGCTTCAGTGGCAAAAAAAAAATAACTATGAAAGCATCTTTAAAAATATTACTCTTCTGCACAACCTCATTGGCCTTCATCAGCTGCGATCGCGTAACCAAAGATCTCGCTAAGGAGCATCTCATGAATAAGCCCACCATCTCGTATTTACATAATACGATCAGGCTCTCCTACATTGAAAACACCGGCGCAGCCATGAGTTTAGGCGATGACCTGCCAAAGGTTGCAGGCTTCATATTGCTTTGTTTGCTTCCACTGGCATTCCTGTTATTTCTCGCCGGCTATGTAATCAGGCATTCGAAAGAAATGAGTGTCATGAAAGTTTTCTCCTTCGCACTATTAATATCAGGCGGCTTAGGAAATGTGATCGAACGAATCTTATTCAACAGGCATGTTACAGACTTCATGAATATCGGTTTCAATAATGTGCGCACAGGTATTTTCAATTTTGCCGACGTATGCGTAACCGCCGGAGCAATCGGATTGATGATCTTCTACCGCGATAAAAAGACTGCCACCAATTAACACAGCTTTATTCATTGTTCATTCGCTCAAGTCCCATCGGGACAAAACGTTTGTAGACCCCCACATGGGTCATTATCAATCCACAGCCCCAGCGGGGCGACACGTTTGTATAAAAAACACGAATAACAAAATGAGAGCCCCGCTAGGGGCGACACATAACAAGATGGCGTACACAATGATGTTCGAAGAGCAACATATCGCCCCTATGGGGGCTACAAACGTTTCGTCCCGATGGGACTAGGAAATGGTTAGATGTTTCGTTTTTTTAATTCGTTTACTGCAAAATTTGCTGCACGTGCGGTTAGCGCCATATAGGTGAGCGAAGGGTTCTGGCAGGCGGAAGAAGCCATGGCTGCACCATCGGTTACAAAAACATTTTTTGCATCCCACACTTGGTTATTGGCGTTGAGTACGGAGCTCTTGGGATCTTTGCCCATGCGGGCTGTGCCCATTTCATGGATGCCGTGGCCAATTGCATGACCATTGTCCCAGGTGTTTATTTTTTTAACACCGGAAGCTTCGAGCATATCCCTGATATCGGCAACAATGGCTTTGCGCATTTTCAGTTCGTTATCTTTTAATTCGCAGTCCATGGATAATACGGGGAGGCCCCATTTATCTTTTACATGTTTATCGAGGGTGATTTTGTTTTCGTGGTAAGGTAAGATCTCGCCAAAGCCGGTGGCGCCTATTGTCCAGCCGCCGGGTTCTGTGAGGGCATCTTTGAAGTTGCCGCCGATACTCATCTCTGCCACCTGTCGGCTCCAGCCGTTTCTGCTGGCAGCGCCCTGGTAGCCATAGCCGCGTAGAAAATCTCTTTTGTCATCACCCACATTGGCAAAGCGCGGGATATAAAATCCGTTGGCGCGTCTGCCGGAATAGTATTTGTCTTCATATCCATCTACCACACCGGATCCACCTAAGTTGTAATGATGATCCATTACGTTATGTCCCAACTGATCGCTGCTGCTTCCTAAACCACCGGGCCATATATCTGTTGCTGTATTAAATAGAATCCATGTTGAGTTTAATGCTGAGGCGTTTACAAAAACGATCTTTGAAAAGTATTCATAGGTCTGGTTGGTTTCTGCATCGAGTACTTCAACACCTTTTGCTTTTTTGGTGTCTTTATCGTAAATGAGTTTTGTAACGATGGAGAAAGGTCTTACGGTGAGATTGCCGGTTTTCATGGCGGCGGGTAAGGTAGAAGATTGTGTGCTGAAGTATCCACCGAAAGGGCAACCCTCCCAGCAACGGTTACGGAACTGGCACTGGGTGCGGTCTGGTATCGGTGCTGTAAGATTGGCCACGCGGCCGATAAATAAATGACGGGCACCTTTATACTGTGACTTGATCCTTGCGGCTACATCTTTTTCAACACAGTTAAGATCCATGGGTGGAAGAAAATGTCCATCGGGCAAATGTGATAAGCCTTCCATGGAACCACTGATGCCTGCAAATTTTTCGGCATATTCGTACCAGGGTGCCAGGTCTTTATAGCGGATGGGCCAATCGGTGCCTACGCCTTCTTTGGCATTGGCTTCAAAATCAAGATCACTCCAACGGTAACTCTGGCGGCCCCATAAAATAGAGCGTCCGCCTAACTGATAGCTGCGCCACCAGGTGAAAGGTTTTACTTCTGTGTAAGGAGAATCGATTTCGTTGGTCCATGAATCCATGACAGCTTCGGAAGCTGCCCAACCGCGATGAAGAACGGGATAGTCTTTTTTTTGCTTTGCGGTAGTACGTCCGCGATATTCAAATTCCCAGGGATCTTTGGAAGCATATTTATAATCTTTCACATGCTGGTAGTCGCGTCCCCTTTCGAGCATGAGAACTTTTAATCCTTTTTCTGTGAGCTCTTTGGCGGCCCATCCCCCACTGATGCCGGATCCAACTACGATGGCATCAAACGTGTTTTGTATTTTGGCTTTGTTGTTGAGGCTGGTTGAGTCTGCCGGCATAGCAATCGTTTTAGTGCTTTAAATCTAAAGCATTTCTACGGGGCTACCAACGAAATGTTCCTATGGAACATGCTTTATCTCGAACTCCACTTAAAGAATTTTATACCCAGCGATGCGAAGACCACTGTATATCCTGCCGTTACCAATAAGGCAAGTGTTGTTTGTGAGGTCCATGTATCAGGCTTCAGGCCGCCGGATACAATACGATTCACTGTTCCGTAGGGTGACCATTTTACAGCCTCCTTTATTCCATCACCCAACATTCCCAGTTCGCCAAACATTCCTATCATGATGAACAGAAAGTACACGAGCCTGCTGGTAACATTTACGGTTTCGGGATTTTTAACGAGACCCACAATGGTTTGCCCGATGGATAAATAAACGGCACCACCCAGGATCGCTGCCAAAAATCCTAATGCATAACCCGTAAAAGGGATCGTGATCTGATCAAAATAAAAACCGGCAATAAATACAAGTAATGTTACAATGATGATCATGGTAAGCTGCACACTCAACCGGCTGATCATGATGGACCAGGTTGGAACCGGCGCCACCCGCAATCTTTGAAACACACCTTTATCACGGTCGCGCGCAACGGAGTTGGCATACCCCATCAGACCGATGGCATTGAGACCGATGGTAATACAGGTAGAGAGTACAAATGCACCGCCCAGCTTTGCCACCAATCCTTTCCATGAAATAAGGATGATCACGGGTACAAGTAATAACATGATGAGTGCGCGGCGGTTTTTCCACTGTGTGGTAAAATCAGCACGCAATAAAGATTTCAAGGCATCTGTTGAAGAAGGTATGATCGTTTGCATAATATGTTTTTAAGAACGGATAGTTTTTCCTGTGAGACCGATGAATACATCTTCCAGTGTGATCTTTCCTCTTCTCGAGGCTTGTATCACATCAGGGTCATTGCGATGTTTATCGATGAGACCCTGCGGAGTATCGACCGTAATTACTTTTCCATGATCGATGATGGCTACGCGATCGCAGACTGACTCGGCTTCTTCCATCGAATGTGTGGTGAGTAATATGCCATGTCCACCCGAACGCATCTCTTCCATCCGCTCCCATAGTTGCCTGCGCGATTGAGGGTCGAGTCCTGTTGTGGGTTCATCCAGCAATACCAATGGTGGATTATGCAATAGAGCAATGGCCAGCGATACACGTTGCTGCTGTCCACCAGATAGTTGATTGAACTTTTTCTTGGTAGCATCTTCCAGTTTAATATTGGCAAGAATACTTTCCAGCTTTTCTTTCGGCATATCAACCCCATGTATCCCCGCAAACAAACGGATGATATCTGCTACCGGTAACTCGGGCTGAAAACTGGTGGACTGTAACTGCACACCCAGGTTTGCCCTTGCATACAAAGGTTTGTCCTTAATACTATACCCCGCAACAGTAATGTTACCGGATTGTGGTATCAACAGCCCTTCCACGGCACTGAGGGTACTTGTTTTACCCGCACCATTGGGCCCGAGCAGTCCAAAGATCTCACCGCCTTTCACATCAAACCCCACGTTCTTAACCGCCTGGAAATCTCCATAAAAAATATTAAGACCGTCTACATGTAGTATTGGGTCGCCCGATGGATTGCTCATTTGAAATGATGTTTATTGAATATATGGGCAATATAGGCGGTTTTGGAGATGGGAGGCAATGGGTTTTCGGTAAATGGGGTGATTTTATCCTGTGAGTGGATGATCAGATCGGTTAAAGTAGCGGGTAGAAATATTTTTGTAGCAAGGTCCATTGTTGCGGTTTGTGATAACATTCGGATCAGCCACTGTAAACTGGTGAAGGGCACAATGGCGGGGAAAACAAAGTAGCATGCGCCGCTATTTTTATGGAGTGAAGGTTCAGATGATGGTAACAGCGCAGGGTATACCTCATCATTTTCGTCATCACAGCCCCCCTCTCATTTCGTAGTGGCTCTATTAAAGAGTGACTTTGATCGCTTCAAAACTATAGTTCACCCACACTTCACCCACAGTTCACCCACATTTCACCCACAAATTTGTGGGTGAAATGTGGGTGAACTGTATATTAATCGTGTAAAATAGAATAACATGGTATCTATTAACCATGAAGGAATGAGGGGTGTGAGGGGTCTGTTTTGGGGTCTTTAAGCTGTCTGAACTAAAATTTTGCTATCAGCTTATCAGCCTATACATTTGCAGTCCACCAACCATCTTGCTTAAAGCTACGATGGTCAAAGGGGGGGTTAGCTCAGTTGGCTAGAGCGCTTGCATGGCATGCAAGAGGTCGTCGGTTCGACCCCGATACTCTCCACGCTTTAAGACTCCTTCGGGGGTCTTTTTTTATTGGGTTCTGAGATCTGGCTAACCTTTATCTATCATGAAATGCTTTAAAATACTGCAATGAATTAGTATATTTACTAATATCAATTTAAATCTTTAAAAGTGCAGAAAACAATCTTTTTATTTTTTTCTTTATTCATTGTAACATCGGTTTTCCCGGCCGATTCTTTATTTAATCGCCGTCTTGAAGATTTAGAATTTAAATTAAAACGGATAGAGAATAATGAGCAAAACTACAAGTTAGAAAAAGATTTACTTAAAGAAACTTACAGCAATAATTATGAACGCATAAACCTGTTAATTACGATAGTTTTAGGAGTAATTGGAATTTTAGGTTATTTGGGAATTAGAGATATTAGCTCTATCAAAAGAGAATATGAAAAGGAATTAAGTAGTTTAAGAGATATTCAAGGACAGTTTAAATTAAAATCAGATGAACTGGAAAAGGATAAAAAGAAATTTGAAGAAGATCTTAAAGGAATTATAAAGGAAAATGAAGAACAAAGTAGAAAAATAAAATTTATTGAATTAAAAGAAAGAGCAGGCACTCTTTTAAAAGATGGAAACCTTGCTTCCGCATTAGAATTTTCTAACGCTGCACTAGACATTTCGGGCAATGACATTTCTATGCTAAATTTAAAGGGAAGGGTACTTTGCCGGCTAAATCAACTGAAGGATGCAGTTGATGTTTATCTATTAGCTAATAAAACAAATCCAAACGATAATTCTACTATTTTGAATACCGCTGAGTGCTTATATTTTGCAAAAGATATTGAGGTAGCCAAAAAAATTATTGAGCAACATAAGGGTTTGTTTGAAAGCAAAGAAAATGGAAGGCTACTTGAATTGTTCCACTTGATTGAATTATATCATTCAGCCGAGAGGGAAAAGTTGATCCAAATAGCAAAAGGATACGTAGATCTAAGTAATCTCAAAATGTCTGGTACAAAAATGACTGGCTGGGATTTAGGAGAAGCTAAATATTTTATCCACTTTGAGCCAGAAAGTGAACAGAAAAAGATTATACAAAATATTATTTGGTATTTGGATGGCTCGCTTACTGGGGAAAGCCTATTGCAGAATTTAAATATTCCATTGCCGCAGGCTTAATGAAATAACGCATACAAGAGTCGTTGGATCTGTATTGCAAATCTAGTTTGTGTATTCACACCAAAATTCACTAAAATGTATGAAGATGTACTCGCCTCAATGCAGCCGACTCCCAAGTATAATATGAATGCGTTAACAGAAATGATAACCCATCCGCATCAAGACACTTTGAAGTATTCTGGGGATGAGCGAACAATCTACTTGGAAAACTTAGTTTTTGAAGATGAATATTCAATACTCCCTCATAACATAGAGTCATTCTATAGACTCACTTTTAAAGACTGTTTTTTTAGTACTACTAAACTCGGTTTTATTTCGCATGTTACCTGCCACAATTTTATAACATTTGAAAATTGCTATTTTGCGAAAGGTATATTTCTTATGGATAATAAATTTGAAAAGGAACTCTGCTTTAAATCAATGCACTCACCAGAAATACATTTACAAAGTGGCTCTCACGACAAAATAAGTTTATCGGGTTACGATCTCAACAACATTTGGATTGGCGGAGGTACATTTACCGAATTAAATATTGGAAATTATGTAGCAGATGATAACATTGGGAGCTTAACCATTTTCAGTAACCCTGGAGAATTAGGAAATATTTCGATTAGTAATAAAAACATAGGCAGCATTCATTTGAGTGGCACGAATAAGGACAAAATATTTAATTTTTCCAAAATTAAATGCGATACTATTTCTATAGTTAAATTCAAAAATGAAGGTGAATTAAACTTTTATGGAATTGAGCCGAAAAATCCACAAGGTGATAAGCGCTATTTTCAAATAATTAATTCAAACTTGGATGGCGCCGAGTTTTATAGAGCTAATTTTTCGTCTTATAAGGAGTTGATTATAATTGATAGCTTTCTTGTAAACACACTTTTTCTTGGATGTCGGTGGGATAGTAATGTAAGAGCTTTATTTGGACCCGGATATTCAGATTTTACTAAATCAGTTGAGCAAGGACGTAAGATATCTCCAAGGGAAGATTTCTTAATAAAAGAAGCATATAGACAGCTTAAAATCTCAATGGAAAAACATAGTGATAAAATACTTTCAAACCAGTTTTATGCTGAAGAAATGAAGTTTCATTATAAAACGCTTAATTGGTCTTATCCGTGGAAAAACGTTTTCTGGGACAAATTAATATTAAATTGGAGTAGCATATTTAGCTCGTTTGGACAGAGTTTTATTAAGCCATTGGTTTCGCTGCTTATCGGACATCTTATTCTATTGAACTTAGCAATACTACTTGGTGGATTTGAAACGCTACATATTTCTTTTTCAGACCCTTTGTCTGGCTTCAAGGAAGCTTTTGAGAAATACTTCATTTATATAAACCCATTACGTCGATTAGAGGTTTCTCTTTCAGGATATTTAATTGTATTTGATATTTTAATGCGAGTTTGGTCGTCTTATATGATATACAACATTATTCGCGCTTCACGAAGATTTATTCCGTCTTAGTGGAGGGGGATAAAACTAAAATTACAAACAAGTTTGCTAAATCAGAACACTAATAATGTGCTTCAACTAATAATCAGTAAACAAATTCATTTCCTCAACGCTGCGCCGCTGAGGATCAACCACCGACATATTGGTCATTAGTATATCGGCTCCCACCTGCCTTGCATATCCCATAAAACTGGCTACCACGCTGCTTCCGAATGCAAGAACACGGCATTCCACCTTTACATCAACAGCGGGCTTGAGCCTTTTGAGGGCTTCGGTGAGGAAAAAATATTCTTTTGAGTGATCTTCCACCCCACCGTCTGAGACAGTTACCAGGTGGATCTTGAAGCTGAACAATTGTGCGATCGCAAGAATGGTACTTATGCGTGCTTCCGGAACAAAGTCTGTTACCGGTATCACGATATGTTTCCATTCTGCAATCGTCTTTTTATCAGAAAAAAAAGTCATCACCTGGCAGGGGCTTTTTTCTATGATGTTCTCCACGGGTGTCTGCCAGAACTGGTACCAACGCCTTTTGTTTTTATCAGCCTGCAATACAACAAGATCGGCATTGACCGCTTTTGCATTGCGGATAATTCCCCTGTCCCATTTGTCCCAATCCACTGTTGCCGTTACTTTGATCCTGTATTCGGTTTCCAGCCATCTCTTCCAGGTATCCAGCAATGCGCTTCTGCCTTTTACTGCCTGCTGAAAATTATCCGGGGAAACCAGCCAGGGAAAACTACGTTGCCGGTAGCTACTGATATCTGCCATATGCAGCAGGTGTATGCGCGCACCGTGTTGTTTGGCAAGTTCAGCTGCCTGCCTGATAACGGGCAGATAAGCCGAAGTAAGTTCAACAGGAACAAGAATATTGTTGATCACATTGTTCATTTGCGGTGTATTGATATAGGGATTCATAGGCTGGTATTGAAAGTGTTACCTGTTGCTGATTACAAAGTAACACGCTCACCATTGGTACCGCATAAGCACCAGATTAGAATTACATTAGAATGAGGAAGGCAGAATAACAGATATGAGTAGTTTATTTTGATCCAGCATTTCTGCCTTGATCTCTCCTTTATGCAGCAGTATGATACGGCGCGTTAATGACAGCCCTAAACCATGCCCGGGAGCTTTACCTGCATTGCTTCCCCGCTGAAAAGGCTGGAACATGGTCTGCAGGTCATCATCATTAAAAAATGTATAGTGGTTATTGAAGAGCACAACAATACGGTTGCCAACAAATGAAAGAGAAATATTAACCGTATGATCGGGTGCATACTTGCATCCATTCTCTGCGATATTGCGGAAAGCAGAGAGGAGCAATTCATAATTACCATTGACGGTTGAAAGACTTTCATCTTCCGGCAATTCATCAAAAAAAACCAGCGCGTTATAATCAGTAGATATCTTTTTTAATAAGGATGGGATCTCCATCAGGATCTCATCTACCCGCACAGGTTCTGTCTGCAGGGAGCCTCCCCTGGCAGTTCTTGCCAGGTTAAGCAGTTGCTGGGTAAGTGCGCTCATCTGTTCAACATCCGCCTGCACAGACTGGAGAACCGACAGGTACTCGGCTTTTGTTCTGTCCTTTTGCAGGATCACATCTATCTGGTTGCTGACCGCTGTTAATGGAGTAGATAACTCGTGTGATGCATTGGAAATAAAACGACCCTGGATCTCGAATGAATCCTGCAGTCTTTTCAAGAGGTTATTAAAAGTAACTGCCAGCTTCTTCCATTCATCATCTATGACCGGCTCCGCCAACCTCCGCTCGATATTATTTGCTGTGATGATGCTTACGGTACTGGCGATCTTTTCAACCGGTATCAGGAGCTGGCGGCTGAAAAGCCAGCCGGTTAAAAACGACAGTGCAGTTCCTGTAAAAAATGCGATCAATAAACTCTGCAACAGCTTGTGCAGGTTTTTCCTCCCGTTCTCATCAAAGGCTGAAGTTACTACCAGGATGGGGGTTGTGGATTGATGAAAATAAACAGCCACAATTCTCCTGTCATTAACTGTTACCCGGGCATATCCTTTTTCGTGTGCTTCCTGCAGTATCTTCTGATCGTATGTTACATTCTCTTCTCCCATTCGTGAAAACCGGTAGAGTACCTGCCCTGCCTGATCATAGACCTGGATATTTTCTGCTACCAGCAGGCTGGTGGTTGAGCTGTCCAGTTTGGAAAGCATCTGGTAACCATTGGCCGGTAAGCGTGAAAGCAGTGCGGTAACAGTTAATGCACGATTATGTAAACGCTGGTAAAAATCATTTTTTTGCTGATCGGCAGTGATAAAATAGATCATACCACAGATCGCTGCCAGCAGTATGCCTGTCAGTAGCACAAAGGCAGCTGTTATCTTATAACGGACCTTCATCAGTTATCCGATTCTTTGAGTACATACCCAAAACCAACCTGTGTGTGGATGAGCTTTACGGGGAAATCGCGGTCTATTTTTTTTCGCAGGTAATTGATATACACTTCAATGGTATTGGTGTTGGTATCAAAATCTATGTTCCATACTTTTTCACCGATGTCGGCCCTGCTCAATACTCTTTTCTTATTGCGCATCAGGTATTCGAGCAACTGAAATTCTTTGGCGGTGAGTGTAATGCGTTTCCCACCGCGGTTAACCTCTTTTGAATCCATATTCATTTCCAGGTCGGCAAAACGCAGCACATTACCCACAGGCATATTTTCCGCTGAACTTCTTTTTAGCAATGCCCGGATCCTGACGATCAGTTCGGCAAAGGAAAAAGGCTTGACCATGTAATCATCTGCCCCTGCATCAAACCCCTCCACCTTATCGGTTACGGAACCAAATGTGGTAAGCATTAATACGGGTACGGCCTTATTTGTTTGGCGGATCCTTGTACAAAGCTCAATGCCGTTGATACCAGGAAGGTTAATATCCAGAATAACCAGATCGAATGGCTGTTGCTGAAACAATTTTTCACCAATACTGCCATCATACGCCACCCTTACCTCATAGCCTGTTTCTTCCAATCCTTTTTTAATTGAATCGGCTATTTTCTTTTCATCTTCCACGATCAGTATATGCATAAGTCGCATTGATTTCTTTGGCACTCAAAATAGATATCAGTTCAGCAAAGGTATCAGCAAACCAAAATCAGGTTGTTTAATCACAAAATCCGCTACCGGGTCCACAAAGCTGTTGGTAGAACAGAATGAAACACCGATCCCGGCTTTCCTGATGCAACATATATCATTTTCACCATCGCCGATCACGAGTGTGTTTTTTAGTTCCACCTTGTACTTTTCACAGATACTAACCAATGCATTGAGTTTACAATGGTCATGCTTGCACTGGCTGTTCTCATCCGACAGAAAAAAGGATGGAATTTTCACCTCTCCTGTTACGATACTCTGTGAGAACTCCAGTTCATTGGATATCGTAAAATCAAACCCAAATTTATTTTTGATATGATTGGTGATACAATCATAACTATCACTGATGATGCCGGTAATATAACCCTGTTGTTTTAATTCAGCCAACAGTTCCGGAAGATGCGGTGTGATCTCTATTTTATCTGCCACTGCCAGTAGCTCAGCAATGGTTCTTCCTTTGAGTAAGCGTGCAATCAGCTTGGTTCTCACAAATGGATTATTATTGTTGGTAGTAACAACATTGACCAATGCCTCTTTAAACCCAAACTCAGCAGCAGCCGTATGAATAAAACTGGCCCTGAGAATGGTATTGTCCATGTCGAATATAGCGATCTTTTTGAGTGAGGTAAGTCCCTCACGGATAGCAAATTCCATCTGCTCCCTGATCACCTGGATATTTTCAAACGTTTCCAGGTTCTGCGACATACCGGAAGATTTTTTAATGATGGTGCGCGCCACTTCGCGCGACATTTTTCCCAACTCTTCCAGTGGGCGCATCCTGTTTTCTATCTTGCCGATATTGACCTCCGATATTCTTGCTTTCAGCCTGTACATATCCATCAGTATCCCAATATCCACCCCGTAACCTTCTTCAAATTCACATTGCAGGAAGAAGCTTTTTTTTCCGGCGATCATGCCGCTTAAGGGTTGCTGAAAAACGGGGAAAGAAGGATTTAACACGGAGAGCAAAGGCTTGGCAACAAGTTCTGTTACACGACCTGCCTGCCTCGCAAAATAAGCTTTCACAAAATCAGCATCACCGTTCACAAGCGGTTCAATCAGTAGGGCGATCACATTATCCGGATACGTAGTGATATCGGCATCCAGGAAAGCGATCAGTTCGTTAGCCGCTACCAGGATACCATCTTTCATAGACGCACCTTTGCCCAGCATCGTACTGGTAATAACTGTTGCGCCAGCAGCCCTTGCCTCCGCGATCGTATTATCCATGGATTTATCATCCACTACAATCACTTCGCTCACATGCGCTGCTTTTTTTGCGAGGCTCACCACTTTTGCTATGGTAGTTTCTTCATTCAGTGCCGGTATAATAACTGTAATCATGGATTGAGTATTAAAGTGATATTAGGCTCGGCCATCCTCACCTTCAGCCAGCTTTCCAGTTTTTCTTTTTCTTTCCTGGAAAGCTCCTGCGGCAGGTTGAGGAGGACGAGATATGTTTTCCTGGCAGTACTATCATTGATATGTACCAGCGAAGGTTCTATAACAGCGGATCTGATTAACGGATATTGCACCTTCAATTCTGCATATAGCTGACCGCCATTTTTTCTTACAAGGGCCATACTATCCAGCATTCCCTGTATCAAAGCAGCTTCTTTGTCTTTTTCAGCGATCACACCTGAGAGGCGATCGGTTTTATCATTGTTATGAATATTATCCGCGAGATAAGCAAATCCCTGTTTTACTTCCAGCGTTGCCTGTTCAAGTCCGTAATATTTTAAACGGCTCTTGAGTTGTTCAATTTCTTCCGGTAATATTTCCTTTCCGCCAAAAACCAGTAAAATGGTATTTGCTTTGGCATTAACTTTTTTATTCAGCAGGTAGTCATTGGTAAAATGGGCTTCTTCTGTAATGAACCTGGCCACTTTCTTTTCAAACCTGTCCTGTCTTACCATATCGTATCCAAAATATATACTGGGTACCAGGGTAACGATCACCACCAGCCAGGTAATGCGGGAAGCCAATACTTCTGTTTTACTGTCGCGCAAATGCTTATGTGGGAAACGAAGTAACCGAACGATCAGCAAAGTAGCCAGCGCGATAAAAACTGTATTAATAACAAACAGGTAAAATGAACCGAAAAAATAATTGAACTGTAATGTTGCCAATCCATAACCTGCTGTACATAACGGTGGCATCAGTGCAGTTGCAATAGCCACCCCGGGAATCACATTACCTTTTTGCCTGCTGGATGTTGCAATAATTCCTGCGAACCCACCCGCCAATGCAATCAATACATCATAGATGGTGGGAGAAGTTCGGGCCAGTATTTCTGAATGTGCATCCCCTAATGGAGAGATGAGAAAGAAAACGGTTGAGGTAGATAAGGCAACAACGGTTGCTACTGCAAAATTGGAAATGGATTTACGCAATAGTACCGTGTCATTGATACCTAAACTTAAGCCAATACCCATAATCGGCCCCATCAATGGTGATATCAGCATGGCCCCAATAATCACTGCTGTTGAATTAACATTCAGCCCTAATGACGCCACGAAAATGGCGAAGATCAGTATCCACAGATTGGTACCCCGAAAGGCTACACCATTATCTATATTTTCAATTACAGTCTCATACTTTTCCTTTTCAAAATGCAGGGAAAAGATATCGATTAGCCGGTTCTTCATGGTAACAGTTTGTGGTGATGATCAAGTTACCATTTTTACGAAAGAACTGTTTTGGTAACAGAATAAAATAGCCGGGAGACCACTCTCCCGGCCCACTACTAAATAGGAAACCAACTATGAAAAAACTAATTATTACCCGCTTTGTCGGCTTTATCAGCCGTACTCTTTGAATCGATCATTTTTTCCAGCATCTCTTTGTATTTTTCAGCATCGCCATTGGCAGGATCCAATGCGAGGATCTTATCATAATACACAAGAGCATCGTTGTACATTTTTTCCTTGTTTACCTTAAACGCTGCGATATATCCATAAGCCTGTATCAGCCATTTACGGTTATTGGCATTGAGCGTATCCTTTTCAGCCACGGCTATCAGGCTCTCATAATGCGGTATTGCAATGCCCGATTCCATCGCTGTATCCATGGCTGCATTACTCCTGGCCCTCCAGTAATAACCGAAAGTCTGATCAGGATATTTGGCAGCATACATACCAAAGATGCTGTCTGCCATCGGGTACTCTTTGGCGTTATAACTGGCTACACCCCAGTTGAAAATATCAACATTATTGAGCGGAACTTTTAATGCATTCAATTGTCCGAACCAATAAGCCTGCTGGTCATACTTTTTATCCTTTTTGTGGTAAGCGATCAACTTCCTGACTACCTCCGCCTTTTTTGCCGGATCTTTTTCCATTTGGTAGGCTTTTTCATACCATGCAATTGCCTCTTCACTTAGTTGATTCCTGGCGGATAATTTTGCCATCAGTGTAAAATCCTCAGACAGGTAACTCGTGTCGGGCGTTCTTTCCAGGTAGATCTTCATATTTGCCAGTGCATTTACTGAATCTCCCAGCGCATCCTGGCTATAAGCCAGTAGCTTGTACAAACGCGGCTTACTGTTTTTGCCATCCCTGGCAATCAGCTTGTGGGCTTCTGCAATGGAACGGTCATATTTTTTTGAAACATAATATAGGTCGGTGAGTAAATAATCGGTCTTTGGATCGGGGTCCGTATGCGCAATATATTGCTCCAGGTAACCCAGCGCCTTATTTACATCTTTATAATAACTGTCAAAATACAGCTGGTAATAAACAGGACCAAAATTGGGATCGGCTGCTATTGCTTTATCATAATAAGGTAAGAATAAAGAAGGATTGTTTTGTGCCTGGTAGATCTTTCCCAATTTATAATAAACAACAGGATCATTTTTCCTTAACTCGCTTGCACGCACATAGGCGCGGTAAGATTCTGAAGCATTATAAAGTTTGCGGTAAGCGTCTCCCCGTGCCATATAGATGGCAGCATTGTTATCATCCCTTTTGGCAGCTTCGTCAAGCATATTGAGTGCGAAATGAAGATTGCCTTTTTCCAGTTCGATATTCGCTTCCGCTATCGCCAGTTGAATGGCAGGATCTTTCTTCCGCGATGTTCCCAGTGATTGCACCCATTCATTTGCTGCCATCACTGTATCACCTTTCTGCAGGGCTAGTCTGCCCCGGATAATATGGAAATACGGATTTTCCATCAATGTACCGGGTATACTGTTAAAAGCAGCTTCTGCTTTCGCAGGCTGATTATCCTGCTGGTAACTGCGGATCAGCCAGTACCAGGCATTTATATCGCCGGGGGTATTGTCAATTATATGCTGCCAGGTTGTTGATGCGCTGTTATATCGTTCATAACGATATTGATGGATCCCCTCCTCTGAGGACTGTGAAAACGCAGCCCCTGCAAAAAAAAGCGCATATCCAAAAATAAAAAGTCGGGCTTTCATATGGTTTCTGTTTAGCGTGAGAAAAATAAACCTTGATGAATACAAACCTACATACCCGGTATAAAGGCGAAATAAGTACCACATTAATATCTGATTAGAATTCCCCTGTTTTAGTGAGAATGACCAGCCGGGCAGCTTCAAAAAGGTAGCTTTGCCATGAGAAATATATTTATGACGGAAAAGAAGAATATCATACGAAGGACAGCGAAAGTATATTTTGACAAGATCAAAAATGAAAAGATCAGGCAGATACTGCTACAGGCGCTGCCTTTCTGGTTGGCTTCGCTGGTAACAGGATTTATTGCGGTTGCCTATACCCGTTTTTTCCAGGCGGCTGAAAAAGGGGCGGCTTATTTTTATCACCTTTCCCCCTGGCTGATGTTCGTGGTAACGCCACTCTGCTTTATACTGGCAGTGTGGTTAGTACAAAGATTCGCGCCCTATGCAAAAGGAAGTGGGATCCCACAGGTAACGGCTTCTATCGAATTATCCAATCCCAAAGAAAATCACCTGGTCGACAGGCTGCTGAATCTGCCGGTGATACTGGTTAAAATACTATCCAGTTGTATCATGGCTGTTGGTGGCGGAATTATTGGTAGAGAAGGTCCCACTATCCAGATCGCAGGATCGGTGTTCAGGAAAATAAATAAATGGCTCCCCGAATGGTGGCCCAAGGTATCCAAGCGGAATATGATCATGACAGGTGCTGCAGCAGGGCTGGCGGCAGCTTTCAACACACCACTGGGGGGTATTGTATTTGCCATGGAAGAACTGACCCGCACACATATCAGCTTTTATAAAACAGCCATCTTCTCTGCTGTTATTATTGCCGGTCTTACCGCGCAGGCATTACTCGGCCCCTACCTGTACCTCGGGTACCCACAGGTAAGCCAACTGTCTATCAGCAACTTTCTTATGGTGATACTCACCGCTGTGATCTGTGGCTTTTTATCGGCTGCCATGTGCAGAGTGATTCTAAAAATGCTCCGGTGGAAATCAACACTAAAAAAACAGTGGAAGGTATACGCCTATGTTATTATTTGCGCCTTTGCCGTAGCAGGGATGGCATTGCTCACAAATGTAAACAGCCTCAATTCAGGAAAAGAGTTGATGACGCATTTATTATTCTCAGCAGATAAACACATTAGCTGGTATACACCTTTTCTTCGCATAGCCGGATCCATTGCCTCCTTCACTACAGGCGCAGCGGGCGGGGTATTTGCACCGGCATTAAGTACCGGCGCAACCGTTGGTTCTGTTTTATGTGGTTGGCTACACCTGTCTGGGCCCGATACCAATACTGTGATGCTGGCTGGCATGGTGGCCTTTTTAACCGGCATCACCAGGTCTCCATTTACCTCGGCGATACTTGTACTTGAAATGACGGACGGTCATAGTGTGATCTTCCACCTGATGCTGGCTGCTTTGATTGCCAATCTCTCGGCTTATTTTATAGACAGGCATTCGTTTTATGATCATTTAAAAGTGCAGTACATCAAAGATGTGACCAAAGGATTCTAATCCCATTCTAATATTGCTTTAATCAAGCACCAATATACGGGGTCTATTTTGCATCAGTATTTTCAATACTGTCTTTATGAAACAACCCCGTAGATCCATTCTTGTTCCGGTATTGCTTGATGATGAATACCTGGCCGTTGCGCGGCAGGCAGCAGAATTTGCCGGTCACCAGCACGCCGGCATTCACCTGCTGCATATTGAGCCGAGAGAACCATTTTTGCAAAGGATATTCTATAACAAAAGATCGCGGCAACGGTTATATAAAAAAACCAACCAGAAAATTGCGTTATTGAATACATGGAAAACAATACTGGAAAGCCAGACAGGCACCCCTGTAACGTTCGATGTAGACTGGGGTGATCCGGCCAGGATGTACCTGCACTATGCAAAGACCCAGCAGACAGACATGATTATTATCAAAGAAGATATCCGCGTTCCCAAATGGCATAACCTGAAAAAATCTGTTACCGCTTATATCATTTCACATTTTAGCGGTCAGGTCATCACACTCAAACCTGGCAACCACCGAATAGCCGACTGGCGGCAGGTAATCATCACCGTAACAGATTTTATTCCTGAAATACGTATAGAGGCCATGGTGACTATTGCCCGTCAGTTCGGTCTGAAAATTCACCTGGTTTCTTCCACCTATGAATCTGTCAAACACAACCCAACTGAATTCTATTTTCTGACAGAGACACTGAAAAGATTTAAAGCAGCGGGTAATATTTCTGTGGAATGCACCTGTCTTCCGGTATCGGGAAACAGGACGGAACGGTATTTATCCTATTGCCGTGGCATTGGTGCAGACGTGCTGATGACCTACCAGCCTTCGCGCGAAGCCGATATATACCACCAGCCGGCTTTATATGTTGCCACCATCAACCCGATGACGCAGCTTTCTTAAACCAGTCAGATGGAACCGCTTAATAAGACAGGAATGTGGTTACAAATATCTCCGCCAATTGAAGATCACCCTGATCCCCACATAAGCCACACTTTTTAATTCAGGAACAGGATCAGTTGCTGATAACAGATTTTTTGCGCGGTAAGGAATATCCGCGCCCACACTCATTTGAATCATCAAGGTTGATGTCTGGTTATTGGAAAAAGTGCGTGTGGGTGTGTATTCGATGAAAGGGAGATCAATTTTTGTGGAGCGGTATTCTATTACCGTTGTCTTGGTAGCATCATCGGTTGGAATGATAATAAAATCCCTTGGGGTTCTCAATCCATAAAATGATAACCCAACTTCTCTCCCAAACACAAATTGAAAACGCCCTATCCGGGTAGCAATGCCAGACTGAAGACGCAACAGACCGCCATTTACAGCAGTCTCCGCCATACGTGTGTAAAGCTTCGGTGCAAATAAGTATAAGGGGCTCGCTAAAATAAGATCTCCGGGAATCAGGAAATAGGGTAGCCGCACACGTACATTATAAGCGGCCCTGGCAGGTATGGCAGAAGCAAGTGAATTGGACACACCGCCCACCCCACCTGTATAGAAAAAATTATTTGTGGAGGCAGCTTCCTGTTTCCAGCCAAGCTGCAGGAACATCAAACCATCCCCTGACCTGTTCAGCAAACCATCCAGCCCCACACCCATCCGGAAATTCGCTTCCATTCCTCCAATGCCACCTGTTTCCGTTTGATTGGCTCCAAAGCCACCACTGATCCCTTGCCCTATCAAGGCAGCAGAAACACCGATAAAAGGACCCAGCTCTGCATTCACCCGAGGCATAGATCCCGGTCCGGATTTCAACCCGGGAATGGGCATTTGTGAAACAATATGATTCAACAAAGTAGTATCATATTGTTTTTCCGGTAGATGTGCTGATTTACAAACATCAACGGTACTGGGTGTTCCCCATATCATCGTTTGAGTGGAAAGGGAATTGGGTGTAATCCTTCCGTATGCAGTGCTGATCAGTTGTTCCAGGCTTTCTGCCACAATCTTTGAAACAATGATCGCTTCTTCTTCTTTCAGGTAAGAATCGCCCATTACGATCCTCCGCTTTCCTTCCCATGTCTCTATTTCCAGACCTGCTTCATTATAATGATCATGCGTTCCTTTCTTTTGTGATGCCTTGCCCCATGAGCCGGTAATATGTCCCGCAGCAAATATATCCTGAAGAAAATGCACTGCGAATGCTTCATCTGCCAGTGATGCAAGAAGCAATTCATTTTTCTCAGTGGCAGATAATTGTTTGTGGTGGTACCGGTATGCCTTCTCCAGTGCGCTGGTATGAAACCAGGCATAGGTTGACAGTGCATTGGGTTCTGCATTGGATGCCGTGCAGGCTGCAAAATATTCCTGCATCGACATACTTACAAGAGACCGTGGAAGAAGAAAGTGAACACTATTAGATCCGGCACGGGTGGCATAGCTGTCATCAGCTTTTAATAACCGTACATCCGAAAGATGTGTTGCATTCACGCGCTGTTCATTGGTTTTTGCTTTTGCCAGTGATTCTCCAAATGTTGCTGTGACCTTCTCTACGCGAAAGATCCAGTTGGAATATAAAACTGTGTTCAGCATATCTGACGGCGAACAGCTATGATCGCCTGAAATACCTGCCCAGGATGCATAATCCAGTTGCAGGGAACCGTTTGCCGATTGAATAATTTTTTCTGCTAACCTTGCTTCATGACCGGTTCTCGCCTGTGCCCACAACTTATCCAGTTCTGTTCTGTACTGTGGTGAGAGGTTTTGAATAGCTAAAAAAGAAAGATACCTGTGCTCAGGGTATACCCATGCTTTTACCTGCATGCATAATAGACATGCAAAAAAAACAATAGTAACTTTTAGGATGGATGTTCTCTTACTCAATATTTTTTTACTCTCGGTTTATTTTGGTTCTTCCATTCCTTCTTTACCCTCTTTCCCGGCATCCGGAAACGAACGGATATATAGTTCTTCCTGCGGTATAGGAATGACAATCCCTTCGGTAGAGAATACTGTTTTGATCCGGCTGATGAGGTCACTCCTGATCTGCTGTGAGGTTGAAATATGTTTTGGCCAGAAAACTATTTCCAGATCCACCGTACCATGCAATAGCTCTTTAAAGACCACTTTGGCAGGGGGATGGGTCAGTATGCGTTCATCTTCATTGAGTATATCCGACAGCAATGTTTTTACCTGGTCAAGATCAGTGTCAATGGCAACGGACAACAGAATTGAATTTTGTTTTAAATGATTACCCATGCTCCAGTTGATCAACCGGTGACTGAGCAGTTCTCCATTCGGTATCACAATACTGGCTCCTTCGGAAGAGGTGATGATACTGCTGCGGAAGCCAATGGATTTCATAGTGCCCATTTTTCCATCCAGCTCAATGAGGTCGCCCACATGCACGGGACGCTCAAAAGACAGTACAATTCCGCTAACCAGGTTATTGAAGAGTTCCTGTAATCCAAGCCCGATACCCACTCCCAATGCGCCGAAAACGATGGTTATCCTGTCGAGAGAAATACCCGTTGCCGCAAAAGAGAGGAAGACCCCTATTGAAATGATGAGTATCCTTATCAGCAGGATCCAGCTGCCGGAACTGATCTTCTTTTTACTGCCATCTCCCAGGTAAACAGGAGCAGGCTCTGATGCAAAAAAAGAAACCAGTTTTGATATGAATACTGAGCAGCCGAGGATAAAGAAAAATATAAGGGAACCCATCAATGTGAAAGAATAGTTACCGATCTTTCTTTCGGCAGAAAAGAATGAGGTGAGCGGATGGTAAAACTTATTAAACCCATAAAAATTCCTGCCCACTAAAAAGAACCATCCCACTATCAGTAAAAAATACAGCAATCCCGGGACCTCGTTTCCAACCTTATTAAAGTTGATGAAAAACGATCTGCGCTCCGGTTTTTTATAACTGTCGAATGCAAGTACTATGCCTTCATTGCCCAGCCGTAAAACCCATAAAAACAAAATAGCGATCACCACGCCTGCATAACCGGCAATCAAGAAAGTCTTTGATAAATTTACCCGACCACTGATGTTCAGTGCTGCAGAAATCAGTTCGCAGACAAATAAAAACATAATAAAGTAAACAATGCTTTTTTCCTTTCGCTCAAGTTTGTACCCTCGGTAAAGAATAAAACCGGCATACAAAACGCCTGCAATAGCCAGCAGTAATGTTATGATCCTTTCGGTGCGTGATATCTGCAAAAGAAGATTAACTGCGGAGGCTACAATAAAAAAGCCAATGCTGGTGAACCAGAAGCGAAGCCAGAAACGCGATATGTATCCGTAGAAAATAATGCATACGCAAACAGCACCTATCAGCCATATACAAGCACTGAAAACAAAGGGAGGTTGTGGAAAAAGAAATTGAAAAACTGTTGTTACAATAAATACGGCAGATAAAAACGGCTTGCGTAATATTAATTGCCCATCATGTTCAGGCGATAGCTTATTATCTGCGGCTAACTGTTGTTTTAGTGAACGGATAAAATAAAAAGATAAAAGAATAAACAATCCAATAATGACAATGAGGAATACATGATCCTTTGTGTAATAGCTCAGTACCATGATTTCTTTGATGGCTGAAAATTGAATAATATCCTTAAAAGGCCGGGATAGGATAGGTTCTTCAAACAGGTAAGGAAATTCTTTGGAGAAAGCTTTTGCGGAAACACGCTCACTGTACTGGTCAATATCTTCTTCCAGTGAAGCCAGCTCAAATGCAATCACATCCACCGTATACTGTATCTCTTCAATACTGGTAACAGATCTTTTTAAAACACTATCAATGGGTCCGGATATTTTTGCGATCACCTGTATCCGCTTGGCATAAGCGGCAATGCCTGCCGAATCCGGCTCAAAACTAAAGAGTGTACTGTCTGATAAAAGCGAATCTGATTTATTCTGGAATTGCCCAAGCTTTAAGGCATACCCATCCACTTCTGATTTTACATGACGAACCTGTTGCGAGAGTTCTGAAAGAATAGCCGCAGAAACAGTCAGGTTGCGTTGTGTCTGGTTACTTCCTTTGTTGGTAATGATGCCATCTTTCACTATTTCAACAGAAGTTCTGGTTGCCGACAACACATTATTCAATCCCGCAGTATCGATCCCTTCCCTGAGAAATACCTTGAGTTGTTCATCTATTTTTTTAAGTGCACTAATAACTTCTCTTTGTCGCGCGATATTTTTGCCCAGCAGGTATTTTTCATTGCTTTTCGTAACACCATCCCTTCCAATTTTTTGTATATGCCTACTCACAGCCTGTACCAAAGAATCATTTTTTCCGGAAGGGATATTTCCTGCCTCCTGCGCAACCAGTGAGCAATAAGCAGATGCTATTAACAGTAAAGCCACCAGGCCAAACTTGCGCAGGAGAATAGGTATATAATGTTTTCTCATAAACTTATTTTAAGAATCCACTCTTTCCGAATACAAAACTGGCTTTCAGCGTTGGACCACTATAGCCCCAATCCAAATAACCGGTTATTCCATCTATCACCCCATTCATTTTTACAAAGTATCCCATATACCCGGCACAAAGCTGAAGGTGTTCCGTTGCCTTGTAATGAAGGAGTAAATTGTAAGTAAAGATATTTATATGGGCGATAGTTATTTTCTTGATTCCTTTATCCGCGTAAAAATAGCCGCCACTTCCCTGGAGTGCCCATCTTTTATTGAGCGAATAGCCACCCCAGACACCTAAATCGGGTAAAGGCTTAACCATTGTAAACGTACGTGAGAAGCTAGCATTCAATACATTGTCAACAGTTGCTATTCCCACCCTGGCAGAAACCAGGTGAACGCCCAGCTTAACACCCAGTTCATAACGCGGGCGGCTTATGATCGAATAGCCATAGGTGAATTCAAAGATCCGGGTGTTGAAAAATGAACTAACGGAAGTATTGATGCGAAAAGTAGTATCGGCAAAATCAAGTTCCTTTTTCAAAGTGTATCCCGATGACCTGGCAAGGTTATAATATTTTAATTCAAACAGGGATCTTCTTGATATTCTCCATTGCGCTTTTGCCAAAAAGGTCAGGGTATTTGTTTTGAATCCCAGGTCTTTTTCAAAATCTATCAGCGTAGCAGTACCGCGTGTCTCGGTACCCACTTTGATATCCGTACTATTCAGTGAAAAGAAAGTGCCTGCTTCAATATTGAAACGGTGTATATACCAGGGTAGTGCATATTTTGTTTTTGACCGGTGCTGTGAAGTTGTGTCGGTAAGTGTTTTGGCACATACCACAGAATAGAAGCACATGAAAAAGCAGGCCAGCAGGATAGGTTGAAGAGTCCAGTAATTGGCTGGGCGGTTTCTCATGCAGTTGATGATTATTTTTTACTCTTCCACTTTCTCATATTCCAGCGTTCCTGTTTTATCACTGCTGATGATTCTTTTTTTTGCATCAAAGTAGTCCACAGTAAACTTGACAGAAATGATACTGATCTTGATGGTGAGTTTCTTATTGTCTTCAGAAAGTATCCATTTGCCTTTCCTTGAGCTAGTTCCGTTTATGCCTGTAAACTCTCCACCTTCTTTGAATACCTGGAAGGCATTGTCAGGCATCTTTGTGGGACCACCGGTTTGCTTCACAAGTTTCCATTTTCCGATAAGTTCTTTAGAGGTCTGTGCGTGACCGGCAATGCCTATCATACACAACAGGAGGAGAATTGATAATTTCATGTTTGCTATTTGAGAATAAAAATAATGGTTTTACCCATACATACTCCCAATGCAGTTGCTTTATATTATTATTTGACGGGCACCCAATAGAGATAAGGGTTAATTGCCCCCGGATGGCGGGTTGTTTAAAAAACTATTATCCTCCTCCTTGCTCTTTTTAAATTCGAGCTTACCGAATTTAAAACTTAATGAAATACCGAACGACTGGTAAGGCACCTGCCTGATATTCACAGAACTGTAATTGGCAGCGATGATCGTTGTTTCCTGCCGGATATATTGACTGAATGGATTGGTAGCTGTAAAGCCGATGCTTGCTTTTTTATTCAAAAAGAACTTCCTGAAGGCAAATGTGTAGCTGATAAACTGCGGCTGTTTTCCTTGAATATTATTTACTGCAGAATTGTAATTCACAAACCCTTCCAGGGCAAGATCATGTGGTAACTGGTAAGACGCATTTACGTTGATACGTCCATCAAAACCATTGGTTACATTGTTGGATACCAGTTTGTTTACAATATGGCGGTTCGATAAAAAGATATTGGTTCGCAGGTTCAATTGCCGGGTAACCGGTATAGAACCTGATATATTGAGCCCGGTGCGGTTTTCGAGACCAATATTCAGACGGGTACTTACCGAAACATTGGTATAGACAGAATCGCCTATTTTATAGGTAGGGTAATAAACGGTGTAGGGTTTAATATCATCATTATTGAACCTCGAAGCAATTGATATATAAATACTACCACCATTGTCAAACGAATGATTGAAGCCCAGTTCAAAATTATCCCCGATCTCCGGCTTAAGTAATGGGTTACCGGTAGTTATATTATAAGGATCCGACAAGTTCTGAAATGGATTGATCTCACGGTAATCCGGTCTTTCGATCCTGTGACTGTACGCCAGCTTCACCATATTACCATTGTTGAACTTATGGGAGAAAATGACAGATGGAACATAACTGTTGTAAGACGGGATAGCGGTTCCCGGAAAATCAATTTTTGTATCTGTATGCTCAAATCGGAACCCTGCCTTAATGTTCAGCACCTTACCAATCGCAAAATTGGTTGACAGGTATCCTGCATAAATCTTCCGGCTATAACTTAACATGTATGATTGTTTAGGATCTTTTGCATACGTATTGGTAGATGCATTAAGCGTAAATACATCTGCCGTGCTGTTGATATCATTCCAGACAGTTTTCAACCCCGTTTCAATTAAGAATGATTCAGTTACAGGATGTGAATAATCAATCCCAAGTTGTGTTTCCCTGTCCTTGCCAGGGTTATCACTGAATGAACCTGTATAAGGCAGCGGCTGACCTGCATAGGTCTGATCCTGTGTGTAATGAGAGTTGGGATTGCCTGCTATTGAATTATATTGAATATCCAGTTCCTGTCCATCCTTTTTGAACTTCTTTTTATAATTCAGCTGCCAATCAAAATTATTGGAACCTGAATGACTCAAAGAATTACGGGTTGACAGGATATTACCAACACTTGTTCCGGCATAATCTTTTGTGAGCTGCTGCTGGTTGGTGATGCCATATCCATCATTCTCATTATGGTTAAACCCGATAGAACCGGAGAGATTATTTTTCTTGTTGATCGCATAATCAAACCCAAGCCCAGTTTGAAAACCATTGCGCTTAAATGCTGAATAGCCATTCTGCTGTAACATCACATTTCTTTTGCCGGCTGTATCAACCGAAAGTCTGCTGTATTCATTGGGTGTATGAGAGCGAAGCTGTGCATTACCGCTGAAAAAAGCATTCACACCAAAGTTATTGTGCCGCACATTGAGGTTAACGGAGGCATTTTCCAATCGTGTACCGGCACCAATATTAATACTGCCATTGTATCCCTGAACTTTTGAATCTTTCAGGATGATATTGATGATGCCCCCGGTTCCCTGCGCATCATATTTGGCACCGGGTGTAGTAATGGCTTCAATGCTTTTGATCTGGCTGGCAGGAATGGATGCCAATGCATCTGCAAGGTTATTACCAAACATGCTGGATGGCTTTCCATTGATGAGAAAACGGATACTGGTACTACCCTGCAACTCTACATTACCATCAATGTCCACTGATACCATCGGCACTTTTTTCAATACATCAATAGCAACGCCTCCCTGCGCCGTGATATCATTGGCGGCATTATAAACGATCTTATCAATTTTGTTTTCAATGATGGGTGCTTTGGAGGTTACCACTACCTCTTTTAAGGTTTGTTTAGAAGACACCAACGTTATCGTATTCAGGTTAACCTGGTTTACACTGTTATCAATTTTTACTGTATCCGAGTGGTAAGTGGTAAAGCCAATAAAATCAATCAGCAATGTGTACATACCACCCGGAATAGCTTTCATTTCAAAAACCCCTTTCGCATTGGTTACTGTTCCATTAACTGTTTTGCCTGTTTTATCCTTCAGGGTAATGGTAGCATACTCAACCGGTTTTTGCAAACCATCGGTTACTTTACCGGAGATTTTTCCTGTATTGGTTGTTTGAGCATATGTTTGATAAGAAAAAAGACAAAGGATAAGTAAAGGAAAAAATGATCTCATGAAGCCATTAAATTTTTAAGTATTTATTTCTTGTCGAGTACCAGCAACTGGAATGACCCGGGAATCATTTTAGGCCTGGTACCTTTTGGAGCATCTGCCGCCAATGGTTCGTAATCTGCGGTGGGCAAAAAGATCCTGTGTGTTTTTTCGTCCAGGGTAATTGTCCTGGCTCCCCGCTTTGTTGTAACGGTTTCCAGCACTTTGAATTCATTGGCAGACACTTCCTTAATCACTGTCATCGTTCCTTCCCCATTGGAAGTAAAAATAAGTTTTGAAGAAGGATCAAACGCCGCACCATCACAACCCCCACCAATGGCAATTTTATCAATTACTTTGCCTGTTTCAGTATCCAGTATTACCAGCAACTTATCACAGGTTGTAAATAGTCTTTTTGTTTTTACATCAATCGCAAGTCCTGTGGGACCATCGCCAGGCAATGCCCAATGCGCAATTACTTTTGCCGCGGCAATATCAACAACAGCGACTTCATTTTTATCTTCCGCATTAATGAAAAGTTTGCCCGCCTCATTGCTCACAACAGTTTCCAAAGCAGTTCCAATAACAGGTACAGTGGCTACCACTGCATCTGTTTCAGGATCGATGAAGGAAAGGCTGCCGGCGCTATGATTGCTGGTGATGATCCTTTTTGAAAATGGATCATATAATATCCAGTCTGGGTTTTTACCCACTTCCACCTGTTTCAGTATAGCATGGGTCTTCAGATCAAATACTGTAACATTGTTCAACCTGCCATTACTCGTATACCCTTTGCCAAAAGCTGCGGCAAAGGCAATTCCATGAACACCCGTTGTGCCGGTGATAACTCCTACAGAATCACCCGTGGTTTTATCCAGGATATTCACCTGTGAACCATGCGAAACATACACCTTGTTAGATCCAGGATCGGAAGCAGGATAGTCCCATCCTCCCGGACTTGCTATATGAAATGTGCCGGTCACTTTGTAGCCGGATTGCGCAAAAGAAGAATCGGAAGCGGCAACAATAAGTGCCAATAGGGATAAATAACAAAGAGTACGTTTCATGGTTGGAGTATTTAGCGATATAAGTGAATTAATCTTTTGCTTCTTTGATAAACTTACCATTGGCATCAAAGAGTACATCTTTCCCCTTAACAGCCGCCTCATAATTTACCGCGCCATCTGCTTTTGTAATTTTAGCAGCACCTTTTATGGTTACTCCTTTGTAATGTTCTTTCATGTAAGAAAGTACAGCAGCAGGTAATTCGGCTACAGTCATTTCATATTCTGTTTCTTCCAGCGCACCTTTTTCAGTATAGATGGCAGACATTTCTTTTCCGTTGTTGGCAAATGATACTTCATACTTACCATCTTCTTTTTCCCATTTCACTTTTGTGGCTTTGGGATAGGCTTTTGCAAAAGCGGCTTTGGCAGCGGCAGGTGCGGTTTGCGCGTAAATGGTTACAGCCATTGTTACAAATAAACTTAGCACTAACAAGATCTTTTTCATACGGTATGTATTTAAATGATTGATTTATTTATCAAACCTACCTATCGATTTTGTGAACATTCTGAATTTTGTGCCGATAAGTCAATCTTATCAGGCTTGGCAGTACAATTAATAATAATGGCAATGCAATGATAAATCCACCGATCACGGCAATGGCCAGCGGCTGGTGCAATTGGGCACCCACCCCGATACCCAAAGCAATCGGCATCAGCGCTATGATAGCACCCAGTGCCGTCATCAGTTTAGGACGCAACCGGGTTGATATGGAATAAATGATAGCATGGTCAGGATCACCTGTTTCCAGTAATGATTCTTTGAATTGCAGGAAAGTGAATATGGCGTTTTCACCAATGATCCCTACGATCATGATGAGACCCGTATAGCTGCCAACATTCAGTGGCGTATGGGTAAAATACAATCCCATATAGCTTCCGCTGATACCCAACACAGCTATCAGGATCACGATAAATGCAATGCGGAAATCCCTGAAAAGAAAAAGGATCACACCAAATACCAGGAGACTGGATGTGAACAGGATCATTAACAGCTCTTTGAATGATTGCTGCTGATCGGCGTAAGAACCCCCATACACAATCGCATATCCCTGCGGCAGTAATACTTTTTTACTGATGGCTGCCTGTATATCCCTGATCACACTACCTAAGTCGCGGTTTTCAAGTCTGGCAGTAACAACACCCATTGATTGAAGATCTTCGCGCTCAACCTGCGCATCTCCTGTATTGAGTTTTACACTCGCCAGCTGATCGATCGGCATCAGCTTTCCGTTAGGAAGAAATACGGGCGTCTTGTCAATTCCAGCCACACTTAATGTTTTGCTACCGGGATAGACCAGGCGGATATTACTCAACTGCTCACGGTCATATACAGCACCTGCAATATTACCCTCCAGCGAAGACTGAAGCTGGAACTGCAGATTAGCCGGTGTAATACCATATTGCGCCAGCATACCGGCATTGGGTTCGATGGTGATGGAAGGACCAGCTATCACGATACCATCAAATACATCAGCCGTTCCTGCTACATGGGTTACGATATCAGCCACCTGTTTAGAGAGTTCCTGCAGCTTGGGAATATCATTTCCGAATATTTTTAGTTCAACCGGTTGTACAGAGGTCATGAGATCACCCAGCATATCGCCGATTACCTGTCCAAAATCAATCCTTAATGCAGGTTGCGATGCCTCTACTTTCGCACGTATATCCGCGATCACATCTTCTGTTGATTTATCTCTTGATTTTTTTAGCTGTATCAGGTAGTCACCCCTATTGGGTTCGGTAATAAAAAATCCCATCTGTGTTCCGGTGCGCCGGCTATAGGCTTCTACTTCCGGAACGTTCACCAATATCTTTTCTACCTGGCGCAGTATCCTGTCCGTTTCTTCAAGGGAAGTACCGGGCGGAGAATTATAATCCAGCACAATGCTTCCTTCATCCATCTCAGGTAAAAACCCTGTTTCCAGTTTAGGATATATGTACCAGACTGAAAAGCCCAAACCGGCAATCATCAAAAGACTTAACCACGGGCGCCTGATAAAGAAACCCACCCAACGTTGGTTCTTTACATGGTGCGCTGCTACCTTTTTGGCACTTGCTTTTACCGCTCCCGCTTTGCGTGTGAAAAGAAGATAGATAACCGGTAGTATGATCCAGGTCACAAAGAAAGAACAGGCCAGGGTAATGATCATGGTATCGGTCATTACTTTGAAGTAAGAACCTGCCACACCACTCATCAAAACAAAGGGAAGAAAAATAACGATGGTACTCAATGATGATCCCACCATGGCAGGAAACAGATACCGGATGGCTTTACCGATCAGTATTGTAGTGGGTTCATCCGGATGCTCTTCATGTGTCCGGTGTATTTGCTCAACTACCACGATCGCATCATCAATGATCAAACCAATGGCTGCGGCAAGCGCACCCAAAGTCATAATATTTAAGGTCTGTCCATAAGCGAACAGGCAGATAATGGAAAGACATAAGATAACGGGAATCGTTACCAGGATAACAATACTTGCTTTTAGTGAACGCAGGAAAATAACAGCTACAATGATTGCCAGGGCAAGACCCATCACCAGGCTATCGGTCACACTTTTGATCGAATCTTTAACAAAAGTCGCCTGCTCGTAAAAAGGGTTGATGGTTACATCTTTGGGGAGGATTTTTTTTAAGTCTGCCAGCTTCAGATCCATCTTGTCGCTCAGGTCAACAAGGTTGGCATTGGGTTGTTTCATAACGGCGAGTAATACACCATCATGTCCGTTCGCATTGATCTTAATATATTCTTTGGCTTCCTGTATTTGTACTTCTGCAATGTCTTTGAGCCTGATCACCCTGCGGCTGTTATTGCTGATCACAACATTCTCCAGCTGATCTTTTGATGTGACGGATGCATCGGTAAGGGTGAGATAGAGTAAGCGATAGTCAGAAAGATAACCATTGGATTTAATAAAATTGGTTTGTGCGAGCGCTGTGTTGATGCCATCTGGCGTTACACCCAGCGAATTCATTTTCTGAACATCCAGCACCAGCCAGTATTCTTTTTCCTTACCCCCAATCACGCGGATCTCAGATACGCCTTCTACCTGTGAAAGAAATGGCTTGATGGTATACATCGCCAGCAACTTCATTTCGATAGGTGATCTTGTTTTGCTTTCGAGCGAGAAACCGGTAATCGGCAATATCGATGGGTTCATTCTTTCCACCGTAATTTGTATACCTGCTGGGAGATTGTTTTTGATCTCGTTGATCTTGGATTCGATACGTTGCTGGCTGATATCGATATTCGCCTTCCAGTCCATATAGGCGGAGATCTCACAGGTTCCGCGACTGGTGGTGCTCCGGATACGTTTCAGATCAGGTACCTGTTTGATGGCATTCTCCAGTTGGCGGGTAACGGTGATCATCATCTTTTTCACCGGCTGCTGCCCCGCATCCGCAATGATCTTTATTTTAGGAAAAGTGATTTCCGGGAAAAGTGCTGTCTGCATTTTGCTGTATGCAAAAAGTCCGCCCATGATAATGATCACGATGAGAACACTAACAGGATTTTTATAGTTGGTAAAGAAATTTCGCATGAGGCTTTATTTGATCACAGTTACTTTAGCCGTATCACCCAAACCATAATTGCCCGTAAGCAATATCTTATCTCCTGCCATTAATTTGGGTGAAAGGATCTCTACGCGATCGTTGGTTTCCAATCCCTTTGTAACAGGCACTTTAACAGCAGTTGCACTATCGATCATTTTCATGATCCAGAACTGCGTCTGCATTTCATCCGATAACACGGCTGCTTTAGCAAGAGAAGTTGTATGGGTTTTTGCCTGTTTGGTAATGGTTACTTTGGCGATCAGGTTTTCAGGGATCTGTCGATCGGAATTTACTTTGATCACATAGTTCTGTGTTTGTGAAACAGAATCTACAGCAGGCATCGCCATATCAACATACCCGTTGAGTACCGTATGATCTGGTAAACGCAATACCAGTGAACGGTTGGCTGCCAGATACGGGCGGAGCTCATAAGGAAGGGAAAGAATAAAAACAAAACTGCTGTTATCCGTAATGGTAGCCATCTGTTCTCCGTCTGCCACATAATCTCCTGAGCGATAATTCAGCTGAGTGATATATCCCGAGCCGGGCGACTTGATATGGATCGCACCATCAAAATGCAGTGAGCTGTCCACTTTGGTAATGATATTGCCAAGGCTTTGCGATTCTTTTGTTCGAACGATGAATAGCTCCTGTCCTTTCATCACATGCCTGCCCAGTTCAGCATTCACCTGTTGGAGATAGCCGTTGGCGCTCGACTTTACAAACGTTTTCAAGCGGAAAGAAGAGATGGCATTGAGTTCAATCGTATCGCTCATATTACCTGTTACAGGTTCTGTTAGTGTAACCGGTATGGCTCCTTCTGCTTTTTCCTCAGCTGGTGCAGCTTCAGCAGGAGCCTTTTGTTTACAGGAATCAAGGAGCAAGAAAACCAACAACAACCCGATCAAATATTTTTGTACTGTTTGCATATGCTGAGTTAGTTTTTGTTCCAGTAATTGATCTGGTTAATGATCTGTAATTTATTGGTGGTATTCTGTCGGATAGCATTCTTTGCATTCAGGTAATTACCGATGGCCAGAATATAATCGGTCATTCTTGCATCACCGGTTTCCATCAGTTTCCGGTTGGCCTCTACCAGTGCCTCGGTATATTTGATCTGGCTGTTCAACTGGTCGATCAGTTGCTGCGTATTTCCCAACTGCTGTGTGAGCTGCGCTACCTGCTGGCTGTATTGCTTCTTAAAAAAATCACGGTAACCCTGTCTTGTCCTTTCTGAAATGGTGATCTTATCATGCTGCATCTTTCGCTGCTTACCATCATAGATCGGCACCAAAATATTCACCCCAAAACTCACCCCGAAGTTTTTATAAAAATCTGAAGGGAACGCACTCAAGTAACCTCCATCGGCAAAAGCACTAACCCTCGGTTTATAAGTATAGTCAATCAGTGCATCGCTGTTACGCAGTTTTAAACTGTCAACACTATACTGGCGATAGAAGACCGTGCTTTCCGGTTCCGGCAATAATGCGAGTTCCATAACAGGTGCTTCGAGCGGAACGGCAGTTGTATCAGTGATCCCTGCCAGGTAATTCAGTGTGGCAAAATCGTTCTGGTAAAGAATTTTTGCCTGCCTTATCTGTATCTCCTGTTGCTGAACGGTAACGAGAAAATTTAAATAATCGGTCTGGCGGTAAATACCTTTTTCTGTGAGTGTTTTAAAAAGCTGTTCTTCTTTTTTTAATAATTCCAGCATGGTTGAATAAAAAGAAACCTGTTGCCAGTCACCATAGGCTGTAATGTATTGTGCTGTCACAGACTTCAACAGGTCCTGGGTTGAGATCTTTCCCGACACCGTTAACGATTCATTCAATAAGCGGATAGCCTCATATTGGTTATCGAGATAACCCTTCTGTATAAAGTTTTTAGATACGGTAACCAGCTGGCTGAAATTGGCACCATTGGTAACCGCCCCATCGTAGCCCCAGCCACCGATGGATGGGGCGTAGCTGTTGATACTGCTGGCTGCTACCTGTGGTTTTAGGGAAGCCTGGATACGAAGACTATCGATCAGGTTGGATAATTTTTGATTATTATAATCATTCAGCAAAGGGCTGTTCTGTGTGGCTGTATTGATATAATACTGAAGACTTCTGTCCTGCGCGTAACTCAGGACAACCATCAGAAAAGCAACTGTTGTAAAGAACACAGGTAAGATGATCCGCTTCATATCAGTTCATAAAGTGTATGGTAAAATCATGCATGTCTTTTTCAAACCTGTACGTGGCTGTAAATCCTGCGAGCGTACAAATCTCTTTGATGATCGCTAACCCAAGTCCTGTACCATCGTGCCCTTGATCGGCTTTATAAAACCGGGTAAATACCTTATGCTTATCCAGCGATGCCCCGGTTGAATTATTCTTAACCGATATATAATCAGGAAATAATTTGATCTCAACCAGGCCGCCTTCCGGGCAATACTTGATGGCATTACTGAGCAGGTTACTGATCAGTATTTCCGCCAGGTGTTTGTGAAAGGGAATAATCACTGAACAAGTGTTAACGCTTAAAAAAACAGGCTTGGCAAGAATCATATCTCTTTTTTCCTGCAACTTTTCTTTTACCACATCCTGCATGTCAACGGGTTCATTGGCCATGTATTGTTTGTTCTCCAGTTTAGTGAGCAGTAATAAAGATTTGTGTAGCCGTGATAAACGTAAAGTGGCTTCTTCCATTGCCAGGAGTTTCCTGACCATGCTTTCATTTCCCTCCGCATCCTGTAACAGGGCCTCGATCTGTAAGCGGATCACCGCCAATGGTGTCTGCATCTCGTGAGATGCGTTCTCTGTAAATGTTTTCAGTGCCCGATAGTCAAGGTTGATGCGTTCGGTCATTTTATTCAGGCTCTCATTTAAGAGATTGATCTCTTCCACTTTTTCTTCCGGCAGCCGGAGCGGCTGCTGAATATCCAGGTCCTTGATATGATCTATGGTGTGATAAAAAGGCCGGAGCGTTTTAACGATCAGTTTGCGGTTGATGATATAATTGGAGAGCAGGATCACCGCGATCATGCAAACGGTTATGAGGATGATGAGCTTGAGCAGGTCCTCTGTTTCTGCTTCAGACTGATTTACAGTAACAGCGTATAGTTTACCATTGGCCGATACTGTAAAATGTAAAATACGAATGGACTCATGCTCATCTTCCTGCTTATTGTAAAAGGGAACACTGTAAGGTTTGGGATCAATGATCGTAGCGGTGGTCTCTTTATATACTATCCACTGGTGCTTGGTATCAGTGATGTCAGGTAAACTGTTATGGAGCCTGGCATAATCAACTATTTCCTGTTGCTCAACATAGAGAGACTGGTCGAGCTGTCTGACGAGTACATATTGCAGCACAAAATAAAAGGCAACGCTTCCTACAAGAAAAGTAAGGATCGTAACAAGAATATTGACCCGGTTATATTTTGTAAATAGTTTCATGGTAACTGCATTTTATACCCTTCCCCATAAATTGAACGGATACTGTCCTGCCCGCCGGCTGCTACCATTTTTTTACGCAGGTTCTTAATATGAGAATACAGAAAATCATAGTTGTCGGGGAAATCAGTATCATCTCCCCATAGATGTTGTGCAATGGCATTCTTGGATAAGATACGGTTACGGTTGATGAGCAGGAATAAGAGCAGTTGGTATTCTTTTTGCGTAAGCATTAATTCCTGCCCGTTGATACTCGCCTGCTTGCCCTGTGTATCAATGCGGATGTCCCCGGCTGAAAGAACTGACTGACCATTGAAAGTTTTCCGGCGGATGATTGCTGCAACACGCACACTCAGTTCAGATAAATGAAAGGGTTTGATAAGATAATCATCGGCTCCTAATTGCAGACCCTCGATCTTGTCTTCGAGTGCGCCTCTTGCAGAAACGATGATAACGCCATCATTCTTTTTATCCTGCCGTAAGAAAGTAAGGAGATCAAGACCTGAACCACCCGGAAGCATGATATCGAGGATAATGCAATCATAGGAATGGTCGTCTATTTTGGCCAGCGCTTCTTTATAAGTGGAAACGGATTCGCACAGGTAACCGGCAGAAGTTAAAAAATCGACCATGCTCGTTTTCAGCGAAAGTTCGTCTTCAATAATAAGGAGTTTCAAGATGCCTGGCTTTAGCTTACAAAGTACCAGGTAAATTCTGGAGGAATTCTGTAGAATTACCCTCAATCTGCCAAGAAATCAGGAAACCATTGTTCTTCAGTTTTCGGATAGTCGGGGGCTTCCTCGGATTTTTGTGCCCGTTAATTAGCTCCGCGTTAATTGTCCCTTAATGCTTTGGCAGGGCTAATCAGCGCAGCCTTAACGGATTGTATCCCAACTGTGAGAATAGTGATAAACAAAGCAAATGCACCTGCTTCTATTATAATTAATCCATTTAATGATGTACGATAGTAGAAAGGTCTTAAGAAAGACGACATTAATAACCACGCAATCGGGCTGGCTATAACGATCGATATAACCACCATTCTTATAAAACTCCTGGAAAGAAGGGTAGAAATCTGAACAAGTCCTGCGCCAAATACTTTGCGGATTGAAATTTCCTTCGCTCTTGTTTCCGTATTGAACAGTAACAAACCAAATAGTCCTAAACAGGCTATGAAAATCGAAAGAAAAGAGAATATGCTTGTAAGCGAACCTGTTACTTTAAGTCCTTTGATGCGTTCCATAAAATCCTGATCGGCAAACTGCAGTTCGGTAACGAAGGATGGGTTGTGTTTCCTGATAATATTTGTTACAGTACCTATCTTTTCAATACCCCTATTGCCGCTATTCAAACGAATATTTAAAATCTGGTAATGCTGACCAGGTTTTAGAACAGCCGGCTGAACTGCCTGCAAGGGTGAGCCGGTCAGAAAATCCTTTACTACACCCTCGATGACAAGTTTTTGAGTACCGCATTCTAAAGTCTGACCTATAGGTGATGCAGATCCCAGCAATTTTGCTGCGGCCTCATTAATAAGGCATTTGTTACTGTCAATTGTTGGGTTAGACGCTATATCCCTACCTGCAACAAGGATAAGTCCATTGGACACAACAAACTCATCTTTGACATTATAAACACTGAAATCTGTTTCATCTGATAGATCTTTTCCTTTCCATTTGATAGATGAATTCAGGGATGCACTTCTGGTAATGGGAACATCAGATAGAGAAACCGATTTGACTACGCCTGTTGCCAGTAATTCATTTTTCAAAGCTGGATAATTGTCCTGCAGATCTTTTGTCAAAGAATGAAATACCAGGTTTTCTTTCGTAAATCCTAATTCCCTATCCTTTATATGATCAATTTGTCTGTTGATCAGGATGGTCATATTAATTAGTATAACTGCTATAGAAAACTGGACTACAAAGAGCACTCTTCCGGGCGTTAAAAACCTATTGTTCCTGTCTACAATACCTTTCAGTGCTTTGACCGGTTTGAAAGAAGAAAGAAAAAAAGCAGGATAGATGCCGGCAATTAAACCTGTTAATATGATGAACGCAGCAAAACTTAAATAGAAGTATGGAGAGCTGAACGAAATAGAAAGGTTTTTTTCTATCAACGTATTAAACGAAGGAAGTACAAAAACTACAATTCCCAATGCTATCAACCCGGCAATGAAGGCAATAAAAACAGATTCCCCTATAAATTGACCGATCAGGCCAGACCTGCTTCCCCCGATAACTTTACGCAAGCCAACTTCTTTTGCTCTTTTAAGGCTTCGGGCCGTGCTGAGGTTGATAAAGTTGATGCAGGCGATAAGTAAAATGATCAAGGCTATAAGCTCCATTATTCTTACCAGGTTGATCATGCCGCTGGAAGGCTTACCATTTTCAAAATTTGCATTCAGCCACAATTTTGTCAAAGGATACAAAAAGACAGATTCCACTTTAGAATCGTTTACCGGTATTGGAAGCAATGCTTTGATCTTGGTATTTAAAATGCTGGCATCAACGCCTGAACGTAATTCCACAAACGCCGTTGTTCTGTTACTCCATGACATACCTTGAAAGCCTTGTGATTCTAATGCACTCCACGGAATCAGGTAATCGAACTTGAACCGTGTGTTGTTGGGCAAATCCTTCAATACGCCTTTTATGATAAAATTCTGACCATTTGATAGTATAACCTTGTTTATTGGATCCTCATTCGAAAAAATTTTCTGACGCAGCTTTTGTGTAATTAAAATTTCGTTGGCTCCACTTAAAGAAGCGTATTGATTACCTGAAACAAACGGAAAACTGAACATCTTTAAAAAGGAAGCATCTACATAACTTCCGTTAGCGTTAATCTTGTTCTCCCCATATATCACCACACTTGCCTCTTCCTTGATTCTGGTGATAGATGCAATTTCAGGAATGCCATCTTTAAGTTTATTATATAGAGGAGCAGGTATAGAACCCAGGGTTTGAATATCGGTACCTTTCTGCTGATTAGTAAATGCTTCGAATATGCGGTCTTTCCGCGTATGGAACTGGTCTATCGATACTTGATTTTCGACCCATAAAAGTAAAAGAAGCGTACCAGCCATTCCAATGGCAAGGCCGGTTACATTCAGGAGAGAAAAAGTTTTATACTTCCAGAAGTTACGGAACGCCACTTTTACAAGGTGTTTAAGCATAGCATCGTTTTTATGGGTTAGCGCAAGCTTAAATATAAACTTCCCAAATAACAAATGCAAGCGCGGCGAAAGGTTTGTACGACACCTGCAACCTTTTTCGAATCTATTCGTTACTAATTTTTGCAGGTGTTAACGGCAACTATTAAACATTCAACCCATGAACCTTACATCCATCATAGCAAAATCAGCCATCATTATTGCGCTAACCTTAGCAGGTAACTGGAATGTAGACCCAGCAGCCTCAAAAGTGAGCTTTACCATAAAGGGTCCTTTCGGAACGGTGAATGGAAGCTTCACCGGGTTGGAAGCAACCATCGTGTTTGATGAAAAAAACCTATCCGGCAGTTCTGTTACAGCCAGTATTGATGCAACAACCGTAAGCACCGGGATAGGCCTGCGCAACAAGGATCTCCGGAATAAAGAGCTGTGGTTGAATACCGGTAAATATCCACGCATTAGTTTCCATTCCACCAAAATTGAAAAAACCGGGAATGGCTATAAAGCGATCGGTAATCTTACTTTGAAAGGCGTTACCAAACCTGCTGAGATCCCCTTTACGTTTACCGCAACAGGCAGCACCGGTTTGTTTAAAGGGCAGTTTGAAGTTAACCGGGAGGATTATGGTATAGGGAAGAAAGGAGGATCAGTAGGTAGTACGATAACGGTTACCCTCGAAGTAGCCGTTAAAAAATAACCCGTTGTACTTTTTGAAAACGCAACTAAAACTGACTAATGTGAAGGCTTTAGTTGGGTTTTAATAGGGGTTTGTTCGACTCTTGTTCGACTCGACTCGAACAAACCCCTATTAAAACCCGAACAATACTCGAACAAATGCCCTTTTTTAGGCACTATGTTATTGTTTATCAATATGTTGAATTATTTTAGCATTTACAGCAATATGTAAATCATTAATTACTAACCTGTTGTATTATGACATGGATGAGCCCTTTCCTTTAGCATTTCCTTAGCAGAATATTAAGCCTTCTTTAATAGCACCCGGACTGGTTCAAGTATCTACATTCAAAACTGATGAATATCACTATTCACCGGTGTGATTAGTATTAGTTTTACCCCTTATCCCCCACTTATGCGATTTTTTGGATTAGCACTACTGCTTTTTACGTTTTCATCTTTTACTATCTGGGAAACCAATTTTGCCAGCGCAAAACAAAAAGCTTCCAGCGAACATAAATATATCCTTCTCAGTTTTTCCGGCTCAGACTGGTGTGGCCCTTGCATTAAAATGCACCACGACTATTTTGAAAACGCGGAATTCCTTTCGGTTTCTGAAAAAACGCTGGTGCTTGTCAACGCAGATTTCCCGAGGCAGAAAAAGAATCTCTTGTCAAAGCCGCTACAGCAACAAAATAATCAATTGGCCGATCAGTATAATCCTTCCGGGGCATTTCCGCTTACACTGCTGTTAAACAGTGAAGGAAAGATCCTGAAGCAATGGGAGGGCTACCCAAAGATGTCGGTTGAAGAATTTATTACGGATATTAAAAAGACAACCGATGCTGTTAAATGATACGGTAACAGAACAGCGGATACATAAGCAGGTGATGAAGCTGATGGGTAACCGTTTTGAAATAAGCGTGGTTGCCGATGATGCCAACTGGGCGGAGGAAAGAATCAGCGAAGCGGTAGCTGAAATAAAGCGCATCGAAAAACTACTCACCACTTTTGACGAAAACAGCCAGACCAATCTGATCAATCGGCAGGCAGGTATTGCACCGGTTACGGTAGAAAGGGAAGTATTTGACATCATCCAAAGATCGATCCGTATTTCAGCCATTACACAGGGAGCATTTGATATTACCTATGGCTCCATTGATAAAAGTCTCTGGAACTTCGACAGGAACATGACTTCACTGCCAGATGCTGCAACAGCCAAAAAAATGGTTCGGCTGGTAAACTACCGGAATGTATGGCTGGATGAAATCAATTGTACAGTATTCTTAAAAGAAGCGGGTATGCGTATTGGCTTTGGCGGTATTGGTAAAGGATATGCCGCCGAACGTGCCAAATATATCCTGCAGCAAAATGGGGTACAAAGCGGCATCGTGAATGCTTCAGGCGATCTGGCTGCATGGGGTAAACAGCCCGATGGCAAAGACTGGACCATTGGTATTGCCAATCCTGACGCGGCACAACACGCCTTCTCTTATCTCAATATATCCGACATGGCGATCGCCACTTCGGGCAATTATGAAAAATTTGTGGTGATCGATGGCAAAAAATATTCGCATACCATCCATCCCAAAACAGGGCTACCCGTTACAGGTATTAAGAGCGTAACCATTATCAGTTCCAATGCAGAGATAGCCGATGCTATGACAACACCTGTAATGATCATGGGAATTAACGTAGGCCTGGAAATGATCAACCAGATAAAAAATATGGGCTGCATTATTATTGACGACAACAACCGCGTATTCACTTCTCAAAACATACAATTGAAATGAGTAACAAAAAAACAACAGCAAAGATCCTGGGTTCATTGTTTGCGGGCATTACGGTGTCTGCTTTACTAAGCTCATGCACGGCAGTAAAAGAATACCAGAAAAATAAACTGAACGATGGTGAAATGGTATTGGGTAACCGCAAAGTTGAAAAAACAGAGTTGAGTTTTCAATCTTACCGTGAAGGTGCATCTGGTGCCAATGCCGGTAAAAGCGGCGGTGGCTGCGGATGTAACTAATCAGTTCATGATCTAAAGAAATACAATGAAGAAATTATCCCTACTGGTTATCGGTATGTATCTATGCATTCTCGCTGGCTATGCACAAGCAGCCAAACCCATTGACACTGCTTATAAAAGCCGCACACTAAGTTTTGAAGAAGCCAATTTTGTATCCAGCTATTACAGGCAGGATGGAAATAATTCTGCCGTAACCGGTGGTATTGGTTCAGAAAAATTAACCGACTTTTCAAACTCAATCGATCTCAAACTACACAGGTGGGATAAGAAGAATCGCAAGCACACCTATAATTTTGAACTGGGCGTTGATCATTATACCTCTGCTTCATCAGACATGATCGATCTGAAAGCCAATTCTTCTGCATCGCATGCTGATACACGTATCTATCCATCTGCCAGCTGGACAATGGAGAACGAACAAAAAGGAACCAGCATTGGCGCAGGCGGATCTGTTTCCTATGAGTTTGATTATCTCTCCTTCGGCGGTCACCTTGATTTCTCTAAGAAAACAAAAAATAAAAGCGGTGAGTTCAGCACTAAACTTTTTACCTACCTCGATAACCTTAAATTAATTTACCCGCTCGAATTACGAACGGGTACTACCATACCAAGAGGTGAACATTATGCTACGGCGGCGAGAAATACTTTTGGCGCCTCTTTCTCCTATAGCCAGATCGTGAACGAACGGCTGCAACTGGCTTTCCTGCTGGACATGATCTACCAGGATGGTTACCTCGGTCTTCCCTTCCATCGTGTTTACTTTACAGATAACAGCGAAAAAGTTGAAAACCTGCCTGGTAAACGTTTTAAAATGCCTATTGGTCTTCGTGCCAACTACTTCCTGGGTGATAACATCATACTAAGGGGCTACTACCGCTATTATAAAGATGACTGGGGTCTGGAAGCACACACAGCCAATATTGAAACATCGATCAAGGTTTCTCCTTTCTTCTCTGTAACCCCTTTCTACCGGTATTACACGCAAAGCGCCATTAATTATTTTGCTCCTTATCAGGCGCATAAAACCACTGACCAATACTATACCAGTAACTATGACCTGTCTAAATTTGCGAGCCAGATGTTTGGAGCAGGTATTCGTTTAACACCGCCCAATGGGGTGTTTGGTATGGAACATTTGAATATGCTGGAGATCAGGTATGGTCACTATACCAAGAATAACGGGATGAACTCAGATATCGTTTCATTGAATTTACGATTCAAATAAACGACATCGTATAAAACTGTATTCACCTAATAATTTTGACAACATAGCATAAAACAAATTAATTTGTTGGATAATTATGCTCATGAGAAAGCTATTCCTATTTTGTTTTATCCTGCTCTCCTGCTCATTGATGGCCCAGGACAACTATGAGATACAGGTATATGGTGCGCAAACGCAAGCTAAGAACAGCAGTATTTTTGAACTGCACAGCAACTATACTTTTTCGGGTGAAAAAAATATTGTCAAAGGTGTAAGACCCTCCTATCATTCTTTACATGAGACCGTTGAAATAACCACGGGTCTTACTGATAACTTCGAATTGGGGTTTTATCTTTTTATGAATTATACAGAAGGTTACGGCTATCGCGTAATCGGAACGCATATCCGCCCCCGCATCATGGCGCCGCAATCATGGCACCTGCCGGTAGGATTAAGCCTCTCACTGGAATTCGGTTATCAGAACCAGCATTACTCACCTGATTTATGGAACCTCGAGATCAGACCGATCATTGATAAACAATGGGGGGATCTATATCTCTCTTTCAACCCTACCATGGGTGTTTCATTGAAAGGTGTTGATAATGATGCCACACCCGTTTTTGAACCTAACTTTAAAGCCTCGTACAACTTTTTTAAACACGCCAGTCTCGGTTTCGAATATTATGGTAGCCTGGGTGCCCTCAACCAATTTGAGAAACCTGCTGATCAGAGCCAGGCATTGTTTTTTGCCTACGACCTTGTAGGAAACAAAAACTGGGAGCTAAACATTGGACCCGGACTGGGTTTAACAAAAGCCACAGATGGTTTTGTTTTTAAAGTACTGGTGGGCCGCAGGATACAGTGGCATAGCAGGCACGCATAATTTGTTCGCTGCTAAGTTTGGCCTGAAGTAATTAAACCAATACTTCGCGAATACAAAAGGGCTTCACTGGTATTTTTAAAAATACAAATATGGATTTCCTTGCTGGAGATCTCTGCTAATTTTTCCTGTGCATACTTCTCTTTAAATGGATGTATGTTACGGATATAAATAGCTTCAATCTTACCCGGATACATATTTGCAATAGCTGCATAGATCTCCGGATCTTTTTGCCCGTTATCGCCTAATAAAATAAACCGTTGTTTCGGAAAGGTTTTCAGAATGCGTGCAATCCGCATTATTTTTCCCTGGTGTTTTGTTTTACCCGTTTTAAATAATTGGTACCATCGTTTTAATTCACTTAAAAGAAATGCTCCTTTTGGAAGCGAATGCTGTTTGAAAAATTCATTCAGATCCTCGTAGAGGTTCCATTCGCTGCTGGATACATAAAAAAAAGGGTTGGGTAATGAGGCATTGGTATGGGCGAGAGAAAGTAGTTGGTAGTGATGGGTTACATCATCAAAAAGCTTACGTGTATGGGGATTTTTTGTAAAAAGGGTTTGTAATCTTTTAAATCTTGTAGCCGCGTAAGAAACCATGATGGTATCATCAATATCAGAAATAAATGCAAACTGGGTTGAATGGGGAACAAATAATTTACCGGTACCGGTAGCTGATATCTCATCTCCACCATCTAATAAATGCACCTGAACTTCATGCCATCCCGCAGCGATATCTGCTACTGATGCCCATTGGAATTTAAAGAACCCATCCTTACCCGTAACAGCATACAACTGCTGGTTGTTCCATTGCAGCATTACCCGCACGTTTTTAACAGGTTTTACAAGAAACAGTTTAACCAGGTGAACTATGTTGGTAACGATATTGTTGGTGTATCTTGAACGCATAACAGGCTTGCCCCTTAATACATGACCATACAGGATCAGATCCTCTTTATGACCATAGCCATGATAGACCTTTATGGTTACGTTTGATGTATTTTGCTTTCGTGGCATACCTTTTTGAGATAACTGATGACTGATGACTTACAAGCTATGAAAAAAGAAGTCCTGAAAATACTTTTTATCATTAACCCGGGTTCGGGAAACCATTCTACAGATTGGCACACCGTGATCCGTGATTTTTTTGCGGGCTCCAACCATATCATCGAACTATTTGATCTTCCCAAACATTGTACCACTCATGCGTTAGTGGAAAAGATAGAAGCATTCTCCCCGCAACAGGTAATTGCAGTAGGAGGCGATGGAACCATAAAATTAGTAGCTACCTGCCTGTTACAAACCGGTATCCAGCTGGGAATACTCCCTGCAGGTTCTGCCAATGGTCTCGCGAAAGAACTGGGTATCAGCGATGAACCCGAAGAAGCTTTATCGGTTATTGCCAATGGTTATTCAAAAAAAATCCATGTTACGCAAGTCAACGATGAAATATGCATCCACCTCAGTGATATTGGGTTCAATGCCTACCTGATAAAAACCTTCGATGCACAGGGAGGGCGTGGTATGTGGGGTTATGTATTAGCTGCTGTAAAAACATTATTTAAAAACCCGGTGATGTCTGTTAAAATGGTGATCGATAAAAAGCCGGTCAAAATAAAAGCCGCTATGATCGTGATCGCCAATGCTACAAAATATGGTTCCGGCGTATTAATCAATCCCGTAGGAAAGCTGGATGATGATATGTTTGAAGTGATAGCGGTAAAAAAAGTTTCTTTCCGTGAATTATTTAAAATGGCCTTTACGCATGCCCCATATGATCTGAGTAAAACAGAGGTTTTTCAAACCCATACTTTATCATTACACACTTCAAAAAGTGCTCATTTTCAGGTAGATGGCGAATATTTGGGCAAAGTAACCACAGTGAATGCCAGCCTGCTATCCAATGCGTTGGAGATAATAGTACCCAAATAAGTTGCGCCCCGGCAATACCACTCAAATATTTCTGCTAAAGTATTCAGATTTTCCTCCTAATTTTCTACCAAACAAAAACCATATGAAAAAGACACACATCTTACTCCTTACATTGTTATGCTTTGCAGGCAGCCTGCAGGCCCAGTCACCTGCTGATCTCAAAGAACAATATATCAAAGACTGGATCCGCGCTAAAGAATACACAGGCAAATACCTGGCTACCATGCCTGCCAATAAATACAGCACAAAGGCGGCTGATAGCATCCGCACATTTGCTGAGCAGATGTTGCACCTGGCCAGCGCAAATATTTTCTTCGGCTCATGGGCAACAGGCAAGCCTGCTATATACAGCGGTTTCAACATTGAAAAATCTACAGGCGCACAGTCGCATGATTCCACTATCTATTATGTGAATGCCAGTTACGATTATGTGATTGAAAGCCTGAAAGCACTTGATGCCGCAAAGCTGGGTGAGATGGCTGCGATGGGTAAGAATAGTTTTCCAAGATATGTAGTACTGGCAAAAGCTTTTGAACACCAGACACATCATCGCGGGCAGACCACTATTTATATTCGTGCAGTTGGGGTGCGTCCGCCTGCTGAGCAGTTGTTTTGATAAAATTAACCTTGCCCCAGGCTTCAGCCTGGGGATGAGAAAAATTCAAAAAATCTTTTGGGCTTTAGCCCATGATGGCAGCTAAAGCCGCAAGGAATCAAGGGGGGGGCTTATTTTATCCCCGGGCTGAAGCCCGGGGCAAGGTTATAGCGCGAGCCAACCTCTCAATTAAAGTTTGTTTATGAAGCAGAAACTGGCATACATCATTCTATCATTCTTATTTATTGGTTGCAATAACGCGCAACAACAGGATGCAGGAGCTAAGAATGCAGACATTTTTAAAGATTATATGACATGGTATCAATATACCTATCAGCATATAAAACTCGCGCAAGATTTTAACGGGCGTGATACAGAAGAAAAACCGCTTGATAAAGAGAAATTTCTTCAGGCCCTTGCTACCGGTAAGTTTTATGTAATGAAAGTAAACGATGAAGCTAATTTACCGACATACAAACTATTTACGCTCAAAGATACCAGCGCAGATATCCGAAACACGGTTAAACAGCTGGCAGAAATTGAACTACAGAATTATCACCGGGTTGGCGAAACATTTCCCGCATTCAGTTTTAAAGATCTCAATGGCATTGTTTATGATAACGCTAATACTAAAGGCAAGACTGTTGTGATCAAATGCTGGTTTATCCATTGCGTTGCGTGTGTGAATGAATTTCCGGTAGTAAATAAGATAGTGGATGGATATAAAAAAAGATCGGATGTTGTTTTTATCAGCCTGGCATATGATAGCGAAAAAGAATTGCGCTCCTTCCTTTCAACGAGGTCATTAAAGTATCCCACTGCATCAGTACACAGAGAACTTCTTCAAGATGAATTAAAGCTTACAGCATATCCAACCCATATAGTGATCGGTAAAGATGGTAAGATTTCCGGCTTTTTTAATGAGGCTGCTGACCTGGAATCGTATTTAAAGAAATACAACTAACCTTGCCCGACAATAAAGGCACCATTTTTAACTTCTTGATAAGCTTGTTATCAGTATGTTTGTTTAATCTTATGCCATTCGCCACTAAACATATCAGTTCTTCAAACATTACACAGTATCATTTGATACTAGATACACGCGATTGCTATACCTGCTCATTTACAGAATTTCTCCCTTTCGCTGTTGACCTCTATTACTTCTCAAGCTTCAAAGCTTTTAAAACGCTGATCCCGGCCTGACTGATGTAAGTCGCTGGGAACTTTTTTTGACACAGATATCAGTAATTGTTTATTGGATTTCGTGATGCTTTATGGCAATCGCGAGACTTTCATCCCTATAAAGTTTTTGCTGGTACGCAACACATCTGTCATTTAATTTTTGTTTACCTGTAAACATTCAGCCATGTCAACACATCAAAAAAGTAAATCAGTATCAAAAACTATTGTTTTAGTGTTTGTTCTTATAAACGCAATCACGCTTCAATACGCATTTGTAAAAGATCAGCGGCTATATTGGGTTTTGTTGATCACAATACCTTTGCTATTTATTGCAGGGAGAAAAGAGAAGAGAAATACAGATTAACTAATTTACAGCCATCCTCGTTTTACGTATTCATCATAGCCAACTTTGATGGCCTTTGCTATATCCTTCATAATAACAGGGTTCATCTCTTTAATATGAAAGCAGGATTTGCCTTTTAAGCATTTGGCGAACTCGGCACTGAATTCGTTCTTCATGTCACCCTTCAGGTAAAAAGGATTACTATAGAAACCAACATATCCTTTTTGTATCAATGCGGATATGAACCATAATTCATTCCGCATCTTCCCTTCCATCTCTACCGGCTTATGGCTGATGAGGTTGAGCTGCCCATAAGTTTTGGCCAATATCTTCATCGACCGCTTATTATCGTAAGGAAGGATCAGTTTTTTGATAGCTTCAAAAATAGGAATGAGTTCGGGCTGACCCGCAGATTTATCTGCATATTTTATAGTGGGTTCTTTTTTAGGCTTGGCAGGTGCGGCTTTTTTAACTGCTTTCTTCACTACCTTTTTTGCTGCCTTTTTTACAGCAGCTTTTTTTACTGTTTTGGGTGATGCAGCCTTTGCCATTGTCTTAATTTTCTTTCAATATATAAAAATTATTCCGGTATTTTCATTGAACGATCAACAAGACAGCTGTCAGCGCATGCTTTTTAATTCTCTGAACTTCCTGGTATTTCTTTCCATTGTATTCTGCCTGTATTGGTATGTTTTCAACAGGTCACTCAAACTCCAGAATTTTTTACTTGTAGTTGCCAGCTACTTCTTTTATGGCTGGTGGAGCTGGAAATTTCTCGGCCTGCTAATATTAAGTACTGTTCTGGATTATCTATACGGGTTCTGGGTTGCTTCTCCTGATAAAAAGAAAGCCCGGTTTTTTCTATGGCTCAGCATCATTAATAACCTGGGTATCCTTGCTATTTTTAAATACTATAATTTTTTCGCTTTACAATTTCAAACGGGTCTTGATCTTTTAGGTATTCACACCCACCCGCTGTTACTCAATATTGCGCTCCCCATCGGTATCTCCTTTTATACTTTTCATGGAATGTCCTATGTCTTTGATATTTACCGCGGAAAACAAAAACCGGTTTCTCATATTATTGACTATGCCCTTTTTGTCAGCTTTTTTCCTTTGCTGGTTGCGGGGCCCATCGAAAGAGCGCATCATCTTTTACCGCAGGTTCAGAAAACCCGTGTATTCAGGTATCAACAGGCGATAGAAGGCTGCAGGCTCATGCTTTGGGGAATGTTCAAAAAAGTGGTGATCGCAGATAGCCTGATGATCATCGTTAACAGGATCTTTATCGATTATCCATCACATAGCGCCTTCACATTGATCATTGGCGCGGTAGCATTTGGGTTCCAGATCTATGGCGATTTTAGTGGCTATTCAGATATCGCAATAGGCACTGCCAAACTTTTTGGATTTGAATTACTCAGCAATTTCAGGTTCCCCTATTTTTCACGCAATATTGCCGAGTTCTGGAGAAGATGGCATATCTCCCTTTCATCATGGTTCAGGGATTACTTATACATCCCACTGGGCGGGTCAAAAAATGGGAGGCTGATAGCCATCAGGAATACATTCATCATTTTTCTGGTAAGCGGTTTCTGGCACGGCGCAAGCTGGAACTTTGTCATCTGGGGATTTATACATGCATCCGGTTTTCTCTACCTGTTGGTGCTTAATAAAAACCGGGTATACGTTTCAGAAGTTGTTGCCCATGAACGATCATTTCCCAGCTTCAAAGAACTCAGGCAAATGATCGCCACCTTTGCTTTTGTTACACTGGCCTGGATATTTTTCAGGGCGGATAAAGTGGATACAGCATTCGCTTATATCAGCAGGATAGCCGCAGATAGCTGGCATGCGCCACAGCAGTACCTGCACCTGCCCGATGGCATTGAAGCATTTATTTACATCATTCCTTTATTGCTGATCGACTGGACATTCAGAAGAAACGAACGGCAGTTACTGTTCTTTCGCAACCCTTATGCAAACCTGCTATCATACTGCATACTCACCTATTTTATCCTGTATGCATATTTATCGCACGTAGATATTCAGTCATTCATTTATTTCCAGTTTTAATGAACAGCTTCCTGAAAAAAATATTACTCTTTTTCATCATCGCTATCCTTTTGGTATTACCGGCTGCACTTATAACTACCAAAGGCGTAGGCACCGAGGTGGACAAGGCAATGAGGCTGGCAACAAAAAAATATACCTTCAAGATCCGCAAGATCAGGTTAGGAGATAGCGTGGGTGAAAATATTTGGGAAGCTGGAGAGAATGCAGCAAAAGGTGAGATCAATCTTACCTGTACCCAATCAATATCCATTATCGGTCACCTGATGCTCTTACAGGCATTAAAAAATAATAATCAACTGGATACAGGTGTATTGATAGAAGCTTATTTTAAACCGAGCAGTATCCTTTACAGCAATCTTGACCAAAAATATACAAGGGGATATTTTTTAAAGAAATTCTATAACAATGAATGGTTCTTTAATGATGCCATCTTTCCTGCAGCCAAAAGAACGAATATTGACAGTATATTCCTGGCGCAATACCCGGAAAGATGGATGTATAAATATTTATACTTCGCAGGCAGATCTTTGCTTTCTTCTCCACTTTTTTTTGAAAAAAGCGGCATCGGTACCATGAAGTCAGGACCTTATCACCTGTTGGGCCGCGTTTACAAAGAGCTGGAGGGAATCAAATTTTATTCCACCCCCGTTTCTGAAACGAATGCAAAACATGAGACAACGGCGCTTGAACGATTATCGAAGTATATGCACATGACTCCACCAATCATATTGAATGATAGTTTTTTTCTCCCTGATAAAGTTCACTTAAGGGTTCAGCATCGGAAGAAGGGCCTCTCCTACTTTACAGCCATCCTCAAATAAAAAATCCGCGAAAGTTATACTCTCGCGGACCAAATGCTATCGCAAAAATTCCTAATTCCTAATTAAAACACTACTCCCAAATTTCAGCTTTCCCCTCCAGCCACTGTTTTACAGATTCTGTGGTTACTGATTTTGGACGTTCGAGTGCAAAGCCCAGGGCTCTGTCCCAGCAAAGGCTTGAGAGAACACCGAGGGCGCGGCTTACGGCGAAAAGAACGGTGTAGAATTCATATTCGACCAATCCATAATGGACCAGTAGAGCACCACTATGTGCATCTACATTGGGCCATGGGTTCTTGATCTTGCCGAGTGACTGTAAGATCGGTGGAACGGTTTCATATATTTTCCAGACAGTGTTCAGGAGTTTATCATCCGGCATGTGCTTCTTACCGAATTCCATTTGTGCCGTGAAACGTGGATCTGTTTTGCGGAGAACGGCGTGACCATAGCCAGGCACCACTTTACCTGCGGAAAGTGTCTTCTGAACGTAGTCTGCGATCTGTTCGTTGGAAGGCTCATCGGTTCCCAGTTGTTCCTGCATTTCGAAGATCCATTTGATCACTTCCTGGTTGGCAAGTCCATGCAAAGGACCCGCAAGACCATTCATACCTGCCGCATAACTTAAGAAAGGATCGCTTAAAGCAGAACCTACCAGGTGGGTGGTGTGTGCAGATACATTACCGCCCTCATGATCGGCATGGATAGTCATGTAAAGACGCATCAGCTCTTTGAAGCTCTCATCTTCATATCCCATCATGTGTGCAAGGTTACCTGCCCAGTCTAACAGACCATTCGGCTGAATATGTTCATTGTTCTTATACTTTCTTCTGTAGATATAAGCAGCGATCCTCGGAAGACGTGCAATCAGGTCCATTGCATCATCGTACACAGGACCCCAGTAATCTTTCTTGTTGATGCCTTTGCTGTATTCTTTGGCAAAATTACTTTCTGTCTGCAATGCCATTACGCCGGTAACAAACATCGTCATCGGGTGGGCATTCACTGGTAATGCATCGATGGTAGCGAATACATAATTGGGAACATGGCTGCGGCGTTGCCATACACTGGTGATATGGTTGGCATCTTCTTCAGATGGCAATTCACCTACCAGCATCAGGTAGAACAATCCTTCCGGAAGCGGCTCACCACCACCCGGCGCTTTGGGTAGCTTTTGTTGTAATTCTGGGATAGAATAGCCACGGAAACGGATCCCTTCCTGGGCATCGAGCAAACTGGTTTCCGTTACAAGACCGGTTATTCCTCTCATTCCCTGGTAAACCTGTGCAAGGGTAACTTCTCCTATTTTTTTCGTTCCATGCTCCTTTAAAAGATCTTTGATCTCTGTATTAGCTATGTCTGCTTTCGCTTTGAACCGCTCTTTAAGTACTCCCATGACTATCTGATTTATATCGAGCACTAAAGGTAAAACAAGTTGCCCTTAAAAATGCCACTGAAGCACTGAAGCACTGAATTTTTCTGTGCTTCAGTGCTTCAGTGGCAAAAAAAATATATAAAGCATCTATTTCGGAGCTTTCCGATACAAATAAATGAACACAAACAGGAAGATAGCATTAGGGATCCAGGCCGCTATGATGGGGGGGAGATCGCCTTTGGTAGAGAAAATGGTAGAAAACCTATCTGTAATGATGAAGAGGGCAGCTGTCATAAACCCCACGGCCAGGTGTACCCCACTTCCACCCCTTACTTTACGCCCCGCCACTACTCCGCCGATCAGGGTGAGGAGGAGCACGGTGATACAGGTGGCATCACGCCGGTAACGTTCTACTTTAAGGCCGTTTAACCCCTCGGAACCCCGCAATTCTTCCAGTTTGATAAAATGATCCAGTTGGGGACTGGTGAGTTTGTCCTTAGTGTATTTATCACGGCTGAGATCATACGGACTGAAATTGAAGTTCATGATCTTAGAAATATCAAGTGTAACCTGCTCCTTCAAGGGTTGTACTTTCCGGTCGACCATGACCTCCAGCCGCCATTTTTTTGCAGCTGTATCCCACATGATCGTTTCTGCCCTTGTATTCTGTACTACTTTGTTATCTACAATACGGTACATGAAAATAGGACCGCCTCTTTTTGTAAGCGTGTCGTACGACAGGATACCCGCATAGGTAAAGGAATCTATGCGGAGATATATATTACTGCTGGTGCTTAACAAGGCGTTGTAGGAACTGTTATTATCAATATATTTTGCCTCAAAGTTTCCCCTGATCTGGTTGGCTTTTGGCACGGTGTATTGGTTGGCGAAGAAAAGGATAACAGCGAGGATACTTCCTCCTACCCAATAAGGCCTTAACCAGCGTCCGTAACTGGTTCCGCTGGCCAGTATTGCAATGATCTCACTTTTGCCCGCCATTTTGGAGGTAAAGAAGATAACCGCGATAAAAACGAATAAAGGAAAAAGCAGGGCGATGATATGGGGAATGAACCCAAAATAATAATCTGTAACGATCCGTGTAAAGCCGAGCCTTGATTTTACAAAATCATCTGTCTTTTCACTCACATCTACCACCACAGCAATGATGGCAAAGAGGAAAATGGCAAAGAAGAAAGTGGTCAGAAACTTTTTCAGTATGTACCAGTCGATCTTTTTCATTCAGCACAAATATAATGGGAATAGGTGACAGGGCTAGGCTTACAACCTTTGCTTAACAATCTCAAGCATTTGCTTTTTCCAACTGATAAAGTTTCCCGCCAAGATCTGTTCGCGGGCCTGGCCCATCAACCATAAATAGAAGGCAAGATTCTGGATGCTTGCCAATTCAAGTCCCAGCAACTCATTCGCTGCAAACAGGTGGCGCAGGTAGGCCTTGCTGTAATACTGGCTCATTTCGCAGGGTAATCCCGGGTCGATGGGTGAAAAATCGGTTGCCCATTTTTTGTTCTTGATATTGATCACCCCCTGTGTTGTGAACAACATACCGTTGCGTCCGTTACGGGTGGGCATTACGCAGTCGAACATATCAACGCCTCTTTCAATTCCTTCCAATAAATTCCAGGGGGTACCAACACCCATGAGGTAACGTGGCTTACTGGCAGGTAATATATCACAACATTGTTCTGTAAAATCGTACATCATTTCTTCCGGCTCGCCTACGCTCAGCCCTCCTATTGCGTTTCCGGCTGCCCCTTTTGCCGCAACATATTCGCAGGATGCTTTGCGCAGATCCTGGTAAGTACTACCCTGCACTATCGGAAACAGGTTTTGTGTGTAGCCATACTTATCAGGCGTTTCATCTAAGCGCGTAAAACACCTGTCGAGCCAGCGGTGGGTGAGCTCCATGCTCTTTTTCGCATAAACATAATCGCTGGGGTATGGCGGGCACTCATCAAATGCCATAACGATATCAGCACCTATATTGCGCTGAATATCCATCACCGATTCGGGACTGAACAGGTGCCTGCTTCCATCGATATGCGATTGAAACATGACTCCTTCTTCTTTGATCTTACGGTTAGCTGCCAATGAAAATACCTGGTAACCACCACTATCGGTCAGGATGGGCCGGTTCCAGCCCATGAATTTGTGTAAACCGCCAGCGGCTTCGAGTATCTCTGTGCCGGGGCGCAGGTATAAATGATAGGTGTTGCCTAAAATGATCTGGGCTTTGATGTCGAGCTCCATCTGCTGCTGGTTAACTGCCTTTACACTACCAACGGTGCCCACGGGCATAAAAATAGGCGTCAGGATCTCACCATGATCGGTTGTGATCTTTCCAGCCCTAGCTTTTGAGCCATTTACCGTTGCTTCCAATTGAAATTCCAATGCCGACATGGCGCGAAAATACAATAAACATTTAACCATAAACCCTCCGTTACGCGCGTTTTCCTATTTTTGCGCTATGACCCAAACGTCTCTGTTGCTCTTGTGGGATATTCTTTTTTATGTTTTTTGCGCTGTGATGGCTGTGCAGCTCTTTTACTATCTCTACTTTTTCAGCCGCCTGGCTTCCTATATTTCTCCTCAAAAAGATGTGACCAGCGAACACCCGGTATCGGTGATTGTTTGTGCCAGGGATGAAGCTGATAATCTCGCAAAAAATCTTCCCGGCATATTGGTGCAGGATTATAAGACCTCGCATGAAGTGATTGTTGTGAATGATAATTCAATGGATGAAGGCAGGTATGTGATTGAAGAATTCATGCAGTCATTTAAGAATATCAATCATATCCAGCTTACTCAGGAAGCAAAAGGAATCAGCGGTAAGAAATTCCCTTTATCGATCGGGATCAAAAGTGCCAAATATGAAATCGTTTTATTGACAGATGCGGATTGCATTCCCGCTTCTGAATTCTGGATGCAGAAAATGCAGGGTGCCTATACCGAGGATACCGAGATCGTATTGGGGTATGGTGCTTATCATAAAAAACCGGGCTTATTAAATAAACTGATCCGTTTTGAAACCTTTCATACTGCCATTCAGTACCTGTCATACGCTTTGGCAGGCAAGCCCTATATGGGTGTGGGCAGGAACCTGAGTTATAAAAAAGATGTGTTCCTCCGCAACAAAGGTTTTTCTTCTATCAACCAGATCCCGAGTGGAGATGATGATCTGTTTATCAATAAAGTAGCCACGCCCATCAATACCGCGATCATGATCGATCATGATACGCATACACTCAGCGATCCAAAAAGAACATGGGGAGAATGGATGACACAGAAGTACCGTCACTATACCACCAGCCGTTTTTATAAAAAGCAGCACAAAGTTTTACTGGGATTATATTCACTGAGTTTATTTCTTGTGTATCCGTTACTGGCATTATCAATGATATTTTTCAACTGGTGGATCCCTTTGATCATTTATGGTGTCCGTTTTATTGTTCAGGCGATTGTATTTTATAAAGCGATGCAGAAGCTGAATGAAAGCGATCTCTGGGGCTGGTTCTTACTCTTTGATATCTGGATCTTTTTTTACTACATTTTTACCGTCCCTGCCCTATGGAAAGCACCCCGCAAAAACTGGAACTGATCACCAGCTACTTTGATGATTTTTCTGAGAAGCAATTGGCCCAGTTTGCTGCCCTTGATGGATTATACAGGGAATGGAACACCCAGATCAATGTGATCTCAAGAAAAGATATCGACAGTATCTATCTCCACCATGTACTGCACTCACTCAGCATTGCAGCCATGGCTAATTTTCAACCCGGCACCACAGTGATCGATATCGGTTGCGGTGGCGGGTTTCCCGGCGTACCCCTCGCGATCTTTTTTCCGGAAGTGAAATTTCATATGGTGGATAGCATTGCCAAAAAACTCAAGGTTGTTGAAGCGGTGTGTGAAGGGGCAGATATTAAGAACGTAACCATACAGCATACACGTGCAGAAGATATCAAGAACAGGAAATTTGATTTTGCTGTTTCGCGTGCCGTTGCCCCATTAAAAGATTTATGGAAATGGGCGTCTCCGCTTATCCGGAAACGTCAGCCTGCTGATAATGAAACGCCAATTGCCAATGGGCTTATCTGTTTAAAAGGAGGCGATCTCGCGCAAGAGATATTTGAAAGCGGTGTTAAGCCTAAGATGATGCCGGTGTTTAAGATATTTCCGGAGAGCTATTTTGAAGAGAAATTTATTATTCACGTGACGAAATAATTTTTTCACCGCAGAGACGCAGAGGACGGGGAGTTTACGCAGAGAAACCTTTCTCTGCGTAAACTCTGCGCTCTCCGCGTCTCTGCGGTGAAAAAAAGCTTAATCAGGTATTACCAATTTATTATTCGTCCTGTTCACATCTGCCAACCGTTGACTAGGATCTATCTCTATCGACCGCAGATCTTTAATGCTACGACTTGTTTCAAATGCATATTCAGGATGTGTCCATCTCCATTCACCATGAACTGTTCTTGGTACCGACCCTTCTGCTGGTTTTTCTCCATACATCAGGTTCAAGGGAATATAATGCATTTCCTGGCTACCATCTTTAAAGGTCAGCAACACGTCAATCGGCATCGGCATTTTACCTATGCGCTTTAATATGATCTGCGTCTTCCCATCTTTCACATTGATATCACCTACCGAATAATCGATGGTCTTGGTAGTGTAGATCCAGTACTCTTTGTACCAGTCCAGCTCCATACCACTTTCTTTTTCCGCCACCCTGATAAAATCATTCGGGTTAGGGTGTTTGAAACGCCATTGGTTATAATAGGATAATAATATTTTGTCGCGCACACTATCACTTACAATATAACCCAGTTGCGACATGAATACGGCTCCTTTACTGTAAGCAGCATTGCTATATGCATAATTGGTATTGTAGTGATCAGAATGGGTGGAGGCAGGTTCTTCGAGACCGCTTTTAACGAGATTGAAATATGCCCTGTAGGACCCCCCCGTTGGAAATGCTTTGGAGCCACGCACTTCTGCCTGAACGCGGGAGCTTGCATAATCTGTAAACCCCTCATCCATCCACGGATACAAAGATTCATTGGTGCCCAGCATCATCTGGTACCAGCTATGCATCCATTCGTGAAGCGCCACACCCACGCCGCCATTCCTGATCAGCGTAGCCATTGGATACTCCATTCCGCCATCGCCTCCCTGTACAAAGGAATAGGTCTTGTAGGGATAGGCACCAAATGTGCGCGCGATGATCGGGTAAGCCAATGCAACGGTATCAGCCACTTTCTGCCAACGGTTCTCTAATGAATCAACAGCTTTGTAAACCAGTCGCAATAACGGACCGCCACCAACCGGTTTGCGGCTGATCATTTTATACTGCGGATCTGCGGCCCACATAAAGTCATGTACATTGTATGCCTGCCATTTCCATGTTTTGGTTTCACCTGTTGCCGGTTTCACAACAGTGCCTGCTGTTTCATATCCAAACCCTATTTCGTTCGGGTTCTGCAGATCACCACCAGCTATCACCATATAATTTTTATCAATGGTAATGTTCACATCAAAATCACCCCACACACCATAAAACTCTCGTGCAATATATGGATTCGCGTTCCATCCCTGGTAATCGTACTCTACCAGTTTAGGATACCACTGGCTCATACTGTAACGAACGTTTTCTTTATTATCCCTTCCACTTCTCCTGATCTGTGCAGGTACCTGGGCCTGGAAATCAACATCCATCACCACTTTACTTTTTGGCAAGATCGGTTTGCTTAAAACAACTTCCAGTATCGTTTCATGCTCTTTCAATTGCTGTGCGACACCATTGATACGGATACTGTTCACACGCTGGTAGCCGATCTCTTCGGGAGTAAGTTTGCTGATCCTGTCTTTCACACGCGCATCCCAGTCCAGTCCATCATTATCCCTTCTCGGATCATTGATCCTTGTCTTTCCCAGTTCCATACTTCTTACATCCATGCTGCTTCCCGGCTGAAATGCATTCCAGTATAAATGGAAGAACACACGAGACAATGTATCCGGCGAATTATTGGTATACTCCAATTTCTCCGTTCCCGTAAAACGATTGGTAACCACATCCATGGCAACGTTGATATTGTATTTGACACGCTGCTGCCAGCGGTCGGGCTGTGCATTAGATGACAGATGGCAGATGACAGATGACAGGATGAATAAGATTTTTAGTTTTCTCATGTTTGGAGGGAGGTTTTTAGCTAACAGTAAATTTCAGGAAATTACCCGTACGAAAGCACGGGAAATGAACAATGGGTGAAATTTCTTTTAAAATCGCTCAGCGGCGGTGATAAGCCAACCGTGAAAAGGAATTGCATGACCTTACCAAACGAAGCAAATCATCAAACAGCCCCAGTGGGGCGATATGTTTGTAGACCCCACAAGCCCACCAGATTAATGAGCCCCATAGGGGCGGTACGTAACGATTCCGGAAATTTCAAATACCCGTATACCCCAGGTGTCGCCCCTATGAGGCTTTTGAATTATTGTGAATGCTTTTTTCTACAAACGTTTCGTCCCGCAGGGACTGATTTTAAAAGCCCCTGCGGGGCATAGGCTCTGTAGAAAACCACATGATCAAAATAATTTTGAACCCCGGCGGGGTGATGCGCGGCGTGATCGAACATAATGTTGTTCGAAATTCATGCACCACCCATGCGGGGTTCAATGATTTGCCTGGACCGTTGCTTTTCTACAGAGCCTGCGCCCCGAAGGGGCTTTCTTTTTATGCTTGCGCATAAATGTTTTGATGAATTTTTGGGGTTATTCTTTGCCGGCAACTACAATCACGATTTCTCCTTTGACCGTTTTGGCTTTGAAATGGGCGGCGACCTCTGTTAGCGTGCCTCGTTTGTTTTCTTCGAACATTTTGGTGAGCTCACGGCTTACAGAGCAGAGACGTTCGGGGCCAAAATACTGGGCAAATTCTTCGAGGGTTTTAACTAAACGCATGGGACTCTCATAAAAGATCATGGTTCTTTCTTCGAGTGCCAACAGCTTCATCATGGTTTGACGACCTTTTTTCAGCGGGAGAAATCCTTCAAAGGCGAAACGGTTGGTGGGTATGCCGCTATTCACAAGGGCGGGAACGAAGGCAGCGGCGCCGGGTAAACATTCTAGTTTTACATCCTGCTTAATACACTCTCTCACCAGTAAAAAAGCAGGATCCGAAATGCCCGGTGTGCCTGCATCTGTGATCAGTGCCATCGTTTTACCGGAGCGCAACTGGTCAACAATATGTTCAACTATTTTATGCTCGTTATGCTGGTGATAAGGGGATAAAGGCTTTTGAATTCCATAATGATTCAGCAATTTGGAGGAGGTTCGTGTATCCTCACACAGGATCACATCTACCTGCTTCAATATTTCTAGCGCACGCAGGGTGATGTCTTTCAGATTACCGAGTGGAGTGGGAACGAGATATAGCAATAGCTGAAATTGATTTGTATACTAAAATTGCCACTGAATCACTGAAGCACTGAAAAAAACTTCTGTGCTTCAGTGATTCAGTGGCAATAGTTATCGTCTTAATTAATTATTTCGATCTCATAAAACTCCATCACCGCATTCGCCAGCAGTTTTTTACTTGCTTCATCCGCGATGGCTTTGGCTGCTACTTCTGTGTCTGCTTCTATGTCTAACGTAATATGTTTACCTACCCTTACATCTGCTACACCAGCGAGCCCTAAATTCTGCAGGCCACCTAATACGGCCTTGCCCTGCGGGTCTAACAATTCTTTTAACGGCATTACTTTGATCTGTACGTGATAGGTCATGATTCTTTTTGTTTAAAGGTCAAAGATAGAATTACATACGCAATAAATGTGATCGGTACTGCCAGCCAATGAAACATTAATCCGGCCGACAAGCCCACCAATGCGAGTGCAAGAAACGGGAGAATTTTTTTCATGCTGAATGTACCCTGGAACTTCAGTGCCATCATCGGCAGGGTTGATACCATCAGGTAACTGGCGGCCAGCACGGTTGCATACCAGAACCATTTATTCAGGAGAAGATTCACCATCCATATATGCGATGTGTACCAATAGATCAATGGAAAAGATGCGAATAATAACCCCACTGCCGGGATAGGCACTCCCCTGAAACCCTTATACTGTGAGGTATCTGTATTGAACCTCGCTAACCGGTAGGCACCTGCACACGGCAATATAAATGCAGGAAGTAACCAGAAGATATTTGTGTCGAGTCCATCAGGCTGCTGCGCAAAACTTAAACGAAGAAATTGAAAAACGATCAGTCCGGGTGCTACGCCAAAGCTCACAACATCTGCCAGCGAATCCAATTGCTTCCCCATTTCTGAAGGAACATTCAAGAGCCTCGCAACAAAACCATCGAGAAAATCGATCACTGCCGCCAGCACAATAAACAATGCCGACATCCAGATCTTCTCCGGCAATGTAACCAGGTTCTCGCCATTGCCATCTACGGCTATGGTAAGCCCGGGCTGCATGATACAAACGATAGCGAGGCAACCAAAGAAAAGATTACCGAGTGTAAAAATATTAGGGATATGCTTCATAATGCTGCGGGGGGGGTTACCTTTTCATCAAAGATTCAATTTCTTCAACTGTAATTGGTATATTTTTCATTAAATCGCTATTACCGTTTTTTGTAATCCAGAAATTGTTTTCGATACGGATGCCCATCTGCTCCTCCTCAATATAAATACCCGGCTCAATCGTAAACAGCATACCTGCTTTGATCGGCTCGGTACGGGTTCCGAGGTCGTGCACGTCAAGACCCAGGTGATGTGAGATCCCATGATAAAGATACTTACGGTAAGCGCGGTTCTCTTTGTCCTCATTCTTCACATCCGCTTTGCTGATCAACCCGATTTTTATAAACTGTTGCGTGGCTTCCTCTCCTACCTTATCTGTATAATCCACGATCGATATGCCTGGCTTAAGAATGCTCCTGCAATAATTATGAATGCTCAAGCAGGCATTGTAAACCGTCTTCTGTCTTTTTGTAAACTTCCCATTTACCGGAACCGTTCGCGTAAGATCGGCACAGTAGTTTCCATATTCCGCACCAAAATCCATCAGTATCAAATCGCCATCTTTACACTCTCCATTATTGGAAACATAATGAAGCGTTCGTGCATTATCACCACTGGCAATAATACTTCCATAAGCAGGTCCGGTTGCGCGCTGGCTAAGAAAACTATGGTAGATCTCTGCTTCTATTTCATATTCATTCACACCGGGCCTGATAAATTGTAATAAACGGCGGAATGCAGTATCGGTAATATCGATCGCTTTCTGCACAACAGCGATCTCTTCTTTTGTTTTAATAGCACGCAACTGCTTCATGATCTTTGCCGTGCGCTGAAAAGAATGTAACGGATAAGCCGCTTTCATTTCATCTATAAGGCGGTATTGCCTGGTGCGGATGGGTGAAGCCTTCCTGTCATTTTCATTGGTATCAAGATAAATATTATCAGCAAGGTGTATCCATGTTTGCAATAATGCATCCATCGTATCCAGCCATACGATCGTTCCGATACCCGAAATAGCGGTGGCTTCTTTTGCACGGAGACGTTTACCATCCCATTTTTCTTTTAACTCATTAGGTCTTACCAAAACAAGTACTTCGCGGTATTTGGGGTCGGCACAATCCGGAAAAAGGATCACCATCGAATCTTCCTGTGTAATGCCACTCAACCAAACGATATCACTATTCTGTTTGAAAGAATGCAGGGCATCTCCGTTGGATGGCCATTCATCATTACTGGTAAAAACTGCAATACTGTTGGGTAAGAGCTGCTTTATAAACCGGCTACGGTTATTAATAAAGATGGTGGGATCGAGGGGTAAATACTTCATGTACGGCGGTTGAGACCGGCAAGATAAAAATTAACTGTGAGGATTTAACAGAATTGTGTTGGTAGGGGAAAGACACACAATGGCACGGTTTCCTGGATATTTTAAAATCTTACGGTCGGACACTTGATCTGGCGCCCTGCACCGGATGGGAAAACGCCCGTTTTTACAATGGAAAGCTCATACGCCCCCCTTGTTCCATTCAGATTGCTTAAAGTAGAGATTGTTGCATCGTAGTTGATCGTCATTCTGAGATCATTGATCTGGTAGCCAAACATCGGAATAATGGCATCCTGCGTCCGGTAGTACATGCCTAATATCAGCTGTTTGGCGCCGTTATCACCCAGATCACGGTTGGCATTAAATCCAAGAACGGTTTCCCATGCATCGCCTGCTTTGCTCACATATATATTCGGGTTTATGATCCACATATCCTGCACTTTGATATTGGCATTCACAAACCCGGTGAACCGCATTGGCACACGGCTGTCGGAGATGGAGGCATCAAAAAAACTTTCACGTGGCTTATTCAGGTGCATGATGCTCACACCGGCATTGATATACATATTTTCTGAAGCAAAATACGCATAGTTCAGTCCCATCTGCAGATCCATGTAAGAAACGCTATTGGCAGCAAAGGGCTCATTGGAAGGAATATTGCTGTCGAAAAATCTTCCGTTCCACTGGTTATCAAAATTGAGTTTTGATATATCAACTCGTTTATTGGTATAGCCTACGCTGAAACCTCCACTAAGCAAACTATTATAACCAATCAACTGGTGATAAGCTATGGAAGCAGAACCTGTAGTGGAGCTAAGACTACCTGAACCGGCTACGTCTTTCAGAATAGAACCTCCCAACCCAACCCAGCCATTTTCAAAACGGTCGGTAAACAGTTTTACATCTCCCCATAATGACATGGTTTTATAAGGATTGCCCACATTGGCCCACTGGCTCCGGTAATTTCCCCCGATCCGGTAATCATAATCAGGATTAAAACCGGTGTTGGCAGGATTCACCAGCATCGGCGTATTGAAGTATTGCGAAAAATGCAGATCCTGCGCACGGGCTGCCGTTGCTACCAACAGTAACAATAATACCCGCATACTATATTGCCTCATTTCTTTCATCGCTTAGCGTAATAATGTTATGTCGCCCTTTTTGGAGACCTTATCGTGACTTGAAAATTCTACATCTAAAGTATAATGGTAAACATCCTGCGCCTGCAGTTTGCCTTTGTACGTTCCATCCCATCCTTCTGCAATATCTGTTCCAAGGTATACTACGGCACCCCAACGGTTATAGATGCGCCATGTCATTTTGGTGATCCCATTTCCACGTGCATAGATCCTGTCGTTCCTGCCATCACCATTTGGTGAGAATGCATTGGGCACATCTACCCCCGGAACCACAACTGCCGATATTGCCTGGCAGGCTGTATCTGTACAGCCCGATGCATTGTAGCTTACCAGGCATGCATTAAAGGTTCCCGTAGCATTATAGAGATGAACCACCGTTGTATCATGCGCAATGGTGTTCAATGTATCGTCATCACCAAAGATCCATTTATACCGTATAGCCCCGCTGCTTGTATTCTGAAACACGATCGGTTCATTCGGCTGCGTGGGTTGTGGTGTATATACGTAAGATGAATTCGGATTATCATTGACAGTGATGGTAAAACTTGTACTGTCTATCTTATTACAGGTTCCGCTGTCAACGGCTGTCAAACGGATCGTATATGTACCTATGTTACTATAAAGATGTGTTGGATTGGTTTGTGTTGACACGGCACTTCCATCGCCAAAGTTCCACGTAAAGCTTTGTCCCGCAAGTGATGTATTGGTGAACAAAGCATTATACGCAACACATCCCGATGCCGGTGTGGTAAACTGTGCTTTTACATTGGTAGCGATACGTATCTGTTTTACAAGACTATCAGGTTCATTGCAATAATTGGTATCTACCAAAGTAAGTTTCACATCATACGTTCCTGGTGTTGAATAGGTATGTGTAACAATGCCGATACCCGCCACCTGCTTTGTTCCATCGCCAAAGTCCCAGATAAAACTATTGCTCTTGAATGGTTTGATGGCCGTGGTTGTATTATTGAATTCGTATGCCAATGATGTACACGGTGGAAGTTTGGTAGCCGTAAACGCCAGGTTGGCCTGGTCATCTCTTACGCGCATGGTTACAAAGGTTGTATCTGATATGTTACAGGATGATGAATCCACAGCCACCAGCCGCACCCTGAATAGGCCATTGGTATTGAATGTATGCGATACCGTGGGATCAGTGGTGGTTACTTGCGCACTTCCATCATTAAAGTCCCATAAGTATTGTTTACCCTGCGCAAGTGTATCGGTAAATACAACAGGCAATGGCACACAACCCGATGTATCATGTATCACACCATTTACAGAAGCCTGTATACCGGCGCCTACCCCGGCCAGGTTGAAGGCGATCTTAACAGCAGCAAGGTTACAGCCGGAGGATCCATTGTTGGGTGCCCATACACCAGGTGTTGTAGGGAACCTGGGTTTGGGACTACTACAATTAGCACACAAGGATTGATAGATCACACCATTGCGGTCGAAGCGGCTGGTACCGCCATCTACATGCTCACCAAAGCCTCCCACCTGCCCGAAAAAACTTCCATACAATTGCGATTTTGCATTTTTCTCCAATACAAAAAAGTAAAAGTCACTATTATCGGTTGTCTTCTGAAAAGCATCTCCGGTAACGGAAAGTCCGTTGGTTCCACTGTTCGGATATCCATCTTCAATGTTAGCTACACCACCCCAGCCGGAAACATATACATTCTCACAACGGTCAACCAGGAAAGCAGTGGGTGAAATATTAGGATTACTAGAATTGTTTCCAAAAGTTGTTGAATAAACAAAATCAGAAAGATCAGGTTGCAGTTTAGAGATGAACTGTTTACCCGGTTGTATAAAATTTGAATTCACAACGGGCCATGAACCACTGGTGGTTCCTGCGATATAGGGAATGGAAAATTTATCGAACTGTATACCATAGATCTGGTCATTGCCCGTTGTACCAAAATAAGAGGATCGTACAAGTGCCCCGTTGTTGGTAAACTCAGCCACAAACCCATCGGAAAGACCTCCCTGGAACGTTGGGTATTTCACGCCGGTTTTACTGCCGGGCAGATCTGTACTGGCAGTTGCCCCTGCTATGAATAAATTATTGGTTGACGGATTGATCGCCATTACAAAAGCCGCGTCATCATCTTTCCCGCCGAATATTACACTAAAGAGGACAGATGAAAGATCGGGGGTAAGTTTAAGCAACACCGCATCCTGTGATCTGCCCTTTGCATTGGCACCACCGGTGGTGGTTTGCGCAGAAACAGCCGTTACCGGAAAATCTGTGGATTGCGTACAGGAAACAAAATAAACATTGTTCTGCGCATCAAGTACTACTTCACTCCGTGCATCATCTCCATAATTCCGGTTGATAGATTCAGCTGCCGTCATCATGTATTTGTGATTGATGTTCACCCCGTCCTGTGCTTTACCACCGATACGTACCGACCCAATGAGCCCGGTTCCGTTCGCATTCAGTTTTGTAACAACAATATGCCATAAGCCTGTGCCACCTAAAGATCCATAGGTCTTTAGCGCACCTGCCGTTGGATAATCAGAAGAAGTTGATCTGCCCGCAATCACAAGATTACCAGCCCCATCCACTACCAGGCTATGCGGCTGCTCATTGCCTGTTGTACCACCTAAATAAGTAGCATATTCACGGTTGGTACCCGATGCATTAAATTTCATGATGGCCATGTCAAAACCATTACGCTCCCCCGTTGCTGCACTTCCGCCCTGGTATGTTTGCTGAAAAGCGCCGTTACTCACCGGAAATTTGGTATTGCCACCGCCGAACACGATTCCCCCCGCATAAAAATTTCCTCTCCCATCATACGTTGCTGTGTATCCCCAGTTATCTGCGGTGCTTCCGGTAAATGTTGAAAATACGAGTGAAGGATCAATGACCAGTGTTGATGTTTTTGAATACGCACCATCCAGTTTAAACCTTACAATATTTCCTTTTAGTTCATAACTGCACGGGATCTCCATTCTTTTATCATCAATTAACTGGTAAGTATAAGGAGTCTCCTCTTTTACTTCATCAACCGATGTTTTCACTATTAATGAACCATCTTTTATTTTTAAACTTTCCGCACCATCAAAATACATGGCAATAGCCGATGGGTCGCCACCGGGGTGAATAATAAAGTCGTATTTTAAAGTGCCGCTTGATGTATAATAACGCACATCAATATTGGGATATACATTTTTATAAGTAATACCCTGGTAAGTTTTACAATTGGAGGCCCATTTAGAAGAATCATTCCCGATAAAATAGTTTGAATAAGTAGCCAGCGGTTTATCAGGAACGATCTGCGGATCTTTATTGGCATTAAGAAACTTCATTTCATACACATGCGACCTGAGCGTAACAGAAGGGCTTTCTACTTTCTCTGGAAAAAATCCTATTTTTCCCGTAGCAGAACTTGCGTCAACTTTTGGTGCGTGGTGCACAGATTCACCCAAACGATTAATATCATTCTGATTGTGCATCAGTACCCTATAGCCGGTAGCTTGTAAAACAAATGCTCCCGCAGCCATATCACCCTTGAATTTGATCTGCGGGTCCCACTGACCCTTATTTTCTATGAATTGCAGATTATCCTGGGCAAACGCTCCGGTTGAGAAAAGAATACAGGCAAGGAGATATCGTATCTTTTTACAACTGCTCAATTGGATTGTTTAAATAAATTACTTTAATAAGGTACGAATTATATACGCTCAATGCACCCCGAAAGTTCGGTCAGGAGATTTTACTCCATCCATTTTTGCCCTTCTGAAGCTGTAAAAACTGTTTTAACGGCAAATTCTTTGCCATATTTAACATATTGTCTTCTTCTACCAGCATTTCTGCCTCAGATCTTGCTTTTTCGAGCAATTCCTTGTCATTTACGATACTGGCTATCTTAAAATTGAGCGCCCCGCTCTGCCGGGTACCTTCAATATCGCCAGGACCCCGCAGTTCCAGGTCCTTCTCGGCAATTTTGAACCCATCATTGGTTGCGCACATTATATGGATACGTTCGCGGGCCTCTTTGCTTGCTTTGACACCTGTTAATAATATACAAAAACTTTTTTCTGTCCCCCTCCCAACCCTTCCCCTTAACTGGTGGAGCTGTGAGAGTCCGAATTTTTCAGCACTTTCTATCACCATCACAGACGCATTGGGCACATCTACCCCCACTTCAATCACAGTTGTACTCACCATAATATGAGTATCGCCACTTACAAAACGTTGCATATTGGTTTCCTTTTGCTCCGCGGGCTGCCTGCCATGTACCATGCTGATACGGAACTTGGGCTCGGGGAAAAAGCTTTTTACCTGTTCATAACCCTGCATCAGGTCCTCATAGCTCATTTTCTCACTCTCTTCTATCAGGGGGTAAATAAAATACGCCTGCCGGCCCTTGTCAATTTCTGTCCGCACAAAATCCATCACTTTGGCCCTGGCTGTTTCATAACGGTGAACGGTAGTAATCGGTTGCCTGCCCGGGGGAAGCTCATCCATCACACTATAATCAAGATCGCCATATGCGGTCATGGCAAGGGTTCTCGGGATAGGCGTTGCCGTCATCACCAATATATGTGGAGGGATGGTTGCCTTCTCCCATAATTTGGCTCTTTGCGCAACCCCAAAACGATGCTGTTCATCAACGATCACCAGCCCAAGATTCCGGAACTGGACCACATCTTCTATCACCGCATGGGTACCTACCACAAAATGAATAGTATCGTCCAGTAACCCCGCTAATATTCTTTTGCGTTCTTTCTTTTTGGTGCTGCCTGTTAAAAGGGCGAGCTCAACGGGCATCTCTTTCAGCAATTTTGAAAGACTGTTATAATGTTGCTGCGCCAGTATTTCGGTGGGTGCCATAAAACAACTCTGGTAACCATTGTCTGCTGCCAGTAACATACTGAGTAAAGCAACGATCGTTTTTCCGCTACCCACATCACCCTGTAATAAACGGTTCATCTGGTGACCGCGGCCCGTATCTGTCCTGATCTCTTTCAGTACTCTTTTCTGCGCACCCGTTAACTCAAAAGGGAGCCAGGTTGAATAGAGCGTATTAAAATAATCACCTACTTTTTCAAACACAACCCCTTTACTTACACTGTGCCGCTGAAGCCTAACCAGGTTCAGGCGTACCTGTGCAATAAACAGTTCTTCAAACTTGATCCGCTCCACTGCCCTGTTATATAACTCCTGTGAAACAGGAAAATGAATATTTCGGAAAGCCATATGCCGTTCTAAAAGATTCAGTTTTTTAACGATCTCCTGTGGCAGGTTCTCCGGGAGATCCGATGGCTGTAACTGGGAAAATAAGGTGTAAGTAAGTTTGCCGATCTGCCTCCCGTTAAATCCCCTTGCCTTTAATTTTTCTGTGCTGGGATAAACCGGTTCGAGGAATTCTTTTCCATTGGCTTTCGCGGGAACATATACTTCTATCTCCGGGTGAACGATCTGTGGTTTGCTGTTAAAAAATCCCGGCTTCCCAAATACAAGATAATCGGACCCCACATAAAGGTTCTTTTGCACCCAGCTGATGCCCTGGAACCAGGCAAGCTCTAACACACCCGTTGCATCTTTTAACTGCGCCACCAAACGCTTTGCCCTTCCGGCACCGATCACTTCAAAATGCACAATGGTTCCTGCCACCTGTATGAAATCGGTCTGCGGGGTAATATCCCTGATCCTGCTCACCTTGGTCTTATCGATATGACGGTTGGGATAATGCTCCAGCAGATCCTGGAAAGTAAAAATACCCAGTTCCTTTTTCAACATATCCGCACGCAATGGCCCTACGCCTTTGAGGTATTCGATGGGAGAGGATAGTATGGCGTTGTTGGTAGCGATTTTTATTGGTTTACTTGTTTATTAGTTTATTGGTCATTGGGGGTGTTATGCAATATTACTGACTATCTGCTACTTATTAATTTCGGCAACTACCTAATCGACCTGAATAAACAAGTAACATCACTCCTCATTTTGCAGTGGCGCTACAAAGAGTGACTTTGATCGCTTTAAAACCATGGTTTACCCACAGTTCACCCACATATCACCCACAGTTCACCCACAAATTTGTGGGTGAACTGTGGGTGATATGTATATTAATCGTGTACAAGAGAATAACATGGTATCTATCAACTATGAAGGAATAAGGGGGGTAATTTACTCTGGCTACGTATAATATGGCACGGGAATAAACCAATTAACAATTATCTTCGCCCTTTATGGAAAAAGAAGTGGTTTTGAGCGGGATCCGTCCCACAGGATTTCTGCATTTAGGTAATTATTTTGGTGCCATGCGCAACTATGTGCGTATGCAGGATAGTTTCAACTGTTACTTTTTTGTGGCCAACTGGCACAGCCTTACTACGCATCCAGATACGAAAGAATTACAGACCAGTGTTCACCGCGTGATCGCAGAAAATATTGCCTGCGGTCTTGATCCTGATAAAGTGGCCTTATATATTCAAAGCGATGTTCCGGAGATAGCAGAATTGTATTTGTACCTCAATATGCTGGCATATAAAGGTGAGCTTGAAAAGACAGTTACTTTTAAAGAGAAAGTAAGGTTACAACCCGACAATTCAAATGCAGGATTACTTACCTATCCTGTTCTGCAGGCGGCTGATATTTTGATACACCGTGCTGTAAAAGTACCGGTGGGCAAGGACCAGGAGCAGCACCTTGAAATGGCGAGGAATTTTGCCGAACGTTTTAATTACAGGTATGGTGAAGTTTTTCCATTACCCTATGCATTTAATTATGGCGGGGAACTGGTGAAGATCATGAGCCTTGATGGTACCGGTAAAATGAGCAAAAGTGAAAATCAGTTAGCTACTTTATACCTGGCAGACGATGATGAAAGTATCCGTAAAAAGATCATGAAGGCAAAGACCGACCAGGGGCCCGTTGAAACTAATTCGGTAAAACCTGATTACATAGAAAATCTGTTTACTTTGATGACGTTGGTAAGTTCGGCTGATACGGTAAAAAAATTCAATGACGATTTTACTGCCAGCAGTACCGGTAATTGTATCATCCGTTATGGCGACATGAAGAAACAGTTGGCGGAAGACATGGCCGCATTCATTAAACCCATCAGAGAAAAAGCGGCTGATATTCAGAACGATAAGGAACGCTTAAGCAGGATCATTCGCCAGGGAGCGGAAAAGGCAAGGGAAAGTGCGGATAAGACCTTGCAGTTGGTGCGTTCTGCTATTGGGATGAATTATATTTAGTCAATAGGCCATGGTCCATGGTCCATGGCCTATTGACTGTTTTCAATAACTTTTTTTCCGTACTTTCAACCCCTTATGGCAAAAGCAAAGAAACCAAAACATATAGCTGTGGCCGGGAATATCGGCGCAGGTAAGACCACACTCACAGAAATGCTGAGTAAACATTATCGCTGGATCCCGCAGTTTGAAGATGTAGATCATAACCCTTACCTCATGGATTTTTATGAGGATATGCCCCGTTGGAGTTTTAACCTCCAGATATATTTTCTGAACAGCCGTCTCAACCAGTTATTGGAAATACACCACGGAACAGAAACCGTTATACAGGACAGGACCATCTATGAGGATGCCAATATTTTTGCACCCAATCTCCATGAAATGGGATTGATGAGTAAAAGGGATTTTGATAATTATTACCAGTTCTTCCAGACATTGAAGACAATGGTGCAGCCACCGGATCTATTGATTTACCTGAAAGCATCCGTACCTACCCTGGTTGCGCAGATCCAGAAAAGAGGAAGGGAATATGAAGAGAATATCCGGCTTGATTATTTAAAAAGGCTCAATGAATATTATAATAAATGGATCGATGGATATAAGGAAGGACCATTACTGATCATTGATTGCGATAAAAATAAGTTTGCGGAGAATGAAGAGAACTTCGGGGATATTATTTCGAAGATCGATGGAACGCTGTTTGGCTTGTTTTAGCTTTATTGTTGGTCGCTGACCAACAACCAGAAAATATAAAAAGAAATGCCTCCACAAAAAGGGAGGCATTTTCTATTTACAAGCAAGCAATCGCAAGAAACACTTAAATATTTTTAAGCCGTTGTTGGTGAGTCACCAACAACCGGTGCCGCTGCCAGTATTTCTGCAGACACACCCGATGCATATTTTTCAAAATTGGTGATAAATCTTTGCGCCAACTCTTTGGCACTTTGTTCATAGACTGCCGGATCGGCCCAGGTGCTGCATGGATTTAAAATTTCTGATGGCACGTCTGGACAAGTTGTGGGTATCTGCATACCAAACACAGGATGTATCTCGTAGGCAACATGATCAAGCGCGCCTTCTAATGCCGCTGTGATCATGGCACGGGTATAGGATAATTTCATCCGCTTGCCGGTACCATAAGCACCTCCACTCCAACCGGTATTGATCATCCAGACAGTTGCTTTCTGTTCCTCCATTTTCTTCCCCAGCAGTGCCGCATACTTACCCGGATGCAGGGGCATGAATGGCGCACCAAAACAAGCACTGAAAGTTGCTTTCGGTTCTGTGATCCCTTCTTCTGTACCGGCAACTTTGGCTGTATACCCGCTGATGAATTGATACATTGCCTGACCAGGATTGAGCTTACTGATGGGTGGCAAAATACCATACGCATCGCAGGTAAGAAAAAATATATTCTTTGGTGTTCCACCTACTCCCGGTATAAGGGCATTACTGATATGCTCAAGCGGATAGCTTACACGCGTGTTCTCTGTAATGCTTTTATTACTGAAATCAATTTGCTGCGTACCGGGGAAAAAAACTGTGTTCTCAACCAATGCACCTGAACAAATCGCATCAAATATTTCGGGTTCTTTTTCTGCTGAAAGGTCGATAGTCTTTGCATAACACCCGCCTTCAAAATTAAAAACAGCAGTATCTGTCCAACCATGTTCATCATCTCCAATCAACTGACGTGAAGGGTCGGCACTTAATGTTGTTTTGCCGGTACCACTCAATCCAAAGAAAACAGCCACATCATTTTTTACTCCCATGTTGGCACTGCAATGCATACTCAATACACCATGATCATTGGGTAATATAAAATTCAATACACTGAATATTCCCTTCTTGATCTCGCCTGTATAACCGGAACCACCTATGAGGATCGTTTTTTCAGAAAAAGAAACGATGGTAAAATTTTCCGCGTTAGTGCCATCTACCGATGGGTCGGCAAGAAATCCAGGTGCCTGTATGATCTGCCACGAAGGAACAAACCCGTTTAGCTCATCGTCTGATGGACGCAGGAACATATTATAGGCAAATAAATTACTCCATGGATTCTCATTAATCACTCGGATGTTTAATTGATACGCAGGGAGCGCACAGGCATAAGCATCCCTTACCCATACTTCCTCTTTGGCACTGAGATAAGCCAATAACTTTTTCTTCAGCGCACGAAACACTTCCGGAGAAACCGGCTGGTTAAAATTATTCCAGTCAACTGTATTTTCTGTCAACCCATCTTTTACAATGAACTTATCTTTTGGACTACGCCCGGTAAATTTTCCGGTGTTAATGCAAAGTGCACCTGTATCATTCAACACACCCTGGTTATGCAGAATGGTTTGTTCTGTTAACGCTGCAGGTGACAATTGATAATGGATGTGTACATCACCAGTAAGACCTTCGATACTGGTTTGTTTAATTGGCGGCATGACAGGAGATAATATCATATGCGAACGTTTGTTAGTTTACAAAAATACACCTTTCTTTCACATACCCATAGGATAGTGTTGGCCGTACACTTTGACAAAACACTGCCTCCGACTCCTCAGTTCTTTGAAAATATCTAATAAAAGAGGGCGTTATGAAATATTTTCATTTTAAAACCGCCTATTATTAAATTATTTATAAAATTTACTCATTTTATTATCAAAAGAAATCGGGGGAAGAAGGGGCCTTTTGAAATAGATAACATTTCTTTGTATATCCCTCCTGCAACAACATCTCACATTATAATTACGTTTGTACTATATGCGTATCATCAGGACATTAGGGCTGCTTTTACTATTGGTTATGGTAACTAACCGATCTTTTTCGCAACAGATCGATGATGCCGAAACAAAGGGCGGGTTTAAAAAAGAAAATATCTTCCTGGGAAGTGGTCTGAATTTGGGACTTTCCAGCCGTTCTTTTAATATAGGTATTAACCCCGAAATAGGCTATAGCGTTACCCATTGGCTGGATGGGGGTTTGGCACTCAATTTTAATTATTTTTCACAGAATGAATCTGGTTTCAGTCCTTACCGGCTGCGCAATTTTAACTACGGCGGCGGACCTTTTGTAAGGCTTTGGCCCATCAGCTTTTTATATGTGCAGGTACAGCCTGAATTCAACTGGACATCCTCTTCCCAAAAAGATGTGATCAGCAATCAAACAGGAAAGTTCAACACCAATGCCGGAAGCTTGTTACTGGGTGTTGGATATGGTACCAAAATATTTGGCAGCCACTACTCATACTTTAGTTTGATGATTGATGTTTTGCAAAATGTCAACTCACCTTACCGCGACACCTATGGTGATCCTTTACCAGTGTTCAGAGCAGGTTTTGGCTTCTACCTGAAACCAAGACGCCAATAGCTTCAGCAGGTGTTGTACAAATGATCAGCTTTTCTTCCCAATTATCGTACAGAAATTTTTCTTCCGACATTTTATGGATATGTGCGATAAGATGGTTGTAGTACCCACCTGAATTCAGGAGGATTATTTTAATGTCGTGAAGTTTTAATGTGTTCCAGGTTAGCATCTCAAACAATTCATCCAGTGTTCCATTGCCACCCGGAAGTATGATGGCAGCATCACATAATTCATACATCATTTTCTTCCGGATATGCATATCCATAACTACCCGTAGATCGGTGATACCTTCGTGCTGGTGTTCCCAGTTAACCAGTAATTCGGGGATAACGCCGATCACTTCTCCCCCGTTTTCCATCACCGCATCTGCAACCGCCCCCATTAATCCTACTTTTCCACCACCATATACCAGCGTTATTTTATGCGCACCCATCAAAGCACCCAGCTCCTGTGCGTGCATTACATAGACAGGATCATTGCCTGTTTTAGAGCCGCAGAAGACGGCAATCGTTTTACACTCCATAAATTGCTTTTTCTTAGGGCAAAATAGGTGAATTATTTTTACTACTTTTCAAAATAGTTTCTAACGGTTAACCCCTCCCATATGTCGCCAATACTGCTTTTCTCTTTTGTGATCGCCTATTTTGTTATCCTGCTGGGTGTGGCATGGTATACGGGCCGTAACAGCAATAACGAATCGTTTTTTAACGGCAACAAGAACAGTAACTGGATGCTGGTGGCATTTGGTATGATCGGCACATCACTGAGCGGGGTAACGTTTGTAAGTGTGCCTGGAGGCGTGGGCGATTTTGGTGCGCATGGGTTTAAAGGGTTTGCGTACATGCAGGTAGCCATTGGTTATCTTTTTGGATATGCTGTGATAGCTTTTGTATTGCTACCGCTTTACTACCGGCTTAATCTTACTTCCATTTATAATTACCTGCTGCAACGTTTTGGCAGGGTTGCCTATAAAACAGGTGCGCTTTTCTTTATCATCAGCCGTACACTGGGCGCAACCGCCAGGCTTTATCTGGTGATCAATGTGATACAGTTCTTTATCCTCGATAAAATGGGGGTGCCTTTTGTGGTTACTGCTGCCGCTATTCTCTTAATGATATTACTCTACACTTTCGAAGGAGGCGTAAAAACAATTGTGTATACAGATACTTTGCAGACTACATTAATGATAGCAGGTCTTATCATTTGTGTGGTCTATATCCTCAACAATCTTCATCTATCCGTTGGCGGCGCACTCGACCAGATGCGCAACGTTGGCTACCTGAATGTTTTTAATACCGATGTGAACAGCAAAGGATTTTTTCTCAAACAGATCATTGGCGGTGCATTCATTACCATTGCCATGACAGGGCTTGACCAGGAAATGATGCAGAAGAATATCAGTGTAAAACGATTGGGCGACTCGCAAAAAAATGTGATCACCATGGCCATCATCCTTTTGGCCGTATTGGCATTGTTCCTTCTGCTAGGCGGATTGTTATACCTGTTTGCCAATTCGCAAGGAGCACACTATGAAGAGATTATGGTAAATGGTAAAATGACGAAGCAACTCATCCTGAATAATGTAAACATCATCGGCGATAAAGCTTTTCCTTCGGTAGTACTTAACTACTTACCGCCGGCAGTCGGTATCATTTTCATTATTGCGCTGATCTCTGCGCTGTTCCCAAGTGCGGATGGTGCCTTAACAGCGCTTACTTCTTCTTTTTGTATTGATATCATTGGTTTGCGCGAGAGAGCGGACCTGGATGAAAAACAAAAGAAACGTATGCGGTTAACAGTGCATCTTTCTTTCGCAATCATATTCCTCTTGTGCATCATGTTCTTTTACAAACTGAATGACAACAGCATTATCGATATCATACTGGATCTAGCCGGCTATACGTATGGACCATTATTGGGTTTATTCTCCTTTGGGATCTTTACCAAAAGAAAGCTGCCGAATACCTGGGGCGTAACGGCTGTTTGCCTCGTGGCACCCGTTATCTCTTACATCATTAGCACCAATGCCAAATACTGGTTCAATAATTACCAGATAGGTATTGAATTATTGATTATTAATGGATTATTGACGTTTATGGGATTATTGATGATTTCTCGCCGGAATGATGCTACAGTCTCTGAATAAATGGGATAAAGCCTTTTACTATAAACGTTGTATCTGTTTAAAAACAGGCTCAAAAGAATTTATTTCCCTACTCCATTGGAGCAGATCTGCGTCTATCCATTCGAGTGTTTTGATCAAATTTGACTCATAATTTTGAATAGTTACTTTGCATAGTTCTCCTGCTTTATTAAAACAGATCGGTTCGTTATGAGAGATTCTGTTTCTTAAAGAAAGAATTTTATTTAAATGTGAATGAATCAATACAAGTTTGAGCGAAGGTCTATTCTTAAACGCGTTCAATGGGGATCCCTTCAAAAGCTTAATTGCATTTGAATCGAAAAATTTAACCCAAAATCCAAAGGTCAATTCAGCCACTAGTTTTGCATGCGTTACCTGCACTTTATTTAGCCGCAATTTTCTTTCGGCTCTATTTAACTTATTAATAAAAAAATGATCGGGCGAAACATTTCCTGCGAAATCTTTATACAACAATGCAGGATGATTTGAAAACTCATTTCGCTTTGTTATTAACCATTGATCGTCATTAAAGAATATTGTTAACTCACGATCAACTGCATTGCGTAACGAAATTTCTAAAACAGACATTAACGGATACAGCGATTGCGATAACTGAATGTTATACTTATAAAGCAATACAGTTCTTGCCGGATCTTTATTACAGGCTAAAATATATTTGTTCAGCCTGCTGTCAGAAAATAAAAAAATATGTTTTGACAAATTCATCTTTTTTGTACATTTGTAACTGTGATACCCTGGTAAAGCCTCTTATCGAAAGATAACGTAACCGGGGTCTTGTTTTTTTACATCTTTCCTATTCGCTGCTGTTTGATGGTATCGTAAAAGTAGCCTTGATATCAACCTATTTTTCCCGTATTTATACGCCGTAATTATTCTCTATTTTTTTAACGATATTTGCATATGGACCTGATACACCCATTAGCAGAAGCCTACGCCACCAAATTCACTTCACCCGAAGATGAATTGCTGAGAGAGGTAAATGAACAAACGATGAGCAGTCACACCCACGCGCATATGCTGAGCGGGCACGTTCAGGGAAGGTTTCTTTCTTTTATCAGTTCCCTTATCCAACCAAGATACATTTTAGAAATAGGCACCTTTACAGGCTACAGTGCTTTATGCCTGGCTGAGGGACTGACAGCTGATGGCGAGCTGCATACCATTGAATTAAGAGAAGATGATGCGGCTACTTCACAGGCCAATTTTAGCAAAAGCAAAAGAAATAACCAGATACATTTGCACATTGGTAATGCAAAAGAAATCATACCGGAGTTGGATTTTAACTGGGATCTTGTCTTTATAGATGCAGACAAACCATCCTATATAGATTATTACGAACTGGTGGTTCCCAAAGTAAAATCGGGTGGTATCATACTCGCAGACAATGTATTTTTTCATGGCGAGGTATTAAAGGAAACGGTTACCGGTAAAAATGGAAAAGCGATCCAGGCATTCAATGAACACGTGATGAATGACGCGCGAACAGAACAGGTATTGGTATCTATCAGGGATGGTGTACTGATGATCAAAAAGAAATAACATGAAGAAACTGGCTATATTTTTTCTGTTGTTGTCTTCGGCTAGGACTTTACTGGCACAGAAAGACAGAACAGAAGCATACATTAATACGTACAAAGAACTGGCTATTGCAGAAATGATCCGCACAGGAGTGCCTGCCGCTATCACACTTGCACAGGGTGTGCTGGAATCGCAATCCGGCGAAAGTGATCTTGCCAAAGGTTCCAACAACCATTTCGGCATCAAATGCAAACCCGAATGGACAGGCGGCCGAATGTACCATGATGATGACCTGAAAGGAGAATGTTTCAGGGTATATCCAACGGTAGAAGAATCTTACCGCGATCATTCTGATTTTTTAAAGAACCGGCCTTACTACACTGCATTATTCAAACTCGATCCTGCCGATTATGAAGCATGGGCCAAAGGATTAAAAAAAGCGGGGTATGCAACCAATCCCAAATATCCGCAGCAGCTACTGAAAGTGATCAACGATTATAACCTGCAACAATATAGTAAAGAAGCCTTGGTAAGGGTTAAGACAGGCATCCAAACTGCACCTGCACCGGTGGTATTAAATACATTACCACAATCCTCCGGGTTAAAAGATATCCAGGCAACAAAGAATACGATATTTCCACAGGGCATTTTTACGATCAATCATTCCAAAGTGATATATGCTAACGGAGGCACTTCGCTCTTGTCATTGGCAAGTCAGTACGATGTTCCATTGGCGAAGCTGCTTGATTTCAATGACCTCCCGCAAATGGACATACTGGACAGCAACCGCCTTATTTTTCTCGAAAAGAAATTGAAGAAGGGAGCCAGTGATTTTCATATCGTTTCTGAAGGAGAAACTTTATACGAGATCAGTCAACTGGAAGGCATACGCTTTGAGAACCTGTTGGAATATAATAATCTGAAAGCAGATGCCATCGTTTCGTCAGGGGCAAAGATCTACCTGAAAGCAACCAATACCCTTTCAGCTATGTAGTGTTCCCGATAATTTCCTATCTTATCACCCTAAAGCTATCTGCCACATGGCCACAATAAAAGTTTTTGATAAAACATTTATCCCTTACCTGCCCGAAGAACTGATCCTTGAAAAGATAAAAGAACTGGCCCAAGAACTCAATGCAGATTATGCAGGAAAGAGACCACTCTTTATTGCAGTGCTTAATGGCTCTTTTATGTTTGCAGCGGACCTTTTTAAGGAAGTACATATTGATGCAGAGATCTGTTTTATCAAACTGGCCTCCTATAAAGGCACCAAATCAACCGGTCATGTGATCACGGCCATTGGTCTCGATACAGATATTACCGACAGGCACGTGATCATACTGGAAGATATTATTGATACCGGCAAAACGATGAATGAGTTCCTTCCCCAATTATACAACCAGCACCCTGCTTCACTTAAAATAGCGGTGCTGCTGCACAAACCGGATGCAACTGTTTTCCCGGTTAATATCGATTACTGTTGCTTTTCTATCCCCAATAAATTTGTGCTTGGTTACGGTCTGGATTATGATGGGCTGGGAAGAAATATACGTGAGATCTACCAGCTCAGCGAAGAAGCTTAATGTTCTGCTAAAACCACGCGGGCGTAGGGTGATATCTTTCTTTTGTGTTTACCTTGTTGCAAACACTTGCTTACCTGATGAAAAAGGGTACCTGCGTCTTACTGCTTTGCCTTGCTTCCGTTCCGCTATTTAGCCAGTTCTATTTGCGTGGCGAGATAAAGGATGACAAGGGGCACCTTCTTGAAGGTGCCAGGATCAATCTTTCTTCCAAAGGAACCTTTCCGTTTACCAGTGGCAGCAGCGGCACATTCGGCATCTCCCTGTCTTCTTTTAGTGATACGATCAGCATCAGCATGGATGGCTATGAATCTATTTTGAAAAGAGTGATCGATGCAAGACAATTCCAGCACTTTGTTTTAAAAATGCTTCCCTCTACGGCACAGCTTTATAAAAGAAAATTGTCTTCTGCAACAACCAACCTGAAAGCCAATTCAACAGGACTTTTATCTGTAATGGGTGAGAGTTATAGCAATCTTGTTGAAAATAATTTTGTAGATGCATCCTTGTATCCTGAAACAGGTTTCGCCTTAAATGTTGACAAGGCATCGTACAGCAATACACGGCGTTTTATCAGTAACGGCATGAAAGTTCCCCCTGATGCTATCCGTATCGAAGAGATGCTGAATTATTTTAGTTTTATCAAAGAAAAGGAAACACCCGTAACGCACAATTTTAATTGCCGTACAAAATTAACTACCTGCCCCTGGGAAGAAAAGAACAGGTTATTATTTGTTCATATTGCTGCACCCAAATTAAATCTCGACAGCATTCCTCCCTCCAACCTCGTTTTCCTGATCGATATATCCGGCTCTATGGATAAGCCAAACCGGTTACCGCTATTACAATCTGCATTTAAAATGCTCACAGATAATATGCGGGCCCGGGATACCATTTCCGTGGTTACGTATGGTGGAGGTGTGAGCATTGCATTACCCCCTACATCAGGTGATCAAAAACAGAAAATAAAAGATGCCATCGACTCACTCACTGCCAGTGGTGATACCCCCGGTGAAAACGCAGTACGCATTGCCTATGAACTCGCCAAAAGATCTTTTATCCCGGCAGGAAATAATCGTGTAATACTGGCTACAGATGGTGATTTTAATATCGGCCAGACTTCAGAGAAAGATCTGGAAGACATGATCATCAGTTTTAAAACAACGGGCATCTATCTTACCTGCCTGGGTGTAGGCATGGGCAATTATAAAGACAGCAAACTCGAAACGCTCGCCAAAAAAGGCAACGGAAATTTTGCTTACCTCGATAACCTTGCTGAGGCACAAAAAATATTGGTTACTGAGTTCACACAAACCTTGTATTCAGTTGCCGACAATGCCTACCTCAAGATCAGCTTCGACCCTACTGCTATCAAAGAATACAGGTTGATTGGTTTTGATAATAAACGGAATGCGATCGAAGACAGCACAAGCGAACTGGAAGGAGGTGAAATAGGAAGCGGTCATGCAATGATGTCCATATTTGAAGTGGTACCTGCTAAAAAAGATTCATTAATCACGGGCGAATTAGCGAAAATAGTGTTGCAATACAAAGCACCTAAAACAGATAAGGTACTTAAGCAAACATTTACCGCTCCTTATGCAGTAAGTAAGATCGAATCCGCAGATTCATCATACCGGCTCGCTGCTTCAATCGCCATGTTTGGTCTTGTACTGAAGCAATCAAAATACACAAATACTTATAAGCTCGAGGATGTACTGGAACTGGCTAAGACAGGGGTAAATATGAATGATATTCACCAGCATGAATTTCTATCGCTGATTGATGAAGCGATCAGGATTTATAAACCGGTGAAGATTAAGAAGAAAAAGTGAGTCGATAGACCATAGTCCATGGACTGCTAGTTGAACGCCTCCCTTACCCTATCAAAGAAACTCTTATCTCCTTTATTCGGATTCGGTTTAAAGTTTTCGCTCTTGCTCATTTTTTCCAATACTTCTTTTTCCTCTGCAGTAAGGTTCTGTGGTGTCCATACATTCACCTGTATCAGTTGATCGCCTCTACCATAACCCTGCACTTCCGGAAAACCTTTCCCTTTCAAACGGAAGATCTTTCCACTCTGTGTTCCCGGCGGGATCTTGATCTTGGCGCGACCATCGATTGTGGGCACTTCCACCTGTGTACCAAAAGCTGCATCAGGAAATGAGATATGCAGATCATAGGCAACATTCAATCCGTCACGGTGCAATTCTGCATGTGCCTCTTCTTCTATCTGTATGATCAGGTCGCCCGGTGCACCGCCTCTTTCTCCTGCATTACCTTTTCCACTCATGCTTAACTGCATACCTTCCTGAACACCTGCAGGTATTTCAATGCTGATCGTTTCTTCACCATACACCCTTCCTTCACCTTTACAGGCCGGGCATTTCGCCGTTACGGTTGTGCCTTCGCCATTACAGGTGGGGCAAGCTGTTACCGTTTGCATCTGACCCAAAAAAGTATCGGTTACCCTGCGAACCTGGCCACTTCCTTTACAGGTGCCGCAGGTTTGTACGCTGTTCTTATCTTTTGCTCCGTTACCCCCACAGGTAGTACAGATCACATGCTTTTTCACTTTTACATTCTTCACAATCCCTTTTGCGATCTCTTCGTAGGTAAGTTTCATTTTGATACGGAGATTGCTGCCGCGCTGCCCCCTTGCCGCTCTTCCACCACCGCCGCCACCGCGTCTTCCCCCACCACCAAAGAAATTACCAAATACATCATCGCCAAAAATATCACCGAACTGACTGAAGATATCTTCTGTGTTACCACTAAAACCGCCACCACCGGCAGTTCCCGGACCAAAAGCTGCATGACCATAACGGTCATACTTTGCTTTTTTATCAGCATCACTCAATACTTCATAAGCTTCGGCGGCTTCCTTAAATTTATCTTCTGCTGCTTTATCACCCGGGTTACGGTCAGGATGGAACTGCATGGCCACCTTGCGATAGGCTTTCTTGATCTCTTCAGGAGAAGCCGATTTGCTCACGCCCAGTATTTCGTAAAAATCTCTTTTAGTCGCCATATTAAGTCCATGGACCATGGACCATGGTCCATAGCATTTTTATCTGCGTTATTGTTGAATTTTATTTACCCACCACCACTTTTGCAAAGCGGATCAGTTTATCATTCATATAATATCCTTTCACCACTTCATCAAGTACTTTTCCTTTCAGTTTTTCCGTTGGCGCGGGGATCTCGGTAATCGCTTCATGTTTTTCCACATCAAAATCTGTGTTGATGCTTTCCATGGCCGTTACACCTTTATTCACCAGGGTTGAGCGAAGTTTATTAAAAACCAGCTGGATCCCTTCTTTCTGAACCGCGATATCATCATTTGCCTGTAATTGCTTTTCTGCGCGGTCACAATCATCCAGCACATCCAGGAGGGAAACGATCACATCTTTTCCGGCTGTCTGCATCAGCTCAAGTCGCTCTTTGGCGGTCCTCCGTCTGAAATTATCAAACTCAGCCATCAAACGGAGATATTTGTCCTTCTGTTCCTGTATTTCTGCCTGCAATTTGTCCATTTCGTCACCATCTGCAATCGCTTCATTCAAATGAGAGGTACCGGCTGCATTTTCGTCAGTATTCAGCTCAAAACTTGCCGAAGCGTCCGCTGTTTCTGCATTTTGTGACATTTCTTTCTCGTCCATAGTTTTATTCATTAGGATACCTATACAGGCAAAAATTTTGCCGGGTCAAAGAAACGGGAAAAAATGGCAGGAAAAAGGGCAACTTTGCGCCATGACAAAAGTCTATCTAAGAAAAAAAATCGCCCCACGCGTTGCCAATGGTCACCCCTGGATCTATGGAAACGAAGTAGATCATATTACCGGAGAAGTAACCGGTGGAGATATTGTAGAAGTCTATTATGGTGAAGATAAGTTTGCCGGCATCGGTTATATCAACCCAAAATCACAGATCCTTGTTCGCCTGCTTACCCGTAAAAAGGAAACGATCGATGAAACCTTCTTTTACAACCGCATATTAAGTGCCTGGCATTACCGCCAAAAGATCGGTTATACAGAAAACTGCCGCCTGGTTTTTGGCGAAGCTGATCATTTACCAGCACTGGTGATTGATAAGTTCAATGATTATTTTGTGATACAGACATTGGCATTGGGAATAGATAAATGGAAGCCCGCCATTGTAAAAGCATTGGAAACCATCTTCTCCCCCAAAGGTATTTATGAACGCAATGATGTACCGGTAAGAGAGCTGGAAGGTCTTCCACAACAAAAAGGTTTTTTATCGGCACCTTTTGATACAACGATTATCATCAATGAAAATGGTTTGAAATTTTATGTTGATATAGAGAATGGACAGAAGACCGGCTACTTTCTTGATCAACAGGCAAACCGCCGCGCCATTCAGCATATTGTAAAAGGGGCAGATGTATTGGGTGTATTTACGTACACAGGCACATTTGAAATTCATGCAGCACACTATGGAGCCAAGTCGGTGTTAGGACTTGATATCTCAGAAAATGCAGTGGCACAAGCTAACAGGAATGCAGAACTCAATGGATTAGCAGGCAGTTGCCGTTTTGAAGCCATGAATGCATTTGATGTATTAAAGCAATGGGGTAAGGAAGGGCGTCAATATGATGTAGTGATGCTGGATCCGCCTGCGTTTACAAAGAGTCGTGAAAATATTAATAAAGCGCTTACGGGTTATAAAGAGATCAATCTGCGGGGAATGAAGTTGCTGCGTAATGGAGGCTTTCTTGTAACATCGAGCTGTACAAATCTTGTTTCTCCCACACAGTTTTTGCAAACGATTGAAATGGCGGCGAAGGATGCGCGTAAAAGGATCCGGCAGGTGACCTATCAGCAACAATCGAGTGATCATCCGATTGTGCCGGGGATGGAGAATACGAATTATCTGAAGTTTTTGATTGTTGAGGTTTCGAACTACTGATAATTCGATCAGTTCCTTTACCGCAGAGAACATGAGGTCGCGGAGTTTGCGCAGAGTTTCTCTCTGCGTAAACTCTTTATCCTCCCGTTCTCTGCGGTAAAGGAAAAGATACACAATCAATATGCGTCAAAAAAAATCTTATTTAACCACCTGGAACTTACCCGATTCAATGATACGCCCACTCTGGTCGCGGAGTTGATAAATATAGATGCCGCGGAAATAAGCATCATCTAAAGTGATGGTAAGCTTTGTGTCCGTGATCCGCGTTTCATTCATTTTCTTGCCTATGAAACTATACACCTGGAGACTGTATGACCTGTCAACCGTTTTGTCGAAAGAAAAGTTAATGTAATTAGTGGCAGGGTTGGGATAAAAATGTGTGATCTTATTGGTGGTATCGCCGAGGGGAACAAAGGGATCTGTTCCAACAGTATGATGACCGTTGAAGACAAAGTAAAGTGGCAGTAAAATGGTTAAGTAGCCTTTGTTCATGGGCAGGATTCTGTGCTAAAATACAAAGAATCCTGCTTGGTTAAGCCTTAAACATAATTTTAACATATTGCCCATTCTCTTGCCGTAGGTTTAAACCTGCGGCAAGAGAATGGGCAATAATTTAATTGAGGCTTTTCAGCGTTTCTTGGATAGCAGCAAAATCAGGAAGATCCCCCGGTGTTGGACAAACTTCAGCATATTTTATAACGCCTTCTTTATCTACTACAAAAGCAGCGCGTTTACTCACACCCTGCATTTCAAAAGCCGGAAAAGTTTCATACAATACGCCAAACGCTTTGGCAGCCTCTTTATTAAAATCACTCAATAAAGGGAAATTAAGGTTTTGCTCCGCCTTGAACTTTCCAAGCGAGAATAATGAGTCAACCGAAATACCATATACCTGGGCATTGGTATTATTATAACTGCCGATATTGTCTCTCACATTGCAAAGCTCAGCCGTGCAGGTGCCTGTAAATGCCAGCGGAAAAAATAAGATCACGAGGTTCTTACCTTGCTGGTCTGTAAGTGACACCGGGTTTTTGTCTGTATCAAATAAGGTTACTGAGGGTACTTTTTCTCCGATTTGTTTGCTCATGGGTGGTTTTTTATTTTTGAAAACTAAGTTACAGTCAAGTGAGTAGTGAATAGTCAGTAGTGAGTAATTTAAAAACACTCACTACTGACTATTCACTACTCACAAATGCATTTCAGGTATCTCCCCCTCCACAATCAATTTCCCCGCTGTTTTTGATATGATCTCCTCTACTGTTACACCCGGTGCACGTTCCAGTAGTACAAAACCATCCGGCGTTATATCCAGCACTGCCAATTCAGTCACCACTTTCTTTACACAGCCAATACCGGTTAATGGCAAAGAGCAGGAAGGTAATAATTTACTTTCTCCTTTGGGGTTCGTATGCATCATGGCCACAATAATATTACGGGCACTGGCCACAAGGTCCATTGCACCACCCATTCCTTTCACCATCTTACCGGGGATCTTCCAGTTAGCGATATCACCTTTCTCACTTACTTCCATGGCGCCTAATACGGTCAGGTCTATTTTGCCGGCCCTGATCATTCCAAAACTTTCTGCACTGTCAAAGAATGCGCCGCCGGGTACAAGTGTAACCGTTTCTTTTCCTGCATTAATCAGGTCAGCATCCACTGCTGCTTCTTCAGGGTAAGGGCCCATTCCCAAAATTCCATTCTCACTTTGAAAAATAACCGTCATACCCATCGGAATATAATTAGCCACCAGCGTAGGAATACCAATGCCGAGGTTAACGTACATACCATCTTTCATTTCCTGCGAGATGCGTTTAGCTATTCCGAATTTGTCGAGAGGCATTTTAAGTAGGAATTAATCATTAGGAATTAGGAATTTGTATGGTACGGCGTTCAATCCGCTTCTCATAGTCTTTCCCTTCAAATATCCTGTGTACATATACACCTGCTACATGTATCTCTTCGGGATCCAATTCACCGGGTTGTACTAAGTGTTCAACTTCTGCAATGGTTATATCGCCTGCTTTGGCCATGGAAGTAGAAAAGTTACGGGTGGTTCTTCTGAATACAAGGTTGCCCATCGTATCCCCCTTCCATGCCTTTACGATCGCGAATTTAGCATGCAGCGCTAGTTCCATCAGGCACATCTTACCATTGAACTCCCTGATTTCTTTGCCGGCTACGATCTCTGTTCCATATCCTGCCGGTGTAAAAAATGCGGGGATGCCCATGCCTGCCATCTGTATACGTGTAGCCAATGTTCCCTGGGGAACCAGATCAACCTCCAGTTCTCCGCTAAGTAACTGTCTTTCAAATTCTGCATTCTCACCCACATAACTGCTGATCATTTTCTTTACCTGTTTTGTCTTCAACAGCAGCCCCAATCCAAAATCATCGACACCTGCATTATTAGAGATACAGGTAAGTTCGTGTATGCCCTTGCGTACCAAAGCGGCAATAGAATTTTCCGGAATACCATTTAATCCAAAACCACCCAGCATCAATGTATCACCATCGGCAATATCATGGATAGCAGCATCAGCATTTGTAAAGACTTTATTCATCTATTGGATAATTATTTTGATCCCCGGTCTGAAGACCGGGGCAAGGTTTAATTGCCATTCCTGATATCTATTTCTTTTTCTGCCCATAATTCTCCTTATATAATTTTTCCCTTTCCCGGTTCGAATAGGCATCTACCGAATCAAGCAATTCTTTCATCGGACCCGGATGCGCCTCGTAATATTCATAACTTTTATAAAACCTTTCCCTGGTAATACCATGTATCAAAAACACCTGTTGGTATAACCGGAAGTTTTCTTTCTTTATCCTGGCAGTGGAATCTTTCACATTGAGTGCATTGAACCACTCATCCGACTTCATCAGATCCCAAACAATAACTTTCATTTGGTTTACAGGCAGAGGCTTTTCCTTCGACTTACAGGCTACAACAGCAAAAATAATAATCACAGTAAACAGTCTCTTCCTCATCGCAGTTCCTGTTTATAGGTAGGACCGTTAATAATATCCATCTCGCTTAGCAATTCAACTGCACGGGCTCGCTCTTCGCCGGTTCCTTTTTTAAACATTCCTATCAACTCCTGCGACTTCCCCTGCAAAAAGAATTGCAGGATCATTGTATTCGCGTTCTCTTTATTAAACGCGTGCAACAGCGTTAATGCCTGCAGCATATTTCTTCTTGCTTCCGGTTCATTCTCATAAAACTTATCAAGTGCAAGCCGGTAATAACCATAGATCACATCATGTACAATATTATAGCGGCTGCTGATCAGGTTTTCATTCAACCAGTAGCGATTACGTAATCCGTCAAATACGCGCCAGCCGGTAAGCCCCTTTCCTTCCGGGGCATTGTTTACAATATTCTGCGCGCGGCGGAAATACGCATCGCCCCCTTTGGGTGAAAACGAATCATAGTCGAGACCAATGATCATATAAGCATAGTAAGCCAATATCGCCGGTAAGTTTGCCGCTGATGCGTCTGTGCCCTGTACCCTGCTTTCATTAAATTCAATAGGCTGAAACTCTACATATTTAAACGTTACATCTGCATCCAGGTAGTTGATCAAGGGAGACTGGTAGGCAGAATTAAATACGGGTCTTGCAGTTTGTATCGTAAGGCTTGCCTTATAAACATTGGGCTCCACAATACTTTCCAGGTTGAGGATGAAACTACATTCGATCTTTTCGCTTTGCTGAAACTGGTCATTGGTCCAACGCCGGTTATTCATCAGGTTGTTGAGCTGTGTCTGCAGGGTCACAAATATTTTCTTGTCAACAGTGGAAGCTATCCTTGTTGCCACTACGGTCACCTTTGCCTGCAGTTCCTGTGAATGAACAGCGGGCAGTGCTAAACACAACAACAAAACTGTGATGATGACCGGTCTCTTACACATGTATTTCAGTTACAATAAATGAAACAATTGCTGTGGCTATATTCTTCTTGCTATCCGGCCCCAAAGATAGTTCAGATCCGTCCTTATTAAGAATGGTTACTTTATTTGTATCCAAACCAAAACCCGCGCCTTTATCCCGCAGTGAATTCAGCACAATACAATCGGCATTCTTGTTTTGTAACTTTTCAAGCGCATTCTCCTTTTCATGCTGCGTTTCCAGGGCAAACCCCACTACATACTGACCCATCTTCTTACTCCGACCCAGGTGTTGCAAAATGTCTTTTGTTCTGGAGAGAGAAAGTTCAAGTCCGCCTGTTTTCTTTTTGATCTTTTCAGCCGCTACCTGTTCCGGTGTAAAGTCGGCCACTGCTGCAGACATGATAGCAATAGAAACATCATTGAACGCATGGTCTGCAGCCGTAAACATTTCTGCGGCTGAAGTCACTTTCTGTATTTTCAATCCCTGGTAATGTGTAAGCTCATGCGTAGGTCCTGTGATCAACAGTACATCTGCACCCTGCATATACAATGCTTCGGCCAATGCAAATCCCATTTTACCGGAGGAATGATTTCCAATAAAACGAACCGGGTCGATCGCTTCATAAGTGGGGCCGGCTGTAACCAATGCTTTTTTACCTGCCAACACATTTGCCCTGAAAAAATTTTCAACCAGGTAATAAAATATGGCTTCGGGCTCTGCCATTCTTCCATTACCAAAAAGCCCACTAGCCAGTTCTCCTTTTTCAACAGGAATGATATGGTTGCCATATGCGGCCAGTGATGAGATATTTTTTTGTGTTGCCGGATGATGCCACATATCCTCATCCATGGCGGGTGCCACTACAACAGGACAGGTGGCAGAAAGATAAACAGCCAGTAAAAGATTATCACATAATCCATTGGCCATTTTTGCCAGTGTGTTACAACTGAGTGGTGCAATGATAAATACATCGGCCCAACGCCCCAGCATTACATGGTTCGACCATTCATCTGCCGAAACAAGTTCACTCAAAACTTTATTGTTAGCGAGCGTGGAGAGAACAAGTGGCGAAACAAATTCTTTGGCCGCAGGAGTCATCACTACTTTTACTTCGGCTCCTGCCTTCACCAGTAACCGCACCAGCAGGATAGATTTATAAGCAGCGATACTGCCTGTAATGCCGATGAATATTTTTTTTCCTGCGAGCATTGTAAGAGTCGTAAATAGTGGTGACTAAAAATAACAAAAAACGACAGTTCATCACTGTCGTTTTAATTATTTGAGGAAGATTTAGCTTATCTGAACAGATCGCTTTCATTGTTTCTCCTGTAGTATACTTTGTTCTCCATAAATTCCTGGGTAGCCAGTATAGCCGGGTTAGGCATCTTTTCGTATGCCCTTGAAATTTCAATCTGTTCTTTGTTCTCGTGAATTTCTTCCAGGCTGTCTGTATGACTGGCAAATTCTTCGAGTTTATTATGCAGTTCTTCCCTGAGGGTGATATTGATCTGGTTGGCCCTTCTCGCAATAATAGCGATAGACTCATACAAATTCCCTGTCTTTGCTTTAATGTCGATCAGGCTTTTGGTTTCAACCACACTGGCGGTATTAGCGCTCATTTGCCTTCTTAGTTTGCTCATTTTTTCAGGGTTTTTAAGAAATTATTAGTTTGTATTTTTACTTTACCTACTTCTTCTACATGTTTACTTTCCGGGAAACGTTCAGTAAAGTCATTGATCTCTGTGATTACTTTTTCGTAACGTTCCTTTTGTTTTTCCTCGTAGCTCAATTCCGCATATTTATAATACGATTTGATCACGAGCAATTTGTATTCATCTGCTTTTTTAGAATCGGGAAAATTATCCGAAACGTTTCCAAAAGCGATGGCGGCTGCTTTATAATACCCAAGGTTAAAATATAACTCAGCACTTTTGAATTCTTTTAATTCAAGTTTCGCACGGCATATCTCAATGATCTCAGATGCTTCTTTTATGCGGGTAGAGCTTGGATGCTGATTCAAAAAAGCCTGCATTAACTGCATGGTCTTATTTGTATTGGTCTGATCCAGTTCTACTTTAGGCGATTGTTTAAAATAACAATATGCCCGCATATAATCACATTCCTCTGCACGTGTGCTCGTTGGGAAATTCTCAACAAACGATTTAAAAAGATTCTCCGCATTCAGGTAATCTTTCTCGTAATAATATGAGTACGCAAACTTGTAATAAGTATCCTCGTAACGCGTAGTTCCTTTTAAATAAGAGAAGATATCTTCATACAGCTGCTGAGCCTTTGTATAGTCTTTAGCTGCATAGAATTGCTCGGCCATTTTGTACTTGTACTCATAATCTTTACTCTTCAGGATCTTACCAAACTTACTTGAACAGGAAGCGGAAAGAATCAAAACCGATAACAATAATACAACGATCCTATTCATACGAAGGGGCAAAATTAGTTAATTGCGGGCAAATTAGCCTTCAGATAGTTAACAAATACCCAAAAAAGGGAATAATGAACTACATTTTCTTAACATGAAAGGCTACTTTATATAATATAAAGCAGCCTTTCAGTTTATTTTAGACCGGATTGGTGATTACTCGCCTTCTCCTTCCTGTAATTTGGCTTTGATCTCTGCCAGCGCACCGAGATCACCCAGGGTTGCTTTCTCAACTTTCGCCTGGATGTTCTTCACCGCTTTTTTGGTGTTGTCATTCTCAGTCTTGGCTTCTTTTTTAGCCGCTTCTTTCACTTCGATCTCCTGCTGCTCCCAGATGCGGGCGTGGCTAAGAACGATGCGTTTTTCGTTACGGTCAAATTCGATCACCATGAATTGAGCTGTTTCATCAGCCTGAACCTGTTTGCCATCTTCCTTATTCAGGTGACGGTTAGGTGCAAAGCCTTCGAGACCATACTGGAGCTGAACCAACGCGCCCTTGTCATCCTTACGGGTAACAGTGCCTTCGTGAATGGTTCCAACAGCAAATGTATCTTCCAGGGCATTCCAAGGATCTTCTTCCAGTTGTTTATGTCCTAACTGCAGTTTGCGGTTTTCTTTATCAATGCTCAAAATGATCACATCGATCGTTTCGCCAACTTTCGTGTAGTCAGTCGGGTGATTGAAACGTTTCAGCCAGCTTAAGTCGCTGATATGGATCATACCACCGATACCTGGTTCCAGTTCAACAAATACACCGTAAGGAGTGATGTTCTTCACCAATCCTTTGTGTTTGCTGCTTTCAGGGAATTTGGTTTCGATCGTGTTCCATGGATCCTGACTCATTTGTTTGATGCTCAGACTCATTTTGCGTGAATCCTTATCAAGGGTAACCACTTTCGCTTCGTACTCATCGCCCAGTTTGAAGAATTCCTTCGCATTGATCGGGGTATTTGCCCATGTGATCTCAGAAACGTGTACCAGTCCTTCAACACCAGGCTGAATTTCCAGGAACGCACCGTAATCTTCAATATTTACCACTTTACCTTTCACAACAGAACCTTCTGCCAAACCTTCAGGCAGCACATCCCAAGGATGCGGGGTAAGTTGCTTCAGGCCTAAGCTGATACGTTTTTTGTCATCGTCGAAATCCAATACCACCACTTGTAATTTCTGGTCCATCTTCACCACTTCGCTCGGGTGAGAGATACGGCCCCACGAAATATCGGTGATATATAATAAACCATCCAAACCACCTAAGTCCATAAACGCACCGAAATCTGTGATGTTCTTCACAACACCTTCCAGTACCTGGCCTTTCTCGAGTTTGCTCATGATCTCTGCACGTTGTGCTTCGATATCGCTTTCGATCAGTGCTTTGTGTGATACTACTGCATTCTTGATAGCTTCATTGATCTTAACCACTTTGAACTCCATGGTCTTACCAACGAACTGGTCGTAATCTGTTACCGGTTTCACATCGATCTGTGAACCTGGTAAGAAGGTTTCCATACCAAATACGTCAACGATCAATCCACCTTTTGTTTTGCTGGTAACAGTACCGGTGATTACTTCACCTGTTTTGTGAACCTCAACGATCCTTTCCCATGCACGGTAGATACGGGCAGATTTACGGCTCAGGTGCAGATTGCCATCCCTGTCCTCTTTCTCAACCACCATTACTTCTACAGTGTCGCCAATCTTCAGGGTTGGAACATCACGGAACTCATTGAGAGAAACCAGTCCGTCACTTTTAAAACCAATGTTTACAACCACATCTGTTTTCGTTAAAGCAACCACTGATCCGCTAACGATCTCACCATCTTCGATCTGAACAAAAGTTTCATCATAAACTTTGTCGTACTTAACTCTTTCGGTTTCGGCATAGTGACTAACATTACGTTTGTCGATGCTCCAGTCGAAATCATCATGCGCTGTTTCAACAACAGGCGGTGCCGGGGCAACAGTTGCCTCAGCTACAGGTGCATTTGTTGTCGCAGTAGTAACTTCCGGTGCTGTTTCAGCCGCGGCGTTCTCCTGTGCATCTGCGTTTAGTTGTTTATTAATTAAATTCATAAAAAGCCCGAGGGTTTTATTTCGGGGCAGCAAAGGTAAGAAAACCCTGGCAAATATGGAAGGAATTTGATTACTATCTCAGCTCCGGGATCATGGGCTTCGCCCGTTATTCGCCTTCTTTTCGCCTATTCTTCGCCCTTTCTTCGCTCTGGCTCCTTATCACAGCCGTATCAGCTTCGCTCATGAGCGAAGGTTCTTCGCCTGTGATCGAAGGGAAGGCGAAGCTGATGCGCCCATGAGCGAAGGGAGGGCGAAGGAAGAGCGAAGCTGATACGGCTGTGATAAAGAGAAATAGCGACCATAAAGCGAACAATGGGCGGCAAGGAGGCGAAAAACCACCATTTAGCCAAATAGTCTATCAGATATCTTTTAATGCCCTATTAGGCCGCATCCCTAAAAAAGCAAAGCCCCGCTAGGGGCGGCACGTTTGTAGCCCCGGAGGGGCGATACATAGGGTTTATCAAACATAATGATTTTAATAATTTGGATGGGATGCATTGCAATGCCGAAATCTGGATTGTTTTGCAATTTCTCCGGTTGCCAAACCCTATGGTGCCGCCCCTACGGGGCTTTGGAAAACAAAAACGCTTTGAGCTACAAACCTGTCGCCCCGAAGGGGGCTGGGTTGATTGTGCATGTACGCTGTTTTAATTGATACAGTTTGCCCGTACCCTGCCGGGATACGGATTTCCAAACACCCCTATTTTTCTACAGAGCCTGTGCCCCGCAGGGGCTGATCGCCTGCGATCGGAATTAAACTATCCCCAGAGGGGATAAGGCTCTGTAGCCCCCCGCGCCCGATCAAGAAATATTTTAATGCCCCGGAGGGGCATGCTGAGGGGGAACGAATCCCATTTCATTTATTTTCCCTTTTGGGATGGAATGTGCGTGGATAGAAAAATGCGTATTAACACGTAATTATAAATTTAACGCCATCAATTATTTTTACATCAAATCTTTTATATGTCTAATCATACACCCATAACATTACCGCCGGGTACGGGTTATCAGCCTGCAATATATAAGGGGAAGGCTATTTTAAGGCCTACTTCGAATACATCAACAGAACGGACAATAAAGGAAGGTGATCCGAAAAAATTTCCTCCTAAAATAATATCTGCTAATCAAACTGCAAAATACGATTGCATAGACCCAGTGTGCCCGATTTAGCAGTATGTCTAGTCCTCAATAGGGGCAGATTTTTCAAGCTGAAGCCAGAGCTTAAATAGGATTATATTAGATCGTTATTCTAAATAAAAATCTAGTATAATAAAAATGCCGAACATCAAAGCCTAAACTTTAACATTCGACATTCCTTATTCGATATTCTTTTTCTACAACCCTCTCTCAATCCCCAATTCAAGTCCACGAAGCTCTGCCAACCCTCGAAGCCTTCCAATCGCACTATACCCCGGATACGTAACCTTCTTCAAATCATCCAGCATCTGATGCCCATGATCCGGTCGCATCGGAATAGAAACCCCTCGTTTCTTTTGAACCAATACGATCTCTTTCACTACGGCATACATATCTACATCTCCATCCAGGTGATCGGCTTCAAAGAAGTTACCGTCATTATCACGTTTAGTTGCACGTAAGTGGAGGAAGTAGATATAATCACCCAGGCGCTTCACCATGGCGGGAAGATCATTATCGGCGCGTACGCCGAATGAGCCGGTGCAGAAACAAAAACCGTTGGCTGGTGAAGGCTCTGCATTCCGCAGATCGATGGCATCCTGTTCGGTGCTCATGATGCGCGGCAGTCCCAGCACTGAATAAGGAGGATCATCCGGGTGGATGGCCATAGTTAAACCCAGGCTTTCCGCCACCGGTGCTACCTGTTGTATAAAATAAAATAAATGCTTCTTTAATTTATCACGATCAATGTCCTTATACTCGCTTAACGCCGTAAGGATCTGTTCACTGGTAAACTGTTCGCGGCTGCCGGGTAAACCCAGCAATGTGTTCTTTAGTAAAAGATTCACATCATCCTGCGACATTGCATCGAGTCTCGCTTTTGCTTTTTGTAATTGATCCTGCGTATACTCTTTCTCAGCACCCGGGCGCTTTAACAGGTATACATCAAATGCGATGAATGCTGCTTTCTCAAAATACAGTGCGCGGCTGCGGTCAGGCATTTCGTAAAAGATATCTGTTCGTACCCAATCGAGAATGGGCATGAAATTATAGGTTACCACTTTCAATCCACATGCGGCTACATTATGCAAACTCACTTTATATTTTTCAATCAGCTCAAGATAATTGTCCTTCTGCTTTTTGATGTTCTCGTGAACCGGTAAACTTTCAATAACGGTCCATGTCATGCCAGCCGCTTCTATCAAGGCCTTTCTTTCATTGATCGCTTCTATTGTCCATACATCCCCTACCGGTATCTGGTGAAGTGCGCTAACCACGCCTGTACATCCTGATTGACGGATATCCCAAAGATCAACCGGGTCATCCGGTCCGTACCAACGCATTGTGTGTTCCATGCCCATTCTGATGCTGTTTATTTTTAAATTAATGCCACAAATTAACCCTGATTTGTTAATTGCGAACAAAGAAAGATAGGATGTGGAGTAGATTTTGCGAAATCGTTATCGGAATGCGACTTGCGGGTATAGTGTTCATTAATTCCCTTATTTAATCTCTAAAACTACGGATGCATGCAAATGAACAATTTTCCAGGCATCATTCTCCTTTACAAAAACAATGGTTCTTCTTGCCAACTGATTCGTTTTTGGAATTAAGTGAAAAGTAACAATAGCGGTATTCTCATATAGTTGCATAAATACATTCTTTGGATCAATTTTCAGGTTGAACTTTTTAGTTGTATCAACGAATTCGGGAAATATCTGTAACCATGTTTCTTCAATCTCTTTTTGTCCAACTCTTCGCTGCCCTTCTTCCCACGCGGGAAAGAAAATCGTTGCAGTATTTGAAAAGGCATTCCGAAAATTTGGCCAGTCAAAATTTACAAAAGCCTTTAGAAAATCCTGAGTTGCTTTTGTTACTTCCAGGGAGTCTTTTGTTTGTGCTTCTGCACTCATGCCGGAAAAAAAGATACCTGCTAATAAAATTGAAGTTTTAATATTCATAAGCTCGTATGATTATCCAATAGAATATTCTTTTGCCAATATAAAAATTTAAATGAACGCATAATACAGACACAGGTAGTTTTTATACACCTTTTCGCCCCCTTTGGCAGACATAACTGCATAAAAAAAGACGGCATTTCTGCCGTCTTCAAAAAATACATCATTAATATCCTACCAGAATATCGCATACAACGCAGTCAATATACTGCATACAATCAATACCCCAACTCCAAATCCCGGACTCATCCTGAACATACTTCTATCCACTTCAAGACCATTGGTTGTAACACCGCGCCGCTGATCCATTTTACTGATGATCCACATACCGATAATACAGATCACGAATACAAAACCCATCCTGTCGAGAAATGGAATTTCGTAAACGCCATCTACTTTTGCTGCAAAACCAAATGGTTCGAGGAACGCAAGGTTCATGAATTTCGGGAGCAACTTAAAGAAGATAGAGAATGCAAATCCGCCAATCGTGGCAAACATGGCCGCATTAGAACTTGCTTTCTTCCAGAAGAACCCAAGAATGAACATGGCAAAAATACCCGGCGATACAAAGCCTGTATACTCCTGTATAAACTCAAAGCCGCCTTTTTTATCAATACCCATAAATGGAGCGATCACAACACCGAGGATCAAAGCCACAACTACAGCCACTTTTCCTACAGCCACCAGCTTTTTTTCTGTTGCCTCAGGATTGATCTTCTTTTTATAAATATCCAGTGTGAAAATGGTAGCGATGCTGTTTGCTTTTCCGGCAAGCGAGGCAACAACCGCCGCTGTTAAGGCCGCGAATGCTAATCCTTTTAATCCCGGTCCTAACAAATTCAACATGGTCGGATAAGCATTATCCTGGATGATCTCACCGTTCGGCATCATCTCCTGCTGAAAGCCGCCATTCTGGTATAATACATATGCCGCAATACCCGGTAATACTACGATCACGGGCATCAGCAATTTTAAGAACGCTGCGAATAAAATACCGCTTCTGGCTGTTTTCAGATCAGCGCCCAAAGCACGTTGTGTGATATATTGATTACAACCCCAGTAATTCAAATTCACGATCCACATACCACCGATCAGAACGGTTAATCCGGGCAGGCTGATATAATTGGGGTTATCCGGTTTCAGGATCATGTGGAAATGATCATTGGCCTTGGTGGTTAATAATTTGAGTCCGTCAAAAACACCGGTGCCACCAAATTTATCAGAAACCAATGATAAGGCGAGATAGGTTGTTGCCAATCCACCAACGATCAGGAAGAACACCTGTATCACATCTGTGTAACCGATCACTTTCATCCCACCTAATGTAATGATCACCGCAAAACCTGCAAGGAAGATCATACATAAATAAAGCGGCAATCCTGATATAGCATGAATAGCCAATGCGCCCAGGAATAAAATAGAAGTAAGGTTCACCACCACATATAATAATAACCAGAACACCGCCATGATCATTGCAACCGTACTGTTATACCGCTGGTTCAGGAACTGCGGCATGGTGTAGATCTTATTTTTCAGATATACCGGAATAAAAAAGATAGCTACGATCATCAAAGTAGCTGCCGCCATCCACTCATAGGTAGAGATGGCAAGCCCCATTTTAAAACCATTCCCACTCATCCCGATCATCTGCTCCGCAGAAATATTGGATGCGATCAAAGAGGCACCAATTGCCCACCAGGTGAGCGATCCTTCTGCCAGAAAATAGTCGTGCGAAGCCGTTGTACTTTCCTTTTTCTTTTTACGGTAAACCCAGTATCCATAACTGGCCACCACAATAAAATAAAACAGGAATACGATATAATCCGCTGTTTGCAATGATTTCATAAAGCGCTCGTTTTGGGGTAATTGTTATTTATAATAAACTTCGTTCCATTTCAACTCGTTCTTAAAATCCCTGATCGTTGTATCCTTATCTATCAACACCATTTCAATATCTGCCATCTCTGCAAAATCGGTCAGCTGCTCACTCGTCACATTCTGACTATAACAGGTATGATGTGCACCACCGGCCAGTATCCATGCGGCACAACCGGTATGCATATTCGGATAGGGTTTCCATAAAACCCTGGCTACCGGAAGCTTTGGCATACTCTGCATTGCTGCCACTGCAATCACCTCATTCACCAATAAACGGAAACGGTTTCCCATATCCACGATCGAAGCATTTAATGCGGGACCAGGTGCTGAATTAAAAACCAATCGCACAGGATCCGCTTTGCCGCCAATCCCCAACGGATGTATTTCACAGGAAGGCTTGCCCTCCGAAATACTCTCACAGATCTCGAGCATATGGCTTCCCAGCACCAGCCTGTTATTAGGATTAAAATGATAGGTATAATCTTCCATAAAACTGTTACCACCTTTCATGCCACTTCCCATCACTTTCATCGCACGCACCAGTGCTGATGTCTTCCAATCACCTTCACCGGCAAAGCCATAACCCTTTGCCATCAGGCGTTGCGCAGCAATACCCGGCAATTGCTTCATTCCATGCAAATCTTCAAAAGTATCTGTAAAGCCTTTGAAATTTCCAGCTTCCAAAAATGTCTGCAGGCCCAATTCTATTTTCGCCGCATTGCGCAATGATTCACGCTGTGCACCTTCTTGTAATAAGGTATCGGTTAAAGTATACGCATCTTCATATTCTTCAAGCAACTGATCAACCTGTTTGTCTGAGATCTCATTGATCACGGCAACAAGATCACCGATACCATATGTATTCACACTATACCCAAACTTGATCTCTGCTTCCACCTTATCTCCTTCGGTTACTGCTACATTGCGCATATTATCACCAAAGCGCGCAAACTTCGCGCCCTGCCAATCGTTCCAGGCTGCTGCGGCTCTTGCCCAGCCATTGACCTTTTCGATCGATTCAGGATCCTGCCAATGTCCCACCACCACTTTTCTTTTCAGCCGCATGCGGCTCATGATAAAACCGAATTCACGGTCGCCATGCGCCGATTGATTCAGGTTCATAAAATCCATATCGATCGTTGACCAGGGTATATCACGATTGAACTGTGTATGAAAATGCAGCAATGGCCTGTTCAGAATTTTCAACCCGCTGATCCACATTTTTGCGGGCGAGAATGTATGCATCCATGCAACGATGCCGATACAAGCTTTACTATTGTTAGCTTCCATACAAACCGCATAGATCTCTTCTGCAGTTTTAACGGTTGGTTTATAGATAACAGTTACCGGGATCTGGGGGCTATCATTCAGGTATGCCGCAATGGTTTTGGAATGTTGTGCCACCTGTGCCAGGGTTTCTTCACCATATAAATGCTGGCTACCGGTTACAAACCATATTTCTTTTTTCTTCAGATCAGTCATATTGTATTTGTTGATGCGTGCTTAATTATTTCACAGAGAACCTGTAACGTGTAACATGATGATAGGTTTCTCCCGGCTTTAATATGGTGTTAGGAAAAGCAGGTTGATTGGGACCATCAGGAAAATGTTGTGTTTCTAAACATAGTGCAGCATGCTGAACGTATACCTGGCCATTCTTTCCTTTCAGGGTACCATCTAAAAAGTTCCCTGTATAAAATTGCAGACCTGGTTCTGTTGTCTGCACATCCATTAAACGGCCACTGAGTGAATCATAAATGGTAGCCACTGTTTCAAGCTCGCTTCCTTTTTTATTCAGCACCCAGTTATGATCATATCCACCTTTTACGGCATCAATTTCTTTACCCACTTTTTTGGCAGTGGTAAAATCCATGGGTGTTCCTTTTACATCGGGCAATTGACCGGTTGGGATCAGTACTGTATCTACGGCTGTAAACTTAGCCGCATTGATCATTACTTCGTGATCAAGTATGGTGGCTTCTTTTCCGGCAGAGAGATTAAAGTAAGCATGATTGGTCAGATTCACTGGTGTTGCTTTATCTGTTGTTGCGCTATAGGCGATCTGCAATGCATTATCTGCCGTAAGCGTATACACAACCGTTACTTTCAGGTTGCCCGGAAAGCCCTGTTCTCCGTCTTTACTGGTGTAGGTTAATTCAAGACTGCTATCGCCTGCCTGTTTGGTTGCCTGCCATACCACTTTATCAAATCCTTTCAGGCCACCATGTAATGTGTTTCCATTGTTATTGATGGGGAGCTGGTAAGCCTGACCATCCAATGTAAATTTTCCTTTCGCGATACGGTTGCCGTAACGACCTACGAGGCATCCGAAATAAGGATTTTTTTCCTGCAGGTAACCGGCGAGCGAATCAAAACCCAATATCACATCACCCATTTTTTTATCCCTGTCTGGCGTAAGTATATTGGTTACGGTACCTCCATAATTGATGATGCTAACCTGCATTCCGTTGGGATTGGTAAGCGTGTACTGCGTTATCGGTTGACCTTCGAATGTTCCAAAAGTTTTTTCCACGATAGTGGGCTTAGCGGTCTCAGTTGTCTGATTACTATTGCATGCAACAAGCATTGTTATGCCGGCAATCAGCAATAACGGGAGGTGTTTTCTCATATGGCGTTTTTTATAAGCGTTTATTAACTCTGTCCGTAATAACTATCCGGACCATGTTTTCTGTCAAAATGTTTTTTTATCAGCGCATCTTTTAATCTGGGTGCACCGGGTCTGATTTGTTCGGTAAGATATGCCATCTGTGCAATGCTTTCGAGCACGGCACTGTTATAAACCGCTTTCTCCGGTGTTTTACCCCAGGTAAAGGGAGCATGATTACCTACCAGCAGCATTTCCACTTCCCGATGATCCAGTTTTTTTTCTTCCAGGCATTGTATGATCTGTATGCCGGTTGCATATTCATAATTTCCTTTGATCATTTCATCACTCATCGGTGCAGCACAAGGTATATCTGCTGTAGTATGATCTGCATGGGTGGTTCCATACACAGGAATATCTCTTTGTGTTTGTGCCCAGGCAGTTGCATAGGTTGAATGGGTATGCACCACACTTCCTATATCCAGCCAATGCTTATACAAAACAGCATGCGTTAACGTATCCGATGAAGGCCTGAGTGTTCCTTCCACTGTATTACCATCCAGATCAACGATCACCATTTTTTCAGGCGTGAGATCTTCATACGGAACACCACTGGGCTTAATGGCAAATACCCCGGCACTCCTATCCACAACACTCACATTGCCAAACGTGAACAAAACAAGGTTCAATTTTGGTAACTGCATATTGGCATGATAAGCTGCCTCCTGAATATTTTTATACTTCACCTTTACAAGTTAGTTTTTTGTTCAATAAACATATCCGGTTGCATATACTTATGATGCTTTTTAAAGAAATAATTTGTCCAGCTGAGGATCTGTATAATCCTTTACAAAACAAACAATATTATTATATGCACTGAATTCTTCTTCTGTATGCATGGTTGTTAATACCACACATTGCATACCTGCAGTCTGCGCCGCTTCCACACCTTTGGGTGCATCTTCAAACACAATACAGTCTTTGTATGAAACACCTAAAAGATCGGCACACAGCAAAAAGGTTTCAGGATGTGGCTTACTGATGGTTACACTCTCTGCACTAATGATCGCTTTAAAATAATCCCTGATCCCTAATCCATCCAGTACAAAATCAATGTTGAACATGATCGCAGCCGAGCCGATGGCCATCGGGATATTTTTCTCAGCTGTTTTTGCCAGAAATACATCCAAGCCGTCAATCAATTTTAAGAAAGGCCTGAACGCAGTTTGGTAAGCTGTTTCTTTGGCTATGCTCATCTTACTCACTTCTTCAGCCGTAAACCTCCCGGGAAATATTCTTTCCAGCAGCTCATCATTCTTACCGTAGCATTCTTTCTTCACTTGCGCAAGATCCAGATCCGCCCCCAGATTGGTAAGTATATTATGCCATGAATGGATATGATAATCCATATCGTCAATCATAGTGCCATTCAGGTCAAATAAAAACGCTTTATTCATCATTAAATATATCGATTGATCAGATTCTCTAAGTATTCCTGTTTTCCGCTGGCTGTTACCGGCTCACTATTGGCTACTGCCAGGTTCCTGAGATCTTCCAAAGTCAATTTTCCTTCTTCAAACTCTTTTCCTTTGCCGGTATCGAATGTTGCATACCTGTCCTTACGGATCTTTTTATAATCTGATTTCTGCAGCACATTATCTGCCACAATCAATGCACGCGCAAACACATCCATGCCGCCAATATGCGAATAGAAAAGATCCAGCGTGTCGGTAGAGTTTCTCCTGCGCTTCGCATCGAAGTTGATACCACCGCCGCTGAAACCGCCGGACTCAAGAACCACCAGCATTGTTTCCGCCAGCTCATTTATATTATTTGGAAACTGATCAGTATCCCAGCCATTCTGGTAATCGCCGCGGTTGGCATCCATGCTGCCTAATACGCCTGCATCTGCAGATACCTGTAGTTCATGCTGGAAGGTGTGTCCCGCAAGCGTGGCGTGGTTTACTTCCACATTGATCTTAAAATCATTCAAGAGGTCATACTGGCGAAGAAAACCGATCACCGTTTCACAGTCATAGTCATACTGATGCTTACTGGGCTCACAAGGTTTTGGTTCGATGAAAAAGTTTCCTTTGAAACCATTTTTCCTTGCATAATCTTTTGCTGTATGGAGAAAACGGGCAAGGTGTTCTTTCTCACGCTGCATATTGGTATTGAGTAAACTCATGTATCCTTCACGTCCACCCCAGAAAACATAATTCTCTCCACCCAGAGCGATGGTTGCATCGAGTGCCGCTTTTACCTGTGCACCGCCATGTGCCAGCACATTAAAATCAGGGTTGGTGGCTGCCCCATTCATATAACGTTTGTTACTGAAAAGGTTGGCAGTGCCCCATAATAATTTAACACCGCTATCGGCTTGTTTTTGTTTGGCATAATCTACCAATGCCTGTAACCTTCTTTCATTTTCAAGAACATCATTTGTATAGTCCACCACATCTACATCGTGAAAACAGTAATACGGCATACCCATCTTGGTGATGAATTCAAAAGCCGCATCCATTTTATCTTTTGCTCTTGCAACCGCATCATCTTTTGCGTTCCATGGATAAATATGTGTGGGTTCGCCAAAAGGATCACCACCATTCCCCACAAATGAGTGCCAGTAAGCACAGGCAAAGCGCAGCCAGTCTTTCATCGGCTTTCCGGCAACCACCTTATTCTCATCATACCAGCGATAGGCCAATGGATTATCCGTTTCAACTCCTTCAAATTTTACCTGGCTAACTTCCTTAAAAAATTCTTTGTCACCTGTTATCACTTTCATTTTGTTCCATTTTATTTTATAAAATCATGCTTCTTTTAATCTTTGTTCAAGCAGTGCTTTCCATTCAAGATAGAGTTCATCATACCGGGCAGTATTTTCGGGCTGGATGAGTTGTAATCTTTTCATATTTACAAACGCTTCTTTCTCATTCGTATAAATTCCCGAGCCCAATCCTGCCCCTATTGCGGCGCCTACACTTCCATCACAGGCATACAATTCAACCGGTACATGTGTGCTGTTTACAAAAGCTTCTGCAAACACATCACTTAAAAAAAGATTGGCCCTACCTGCGCGGATCACTGTTGGCTGTAAACCATTTTCACGCATGATATCCAATCCATACCGGAAAGAAAAAGCGATGCCTTCCTGTGCTGCCCTGAAAATATGTGCAGATGTATGTTTGTTCAGATCAATATTATGCAAATGTGCGTGTACGGTCTTATTATTCAACATTCTTTCTGCCCCGTTTCCAAAAGGCAGAACAAATAAGCCTTCGCTGCCTGCTGCCACCTGCCTGGCAGAATCGTTCATCTGGTGATAGGTAAGATGATTGCCGGTAATATTTTTTATCCAGCTATTCATGATACCGGTTCCGTTAATACATAATAAAATGCCCAGTCGCTTCTGTTCGGCTGTATGGTTTACATGGGCAAACGTATTCACCCGCGACTCCGGATCATACGCAAGCTTATCGCTCACACTATATATCACACCGGAAGTGCCTGCCGTAGCAGCGATCTCACCGGGTTGCAGTACATTCAGCGATAAAGCATTGTTTAACTGGTCGCCCGCTTTATAGGCAACCGGGATCCCTGCTTTCATGGAAAGTGAAGTGGCCACTTCTGTTTTGAGCGAACCGTGCGTATCGAACACTTTTTTCACCTGTGGTATCAATGCGGTATCAAATCCGTAATAATTAAACACATCTTTTGACAATTCATTCTTCGCAAAATCCCAGAAAATACCTTCCGACAAAGCAGAAACGGTAGTGGTGATTTCACCACTTAGTTTCATCGCAATAAAATCTCCCGGCAACAGGATCTTATCGACCTGTGCATAGATTTCCGGTTCATTTGCCTTTACCCAGGCAAGTTTGGATGCGGTAAAATTACCTGGAGAGTTCAGCAAAGTTGACAAGCACTTCTCTTCGCCTATCGCCTGGAATGCAGCGTTACCGGTATCTACAGCACGGCTATCGCACCAGATAATACTATCCCTTAAAACTTTCTGGTCCTTATCTACCAATACCAATCCATGCATCTGGTAACCGATACCAATGGCACCGATATCTTTGGGATCGTATTGTTTTGTACTATGAACCTTCAGGATAGCTTCCTGCACATGCAGCCACCACATTTCTGGCGACTGTTCGGCCCAACCGGGATGAAGGGAAGTGATGCCGGTTTCAGATTCTGGATACTGTGCCGATGCAACACATTGCTGTGTTGCCGCATCTACAATGGAAACCTTGATGGAGGAGGTTCCTACATCTATACCTAATAATAACATGTATCTCTTTTATAAAGCCGGAAAATTAGTTCATTTTTTTGCACCAAAATACCTGCCGGCATATTCAATAAAGGTAGGCCAGTTGGGTGCCGGCGTATGCCCGCCCGTATGCTGCCTGAATGCGATCTCACCATCAACCAATGCTGTTTGCACCGGTGGAAACTCAGTAGTACCAAGGGCTTTTTTACCCAGCAGTTTATATACGGGCCCTGCTGCAACACCCCCCATGAACATTCCCCGTGCATCTACCCATCCATCGCCTTTTTCTCCTGCACTGATAAAGACAGGTCGCGGTGCACACATAGCCACAAGTTCATGTGCATCAACCGGCATATCGTTCCAGTTCAAAGGTCCTGCGTATTTGATAAAATTGCCAGCCATCCAGTGATACTCATTTGAGCTGGCTACGTTTTCAACAATCTCTCCTGCATTCCGGCGGTGAAGCTTGACGCCACCTTCGCCGGATGAGCTGATAAACGCAACTGCAAAACGCGGATCATATGCCATGGTTACCACCGTTGCTTTACCATACCGGGAATGTCCTTCGATACCCACCCGCTTTGCATCTACAGCAGGATCTGTTTCAAAATAATCCAAAGCACGGCTCGCACCCCATGCCCATGCACGTAGCGAACCCCAGTCATCGGCTTTACGATGCTGACCTTTATTCATCAGACCGATAATGCCCTGCGTTAATCCTGCACCATTGTCTGCCTGTATACTACCGGGAACAATAATGGCATAGCCCCACCCTTTATTGAGTACCTGCTGCTGCCAGCTTAATTCTGCGGGCTTTGCCGGTGCTGCATTTGCCGGTGGTGCAGGCGGACGGAAGCCTGCCGGAAATATAAATCCAAACTCCATGATCACAGGAACGGCACCGGGTGCATTTGCTGGTGTAGTAAGCGAGAGGTCAATGTCTACTTTGATCTGTGGATAGGAAGCATTATCAACATGACCCACTAATTTTTTTGTAACGATGGCAATATCTCCACTCATTCCCTTTTCGGTAGACACTACTTCCCAGGTAACCTTGGGAAGGTTTTTGGGAACGCGCCCATATATCTCCCTGTCAAAATCTTCCACAATCTCGGGACGGCGGTTATTCCACCACATTTTTGCAGTGGTCACTTTTTTGCCATTTTTCATCACCAATGGATCCGGAAGATCGGGGTAAGGATTTGCTTTCGATTCATCATAATTTGCTGCGTTCGGCGCCTGGGGATTACTTCCATTTGCACCGGGTCGAAGAGAGCTGATATGCAAGAGATCCAGCATCATCTTATGATCCTGATCAGTTAATTTCCATATACTGTCCTGAATCTGTTTCCTGCGAACGCTATCCTGCCCACCGCGACCAAAAGGTTGTGCGCTGGCTTGTGAAAGCAAAACGAGGCAAATCAGCAAAAAGCTACTTAAATCTTTCATGGCGTTCGCTAATATCTGGATTATATTTGAAATTGTAACCGATTGCATACATTTTTTTTTGTAACACTATTTTAGCGTCTGCTTACTACACAGATAGAGGATGTTGCAGGAAATAGCAGAATTGGGGTCCACATCACTATTATTAGATAAAACGTTATCATATGTAAATCCTCCCTGAAAAAGAATTCGAAAAGCTGATCTTTTTTTTATTTTACGCCTATATTGCAACCGATTGTAATTTATGAGCCGCGAAAAAGAAATAACGATTTACGACATTGCCAGGCAGCTTGACCTATCAGCTGCAACAGTAAGTCGTGGGTTAAAGGACCATCCTGCCATTAATAAACATACGAAGAAAAGGATCTCCGACCTCGCCACTAAACTCGGCTACCGCTCTAATAATTTTGCCAGCAATCTCAGGAAACAACGCACCAATACCATCGGTGTAATGGTGCATGAATTAAAGAGCCAGTTCATCACCTCCGTTCTGTCAGGCATTGAAAAAGTGACAACAGAGGCCAACTACGACCTGATCATTGGTCACTCTTCTGAAACCTTTACCAAAGAAGCGGCCAATGCGCTTAACTTTTTTCATAAACGGGTTGATGGGGTGATCGCGTCACTATCCTTTGATACAGAGAACCTGGACCACTTTGAACCTTTTAATAAAAAAGGGATACCAGTTATATTCTTTGACCGTGTATTTGAAGATGGGGAAGGTGCCAAAGTGGTAATCAATAATTGCAAGGCAGGATACGAAGCAACCAAACACCTGATTGAACAGGGATGCAAACGCATTGCGCATGTAACCGCCAGCCTGAAAAGAAATGTATACGCAGAACGCCTGAGAGGATACCAGCAGGCCCTGGCAGAAGGCGGACTCAAGTATAGTGATAAGATGGTTTTTGTAAATGACCTGAGTGAAGAAGCCAGCCGGAATTCTGCCAAGAAGGTCGCAGCCATGCGCCCGCTACCCGATGGCATCTTTATTACCAATGATTTTTGTGCAGCTGTGTGTATGCAGACCCTGAAAGAAAGTGGTATCCGCATTCCCGAAGATATTGCCGTGGTAGGTTTTAATAATGATGTGATCAGCAAGATCGTTGAGCCTAAGCTCACCACCATTAATTATCCGGGCGTTGAGATCGGCGAGATCGTTGCCCGCAACCTGATCAATCACCTGCAGGGAAATTCAAATATCAACTTAACGAACACCATTATTATAAAATCAGAACTGATCGTCCGTGCATCTTCATTGAGAAAAAAATAACCACCTTCCCATAATTGCCCCTGCATGAAAAAAAAATTGTGTTCCCTGTGTATACTTTTCTTTTTATGCGTTGTATCTACCCGCGCAGATGATGGGTACCGTTTATGGATGCGGTATGATAAGATCGCCGATAAAGCACTCCTTGCCACTTACAAAGCCCAGATAAGCAATATTGTTGTGGATGACAATTCCCCGGTTATTAAAGCAGCTAAAGAAGAATTATCAAATGGTTTATCAGGATTATTAGATGCGAAGATTCCGGTATCTGCAACATTAAAAGATCACAGTGTCATCATAGGTACACAGGGCTATATGTACAAATCGCACTTTGGCGTTGTTTCCAGTGAAGCGATCGGTGAAGATGGTTATGTGATACAGACAGGAAAAATCAACAACAAAAACTGCATCTATATTACTGCTAACAGTGAAGTGGGTGTGCTATATGGAACGTTTCGCTTCTTGCAATTATTACAATCCAACCAAAAAATCAGCAACCTGAATATCTGGTCAGCCCCAAAGATCAAACTGCGCATGTTAAACCATTGGGATAATATGAACCGCACAGTTGAACGGGGCTACGCAGGATTCTCTATCTGGAAATGGCATTTATTACCGGGTTATATCGATCAACGTTACAAAGACTATGCAAGAGCAAACGCTTCGATAGGTATCAACGGAACGGTGATCAATAATGTAAATGCGAACGTGCAGATATTCACAAAAGAATACCTGGTAAAGGCCGCCGCACTGGCCAATGTTTTCAGACCGTATGGAATAAAAATTTATCTCGCCGCTAAATTCAGTGCGCCCATCGAATTAGGGAAACTAAAAACAGCAGATCCATTTGATGAAGGTGTGAAAGACTGGTGGAAAAAGAAGGTAGATGAGATCTATCAGTATATTCCCGACTTCGGTGGCTTTATTGTAAAAGCGAATTCAGAAGGACAACCCGGTCCGCAAAATTATCAACGCACGCATGCCGATGGTGCCAATATGCTGGCCGATGCATTAGCACCGCATAAAGGCATTGTGATGTGGCGCGCATTTGTTTACAGCAATGAAACACCTACCGACAGAACCAAGCAGGCTTACGATGAATTTAAATCTTTTGATGGCGCGTTCAAACCCAACGTGATCGTACAGGTAAAGAATGGACCGCTTGATTTTCAGCCCAGGGAACCTTTTCACCCTTTGTTTGGCGCGATGCCTAAAACACCGGTCATGATGGAGTTCCAGATCACACAGGAATATCTTGGGCAAGGAACAAACTTAGTCTATGAGGCACCTTTGATGAAAGAAGTGCTGGATGCGGATACCTATGGTAATGGAAAAGGCACAACCGTAGCAAAAGTAATACAAGGTTATACACCCTCACACATGGCGCTGAGTGGAATAGCGGGTGTTGCCAATATTGGTGATGACAGGAACTGGTGCGGGCATCCCTTTGCACAAGCCAACTGGTATGCATTCGGAAAACTTGCCTGGGATCCCTCTTTATCATCAGCAGCCATTGCCGATGAATGGGTTCGCATGACATTCAGCAATGAACCATCCTTTGTAAATACCACAAAAAAAATAATGCTGGCTTCCAGAGAAACCATGGTGCATTATATGACACCTTTGGGACTTGCACATATCATGGGCGATGGTCATCATTATGGTCCCTCACCATGGTCAAACAAACTGGGTCGTGCAGACTGGAACCCTGTATATTATCACAGAGCAGATTCAGCCGGCATTGGATTTGAACGAACAGCGAAAGGCAGTAATGCGTTAGAGCAATATATGCCCGAGGTAAGAAAGGTCTATGAGAACCTGGCTACCTGTCCCGAGGAATATTTACTCTGGTTCCACCATGTTGCCTGGAACTATCCATTAAGATCAGGAAAAACATTATGGAATGAATTGTGTGCCAAATATTATACAGGCGTACAGGAAGTAAGGGATATGCAGCAGACATGGAACAAACTGGAAGGCAGTATTGATGAAGAAAGATTTGAGCAGGTAAAGATGCTGTTGGCTGTTCAGGAAAAAGAAGCCGTGTGGTGGAGAGATGCATGTGTGCAATACTTTGCAACGTTCTCACAAATGCCGATACCGGCTGGTTATGAGAAACCTGAACATCCATTGGATTATTATAAGGCTATACGAATACAGTTTGCTCCCGGCAACGGCGGTAATAACTAAATCAACTACAAACTGGTTGTCTATATGAAAAAGAAATGGTTTTTTTTTCCATGTATGCTTTTGTGCACGGCACAATTGTATGCACAATCATTTGTTACAGACAAAAAAGAAAATACCTTTTCTCTAACAGGCGCACAGATCGTTGTGGATGCGAATGATGACTGGCTTGTTCAGAAAGCAGCCAGCCTGCTTCAATCAGATATAACTGCCGTAACCGGAAAAACACCTGCGCTATCAACCTTACCCTTCTCTGCAAAAAATATTATTATCATCGGCACACTTGAAAAGTCGCCCCTTATCAAAAAAATAATCATCAATAAAAAGTTTACGGCAGACAGCATACAGGGCAAATGGGAAGCCTACAGGATACAGGTGATCAGCAAACCTTTTCCGGGTGTTGAGAATGCGCTGGTGATTGCGGGTAGTGATAAAAGAGGAGCTGCCTATGGTGTATTGGAAATATCGAAACAGATAGGTGTATCGCCCTGGTACTGGTGGGCAGATGTTCCTGTTAAAAAAAGAGAAAATATTTATATCATTAAGAATACAATGGTGCAGGACAGGCCATTGGTAAAATATCGTGGATTTTTTATCAACGATGAAGCACCTGCATTAAGCGGATGGACCAAAGAGAAATTCGGGGGCTTTAACCATCTCTTCTATGAAAGGGTTTTTGAATTGCTTCTCCGCTTAAAAGCAAATTACCTCTGGCCAGCCATGTGGGGCAATGCGTTTAATGATGATGACACGCTGAATCCCATACTGGCAGATAAATACGGCATTGTAATGGGCACATCGCACCATGAACCTATGCAGAGGGCACAGCAGGAATGGAAACGGTATGGAAAGGGACAATGGAATTATCAAAACAACGATACAGTTCTCAGAAATTTCTGGAAGCGGGGAATAGAGAACATGGGATCACATGAAAGTATTGTGAGCATTGGTATGCGGGGTGATGGAGATATGCCAATGACACAGGGAAGCAATATTGCATTACTCGAAAAAATAGTTGCCGTTCAAAGAAAGATCATTGGAGAAGTAACACGCAAGCCATTAAGTGAAACCCCGCAATCATGGGCATTATATAAAGAAGTACAGGATTACTATGACAAAGGAATGCGCGTGCCTGATGATGTAACATTATTGTTATGCGATGATAACTGGGGAAATATCCGCAAACTTCCTAAACTAACCGATGCACCAAGAAAAGGTGGTTATGGAATTTATTACCACTTCGATTATGTAGGTGGTCCACGCAATTACAAATGGCTCAATACAAGCCCCATTACAAGAACATGGGAGCAGATGCACCTGGCATATGAATATCATGTAAGAGATATCTGGGTTGTGAATGTAGGTGATATCAAACCTATGGAATTCCCTATCTCGTTTTTCCTGGATTATGCATGGAACCCTGAACGAATAAGCGCAAAAGATTTACAACCATACACTGAAGAGTGGGTCGGGAACCAGTTTGGAAAACACTATGCTAAAGAGATTGCTGCCATCATTTCAAAATATACCAAATTCAATGGCCGCCGCAAACCAGAGTTACTTGATGCAAACACATACAGTCTTACCAATTACAATGAAGCACAAAGAGTAACCGATGAATACAATGAGCTCTTGAGGAAAGCAGACAAAATCAATGATTCCTTGCCCCAGGAATATAAAGATGTTTATTATCAACTGGTATTACATCCTGTTAAAGCCTGCGCTAATCTTCAATCCATGTATACAGCTGTAGCGTATAATCGTTTGTTTGCTGCAAAAAAATGGCTGGTCGCCAATACCTATGCAGACAAAGTGAAAGAACTATACCTGAAAGATTCTTTGATCTCAATAGCGTATAACACCGTTGCAAACGGTAAGTGGAACCACATGATGGACCAGACGCATATCGGGTACACTTACTGGCAACAGCCACCTGTGAACCGCATCCCCCTCGTTCAATATGTTAGCACCGATTCGGCAAAATCACAAACGGATACCCCTAAAGAAATACATATTGATGGCAAAGGGTTGATACCTAAAAATGTAAGGGAACCTAACTTTTATGAACAGGATGGATATTTTTCAATAGAAGCCAATCATTGGAGTAAATCATACATAACAAAAGATATCACCTGGCAGATACTACCGGATCATGGGAAAACCGGGTCGGCTATCACAGCGTTGCCCGTTACATTTAATGAACAGATCCCGGAAGGCATCTCACCCCACACTGAATACAATGTCTATACTTATGAAGGGGGGACGGTAAAAATAAATGCATATTTCTCCCCTACTTTAAACTTTCATAATAACGATGGATTAAAATATGCTATCTCGATAGACGATGAAGTACCGCAAATCATCTCAATGAATAAAGACGACAATAATACCCGTACCTGGGAAGGATGGATGGCCAATAATATTATTACCAAAACAACTACACATACGCTATCGGCACCGGGTAAACATGTGATCAAATTCTGGGCAGTAAGTCCCGGAGTGGTTTTGCAAAAAATAGTTGGAGACATGGGTGGGCTAAAGGCAAGTTACCTCGGACCACCTGAAACAAAATAATTCAATCACACAAAACGATACATATGAAACTTAACCATGCTAAAACAATACTCGTTGCCTGCCTGTCAGCCGCAACAATTTCTGTAGCTGCCCAGGATAAAGGCACATTAAAAAGAAAACCCATATCCCAACCACTTGTGAAAAACATTTTCACCGCAGATCCTTCGGCGCATGTATTCAATGGAAAGATCTATATCTATCCATCACATGATATAGAAGCGGGCATTAAAGAGAATGATAATGGGGATCATTTTGATATGCGCGATTATCATATACTATCGATGGATTCGATCGGCGGTAAAGTCACTGACCACGGCGTGGCACTCGATAAAAAAGATATCCCATGGGCAGGCAGGCAACTATGGGCGCCGGATGCTGCTTACAAGAACGGCACTTACTACCTTTATTTCCCGATCAAAGACAAACAGGATATTTTTCATATAGGCGTTGCAACCGCTAAAACACCTGTTGGCCCTTTTAAAGCCGAGAAAGAACCCATCAAAGGAAGCTACAGTATTGATCCCTGTGTATTCAAAGACACAGATGGAAGTTATTATATGTACTTTGGCGGCATCTGGGGAGGTCAATTACAACGTTGGTCAACCGGCAAATACAATGCGAATGCAAAGATCCCTTCCGGCAATGATGATGCCTGCGCACCACGGGTTGCCAAACTAAGCGCAGATATGAAAAGCTTTACAGGCGAAGTTAAAAATGTAAGAATCGTAGATGCGAATGGTAAAACATTCAAAGAGTCCAGTAACGATAAAAGATTTTTTGAAGCTGCATGGATGCATAAGTATAAAGGCAAATATTATTTCTCTTATTCAACAGGCGATACCCACAATATCTGTTACGCGGTTGGCGATAGTCCAACAGGGCCATTTACCTATAAAGGCATTATCCTGAAACCTGTAGAAGGGTGGACAAACCATCACTCCATTGTTGAGTTCAAAGGAAAATGGTGGCTCTTTTATCATGATGTGCAGATCTCGGGTAAAACACACCTGCGCAATGTGAAGGTCACCGAATTAAAATATAATGCTGATGGCAGCATTCAAACAATTGATGCGTACCAATAATTTTTATACCACACCAATTACCAGCACATGAAAAAAACGATCCTGCTTGCCTGTCTTTTTACCTCTTTCACTGCCTTTTCGCAAAATACCATTGCGCTGCAGGCAGACAAAGGAAAAGATGTTATCAGTAAAAATATCTATGGTCATTTTGCCGAACATCTTGGTCATTGCATCTATGGTGGTTTTTATGTTGGCGACAACAATAAAAAAATACCCAATAAAGATGGTGTTCGCCTGGATGTGATTGCCGCATTAAAAAAACTCAAGATCCCTTTATTACGCTGGCCCGGTGGATGTTTTGCCGACACTTATCACTGGAAAGATGGTATAGGAGCCAAAGACAAGCGCCCATCTATGTTGAATGTATGGTGGGGCAATGTGAAAGAGGACAACAGTTTTGGCAGTAATGAATTTCTCAATATGTGCGAAGTATTGGGTGCAGAGCCTTACCTGAGTGGCAATGTAGGAAGCGGAACACCACAGGAACTTTCAGACTGGGTAAAATATACTACGCATCCCAATGGCAGCAGTCCTATGACTGATCTCCGTCAGCAAAACGGAAGACCTAATCCATGGCGCGTGAAGTATTGGGGCATTGGGAATGAAGCTTGGGGCTGTGGCGGGAATATGAAAGCTGACTATTATGCAAACATCTATCGCCAGTATGTAACTTTTATGACCAGCTGGAGCAATACTGATAAGCTATACCGCATTGCCTCCGGTGCCAGTGACGATGATTATAAATGGACAGAAACATTAATGAAAGAAATACCGCATAATATGCTGGATGCAGTAGCTATGCACCACTACTCTATCATTAGTTGGAGTAAAAAAGGACCCTCTACCACATTTTCGGAAGAGCAATATTTTGATATCATGAAAAGCGCCTTGCTGATGGATGAGTACGTGGAAAAACATAGCGCCATCATGGATAAATATGATCCCAATAAGAAAGTAGCATTGGTAGTGGATGAGTGGGGTGGATGGTATGATGTAGAACCCGGCACCAATGGCTCTTTTCTTTTTCAACAGAATACGATGCGTGATGCCATGATCGCCGGCACCACATTGAACATCTTTAATAACCATTGTGACCGTGTGCGGATCGCCAATCTTGCCCAGGCGATCAATGTATTACAGGCCGTGATTCTCACCAACGAGGAAAAGATGCTTTTAACGCCTACCTACCATGTAATGGAGATGTATAACGTGCACCAGGATGCAACCATGCTTCCACTTACGGTAAGCAGTAACGACTATACAATGGGCGATAAAAAACTAAAAGCTGTTTCTGCATCCGCCTCAAAAGACAAGGATGGCGTTACGCATATTTCATTGGTCAATATAGATTACAGCAAGTCACAGGAAATTTCAATCAATATCAGCGGCGCTGCTTATACATCCTTAACAGGAAGGATTTTGGCTTCTGATAAAATAAACAACTATAACAGTTTCGAGAATCCAGAAAAGATCAAACCTGTTGAATTCAAAGGTGCCAGCATGAACGGATCAACATTAACGGTAAAGCTACCGCCTTTCTCAGTGGTAGTGCTTGCATTAAAATAACCTTGATAGATATTAGATATGAAAAAAATAATTCCGCTACTTTTTGCCATCGCTACCTGTACCTATTCGCAGGCACAAACAGATATATCCAAACTTCCTTTTTCAGACACCCGTCTTTCTTTTGAACAACGTGTCAATGACCTGGTTAGCCGGATGACACTCGAAGAAAAAGTAGCGCAAATGCTGAATGCGGCGCCTGCTATTCCCCGCTTAGGTGTACCCGCTTATGATTGGTGGAACGAAGTGTTACATGGTGTAGCACGTACTCCTTTCAAAGTAACTGTATACCCTCAGGCAATTGCGATGGCTGCCGGATTTGATACCACTGCTTTATTTAATATGGCTGATTACTCTGCTATGGAGGGGCGCGCTATTCATAACAAAGCCATTCAGTTAGGCAGGGAGAAAGAAAGATACCTGGGTCTTACCTACTGGACGCCTAATATTAATATCTTCCGCGATCCACGCTGGGGAAGAGGACAGGAAACGTATGGAGAAGATCCTTTTCTCACTGCCATGCTGGGAAAAGCTTTTGTGCATGGGCTCCAGGGAGACGACCCGAAATATTTAAAAGCTGCAGCCTGCGCCAAGCACTATGCCATACACAGTGGGCCCGAACCCAGCCGCCATGTATTCAACGCAGTAACCAGCGACTATGACTTATGGAACACCTACCTGCCTGCATTTAAAGAACTGGTAACAAATGCAAAAGTTGCCGGCGTGATGTGTGCCTATAATGCTTACCAGCAACAACCCTGCTGTGGTAGTGACCTGTTGATGACAGATATTCTACGTAATCAATGGCAGTTCACCGGTTATGTAACTTCTGATTGTGGTGCAATTGATGATTTTTATAAGAAACATAAAACACATCCTGATGCAGTAACCGCTTCTGCTGATGCGGTATTACATGGAACAGATATTGATTGCGGAAACGAAGCATTCAAAGCATTAGTTGAAGCGGTAAAACAAGGAAAGATCACAGAAAAACAGATCGATGTATCGCTTAGAAGGTTGTTCCTGATCCGTTTTCGCCTGGGTATGTTCGACCCGGCTTCTATGGTAAAGTTTGCACAGGCTTCTCCTTCTGAACTCGAAAGCCCTGCCCATAAAGCGCATTCTTTAAAAATGGCTAGACAATCGATTGTGTTGCTAAAAAATGAGAACAATATTTTACCGCTGAGTAAGAAGATCAGGAAGATTGCCGTTGTTGGTCCCAATGCAGATAACCCTATTTCAGTATTGGGAAACTATAACGGAACACCATCTGAGATAGTGACTGCTTTACAAGGGATCAAAAATAAACTCGGAAAAGATGTTGAAGTGATCTATGAGAAAGCAGTGAATTTCGCCAATGACACATTGCTTGTTTATAAGGATATAAAAAAACAATTCGCATTTAACGGGCAACAGGGTTTCCAGGCAGAATACTTTACAAACAAGGAGTTAAAAGGAACCCCTGCGTTTACCCGCACGGAAGAGAGTATCGATCATTATTGGCAGGAAGGTGAAGCATTGATGGGCAATATACCGGCAACGAATTTTTCTGCCCGCTACACTACACAGTTCACTGCGGCAGCTGATGGAGATATGACCTTTGAAGTGGAAGGAACGGAAGGTTACCGTTTTTTAGTTGACGATCAGGAACAACTCAATGCATGGCTCAGAAACCGTTGGGGTGCCAGAACTTATAAGCTGAGGACCGAAAAGAACAAGACCTATAAGATCGTACTTGAATATTATAAGGGCGAGATCTCAGGCAATGTAAAACTGCGTGCAGGCAATTTTGAAAGAACGGATATGATGGCATTAGCCAACCGGGTAAAAGATGCAGATGTGATCATCTTCGCCGGTGGGATCTCACCACAGCTGGAAGGCGAAGAAATGCGTGTTTACCAACCCGGCTTTGATGGTGGCGACAGAACTTCGATTCTTTTACCGGCTGTACAAACAGCAGCTATGAAAGCATTACAATCAACCGGCAAGCCGGTTGTATTTGTGATGATGACAGGAAGCGCCCTTGCAATCCCCGAAGAATCTGCTACTGTTCCTGCGATCATTAATGCTTGGTATGGTGGCCAATCAGCCGGAACGGCAATCGCAGATGTGCTTTTTGGTGATTATAATCCTGCCGGCCGTTTACCGGTCACTTTTTATAAAAGCGACAGTGACCTGCCTGATTTTAATGACTATTCGATGGATAACCGCACTTACCGTTATTTCAAAGGTGAGCCATTATATCCTTTTGGTTATGGCTTAAGTTACAGCACCTTTCAATATGACCAATTAAAAGTACCAGCCACATCCGGCATGGGTAAGAATATTTCAGTAAGTTTAAGGATCACCAATACCGGTAAAAGGGATGGTGATGAGGTTGTACAGCTATATGTATCAAACCCTGCAAAGGATACAAAGGTTCCGGTAAGATCCTTAAAGGGTTTTAAAAGGATCTTCCTGAAAACAGGGGAAAGCAAAATGATCACATTCAACCTCAAACCTGCCGATCTTTCCGTGATCAACGAAAGAGGAATTGCGAAAGAATTAACAGGCAAACATTTGATCAGTATTGGTGGAGGACAACCCGGCATGAAAATAAAAACAACATCGAACTCCCTGACCAAAGGAGTAACAATTCTTTAAGATGCGTTAGGCAGGTAAAAATAAATACATGAGTCAAAAATTAAGAAGTCACGATTGGTTTGGTAAGTCTGATAAAATGGGGTTCGTTCACCGTTCATGGTTACGCAACCAGGGATACCCGGATGATTATTTTACAGGGCGCCCGGTTATCGGTATTTGCAATACATGGAGTGAATTAACTCCCTGCAATGGCCACCTTCGTGATTTTGCAGAAATCGTTAAACGCGGTGTTATCGAAGCCGGTGGGTTTCCATTGGAATTCCCGGTGACTTCTCTGGGAGAAACGATCATGCGCCCAACCACCATGCTTTTCCGCAACCTTGCGAGTATGGATACGGAAGAAAGTATACGTGCAAACCCACTGGATGGTATTGTACTATTGACGGGTTGTGATAAAACAACTCCTTCCACATTGATGGGAGCCTGTAGCGTTGATCTTCCAACGATCGTTGTTCCCGGTGGTCCTATGTTGAATGGGCGTTTCAAGGGACAATGTATCGGCTCCGGTTCTTTTAACTGGATGGTAAAAGAAAAACAACTGGTTGAAAATTATACAGCTGAAGATATACATGAAGCAGAAGTAGGTGCTGCGCGAAGCCAGGGACATTGTATGAGCATGGGTACTGCTTCTACCATGGCATGTATGGTGGAGGCATTGGGACTAACCTTACCAGGCGCAGCAGCCATCCCGGCCGTTGATGCAAGAAAAAAAGTAATGGCGCAGATGTCGGGCAGGAGAATTGTTGAAATGGTTAAGGAAGACCTGAAGCTGTCGAAAATATTAACGCGCAAAGCATTTGAAAATTCAATCATCGTGAATGCAGGTGTTGGTGGGTCCACCAACCTGATCATTCACCTGTTGGCTATTGCAGGAAGAATGGGTGTGGAACTGAATCTGGAGGACTTTGATACAATTGGTAGCCAGATCCCATTACTTGCCAACCTGAAACCATCCGGGGATTACCTGATGGAAGATTTTTATTATGCAGGTGGTCTTCCTGTTGTGATCAAAGAATTGAAAAAGTATCTGCACAATGAAGTGATCACCGCCAATGGGAAATCAATCGGCGAGAATAATGCCAATCCTATTTGTTATAACACAGAAGTGATCGCCACCATCGATAAACCGCTGCAGGAACACGCGGGCATCAATGTACTCAAGGGAAACCTTTGTGAGAATGGCGCCATCATCAAACCCTCTGCCGCCACCAAAGATTTAATGAAACACCGCGGTCCCGCTGTTGTATTCGAAACCATGGAAGATTATCATGCCAGGATCGATGATCCGAATCTGGATATTGATGAAAATTCTGTGATCGTACTAAAAGGTGTGGGACCGGTAGGATACCCTGGAATGCCGGAAGTTGGCAACGTAGACCTTCCTGAAAAGTTGATCCGTAAAGGTGTGAAAGACATTATCCGCATCTCCGATGGACGGATGAGTGGTACAGCATATGGTACTGTGATATTGCACGTATCACCTGAATCATCTGTTGGTGGCACACTCGCCATTGTACAAAATGGCGACATGATCGAACTCGATGTAGAGAAAAGAAGGCTTCATCTTGATATCAGCGATGAAGAGTTACAAAAAAGAAAAGCAGCCTGGATAGCGCCGGAGCCCATGGCAACAAGGGGCTATGTGAAATTTTATATTGACCATGTACAACAGGCTCACCTGGGTGCTGATCTTGATATTTTACGGGGAGGTTCCGGTTCAATTGTTACGAGGGACCTACATTAACAGCTTATGAAAAAATACATTTATTTTATTCTGCTTCTCATGCTAGCCAGTTGCAATAACAAAACATCTTATACAAAGATCGGACGCATCGAAAAAATAGATCCTTCACTGGATAGTATTATTGCGCCAGGTGCTTTGCCAGAGATCATTGCCGATGGATTTGATTGGGCAGAAGGCCCATTGTGGATCGAGAAATATAATATGCTGCTCGTTTCCGATGTTCCCGGCAATACCATTTATAAATGGACCGAAGCAAAAGGAAAAGAAGTATACCTCACACCTTCCGGCTATACAGGTTTGATAAAACGCGGTGGTGAAACCGGCTCCAATGGTTTAACACTCGATATAGATGGCAAACTGGTCTTAACACAATGCGGTAACCGACAACTGGCATGGATGAGCGCAGCGCTGGATTCTCCTGAAGCCAGATTTGTAAGCATTGCAGAAAAATACAAGGGCCAAAAATTTAATAGCCCGAATGATGTGATCGTTAACAGCAAAGGCGAAGTATTTTTTACCGATCCTCCTTATGGACTTGAAAAGAATATGGACGACCCATTGAAAGAGATCCCTTTCCAGGGTGTTTACAAAGTAAAAACAAATGGAGAAGTGATCCTTCTGACCGATACGCTTACAAGGCCCAATGGCATCCTTCTTTTTCCGGGTGAAAAAACATTGCTGGTATCCAATTCAGATCCTGACAAACCCAATTGGTACGCGTTCGACCTCGAGGGTGACAGCCTTACCAATCAAAGAATATTTTACAGCACAGCCGGTTACGACAAAAGTTTGAAAGGACTTCCCGATGGAATGAAGATGGACAAAGCAGGTAACCTGTTCGCGTCCGGTCCCGGTGGCATCTGGGTATTTAATAAACATGGGAAGCTGGCAGGTAAAATATTAGTACCGGAAGCCACTTCCAACTGTTCATTCTCTGCTGATGAAAAAACTTTGTATATAACCAATGATATGAATGTTTTAAGGATCCGCTTACGTCCTTAATATTATTAAACAATTGCTCAATGATTGCTTATGAGATTATTCAAAACAGCCAACGGCATTGTTATTGAAAAAGAAAACCGTTATTTTCTACTGAAAGAAACCAACTGGGATACTTATATCAATGATGATGATCTGTTTAGCAAAATCGATAAGGTCGTTAATACGCTATCCTCTACAACTGATCCATTACCTGAAAAGGAAATGCTCACCCCTATCGGCAGCCAGGAACTATGGGCTTGCGGTGTAACCTACCTGCGAAGCAAAGTGGGGCGCCAGGAAGAATCCAAAGCATCTGGCGGGAGCGATTTTTATGCAAAGGTGTATGAGGCTGACCGCCCCGAAGTTTTTTTTAAATCCACCCCCAACAGGATCGTGGGGCATGGAAGCAAAGTCAATATCCGCAAAGATTCCACCTGGGATGTTCCTGAACCAGAACTTACTTTGGTAGTCACCTCATCCGGCAAGATCGTGGGATATACCATTGGTAATGATATGAGCAGCCGTAGTATTGAAGGTGAGAACCCTTTATACTTACCACAGGCAAAAACATATGATGCCTGTGCATCGTTGGGTCCATGTGTATATGTTCCGGAGAACCCGATTGATCCTGCAACCAATATTCACCTTTCTATTCACAGGAACCATGCAATTGTTTTTGAAGGAAATGTTGCGCTTGACCAGATGAAACGCACACATACAGAACTCGTTTCCTTTGTTTACCGCGAATGTTCATTCCCTGCAGGTTGTTATATTATGACCGGTACCGGTATTGTGCCTGGTAATGATTTTACACTTGCTTCAGGTGATGAAATAAATATCACGATAGATAATATAGGAACCCTCACTAATACTGTTCGCTAATGACTTTCCTGATACTCATCTTTGCGATCGCCCTCCAGGTCTTTCTAACGGTAAAGAAGATGAGTCCTTTTTTATCATTACTCATCGTTGCCATTGTAAGCGGTTTATTATTGGGTATGGAGCCAGCGGCATTGATCAGTTCACTTGAAAAAGGTGTGGGAAGTACTTTAGGCGGACTGGCGTTGATACTATGTCTGGGTGCTGTACTCGGAAAGATCCTTGAGATCAGCGGAGCTGCTGAACAGGTCTCTTCTACATTAATCAAAAGCTTCGGCGAAAAAAATATTCAGTGGGCCGTATTGATAACGGGGTTTCTCATTGGCATACCTATATATTATAATGCAGGTTTTGTCATATTGGTTCCTTTGGTATTTTCTATTGCTAAACGAACAGGATTATCATTACTCTACATTGCCATACCCATGGCAGCGGCCTTATCAACTACGCATTGTTTTCTTCCACCACACCCAGGTCCCGTTGTATTGGTGAATGCATTTCATGCCAATATGGGGCAAACACTGATCTATGGGATCATTATAGCGACACCGGCTGTTATCATCGCGGGACCCTTCCTTGGAAGAGTCTTAAAACGCCTCCCTGTCAGCACATCCGACCTGTTTGGTACAACAAGGGTAGCGCCTGAAAAACTACCTGGTGCGCTTTCAAGTTTTACCATTGCACTGCTGCCGGTATTGTTGATCACACTGGCTGTCATAGCCAATGCAGTGCTTGACAAAGAAAATATCTTCAGAAAAATCCTTGCCTTCACAGGTGATTCAAATATTGCTTTGCTATTGGCAGTGCTGGCAGCAATCTATTACTTTGGCGTGAGGGAAAAATACAGTATGCCCGAGATCATGCGCTGGGTAAATGAAGCAATATCAGGCATCGCTATGATATTATTGATCATAACAGCAGGAGGTGTATTCAAACAGGTATTGATCGATAGCGGGGCCGGGTTATACATTGCTTCATTCAGCAGTAAATTGAGTATGCCGCCGCTATTGTTTGCGTGGATACTTACAGCACTATTAAGGGTTACACTGGGATCAGCAACAGTAGCCGGCTTAACAGCTGCTGGCATTGCAGCACCCTTGGTTGTATCAGGAAGCATCCCCCCAGAGTTAATGGTATTGGCTGTAGGAGCAGGAAGCGTTTTTGGGTCGCACATTAATGATTCAGGCTTCTGGATGTTTAAAGAATTTTTTAAACTCTCCCTTAAACAAACTTTCCTTTCCTGGACAGTCATGGAAACACTCATCTCCATTATCGGACTGGCAGGTGTATTGATACTTCATTTATTTATCAAATAAAGAATGCATATGCTGACCCGGATATTATCTACAACATTGTTATGTTTTACAGCAGGATTATTCTTTTATGGGTCCTCCATACATGGCACTACCGTTTTATCTGCTACTGATACAAGCAAGGGTTTGAAGGATCACTTTGCAAAATATTTTACAATGGGCGTTGCCGTTTCTCCCCGTTCATTGAAAACAGATGAAGCTGCATTGATCGTCAAAAATTTTGGAAGCATTACCCCAGAAAATGCCATGAAAATGGGACCGATCCATCCCCGTGAAAATGAATACTTCTGGAGAGATGCCGATTCTATTGTTGCTTTTGCAAAAGCAAATCATCTAAAGATTCGTGGTCACAATCTATGCTGGCATAACCAGGCACCCCGCTGGATCTTTACCAACGCCTCAGGCGATACAGTTAGCAAAGAAGTATTGCTGCAAAGATTAAAAGAACATATCACCACAGTAGTAACCCGTTACAAAGGAAGTATCTATGCATGGGATGTAGTAAACGAAGCGATATCCGATAAACCTGACGAATACCTGCGCAACTCTGCATGGCTCAGGATTTGCGGTGAAGACTTTATTGCCAAAGCCTTTGAATATGCACACGATGCCGATCCGGATGCTTTACTTTTCTACAATGATTACAATGAGACCAATCCTGTTAAAAGAGAAAAAATGTACCGTTTAGTGAAATCTTTAAAAGATGCCGGTGTACCTATTCATGGGATTGGCTTACAGGGGCATTGGGCCGTTAACGAGCCTTCAGAAGAAGAACTTACAAATACCATTAAAAGGTTCACTGGTATGGGTTTGAAGATACAGGTAACTGAACTTGACATATCAGTATATGTAAAAGAACACCAGGCAAGAGAAAGAAAACCGGAGGATAGCAATAGTGACTTCACCCCTGACAAAGAAAGCGCACAGATAGAAATGTATAAACGCTGTTTTAAAGTATTGGAGAAATATAAGAAAGAGGTAACAGGTATCACTTTCTGGAATATCTCAGACAGAAGCAGCTGGCTGGATAATTTTCCCGTAAGAGGCAGAAAGGACTACCCGTTATTGTTTGACAAGGATCTTCAGCCTAAAAAAGCTTACTGGGAAGTGGTAAAATTAGGAAACAGGTGACAGGGGGCAGGGGCAAAAAAACATTTTACTGACCCCTGTCACCTACCCCCTAAGATTGTATATAATTCTGCAAATGCGAGATCGTCTCTTCCTGGTTTGAAATGGTTTCTGTTACCACATCATTAATAGACACAATACCTGCCAGCTTCCCATTTTCAATTACCGGTAAGTAACGGATATGCAGCTCAGACATAAGTTGCATACAAGCCTCAACTGTGTCAGATTGTTTAATGGCTGGAAACTCTTTGGTCATGATCTCCCCCACGGGCGTATTACTTGAGTGGCGGTCCATCAAAATAACTTTGCGGGAATAGTCACGTTCTGTCATGATACCGAGGAAGGTATCTTTATCCATCACCACTACCGAACCGATATTCTGTTCAGACATAATACGGAGCGCTTCAATAACTGTAGTGTCTGGAGTTACCGTAGTAACGGCATTACCCTTACGGGTAAGTATATCACTTACTTTTCGCATATGGCCAGCGTTTGACCATAAGGTAAAGCATATTTATTAAAATCCCTAATTTTACTGTCATGAAAATCCTGCTGGTAGAAGATGACCTTATGGTTGCTGAATTGGTTCGAAAAACACTCAACGATGCCGGGTATGAAGTAACTCTTGCTTTAGACGGGGAATCTGCTCTTGACTATATCACCAAATTCGACTATCATCTTTTTATCTTTGACATCATGCTTCCCGGCATCAATGGGATCAATCTCTGTAACCATTGCAAGTCGAAAAAAATAGCCACACCCATATTAATGCTTACAGCATTAAGTACTACCGACAATATCATACACGGCCTGGATAGCGGCGCAGATGATTACCTTACCAAGCCCTTTAAGATCGCCGAATTACTCGCAAGAATAAGATCGCTGCTAAGGCGGGGAACTGCTGTAAATCATGAGTTAAAAACGGAGATAAATACATTACGTTATGCCGATGTGCTAATGAATCTCGATGAAAAATCGGTACAAAGAAACGGAGCAATTATCGACTTCACCGTTACTGAGTTCAGGCTGCTGGAGTACTTTCTGAAAAATCCAAGAAGGGTTGTTTCCCGTATAGATATCCTTGAAAATGTTTGGGGTTATGATTTTACGATGAACACAAAAGTGGTAGATGTGTATGTAAATTATCTCCGCAAAAAGCTGGAAGCCAATGACCGGACCAAATTAATTCAAACAGTAGTAGGTATGGGCTATATACTTAGAGAAGAAGCATGAAAATACAGTTAAAAATATCTTTGCTATTCACCACGGTTTGTACCATTATTATCTTTCTGTTAGGCAGTGCTATCTATTTCTTTGCGAATGAGAAAGCATTCCACGAGTTCTTTACCCGGCTCGAACTCAGGGCTAATATCGCCGCGCGTGCCAATCTTGATGAGGCGGAAGAAAGTGCCGAAACATACGACCGTATCCGCAGGGAACACCTGCAGGTATTGCCAGACGAAAAAGAGTATATTATCAAGACCGATACACTTCAGCGTTTTCTTAATCCAGCCAGGATCACAGACCTCTCCCTTTCTTTTTTTGACGAGGTAAAGCTTACTAAAAAAGCAGCTTTCAGAAAGAATTTCCATTTTTACCAGGCTATTGAATTCAGTAACAAAACCGGCAACTACATCATCATTATTTCTGCCGAAAATACCTACGCCAAAATTTTCATCACTACCCTGCGGAATATCATCGTTACTGGTTGCCTGATTGGCATGGTGGTTGTTTTTTCAATCAGCCTGCTGTTTGCGCACAAAATATTATTACCCATCAGAAATATTACCCGGGAAGTAAAAAATATAAATGCTACTTCGCTTCATAAGCGCCTGCCTGATAAAGAGGGTACAGATGAAATTGCCGGTCTCGTGCAAACATTCAACGAAATGATCAGCCGGCTGGAAATGGCTTTTGAAACCCAGCACAATTTTGTAGGCAACGCTTCGCATGAGCTCAACACGCCGCTTACCTCGATAATCGGTGAAGCAGACTATGCTTTGTCGAGACCCATGACAGAGCAGCAATATCAACAATCACTTACCTCCATACTAACACAATCAGAAAAACTCAGAGATATTACCAAGGGCCTGCTGGAACTGGCCAGGTCGCAAATAGTAGAAAACTTCTCTATGGAATATGTACGCATAGATGAGATCATTTATAATGTACAGAAGATAGCCAACCAGGTTTACCCGCAAAAACAAATCAATGTTGACTATTCGTTATACCCTGATGACACCGACAAATTAACCGTATATGCCAATAGTCATTTGCTCGAATTGGCGATTTCAAATATCGTACTCAACTCCTGCAAATACTCGTCTGATAAAACAGTTGTGGTTGCATTGGCTGCCTCAGATAAAGCTGTTATGATCATTGTGAAAGATAATGGAATCGGTATTCCGCAGAAAGACATCACCCATATTTTCGATCCATTTTTCCGGGCCTCAAATGTAAAAGGGACCTATGGATATGGGATCGGCTTACCATTAACCAGCAACATTGTTAAGATCCACAATGGCACCATCCATATCAGTTCAAAAGAAAATGAAGGAACAGAAGTAACCATCAAAATTCCTTTTGCAAAGAAATAACCGGGCTTCTTACCGTTTTCTTACCACATTTTTATCTCATTCTTTTTCCCTTCTTACCGGTTTCTCATACGGCGGGTACATTTTGCAGTTAAATATTTAACTATGAAACATGTACTGTTACCCACCGATCTATCTGTTCAGTCATTATGGCCCATTAATGAGATCATCCAATCCCATGCAGGCGAAGAACAGCTTGTAATTCATGTGATACACATGATAGAGATACCCAATAGCATCCATGACCTGATGTTCCTTGGCAGGAATAAAAATAATATCGCCCTGCCATCTTCATTCAATGATGCACTATGTGTACTGAAGAATAAATACGCACGGCCCTCTGTATCTATCAAATTCGATTTCTTATATGGGAGTTCCTATAAGATTCTGAGAAATTTTATACAAGGCAGGGGTATTGAAGCGATTTACCTGTTAGAAAAATATACATACCACTTCAGCTCTACAAAATCAATAAACTTTACGCCATTTATCAAAAAGATAAAAACACCGGTCAACTATATCGCTTTTAATAATGGCATTTTTTCTGAATTCCAGATACTATCCATCTTCCTGAACCACAGTGAGAATGATGTGAAAAATGATAGCGAAATAAAAGAACTGAATCTTTCAATAGCGATGGCTAATTAATCAGTTGTAAAAAAAAACTTATGCTACTCAAAAAAAATATTCCTATCAGCTATATCGTGGGCAAGATCAAGGTTGAAATGCTGCTGGTAACCATCTATGCGGGACTGGTAACATTTATCTATCACAAATACAATATCCTGGGATGGTCGGTGCCTTTGTCAATTCCCATGCTGATGGGTACGGTTATTTCATTGCTACTTGCCTTCAAATCAAACCAGGCATATGACCGTTGGTGGGAAGCAAGAAATATATGGGGTGCCATTGTAAACGACAGCAGAAGCTTTGCGCGACAAGTGAATACTTTTATTCTTGATCAGTTTAAAGACAATGAAGTGCCTGACAAAGAGATCTATTTCTTTAAAGAGAAATTGATCAAAAGGCAGATAGCCTGGTGCTACGCTCTAAACAAACACCTTCGCGGGCAGGATAACAGAGAATTCATTGAAAAATACCTTAACCGGAAAGACATCATCCACCTCAAAAATTATAATAATGCACCCATGGCCATCCTGGAATTGCAGGGGTATGATATTCAGCAGGCATATCAAAACGGCTGGATTAATCAATTTCAACAGGTTGAACTGGAAAAAACACTCACCCGGCTTTGCGATGCCATGGGCAAATGTGAGCGTATTAAAAACACAGTTTTCCCGGTAACCTACAGTGTGTATATCCACTTTTCCCTGATCGTCTTTTTCATGCTGATCCCGTTTGCCATGACGGAGTTTATCAGCTATTTAACGGTACCTGCCATGGTAACGATTGCCGCGGCCTTCTTCCTGGTTGAAAAAATGGCGGTGCATTTACAGGACCCTTTTGAAAATAAACCAACAGATACACCGATGACAGCTATCTGTTTTAATATCGAAAGGGATCTTAAACAAATGATCAATGATCATTCTATTGTGGAGAATAAGGTGTTGTATAAAAAAGCATTCTATGTGTTGTAAAGTTTTCCTCTTCTATTATTCCCCTCAATGAACTTACACAATCGGTAAGTTCCTAAAAAAGCCCCTCCTGTTTCCAGGAGGGGCTTTGCCAAATTAAATACAATTCCTCTGATGAGGCAAAATGATTAGCTCGTTTTCAACGCCTTATCAATAATAAACAACATATTCGCCCTATGCGCTTTTGTTTCTTCGTTGGTAGAAACTGCACCGGCTAATTTTGTTCTTAATTTTTTCAGCGTGTATAAAGCAGCTGCTTTAGAAACGTTATCGAGCGGGTAAGCATCATTGGTAAGACTAACAGTTCCTCTTACAAATGAAGTTTGCAGGTATTGCCTGTAAACATTCACATTACCGGTAATGTCCGCATCAAAAATCCCTTTTACAAGATCATTCATTACATCAGCAGTACTGTATTGGTTACCGTAGAGGCGTGAGTTGGTGATACGTTGTAATGTAGATGGACTAAGGATATGTGCCAGTGCACCACTAATCTGTAAACCTACCAGTGTACCGGTTATCTTGTAATCTTCGCCGCCACCTGGTTGGTTAAAACCACGGCGCTGGATCTGCAGGTAAGGGAATATCTGCGCATCCACATCATACACATTCGGAGCAAAAACATATTTGGTTAACACTTCCATTGCTTTTTTCTGAATAGCCAATGGTACCGGTGTATAAGGCTTAGTGGCAGAATGTTGTTCAGGGAAACTCCTGTCAACATACACACCACCTATATAACGGCTAACTGCATTAATCATATCTCTGCGCTGGTTCAGCAACACGCCATAGCGTGCACGCAGCTCAGCGTAAGACTGACCCGGTTTAGCATACTTTGTGAGCAATTTAGGGATCAGGTTATTGACCAGTTTAAAACGGTCTTCCGCATAAGCGATCGCATCATTGGTAAGATCATTTACGTTTACACGTGGATCCATTCCTTTACCTGGTGAACGCATATCATCTCCATCATTACCAAAAGCGAGGTAGGGTTCTGTGCTTCTTGATAAAATTTTGGCAAGACCTGCTTCTTCTTCGGAAGGAGCAAACTCACGATAACCATATTCAATGGCCCACAGGTCATAAGGACCTGCTTTGGTTGTATAATAATCACCTTGTTTGCTTTTGTCAAGCGCAACGTTGATAGAAGGATAATCCATCACTGATCCGATCAAACCGATCTTATGTGTAATGGCTGTGTTGTTGATCTCAGCTGGAGATAACATCTGGCTTGCCTTCATGTTGTGATTCAGACCCAGCGTATGACCCATCTCATGCATGATCAGGTAAGTAAGGAACTGTTTGTGCATTTCTGAAATTTCAGTTGCACTGGCACCTCTCATTTCGAGTGTGCTGAGTCCTGTTGTGTATTGCGATTTAAGTTCAGCTGCAATGGTACAATTATCATAACGGTTCATCAGCAACCTTGGCGTTTCAGGTGCTTGTGCTGCCTGAACATCAGTTGAAGCCGGAGCGCCGTTATATAATTCATTGAAAATGGCAGTAGCACTTCCTGAGAACCATTCTACTGTAATATCAGCACCCAGGATCTGTCCTGTTCTCGGATTTACAAAACTTGGTCCAATTGCTCCGTAACCAGGCTGTGCAGAAGCTACCCAACGGATCACGTTATAATGAATATCAGCAGGATCCCATGTTGCGTTATCCGGCATAATCTTCATTTGCAAAGCATTTTTAAAACCTGCTTTTTCAAATGCTTCGTTCCACTTCATCCCGGCATCAAAAATGGTCTGGCGGTATTCAAGTGGTGTTGTATTCTCGATCCAGTAAACCAATGGCTCAACAGGCTCGCTCAACGCAGCAGAAGGATCTTTTTTCTTCAGGTTCCAGTGATTGATCATATCCTTGTAAGGAACAGGACTGATGCTTGTCTGGTTATTTACTTCAACAGAAAAATAACCCACACGTGGATCATCTTTTCTTGGTGTAAACCCGTTATTCGGCATGGCGATAAAACTGTGCTGCATACGAACGCGCACATAACGTGGGTCCACAACATCCGGACCCCCATCAGCCTGTGTCATTGGGTTATCATAAGAAAGATCAACAATCACATCTGTATTATCAGCAAATGAACGGATGCCGGCATACTTTGATTTCGTTGGATTCAAACCACCCAGGTTAAAGATCTGTGCAGCAAATGGGCTTGGGGACATGATCGGTTTTACCGGATCCAGCTTTTCACTCAGAAATATTGCATCAGCCGTAACGAGGTACCCAAGAGAATCTTCTAAAGAATATTTATCTGCGAAGAATACAGCTTCCGGTTTATCAACTTCTGCAGTTTTACTCACCGGGTTATTCTTATCATAGAACTGGTTAGTATTCACGATAGAGAATTCCAATTTATCAAAAGCTTTTCTGATCTTGATAACGAAATTAGCCCTGTGCATACTCTGGTTGAGGAACAAAGAGGTAGGACCGCTGATAGAAAAACTTTCATAAATGAATTCTTTCTCTAACTGGTCTTTACGTACATACATCTGAACACTACCGGTAGCAGTATCCTGGTATAGGGTAAAAAGACCTTCATTCTTTTTATTGCCTTTTGTTTTATCGGCAACAGTTGGTTTTTTGGGAGCCGCAGGTGCAGCTTTGGTGGTATCAGCCTTAGCTACCGGCGGAGTCGTTATGGGCGTCTGTGCCTTTAACGATGCCATAAGCAGGGTGCTTGCCACCACGGCAATTATTTGTTTATTCATAGCAGTGTTTTAGGGGATTAAAATACTGCTTTTACCGATAAAAAAAGAGGTTGTTTTTATGGATGGTAAGATTTCATCTATATGGCTGCAATCATTTTTGCCGCAATCCACCCGCTGGTCCATGCATTCTGGAAATTGAAGCCCCCGGTAATACCATCAATATCCATCACTTCGCCGGCAAAGAACAATCCGGGTAGTTTTTTGCTTTGCATACTATTCGGATCGATCTCGTTCAATTTAATGCCGCCACAGGTAACAAACTCTTCTTTAAAGGTTGTCTTTCCTTTCACGGGGTATTCCTGAGTAGTAAGATTTTTAATCAGTTTATTCTGTTCCTTAGCAGGCATATCTGCCCAACGGATATCAGGATTAATATCACTGCAGGAAAGCAGGTACAGCCATAAACGCCCCGGTAATCCAAAAGGGTTTTTGTTACCCGTTTTTTGTGAAGCAAGTTCTTCCCTGAACGACTGCCAATCACTGCGCATATCCACTTCACGGTAAGCTGGTACCCAATTAATAAGTGCGGTAAACTGGTATTCCTTTTCTGCCAGTTCCCTTGCCCCCCATGCAGATAAACGCAACACCGCTGGGCCGCTCATGCCCCAATGCGTGATTAGCAAAGGACCCTCTTCAGCCAGTTTTGATCCCATTACTTTGATACCGGCTTTTTCAACACTTACACCCATTAACTGTGTAACAGGATTACCAGGCATATTAAAAGTAAAGAGTGATGGAACAGGCTGTTCAATCGTATGCCCCAGTCTTGTTAGCCAACCGAACATAGATGATTTAGGATATCCCCCGCAGGCGATACATACTGCTGAAGCGGTTTGTGGATTGCTTGTTTGCTGTAGCCTTGGCGAAGGAGAATGGTTTGTAGTTTGTAATTGAAATTGACCATCGGAGAAAGTAACATCCGTTACTTCTGACTGCATGATGATTTCAATACCATACTTATCTGCTTCCCTTAATAAACAATTGATGATCGTTTGCGAATCGTCTGTTGTTGGAAACATTCTTCCGTCTGCTTCTGTTTTCAACTGTACACCACGCTCTGCAAACCATGCGATGGTATCGTTGGTGTTGAACCAGTGAAAAGCTTTCTTAATAAAATTTTGCCCCCTGGGATATTTTTTTACGAGGTCAGGGATTTCAAAACAGGCATGGGTCGTATTGCAACGCCCACCACCACTCACTTTCACCTTCGACAAAAGTTTGTTTGACTTCTCCAGCAAAACAACTTTCAAAGATGGATCCATCCGGGCAGCATTCACCGCACAGAAAAATCCTGCCGCTCCGCCACCAATAACGATTAGTTTCTTTGTGTGCATGATTTAAAAAATACCACAGAAACACTGTTACTAATAATAAGATGAATTTAAATTACTGTTCGCTTTCTCTGCCGCTTCAATAATACTATAATCAGAAAGTATCAAAGCCTGGTTCCTCTTTACACATACATCATGCTCAAAGTGCACAGATTGCTTTCCATCACGTGTTCTTACTGTCCAGCCATCATCATCCGTATACACTTCTCTTGACCCAAGATTGATCATCGGCTCAATGGCCAATACGAGATTTTCTTTCATCTTCGGACCTGATCCACGCTTTCCATAATTGGGTACGTTTGGATCTTCATGCAGACTTCTTCCCAGCCCATGCCCAACAAGTTCCCTCACAACACCATAGCCATACTTTCTTTCCGTATGATCCTGTATGGCGAAAGAAATATCACCTACACGGTTATTGATCGTTGCCTTTTCTATGCCTTTATATAAAGATTCTTTTGTAACACGCACCAATTGCAATACTTCTTCCGGCACTTCACCCAATATAAAAGTATATGCATGATCACCATGCCATCCTTCCAGTATAACCCCCATATCAACGGAGATAATATCTCCTTCTTTCAATGACTCGTTACCCGGGAAGCCGTGTACTACTACATCATTAACCGAAGTACATACATTATGCGGGTACCCCCTGTAATTATAAAAGGAAGGAATGGCTTTGTGGTCTTTTACAAAGTCAGCACAGATCTTATCGATCTGCAGTGTAGTCATTCCGGGTTTCAATACTTTTGCCACTTCCGTCAGAGTTTTACTAACGAGGGTTGCTGCATTTTTCATCAAAGCAATTTCTGCTTCTGTTTTATGGATCATCATAGTACTTCGTCGTGTCATTATAAAAAAGAAACCTGTCTTCCCTTGGCGGGATGACAGGTTTCAAAGGTCGTCAAATATTTTTATTAAATCGTAGTCGTAGAAACCGTCTGTCTTCCCTGTATACGTCCGCTCTTCATCAAACCATCATATTGGCGCATCAACAGGTAAGTTTCAATCTGCTGGAGGGTATCAAGAATAACACCTACCATGATCAACAGGGATGTTCCCCCGAAGAATGAACTAAAACCTTGTGTAACACCTAAGCGTTGTGCAAAACCCGGAAGGATACCCACGAATGCGAGGAATATAGCGCCTGGTAATGTGATCTTATCCATGATAGATCCGATATAATCGGCAGTTGGCTGACCCGGTTTAACACCTGGTATGAAACCGTTGTTACGCTTTAGGTCCTCAGAGATCTGTTTAGGATTAAATATCAATGCTGTATAAAGGAATGTAAATCCGATTACCATTACAGAGTAAATGATCATGTACCATACATTACTATGGTCATTGAATATTTTTACGATACCCTGTGCAGAATCAATATTGGTAAAAGATACAAGTGTTGGCAAGAACATGATTGCCTGTGCAAAGATGATCGGCATAACACCGGCACTGTTCACTTTAATCGGCAGGAACTGTCGTGCCCCACCAAACTGGCGCGTACCGATGATTTGCTTTGCATAGTTTACAGGTATTTTTCTAACACCCTGTACCAGTATGATCAATCCCATAATGATAGAAACCAGTATGGCGATTTCAATCAGGAATATCAACATACCGCCACCGCCTTTTTCTCCTTTGGCAGTGAATTCCTGTATGATCGAGATAGGCAACCTCGACAGGATACCCACCATGATGATGATAGAAGTACCGTTACCCAATCCTTTATCCTGGATCTTTTCGGCGAGCCACATAACAAACAGGGTGCCTGCTGTTAAGGTTACTACGGTAGAAAATCCAAAGAATGGTTTGTAGGCAGGAAGTATCGCTTCAGCATAACCAGGGCTATTCAGGTAAGCCACATAAGCGCCGGCCTGGAAGATGGTTACAATAACTGTGAGATAACGTGTCCATTGGTTGATCTTCTTACGCCCGCTGTCTCCTTCTTTCTGTACTTTCTGCAATTGCGGAACCAGGATGGTCATCAGCTGCATGAAGATGGAAGCAGAGATATAAGGCATGATGCCCAATGCGAGAATGGATGCCTGTGAAAAACCACCACCGGCGAACATATCGAAAATGCCCAACAGGCCATTGCTCTTGGCACTTTGTTGAGCTATTTCAATCTTATTTGGATCCAGACCTGGTAATACAAAGTGATTTCCCAGCCTGTAAGTAAATACCAAAGCCAACGTAACAACAATCTTGCTACGCAGTTCTTCGATGGTCCAAATATTCTTTAAAGTCTGAAGTAATTTTTTCACTTAAATGCAATTGAAAGCGTTAATACTCAAAAATCAAAAAAGACGCATGGTTAAATGCGTCTGGCAAATTACATTAAAATTATTTGATAATTTCAATCGTACCGCCGGCTGCTTCAATAATGCTTTTAGCTTTTTCACTGGCTGCATTGATTTTGAAAGAAAGCTTTGCTTTCAGTTCTCCGTTTGCCAGCAATTTAACTTTATCAGTTCTGTTGATCAAGCCATTGATATAAAGGTTCTCAAGAGATATCTCTGTGAAACCATATTTTTCAGCTAACTGGTCGATCTGACCTAAGTTGAATACTTTATACTCAACACGGTTAAAATTCTTAAACCCGCGTTTAGGGATACGGCGTTGAATGGGCATCTGACCACCTTCGTGCGCCATTTTGCTTTTATAACCTGCACGGCTTTGTCCACCTTTGTTACCTTTTGTAGATGTACCACCTTTACCGGATGCTTCACCACGACCGATACGGATTGCTTTGTGTGTAGAACCTTCTGCAGGTTTGAGTGTGTGTAGTTTCATTTTGTGCTGATTTTGAACTTACGGGGAATCACCCCTCGCATGTTAATTTGGAAAATATGTCAATTTGAAAACCTGAAATGAAAATGAATCAACAGAAGCTGCTGACTCATTTTCAAATGATCTTATATCAGATTCTCAAATGATTAAGCGATTTCTTCAACTTTAACCAAGTGGCTAACTTTGTTAACCATTCCAAGGATCTGCGGAGTAGCTTCCACTTCTTTTGTAGCATTCATTTTTTTCAAACCTAATGCTATCAAAGTTTGCTTTTGGCGCTCTGATCTGTCGATCCCGCTTTTAACTTGTGTAATTTTTATTTTCATAACCAACGTTTTAGTCAGTAATGAGTAGTGAATAGTGAGTAAAAAATAATACTCACTACTCACTACTCACTACTCATTTATCCATTAAATACTTTACTCAATTTCAATGTTCGTTGTTTCGCAACCTGTATTGGCTCTCTTAAAAGACCCAATGCTTTGATCGTTGCCTTAACCACGTTATGCGGATTAGCTGATCCAAGGCTCTTAGCAAGAACGTCTGTGATACCTGCACTTTCCAGTACGGCACGCATGCTGCCTCCGGCAATCACACCCGCTCCGTGAGCTGCTGGTTTGATCAGTACTTTAGCTGCACCATCTTTCGCCCATTGCTCATGCGGAATAGTGCCATGCATTACCGGAACCTTTACCAGGTTCTTTTTTGCATCTTCAATTCCTTTCGCAATAGCTTCCTGTACTTCTTTCGCTTTACCCAGTCCGTGACCAACTACTCCTCCCTCATTACCTACTACTACTAATGCTGAGAAGCTGAAAGTACGTCCACCTTTGGTAGTTTTCACTACACGGTTAATAGAAACTACTTTCTCTTTCAGTTCCAGTTCGCCACCGGATTTTACTTTATTTACGTTTACTTTAGACATCTATCTAACGGTTAAAATTGTTGTTAGCAAATTAGAATTGAAGACCACCTTCCCTTGCGCCATCAGCTACTGATTTCACACGACCATGATACAGGTTACCACCCCTGTCAAAAACACAGGTTGATAAACCCAACTCAATAGCTTTGCGGGCAACCGCTGCGCCTACCAGTTTAGATTTCTCTGTCTTGGTGATTTTTTGCGCTGCGATATCTTTATCTCTTGATGAAGAAGACACCAGTGTAACAGCGTTATCATCATCGATCAGTTGTGCATAGATATCTGCATTGCTTCTGAATACAGAAAGACGTGGCTTTACAGCAGTACCTGAAATCTTCTTCCGGATACGGTAACGAATCTTCTGTCTTTGAATTAATTTACCCATTGTTTTTTATTTGTAACCTCCGATTTTGCGGAAGTCTGTTTGTTTATTTGTTTAATTGTTTATTGGCTTATGTGTATTATTTGGTTTACCAGTAAACTAATAAACCAATAAACCAAAAACTATTTACCCGCTGCTTTACCTGCTTTTCTTCTCAGGATCTCACCAGCATATTTCACACCCTTTCCTTTGTATGGTTCAGGTTTACGTAAGCTGCGGAGTTTTGCTGCTACCTGGCCGATCAGTTGCTTGTCAATTCCTTCCAGCATGATCTTTGGATTCTGCCCTTTTTCTGTAAGTGTTGTCACTTTCAGTTCTTTCGGAATTTCAAAAATGATATTGTGTGAATATCCCAAAGCAAGATCCAATGTGTTTCCGGTATTAGCGGCTTTGAAACCCACACCTACCAACTCAAGATTCTTTGTATACCCTTCTGTAGCACCTTTCACCATATTACCTACCAATGCGCGGTATAAACCATGCATGGCGCGGTGGCGGATCTGATCTGTAGGGCGTTCAAAAATAACTTCACCCTCTTTAACAGTTACCTTGATATCTCTATCAATGCTTTCTTTCAATTCACCCTTTGGTCCTTTTACAGTAACCACATTCTCACCACTTACAGAAACTGTAACACCGGCTGGAATAACTACGGGTTGTTTACCAATTCTTGACATAGTCGTTTTACGTTTAAGTTTGATTCAATTCCTGCTCCGTGTTCAGCTCCGACTAAAAAGCTTAATTGTCAGACCCAGGGTTATTTGTCCACCGTAGCTTTCGCGAAGGGGGATATAGATATTAATAGATATAACACAATACCTCACCACCTACATTCTGCGCTTTGGCCTGTTTGTCGGTCAATACACCTTTTGATGTACTCAGGATAGCTACACCCAAGCCATTGATTACACGCTTGATCTCCGCTGGTTTCGCATATTGGCGAAGTCCAGGACGACTCACTCTTTCCAGTGAACGGATAGCAGCCTGCTTGGTATTAGGATCGTATTTTAAAGCGATCTTGATCAAACCCTGTTTGTTATCATCTTCAAATTTGTATTTCAGAATATAACCCTGTTCGTACAGGATCTCTGTCATACGCTTTTTAAGATTAGAAGCAGGAATTTCAACCAGCCTGTGGCCAGCCATCTGAGCATTGCGAATTCTGGTTAAGAAATCTGCTATTGGATCAGTTACCATGTTTATTAGAATTAAGTCTTTATCAAAAATTGTTTGTCGCCGGTTTGCTTTACAGCACCTGGAAACTTGTCTTTTGTTGCAATCGCTTACCAGCTTGCTTTCTTCACACCAGGTATCAACCCGTTCAGTGCCATATCACGGAACATGATCCTCGATATACCGAAGTATCTCATGTATCCTCTTGGACGGCCTGTTAATGCACAACGGTTTTTCAACCTTACCGGTGAAGAATTCTTTGGAAGAAGATCAAGTCCTGCATAATCACCTGCTGCTTTTAAGGCTGCACGTTTATCTGCGTACTGAGCGACCATTCTTTCGCGCTTCTTTTGTCTGGCTTTAATGGATTCTTTTGCCATGTTATATTAGTTGTTTTCTTTTTTAGCATTTTTGAATGGCATACCTAGTTCTTTCAAAAGCTCGTAAGCTTCTTCATTGGTTCCTGCCGTTGTTACAAACGTAATATCCAAACCGGTGATCTTATTCACTTTATCGATATCGATTTCGGGGAAGATGATCTGCTCAGTAACACCTAATGTGTAGTTACCACGGCCGTCAAAAGCCTTATCGCTGATCCCTTTGAAATCACGAACCCTTGGCAAAGCTACAGAAACGAGCCTATCGAGGAATTCGAACATTTTTTCTCCACGTAAAGTTACGCGGGCACCGATCGGCATTCCTTTACGTAATTTAAAGTTTGAGATATCTTTCTTAGACAAGGTAGGAACTGCTTTCTGACCAGTGATCATGTTCAGTTCTTCTACGGCTACGTCTACAAGTTTTTTATCTGTTACGGCTCCGTTTACACCACGGTTGATACAGATCTTTTCTAACTTAGGAGCCTGCATTACAGTTTTGTAAGAGAACTTCTTCATTAAAGCAGGTACCACTTCTTTCGTATACTTGTCTGCTAATCTTGCAGAATATTTTACAGTACTCATTTGATTACCTCCCCTGATTTTTTAGAGATACGAACTAATTTACCATTTTCCCTTGTGCGTTTCGCTTTGGTTGGCTCACCAGTCTTGGCATCCCATAACATCACATTACTGATGCTGATAGAAGCTTCGATCTTCATGATACCACCTTTGGTGTTATTAGCAGAAGGTTTGGTATGCTTGGTAGCAATGTTTACACCTTCAATTACCACGCGACCTTTATCTACGATCACTTCTAATACTTTACGCGGTTTTTTCAGGTCCTTATCATCACCGGCAATCACAACAACTGTGTCACCTTTCTTGATGTTGAATTTGGGTTTGAATCTTGTACTCATTTTTTTATGCTTTTCTTTTTCGCCGAACCTGCGTTCAGCTTAAAAATTTTATAATACTTCCGGAGCCAATGAAATGATCTTCATGTAGCCTTTATCACGCAGTTCCCTGGCAACCGGCCCGAAAATACGTGTACCACGTGGTTCGTCTGAGTTGTTCAGTAACACAACTGCATTATCATCAAAACGGATATAAGAACCGTCTTTCCTGCGCAATTTGTTCTTTGTGCGAACAATAACAGCTTTAGATACGGTACCTTTTTTAATACCACCCGCCGGGATCGCATCCTTTACAGTTACTACGATCTTGTCGCCGATCCTGGCATAATCCTGGCCGCTGTTTCCAAGTACTCTTATACAAAGCACTTCTTTAGCTCCACTGTTATCAGCTACCATTAACCTGCTTTCTTGCTGAATCATCTTTTTAAGCTTTTAGCTTTTTAACGGCTCCGTTTTACCGGAACCAAAATTTATTTTCTTTCCCATGGCTAAAGCCATGGGCTTGATTATTTTGCTTTCTCAACAATCTCAACCAGTCTCCAACGCTTTGTTTTACTCAGCGGACGGGTTTCCATGATCTTTACAACATCACCGATGGTGCACTCACTCTTTTCATCATGAGCATGGAACTTAGTGGTTTTCTTTACGAACTTACCGTAGATAGGGTGTTTTACTTTTCTTTCTACAGCTACTGTAATGGTCTTATCCATTTTGTCGCTGGTTACAACACCCGTTCTTGTTTTACGCAAATTTCTTACTTCAGCCATTGTTTAAGCTTTTAGCTTTTAGCGGTTAGCTGTTAGCCAACCATAAATATTATTATTACCGTATTCTTCTGTCGATAGCTAACAGCTATCAGCCAACGGTTCTATGCACCCAGTTCCTTTTTCTTCAGTTCCGTTTGTAAACGGGCAACATCTCTGCGGAGACCACGAATGTTCATCGGGTTCTCTAATGGAGAAATCGCGTGTGCGAACTCCAGTTTTTTCAGCCTTAACTGATCTTCCTGGATTTTTGCTTTCAGATCAGCTACACTTAGAGTGCTGATAGAGCGGTTAAATTCGTATGTCTGTTTGTTAGCCATTGCAAATTCTTTTTAAAATAATTAAGCCTGCAAATCCCTTCTTACGATGAATTTGGTTGCGATAGGCAATTTCTGTGCTGCAAGTCCCATTGCTTCTTTAGCAGTTGCTTCTGTAACACCATCGCATTCGAAAATGATACGACCTGGTTCTACTACAGCTGCCCAGAATTCAGGGTTACCTTTACCCTTACCCATCCGCACTTCGGCTGGTTTACGGGTAATGATCTTATCAGGGAAAATACGGATCCATATGTTTCCTTCTCTTTTCATCGCACGGCTCATTGCCTGACGTGCTGATTCGATCTGACGGTTAGTAAGCCATATCGGCTCCAGTGCTTTCAAAGCAAAAGATCCGAATGAAATGGCTGTTCCACGCTTTGCTACCTCGCGGATACGCCCTTTTTGCTGCTTCCTATGTTTACTTCTTTTAGGCTGTAACATCTATTTCAATTTGATAATTCGACAATTTGATAATTTGGCAATTCTACCTGCCTCTTCCTGCTCCACCGCCACCAGTGCGATTGTCACGTCCACCGCCACCACGGTTGTCTGCACCACCTCTGCGGTCGTCTCTTCTATCACCACCTGGTCTTCTGTCTCCACCACGGCTATCACCACCTTCTCTTCTATCGCTCAGGTCATTCTTTCCACCTACAAAGTTCGGATTCAGTTCACGTTTGCCTAACACTTCTCCTTTACAGATCCATACTTTGATACCGATCTTTCCGTAAACCGTTTGTGCAAATACGTTTGCATAGTCGATATCCATACGGAATGTATGAAGTGGGGTACGCCCTTGTTTGAATTCTTCGCTACGGGCAATTTCTGATCCACCTAAACGACCACTTACTTTTACTTTGATTCCTTCTGCACCCATACGGAGTGTTGAAGCGATCGCCATTTTGGTAGCACGTTTAAAATTGATACGGTTCTCAATCTGCCTGGCAATGGTGTCACCTACAATAGTGGCATCCAGTTCCGGACGACGGATCTCGAGGATGTTGATCTGAACATCATCCTTGCTCGTTAATTTTTTCAGTTCTTCCTTGATACGGTCAACCTCTCCACCGCCTTTACCGATAATAATACCTGGCTTAGAAGTGTGAATGGTTACAATCAATTTACCAAGCGTACGCTCGATAACGATTTTTGCAATACCACCCTTGCTGATACGGGCACTCAGGTAAGTACGGATCTTATGATCTTCGATCAGTTTGGATGCATAGTCTTTCTTACTACCATACCAGTTACTGTCCCATCCGCGGATGATGCCTAACCTGTTACCAATTGGATTTGCTTTCTGACCCATATTATTATGGAATTAGTTTTTAGAATCTACGATTAATGTTACGTGGTTGCTGCGCTTACGAACTCTGTAGCCGCGTCCCTGTGGTGCCGGGCGCATACGTTTCAAGGTACGTCCACCATCCACAAATATTGTTTTAACTGAAAGGCCGCTATCAGCTGCGCTTGCGCCGCTGTTCTTCTGCTCCCAGTTGTTGATAGCACTCTTCAGCAATTTTGCCAATGGTACGGCATTGTGCTGCGGATGATGCTCCAGGATAGCCAATGCCTTTTCCACTTCCATTCCACGGATTACATCGGCCAGCAAACGCATTTTGCGCGGTCCTGTTGGATAATTGTTCAGTTTAGCTACTGCTTCCATTTCTTATTGGTTTGTAGTTTGTACGGATACAAACTGTTATACTATTTTTTTGTTCCTGCGTGACCCCTGAAGTTACGGGTAGGTGAAAACTCTCCGAGTTTGTGACCAACCATAAATTCTGTTACATAAACCGGGATAAACTTGTTTCCGTTATGAACGGCGAAAGTATGTCCTACAAAATCAGGAGTGATCGTGCTGCGACGGCTCCAGGTTTTAATAACACCTTTCTTAGCTTTTCCATCGGTCATCGCAACAACTTTACCTTCTAAGTTTGCGTCTACGTAAGGACCTTTTTTAATCGAACGACCCATATAATTGAGTTAATTTGAAAATTTAATATTATTTAGCAAGCTTCTTACCGTCTCTACGTTGAATGATCAGTTTGTCGCTTCCTTTTCCTCTCGTACGTGTCTTCTCACCTTTCGCATACTTACCTGTTCTGCTACGTGGATGACCTCCTGAAGCTTTACCTTCACCACCACCCATCGGGTGATCTACCGGGTTCATCGCAACACCACGTACACGTGGGCGGATACCTTTCCAACGGTTCTTACCAGCTTTACCGGCAGTTTCGAGGTTATGATCGCTGTTTGAAACAACACCTACAGTAGCATAACAGTTGATCAATACTTTTCTTAATTCGCCTGAAGGCATTTTTAATACTGCGTATTTTTCTTCCTTATTGGCCAGCTGCGCAGATGAACCTGCACTTCTTACCATTTTCCCACCCTGACCAGGCTGCATTTCAATATTGTGAATCATAGTACCCAATGGGATATTTTTCATCAACAATGCATTACCTATTTCAGGAGCCACTTCATCACCGGCAATAACAACAGTACCTACCTGTAAACCCTGTGGACAAATGATATATCTTTTCTCGTTATCAGGATATTGCAATAAAGCAATAAATGCTGTACGGTTTGGATCATACTCTACAGATAAAACTGTACCTGGCGTATCTCTTTTATTTCTTTTGAAATCGATGATACGGTAGTGATGCTTGTTCCCGCCACCCATGTAGCGTGATACACGACGACCCTGGAAATTACGACCGGCCGTATTTTTCTGCGGCTCGAGCAAGCTCTTCTCAGGATCCATTGTAGTGATCTCAGCATAAGCATTGCCAATTCTCCAGCGTGTTCCTGCGGTAATTGGTTTGTACTTTTTAAGTGCCATTGTTCTGTTTTTTTTCTCCCGGTCTAAAGACCGAGGCAATTATTAATCAACTTTTGCGGTAGTTGAACTACCATTCTTTCCTAACCCCCTCTTAGGGGGCAGGGGATTAAATATTAGCGTAGAGATCAATACTCTCACCATCAGCTACTGTTACCAGCGCTTTCTTGTAAGCACCCTTCATACCTTGTATGAAACCTGCTTTGGTGTAACGCGTTTTATTTTTACCAGGTACTACTGCAGTATTCACATCTACAACGCTTACGCCATAAAATGTTTCTATTGCTTTCTTGATCTCAAGTTTGTTAGCCTTACGGTCAACTTTGAAAGCGTACCTTCTTAATTTTTCCTGTTGGGCATTTGCCTTTTCAGTTAAAATCGGTTTTATCAATACTTCTGACAGTTTCATATTATCTGTTTGAAACGTTACTTTAATTAAGCTGCCGCTGTTTCTTCGTCAGCAAATATTTTCGCGGTATTCTCTGTGATCACCAATACATCTGCATTCATGATCTCGTAGGTGTTGATGTCTGCCAGCAATGTACTTCCGATATTAGGGATGTTACGTGTGCTCAGGTGCAGGTTATCATTATACTCAGGTAATACGATCAGTGTTTTCTTGTCAATCAAATTCAGCCTCGTCATGATCTCAACCAGTGTTTTGGTCTTTGGCGTATCCAAAGTGATCTCTTCAATAACAAAGATTGCATTCTCCTTAGCTTTATAGCTAAGTGCAGAGATCTTTGCCAGGTCCTTCACCTTACGGTTCAGTTTGAAATCATAAGAGTGCGGTTTTGGTCCGAAGATTGTACCACCACCTTTATACAAAGGGTTACGGATATTACCTTTACGGGCACCACCGGTTCCTTTCTGTTTGTGCAGTTTACGGCTTGCACCCTGTACTTCAGCACGGGTCTTTACCTTGTGCGTACCGGTACGGCCCTGAGCCAGGTACTGCTTAACAGCCAGGTAAATCACGTGATCATTTGGCTCGATACCAAATACATCAGCTGGTAATTCAACCGTTCTGCCGGTCTTTTGTCCTTTTATGTCTAATACATCTACTTGCATGTTCTTTCAGTTAAAGTGTGATTACTTCTGGATCAATACAATTGAACCGTTATTACCAGGAACTGATCCGCTGATCAGGATATAATTCTTTTCAGGGAAGATCTTGATTACTTTCAATCCCTTCATCATTACCCTGTCTCCGCCCATACGACCGGCCATTCTCATCCCTTTGAATACACGTGCAGGATAAGATGAACCACCGATAGATCCCGGTGCCCTTGAACGGTCATGCTGACCATGGGATGCTTCACCCACACCAGAGAATCCGTGGCGTTTTACAACACCCTGAAAACCTTTACCCTTAGTTGTACCAATAACCTCTACATCGTCACCTTCTTCGAAGATGTCAAGTGTAATGGTTTCACCTAATGCTTTTTCTATGGAATAATTGCGGAATTCTTTTACGAATTTCTTTGCGCCGGTTTGCGCCTTTACGAAGTGATTGATCTCGGCTTTAGTGGAGTGCTTTTCTTTCTTTTCGCCGAAAGCCAATTGTAATGCTGTATATCCGTCAGTTTCCACGGTCTTAACCTGGGTTACTATACACGGACCAGCTTCAATGATGGTACAAGCTGTTTGCTTGCCATCCTGGGAAAACACGCTGGTCATCCCAATCTTTTTACCAATAATACCTTTCATCGTTTGCGGTTTATAGCCCCGCGTGTGGTTGTGTAGGACATTCCGCCGATGAAAGCGGAATTCAATCCCTGTTAACTGCCGACCTTTTCCGTTGTTTTCGACCCGTTAAGGGTAGAAGAGGAAGTACCGGAAGCAAACAAACCTCGAAGGGCCTGTTTATATTTACCCCCCAATCTCTTTAAAGGATCTGGAGGAATTTCTAATCAGAGCTTTTTTCTCCAACAGAAGCTGGATTGAAAGATGACATTTAATTTATAAGAACTAACCATAACCCCCTCTTAGGGGCAGGGGTCAAGCTTTGATCTCTACTTCTACACCAGATGGAAGATCCAGCTTACTCAGCGCGTCTACCGTCCTCGATGAAGAGGTATAGATGTCAAGCAACCTTTTGTGTGTACATAACTGGAACTGCTCACGGCTCTTCTTATTCACGTGTGGTGAACGGAGAACAGTGAATATTCTCTTGTGCGTAGGCAAAGGAATAGGTCCTGTTACAACTGCGCCCGTACTACGGACAGTTTTTACGATCTTTTCTGCAGATTTATCTACCAGATTGTGGTCGTAAGATTGTAATTTGATTCTGATTCGTTGAGACATAGCCAAAACCCAATTTTCTGATTGGGGTTGCAAAGGTAAGTGCCTGTAACTGAATGGACAAGTTTTTTAAAAGTTTTTTTGGGGATTTCGGCCAATATTGCGCCTTTTTATACACATTTTCCGCGTTTTACCCGTTTGGTCGATAGTCCATAGACCATGCACCAAGCACTATCTACCAAATTTCCTAAGCAATTTTTATTTTTGATTCCCGTTATACATCAAATTGATATTTTTACGGTAATCCAAACAGAATGGCTAAAAAAATACAGAAAAAGGACACGATTCAGAAACCTATCGTTCCCCCCGTGCAGAAGACTTCCACCAATTTTTCAGCAACCACCAACGGCTTTTTACCGGCAGCAAAAGACTTCATTCCTTTTGCTTTCTGCCTGCTTTATATGGTGATTGAGTTCCTTCCGGGTTTTGGGGGTATTGATGATATGGGTGCCCAATGGTTCTATATGGTACTGCTGGATCTGGGTGTGGCTATCTATATATTAGATAAGAAGCGGGATTTTGAGTTCCCTGCCACACAGCTTTTCAAAGCCACTTTCTCAAAGCTTTACCTGGCTTTTTTTGTGCTGGGCGGCATCTCCATCCTTTTTGCCATCAACCGGGTAGAAAGCTGGGTAACCTATGTAAGACTGATTGCTACCATTATAGGCTTTTTCAACCTGGCAATTCTATTATATGGCAGGATCGGTTTGTTCAAACCATTGGCACAGGTGCTGGGCATCATACTATTTGTACAATCTTTTCAATCGCTCTATCTCTTCTTTACTGAAATGGGAAATTACCCGGTTCTCCAACTGGTTCTGGCCCTGAAAGGAAAAGCGGGAAATAAGAATATTTATGCAGCGAGCCTGATCGTTAAGGTTCCCTTTGTGCTGTATTGCATTTATTCATCAAAACTCCTGGGACGACTGTTGAACATAGGGATCTTCTTCCTGGCGGTGCTCACGATCTTCCTTGTCAATTCAAGAACCTCTTATCTTGCCCTGATCATTCAGATGATCATTTTCCTGGCTTTCTGCATATGGAAATACATCAAACTTCCCAAAGAAGAAAAAAGCCTGCTACCAGTATACATTGCCGGCGGAGCCGTTGTTTGCCTTGTTGCTTCTCTCATGTTCTCCCAACTGGCGGTGTCAGCCGCCAAGGACAGGTTCCAGGATGATGCTACAGCCGGCAGCACGCAGATCGGTAGCGTAACCGAAAGGCTTGCCACCCTTACCAATGTTGCCGCTACAGAAGGTAACTCTGGTGAGCAACGGGTACTTCTCTGGAAACACGCTTCCGACTATATCAAACATCACCCGCTAATGGGTTGCGGTTACGGTAACTGGAAACTGGCTTCTATCCCCTATACCAAATACATGGTAGATGATCTGTCTGTTCCGATACATGCCCACAATGATTTCCTGGAATATGCAACCGAGATGGGTATTGGCGGGGGATTGTTGTACATAAGTCTTTTTATATGCCTACTGATATATACCATTAAAGTATGGACATCCAAAAACACACCGGAGGAAGTAAAACTAATCGCAGGGTTCAGCCTGCTGGCTATGGGTGGGTTTGCGGTAGATGCTTTTTTTAACTTCCCCGGGGAGAGACCCGTTAACCAATTGTACTTTATTCTTATTGCCGCACTAAATATCATGGCTTTCTACACCAAGAAAGATGCAGATGAAGTGGCAGAAGAAAAACAGGTATCTCCACTAGCAAAACCGCTGTTTGCTTTTGCTGCTATCCTGCTTTTATTACCGGCGGGGTATGTTACCTTCCTCACTTACCAGTCGCTCGTTGTGCAAAACAAAGTAATTCCCGATCTGAACAATGAACCGCTCAAAGTTCCTATTGCAGAGGTGATTAATGCATTCCCCTCTATACCTAATCTTTCTTCTTCTGCACAACCCATTGAAGGGGTTTTGGGCAGATATCTTTATGAAGCAAAAAGATACCCTGAAGCGATCGCCATGCTGAAAAAAGGTGCGATCGCCAATCCATATATCATGTACAGCGAGTTCCTGATGGCCGATGTATATTATGCAGATAACCAGACGGATAGTGCCTTTAAATATGCAACGCTATCATACAACACAAAACCAAGGGCCAAAACATACTACCAGACACTGGTAGCAGTCTGCGCCAAAAAACTGGATTCGGTAACACTTAAAAATGCTTTCAGAACATTCACCAAATACAGACCGAACGAATCGCTCGGGTATAACCTGTTCTTGCAAGGTATGGTTAATATTAAAATGAATACAAATCCAAGAGGTACCACACCGCAATTGCTGGCGCTGGTCGATAGTGCATTGGTTAAGTTCCCGGGCGATAAAGAATTAACCATTCGCCGCAACGAGATCTTCACCAATATGCCTTCGTATGCTGCCAACAATGCTGCGGCACTTGCACAGAATACCAATGCAGTGCAAATGGCCAACCAGATGTTTGCCGAAGGAACCGCTGCATTTAATAAAGGGGACTTTGAAACAGCTGCACAAAAATTCCTGCGCTCTTCGCAAATGAGTAACGGCACATACGGTGTGTATGAAAATATTGCGATCTGTTATTTTAATCTGAAGCAGTGGGATAAATCACTGCCTTATTTCGACAGGGTACTTGCTATGCGGACCGCGGTTGATGGTAAAACTGAATACTTTAAAGGTGCTGCGCTTATCAATCTTGGAAGACCGGATGAGGCCTGTGCATTGTTGAAGATGTCGGTAAGTAAAAAGTACCCGGGATCGGATGCGCTGCTTGCACAATACTGTGCTGGAAAATAAGATAATAGTTGATAGTGAGTCTAAAGTTGTAAGTCTAAAGTTTGTTTTTAGTTACGAGTCAACTGTTAACAACCATCAACAAAAAACTAAAAACAACTATAGACAATAGACCGACAACCTTAAACTAAAAAGGCTCCGTTCAAACAGAACGGAGCCTTTTATATTATCACAAGTTAAAGTTAGAATTAATCATCAATCTTAACCTTGCCCTTACTCTTCGCAATCACTTCTTCAGCGATATTGTTTGGAGCCGGTGAGTAGTGACTGAATTCCATGGTTGATGTGGCACGTCCGGAAGACAGTGAACGCAGTTGCGTTACATATCCGAACATTTCACTCAAAGGAACTTTTGCTTTAATAACCTGGAGGTTACCACGGCTATCCATTCCTTCCAGCATACCACGGCGGCGGTTAAGGTCACCCGTTACATCTCCCATGTATTGGTCCGGTGTTACCACCTCAACTTTCATGATGGGCTCAAGTAATTGTGGTTTTGCTTTACGGCCGGCTTCACGGAAACCGCCTTTCGCACACAATTCAAAAGACATCGCATCAGAATCCACCTGGTGGAAGCTACCGTCAAAAACGCGCACCTTCATGCTCTCTACCGGGAATCCTGCGAGTACTCCCTGTCCCATTGAACTTTCAAAACCTTTTATAATAGCAGGGTGGAACTCCTTAGGAACAGAACCTCCGAAAATATCATTCTTAAACTGGAAGTGTTTGCCTGGGTTTTCAGTCAGCCATTCTGCATCAGCAGGTCCGATCTCAAACTGGATGTCGGCGAACTTACCGCGACCACCCGTTTGTTTCTTCAGCACTTCACGATGTTCAACCTTAGCAGAGAAAGCTTCTTTATAAGCAACCTGTGGATTACCCTGGTTGATCTCTACTTTAAACTCACGACGCATACGGTCAACGATGATCTCGAGGTGCAACTCTCCCATTCCTGAAAGGATAGTTTGTCCTGTATCTTCATCGGTCTTAACACGTAAAGTTGGATCTTCTTCAACCAATTTGGCAATGGCCATACCCATTTTATCAACATCGGCCTGTGTTTTAGGCTCAACCGCCACAGAGATAACCGGTTCAGGAATGAACATGTTCTCCAGCGTAATCGGATGATTCTCATCACACAAAGTATCTCCTGTTTTAATTTCTTTAAAACCTACAGCTGCTGCAATATCACCTGCTTCGATAAAATCGATCGGGTTCTGTTTGTTCGCAAACATCTTCATGATACGGCTGATACGCTCTTTCTTACCACTTCTTACGTTCAACACATAAGAACCTGCATCCAGGTGACCTGAATAGCAACGGAAGAACGCCAAACGACCCACGAAAGGATCGGTCATGATCTTGAAAGCCAATGCTGCAAATGGTTCTTTTGCATTCGGCTTACGGGTGATTGTTTCACCTGTATCAGGGTTGGTACCTACGGTATCTTCCACATCAACCGGTGAAGGCAGGTAACGGCAAACCGCATCGAGTGCTGTTTGTACACCTTTATTTTTGAATGAAGAACCGCACATCATCGGAACGATACTAAGATCGATACATGCTTTCCGGATCGCTTCGTGCACTTCCACTTCTGTGATCGTATCCGGGTTGTCGAAGAATTTCTCCATCAGTTTATCATCATACTCAGCAACTGATTCGATCAGTTTTGCTCTCCACTCGTTCGCTTCTTCCACCATATCAGCCGGTACAGGAATTTCTTTATAGGTCATTCCTTCTGTTTCCATATCCCAGATCACACCTTTCATAGTGATCAGATCTACCACACCAATAAAATCATCTTCAGCACCGATAGGCAACTGTAACGGAACGGCGTTGGCACCCAGCATTTCTTTCACCTGTGAAACCACCATTAAGAAATCAGCACCAGAACGGTCCATTTTATTGACGAAACCGATACGCGGAACTTTGTAACGGTTAGCCTGGCGCCAAACTGTTTCAGACTGAGGTTCAACCCCATCCACTGCAGAAAATAAAGCGATCAGACCATCCAGTACACGCATTGAACGCTCTACCTCCACGGTAAAATCCACGTGACCCGGAGTATCGATAATATTGAAATAGTAAGATTGTGTATTGGCATCTGCTGTACCCTTGTTGGTAGGAAATTTCCACTCACAGCTCACCGCAGCCGAGGTAATGGTGATACCTCTTTCTTTTTCCTGTTCCATCCAGTCGGTTGTGGCAGCACCATCGTGTACCTCTCCAATTTTGTGGATCATACCTGTATAGCGCAGGATACGCTCAGTAGTGGTAGTCTTACCCGCATCGATGTGGGCAGCGATACCGAAATTCCGTTGTAATTTCAAGTCAGCCATAAAGGTTCTTGTTTAATGTTTTTTTCGAGCGGCAAAGGTAGCGCAGATTTCGCAGATTTGATCACGGATTACGCGGATTTTAAGTATGATTTTCAGGATTATTACCCACAAATTATTCTATGGGTTGATTTTCCACATAATCATATTAAAATCTGTGAGATCAGCGATCAAAAAAAAGACCCCGGAAAATCCAGGGTCTTATAAAAATCATATAAAAATCCGCGTAATCCGCGATTTAAACTTTAAAGTGAGAGAACGCTTTGTTCGCCTCTGCCATACGGTGTGTGTCTTCTTTCTTTTTGAAAGCGGCACCTTCACCCTTTGCTGCTGCGATGATCTCGTTGGCTAATTTGTCTGCCATTGTACGACCATTTCTTTCGCGGCTGAAACGGATCAACCATTTCATGCTCAAAGAGATCTTACGGTCCGCACGAACCTCAGCAGGAATCTGGAAGGTAGCACCACCAATACGGCGACTACGAACTTCAACAGCGGGTGTTACGTTAGTGATCGCCCTTTTCCAGGTTTCATAACCATCTTCGCCGGTGGTTTTAGTAACCTTATCTACTGCATCATAAAAAATATTGATAGCAGTGCTCTTTTTACCTTGCCACATCAGGTTATTGATGAAACGGGTAACCAGTTTATCGTTAAAACGTCCGTCCGGAGCGAGTGGTAATTTTTTTGCTTGTGCTTTACGCATGTTCTAATTTTTACTTTCGGCTGATTTTCTTCAAGTATTAAAACTTTACTCAGCCTTTTATGAGAAATTATTTTTTCGCTTTTTCTTTCTTGGTACCGTATTTAGAACGGCTCTTCTTACGATCCTTAACACCGGCAGTATCGAGGCTACCACGTACAATGTGGTAACGTACCCCTGGCAAATCCTTAACACGACCACCACGGATCAATACGATAGAGTGCTCCTGCAAGTTGTGGCCCTCACCCGGAATATAGGCGATCACCTCGATCTTGTTGGTTAAACGCACTTTCGCCACTTTACGCAAGGCTGAGTTCGGTTTTTTAGGAGTAGTAGTGTATACACGTGTGCAAACACCACGGCGCTGCGGACATGAATCCAAAGCCCTCGACTTACTTTTGGCCCTGATAATTTCGCGACCTTTTCTAACTAATTGCTGTATTGTAGGCATTCTATTCCGTTTAAAATTTCGGACGGCAAAGGTAATGGCTGAAAATGAAAAACCAAAATGTTTTCTCAAGAAATCGCGGTATTGGGGACAAACCGGGGGTTTCAGACACTAAAATAGCAAAAAACGTCCATAGAGCATGGTCCATGATCTATGGACAACGTATTTATACCTCCCTCTTCGTGTTTTTATAACCCATTGTGACCAACGCTATTGTTCCGGGATAAAATCCATTTTACATTGTGCCCGTAACCGCTTACCGCTCAAACGCTCCGCTTTACACTAAAAAGGAATGTTATGAGGAAGGTTATGCTTTTTATTTTCTTGTCCGGTACCCGGTATTTATTTTCCCAGGCGGCAGTGAGCTCGATCCCCTATTCAACCCAGCAGCAGGTATATACACAATCATTTGATGGTTTACCCGGCACCGGTACATTTACGCTAACCGGGAAGGGACCATTTAACCTGGATAATGCCCCTTTTACAATTGCCGGATTATCAGGCTGGCAATTTTTGATGACCGCGGGTACCAACGCAAATGCAGGTTTCCTCGTAAGCACAGGCTCCGCTACCGGCAATGGAGTGCAGAGTTTAGGAGCAACGGGGGGCACAGACAGGGCACTGGGTTCTTTGTCGGCAGGATCCGCCGTATATGCGATAGGGGTAATATTCACTAACAATACAGGCACCATACTCCATAGTATCACGGTCAGTTTTACGGCTGAACAATGGAGAAAAGGTGGCTCGGGAAACAAGAATACGTGGTCGTTTCATTATAAAACAGGACTACTCACCACTATCAATGCTGCTGATCTTTCAGATGAACCACATCTGAATTTCAGTTCTCTCATCACCACTACAGGAGCGGGCAGCATGAATGGGAATCTTCCTGAGAACAGGCAAAACATTACGTACACTATCACAGGCATCAATTGGAAACCGGGCGAGCAATTATTATTAAGATGGGATGATGGAGACGAAACCGGTAACGATGATGCCTGCGCCATTGATGATTTCCGGTTTTCTGCCGAACAGGGTGATGCTCCAGTTACCGCACCTGTAGTACCTTTACCCGTAAATACGGTCGTTTCATTTACGGCACTTACGCCAACCTTAACCAATACACAGAGTGTTGCCTTTACATTCAAAACCGCGGAACCGGTTAGCGGATTAAGTACAGCAAATTTTTCATTGGTTACTGCAGGGACGATAAATGCGTCCATTGTTTCCATAGTGGGTACCGGCAGTGCCTATACCGTAACTGTGAATACGGGTACGGGTGATGGAACGATCAGGATTAACCTTGTGAATGATGATCAACTATCCACCACTTTTAATAATCAGCCAGTTGCAGCGGCAGGTTATTATACGATTGACAAATCCCCACCCTTTATAAAGGGCATACAAATAATGCAACGAACAGTTTATAAAGCAAATGATACATTGCTGTTAGTAGCAAAGCTTTCTGAAAATGTTTATATAAATAGGGCAAACGGAGCCCCATCTATCAGGCTTACAATCGGCAATACATCAAGAACGGCTTCTTACCTGTCGGGATCAGGAACAGATTCACTAGTGTTCATGTATACGATTATATCAACCGATGAAGACAGCAGCGGTTTTAAATTGCCATCCGCTATTAGTTTAAACAGCAGTATTATCAGGGATGAGGCCGGCAACAACCTCTTGCTCACAATTCCTGCTTATACAGGTAGTATAAGGATCGATGGGGTATCGCCTAAAATAAATAGTATAACCGTTCCTGCGGCAAAGTATTATAAAGCAAATGATACGCTTGTGTTTACAGTAAACTTTACAGAAGATATAATCGCCAATCTCATCACAGACACTATACTATTGAAGATCACGGTTGGAAGCAGTGTTAAAAGCCTTTATTGCTATGAGGCAGCGGGAACACAGGCGTTGCGTTTCAGGTACATTGTTCAGAAAAATGATCTTGATAAAACTGGCATCACAATGGGTGCGCTTACCACTACAGCGCCATATAGCATTACAGATGCGGCAGGAAATCCATGTTCACTAACCATTAAAAATGCAGGCCCTTTATCCAATGTAAAGATCGATGCGGTAGCGCCGTCATTTGTTATCCCTGCACTATCCGATCTTTTTGCCTGCAGCCGGGATAGCGCTGTTTCACTAAGCGATATCCTGATGCTCATTGATGATGAAAAAGGTGATAGCCTCACGCTTAGGATCCAATCCTTGCGGCATCCGTCTTCGCTTTTACAAAACACCTTTACGTTTCTGTCTACAGGTAATAAAATCTCCCCGGCGACAATACTTTACACATTACCAGCAACAAATAAAGGCACAGACAGTTTGCGTGCTACGATTTCGGACGGAACCAATGAAATACAAAAAATAATACGCATTACCATTCATCCTCAAATCACCAATAACGATATCCTTACAACCCCATACGCCTGCAGTGGAAGCTCCATCACAATCACGGGAACAGAACCTTCCGGCGGAAACGGTCATTATGAATACTTATGGGAATACACCAATACAAGTGATTCGCTGGGCTTTGTGAAAACAAGCGGTCTTAACTCATTGAGAGATCTTGGCAGTTCACCAAAATTGTCATCCACCACCTTCTTCAGGAGAAAAGTAAATTCAGGCGCCTGCAGCGATACATCTGCCCCGGTAAAGATCATTCCATTAAAATCAGGAATATGGTTTGGCGGTTTTACAAATGAGTGGACTAACCCAAATAATTGGTGCAACACCATTGTTCCGGGTGCTGCCACAGATGTATATATTACAAATTCGAAAAACCACCCTACTATCCAGGATACAGCATCCTGCCATGATATTACTTTGGCAAAAGATGTAGTACTTACTGTGAATGGAAGCCTGCACTGGACCGGTAATATGAACGGGCCATGGGGACTGATCGATCTTGCCAAAGGCAAATTAACAGTTGGCGGAACTTTTCCTCAAAAAATACTTACAGGCATTATAAAAAATCAGACAATAAAAGATCTTTTCATTTCTAACCCAACAGAAGCAGCCTTAACAGACTCTCTCTTTCTTACCGGTATTCTGCAACTCGTTAGCGGTAGTTTACAAACCGCTAACCGGTTATTGGTCAGGAGTTCGGGCAGTATCGGACAATCCGCTGATGGGGTATCAATCAATGGCAATGTTTTATTCGAACACAAGATAACTGGCAAAAAGGCCCTCCGGCTCACAGGGCATCCCTTCTCAGCAGATATACTTTTGGAAACACAGAATAACAGTTCGTACTATGAACCACAGTCTCCCTTTGACACATTACCCATCTATATTAAATGGACCAACTTTCAAAATCCCTGGAAAAAATATACAGGCCTCGGAGTACTCACAGATAGTACTTCCTTATTAAAATTTACAGGACCTGTTAATGCAGGCGACCAGGAGATCGTTCTGACAAAAACAGATAGTACAGCTTACCAATTGATCGCAAACCCTTATGCTTCCACGATCGATCTTTCATTGGTGAGTTATGGAACCGGGATAGGTAATCATTTTTGGATATGGGATATTAACCAGGGAGATGAGGGCGGGTATTCGGCAGTACCTTTTCAAAGTAAATACCTGCTTCCTGCTTTCGGAGCGTTCTTTGTAAAAACAACAGGCTTCATCAATAATACAATCCTGTTTACAGAAAATTGTAAAACAAACTTATCGGCATCGACAGCGACAGCGGTTCCGGTGATCAATGATTTACCTGACTATCATATCGAACTCCGGTTGAACCGCGATCAAACTTTTATGGACAGGATAATAATTGGTCACTCAGACAGTGCGTGGTTAGGCCTCGATAAATACGATGCGGAAAAATTTATGAATAGTGGTGTAAATTTTTATAGCCTCAGCAGGGAAAAGAAAATGCTGTCAATAGATTTTCGACCTCTGAAAAATACGGCTGCTATCAACCTGGGTTTGCAAACAACGAAAACGGGATATTACTCCATACAAATTCCAGCATGCAAATTATCAACGGAAAACACCTTACAACTCCATGATAAGTATATGAACAAATGGTTAGCGCTTGAAAAAGACAGCAGTTATTCTTTTCTGGTTACGGATGATACATTAACAAGCGGCAATAACCGTTTCGAGATAAGCAGCCGACCGGAACCTATTGATTCAATGATATATTCCAGAAAGATCATGATGCGTGTTGGCCCCGTTCCGGCAATCAATGAGATCATGATACACTACGCAATTGCGGAAAACGGAAATACGTCCATTCGAATCCTTGATCAATATGGTAACATAAAACGATCGCTATTGGTGGATGCAAAAAAGAGTGGTGAGATCAGTCTACCTATCAATAACCTTTTGCCGGGATTATATTTTGTAGAGATGATATCCGGAAAATATGTAGCGAGCCAGAAATTTATCAAGCTATGATATCTTAAACATCCAGCTATGCGAATCTTCCGCATTACCATCCCTGATGGCATTCAAACGTTTTTTCAATTCCGGCGCCACTTTCCAGCTATCTGTATCAAAATGCATTTCGTAGTCTTTGTATTTCAATTCTTTGATCATGGAAATAGTGGCGGCAGTTCCGGTACCGAATACTTCCAGCAATTGCCCTTCTGCGTGCGCTTCCAGCAGATCGTCAATATTGATCTTTGTTTCTTCAACTTCCAGTCCCATATCCTGCAAAATAGTGATCGCACTATCGCGGGTTATCCCGGCAAGAATGGTTCCATCTTCCAATGAAGGTGTGAGTGCTTTATTACCAATGATAAAAAATACATTCATGGTACCTACTTCCTGTATGTACTTATGCTCAAAAGCATCCGTCCATAAAACCTGGTCGTATCCCGCCTCACGCGCCAAAGCAGTTGCGTGCATACTGGCGCCGTAGTTACCGGCATTTTTAGAGAAGCCAACTCCACCCGGAGCGGCACGTGTGTATTTTTCTTCCACATAGATCTTCATCGGGGCAGCATAGTAAGGTCCTGTAGGACTTAACAGTATCATGAACTTATACGTTTCAGAAGGTTTTACCCCAATTACCGGATCGGATGAGAACATGAACGGGCGTATATATAATGAATGCTCCGGCAATGAAGGGATCCAGTTACTATCCAGTTTAATCAGCTTGCGCATCCCTTCCATAAAGATCTCTTCGGGAACGGTTGGCATCTGCATTCTTTCTGCAGAAATATTAAAGCGTTTATAGTTGTCAATCGGGCGAAAAATAGCCGCGGTACCATCAGCGTATTTATAAGCTTTGATACCTTCGAAGATTGCTTGTCCGTAATGCAGGGCGGCAGTTGATGGATCGAGCAATAAAGGTTGGTAAGGTTTGATCTCAACATTTTTCCATTCGCCATTCTCATAATCTGCTTCCAGCATATGATCGGTAAAGTAGCGGCCAAAGGGAACATTCTCGAGGCTGGTACCTGTTAGTTTACTTGTTTCAACTTTTGTGATCTTTATATTCGGGGCTGCTACCATAGCTTTATCTTTGAAGCACAAAGAAACAAAAAAAAGTAAAACTAACGGCTGTTAATATTATAAATGGCGCAACAAAAACACCAATTACCCGATTTTTTACTGGCAGATCTCTACCGCCACAGCATTGTATTGGTGGAAGAAGAACGCTTATTGACTGAAGAAAAACCGGTGGTGGCAAAAGAATTGATTCCGGAAAAGCCTGTAATGGAAACTTCCATTGCTGCAAAACCAGCGAAAGAGAAAAAAGAAAAACCGCAGGCTCCGCCAATGCAGGGAGAGTGGTATCTCGGCAATAACCAGAAAAAAATCACCATTGTTGTGAATGAAGATGAGGCGAAATATTTAAAAGATGATTCGCTGCAATTTCTTTCTTCTATACTAGGCGCCTGTAAACTCAACCTGGGTGATGTTGCTATTGTGAATTATGACAAGGATGCTGTTAGCTATGCGCAGTTGAAAGAAAAACTATCCCCTTCTCACCTGATCTTATTCGATATCACAGCCAGGCAGGTGCAATTATCGTTCACCGTTCCATTTTACCAGGTGCAGAATTATGATAGCTGCCAGTTTTTACTCGCTCCATCACTTGAAAAAATGCTGGGTACGGGACAGGATGCTAAACTGGAGAAAAGCAAATTGTGGCTATGCCTGAAAAAAATGTTTAGCATTCAATAAAGCAACACCATGCAGATCCCCCAACTCGTATTCGCCACCAATAACCAAAATAAGGTAGATGAAATCAAGAAAGTGATCGGTGATCAGTTCAATATCATCACTTTGAAAGAAGCTGGCATCGACATAGATATTCCTGAGCCGCATGATACGCTCGAAGCGAATGCCACAGAAAAATCACAAACTATTTTTACGCTCACCGGAAAAGATTGCTTTAGCGAAGACACAGGTCTTGAAGTGTTTGCGCTCAATGGTGAACCGGGTGTAAAAAGTGCCCGCTATGCAGGCGAGGGCCGCAACTTCCAGGCTAATATTGATAAGCTCGTACAAAAACTGGAAGGTATCAGCAACAGAGATGCACAGTTCAGAACGGTTGTATCATTAATACTATCCGGCAAAGAATACCAGTTTGAAGGTATTTGTAAAGGCAGCATCATCACCGAACAAAAAGGCTTACAAGGCTTTGGCTATGACCCGGTATTTGTTCCTGCCGGCACTGATAAAACATTTGCTGAAATGACGATGGATGAAAAGAACCAGTTCAGTCACAGGAAAAAAGCGATCGCCAAACTTCTACAATTCTTAAAAGATCAAGCGGTATGAACAGGATCAAAATAGACATGCCTGCACATTTTAGTTTCTCTACGTTAATCACGATCCGCATCACGGATCTGAATTACGGCGGGCATGTGGGTAATGATAGTTTTCTTTCGTTGATACATGAGGCGCGGCAGCAATTTTTACGCTCGCACGGCTATGAAGAATTGGCGATAGCGGGTGCGGGACTTATTATGGCAGATGTGGCTATTGAGTTTAAGAAGGAATTGAATTACAGTGATACAGTCAAAATATCGGTAGCGGCTGACGGGTTTGATAAATTGGGTTTTGATCTGTTTTATAAAATGGAGATTGTTTCGGGGGATACGTTTGTTTTAGCGGCAAAAGCTAAGACGGGGATGTTGTGTTATGATTATGGTGCTAAGAAACTGGTGGCAGTTCCGAGAGAGGTTTTAGAGCGATTGGGTTCTACTCTTTGAGGCATAAAAAACTTTGGGAAGAAAAGCTGGAACGCAGAGAACGCAACGAACCGCAAAGAACGCAAAGAAAAAAGCCCCAGCGGGGCACAGGCTCTGTAAAAAACGGTCTATTCGCCGTTCCAGATGCGCCAGCTCTCTTCCGCTTGAATTATCAACATCTCATGACCATTCTGCGTTGTAGCGCCCTGTAATCTGCCTTTTTCTAAAAATTTCGTTTCGGCAGGATTATACACAAGGTCATATAGATGATGTTGAGATGCAAGGTATTGATAAGGTATATCAGGGTTATCATTCACATTCGGATACATACCTAATGGTGTAGTATTGACCAGCAAATGATGTGTAGATAAAATTTCTTCAGTTACATCAGCATAAGATAATGCACTCGCAGAACCACTACGCGATACATATTGGAAAGGAATATTCAGTTTCCCTAAAACATACGCCACTGCAGCTGATGCTCCGCCGGTACCAAATACCAACGCATGCGTATGATGTGAGCGGAGATAAGGTGTGATGGATTTTTCAAAACCTATCACATCTGTATTATAGCCCGTTAAGGTATTACCACGGATATCAATACAGTTGCAGGCACCAATGCTGTTAACTACTTCTGATGCATCGGTTAAGAAGCTTAGCACTTCTTTCTTATAAGGGATAGTAACATTTAACCCACGAAGATCTTTGTGGGTTTCCAGTAAAGCTTTTAATTCGCTGATATCACTCAATTGATGATGCTCATACACACAATTTGTAATACCCAGCTTTGCAAACTTATCTGAGAAATATTTCTGAGAAAAGGAATGTGTAAGCGGATAACCTATCAGACCATAACGATTCATAGCTACTTCTTATCGAGATATAACTCAAACGTATCTCCGCGAAGCCCGATACGCATAGCTTCCAGCGGTATTACTTCGTTGGGCGCGATGTTACCGAGGTTTACATTACAACCGATGAGTTCGAGAAAATATAGTTGCTGTGCTTTTTGCGGAGCTTCCCAAAGAATTTTTTCTTCAGGGATCTGTGTAAGAATTTCCTGTACAAGTCCTTCACGCACTTCACCAGATCCACGGTAGATACCTACGTTTCCGGCTTCACGTGCTTCCGCAATTACATAAGAGGAACCTGCTTCCAGTTCAGCGCGCATGAGTTCGATCCATTTGTATGGTGGTATGATGTGTGCGGCATCTTTGCTGCCTACCTCACTCAATACGGTAAAATCTTTTGTCAGTTTTTCAATATAACCGCATTTTTCCGCGTGCGGAATACTGATAGAGCCATCGCTCACTTCTACGTGCTTGATGCCATAATCCTTGCACATGGCCACATAATCATCAAATTGGTTACGTATCAGGAAGGCTTCAAACAAAGTACCGCCAAAATAAATCGGCATTTTGTAAGAATGGTATACTTCTATCTTCTCGCGGAGATTAGGGGTAACAAACGCAGTTCCGAAACCCAGCTTCACAATATCCGTATGCGGACCGCTTACACTGATAAAGTCATGAACCTCGTTAATACTGAGTCCTTTGTCCATTACCATGGTTAAACCTGATGTTCTGGGTTGTTGTGTTCGCGAAGGGATCTGTGAAAGATTAAAATTCATGCTCGATTTAGTTTTGTCGCGGCAAAAATAAGATAATCGGTTGAAATTGAATTGTCTACCTTTTAAGGAGGGAATTATGCCCGCAAAGCTGTGGAGGCGCAAAGAAAAGCCGAATACTATATTTTCTTGCCTTTCTTGTACCTCGCCACGATGTCAACTACTTGGTTATTTTGCAATATAGATGGATTGAGTTCTACGAACTTCTTCAGATGTCTGGGTGCTTTCTCCATGGCCATCTCCAGCTTCAGCAATCCTTCTTTGGTTTTGCCCATGGTGAATAAGATAGAACTATAATAGAATAAGAAGAGAGGCTTACCTTCTGTGGCTTTCATCGCTGCCACGCATTGTTCTATTGCTTCTTCATACAGATCTGCTTTGATGAGGCAACGGATCAAAGCTTCCCAACCCGGTACATTTTTGGGTTTGTTTCTTACGACCGTTCCAAAATACTGGATCGCATCTTTAAACAGTTTCAGGTTCATTTTGCATTCACCCATCGCCAGGTTATACTCTGGCAAATTGCGGTGTATCCGCATGGCATTTTCGAGTTGCTTAATAGCACTCTGCCATTGCTCTTCCAGCATATACGTTACAGCTATCTTGTAATGCAGCTTGCTGTCATCAGGATTGAGGTGAACCGCTTTTTTGTAATTGAATCTCGCCTGCGCATAGTTGCCCATGCGGTGGTAGCAGTGACCAATCGCTTCATAGATCACATCTTCAGGCCGTGTAAGCTCTAACACTTTCTCTAACACTTCGATCGCTTCTTTATACTTTCTCAGCCTCAGATAGGCATCGCCCATATTTCGATAAGCATAATCAAACTTCTCATCGATCGCTACTGCATACTGATAAGCATCTATCGATTTTTCATACAGCTTTAATCCCTGGTAAGCTGCTGCAAGGTTGAACCAGGCGAGTTCACTAAACGGGTACTCATCAATAATCCCCTGGTGCAGTCGGATGCTTTCTTCGTTGCGCCCGGTGAAGTCGGTCCAGAAACAGATCTTGTATAAAGCCTCTTCATTATTTGGTTCTTCTTCGAGTATCAGTTTGAGACAATCAAATACTTTATCAAATTCCTCGTAATCATCATACACATCCGCCAGTTCAAACAGAAGATCCAGTCGCTCCTCTCCTTCAAAAAGTAAAAGCGCGGCTTCTAATAATTTAACCGCTTCTCCCTGTTGATCGAGGGCCAGGTAGGCATCAGTCTTTAAGATATAAAGGTTCAGGTCGCTGCTGTCGTACAACTCGGCTACCTCCAATATATCAAGTGCTTCACGATATTTTCGGGTCGCAAGCAGCAGATCTGCCTTTTTTATCATCAATTGAGAGGAATACGGAAACTGGGATAAACCTATTTCAGCGGCTTCAAGGGCCTCAGGTAGATTATCCTTTTCGTCAAAATGGTCGATTATGCGCTCAAAAGCATCTTCTTCGAGGAAGGAATGCTGCCGTCCGAGTCTAAGATTGTGGTATTGTCTAAGGAGTTCTTTTAGCTCTTCGCGGTCTTCGCGGTACGGATTTTCTCGCATTGGCTATTAGGTTTATACAATTTAAGAACAATAAACGAGGTTTTTTGTTCTTTTTTGTAACATTTGGGACTTATTAACGTCTGGTTAATAAATTCATAATTGGCTGAATTTTAAGATTTATTATCAGATATTTAAGAAATTCTTTACCTTTGCTGTAATGATGAAACTGCATAACATACAAAAACTCGCCTTCGTTATCCTCCTTGTGATGGGTATGCAGGTGGCGTATGCAGCTTTAACATTTACCGGTCTCTCTGATGAAAAGAACAAAAATAACAGCAAATTCTCGCTGAAAAGTCTCAGTTCTTTATCTCATAAAAGCCTTTCTTTCTCTTCTCTTAAATCTACCCTGCAGTACAAAGGCGGCGTAAATATCGCTTCGTCAAAGGAAACTGCCAATGGTGTTGAAGTAAATTCAATGTTACGGTATGATAACGGTAACACTACTTACATTTATCCTTACAAGTACAAGATTAAGAGTCCTAAGTTTAAGACACCTTCCAGAAATTAATTAAAATTTTATGGTCTGCCGGTCGCGCCGCCCCAAGCTGAAGCATGGGGCTGGATAATATTTTAATTTAAGAGGCGATAACCACTTGTTGGAATATCAAACTTTGAAGCCTGTACAGGATTGAGGTTGATCTTGGTAGCGGTGTACCTGATCTTGCGGTTGTCTGCTTCTTGTGCTTCATATTCTAATACAAAGCCGGGCAGATCCTTGAACTGGTATTCAAATTCTTTTACAGAGGGAACTATCCCGGTTGCATAGTAAGCAGCAAAAGTGCTTCCGTCTTTTAATTGCAAAACCGCTTTCTTACACTCGTAACCAAGTATCGTTTTTGTTTCGTTGGTAAGAGTAACCTTTATCCCATCATAACGGGCGTTCTGGGCCAGCCATTTGGTATTGTCCAGCTTCGTCATAAATTTATTTCCGCCAAACTCCCGGAGTATTACGCCGGTAGCGGTTGCCTTATTATAAAATAAGGATTGGGAAAAAGAGGGGCTCACCAGGTCGGTACGACTATCGTTTGCTTTAATGTAAACAGTTTTTGTAGTTGACTTAAACGATTCGATCACATCCTTATCCGCGCTACCCTCTTCTGCCGCTACCGAGTAAGTAATACTGCACTCGGCAACCACACGCTGTTGAGCCATGGTGGTTATTGTTACTAAGCTTAGGATGAGAGTAAAAAATTTATTCATGCTTTTATCAGTTTATTTTATCAGTGTGCAATCAGTAGTGAGTATTTGTTTATCACTCACTACTGACTATTCACTACTCACTATTTTTTATTTGTCTTATTCTTCAGATCCTGCAACTTCTTCTGGCTCTCGTTCATTTGCTCATAACGCTCCTGCCATTTACTTTTCTTCTTAGGTGCTTTTCGTTTCTCGTCTATCTTAGCCAGGATCTTATCGTGATTAATGATATAATTCTGTATCACGAACTGAAGTCCTAATGTGATAATATTGGAAACCGTATAATACCAGGTAAGTGCCGATGGCAGCTTATTAAAGATAAACAATAGCATGAAAGGAAATATATACGGCATGTATTTTAACGCAGGATTATCCTGGGTTGGCGTCATGGCCATATTATAGATAGAGATCAGGAAGCTGGTAGCTACCGCTGTGATCGTAAACAAACTCACGTGATCACCATATGCCGGGATACTGAATGGCAGATGATAAATAGAATCATATGACGACAGATCATGACTCCACAAGAAAGCCTGACCCCGCAGTGCGATATTCGAGTTAAAGAAACTATACAACGCAAAGAAGATCGGGATCTGTAGTAAGGCAGGTATACAACCACCCAATGGGTTAACACCTGCTTCCCTGAACAACTTCATTTGCTCCATGGCAAAACCCTGCTGATCGGTACCGAATTTCTTTTTGAGTGTATCCAGTTCCGGTCTAAGTACTTTCATTTTAGCACCGCTGAGGTAACTGCTGTAAGTAAGCGGTGATGTTACCAAACGTATAAAGAGCGTGAGCAATAATACCACCCATCCGTAATTAACTACAAAGCCGGCAAAGAAATCGAATACCGGCATGATGATATACTTATTGATCGGGCGTACAAAAGAATACATGTCCCTTCCCAGGTTCACGATCTTATCCATTTCAGGGGCCTGCTTTTTCAGGATATTATAATCGCTGGGACCATAATACAATTGGAAAGGAACACTCACAGATGCAGTTGTGGCCAATTTCATCTGCAGGTTTATTTCTGCACTTGCAAGGGCCTTGCTTGAATCGGTATCAGGTTTTCTTGCCCAGTTTACCTGACCGCTGTTAAAACTATTTTTAGAAATTAAAGTAGAATTGAAAAATTGCTGTACCACACCTACCCATTGTACAGGTTTCTCAAACTTTCTTTCCGTTTTGGCAGAGATATAATCAAAGTCATTCCCTTCAGAGAAACAGATATTCGACATCTGTCTTTCATACTGCGCTGTTTTTTCATTCTGGTAAGTGTTGGCTTTCCATTGAAAATTCATCAAACCCTGGCTCAATAATTTATCGGCCCCGGTCATAGCAACGTTCCAATCGATCATATACTGGTTAGGGCGTACAATATATTGGTGGGTTACGCTTTGCCCGTTAGCAGCAGACAAAACAAAACTGATTGTTTGTGACCCATCTGCATTCTTTACTACCGGTGAACCTGCAAAGAACAGGTTGGTTGAAAGAGAAGACTGGTTAGTAGAAGTATTAATACTGTAACCGATATCACTCCGGGATGCGAGTACAACCAGCCCGCTGTCGGATGATTTGTATTTTTTGAGTTCAACGGTGGCAACCTGTCCGCCTTTATTAGAAAAAGTAACTTTCATTACTTCATTCTCGATCGTAACCAGTTGTTCTGTACCAATGGCTGCTGTGGTAAAATCACCGGCAGCGGAAAGGCGTGTGGCAGAATCTCTTTTTAATGAATCTAACCGTGCAACAACGGTATCCTGTGGCTTGATATTGGCAGCCATCACTTTTCGCACAGAATCTTCCTGCTTTTGCTTGATCGCCTGTAGTTCATTGGATTGTTTTGAGCTGTACCAGAAGTAAGCAAAAAATAAAACACCCAACAGCACAAACCCAATGACCGTATTCTTATCCGTCTTCATACAAGATTTTATTGAGCGGCAAAGGTAGTGAAAGGAGGAGCGTTAAAATAGCCCTAAAACGAAAAAAACATACGCTAAATACCGTTTTTTCAGCGTTTCTTTATTCTTCCCGCTTCAACCAGGCAATTTCCACTTCAACCACTTACCGTTTAAACCCATTTTTATGCAGGATAATACTATGCCTATTTCTCAACGGGAGGTCTATGTTCCTACCCAATGGAACCGCTTTCTATGGTATTTGTCGACAGCCGAAGGCGAAATATTACAGGACTGTGTAATTGACCGCAACAGGTATGCCATTGTTGGTATGACCGTGCTGGGCACCTGGTTGTTTGCTACACTTGCCTGGACTTATTTTTTTAGCACTGTTGTTGAGAGTATGTGGATCGCTATTGCTGCCGGTCTGTTTATGGGCGGAATGATCTTAAGTATCGATAGGGCATTGATCAAAGGAATTAACCGGTCCAATAAAAACCGGTTGGTGCCCCTTGCATTCAGAGGTTTACTGGCACTAACGATCGGACTCTTTATGGCGCAACCGGCACTATTATATCTTTTTAATAAGGAGATCCATGTGCAGATCTCTTTAGACAATGAGCAACGAAAAAGAACAAAATTACAGCAACAGGATTCTGTGTATGCCACTTCAAAAGCAGCATTGAACAGGGACCGAAGCCTGTTGCAACAACAGCTCGACAAACGTTACAGCGAAGTATCCATCGCAAGAGATAATTTTATTAAAGAAACAGATGGCACCGGCGGAAGCAAGAAGATCGGACTGAAAGATATTGCGCAGGCGAAACAGCTTGAATACCAGCGACTCTCTGAAGACTACAAACTGCAAGAAGCTAGGCTACTACCGCAGATAAGATCGATCGACAGTTCGCTGGCTTCTATCGATGCATCTATTACTGAAGAACAAAAAGTATTCACTACTTTATTGAATGATGGATTTGTAACCCGTATCGAAGCATTAAACCATTTGGTAAAAGACAATACGGCTGTGGCTTTTCGCTATTATCTGTTGGTTGCCATTTTACTATTGATAGAGCTCATGCCCGTAATAGCCAAAACCCTTTTGCCCGAAGGAACCTATGATGAAAAAGTGAGGTTACGCGAAAAGATAGAAAAAGAACTTACCGGCAATAATCATAAGCGCGAATTGGCATTGAAAGAATTATATAACCAGACAGCGTTTGAACAGGATTCGGAATTCATTAAGGATTTTTTCGATCGGTCGAAAACAGAAAGAAAACAAAAGATGGAAGAACAGATTGATGGATGGAAAAAAGGCAATGAGAAGAGTTTTGATGATGTTTGGGGGGATATGAAGAAAGATATGCTGACGAAAATGGAGAATTAAAAGCCCCCATCTGACGATAGGTTTTATAATCACAATACAGTAGTAATCAACAATTAACGTATTGCGCTAAATGCTAACGCAACTTGTCACCCGCAACATATTGATACACAATAACATAGCGCCTAAAAAAGGGTATTTGTTCGAGTATTGTTCGGGTTTCAATAGGGTTTTGTTCGACTCGACTCGAACAAGAGTCGAACAAAACCCTATTAAAACTCCACTAAAACCTGGATATTGGTCTAGGTCTTAGGGGAGCGATATTCGATATGCCCTACCTTCCTCCGGGAGGGCACCACATACGCAAATAGTCTGTATACAATTGTTGTAAATGCGAACCCGTTCCCTTCCCTTCTGAAATTCCATGTGTTCTGTTTGGGTATGTCATTAGCTGGAATTGCTTGCCATTAGCGATCAGTTCATTGATCAGCATTTCTGCATTGTTGAAATGCACATTATCATCGCCTGTTCCATGGATATACAAAAGATGCCCTTTAAGGTTTTTGGCATAGTTAATGGGTGATGCTTTCTCATAAGCTTCTTTGTTTTGCTGTGGCAGCCCCATATATCTTTCTTCGTAAATATTATCATACGTATAGGCACTACCCACTGCAGCAACTGAAATACCCGTTTTATAAATCTCAGGATACTGGAACATAAGGTTCAAAGTGGCGGTACCACCACCGCTCCAGCCCCATACGGCAATGCGTGAAGTGTCTACGTATGACCATTTCAGAATCTCTTTGGCAGCCATGGCCTGGTCCCTAATATTGATCTGCCCGAACTTTTTATAAATAGATTTACGCCATTCTCGTCCTTTAGGAACGGGTGTTCCGCGGTTATCGATAGAAATATAAATATACCCGTCATTCACCATATCACCTTTGTATAAGCGGTTAGCAGTTGCTCCGTAAACATCTTTTACATTTTGTCCCCAGGGTTCAGTGTACACAAGGAACACAACAGGATATTTTTTTGTGGGATCAAAGTTTACCGGCTTTACAACAAAAGCATCCATGGTAACTTTCTCTTCAGTTGTGATGGTAGTAAACTCAATGCGAGATGATGTTTTATCGCTTTTAGCCACTGCTTTGTCTACAAGATCGCCATTGATGGAACTATGGTCTGGTAATGACACCCATTCACGTGATGCGGGTGTGTAGTAATTGGAAAAAGTATGGGAAGCAAAACTTCCGGTTGGGGATACATTATAATTATGCGTACCCACCTGGTTCATAGGTGATAACCTTTCTGCTGCGGTTGACCCATCCAATTTTGTTCTGTATAGATATTTCTGTGTGGCATTAGCAGGTGATGCAAAGAAATACACATACCCACTTTTCTCATCAATAGAACTAATATCCATTACATCATAGTTTCCTATAGTAAGCAAGGTTTCTTTTTTACCATCCCTGCTTACGAGATATAAGTGGCGCCAGCCGTCTTTTTCACTTGTCCATAAAAAATCTTTTCCCTGGTTCAACCAATCCCATCCTCCATAAGAATAGTCTTCATCCCACAAGGCAATAATATCGATCCATGCAGGGTCTTTTTCCTGGTAAATGGTTGTGGGTGCCCCGGTTGAAATATCACAAAGCAGGAGATTGCTTTCATTTTGTTGCCTGTTCATGTGTTGAACGATTACTTGTGTATTATTGGCTGCCCATTCCATCCGTGGAATATAAGAATTGAGTTCAGCATCCATCGGAATCTTCATCCAGTTTGTTTTCTTTGTATCGATATCTACTACACCAATTTTGCTTTTTGATGGTTTTTCACCGGCAATCGGATACTCAACAGGATTCAGGAAAGGATAAATTGAATCGGTATTATTCAGCATCAGGTAAGTCTTTACCGCACCTACTTCTATCTGCCAGTAGGCAATTTTTTTACTATCTGGGCTCCATCGAAAACCATCGCGGCAGAAGAATTCTTCTTCATATGCCCAATCGAATGTTCCATTGATCAGTTTACGGTTACCCCCTTGCGTGAGTTTCGTGATCTTATTGGTTGCCAGGTCTTCTACATAGAGATCGTAATCACTAACATACGCTATCTTCTTTCCATCGGGTGAGAACTTGGCAAACTGCAATGAAGATGCTGGTAATGTTTTACCTATCTGGCGCAGGCTTTTATCGGTCGTATTCAGCAACCAGTAATCACCCTTTGTATCATAGCGCCATACCTGTTTGCTATTCGTATAGATCAGGATCTTCTGATCATCAGCTGAAAAGAAAAAATTTCTGATTGAGAGAGATGTTTTTGCATCTTTTGGCGTGAGCAACTCTTTGGATATGAGTGTTGTTTTGGTTAATGATGGTAGGGAATATTTTACAATACTGCCTCCCTCTGAAGCAAAGTAACCATTACCGTCTTTGGTCCATTTGGTGCCATGTGGGGGTTGGGCGGTTATGATGCTGGTGCAGGATATCAATAAGCTCAAGAGGAGATACTTTTTCATTGTGGCCGTTTTTGCGTGTTTGAAATTAGTATTTTTTTGGGGGTTGCTGAAGTTTGGGGAGAAAAGCTGAACGCAGAAAACGCTAAGAACCGCAAGGAAGGGCTGAAAATAAAAGAGCTCCGGAAATGGGAGCTCTTTTATTTTGTATTTATATTTTTTCGCTTACCAAGCTACCTTTCTTCATACTGCCTTTGAGTTCATTGTACTTTTTGGCTGCGCCGATGAAACTCACAAATAATGGTGCGGGATTTTCTACCGTGCTTTTTAATTCCGGGTGATACTGCACCCCGATAAAGAAGGGATGCGTTGGGATCTCCATAATCTCTACAAGACCTGTTTCAGGATTGCGGCCGCTGGCAATCATTCCGTTTGATTCGAACTGCTCTAAATATTGGTCATTGAATTCGTAGCGGTGACGGTGGCGCTCGCTGATATGGGTTGATCCATAAATGGTATGAGCGAGGCTATTCTCCTTGATCTCACATGGATAGGCTCCGAGACGCATGGTTCCTCCCATCATCTTGATCTTTTTCTGCTCCTCCATCATATTAATAACAGCGTGCTCTGTAGATGTATCCATTTCTGTGGAATGGGCATCTTTCAGTCCCAATACATTTCTTGCATATTCAATGACCGCCATCTGCATACCTAAACAGATACCGAAGAAGGGTAATCCTTTTTCACGTGCATACTGAACTGCCACAATTTTTCCTTCAATACCCCTGTGACCAAACCCAGGTGCTACTAATAAACCATCGAGTCCGTCAAGTTTTTCAGCTACATTTTCGTGTGTGATGAATTCGCTGTGCACATTTACTACCTGTACTTTCACTTCATTCATGGCACCTGCATGTACAAAACTTTCGAGGATAGATTTATAGGCATCCTGCAACTCAATGTATTTACCGATCAATCCCACGGTTACTTTGCTGCGTGGATATTTCAGTTTATCGAGGAACCCTTTCCACTTGTCAAGATTCGGTTCTCCATAATTGGGGATCTTCATTTTCTTCAGGCAGATCACATCCAGTTTTTCGCGAAGCATCAGTAACGGTACTTCATAAATGGTGGAGGCATCCATTGCTTCAATTACGGCCTCCTGTTTTACATTACAGAAGAGGGCGATCTTTCTTTTGATATCATTGTTCAACGGTTCTTCTGTACGGCAAACCAGGATATCAGGATGTACACCTGTTTCACTCAGCATTTTAACACTATGCTGTGTAGGTTTGGTCTTTAATTCTTTAGCGGCTTTCAGGTAAGGGATCAATGTAAGGTGCACTACCATTACATCTTCTTCGGGCAGCTCCCATTGTAATTGACGAACTGCTTCGATAAAGGGAAGGCTTTCGATATCGCCAACTGTACCACCGATTTCTGTTAAAATAATATCATATTTGTCATCATCCCCTAACAATAACATTCTTCTTTTGATCTCATCTGTAATATGGGGAACTACCTGAACGGTCTTTCCAAGAAAATCACCGGCTCTTTCTTTATTAATTACTGTTTGATAGATCCGCCCGGTGGTAACATTATTAGCTTGTGTAGTAAAGATGCTTAGGAAACGCTCGTAGTGGCCAAGATCAAGATCAGTTTCAGCTCCATCTTCCGTTACAAAACATTCGCCATGTTCATAAGGATTCAAAGTACCGGGATCCACATTAATATAGGGATCAAATTTCTGGATGGTTACGCGCAAACCCCTTGCCTGCAAAAGCTTTGCAAGAGAGGCGGCAATAATGCCTTTTCCGAGACTACTTGTTACACCACCGGTAACAAAAATAAATTTGGCCATAATATCTTCAATTGGTTTATTGGTTTATTGGTTTATTGGTTTATTGGTTTCCTGGTATTTTTACAAATAAACCAACAAACTAATAAACCAAACAGACCAAAAAACCCTAAAACAGCTACCTGTTTCGGCTACATTATAAAAGAAAAATTGACCTTGGAATAAGAACGGTGCAGAAAAATTTCAGAGGTCATACAAACCTACAGCAAAAAACTTTGAGAAAAAAATTACCTGTCGTTGTTCAACCATTAATAGGTGTAAAGTGTTAATTTGAGGTGTACATCTTTACCCAAAAAACCAACATATGAAAAAAATACTACTACTTACGATGGCGGCTTTTGCCACCGCGGCTTTCCTGAGTTACCGTTACAAGGCACCTGCGCCTGTTATTTTAACCCCCGACTGCTATGTAAGCTGTTATAATGGGGATGTGCGTGAGCAATTCAGACAGGAGGCTATCACACCTGCTTTTGCGGCACTTCATGAAAAACCTTTGTACTATAAGCTCGAAGGTGGTGAGGGGCAACGCGTTACTTTCAAAGCGGCAGACGGCTCAACAGCAATGGGTTATGAAATAAAGAGTAAGGTAAAATCCAACAAATGGGTATTTGTGATCCAGGAATGGTGGGGATTGAACGATTATATTAAAAAAGAATCGGAGATCCTTTCCAAAGAATTGGGGAATGTAAATGTGATAGCCCTCGACCTGTATGATGGAAAGGTAGCCGCCACTCCCGACAGTGCCATGAAGATCATGCAGTCTGTTAAAACAGAAAGGCTTGAAAATATTATTAAAGGAGCCCTTGCCTATGCCGGCTCAGATGCAAAGATCTACACGATCGGCTGGTGTTTTGGCGGAATGTGGAGTTTGCAGGCAACACTTTTGGCTGGTAAACAAGCTGCAGGATGTGTGATGTATTACGGCAGACCCGAAACCAATCTCGAAAAATTAAAGACATTGAATTGTGATGTGATCGGCTTCTTTGGTAATAAGGACCAAAGCCCTTCACCTGTGATGGTCAATAAGTTTGAAAGTGATATGCAGACGGCAGGCAAAAAACTAACTGCGTATAAGTATGAAGCGGGGCATGGATTTTCAAATCCGAGTAATCCTTCTTTTAATAAAGAAGCTACGGAAGATGCGCATGCTAAGGCTGTTGCGTTTTTGAAAGCGCATATGTGATCGATCTGAAAATCATTTTTGCCACTGAAACACAGAAGCACTGAATTATTTCTTCAGTGCTTCTGTGTTTCAGTGGCATTTTTCATTCTACATATCATTCACAATTTTCTTATAGCTCGTAACAATTCCTTTGATCAAAGAAGAGCTGAATCCCTGGTGCTCCATTTCATTCAGGCCTGCAATAGTGCAGCCTTTGGGTGTGGTTACTTTATCGATTTCCTGTTCGGGGTGGGTATTTCTCTGGAGTAATAATTCAGCGGCGCCCTTGACGGTTTGTGCCGCTATCAGTGAAGCAGTAGCAGCGCTAAAACCGATCTCTATGCCTCCCTGTATATTGGCTCGGATATATCGCATGGCATAGGCGGTTCCGCAGGCACCAAGAACCGTGGCGGCATCCATTAATTTTTCTTCGATAACAACGGATTTTCCTAGCTGACCAAAGAGGTCCGCAACAAATTTTGTTTGCTCATCGCTTGCCTGGTGTGCACAAATGCAGGTCATGCTTTGTTGTATGGCAATAGCTGTATTAGGCATTGCACGGAAAATGGAAAACTGATTGCCGGCAATTTCCTGGATGTCTTTGATCCAGACTCCTGTAATCACACTGATCAATACATGACGCTTAGGATCGAGGTGTGGTAACAGGGCCGATAATACTTCCTGCACCTGGAAAGGCTTAACAGCCAGTACGATGAAATCGGCAAAATGAGCGGCTTCCCCATTATCGCTGGTGATCCTTACACCCTTGGCTTCGAGTGATTGTAATGTTGATGTATTTCTTTTGGTAACAACGAGGTTCGCTGGTAAAACAAAACCACTGCTTACCAATCCTTCTGCCATGGCAGCTCCGAGGTTTCCTCCTCCTATTATTGCAATTTTTTTATTCATAGTTTATATTTTTTGCCACAGAAGCACTGAAGCACTGAAAAAAATTCTGTGCTTCAGTGCTTCTGTGGCATTTAACGGAAACTAAAGATATTTTAAAGATGTGAGATATTGCCGCACATAATCATCCACCCCTTCTTCCAAAGAATAAAATGGCTGATCATATCCTGCATTTCTTAGCTTTTGCATATTGGCTTCTGTAAAATACTGGTAGGTATCTCGCAGGTCTTCGGGCATATCTATGAATTCGATATTGGGAGGCAGATCGAGCCCGGCGAAAGTGGCTTTTACAAGATCACTGAAGCTTCTTGCTTTACCGGTGCCAAGATTGTAAATGCCATTATTATTGGCTTTCCACGAATGATTCAGCATGGCATGCATCATCCAGCCTGTCACATTCACTACATCTTTCACATACACAAAGTCGCGCAGTTGCTCACCGTCTTTAAATCCTTCTTTGTGGCTCCGGAACAATTTCATGGACCCATTCTTTTTGATCTGGTTAAATGCGTGCCAGATCACACTGGCCATACGACCTTTATGGTATTCGTTGGGGCCATACACATTAAAGAACTTCAGTCCTGTCCAGTTAGCAGGAAATTTGTTTTCCGCTACCTGCTGCAATGCCCACTTATCAAACTCGTTTTTGCTTACACCATATGGATTAAGTGGCTTTAACTTTTCAATCACTGCATGGTCATCATCATAGCCCAATTCACCTGCACCATAGGTAGCGGCAGAAGATGCATAGATTAAAGGAACCTGGTTAAGGGTGCAGTAATTCCATACGTCTTTTGAATATTGAACATTAAGTTCTTCATGAATAGCATAATCAAACTCGGTAGTATCTGTTCGTGCCCCGAGATGAATAACAATATTGATCTTCGGCTGGTGTGTTTCCAGCCAATCAAATAAATGATAACGCTCAACTATATGCGCATAGGTCTTCCCTTCCCAGTTCTTTCTTTTTTTTTCAAAACCAAAATCATCTACTAAAATGATATTCTCATAGTCCAACGCATTTAAGTATTGGACCATGCATGAACCGATAAAGCCAGCAGCACCGGTAACAATAATGGCTCCCCCCCCAGCCCCTGAAGGGGAGTTAGATAAGTTATCATTATTGTAATCAATATCCATGGGGTTAATTCAACATTTTTTCGATTGCTGTATCATACTTTCTTTTCCACTCATCAATGCTTCCCCAATCTTCGCCGTTAACAGTAATTTTTCCTTTTGTTACGGTTCCTAATTCAGTTGCTTCAATGCCGGCTTCTTTTGCTTTGGCAACCAAAGTCTCAACATCTGCTTCTGCAACAGATACCACTACTCTGCCCTGTGCTTCGCCAAACCAGTAGGCATCTTTTCTGAATGTGGTTGCAATAGCGGAAGAAACATAGAATCCGAGTCCACTTGTAAAACCACTCTCAAGTAAGGTAACTGCTAAACCACCTTCACTGATATCGTGTGCGCTTTTTATTTTTTTATCTTTTATGATCGATGATACAAAATTCTGCAAAGCAACTTCTTCCTCAAGATCAAAGTAAGGAGAGGGTGAAAATTCTGTTTTCCTGAGTTTGTGTAAGTATTCTGAAGAGGCAATATCATTCTGCTGTTTACCTAACAGGATGATGGCATCACCGGCTGCTTTAAAGCCAAGTGTCATGCGGTTCTGCATATCATCAATAATACCTACCATACCGATAGTTGGTGTTGGATATACTGGTCCATCGGGGTTCTGGTTATAAAAACTAACATTACCGCCGGTAACAGGTGTATTGAATTTACGGCAGGCATCACCCATGCCCGTAACGGCTTTTACAAACTGGTAATACACTTCTGGATCATAAGGGTTGCCGAAGTTGAGGCAGTTAGTAACCCCAATCGGCTCGCCACCGCTGCAAACAATATTGCGTGCCGCTTCTGCAACAGCGATCATGCCTCCTTTATAGGGATCTGCAAAAACATACTTACTGTTACAATCAACCGTCATCGCCAATGCTTTGCCGGTTCCTTTTGCAATCACAATAGATGCATCACTCGGTGCATTGGTTGATGCATTAGCTGCACCTACCGTGCTGTCGTACTGTGTGTAGATCCATCTTTTTGAAGCGATATTTGGAAGCTGTATCAGTGCCTCAGCTGTTGCTTTTAGTTCTGTGATATCGGGAATACTGTCTGCTGTAAAAGCATTGATCTTTGAGAAGTATGCGGGCTCTTTGTATTCTCTTGTGTATTGTGGTGCACCGCCACCCAGTACCAGTTCATAAGCAGGGATCGATGCTTCGAGTTCTCCGTGCATATAAAAATTAAGCAGGCCATCATCTGTTACCTGGCCGATCTCGCTGCAACTCAGGTCCCACTTTTCAAATACTTTTAACACACCTGCTTCTTTGCCTCGTTCTACTACTACCAGCATACGTTCCTGGCTCTCACTTAGTAAAAGTTCCCAGGCTTTCATATTTTTCTGACGCGTTGGCACTTTATCAAGATCAATACGCATACCCACACCACCTTTCGCACTCATCTCGGCAGTAGAACAGATGATACCTGCGGCACCCATATCCTGCATACCAATAACAGCACCGGTTTCAATCACTTCAAGACAGGCTTCTAATAATTTCTTTTCCTGGAAAGGATCGCCTACCTGCACAGCCGGTAATTCTTCTGTACTTTCTGCGGTGATCTCGGCTGATGCAAAAGAGGCTCCACCAATTCCATCTTTACCGGTGGCACTTCCTACAAAAAACACAGGATTGCCTGTTCCGGTAGCCGTAGCACTCACCATTTTTCCTACTTCCATTATTCCCACGCTCATGGCATTCACCAGCGGGTTTGTATGGTAACAGTCCTCAAAATATATTTCACCTCCAACGGTAGGCACACCAAAGCAGTTACCATAGTGGCCGATCCCATGCACCACACCGCCTAATAAATGTTGTGTTTTCTTATCTGCCAGGTTTCCGAAACGCAAACTGTTGAGGGAAGCAATGGGTCTTGCGCCCATTGTAAAAATATCACGCTGTATGCCACCAACACCGGTAGCTGCACCCTGGAAAGGTTCGATAGCGCTTGGGTGATTATGACTTTCAATTTTAAATACTACGCCAAATCCGTTACCCATATCCATGAGTCCCGCATTCTCTTCCCCGGCTGCTACCAGCATGCGACCACCATCACGCGGCAACGTTTTTAACCATTTAATAGAGTTCTTATAACTGCAATGCTCGCTCCACATACCACTAAAAGCACAGAGCTCTGTGAAATTGGGAGTTCTGCCGAGTTTCTGCTTAATAAGTTCGAATTCGTCTTCGGTTAATCGAAGTTGCTGGGCGGTTTTGGCTGTGATTTCCATGATGCGGCAAAGGTAGGGAAATGTGGAATGTCGATATTATTTTAGATCCTGGAAACCCTTCCACTTCCTCCTTTATGCGAACGAACATCAGTAGCCGCTCCCTTATAACGTACATTACCACTACCACTGATACTGGCATCTACACTTTTGTTGGCGTATACTTTAATATTACCACTGCCACTTACACTTGCCGTAACGTCATCTGCGATCACATCAACACAATCCGCATTACCGCTGCCGCTGATCCTCGCCGATACACTTTCTGCCGCACCACTCAGCCTGATATTGCCACTACCGGAAATATGCACATCCACAGAACGGTATTTCTTAAATGCTAACTTGATACTTCCGGAGCCTGACACGCGGAATTCTCCTCCCCCATCATTATAGAATTTGCCATCGCCAATAATATCACCACTGCCGGATAAAGACACGGCTCTAAGGCGGGTAACAGAAATATACACGGTTATCTTGTTTCTTGAACGCAGGTTCACATTTTTAGATGAACGGATCGACAACTTGCCGTCCTCAACCTTGGTTTCAACATATTCCAGCAGGTTCTCATCGCCTTCAACCTGTATGGTGTTACTCTCGCCATAGGCAATCATTACATCCCAGGACCCTGAAGAAGAGATGGCTGAAAAATTATCGACCGTACGGGTTTGTTTTTTAAGGTTTCCATTTCCTTCTATTCTGTCAAAAGGCCATTGCGCCATTGCAGGGATGCTGAATGCGAGAAGGATGATAATGGTTAATTTTTTCATAGTAGTTATTTTAGGTGTTGATTGGAGGTAGAACGGGGAAGGAAAATATAAGTTACAGTTGGGTGAATAATTTTAGCTTGAATGTATTATAAATAATTCTATGTTTTAATTTTTCCACATTAATTCCAATTTATCGGGCATAAAATATTTATTACTTTATTTTTCGACAATTTTTCGCGTTATTTGGCTTGTCAAAAAAAATAAAACTATGTCTTTACGATTTAATGCTATCGGGAATATTTCAAATGAAACTACCGGTGCACCGCTTCCGCCTAGTCTGAAAGTGACCGGGATCTTCAATGAGAACGTTTTTACCATCAAAACTGCCCGTGAATTTTTGAGTGACGAAGGATATAAAAGCCTGGTTACCAGTATTCGCGGAGGCAAAAAAATTGACCGTATAGTAGCTAACCAGATCGCTAACGGTATCAGGGCCTGGGCAGAAGGTAAAGGTGTTACACACTATACACATTGGTTCCAACCCCTCACAGGTACCACTGCCGAAAAACATGATTCATTCTTTACTTTAAAAGGTGATGGAACCGCTATCGAAGAATTTGATGGTGCCGCCCTCATTCAACAGGAGCCGGATGCATCTTCTTTTCCAAGTGGTGGATTGAGAGCAACTTTCGAGGCCCGCGGTTATACTGCATGGGATCCTTCTTCTCCTGCTTTCATCATTGAGATCGGTAAAGGAAAGACCTTATGTATTCCTACCATTTATGTATCCTACACAGGTGAATCACTCGATTATAAAGCGCCCTTGCTGAAAGCACTCGAGGCTTTGAATAAATCTGCTGTTGATGTATGTAACTATTTCGATAAGAACGTAACCAAAGTAACCGCTACCCTGGGTTGGGAACAGGAGTATTTTGTGATAGATGCAGGGCTTGCGAATGCACGTCCCGATCTTATCCAGTGCGGTCGTACGGTATTTGGTGCAGCACCTGCTAAAGGACAACAACTGGAAGATCATTATTTTGGTTCTATTCCTGAAAGGGTGTATGCGTTCATGCGCGATTACGAGCAAGAGGCTTATAAACTAGGTATTCCTTTACGCACACGTCACAATGAGGTTGCACCTGCACAGTTTGAGTGCGCTCCTATCTTTGAAGAAGTGAATATCGCGGTCGACCACAATACTTTACTGACCGATGTGATGAGTCGCGTTGCAAAACGACACAACCTGGTCGTGTTATTACACGAGAAACCATTTGCCGGTATCAACGGAAGTGGTAAGCATAACAACTGGAGCATGGCAACCGACACAGGTGTTAACCTCCTGGCACCGGGTAAAACACCAAAGACCAACCTGATGTTCCTTACCTTCTTTGTGAACATTATAAAAGCAGTTCATGATCATGCAGATATTATGCGTGCAGCGATCGCATCTGCACAGAACGATCACCGTTTAGGTGCCAATGAGGCACCACCTGCGATCATTTCTGTGTTTGTGGGTCAATACCTTGCTAAAGTTTTATCCGATGTTGAAGCGCGCGTGAGCACTAAGTTTGATGAGCAGGATGAAGCCATCCTGAAACTGGATCTTCACCGCAGCATTCCTGAACTGATGCTTGATAATACAGACAGGAACCGTACTTCACCATTTGCTTTTACCGGTAATAAATTTGAGTTCCGTGCAGTAGGTTCTTCAGCTAACTGTGCTATCTCAATGACGGTATTGAACACGATCATGGCAGATACTTTGAAGAAATTCAAAATAGATGTGGATTCACTGATCGAGAAAGGAGATAAAAAAGAGATCGCCATCATGCAGGTGATCCAGCGTTATATTGTTGAAAGCAAGAACGTTTTATTTGAAGGTGATGGCTATAGCGATGAATGGCACCATGAAGCTGAGCGCCGTGGTTTACCAAACGTGAAGACTACACCGCTCGCACTGGATGCGATGGTAACCGATAAAGCCAAGAAACTGTTTGAATTTAACGGTGTGTATACACATTCAGAACTGGAAGCAAGACACGAGATCGAACTTGAAAAATATATCAAGAAAGTTCAGATCGAAGCACGTATTATGGGCGATCTGGCTATCAACCATATACTTCCAGCCGCCATCAAATACCAGAACGAATTACTGGCAAATGTGAATGGATTGAAGGCTGCCGGCTTACCGGAAAATGCTTACAAGAGCCAACTGGGTATTTTAAAAGAAGTAAGCGAACATATCCAGGTGATTCATACCAAAGTTCATGCGATGGTGGAAGAAAGAAAGATCGTTAACAACATTGAAAGCACACGTACAAAGGCGATCGCTTATGAGAGCCAGATCAAAGCCGTGTTCTTTGATGAGATCCGCTACCATGTTGATAAACTGGAACATTTGGTAGATGACGAGTTATGGACCTTACCTAAGTATCGCGAAATGCTGTTCCTGCGCTAGGAGTCAGCTTTAAGCTTTTAATAATTATTGCCCCGTTTCAGTTAGAAACGGGGCTTTTTTTGTGGAAATGTGAAAATTTAACACGGGAATGCCGGGAGAAAAAAGCCATTGACCGAAAAAGATAAATAGCACGGGCAAAATCAGTAATTTGAATGTTCTAAATAAAACAATTATGAAAAAAGTACTTGCCTTATTAACAATCGTGCTTTGTTGCACAATGACAAATGCAATGGCACAAGGTGGTCAACAAATGACACCAGAACAAAGAACAGCCATGATGAAAGAAAGGTATAAAGGCCTTGGCTTGAATGATGTTCAGGTTGACTCTGTTATTGCGATCAGCAATGATATGCGACCTAAACAAATGGCGATCAGGGATGCTGCTGAAGCAGACAGACCTGCCCTGATGAAAACACTGACTGACGAAAGAAATGCAAGGCTTGAAAAAGCACTTCCAGCTGATCTTGCTAAGAAAGTGATCGAAGCAATGTCACAACAACGCGGACCACGTCCAGGCGGTGGTGGTAAATAATTACCCCCTTCTACATAAAAAAGCCTCATCAATTGATGAGGCTTTTTTATGTACTTACTTTATCGTTTATTTCATTTTGAACGATTCCAGAAACTTGGTTGTAAAATTTCCTTTGCGGAAATCTTCGTTCTGCATAAGTTGTAAATGAAAAGGTATGGTTGTTTTAACGCCTTCTATCACATACTCGCTTAGTGCACGGTACATGGTATCAATCGCTTCTTCACGGGTTTGTGCTACAGTGATCAGTTTGCCGATCATCGAATCGTAATAAGGAGGTATCACGTAACCTGCATATACATGGCTGTCTACGCGAACGCCATGTCCGCCCGGTGTATGTAACACAGTGATCTTTCCTGGTGACGGGCGAAAATCATTATAAGGATCTTCTGCATTGATACGACATTCGATCGCATGCATCTGTGGTTCATAATTTTTTCCCGATATCCTTTCACCCATGGCTATTTTGATCTGCTCTTTGATGAGATCGAAGCTTACCACTTCTTCCGTTACACAATGTTCTACCTGGATACGTGTATTCATTTCCATGAAATAGAAGTTGCGGTGCTTATCAACCAGGAACTCAATGGTTCCAACACTTTCATAGTTAATGGCAGAGGCAGCTTTGATAGCAGCTTCTCCCATTTTCTGACGAAGCTCTGGTGTCATGAAAGGAGATGGTGATTCTTCTACCAGTTTCTGGTGACGGCGCTGGATTGAGCAATCTCTTTCGCTGAGGTGACAAACATTTCCATACTGGTCGCCGGCAATTTGTATTTCGATATGTCTTGGCTCTTCCACAAATTTCTCCATGTAGATCCCGTCATTCTTAAAGGATGCAGCTGCTTCCTGCTTGGCAGTTGTGTATGCTTTTTCAATTTCTGCTTCTTCAAAAACAACACGCATTCCTTTTCCTCCACCGCCTGCAGTGGCTTTCAGTATCACCGGATAACCCACTACTTTGGCTAATTCTTTTGCGTGCTCAATACTCTCGAGCAAACCTTCGCCACCGGGAACCACCGGCACACCTGCTTTGATCATGGTTTCTTTCGCGGTGATCTTATCACCCATCTTGTTGATCATCTCCGGTGTTGGCCCGATGAATTTGATACCATGGTCTGCACAGATCTGCGAGAATTTTGCATTCTCTGCCAGGAAGCCATAACCAGGGTGTATAGCATCTGCATTCGTAATTTCTGCAGCGGCCATGATATGCGGAACATTCAGATAAGAATCCACGCTTGCAGGTTTACCAATGCATACTGCTTCATCGGCAAATTTTACGTGTAAACTATCTTTATCAGCAGTAGAGTAAACGGCTACGGTTTTAATGCCCATCTCACGACAGGTACGAATAACGCGTAACGCAATCTCTCCCCTGTTGGCGATTAATATCTTTTTAAACATTCTCGTAATTTGAAATTAAACTAAGGTTCAACAAGGAACAAAGGTTGATCATACTCAACCGGGCTCGCATCATCCACCAATACTTTTACGATTTTACCGGTGATTTCACTTTCGATCTCGTTAAAAAGTTTCATGGCTTCGATGATACAAACTACTTTTCCCGGATTGATTTCTGTACCCACTTCTGCGAGAAGCGGTTTATCAGGAGAAGGGCGACGATAGAAGGTTCCGATCATCGGACTTTTAATAGTAATAAGGTTGTCTGCTTTTGGAGCAGGGGCCGGAGCTGCCGGAGCGGCTGCTGCAGGGGCCGCCTGAACCGGTTGCGGAGAAGTGGTATACACCTGAGGAGCCGGAGCTGCTACCGTTACCACTGGCTCTTCTTTTTGCTTGATGGTAACCTTACCGTCCTTGTCTTCTATACTGATCTCTCCGATGTTGCTTTTATTGACAATTTTGATCAATTCGTGAATTTGCTTCAGGTCCATAAATGGCAATTTTTGGGGTAAAAACACTTGTTTTTGGTCAAATAGTGGGGCAAAATAGCCTTTTTTTGATAAAACGGGGCAATTTCTTAAAAAGATGCTAGTTGGCAGATTGTAGATGTTAGAAACAGGAACGCCGGTGCTAGTAAATTAACTAAAACCGGCGTTACCCTGACATCTACTATCTATCATCTGACATCTGAATTTATCCCTTTGCTTCCTTTACTCTCTCCACATAAGAACCGTCTTTGGTATTCACCCTGATCAGCTCTCCTTCTTCTACAAATAGCGGCACCATCACAGTAGCACCTGTATCAACGGTTGCCGCTTTGAGGGCACGTGTTGCGGTATCTCCTCTCAAACCCGGCTCACAATAGGTGATCAGCATGACCACTTTCTCTGGTAGCTCGGCCCCTATCGGCTGTTCTGTTTCGGCATTGATAAAAACAAATACTTCAGAACCATCTTTCAGGAACTGTGGCGCATCGATCATTTCATCGCTCAATGCTATCTGTTCAAAGGTTTCATTGTTCATGAGGTTATAACCACTGTCATCTTTATACAAGTACTGGAACGCTTTCTTTTCAACACGAACCGGGAAAATATTTTCACCGCTGTTCCATGTTTTTTCAATTGAACGCTTATTGTCCACGCCCTTTAATTTGGCCCAAACCTTGGCGGCTGCCCTTGCGGTTTTGTTCTCACCAAATTCCACTACTGAATATAAACTGCCGTCCAGTTTTAATATCATACCACGGCTGATGTCGGATGTTGTTGCCATAATTATTTTTTTAGTATTCCCTGTCAAGGGAGGGCAAAAGTAGGGAAAATAGGGTAAGTTGCGATCATGAGAAAAGCCATACTGCTCGTTTTTATCTCAGCCCTGTCTGTATTCGCCTTTGCCCACGAATTCTGGCTATCTCCTCAGAAATTCTTTTACCGGGTTCGTGAAACGGCGCATATCCGTTTCCAGGTGGGAGAAGATTTTAAGGGCGAGAACTGGAGCGGGAACAGGGCCAAGGTTCGTGAACTGGTCCATTTTACCCCTTCCGAAGAAACCGTGAATCTTTCCCCTTTGTTATCGGATAATAAGGGTGATTCTATCGCCCTTCCCTTGCAGGAAACCGGCACACATATGATCGTCTTTAACAGCACTAACTCATTTATCCAACTCGAACCTGCTAAATTCATCGCATACCTGGCAGAAGATGGTCTTGCGCAAACAGCACAATATCGTAAAGAACATAACGAAGAGGATAAGGATGGTAAGGAATATTACCAGCGCAGTGTTAAAACAATCATACAGGTGGGTGACAGAATAACCAATGCCTGTACCCAACCCAGCGGTATCCCGCTGGATATTGTTCCGGAAAGAAATCCATATGAAAACCCCGAAAGCCTGAATAGAAACGGGCTCCCCAAAGTACGGTTTAAGGTACTCTTTCGTGGAAAACCGTTGGCCAACACATTGGCAAAAGTGTGGTACCAGCCTTTTGGCAAACCGGTAAAAATGGAAGATCTAAAAACAAATAGTAACGGTTATATTACTACCGAACGTCACCCGGGCAAATTCATGGTAAGTTGTGTGTATATGGAAAGAAATCAGGCAGATACGGTGGCCGACTGGCAAAGTTATTGGTCTAGCCTCACCTTTGAGTATTCGCAGTTTTTCCCCAGGAATTAGCCTTAATGGCTTATGGCTCATCCTTTTCACCTATTTTTGCGGGCGAATTCCAAAACAACTGAAACATTTATCATGGCAGTATTACTCAATAAAAACTCAAAGGTCATTGTACAGGGTTTTACCGGAACAGAAGGTACTTTCCACGCTACTCAAATGATTGAATATGGTACCAATGTAGTAGGTGGTGTAACCCCTAATAAAGGTGGCAGCACTCATCTCGACAAACCTGTTTTTAATACAGTAGCCGATGCTGTTGCCAAAACAGGTGCTGATGTAAGTATCATTTTTGTACCTCCTGCATTTGCAGCAGATGCAATCATGGAAGCTACCGAAGCGGGTATTGCACTGATCGTTTGTATCACAGAAGGCATTCCTGTTCAGGATATGGTGAAAGTAAAAAACTATATGCTAGGTAAGTCAAGCCGGTTGATCGGGCCTAACTGTCCCGGTGTGATCACCGCAGGCGAAGCTAAAGTGGGTATCATGCCCGGATTTATCTTCAAACCCGGTCGTATAGGGATTGTTTCAAAAAGCGGGACACTCACTTACGAAGCAGCTGACCAGGCAGTAAAAGCAGGACTGGGTATCAGCACAGCCATTGGTATTGGTGGAGACCCGATCATTGGAACCCCTACCAAAGAAGCGGTTGAATTGCTGATGAACGATCCTGACACGGATGGTATCATCATGATTGGCGAGATCGGCGGAAGTATGGAAGCGGATGCTGCAAGATGGATCAAAGACAATAAGACCAAACCGGTTGTTGGATTCATTGCCGGTCAGACAGCGCCTCCGGGACGCCGTATGGGCCACGCAGGTGCGATCGTTGGTGGTGCCGATGATACAGCAGAAGCAAAAATGAAGATCATGGCTGAGTGCGGCATTGAAGTAGTGGCGAGTCCTGCAGATATTGGCAAGACGATGGCGGCAGTGCTGGCAGCACAAAAGAAATAATTAAAGCAGCTTATCATAGATGATCCCGGTCCTTAAAAGGATCGGGATTTTTATTTGGCACTATTTTGGACTCCCCTATCCCTTCTTTACTTGTGAATTAAATGCAACCTTTGCATCATACTATAGAAATCCACATTCAATGATATTACGGAAGATCATTTTTATCGTTTGCTTATTTGTATCGCTATGTTCTTCAGCACAGTATCCTGATCTTAAAAAGGAATGGGACAGCATAGATACATTGATCGTCAAAAGCGATCTTACAAAAACTGCCTTGGAGCGCACAAATGCTTTATACCAGAAAGCTAAACAGCTGAACCTTCCTCCGCAGATGGTCAAAGCCCTTATTTACAGGTTTACATTGGAAGACCGTATTACATCCAATGAACCCAACCGCACAACGTTGATGATCAGGCAGGAGATAGCCGCGACCAAAGACTCAGTTCAAAAAGCAATACTATATTCATTACTGGCCAAACAATATCTGCAATACTACAATAATCACCGCTGGAATTTATACACACGTAAGAATACGAACGGTATCAATAAAGAAGATATTGCTACCTGGACTACTGATGACCTTACGTCTGCTATTACCCAAAATTTTTTGCGGTCACTAAGTGATCCCAAACTTTTACAGCAACAGGCAGACACTTATAATGTGGTACTTGTCAAAGGAAATAACCGGCAGCCTTTCACACTATTCGACCTTCTTTCGAAAGAAGCGCTCGAATATTTTAAATCCGGTGCATCAACTACTACAAAGCCTGCAAATATTTTCAGCATTTGTACAGAAAATGCTTTAGGAACGATCGATGCATTTACCCGCGCTTCATTCATAACCGCCGACAGTACATCGCCCCAGTGGAACGCACTTGAACTGTTCCGGAAACTGATCTCTTTTCATAAAGATGATGAAAATAAAGAGCTCCTGATATCCCTGGATTTAGAGCGGATAGAATGGGTTTATGCAAACGCCGTGCTGCCAGGTAAAGAAAAATTGTACAGGGATGCGCTGGAAGAGATTGTAACAAAATACAGTAATGCGCCATCATCTTCTGAAGCTTATTATCTGTTGGCGAGAATGGAAGCTAATAAAGCAGGAACTTACCAACCTTTTGGCGATACTTCGGGACGTAACGGTTATATCAAAGCTGAAGAGATCATTCAAAAAGCGCAGTCACTTTATAAAACTTCTTCTGCAGGAACCGGTCATATGGAGAATCTCCTAACAGAGATCAGGAGAAAAGAATTGCGCACACAGACCGAGCGGGTAAACGTTCCTAATAAGCCTTTCAGATCATTGGTAAGCTTTCGTAATACAGACACGGCGTTTATCAGGATCATTAGGCTGAACAGTGATAATGATACTTTGCATAAGGATGAATGGAAAGATGATTACTGGAACAGGGTGGTGTCTTTAAAAAGTTTCCGTTCGTTTAAACAGGTACTACCGGATGTTAATGATCACCAGTTGCATTCAACTGAGATAAAAATAGAAGCATTACCTGTTGGGGAATATGCTTTGCTCAGTTCCAGTAATAGCGGTTTCAATCCCGGCGGCGATAAGCTGAGTATCCAGTTCTTTTATGTTTCCAATCTCAGCTATATTAAGAATAAGTCAGATTTCTTTATTGTGAACCGTGACAATGGGAAACCTGTTGCAGATGCCGATATCGCTATATATAAATATGAGTATGACCGTCGCATGCAGAAAAACACAACTATAAAAAAGGGAGATAAGGTAACGGACAAAAATGGTTATTTCAGGTTTGATGAGGAAACAAAAGTGGGTACATACCGTTATGATATCAGGAAAGGTAAAGACAGGTTATTCTTAAAACAGGATGACATGCTTGTTTATGAGAATAATGACATAGATGATGATACGGAAGAAGCGGCAAATAAATATGATATCAATAATCGGCGCATATTCTTTTTTACGGACCGCAGTATTTACAGACCCGGTCAGTCCGTTCTCTTCAAAGGAATTGCTGTTACACGCGATAATAAAACAAAGCTCAGCAAACTGATTAACTCAAAGGATTCACTCGTAGTTTATCTCAATGATGTGAACCAGAAAAAGATCGACTCCGCGAAGTTCCTGCTGAATAAATATGGTTCATTTAATGGAAACTTTCGTTTACCTCAAAACGTACTTACCGGTAATTTCAGTTTATCGGTTAAACGTTTTAATCAATCTTACTGCTTTTTCTCTGTGGAAGAATATAAGCGTCCTACCTACCAGGTTTCTTTTGAGAAACCAAAAAGTGCGTACCGACTTCAGGATAGTGTGATCATTAAAGGTACGGCCAAAGCATATGCAGGTAATAATATAGACGGGGCAAAAGTGGTATATAATGTTATACGTAATATACGCTTTCGATATCCATGGTATAGCAGGATCATGCCGGTTAACCAGGGGGCCAGGGAAATTATGCACGGAGAGATGACAACAGATGCAGATGGAAAATTCATTATCCGTTTCAAAGCATTAGCGGATGATATTACATCACCTGACAAGGATCTGCTCTTTGATTTTTCCGTGACTGCGGAGATAACTGATAACAATGGCGAGACCCGCAGTTCCAATACGGTTGTTAAAGTGGGATATTCGTCTCTTCTTTTAAATGTAAGTACCCCGGGCGTGATGCAGGTTGACAGTCTCACCAAACTAACGGTTTATACAACCAATCTAAGTGACGAAAAAGAACCGTCCACCGTTAAGGTAAAGATCTATTCTATGCAGCAACCTGATCACGCAGTACGGAAAAGATACTGGCCGAGACCTGACCAGTTTGTAATGAACAGAAAAGAGTTCACAAACTACTTTCCAACAGACGAATTTGAGGAAGAAAGTAATTACCGGACATGGCCCACAGGTAAACTTGTAAGCGAAGGAACGGTTGATACAAAGAACACAGAAATATTCAATATTCCTTCGGGGGTTTTACAGCCGGGATATTACAAAATAGAAGCGAGCAGTACCGACAAATACGGACAGGAGGTTACAAACGTACAGTACAGTCAACTATTTGATGCTGCTGCAACACAGTCGCCGCCATTGTATCAGTTCAACTATTCATTGAAAAGCGTTGTGCAGCCCGGTGAAACCGCTTCGCTCATCAGTGCCAGTATAGCTCCGCATCTGTTTATTATACGAAAGACAGACAGGCCGCGCGAAAATGAAGAGAGTTACGAATTACTGGAACGGGACAATAAGAAAGCAGAGACAATAAAGTATACAGCGAGCGAAAGCGACAGAGGTGGTGTATTTATCAATGAAGCTTATGTGTATGATAACAGGGTATACACATACCAGTATAGTGTGAGCGTTCCGTGGAACAATAAAATACTGGATGTTAAATATGCAAGTTACCGGGATAAAATAGAACCGGGCAGTAATGAAAAGTGGACGGTGACAATTGAAACTGATAAAACAGAAAAAGCTGCCGCAGAATTGCTGACAGGCATGTATGATGCATCACTTGATCAGTTCAGGCCACATGACTGGTCATTACCAGGCCTATGGCAAACAAACCAACCCAAAACATTTTTAAACGGTTATGTAAACTTTATTGCGGAAACTTCACGCGAAAACTATATAACCGAAAACTATGTGGTGGTACAAACTATTTCTTACGACCGCCTTGTGACGAATGGATATGAATTGTGGAGCCTAAGAGAAATGTTGTATGAGAATGTTGTTATTGGCAAAGCAAATCAGAATGCTATAAAAGAAGAGGCACCATATGCCAAAAATTCTATGGCAGATGGAAATGTGGTGATACGGGGAAGAGCTACTGTTCCGCTTGTTGCTCCGGATATGGAAACTAAACCAGATAGCAAAGCAATTGAACAGGCAGATATTGTAGCGGTCAGGAAGAATTTTTCAGAGACAGCATTTTTCTTTCCGCAATTATATAGTGATTCATCCGGCAAATACAGTTTCAGCTTTACAATGCCGGATGCACTTACCCAATGGAAATGGATGAGCATTGCCCATACCAAAGGTCTCGCATTTGGCAGCAGTACAGCTACCATTATCACACAGAAGAAATTAATGGTTCAATCAAATGCGCCAAGATTTATGCGTGAAGGCGACAACATGGAATTCAGCAGTAAGATCAGCAACCTTACTGATAAAGAAATAACGGGCCAGGTCTCTTTTGAACTGATCGACCCTGTAACCAATACATCTGTGGATGGATGGTTTCAGAATGTATTCCCATCACAATACTTTACGGTGGCTGCGGGACAAAGTTTTAGCGTTAAGTTCCCGATCCAGATCCCCTTCAATTATAACCGTCCATTGAATTGGCGAGTAGTGGCCAGGTCAGGAAACATGAGTGATGGTGAGGAGAATGTATTACCGGTGCTTACCAACCGGGTATTAGTAACCGAAACATTACCGTTGCTTTTGCAAAAAGACACAACACAGCATTTCAGTTTTGATAAATTATTAAAGAATACAAGCGAAAGTCTTACACACCAAGGCTTAACAGTTGAATACACTACGAACCCCGCATGGTATGTTGTTCAGGCTTTGCCTTATTTAATAGAGTATCCATATGAATGTGCAGAGCAAACATTTAACCGTTTTTATGCCAACACACTGGCTGCCTACATTGTAAGTAAACAACCATTAATTAAAAAGGTATTTGAACAGTGGAAAAAAGATACCAGTATTTTAAAAAGCAATTTGCAGAAGAATGAAGAACTGAAGCAAGTGTTATTACAGGAAACACCGTGGGTGTTACAGGCAGAAAGTGAAGCGGTTCAAAAAAATAATCTTGCAATGCTGTTTGATATGGCGAGACTGAACAGCCAGACAAATAATTTTATTGAAAAGTTATCGCAGCAGCAGTTGCCGAATGGTTCCTTCCCATGGTTTAAAGGCGGTAACGAGGACAGGTATATTACCAATTATATTCTCACAGGTATCGGTAAACTAAAAAAGTTGGGAGCGCTTACGCCGGATGTGGCTATGCGGATACGCACACTTCTGGGTAATGCGATGAAATACATGGATAGTAAGATTGCAGCTGACTACACTGATCTTATCAAAAGCAAAGCAGACACAAATGCCCAACAGGTTTCTCCATCGCAGATTGACTACCTGTATATGCGCAGCTTCTTTGGCGATATTGCCCAAACTTCTCCTACAGCGTGGCAGTATTTTTATAAACAGGGAAAACAATTCTGGATAAAACAAAACAGTTATTATAAAGCTCAACTCGGGCTGATCGCTTTCAGAAATCGGGATGATAAGTTTGCATTAACCACTATTCTTCCGGCATTATTAGAGAATACTGTAACAGATATAAAACTGGGGATGTATTGGAAAACGGCCTATACCGGATGGTGGTACCAATCACCCATTGAGCACCAAAGCATGATGATCGCTTTCATGTCGGAAATAGGTAAGGATGTGAATGCCCTGAAAACATGGCTGCTCCTCAATAAACAAACCAATAACTGGAGAACCACGATTGCCACAGCAGATGCCTGTTATGCATTGCTGCTGAATGGCAGTGATTGGTTAGGCAACAATAAAACAGTTACCATTCAACTCGGGAACACCACAATTAACAGCGCCGGCGAAAAAACAGAAACCGGCACGGGCTATTTCAAAAAAAGGATCGATGCGAGGTTTGTGAACGCTAAAATGGGAGATATCACCGTAAGCACGCAATCAACACAGGGCAATAAAGTACAGCAGCCATCATGGGGCAGCGTTTACTGGCAGTACTTTGAAGACATGGATAAGGTTACAACAGCAGGCGGCCCATTATCGATCACTAAAAAATTGTTTATCGAAAGAAATACCGACAAAGGCAAACGCCTCGATGCAATAAAAGAGAATGAAGAATTACAAGTGGGCGATAAAGTAGTAGTCCGCATGGAGCTTCGCGCAGACAGGGACATGGACTACCTGCACCTGAAAGATTCCCGCGCAGCCAGCATGGAACCGGTGAATGTTTTAAGTGGTTATAAATGGCAGGATGGATTGGGCTATTATGAAAGTACCAAAGACGCGAGCAGCAATTTCTTTATCAGCCATATCAATAAAGGCACTTATGTTTTTGAATACCCTGTTTTTATATCGCATTCCGGTGTATTTTCAGCAGGCATTGCTTCTATTCAATGTATGTATGCGCCGGAGTTTAACAGTCACTCAGAAGGCATTAAAGTAAGGGTCGCTAATTAATGGATATTGAAAATGAATGTTGATTATTTAATTATAGGGCAAGGCATCTGCGGAACTTTTTTAAGTCACGATCTTTTAGCGGCTGGCAAGAGTGTGGTTGTGATAAATGATAATAAACCCTTCACGGCCTCTAAGGTAGCCAGCGGCGTTATCAATCCTATCACAGGCAGAAGAATGGTACGTACCTGGGAGATAGAGAAACTCATGCCCTTTGCAGTGGCTGCTTACACGAAGTTTGGAGAGGAACTTGGTGCATCACTCATTACACAATGCAATATCCTCGACTTCCACCCTACCCCACAAATGGTGCTTGCATTTGCAGAGAGGATCCCGGAAGAAAAAGAATACCTCCGCATACCGGAGGATAGTAACCAATGGAAAGAATATTTTAATTACGATTTCAGCATCGGCGAAATAGATCCCTGCTGGCTGGTCGACATCAATACGCTTCTTTCAAAATGGCGCGAACAATTACTGCAACGCAGTATTCTGCGTGAAGAAGTATTCAGTTGGGATGATTGCGAAATTTTAAAAGATCATGTTGCATATAAAGATATTCGTGCACAAAAGATCATCTGTTGCGAAGGTGTGGCAGGTTTTGATAATCCTTACTTCTACCTTTTGCCTTATGCAAGAAATAAAGGACAGGCAGTGATTGTAAAAATCCCCGGGCTTCCAAGAGATCATATTTACAAACAGGGTATCACACTTGTGCCCTGGAAAGAAGATCTTTTCTGGGTAGGATCCACTTATGAATGGGACTTTAAAGACTTGAGCCCATCACCCGAATTCCGTAAAAAAGTGGAAGAGCAGTTACGGTACTGGATAAAATTTCCTTTTGAAGTAGTGGATCATATCGCATCAGAAAGACCCGCCAATATGGAACGAAGGCCATTTGTTGGGGTACATCCGGTATCGGAAGCAGTAGGTATATTTAACGGTATGGGAACGAAAGGCTGTTCGCTTGCCCCCTATTTTTCCAAAGAATTTACAGACTATCTTATCAACGATAGACCTTTAACTCCATTGGTGGATGTAAAAAGATTCTCCAAAATCCTTAGCAGTGTGAGATAGTGTTTACTATATTTATCTCCATGGCAAACGAATCAACTTACAAGATCCCCCTCCGTTATCGGAAAATGGAAAACCTCCATATTTTTTTCTGGCTGTTTAAAGATGTAGCCTGGTGCATGATCTGGCGTCCGGTCGGTATCGTTATGATCTTTCCAACCCTCATCATTTCTATTATCATTGCCTGGAGAACGAGGCAGTATATGTCTGAGTTATGTCACAACCTCGCTATCACAGTATGGATCACAGCCAACTCTTACTGGATGATCAGCGAGTTTTTTGCGTTTGATTCGCATATTGTTACTGGAAGTATTACTTATAAGCATCTTGCCATTATTCCTTTCGGGATCGGGATTATCATACTTGGTTTTTATTACCTGATCTGGAAGCCCAGGCATAAGGAGGAGTTTGAAACAACTTAAGTGTTTATAATCGGTTTGGTTGCATAATATAGGTTTGTTTTGTTTTTTATAAATTAAAACATGGCAGCGAAACAACCTACTTTGACAGATGTTCTGATGGCAATTCAAAAGTTAGATACCAAATTATCCGGTATAGATAAACGTGTGGCAGGGATCGAGAAACGAATGACGGTGCTTGAGAGACGAATAGCTGTCATAGAGAATCGAATAACTGTTATAGAGAAGCGAATGACGATGATTGAGGAACGGATGGCTGTCATTGAGAATCGAATGAAGGTGATTGAGAAAGATATGAGCCAATTGAAAAAAGATATGACCGGATTGAAAAAATATATGAAAAGGGTTTTATACTGTGTTTCTGCTGAAAATGCGGACGAATTTCCTCCAATAAAACCTGGTTCAACAGCACAAAGTAAAGTTAGTTTGGCTGCGAAAGTCCGTTAAAGTTGATAGCGGTTTCACCTACGCATTATTTGAAACATTGTAGCAAATAACCCGCAAATAAAGGCATTTTTACCGCTTGTAAATAGCGCGTACCACTCGTCAAACCGCAAGTCCCGCTTGACCCTGTTTCCCTTTACGATGCGGTGCCTTTGGATATATCTTTACTGTATCAAAGTAAATGGAGCCTCGCTCCCATGAAATATGAACATCCTGCTCGAACACCTGCTTTTCCAGTTTCGCCAGCACATTAAACCACCGGGCCTTTAAAGCTCCTATTCCTGAACCATTTCCTGTAAAGGACTTACCAGTTAATTATGTGAACAGAAGCTTCTGGCTGCCTGTAACATTCATCGTTACCTTTGCCTTTCAGATGGCTGCCCCAAACAGGGCAACAGGAACCGTATTAACCAGATTGAAACAAACTACTTATGAAAACAAAAATGAAACCCATCGTTTTAGCGATATTGGCATCAGCCGCTTTATTATTCCTTTTTTCATGTGACGACAAAAAGAACGAAGATATCACGCAATCAGTTAACAGGTCGGGATCTGTAGAGACCGCCGTTCAGGTTGAACATATCGACAGCCTGCATGATGTACTGATCACCAGCCATAAAGTATGGGCAAATAACGCAGCAGTAAAAACTGCTTTATACCGCGATACCATTCCTTCTCTCGGCACTACCAATACAACCGCCGAGAATAAAGATGGAGACACAAAAAAAGTAACTGTGAAAAAAGAATACGAGATCTTTATCACTGTAAAATAACCAGGCACTCAAATGAAAAAGTCAAAATATATTGAACTGGTCCTCATCACTGCCGCACTTGCTTCCTGCAATGAGCCGAAAAAAGAGAAGGATTGGGATGATAACAATAAAGTTCACTTAAGAAGCGATTCAACGGCTCCGTATACAAGGGTACACGGCTATCACCATAGTGGTATCGGTACTGCATTGCTTTGGTATTATGCTTTCCGCCCGTATGGCAATTATAATAACGGAAGATATGAACGTGCCGGATACTATTCTGGTGGTATCGGTCGGTTTTCCAATGTAGGAAGCAACGGATTTAAAAGTGCCGTTACAAGAGGTGGGTTTGGAAGAGGTGGGTATAGTGTGAGTAGTTAACCCCCTAACCCCCTGAAGGGGGAATTAATTATATTGCTCATTAAAAAAAAATAATCCCCTTTAGGGGTTTGGGGTATGAAACGAATTACCATAACGCCACGTAATAATTGGCAAACAGCAGTAGAAAAATTAGGTTTCGGTTTCCACACAACCAATGTTCCTTACTGGGATGAATCTGTGTATTATGAAATGGAGATGGATGAGATCCTCGCCATCGAGAAAGCGACCGTTGAACTTTGGGATCTTTGCCTCGGTGCTGTTCAGCATGTGATGGATCAAAAATTATATTCGAAATTCGGGATACCAGAATGGATCGTATCGCAGATAGAGAAAAGTTGGATGGAAGATCATCCCGCTATTTATGGACGTTTCGATCTTTGCTATAAAAGCGGTCAGATAAAAATGCTCGAATTCAATGCAGATACACCCACCAGTTTATATGAAGCCGGTATTGTTCAATGGTTCTGGCTGCAGGATTTTGATAAGAACAAAGACCAGTTTAACAGCGTGCACGAAAAGCTGATCGATTACTGGAAATACCTTAAAAATTATTTACAACCCGGACCCGTCCACTTTACCTGTCTCAAAGAAACCCTCGAGGACCTTACCAATACAGAATATGTCCGCGACTGCGCCATACAGGCGGGTCTTGAAACCAAACTTGTATTTATTGATGATATTGGCTGGGATGATGAGGGTAAACAATTTCTTGACCTCGAAAACCAGCCGATCAAAAACATCTTCAAATTATATCCATGGGAATGGTTGTTGAAAGATAATTTCGGCAAACAGATACTGGAAGATACCAACCGCGCATTATGGATAGAACCCGCGTGGAAAATGATCTTGTCGAACAAAGCCATACTGCCCATATTATGGGAATTGTATCCTGATTGTCCGTATTTATTACCTGCTTATTTTGAAGAGGGTAAATTGAAAGATTATGTAAAGAAGCCATTTTACTCAAGAGAGGGCGCTAATATTGACCTGGTGATGAAGAATTTATCGCTGCAAAAAACAGAAGGCACGTATGGCGCCGAAGGATTTATTTACCAGGATCTTTTTACGTTGCCCAATTTCTCGGGACATTATCCTGTGATTGGCTCATGGGTAATTGGACAGGAACCTGCAGGCATGGGAATCCGTGAGGCAAATAATTTAGTGACCGATAATATGAGCAGGTTTGTTCCGCATTTGATCAATGGTTGATCAAATGAAATGTAACCTGCCGCCCACTAATATAACGGAACCCTTTCTCTGTGAAAAATCCATCCTGCTCCAGCATGATACGAATTGGCTTTTTCCATTCGGGGATATCAGATGATGCATTCAGTTCGATCGAATACGCGGTATTGAGATGCATAGGAAAATCGCCACTTCCTTTTACTCCTTTTTGTTGGTCCCATAAACCGATGGTAGGTCCTGCGGCATGCCCATGATAACCAATTGGGTGGGTGTAAATGCTTGCAGTGATATTCTCTTTTGCAGCAATACCCAGTGCATCGGATAAGATTGTATTCCCTGTTTTATTTACTGCAAATTGCGAAGTGAGGATATCCTGTAACCGGTTGGCCTTAGCAAGTGCGTTGCGAATGGATTGAGGGGCATCCGTTTCTCCGGAACGTAAAACATATGCATGCTCCTGTACATCTGTATTCAGCCGGAAATAGGTGATGCCAATATCAACATGTAAAAGATCGCCTTCCAGGATGACTTCTTCTTTTGGACGGTTGGAAAATGCACGTAGATGTTCAAAATTCGCTGAATCATTCCGCTGAACATCTACTGAGGTATGAAACCAGGTATCCAGGCCCAGGTTGCGTATGCGTTGACGAAACCACCATACAAGATCATCCGTTGTTGTTACGCCCGGTATCACAACTTTGCTGCTGAACCCATCGGCTATCACCTGATGTGTGATCTGTACCAGGTGTGTATAGAGCTGCTGCTCTTTTGGTGTGCGTGTTTCCAGCCAGCTGATAGCGAGATTTTCGGCACTGACAATCCGTTGACGAAATTTAGCAGGTAATTTGTCTACCAATATTTTATGTTCTGTATAGGTTAATCCATCTGCATGCGCAAAATCATTGGAATAATTCAACGCGATTTTTTTAGGATCACGCTTCACAATGATGTCTGTTAAAGCATCCCATTGATCTGGAAATTTTTCCATGTCCCACGATGCTTTAATCACATCGCCAACATTATATCTTGCGATAGCAAGTTTTTCATAAACACCTTTTGTTGAGTCGCGGTAAAATACAAGTATGGTTCTTCTTCTTGCAGATAGCCAGGTAGCGGGTAACATTGTTTTGATAACAGGATCTTCATTGTATTCACGTGATATGATTACCCACATATCCGTTTGATCCTGCTCCATCAGCTTTGGCAAAAGTGTATTAAGCCTTTCTGCCAGCAAATCATCTGTTATACGTGCCTGCTCTCGTAATGAAACGGTCTCCTGTGAAGAAACCGCTGACGCTATCAATGTAAGTGTAATGAATAGAAGGATATAGTTTCTCATAAGATTGATTTTACCAGTTCCTGATCTTAGTCGCCATTACAGTGGTCCCAAAACCAAGAATAGCTATCAATGTAAAGGACCACCGCAGACTAAAAACCTGTGCAATAAAACCAATCACAGGCGGTCCCATTAAAAATCCTAAAAAACCGATTGTTGAAACAGCAGCCAATGCTACACTCGGAGACATCTTGGCGGATTTGCCTGCTGTACTATACACCAAAGGAATCACTGAAGAAACCCCAAGCCCCACTAATAAAAAACCTATCGTTGCAAAAATGATTGTTGGAAAAATAACGGCTATTAATAATCCTGTAGTGATCACTACTCCACTCGTCTGCAATACTTTTTGCTTTCCGAACTTTGTAACGATCCTGTCGCCCAGGAAACGACCTCCGGCCATTGTACCCATAAATGCAGCATAACCGAGCGTTGTTAATTCTTTAGGCACTTCCACCACTTTTTGAAAATAAACACCGCTCCAATCGAACATTGTTCCTTCACAAACCATGCAACTGAATGCAATGAACCCTAGTTTTAAAAGAGAGGAATCCGGTTTTACAAAAATGGGTTGATCGGGATGGCTGGCATCTTTCGGCAATGCAAATCTTTGTATAGCAATCAACAATAAAAGACAGCCCCCGCAGATCAACCAAAAGTGAATCAGCGGCGACAGGTTTTTAGAAACAAGAAATGTTCCCAATGCCGCGCCCATAAAACCCGCCAAACTCCAGATACCATGAAACGTGGCCATAATTGAACGGGTGTATAATGCTTCTACCCCTACTGCCTGTGTGTTAATGGAGATATTGCACATATTGCCGAGTAAACCAAAGAAAAACAATACAGCTACGAGCTGCCATACTGAACCCGCCATGCCAATCATTGTTAGCATTAAGGGATAGCAGCATACGGCAAATGTGGCAATCCGTTTACTCCCGAACTTTGCAACCAGCCATCCCGCCAACGGCAGGCTGGTCATGGAGCCTACGGGCAAAGCAAACAATACAGCACCCAGCGCAGCATCACTTAAATTAAGTGCCACTTTAATATCCGGGATCCGGCTTGCCCAACTGGCAAAGCTGATACCTGCAATAAAGAAAAATGAAGCTACGGCTACCCGGTGGGCCCTCCTGGAAACAGGTACTGTTGTCATGGGTGCAAAGATGCTGCAAATTCAGAATTTTCAGGGTTTTCACTATTGAAATGGTTCAAATAAGGCAGTTGAGGCATTTCGGTTATATTTGCCGTCCAAAACCAAGGAATTATGTTTCGTTCGCATACATGTGGAGAGTTAACGGTTAGTGATGTAAATAAAGAAGTGACCCTGGCGGGGTGGGTTCAGACCATCCGTAAATTCGGGGCAATCACTTTTGTGGATCTGCGCGATAGATATGGCATCACACAATTATTACTGGGCGAAGACCTCAACAGCTTGCTTGATGCCCAGCCATTGGGAAGAGAATTTGTGATACAGGCCACCGGTAAGGTTACCGAGCGCAGTAGTAAAAATGCAAACATTGCCACAGGTGAAATTGAATTAACGGTTACTTCTTTTAAAATATTGAACAAATCGGCTGTTCCTCCTTTCACTATTCAGGATGATACGGATGGAGGTGATGATATCAGGATGAAATACCGTTTCCTGGATCTTCGCCGCAATGCCGTTAAAAAGAATCTTGAATTAAGATATGCCGTAAACCGTTCTGCGAGGAATTACCTGCACGAGAAACAGTTCATGGATATTGAAACACCTTTCTTAATTAAGTCAACACCAGAGGGTGCAAGAGATTTTGTGGTGCCTTCCAGAATGAACCCTGGACAGTTCTATGCGCTCCCACAATCACCGCAAACATTTAAACAGTTGCTGATGGTAAGTGGTTACGACCGTTACTACCAGATCGTAAAATGTTTCAGGGATGAGGATCTCCGTGCCGACAGACAGCCAGAGTTTACACAAATCGATTGTGAAATGGCATTTGTAGAGCAGGAAGATATCCTGAACATGTTCGAGAACCTGATAAAGCGCATTTTTAAAGATGTAAAGAATATCGATTATACAGAACAGGTAGAAAGAATGAGCTGGGAAGAAGCCATGTGGAAATACGGCAACGATAAACCCGATATCCGCTTCGGCATGAAGATCGGCAACCTGAAATTTCCTTTACACAGTTTTCCAAATAAGCAGGCACACCTGCAAACATTAATAGGCGCCGGCCAAAGCGGGTTCCCTGTTTTTGATAATGCTGAAACCGTATTGGCCATTGCAGCGCCCGGTTGCGGCGAGTATACAAGGAAACAGATTGATGAATTGACAGAATGGGTGAAACGTCCGCAGATAGGTATGCAGGGGTTGGTGTATATCAAATGCAATGCTGATGGCACTTATAAAAGCAGCGTAGATAAATTCTTTACAGAAGATAAATTAAAAGCCATTGCCGATGCAGCAGACGCGGAAGCAGGAGACCTTGTTTTTATCCTGGCCGGCAAAGAAGAAAGAACACGTAAGGCAACAAGCGAACTCCGTTTGGAAATGGGTAAACGACTCAACCTACGTAAAGAAGATGAGTTCAAACTGTTATGGGTGCTTGATTTCCCGCTGTTTGAATATGCAGAAGACGATAACCGCTGGGTTGCCCGTCACCACCCGTTCACCTCTCCAAAACCGGATCATATTGCCGTGATGATCGATAATGATCCATTGATCGCCAATGCCGATAAATATCTTGAACACCCTTATGCCAATATCAAGGCCAATGCATATGATATGGTATTGAATGGAAACGAGATCGGTGGAGGTTCTATCAGGATCTACCAGCGCGAACTGCAGGAAAAGATGTTTGCTGCTTTAGGAATGAGCGATGAAGAAGCTTTACATAAATTCGGATTCTTATTAGGTGCTTTTGAATATGGTGCTCCTCCACATGGTGGTATTGCATTCGGGTTCGACCGCCTTTGTTCTATTCTTGGCGGAAGTGAAAGTATCCGTGATTTTATTGCATTCCCGAAGAATAACAGTGGGCGCGATGTGATGCTGGATGCCCCATCGAGTATTGATGATAAGCAGTTTGATGAGTTGCAGATACGCCTGGATCTTAAATAATTTTTAGCCCATCAATTTCACGGCTAAAAAATCCTTATCTTAGAAAAGTTGCTACCCTGAAAAGGAGCAACTTTTTATTTGTACCTGACCATACAAATCACTGCCTATGACCGGAGATCTCCTCTTCCAGCAATACCCTTTTGTACCCCATATTTGGGATGAGATGAAGAATGCAGAAACCATCCGTCAGCAATACCTGTCCATCTATGAGACCGTCAGCAAACTCACACTTAGCGATCTGGAAAAGAAAGACAGCCTGGCCAGCGAATTATTCATGAGCCAGGGTATCACTTTCACTGTGTACAGCGATAATGAAGGCATTGAAAGAATATTCCCATTTGATATTATTCCCCGCATTATTACCGGTGCCGAATGGGATCATATTGAATCGGGTATCAAACAACGTTTAAAAGCGCTGAATCTTTTCCTGAAGGACATTTATAATGAACAGCAGATCATTAAAGACAATATCATTCCTGCAGGACTCATCGCCACCTGCCCGCATTTTACCCGCGAGATCTTTGGCATACAGGTACCACATGATATTTATGTACACATAGCCGGCATCGATCTTATCCGCGGCGCTGATGGTGGATTTTATATTCTTGAAGATAATCTCCGCACCCCATCAGGTGTATCCTATATGCTTGAGAACAGGGAAGTAACCAAACGCATCTTCCCCGATCTTTTAGCTGGCAGCAAAGTACGCATGATCAATAACTACCCGTTACTGCTGCATGATAACCTGGTTTCACTGGTATCCAGGAAAACGGATAATCCGGTGATCGTTCTATTAACACCCGGTGTTTTCAACTCGGCTTACTTTGAACATACTTTCCTCGCAAGACAAATGGGTATTCAACTCGTTGAAGGGCGCGACCTGTTGGTGGATAACCAGAAAGTATATATGAAAACCACTTCAGGTTTAACCCAGGTGGATGTGATCTATCGCAGGGTTGATGATGAGTTCCTTGATCCGCTTGTTTTCCGACCCGATTCATCACTGGGTGTTCCCGGATTAATGGGTGCTTACCGCAAAGGAAATGTTGCCATCGTTAATGCATTAGGCAATGGTGTGGCAGATGATAAAGCAGTATATGCCTATGTGCCTGCCATGATCAAATATTACCTGAATGAAGATCCTATCCTTCCCAATATCCCTACCTATCAAATGAAGAACGATGAGGAACGTGAGCATGTATTTGCACACATGGATAAGATGGTGATCAAAGAAACCAATCAATCCGGTGGCTATGGCATGGTAATGGGAAATAGTGCCACAGAAGAAGAACTGGAAAAAGCAAAGGTTGCTATCCTCGCCAATCCAAGAAACTTTATTGCCCAGCCGATCATTCAGTTGTCAACGGTACCCTGTTTGATCGATGGAAAATTACAACCACGGCATGTGGATCTGCGTCCGTATGCTTTGTGCGGACCTAACGGGATAGACATTGTACCGGGAGGATTAACAAGGGTTGCCCTGCGGGAAGGTTCGCTGGTAGTGAACTCATCACAGGGTGGTGGCAGTAAGGATACATGGATATTAGATTAATTAGCGGATTGGCGAATTACGGATTTGCGGATTAATTCGCCAATCCGTAATCCGTTAATTCGCAAATTCAAAACAAGAAATATGCTCAGTAGAATTGCCGATTCTTTATTCTGGTTGCACCGTTACATGGAACGGGCCGATGGTATGTTACGTTTGCTGAAAACCAGTTATATCTTATCTTTTGACAAAGTGCAGGCCAACAGTATTACATGGGAGCCTGCGTTAAAGATTTTTACCAATCTTTCTGAAGAAGAGATCGAAGCATTGAAACAGAATGATACGGCAGCCTTGCGATATATTCTTACCGATACAGATAATTTTAACTCGCTGAAAGTGATCGTTACCCGCGCAAGAGAAAATGCAAGGGGTGTACAGGACCAGATCACCAAAGAAGTATGGGAACAGGTAAACCATTTTTATCATCTTATCAATCATCCTGCCCTATCTGAAAAACTTTCAGGACCTGATGCAATTGTTGTGATCGATGCACTTATTCATAGCTGCGACCAATTCTGCGGAATCACTGATAGCACGATGCCCCGCGGGCAGGGATGGAGTTACATGAACCTTGGCAAGTTTACGGAAAGATGCCTGCTCACAACAGAGTTCACCCTATCTTTCTTCCGCAATATTGATTTCAATTTCCACAATGAACAGGATATTCTATATTGGCGCAGCCTGTTACTGGCGCTTTCAGGATATGAATTACACCTGAAGAATTATAGCAACCAGAATCATAATTATAATGTTGCACAGCAAGTATTATTTGATATCAATTTCCCGCGCTCGCTTCACTATGCTGTTGAAAGAGCCAATAAATACCTGTTAGAGATCACTGCGTCAAACCCTGTTGAGGGAACTCCTAAACTTGACAGAACCTTTGGTAAACTACATAGTTATATAAAATTTGCGGACCTCTCCATTATTGGCGATCCGGGTCTTGAAAAGTATTTGCTTACTGTACGCAGGTCATTGAATGACTTTGGCAAGTTGTTTGGCCAGGTCTATTTCTCTTATTCATAAAAAAGCTTCCATGTCGATCTTCAGGATACATCACATTACAAAATACGAATACGATAGACCGGTCAAAGAGAGTGTAAATAATATTACGATCTATCCCTTCCAATCTGCCAACCAGGAAACCTTACAACACGAACTGATCATCACCGGTCATCCTGAAGTGTTTACCTACACAGATTACTGGGGTAATAAAGAAGGAACTTTCAATGTTCTATCACCACACAGGGAACTGGTTATCGAAAGCAAATTGCTGATCAGAACACTCGCGCCGGAAGATATACAGGTTACCTGGAACTCCTACATACCCGAACTGGCTGAAGTGATCAGGAATGATTTGCAAATGCTGGAACTTGCGCGCCCTTCTGCTGTTAAAGGATTGGCACTGATGCTTGAATATGTGAACCTCCTGTCACCAACAGATAAAAATATTACCCAGATAGTGGCAGACACCTGCGATTTTATTTACCGTCACTTCACCTATATCAAAGGTATCACCACCATCGAATCAACCGTAGATGAGATCCTTGAAAAGCAAGCCGGTGTATGCCAGGATTTCGCGCACGTGATGCTTGAACTATTGAGAATGATGGGGATCCCATCAAGGTATGTGAGCGGGTATATTTGTCCCAATAAAAACGGCATGCGCGGAGAAGGTGCAACACACGCCTGGGTAGAAGCTTATGTTCCCCATTATGGCTGGGCAGGCATTGACCCTACCAATAATGTATGGGTAACCAATACCCATGTGAAACTGGCGGTGGGGCGCGACTTTCATAACTGTTCCCCGGTAAAGGGAACATTTAAAGGTCCCGCTCGTCAATCCCTGTCGGTATATGTTTCTGTAGGGTACGAAGACGGAGAAACTTTTGAAGAGCTGAATGATGTGGCACTGGAAAAGCAGGAAGGTCATGAGGTTCCGGAAATTATTATTGATACCTTTGCGGGGCAGCAACAACAATAAACGCTGCTTCGTGCCATGAAGTCATTGACCCCCTATCGCATTCTAACATTCATACTGGTTCCTGTTGCCGTTCTTTTTGCTTTCATGGATCTGTTTCTCCTCTTGAGTGCATTGGGCAATCCCGCTATGCTGTTATTTGTTTTCATGTTCGGCTGCTTCGTTATTTACACTTTTTCCAGCCTTAAATTTCTCAGCAAGGGAATAGATCCCGGCCGACCCGTTAAATTATCACTCCGCGACTGGATCAGGGTAAATGCCTTTGTATCCACATTTATCGGAACGATGTTTCTGCTGAATGCATTAACTATCTTTTTCAGCAGCGATATCAGCCTGCGCCAGATGCTTTCACAGTTTATCGAGAACCAACCGAATGCACCCGCGAACCTGAGTCCGGAACTGTTCCTAACCCTGATGAAATTCTTCGCCTGGTTTATATTTATTGTAAGTGTTATTTTGTTGATTCATATCAGGATGACGTTTAAATTGTTGAAACAATACAAACATCTTTTTTCCTAATTTCAATTTGTGAATACTTCCACTCCTCTCGCCGAAAGAATGCGTCCCGCAACATTGGATGATCTTGTGGGGCAGGAGCACCTGACAGGCAAGGGTAGCATTTTAAGAACCTCGATTGAACAGGGTCGCGTTCCCTCGATGATCCTTTGGGGACCGCCGGGCGTGGGCAAAACGACGATCGCCAATATTATTGCACATACATTACAGGTTCCCTATTTTCAATTAAGCGCTATCAGCAGCGGTGTAAAAGAGATACGGGAAGTGATTGAAGAAGCGAAACAACAAACCGGCACTGTTCTCTTCATCGATGAGATCCACCGTTTTAATAAAGGGCAGCAGGATGCTTTGCTGGGTGCGGTTGAGAAAGGAATCATCACATTGATCGGTGCTACTACAGAAAACCCTTCTTTTGAAGTAAACAGTGCCTTGCTGAGCCGTTGCCAGGTATATGTATTAAGAGCTTTGCAGGAAAAAGATCTTGTAAAGTTGCTGAACCAATCCATTGCAAAGGATCCGCTTTTCAAAGACAGAGATATTACGATCAAAGAAACAGAAGCATTGATCAATATTTCGGGAGGCGATGGAAGAAAGCTGCTCAATCTTTTTGAACTCATCGTTGAAACACAGATCGGCGAAAATAAAAAAACCGATAAGCCTATTGTGATCACCGATGCACTGGTGATGATGGTTGCACAGAAAAAAGTGGCACTATATGATAAACAGGGAGAACAGCATTATGATATTATTTCTGCCTTTATCAAAAGTATGCGAGGCAGTGATCCCAATGGTGCAGTGTACTGGCTGGCAAGGATGATTGAAGGTGGCGAAGATGTGAAATTCATCGCGCGCCGGATGTTGATCTTTGCGAGTGAAGATGTTGGCAATGCCAATCCCAATGCATTGTTATTAGCGAATGCAACTTTTGATGCAGTGTCTAAAATAGGTTACCCTGAGAGTCGTATCATCTTATCACAATGTGCCACATATCTTGCCTCTTCCACAAAGAGCAATGCATCGTACGAAGCGATTGCTGCTGCGGCAAGAGCCGTACAAAAAGAGGGTGATCTACCCGTGCCATTGCATATCAGAAATGCGCCTACTAAATTGATGAAAGATTTGAATTACGGGAAAGATTATAAATACTCCCATTTAGGAGAAGGCAATTTTCTTGAACAGGAATATTTGCCTGATAAGATCGCCGGTACTACTTTTTATGATCCGGGCAATAATGCAAGGGAGAATGAACTGCGTAAATTTTTGAGGGAGCGGTGGAAAGGTAAGTACGGTTATTGAGCGTAGCTTTTTTCACCGCAGAGCCGCAGAGAGCGGGGAGTTTACGCAGAGAGAGCTTCCTCTGCGCAAACTCTGCGTACTCCGCGGCTCTGCGGTGAAAAAAAGCTCTGCCGCTAAGACAGTATTTAATATCTTAGCCCATATCATTAACTATTAAATATGTCAGCTTCATTCAGCCCCTCCGTACTCCAAACTATCGGCAACACCCCCCTGGTCAAACTTTCCAAAATAGTTCCCGAAAACTGTGCAGATATCTATGTAAAACTGGAATACTTTAATCCAACCGGTTCCTATAAAGACAGGATGGCACTTGCTATCGTTGAAGAAGCGGAGAAAAGGGGAGATATAAAAGAAGGAGTGAAGATCGTTGAATTTACAGGAGGAAGCACCGGTACATCCCTTGCCTTTGTTTGCGCTGTAAAAGGATATGCATTCAGGGCCATCACATCAGATGCATTCGCAAAAGAGAAACTACAGACCATTCAATTGTTCGGTGCCGAACTCGAGATCGTTCCTTCAGTAGAGGGTAAGATCACACCGGATCTTTTTATAAGAATGCGCGACCGCGTATTGGCATTAGAGAAAGAAGGTTTTTACTGGACCAAACAATTTGTCAATACCGATGCCAAGATTGGTTATAGTTATCTTGGAAAAGAAATACTCCAGCAGTTTCCCGGCAAGATCGATGTTTTTTGTGCCGCAGTTGGAACAGCTGGTATGTTATTGGGCACTTCCGCTGAATTAAAAAAAGCCGATCCTTCCACACAGATCATTGCGTTAGAACCTGCATCGTCTCCCTTTCTTACCAAAGGTGAAACAGGTAGCCACCGTGTGGAAGGTACTGCTACGGGCAGAATGCCGGAGATGCTGACAAAAGACAATTACGATTCCGCCATGGCAATCGATGAAGAAAAGGGTCGCGAAACAGCCAGGTTACTGGCTTCCAGAGAGGGGATCTTTGCCGGAACTTCAAGCGGACTCAATATCTGCGCGGCCATTGAGATAGGAAAGAAACTGGGTCCCGGTCATACCGTTGTTACCGTTGCCTGTGATTCCGGGATGAAATATCTCGCAGGTGATCTCTATAGTTAAGAAGAGTCCCAACAAATCGGTGAATGAAACGCTGCGGAAGCATTCCATCATTAACTTTATAACAAACCACTACTTCATGAGAAAAAATCTTCTTTTCCTCTTTATTACTACATTATTATCACAGGCGGCATTTGCGCAAACGATCATTAACCGTGATCCGGAAATTGATAAGATGGTAAAAGAAGTATCAGCCGATTCGCTTAAATCTTATATCAATTCACTGGTAAGTTTGGGTACACGCAATACCTTAAGTACACAATCCAATCCTGAGCGTGGTATTGGCGCCGCAAGAGTTTGGGTATTGAATAAATTCAACGAGTTCGCTAAACAAAGTAATGGGCGTTTAACTGCTGTAATTGATACAACTATTTACAAAGCTGATAACAGAAGGGTGAGCAGGGATATTGTTCTTGGCAATGTAGTAGCTACCTTGAAAGGAACGGACCCTAATGACAAACGCATTTTCCTGATCAGCGGTCATTTGGATAATATGCGCAGCAGTCCTACAGACAGCACAGGCGATGCACCCGGTGCCAATGATGATGGTAGCGGTTCCGCAGCTGTGATCGAATGTGCAAGAATCATGAGCAAACATTCTTTTCCAGCCACCATCATTTTTATAACGGTAAGTGGCGAAGAGCAGGGACTGTTAGGTGCTGAATACATGGCGAAGAAAGCAAAAAGAGAAAACTGGAACATAGAAGCTGTATTGAATAACGATATCATGGGAAGCAATAACAGCAGCGAAACAAAAATAACCGACAACACGCGGATACGCGTTTTCAGCGAAGGACTATCTGTGCTGGATACCGGCAGGGTATTAGCGAACGTGAGGAACCTTGGTCTTGAGAACGATGGCAAGGCCAGGCAATTGGCGCGTTATGTAAAAGAAACCGGCGAGCGTTATGTTGAAAACCTTGAAGTAGTGATGGTGTACCGTAACGACAGGTTCCTCCGTGGCGGTGATCATACGCCATATGTATTGAATGGATATGCCGCGGTGCGCATCACAGAAATGAACGAAAACTATTATCACCAGCACCAGAATGTGCGCAAAGAAAATGATATACAATATGGCGATCTCGCCGAGTTCATGGACTTTGAATACCTACGCAAGAACACGGGTATGAACCTTGCGAACCTGGCTAACCTGTCAAAGGCACCATCCATGCCGGAAGATGTAAAAATTGAAGCAGTAAGACTAAGCAATTATTCTTTCATCACCTGGAAAGCGCCTAAATCAGGGAAGCCTAAAGGATATTATGTAATGATGCGGGAAACCACCAGTGCATTCTGGCAAAAGAAATTCTTTACAACACAACTGGAATACACATTACCTTATTCGAAGGACAACTATTTTTATGCAGTGCAATCTGTAGGAGAAGATGGAAATGAAAGTTTAGCGGTAGTTCCGGGGGTTGCGAGACGGTAACAGTATTGTATTAGGAGTTAGGAATTAGGAGTTAGGAATTAGGAGTTATTTCTTGATCTACGATCAAATTCCTAACTCCTAATTCCTAACTCCTAATTCCTAACTAACTTTCTGCGGCACCAATCTCTCCGCTACTTTCTCCACTCCTCTGTCGCCACCTTCATGATACTCAGCATCTTCATTTACATCCCATAGATCGTAGAGCTCTTCACCGGCAATGATATTTTTGGCAGCAAGCATGGCAGTCATCATACTATGATCCTGGTTGTTGTATTTGTGCATACCGTTGCGCCCTACGAGATATAGGCCTGGATAGCTTTTCAGCGCTTCGCGTACGGCTTCTACATTGGATTTATAAGAATGATCGTAAACAGGATATGCTTTGGGTTGCCGAACAACATATCCATCTACCACAGCACTATCATGCGTAAGACCGATCTGTTCGATCTCTTTTTTGGCAAGGTTGATCAGGTCCTCATCGCTGCTGGTCCATAATCCATCTCCTTCAAAACAAAAATATTCCAGTCCGTAACAGGCCATATTTGGATCCGGTACCATGAAGGGGCTCCATGATTTAAAGTTCTGGATCCTTCCCACTTTAACACTCGGATCGTGTATGTAAATCCAGTTATCGCTGAAAGCATCTTCATCTTTACAGATCAATACCACGGTTAAGAAATCGCGGTAACCCAAATGTTGTGATGAATCGAATGCGTTTTCAGGAAACCGTGGAGAAACAGATGCCACCAGTTCACGCATGGGTGCAGATGATAATACATGATCAAATCCGCCGAGCGTTTGGCCATCAGTGGTTTGTACTGTCCACTTACCATTCTCCATGGTGATATGCTTCACCCCACAATTCATTTCAACCTTTACACCCATTTCTTTACACTTAACCGTACAGGTTTCCCACATCATACCCGGGCCATATTTTGGATACCGGAACGAATCGATCAGCGTCTTGATCACTTTGTCTTTATTGCCCTTGTTACTGGGTTTGAACAATGCATTCCAGATAGCACTGCTGAGCGATAATCCTTTGATCCGCTGGGCGGCCCAATCTGCAGAGATCTCCCTGCAAGGTATCCCCCATACTTTTTCGGTGTAGGTCTTAAAAAAAATATTGAACAGGCGCCGTCCAAACTGATTAACAACCCAATCTTCAAAATTTGTTGGGTCCTTTACAGGAAATACTTTCGCCTTGAGATAACTTAATACACACAAGGTGCTTTCTATAATACCCAGTTTGCGCAGCGCTTCAAAAGCGGCCAAAGGATAGGCGAAGAATTTTTTGTTGTAATAGATGCGGGAACTTCTCGGGCGTTCGAGCATTTCATCGCCCAGTATTTCTGTCCAGAAGTCTTCCACTTCTTTCGATTTCGAAAAGAAACGGTGACCACCAATATCAAAATGATATCCTTTATAAGATTCGGTACGCGAAATACCCCCTACATATTGAGGATCTTTCTCAAAAACAATGACTTCCTGTTTTGCTTTACCCAGTAAATAAGCGGCAGTTAATCCCGCAGGACCCGCACCAATAATGGCTACCCGTTTTGACATAGTATACTATCCTTGTAAATAATAGTTAGCTGAATATGATCAAAGGTGTGAAATAATTGTGGTACTCCATTACTTTTGCCCGGTTTACTTGACAGAAGCATCATAAATTCCGCTAAAATGACCCAGCCAGGCTTTCATATATATTATAAACCCTTTGCATCACTTACACCAGCTGAGTTGTATGATATTATGCAATTACGCAACGAGGTATTTGTAGTTGAACAAAATTGTGTTTACCAGGATGCTGATAATAAGGACCCCCACTGCCATCATTTAATGATCCGGGATGGCGAAAAGCTGGCCGCATATGCGCGTTTATTACCCAAGGGATTGGCATACGAGCAGATGTCCATCGGTCGTGTGATCAGTTCGCCTGCTTATAGAGGAACCGGGGTTGGTAAGCTATTGATTGCGCAAGCGATCAAAGACTGCAGGGAATTATTTGGAGAAGGACCCATACAGATCGGTGCACAGTTCTATCTACAGAAATTCTACGAATCATTTGGGTTTGTGCAGGTGAGTGATATTTACCTGGAAGATAACATTGAGCATATATTGATGGTGCTATAGTATCGTTTACCCATAATTTTTTTATTAATGGATTAGCGGATTGCGGATTGGCGGATTTAGGTCCCCCATTTTTTATATCAATTCGCAAATCCGTAATCCGCAAATCCGCTAATCTTTCCTTCCGGACACAGTTTCCCGATAGAGAACCGGGTGCTTTGTATTCGTTCCCGCTCCTATGTTTTTGCAGTGTTTGCCTTGTGTTGTCCAATATTGAATCGTATCACAGCCGTTATTGATTCGCTATTTGTTCGCTGGCTGTTCGCTATTTGAGCTAGCTGCCTAAGCTCTCATACGGTTGTAACTGCCATCGGGATAGCTTTACAATGGGCTTATATACGAACTGTATACGACTTAGATAAGAACAATATTCCCTATAAGGTCTCTATAATGTCTCTATAAGGTCCCTATAAGGTCTCTATAATGTTTGGGTTAGAAAATTGCGGGGGCGGGAGATTTTAGGTAAGAATGACCGCCACATGATTGTGGATGATGCGTTGCCCCTATTGAATTGGATAAAGTTAGTACTTTATTAGGTAAACTTTCGCTGACTACTCACTTCTCAGCTAATACCCAGTTCTATCTTCAGAAACTTCGATGTATGGCTCTTGGTAACATTTACCATTTTCTCCGGCACCCCTTCAAACAATATCACCCCACCTCCGTCTCCCCCTTCGGGACCCAGGTCAATAATATGATCGGCAACTTTTATCACATCAAGGTTATGCTCGATCACTAAAACACTATTGCCCCTGTCGACCAGTTTGTTTAATACATCCAGCAGGTGTTGTATATCCTGGAAATGGAGACCGGTTGTAGGTTCATCAAGAATATAAAAGGTTTTGCCGGTATCTTTTTTCCCGAGTTCCGTTGCGAGCTTCACACGCTGGGCCTCTCCACCACTAAGGGTTACAGCGGATTGACCTAACGTTATATAACCAAGACCCACATCCTGCAACACTTTTATCTTGCGATAAAGGAATGAAACCGGCTGGAAGAATTCGCAGGCTTCTTCTACTGTCATGTTCAATACATCGCTGATGGATTTTCCTTTCCAACGGATCTCCAGCGTTTCGCGGTTATATCTTTTTCCATTGCATTTTTCACAGTGAACATATACATCGGGAAGGAAGTTCATTTCAATAACACGCATACCCCCACCTTCGCAAACATCGCACCTGCCTCCTTTTACATTAAAAGAAAAACGACCCGCATTGTATCCACGGATCTTTGCTTCCGGTACGGAGGCAAACAGTGTTCTGATCTCTGTAAAGAAACCACAGTAAGTAGCAGGGTTACTACGCGGTGTGCGGCCAATGGGTGATTGATCTATCTCAATTACTTTATCAATATTTTCAAGACCACTGATCCCTTTAAAAGGCATGGGTGTTACACGGCTGTTATAACAATGTTTGGATAAAAGCGGGTAAAGTGTTTCATTGATCAGGGTTGATTTACCACTGCCACTCACGCCACTTACCACGATCAGTTTACCCAATGGAAATTTCACGCTCACATTTTTCAGGTTATTACCCGAAGCACCTTTCAGCTCAAGCACCTTACCATTCCCTGCCCGTCTTTCTGTAGGAACAGCAATGCTTTTCTTACCATTGAGGTATAAAGCCGTCTCGGATTTACTTTTCAGCACTTCCTGCGGAGTTCCTGCTGCCACAACATATCCTCCATAAATACCGGCTTTGGGACCAATATCCACCAGGTGATCGGCAGCCATCATAATATCCTTGTCATGCTCAACCACCAATACGCTGTTTCCAATATCACGCAGGTTTTGTAACGCCACTATCAACTGATGGTTATCTCGCTGATGTAACCCAATGGAAGGCTCATCAAGAATATAGGTGATGCCCTGTAACTGAGAGCCTATCTGGGTTGCAAGCCTTATCCGCTGTGATTCTCCCCCACTCAATGATCTTGAGGGACGGTTAAGTGAGAGATACGTTAAACCAACATCCAGCAAAAAGCTAACCCGCTCCCTGATCTCTTTTAAAATATCCTTAGCAATGAGGTTCTGTTTTTTATCCAGTCTTTTTTCAACACCATCAAACCATGTATATAATTTATCCAGGTTCATATTGCTCAACTCAGCAATATTCTTCTCGTCTACTTTGAACCACAGACTTTCTTTTTTTAACCGGGCACCCTTACAACTTTCACAAACTTTCAGTTCCATGAATTGTTCCGCCCATTCATGCAAACTTGCCGTACTGTTACCGCTTACGAACCAACGTTTAAGCATAGAGATAATACCCTCGAACTCTCCTTCATAGGGTTGACCCGCTTCCGCAGCTGCTTCTTCCGCATCTGTCATATCAAGTGAGCTTCCTTCTTCATTGCCGTATAATAAAATATTCAATGAAGCCGGGCTGAGATCTTTGATCGGCTTGCTGAGATTGATCTTATTTTTCTTAGCCATTGTTTCCACACTGCGGAAAGTATGGGTATCCCGTTTCTCACCAAGTGGTATGATCCCGCCCTCATTTACCGAAACACTTTTATCGGGAATAATCGCTTCCAAACTAACTGTGTATACATTGCCCAATCCTTTACAGGTAGGGCACGCACCATACGGTGAGTTAAATGAAAATGCATTGGGTGAAGGTTCTTCGTAACTGATACCTGTATCCTCACACATCAATTGTTTGGAATACTGTATCACTTTTTGTGTATCGTTCAGCAACAGGAACATCAGGTCCTTACCCATCTTCAGCGATTGCTGCACACTCTGGCTAACCCGAACCTTCATATCATCCGTTACGGCAAGCCTGTCGATCACTACCTCAATATCGTGGATCTTATAACGGTCCAGCTGCATTTTGGGTGTCAGATCAGCAATCTCACCATCAACACGCACTTTTAAAAATCCTTTCTTCCTGATCTCTTCAAAGAGTTCGCGGTAATGTCCTTTTCTTCCGCGCACCAATGGCGCCAGCAAACTGATCTTTTTACCCTTGAAACGTGAGAAGATATTTTCAACGATCTCTTCTTCACTGAACTTTACCATCTTCTTGCCTGTATTATAACTGTATGCCTCTCCGATCCTGGCAAAAAGAAGACGCATAAAATCATATACTTCTGTAACCGTACCTACTGTAGACCGTGGATTTTTATTGGTTGTTTTTTGTTCGATAGAAATAACAGGCGATAAACCGGTGATCTTGTCTACATCAGGCCGCTCCATATCGCCCATAAACTGGCGGGCATACGCGCTGAAACTTTCCATGTAACGCCGCTGTCCCTCATTATAGATCGTATCAAAAGCAAGGGAAGATTTTCCGCTTCCGCTCACGCCTGTAAATACCACCAATTTATTCTTGGGTATAGAAATATCAATATTCTTAAGATTATGTTCCCTCGCGCCGGATACCTCGATAAACTCTTGTGCTGTTTGAGGAGTGTTAGGGGTGGGTTTTACAGTTTTTGCCATAGTGGATCGTAAAGATAAGAACAACCGGGGAGGAGAAAAGTTGTATTCATGCCGATTTTTCAATTATTTTTTTTCATCTCAAAACCCTTACCAGCAAAGGGTTACAGAAAAAATATTACAGTCCTGTATTTTTTTCATTTGGTGGTTTGAAATATTCTCCTGTAATTTTGTACCAGTTCTTTAAGCATACTTATCAAGAAAGGCAGAGGGATTTTGGCCCGATGAAGCCTTGGCAACCCATCCAGTTTACTCAACTGTATGAAGGTGCCAACTCCGACCACGAAAGTGGAGAGATAAGTCAGAGTCCACCCCCCAACCCCCCTATGAGGGGGATTTAGATAAGTGCACTTATCTGTGGTGAGTTGTCCCTCTTACTTTTTTCCCTATCTCATGTTGAAGTTTTTTGTTAAGTCTCTTAAAGACCTTAACTAATTTTTCAATTACCTAAAAGAGTGCGCCTACGCTGAAGCTACGGTGCACGAGGGAGGATTCACATGAGCACAGCTACAGAATTAATTCACAGCATTCCGGTTGACCCATTAACAGGAGCGATATCAGTCCCTATCTATCAAACCTCAACATATGTGCAGGATGCACCCGGTGTTAACAAGGGCTATGATTATGCCCGTTCCAATAATCCTACCCGCGGTACTTTAGAACAGATCATTGCGCAGCTGGAAAAAGGAGAAACAGGTATCGCCTTTGCGAGTGGACTTGCCGCAATCGACTCCATTGTAAAACTCCTGCAAAGCGGCGATGAGATACTGGCGGTAGACGATATCTATGGCGGCGCATTCAGGCTGTTTACCAGCATCTATGAAAAGTTCGGGATCACGGTTAATTATGTGGACACTTCGAATATTGAAAATGTTTTCAATGCGGTAACGCCAAAGACCAGGCTCATCTGGCTCGAGTCGCCAACCAATCCAACTTTAAAAATCTCCGATATAGAAGCGATCGCTAAGATTGCCAAAGCCAATAACTGCTTGCTGTGTGTGGACAATACGTTTGCTTCACCGGTATTGCAGCAACCGCTTGCACTAGGGGCGGATATTGTAGTTCACAGTGCTACAAAATATCTTGGCGGTCATAGCGACCTGATAGCAGGGCTTGTTATCACCAAAACAAAGGATCTGGGTGATAAGATCAAATACATTCAAAATGCCTGCGGTGCTATTCTTGCGCCATTCGACAGCTGGCTGGTGATCCGTGGTATTGAAACGCTTCACCTTCGTGTAAAACAACATTGCGCAACAGCGCTTGAAGTAGCCAGGTTTCTCGAAACACATCCTGCAGTTGACAAAGTATTTTATCCCGGGTTGGCTTCACATCCGAATCATCTGGTTGCCAAAAAACAATCCAAAGGTTTTGGCGGCATCGTATCATTCACTTTAAAGAATGATACAGAAGAAGCAGCTATAGCCTTTGTAACACAAACCGGGTTGTTTAAACTGGCAGAAAGTTTAGGGGGCATCAAGAGCCTGGTTTCCCATCCCGCAAACATGACGCACAAATCGATACCGGCTGCAAAAAGAAGGGCCGCAGGTGTTTCAGACAGCCTGATCAGGCTATCAGTTGGATTGGAAGATGCAGAAGATCTTGTTAAAGACCTTGAACAGGCTTTTGCCAAAGCAACCGTTCATAAAAAAGAAACGTTATTAGCGGCAAACAGCTAAAAAAATATTGGGAGAAAAGGAAAAGTCTATTAGATTTGTAGGACAAACAAATGAACAACACAAACAGCACATATTATTCTCTCCTTTATACAACCCATGGTTGTTGTTGCTGTATTTGATTCCCACGTTTCCTACTGTATCGCGTTTTTAAAAATCATTAAAATCATTTTATGAGCCAGTCACTTCGATTTGAGACACTACAATTACACGCAGGTCAGCAGCCTGACCCAACAACTAAAGCAAGAGCCGTTCCGATCTATCAAACTACTTCGTATGTTTTTAACAATGCGGCGCATGCAGCCAACCTATTCGGTTTAAAAGAATTCGGGAACATCTATACACGGATCATGAATCCCACCACAGATGTATTCGAGCAACGGATTGCAGCACTGGAAGGCGGTGTAGCAGCACTTGCCACAGGTTCTGGTCAGGCGGCACAATTTCTTGCTTTAAATAATATTCTGCAGGCAGGAGATAATTTTGTAAGCACTAACTTTTTATATGGTGGTACTTACAATCAATTCAAAGTTGCTTTTAAACGCTTAGGTGTTGAAGCAAGATTTGCCGACAGCGATAAGCCAGAAAGTTTTGAACAGCATATTGACAGTAAAACCAAGGCTATTTATCTGGAAACCATCGGTAACCCAAGATTGAATATTCCTGATTTTGAAAAATTTGCAGCACTGGCTAAGAAGCATGATCTGCCGCTGATCGTAGATAATACTTTCGGCGCGGGTGGTTATTTATTCCGTCCCCTTGAACATGGGGCGAACATTGTTGTTGAATCGGCTACTAAGTGGATTGGCGGTCATGGTACCACGATTGGTGGTGTGATCGTTGATGGCGGTAACTATAACTGGGGCAATGGCAAGTTTCCGCAGTTCACTGAACCCAGTGAAGGATATCATGGATTAAAATTCTGGGATGTTTTTGGCGAAGGCAATCCGTTGGGATTACCTAATGTGGCTTTTGCCATCCGTGCGCGTGTTGAAGGGCTTCGCGATTTCGGTGCATCACAAAGTCCGTTTAATTCTTTCCTGCTGATACAGGGTATTGAAACCTTAAGTCTGCGTGTTCAGCGTCATACAGAAAACGCTTTGGCACTGGCGCAATGGCTGCAAAAACATCCACAGGTTGATTTTGTACAATATCCGGGTCTTACGGATGATCCTTATCATACACTCGCTAAAAAATATCTCAAGAATGGTTTTGGTGGTGTTCTCAATTTTGGGATCAAAGGCGATAAAGAAAATGCAAGCAAATTTATTGATGCACTGAAACTGGTGAGTCACCTGGCCAATGTAGGTGATGCCAAAACACTGGCCATACATCCAGCCTCAACAACGCATGAGCAACTGAGCGCTGAAGAACAGGAGGCATCCGGTGTAAAACCCAACCAGGTTCGTATCAGTACAGGTATAGAGCATATCGAGGATATTAAAGCAGATTTTGAACAGGCTTTTGCAGCTATTAAAAGCTAATTTGAAAAGTGGCTAATCTATTCCGGCACAAACAACCTTTCACGCTTGAATCGGGTATAGAACTACCCGGGTTTCATTTAGCGTACACAACACATGGAGAGTTAAATGCAGACAGGTCGAATGTAGTATGGATCTTTCATGCACTTACCGCCAATAGTGATGCCGCTGAATGGTGGCCCGGGTTGGTAGGGGCAGATAAAGTATTTGATCCGGCTGACTATTTTATTGTTTGTGCAAATATGCCGGGAAGTTGTTATGGTAGCCTTGGCCCATTTGACACCGATCCACTTACAGGAAAGATCTATTACCATGATTTTCCTTTTTTTACAACAAGGGATATGGTGCGGGCTTACCGGCAACTAAAAATATTCCTGGGTATTGAAAAGATCCATATCGCTATTGGTGGATCGATGGGTGGACAACAGTTATTGGAATGGGCGGTTGAAGAACCTGCTGTGTTCAGCCATATTATTCCGTTAGCCACCAATGCATCCCATTCACCATGGGGGATTGCTTTTAATGCCACACAAAGAAATTGCATTGAAGCAGACGCTACCTGGCAACAAAAAGACCCGAAAGCGGGTTTACAGGGGATGGCCATTGCCCGCGGCATCGCTTTGCTCTCATACCGGAATTATGATACCTACCGGCTTAACCAGTCGGAAACAGATCTTGAAAAAACGGGTGCGTATAAAGCAACATCCTACCAGGAATACCAGGGACAGAAACTGGCGGCAAGATTCAATGCCTTCAGTTATTATTTTCTCAGCAAAGGTATGGATGCACATAATGTAGGCAGGGGCAGGCATTCCGTTGGGGAAGCATTAAACAGGATCACAGCAAAAACGCTGGTGCTTAGTATCAGCTCTGATCTTTTATTTCCTGTTGAAGAACAGGCTTTACTGGCAGCGCATATTAAAGACGCAACGCATATTGTTATTGATTCAGATTATGGGCACGATGGTTTTTTATTAGAGTCTGAACAGATAGCAACAGCCATCAAACAATTGATCTCTTAATATATAGTAATAAAAATGGGAACACATAAACAGTTAACGATCGGCTTATTTGGTTTTGGGGTAGTAGGAGAAGGATTATATAAGGTACTCCAGCAAACTCCTTCACTTACGGCCTCTATCAAAAAGGTTTGTATCAAGAACCCCGGCAAGAAAAGAGATGCGCCGGCATCGCTTTTTACGACAGATAAAAATGAATTGCTTTTAGACAATGAGATCAATGTGATCGTTGAAGTGATCGATGATTCAGAAGCGGCTTTTCAGATCGTATCAACCGCACTAAGGAATGGCAAAGCAGTGGTAAGCGCGAGTAAAAAGATGATCGCGGAGCATCTTCCCGAGATCTTACAGCTTCAGCTGGAAACAGGTTTGCCATTCTTATGCGAGTCAGCTGCCTGCGCCTCCATCCCGGTGATCCGTAACCTCGAAGAATATTATGATAATGACCTTTTACATTCCATCAAAGCAATCGTGAACGGATCTACCAATTTTATTCTTACAAAGATGTTCGAGGACAAACTCGATTTTCAATCGGCACTCATACTGGCACAGCAACTGGGTTTTGCAGAGAGTAATCCCAAGCTGGATGTGGAAGGGTATGATGCCGTTAACAAATGGGCCATTCTACTTAACCATGCATATGGTATTGTTGAGCACCCCAGCAACATCCTGTTTACAGGTATTCAAAACATCCAGCTAAGTGATGCGGTTGTTGCAAAAGAAAAGAATTATGATATCAAACTGATCGCACAGGCCAAAAAACTGGCCAATGGTAAAGTGGCAGCTTTTGTGTTACCGCAATTCATCAAACTGGATGAGCCGTTATCATTTGTAAAGAATGAATACAATGGTGTGGTGATCGAAAGCGGTTTTGCGGATAAACAATTTTTTTATGGTAAAGGGGCCGGAAGTTTTCCTACAGCTTCTGCTGTGCTGAGTGATATTTCTGCTTTGCGGTATGATTATAAGTATGAATACAAAAAATTGTATCACCATACGCCACATGAACTGACCGGTGACTATTACCTGAAAGTGTACCTGAGTTTTGATGACTGGAAATATGTACCGCGCGAAAAATTTGAATGGATAGAAGAATGGCATGCAGATGCCGAAAGAAAATACCTGGTGGGTGTATTGCACTGCGATCACCTGACCCAGGGAAGCTGGTGGAAAGAAAACAATACTTCACTCATCCTTTCGCCTGAGCCGGTCATCGATAATCTCGACATCATACATCTTAAAAAACGAAGCCTCGAACTGGCAGGTATCGTTTAATATTTTTTCATTTTGCTTTTTGTACAAAGGGTCCTGCATTTTGCGGGACTCTTTTTTATATCCGTAACTTTACCGCGATATGCCAGACAAACGACAGAAAATATTTTATACCGCGCTTGGAATCAGCTGTATAGCATCATTATACCTGTTGCTGGGAAGCTGGATCTCGGGCAGGCATGCTTTCTTTCTTTACATGAATACTGACCTTGGCCCGGCAGCTGATCAATTATTTAGATACTGGACGCTTTTAGGTGATGGGATTGTTTGGGTACCTGTAGTGATCCTCATTTTTATTTACCGGGTAAGATATATACCGCTGATCATAGCCGCCATCCTTATCTCTACACTGATCACGCAGGGCACAAAGAATTTATTATTTCCCGATGAACCGCGCCCTACATTCGGGCTTATTGATATGAGCCTGATACATACTGTACAGGGTGTTGAGTTACATACAGTAAACAGTTTTCCTTCGGGACATACAGGTACTGCCTTCACTATTTTTCTCCTGGCCTGTATGCTGGTAAAAAGATGGTGGATGGTTCCGGTTGGATTTTTTTATGCGGCAATGGTTGGCTATTCAAGGATCTATCTTGCGCAACACTTTCCGGTAGACGTGGGTGCGGGGATACTAACGGGGGCGATTACCGTTCTTATATCGGCGGAGATACAGAAACGATGGGCACCATTGCCACAATGATGTAGCCGTTCTGGCACCGGTTCTGCGAAAATAATTGGCGGAACAACCGATTTTCTTAGTGACGAATGTAGTAAAACGCAAAGATGCAAAATAGCTATTTAGCTACTTTATAAAACAATATCATACTACATAATAAATTGATATACTAATAGATAGGTAGGATTATGCGAAAATACACCTCATAGAGAGAAAAAAAATCTATATTGTTCTCCCCAATATCCATTGATCAACCTTGTTTGTAATGTATTTGTTAGCAATGAAGGTTATTTAATGAAAGTTATCCTAAAGATCATCGGTCCTTTTCTATTATTCACTATGACTGTAGCCGTATGTGCGGCCCAAAGTGCACTCGCTAAATTGCCGTTCGATATTACTATTGCCGCTACAAAGAATGGAGAGATCGAAAACAAAGGCATTTGTGTATTAAAAGCAACAGGTGCTGATTCAGCAACGCATTGCATCCGTTATAGTATGTCGGATGGCAAATTCTATGTTTATTCAAACCCGGAAGAAGTGGTGATTAAAGTAAGTTTCCTGGCCAGTTCTCACCATGTTTTACCTGATAACTGGAAGGCACTGGGTCTACGCCTTGCTTCAAGCTATCGTTACCGCAAGATCAAATCTGTCAGTGAAACAAATAGTAAAACAACTGAAAACGAGGGCGGCAATTCCCAACAGGAATATATTGACATAGTAACCGCCAATGGTGCCCAGAATATTACCCGCAGAATTACCTATGCCAGCGATTATCAAAAAGGTGAGATCATCTCCTTCACCATCGGAAAGGTTCGCTACGATGCCGAATTTATTAAGTGGGTAAAACCCAAGTGGTGTGTCGACTGCCCAACCTATACCGATTATGATAATGGATTGGTTTCAATTGAAGTGATTGAATCCTATTAATCCTTCCATCTCCACTCACCGGCAATCTGCAAAGGTTCTTTCAGTTTATTCTTCAACAGAAATTGCTTGGTTTCCTCATCTGTAAAATGTTTTGCCTTTATTTCTTTCGAATCGGCAATACCATATAGTAACATGGCACTGAAGCGTACCGTATTTCTCATACCCGCTTCATCTACCAGGCTGAAATTATCGCAATCTGCATGGTAACATGGGCCTGCATTCTTTGGTAAACCGCCGCCTGCACCGCCACCGGTAGGAACACCGTTTAACATGAATGGCTGGTGATCACTATGCAGCCCCGCTCCGTTGCGGAATATATTTTTAAAGCTGGTATCAAGCGTGTGCGCAATATTTCCAATGGCTTTGAACAATGGTTCACTTTCTTCTGCTGTGGTTGAATACCCTTTTGGATCATTCGTCATATCATAGTTCAGCATATAACGTAGCTGATCGATGCTTTTATCTTTCACTGCATAATCAACATAGGCTTTTGATCCCAGCAATCCTTCTTCTTCTCCCATGAACATCACAAACTCAACAGTTCTTTCGGGCTGGAGATGTAATTTTTGAAAGGTCCTTGCCATATCTAACACAGCAAATGATCCGATACCGTTATCGATGGCGCCTGTTGCCAGGTCCCAGCTATCCAGGTGACCCCCTACCACCACTTTTTCTTTCGGCAATGTTTTGCCTTTAATGGTTGCGATCACATTTCTCGCCTTGATCATACCTGAGAAATTGGTCATGGTGATATGACTGTATAGTTTACCTGCTGCGAGCTTTTCTTTCAATTGAAGTCCGTCTTCTCTTCCTACACAAACCGCCGGAATAGGTATCAGCTTACCGGTAACCGATGCAGTACCGGTTAATAATATGCCACCCGGAGGGGTATTGATGATGATAATGCCTTTTGCACCATGCTTTGTAGCGATCGCTGTTTTTTCTGAACGGTGAAGTGTTCCTGTACCTGGTTTTGAACCAGGTAAAACACCAAGGAATACCAGTGCTATCTTTCCCTGTACCTTATCATTATTTGCGTAGTCTTCTTCGAGGCCATTACCCATGTCAACAACTTCTAAATTAACATCTGCCTTTACCGGCGAATGGGCAAGGGTTACTGCTTTTATGGGCTGCATGTTATTCTGCTCACCGATCACTACTGAAAGTTTATCGCGGCTCCAGCTTTCAACTGAAAAGGGTTGGTAACGAACATCTGTAAATCCATAAGATTTCAATAACTTGAACGCATACTCTTCTGCCTTTGCGCCATTGGCTGAACCGGTGAGGCGATGCCCGATGGTTTCTGTAGCTTCTTTAAGCGTACTATACGCTTTTGAATGATCAAGCACCTCCTGGTTGATCTGTGTAAAGACCTTGTTCCACTCAGGTTTCTCCTGCGCTGTTACAGCGTTTGACAGGCATAATATAACAATGCAGCAAAAAAAAGAGATTCTTGTATTCATAGCAGTGGTTTAGATAAGAATCCCTAAAATAGCGATAAATACATTTAAAATGCCACTGAAACACAGAAGCACAGAAAAATATCAATAAACAACTGGTGCCAAACAGATAATGGCATTTTTCAAAAGGGAGCTATACACTTTCATGTCAATCGCTTTGAAAGTATTGTCATTCATCCTGTAAACAACATGGGTAACCACTTTGGTTTGAAGGGCAGAAATATATTTGTCAAGAATGATATAAGTGCAGGTGAACCCGGCCACATTTTTGATCGTTACATTATTACAGGTACTGAGCGGAACATTGATTGCTGAATTATCTGCGAACCTGACAACCAGGTCCCCCTCCAGCTTTTTTGCGCCTGTGCTAGAGAGAGATGTAATATTTATATAACTGTAAGTAGGTGTTGTCTGAACCGATATCATACTTTTCTCAGTAGCGGTACTATCGATCGTTTGAGGAGCGATATACTTAATAGCCCGCCCATCTGTACCATAGGAAGTGAGGACCTTACAATTGGATGGGGGTTGCTGCGCGCCTGACGTTTTAAAGATGAAGAGCCATATGAGAACAGTGATCCATTTAATCATTTTGCAGGTCTGTGTATTGTAACGCCTTATAGCCCTCATTTATTGCCTGCAATTTAAAACACAAAAGCACCGAAAAAATTCAGTGCTTCTGTGCTTCAGTGGCAAATAAAATATTTAACTTTTCCTAAAGGCCCACTTAATCATCTCTTTCCAGCTTGGTTTCTTCCCATACATCAAAATACCCACCCTGTATATCTTTCCTGCCAGCCAGGTAGTACCCAGGAACCCCAGTACGAGCGAGATCATACTTGCGGCCAATTGGAAATACGTTACACCGTCCGGTATACCATGTGCGATCCTCGCCATCATTACGATGGGGGATGTTAATGGGAATATACTTCCAAAAACAGCTAATGCACTATTAGGGTCATTAACGGCTTTGGTCATAATAACCATGGCAAAAATGATCGGCATCATAATAGGGAATAATAAACTCTGTGCATCCTGTGGATCTTCATTAACCGCACTGCCCACAGCGGCAAACAAAGAAGAGTATAAAAAGTAACCACCCAAAAAGTAAAATACAAAACAGCCAATGATTAATGGAAAGTTTACCTGGCTCATTCCTTCAGCCAACGCACTCATCACTCCACTGCTCTTTGCCGCCTGTGCAGCCTGCATTCCGGCCGGTTGAACCGCCTGTGCATGATCCGCCAGTTGAGGGAATATTACAGGTAACAAAAATTGAAGTCCGAATACCAATACCACCCATATCAGGAACTGAATTAACCCCACCGCACCAATACCCGAGATCTTTCCCAGCATTAACTGGAACGGCTTCACACTACTGATGATCACTTCGGCAATACGACTTACTTTTTCTTCCATCACTCCCCTCATTACCATGGTCCCATAAATAAAGAGGATAAAGTAGATCAGCAATCCTGATATCATTCCTACTGCATAACTGATACCCACTTTTGCATTGTTCTCATCTTTACCGGATGCGGAAGAATACTTGATCAGTTGTTTGCGATCCTGCAAACTGTCGAGCTGCGATTTTGTTATATTTAATGACAGTAACCTTTTTTCTTCCAGCGCTTTATTAATCCGCTTCTGGATCTTCTCACGTGTCATCATGCCCATCGCCTTTGCAGAGCGGAACAATAATGAATCTTTACCTTCCAGTGTAAATGTAGATGGAACAATTAAGTAGGCATCATACTTTTTTGCATCAAGGTCTTTTTTCAGCTTTGCCGTATCATCTTTCACAAAATCAAAAATAACTTCTCCGTCCTTATCGGTGATGTTACCATTGAATACATTGGATTGATCAGATACTGCCACATGGAAATTGTCTGTCGACTTCACCTGGAAGTAGATCATCAGGGCATAGAAAGCAAATATGATCAGCGGCAACCCGATGGTTGTAAGCAGGAAGGTTTTTTTCTGCACGCGCGATAAAAATTCGCGGCGGGCTACTAAGAGTATTTTATTCATACAATGTTTTGTGTTTGATTAGCGAATTAACGGATGGCGGATTGGCGGATTATTTTTCCATTACACTTCCGTTGGCTGGAAAGCGCGGGTCTTTGCTCTTGTGCCTTCCACTATGTTAATAAAAATATCATTTAGTGAAGGCAGTATCTCATTATAAGATTCAATGGTTGCACCACTTTGCAGAAAGTGCTGCAATACATCATTGCTTTTAAAGCCTTCATTTATTTTTACGGTGAGCGCATTATCTTTCTGTTCTGTTACAGAAAAAGATGGTGCATTGATCACACCTGGTACATCCGCCAGTTTGATGCTGAATTTATTTTCTTTGAACTGCTGTTTAACCTCGTTTACCGTTCCGTCTAAAACTTTCTGACCCAGGTTCATCAGGATAATATGGTTACAGATCTCTTCTACCTGTTCCATCCTGTGGGTGCTGAATATAATGGTGCTGCCACGTTGTGCCAGTCCGTAAATTTCATCTTTGATCAGGTTGGCATTCAATGGATCGAGACCACTGAAGGGTTCATCGAGTATGATGAGTTTGGGCTCATGTAAAACAGTGATCACAAACTGGAGCTTCTGGCTCATCCCTTTACTCAGGTCCTCTACTTTTTTATTCCACCAGCTTTCCATTTCCAGTTTCTTGAACCAGAATTTAACTTTCGTCATCGCTTCTGCCCTGCTCAGTCCTTTTAACTGTGCCAGGTAAAGCGCCTGCTCCCCGATCTTCATTTTTTTATACAGACCCCTTTCTTCGGGCATATAGCCGATCTTGATAATATCATTTAACGGATCAAATTCTTTCCCGTCAAAAATGATGTTCCCGCTGTCGGGGAAAAAGATACCGGTGATCATGCGAAGCAGGGTGGTTTTTCCGGCTCCATTGGGTCCTAAGAGACCAAAGATGCTGCCACGTTCGATAGAAAAACTCATGTCTTCTACCGCTTTCTGTGTAGCGTAATACTTTTTGAGGTTTTGCAGTTCCAGGATTTTGCTCATAATAGTTTGGTTAAAGGGTCATTCGGCAACAATCAAAAGTAAGGTTCCGTTGGGTTTTAAAATACTTTTTTACTCCCCGGCGGATTAGTAGCCAGGTTCACCTAAATATTACAGGGCTGGCAGACTAAAATCATACATTTGCCGCAATTCTCATAAACTTTCTTCTATATGCTGCTCATTAAACGTTTCAGGGTAATGATTATTCTTGCGGTTGTTATGACCGTTTCCGCCAGTTGGGGCTTCCTGGTTCACAGAAGTGTGGCGCAATTGTCTATATATGAATTACCGGAGGCAATGGTTCCCTTCTTTTATCAGCATATGGATTACCTGGTAGACAGTGCGCCCCGTGCCGACATCCGCCGTAACAGGGATACCACAGAAGCATCCAAACATTTTATCGATTTCGAGATGTATGGTGATAACGCTGCAAACAAAATGCCGCTTGACTGGCAGGCTGCCGTAAAAATATATTCAAAGGACAGCTTATTGAAATACGGCTATGTTCCTTACCATGTACTATATATGAAGGGAAAGCTAACCCAGGCTTTCAAAAGCGGGAATAAAGACAGCATCTTATTTTATGCCGCCGATCTTTCCCACTATATTGGTGATGCCAATGTCCCTTTACATACAACCGTTAATTATGATGGGCAATTGACCGATCAGAAAGGATTACATAGTTTATGGGAATCTACTATACCGGAACTGGAACTGAATAAATTCAACCTGTACTCTTCTCATAAAGCTACTTATCTCAAAAAGCCCGATGTGGCCATCTGGGAGGCAGTACGCAGAAGCTATGCATTGGTACCTATCATGCTGCAGGCAGAGAAAGAGGTAACCACAAAATTCACCGATGCCCAGAAATTCAGGATCCAGATAAGAAGGGGTAAAGAATCGAAAAGTTATACAACAGAATTTGCGCGGGCCTTTGGTATTGCTTTAAAAGGAACGGTGAATGAACAATTACTTCATTCAGCCGACCTGATCGCTGATTTCTGGTTTACAAGCTGGGTAGATGCCGGCAAACCCAACCTATCGACACTTACGCCCGGATGGAACAGTGGCGATGCAGAAAAATTAAAAAAGGAACTGGCGTCTTTCAAAACCAATACTTTACTCGAGAACAAACTGCTGCTTTCCAGGAAAAGCGCAAAAGAAAGTGAGTAGTTTTACGCAAAAAACTGCGTATAAGTACTGTTGTTTGGCCCTCTCCGCAACCCTATTTTCGAAACGTGATCAAGGATTAAACCTGGTCACGTTTTTTTATGAACGAAAATGAAGCAACCATTCTCAACGTGATCGTGGTATCGGTCGTATTTATTTGTTTTTTTGGCATCCTGCTTTTTATAGCCTTGCTGAAACTGGCGGGCCGGCGCAGGAAGATGATCCTGCAGGAGCAATTAATGGAAAGCCGCTTTCGGGAGGAGTTGCTCCGCTCGGTGCTGGAAATGCAGGAACACACTTTTCAATCGGTGAGCCGGGAGATCCATGATAATGTTGGACAATTACTCAGCCTGGCCAAACTCAATCTCAATATTCTTTCTCTCGAACAATCGGCAAATGAGGGTTTGCTGGCCATTAAAGATCTTGTGGCAAAAGCCATCATCGAATTAAGGAACCTGGGAACTGTATACCATGCAGATGCCATTATCGATGCAGGTCTTATAGCAGCCATCCGCTACCAGGTAGATCAATTACAGCGAACGGGTATGTTCGCCATTTCTTTCGATGCGGCTATAGAAAGTCTTCCCATCAGTAAGAGCGCTGCCATTCTGCTATATCGTGTTGTACAGGAGGCCCTCAACAATATAATCCGGCATGCTGCTGCAACAGCCATAAAAGTATCTATTGCCCAAAAGGATAACAATATACAGATCGTGATAGCAGATAACGGGAAAGGATTTAACCCCAGCGATCCGGGCTTTCATCATGGCATCGGGCTGAACAGTATGCAGCAAAGGGTTTCCATGACAGGAGCAACATTGGATATACAGAGTGAGGAAGGACAGGGCACGACAGTTACCATATTGCTAAATAAATAAACATGATAAAGATCGCATTAATAGATGACCATGTGATTTTGCGGAAAAGCCTGGCGGCATTGCTGGGAATCATGCCGCCATTCAAAGTGATCTTCCAGGCTGGCAATGGCCGGGAACTTATTGACTACTTACAAATAAATTCCCATCCCGATATTGTACTTGCAGATATTGCGATGCCCATTATGGATGGGGCGGAAACTACCCGCTGGCTAAAAGATCATCATCCCGCTATCAAAGTGATCGGGCTAAGTATGCATAGCCATGAAGCAGTGGTAACACGCATGATCAAAAACGGAGCAAGGGCTTACCTGCTAAAAGATAGTGAGCCGGACGAGTTGTCCATTGCCTTACAGGAAGTTTATACAACAGGTTATTATTACAACCAATGGCATAAGCTTGCGAACGCGCAAAACATATTTACCAATAAATACCCAAAACACCTCCTGAATGAACAGGAACTACTGTTTCTACGCTGTAGCTGTACAGAAAAAAGTTTGAAAGAGATTGCTGCCGAAATGTGTGTGAGCCCAAGAACGGTAGACGGATACCGTGATGCACTCTTCCGGAAGCTGGAGGTTTCTTCAAGAGTAGGGATCGTGATGTATGCTCTAAAAAATGAGATTGTGATATTGTAATCATCTTAAAACAGGGTCATATCCAAAAAAAGGGTGTTTTTCCCGTATCCCTGTGTCAAAATTTTAATTTACGTTTACTCCGTTAAAGAAAAATAAGCGGTCTACTTACACAGCGGATCGTTTACGGCAGAAATAGCGGCTATTTCCTGGGGGGGAGTATAGATTTGCTATTTCTGTCATCTTTTTTAGATGATAGATGGCAGATGTTAGATGTCAGGATATTTTTTGGGCTATTGTGAGCGCTACTTTTTCTCCGTCCATGGCCGCGCTGACGATTCCACCTGCATAGCCTGCACCTTCGCCACACGGATATAGATTAACTACCTGTGGGTGTGCAAGTGTTATAGGATCTCTGGGAATACGTACAGGTGAAGATGTTCTGCTTTCAGTTGCCACTACCACGGCGTCATTGGTATAGTAACCCCGCATTTTTTTTCCAAAAGCAACAAACCCTTTTTGTAAACTCTTGTAAATAAAACCGGGAAGAACCGCTTGCAGGTCGGTTGAAGTAATGCCGGGTAAATAACTGCAGCCCGGAAGATCCGCAGATATTTTTTTATTACAAAGGTCCGCCATCCGCTGTGCAGGCGCTTTGAATCCGCCACCACCTGCATCAAAAGCTGCCCGTTCAATGGCCTGCTGAAAATATAATAAAGTAAGTGGGTCACCCGGTTTAACCCGGGACCGGTCATTCTCTTTTTGCTGCTGTAAATAGGTAATCGCATCTGCTTCTTCTACCTGCACAACCATCCCACTGTTTGCGTAAGGATTGTTTCTTTTACTGGGGCTCCATCCGTTCACCACCAGTTCACCGGGGTTGGTAGCAGCCGGTGCAATAATACCGCCGGGACACATACAGAAGCTGAATACACCCCTATCGTCTACCTGTTCTACTAATCCATAAGAAGCAGGTGGCAGATTTTCGCCCCTGTTCACATGGTGATACTGAATCGAATCTATCAATGTTTGCGGATGCTCAATGCGTACGCCTAAAGCAAATGGCTTGGCCGATATCTGTAATTTTTTTTCATTGAAGAGATAAAATATATCGCGGGCAGAATGTCCCGTTGCAATGATGGCCGCATCCGCAGCTATTGTATCTCCATCTGCTGTAACAGCTGCTGTAAAAATATTTTCTTCGATAATAAAATCGATCACCTTTTTCTCAAACAGGAAGATCCCGCCACTTGCCATGATCTGTTCCCGCATAGCGGTGATGATCTGCGGTAACTTATTGGTGCCGATATGCGGATGCGCCTCGTATATTATTTTTTCTTCGGCCCCAAACTGGCAAAACAAATTGAGCACGCGATTGATATCTCCCCGTTTACTACTCCGGGTATATAATTTACCATCACTATACGTTCCTGCTCCTCCTTCACCAAAACAATAATTGCTTTCCGGATCTACGATCCCTTCTTTATTCAATATCGCAAGATCACGCCTGCGGGCCCGCACATCTTTTCCTCTTTCCAGCACTATAGGGCGAATACCTTCCTCGATCAATTTTAATGCGGCAAAAAGACCGGCTGGTCCCGCTCCTACAATGACCACTTTTTTTGCAGCATTCCTTACATCACCGAAAATAACCCGTGTTATATCTCTTGTATGATACGGCTCATCTACAAATGCTTTTACAGTAAGGTTGATCCATACCTGTTTACTGCTGCGCGCATCAATGGATTGTTTGAGTCGATAGAAGCCTGTAATAACAGTTTCTTCTTTCCCGAGCGAACGTGAAATATATTGCCGGATGATCGTATCATCAGCTGCTTCGGAAGGAGTGAGCTTTAATTGTATATCTGTTTGCATGTGGGCTTAAAAGGGATAAGGGATAAGGGGTAAGGAGTAAGTATTTTAACTTATCCCTTACCCCTTACTCCTTATCCCTGCTATCTTTAAAACGGTAGATCGTCGGCAATATCTGCAGGCGGTGGCATATCATTATAATTCACCTGGCCCGGCTCATTCTCTGATTGTCCCATACGTACAACCTCCATTCGCCAGGCATCTAAATTGGTAATATAATTCTCTTTACCATCCTTGGTCCATTTGGTACCCTTGATGTTGAACTGAACTTTTACATCATCACCCAGGTTGAATTTATCAGGCATGGCCGTTTTATCCTGCACACATTGAAACTTTACGTAATTGGTAATCACTCTGCCACCAATGTCTTCCGATTTTTCAATCACAAATTCACGCGTTTTAAATGTTTCTGTACGTTGTACAATGTCAAACTTAGCTACCAGTTTACCTGTAATTTCATATGCCATAAGGTCATTTTTTTGAGTGCCTCAAAAGTAGGATTAAAATCTGCTTAGTGGCTAAGAAATATCCAGCCCGTTTAATTAAAATTGTATCTTCAGCGGCAACTCAAGCTAATCATGAACAGAAGCATTTTTTCGATTCTGACTGTCGTTCTATTCAGTATATGCTGTTCAACGCCCCAACAGGCGGTTACATTAAATTATACAGGGTACCAAATTCAAAAAAGTATCCAAACAGATACGGGGATGTCAAACTTCCTGCAACCGTATGCCAGTGCTATGAGTGCAACGATGAACCGTGTGATCGGGTTTACCAATGAAAACCTTATCACCAAACAACCGGAAAGCGCGCTGGGCAATTTCATGGCGGATTGTATGCGTACGATGGCTGAAAAAAAATTCGGAAAAAAAGTAGATGCCGGTTTTATGAATAAGGGTGGCATACGTTCCGGTATTGCCAAAGGAAATATTACTGTAGGCAAAGTGTATGAACTCATGCCTTTCGATAACCTGGTGGTATTACAGGAACTCAAAGGATCTGTTCTCAAAAAATTTCTTGATAAAGTTGCAGCAGATGGCGGATGGCCGGTTTCAGCTGGACTGAAGATGGGAATCAAAGAAAAGAAAGCAGTTGATATTGTGATCAATGGTCAACCGCTGAATGAAGAGGCTACCTACACGATCGCCAATTCAGACTATATAGCCAATGGCGGCGATAATTGCGAAATGTTGCGCAGTATTCCGCAACAGAATAAAGGCTATGTTTTCAGGGATGCTATAATAGAGTATATCACCATATTTACACAACAGGGGAAACCTGTTGAGGCCAAAATTGAAAACAGGGTAACCAATGTCAATTAACCGCAGGAAGTTTATCAAGCAAACAGCCATGGCCGGAACGGTTATGGCAGCGGCAAACCTGCTTCCCACGGAAGCAAATGCGGCAACTGTATCAAAGCTAACCATTCTGCATACCAATGATGTGCACAGCCGCCTGGATCCTTTCCCGATGGATGGCAGCCGGAACCAGGGTTTGGGAGGTGTAGCGGCACGTGCAGCCATTATCCAGCAGATCAGGAATGAAGGAGGGGAGGTTTTACTATTGGATGCAGGTGATATCTTCCAGGGTACACCCTATTTTAATGCATATAAAGGTGAGCCGGAGATAAAAGCCATGAGCCGCATGGGATATGATGCCAGTACCATGGGCAATCATGATTTTGATGCAGGGCTTGAAAATTTTGCTACGCAATTACAGCATGCAAATTTTCCGATCATACTCTCCAACTATGATTTTACAGGAACACCCATGGAATCAAAATTTATCCCCTATAAGATATTTACAAAAGGGAACCTCAAAATAGGTGTGTTGGGAATTGGCATTGAATTGAAAGGATTGGTACCGGATAATTTATATGGCAACACTGTTTATCGTGATCCGGTTATGCTGATGAATCAGACAGCCGACCTGTTAAAGAAAGAGGGATGCGATATGATCATTTGCCTCTCCCATTTAGGAGATAAATATTCAGATGATAAGATCAGTGATGAGATCATTGCCAGGGAATCTTATGATGTTGATTTGATCATTGGAGGGCATACGCACCGCTTTTTTGAGGAGCCAAAAAAATATGTTAACAGGAAAGGTGGAGATATTGTGGTAAACCAGGTGGGTTGGGCAGGTATCCAATTGGGTAGACTTGACTATTCTTTTTCCGGTTCCAGACGTAAAAATCTCTCAAAGGCCCATACTGTGGTCATAGGGAAAAAAACAAGGGAATAAAAAATTTTTTTTTCAACATAAAACATACATATTCGCAACCCCAAATTATTTTTTATTACTTATCCACATGTGGAGAAAATAGGATAACTTGAAGGCTTAGATATAGAATAGTAACTCATTATAATATTTCTTTTTTGTATGGCGAAAAATGCTGAATCTGTCTGGAGTAATTGCTTAAACATCATCAAGGACATTGTAGAATGGCAACATTTTAAAACATGGTTTGAACCGATTAGTCCTGTTGAGTTAAAAGGCAACGTTTTAATGATTCAGGTACCCAGCCAATTTTTCTACGAATACCTTGAAGAGCATTATGTTAACCTTCTTGCCAAAACACTGAAACGTGAAATGGGCAAAGAAGCAAGACTTGAATACCGGATCATGGTAGATAGTGGTAACACCAATGGCCGTAATGGTTCAATGGATGTTCCTGCGAGCAACATGAAAACATACAATAACAATGAGATGAATTTTCCATTGGTTATTGATAACCCGGTAAAGAATCCATTTGTTATTCCGGGCTTGAAGAAAATGCAGATCGACCCGCAGCTGAACCATATGTATACCTTCGATTCTTTTGTAGAAGGTGATAGCAACAGGGTGGCCCGCCGTGCCGGTAAAACGGTGGCTGAAAAACCAGGGGCAAATTCGTTCAATCCGCTGGTTATTTATGGCGGAGTTGGTCTTGGAAAGACGCACCTGGCACAATCCATTGGAAATGAGGTAAAAAGAATGCACCCGGGCAAGGTTGTATTGTATGTGAGCAGTGAAAAGTTCATTAACCAGTTCCAGGATCATAGCCGTAACAATGCGATCAATGACTTTATCCATTTTTACCAGTTAATAGATGTATTGATCATCGATGATGTTCAGTTCTTTAGCCGTGCAGAAAAAAGCCAGGATGCGTTCTTTGCTATTTTCAATCACCTGCACCAGAGCGGTAAACAATTGGTACTGACTTCTGACAAACCACCGAAAGATCTTGACGGAATGCAGGAAAGATTACTGAGCCGTTTCCGTTGGGGATTAAGTGCAGATCTTCAGATCCCTGATTATGAGATGCGCATAGAGATCCTTGAAAAGAAAATGAAGAACGATGGTTTGGATATGCCGAAAGAAGTGGTGAAGTATGTGGCATATAATATTAATACCAATGTACGTGAGCTGGAAGGTGCGCTGATTTCTTTATTGGCACAGTCATCACTGAATAAGAAAGATATAGATGTAGAACTGGCCAAGAAAGTATTGCGCAATTTTGTGAAAACCAGCAGTAAGGAGATCACGATCGATGCGATACAGAAAATGGTTTGTGAATACTTTGATGTTTCTTACGATAAACTATTGCAGAAGACCCGTAAAAGGGAGATCGTACAGGCCAGGCAGATCACGATGTATCTCGCCAAGGCATTTACCAAGAACTCCCTGAAAACCATTGGCGAACATTTTGGCGGACGTGACCACACAACAGTGATCCACTCCTGCCAAACCGTTAAGGACCTGATGGATACAGATTCTATTTTCCGCGAAAACGTTATGGAGCTGACGCAGAAAGTGCAGTTAGCTGCGATGTAATACGAGATTTGCCACTGAAACGCAGAAGCACTGAAACCAAAAATTCAGTGCTTCTGTGTTTCAGTGGCATTATTCCTTCTAATTTCAAATTATTTTGGGAAACCCTCATTCATTTTTGGCATTTAAGTTTTCAAAGTATATTTTTGCACCCCTTTACGAAGGGACTTGGTGAGGTGGGTGAGCGGCTCAAACCAGTAGTTTGCTAAACTGCCGTACGGGTTAAACTGTACCGAGGGTTCGAATCCCTCCCTCACCGCTCTTATCCACCGTAGCCTTGGCGTAGTAGGTGGACAAGCAAAGTTCGGGAAGTAGCGCAGGCCGGTAGCGCACCTGGTTTGGGACCAGGGGGTCGCAGGTTCGAATCCTGTCTTCCCGACTAAAAAGAGCCTCTAAGTCATTGATTTAGAGGCTCTTAAATTTTATAAAATGTCGTAATATTTACTCATTTTCCTAATTTTTGCGAGTAAAAGCACGAGCAACAAACTGAGTACACAATTCATTCACCTTCAGCTGCCTGAGTTTACTTTAATCATAGCCAACGAGTAATCTTTACTGCCTTCTCACGAGTATTTCCAGGTAAAGGAGTCACGAACTATCGGTTTTATTGCATTTGCTAACCCTCCTGCACCATTAAAACCATTGTACGATGACAAACTACCCACCTATCAGTATTCTCTTTTACACAAGGAAAAACCGGAATATCACCCGCGACCACAATGTCTATTGCTGTATAAAAATCAAAGGCCAAAAAAATAAAGAAATATGTGTTGAAAAAGGGATGGATAAGAATAATTGGGACATACGGAAAGGAAAGCCAAAACAAAAGTCAGATTACCTTATTAAGCTTGGAATTCATTTTGAATGTATTAGAACAAGACTACTTACGATATATCTCAATCTTAAACTGCAGGAAGTAGAGATAACGGTCGAAAAAGTACGAGATATTTACTTAGGAAAAGAAAGCGAAAACTTTACGCTATTAGAATTGATCGATAAAGCCATTATCAAATATGAAAAAGAACTGTCGCCAGGAAGTATGAAGAATTATGGTGCCACACGCGCATATGTTGAAGCGTTTTGCAAGCAGCAGTTCAAATCAGGTGATATACCGCTAAAATTACTAACATCCCCTTTTATCGATAAACTGAAAACGTTTATACTCACCTATCCCCTTAAATCAAATGATCGCTGTACCAATAATGGCTGCATGAAGCATCTGGAGCGTGTTAAAAAGATCATTAAATGGGCATATGAAATGGAATATATGGAGCGGAATGTGTTTGGCTCCTTCAAACTATGTAAAAAACGTTTCGAAAGTAAGGTACTTACGTGGGAACAAATACGTGCACTAACCTCCAAAAGGTTACAAAATCCAATGTTAGATCTTGTCCGGGATCTATTTTTATTTAGCTGTTATACAGGAATGGCACCGTTCGATTTGCAAAACCTGAAACCTCATCAGATTTATACTGATAATGATGGATTAGTATGGCTTAAGTATACGCGGGCAAAAAGCATTATAACAGCTACTGTTCCGCTTCTGAAACCTGCGATTGAGTTGATCGATAAATACAACCCATCAAAAAGTGAAATGAGTAGGTTCAGCTCATTTCCTCCAGTTACCAATAAGGATTTAAACAGCAATCTCAAGCTCATTAGTGAAATATGCGAAATAGGAATGCCACTAAATTTTTATATGGCTCGCCACACCTTTGCTACAACTGTGACACTTCACCATGGAGTTCCGATTACATCAATAAAAGAAATGATGGGGCATGAGAAGATAGAAAGTACTATGTTGTATGCAAAAACAAATAACTTTTTGATTGGATCAGATATGATGAAGGCGCAAGAAAAAATGATGTCACGAGATAAATAGTTATCTGTGTGATGATTTATTATGGAACTGTGTCTGTTCCATATTGCGCCGGGATGCAGTTTCAATTGGCCTCAGGTGGTCAATTGAATTGGATTTTACATGAACGTAGAAAATGAAAATAAGTTTGTTGGGTTCATTCAAAAAACCTTCAAAGATCTTGACTCTGTTTCAACAGGTTAATTTCATTCTCCATTTTTTTCAATTTTGTGTATGATGTGTAAACATTTGTTCTGGTGTTTTTCCAATAATTCGTTCGCGGGAAAGCCGGTACGCAGATAGGTTACCATCAGGACCAGTGAATAAGGTAGTTCCCGTATGGCAGAACACATATTGTCAAATTGTTTTGAAATATGTTGTGCTGAAAGACCCAGGTACATGGCGCCAAAATGATCGTACTTCGAGTAATACATGTACCAATCTTCTTTTCTTGAAAGGTGCTTGTATTTTGGTGAATTTTTAAGACGTTTTACCAACTCGACCTGGGAATATGATTTGTTGATCTTGAGTACGGGTATTGATCCATCGTTGGCATAAGGCTCAAAACAAAACGGATGATTCTGAACTAACTGTGAAAGGATCGATTTCTTTTTTTCACCGAACAATGAGTCACTGTTAGCTTGGAAATATTTCAACGCATATATAGCGCTGTCACTTAACATCCGTAAACAGAAGTCATCAAGCTCTTTTATTTTTTCTTCATCGAGTATGTTATCGCGGTCAATTATTTCCAGTACATTTAACATGATCATGTAGTCCAGCAACAGACTCCGCAATACGATGCCAATGGAAAAGTCAAAACGACGGTGGTTGTACACATATTCTTTAAATAGAACCCGTAGTCCTTCTGTTCCGTTTTGAAGCCGTTCGATTATCGCTACGCCAAACACCAGCCTGATATTTCTTTCCTTTACTGTTTTTTTCAGAATCTCTATAGCCTCTGAAGTGTCCTTACAAACACAGTCGAGTATTTCCTGGGTCAGTGACAGATCCGCTGCTGCTTTTTCCTTTGCTTGTTCGTCTGGTTTCATTTGACTCATTGTTTACTAAATATATTAGTATTTTTGATCAGAATGAGTAATTTGATCCTAATCAGTATAAACTTGCAAATTCCGGGATTGCTATTTCCTTTACAGTTGGTCTGCCATTCCCCCTTTGGACCTTTTATACATTTTCCATTATTTAATTGGTCTTGGTAACCCAGTTAGTAATAATTTTTACGATTATGTAAAATCAGAGTCACCAATTGAACGCTTTGTAATCGATCATATTATTAAGTTTCTATCTCCGGATACAAAGATTGAAGTCAGAGCATATCAGAAAAATCTTCAGTCATTATATCTGATCCCGGCGGCATATTCTTTGTGACTCACGAAAATGGCTTAAATAGGTGACTGTCAGGGATTTAATTAAAATCTAATTATTTCAAAAAGCTGCGCCCTTTTGGGAATTGAGGTTTGGGGGTTGCGGCCACGCGCAAGTGGGTGCCAGATTAATATTATGGCAAGGTTTTCCCTACTTCACAATTAATACCTTAATTTGAACTTCCTCCCCTCATAAAAATCTAACTATCCTTAATCATTCACCGCGGACGCATTTCCGTTCGCACAAATAGGTATTAAATGGGGATCAAAGAAAAAATTCGCCCAAGGTTATCAAAAGTAATTTTCTGGTTGCAACAACTCGAAGCTGAGTTGACAAAGCCAGTCTTGCGTGATTTGCCTTACACATCCTTATCAGCAAATGATAAAGCAGAAAATGTTGAAGAATATCTTGACGCACTAGATTGGGCGATAGAAAATAGAAAAAAATATGGAATTTTTAATGTGGCTCTAACAGGACCCTATGGATCGGGTAAAAGCAGCATTCTTAAAACTTACATAGCATCAAGAAGAGGTAAAGGAAACTTTTTCCTGCCAATATCGCTTGCAACTTTTCATGAAGAGAAATTAGCAGAAGATGGAACACAACCGGGCAAAAATGATATGCTTCGTCTAATCGAACTTAGTATTCTCCAACAAATTTTTTATCATGAAGACGACCGGAAAATACCAGATTCTAGATTCCGTAAAATAAAAAGCTTTTCGGCCTTTCAATTAATACTAATTACAGGTTGTATGCTTTCATTTGCAATAGCTACCTTTCTACTATTTTTCCCTTCTATTATCTCTGACGGACTATTATTAGGAAAGAATTATGCTGTACCGAAAATACTACACTGGTTCTGTATTGGCACTTTTGTGTTAGGTTTATTATTTATCATATATTGCAAAATCCGATTTCATTGACCCCCTCGTTCCGGATTTGATGTTACAGCCCTTACCGGGTTAAACTGACCATAGTAAACCGATCGAAACTGACCCCCTTTTAGATAGATCAAATCTCCTTCACATTCTTACCTGGCAACAACAATAATATTTGACCATACAGATCACTCATTGACGCATTGCAATTGAATTAAAGCACCTGTATTGCTTTTAATGTATTGATAGTAAAGAGGATGAATAGAAAAGCAATTAACGGAAGGAAAATGCAATTGCTGTTTGTAAATTTGTACTGCTGCAGAGTGCCGAAGCATTTATAAATTACTTCTATGATCACTAATTATTTGACCAATGAATATTCAAATCTTCGCCAGCTAAAAGGTAGGTCAATTTGCTTCGGTTTAGGTAGGTCAACTTAACTGGATTGTGCATTATGCTGACTCGTCCTGAAAAAACCTTACACTGTTAGTAGATAATCCTGGTATTTTCTTTACACTAAATTACGTTTCTATTGATTCAGTTGATCTTTTGTATTTCTTCCACCGCTTAGGGATCGTTCCCTCTGCTGTATGTGCTACCTCTGGTGTTAAATAATTCAAGCTGGCATGTGGCCTTTGACCGTTGTAGGCCGCTATTATACTGTCAATTGCTTCCCTTGCTTCGTCGTGATTGCGGAAGAGTTTTCTTGGAATGAATTCTGATTTGATAATTCCGTTCATTCGCTCCGCCAGTGCATTTTCATATGGGCTTCCGTTTTGAGTCATACTAATTCCGACACCATTGTCCATAAGTATATCCACATAGCTACTTGAACAATATTGTACACCTCTGTCTGAGTGATGTATCAGTACTCTATCAATAAACAGCCGATTAGATAACGCCATGTTAAGAGCTTCGATACATCCTGCACTTTCTAACGTTGGATGCAAACAATAACCAACAATTTTTCGAGAGTAGGCATCAGTGATTAGCGATAGGTAACTGTAACCTTCAATCGTTTTGATGTAAGTGATATCCGATACCCAAACCTGTTCCGATGCACACACTGATTCATCTTCAACAAGGTTCGGATATTTCTTCAACCAATGGAAAGAATCTGTTGTAACAATGCTCCGTTTCCTGCGCCGGATAAGCATTCCATGGAAACGCAATAGATCAAAAAGTTGATCGCGTCCCATCTTGATACCGTGATCTTTTAGCATCGGTTCAATCTTAAAAAGAAGTTTTCTTGTTCCGAGCATTGGCATTGTGTCTCGTAAATCTTTAACCAACCGCAACACTATCATGTGAGCGATACTTGTTTTCCTCTCGTAATTATATGCTTCGTAATATGCCTGCCGCGTTACACCAAACAGTCCGCATAGCTTCTCCAGGCCCATAGTGGGATAGGCTTGCTTTATTCTTTTGACCGTTTGGTACCAGGCTTTTTTTTGATCTTGATTTGAAGGTCTTCCTCGGTTACTTTGATCATTGTTTCCAAACCGAGAATCTTGAGGTTAGCATACTCCAACGCCTTTTCCAGCTGCCTGATCTGCTGTTTGAGTTCCAGAGCTTTTTTATCTTCTTCCTTACTCGATAACACTGTGGAGAGAGTTTTGTCCGTCAAACTTCCAACTCTTAAGCGAGTCATCCAAAGTTTTAAAGTGTTCCGGTTGAGGCCATGCTTCTTGCATGCACCCCAAATCGAGATTGATCCCGATTGGATCTGGCCAACGATTAACTCCATTTCTTCTTTACTGCGCCGCTTCCATGGAACATTGCTAAGCGGGCTCGGTTGGTTTTTTTGCTTTTTCTTTTCAGTCATCCTAGTGGGATTGCTGTAAAGCTATTTTAGGACTAGACATGCTTGGCCGAGCTTGGTAGCAGGACCAGCAAAAGTGGTGGAATTTACACCTATATCGAAACCGCTTTTGGCCCAAAAATTTATTGGACTGTGCATTTTTATTGGCGCATTTTCTGCAATCTATCTTATCATGGTTTTAATTAAAAATAAAAAAACAGCAAACATTTAAAAAAATAAACTAAAGAAAATGAAAACACAAAGATTAATTCTAGCAGGCGCATTATCATTTGCCTTAATCTCAGCCAGTTTAATTGGTTGCACAGAAAAAGCAAGTGATAAAAAAGAAACAACTGTCACAGGTGCAGTCAAATATGCGTATCCCATTGATCATCCAGATAATTGGGAGATAGGCAATACGGCAAATACAGAGATTGCATTAAATGCTTTAAAGGCATGGGAACAAGGAAAAATGGATGAGTCATTGAAATATTTTGGCGACTCCATTAGGCTACAATTTGATGCGTTGGATAAAAAAATGCCTAACGATAGTTTAAAGGCAATGTTTACTTCGGGATGGAACGATTATAAAACCGTAAAAGTGATAATGAGTGATTTCGAATCTGTTATTTCGAAAGATAAAAGCGAAGAATGGGTTACGCTTTGGTATAAGCAAAGTTGGGAAACCAAAGCAGGTGTGAAAGATTCCATATCCATTATCAATGATTTGCAGATTAAAGATGGAAAAATTATCAGGTTAGCTGAACATACCAGAAAATTACATTAAGAATCGAATAATACAACGGTCATTTACAAAACCATTTTACATTTTCTTTTTAATGATGCCTATTAAGCTCAAAACACTTGGGGCCAAATAGGGAGTGATTTTTAAACGTCTATAACTGATTGATATACAGCGAGTGGCTTTAACTGTTTTCCCGACTAAAAAAGCCTTTAAGTCATTGACTTATAGGCTTTTTTGTTTAACTCAACACACTGCTGGACTCATTAATTTCCTATCTTGTTTTGCGGGCAAGCATTCCAAAATAACTTACTCAAAACCAATGCAACAGGAATATACAAAACCCGTTTACATATTTTTTCTCATCCTGCCCATGGGTATCAGCCAGGGCTTTGTAACGGTGGCGCTGCCGTTTCTGCTTACACAAAACGGGTTCCCGGTGGCACTCACTGCAGGCATCGTTGCCATTGGGCTTTCGGCCAACTTATGGCGTTTTGCCTGGGGGCCTATAGTAGATCTATCACTCAGCTTGAAAAAGTGGTATTGGCTCAGCTTATTGGCCTCTATTGCTTCTTTATTACTGCTTTGTTATATTCCGTTTACATTAAAAGGTGCCACTTTACTTTCCATCATTGTATTTGTATCGCAGGTAGCAGCTACCATTACCTTGTTACCCATCAATGGTTTTGTGGCCAAGCGGATCAGGGAAAATAAAAAGGGTGAAGCTTCCGGATGGTACCAGGCAGGAAGCCTTGCGGGTACCGGCATCGGAGGTGGTGCCGGCTTATGGCTTGCCACCCATTACAACCTCACTTTGGCAGGTATTGTATTGTGTGCGGCATCTATATTATTCGCATTGGTCATGCTTTTAGTTAAAGACATCTCGTCACAGAAAGAAAAAACAATTATGCACGAAATAAAAGTAATGGGCAAAGATATTTTATCGATGATAAAATTACCAGTAGCAGTATTTGCTATAATACTCTTTCTGATGCCCATTGGTACCGGTGCTATGGCCAATTTATGGTCGGCGGTAGCAAAAGACTGGGAAACAGATGCCAATACCGTTGCCCTTGTTACCGGCTTACTATGCGGTGGCGTAAGTGCCGTGGGCTGTATAGCAGGTGGTTTTATGGCAGATCGGTGGGGTGCTTTAAATACCTACCTGGGTAGCGGGGTTCTTTGTGCATTGGTTACTGTTTTAATAGCAGTACTGCCCTATCACCCCGCAATGTATATTGCCGGTGTACTTAGTTATGGATTTTGTACGGGATTAATCTATGCGGCCTTTAGCGCTGCAATATTCTTCGTGATCGGTAAAAAGCAAGTGGCCACAAAATATTCCCTGATGTCATCTTTGGGTAATATACCCGTGGTATATATGACAACCTTTAATGGGTGGACACATGATAAATTTGGCAGCAGGTATATGCTTACTACAGAAGCGGTACTGGGGATACTATTTGTCATTATCTTTTTCCTTATACTAAAACGGATGAAGAATAAAAATATGATTCCGGCTATCGTTGAATAATCGCCTTTACAAAAGGTCCAGGTATAGCCCATCCTAAAATAACCGCATACCCAACGAGAAACTTACTGACCCAAAATCCTGTTTCGTTACTTTATCACGATCATATACGTTAATGTAGGAGAGCTTCCCCATCCATCGCCTGTTTTCCGAAAAATATATTCCCAATGAGGGTTTAATAGCCAGTAATGTCTGATTATTTATAAAACTTGCTCCTGACACAAAAGAGAAATAAACAGCAGGAATGGGATGATAGGATATGCCAGCCAATATATTATTCATTTCATTTACACGCGGTATGCCGGATCCATTTCGCACACTCAGTACTTTATCATCGGCCAAATATTCGTCCTTAGTAATATCAAAAGTAAGTTTGAGTTTATCTCCTGTGTTAAAGAATGCCTGTAGCCCCAGTCCAATCCCCCATGGATTATTTTGTTTTACAATGTCATGGAGTGTCGTATTCAACTGAGTTTCCAGATATACGGATACAAAACGTTTGGATTGACCAAAAGAACTGGTGATGGTTAAGCAACATACAGTTATGAATAGTAACTTCTTCATGATAGTGTTCACTAACAACTATGAAATGGATAACATAATAAATGTACAAATTTACTTCCACCCACCTCCCAATGAACGATACAATTGCACCAACGCAACCCATACATCTTTCTTTGTATCATTCAACTCAAACTCAGCCTGCAAAACACTTTTCTGGGCTGTGATCACTTCAAGATAAGATGCATATCCGGCAACATACAGCTCATTGGCAGTAGTTACGCCTTGCTGCAATTCATTTACCTCCATTTCTTTTAATTTTTCCACCTTACGTTTATTGTCAATATCATTCAAACCAACATATACCTCGCTAAAGCTATTGAGCAGTGATTGCTGATACCTGTGAAATGCCTCTTTTTGCACAGTGCCCGCAAGCTGATAATTTCCCTGTACTTCTTTCTTGTTAAAAACAGGGGCAGTTAACCCACCAATGATACCATAGGTAATTGAAGCTGCACTAAAAAGTAAGCTACCCTTAAATGCACTTAATCCAAAATAAGGAGTCAGTGTCAATGATGGCATAGCTGCTGCTTTTGCCGATGCGACATCCATTTTTGCCGCATGCAGTTCCCATTCATTCTCCTGGACATCAGGTCTTCTGGATACCATTTCAGAAGGGATGCCCGCGTTTATAATAACCGGCAAGGGTTTGACCAGTGTATGGCTATCACGTGCAATAGGCTGCGGATAGCGCCCAAGCAAAATATTGATATGGCTTTCAATATCAACCACCCGCTGCCTTGTGGTAAACTCATAACTCTGCGTATTATACAACTGTGCCTGGAACTGCTGAACAGCCAGCGAAGTACCGCGACCAGCCTGCTGCATCACCTTTACTATCTCCAGCGCATCCTGCTGATATTTTATATTACGCTGAATGATCCTGAGCTGATTATCGAGTGCAAGCAAGCTATAGTAGCTGGATGCGATATCCGACACCAGTGAAGTAACCATAAACTGCCGCCCCTTTTCAGATGCCAGTAATCTGGATGCAGCTGCTTTTCTTGCACTTTTAAGTTTACCCCATATGTCAACTTCCCAACTGCTACGCAGACCAACGAAATAGTCCTGCACCAATGGTTGGGTAACACGTTGTTTCTCATCAACGTTCGGAGACAGATTGGTATCAAAATTTCCAACACCCGTCATCGTATAGTTACCGTATTTATCCACTCCTCCTGAAACAGCACCGTTAACAGTTGGATATAAAGCACCCTTGCTTTTCAACAGTCTTGCCTTGGCAGCTTCAATTCTTTGCCAGGCGATCAGCAGGTTTTGATTGTTCATCAAGGCGGTATCGATCAATGATGTTAATAATGTATCACTGAAGAATGCGCGCCATGGTATGTTGGCAATTCCGTTGCTATCCTTTGCTGTTACCGGGAAAGCAAGGGGAGCGTCTTTTAAATTCGGTGTTACTACAGGCTGATATGCTTTGCAACCTGTTATTATAGCGATGATAAGGATCATATAAAAGATCCGGATATTAATTATTTTCATTGCGATGATTCGTATTTTCCTGGTGAACAATTTCTTCTGTAAAAGGCTCATCATGATGAAGCAATTTTCCTTTCGGAGCTTTCTTTTTACCCATTCCCGCAAACAAAACATATAAGCCAGGGATTAAAATAACACCGAATATGGTACCTGCCAGCATCCCCCCCGCAGAAGCAGTTCCGATGGAACGGTTACCCATTGCTCCGGCGCCGCTGGCGATACAAAGCGGGATAAGACCTGCAACAAATGCAAACGAAGTCATTAATATGGGCCGCAGCCGTGCTACCGATCCCTCAACAGCAGACTGTAAAATGGAGATCCCCTTCGCACGTTGCAGTTCGGCAAACTCAACAATGAGAATAGCGTTTTTACCAAGAAGACCTACCAGCATGACAAGTGCCACCTGCGCGTAAATATTATTTTCAAGTCCTAACACCTTCAGAAAAAAGAAGGCGCCGAATATACCAACCGGCAATGAAAGCACTACAGCAAGCGGCAGCAGGAAACTTTCGTACTGTGCTGCCAACAGCAGGTAAACAAACAAGAGACAGATAGCAAAAATGAATACTGCCTGGTTACCACTATCTACCTGCTCTTTGGTCATTCCACTCCATTCGATCGTATATCCGCGCGGCAATTTTTCTTTTGCCAGTTTTTCTATCGCCGTTATCGCATCGCCGCTACTATACCCTGTGGAGGCATCACCTGTAATCATTGCTGAGGTGTACATATTATACCGGGTAATTTGTTCGGGGCCCAATACTTTTTCCAGCCGGATAAAAGTTGAGTAAGGCACCATTTCATTTTTATCGTTTTTTACATATAGCCGCAAGAGGTCTTCTTCTGTATTACGATAACTGGGGTATGCCTGCAGCATCACTTTATACATCTGGTTAAAACGGATAAAATTGGTTGCATAATAACTTCCCAGCAATGTTTGCAAAGTACTCATTGCGTTATCAATACTTATGTGCTTCTTGGCAGCCATCTCCTGGTCAACATGAATGATATATTGCGGAAAGTTTGGATTGAAGCTGGTATAAGCACCCGCGATAGCCGGATCATCATTCAAAGCCTTTACAAAATCTTTTGTTACGGCTGCAGTTTGCGCAAGTGAGGTTGATTTATTACGACTTAACAATCTCAACTCAAAACCACTTGCATTCCCAAAACCGGGCACGGTAGGCGGTGAAAAATATTCAATAGAAGCATCAGCAATATGCTTCGTTTTTTTATTGAGAATATCGATCATCTCTCCAATCCCCTCCTCCCGTTCTTCACCAGATTTTAAATTGATCATTGCCATGCCATATGAGGCCCCGGATATTTCGCTCATCAAACTATAACCCGCAAGCGTACTGATATTATCTACCTGTTTGAGTTGCCTGGTACTATGCTCAATTTCATCCAGCACTTTTTCGGTGCGGTCAACAGTTGAACCCGGTGGTGTAGTCACATTCACATATACCATGCTCTGATCCTCAACGGGAATAAAGCCGCTTGGTAATATGGTGCCAATAAAACCAGTTGCCAGGCAGAAGAACAAGAACATCGCCAATGTGATGATTTTTCTTCCGGCTATGACTTTGATAAATGAGGCATACCTTTTTTCAGCTTTATTATAACCTGTATTGAAGGCTCCTAAGAATTTTTGTAATAGATTTTTTTTCTTTGGTTTGGTATCATGTTTCAACATCAGTGCACATAATGCCGGAGTAAGCGTTAAAGCATTGATACCAGAGATCACGATAGAAATAGCGAGCGTTAAGGAGAACTGCCGATAGAAAACACCAACCGGGCCTGATAAAAAAGCAACCGGAACAAATACAGCTGACATTACCAGTGTAATCACCAGTATCGCACCGCTGATATCCTTCATGGCCGCAATGGTGGCTTCCATCGGTGGGAGGTGATGCTCAGTCATTTTAACATGTACCGCCTCCACTACTACAATGGCATTATCCACCACGATACCTATGGCAAGTACTAATGCAAACAGCGTTAACATATTCAGGGAAAATCCTAGCATCTGCATAAAAGCCATCGTTCCTATCAATGCAACAGGTACCGCCAGTGCCGGAATCAGTGTTGACCGGAAATCCTGCAGAAAAATAAACACTACAACAAATACGAGCAGAAATGCTTCAACCAGTGTGCGCAAAACCTCATCAATACTCGCATCTAAAAAACGTGATACATCATAGGCATAGTTATACGTCATTCCCGGAGGAAAGGATGTTTCCTTTAACCCTTCCATTTTCTTTTTGATATTGTTGATCACATCCCTTGCATTACTCCCGGGTCTTTGTTTAATCATAATAGAGGCAGAAGGCCGGCCATCGGTTTTAGAAGACATATCATAACTTTCTGTACCAAACTCAACAGAAGCTATATCGCGTAATCTTAGTATCGTGCCATCCGGTTCTGCACGCAATACTATATTCTCATACCCTTCCGGTGTATTGAATTTGCCAGTATACTTTAATACATATTGGGCCACCTGTTTATCTTTCCCGGAATTCTCTCCAATTACTCCCGGCGCTGCTTCTATGTTCTGTGCTCTCAAAGCTTTAATGATCTCTTCGCTTGAAATATTATAGGATACCATCCTGTCTGGCTTCAACCACACACGCATGGCATAATCCCGAACGCCCATGATATCTACCAGTCCCACCCCATCAATCCGCTTTAATTCCTGCAGTACATTGATGTCGGTAAAATTGTAGATGAACTCCTCATTGGCAGCCGTGTCGGTGCTGAAGACATTCAGAAAAAGCAGCATACTGTTCACTTCTTTTTCTGTTGTAACACCTGCACGTATTACTTCTTCAGGTAATTCATCCAGTATAGTGGTAACGCGGTTCTGCACATTTACAGCTGCCTGGTCGGGATCGGTTCCTACCTTAAACATTACCTGTATGAGTGTAACACCATTATTACTGCTAACAGAATTCATATAGGTCATTCCCGGTACGCCATTAATAGCGCGTTCCAGCGGAATAGAAACCGCATTGGCGCAGACTTCTGCATTGGCGCCATTATAAACCGCTGTAACTACTACGGACGGGGGAACGATATCCGGAAATTGTGTAATAGGTAGTGAGAACAATGCGAGCAACCCTACCAATACAATAATAAGTGAGATCACCAGTGACAACACCGGTCTTCTGATAAATTTTTCAACCATTGCAAAAAGCTTTTGGATTTTTTGAATACAGGATCATCTTATCACCAGGAGGCTATCTCTCAGGATCATATTGGGTCGTATACGCATACCATCCCTGATATTCTGTACACCCTCATATACGATCCTGTCTCCGGCACTAAGACCTGACTCTACTAAAAAGTAATCGTCAATACGTGTGCGGGGAACAAATGTTTTCATCTTGACCGTACTGTCGGCATTCACAACAAAAACATAGTTCTTATCCTGTATATCAAAAACCGCTTTTTGCGGAACAAGCAATGCATTGTCAACTTTTGTTGTAAGACTTACCTTACCGGTAGAGCCATGCTTCAGTATCTTATCAGGATTGGGAAACCTGGCGCGGAATGCAATGGAGCCAGTGCCTTTATCAAACTCGCCTTCCAGTGTTTCAATTTTACCCGAGCTGCTGTAAATAGTGCCGTCTGACAGGATAAGATTTACTTTGTTTTCTTCTACGTATCCTTTCTTCCTGATTTCCCGTGCATATTCGAGATACTCGTTTTCAGATACATTGAAGTATGCATTTACTTCACTGAGATCAGATACGGAAGTTAACAGATCGCTTTCATTAACCAGGCTCCCCAGCTTAAGTGGTATCCGGTCAATCACCCCATTGAAAGGAGCTCTTATCAATGTATACGATATACGCAGGGTAGCTTCCCCTTCGTGTGCCCTGGCTTCGCTGAGTCTTGCCTGCGCACCTTTCAATTTGGATTGTGCCAGTTCAAGTTCGGTCTTGGAAATGATCTTTTTATCCACCAATACCTGGATACGCTTTATTTCCAGTTCGGCTGCATGCACTTCTGCATCGGCACTCGCAACGCCGGCGCTGGCTTTGGTAAGATTTAGCTGATACTGCTGATCGTTCAGTTTAAATAGTGGTTGCCCTTTGCTGACTGATTTTCCTTCATCTACATAGATATGCTCAAGATACCCCTGAACTTTTGAACGTATTTCCACATTCTGTAACGCGTGTATATCGGCAACATAACCCTGCTGAAGAATGGTATCACCTGCTATTAATTGGATGACAGGTAATACGGGGAGTTCATCATTTTTTTTGTTAGTGCTATTACCAGTGGTGCAACCAGCTACCACAACAATAATAACACAGCTTATTAAGCCATGTAATTTCATTGTACAAGTTTTACATTGATAAACGCCTATAGATGTATAGGCATACCGGTTTTCAATATGCGTACAATGCTATCAGAAAGGGGTGAGTCGAAAAAGAAAATGATAATGAGCAGGAACGGTGAACTTGCGGGAGGAGTCTTTTATTCGTTTTAAGGCCCTTGTCGTATTGCTTTTATAAATTTCCTCGAAACTACATTCAGCCGCAGTACTTGTAAAACGGAACTGATGGGTATTAGGCCTTAGCTTGTCGATCCTGTAATAGAAAATCTCCTCTCCTTCCCCATTGAGATCCATGTCTACCAGGTTTGCAACCGTATGCAGCATAGGTATATCTTCGGCATTAAAAGATTTTGACTCAAAAACAAAAGCAAACGAAGAGGCTGCAAATGGCTGCAACGCATATGATACATTCTTAAGCCCGAGGCAAAAGAATACTAAAAAACAAATAAATTTTTTTAGCCGTTTATATCGCATTGGTCAGAACGATTCCTTAATGATGAATGAGGGAAAGGTTACACTTTATGCAAAGATATATAAAACACAGGAATCACTAATTCCCCATCCGGTTTTTTTCATCGCTGCTGATCTGGTCGATCTTTTTACTGCTGAATTTCTTTCCCACACTGAAGTTATAGGACAGGGATAAGGCAATATTCCGGGTTTGCCGCTTTTGGTAAAACTGCGTATATGCACCCAAATAATCCGTTACTGAAGCTTCCCGCGAAACATTGAAAATATCAGAAAAATAGATCCGGGCCCTGACCTTTCCTTTTATGATCTTTTTTGAAAACCCGATATCCATATAAAAAAAATTGGAAAGACGTGAGTTTGCATCGATCCTTGGTGAGGTATACTCTGCAATAGCATCGATATCAACAAACTTTTTAAGAACCAGTGACTGGATATGCTTTAATCCAAGAATAGTACTCTTGTTTTGGAAAAACCGGATGGTATAATCAGAATGATACAATGAAATACTATTATTGATTATCCAGTTCTTTGTAATATTCACCGGTGCTTCAAATGAGAGACCATAAGAAGTATTCCGGTCGAGGTTTTCATACTTGCTTTCAAAAGTATTACCTACCGGATTGGATAACTGAGCGATCACATCAGTTGTATTCGTATAATACATTGAGATGGACCAACCTTTCCTGAACTGATAAGCCAATCCATAATTATAAGAATACTGTGGCTGTAGATCAGGGTTTCCAACAAGTGTTGACACACTGCTTAATTGAAGCCGGTAAGGATTTAATTCGTTAAACCCCGGTCTTTCAAGCCTTCTTGCAAAACTAAACGATAACGAAGTCCCCTTCTCTTCGCTCATTACCCTTGTTAAGAATAAAGAAGGAAATAGCCCGAAGTAGCGTCTTGAAAACTGGTTATTTGATGTAACATCGTTACCATCAGACCTTGTTTGCTCTGCGCGAAGACCAAGTTTTATACTTGTGGCGCCTATCATCTTCTCTATCGCACCATATCCCATGAATAACTGTTCATGATAAATAAAGTGATTGCTCGCCGTTGCATTCAACGTTCTAACACCGCTGATGACATCCTCAATGGCTACCTGGTTGTCGCGTTCAATACCTGAATATTTAACCCCCGTTCGAAGCACCCATGTTTTCTTCAATACTTTTGAAAGATCAACCTGGAAAGTATACAACGCTGTATGATTGGGGGTTGTATTGATATGAATACCATCTTTTGAATGATCATTGTAGGTATCAGAGAATACATTGATCTCCTCACGCGAGCTATTGGTATAATCGGCAATAAATTTTACAGTTGATCCCAGTGTATCCATTTTTATGCTGTACAAAAGATTGGTGCTTTTCTGTAAAGGCTTTCTCAGCCAGTCAGTTTCATTCAATCCCGTCAGTATCACAGAACCTTTTTGTTCTATAATATCATTACGAAACATATGATGCAGCTGGTTTGCTGCTGAAATATGCTGAATAGTAAGTGCTTGTGTTTTAGAAATCTCATATGAAAGACCTGTTCGGTATTGCTGACGGGCATTCTCGTTATGTCGGGTTCCGACACTGCTGAAAACGCTATTGTCTGCAAAAGTGCTGCTAGTGTTTCCAAACGAATTATTGATATCATTGACCAAATTGAAACCACCAAAAATATAAAGGGCACCAGTTTTGAAATCAAAATTACCAGCCCCGGCCCAGAATGGCTCTCTGCCCTGCAAACGATACTGCCCGAACAGGTATCCATTTAACCCATCTTTTCTTGCTTTCTTTAAAATAATATGAACAATCCCACCTGATCCTGAAGCTTCATACTCAGCAGGTGGATTGGGGATCACCTCGATCTTCGCTATGTCTTCCGATCGGAGCGTTTTTAAATACTCAGCAAGTTCTTCCCCCGACATCCGTTGTACAATATCGTTGATCATCACAGTAACAGATTGGGATCTCCTGATTTTAATACCGCCGTTGTTATCTACCCAGAGTCCCGGCGAACGTTGCAACACCTCTAACCCCGAATTGCCATTGGCAAGAAAACTATTCTCAACATTAATGATATAACGGTCAGCCTTCTGTGTTACCACCGGTCGCCGCGCATAAACGGTAACATCTGCGAGTGACGACTGATCGTGAGAAAGAATAATACCGTTAAATGCGGTATCCCCATTTATAATTGCTTTTGAAAAACTTTTATACCCAATCTGGGAGCATTGTAATAAATAATTAGCAGTTACATCCCTTTGCAGTGGCAGCTCAAACCGCCCTGAGTCATCAGTAGCAGTGGATGCGAGGCGTTGGTTATTTTGGAATAGAACAACAGTAACAAACGGCAGTGGCAGATTCTTCCCATCAGTAACCCTTCCCCGCACAAAAGTTTGTGAAAGCATTTGTTTAGCTGATAAACAAATGACAAGACATACAAATATTTTTTTCATAAACATAATATTAAAAAGGGGGACGGGTAGAAACCCATCCCGGAAATGAAACCCAGTTATGAGACTGGGAATGTGAAAATAAGTGGGAATAAAAACGAAAAAAATGTGAATGAGTCGTTGGCGGAAATGAGTGAGCCAGCGGAAGAATACCGTTACTATTTATTTGCGGGGAAGGAGTTTTTGCAGTAGTAATTCTTTTTTGGAACGCGATACATCTACCTGTGAACCATCACTCATCATCAGGCTGCCACCTTCGCCACGAATGTATTTTGTAACCTCCTGCATATTTACGAGGTAAGAATGATGAACGCGCATGAATGGATGTTCAGCAAGCATTTCTTCAATTTCTTTCAAAGTTCTGGAGACTGTGAGTTTTTCTTTATTGCGAAGTGTGAGTATTGTGTAATTACTGCTGGAACTACAAAAAATGATATCGGCTACCGGGATAACCTGTAGACCCTCCATCGTTGGCAATGCAATGCGGTTGGTTACGGAAACCGGTTGTTGCAGTCTGCTTAATAATACATCCAGTTGCAAAGAAATATTCTGCTGGTTTTTTTGCAAGAACTTTTTAACGGCCTCTTTTAATTCTTCCGGATCAATAGGCTTCAGCAGATAATCCAATGCACTATAGCGGATAGCCATGATTGCATACTGATCATAACTGGTGGTAAATATTACATCGAATTTCTTTTCTTTGAGCCCGCCCAGTAATTGAAACCCGTTTAAATGCGGCATCTCAACATCCAGGAAAATAAGCTCCGGTTGATGAAGGCCGATCAGTTGTTCAGCATCGCGGGGATCATGGCAGGTAGCCAACAGCAATACTTCAGGACAATGTTTTTCCAGCAAAGTAGCCAGCAAAGCTGATGCATACTGTTCATCGTCTATAATGATCGCTTTAATCATATAGCTACCTGTTTTATCTTAATCACTACCCGCGTACCGATAACCTTTTCGTGGTTATCAGTAATATCTGAGATCACGAATGAATTTTGCATGGATGATGGCCCGTTAAAGATAGCGAGCCTTTCTGATGTTAATTTATTACCGAACGAATGTTGTGCATCAGTGATTTTTGTTTTGATCTCAGCAGCTTTTTTCCGGCCAATACCATTGTCGGTAATTGTACACACAAGAAAATTCCCTTGTGTTGTGAAATCTATTACCAGTTTCCCTTTTGACCCCTTATGTAACAACCCGTGCCAAATGGCATTTTCACAAAATGGCTGAAGAATGAACGAGGGCATATATGTCATTGAAGGATGTATCGGCGGATCATACCTGATCTCATAGTCAAATGAATCTTTAAAACGAAGCTGCTCCATTTCAAGGTAGAGCTTTAACATGCCCAGTTCTTCTTCGAGTGTAATGGTGTTCTTTTCTGAATTAATCAATACAAGCCTGATCAGACGGGAAAACTTAGTGAGGTAATCAGCTGCCTTATCGGTATCTCCTTTCAAAACAAAATGATTAATAGCACTAAGACAGTTAAAAATAAAATGCGGGTTCATCTGCGCGCGCAATGCTTTCATCTCCAGCTCAGCCGATTTCTGCTGCAGTTTTAATTTTTCGTGCCTGTAACGGTATACAAGGAGAAATATAATAATAAGCGCAATCACCACAAAGGCGGCAATGCTCCATTTAAGCAGTTGTAACTGTGATTCCTGCTCTGCAGTTTCCGATCTCTTTTTAAAGGCATACAACTGGCCTTTAAACTGCTCAGAAATTACCTCATCCCTTAAACGGACATAATTTTTATAATAATACAGTGCAGAATCTGAATGATGAAGCTGATCATGAATTTCATACAGAAGGAGCCTGGCATCACGTACACTGTGCCTGGCGTCTTTGGCTTCTGCAAGATGCAATGCCCCCCTCGCATAGAATAAAGCGGAATCCAACTGGTGTGAATGCAGACGTATTTTACCCAACCCGATCATCGTGGGAATAAGCACAGGTGGATCTTCGTTTATATCTGTTTCCTGATAAACGCCATTCAAATACTTTTCAGCGTCTTTCCATTTTTGTTGAAGTATATAGCACTCTCCCATGCGTACATAAACATTCCTGGGTATAGGATGACCCGGCAATGATTTTTGATAATAATACTGTGCTGAATCGTAGTTCCCTTGTGCAGCCTGCAGCCTGCCAATTTGCTGATTAAGTTCACGGTAATCGTAATTGCCCTTTTGGGGATTTAATTTTTCAGCATCAACATAATATTTCCGCGCTGCCGCAAAATCACCAATATTCCTATACATATTACCCATCTGCACCAGCGACAGAATAAGGTTTTGCTTATCATCACCTTTGCGGCAACGGGATATCGCTTCCGTTACCACGGCAAACTCTTTGTCATACTCTCCCGTAGCATCGTAAATATTACCCAATATCCGTAGTCCCGATACCAGGATCCACCTTGATTCACCATGTTCTTTTGCCTTACGCATCAGTGCCACCGAGCGGTTCATGGTATCAATAGCACCAGCCATTCTTCCCATATACCATTGCGCCTGCCCGGCTCCCAGGAAGCCTATACTCAACAGGTAACTGTCATTCATTTTTTTGGCGATACTAATGGCAGTGTCATATTTAAGCAATGATTTTTCGGGACGAAATCTGAAAAGATACCCCTCCCCCTGCCGCATCATTTGTCTGCAACGCTCCTTATCCGGATCTTCTTGCGAAAAGCAGGACCCGTAAAACAAGACACAATAAATGATGATCGTTATGAAACGGTACAAACCCAGGATGTTTAAACGGTAAAACTAAGTATATATGTTTACCCTACCCGCGGCATTGAGCATTTGGCTGTTTTGGGATAGCTATTCGTAAGAATCGCTAAAAGAATAGCATACTCCTAAGGTTATCATTTTGTTCGGAGTATAATAATCATAATGAGCGCATTTTAGCTATTGATACTTTATAATAATCACCACAAAAGAATAAGGTGATAACGAAACAGGAATACTATTACCGGAAATAGTAACCGGCTTTTTAATGGGGCTTACTTTTTCTCCTTCCCCTATACCATTAAAACTTCTCAGATCATCATTTTGAAGTACAATGGATTCTCCACCAGCAGCAATCCCAGGCAGGTTATGCAAATTTATATTTGTCTTTTTTGCCTCACCACCCGCATTCACCAGCTTTATGATCACTACTTTCTTATTCTTATCAATCGAAGCCGCCGCATACAAACTATCCTGCCCTGAAATGATCTGTTCATTCTCGAGTATCGGCAACACCTGCGTGCCTTTATTAACCGCATACATCTGCTGCACCCAATAGTTAGGGGTGGCTACTGATGTAAGGTTATCAAACCAGATCAGGTCGGGCCGCCACTGCCAGGCATTCACGTGCGCCAGTAAGGGTGCATACGCGCACATATTCACTACATCTGCATTTCGTTCGAGTCCCGTCATAAATGCAGCTTCTGTTAATGCACTCAACCATGTGTTGCGCGATTCGGCTTCTTTTCCTTCCTTGTCATGTGATGCATATTCGCCTGCAAAGATCTTCGGTCCTTTGCGGTCGTATTTATCATAACGGTTAGCATTATTTAAGAACCATGATGGGCTCTGGTAATAATGCTCATCGATCAGGTCAACTTTTGTTTTGGGAAATTCCTGCCAGGCAAATTCAAAGTCTTTCCCTTTTGGTGAGGGTCCGGCTGCAGCAACCAGTTTGATGGATGGATATTTTTGTTTGAGGATCTTTTCAAAAAGCTTGTACCGCTCTAAATATTGTTCACCCCATTGCTCATTCCCTACCCCGATCATTTTGAGACCAAATGATTTCGGATGCCCCATTGCGGCTCTTAATTTTCCCCATTTAGATGTTACCGGTCCATTCGCAAATTCAATCAGATCCAGCGCATCCTGGATATAAGGATCCAGTTGCGGAAGACTTACAACCTCAGCTGAATTATATTGGCAGGCCATCCCACAATTGATGATCGGAAGCGGCTGCGCACCTATATCTTCTGCCAACTGGAAATATTCAAAGAAACCGAGACCATAACTCTGGAAATAATCGGGTGTTAACTTACTACTGAACTCTGTGTTCCACCGGTTGATAATTAATTTTCTGTTCTCCGTTGTGCCTACCGTTGTTTTCCATTGATACCTGTTGAGGAGATCCCGACCTTCCACAATACAGCCACCAGGGAAACGCAGGAACCCGGGTTTCAGATCAGCCAGTTTCTCTACAAGGTCTTTGCGCAAACCACCGGGTCTTTTCTTCCAGGTATCTTCGGGGAACAAAGAAACCATGTCAATATCAACAATGCCTTTCCCCTGAAAATTGAGTTGCAACTTTGCGGCTGGATCGGTTTGTTGGGCTTTGATCGATACGGTATACTTTTTCCATTGCCCCCCAATGGCAGGCAATATAGCCTGGCCCATATTCTCACCTTTTGCATTCTGTAACTGAACCGTGAGAGAGACAGCACCTGCTGTTGCTTTCGCAAGTATTGAAAAATTGTATTGTTCGTTCGCAGAGATCCCCATTCCCCGGAATCCTTCATTGGTTATTGTATAAGACCCTTCTTTTACTGAAACTGAAGCATACCGCGGATTCTGGTTATTTGCGGGAAGCCGGTTGTTGATCAGCACAGCACCATTCCCTGCCATTTTCCAGCCCATTTTTGGATCGGCGAACTCAAAAGAACGGTTCTTAACGAGTTCTGCATAAAGGCCTCCGTCTGCGGCAAAATTGATATCCTCAAAAAATATCCCCCACATGGTGGGCTGGATCTCAACAGTTGGCTTAGCGGGCCACACATCAATTGTGTGAACCTTTGATTGGGCATTGGCAGTAATACCTACAAGAGAAGCTAATAATAGTAGCGGCGCAGCAATCATTTTCATTTTACAATATAAAAAAGTTTTTTCCCATTTCTGCAACGAATCGGCACTTACATGGGTCAGGCAGTCATTGGCCCGCCCAATTAAAACCTATTGCTATGAAAAAAATGCTGCAAAGAACATCCCTATGCTTCCTGATTACCTTTGGTGCTTTACTCATGAACGGTTGTTTAAAAGACACAGGCGCGGTACATTATAAACTGTACACACCTATCTATACTACAACCGCAGAGCTAAGGGCATCTATTAAGAACGATATGCCGCAACCGATTGTCAATGCAGGCAAAATGTGCATTTTGGGCAATACCATCTACCTGGTTGAAATCGAAAAAGGTATCCATATTATTGACAATAGCAATCCATATTCACCGGTTAACAAAGCTTTTATTTCCATACCCGGAAACGAAGATGTTGCGCTGGAAGGCAATATCCTCTATGCCGATTGCTATATGGACCTGATGGCTATTGATGTGAGCAACCCAAACAATATTGTTTTGAAAAATTTTGTTCCCAATCTCTTTCCCGACAGGAGAACCGTGAACGGTTTTTACCTGCCGGATCCAAGCAGGGTACCGATCGACTGGACTGTCAAAGACACGCTGGTAAACATACATTTGGCAGAGGGAGAAGGCATCTGGACAGGCGGCAGTTACCTCACAGGAGGGTTGCTTTACAGTAGCTGGATATTTTCCGCATCATCTTATGCATCTTCGGCAAGCGTATCAACAACAGGAACAGTTGGCTCAATGTCAAGGATCGCAATAGTAAATGATCATCTTTACGCGGTGAGCCAGGATCTATTGAATTCCCTTTCCATCAAAGATCCTTCTAACCCTTCTTACCTCACCCGTAATAATTTACACCTGGGTATTGGGGAAGCTGAAACCATCTATCCTTTTAATGACAAACTATTTATCGGCTCTACATCGGGTATGTATATTTTCAGTATTGCCAACCCCGATAAACCAGAGAAGCTTTCAACGTTTACCCATGCAAAAGTTTGCGACCCCGTTATTACGGATGGTGTAAATGCTTATATCACCCTTCATTCAGGAACAAATTGCGGTGGAATTGAAAATGAAATGCAGATTGTAAATGTGCAGGATGTTACACATCCTTCCTTCATTAAAAAATATCTTCTGTCAAGCCCGCGGGGACTGAGTAAAGATGGAAATACATTATTCGTATGTGATGCGATTGATGGATTAAAAATATATGATGTGAGCGATGTAAATAACCTGATCCTCAAACAAACCATCCCAGTGGCTGATGCGTACGATGTGATCTGCCTAAACAAGATCATTTATCTAAGCAGCAAAACGGGTTTATCCCAATTCGATTACAGCAACCTGTCCAATATAAAACAGCTCAGCTTAATGAGTCTCCACCAATTATAATTGTTATGCTAAAAGGAATACTGATAATACTGTTAACGCTTTGTATAGCCAGAGTTGAAGCACAGCAAAAGAAGGATACAATTAAGTTTGCAGGCTTTGTGAGTGCCGGGCTACTTACCGGTGAATCGCAGAAGATATTTGCTTACGAGTTGATTGGTGGCATCAGGTTTAAAAAATGGTTTACCGGTTTGGGTGCCTCGTACGATCAATACGGGTACAGGAGTATCCCTGTTTTTGTAGATGCGAGAAGATATTTCGGAAACAGATCCTGGCATCCATTTGTGTATGGCGATGCAGGTGTTAACCTGGCTTTATACAGCAACGAGTTACCAAGAAAAAGGGCAGATGTTGATTACGTTAAATTCTCCCCCACTTTTTTTGGAGAAGCAGGTATAGGAATTGATACACGTGTCAGTAAGAAAACAAAACTCTATTTTTCTTCTGGGTTTAGTTACAAACAATTCAGTTACTTACAATATAACACAGGTTTTTGGGGACAGGGAAACACACAGGACAATTCACGCAGATACGATTATTACTACCGCAGGATCTGCTTCAGAATGGGATTGCAGTTTTAGATTAACCAGAACTTTAATGATACAAAAGCCTGCACGGTGTAACACCTACTGTGTGAGAGATATCCGCACATTTACCCCCGCCCTCGTATTGGTAACCGGCGCAGAGGTAGAAATATATGGCGTTACCCTTCTTTGATCAAAGTAGAATTTGAGATTGATCCGCTTGTTTAAAACGTAATCGATTGATGGCTGTATAGTGATCTCCTTTTGTCCGCCGGTGCCATAGGCGTAGGTCTGGTCGAGGCGGCTGTTACTCATGGCTACATCACGCATGGAGAGATCAAGGCGCAAATTCAGGTCATTATCCAGCTTATTGCTTTTCATGCCGGGAATGGTGAAAGGAAGTTTCAATCCACGCTTACGGAAAGCTACCCCAAAGGTCCATTCGGTACTTCGGCTCTCGCTTAACTGGTAATCGATAAGACTCAAACTTAATTGCCTGCTCTTACTGTATTTAAAATTGAGGTTAAGCTGATTGATAGTTGTTACATCAAACCCGATCAGTGGTTCAAAACTTTCAGACAGGGTTATATTCGGTACAAGATAATAAGGGATATAATTTCCGCTTACCGTATCTATAAATCCCGGTGCACTGAAACGGAATGGATCCTGGTAGAGCAGCGCACTGTTATAACTGTTCATACTAAGCGTTCCCTTGTATCCGTTTGTAACCGTTACATTAGTGAAAACCTTGGCTATGGCAGGCATCCTGGTTAACCCGGTATAAGTCAAATGCCAGTTAGGTCTGGGAAGGTATCCGCCAAAAGGATTGGAACTGATGCTCGCGTTGGATTGTTTTACCAGAGATATCTTATTCGGATCCTGACCGGTATAGGCAGCAATAAATGCCGGCACCAGTACATCCTGTGAATAACGGCCATACCCTGCCGCATATCCATCTCCCGTTACTTTTTGTCCCGCTGTTATCCAATAGGGATTCTGCTGCGCAACACGCAGTGAAATGATCTGCCTGTTCGTCTCAAATTTCTTAAAGGTTGCTGAAATCTCATTCGGATTATAGCTGTCGAACATAGTACCTATGCCTATAAAAGAAACGCTGAAACCACCACTGGCCAAAGGACCGAGGTGACTAAAGCCGCTATGCCCTGTTGTATCCTTAAATAACTCTGTATACTCTTTTGAGAAACTTTTGTCAACATTGATATCTATCCGCAGATCGCGTATCGGTTCCAGTTGCACCCTGATGCCTAGGGTTTGCGTGAAGTTTTGCCGATACAACATATTGAAAGTACTGTCGCGTGTAAGTAATCCTTTTGCGGCTTTCTGGTTCAGCCAGTTGCTGTCGGGTTGTCTTCCAAAAACATAATCAAGCCCGGGCTGCATACTTTTGAAATTCTGCCCGATAACCTGTGTACTATCCATATAGCCCGGTACACGGCTTTGGTAATTCGCACTATAAGTAAGATTTACGCTTCTCAACATGGTAATGAACTTACCCGCTGCCCGCATAGCGGCTCCCATTTGTACAGGTTGGTTGGCCTTAGCCAGTCGCTGTGCAATTCTTTCATCACGCACCAGTGCTCTCCATTTCTTTAATGCCTCTGCCCGCTTTTTACCTTTTAATCCTTTCAGTGCCTCTTCCTTTGTAGGGATCTCTTTGCCAAGTGCATTGGGTTGAGCGCCGGGTTTGTTAGGATCGGCTTTAGACCGTGGAGGTCCAATATTCTCAATCGCCCGCAACCATTTTGATTTATTATACAGTGTAGCAAAATTGAAGTTGGCATTCAGGTTATTTTCCTGCGAATTCTCCAGCGTATTGCCAAGATAAGTGGCCAGCCTGCTGGCACCTATCCATGAATAGGATGTTGCATACGCATACGTTGCCTGTATCCAATCGGTCATGGGCAATTTGCTAAAAGGAAGATTGTACTTGGCGATCGCCCGCTGTTGGTAAAGCGTATTTCGCCCACCCTTAAAGAAATTTTCACGCACAGTATCTTTCTTTTCTTTCGTGTCGATCCTGCCGAATGGTTCATCGATCCTTGCATTATTGGTGGCATTGAAATCAAGATTGAGCGACCGGCTCAGGTCCCAACCGAGGTGATAATACCTATCGAATGTAAAGTACTTGTCGTAAGTCGTATCCACACTATTCACCGTACTGGCTGTTCCAGGTGTATTTACAATACGCGGTATGAACTCTCCAAACTGCCGGTTGATATCCGTTCGGAACATTAACGATGATGGACGCAGGTTAAAATTAAAATCTCTCACCCAGGCCAGCCATGGTGTTTTTGTCAGAATGATCCGTTTGAACGGCTCTATATAATTGCTTTGCCTTGCATAGGTGTAGCCAAAGCCGCCCCGCTGTTTGGTAATATTATTCTGCAAAACGAGCGGGCTGCTCTGTTCTACCAGTGAGTAGGAATAACTGAAATCAAAATTGCTCAGCTTTAAGAGACCCGGCCGGCCGGATGGTAATATCCGCGCATTGGTAATATTGATCGTTTTGATGGTTGTTTGATCAATGGCAGCTGCGCGGATAGAATCCTGCTGTGTTTTACTGCCTGCCTCCCTGAGTTTATCTTTTAGTTTCACATCCAGATCAAATGGATCGAATTGGGGCGTGATCACTGTTCTGTTGATGCTTGCATAGACCGGTAATGAAAGCCTTGCTTTTTTAGGCATGAGTTTACCTGCATCAATATTAGCAGCAATATCAAACTGTACGAGGTTTTCTTTTGCGCGTTCGTTCACGCGTTGTTCAATGGTACCAAAACCTTCACTATGTGTATTGGCAGAAACAGAAATATTACCCAGGTCGGCCAATGTAAGATCTACGCGACCCAATGCGGCCCAGCCACCTGTTTCATTCAGCGATGTCAGCCGCAGTTCATTTACCCAGACCTCCGCATTCTGTATCGGTCCATCGGGCTTGAACGGATTCTCTACCGCGATCATCACCCCGGTAACGGCACCGAGGTTAGGATTACCGAGTATGGATATTGTTTTATTATCAAGCTGGTTGCGGAATATAGATGTCAGCGGCAGCCCTGATCGGTTCCGTCTTAATTTAAGATTGATGAGCTCATTCAATGTAAAATCAAGGTTATTCTCTGTGGGCCATACTTTATCTTCCTGTCCTTTTGTATAAGTACCCGGCAGCGTAACTTTTAGAGGGATCTTGATCTCATAATAATTGTTTAAGAAATCCTGCCCGATCCTGATCACTGCATTGAGTTCGTAGTCTCTTACCGGGCGCTGACCGGTTACAGATTCTGCGTGGATATACATGGCCATTTGCCCGTACTGCCGGAAATCCCAGCTCAGGGTTTTAAATACACCCCTTGAATCGCCTGTATATAAATTATTGAGTTTTAAACTCAGCGCCTGTTCATTCTGCTGAAGATTCACGCCGTTATTACTGAGCAACTGAACGCGCTCAACATTGGGTGGCATGATATAGTTAACCGGGGTACGATTGCTGTTCTCTTCAAGATTAACCGCGAGTGTATTGAAGACAGTTCCGTTTGAATTGTTGATAGGTGTGTAAGAACCCGTTGTATCAATATTATAGGTGAACTGGCGCCATTGGTTTCTCACCAGGTTCAGCGAGGCAAAACGCAACACTACTGAATCTTCAAAACCATTAAGATAAAGACGCGCAAAACGGATGGATTTAAAATCAGGAATATTCCCCGTTTTTCTTGAATAGCCTTTGATAGGAACTCTGAACAGGTACCAATCTTCTGTACGCGTTACACCATCCGCCGAATTAACCGTTACCGTTCTTTTATCGGTGATATAGGGAGTAACCCCTACATCCATTCCGGGTTTCAGGTTAATATCATATTCATAATACGCTTCTGTTTCATTCAAGGTATTATCACGGTTAAGATCTTCATTGTCGGGAAATAAAGTGGCAGCAGATGTGAACTGACCACCGGTTGTTGCGATCGGCGAGTTGCCCTGCGGATTATTATAATTTTTATACCGCCCCAGTATGCCGGTACCCAATTGATCAAACTGCGCATCACGGTACCAGGTATAGTTATCATTGGAAGGATCTGATATTGCTTTTTGATAAGCCGCTGAACCCACACCAAAATTAGCAGCGAGACGCTGGAGTATGTATCCTTTTTTTCTTCGTTCGGCATTATCATCCAATCCATCAAACCCCACATCCTGGTAAGGTCTGTCAGAAGCATCATTACTAAATGCCTGTGTGATCTGCACCGGGTTTACCGGTGTTTTACCCCAGGTATTTGAACTGTCCACATCGCTGAGAATATTGGGTGTGTTCATTCCGTTCTCATAAAAACGTTTACCATCTTTCAGAATGTCTTCACTTACATTACCGAGGTTGATATGCATCTGGCCACCGGTGCTGTTAGGGTTTTTGATAAACGGATTCTGTGTCCAGAACTCAATATATTCAAGATTGCTGGTTTCAAAATCTGTCTGGTCTATCGCACGCATGATGCCACCCCAACGCGCAGCAGGTCTTAATAACTTGCCTTGTGCAGTGGTTTGTGCGGCCCTTGTTTCAAAATTATAAGGCCCTTTTTCTGTAGGATAATAAGCAAGGTCAAATGTTGAGGTAAGTACATCTGTAATATTCGTTGTACGTTGTGGGAACAGCTCGCTGGTGTACACCTGGCGCACCCGCGGATCGCTTAGCTCATCCAGGTCCTTACGCAAGGGATTACCACTGCTGTTCTTATCCTGCAGATTCGGCTCAATATTATACCAGGCAAGTTTTGCGCGATTGAAATTATAATCGATCGAATCGGTTAAAACAGCTTCCGGAAATAATGGATTGCCCTGCGGTGTGGAAGCCAATGCCCATGCCACTAAAGGAAAACGCAGATCAATACTGCTTTTGGTTCCTTCAAAATCATCTATATAACTCGCCCCATCTTTACCCGAACCAATCTGTGAAGGGTGACCCGGTTTTAACACCGCGCCTTCCGCATAGGTATTGATAAATGATTTGGCCTTGGTTGAATAAAAAGGAAGTTTATCCAGCAGGCGCGTAAGACCCGGCAGTTCTGAACGGTAACTCACATCCAAACCATACATTGTATTATTGATAGGATCTTCTGCGTAAGCCGTTTTTGTAAAGAAGGGTCTTTCTGCCAACTGTACACGCTGAACGCCCACTGTTAATTTTTTATTCGCCACATAATCTACCCGCAACCCCGTAAAGCTTCTTTGCTGTAAACCAAACCCGGAATTGTTTTCAAACGAAACACTCACCGGTATATTAGAACTGAGTATCCCGGCATTGATGATCTTAAGATTACCCAGGTTATAATCAACGATATAGTCGATCCCTTCTTTTAATAATTGTCCCCCTGCCGTTACCGTTACCGAACCCTGTGGTATATTAAATGCATTCAACGGGATCTCCGATCCCCCGGCACTTCCTTTGGCTTGTCCCTGCATGACAAAGCGGTTGAGGTTGGCATAAGTTTGTGCGATGGCCTTGATGGAATCATACAGCGCATAATACACATACTTATTTTTTAGCGTTGTTGTTGATCCCTGGAACGCAAGCGCTTCCAGATCACGCCCGAATGGTTCCAGCACAGGAAATACAACCCGGCCCATTCTTGGCAAAATGGTGTAACCGGGAACATAATCGAATATACCATCCGGTTGCGGATCATTACGGCTGTTGAGCCTGTCGAGATTAAGTACATTCAACAAGGTTTTACCACTTACCGCAGGTGAGCTTTCCGGTAAATATCTTTTCAATCCACCACCGGGATCATCATACAGTATGTTCAGTTGAAACCCATCCTGCTGCAGGCTGCTGAAGATGTCGAGTGAGTAAACGTTCTTCATCATCAGCCCCCAGATCGGGAGACTGATACGCTGCGAAGTGGCTTTCAATAATTTCAGGAACAATTCTTTCTGTACACCTTTTGTTGAATCGAGCGCCACATCACTCGACATCTCTCCCACCCTGTATACTCTTCCGTTATACATATATTGATAAGCAACCGCCAACACTTCATCGGCCTGTAGCTGCCCGTTAAGTGACAAGAAACCTATCTGTGGATTAAAATAATATTCAGTAGAATCGAGTTTGCGCGCAAAGGTCTTTTCATAATCGTCAACCGGTCTTAACCCTTTCGCCAGTAATAATGAATTGATGATGGCCGGGTTACGCGCACTCGGGTTATTGACCAATGAAGCATACAGATCATTATTACCATTATCCGGCAATGTATTGGTGGTAAGGGAGCGCACAGCAGGGTTATACGGCTGCGTTTCACTCAGGTCCATCAGACCCACTATATCCCTTGCATTGGTGGTAGCACCTGTCCGGTTGGTTACCCATACCTCCATCTTCTGGATCTGCACCTGTGAATTCACCACCGGCAGCTTAGACATGGCGCTGTTATAATTGTTGCGAAAGTATTGACCTAAAAGGAAGTGACGGTTCTCTTCATAATCATCCAGCTTTTTTGTGAATGTTTGTGTGGAAGCGCCACCCTGCAGGGCTACCGATTGTCGTGTGGAACGCTGGTTGGCAAGTGCTGCGGTCACAAATATTTTTCCGAACTGCAGTTTTGTTTTAATACCAAAGAGATTCTGTGCACTCGGTATCAAAGTACTTCTCGATTGAAAGGAGATATTACCGGCCTCGAGACTTTTAATGATCTCATCATCCATCCCTTTGTAATCCAGTTTGAGCTGGTTATCAAAACCCAGGTTGGAGGTAGTGCTATAGTTGATCGGGAACTTTAATTTATCGCCAATGCTGGCATTTACATTGAGCCGCGCATTCATATCAAAATCAAATCCACCATTCTTACGCGCACGTTCAGGCAGTGTAGGGTTATTAATGGTTTGTCCCTGGTAACCTGCCATTACATTGACTTCACCGGTAGGGCGGATATCTACTTTTAGCCCGTTGGGCCCCACACCAAAAATCCTGTCGAACAGGTTATCATAGATGCGCATTTTAGGCCGCGCTGTTTTCAGGTTCAATGCAGTTACCGCATCGGATCGCTTTTTAAAATAATCATCCTCCCCTTCTTTGGCCCTGATGCGCCAGAATTCTTCGAATGTGAGAGAAATAGGTTTGCGGTAATAAGTACTCCCTATCCTTTCAACGATATAATATTGTTTTGTTTTCCAGTCGTACTCAATGGTTCGTTTGATGAGTGAGGTATCACGAATATCAAAAGGGTTCAGGCTTTTATTCGACAATGGATCGCCTCTCCTGTCGCTGATAGGAAAGCGCAGGGTATCGCTTCTCTGTGCCAGGGTTTGTGTACCTGACATAAGAAGGATTACAAAAAAAGCAGCATTGCTTACAAACTTCAAGCCTTTAGAATTGTTTAAGTAGAAATCAAACGATAAACGAGCAGTTGTTGGTTAAGTAGAAATATGCGAATTATAGGCTTTTCAATGCTTGTTTAATAATGTCTTCCAATGATGTGTTTTCCGGCTTGGCTGCCACTGTTTTTTTCACTGCCTGTTCTGCCATGGGTCTTCCGATACCCAATGCTATCAAAGCATTTACTGCATCTGCATCTACCGTTTGAACAATCACACCTGCCGATGCCTGGAAAGCAGTTGTATGTTTTGCCAGCTTATCGCGTAACTCAACGATCAACCGTTCAGCAGATTTTTTACCTATCCCTTTGATCCCTTCGAGTTGACGCGTGTTGCCCGCTACGATGGCAGTGGCAATTTCATCCGGCCGCATCCCCGATAACATCATACGTGCGGTAGAAGCGCCTACCCCTGAAACACTGATCAGCTGAAGGAACATTTCTTTCTCGGCCAGTTCGGCAAAACCAAACAGGGTCTGAGCATTCTCCGTAATATGTAAATAGGTATATAAAAGACCGCTATCCTTATTACTGATGGCAGCATATGTATTCAGGCTAACCTGGCAATCATATCCTACACCATTTACATCTACCACAATACGGGCAGGTGTTTTTACAGCAAAATGTCCACGAACAAAGGCGATCATATATTGGTGCCAAAAATATGCTAAAATTGGATGCTGGCGTAAGTTTTTATTGGCATTTTGATCAAATTATAGCTATATATCATAGCTGTAAAGCTATGCTTATCGCCATTCATCATTCAGCTAAGCAACATCGTAAACAAATCTTATGGATATTTGCACTCCTAAGAACGCTAAGAAAAGATGATGACCCAATTGAAAGCAGCTATTACCTGTGTTGGAGGTTATGTACCCGAAACCAAACTCACCAATTTCGACCTTGAGAAAATGGTAGATACCAATGATGAATGGATCCGTTCCCGTACAGGTATTGAAGAAAGGAGAATACTCAGAGAGCCCGGAAAAGGAAGCAGTGATATGGCAGTTCCCGCCATCCAGGAAATACTCCGCAAGAAAAATCTTGACCCGAAAGATATTGACTGCGTGATCTGTGCCACGGTTACACCGGATATGGTATTTCCCGCCACAGCCAATATTATCTGCGATAAAATAGGCGCTACCAATGCCTGGGGATTTGACCTCAGTGCCGCTTGCAGTGGTTTCTTATTCGCCTTAACATCAGCTGCTATGTACATTGAAAGTGGCCGCTTTAAAAAAGTGATCGTGGTAGGTGTTGATAAAATGAGCGCGATCATTGATTATACCGACCGCGCCACCTGTATCATTTTCGGCGATGGCGCCGGCGCCGTATTACTTGAACCGGCAACAGATGAAAATGGCGTGCTGGACAGCATACTAAGAAGCGATGGCAGTGGTCGCGAATACCTGCACATGAAAGCAGGCGGTTCGCTGAAACCTGCTACCGTTGAAACGGTAATGGCAAAAGAACACTATGCTTTCCAGGACGGTCAACCTGTTTTCAAAGCAGCCGTGAAAGGCATGGCCGATGTTAGTGCAGAATTACTCGAAAGAAATAACCTCACAGGTGATGATATCGCATGGCTGGTACCCCACCAGGCAAACCTCCGCATCATTGATGCCACCGCCAACCGCATGGGCTTACCCAGAGAAAAAGTAATGATCAACATCCAGAAATACGGCAATACAACAGCAGCCACTATTCCACTATGTTTATGGGACTGGGAGAGCCAACTAAAAAAAGGCGACAACCTGGTACTGGCTGCTTTCGGTGGCGGGTTTACCTGGGGAGCTACGTTGATCAAATGGGCGTACTGAAATAACCAATAAACAAACAAACCAAATGAAGTTCCCTCTAACAGGCATAACCTCAGTAGCTATTCACACATCGGGGCACGATAATGCAGATTACGCGCATCTCACCCCTATCTATGCAACATCCACCTTTACATTTGAGTCTGCACAGCAGGGTATGGAACGTTTTGCGGGGGATGATAAGACAAAGATCTATAGCCGCTGGGGTAATCCTACGTTTACAGTAGCGGAAGAAACCATTGCGGCATTGGAAGCGTTTGGTATTGTGAATGATGATGGGTCACCACTGAAATTAAAAGCATTATTACACGCAAGCGGGCAGGCTGCGATGGCAACGCTGTTCTTCAGCAACCTGAAAGCCGGCGATACCATTCTTTCGCATTACTCTTTATATGGTGGCACACATGAGCTGATGCACAAAGTATTGGGCGATAGTGGCATCAAAACAATCATTGTTGATATGCGCGATCTCACGAAAGTAAAAGAGGCATTAAACAATGATCCTACCATTAAACTGGTGCATATTGAAACACCTGCGAACCCTACCATTAAATGCATTGACATTGAAGAGGTAACCATACTGGCAAAAGAAAAAGGACTGATCGTATCGGTAGATAACACTTTCGCCACCCCTTATCTTCAGCAACCTTTTCAATATGGTGTGGATTATGTTTTTCATTCCACCACTAAATTTCTGAATGGACATGGCACTGCCATAGGTGGTGTGCTTATTGGCAAGGACCTGGAACATATGCGTACCAAGGTTTGGAAATGGCACGCACTCCTCGGCGGTAACAGCAATCCTTTCGATGCATTCTTACTAACACAGGGACTAAAAACACTTGAGTTAAGAATGGAGCGCCACTGCCATAATGCAATGGAGGTTGCTGCTTTTCTTGAACAGCACCCTGCTATTGAAAAAGTAAATTACAATGGTCTCCCTTCACATCCCGACCATGCAGTGAGCAATAAACAGATGCGCCACCCCGGTGCACTGATGAGTTATGAAGTAAAGGGTGGATTAGCTGCCGGCAAACGCTTTATAGATGCATTACAGATGTGTGTTCGCGCAGTTTCTTTAGGCACGCTTGATACATTGGTTTCTCATCCTGCCAGCATGAGTCATTTCGGTCTTAAACCGGAGGAAAGGTTGCAATATGATATTACAGATGGGTTGATCAGGATGAGTGTGGGGATAGAGAACCTGCAGGACATTATTACTGATCTGGACCAGGCATTAAAACAATCCCAACTGTAACATCCGCCTGAAATAGCGTTCTTTCTTTGCTAAGTCTTATATTTAACGATAGGCTTCTCCAAAACTATGCTCATGAAAAAAATTATCCTTGCCACAGGGCTGGCTATGCTTACGCTCGTATCCATCGCCCAAAAGAAAACAAAACAACCTGTTGAAGTTGACCGCTTCGCGGGTCTTGATACTGCATTCGAAAGAGTTTTAAAAGACTGGCATGCGGCAGGATTTGCCGTTGCCGTAGTTGAGAAAAATAAAGTGATCTATGCAAAAGGTTTTGGCTATCGTGATAACGAGAACAAAATTCCTGTTACACCCAATACATTATTTGCCATTGGCAGTTGTACAAAAGCATTCACAGCCTCATTACTCGGATTGCTGCAAAAAGAAGGGAAAGTATCTTTTGATAAACCGGTTCGCACGTATCTGCCTGATCTGAAGTTTTATAATGATAATATGAATACACAGATCATTCTCCGTGATCTGATGAGTCACAGGACCGGCTTGCCGAGACATGACTATTCGTGGTATGGGTTTCCTTCAACATCAAGGGACAGTTTGATGAAGCGGATTCAATTCATGGAACCGAGCGCGGGTATCCGTGAAAGATGGCAGTATAACAACTTTATGTTCTTACTGCAAGGCATGGTAGCTGAAAAGCTAACTTCAAAAAGCTGGGAGCAGAATGTGAGCGAAAGTATTTTTAAACCACTCGGCATGATCCATTCTGTTTTGTCTGTTACGGACATGGCAAAGAACGCCGATGCGGCCATTGGTTATGGCCTGAAGAAAGACAGCATCATTGACAAACTGGATTATTATAATATTGATGCCATGGGGCCCGCAGGCAGTATCAACAGTAATGTGCTCGATATGGCCAACTGGGTAACTACATGGATCAATGGTGGTAAATTCAACGACAAAGAGATATTACCTGCGGGATATGTTCGCGAAGCCATGAGCCCGCAAATGGTTTCAGGATCTGCACTTCCTTCGAAAGAAAAACCGGATATCTTCTTTTCGAATTATGGATTTGGATGGTCGCTCGGTTCTTACAAAGGTCATTACCGTGTTGAGCATGGCGGCAATATCGATGGCTTTTCTGCCAGCACCTGCTTCTTTCCAAGCGACAGCCTGGGCATCATTGTATTAAGCAACCAGAATGGTTCTTCTGTACCCAGTGTGGTGAGGAACCTGATTTCAGACCGCTTATTAAAACTTACTTACTTCGATTGGAACACCGATCTGAAAAGAACATCCGACAAAGCCAAGGCAACTGCCAAGGCAGAAGAAAAAACAAAAACAAGCAGCCGCAAACTCAACACTACACCTTCACATCCGCTCAAAGAATATGAAGGACTGTATGCACATCCGGGCTATGGGGTAATGGATGTAAGCGTAATGCGGGATTCATTATTTGTACAGGCAGGCAAAGACAAATGGTGGCTCAAACATTATCACTACGATATTTTTGAACCGTTTGATGTGGATCCGAAAAAAGGAATTGATACCACAGATACGGGTCCATTACGTGTACAATTCAATATGACAGAAGCCGGAGAAATCAATAACCTGGCCATTTTGCTGGAGCCAACACTCGCACCATTACTGTTCAGCAAAACAGTAAAACCAAAAAGTATTACAAAAGAGGAACTGGCAAAATACCTTGGCGAATATGAGTTGGGACCAACAGTTATCAAACTGATACTCAAAGATGATAAAACATTATTTGCGGTAATCCCTAATCAACCGGAGTATGAATTAATCCCTGTTGATACGGATAAGTTTGCGCTTAAGGTATTGAAAGGATATTATGTACAGTTTGATGTAAGCGAAGGAAAAACAACAGCCCTTACATTCCTCCAACCCAACGGAAATTTCAAAGCCAAGAAAAAATAACAACCCAGCCCCATGCTGAAGCATGGGGCTGGGTTAAGAAATTAAAATAAAAAACAAACTGGTATATGCACAAACTACTCTGGTCGCTGTTAGCTTGTTCTTTACTTTTTTCCTGTAAACCCAAGAAGTACGACACCATTATCCGTAATGGAATGATCTATGATGGTAATGGCGGCGCACCCTTTAAAGGAGATATCGCCATCCTCAATGATACCATTGCTTTCATCGGTGATCTTTCGAAAGAATATGGGAAGAATGAAATAGATGCCCGGGGTAAAGCAGTGTCGCCGGGTTTTATTAATATGCTGAGCTGGTCGCCGGTATCGTTGATAGCGGATGGGAAGTCGCAGGGAGAGATCAGGGAAGGCGTTACGCTGGAAGTATTTGGTGAAGGTGAAAGCATGGGACCGCTCAATGCAAAAATGAAAAAAGATATGCAGAGCGATCAGTCGCTGTTTACATATAATGTTGACTGGAACACGCTTGGCGAATATATGCAGTCGATGGAGAAGAGGGGTGTGAGTTGCAATATTGCTTCTTATGTGGGTGCCACAACCATTCGCACCTATGTGATTGGTGAAGATAACCGCGATCCTACGCCGGCAGAGCTGGCAAAAATGAAGGACCTGGTAACACAGGCAATGAAAGAAGGAGCATTGGGTGTAGGCAGTTCGCTGATCTATCCGCCGGCATTCTTTGCAAAAACAAATGAGCTGATAGAATTGTGTAAAGCTGCTGCCCCTTTTGGCGGCGGTTATATCACCCATATGCGTAGTGAAGGAAATAAATTGCTGCAAGCTGTTGAAGAAATGATCACCATTGCCCAGGCAGCCAAAGTACATGGAGAGATCTACCACCTGAAAGCCGCGGGTATCGGTAACTGGGGAAAGATGGATAGTGTGATCAAAAGAATTGAAAGAGCGAGGCGTGAAGGAATTGATATAGCAGCAAATATGTACACCTATACTGCAGGAGCCACCGGCATGACTGCCGCCATGCCACCATCATTGCAGGATGGCGGTTTTGGAAAACTATGGCAACGCTTACAGGATCCAGCAACACGCGAGACAATCAAGAAAGCCATGAAGACCAATGCGCCTGATTGGGAGAATCTGTATTATGGTGCGGGCTCACCCGATAAAGTATTGTTACTGGGTTTCAGGAGAGATTCATTGTTCAAATATGCAGGCAAAACATTAGCTGAAGTAGCTAAGCTAAGAAACACCACACCGGAAGATGCAGCCATTGACCTGATCATACAGGATAGCAGCCGGGTAGAAGTTGCGTACTTTTTGATGAGTGAAGAGAATGTAAAAAAACAACTGGTGTTACCGTGGGTGAGCTTTGGTTCTGATGCTGCTTCCATGGCTACAGAAGGAAATTTTATCAAACAGAGCACACATCCCCGCGCCTATGGAAATTTTAGCAGAGTGATTGGTCACTACAGTCGCGATGAAAAGATCATTACACTAGAGAAAGCCATTCAAAAACTCGCAAAAGTTGCGGCCACTAATCTTCATATTCAAAAAAGAGGTGAGTTGAAAACAGGTAACTATGCAGATATACTTGTCTTTGACCCGACCACTATAAAAGACAATGCTACCTATGAAAAGCCGCACCAATATTCAACCGGCATGATCCATGTTTGGGTGAATGGGGTGCAGGTGTTGAAGAATGGCGACCATACCGGGGCGAAGCCGGGAAGATTTGTAAAGCGGGGATGATAAGTAGTGAGTAAAAAATAATAAAAGAAGTATGAATATAACATTGAGAAGAGCTGAGAAAAAAGATTGTATCCGTTTACTGGAGTTAGTGCAGGAACTGGCTGATTATGAAAAAGCACCGCAGGAAGTAACGGTTACACTGGATCATTTTGAAGAAAGCGGCTTTGGCGAAAACCCTGTATGGTGGGCATTTGTAGCCGAATTTGATGGAAGAGTTGAAGGCTTCGCCCTTTACTATATCCGTTACAGCACATGGAAAGGACAGTGCCTTTACCTCGAGGATTTCTTGGTAACCGAAAAGCTCCGCGGCAATGGCGCCGGCAAATTATTATTCGACCGTATTATCCAGGAAGCAAAAGACAAAGGCTTAACAAGAATGGTATGGCAGGTGCTGGATTGGAATGAACCGGCTATTAATTTTTATAAGAAATATAATGCTACGTTGGATGGGGGGTGGGTGAATTGTATTCTTGATTTTTGAAACAAAAGTTACGGCTATTGACTATTTCCGAATTTTCCAATTGTACCCAAGACTATACCCTAAACGTTAACGATTGCTAAATTAAAAATATCAAACTTGAAGCTTCTATTCACATTATTAGTCATTGCATTCTCAAATCTAATCTATGGACAGAAAGAAAATAATTCTGAAGAGGTATTAAAGTTCTATAGAAAAGAAACTGAATTACTGGCTTTAAAAAATACTGACACACTTGTTGATATCGGATCTGAATACGGCTTAATAAATGCGCTATATGCATCATTAATACCGAATATATTTCAAATACTAATTGATATAGATAAAAGCAAGCTGAATAACAAAAACATAAAAAATTCTTACAGGTCAATAAAAAAAGAATTTAACTCAGAATTTGACTTCAATTATGATTTTAAGATTTCTCAAAAAGACACTATTCCCTTAAAAGCATCTTCCTGTACCAAAATTCTTTGTCGCAAAAGTTTTCATGAATTCACTGACCAATCAAAGATGCTAAAGGAAATCTACAGAATCCTCAGAGAATCCGGAGAAGTTATTGTTATTGATGTACTACCTAACAGAAAGGGGCTGAGAGATATGAACTGTAATATGCCATATCTAATGCCTGACCAAATTATTAAAGCATTTACAGATAACAACTTTATATTAAAATCTCACACCCAAGAGGTAATGAATCTCATGGAGAAAGGTGTATTTTCAGTTCTAACTTTTACCAAAAACAATCAGTAACATCGCATTGCAGTAATTGGGCTGATGAATATTGACTTTCTTCGCTTCGTGTTCGCCTGTTTTCCTACCATCCTTCGCTCATCCTTCGCCCCTGCTCCTTATCACAGCCGTATCAGCTTCGCTTGTTCTTCGCCTGCTCTTCGCTCATTCTTCGAGTCCGCTTCGCCTGTTCTTCGCTCATGGACGAAGCCGCTTCGACTGCAATCGAAGAACCTTCGCTCATGAGCGAAGCTGATACGGCTGTGATAAGAAGAAATACCGAACAACTATCGAATAATGGAAGGAAAATGGAGCCAGCCGCGCCATTAATTGACAGCAAAAGCCCTTTAGAAGCTGAATTTGGCTTTCATTTTATTTTTCTATATTAAGTAGTCGAATAAATTCTTTTGTTGACTAAGCAGCTTTAAAATGGTATTTTTTGCGAGAATCGAAAACCAATTTATGTAAATTGCTATACCGGATGCCTGCTGGCGGAATACAACATACAAAAATCGCTAAGCCCTAATCGTTGTGCAAAAACTACAGATTTTTATGATCAGATCTTTACTGCTTCCCTTATCAGTTTTACTTCTTCTTGCCTGTAATAACAACAGGCAAACAAAAGAAAAAGAAAGCCAGGTCATTGGCTGCTATAGTACCGTAACCACCGACAAGGATTGGTACAGCTCAGGCAGGAAAGCACCAAAATTCAATGGATTAGAAGGTATTGCTTTCCAAATTTCAACTTCCAAGCAGGAAGCACAGGAGTATTTTAACCAGGGAATAATGCTGTCGTATGGTTTCAATCATGCAGAAGCCGCCAGGTCGTTTTACGAAGCTAGCCGACTCGATTCTACCTGTGCGATGGCATATTGGGGCTTTGCCTATGTGTTAGGGCCCAATTATAATGGTGGTATGGAAAAAGATAATTTTCAACGGGCTTATACTGCTGCCATGAAAGCTGAATCTCTTTCTAACAACTGCACACCCAAAGAAAAAGCACTGATCAAAGCATTGACTAACCGCTATGCTGCAAATCCTCCGAAAGACCGAAGTTCACTGGATATAGCTTACGCTTCAGCTATGAAGAAAGTCTATGATCAATATCCTTCCGATCCCGACATTGGCGTACTGTATGTGGAAGCGTTGATGGACCTACATCCATGGGATCTCTATGAAAAGCACACGAAAAAGCCCAAAGCGGGGACGCCGGAGTTGGTGACGGTATTAGAAAACCTGATAAAAGCTAATCCCAAACATGCTGGTGCGAATCATTTTTATATTCATGCAATGGAAATGTCTGCTACTCCTGAAAAGGCATTAGAGAGTGCGAAATTATTATACACATTAGTTCCAGGGTCGGGCCACATGGTGCATATGCCTTCCCATATTTACATTAATACCGGCGACTATCACCTGGGATCACTTTCAAACCTCAGAGCGGTGGAAGCAGATAGTATATACACAACTGCGTGTCACGCGCAGGGCATGTATCCGTTAAGCTATTATCCACACAATTTTCATTTTTTAGCCGCCACGGCTACACTGGAAGGCAATTCATCGCTGGCATGGATGGCAGCTAAAGAATTACAAAAACATACTGCAAAAGATATTATGCACCTGCCGGAATGGGGTACGTTGCAGCATTACTATAGCATACCCTATTATGTGGCAGTAAAATTGTCTATGTGGGATACACTGCTTTCCCTTAAACCACCTCCAAAAGAGCTGGTCTATCCGAATGCCATATGGCACTACGCTTTGGGGATGGCTTACCTGGGTAAAAATAATGTATCACAGGCCCGGAATGAATTAAACATCCTCACCCGTTTAGCTGCTGACACCACGTTACGGCAGTTAACGGTTTGGGGCATTAATACCACTGCTGATCTTGTACAAATTGCCTCAAAAGTACTGGCAGCCTGCATTTTAGCAAGACAAAATGATCATGAACAATCCATAAGTTTACTTAACCAGGCTATTATTATTGAAGACAATCTTAATTACGATGAGCCCCCTGACTGGTTCTTTTCTGTAAGGCATTATTTGGGAGCCGTATTACTTAAAGCCGGAAAATACAATGAGGCAGAAAAAGTGTATCAAAAAGATCTGCAAACATGGAAGAAAAACGGCTGGGCATTAATTGGCTTATACAAATCCTTGCTGTTACAGAAAAAAGATAAGGATGCAAAAGCCTGCAAAGCTGCTTTTGATGATGCATGGAAATATGCAAACATAAAAATTACATCATCATCGAGTATTATTGACCAGTGATTAACCTTCAGCTAACTCCATCAACCACAGCCTCTTTATAGATCTTCTGCACCAACCCCTGCAGTACTTTTCCGGGACCGCATTCTGTAAAGTTGGTAGCACCATCAGCCACCATTGCCTGAACGCTTTGTGTCCAGCGTACCGCACCGGTTAACTGATCGATGAGATTCTGTTTTATTTCTGTGGGATCTGTTACAGCTTTTGCAACAACATTCTGGTAAACAGGACAGTTGGCTGCATGAAAATGGGTGGCTTCTATTGCAGCAGCCAGCTCTTCTTTCGCTGGTGCCATTAACGGAGAATGGAAAGCCCCTCCTACCGGTAATACCAATGCCCTTTTAGCTCCTGCTGCTTTCATTCTTTCACAGGCAATCTCAATTCCTTTCAATGATCCGCTGATCACCAACTGACCGGGACAATTATAATTAGCAGCAACAACGATCTCTCCTGTTTCAGCCTGCACGGCTGCACAAACCTCTTCTACTTTCTCATCGGCCAAAGACAGTACAGCCGCCATGGTAGAGGGTTGCAGCTCGCAAGCTTTCTGCATAGCTTTTGCCCGGATGCTTACCAACCGCAATGCATCTTCAAATTGCAATACACCATTGGCTACCAATGCAGAGAACTCACCCAAAGAATGACCCGCAACCATATCCGGCTCACTATTATCGAGTGTTTTAAAAGCTATTACAGAATGAAGAAAAACAGCGGGCTGTGTGATGTTGGTTTGCTTAAGCTCCTCATCAGTACCGGAGAACATGGTATCGCTGATCCGGAACCCTAATATGGAATTGGCCTGTTCAAAAAGATCTTTGGCGAGGGGATTGCTTTCATATAAATTCTTTCCCATGCCTGTAAATTGTGAACCTTGTCCGGGAAAAATGTAAGCTTTCTTCATTTTTGTTTATTGGTTTATTTGTTTACTGGTTTATTGGTAACTTTTTAGAGCCCCTGATAAATCCAATACAAATAAACGAATAAACAAATAAACCAATAAACAAAAACTAATCCTGCTTCTTACTGATGAGCTTCAAAAACTCGCTCCTCGTCGTATTCTTCAAAAACTCACCATCAAATGCAGACGTAGTGGTTATCGAATTTTGCTTCTGCACCCCACGCATCATCATGCATAAATGCTTTGCTTCAATCACCACAGCAATACCGATCGGGTTCAACGATTCCTTGATCGCCTGGAGGATCTGTGTGGTGAGCCTTTCCTGTACCTGTAAACGGCGTGAATATACATCCACTACCCTTGCCAGTTTGCTGAGACCGGTTATGTATCCGTTAGGTATATAAGCGATATGCGCCTTTCCAAAGAATGGGAGCATATGATGCTCGCACATAGAGAACAGTTCAATATCTTTTACAATCACCATCTCACTCACATCCTCTTTGAATTTGGCTGAGTTTATTATAGCCTGGGCATCCTGCGCATATCCCTGTGTGAGAAACTGCATAGCTTTGGCTACGCGTTCAGGCGTTTTGATCAATCCTTCGCGGTCAGGATCTTCTCCGAGTGAAGTAAGTACCTCATGATAACTCTTCATCAATCCTGAGGTAGCTTCTTCATCATATTTTTCAATCTTTGAATAAGCCATATAGCTGTGTTTACTTTAGTTAACGGGGTATTCTACAAAATTTCTTTCGGTTTCATACAACCTGATATGCAGATCAAGACCCTTATCCAGCTTAGCCCGCAGGAGATCATAGATCACTACGGCAATGTTTTCTGCTGTAGGGTTCAATGATGCGAACTCAACCGTATCGAGATTTAGATTTTTGTGATCAAAGCGATCGATCACTTCTGTTTTCACAAGGTCGCTCAATATTTTCAGATCGATCACATATCCTGTTTCGGGATCAATTTCTCCCACCACCTTAACGATCAACTCGTAATTATGCCCATGAAAATTAGGGTTGTTGCAAAGTCCAAACACTTCATCATTCTTCGCCTCACTCCATAAAGGATTGTGCAGACGGTGTGCCGCATTAAAATGTTCTTTCCGGAAGACCGCTACTTTTTTATTCATTTACCGTAAGTGAGTGGATACGAATATACTACTAACCAATCAGCTGTTTATTTGTTCAATACAAAGCCGGTAAATTACAATTGTGGAATCATCCATTTGTTATTTGCCGAAATATTCAACATAGATCCTGGGTGTTTCGTATAACTTGATGCAATGAAGCTGTATTTCTGCAGGTAAATGCGGAACCAATTGTTCCCAGATAGCGATTGCGAGGTTCTCGGTGCTACACATTTTATCTTTCATAAAATCTACATCCATGTTCAGGTTCTTATGATCGAGACGGTCTATTACATATTGCTTTACGATCTGGCTCAGTTTCTTAACATCATACAAAAAACCTGTATCTATATCCGGCTCGCCTTTCACCGTTACATACAGATCATAATTATGCCCATGCCAGTTTTCATTGGCGCATACGCCAAATACCTCTTCATTCTTTTCCTTGCTCCATTTGGGATTAAAGAGCTTATGTGCCGCATTGAAATGCTCCTGTCTAGTGAGATACACCATTCCTTCTGTAAATTTTGGCAAAGGTATGAAATTCCAGATGTTAGATGGTAGATGGCAGGTGTAAGCCATTTTTACCCACCTTTGTGCCATGCGAATCATTATCACCGCCGCTACCGTTGCCGAATGGATGCCGGCCTTCCTGGCAATGAACCCTTTATATACCGGTGAGAGCCAGCGTATAAAGGTACAATTTCACCAGTCGGGGGTGGGTATGCTGGCTTCAGCGGTTTCACTAACACAGATGACCCTGGAAGACAAACCTGACCTTGTGATCCAGGCAGGGATTGCGGGTACATTTGATGCGTCACTTGCCCTGGGAAAAGTAGTCGTTATCCGTGAAGAATCACTCGGTGATATGGGGGTGGAGGAAGATGGAAAATGGAAAGATATTTTTGATCTTAAATTAGAGAAAAGCAGTTATCCCCCATTTGAAAGAAGAAAACTGGTCAACCCATGGTTGCCGAAATACAACCTGCTAAAACTTCCTGAAGTTAGCGCGGTTACCATCAATACGATCTCTACCGGTAAAGAAAAGATCCGTCAGCTCACTAAAAAATATGACCCGGTTACAGAAAGCATGGAAGGCGCCGCATTACATTATATCTGCCGCCAATCCAATATCCCTTTTATACAGATCAGGGCCATCTCGAATTATGTGGGAGAAAGAAATAAAGCAAACTGGAAGATCAAAGAAAGTATTGCTTCGTTAAATGAAGTTTTGCTGAAGTATGTTGATAAACTTTATAAAATCGCATGACGCTCTCACTCGCCTTCTCCCCCTGCCCCAATGATACATTCATCTTTGATGCATTGGTGAACCGTAAGATCGATACGGGCAACCTGAGGTTTGAAGTGATGCTGGAAGATGTGCAGACACTGAATAACTGGGCAAAAGAAGATAAGCTTGACCTGTCGAAAGTGAGCTATGGTGTATTACCGCTTTTATTGGATAACTATATTGTTTTAAATAGCGGTGGCGCCCTTGGCAAAGGAGTGGGACCGCTATTAATCACCAGACCCGGCGTAGACCTTACTGCGTTACCCGTTACTGAAATGAAGATCGCTATACCGGGAATCAATACCACCGCAAATATGCTTTTTTCGTTTGCATACCCCGAAGCAAAGAATAAAGAATACCTGGTCTTTCATGAAATAGAAGAAGCTGTTGCCACAGGCAGGGTTGATGCAGGTGTGATTATTCATGAGAACCGTTTTACTTACGAGAAGAAAGGACTGGTCAAAATAATGGACCTCGGTACCCACTGGGAAGAAACCATCAAAACACCGATACCATTGGGTGGCATTGTGATCAAACGGTCAATCAATCAGGCTATACAAAAACAGGTAGATGAATTGATTAGAAAAAGTGTTGAATACGCCTTCGCAAATTATCCGCAACTGGCACCCTATGTAAAAGAACACTCACAGGAAATGGAAGAGAGTGTAATGCGCCAGCATATTGACCTGTATGTAAATAATTATTCTATTGACCTGGGAGAAGCGGGGAAAAAGGCTGTGATGAAACTGATGGAGGTGTATCGACAACAACATTCACAAGCAGTGATTACAGAAAACCCGGTTTTCATAAACTAACCTAATTCGAAAATCCGCAATCCGCTAATCCGCCAATCGCTCCTTTAACGCACTCGCATAAACTTCCAGCACCCGCTTCCTCGCTTCTTCATGCACCACGATCGGTCTGGGATACGTGAACTCCTGGAACTCCGGCACCCACTTTTTGATATAAACAAGTTGCTTATCAAATTTCTCCGTTTGTAAAGCCGGATTAAATACCCGGAAATAAGGTGCGGCATCACAACCACTGCCAGCCGCCCATTGCCAGCCGCCATTATTTGCAGCGAGATCATAATCCAACAGTTTCTCTGCAAAATAAGCTTCGCCCCAGCGCCAGTCGATCAGCAGGTGTTTGGTTAAGAATGATGCCACGATCATCCTTACCCTGTTATGCATAAAACCTGTTGCATTCAGTTCGCGCATACCGGCATCAACGATCGGGTAGCCCGTCATTCCCGCGCACCATTTCTCAAATTCAGCTTCGTTATTTCTCCATTGGATATGGTCATACGCGGGCTTAAAACTCAGCCCTTTGCCAACATGTGGAAAATGCCAGAGTATCATCTGGTAAAAATCTCGCCAGATCAACTCATTGAGGTAGGTCTCATTTAACGACAATGCTTTTTGCGCCAAAGAACGGATACTCACCGTTCCAAAACGCAGGTGGATGCCCATATGAGAAGTTCCCTTCTCCAACCCGGGAAAATCTCTTTGCGCACTATACTGTTTGATCACTGCCTCACCCGGATCTTTTGCAGGAAATATAAACCCGGTGGATTCAAAACCAAGACTTTGCAAAGAAGGAATTTCTACCAGTGGCTGTTTGTAAAAATTTGCAAAGTATTTTTCCGAAGGATATGCCTTTACATAAAACGCAGTCAGCTTGGCTTTCCATTTTCTTGAATAAGGCGTAAAGACTGTGTAAGGCTTACCATCATCTTTTACCACTTCATCTTTTTCAAAGATCACCTGGTCCTTAATAGTAAACAAAGCGGCATTGTTAGCCTGTAATAATCGCTGGACCGAACCATCGCGTTCCAATGCATAAGGTTCATAATCGTTATTCGCAAACACTTTTTCAATTGCATATTTATGCAGCAGCTGCTCATACACTTCAACAGGCGTTCCATCATATATTTCGAGAGTGGTTCCGAGTTTCAGCAGTTGCTGCTGCATTTCCTGCAAAGCAAGGTGTATGAATTGAACGCGGCGATCGGCTATGTTTTCGAGTTTGTTTAAGATTTCTCTGTCAAAAATAAAAACAGGTACTACAGGAAGATCGCTTTTGAGGGCATGATACAATGCTGCGTTGTCTTCCAAACGCAGATCGCGCCGGAACCACATGATGTTTACGTGCGGCTTCATATCTGCATAACAAAGCTTATTCTAAAAAGTTGTATAGCCACGGATTTCAATCCCTGGACGAAAGTCCTGTAATCAGCTCCCATTGAAAGCGCAGGAATTTATGCAAAGCTTCTTCTAAAATTCTTTCCTGATCGCTATGCGCAGCAAACCCCTTTGGTCCGTCTTCCGTATCTGTCATGGGTCCTATGCCATAACAATCCATTCCTTTTGCGCGAAGAAAAGCCATGTCGGTGGCACCGGTAAGCATGGTAGGTATCGTGATAGTATTATAAATACGCTTGTTCACTGCTTCAATTATTTTAAATGCCTCTGTAGTTAAACTGGAAGGCTTTCCGGGAGGGCGGGTTCCAAAACCTGTTCGCACAATCTCTACCTGCGGATCGTTGATCACCTTCCGCATTTCGGCTAAAAAACTGTTCATGTCTTCGTCGGGCAGGGCACGTATATCTAAGGTAACTTCCGCTTCAGAAGGTATCACATTGGCCTGGTAACCGCCTTTGATGATATTGGGTGAAACAGAAGTGCGGAGTACAGAGTTCAACCCGGGTTCATTTACAGCAAGGTATTCCTGCGCAGCTGCTTTACCACTTTCATTGAACAATGCCTGATAACGTGCCGATTTTACGGGATCACTTATTTCTGCCAGCCGTTTAAAAAATGCCTCCGTTGTTTCATTTAACCGCATCGGTGTTTGCCAGTTGGTAACATTTACCACAGCCTGCGATAAATGAAGGATCGAATTGGTTCTTAGGGGTACAGATCCATGTCCCGCTACCCCCTTTGCAACCAGTCTTATTCCGTTCGGAACTTTTTCTGTGGTAGCTATTCCTGCGTAAGTGATCACTCCCCCCGTTCTGCGCACACCACCACCTTCGGCAAAACAATACTCAGCGGCTATTTCATTCCAGTGTTCTTTCACCATAATTTCTATCCCGATCCCGCTACTCGATTCTTCACCTGCTTCCGCCAAAAATATAATATCACGGTCTAATGGTACATTCATTCGTTTAAGCATCAGCATCAACATCAGCGCGGTTGAAGCATTGTCTTTATCATCCACTGTACCCCGTCCATACACATACCCGTCTTTTCTTGTTGCTGAAAAAGGAGGATAGATCCATTTAGACGAATCAACTTTTACAACATCTGTATGCCCCATGATCAGGATCGGCCGTTTCTTACCATTGCCCTTCAAACGCGCCACCAGGTTAGGGCGCTTAGGATCGGAGGCAAACACTTTCACTTCAATGCCTTCTTTCTCCAAAACAGTGCGCATGTATTCAACAGCAGACAATTCAAAACCTGTGGGATAGCTCGTATTAATACGTACCAAAGCCTGGAAATGCTGCATGGTTTCTTCTTCAATAGCTTTCCAGTCGGGTTGTTTGCTTTGTGCGTTTACAATGGAGAATGTCATCAGGCAAATACAGGACAGTACAGGAATACGGAGCCTCATAATCAAATGTTTTGGTGGATGGATACTCCTTAAATATAAAGAAACTACGGTAAATCCTGTACCAGTTTTTTATGCAGCCGTACAGCTAATGGGTTCGTATAACCATTGTTACCCAATTGCTTCACCCAGCGGATACCGGAGATCGCATTGGTCAGAAATATTTCCGAAGCTTCTGATATATCTTCCATTGTAATTTGCGTTTCTTCAACAGGCATATGTTCTTCGCGTAAATATTTCAATACATTTTTCCGCATAACACCGCTAACAGGACCTTCCGTTAAAGCCGGTGTTTTCACCAGGCCATCTTTTACGATAAACACATTGGCGATAGTTGCATCCGCTACCCGGTTGTAAGGATTCAGTATAATCGCATCATTCAGTTTTTGCTGCTTTGCCCATAAGGCAGCCATCGCATAACACAGATAATTATTTGTTTTTAACAAAGAAAAATGATCGCACACTTTTCTTGCCTCTTTATATATTCCTAATACCAACCCATTCTCATTTAAAATATTATTCTCAGGATTGAGTTCCCAGCTTTGTATCAAATGATTGGGAAAATGATTTTCTGTTTCATACAATCCACCCTCACCGCGGAAAATGGTTATCCTTAACCGCGCAAGTTTTTGGTGCCCGTTCTTTTTTACCAGTTCTTCAATATGCTGTTTTAGGTAAGCAGGTGTGAAATAAGCAGGCGGCTGAAATTGCAGGATATCGAGCGAAGAAAAAAGCCGTTGCATATGATCATCGGCTAAGCGGATCTTTCCATCCACCCATTTCAGGGTCTCAAAAAAACCATCCCCATAACGGAAAGAGCGGTTATCGGGGGAGATCAATGGTCCGCCCGACTTAATTATTTTACCGTTATAGAAAAGAAAGTTTGTACCTGCCATGTGAACAAAGATAGAATGAAGGTACATTAGCTGTTACTAACCCGGCAAACATGCAAATAATTGAAGCGATCAAGGTTTTAGAAGCGCTGGCTCCCCCTGCCTACCAGGAATCCTACGATAATGCGGGACTGCTCACCGGCCTCCCCGATTGGGAATGCTCAGGTATTCTCTGCACCCTGGATGCCACTGAACAGGTAATACTCGAAGCCAAAAGCAGGGGCTGCAACCTTGTGGTAGCCCATCACCCCATCATATTCAGCGGTCTGAAAAAGATCAACGGGAAGAATTATGTTGAAAAGACGGTGATCGCCGCCATCAAAAATGATATTGCCATCTACGCCATCCATACCAATCTCGACAATATGGCTGATGGGGTCAATAACCGGATAGCGGATCAATTGGGACTCATCAACCGGCAGGTTCTTGCGCCCAAACCCGGCTTATTAAATGATAATCAACCGGTTGGAAGCGGTTTACTGGGCGAATTACCGGAAGCGCTGAATGAAACCGGTTTTCTGCAGATGCTGGTTACCTCATTTGACCTCTCAGTAATAAAACACACCCCATTATTGGGCAAAACACTCAAAAAAGTGGCCGTTTGCGGTGGTTCGGGCAGCTTTTTGATAGAAAAAGCCATTTCGGCCGGTGCAGACATTTACATTTCTGCAGATATCAAATACCATGAGTTCTTTGATGCCAATAACCGGCTGGTGGTGGCGGATATTGGTCACTGGGAGAGCGAACAATACACAACCGACCTGTTGATTGAGATTTTACAGGCTAAATTCCCTACCTTTGCCGTCCTCAAATCAGGAATAAAAACCAACCCGGTTAACTATTTCGTTGGGTGATGGTTTATTGGTTTATTGGTTTATTAGTTTATTGGGGATGAAAAAGATCACCAAATACTTGTAAACGATTAGCGAATAAACCAATAAACTAATAAACCAATAAACTAATAAACCAATACAGAATATGGCAAGCGTTAAAGATTTCTCTGTTGAAGAAAAATTAGTGAACCTGTTAAGGTTACAAAAGATTGATAGTAAGCTGGATGAGATCCAGATCCTGAAAGGTGAGCTTCCGATGGAAGTAAGTGATCTTGAAGATGAGATCCAGGGGTTAACCAGCCGTCAGACCCGTATTGAAGAAGAGATCAATGGTATCACTGAATTTATCGAAGGCAAAAAGAACGCTATCAAAGAAAGTGAAGCGCTGAATGCCAAATATGAAAAACAAAGTGAGAACGTTAAGAACAACCGTGAGTTTGAAGCGATCAACAAAGAGATTGAAATGCAACAGCTTGAAATAAAGCTGGCTGAAAAACATATCCGCGATGCTAACGAAGAACTGTCTGAAAAGATCAAAGGTCTTGATGTAGCTAAAAAGCAAGTGGCTGTGAAAGAAGGTGTACTGAACCACAAAAAAGGTGAATTACAGAAGATCATCGCAGATACAGAAAAAGAAGAAACACATTTTAATAAACTGAGTGCTGATGCACGCGGTCATATCGATGAGCGTTTGTTATACAGCTACGATCGTATCCGCAAAAGCTACCGCAATGGTTTATCAGTTGTTCCTGTAGAAAGGGATGCCTGTGGTGGTTGCTTCAATTCAATTCCGCCTCAGCGCCAGAGCGAGATCCGCTTACACAAGAAGATCATTGTTTGTGAAAACTGTGGACGTATTTTGGTAGATGCTGATCTGAACGATACAGTAGAGGTTAAATAAAGACTTGTCCGCCGAAGCCTTGGCGAAGGAGGAGTAAGAAATATGATTATGAGAAAAGAAGGGTTACCGTTTGGTAGCCCTTTCTTAATTTCGGGATATGATAAAACGGGTAGTTGCTTTTCTTGTATTGATTTGTTTCTGTACCGCAATTGAGGCACAGAAAGTATATGAATTTAATACTACCTGCCAACAGGCATACCAGGAGATCACCAAGCTGAAATTAGTAAGCGGGATGGCTTTAATAGAGAAGGCCAAACAACAGAATCCGGAGAACCTGATTCCTTTGATGCTGGAGAGCTATGTTGATTTTTATGTTCTTTTTCTCAATGAAGATCCCGCTGAATTTAAGATCCGCTACCCGCGCTTTACCGAGAAACTCGACAAGCTGGAAGAAGGACCCAAATCATCACCCTTCTATAATTATTGCCTCAGCACTGTGCGCATTCACAAAGCTGCATCTGCCATTAAGTTTGGCAAGCTATGGGATGCCGGTTGGGATTTCAGAAAGGGATACCAGCTCATCAAAGACAACAAAAAACAGTTCCCCTATTTTACGGCCAATGATCTTTCCTATGGTGCATTGCAGGCAGTGGTGGGAACCATTCCGAAAGGATATAAATGGATAGCCAGTTTGTTCGGAATGCGGGGCTCGGTAACCGAAGGAATGAAAACAGTCCGCAACTTCATTAACAGCAATGATCCATGGGCGAAAGCCATGTTTAACGAAGCCGCTTTTGTGTATCCTTATCTCATGTTTTACATCGAAAACAAAAAAGAGGAGGCACTGGCTTTTACACAACAGCGCAAACTGGATCTTGTGAACAATCACCTGCATGCCTATATGGCTGCCAATCTTGGCATCAATAATAAACAGGCGGAGTATTCAAAAAACATCATCCTCAACCGCAACCGTTCCGATGAATACCTGAAAACAGGTGTCTGGGATTTTGAACTGGGATTTACCAAACTCTTTCATCTGGAAACAGCCGAAGCAGCTAAATACCTCGAAAGTTTTGTGGCCAATTTTAAAGGCAGGTTTTACCTGAAAGATGCTTATCAAAAACTCAGCTGGTGTTATTACCTCCAGGGAAATATGACCCTTGCTGAGCAGGCCAGGAAAAATATCATTGCAAAAGGTGCCACCGATTCAGATGCTGATAAAAAAGCGTTGAAAGATGCAAAGTCCGGCGTATGGCCCAATGTGCTGTTACTGAAAGCGCGGTTACTGAACGATGGCGGCTACCACAATGATGCTGCAAGACTATTACAGGGGAAGACCGAAGATGATTTTTCAAAAGAAGAAGACAAACTCGAATTCGCCTACCGCGTTGCCCGCATTTATGATGACCTCGGTCGCGAAGACGATGCCATACGCGCCTACCTGATAGCCATGCGCCTTGGCGAGAACAGGAAAGAATACTATGCCGCCCGTGCAGCTGTGCAGATAGCGCAGATATACGAGGCCCGTGGACAAAAAACATTGGCCATTGTCTATTACCAGAAATGTCTTGACATGGGAGACCATGATTACAAAGATTCGCTTGACCAAAGGGCGAAGTCGGGGATAGCCAGATGCAAGGGCGAATAGTTACTGATTATTTATACACCTTATTTGTATAAGCAGCCCTCCTTACATAACTTGCACCAACACACATTAAATTCGTTAATCCGCCAATCCGCAATCCGATAATTCAAACCCTTTGCTCAAACGCCTTCACATACAGAATTACGCCATCATCGACGAGATCGTTATCGACTTCTCTTCGCAGATGAATATTATTACCGGCGAAACAGGTGCGGGTAAAAGTATTCTGATGGGTGCACTCGGACTGATACTCGGTGGCCGTGCAGATAGTTCGGTATTAATGAACACAGATAAGAAATGTTTCATTGAAGGCTTCTTTACAGTAAAAGGAAAGAAGGATGTGATGGAGCTGATGCAGCAGAATGATTGGGACATAGATGAAGAATTGGTATTACGCAGGGAGATCGCATCCAATGGTAAATCAAGGGCCTTTGTGAATGATACGCCGGCTACAGTGCAACAATTAAAAGCATTGGCTTCTTTACTGGTTGATCTGCACCAACAGTTTGATACCCTGGAATTAGGCGACAGTGATTTTCAGCGCGAAGTAGTGGATGCACTGGCGGGTAATGAATCCACTATCAACAGTTACCAGAAATTATATAAACAATGGCAGGCGGCTGCAAAGGAACTCGCACAATTACAACAGCAGAAAGCTGCTTTCAATAAAGAACTGGATTATCACCAATTCCTGTTTGATGAATTAAATGAAGCAGGGTTGAAAGAAAATGAGCTGGAAGAACTGGATACAGAATTAAAACTTCAGAGTAACGCAGAAGGAATCAAGACAACGCTGGCCAAAGTATATTTTGATCTGAAAGAAAGTGAATTACCGGTTGTGCAGTTGCTGAAACAATTGAGCAACCAGTTACAGGGATATTCGTCTTTTCATAGTGGTATTCCGGTGTTGATACAAAGGCTACAGAGTACGCAGATAGAACTGGAAGATATTGCCGGGGAAGTTGATGGCATTAATGATACGGTCAATTTTGATGAGAAGAGGATCGAATGGATCAACCAGCGTTTGATGGAGGGGTATAAACTGCTGAAGAAACATGGTGTAAAGACCACCCATGAACTACGCACTATTCAGGCTGATTTGTCAGACAAGCTGAAAGCAGTGTTGGATATGGATGAAGCCATAGAGGTCCGTGAACAGCAGGTAAAACAATTCTTTGCAGAGGCAGATGCACTGGCAGAAAAATTGTCGAAGGCAAGACACAAAGAAGTAAAGCCGCTTGAACAGAAAGTGAACACGCTCCTGGCACAGGTAGGTATGCCCAATGCGCGGATCCAGGTTTCGGTTACAGCCACCACCCCGAATATGTTTGGAAAAGATCATATTGATTTCCTTTTTGATGCCAATAAAAGCAACCGTTTTGAACCTGTACGCAAAGTAGCCAGTGGCGGTGAACTGAGCAGGTTGATGTTATGCATCAAATCATTGGTGGCACAATCTGTGGATCTACCTACGATGATTTTTGATGAAATTGATACCGGTATTTCAGGGGAAGCTGCGAGGCAGGTGGGTTTTATTATGAAAGGATTGGCAGCCAACCGGCAGATCATCTGCATCACCCACCAGCCGCAGATCGCAGGAAAGGCCAATGCACACTTCTTTGTGTATAAAGAAAATAAAAAAGACACTGTGAAAACAAATATCCGTCTCCTTACAGAAGATGAACGCATCACTGCTATTGCCCGTATGTTAAGTGGTGAAAAACCAACCGCCGCCGCATTGGAAAATGCCCGCGAAATGATCATGAACTAATCCAACATAATCTTTATGTTTGTTGTATCATTCCAACCCTAAACGATAAACTTTAAACGATAAACTTTAAACGATAAACTAACCCCTGCCATGTCTTATAACTTATTAAAAGGAAAACGCGGTATCATCACAGGCGCACTGGATGAAAATTCTATCGCATGGAAAGTAGCCGAGAAAGCACACGAGGAAGGAGCCACATTTGTACTGACCAACGCGCCCATCGCTATGCGCATGGGAGAGATCAATAAGCTGGCAGAAAAAACAGGTTCACAGATCATACCGGCAGATGCAACAAGTGTTGAAGAACTGACCAACCTTTTTACAAAGTCGCAGGAAGTATTGGGCGGCAAGATCGATTTCGTTCTCCACTCAATCGGCATGAGCGTTAACATCCGCAAAAAAATACCTTACACTGATCTTAATTATGATTTTTATCAGAAGGGGATCGATGTATCGGCTTTATCGCTTCATAAAATGCTGGCGGTAGCCAAGAAACTGGATGCCATCAATGAATGGGGAAGTGTAGTAGCACTTACCTATATGGCTGCCCAACGTGTATATCCTTTCTACACAGATATGGCCGATATCAAAGCCATGCTTGAATCCATTGCCAGAAGCTTTGGTTATCATTATGGGCTTGATAAAAAAGTACGTATCAATACGGTTTCACAATCGCCAACCAGAACAACAGCCGGCAGCGGTATCAAGGGTTTTGGTGAGTTCTTTGATTACGCGCAGGCTATTGCTCCATTGGGCAATGCTACCGCAGAAGACTGTGCTAATTATTGTATCACACTTTTCTCAGACTTAACCCGCATGGTAACGATGCAGAATCTTTTCCATGATGGAGGTTACTCTACAACAGGGGTAAGTGATAAGATCATGAATAATCTTGGGATAACTGAATAAGGTCTATAGACCATGGTCCACAGACTATCGACCCATTTTTAAAATAAATGCTATGATAAATTTCGAATTGCTACAGATACCTCCTGATATGATCGAGTATGTGGGTTATTTCGGTTCTTTCCTTACATCGATAACTTTTATCCCGCAGGTATATAAATCATGGCAATCCAAAAGTGTAGGCGACCTGAGTATCTGGATGATTCTGATCGTATTAACCAGTAGTACTGTTTGGCTGGTTTACGCATTTTCCATTCACAGCGGCCCGGTGATATCTGCCAACCTCGTGGTTTTTGTTTTGACCCTGGTATTACTTTACTTCAAACTCCGCTTTAAAAGCTGACTTCGATATTCGACATGCGATATTCATTATTCGACATTAAAAAAAGAGCCATTCATACGAATGGCTCTTTTCAATTATATACACAAGACTCCCTAAATACCGTTAAGCAGCAGGATTCTTAATACTCATCTTCATTAAACATAAAATCTTCCTGGCTTGGGTAATCTGGCCAGATATCCTCGATGCTCTCGTAAACTTCTCCTTCGTCTTCCAGTTCCTGCAGGTTTTCCACTACTTCAAGGGGCGCGCCGCTACGGATAGAATAATCGATCAGTTCGTCCTTTGTTGCTGGCCAAGGGGCCTCTTCCAGGTAACTTGCTAATTCTAATGTCCAGAACATATTTTACCTTTTAATTTTTTGCAAATGTAACCGTATAAACGAAACTACCAAATGCGAGTTTGTACGTTTGTGCAAAGAAATGTTCAAAATTGACCCTTTATGGCAAGCCTGTTGTAGGTTTGTGACCATAATTTAACCTGCCCAGATGCTGAAAGCGGAACATATTAATAAAAAATACGGTAGCCTTGAGGTGCTGAAAGACGTGGCGATCGAGGTAAACAAAGGGGAGATCGTAAGCATTGTAGGTTCTTCGGGGGCAGGCAAGAGTACGCTTCTTCATATACTCGGAACCCTCGACAGCGCTGATTCTGGCAGCATCTGGCTAAATGATCAGCCAATCGACCGGCTCACAGGTAAAAAGCTGGCAGCATTCCGGAACACCCATATCGGGTTTGTGTTCCAGTTCCACCATCTTCTACCTGAATTCACCGCCCTAGAAAATGTTTGCATTCCTGCCTGGATCGCGGGCAGGAAAAAAAAGGAAGTTGCCCAACGTGCAACAGAATTGTTGAAAACTTTACGGCTCGGAGACAGGCTCGACAATAAGCCCAAGCAATTATCCGGCGGCGAGCAACAGCGCGTAGCCGTGGCCCGCGCCCTCATCAATAACCCCCAGATCGTATTTGCCGATGAACCTACCGGCAACCTCGACAGCACCAACGCAAAAGAACTCCACGAACTGTTTGTACAGCTGAGAAATGAGTTTCAGCAAACCTTTTTGATCGTTACACACAACGAAGAACTGGCACTCATGAGCGACCGGACCTTGCACATGAAAGACGGCAGGATGAGTGATAGATGACTGTGATCTTTTTCGTATTTTACAGTTAACCAAAACTTGCCAAATGAAAAATACTGCTGTAAAATATGGCGCCTATGCGCTTGCCATTACTATCATCTGGACCCTCATTGAACATTTCCTGGGTTACAATACCACTAATCATGAAACCGGACAGTATGCACGGATGGTGGGCTCTTTTGTCTTCTGGATCATCATCATAGTAGGTATTGTTGCGGTAAGAAAACAACAGGGCGGTAACATCACATTTGGGCAGGGCTTCAAAACCGGTGCCGTTATATCTGTTATATATGCATTGGGTGTAAGTATCTGGTATGCTATCTATGGTGAGGTCATCAACACACAATACAAGCCAACATTAATGGCGTTCGAACGCAGCAAACTGGATGCCATTCATGCAAGTCCTGATATGGTTGCCGCAAAAATGAAAGAAGTTGATATGTCAACAGGTGGTTCGGTAATTTCTTATGTGCTCCTCTTCGTGTTTATGAGTTTGTCGGGGATCTTACTGGGAACGGTCGCGTCATTGATATTGAAAAGGAAGAAGGTCTAAGCAACCCTCGGCTTCCACGGAATTTCCGCCACTCCCAAAAGGTGACCAATATACCTTGCCAATACAAATAAGTAATCGCTTAGCCTGTTCAGGTATTTGATGACGAGCGGTTCAACAAAAAGTTCCTGCTGCTGCATATTTACGCAACAACGTTCGGCCCTCCTGCAGATGCAACGTGCAACATGTGCCGTTGAAATACTTATATGCCCACCCGGAAGTATAAATGATTTCATGGGAGGAAGTGTTTCATTCATCCTGTCCATCTCGCTCTCTAATAATTTAATATCTTCTTCTTTCAGATCAGGGATCTTCATCAAGGGTTCTTTATCAGGATCACAGGCAAGTGAAGATCCGATGGTGAAAAGCCTGTCCTGTATGCCGTTGAGTAATTCTTTGGAAGCAGCATCCTGCAGGTTATCCATCACAAGACCTATATAAGAATTGAGTTCATCAACTGTACCATACGCTTCAATACGGATATGACTCTTGGGCACTTTGGTACCACCTATTAAAGAGGTTTTGCCGAGGTCACCCGTCTTTGTGTAGATCTTCATGTTGATGGTTTTAGTTAGTGGTTGATGGCTGAAAGCTCTTTTGTTTTATCGCTTTCGATCAAACCGTCTCTTAACCTTACCACGCGGTGCGCATAGCTGGCAATATCTTCTTCATGCGTAACCAGTACAACTGTATTACCAGCTTCCCTGATTTTTCCAAAGATCTCCATTACTTCCACGGAGGTTTTTGAATCAAGGTTACCCGTTGGCTCATCGGCCAGTAATAATGATGGATTATTCACAAGGGCACGGGCAATAGCTACCCGCTGTATCTGTCCACCGCTTAATTCGTTTGATTTGTGGTGACTCCTGTCTTCCAATCCTACTTTTTTCAAAGCCTCCATAGCTCTCTCTATCCTTTCCTTCTTACTTACGCCCGCATAAATCAATGGCAGCGCAACATTTTCAGCAGCACTTAAACGCGGCAACAGGTTGAATTGCTGGAATACAAAACCGATCTCTGTGTTACGCACTTCCGCCAGGTCATCATCCAGCATTTTACTAACATCCTTGCCATTCAGAATATATTTTCCTCCCGTAGGCGAATCCAGGCATCCCAGTATATTCATGAGCGTACTCTTACCACTACCGGAAGGACCCATTAAAGCCACGTATTCGTTTTTGAAGATATCCAGCGATATCCCCTTCAGAACAGGTATTGCCTGGCTACCCATAAAATAACTTTTCTGGATATCTTCCAGGCGGATGATTACGTCACTCATAAATGATCTTTTTAAGCTGGTAAGAATTTTATTTTCTGATAACTTTTGGAACTTTAAAGAATTCCGGATCTGATACCGGGGAATTAAGCAATGCTTCTTCACGGCTCACAGAGCCTTCCACTTTGTCCTCACGCAACACATTGGCACTGTCGCCCATGTGTACCAATGGTTCCACTCCTTCCGTATTCACCTCTCCTAATTTTTCTACAAATGCCACCATTTTTTCCAGGTCAACCCTGATGGATTCTCTTTCCGTATCATCAAACCGGAGACGTGAAAGATGTGCCAGCTGATCGATCAAAGGGGTATTTATTTCCATTACTGACAAAAATAGTTGAAAGAGAGGCAAATCAAACCGGTAATTTTTGAAAGGTCAATAGAGGCAAACAACGGTAAAGATGACAGATGACCGATGACTGTTCACAGGAGAACAATGCGTCACTATACAGTTAAACAAACCAGTTTTAACCGTTTAAAATCGATTTTTGTATTAAAATGTCGATAAAAAGGGCTTTTCCCCCGACTGGATTAACGAAACGTGTTATTTTTTTCAATAAATTGTGTTAAGCAAAATCCCCCCGATTATGTTAGTTTATGTATTGTTATTTGTTTACCTCGTGTGCCTATACCTGGCATATAAGGGCGCAGCACCTTCTGAAGAATAAGTTTTTCAGAAGCCTGCTATTTGAATATCACATTACATTGCCCTGCGCAAAGTAATGTGATATTTTATTTTATATACCCCTCGTACAATTAGAGATAACATCTGTCTAAAAAAAATTTACTGCCATCCGCACAATTAGTTGCATAACTAACTAATTTTACCGAAAGCTTAGTTATATGAAACGTTCTATCAGGAAAATTGCTGTATTGGGAAGTGGTGTAATGGGGTCCAGGATCGCCTGTCATTTTGCAGGGATCGGCTTACCGGTATTACTGCTGGATATGGTTCCGAAAGGTTTTGAAGAAAGTACCAAACCTGCTGAACGCAATAAACTCGTTAACGATGCATTACAGGCTGCCATCAAAAGCAACCCCTCTCCCGTTTTTACCAAAGATGTTGTAAAACGCATCACTACAGGCAATTTTGATGACCAGCTGAAAGATATTGCCAGCTGCGACTGGATCATAGAAGTAGTAGTGGAAAGACTGGATATCAAACAGATCATCTATGAAAAAGTAGAAAAGTTCCGCAAGCCCGGAACACTGATCACTTCCAATACTTCCGGCATTCCGATACATATGTTATCGGAAGGAAGATCCGAAGATTTTAAAAAACATTTCTGCGGTACACACTTTTTTAACCCGCCGCGTTACCTCCGCTTACTGGAGATCATTCCTACGCCGTCAACAGATCCCGGGATCATCGATTTCCTGATGGAGTATGGCGACCTATACCTGGGTAAAACAACTGTATTATGTAAAGACACGCCTGCCTTTATTGCCAACCGCATTGGTGTGTTCAGTATCATGAGCATTTTCCATATCATGAATAAACTGGGTCTTGGCATTGATGATATTGATGCACTCACTGGCCCGATCATCGGTCGCCCTAAATCAGCAACCTTCAGAACGGCAGATGTTGTGGGCGTTGATACGTTAGTGAAAGTGGCCAAAGGTGTTGCTGATAACTGTCCTTCAGATGAGGCTAAAGATATTTTTACGATTCCTGCGTGGCTGGATAAAGTAGTTGCCAATAACTGGCTGGGAGATAAAACGGGTCAGGGTTTTTTCAAAAAAACAAAATCAGCAACAGGCAAAGAGATCCTCACGTTGAATCTGGATACGATGGAATATGGACCGCGGGTAAAACCAAAGTTCGCTGCCCTGGAAGCAGCAAAGCCCGTAGAAGATCTGAAGCAACGGATTAAAATGCTGAGTGCTGCAACTGATAAAGCCGGAGAGTTTTACCGGATGTTCCATTTCTCGCTCTTCTCCTATATTTCTCACCGCATACCTGAGATCAGTGATGAATTATACCGGGTAGATGATGCGATGATGGCCGGCTTTGGCTGGGAGATCGGTGCTTTTGAAACATGGGATACATTGGGTGTTGCCAAAACAACAGAAGCCTTAAAAACTGCGGGACATACCATTGCCCCATGGATAGATGAAATGCTCGCATCGGGCGCTACTTCATTTTATAAAGTGGAGAATGGCAAACGACTATTTTATGATATTCATTCAAAATCATACAAGGCGGTGCCGGGTGGAGATGCCTTCATCATATTAAACAATCATTCAGATAAACTCGTTTGGAAGAACAGCGCCTGCCGTTTATATGATATTGGTGATGGTGTAGCAGGATTTGAATGGAGCACGAAAATGAACAGCATCGGTGGCGAAGTATTGGAAGGATTGAACAAAGCGATCACCACGGCCGAAGAAAAGTTCAGCGGTCTTGTAATAGCTAACAGCGGTGCTAACTTCAGTGCAGGAGCCAATGTGGGAATGATCTTTATGCTGGCCATCGAACAGGAATATGATGAACTCGATATGGCTATCCGTATGTTCCAGAACAGTATGATGCGGGTTAGGTATTCATCAATCCCAGTTGTAACCGCACCACACGGATTAACCCTGGGTGGTGGATGTGAAATGAACCTGCACGCAGATAAAGTATGTGCCGCTGCTGAAACATATATTGGTCTTGTTGAATTAGGGGTAGGACTGATACCGGGTGGTGGTGGAACCAAAGAATTTACTTTACGCGCCGGTGATGACCTGCATGAGGAAGAACCGGAAACCGTTACATTAAAAGACCGTTTCCTTTCTATCGCTACTGCAAAAGTGGCCACTTCGGCACAGGAAGCATTCGCAATGGGTATCATGCGCAAAGGACATGATGAAGTGGTAATGAATATTGGCCGCCGTATTGCCGAAGCTAAAAAGAGTGTGATAGAAATGGCCAGTGAGGGGTACCAGATACCTGTTCAACGCAAAGATGTAAAAGTAATGGGGCGTCTTGGTCTCGGTGCTTTATATGCAGGTATCAATGGCATGTGGCGGGCCGGTTATGCTACCGACCATGATGCATTGGTTGCCCGCAAACTCGCCTACGTTATGTGCGGCGGTGATCTCAGCGAACAGACCCTTGTAAGCGAACAATACCTGCTTGATCTTGAAAGAGAAGCATTTCTCAGTCTTTGCGGTGAAAAGAAAACCCTCGAAAGGATACAAAGCGTTTTAAAGAGCGGAAGGCCTATCAGGAACTAGGAATTAGCCCTATCTTCGGCATAGCACCAAATCTAAAGCTATGCAACCTGTCCTTTCCATTAATGGCATCTCCAAGGCGTATGGATCCATACAGGCGTTGAAGAACGTTTCGTATGATGTACCAGAAGGCAGTGTCTTTGGTATCCTCGGGCCCAATGGTAGTGGTAAAACCACGATGCTCAGTATTCTGCTGGACATTTTAAAAGCCGATAGCGGTTCATTTGCATGGTTCGGGAAACCCGGCTCACCTGAAACCCGTAAACATATCGGGTCGTTATTGGAAACCCCTAATTTTTATCATTACTTATCCGCAGTAGATAATCTCAATATCACACAGGCGATCAGTGGTCGCGGCACACCTGCCGACATTGATCATGTACTGGAAATTGTAAAACTAAGTGAGCGTAAGAAAAGTAAATTCAGTGCCTATAGTTTAGGGATGAAACAAAGACTTGCCATAGCCGCTGCCTTACTCGGCGACCCGCAGGTATTGGTGTTTGATGAACCAACAAACGGTCTTGACCCGGTAGGTATTGCCGAGATCAGGGAACTGATCAAGGACCTGGCCAAAAGAGGAAAGACCATTATTATGGCGAGTCATTTACTGGATGAAGTTGAAAAAGTGTGTACCCATCTTTCCATCATGAAAAAAGGGGTGCTGCTAACATCCGGACCGGTTGATGAAGTATTGTCGAATGAAGACATCGTTGAGGTTTCTTCCAATGATCCTGACCGATTAAAAGCAACACTCGAAAATTTTCCGGGACACAGCAGTATCAAACAGGATGGAAAAACGATCCGGATCTTTTTCCCGGTAGGTACCGCTAAACTTGAAGACATCAATGAGTTCGCTTTTAAAAATCAGATCATCCTGAATCAATTAACTGTAAAAAAGAAAAGTCTCGAGACTAAATTCTTTGAATTAACCAACGACTAAACGCTCCCGCATGCTTACTTTAATAAAAATAGAATGGCTTAAAATAAAAAAGTATCCCGCTTTCTGGTGGATGCTGCTGATTGTTGTACTTGCTTATCCCGGCATTAACCTTCTCTTCTATTCGGGTTATAAAGAAGCGATGGGCAAAAAGGGGATTGGTGATATTGCAAGGGCGTTGATGGGTAATCCATTTGAGTTTCCTGAAACATGGCATACAGTTGCCTACTTCTCATCGTTCTTTGTGCTGCTACCTGCCATACTGGTTATTATGCTGGTAACGAATGAATATAATTTCCGCACACACCGTCAGAATATTATTGATGGATGGAGCAGGCAGCAGTTTATCACCAGTAAATTATTTGATGTACTGATCGTTTCCGTGATCGTAACATTGGTATATACATCAGTAAGTCTTTTCCTGGGCATCTATGTTGATACGGTAACCTTGTATGCGTGGAAACAACAGTTACAATATATACCGCTATTCCTTTTACAAACGTTTGCGCAACTATCGATCGCTTTCTTACTGGGATACCTCATCAAGAAAGCATTTATTGCATTAGGCGTTTTTCTGTTCTACTACCTGATTGTTGAGAATATTGCAGCTACTTATGCTAAATACAAACTGAATGATATCGGGAGATTTCTTCCTTTTGAAATATCTGACCGGCTTATTCCATCGCCTGGTTTCTTTTCGAGGGCCAGTAAAGATCTGAAAGCAAGTTACGATCGGGATATAAGTGCAATTCCTTACCATGTTGGATATACATTAATCCTTACCGCTATCATCTGGCTGATCTGTTATGCGGTGCATAAGCGGCGGGATCTTTGATTTTTTTGCCACAGAGGCACTGAGACACAGAGGAGATTTCTCTGTGTCTCAGTGCCTCTGTGGCAATTTTATTTAGCAAGTACCGCTATTGCTCCTGCTATTCCAGCATATTTAAACGCAAAGCCTTCCCTTTCAATTTTAGCCGAGCTTACCGTAGCGCTCTTCAACACTTCAATACTCATCTCCCCCAAAGCAAGCTTCAATGCGAATGCAGGAACTTTCACTGTTATATAAAAATTACCCCGCATCTCTTTCGCTAATGTAATAGTCAGCTCCCTGTTTGTAACAGGATGAGGTGCCACTGCATTATACGCACCCTGCATGGCTATATTCTCAATAGCATAGAGATACATCCGGCAAAGATCATCAACATGTATCCAGCTGATCACCTGTTCTCCACTCCCTAAAACCGCCGCAACACAAGCCAGCAAAGGTTTTTTAAACTCAGCGAGTGCACCACCCTTTTCGCTGAGAACAATACCCGTTCTTAATTTGACAAGCCGTTTACCCAAGGCAGTTACCGGTTCAATACTTTCTTCCCATAACCTGCAGGTCTCCCCGAGAAATTCAGTATCAGCAGGTGCATCCTCTGTAAAACCATGTTGCCTGCTTTGTTCCGTATCGGCACCATACCAACCGATGGCTGATGCACTTATAACAGACTGTACTTTATTGGGAATTTCTTTTAATGCTTTTACGATCAATGAACATCCCTGCACGCGACTATCCACGATCTCTTTCTTTCTTTTTTCATTCCAGCGCTTATCTGCTACACCAGCTCCTGCCAGATGGATGATATGATCGGCTCTTTCAATAGCATTTGCATCGATCGTTTGCCTGATAATATCCCATGTAGCATAGCTTACTCCTGGCAGACCTTTCACATCCCTGGGTACACTGCGGCCTACGATGATTACTTCATGCCCTTCTCTCAGCAACATGCCGGTAAGTTGCTGCCCGATCATTCCGCTTCCGCCTGTGATTAATATTGTAGCCATAGGTTTTTTATTTGTAACAAAAATTGTTTGAAAATGTTGGTCGCGCATTCGAAAACACTAACCATTTTAATACGTTTATGATCAAATACCCCATGTGTCACCCCACTGGGGTTAATCAAATTATTAAATCTTGTTGCTACAAACCTGTCGCCCCGCTGGGGCTTTTTGCAAACCCTTAACGCGCAACTATTAACAACCTTAGACTTTAGACCGCCAACACTAGACCAAAAAAAGCCCCCGGCCTTGGGCACCGGGGGCAACAACTAAAATCACCAAGTTTAAGAAATCGAATTTATAGCAAGCAAGGGTTAGTCGGGTTTTTTACCATCAAGGAATGTGTTGATGGTGGAGATATGTGTTTGATTATTCTCATCTTTTCCTACGGTTACTTTACTGTAAAAATTTTCTACAGAAGTAAGTGTGTTCCCAAACAAATCCATATTCCTGCGAACATATGCCGGTACTGCGTCAAACTCGTTGTTGGCATCGGAGGTGTTGTTCATATTGTACGACAGGTTACGGAGCTTCTGAATTCTTTCTGCTGCCCTTTTCTTTTGGTCCTCAACATCATCAAAATCATCTTCACCTACCGCCTGTACTTGTGATTTAGGAGCCGGTGCCGGCATTTCTTCCCGCATCACTAATGTCATTTCTGGCTCAGGTATTACAACAGGAGCTGGCGTTGCAGATATCATCACTACTTCAGGAGCTGGTGCAGGCTGAGCTGGCAGTTCTGCAGGATTGCTGGCGATCACGGTCAATTGTGAAAGAACGGTTTCTGGTTCTGCATAAATATTAGATGGCTTGCTCAGGAAACTACCGCTGACAGTGGCTTTCATAGCAGGCTGTTCATTCACTTTAAAATCAAGCATTTCGTCTATCGCCGACTTAACAATATGCGCTTCTTCCAATGGCACTTCTACCATTACATCCTGTGTGATCTCGGTGCTTAGCTCAAACTGGAGCACCATATTTTCTTTTTCCGTTTCTACGATAGCAACCGGAACCGCAGCCTGAATTTCAGGTTGTGAAAAATCCATCATGCTCGGTGCAAGCGGATCTTTTTCTTCAACCGGTTCTTCCACTTTTGCAACAGGTGCCAATACAGGTACAACCGGTGTATCGGTATCCATACCCAATGTCATCATTATTTTTTCAGGCTCAACAGCGGCAGGTTGCCTCGCAGCAGCAGGTTTTGCAAAAGGATCTTTGTGTTCGAAACCGGTTGCGATCAAAGTAATACCGATCTTTTTATCAAGACCGCTATCATATCCCATACCAACGATCACATCGGTATCCTCACCCGCCTGCATACGCAGGTGGTTATTGATGATCTCCAGCTCATCCATGGTACACTCATGTTCCCCTTCTGCGCTGTTGATATTGATCAGGATCCATTTGGCTCCTTTGATGTCATTGTCATTGAGTAATGGAGACGTGAGAGCTTCTTCTATTGCACGTTGTGCCCTGTCTTCACCTTCTATTTCTGCCTTACCTAATATAGCCACACCGCCGTTTTTCATCACCGTACATACATCCGCAAAATCCACTATAATGTGCCCACGGCTGTTGATGATATCGGTGATACATTTTGCTGCGGTAGCCAGTACATTATCTGCCTTACCAAAGGCTTCTTTCATTTTCAGGTTACCATACTGCATCCGCAATTTATCATTGCTGATCACCAGTAAAGTATCTACATAAGGCTTTAATGCCATGATACCTTCTTCTGCCTGTATCTGGCGGCGGGGGCCCTCAAAACCGAATGGGGTTGTAACAATGCCTACTGTTAAAATGCCCAGCTCTTTACAGATCTGTGCAATGATAGGCGCACCACCGGTTCCTGTTCCACCACCCATGCCCACTGTGATGAAAGCCATCTTTGTGTTAACTTCTAAAATGCGCTTGATCTCTTCAAGTGATTCTTCCGTTGCCTTCTTACCCACCTCTGGGTTAGCGCCTGCGCCAAGTCCTTGTGTAAGATGCGGCCCGAGCTGTATCTTATTGGGGATATTGCTTTGTTCTATGGCTTTGGCATCGGTATTACAAATGATAAAATCAACGCCTTCGATATTCTGTTCAAACATGAAGTTAACCGCATTGCTTCCGCCTCCTCCTACACCAAGAACCTTGATGATGGATGACTTCTGTTTGGGAAGATCGAAATGGATCATAATCTTTTATTTATAAGGGTGAATCTGTTGGTTTTTTAAAGACCGATATATCTTAACGCTGATACCGGTACATTTATTTTATTACATGGTCCTCTTCTTCTTTAAAGAGGTCGATCAGGTTGTTCTTGAACTTATCCCAGAACTTGCCTTTTCTTTCTGCTACATCTACAGAAGTTGCCACGGGTGCCTGCATTTCCTTTGGCTGTTCTGCTGCCACAGTAAGCGTTCTTGGCACTTCAATTTTCTTGAACTTCTCTGTGAACTCCTTGTATTTATGATCGTAATCGCTATATCCTTTCAGGATCAGACCAATACAGGTTGAGTACATAGGTTTTTTCAGTTCTTCAATATGGTTCGGTGCCAGGTGCTCGTTTGGTAAACCGATACGTGCATTCAAACCAGTAGTATATTCTGTTAACTGGATAAGGTGTTTCAGTTGTGAACCACCTCCTGTTAATATAATACCACCATTGAGGGCACGGCTGTCGAGACCTACCTGTTTCAGGTGATAGGTAACAAAATCAAGGATCTCACTCATTCTCGCCTGGATGATACCGGCGAGGTTCTTTACACTGATTTCCTTTGCCGGCATTCCTTTCAGACCCGGTATGGTGATATAGGCATTGGTTTTTGCTTCATCTGCCAATGCGCTGCCGAACTGAACTTTCATCGCTTCTGCCTGGCTCTTCAATACACCAAGTCCCATGCGGATATCATTCGTAATATTCTCACCTCCAAAAGGGATCACCGCTGTATGCTTCAAAATGCCCTCATAGAAAACAGCCAGGTCACTGGTTCCACCACCGATATCAAGAATAGCCACACCCGCCTCCATATCGATCTCACTCATCACCGCACTGGCTGATGCCAATGGTTGCAATACAAGGTCCTTCGTTACCAATCCGCTTCTTTCTACCGAACGGTTGATATTACGGATCGCGTTTCTGTCGCCTGTGATGATATGAAAGTTAGCGCCCACTTTTACCCCATTGTATCCAACAGGATCTTTAATGTTCTGGATATTATCCACGTGGAAATCCTGTGGTATCACATCAATGATCTGGTCGCCGGCAGGTATAAATGTCTTACGCTGGTTATTCAGTAACTGGTCGATCTCCGGACGTTTGATCTCTGTATCCGGATCCTGGCGAACGATATCGCCACGTGTTTGCAGGCTCTTGATATGGTGCCCTGCAATACCCACATACACTTCACTGATCTCGAGATCGGGATTACTTTCGTAACAATTCTGCAATGCCTGCTGAATAGCTTTGATCGTCTGGTCGATGTTCAGTACCTGGCCATGCTGCACGCCATTACTGTTGGCACGACCAAAACCTAAGATCTCCAGCTTGCCATACTCGTTCTTTCGTCCGGCAATGGCGGCTATTTTAGTGGTTCCGATGTCTAGACCAACAATGATTGGTGATTCATTGTGATTCATAAGTTCTGATTTTAGTTGTTTGTGATTCGAGCCGTTTATTTTAGTTGTTTCTTATCTGTTACACTTTTTTACTCTTATTCATTACCGCTTTTGCCTTGCCTTTGGCAGGTAACGGTTTGTTCTTTTTTTGTTTGTTAACCGCGACCTTTGGTTTAGCTCCCTTCGATAACGGCTTTATACTTGTTTTATTGTTTTTTACTACCGGCAATTTTGTTTTAATAATAGGTTTTATCGTAGTTACCGAATCCGCTTTGGGTTTTACCAACGGTGCCTTCTTAATAACCACTGGTGCAGATGCAACACTGTCTTTGAATCGCAGTTCATTATTGGCCATCATTCCATTCAGTAACTGCATCGCTTTGGCCGAATCGATCATGGCTTTTGCGGTACCTCTTTTAACGGCTACTACCTGGTTATTATATTGAACATCTAATTTTTCATACGTATTCATCCCGTTCTGTAACCATGCTTTCCGGTAAAATGTGAAGAGACGCTTAAACTTACCAGCAATATCTTCTGCATTTCCAAACACAATGATATGATCGCCGATAACGGGTACTATCTCAAAACCTGCCTGCGGGGTGATATCTACCTGAGCCACCTGCGCCATCCAGAATGAATCTGCCATAATATATTGCCCGAGGTTAACAACTCCCCGCAGCAAAAGGCTATCGGGTTTCGACAGTACATTCTTATCAGATGTAAATCCTGTAAACACCGGCACCCGGGCCGATAATTTATCACTCAAAGGCAAACGCATACCACCGCTATCGAGATAGAAAGAATTTCCCTGGAGCGTAAATACACGCGCTACCGGCTGACGCTCCTCAATTTGCACCTGTAACTCCTGTTTATTATCAACATACATTTCTGCATGCAATACCCATGGATTCTTCTCTACCAGTGTTTCAAGCGCGCGCAGGTTGATAGCTGACAAACTGCTTCCCTTTACCGGGTTATGCGCATTAATCATATTCAGTACATCCTTCTCATCTATGAACATATGACGGTTCACCCCGGTGATCTCTACTTTAATATCAGTGCATGGCTTCTGGTTCTTTCGTTGCATAGCAGCACCCAACAGAACGATCATTCCGATCCCCGACAGCACCCAAAGGGCCCTTACTACTATTTTTTTCCAGTTAAGCTTACGCATTCTCTTTTGTCAATATTCTTTTTACCGGTTGTACCAACGCATCTATATCCCCTGCTCCCGCCATGATCAATAAACGGGGTTGGTGTTCTTTTACCCATGCCTGCATTTCATCTTTGCTCAATACCTGTTTACTGGCGAGCTTCATTTTATTCAGTACCAGCTCGCTCGTTACGCCCTCCATTGGCAATTCCCTCGCAGGATAAATGGGTAGCAGTATCACTTCATCTGCCATATCAAGTGTTTCAGCAAATTCTGTTGCGAGGTCTTTTGTGCGGCTGAACAAATGCGGCTGGAATACCAGGGTTGCTTTCTCTGTACCAAAAATACTTTTCACCCCGCTGATCAATGCCCGCAATTCTTCCGGGTGATGCGCATAATCATCAATAAGAATATGCCGGTCATTTTTCAATGCATACTCAAATCTCCTGCGTACCCCTTTAAAATCTGCCACAGCGGCTTTTATCTTATCATCTTCTATCTGTAAATACTTTGCCACCGTAATGGCGGCGATACAGTTCTCAATATTGTGCAGTCCACCCATATGCAGTACTACATTCTCCAGTGTCCAGTTTTTACCGACCACCGAAAAATAATAACTGCCTTCTTTAACTTCCAATCCCGCTGCATATACGCCGGCCCTTGTATCATCAACATGATACGTATAGTGGTGTGGGGCCTGTAACTCGGCTTCTCTCTTCAATCCATATTTTGTAACAAGACAACCACCGGGTTTTACCTTTTGGGAGAATTGCACAAATGCTTTCTCTACTTCTTCGGGTGTTCCGTAAATATCCAGGTGATCCGGATCCATCGCTGTGATAACGGCTACATCGGGTACCAACTTTAAAAAACTCCTGTCGTACTCATCCGCTTCCACGACTACTACATTTCTTTCGTTGCTCCAGAAATTTGTCTGGTAGTTGGCAGCGATCCCACCGAGAAAAGCATTACAGCCATACCCTGAGTGACGTAGGATATGCGCCGTCATTGAAGTAACAGTTGTCTTCCCATGTGTACCACCCACACAAATATTAAAGGAGCTTTCCGTGATCCATTGCAATACATCACTCCGCTTAACCACGGTATAATTATTTTCGCGGTAATACACCAACTCAGCATGTTGTGCCGGGATAGCCGGTGTATACACAACAGCATCTACCTCTTTGGGTGCAAGGGCAATATTCTCTTCATAATGAATCTCAATTCCTTCCGATTCCAGTTCGCGTGTTAAGGGCGTAATGGTTTTATCGTAGCCGCTTACGGCTGCACCGCGCGACTTGAAATACCTTGCCAGGGCGCTCATGCCAATTCCACCAACACCGATGAAATAGATCTTTTGTATGGTATTCAGTTTACTCACTTGATTATTTCCAGTATTTCTTTTGCAATGATTTCATCCGCATTGGTGATGGCCAACGCTTTAATATTTTGTTTCAGTGTGTCCTGTAAAACCGCATCTTTTGAAAGTGCGATGACCGTATTGACCAGTTTTTCTTTCGCCTCACTATCTTTTACGATCAATGCGGCTTGTTTTTTTACGAGGTACATCGCATTCGATGTCTGGTGATCTTCCGCCGCATGTGGAAAAGGCACAAATACAACGGGCTTTCCTGCCACACATATTTCCGTAACAGACATAGCCCCTGCACGGCTGATGATAATATCCGCCGCTGCATACGCCATTTCCATTTCTTTAATAAACTCGTGCATCCAGATATTTGTTTTGCCCTCAGCTTTTGATTGGTAATCCGCAGCTGTTGCTTTACCTGTTTGCCAGATCAGTTGCAATCCGTTCTCATCAAACTTCTCAATATGTTCGGCCAATGCTTCATTGATACTGCGGGCACCAAGGCTACCTCCAATAGCCAGCACCGTTTTCTTTACAACGGGAAGTTCAAAAAATGCCAGCGCTTCTTCCCTCCCAACTGTCGCTTGCGTAATATTTTTTCGGACCGGGTTACCGGTTAGTACAATTTTATTCTTTGGAAAGAATTTTTCCATTCCTTCAGACGCTACAAATACACGGGTAGCTTTTCTTCCCAAAAAAATATTTGCCTTACCGGCAAACGAATTGCTTTCATGAATAAAAGTGGGTATACTGATCGATTGTGCATACCGCAATACCGGAAAAGATGAATAGCCACCTACACCTATCACTGCCTGTGGTTGAAAAGAGCGAAATACATTTCTTACTTTCAAAAAACTTTTGATCAGCTTATAGGGAAGTCCCAGGTTCTTTAAGAAATTCTGCCGGTTAAACCCTGCAATATCCAATCCTTCTATCGGATACCCTGCCTGTGGAACTTTTTCCATTTCCATTTTCCCATGTGCCCCAATGAACAGGATTTCCACTTCGGGGTTCTGCTGCTTCAGGGCATTGGCTATAGCAATGGCAGGAAAGATATGTCCCCCCGTGCCGCCACCGGCAATGATTATTCTAAGCGCATTAATATTTTTTGTACTGCTCATTAATTATTTTAACGGTGCTGTTTGTGCTATGAGTCCGGCGTCTGCCGACTGTATCATATCTTCTGATTCTGCAGGTATCTTACCTTCCATCTGTTCTACGTTCCTCGCTACACTCAACACAATTCCGATGGCACCACAGGTGAATAAGAATGAACTTCCTCCCATACTTACCAGCGGTAGCGTTACCCCGGTTACTGGAACAAGGTTTACGTTAACTGCCATGTTTGCAATGGCCTGTATTACGAGTGTAAAACTTAACCCCAATGCGAGGAAGGCACCGAATGCATAGGGACATCTTCTGAAAATTCGGATACACCGGAAAAGAAAAATCAGGTATATAAAGATCATGAATGCACCGCCTAGCAATCCATACTCTTCAATGATGATGGAATAGATAAAGTCATTATAAGCTTGCGGTAAAAAATTTCTTTGACGGCTGTTACCGGGACCGAGTCCTACCAGGATCCCCCCATTGGCTATGGCGATCTTTGCCTGTTGTACCTGGTAAGGTGTTTCATTATCCTTTGCATACATAAAATCCTGTACACGTTTTACCCATGTTCCAAAACGCCCGAAAGATTTTACTTTATCTGCCATAGCAGGCTTTGCCGCTTCATCTTTTGGTTTACCCGTATAGGTTACAACAGATACTATTACGATAATAGCTACCGGTATCAGTGCAACGCCGATCGTTAAAAAAATATGTTTCAGGCTTACCCTCCCGATGAACATCAGCAATAGTGCGGTTGCACCGGTAAGCAATGCATTAGAGAGATTGGCCGGCATGATCAATGCGCAGATGATCAAAACAGGTGTAACCACCGGTATAAATCCTTTTTTGAAATCTTTGATCACTGCCTGTTTCTTACTCAACAACCTTGATATGTACATGAAGAGTGCCAGCTTGGCGAGATCACTCGTTTGTACTGTCATATTAATGATCGGGAGCCTGATCCAGCGGCTACCATCATTGATCTTGGCACCAAATAACAGTGTGTATAACAGTAATGGAATCGAGAATAAGAACAGGATGGTGGCCACCCGTGAAAACAGTGTGTAGTTAATACGGTGCAGAAAATAGATCAACACTAACCCGATAAGCGAAAAGGATACCTGCTTAAAAAGATAGATGCTGGTATTTCCTTTATTCATTTTATACGCCAATGATCCTGTGGCACTATACACCACAAGTATAGAGATCAGTGATAATAAGACCACGATACCCCAGATATACTTGTCGCCACGTGTCCTGTTCACAAGCTGTCCGCGCATTCCTTTGATGGAAGGCATTTCGGCAAACAGGCTATCGGTTAGTTCACTCATCGGGTTACTTTATTATAATTCTTTTACTGCATTCTTAAATTGTGAACCCCTGTCCTCGTAATTTTTAAACAGATCGAAACTTGCACACGCAGGGCTTAATAACACTACATCACCTTTCACAGACAGTTTAAAGGAAGCATTCACTGCTTTTTTAGCTGAATCCGTTTCAACGATTACCGGTACGATATCTTTAAAAGCCTCTATGATCTTTTTGTTATCAACCCCCATACATACGATCGCTTTTACTTTCTCTTTTGCGAGTTCGGTGATCAGCGAATAGTCGTTCCCTTTATCCGTACCACCCAGGATAAGCACAACGGGTTTATTCATGCTCTCCAGTGCATACCATGTACTGTTCACATTGGTGGCTTTACTGTCGTTAATAAACTCAACGCCTCTTACCATGGCAATAAACTCCATCCGGTGCTCCAGGCTGTGAAAGTTCTTCACGGCCTCCCGTATTTTCTCTTTGCGGATGCCGAGCGTAGCGGCTGCGATCCCTGCTGCCATAGTGTTATAGTTGTTGTGTTTACCTTTCAGGGCGAAGTCGTAAATACTCATGCTTACGCGTTCTTCCTGGATCCTGAGCATCATTTGATCGCCCTTGATGTAGCCGCCTTTTTTTACTTCGTGTTTCATAGAGAATGGTAATGGGTTAGTATGAATGGTTAGTAATGGGATTTTTTGTGTGATTACTTCATCATCATCACAATAGATGAAGTAATCTTTGTTCGTTTGGTTTTCAATTATTCTGAACTTACTGTTGATGTAATTCTCGAACTTATAATCATACCGATCGAGATGATCTTCCGTAATATTCAGTAGCACACTTATCTCTGCACGGAAATCTTTGATATCATCCAGCTGAAAAGAACTGATCTCTACCACGTAGATCTCTTTCGGATCAACAGCTACCTGCTTGGCAAATGAGATCCCGATATTGCCTACCATCGCACTATTCAATCCTGCTGTTTGGCAGATATGATATATCAATGCAGTGGTGGTGCTCTTGCCGTTGCTGCCTGTGATCGCTACGATCTTACTGTTTCCTTTGAAACGGTAAGCCAGTTCTATCTCACTGATCACCGGTATTCCTTTTTCACGAATCTGTTTCACCATTTCGTTTTTTTCAGGAATACCCGGACTCTTCATGACTTCATCGGCCAGTAATATTTTTTCAGCTGTATGCTGTCCTTCTTCAAATTCAATTCCGTTATCAAAGAGCTCCTGCTTATACACAGGTTTGATGGCGCCACAATCGCTTACAAATACCTCGTATCCTTCTTTCTTTCCCAGCAACGCAGCGCCAACACCGCTTTCTCCGCCACCGAGTATGATCAACTTCTTTTTCATTTATTGCTTTCTTTACTACCTGATCTTTAACGTTACGATCGACATTACAACGCAAATAATTGTGATGATCCAAAAACGGATAGCTATTTTATTTTCGTGAAATCCTTTTTTCTGGTAATGATGATGCAAAGGACTCATCAGGAACACACGTCTTCCTTCACCATACTTCTTCTTTGTATATTTAAAATAAGCCACCTGTATTACCACACTAAAATTTTCAACGAGGAATATGCCGCAGAAAATAGGGATGAGCAATTCTTTTCTAACGATGATCGCCAGCGATGCGATGATGCCGCCCAGTGCAAGACTTCCTGTATCACCCATAAATACCTGGGCAGGAAAAGCATTGTACCATAGGAAACCAATACAGGCTCCTACAAATGCACCTACAAAAATGGATAGTTCACCAAGGTTGGGGATATACATTACATCGAAATAATCGGCAAAAATGTAGTTACCACTTATATATACAAATACGCCTATACCCGCACCAATAATAGCACTCACGCCACCTGCCAATCCATCAAGCCCATCAGTTAGATTTGCCCCATTGGATACTGCTGTAATAATGAACGTGACAATGAGTATATAAATAATCCATGTATATTTTTCTGCACCCGGACTGATCCAGCTGATCAGCTTGCTGTAATTGAACTGGTGATTTTTTACAAAAGGAATGGTAGTGATCGGAGTTTTAACCTTCACAAATCTTTTCTCTATTCCATTCAATTTTCTGACTATTATATTTGAATCCTTTGCAAGCCTCTCGCCTTTTTGCAATTGCGCAGAAGGAGTTGTCAATACTTCTCTTTCAACAGTTACTGCATTACTAAAATATAAGGTGACCCCGATGATAATACCCAGTCCAATCTGCCCGATGATCTTTGATATACCTGCCAGCCCATCACTGTCTTTCTTCTTATAGGCTTCTCCTTTGTCAATCGCAGCCTTGCGTGCGCGGATCTTGAAAAGATCATCCAGAAAACCAATCACACCAAGCCAAACCGTACAAAGCACCATCAGGCGGATATATACTTTATCAAGATTGGCAAATAATAAAGTAGGAATCAAAATGCTCAGCAGGATAATGATACCACCCATCGTTGGCGTTCCTTTCTTTTGCGTTTGACCTTCAAGTCCTAAGTCACGTACACTTTCTCCAATTTGTTTTTTCTTCAGGAAAAGAATGATCCTTCTACCATATACTGTGGCAATTACCAGCGACAGTATAATGGACATGGCAATACGAAACGTCAGGAACTGGAACAAACCTGCGCCGGGAACATGGAACTCTTTGTTTAACCAGTTGAATAAGTAGTATAGCATGTTTATTTATTTAGTAATGCAAACATTTCCTGTAGTACTTCTTTATCATCAAAATGATTTTTGACCCCTTTGATGTCCTGATACTTTTCGTGTCCTTTTCCTGCCACCAGTATGATATCTTCCCGATTGGCAAAACTCACCGCTGTTTTAATCGCTTCTTTCCTGTCGGCAATTGCGATGTATTTTCTTTTGGCAGAACTGCTTAAGCCCTCCTCCATATCTTTTAAGATCTCCAATGGATCTTCTGTTCTTGGATTATCGCTCGTAAGAATCACACGGTCGCTCAGATCGCAGGCTGCCTGTGCCATGATGGGACGTTTTGTTTTGTCCCTGTCGCCGCCGCAGCCCACAACGGTGATGATCTGCTCATGCCCCTTGCGCAGTTTTTTAATTGTTGCCAGTACATTCTCCAATGCATCCGGTGTATGCGCATAATCAACAATGCCAATGATCAATCCTTTGCTGATGCTATAATCAAATCTTCCTTCGGCACCCGTGAGTGAACTGAGTACGGTTAATACCGTTTCGCTTTCTTCGCCTAAACAAACAGCTGCACCATATACCGCCAGCAGGTTATAGGCATTGAACTCTCCGATCAGCCTGAAGTGAACTTCTTTATCATTCACCATCATCACTAATCCTGTCAAAACATTCTCAAGGATCTTTCCTTTAAATGCAACGGGTGTTTTCAGGCTATAGTAATATTTCTTAGCCGGTGTATTCTGCAACATCACTTCGCCGCGCTTATCATCTGCATTGGATATAGCAAATGCATTGGCCGGGAGATCATCAAAGAACTTTTTCTTCACACGGATATATTCATCAAATGTTTTGTGATAGTCCAGGTGATCATGCGTGATATTGCTGAAGATGCCGCCTGCAAAATTCAATCCTGTTATCCGGTGCTGATGTATGGCGTGACTGCTGCTTTCCATGAATACATGGGTACATCCTTCATCTGCCATTTGTTTAAGTAATGCATTCAGATTAACTGCATCCGGTGTTGTATGTGTTGCCGGAATGATCTCTTTGCCTATCTGGTTCTGCACCGTGCTTACCAGTCCGCATTTATAGCCTAATTGTGTGAACAGTTTAAAAAGAACGGTTGCTATCGTTGTCTTACCATTTGTTCCGGTAACACCTACTAATTTTATACGCGATGATGGTTCACCAAAGAATTGATGCGCCATGTAAGCGGTTGCTTCCTGTGTATCCTGCACCCGCAGATAGGTTACACCATGCGCAAATGTTGTCGGCATTTCTTCACACACTATCGCTATCGCACCCTGCGCAATCGCTTTATCGATATAGGCATGACCATCAGACAATACACCTCTTATCGCCACAAACACATCTCCTTCCTTCACTTTACGCGAATCGATTTGTATACCTGTGACCATAATACCGGTGCTGCCATTTACTTCCTGCAAATGCACTTTGTATAATATGTCCTGAAGTATTGCCATATTGCTATTATCAGTTCAGTTCAATGTTGATTAATTGACCTTTTGCGATCATTTGCCCCGGGAGTATCGATTGTGCGGCGACTTTCCCTTTTCCTTTTGCCATCACTTTCAATCCCATATTCTCACACAGGTATACCACATCTTTTAAGATCATTCCTTTTAACAGGGGCATTGTGTTGGTGTCAACAGTTTTCTTACTCATCACTGCTGAAGCATTTATGCCGCTGATATTGGTCCATTCATCCGTTCGCGCTGTTGAATCTGAGTACCTGAGTTTCAGCTTACCCGAAATCAGGGCGATATCCTGCTTATTACCTGTATATGTAAATGCGCTGCTGTCTGTTTTTTTTGTTGCCACATTCATGTTTCCCTGGCGGATATAAGAACTATATAATCGGTCAGCGATCTCTTTGAATACAGGACCAGCAACGCTTGAGCCAAAATGATTAATCGCGTGCGGTTTGTTGACGATAATCACAGCGATTGTATACTGCGGCATTTCAGCAGGAAAATAACCAACGAACGATGACTGGAAGATCTGGTCTGCATAGCCTTTGTTACCATTGGCAACAAGCGCAGTGCCGGTTTTACCTGCAACCTTATAAGGATTATTCACAAATAATTTCCGCGCAGTCCCTTCAGTACATACCCCTTCCAGGCATTCCCTGATCTGTCGCAATGTTTCATCACTAAAAACTTTTTCATCCACTACGTGCGGTTCCATTGTTCTGATTACCTGTCCCTCATCCCTGATGGCACTTACCAGGTAAGGCCGCATCATTTTTCCGGCATTTGCAACGGTATTATATAAAGTGAGCGTTTGCAACGGGCTCACCTGAACATTATATCCAAAAGCCATCCATGGTAAAGTGGAGGGACCCCACAGTTTACTTCCCGGCCGTATAATCACCGGTTTTTTCTCCCCGGTAAGGTCAATGCCCGTTAACGTATCCATGCGAAACTTTTTAAGGTGCGCGAGGTATTGTTGCGGGTTGGCTGAATAACCCATGGTTGCAATTTTAGCCATGCCCACATTGGAGCTCACTTCAAAAGCCTGCTTAACAGTAATGGTTGTTTTATCACGCGTATCATCATCATCCCGCACAGTTTGTCCTGCAGTTTGCCATACTCCATGCTGTACATCTACTATATGATTGAGTGAAATCTTTTTATCTTCCAATAACGACAACATCGTTACCAGCTTAAAGGTTGAACCAGGCTCTGTTGGAGAAATTGCGTAATTATAGATCTCGCGATAATTCCCACTCTCTGTTTTACCCAGGTTAGCGATGGCTTTGATCTTACCGGTTTTTGTTTCCATCACCAAAACGCAACCCGTCTGCGCTTCATTCTGGATCATCATTTTCATCAACGCATTTTCCGCAACATCCTGTATAAAAACGTCTATCGTACTTACAATGTCTTTCCCGGTTTCAGGTTCTATGATATAAGTATTGTCCTCAACAGGAACTTTGACTCCGCCCGCAATCGACCTTACCAATTGCTTCCCGGTGCGTCCGCGGAGGATTGTGTCGTAGGTCATTTCCAATCCTACTTTATTGGAATCCCTTGCCAATCCTATTGTTCTGAAAGCCAGCATCTGGTAAGGATTCAGACGGATCGTTCTTTCATTCGCGATCAACCCGCTTTTATACCTGCCTAATTTGAACAATGGAAATCTTCTTAACTGTTCGTATTCACGATACGATATTTTTTTACGTAATAAAAAATAGCCGTCATTACTATTATATCCCTGCTGTAACAGACTTCTGAATTCCCCAACCGACTGATCTTTAAAAAGACCCGCTAAGCTTTCGCTTAATGAATCAAGATTCTCCCTAAAAAGTTTTCCGCTTTTTTCGCGCAATGAAGCCACCCTGAAATCCATATAGATATCAAACTGCGGAATACTGGTACTCAGCATTTGTCCGTCTTCGCTATAGATCGTGCCACGCTCCGCTTCAATATCATCTATCTTCTGGTGAAGACTATCGCTCAAACTTCTCCAATGACTTCCCTGCACCTGCTGTATATAAATAGCCTTCCCGAATATGGCAACACACGCAACCACCACCAGTATGTAACTGAGGTAAACTCTCCAGAGTATGTCGCGTTTTACGTCCATGTTTTTTAATACTAATTAGTTTCCGCCTGTAGCCTCTTCGGCATTTCCTTTACCACTTTCAATCCCAGCGGTTCCGTTGCCTTTACAATCTGTACCTCCTGGCTCTTGAACATCACTTCACTTTTTAATGTCTTATATGTGAATTGTAATTCTTTCAATTCGTTATTGATGCCGTTGATCCTGCGAATAGTAGTGTCGGCGCGGTGACCGTTCGCTATGTATAGAACAGTTAGCAGTGACAGAAAAAGGAAGAATGGAATATTCTTCACGATCCACTGGTAATTAAATAACCCTTTCAGTGGATTTTTTTTTGGCGATATGTTTTGCTTCTGGGTGATAGTTAGTGGTTTATATTTTTTCAGCTACTCTTAGTTTTGCACTTCGGCTTCTTTTATTTTGTTTGAGCTCTTCTTCCGTTGCAGTTATTGGTTTCTTTGTGATGATTGTAAACACCTCTTGTTTTACTACAGACATAAGGGGGTTGTCGGGAGTTTCGTCGAAACTGCCCTGGCGGAAGAAATTCTTCACTACCCTGTCTTCTAAAGAATGAAAGGTGATGATGGCAACACGGCCACCGGGTTTCAGCACAGCAGGAACCTGCTGCAGCATGTCTTTCAGAGCACCCATTTCGTCATTCACCTCAATTCTAAGAGCCTGGAATACCTGCGCTAAGTACTTATTCGGATTTCCTTTCACCACGGGACTTATCAGTGCCTTGAACTGTTCGATGGTGGTTGCCTGCAAATGCTTCCGGTTCTGAACAATGTGTTTGGCCAATGTGATAGAGTTGGTTACCTCTCCATATTGTTCAAATAATTTGTGCAACTGGTCCTCAGGGTATGTGCGGATCAGGTTGGCAGCTGTGGCGCCTTGCCTTCTGTCCATACGCATATCCAACGGACCGGAGAACCGCGTAGAAAAACCGCGATCGCCTTCATCGAACTGGTGACTGCTTACACCCAGGTCTGCCAGTATCCCGTCAACCGCTGTTACTTTATGCAAACGAAGCATGCGTTGCAGGTGACGGAAATTCTGTGGCACAAAAACAATTCTTTCGTCAGGCGGAAGATTTTTTTGTGCATCAGCATCCTGGTCAAATGCAAAAAGTTTTCCTTCTGCATTCAACTGTTCCAGTATTCCTTGGCTATGACCACCTCCTCCAAATGTGCAATCCACGTACACACCGTTCGGTTTAATGGCCAATCCATCTAAGGTTTCATGAAAGAGGACAGGAATGTGATAATCGGAACTCATCCTTTGATTTCCTTGTTGGTCATCACTTCTTCTGCCAGCTTACTGAAATCCTCTGGTGAGAAATCCTCAAAGAGCTGTTTGTACTTACTAGCATCCCAGATCTCGAATCGGTCCATGGCGGCGGCGAGAACAATGTCCTTGCTTAAGCCTGCATACTCCTTCAGTGTTTGTGGTAAAAGCAAACGGTTGGCAGAATCGAGTTCCACTTCTGTTGCCCCACCCAAAAACTGGCGGCGAAATTGACGTACCTTGGGGTCGAAATCATTCAACTGGTTAACCCTGGAAATAATGATTTCCCAACTTTTTAACGGATATAACGTGAGACATTTTTCAAAGCCACGGCTGAGTATGAAACGGCTCTCCCCTTCCGGCAACTGTTTTTTCAGTCCGCCGGGAAGCAGGAAGCGACCTTTCGCATCAACTGTAGCTTCATATTCTCCGTGAAATCCGTGCATAAGTGAATAAATATTTCCAAGATTACCACTTGTTGACACAAAATAACACTTTTTCCTACTTTTAATTCGAATTTAGGCTAACTGTATTTATCCACAGAATCGGTTGAGCTGTAACTCAATAGGGGATTGAGTTTAGAGAGGTTTTTGCGTGATTTTTTACATTTCTTATGTGAATTAGTGTGGATAAGCCCTTTAAAAACCTGCATTTAGTGTGATTTTGATCATTTTTATGCAATTTGCAGCCTAAAATCTTTCATTTTATGCCTGTTTCCGGCTATTCTGGAACCCCTTTGATTAAGAAATTGGGGATCACAAAAGAAATGAAGATCCGGCTGATCAACCAGCCCGGCGACTATTTTGACCTTTTGGAGAACGATTTAAAGGGCCAGGTGGTAAAAAATGGGAGCGCAGATTTTGTACATGTATTTGCGAGTACCCGAGCTGAGTTGGAAACAGTTTTTGGCCATCTCATCAAAGAATTGCCCCCTACTGCTATGATCTGGATCTCCTGGTATAAGAAGGCCGCAAAGATCCCGACAGATATTACGGAAGACGGAATCAGGGAAATTGTTCTGACTACCGGTTGGGTTGATGTGAAAGTGTGTGCAGTGAGTGAACAATGGAGTGGTTTGAAGATCGTTAAAAGAAAACTAAACAGATGAACCCTAAGGATCTTTCGATTAAAGATTATACATACGATCTACCGGCAGAAAGAATTGCGAAGTATCCCATGGAAGAGCGGGATGCCAGTCAATTATTGATCTATCAAAATGGACAGATAGCTGAAGATACTTACCAGCAACTGGCAGAACATATACCTGCCAACAGTTTTCTTATTTTCAATAATACCAAAGTAGTAGCGGCAAGGTTATTATTCCAAAAAGATAACGGATCAATAATTGAGATCTTTTGTCTTGAGCCAGATGAAAAGTACCCGGATATTACAACGGCTATGTTGCAGAAAAAAAAGGTGTTGTGGAAATGTTTGGTAGGCGGCGCAAAAAAATGGAAAGAAGGATCGCTTACCGCTACGTATCAAAAAAATGATAGCACAATTATTGTAACAGCCTATAAGCATGATAGAATAGGCGACAGTTATATTGTAGAACTAAGCTGGAACGTAGCAGACATGAGCTTTTCGGAAGTATTGCATGTAGCCGGCCTGGTACCGCTCCCTCCATATCTTGAACGTCTCCCCGAAGAAAATGATAAGGAGCGATATCAAACGATTTATGCAAAACATGATGGTTCTGTTGCAGCACCCACGGCCGGTCTGCATTTTACGGATGCGCTTTTCGATAAACTTTCCGCAAAAAGTATTCATCACAGTTTTGTTTCGTTGCATGTTGGGGCAGGAACATTCAAGCCTGTTAAAACAGAACGCATGGAGGATCATGAAATGCATGCCGAGTTCATTGATGTTGAAAAGAGATTGATTGAACGTTTGCGGGTAGAATTAACAGGCAACATTATTCCGGTAGGTACTACTTCTTTACGAACGATAGAAAGTTTATATTGGATGGGTGTAAAAACAATACAGGATCCTTTGCTGGATCCATCCAATCTTTTTCTTTCACAATGGGAGCCTTACGAACTGGATTCGTTACAGATTAGTGCCGGAGACGCATTGGCAGGTTTACTAACATGGATGAACTATTTTCAGTTGTCGCGTCTCCTAACCAAAACACAGATCATCATTGCGCCGGGTTATCAATTCAGGATCATAAAAGCATTGGTTACTAATTTTCATCAACCACAATCCACACTACTATTACTGGTTGCTGCGCTGATCGGCGATGACTGGAAGAAGGTGTATGCGTATGCGCTTCAGCATAAATTCAGGTTCTTGAGTTACGGGGATGGAAGCCTCTTATGGAAGAAATAATTACTACTTAAACCTCCGGCATCAACGGAACATCCACTGTAAAAATACTTCCCTTACCCATGGTACTTTCAACCTTGATCTTTCCTTTGTGGGCATCAATCACCGTTTTTACATAGCTCATTCCCAGACCAAATCCTTTTACATTATGGAGATTGCCTGTATGGGCGCGGTAGAATTTTTCGAAGATGCGTTTTACAGATTCTTTACTCATGCCAATACCATTGTCTTCAACACGAATAACAAGATTATTCTTGGTGCTATGCGTTGATATCTTGATCAATGGTGCCTTATCAGAATACTTGATCGCATTATCAACCAGGTTGGAAATGAGATTGGCAAAGTGAACCTCATCGCCGCTGATCAAATCATTTTTAGCATTCAATAATAACTGGATGCCGCCTTCCTTATCCTGCAGTTGTAAGCGGTAGTTATCAATTGTATATTGGATGATCTCATGTACATGAAGTGCGGACAGGTTCAGCTGAAGCTCCTGCTTTTCCATTAATGCCGCCTGCAGAATGGTTTCCACATGTTTGTTCATGCGGATGTTCTCTTCCTTAATAATTCCTGTAAAGTATTCGGACTTTTCTTTATTTGCCTTCACCTTCTCATTCTTTAACGCATCTACTGCCAATGAAATAGTGGCCAGTGGTGTTTTGAACTCGTGCGTCATATTATTGATGAAATCGCTTTTGATCTCGCTCAGTTTTTTCTGGTTCAATAACGATTTGACCGTAACATAGAATGCGGCAATGATCACCATCATAAATACCACGGCCCCAATGATAATCCATCGCAGCGAGGCCCATACCTGCTTTCTGAAATCGGGTACAACGATAAACAGATTTTCAAATGCAACCACCCCTTCTATTTCTGCATTATTCTCGGGAAGTATGGCTATCATCTTCCGTTTATTATTGACAGTATCCTTGAATTCAGTTTCGAAATTTTTTGTGAACATTTCAAGATCACCTGAAGGGTTGGTAACAGCAAACTCAAATGTGACATCTTTAAGATTCACACTTTCGATCGCATTTTTGATCTTTGCCTGCACTTCCTGAATAGTAAATTTTTCCTCTACAGTAGGCACTTTGAGTGAATGAACATGAAATTCAGAATTGAAGAGTCCACCCCTTCTCGGCAATTTCAATACCTGGCCCGTATATACATTTTTCCCAAGATCAGCTGCCACACTTAAACCAGCATCCTCCAGCTTTGTATAAAACTGTGTCTCAGTAACCTCCAAAAGGTTATTCAACCATGAGACCTGCAGAACAATGAGGCCAAACAGTGAGAGCGAGATCAGTATAATGATAGCGGGGAAAGTTCTCTTCATCATTACAAATATAACGGGAACGGCAAAACACGCGCAAGATCAAACAGGGTTTATCAGGATTTTAACTGCAAAAAAAGGCTTTATCCCTTTTCTGATTACAATCTTTGCCTTAACTTTTCAATATGGCTGACATCCTCCCAGGCATATTGCTCATATCCGATCCCTTTCTCAAGGACCCTAACTTCAGGCGCACCGTAGTATTCCTCTGTGAACATTTACCGGAAGGCAGCTTCGGTTTTGTTCTGAATAAGAAAACGGATCTTCTTTTAAACGAGTTGGTAGACGATGCGGAGGGTGTAGATATTACCGTATTTGAAGGTGGCCCGGTTCAAAAAGATACCATCCATTTTCTTCATCGTTGCCCTTATAAGATTGGCGGTGTTGAGGTAGACAACGGAATTTTCTGGGGAGGTGACTTCACAAAGGCAGTAAGCCTGTTAAAAGAAAAAGAGGTGGATGCAAATGATATCCGTTTTTTTATCGGGTACAGTGGATGGGGCGAGGGACAGCTCGATGGCGAGCTCGAAGAAAAAAGCTGGATCATCAGGGCTTCCAGTCTTTCGCTGGTGTTCAATGCCAACACCCAACAGGTTTGGAAAACCGCACTTCAGGATATGGGCGGAGAGTATTCGCAAATGACAAATTACCCAATTGATCCGCAGTTGAATTAGCTGGCTGATATATAAAAAGGAAAAGCTCCCATTAGGAGCTTTTCTATCAATATAATATGGGAGATACTTTTATAAAGCAGTAGCACCTTCAACCAGCACAGTTACTTTATTGTTCAGTACTTCTACAAAACCGCTTTGAATAGAATAATGTTCAAACGTATTCTTATCCTTCAGGATCTTAAGATTGCCTTTACCCAAAGCACTAACCAACGGTGCATGCTTATCCAGTATTTCGAATAAACCTGTAATACCCGGCAACAGTACACCGTAAACGTTACCGCTGTAGAGTTTTTTTTCGGGAGTTAATATTTCTAAAGTCATTCCTTTTAGTTTAATGTTAGCCTTTCGCTGCATCCATCATCTTCTTACCTTTCTCAACAGCATCTTCCAAAGTACCTACCAGGTTGAATGCTGCTTCAGGATATTCATCAACTTCTCCATCCATGATTGCGTTGAAAGCGCGGATCGTGTCGTTAATATCTACGAATACTCCTTTAAGACCGGTAAACTGTTCTGCCACGAAGAACGGTTGTGACAGGAAACGTTGCACTTTACGGGCACGTTGTACCGTCATTTTATCTTCTTCACTCAACTCATCCATACCGAGGATGGCGATGATATCCTGCAACTCTTTATATCGTTGTAAGATCAGCTTAACACGGTTGGCACAATCGTAGTGAAGATCACCCACGATAGCCGGTGTAAGGATCCTTGAAGTTGAATCCAATGGATCCACCGCAGGATAGATACCCAGATCGGCGATCTTACGACTCAATACCGTTGTGGCATCCAGGTGTGCAAAAGTTGTTGCCGGCGCCGGATCGGTTAAGTCATCCGCTGGCACGTATACCGCCTGTACCGAAGTGATCGAACCATTTTTTGTAGAAGTGATACGTTCCTGCATCAATCCCATTTCAGTTGCCAGTGTTGGCTGGTAACCCACCGCTGATGGCATACGACCCAGCAAGGCTGATACCTCAGACCCTGCCTGTGTGAAACGGAAGATATTATCTACAAAGAACAGGATATCTTTTCCTTTACCGGTACCATCACCGTCACGGAAATATTCCGCAATGGTCAGACCGCTAAGTGCCACACGTGCACGTGCGCCCGGTGGTTCATTCATTTGTCCGAATACGAAGGTTGCTTTTGAATCTTTCAGCAGGTTCATATCCACCTTGCTCAGATCCCATCCACCTTCTTCCATGCTGTGTTTGAAGTTATCGCCATACTGCATGATGCCTGCCTCGATCATTTCACGCAACAGGTCATTTCCCTCACGTGTACGCTCTCCCACACCGGCAAATACCGAAAGACCTCCGTGGCCCTTGGCAATATTGTTGATCAGCTCCTGGATCAATACGGTCTTACCTACACCCGCACCACCAAACAGTCCGATCTTACCACCTTTTGCATAAGGCTCGATCAGGTCAATTACTTTGATACCGGTAAATAATATTTCTGAAGCGGTACTCAGGTTCTCAAATAATGGTGGTTTATTGTGGATCGAGCGACCACCTTCCTTACTTACCTGTGGAAGACCATCAATCGCATCACCGGTTACATTGAACAGACGTCCATTGATACCTTCACCTACCGGCATGGTAATTCCCTTTCCCAGGTCAATTACCGTCATACCACGAACCAATCCTTCGGTACCATCCATTGCGATCGTACGAACGCTGTCCTCACCCAGGTGCTGTTGCACTTCCAATATCAGTTTTTCGCCGTTCTGCCTGGTGATTTCCAGGGCATTGTAGATTTCCGGCAATGTATTATCGTCAGGAAAATGAACGTCGACCACCGCGCCGATGATCTGTTTGATCTTACCTTTTGTAGCCATCTCAGGAGATATATTAAGGTTTAAAAATGTACGTTTTCAAGCGCCGAAAGGTCATTTTTCCGACTTGGCGGCAAAGGTAAGGGGATGAGGGATAAAAATGAGAAAAAGATGGCACAATTGTTTAACAATTTGCGGATTAATGGATTACGGATTGCCGGATTACGCACCGGACCAATAATTCGTGAATTCGTAATTCACAAATCCGTTAATCAAACTACCTTCAGACAGCTATAAACCCTGAAAATCATGGAAAATCCACAGGATCACAAGATTAACCGTTACTTTTTCCTGGCCGTGATCATTATTTTCGCTCTTTTCCTGCTATTCAGCCTGATCGAGTTCTTTACAGCTTTCCTGGCGGCCATTATGTTTTATGTGTTAAGTAAGCCTTTTGTGGAATGGCTGGTAAAAAGAAAAGGCTGGCGAAAACCGATGGCAGCGCTTGTTGTGATCATTATCTCTTTCTTTATTATCCTCGTACCGGCTTCTTTTATGGCTTCCATGCTGTTCAAAAAGGTACAGCTGGTGGCGACTAATATGCAGTCGATCGTTATACAGCCCTTAAAACATCTCGATGCCGTTCTTCAGCAAAAATTTCATTTTACGCTGATCTCTGAAAAAAATATTGCCAGTGCCCAATCCTATCTCACCAGTTTTATTTCCTCCCTCCTTAACCAGGGGTTGAACCTGCTGGGAGCCATCACCATGATGTATTTCTTTTTATACTTCCTGATCGTGAACATCAACCGCATAGAGGCGGCCATTGTTTTCTTTCTTCCTTTTAAACGACATAAGATCGAATTGTTTGGGGAAGAATTAAAGGCGCAGACATTCAGCAATGCAGTGGGCGTTCCATTGATCGCAGTTGTGCAGGGATTTATCGCATACATCTCTTATATGATTGCCGGCGTTAATGAACCCGGCTTCTGGGCGGTGCTCACCGGCTTTGCTTCTATATTGCCATTGGTGGGAACGGGGCTTATCTGGTTACCGATGGTTGCTTATCTCATTGCTAATGACCAGACATGGCAGGGACTATTTGTATTCGGATGGGGCATTGTGATCCTGAGCAGTATGGACAATGTAGTTCGCTTCTTACTGGCTAAAAAAATGGCCGATGTACACCCCGTTGTAACCGTACTCGGTGTCATCATCGGCATACAATATTTCGGCATTACCGGTCTCGTGTTCGGCCCGCTGATGATCTCCTACTTTATTATCTTACTAAAGATCTATTATTTAGAATACCAGAAACCTTCATTAGTAGTACGTAAGAAGAAACCATCGTCTATCACGTATTTTAATGTTCCGTTTATAGGCAACCGATCCCGCAAAAAAGAATAGTTGATGGTTTTCAAACTATCAACTGATAAAGCAGAGCCCCTAGAACTCCTCCCACCAGTGGTCCCACAACAGGTATCCAACTGTATGCCCAATCACTTCCCCCTTTATTTTTGATAGGTAATAGTGCATGCATAATACGCGGACCAAGATCTCTTGCAGGATTAATGGCGTAGCCGGTAGGACCACCCAAACCCAAACCGATGCCTAATACAAGTAAAGCCACAGGTAGCGCGTCCAATGCACCCAGCGAATTGCTTGACTTTGTAATGAAAAGAACCGCTATCATAAAAACAAATGTGCCTACCACTTCCGATAGTATGTTATCCAAAGGTTTATTAATGGAGGGTGATGTACAAAAGACGCCCAGTTTTGTTGCGGCATCATCCGTTGCATCAAAGTGCTGGCGGTAAGTGATCCAGACAATCAAAGCGCCGAGCATGGCGCCCAGTAATTGAGCCGCGATATAAGTAGGCACTAATGCCCAGTCAAATTTACCGATAGCTGCCAGCGAAACGGTAACTGCCGGGTTCAGGTGGGCACCACTTACGGAAGCTGTTGCATACACACCCACAAATACAGCTACTGCCCAACCGAATGTAATGGCGATCAATCCACCATTATAACCTTTGGTACGATGTAAAATAACATTGGCTACAACGCCATCACCCAAGATGATCAGCAAAGCAGTGCCGGTGAGTTCGGCTACAAAAGGAGACATAAGCAATCGTTTTTTAGACCTATTGAAGATAAGGGTTTTCAATTCAGCAAATACTGCTGCGCAAGCGCATTAAAATCAGCAACCTGCTCCTCTTCCCACGCCTTATCCTTCCCAAATTCAACCGCCAGCATGGAAGCCACCAAGGGCGCTGTTTCCATAGCCGCTTCTGCATCTAAAAAAAGTAGTCGTGTTCTTCTTGCGAGTACATCTTCCACTGTTTGCGCCATCTCGTGTTTGATAGCATAAAATACTTCTGCTTTTGAATAAGGATATAAAGGATGCACCGGAACTGCCATTAAGGGATCGCGGTTTACAGATCTTTCTATCGAGCCTTTGCGGTTACGGGGGTTACCGATCGGGAGATCTTTTGTTACACATTCTTTTGTTGCCAGCTTTGCCGTGAATATCGCATTGTCTACCGCATCCTGCGCCATCTTTCGGTACGTGGTCCACTTGCCGCCGGTGATGGTTACCAGTCCGCCGGCTGATATCACCAATGTATGATCCCTCGATATCAATGCTGTATTTTTTTGCCCCCTGCCTTTTACCAGCGGACGTAATCCCACATACACGCTTTTTACATCGCTTCGCGCTATTTGTGTATTCGCGTACCGGTTAATATGCTTGAGAATAAAATTGATCTCCTCTTCCAGTGGCTTGGGTTCTATTGCCGCAGTTTCAACAGGGGTATCAGTTGTACCTAAGACCACTTTATTATGCCAGGGAACCGCGAACAACACACGGCCATCATCCGTTTTTGGTATCATCATGGCATCGGTGCCCGGAAAGAAAGAATGATCTACCACGAGGTGAATTCCCTGTGAAGGTGATACCATGTCATGCTTCTCTGCATCTTCCATTTGCATGACGGTATCTGTAAACACACCTGTCGCATTGATCACTGAAGAAGTGGTAACCGTATAGCTATGGCCATTGATCCTGTCTGTGAGTTGAACACCTGAGATCTTTTTACCGGTTTTGATAAATCCATCTGCACTGCAATAATTAAGCAGTGTACAGCCATGTATATTGGCTGTGGCAGCAAGATCAATGCTGAGACGGCTATCATCAAACTGCCCATCAAAATATAAAACCCCTCCTGATAACCCGGAAGGATTAATGGCAGGCAACCGTTCCATCATTTCATTCTTTGATAATACCTGTGTTTTACCCAGTGATAATTTTCCGGAGAGGATATCATATACTTTCAATCCGATCGCATAATACATTTTCTCCCACCAGCTGAATACGGGAACTATAAAAGTTTGTACAGAGGTAAGATGTGGAGCATTCTTCAACAAACGTCCGCGCTCACGCAGGGCCTCTCTCACCAGTTTAATATTTCCCTGTGCAAGATACCGCACACCACCGTGCACCAGTTTTGTAGAACGGCTCGATGTGCCTTTTGAAAAATCGTATTGTTCTACCAGCAAAGTTTTGTACCCCCGCGAAGCAGCATCAACTGCAGCCCCCAGCCCCGTAGCGCCACCCCCGATAATAACAATATCCCAATGACTGGTTTGCTCCAGTTGTTGTAACATCCGGTCTCTGTTCATTCATTCGAACTTTCTGGTAATAAAATCTTGTTGCATCGATTTACGGATGACGGATTTGCGGATTATTTAATTCGTTAATCCGTCATTCGCAAATCCGTTAATTGGTTTTAGTCCACACTCCAACTCACTGTCGTCTGTATAGCCCTCTTCCATCCGTTTGATAATTCAGTTCGCTTTTCAACTGTCATGGAAGGACTAAAGGTTCGCTCCATCTGCCACTGCTGGCTGATGTCTTCTGTACTTTTCCAGTATCCCACAGCAAGTCCCGCGAGATAGGCTGCGCCCAGCGCTGTGGTTTCTACTATATTCGGTCTGATTACTTTTGTATTCAGTATATCACTCTGGAACTGCATCAGCAAATTGTTGGCAGTGGCACCTCCGTCAACCCTTAATTCTTTTATGGCAATACCTGCATCAGCTTCCATGGCTTTGAGTACATCCATTGTCTGGTAAGCAATGCTGTCCAGTGACGCACGGGCAAAATGAGCACCGGTTGTTCCGCGTGTGATGCCTACGATCGTTCCGCGTGCATGCTGGTTCCAGTAAGGTGCCCCGAGACCGGCAAATGCGGGTATCACATACACGCCCCCGCTTGTTTCCACCTCGGCAGCCAGCGTTTCTACTTCAGCCGAAGTACGGATAATCTTCAATCCATCACGCAGCCATTGTACTACGGCTCCTGCAATAAATACACTTCCTTCCAACGCATAATGAGTTACGCCATTTACCTGCCATGCCACAGTAGTCAGCAGGTTATTGGAAGATGGCACTGCTTTTTCTCCAGTGTTCATCAGCATAAAACAACCCGTTCCATACGTATTTTTTACCATGCCGGGTTGCGTGCACATCTGGCCGAACAAAGCCGCCTGCTGGTCGCCCGCTATTCCTGCAATAGGTATGTTATGGGAAGTAAGTATGTTCTGTGTATGCCCGTAAACCTCACTGCTGCTTTTTACTTCGGGTAGCAATGATGCAGGCACTCCGAATATTTCCAGCAGTTCCGTATCCCATTGAAGTGTATGGATATTGAACAGCAAGGTTCTGCTGGCATTGGACACATCGGTTGCATGCACTTTGCCATTGGTTAGTTTCCATAATAACCAACTATCGATCGTGCCAAAACAGAGTTCGCCTTTCTCTGCCCTTTCCCTTACTCCTTCTACATTATCCAGGATCCATTTCACTTTGGTAGCAGAGAAATAAGCATCTACGATCAGTCCCGTTTTCTGCTGCAATAATTTATCGAGCCCCTTTGCTTTTAATTCATCACAGAAGGATGCCGTGCGCCTGTCCTGCCAAACGATCGCATGATAAACGGGTTGCCCGGTGGCCCTGTCCCACAAAACAGTGGTTTCTCTTTGATTGGTAATTCCGATGGCCGCGATATCCTTTACACTCAGTCCGGCCTTGGTAACAGCTTCTGCTGCTACGCCCAACTGTGTGCTCCAGATCTCATTGGCATCATGTTCAACCCAACCGGGTTGTGGGAAAAACTGCGTAAATTCTTTTTGTGAAACGGAGACGATCGCTCCTGAATGGTCAAACACAATAGCACGGCTACTGGTTGTTCCCTGGTCGAAGGATAAAATATACTGTTTCATGCGGCAAGCATCATTTGGCTCAAGTTACAGCAAAATGAAATTCAAAATGCCGTTACCGCCTGTTCTTCAGCCATATCTCAGGATCGATGGGGATACTCTTATCATTCATGATCATAAAGAGTAATGACCCTTCTCCATCGATGGATGCGCCTGATCTGCCTAATAATGTACCGGCTTTTACTTCCTGGTTCTTTTGAACGGATACAGAAGAGAGGTTTGTATATCCCGTAAAATATTTACCGTGTTGTATAATCACCATCTGCTCCCCGTCCACTTCGCTGATAATAGTGATCTTTCCATCAGCTACACATCGTATACTCGAACCTATTGGCAAAGCGATCTCAATACCATCGGTTTTTCTTTTCAGTTTTGTGCCCGGTATCGTTTCAACGCCAAAGTGTGCAGTTACTACCCCCGAAGATGCGGGCCATGGTAATTGTCCCCTGTTTTTTTCAAAATTGATCGACATCTCTCTTCCTTCCGGGGTTGATTCGAGTGGTGTATAAGCCCTGTCGCCTTTTGGTGGTGTTGCCATCGCGGTTACCGTTTCATTGCCAATAGCAGATTTGGAAGGGGTTGTAGCCGGCGTATTTGTTTTAGGCGTATTATTATCTACAGGCTTTGCATTGGCAGCTGTGGCAGCGGCCGCCTGTTTTTTCTTTTCTTCATCCAGTGCCTTTTGTCTCGCTATTTCCTTTTTCTTGGCCTCTTCGATCTCACGGCGGATAACAGCCTGGAATGCCTGCTGAATTTTCTGACGCTGCTTATCCTTATCGCGGATCTGCGTAGTCAATTCCTTTTCTTTTCCTTTCAGTTGTTCAACAACCTGATCCTGCTCTTTTTTATCTACCTGTAATACTTTCAACTGCTCACTTTGTGATTGCAGGGTAGAAAGTCGTTCCTTCTTATCTGAACTTAAAATGCCGATCTTCTGTTGGAGTAATTGATCTGATTTAAGAATGGTATTTGCCTGGGTTTCGCGGTTCTGCCGGTAACTCTTCAGGTAGGTGATCCGTTTAACGGCATCATTGAAATCGCTGGCTGAGAATAAAAAATTGAGGTACTCATAACTGCTCCTGTTCTTATAAGCAAATACCAGGCTCTTTGCATACTTGAGTTTCAACGTATCAAGTTCTTTGCGCAGGCGGTAAATATCACGTTCGTTGAGGAAAATGGTTTCATCCAATTGGTGCACCTGTTTATTGATGCCATTTACCAGCTCTTCCCTTTTGTTGATTTTTTTCTTGATGATCGCCAGTTGTTTCAGCGATAATTTTTTATTGTTCTGTGTCTCATTGTAGAGTTTGTTCAACTCTATCAGTTCCTTCTGAAGATCCTGTTCTTTCTTCTGCAATTCCTCCCGCGTAGGTTGTTGGGCCAACACCATAGAGCACAGCCCCCATGCAAGAAAAATAACAGAAAGGATCCTTTTGATCATAATGAAATTATTTTAATCAGTACCACTCTTACGTAACTGCTAAGATGCGGTTAAATTACTTACGCTTGTATTTTTTAGGGATCTCAAATGTATATTTTAACGGTTCGTTTAGGCTAAACTCTTTAAAATCAAGCGTTATATCCAGTTTTGACTTTTCTGCAACAGATATTTTCCGGTAAGTGGCAAACTGGTAATTACCCATCGATTGATAATTACTGAGTGTTATATCGCATGTTCTGTTACGCTGCAGATCCACATCATCAAGTTTGCTATGCAATACTTTATAATTACTGTTATCCAGCGTAAGCAGGTGCTTGAACACATTACCTACCATCAATACCAGTAACTGGGAAGGCGATGCCTTATAAGAGATTACGTTGCTATCGATAAAAACAGGATTGCCGATGATAATGTCCTGCAGTGTTGAGAAGTCGAAGGGTACACCGGTCTGCTCTTTGATATAATCGATAGAACGGTACATCACATTTTTATCGCCCACCAATTGTAACAGCGTTACACTGTCTTTTGTGATCTTTGCTTTCAGTCCCACGCCGGGAATACCCATAAAGTGTCCGATCACCTGTATCAGTATCACACTGTCTTTCATCATCCCCAGGTAAACGGTGTAATTATCACTCTTCTCCATCCCCTCATAGTCTACTTTTATTTTCGCGTTGAAGGTGTTAAAAGCAATTTTACTCCTCACTACCTTGCTCATAATATCCTTTACGATTGCGCCTGAATCTACCGTTGGAGCTTCCTTTTTTACGATAAAAACGGTCTGGGCAGTATCTTTCTTTGCGATAGCTTCCTGAAAACCCTGCACTTTTTTTGTTGTCTTGCAGGAAAAAGCTAAAAAAGAAAAGATAAAAAGGAGATAAAGGGAATACTTCATAATGATTACTGTTTACCTGTATGACCAAAACCGCCGCTTCCGCGCTCTGTTTCATTGATCTCCTGTACAGGCTGCCATACAATTTTTTCTACTTTTTGAAATACGATCTGCGCGATCCTATCGCCATGCTGGATCGTTTGTGGCTCGCCGGAAAGATTGATCAAAATTACTTTTATTTCTCCACGGTAGTCCGCGTCTATCGTACCGGGGGTATTGAGGCAGGTCAATCCCTGTTTTATCGCCAGCCCGCTGCGCGGGCGAACCTGTATCTCGTAACCTTCGGGTATTTCTACATAGATACCTGTGGGGATGAGTTTTCTTTCCAATGGTTGTAAAACGGCAGGTGTTTCGAGCCATGCCCTGATATCCATGCCTGATGAGCCATTGGTAGCATATTCCGGCAACGGATTATCCGAGCGGTTAATGATGTTAATATTGAAATGGGTATTCGACATAGCGGCAAATTTAGCAAGATTTTGCCGATTTCGGGAAAGTCAAAGTATCTTCACATCGTATGTACAGTAGCCGATCAACATTGTTTTGCCGCCTTTTCCTGATAGCAAGCGCTATTTTACCGGTTTCTTGTTTTAAAGATCTTACCGTCAATACTACTTTATATGAAAATAATTTTCAGAAGGCTGGTTTAAAAAATCTTGAAGTTGCCGGGTGGGACAATAATACGTTCAGCCTGGTTAAAGATGTACGTATCAGCGATTACAATGGGAGCAAAGTATTAGGGAAACTCAATAATAACCAGGTAATGGTCGCATTCTACAAGCTGCCTGCACATACGGAGATCCGTGTTGACCTGATCCTGAATCTTCATAATAACTGGAAGAATGATCTTTGGTCGATGAGATTTGATGATATGTACCTGTTGACCACCGGATTTTCGAATAATCCGGCTATCCAGCAATCTTATCCGGGCTGGTTAGGCAATAGCTCACTGCTATATCCTGCCGGTGCCAATGCAACTAATACCGAATTGCCGGGAGTCTGTACCCTGGTTAATAACACAAGGGGCACAAGCCAATACCATATCGTAATTACCTTTCGCCACGAGGCCTATACAGGAAAGTTTATCTGTAATGATGCCGGTGGCGTTTATAATGATACCTGTCAAAGAAGCTGGTCGTTAAGCAATCTTAAAATCAGTGCCTTAAGAAACTAGCCCGTATCCTTTATTAGTACAGCTGTAAACAATGAAAAAGAATTTCTTTTATACTGTACTACTGTCGATAGTCAATATTCTTTTCCCTGTATTAAGTTTTCCTTATGCGGCCCATATTTTGGGACCGGCAGGAATAGGTAAAGTACAGATGGTGGTTTCTTTTGCACAGCAGTTCGCTATACTGGCTGCATTGGGCATTCCCATATATGGCATTAAGGAAACAGCACGTTTCAGAGAAGACCCGTTAAAATTGGCGCGTGTTTTTACTGAACTCACGCTTATCTATTTTATTGCCAGTTGCCTGTTTTTTATGGTTTACCTGACGGTGATCTACACATTTCCTTTTTTTGAACCCGCCAGAATCATGTACCTGTACGCCGGGCTCATTGTTTTTCTTGCTTTTTCCGACTGCAACTGGTTTTATATTGGGCTGGAGCAGTTCCGGGCAATTACCCTCAGATCGGTCATTATTAAAGCCATATCACTCTTTCTATTGTTTACGTACGTTAAAACAGAAAATGATTTTATTAAGTATCTCGGTATCATGATTTTTTCAATATTGGGCAACCAATTGCTTAGTTTTTTCATGATTTTCCGCAAAACGAATTTTCACTTTGCTGGTTTGGATTTCAGGCGGCATATACGCCCCATTTTTTATATTTTCGGTGCTTCTGTTGCCTCGAGTATTTATACAGTTCTTGATACGGTATTGTTGGGTTTTCTATCAACAACCCAGGCAGTTGGATTATACACATCAGCAGTTAAGCTTATCCGCATAACATTACCTTTTGTAACTGCGATGGGTACCATTCTAATGCCTGGTATTGCCAAAAGCTTTTCAGTAAATGATATGGGTGAAATAAAAAAACTACTCGACAGCTCTTTTAAATTTCTCACTTTTTTTACCCTACCCGTTTGTGTTGGTATAGCCATTCTATCTCCGGAGTTGATTTTTATTTTCTCGGGAAAGGATTTTTTGGAGGCAACAGTTAGTATGCAAATCCTGTCGCTCCTGCCTTTGCTGGTGGGCTTCGGCCATTTTTTCCATTTACAGGTACTCATTCCTGCAGGAAGAAATAAAGAAGTTTTTATTTCTATGGTCGCAGGCGTGATTGTTTTCCTTATCCTTAACTTCCTCCTTGTACCCATGTTCAGCCAGACCGGTGCTGCCATCGCCAATATTATTACCGAGGTAGTGGTTACCGTTTGCTACTTTTTCTTTACAAGGAAATATTATACACTTCATTACGACTGGAAGTTTTTTATCCAGTCTTTTGTAAGCATACTTCCTTTTCTTCCTGTTATATTATTGATACGCGCATGGCACACAAATATGTTTGTAACGGTTTTGAGCGCGATTGTTACTTGCACAATCCTATATGTTTCTGCTCACTTATTTGTCTTTAAAAATACTTTTTTGCTTAATTTTATCCGGCCATTCTTAAGCCGTTTACGTGTAATTAAACCCTAATCCTATGAATTATTCCGCTATTTCTGTTGTAATGGCCACCTACAACGGAGAGCGGTTCCTGGTTAAACAGCTTGATTCCATTTTAGCACAAACTTTGCGGCCGGCTGAAATCATCGTATGTGATGACAGGTCTACTGACAATACCGTTGCCATACTCGAACAATATCGCAAGAGTCACGGGATCAGGTATTATATTAATGAAAAAACATTGGGAGTTGTAGGTAATTTTAAAAAAGCGGTTTCACTTGCTGCTGAAGAAAATTATATCGCATTGAGCGACCAGGATGACATCTGGCTACCCGAAAAACTGGCCCTGTCATTAAATGCCCTCTCTGTTATTGATGATGGAAAAAGCCCAGCAATGATCTATTCGGACCTCATTGTTGTTGACCAGGATGACAATATGCTGAGCCCTTCACTAAACAATGAGTTAGGATTTGATAAATATCAGCACAGCTTATCAACGCTACTTTTCGGAAATTTTGTACTGGGTTGCACTGTTATGATGAACAGGCGTATGCGTGAACTGTTTAATGACATTCCTGTTGGTCACTCTTTTAACCACGACGCATGGATTACATTGATCGCTTTTACATTTGGAAGGGTAGCTTTGGTTAAGAAGCCGATTATCCTTTATAGAAAACATACGCAGAATGTTACTTTTTCAAATCATAAAAAAAGTAAACGTATCAACAGGATCATGAACCATATCAGGTCGCTATTTTTAAATACAACTTTTTTGCAGGAACAGATTCACTTATTAACAGAGTTCCATGTTTTTTACAAAAACATGATTTCAGAAGCGCATTCAAAAACCATTATGAATGTTATCCAGCTTGAAAAAAAATCTTACCTGCAAAAGAAACTTGCGTTTGAGCGTTCCTTCAGCGGCAATTGGATCAAGCGGTTTTAAATCAACAGAAAATAATGCGAAAACTGGTAATCAATATACAAAAAGGGGGGCTTGGCGATCATCTTTTTTATAGCCACCTTCCAAGGATTGCTAAGGAAACAGGGGCTTATGAGCAGGTTTTCATCTCTAACAAATCCATTTTCAGACATCCGGATTATAAAAAATTAGTGTGGGAGATGAATCCACACCTGGATGGTTTTACAAATGAGGAAGGTATTTATCACTCAGTAAAAAAAATAAGTTACGGCGAAAACCTGCTCGACAGGCTAATGCTACTCTATGGTTTGGATGACGGCAAACGTTTTCATGAACCTGAATTATACTATCAGCCTCCCAAAAAAGCAGGGTATGAAAACTGTATTATCTATGACCCTAATTTTATTTCTTATACGGGTGATCTGACTAGTGGGCAACTCATTGACGAATGGTTTCTGGCGCAAAAGATCACAGTGGATTACCAGATGAAAAAACTCAACCACCGCTATCTGCCCATTAACGCCGAAATATTGCAGACAGCGTCACTGCTTGATTTTTGTTCCCTGCTGATCTCCTGCAAACGTATGTACTGTTTAACCACGGGTACTGCCACCATTGCATCGGCACTAAAAACACCGTTAACTGTTTTTTACGGCACCGGGCACGACCCACTTTACCGCCACTCCGGCTTGCATGAATACGTGCATGTAGGAACTGATTATGGCTGGAAGGAAAAAATTAAAAAAAGGATCGTGCTTTTTTTGAGCAAATTCTTTAAACTCGGGGTTTCCTGAGTTTTTGGATAAAACCTTACATTGTGCTGTAAAAACAACTCTAAGGATGGTAGTAATAAATTTTTTAAATCCGGATATCGATCTTGTGCGTTTGGCTAAAGAAAAAAAAACAGAATATCAGCAAGGAAACCCTTTTCCCAATATTGTGCTCCACAATTTTTTTAACGAAACTGTTTTAAACAGTGTCTTGACCGAATTTCCAGATCTTGCCAAACAAAAAGAGATCATTCAGTATAATAACCATAATGAAAAAAAACTGGCTGCAAAAGGTGAGTCGCTTTTTGGCGAATATACCAAAGCCCTCACTCATTTTTTAAACTCGCAGCCTATACTTGAATTTCTGCAGGAACTTACCGGCATTGAAGAGACACTGATTCCAGATCCTTATTTTGAAGGCGGTGGTTATCATGAAATAAAACCTGGCGGTCTTTTAAAGATTCATGCTGATTTTAATAAAAACCGCTTAACCAGGCTCGACAGGAGGATTAATTTACTTGTTTACCTGAACAAAGACTGGCAGGAAGAATATGGGGGGCATTTTGAATTATGGGATAAAGACATGACCACTTCACACAAAAAAATACTCCCTACTTTTAATACCATTGCTATCTTTTCCACTACCGATTTTTCTTATCACGGACATCCCAACCCGCTTACCTGTCCGCCTAACCGTAGCCGTAAATCGCTTGCGTTATATTATTATAGTAACGGTCGCCCGGCAACCGAAATACACCAAGGTCAGGAAGAGCACGGAACGCTTTTCAGGGAACGGACCGGTGTTGAAAAAGACATTAGCATGGAAGAAGCGGTAACAGTGAAAAGTTTTATCAGGGATCTTGTACCACCTATTGTTATTAAAGCCCTAAAAAAGCTGATGCGTTAATCAACTCATATACTTTTCAATTTTTACCGGCAGATGTTTCTATTTCCGCTCATTTATATCACTTTCTTCCTGGTTTCGCTGCGAAACCTGGCGAAGAATAAAATGAACGGGATTGTTTTGTTTATCATTTTCGGTTTGTCGATTTATACAATGTCACTTTCTGTAAGCAATATGCTTGGCTTCAGACAAATGATCCCCTTTCTTCAAACCTGCAAGGAAGTGTGTGTGATCTCCTATCTCACTTATCTCGTTATCAGGATGCAAAAGCGATTAGTATTTCATACGATCGACAAACTCATGCTTTGCTTTTTCCTTTATATTTTGTTATACGTATTTATTCCGCTGGGCAGTTATGGATTTTTTCAACGGGTATTGGCATTCAAAAGCCTGTGTTTTTTTCCTGTTGTATATTTTACCGGCCGGATGATGAGTAGCCGTAAGATCAACCTGTCAGAGGTATTTCACTACATTTTTATACTCTCCATTCTTGCATCGTCATTGCTGATGGTAGAAGTCATCACCAATACACATACACAAACGTACACCGGGTATGCAGATTATATTTATTATTTCTTCGATCAGGAACCGTCTGGTAACTATGGTTTGTCGTGGACCTTTGAAATTGAGAATGGCATGAAACGTTTTGCCAGTTTCTTTTCAACGCCTTTGGATTTTGCAGCGGCCACACTGATTGTTGTTTCAGCGTTAGCTGCATCTGTTACCGATGATAAGAACAGAATACGGTTTACTAATTTTACATTGATCACTTTATTCAGTTCACTGTTTGCTATTACGTTCGCATTATCAAGAGCCTCATTTGCCAGTTACTTTATTATCATTTATGTGTATGCAGTAATAACAAAAAAGAAACAGATCCGTACTGCCTTTCATATCATGGGGCTATCTGTGGTTGCATTTATTCTTTTTGTAACTATCAAGGGAGACTTTTTTGAATTTATCATGAATACGCTACAGTTTAAAAATGGTTCAAGTGCCGGGCATGTAATTGAGTGGCTCAATGGAGTTGAATCAATGATCAATAACCCGTTGGGAATTGGCCTGGGTGAATCGGGAAGGATCTCAGCATATGTAGGATTGAACACCGGTGGCGAAAACCAGTTTGTGATTATAGGTGTTCAGGCCGGCGTAATTGCATTAGCCCTGTATGTTATCGTTTATTGGAAACTGGTTGCCGCTGCGTACCGGATAATAAAAACGCGCAAGGGAAAAATACGCAAACTGGCTATTTTTATTGTACTTATCAAAATGGGGTTACTCATCCCATTGTTCACCGCTGAGGTGGAATCTTATATTTATATCAGCTACCTTACCTGGTTCCTTTCAGGGTTACTGATCAGCATGATCGCAGAAAAAAATCCTGCACCGCAAATAACTGTTTTATCAAATGAGCCCGTGTATCTATAAAATCATTTATTTTAGGAAGTATGAGTTTTATAAAACTATTTGTCAACCATAATTCACCCGCTTCTTTTGTAAACAAGCTGCGCAAAAAAAGGTTCTCCCGTATTCAACAGGAAATAGAGCAACTGATAGCCGAGAAAGGAAATATTAAAATACTTGATATCGGCGGCGAAATGGATTACTGGAAAAATATGGGTTGGCAAAATGACCATTGCAGCATTTATCTTCTTAATCTTGAATCCGTTGAACGACCTGATCCTCTCAGCGGATTTTATCATATCACCGGCAATGCACTAAATATGCCATATTCACCTGGGGAATTTGACCTTATTTTTTCCAATTCGGTTATCGAACACGTGGGAAGTTATGCTAACCAGGAACGCTTTGCAGCGGAAGTAAAACGGCTGGGCAGCCATTACATTATCCAAACACCATCTTTATGGTTTCCATTAGAGCCACATAGCGTGTTGCCACTTTTTCAGTTCATTCCCCATTGGTTCAGGGCGTACCTGATCATGGGATTCAATATCAATTATTTTCCAAAAGCAAAAACCTATAAAGAAGCGGTAGCGGTTTCAAGAAGCACTATTATGTTTACCAAAGCGCGGTTTAAAAAGCTTTTCCCGGAAGCAGAGATGCTGACAGAATATTTATTTGGTTTACCCAAATCCTATACAGCTATCAGCGGAACCAAAAGAAAGTCCTTGCGATAAGAAACAGTATCTTAGTGAAAATGCCGAAAAACATAAAATGCATTATTGATATAAGGGACCTTCGCATTTCAAAAACAGGTGCCAAGACTTACCTGGAAGAGATTTGCCGTGAAATGCAGCAAGGATCTCCCGGTTTTGAATTTTATTTCGCAGACACATGGTTTCCTGTTTATACCGGGGGCAATAAACTACTTAAGATCTTCGAACATATCCGCTATATAACCTGGAAACAATTTTGCCTCCCGTTAATCTGTTTTATTAGAGGGGGGGATATTTTATACTGCACCGATTATTTTCTTCCGCTTATCAAACTCAACTATAAAACGGCGGTGGTTTTTTACGATGCTTTTTACTGGGAGTATCCGAAACAGTACAATTTTTTATGGCTTAAATTATTAAACACCATCGGTATTACAGCGGCAAAAAAAGCAGATGCCGTGATCACCATTACACAATATTCAAAAAATCAAATTGTTAAGTATACGGGCATCGAGGAAAATAAAATACATGCGATTCATCTCGCTCCCAAATCCATTCGGAAAAATGTTGATATAGATAGCGCGCTATCGGACCCGGGCAAAAAATACATCCTGCATATTGGTGTACTGGAAAAAAGAAAAAATTTACTTACCCTGATACGTGCTTTCAATCTCCTGCTAAAAGACGGGTATGACCATTACTATCTCGTTTTGGTTGGAACGGCAGTATCAAAAGAAAAAATTGACGACAGTGCCAATATTATCGCGCTTATAAAAGAGATGAAACTGGAAGAAAGAGTTATCCTTACAGGTTTTATTTCAGATGAACACCTCGCATATTATTATAAAAATGCCGAGGTATATACATTTGTTTCCATTAATGAAGGTTTTGGACTGCCGGTGCTCGAAGCATTTGAAAATAATCTTCCTACTTTGATCTCCAACAATAGTTGCTTACCCGAGGTGGGCGGCGATGCCGTAATTACATGCAACCCATTTGATGAAACAGATATAAAGAATAAAATAAAAATGATCATCGACAACCCGGCACTGCAAAAGGAATTGGTTGAAAAAGGAAAAAAAAGATTGTCGTTATTTTCCTGGGACATCACGTTTCACGAACTGTTGACTATATTTAAAAAGATCTGAATTATGCGACTACTTGATCAATGTCCTGTTTGTAACAGCACCAATATCGTTCCGTATTCGATGAAATACCATGCTGGATTTCCGCATATTTCCAGAACACAATGCCGGACTTGCGGTATAGCTTTTGCCAACCCCATGGCTTCTCAGGATGAATTGATCGATTTTTATACAAATTATTACGACAAAGGCAATTTTGGCGCGCTTGATTACAAACAGCGTGTATCAAAAAAAATAAACGAGATCCACGATACCGATATCAAGGTATTACAAAAGGAAAAAAGGAAAATTTTACAACACAAGCAAAAAGGTTCATTTCTCGATGTAGGTTTTGGACTGGGTGAAGAACTGGTCGTTTTTCACAAACTTGGATTTTCAATATATGGAACCGAGTTCGACCAGGATTGTATCAATTTCATCAGCGCATCAATTCCTGGCAGCACCCTTTTTCGTGGTGACCTCCTTGATGCACACTACCCAGACAATTTTTTTGATGTAATCAATGTTTGTCATGTGATAGAACACGTGTTAAACCCGGTTGCCTATGCAAAAGAACTGCAGCGAATTTTAAAACCCGGCGGCATACTGATTATTGCCACACCCGATATCAGTTCGTTCGCTTACCGCATGTACCGGATTATCAATTTCCTGTCGCTACGGGTTCCGCTTATTGTAGACGGGTTGGAACACACGGTGGTATTCAATAAAAAAGCACTGGCCAAGCTAACAAGCGATCACAATTTTCAAATTATTGAGCACTTTCGCGAAAGCCTGGGTGAAAGTCTCACCAATATACGCGCCAGCAATATGACCTTTCGTAAAAAAATAGTCCGCTACCTGCAAACTTTTGTGAGGATAAACCAGGTACTCATCTCCCGTAAACTTTAATCGTTAAATTACCGGCATATAATATCTTTGGCAAAGATGAAAAAAGCATTAATCTGTGGAATATCGGGGCAGGACGGCACTTACCTTGCCGAACTGCTGCTAAAAAAAGGATATGAAGTATTCGGTGGATCACGCAATGCACAGACAGGTTCTTTTGGAAACCTTGAGAAACTTGGGATCAAAAAAGAGGTCCAGCTGGTTTCCATTAATATCACTGATTTCAGGAATACACTTCAATCCATTTCGGCTATCAGGCCAGATGAGATCTATAATCTATCCGGGCAGAGTTCTGTAGGGCTTTCTTTTGAGCAACCTGTTGAAACACTTGAAAGCATTGGTGTAGGCAATTTAAACCTGCTGGAAGCGGTACGCTTTACCGCTTTACCTATCAAATTATACAACGCCGGTTCGAGCGAATGTTTTGGCGATACAATGGGCGAGCCAGCCAACGAGGAGACTGCTTTCAGACCGAGAAGTCCTTATGCGGTTGCAAAAGCTACTGCTTTCTGGCAGTTAGCTAATTACCGTGAGGCGTATAAACTGCATGCCTGCACCGGTATCCTGTACAATCATGAATCGCCTTTGCGTAAAGAGAATTTTGTAACGAAAAAAATCATTTCCGCCGCTTTTCGTATTTCAAAAGGCAGCAACGAAAAGTTGTACCTGGGTAATATCAATGTATCACGCGACTGGGGCTGGGCACCTGAGTATGTAGAAGCGATGTGGCTGATGATGCAGCAGGAAAAAGCGGATGACTTTGTTATTGCTACCGGCATAACGCATTCACTCGAAGAGTTTATAGCCTATACATTTTCAAGTTTGGGAATGAATTGGAAAGAATATGTTTCTACGGACCCCGGGCTCATACGTTTTACCGATCTTCAATATGGCAAAGCCAATCCACAAAAAGCAGAAAAGATATTGGGCTGGAAAGCCAAGGTAGGATTTGAACAGGTAATTGAAAGAATGATCGCCGCGGAAATATAAACCAACAGATTATCAGACACATAAATCATATACGCTCCCGATTTAAAGGCAACTGGACAGGTGCAGACAGAGCGATTACGCTGGCACGCCTCTCATTGTTCTTTTTGCGTGGATGCTATCACCGGTTATTTTTTGGAAAGGCATCGGGTATTGTACTTGTGGGTAAAGGCGCATCCATACGCTACGCAAAATACCTGGAGGCAGGCAAAGACCTGATCGTGGAAGATTATGCGGAAGTAAATTGTCTTGCCGAAAAAAAAATGATCTTCGGCGATCGCGTAACCATCGGGAAATTTGCCATCATCAGGCCCAGCAATATTTATGGTGGCGAAATAGGTGTGGGCTTAAAGATCGGCAATAACTCCAATATCGGACCTTACGCGTATATAGGCTGTTCAGGAAGTATTGAAATTGGAAACAATGTAATGATCTCTCCAAGAGTAAGCATTTATGCTGAGAACCATGTTTTTGACCGATCCGATATGCTTATGAAAGAACAGGGAGTGGTAAGACAGTTTGTTAAGATAGAGGACGATTGCTGGATCGCGGCTAACAGTATTATACTTGCGGGTGTAACAATTGGAAAAGGCTCTGTGATTGCAGCTGGGAGTGTGGTAACCAAGAGTATTCCTCCTTACAGCGTTGTTGCGGGGGTTCCGGCTAAAGTGATCAGTTCGAGAAAAGAGATTTAATAACTCCCGGCCAATCCCTTCTCGCATTTTCTAAATTTTCATGCGTACCAATATCTACCAGGTAATCATTGATGGTCCAGCCACTCATGCGGTTAACGAATAAAGGAAGGAGGTCAAAGCCGATATCACAAGGCAGCTTATCTGCGGGTATCTCTTCGATCACAGCGGGAGTTGCGATATAAATACCCGCATTGGCCAGGTCAGACTTAGGCTGTTCAGGCTTTTCGATAAAATCGATGATCGTATTTTTCTCGTCTAATGCTGCAATTCCGCAGTTCTCCGGCCTGGTACTATGGAACAGTGCCATACTTACATCATGTGGCTGGCTATCATGAAATTTTTTAAAGGCAGACAGTGACAGGGAAGTCAGGTTATCGCCGTAGATAATAAAAAAGTTCTCCTCTCCCTTTACAAAACCGGCATTTGCCTTTAGCGTACCCGCACTGCCGAGAAGGGTTTCTTCCCAAAAGAATGTTGTTTTAATATCCGTATCCAAACGGCCGATATGCGCTACCACTTTCTCGGGCAAATGGTGAAGGTTAATTAATACTTCGCTTACAGCTGCCCGTTGCATAGCATCATACCACCAATCTATTAAAGCTCTTTCGTGAATAGGTATGAGACATTTGGGAACATCATTTGTTAAAGGCCGTAGCCTGGTTCCTAAACCTGCCGCAAGAAGAAATGCCTTCATATCAGTATTGATGCTGGTAAATGAATTTATACGGATCCAGAAATAACATTCAGTAATATACGCGTTCCTACAGGATCAAACTGGTATTGAAGTTCGTGATAAGCAGACATCGCTTTCCGGTATCCCTCCTGTTTTTCTTTAGGAACATAACTCATCAGGAAACCGCCGCCGCCAGCCCCGGCTATTTTGCAGCCGGTTGCCCCATTATTCATAGCAGTGTTTACCATGTGATTGATCAGGTCTGTACTGATTGTTTTCGCCAACCCTTTTTTCATTTCCCAGTTCACTTTCAATAAGTCACCCAATACAGAAAATTGCTTTTGCCTGAAAGCAGTATCCAGTTTGTCAACAAGACCGGAAATGATACCCAGCTCTTCTATTTTATCTGCCACATTATCCGTTTGCTCCTTTAATATACTATCAGCGCTACGGGTAATATGTGTATTGTGTAAGAGGATATCCATACCCAGTGCCAGTTTTTCATTTTGCGGCAATTCAATATCAGACACACTAACAGACTCATCTGGATGGAAAATAAATTTCCTGATACCTCCATAGGCTGCTATGTACTGATCCTGCTTGCCAATAGGCTTGTTCAACCGCTCAATCTCAATATAACAGGCTTCCACAGCCAGTTGCTCATTGGTAACGGGCATTCCTTTGTAATGATGTAATGCGTTTAACAATCCAACTGTAAGTACAGAAGAGGAACCCAAACCAGAGCCCTTGGTAGTGATATCTGCAAGGGTAATAATCTCAATACCACCTGTAATACCCGTCATTAATAATGCTTCCCTGATGATCTCATGCCGGATCTCCGACACAGAAGAAACAATTTCATTTTCGGTATAATGAAGTACGATGAGATCATCATATCTTTTTTTTACGATCACGTAAATATATTTGTCGATAGCAGTTGATATCACCTGGCCCGGGTGAAGGCTGTAGAATGCTTTCATGTCAGTGCCCCCTCCAACAAAACTTAACCGCAAAGGTGTTTGTGAAATAACCATGTAGCTGATTGAATCAATTAATAAAAAGGCGCTTCACGCCACCTGTATGCTGATCGTATGATCTCTTCCAGTCCATAAGCAGGTTGCCATGAAATAACCTTCGATGCTTTTTCAAACGAGGCGATCAAAGATGCCGGATCACCCTTCCTTCTTTCCTGCAGTTTGAACTGTATTTTTTTTCCTGCAATATTTTCCGCTTCCCGTATGATCTCAAAAACAGAGTAACCCGACCCTGTTCCCAGGTTCAAAGTCTGATCAAAAACGGTATCCATAGAAGCAATGGCCTGCAGATGCGCCTTCGCAATATCTGATACATGTATGAAATCTCGGACACCCGAACCATCCTTTGTATCAAAATCATTTCCAAAAACGGAGATATCAGACCGCTTTCCCAGTAACTGATCGATCACAAGGGGAATCAGGTGCGACTCATGATCCCTTGATTCGCCGTGCAAATGCGTAGCCCCAGCTGCACAAAAGTACCTGAAAATAAAATACTTTATCCCGTATGCCTTACCGCAATCCTTAATGATCTGCTCATCAAACAATTTCGAATAACCGTATGGATTAACGGGTTTGGTAGGATGCTCTTCTGTAATCGGCACGAATACCGGCTCGCCATAGACAGCCGCGGTAGAAGAAAAAATAATAGCAGGAACGGAATAGGCTTTCATTTTCGCAAGCAGTGTTACCGTACCATTCACATTATTATCATAATAAGCCAGTGGATTCACCACTGAATCCGGAACGTTGGCAGAAGCAGCCAGGTGAATGACTATATCAATGGAGTTTTGAGAAAATATCCTGTCAAGCACGGCTTCATTGGCGAACCGTGTTTCGAAAAAATGTGCGTTTTCCGGAACTGCCTGCTTTTTGCCATCCCGCAGGTCATCCATAACAAAAAGCGTGTGACCCTCATCGGCCAGCATTTGACAAACTACACTGCCAATATATCCCGCACCGCCTGTTACAAGTATCTGCATTGGAAAATTTTTACAACATGCAATCATCTACTTTCACACCGGTAAGCCTTTCCCGCAATGCAAGAACAATAGCATGAAAAATAACAGAATGAATGCTTTCAACGGAACACATTTCATTCAAAGAAATGTGGATGGAAAAATCGGCATTCTTTCTAAGCTCACCCCCATCATACCCGGTTATCCCAATAACATATATATTTTTAGACCGTGCCACTTCAACAGCACTGAGAATGTTTTTGCTATTACCCGATCCACTGATAGCGATAAGATAATCGCCCGGGCTTCCAAAAGTCGACAACTGGGTGTCAAATACCCGCTCAAAACCATCATCATTACTTACCGCGGTTATGTAAGCAGTATTGTCTGTAAGACTTAACGCTTTTAGCCTTTTTCCGGCGGGTTGATTGAGAAATACACCTTTTGCGAGATCCTGGGCAAAATGAGATGCATTGGCGGCACTTCCACCATTGCCGATCACAAATACCATTTTCCCATCCTGGTATGCTTTTTCCAGGTGATCAACCAATACCTGAACGGCACCTTCATCAATGGAGCCGATCAGTTCCTTCATTTTATCGAGATAATGTCTGATGTTCATAGGTCAACGAAGTAATTTATTTTTTTTTTCACTTGCCAAAGTTCAACTTTACAATTCATTTATCCCGAAAAACAGATATAAATTAAAAACATACAATATTTTACTATCTATCTGCGTAACTGTTTATAAATGTATAACTTATTCGGATAATTACTTTCTAAATGCCGCTGAAGCACGCCTGCAATAAGGCAATTGCATAAGAATAATGAACCTCCTTTTTCTACACAGTTCCTCAGATCTTTATGGCGCAAGCAAGATACTGGTAACCATAACCGGGCTCTGCAGGAACCGGGAGCACCAGGTAACCGTTGTTTTGTCAGACAAGGGGCCTTTATCAGAAAGGTTGGAAGAAATGGGTATTGAGGTTGTGTTTTTACCATTAGGTGTATTACGCAGAAAATACATCAACCCGAAAGGAATGATCAACAGGGCTTCTGTGATCACCAGTGCTTACGGAAAGCTGAAAACCCTTTGCCGGAAAAAGAACATCGACCTGATTTATTCGAACACAACCGGTGTGATCGTGGGTGGGTTTGTGGCAAAAGCATGTGGTATCCGGCATATCTGGCATGTTCATGAGATCATTGAAAAACCAAAATTATTCTTCCGCGCCATCAGCCGGTTGCTGAACAGGAAAGGAACTGAGGTGCTGGTAGTTTCTGAGGCAGTAAAAAAACACTGGACCCGGTATGTTAACCCGAAAAAAATAACCGTTTTATACAATGGCGTGGATCTCGAAATATTTAGTGACCCGCAAACTACCTTCCGCAAAGAACTGGGGATCAAGCCCGATGCTATTGTAATTGGGATGATGGGGCGCGTACATTTCTGGAAGGGGCAGGATTATTTTTTAACCATTGCCGGTATTTTACATAAATCATTTCCCGAACTCCGGTTTATTTTAGTAGGAGACCCATTTCCCGGTTATGAATACCTGTACGATGAAATGGATAAAATCATTGACCACGCTGGCATACGCAAAAACGTATCACTGGTCGGATACCGCGAAGACATTGTAAATATTTTTAACGCTTTTGATTTATTTATTCTCCCTTCTCTCCTGCCCGATCCCGCACCTGCAGTGGTAACCGAAGCGATGGCCGCTTCAAAAGCGGTAGTGATAACCGAACAGGGGGGGGCAGTAGAAATGATTGTTCCGGGAGAAAGCGGACTGTTTATCCCACTGGATGATGCACAGCAGGCTGCTAAAATAATAACCCCGCTCATAAAGGATACAAACCTGAGAACCACAATGGGTATTAATGCCCGTAACCGTGTTGTTGCCCATTTTTCAAGAGAAGTATTCAATAAAGCCATCCTTGCCATCATCGAAAAAGGAGTATGACGCATTCGTCGTAATTTTACAGGAATGACAGTAGCTATTATTGGTTCCCGCGGATATCCCTATGTTTATAGCGGTTATGAAACCTTTGTGAAGGAATTGTCGGAACGACTGGTTAAAAAAGGGATACATGTGAGGGTTTATTGTCACAAAAACCTGTTCAGCACTTATCCAAAAGAATTAAACGGCATAGAACTGGTGTATATCCCCACCATTGAAACCAAGAGCCTTAGCCAGCTGATCCACTCTTTTCTTTCCATGATGCACGCGTGTTTCCATAAAACGGATGTAATACTTGCGGTAAATGCTGCCAATGGGCCTTGGGGACTGATCTCAAGGATCGCCGGTAAGCCTACCGCTATTAATGTGGATGGAGTAGAATGGATGCGTCCCAAATGGAGGGGGCTTGGCGCAAAATATTTTCACTTCTCAGCCTGGCTCGCTACAAAATTGTATGATGAGATCATTACAGATGCCGAAGCCATGCGACAGGTATATCTCAAAGAGTTTTCGACAGAATCCACCGTTATTGCCTATGGTGCCAATATCAGGTATTCCCAGAATGCATCGCTCATCAATTCATTTCATCTAAAGTCACAGGAATATTACCTGATTGTAGGGCGACTGATCCCGGATAATAATGCTGATCTTTTGGTAGAAGGTTTTCTCAAAGCGGGATCATCCAAAAAACTGGTAATTGTAGGAGATGTTCCGTACCAGGATCCTTACGCGCAGGCAATTAAAAGAAACGCAAGTTCAAATATATTTTTTTTAGGATATGTTACTGATCCTGCTATTTTAGCGGAATTATATCACCATTGTTTCGCTTATTTGCACGGGCATGAATTTGGTGGTACCAATCCTACTATGCTGAAAGCAATGGCCTATGGGTGCGCTATATTGGCACTTAATACCGTTTTTAACAAGGAAATGTTGGCAGATGGGGAGTTCGGGTTATTTTTTGAAAAGGATCCCGGATCAATAGCCCGATTATTGCTCAGGTTTGAGCAACAGAATGACCAGGTTCAGCATCTAAGAGATAAGGCAAGAAACGGGCTAACGGCTAAATACAATTGGGATCATATTACAGATGCTTATATTGCGCTTTTAAACAGGTTGTTGACAGGGAATAAGAAGTCTCCTGATACTTATGGCAAGAAATTATAACCGTTATACGATCATCAGGTATATTATAGACGCGCCGATCGTAGGTATTTCTTACCTGTTGGCGTTCAATATCACTTCCGGGCAAAAGATCATTTATTCTAACGTTTACAATTACCTCTTTACCATTATTGCTTTAGCCGTTTGGTACATAGCCGCTTCGTTTTCAAGATTATATGCAGACCGGCGCTCCAATAAATATTCGGAAGAGATCGTATTTATCATTTATACTATTACGCTTTTTACGATCCTTTTGAGTTCCGTTATGTTTTTTTTGCGAAATTTTTTTGAGTTTAATTCAAATTTCTTTTCATTGTTTGTGGTCTTCCTGTTTTTCATGATGACCCTCACCAAATACATTATCCGCAAATACCTGCACTCAGCCATTTACCAGGGAAAATTATTCGATAATATCTTAATCGTGGGTGCCACAGCTTCTGCACTTGACTATTATGAGACCATCAATAAATATTATTATTATGGGTATAAATGCCTGGGGTTTATAGATAATACACATGAAATCATGAATGGCTGTCCTTATTGGGGTAAGATAGAGAACCTGGGAAATATCCTGAAAGGAAATGCGATCGATGAAGTTGTGATTGGTCTGCCAAATATTGAGAACAGGCAGATCCAGGAATGTATAGAAGTATGTGATTACTATAAAACCAAGGCGAGGATTATTCCCGACTTTTATCAATATGCCTCTTCAACCGCTCAGGTAAACAATATCGGGTTGGTACCCGTGATCAGTATCCGGTCACTCCCGCTTGACAAACCCGAAAACCAGGTATTAAAAAGAGTCTTTGATATTGTTTTCTCTTCCTTATTTTTTATCTTACTGGGATGCTGGTTATTACCGTTGATCGCATTAATGATAAAGATCAGTTCCCGGGGGCCGATTATTTTTAAGCAGGAAAGATGGGGTTTGAATAATGAAAAGATTATTTGCTATAAATTCCGGTCGATGGTCTCTAACAGTTCTGATATAGACGAGCACGGATTTTATCACCAGGCAACGAAAGCCGATCCAAGGGTAACATTTTTGGGTTCTTTTTTAAGAAGAACCAATATGGATGAGCTTCCGCAATTCTGGAATGTATTGCTGGGTAATATGTCGGTGGTTGGCCCAAGACCCCATCCTACACCGCTTAATATCGAATCCATGCATACAGTAGAAAACTATATGCTGCGCCATATGGTTAAGCCCGGTATTACTGGCTGGGCACAGGTAAACGGATGCAGGGGTGAAACACGTATACCGGGGTCTATGCAAAGAAGGGTTAATTTTGATCTCTATTATATCCACCGCTGGACCTTTTGGCTCGATGGACAGATCATTCTTCAAACAATTATTAATGTTATCAGGGGAGATCAAAATGCGTATTAATTATCATTTCATTCAACGGGCGGCAATTGTGTTGGGCATAGGGCTCATTTTGTCTTTCCCGGTTACGATAAAAGCACAGGTGGTATGGGAAGACCATACGAAAGAAGTCTATAATTATCTTTCCCGCATGGCACAAAAAGGCCTGATTGTTTTTAATGATAATATCCGGCCACTCAGCAGGAAATACATTGCTGATTGCCTCGATTCACTTAGCCACCGAACGCAGCTTGATGCGGTTGACAAAAAAGAACTTGCTTTCTATTTTCGGGAATATGGACAGGAGATAATGCCCATTGCATATGCTAATGAAAAAGTTTCATTTTTAAAAAATGATCCCTACAAAAGATGGCGTAGTTTTTATGCAACCGGGCAGGATTTTATTTTGGTGGCCGACCCGGTTTTTACAGCTGCAACAATACAGGGATCAGGCAAGAATGTAAATCAATCCAGTTCCGGGCTGAGCCTGCGTGCATATATGGGCAAACATTGGGGATTCCACTTTTTTTACAACGATATCACCGAATCCGGAAACGGTTTTGATTCGACCCGGCAAAATAATTCCGAAACCGGAATTGTTAGAAAAGATACTTCGCTGCATACAAGCCAGAATTATTCAAGATTCAGGGGCAGCATTTCTTATAGCTGGAAAAACGGCTCCATCAGTTTCGGGCAGGATAGCCGCTCATGGGGATATGGAGAGAATGGAAGAATCGTATTATCAGATAAAGCCCCCGCTTCACCTTTTATCAGGCTTGATTACAAGCCCTTATCATGGCTGCAGTTCAACTATTCCAATCTCTGGTTAAATTCGGGATTAATAGATTCAACCCGTACGTATAATACAGGGAACAATATATTTGGTGGAGAAAGGCAGGTGTTCATTCCTAAATACATGGCCACACACAGCATACAGGTAACGGTGATGAAAGGGCTTGATCTTTCAGCCGGAGAATCTATTGTTTACAGCGATCATTTAGATGTTGGTTACCTGTTGCCCGTTATGTTCTTTAAGATCTATGATAATATCGTGAACAGAAGCAATATCCATGCAGGTTCGAACGGCCAGCTCTTTTTCCAGGCAAGCTCGCGTAACCAGTTACCCAAAACACATTTATATGGTACCGTGTTTATTGATGAGATCAGGGTTGCTACTATTTTTGACAAAAACAAAAGCCGCAACCAGCTGGGCTTTACAATTGGTGGCTCCATCACCGATGTGTTGGTTCCCCGCCTTATACTGGGCCTTGAATACACAAGGGTCAACCCCTTTGTTTACAAAAACCTGATACCTGCACAGGATTATACGAGTTTCAATTATGCACTGGGCGACTGGATGGGTAATAATTTTGACCGGCTCATCTATTCTGTAAAATATACTCCTGTTGCAAAACTAAAATGCATGTTACGCTACCAATCTGCCAGAAAAGGTACACCCGGCACTTTGGAACAACAATATTTTCAGCAACCACAACCTGCCTTCTTATCTGTTCTGCAGAATACGCAACAGGAATTGTTTCTGAGGGTTTCCTATGAATGGATCAACAATCTTAATTTAGTGGGCTACTATACTGGTTTATCTACCAATAACAGCCTTACCGGTCAAAAAACAAGCACAACCACCTTCAGCATTGGGTTCAATTATGGGCTGTGATCACATTTTCACACTTATTTCAGTGGCATAACTAGTTTATATCTAAATAGATGTTGAATATTTTCGATATTTGCCGCAATCATTCTATTCTAATGAAACGGACTACTATACAAAATATAATTTCCTGCTGTATTTGTTTGCTGGGGCTATTGATCATTCAGCAGGGAAACGCGCAGGTTTCTCCAGGTTCTGTGAAAGCCTCACAGATGTCGGATGATCAGATCATGCAGGCCTGGCAGCAGAGCCAGAGAATGGGCCTTTCTGAAAGTGATGCGATGAGCCTGCTGATGAAACAGGGAATGAGTGCCAGCGAAATAGACAATTTTAAGAAGCGCCTGGCACAGGCACAGGCTTCGAAAAGCAAGCCCCTGCCTAAAAGAGGTGATACAGCTATATACGTGCGCGACAGTAACTGGATAAAAGAATTTCCGGTCGTAAGAAAAAAACTGGACCTGTACGGTTATGATTTTTTTAGTAATTCCAATGAATCTTTCCAACCCAATATCAGGGTCACCACGCCAAAAAATTATGTCCTGGGCATGGATGATGAGCTGCAGATCAGCATCACAGGGCTTAACCAGGCAGAGTTTCCATCAACCATTAATCCTGAAGGCAATGTGCAAATACCGAATCTTGGTTTTGTAAGCTTAGCTGGGCTAACGATCGACCAGGCTACAGAAAGATTACGCAACAGGCTTTCAGAACGCATCTATCCTGCTTTAAAAACAGGTCAGTCCAAATTATTTATCAGCCTGAATAAAGTACGTAACATACGGGTTACCATAGTGGGAGAGGCTAAAAAACCGGGTACTTTTATCGTGTCCTCATTAGCCAGTTTCTTTAATGTACTGAATGCTGCGGGCGGTCCGTCACCTATGGGTTCCCTCAGGAAAATAGAGTTGATCAGGAACGGTAAAATAATTGATCAGATAGATTTTTATAGCTTTCTGCAAAATGGATTTCTGGATAAAAACATCCGTCTTGAGGACCAGGATGTGATCCATTTTCCTTTGTTTGTAAAACGTGTTCACTTGAATGGAGAGGTGAAAAGACCAGCCACTTATGAATTACTCGAAAAAGAAACATTAGCCGACCTCCTCAAATATAGTGGCGGCTTTACCGAATATGCAATCCGGGATATTGCTAAGATTGAGCAGACTGGTGAAAAAGAAATGAACATCAGGGATATCACTGCTGCTGACTTTGGAAAATTTATACCGAAAACTTCCGACTCGGTTTATTTCGACAGGATCTCTACACGTTTTAGTAACCGCATTATCTTAACCGGCGGTGTTAACAGGCCCGGCAATTATGAACTCACCGAAGGTTTGAGCCTGGCACAACTGATCAAAAAAGCAGATGGGCTGAAAGAAGGGATTTATTCAAACAAGGGATATATAAAACGTATCAGTAAAGAGGCCGTGGGAAGTATCATTTCTTTCAATACGCTTGACATTGTTTCCGGAAAAGAAGCGGATATCAAACTTGCCCGCGAAGATTCTGTGATCATCCTCGAAAAAGCCAACTTGCAGGATATTCCTACTATTACTGTAGGTGGTAGTGTGCGCAATCCAACAGCTATCCAGTTCAGGGAAGGACTTACTGTAGAAGATGTAATTGCGATGGCCGGTGGTTTTACCATCAATGCAGCTAACCATAAAGTGGAGATAACCCGGCTTGAAAAGAATACCGCCGATACATTAGCCAATAAACTGATGGATGTACTTTTCGTAGATGTTGATATTGAACTGCGAAACAGGACCATCAAAAATTATCTTAAACCATTGGATTATGTATTCGTACCCGAATTACTGAATTACCGTAACCTGGGAAATATAAAGATCAGGGGTGAAGTATTATATGCGGGTGAATATGCCCTTGAAAAAAGAAATGAAACGGTACAGGAAGTGATCAAAAGAGCCGGCGGCATCTCACCATTTGCATCAATGAATGATGTACAGGTTTACCGTAACAATCTGCGTGTAGCCACTACGCTTTTATCAGACGAGGCGAAGTCGAGAGAACCTTTCCTGCTGTTGCCTGATGACAGCATCTATGTTCCTAAGCTTGAGCAACTCGTAGAAGTAAAAGGAGAAGTATTTAATCCGCAGATACTTAATTTCGAATCCAGCAGTTTCCTTTCTTATATTAACGGTGCCGGTGGAACCACTGATAAAGGGAACCTTAAGAAAGCGTATATACAATACAGTAATGGTATCAGCAACAAAATTCACCATTTCCTGTTTTTCAGAAGATACCCGAAAGTAAAACCCGGTAGTAAGATCATCGTTCCTGAAAAGACAGATACGTTTAAAAAGGGATTTTCCATTTTTGAGCTGGCATCTCTCACCGGATCACTTTCTGCCCTGGTTGGTTTGATCAGTATTTTAAAGAACTAATAATATGCAAGGTACGCAGGAACATATTGATGCAGAAGAACAGGAATTTGTAATCAGGGATCTCCTGAAAAAGTGGGCAGGGATGCTCAAATTCCTGGTGCGTGCATGGAAAATACTACTGCTTGCCGGTCTTATTGGCGGTCTGGCAGGCTTAATTTATGCATGGCGCAAACCAGTTACCTATACGGCAAGGCTTTCATTCGTTGTAGAAGAATCCAAGCAGGGCGGTGGCGGATCTATTGTATCTGCATTGGCTGGACAGTTTGGATTTGATGTGGGTAATATGTCTGGGTCAAGCGGAATGCTTGCGGGAGATAATGTTCTGGAATTATTAAAAAGCCGTTCCCTGATCAGAAAAACATTGCTGACATCTTATAAAGATTCTTCAAATATTTCCCTGGCAGACCAATATGCAAACGCATATGGATTGAAAGAAAAATGGCTTAATAATGAGAAAGTGGGCAGGCAGGTGAATTTCCCTGTGAATCAAACAGTGTTCACAAGACTAGAAGACAGCCTTCTTCAAAGATTGGTAAAGACCATTTTTGAAGATGAATTATCTATTTCCAAGCCGGATAAAAAACTGAATTTCTTTGAGCTGAATTATACAAACCGCGACGAGAAATTAAGCCAGTTATTCTGTGAAAGACTACTGAAAATTGCCACGGATTTTTATATAGATACCAAAACACGGAGATTGCGAATTAATATAGACAGGCTGCAACAAAGATCAGATAGCCTGGGTACTCTTCTTGATAAGAAAACGTATTCAGCTGCCCAGGCAGCCGGTGGCTTAATAGATATCAATCCTACTTATTCATCTCCTACTGTTTCGGCAGAAATTTCTTCGCGCAACAAAATGATACAGGCAACTATCTATGGCGAGATCGTTAAAAACCTGGAAGTAAGTAAAACCTCGCTGATCCAGGAAACACCCACTGTACAAATTGTAGACTCTCCTGAACTTCCACTAAAGCGTAACAGGTTATCATTGATCATAGGCATATTAGGGGGTGCTCTCATTACTACTTTCTTAACAGGACTTTATGTTATCACCCAAAGAAAAAATTAGGCTGTTCTGTTACCACCTGTATGCAACAGAAAGGTTTGCATGAAGATTGAGAACATCATAGCCGTTCTTAAAATAACCAAGATCCGGTAAAATACTCCACTCATAATTCAGGGAGCGTATAAGCGCAATTTTGGAAGAAAACAAGAAACGGTTTTTCTGCCAATCGGCGTGAAGTGTTGTTGAAATATCGATCCAATGTCTTGTAAAATCATTGGTTACTGTAAAAGAACGGTAATAGAAATCTTCGTTATGCGCCACCCTTTCTATTTGAATTCCTACTTTCTCAATACCTTTCACCCAGCTTACATCTAATAGCAGGCTGTTACTACCTGGACCGATACCTGCACCCAGTACTTGCCCGTTATTGGTAAACCCCTGGCGTACATAGGTATCCGTATACCAGCTTGTTGCCTGCTGTATCAGCTCAGCGGTAGGCAACTCAATCTGTGTAAATTCCGATGCGAATTCAATAAACTGTCCTTTTTTCTTTGTGTTGAATAGTTTTCTGAAACCGGCTACATAAGCCCTGGGATAAGCATTATCAGCTATTATATTAAACGGCGTGGCAAGCTTATCATTCCTTCCAAATTCAAAATATAATTCTGCATTGTCTGCAGGCATCAGATACCGTGCAAACAGGGAACCTAAAGCTGCTTTGTGCCCATTTTTTTCTGCTGTTGATGAAATAATTCCTTTTAAAGGAAGAATATCACCGATACCTGAAACATCGGAATGATAGAGATAAGAAACCGCATTAAAGCCCATGAACAGGTTCTTTACCCATTTTGGCTGCCAGCTTACAGTGATACCTGCAACATAACGTGATTCATTTCTTTTTGCCTGGTAAAGCCTGGTTTGATTGAAATAACGGTTGGTATCGGGAGGTGGTATGCCGGAAGATACAAGGTTACCCCCTATCAGCTGCCCCTCAAATGAACCGATTCCGGTTCTGATGGGCTTTATGGTATTGAAAGTAAAATGGGCAAAGCCAGGTGCATTATTGCTTAGTATAAGCGCATTGTATCTTCCTGGCCCCCACCAGAGATTTTCAGTAGAAATACCTACTGAAAAAGAACCGGTATTGTATCGGATAGCCGATTGTCCCCAGAATAAACGGTGGTATGATTTATCTCCAAAACGTTCAGGTATATCAGACCTGTTTAATAATTTGTAATAGCTTGCCCAATACACATCGAAATGCTCTGTAGGAAACCCGTCAAAGTTATTATTCTGCGCATATACCAACTCCGGTTTGAACTGGATACTAAACTTTCCGGCGTTGAGCAGTACTCCACCGGAAAGAAGCATTTGTACCCCTTTCGCCGGAATCATTGAACCATCGTTCTGACCATGGGGATAACCACTGTTATACTGCCCGGTTGAGGAAACGGGAAGCCAGGTTAACTTTATATCACTATGGCCTTTAAAAAGGTTTCTCTTCTGCTTATACTGCCATGCTGGTAACAACGTATCCAATGCACGCAAATTAGCCGCAAAAGAACGGTGTAGCAACCCTTCCTGTGTATTGACTTTTCCCAATAATTGCTCACGCCGAATAAAATCACTTGCCCCATCAGCCATGAAAGAAGCGGATTGAGCGTTGGATCGCACAAGACCGCCAAACAGGAACAGGGCTGTTAGCAAAACATATATTTTTCCGGATTCTTTATGCTGACTCATTTGTTTAAAATAAATACTGTATGCTCACTTTACTATGAAAATTAAACCGGTTAATGTCTTTATCCCAGGCATAATTACTGCTGTTGATGAACTGGAATATCCCTGAAAAACGCATATTGCGGTATTTCCATTGAGGAACGATGCCTACACTCAGGTCTGTCCATTTATATGTATGGTTCAGCGGGTCCCTTTCCACTCTCTCGAGTATTACACCGAGGTGTTTTTCCTCCTTTATCCAGGTAGCTGTTATCGTCTGTACATTACAACCCATCCCGGCACCGGCGCCCATTATCTGGTTTTCATTTGTATACCCCTGAACAACCTGGTAATGCTCATACCAATTACCGGCATTCCGTATGATCTGGTCGGTAGATTGACTCATCTCAGTCATTTCTAATCCAAGATCCAGGTAGGTATTTTTTTGCAGGTCAACAATCTTCTTGAAACCAACTATGTGAGCAGCAGAATGGGTAGGACTCATCAGGAAGTCACGAAAGTTCTGGTTATAATCATTATAGCCCCATTCAAGATAAAATTCTGCTTTTGTTTTGGGTAATACCCACCGTAAAAAGAAAGATGCCAGTTGATCCGTACGCATTCCGTCATCATCCTGCGCATTCGCTTTTTGAAGAGGCTTGGTAAGTATGGGAATATATTTGTTGAGAACCGAAGTACCTGATAATTTAATATCCTTATTATATCGCTGTAACCCTCTTGTCATGCCTAAAAAAAGACCCGGCACCCATTTAGGATGATAACTGATTACGTATGCATTAAGGTAACGCCAGTCATCGACCAATGGGAATGATGGTGGGCGAAAGTTAAATATTTCAAAGGGACGGCTATTATCAGCATTCAATCTGGCTCCTATCAACTGCCATTCGAAATCACCGATAAAGGTTTTAACCGGCTTTCTGCTACTAAAAAATGCATGTATAAAACCCGGGGCATTATTGCTCATCACTAAAGAGCTGTGTGTACCCGGACCCCACCAAAGATTCTGTGATGAAACTCCCAGCGAAAAAGAACCCGCGGATACTTTTATGGTGGATTGGCCGGGAAATATTTTTTGGTATCTACCACCTATATTATCCCCATAGGTGCCATTGGATCCGAATGGAGGGTTGACCGCATATACGAACTCAGGCATTACCTGTACCTCCAGTGCCCCGTAAGCAGCATAAAAGCCCGCGCTAACCATACCCTGGTAGCCTTTAGCCGATATCATGGCTCCATCATTCCAACCATATGGGTGGTGCGAATTATATTGCTGCTGGATGGTAACCGGCAACATAGCAAAATGCCCCAGTTTTCCTGCAAATGGTTTGAGCACCCCATACTTCATTGTATCGGAAGGATCAATCCGCTGATAAATACCAGTGGTGGTAAATTGTTTACCGGAGACAAGTGGGCGAACTGTAAAAGAAATAGAAGAATCGAATTTTCCCGCTAATTGTAGTAAACGCGCTGTTTCGTCGTTTACAGACCCAATGATAACAGACTGTGCTTGGGGGTGAGAGATGAGGAAAGTACAGGTTATAATGACCAGCAATATTTTGCGGATGTCATTACTGTAAAAGAAATTCTTGATCTGAAATACTCCCCTCACGTTATTAATCAGTAAAAACTTAAAAAATAATACACATCAGATTCCACAAGCCAAAAAAATATTAATTCAAAGGAAGCTTAAGCTTAACAGATATCTCTTCGAAATTCTTATCCTTACGTGTTTCAGCAAGTTTTCCTGATTCATTAACATTGGTAGACGACGTTTCTACATTTTGTTTTTTTGATAAATTCCAGAAAATCATATTTACCAAAACAGCGAGTAACAATACAAAGGTGATCAGTTGTGCGTTACCGATATCTTGTAGAACAATAGAAAGCGCAATAAAAAGAAGGTTAGTGCAGATCAACACAAAAGTTGTTTGCATGTGTGTAAACTTCATATCCAGGAAGCGATGGTGAAGGTGGTTCCTGTCTGCAGCAAAGGGAGATCTGCCCCGCAATACGCGTAGTATAAAAACCCTCAGGGTATCAAAGATCGGTATGATCAGGATACTGATACTAATAGCTGGTGCGGCGGCGAAATAAGGTGTTTTATTAGAAACCAGGTTAAACTTATTCAGTTCTATAAAACGTATGGAAAAAATGGCCAGCATAAACCCGACAAGCAGAGACCCAGTATCCCCCATAAATATTTTTGCAGGCGAAATATTAAAAACCAGAAACCCCATCAACGCACCACAAAAACCTACTGCCAGCAGGCAATCTCCCAAATTTCCCATCTGGAAAAAGAAATAGGCATACGTGGCACTTGCCAGGAAACCGATACTTCCGGCCAACCCATCGATGCCATCGATCAGGTTCATGGCATTGTAAATAAAGATACTTACCAATACAGTAACCAAAACACTTACAGGAAATGCTAACTCATATATTCCCATAAATCCATAAAAACTCGTAATTCGAATATTGGTCATTTGTGCCATGATGATAGCCGCACAAATCTGAGCGATCAATTTTTTTGTTGGACTTAACCCCACAAGGTCATCTTTTAATCCAATGGCCACCAGTATTAAACTCGCTGCCACCAGGTAACGAAAATATTCTATCTGGCTTTGCGGGATAAAAACACAAACTGCAAATAGAAAAGCGGCGTAAATACCAACGCCACCCAGGTTAGATGTGCGTGAAATATGGATCTTCCTGTCCTCCGATGGCTCATCAAACAGATGCTTGATCATGGAGACCTTGATAGTGGCTTTAATAATGATCCCCGTGCCAATTGCCGTAGCAATAAATATGATAATTAATTTCGCTAAATAAATAAAATTCATAATTTATGTTTGGCAGTAAAAACAGGGGAGGCAAAAATAGCTAAAAAAAGGAATAATTTCTAATATGGCGTAAGGTTAACGCTGACTCATTATCATCTTATCATCAACCACTTCCACGAAGAAAAGATTTATTCAAATTTGCTCAGAAAAAAGTGGAAAAAATGGCAAATACTGTATAAAAAAAATGTTTTTAGCGATCAAGACAATCATTTTTTACTATTTTTTACCCTTTTTTGATAAATTATCTTTTTTTATACTTTTTGTGGGTTTTACAAAAAAATGTTGTTTAGCCTTCGTAAAGCTTCCTGATCTCAGCATAAATCACTTCGTCAGAAAAAATATCTGTAACCAGTTTTCTGCTGCTCCTGCCCATTTGTTCAAACTCCTGTGTCTTACCCAGCATAGTATTCACCCCTTCCACTATTGCCTTGGACGACCTTGGTTGGATCAAAATACCGTTGGTATCATTCACAGTTAAATTACACCCGGGCATATCGGTTGTGAGGATCGGTAAACCCATTGCCAAAGCCTCCAGCACGCTTCGCGGAATACCTTCCCGATAATAACTGGGGTAAATGAAAACATCGGCACTCAGCAGCAATTCTTTTATGTCATTTCGCTCCCCAAGAAAACATATCTGCCGGTTATCGGTAAACGAATCCATAAATGCACGCGTTACATGCCTTGGGTTTTTTATGTCGGGACTGCCCACAATAAATAATTTTATCCGCTCATCAGTTGCGGTAATTTCTTTAAAAGCCTCGCAGAGTTCTTCAATTCCTTTTTCCCATAGCAGCCTGGTAACACAAATGAATACAAGATCGTTCTGTGCGATATCGTACTTATCCCGTAATTGTTTTTTGTTGCCCGTTCCCGGATCAAATAGCCTGATGTCGACACCGCTACCTTTTACCAGTACCAGCTTTTTTTTCATGAATGGAAAAAATAAAAGATCGTTGCCATCATCAGGGTTCTGAACAATCGTCTTATGTGAAAAACAGATCATAAAAAAATACACGAGGTTGCTGATCTGACGGTAAACGAAATATTTCAAATTAGTATTTGAATAAACAAGACCCAGGCCGGTCACATGCAGGATAACTTTCCGCCTTGAAAAAAGATTGATCAATACGTTGATGAAATTAGGGAAGAGGCGGAATGAATGAACAATATCAATTGTGTGTTCTTTAAAGATTCCCCTGTAAGCCGCAAGGATCTTAAATACCTGTGTGAACCAATTTTCGCGGTGATCCCTTACATATGTATATACTATAATACCCCTTTGCCTGATCATTTCAGTGTACTCATCATTGGGAACAAGCACAAAAACATCCCAGCCATTTTTCACAAGGTATTCTGCGTATTTTAAACGCCATTTATAAAAATCGGCTCCCAGATTTTCTACAAGTAAGATCTTTCCCGGCATACAGATTCGTATTTACAAAAGGATTAAGCCTGACCTACATTTTCCGGAAACTAAAACAGGCGTCAATACCTGCAACTGCCCCATCATACAAAGGAAATCCTCTTTCGTCGAAGGTCAACGCTGCCAAAAAATTACGATGCTCTGCCGCTAATCGTATATCCATCATCGCATTAAACCTTTTAGGTAAACACATAAGTTCATGTAGAGAAATAGGTGCCCCTTTAAAATGTCCGGTAAAACCATGCCCTTCCATTATCGCAAGGAATTCTTTTGGTGTATAGCAGTGTGAGATCGGGCAGGATTCTCCATCAGTAGTTGCCCGGAAAGCATCTTTAACAGGCAAGTTCACATATAAGTTTTGCTCCAACTGCTTCATCCATGCCACATATAAGTGTAACCAGATACTTTGATAATTATAAACCATAACAGATATTTCTCCGGTAGGTTTTAAAATCCGCTGAAACTCTTTTAAGACTGCACTCAAATTTGCACAATGATGAAGAACACCTGAGGAATGAATATAATCAACTGAGTTTGATTCAACAGGTATGCTATTATCTGTTTCATCAATGTGTATAAAGGTTACTTCTTTATCATGTAAAGCAATTCGCTTTTTTGCATTTGCGATAGCAGTTGCAGAAACATCCACAGCTATCATTTTTGAGGGATTGGAATATACAGAAAATCCTACTACATCGTTTCCAGGCCCACAACCGTAATCCAGAACAACTTTACCATCTTGCCCGGCAACCGGCATTAGATCAATGTATCCAGGATACTGTGCATTCCGCCAATGGAAATAAGCTAAAGATTCTTCAGCTGAAGCAAATAATTTGTCAACTACCATGTGTTCTGTCCAGTAGGCACTCGAACTTTTTGAATTGACTGGTGCTTCACGTACTGGTTCCCCTCCGAAAAATTTCTTTATTATGGATGATTTCATATTATTTGTTTATACTGAACGTATAGAAGGATTGCTAAATATAGTTTGGGATTTCAAATCTAAATGATTTTAATGATACTGAGCAAATGTACTAAATACCTTAAAGTAAAAAACCTCACTAAGGTGAGGTTTAATTTGATTACACCGGATGTTGCCGATGACCCAAAATCCTGATGTGCCAGAATAAAAGCAGACACTTTTCTACTTCTTTGGAACTATCGAATATAGCATTTTACGCGTACCGAGAAGAAACCGGTTTTCAATTAACCGGTTAAAAAGAATGGAGAATCCAATTGTAGAAGTAATAATGATAAGCCTTGAAGTATTCTGAAGTGGGTTACTGAATATCAATGTGATGACCGGTCCAAAAAGATAGATACCATATGAGGCATCCCCGAGCACCTGAAAAAGCTTTCCTATCCTGCTGTTGATCTTCTTTACCTGTTCATATGCTGTAAAGAACAAAACAATCAGTGCTGATAATGGCCCGTAAATGATATACGATACCGAAGACATGTAAGTAATAGAGATGACCAGAAACAGGACAAGAGAAATGAATGCGATGCAGAGAGATAATGAAGCCGATACAAGTTTATAATATTTCGTTGAAAGAAATGCGCAAAGTATTCCTAACAGGAATTCCCAAAAATTAGGACCCAGTAAATAATTAATAGTTGTATGCTGGAGATGATCTGTAAAAAGGTCTATCAATGTAACGATCATTGTTACACTGATCAAAATTATAAACAATGGTTTATGATACTTAGCCGGCATCAGATAGGCACTTGTACCTATGATAAAATAGAAGTAAAGTTCAAAGGAAAGACTCCAGCTAACGCCAACCAAAGAAAGATGACCGGGAACCAGTAATACTGATTTAATGTTTAGCTCGGACAGCTTTAAAGGCACTACCAGGAATAAAAATATCAATGAAACCCAATATAAAAAATAGATCTTGGTGCCCCTGTTAACAATGAAATGAACCGCTGCCGGACGTTTTCTTGCAAAGAGCGTATAATACATGACAAAGCCACTGATAACAAAAAAAATGTCAACTCCTTTATATCCAGACGGCACTAAAAAAAGATGAAAAAATAAAACCAGCGATGCTGCTACAAAACGTAAAGCCTGGAGACTGTAAAAGGTCATTATGATCTATTTTGTGAAATATAGTAATCCTTGAACCATGCTACAAATTTATCTATTCCTGATTCAATATTTGTAACCGGCGAATAATCGGCAAATTCTTTGAGTGCTTCAATATTGGCGTAAGTTTCATACACATCACCCTGCTGCATAGGCAACATTTCTTTTATGGCTTTTTTACCTAATGATTTTTCGATGAGCTCAATAAAATACATCAGTTTGACCGGTGCATTATTACCAATATTAAAAATACGATAAGGAGGAGTGGTCCTTCCAGTAACGGTAGTCCTTTCTTCCGGGGCAGGTAAGACAAGCACCTTACAAACGCCACTAACAATATCATCTACATACGTAAAATCGCGGCTAAGATCTCCGTGGTTAAATACTTTGATAGGCCTGTTTTCTGTAATGGCTTTTGCAAACAGGATGGGTGACATCTCAGGCCGACCCCAAGGCCCATATACTGTAAAAAAGCGCAGGCCTGTGGTAGGTATCCCGTAAAGATGGCTGTAAGTATACGCCATCAATTCATTACTTTTTTTTGTGGCAGCATATAATGAAACAGGCTTATCTGTATTAAAATCCTCAGAAAAAGGCACTTCATCGTTAATTCCATATACACTGGAACTACTGGCATAGATAAGGTGCTTTATCTTAAAATTCCGTGCACATTCAAGAATATTCATAAAGCCTGTTACATTGCTTTCTACATAGGCCATCGGATTCGAAATACTGTACCGTACGCCGGCTTGTGCGGCAAGATTAATCACTATATCAAAACCAATATCCGAAAAGAGTTTATTAAGTTCTTCCGAATCTTTTAAATTCATCTGAACAAAACAGTAATTAGGGAAAGTTTTACTTTTAACGGGTTTGTTCCATTCAATACTATTTCGTTCAATCCCGGTTTCGGATAACCTGTCGTATTTAAGGTTCACATCATAATAGTCATTGATCGAATCCAAACCTACTACTTCATGGTCCTGGATAACGAGGGCCCTGGCTAAGTGATATCCTACAAAACCGGCCGCGCCGGTAACGAGTACTTTCATATGTTACTCATATTTAGTTTTTCCAATTTCTTTTCACGGGAATAGAAATAAAGAAGAAGAATGATGATGATGTGATAATAGGAGGAACGGTACCTGAGCGCAGATCCTGCATTAAATACGCCAAAGGGATAGTTTAACAACAACACAAGTATTATCCCAAACAAGATAACAAACAGAAAATCAGGGTTCACTACTGCACGCCGCAACTCAAAATAAATATTACTCAGTATCAAAAAAATACAGGTAAATATAAAGAACAGACCCTCAAAGAAATAAGGTATATATAGTGGCTTTTGTAAACTTTCGAACAAGGTTGGTCCAAGGTTGGCTAAAAAAATACCTTCCGGGGCTTTCAGATAAAAATCCGCTGTGCTTTTCCAGAATCCTAATGGCCTGCTGGAAGCTGTAGAGGTTGCAAACTTTGGATTAAAATAATACTCTGCCAGGGGTATAAACTCATCCTTAATATAATCAGAAGTCAATGCCACGGCGCCGATTGTGGTTACAGCAACAAATGCAACTATAAAAAAGAATTTTACATACTTATTAAGAATAGGAAAACGATAAGCATACAAAGTAGAAATCAAACACACCAATGAAAAACCAACAATAGGCCGCAAGATCAACGTAAAATAGAGGCAAACTATATTAATGATTAAAGGAAGCCGGAGTTTTGATCTGTCCAGGAGATTTATTATCCATACAAGTACGATACATGAAAGCGAGCAGGAAGGAGATTCTTTAACAATAATTGAGGTCCATGTACCGAATGTTGGCATAATCAGCATGAGTATAAGGAAATACTCTTGCGACCGCGTAAGTTTCAATGCGTCAATTACAAATTTGAGGCAAAAAAAGGATATCATGGAATACGCCAGGTGAACAAAAAAGCCTACAAACAGAAATGACTTCAGGATAGCTGTGATGGTGCCCAAAAGCACCGTATTGCTTTTCAATACGGCAGTCGACAAAATGATAGGGGCAGCCAAATAACCATCAGCGTCACTGATATCAGAGATCTTTCCAAAAATAAATACACCATAAAAAGTGTAGAAGATTTTGAATAGCAGTAAGATAAAAATTGTATTTCTTATCGTGATCTGCCCAATTCTCCTACGCCAGTTGAAAAATCTTGTCAACAAGGCAGTTAATGTCAATTTCTGCAAAATCTTATTCAAAATTTATATCAGGATCTTCCCTTATCATGAAGTCTTCTTTCGATAAACTTAACAACAGGGAGTTCAATTTTTTTATGAATTAATATACTTATAAACGTAACAACCCCGAGCATCAGTAATAACTCAATGATAGAGAATAACAGATTACCTGGTAAAAGGGGCTTTATAATTCTGATAATAAAAAATACAACAAACGGATGGCATAGATAAACAACATAACTGGCATTACCGACCTGGTAAAAAAACTTATGTAAAAAATTATCCGCATTTGTTATATGCTCCGACAAAATAAAGAAAAGCACAATAAAAAAGGCCGGTATCCCAAACACAAGAACCCTGTTAGCATAAATTTTATTATGATCGAAATACACCATCAGGCAAAACGCAAGCAAAGCCAGTATACCCGCTAAAAAAACATTCCCTTTTTTATGTAAAAAGCCAGCCCATCTCCTGGTAATATAGAACAGGCCTATTCCAAAAACAAATTCAAGTGTAATAGGGTAACTATAGAAACGTAAATAAATATTTGAACTGCCGTTTAAGATTCCAACACAAATTATCAACAGGATAACCGCAGTAGCTAACAATAAAGCCAGGGTTGGTTTTTTAAAAAAAATAGCCAGAACACCAGCTGTTACGTAAAAAAATATTTCATAGTTCAGTGTCCAACCGAGGGATAAGATAGGGCCTGAATCTCCAATGTAATAAGGTATGAACAGCAAGGATTTCACGATGGCTTCAAGGGAAACAAAAACATTGTTAAACCCCTGGGGATAGATGGCCCAGGCACAGGCCACTCCTATCGTAAACAGGTAATACATGGGAATAACCCTGATAAAACGTTTGCTCAGAAACCTTTCCTGGCTTTTATTTAAAACAAAAGAGATAATAAACCCACTGATGACAAAAAAAATATCTACGCCAAATTGACCAACCTTAATATTGAGAAAATCGCAATGAAAGAATACAACCAGCAAAGCCGCAAAAGCTCTTAATATCTGTAAATTTTTAATCATAATGTATTACCCACTTACGCTCTTTTAATTCATCCACTTTTCATACCAAAGCTGAAACATGATCAGGTTCCATAGCTTAAATACATTCTGCTTCCTGTTTGCCGTATAACCTGTTACGATCTTTCTAACCGCTTTTTTATTAAATATGCCCTGTTTTTGAATATACGCCTCAGTAAGATATTGATCAATATAATTGCCGATCTCAGCATCAAACCAGCTTACGACAGGGATGCCAAACCCCATTTTAGGTCGGTCCATCATAGCTTTCGGAATGTATTTATGACATATTTCTTTAAGAATATGCTTTTTCTCGCCGTTCTTTATTTTTAAATCTGAATGCAGGCGCGCAGACCATTCTAATAGGCGGTGGTCCAATAATGGCTCACGCCCTTCGAGATTTACGCGCATCCCGGCCCTATCCACCTTTACCAATACATCATCTACCATATAAGTTTGATAGTCTGTACAGAGTAGTTGACTAAGGTCGTCTTCAAACTCGTCGTCGATCATGTCAACTGCTTCAAAAAAGCTTCTGTGTTCCGGCTCATGCATGAGCGCCCTGATCTCTTTGTCGGTATACACCTTTGCAATTGAAACAAGTCCATCCATAATTCCTGAAGACTTCAGTAATGCAATTCCTTTATGATAGCGTGTCTGAAAATTATATGCTTTCTTGAAATAAGGGATACTGGCGGGATTGATGCCTCCTAAAACACCAGCCACCAAATGCCTGAGTGGTTTGGGTAAAACAGCCAGCCTTTTTGCCGCATTCTGTACATACGTGTATTTTGCATAGCCTCCGAATAACTCATCGCCTGCATCTGCAGAAAGTGCCACTGTTACTTTTTCCCTTGCGAGTTGACTTACCAGCATGGTAGGAATGGCTGAGGCATCTGCAAAAGGTTCATCCCAATAAACCGGTATCTCAGGAATCAGTTTCCTGGCATCACTGCTTGTGCAATAATATTCAGTATGGTCAGTTCCAAGATGTGCTGCTATTTCTTTTGCAAAGGGGGCCTCATTAATTCCTTTTTCATCAAACCCGATGGTAAATGTTTTTAATTTCTCTGTCCGGTTTTGTTGAAGCAAAGCAGCTACCGTAGTACTGTCATATCCGCCGCTAAGAAAAACACCAACAGGTACATCAGACACCATGCGGTATTCTACAGCTGACTGCATCAATTTCTCGGTCTCGAGGATGGCGTCCGGCTCGCTGATCTTTATTTTCGGTTGATTGTAATGATCAACAACTTTCCAATAGGCCAACTCGGTGTAAGTGAACGAAGTAATATCAAATTCGATATAGTGCCCGGGTCGTAATTTATATGTATTCCTGAATATGCTATGCGGCGCCATGATATATCCCAACTGCATGAATTGGGCAACTGAAGAAAGGTCAATCTGCTTCGTAAAACCGGGATGTTGGTGAAAGGCTTTTAATTCCGAAGCAAATAATAAAAGATCATTATCTGCATAATAGTAAAAAGGTTTAACACCGGGCCGGTCTCTGAAAAACCATGCTTTCTGTTTCTCGAGATTAACGATCACAAATGCAAACATGCCAATGAAATGGTCCACAGCCTTTGTTCCCCATTCGTCAAATGCCTGAAGTATCACTTCGGTGTCTGAATGTGTTGTGAATTTTCTACCGGTCTTTTCAAGAATAATTTTGAGTTCGCGGTAATTGTAGATCTCACCATTATACACAATGCTCCACTTACCAAAGAACATGGGTTGGCTGCCGGTTTCTTCGAGGTCGATAATGCTCAAACGCCGGTGACCGAGACCTATCGTAGATGAGAGTTCATTTAACACAACGGCTCCTTTGCCATCGGGTCCCCTGTGCGCAATCACATGGGTCATTTTGTCCAGTTCTGCCTGGCCATATATTTTCTTCCTGTCAATAAAACCTGCTATCCCGCACATAGATCAATATTCATTTGTTTGAAACCCCCAGACCCGATGATAACCCGTGATCATTTTACCGATACTAAAACTTATTACAATCCGTTCACGCGCATTGTTCTGAACTGATTTCCAGCGTTCTTTATTCTGCCACTCTTCCATGGCTTCCATTATACCTTTGGCGAGCTGTGCACTGTTTCGTGGCGGCACCAGCCACCCGGTGTTACCTACGATTAATGCTGCGTCACCAACAGTTGTTGATACGCAGGGGGTTCCGCATGACATGGCTTCACAGAGTACATTTGGAAAAGCTTCGCCCCTGCTGCTTAAAACGAGAATATCAAGGGAGTTCATTATTGCGGGAATATTATCCTGTGGCCCAATCAATATCGTATACCCTTCGATACCTTCATTCCGGATCCAGCTGCAAAGCTCTTCATTGTTGTTATCGATGCCGGGACCAACTAATAACAGCCGATAGTTAACTTTTTCTTTTGATAGGATTCCACAAGCTGTAACAAGGTTTTCAAAATCCTTCTGCGGATCAAAACGGCCGATATTACCTATGAGAAAAGTATTTTCCGGTATACTCCATTGTTCTCTTAACTGCTTTCCAACTGCAGGATCCGGCTTGAATTCAGAAACATCGTAGCCATTGGGTATTAAACAGAATTTTGCCCGCGAATACCCCGTTGATACATTAACATCGATCGCATTTTGCGCGCATGAAATTATTCTTTCAGGCAATACATAAGACAGAAATGCAGAGACCTTATTAACTACCAGTGTATTTAATGGAGTTGCCTTGCGCAACAAAGTACTGTTGTGTATGCACCAGTAAATATTCTTTACGCCGGCCAGCTTTCCTATAATTCCCGCAATCAGGTTAGCATGGTACATCCATGCCTGCAAAATATCCGGGCGCTCCTTCCTGATAATTTTCCACAATTTTCGCATGGCACCGAAAGTCATTCCCCCCTTAGCCATATCAAGGCAATAAACAGGAATATTGTGCGCCTGAAGCAAGGATCCATACTTACCCATATCCCTCAATGATACAACCGAATGCTTTGTTTGACTGTCATTTATTACGAGTCTGTACAATACCGCTTCAGCTCCACCATTTTCCAGACCGGTTATAACATGTAAAACAGATTTCAATAGGATGTAGTTAATGTGTGCTGTTTAGCAAGATCCTGGTCATTGTCGAAACATTTCTGAAAGAACTGCAGGTACTCTGCTCCGATGACGTCGAAAGTGAATCGTGCCACAGCGGCTTCTGTATTGAAAAGTAAAACATCCCCTTTACGAAACCGCTCGATGGCCCTGGCCATCGCTTCAAAGTCACCAACAGGAACCAGCTTGCCAAATTTACCACCGGCAAGTATTTCCGGCGGGCCACTTTCACAATTTGTAGAAATGATCGGACATCCAGCTGCCATCGCCTCTACTAAAACATTTCCGAATCCCTCCCATATGGAGGACATGATAAACAGATCCGAAGCAATGAACTGCGATCTGATATCATTTGAAAATCCGGGGAGAAATACATGTTGCCCGAGACCTAGTTCTTCAACCAATTCTTCCAATTTTTGTCTTTCGGGTCCTTCTCCGAATATGGTAAGCGTTACATTCTCCCGGTTGGTAAGCAGTGAGAAAGAGCGAATAAGGGTTATGAAATCTTTTTCGACGCTTAATCTACCTGCAGAAATGATCCTGAAATTTTCTTTTGTGCCCCCAGGTTTCCTAAAAGGTACTACGGTCGACAAATTTTCTACTATCGGGTTAAATATTTTTTGTTGATGACGGGGAAGTGTTTTTTTGTAGAAACTGATCTGTGAATCCAAAAGGCCCTGCGACACGGCTACAATACCATGAGAGAGCCTGTATACTGCTTTCAGCATTTGCAGGATCATTTTTTCGTACGCAGAAATGCGACTAAATGAATAGAACACATTTTCATGAACAGAACATACAACCTTCATTTTTTTTCGACTGGCTGTAGCTGCGATAATTGCAGCAAGGTTTGCGTGAGGCAATGCTGATAAGAGTATATCCGGAGGGTTTTTACGAAGGTGTTTCGTTAAGGGAATAATTGACCTGGCTATTGACCGGGCTTTCAGATCAATCACTGTGAGGTTATCCACCTGTGATGCCAATTGTCCTTCTTTGATACCCGTGATCAATTCAACTTCAAATCCTGCTTTGGAGAAAATGTTTGCGAGACTAATAAATACCCGTTCAGCGCCACCGCCGTATAGATTGGGAATAAACAGCGAAATCTTTTTAAAAGAAAAATTTTCTGACATAAGAGCTAAGAAACGTGTTCTGCGATCAGGGGCTTGTTAATTCGTTGATCGTTTTATAAAATCGCGCAAATTCCTGCCACAGGAAAATACCCTAACAAAAAACCAGGAGAATTGATCAGACAGTTTATTGACTAATAAAAGTCCTTTACTGACGCGGCTAGTAATAGGTATTGTTGGAGCGCCTTTTTTCAAAGAATTTTCAATTACATATCGAACGAAATACTCGTATGTATATTTCCCCGATGCTACAATATCACTATACGCCGATTCAACGATCCCGTTCCTGATCTTGTCGTCTTTAATGATGTCAAATATTTCCTCGAGGTTGCTGAAATCCCTTTTTAGACTTATATAGTGTTTACCGGGGATCAGAACATTGTTATACTCACCTTCTACCAGTATCTGGCAGGTTTTTGTTGCGCAGGCCTCAAGGTGTCGTGGAGAGAGAGCTACAACATTGATCTCACCATCTTTACCTGGAGGAATACAGGCAGCCTCTACTTCATCGAAAGCTGCACCCGGATGTTCTTTAAGAAATGCATTTACATTTTTATAGAGCGCCCCGTCCCAATCGATGATACTGCTACCGCCTTCTATGCCTGGCATATACTTACACCGTAACAGGAAGTCATACCATTTATCACCCAAAAGAAAATTATTCCAGCCGAAAGAAATATCGGTTGTAAAGCCATATTTCTTTGCCCCTTCTATAAATTTATCTGCGATCTCGAACTTGATCAGGTTAAAGCGACCCCAATATGCGGCGGCACCGGAGCGGAAGCCAACGTCAATATCCCTGCTTTTTACTTTTTCAGCAGCTTTACTGATAGTATCCAATGTCCGCTCTTCGAGATAACCCGTGAGTACCCTATCAAATGTAACCTTTGAAAAATCAACCGTTTTATACATTTTAACCCATTCTGTTTCAGGAGAAACAGAATAAACAATGTCTATCCCAAAATGATTGATCGTTTCACAGATCATTTCCGTGTTACTAAATTCATCCTGGGGTAAAGCGATCTTGGGACAAGTAAATTGCCTGATCAGTTCAATCTTTTTGAAATCGTTTATATACGCAACGTGATCAGTTCGGTTACCCAGAAATGACCAGGAAAAAATAACAAGATCAAAACTAACGTGCTTATAGTAAGCTGGTATGGATTGGGTAAATATATTAATGTAAAAAACGTTATGCTCCTTGGCATACCGTTTAAAAGAGAAAAGATGATCCCGTTGTGAAGCTCTTAAATTAAACTGCCGGGTATAATAAATTACTAAAATATTTGCCATAGTTAAAACGCCTTCACTTTATCCCGTTTTTTATAGAACCGCATTTCAATATGTTTATACGTCCAGCCCGATAGCAGGTAAACAAGGTAATAAACAAGAATGAAAAGAACTGAATAATAAGCAGGAGAAAGCTTGAAGATCCGGGTAAGAATAAAATTGAATAAAAGGATCACGATCAGGTGATTCATATAAATTGAGTATGAATAATCCCCGATCTTTTTCAGAATGGAAGATCTGACCAGTAAGGCTGATATGAAACCTTTTTGAAGAGAAAAAATAAATATCGTTACTAAGAAATATACATTGTAAAGCCACAACCCGAACAGAGGAAGCAGGAAATTCTTTGCTGATACCATGAAAACCAGGCAAACGAGCAGAACAACTTCACAGAGAGATAAAAAATATTTATTGAGAGAAAGGCAGTACCTACTGCAGGCAGTATAAATAGAAGAACAAATGACACCAAAATAAAACCCGAATAACCCATATAAAACTCCATTGTCATACCCATTCATCCATTGGTATGCCTGGTTGTTATAGAAAAAAGAAATGATGCTGAACAACACGATGAGTATGTAAAAATAAATACGCACCCGTTTCAAGCCAACGCTGAAAAAAAACAATTCACTTAAACCGAAAAATATATAAGTAATCATTTCAGCGGATATGGACCAACTGGGATAATTCCAGCTTAATGATTCATTGAATCCCTGAAATTTTATTGACTGGATCAAAAAAAGAGAGCAGACAAAGGTCTTCCAGTTATCATCTGCAAAAAGAAATGTGTAATGAAAATAGATAACAAAGATCTTTTTAAAGAAAAAGTAGACTAAAAAAACAATCAGTAAAAAAAGATGAAGAGGGTAAAGACGTAAAAAACGTTTCTTAAAAAAATCTACCGCTAATTTTAATTTATCTATGTGCTGATAATTATAGGCGATCACAAACCCGCTAAGTACAAAGAAAAAATTAACAAACAAAGAGGCATTTGCAATAAAATCATTGTTCAAAACGCGTGTTGTTGTATACGTTCTTAAATGAAAAAAAACGATCATGCTGGCAAATATGCCCCGGAAAATATCCAACACATTAAAATGCTGCCGGGGTTCTGCCATTCGTTTCAATTATTTTAAGTGTTTTTCAACAGTTCCTGTAAGATCTGATCGGCAGAATGTCCATCGCCGTATATAAGCGGGAAAGAAGAATCCAATTTTTTTCTCATCGCCTCAAATGCAGCAACGATTTTCTCTGTATCGGCACCTGCCAGTTTATTGGTTCCGCTTGCAACAAGTTCTATCCATTCTGTTTCGTCGCGCATGGTTATACACGGTTTCTCAAAGAAGTAAGCTTCTTTCTGCAGCCCCCCGCTATCGGTAAGCACAAGAGAACAACGCTGAAGGAACCATACCATTTCGAGGTAGCCAACAGGTTCAATAAAAAACAGGTTCGGATACTCAGTATCAATGCCAAAACTTTTGAACATCTTAACAGTACGGGGATGCAATGGAACAATAACGGCCATTGTATCAGCAATACGTTTTAAAGCTTCAAAAATACCATGGATCCTTGGTTGGGAATCTGTATTCTCTGCCCTGTGTATTGTACAGAGTGCAAATGGTTTATCTGAGATCTTATCTACTATAGCGGGTGCTTTTGCGAGCCCTTTGTAAAAGAGGGCGGCATCATACATCACATCACCTGTTTTAACAACAGAAGAAGAAAAATTATCAAACCCTTCTTTTTTCAGGTTACCAACAGCAGTATCGGTTGGACAAAACAGCAGATCACTGATCCGGTCGGTAAGTATACGGTTGACCTCTTCGGGCATTTTCATATTAAAGCTGCGTAAACCTGCTTCAACATGTGCCAGCTTTATATTCATCTTGGTTGCTGCAATGGCTCCGGCAAGCGTTGAATCTGTATCGCCATATACCATCACCCAATCTGGTTGTTCTTTCTTTAAAACATCTTCTATCGCTTCGATCATCCTGCCGGTGTTCTGGCCATGCGAACCGCCACCTATAGCAAGATTATAATGCGGCGTAGGTATCTGAAGCTCGGTAAAGAAAATATCAGACATTCCCGGATCAAAATGCTGACCCGTATGTACGATCACTTCCTGTACTTTATCCGATCCGGTAATTGCGCGGGAAACAACAGCGGCTTTAATGAACTGTGGTCTTGCTCCAACAATCGTTACTATCTTAAGCATGTATCTGCGCCATTTTATCATTATGCTTGGCCATCGTGCGTTCGATCAGCTCAAGATTCTTCTTTGTCCATTCAACTGTGGTTTTTAAACCTTCCGCCAATGGCATTTTTGCTTTGAATCCAAGTTCTTTTTCTGCTTTTTCGGTTGACCCGAAACGCTTACCGGATGTATCCCAGGTTCTTTTTGGCAATAATTCCACCCCACCTTTGTTACCTGTATAGTCGCAGATCATTTCTGCCCATTCTTTGATAGTTACTTCATTACCGCTGGCAATATTATATACATCACCCGGTGTTCCATGAAGGGCGCAGGCAATGAGTCCTTTGCAGATGTCTTCAACAAAAATGAAATCGCGTGATGCATCTCCTCCGTTGAACAAAGGAAGGATCTCTCCTTTCAGCGATTTATAAATAAAATTAGGTGTTACATTTCTCCAAACAGTGTGCTCAGTTCCTCTCCATTGGCCTGCACCAAGGATCTCACCGGGACCATAAACATTCTGGAACCTTGCCCTTACAGTTGGTAATCCGTGTTGTTTATGAAAATAAACCGAATAGAATTCGCCTACTACTTTAGAAATTGAATAAGGACTATCCTGTACCAGTGATAAAGCTGCATCTTCAGAAGTTGCTTCTGCCTGGTCGTATGTTTTTTTAGCTGCTGAACAACCGGCCGCTGAGTAAACAATTTTTTTTAGGTGCTTGTAATCCTTGATATGATTCATCAACTTCAACGTAGTTAAAGTATTGTTCTCATGATCACGCAATGGATCGCCGATCGAACTTTGGTTACCATGAAAAGTTGACAGATGAAAGATGTAGTCATACGTATCATCGATCTTCGCCAGTATTTCATCGTTGGTAATGGAACCCTCCCAGAAAGAAAGTCTTTTATCCTCAAGCGGAAGATTTTCCTTTTCTGAAGATAAAAGATTATCGATTGCTACTACACTAATATTCTCGTTATCTCTTAAAAGGATACGTACAAGGTTACTGCCTACAAATCCTGCACCACCTACAACAATTACTTTACTGTTATTCATAAAATGCTTTAAATTTTTTATTGGTTATTTTTGTGGTGTCAGATGGCTGTATATATCTGAAACACCATATTTGTCATATAATTCGAGTTGACGCTTGATCGTTTCTTTAAATCCGATCTTTGCTTTCCATCCGAATGTTTCTTCTGTTACTGACGGATCGAGTACTACTGATTGTACATCATCTGTGCCAACAGGCACGATAGGCACATTCTCCACTTTGATGCCTACATAATCACTCACTTCATCAAATACATCTTTTATCGAATTGCCCTTACCAGTAGATACGTTAAACACACCTTTAATAGCTGACTTGTCGCCAAGAATAATATCCATCAGGGAAAGGAAATCAGACATATCGAGGAAGTCCCTTACTGTATCGCTGCAGAAAACCGATTTGCCTTCCTTAAGCCTGGTATAAAATGTTGGGATGGGGCCGATTGACAAACGCGGACCGCAGATATTCGCCAGCCGCAGTGATATTACCGGTAACCCGGATTGAAGAAGGAACTGTTCACCGGCAGTTTTTGAAATGCCATAACTTGTAAATGGTGCTGTTTTATGCGTAACAGGAATGGGTACCTGTTCAGGTCTTCCATAACACAAAGCTGTCTGGAAATTTACAAATTTCTGAACACCGTGTGCCAATGCTGCTTTTGCCACATTGATAGTGCCTAAAACATTTGTTTGCGTATCAGATGCCCAGTCTGTGAGATCTTTATAAGCGGCTGCACTATGGATAACATGAGTAGGCTTGAATTCGTCAAAGCATTTTTTAACCAATACTTCATCAGCAATACTTCCTTCTACCAAGGTTAGTCCAGCTATTTCTGGTACAGCTTCACGCTTTCCGGTAGCAAAATTGTCCAGTACCAGTATCTCATGCCCCTGTGGAAGATACTTTTCTATCAGGCTCGAGCCGAGGCAACCTGCGCCACCCGTTAATAGTATACGCATATTATTTCTTTGATTCGTGTTTCAGGTGTGTGTATTCGCCCAAAGTACCGTGTACTTTAAAATAATCGATAGCGGCAGAAACTGTTTCCTGCAAAGGAGTGAATTCAATTTTGCCAAAGTCTGCAAATGTTCTGCTTGGATCAAGTAAGATCGATGGTGCATCGTCTTCGCCTATCATACGCATTTCAGCTTCAGGATATTCTTCAAAGCCCATTGCTTTAACAACTGCATCATATAATTCTTTGATCGCAATATCTGTTCCTGATGAGAAGTGATATGCTCCATGACCTGTTCCATCAAGCGCTTTAACAACGTTGCGGGCAAGGTCTTTTACAAAAACAAAGTCCCTTCTTGCATTTGTGATAAAACATTTTTTGCCATCTTTCAAACGCTGGAAGAAGATAGGAAGCGGTCCGCTTACATTTCTTGGTCCAACCACATTGGCTAACCTGAATGTAACGAAGTCAAGTCCTGAAATTTCGAGGAAATCTTCATTGGCCGTTTTTGTGATCGCATAACTGCTGTTAGCCGGGAACTTGGGGTGATCAAGTTTAATCGGCTGTTGTAATGGTTTTACACCATAACAAAGTGCCGTTTGGAAGTAAACAAAACGTTTAACGCCATTGTCAACTGCTGCTTTAATAACATTGCTTCCACCAACGCAATTGGTAAGGGTATCGCTGTACCAGTCGTTAGGATCTTTATAAGATGCTGCAGTATGAACAACGGCATCCGGTTTGAACTCTGCAAATGTTTTATCAATCAGCTCCTTATCGGCAATTGTATCGATGATAACTTTTAGGTTTTTGTGATCGGCGAGGTGCTCGCGCCGTCCGGTTGCCAGGTTATCTATTGCAATTACTTCATCGCCTCTTTCAAGAAGCATTTCTACTATATGTGATCCGATTTGACCACAACCGCCGGTTACAAAGACTTTCATGACTTATTAAATTATTTTAATATACGTTAAATAAACTCTTGCAAAATTACGAATTAATTCTAAATTAATCTAACCGGTCTTTTGCTTCCACAAGTGTTTTGCCTTTCTGGTAACCAGGGATACAAACAAACTGGCCGTATTACGTTGTTTTAAAAGAAATCCATAGAAACCAAACAAAAGCGAGTGTGAGGAGCTTTTTACTCCGGATCTACCGGTTTCATCAATTATTCTTGTAACAAATGCCCGGTATGTGTATCTATTGCTGTTTACAATATCTCTGTAAGCCGCTTCGATAATCCTGGTGCACTCCGTTTCATCATTGATATATGCCAGGATCTCTTCTATATTACTGAAATCCTTTTTTAATGGCAGATAATGTTCCCATGGCTTGAAAACATTTCCATATTCACCTTCAACAAGAATTTGCAGCGTTCGGGTCATCACAGCTTCGAAATGCCGGGGCGAGAGCGCGAAACATTGGATATTATAATCCAGCTCACGAAAGCAGTTTATTTCAATTTCGCTGAAAGAAGCATCGGGGTGATCCTGTAAATACTCTTTTATCCTTTTTTGTATGGTCCCATCCCTGTCCAGCAGACTTGAGCCACCCTCACATCCAATAAAAGCTTTGCAAGCTAAAAGGAAGTCGTACCATGAAAAGCCAAGTTTGATGGCGTCCTGGTTTTCGACAAGAAAGTTGTCATTGGTGTTCCTTATATCAGTTATAAGGTTTTTTCCTTTCACAGCTTCATTGAAAACCTCCACCAGTTCATATTTCAATTGGCCATGTTTTCCAAGATAGGCGGGAAGTTTTCTACCACGATAACCAATATCAATACCGCGAAAAGAAAAAGGCTTACTTTTTTTTGCCAGCTGAGAGATCTTCGCTTCGTCGATGTAGCCTGTAAATACTTTACCAATTTTGGAAACACCTGTTTTGTCAAATGGGTAAGCTTTCTCGATATCCTCATCGCGTGTAAAACAGGTGTATATTGTACCTATACCTGCTTTTTTGAATAGGCTGCAGAGCCTGTCTGTATAATCATATTCATCCTGTGGTATGGCTATCTTATATCCACTTATACGATCCAGGCCTTTTATTTTCTTTTCCCACGGACTGCCGTCTTCAAGAAAGCGCTTTTCGGCAAGGAACGTATAATGCAGTATTAGAGCGTCATAATTTATTCCGAAAAGAAACGACGGGATCTGGTCGAAGACATTTACGTAATGAAAGTGGCAGCCCGTACTATACTTTCGAAAACTGTACAGGTGCTCATTAATAGTGCTCCTTCTCGATTTTTCATGAAGAGAATATAGTATTAATATCTTCAAACTATTGGGGCTTTCTTCCTTTTGCATACAGGTTCCAACCGTATAACTTTTCCAGGGGTTTAAACAAGTTTTTTGGAACCATCTTAGAGAATTTTTCTGAAAGCATCGAAGTCGTTAAATAACCTGCGAACATTTCATCGATATTGAACTTACCCAAAAGCTTTCTTAAGCCCTTTTTTGAATAAACATAGCCCTTAGGGTTTTCCGCACCATCAAATTCATTTACCAGTTGCTGCATGCTTTTCTTTCCGAACAACGCATGCAGACCATAATTTATCCTGTACAAAATGGAGTTTTTATGATAGAACATTACGATCAGCCTTCCACCTGGTTTTAACACACGAAAAACTTCGGCTACTGCCTTTTCGGTATCAGGAACATGGTGCAGGACACCCATCGAGCATACACAATCGAAGGTATTGTCGTCAAATGGTAGCCGCTGGGCATCGGCTACCCTGAAATCGCCGGTGAGACCCATATGACCAAATCTTTTATTGCAAAGGTCGATTCCTGTTTCAGTAATGTCAACACCGAAAACCTGGGCTCCTTCGGTGGCATAACGGCTTAAAACATACCCGTTACCGGAACCTACATCCAACACCTTCTTTCCTTTAAAATCTTTGTATTCATGAAGCTTATAAGAAAATTCGCGACTTTCGATGTCTTCGCGCAACTTATCATAATATTCAAAATACTCTTTTGATCCTAATGTATGGGGAACTATTGTTGCACAAAGCGGGTTGTCGTTCCAAAAGTCATGAACCTCATCTATCGTTACATTATCTACTTTTGTTTCCATGTTGGGTGTTTGAATAATTTAATTTTTTTTTAGTATCATCATTATCAAATTCACCTGCTCAAAGTTTTACTCCTGAAAAATAAATATCCAGTCCTTTAACCCTCGCGATATTTTTGAGCAAAGAATCTCTTTTGATCACTGTTATTTTCCCAAGATTCTGGTCTTCTGCATTCTCTGTTTGTGTTTTTACGTCTCCAAAACCTGCATCCGCCATTATTTTCTTTAATTCGCGGGAAGAATAAAATTTTGTTTCCGGTGCGCCTTCTCCATCCTGGTTAATATCAAATGAAGCACGTTCCTTTTGTGTTGAATGTTTATCAGCTTCATCCGGCTTAAACCTCTCCTCAAAAAATCTTTTAATAGTAGTAACCGGAAATTGGGCTAACTGCCTGTAGGAGTATTTATTATATACCATCAGGTAAATTTTACCATCTTTTTTAAGCACCCGGCATGCTTCCTGAATTGCTTTCTTAAGATCGCCTGTATGATGAAAACACCCGATTGAAACAACTGCATCAAATGTATTATCCTCAAAAGGGCACTCTTTAATACTTCCAACTATTGCCTTTCCATCAACGGGTAATGACGATAATCGCTTATTAACAAGATTTACCGGACCCGCTGCAATATCGAGCCCCCTGTAATAGCTGCAGTTTTCAGCTATTTGCTGGCTAAGCGTACCATAACCCAAACCTACTTCGAGCACTTTAAGCCCTTTAAATTTATCAACCGGAACATGCAATAGCAGGTATGGATAATAGTTCAGGTAAAAGTCATCGTATTTTTTCAGCGATTCGGCTGAATCATCGTTAATACCTAACTGAATGGCCATATTAGATCCGCATATATCGTTCCAAAATATGGAATTTTTATTGTCTATATTTTGTGTCATCTTCTGAATTTTGCTTCAATTTTATTTCTGGTTGCCGATGGAATAAGATTCTGTAAAGTTCCTTTATATGCCATAACCACGATGTGGTAAAAATTAATTTTATACCATCCTAATGAAGCCAGCAAAGCAATAAGCTTTTCACGCACTGCCAAAAGCGCTAAACGCATACTATCTGCGATATTGGTTTTCCCCGAAACCCCTTTAATTCCAGGTGTATAATCTTTTAAAACATCTTTCACAAAAGTCTGATAGGTATATTTTCCGCTTAGAACAATGTCCGTGTATGCATTTTCAATTACCTGTTGGCATTTTTCTTTGTCTTTCAGAAAGGCAACAATTTCAGCAAAATTACTATAGTCCTTCTTGAGTGGTAAATAGTGAACCCATGGCTTGAATATACCACCATAATATCCTTCTACAAGAATTTGCAATGTTTTTGTGATTACCGCTTCAAAATGTCGCGGGGACAAAGCAAAACAAGAAATATTAAAATCTATTCCGGGAAAGCAGTGTTTTTCTATTTCGGTAAATTGTGCACCGGGGTTTTTACTTAGGTATACTTCTACCTTTTTCTGAATCTCGCCATTTGGGTCAAGCAAACTCGATCCGCCTTCACATCCGATAAATGCTTTGCAGTCTAATAAAAACAGGCTCCACGCATCACCCAATTTAACGGTCGATTTATCTTGGTTCGTTAAAGTATTATTACTGCTTTTGATATCGAGTTTTAAGTCTGTATTTGCCAGCCGGCTATTAAAGATCCCGATCAATTCATATTTGAGCTGCCCATGTTTTCCGAGATGTGCCGGTAACATTGAGGCCCTGTAGCCAATATCTATCGGCCTTTCTGCATATGGTAAGGTTTTGTCTTTCACCCACTCACTTTCAGCTTCATCTACGTACCCTGTAAAAACAGGAACATATTTTACCTTACCCGGAAGGTGCTGCGCGTAGGCAAAGTCAATATCGGATTGCAGATAAAAACATGTACATACAACATCAATATCAACCTTTTTGAAAAGCGCAACTAACCTGTTGGTATAATTGTACTCATCCTGTGGAACTGCAATCTTAAAGCCCGTCAGTTTTTCCACACCCCGCATTTTCCTGTTCCAGCGTTCCCCCTCAAGAAATCTTTCTCCTGCCAAAATTGTATAGTGGAAAATTACAATGTCAAACTCAATTTTTGAAAGGTAGGATGGGATACCGGCTGGACCCACATTAACATACACCATTTCATCTTCCGGCAAATAAGTTTTAAAACTGAAAAGGTGTTCGGAAATCGTCTTCCTGATCTTTTGTTGCCGCAATGTATACAATACCAATATTCTCATGTCTGATCATTTCAGATGTATCCGCAATTTTATTTTTTTGCGTACATCGACTGCCGTTTTCTTTACAAAAAACCTTCTTCCTGCCGTTTCATTTTCCAGATGACCGCAGTCGATTATACTGCCTGAATATCACCCTCAACAACTTTCGCGGCAGTGATTCAATAAGTTTAATAAATAAGCGATTAATCGTATTGCGAAACCTGAATTTAAATGTAGAAAATTCCTGCAGCCCTTTATATCCATTCTCGTATTCGTTGGATGTAATGGCCGGGATAATAAATGCACCAGGATATTTTTTGAACAAGCGGATAGATAGGTACTCTGGCTTATCATCATACTTATAAAGATCGCCCGTACTAATAACCGATTGCGGTTTTAAAATGTAGACATTGTTATCAATGCATTCATCAAAAATATTATGAATAAAATGCCTGTACGACAACATCGGGTCGCCAACAATATCAGTATAAGCCCTGTCTGCTATTATCTGCAGTTTTTCAGGGTCTTTGATCGTATCAATGATTTCCTGAATATTGGAGAGATCCTTTTTCAAGGACAGATAATGAATGCCAGGCTGTAATATTCCTGAATACTCTCCTTCATAAAGTATTAAAACGGTTTTTAGCGAAATGGCTTCAAATAACTTCGGGGATATCTGGTTCATACGAACCTCCTTCTCAAGTGGTTCGATATATTTTTTATAAATAACACTGTAATCCGCACCTAATGCAATGTCTTGGCCTATGCGTTTAGACAGATCGCCGTTGAAGTCGAATACATTAGATCCTGATTCGGTACCAAGCATGGTTTTGCTTCTGCTTATTGTTCCATACCAGGCATCGCCATATATACGCTCATTATCATTAGCCTCAAGATTTGTTTGAAGCTGGCTGTCAAGCTGCGCAGCCCTTTCCCCAAATCGCTTTCCAATCTCGTATTTTTCCACTCCCAGCGTACCATAGAAATAAGGCAATTTTCTACCCCGGTAAAAAACATCTGTCTGCCTGTCCCTGATAAGCGTATGCGTATGATTACTGAGCGCATAAGACACGTACCCGGTAAAATTATTTATCAGTTGTAAATACGGGAACAGGCTTTTAGGATATACATATTCATGGTAGGCAGGCGGCACGCAGGTGAACAAAACATTAAAACCAATCGCTTTTATATACCTGTATGTAGACGCCAGATTATCGTATTCATCCTGTATGAATAAAATTTTAATCCCATGATACTTTTGGATCTTTTTAAAAATATCATCAGCAAGATGCCCGGGAACCGATACCCTGATAGAATAGTGAAATACAACCGCCTCAAATGAATTCAGAAAAATATCATTGATAACAGCATCTCTGGTGGCCCCGTAATATGTTACAAGGTTTTTGGAGAACAATCCGAAAGCATTAACGTGTTCCCGGATGGTATTTACATGGCAGGAATGTATATCGTATAGTACCAGTACTTTCTTCTTGAAAATCCGTTTACTGTTTTCACGGATCTCCGTCGTTCGCAGTATATTTAAAACCTGCGCAAACTTTTCATCATAGTCCTGCGCTTTACACAAAGCTTCTCTTTCCGTACTTTGGGGAACTATATTTTCAAGCTTGCTTTTAATAGCAGAACTGAACGAAGCATTATCCTTTGCTATAGAAAAATTATCACCAAACTGGTTCAGGGAATCTATAGGTGTGGAAACAACTTCCAATCCTGCGGCCAGGTATTCGAATGCTTTAAGCGGAAATGCTTTCGCAATAAGCCAGTCGTCGTGTTTGAACGGTATGATGCCAACCCTTGCCTTGTGAGAAAGCGCCCGTACTTCATCCGGATGCAGGTTACCCCAGAACCGCACGTTGCCACATTTATTTATCCGGCTCCAGCGTTCAAGATCATCTTTGTTATCAATATAAACTTCGCCGCAAAACCAGAATAAGACACCCGGGTTGTCAATAATGATATATTCCAACAGTTCAAAATCCAGTTTTCTGTGGATGCCTCCCTGGTAAAGCACGGCATTCTCTCGAATCGAACTTTTTGCCCCGTTACTCCAGAATTGATAGTCACACCCATTGGTAACACAATACACCGGGCTTATTAAAGAAGTGTCACCGGCAATGCTATTGGCCACCCCTTCCGATACTGCGACTACCAGGGAAGAAAAATTAACCGTCTTTTTTAGCTGCGCTACATATTCTGCAACAACTTCGTTTTCCGTATGAAAAAAATTGCTTCCTAAAATCGCTTCCGTTGCATGATACACTGCAACATATGGAATTGTGACATCTGGGAGAAGATGTGTATAGAACGGGCAGTATATCCAAAAAAGAACTTTCCGGATATTTCTTTCGCGGAGCAGTGTAAACAATTCTTCAAGCGTCTCACGTGAATAATCGTGAATGGGATTTATAACAGTAATATTCCCTTCAGTTCCTGCAATAAGCGCCGTTTTTGAAGGGTCATGGCGCTGCAAAAAGTAAACGGGTGCATGCTGGGCAAATCGCACTGCAAAGTTATAGCGGTTACTTCTCATCTCAGTGTACCAATCAGACTGAGACAATATAACTACAGCATCAAAAGAAAATTGAGAATCGCTATTCATGCAGCATTTACCTTCTTTATTATTGAACCCATCTTCAGCTTTTATTAAAAAGCTTAAGATGGGTATATGTTTCCTGTAACCCATGCTGCTTATACCAGGCAATAGACGAGTTTACGCCCTCCTCTATTGAAGTGCGTGCGGTCCAGTCAAAATCGAGTTTAGTTTTGCTGACATCCAGCAATAAAGTCGAAACATCATCTGCACCTTTCGGTTGGTATTCGACAATATCTTCTTTTTCGGGATCTATGCCAAGCGACGCTGCCGCCAACTTATATATTTCCTTTATAGAATGGTCTTTTCCGGTTCCTAAATGATAATATCCCCGGCTACCCGATCCTTTAACCGCCTTCATGATACAGTCAACCAAATCATTAACATAAATGAAATCTCGACGGGTATCAGTTACCAGTACTTTCTGACCAGTTGTAAGCTTTTTATAAAATGCAGGCAGTGGCCCGCTGAGATTACGCGGCCCGTATGTATTAGCTAAGCGGAAAGAAATAAATTCGATATCGCTCAGCTCAATATATAATTCGCCAGTGGTTTTACTGATCGCATAACTGCTTCCGCCAGCGTATCTGCCTGAAAAAAGCGGGTGTTGCAAACTAATCGGACTCTCTACCGGTTTTAATCCGTAGGAGAGTGAGGTCTGCAGGTAAATAAGACGGGTAACGGCGCTTCTTTGAATGGCCCTGATAATATTTGCCGTACCAAGAATATTGGTATTAATATCCTCCTCCCAATCAGCCGGATCCTTGTACGTGGCGGCGGCATGTATTACGATGCCAGGATTAAAGTCTGTAAAAATTTTATCGATCAGATTACGATCTTTGATATCCCCTTCCACAATTGTAAGATTGTGACTTGGCTTATTATTCTCTTTTCGTCCCGTAACATAATTATCTATCACAAGCACTTCATATCCCTCATCCACAAGTTGATCTGCAATATGCGATCCGATAAATCCAGCGCCTCCTGTAATTATCGTCCTCGGCTTAGACTGACCAGGTAGATCCATTATTTATTCTTTTTTAGAGAGCGTGCCGTGCGCATAGAAACACGGATAACATTACCAATAGCATTGATCCAATTGGTTGGTAGTTGTGATACTGTTCTGTAGACAAATGCATTGAAAATGTTTTTGCCGAAAATGTTTTTTTGTTTATACACTTTCTCATAATCTTCCGAACGCAAAACCGGCGAAGCCATTCCCAGCACCGCCTTTTCGAGTTCAGATCTTCTGAAAAAATAGTCTTTCAAATAATCTTTGAAAACAGGGTATTCATGAACAATATATTCCTCGCCACGTGTCATCATACAATTTTCATCAACCTTTTTATCAAACAGGCCATTAATGAATTCCCGGTAAGAATACTTTTCATCTTTAACGATATCGGCGTACGCTTTATCAGCGATTGTCTGTAACCGCTGGTCGTCGCGTAGATATCCGATGACCTCATCAAAATTGGAAAAATCTTTTTTTAAAGGAATATAGTGCTCGTAGGGAGTAAGAACGCCCGAATACTCACCTTCATACAGTATCAACACAGTGCCAAGACAGATCGCTTCAAACAATTTTGGTGATATCTGGTTCATCCTGATATCCTTTTCGTTGTCTTTTATATACTTGCTGTAAATAAAATCGTAATCGTTACCGGCCTTGATATCCGCATCCATCAGTGATTTCAGATCCCCATTAAAATCAAACAGGTTGGAACCCGATTCTGTTGCCAATGTAGCCTTACTTCCCGCCAACGTATGATACCATGCGTCACCGTATATTCTTTTATAGTCATCCGACTCCACATCGATATTAAGCCCAAGATCATTATTTAATACCTTCTCCTTGAACTTTACGCCGATCTCGTATTTTTCCATTCCAAGCGTACCATAGAAATATGGCAATTGCCTGCCCCTGTAAAACACATCTGTTGTTCTATTTGCAATCGGCGGCCTTTGGTAATCAAGCAGGCCATAAGGAACGTATCCGGTAAGATTATTTATAAAAATAGTACCCGGAAACATCTTCTTCGGGTACACATATTCAACATACCGATCAGGAACACATGTGAACACAGCGTTGAAAGCTATTTTCTGCATGTAACCATAAGTACCGGGAAGGTTATCATATTCATCCTGGATAAATAATACCTTATAACCCCTGTATTGCTGAAGCTTATTGAAAATATCAACTGAAAGGTGTCCCGGAACAGAAACCCGAACTGAATAATGCACAGCCACAACATCAAAATTGGCCAGGAAATCCTCATCGATATTATTTCCAGCGGTTGCCTGGTAGTAGGTTATTTCATGCCTGGAAAAAAAACTGAATGAGTTTACATGTTCCCGTATCGTGTTTACATGACATGAATTTACATCATATAACATCAGCACTTTTTTCTTGAAATGCTGCAGGAACCTGTTTTCATGGAAGGGTCTGTGAGCGGCGATCAATTCGAGTACGCTTTGAAATTTTACCGAGTAATCCTGCTCCCTGCATTTTCCGATGCGCCAACGGGCATCAATATCGTTTACAACAATTCTTTCTTTAAGTTTCGCGTCAAACTCTCCATAGCTTTTACACAATACGAAAAGATCACCATATGGTATTAAAGCGTCGATTGGCGTGGAAAGAACGTCAAGGCCTGCAGACAGGTATTCAAATGCTTTTAGCGGAAAGGCTTTCCTGATAAGCCAGTCATTTATCTTGAAGGGCATGATTCCAATCCTTGCTTTATGACTAAGGTTTCTTACTTTTTCTACGGGTAGTTTGCCGAAAAATTTTACGTTGGGAAGCGCAATCAGTTCCTGCCATAATAAAAGATCGCTGTCGTCCACGTAACATTCCCCGCATAACCAGAACGCTACCGATGTATTATTTTTTGCCAGGTAAACCAGCAAAGCAAAATCAATTTTCTTGTGAATGCCGCCCTGGTATAATACGGCATTCTCACGTTGAGATCGTTCTACTGAAAAACCGTTCCAGAACGCGAAATCACATCCATTGGTAACAGAATAAACCGGAACTGAAATTTCTTTGTTTTTCCTGTAAGATTCCGTGATCCCGTCCGATACACTAACAACAAAAGCGCACCCGTTGATAGTTTTTTTCACTTTATCGAGGAAAAAATCCATTCCCAATACTAATGCGGGATCGAGCATATCGCTATCGAGATACGCTTCCGTTGCATGGTAAATAGATGAAAATGGCAGTGCTATCCTCTTCAGAACCTCGTTGAAAAGAGGGCAGTAGATCCAGAACAGGATCTTTTTTGCCCCACTCATCCTGGCAAGGTCAACTATCCGGTAAATGGAATCGTAAGTATATCCATCAACAGGGTTAACAACAGTAAGATTACCTTCAGTTCCCGCGATCAGTTCTTTTTCGTCTTTATTGAATCGCTGCACAAAGTATGTCGGAACCAATTGAGAAAAACGGGTGGTGAAATGATACCGGTTGCTTCTCATTTCAGTGAACCAGTCAGACTGAGACAGCACTATCACTGTATCATACGGAAACTCAGCTGTATACATATTTCTCCTTCCATTTTTTTACCATCAGCTGCCTCCATGCAAGTGATCCATTGGTTCCTGCATCGATATCAAAGACTTTTTTTAGTAAACTCTGTTCAGGTGATGCAAAACCCAATTTATTTTTTTGCCAGGTAATGTTTTCGGGCAAAATATTTTCAAATGCTTTCCGGAGGATAAATTTGGTATACCCGTTTTTAAATTTATACTGAAAAGGCAATTGCGATATAAACGATATGAGATTGGGTTCCAGGAAAGGAACACGTGATTCGATAGAAAAATGCATTGAGTTCCGGTCTTCGTACCTTAACAATTGCTGGAGGTTACCATCAAAAACAAGATAGGTAAGATATTCTTCAATATTGTCGACCGGCGGAGATGCCAAAGCAGTAAGGCGTTCTTCATAGGTATCAAAATCTTTGTAGGAAACAAGATCCGAATACTTTAGTGAAGGGGTGTTTCCTGAACGTTTTTTGCTGGCGAGGTAAGGTCTGAGATTTTTGAAGTAATTTATTTTGTGATTTCTTGAGAACTTTACAGTTTCATTCAGGTATCGCAAATATTCGCCTTTCTGAATAAAAGTATTGAGCGCAAAACCTGTGAGACCAATGTAGCCGCCCATTGCTTCATCCGAGCCCTGTCCGTCGAGTATTACTTTTACCCCTTCTTCTTTGATCCTCTTGAAAACCATATACTGGGAAAAGATACTCGTGCTGCCATAGGGCTCACCCTGTGCATCGAGAATGTTGTCGAACTCGTTCCTGAAATCTACATAAGTTGGTTCTGTGAAGAACTGGCGCGTGCCGAATTTATCTGATATTGATTGCGCACCTGCACTTTCGTCAATATCGGGATACTCAGGAAATTTTGTTGTAAATGTAGAAAAGTTGTTGTTAAAGCCTGTAGCTACCGCAACAATAGAGGAGGAATCCAACCCGCCGCTAAGACACGAACCAACTTCAACATCGCTTCTGCAATGAAGCTTTACACTATTAATGAAAAGCTCCCTGAATCCTTCAATAATGTCTTTTTCTTTTTTGAAATAATGACCAAAAGATTTTTGAAAAGGAGTCCAGTAACAGGTAAATGTAAGTTCAGTAAGGGGTTTAGAGAGATCGATTATCGAATAAGAAACATGCGGGAAACGTTTTATTTTTTTGTAGAAGGTCCAGTTGCCACGATCGAGTATGGCATTTTCGAGAAATAATCTGGTTGTTACGGTATCTTCCTCTCCGAAAGAACTATCGGCAGCCAGAAACGCCCGCAACTCTGATGCAAAATGAAGCGTTCCATTATTGATCGAATAAAAAAGCGGCTTTATGCCAAAAAAATCCCTGGTAATACAAACCGTTTTTTTCTCGTTGTCGAGGATAACAGCCGCCCACATTCCCTGGAAGCGCCTGAAGGAATCGGTTCCCCAGTGACGATAACATTCGATCACCACTTCAGTATCACTTTCTGTATTGAACCGGCTTCCCAGAGAAATACATTCCTGTTTCAGTTCCAGGTAATTGTAGATTTCGCCATTGAAAACAATTACAAAACGACCGTCATACGAATGCATGGGCTGACCGGATCTTTCTTCAAGATCAATGATAGAAAGACGAGCGTGCCCTAAAATAGCCGCGTGATCATCCGATTCCCAAAAACCATTCTGATCCGGCCCGCGATGTGCAAGGCTCCCGATCATGGTTCTTACCTGTCCGGCATATGCATCAGCTGGTCTTGTTGTAATTATTCCACAGATACCACACATTGCCTCTCAGGTTATTTAAGTAAATTTTTATACTCCGCTGCTTTATCATGAAACTCCTGCTGCCAGATCTCAAGGCATAGAAGTCCCCACACTTTTCTACCGTATGTGCTTTCCTTATCAAGACCATTTAAAACCACAGAATTATCAATGAACTCTCTATTCTGCGCTTTCTGGGAAGAAAAAACAGAACGCACAAATTCATTCGCATCAGTGGTGATCCATTGGTTAAGTGGCGTAGGGAAACCCATTTTATCTTTCCTGTTAAGGATCGAAGAAGGCAAATAAGGTGGAATGATCTGTTTAAAAATGTGCTTCATATCGCCATCTTTGAATTTAATATCCGCCGGCATTGTTGCCGCCAGTTCTACGATGGACCTGTCAAGCAATGGAACCCTTGATTCAAGACCATGCGCCATGCTCATCCTGTCTTCAACCTGTAACAAGCCTGGAAGAAGGGTCTTGAAATCAAAATGCGTCATCAGGTCAAAGTATGATTCCTTCTTAACGTTATCGCCATTAAAGATCTTCAGGAAGCTTTCTCTTGAAGAATAAGGTTCGAGTAATTCCCAGCGAATTTCCTTATCAAGTGTAGGGGCGCGGTTAACCAATTGAAAATACCTACGGTCCATGCTTTCAAAAATTCCCTGCCTCCAGAATTCCTGGAGCATAGGTTTATAATTCTTTAAAGCAACCAGGTTTGGAATGATAGATTCATAAGTAACCACAAAATTGCCGTTACTACGGGTTCCGTCTATCGCTCCCTTGATACATTGTTCAAAATAAGCGATAAGGTATCGCGTGTATCCACCAAATATCTCATCTCCACCTTGTCCTCCCAATACAACTTTCCGCGAACCCGCAGCCAGTTTAGATACCATGTATTGAGGAAAAGATCCGGGACCTGCTACAGGATAATCCAGATGGTATATTACCTTCCGGATATTTTCGATGAAATCATTTGCTTTGATATCTATTGATTGCAATTCAAAGCCTTTCTGATCTGCCACATCCTGTGCATACTGGCTCTCATCGAATGCAGGACCATATGAAGCAAATTTTCCAACAAAACCGATCATGTCTCCCTTGCCCTGCACATCGCTTGCGATGGAGGCAATAGTGCTTGAGTCGAGTCCTCCACTAACATACGCACCAACCGGTACATCACTTCTTAAATGATACTTTATTGAATCATGTAGTTTTTCTTCCAGTTGCTGTTTGAAATATGTTTCCGTATGCGAAAAATCCGGCTCATAAAACACCTCCCAATACCGGTGTGTATTGATATCACCACCCCTGATAACCATATTATGTGCAGGCAGTAATTCATTGATGCCGTGAAACAGTGTTTTGCCATTAAGACACAGCTGAAAACTCAGGTAATCTTTAAGACCGGCAACATCTGTCTTTATTTCGTCCACAAAAGGAAGCAAGGCTTTCACTTCCGAAGCAAAATAAAAATTGCCGTCCGATACAGTATAATAAAAAGGTTTGATTCCAAAATGGTCCCTTGAACAGAACAAAGACTGTTCACCTTCATCCCACAATGCAAATGCGAACATTCCCCGGAGATGTTTCACACAATCCTTGCCCCACTTTCTATAAGCAAATAAAATTACTTCCGTATCCGAATGGGTCACAAAATTCTCCTCGCCTATTTCTTTTCTCAGCTCCAGGTAGTTGTAGACCTCACCGTTATAAACAATCCAGTTACCATTCCTGTCGGTCATTGGTTGATCTGCAGCGGTAGACAGGTCGATGATACTGAGTCGCTGATGAGCAAAACCAACAATATCCTTTTCATGGCTCCATCTACCCTCTCCATCCGGGCCTCGGTGTTTGATCAATTTCCCCATTACCCGGAGGTGCTTATCAAGCGCTGGATAAGGATTATTGCCTAAGCTTAATATACCGGCGATTCCACACATAATTTATTTTTTCTGGTGATTATTATATTTAGATACCTTTTTATTATTACAAATTCAATTGTTATCAGGCCGCGGAAAACGAAGCAGCCTATACTTAACAAACCGGCCTCCCATGTAAAACAACTTAACAGGTAAGTGATATATTTTTGAAAGTACCTGTTTCGTTTTTTTTCTGAAAGCGAGATAATCCAGATAGTGTTCGTTCCTGTAATCAAGAAGCATCCCTATTAGCCTGAATATTATACCCGCCTTTCTATCGGAATCTGCCTTTAACCTTATATTGCCCAACAGGTTGTTAACAAAATTGCGATAGGTATTCTTTCCGCTAAGAACAACGTCTTGATAAGCCCGGTCAACTATATCCTGGCACCTGTCGGTGTCTTTCAGTATTTCCAACACTTCACCGATATTGGAAAAATCCTGCTTTAAAGGAATATAATGTTCCCAAGGTTTTAATGCTCCCCCATACTCCCCTTCTACCAAAATCTGTAAGGTTTTACATAATGCCGCCTCAAAATGCCTGGGCGATATGGCAAAACACGAAATATTGTGATCCATCCCCGGGAAGCAGGCTCTTTCTATCTCTGCAAAAGTTGCATCCGGGTGTTCTGCTTCAAATTTTTTAACCACTTTCTGAATACTCCCATCTCTGTCAAGTAAACTGGATCCGCCTTCACATCCAATAAAAGCTTTGCAATTCAGCACAAAGTCATACCACTCATTTCCAAGCTTTACAAGGCTTCGGGTTTCGCCTGTCTTATGCTGGTTCGTACTGGAAATATCATATTCCAGATCAGTGTGTTTTAGCGCCTCAGAAAATACTTCAACGAGCTCATACTTCAGCTGTCCATGTTTCCCTAAAAAAGCCGATAGTTTACGAGCCCTGTATCCGATATCTATGGGCCTGTTTTTATAAGGACGTGTACTGTTCTTCAACTGAAGAACCGCTTCCTCATCAACGTAACCCGTAAAAGTAGGAAAGATATCAACTACGCCGGTTTGAGAAAAAGGGTAGGCTTTTTCAATATCTTCCTTTTTTGTAAAACATGTGTAGATAGCCTTTAAACCTATTTTTTTGAACAGGTTGCAAATCCTGTCCGTAAAATCATACTCATCCTGTGGCAAGGCAACTTTATACCCTTTTATTTTTTCTAACCCTTTTGTTTTCTCTATCCAGGGTCCTGCATCCTCAAAGTATCTTTCGCCAGCCAGGTAGGTATAATGCAGGATAACTGCATCATAATGAATATATTTCAAGAATGCCGGTATCCTGTTGTATACATTAAAATAGTGAAAACTTGCGCTTTCACCATACTTCCTAAAGCTAAACAAATGTTCATTTATCGTATTCCTGTCAGTTTTACTGTTCAGTTGATATACTACTAAAACTTTCATACTAAACCTTCCTTCCTGTATTCTTTACGCATCCTTACGAAAAACCATAGAAATTTCAATGTGATTATAAATGTCTGTATCCTTATAAATATAATTTCTATCGATCCTTTCCAGGATATAGTAAACGATTTTAAAGAACTGGTTTACGAGAAAATAATTCTTAAAAGTAAAATTGTACTTTTTATATTCGGTAAGAACTTCGGCGCAATACTCGCGCATGTTCTTATTGTGATACCGGTTAAGCCTGTAAAAATGCAGCAGGTTTTCAAAGAAATAGATCTGGAATGATTGGTCCTTTATAGGGAACTTATATCGTTGCGGCGACTTGATAATACCAACAAGATCCGATTCAACGTAAGTTGTTTTAAAGAACTTGGTAAAAAACACCTGCAACGATGCCTTATCAAAATTCCTGATATGCACAAATTTGTACTTGTCAAAAGTAAGATAGGCAGATAGGTCTTCCCTATACGGAACACGGATTACAATGGTTCCTCCCGGTTTTAGAACACGCAGTATCTGTGTTACACATTCGTGCAGCTCCAAAACGTGTTCCAACACATCGGTCGATACAACAACATCAAAAAAATTATCCGGATAAGGCAACTCTTCGATTTTTGCCAAACAAACATTGATATTCTGCTTTCTGGCTTCCAACAGGTAACGCATGCTGATATCCACACCATACTTTTCAACATCCATATCAATACCAGACAGCAGGCGTCCCAACCCAACTCCGATATCGAGTACCTTATCCCCTTTTTTCGCATACCTTTTAACCTGCCCTATGGTTACGTCCTCAAGCGATTTCCAGTAATCTTCCGACATGAACGGGTTTTCACCATGCTCTGCCAGGTAATCGAGATGATCATTAGATATCAGGTCATAATTTTCTATATACTCGTCACTGCTCGAAAAAACGGGTATGCCATTAACTACTTCTAAAGGTTCTCTGTTATATAAACTCATTATAACTGCTGTTTTGAGGTTTTCCACGAAAGTTTAGGTCTGAAATATCCTCCAAAATTTCCTAAATAATCTTTTTTCAGGATGCCATCGTCATTAGTTTCAAAAACCAGCAAATTCTCAAGATTGAAATTTTCCTGATAGTCCATAAAACTGGCAAGAGAGATCGCATATGTTCCATTGTTAAAGAAGTTAGCCGGCAGTTCTATAACAGATCTGTAATTTCCGGGTTCCTGTACAACATCATAAAAATCCGTTTCGTGGTTATTTAAAGACCCAAATAAAGTAGTTCCATCCTGCGCCGATATGATAAATGACAATTTTACCCTTGTTGCTTTTTTAACTGTATAAATAAACTCTGCGAAATATCCCTTTGAAATATCATACTCTTTCGCAACATTGTTATCCGTATCAAGTATACTAAGACTCCTGAGATTGAAAAAATCATTACCCTTCTCCCCGTCAAAACTTACACTAAATGCCTTTTCTTCTTTTATGCTTGTATACCTCTTAAGAACAGATGTTGAATCGCCATCCGCTATCAGCCGTCCATTTTCAAGCATAATGGCAGATTTACATAGTTGCCTTACAGCTTGCAGGTTATGACTAACAAATATGATCGTTTTCCCTTCTGTTTCACTTACCGAACTCATTTTACCGATACACTTCTTCTGAAATTCTGCATCACCTACTGCGAGAACTTCATCCACTATCAATATATCAGATTCCAGGTGAGCAGCTACTGCAAAAGCAAGCCGCACATACATTCCCGATGAATATCTTTTTACAGGCGTATCTATATACTTTTCTACCCCTGAAAAGTCTACGATCGCATCAAACTTCCTGGCAATTTCTTCCCTGCGCATTCCGAGGATCGTTCCATTGAGAAAAATATTATCCCGTCCGCTCAGATCAGGGTGGAATCCTGTACCTACTTCCAGTAAGCTGGCCACTTTACCTTTCATCCTGATCTCACCACTCGAGGGAGCGGTTATCTGCGAAAGTATCTTTAATAAGGTGCTTTTACCAGCTCCGTTCCTTCCTACGATACCAAGTGTATCTCCCTTTTCGATCTTGAACGTGATACCCTTTAAACTCCATACGGTATTACTTGCGGTTTTAACCGTACGGTCATTCACTTCATCTATCAGTTCATCATCATTCTTATTAAAGAAGGATGCCATTTTCCTCTTAACATCCTGCCCAAGCGAGCCACTGCTGAATTCTCCAAGCTTGTATGATTTAGAAAGATTTTCTACTTCAATAATGTGACTCATATTATATCGTATCTATGAAATTTTTCTCCGCCTTATTGAACGCAAGCAGGCCCACTAATAAAATAATTGAAGTAACGATAACCGTATAGGCAAGACTGTAAAAAGAAATATCACCTTTGTTAAAGAAACAGGCTCTTAACCCTTCAATGATATGCGTCATTGGATTTATATTAACAATCATCCTTATTTTAGGATGCAGGCGGAAAAGTGGATACACAACCGGGCATGTGTACATCAGCAATGATGTAGCAAAATTAAGTAATAAAGAAAAATCCCGGTACTTTACCGTGAACGCCGAAACGACCAATCCCAATCCCATACCCAACGCTGCCATCAGTAATATGAAAACAGGCGCCAGCAACGTATAACCTGTTACTACTATATGCGACCCGTTGAAATTATAATAAACGATAAGAATGATCAGCAATACGAGCTGTATGAACAATTTTATCAGGTTTGAAATAATAATGCTGATAGGCATGATCAAACGGGGAAAATAGACCTTGCTGAATATGCTTGAATTTTCCCTGAACACATTTGATGTTCTTACCATTGTTTCGGAAAAATAGGTCCATGCCATTATCCCGGACAGATAGAACAGGGGCATCGGAATATCACCTGTTGAAATATTGGCAACGCTTCCAAATAGGAATACATATACCGAGATAGTGAATATTGGTTGTATCAAAAACCAGATGGGACCAAGAACAGTCTGTTTATAAAAAGCAACAAAATCCCTTTTGATCAGCATCCATAAGAGATCGCGGTAATGCCATATTTTTTTCAACTGAAGATCAAATAACCCAACCTCAGACCTGATAATTAAATCCCATTCATTGCCCATATCACAAGAAAATTAAATAGAGAATGGATGTTTATTTAATGGCAGGTTCACGTAAGGATGATAATCTCCTTTCGCACCTAACGGCGTTTGTGTCCTGATATCATGAACAATATCAATGGCCGTTTTGGCTTCCATTAGTTTAAAGCCCTTGCCGTCAAGTACTCCTTGATAGCTTTGTGTATGCAGCTCTGTAAATCCATCGCTGAACTCAAAAGACCCGCCATCTACCGACAGATTGCGGAAAGTTCTTTTACCCGAGGCACGTACTTCTTCGGGAATGTTATCGTAGTTGATACTTAAAAACCACCGCACACGCGCTCTTTCAAATTCAAGATACCCTGCTGCACGATCATGTTCATGTACGTGAACGATATTTGCTTTCAGTCCACCGAAGATCCATGAAAGCATATCATAAAAGTGTACACCTATGTTTGTTGCGATACCACCTGATTTTTGTACATCGCCTTTCCAACTGGTATAGTACCAGTTTCCGCGTGAGGTGATATAAGTAAGATCTACATCATATACTTTATCTGCAGGACCATTCTGTATCTTTTCTCGTAAGGCAATAATAGCAGGATGTAAACGCAGCTGGAGAATATTATAAACATTCTTACCAAATTCTTTTTCCATATCAGCCAGTGAATCGATATTCCATGGGTTCAGCACCAATGGCTTTTCACAGATCACATCTGCATGGTTGCGTAAGCCAAAACGGATATGCGAATCGTGCAGGTAGTTGGGCGAACAAACAGATACATAGTCAAGCGGCTTTCCGTGCAGACGCAATTTTTCTGCATGCCTGTCGAAGCGTTCAAATTCCGTAAAGAAATCAGCTTCCGGAAAATAACTGTCAAGGATACCTACACTGTCGAACTTATCGAGTGCGGCAACTATCGTGTTGCCTGTATCTTTTATCGCTTTCATGTGTCTTGGGGCTATATAACCCGCTGCGCCAACTAATGCAAATCTTTTCATACTATAGTTTGGTTACTTGTTGATTTATTAATTGATACTTCTCATTTGACTCAGGACAAACAGCAATACCTTCTTCATTAAAGGCAAGACGATGACCATACTCACTCATCCACCCCATTTGCCTGGCAGGATTACCCACCAGCAAAGCATAGGCAGGTACTGTTTTGGTAACAACCGATCCTGCACCGATAAATGCGAAAGCGCCTATATCATGACCGCACACAATTGTTGCATTGGCGCCGATGCTGGCTCCCTTACCTACATGTGTTCTTGCATATTGCCCCTTCCTGTTCACCGCACTGCGTGGATTAGTAACATTTGTAAATACGCAGGAAGGACCGAGGAATACATCATCATCACAAATAACACCTGTATATAAGGATACGTTGTTCTGAACTTTTACATTTCTTCCCAGTACAACGTCCGGAGAGATCACAACGTTCTGACCGATATTGCAGTTCTCGCCAAGCGTGCATCCCGGCATGATATGTGAAAAGTGCCAGATCTTTGTTCCATCGCCGATGGTACATCCATCATCAACAATAGCGGAAGGGTGTGCATAATAACTCATACTCACTATTTAAAGAATGACTTTACATGATCAACAATAAACTGCTGTTGCTCGCCTGTCATTTCTGTATGCATTGGCAATGACAATACAGAAGCACACAGATCCTGTGTAACATGAATAGCCCCACTCACCTTCCCGATCTCTTTATATGCTTCCTGTTCGTTAAGTGGTACTGGATAATATATCATAGCTGGAATACCCGCTGCTTCCAGATGTGCTTTCAACGCATTGCGTTTGCCATCTTTTACAGTCATCGTATACTGGTGAAATACATGCGTACTATTCGGTGCTCTGAATGGTGTTGCTAATCCGTTAATACCTTTTAAAGCCGTATCATATCCATCTGCCGCTTTTCTGCGCGCATCTGAATAAGCATCTAAATATTTCAGTTTCACATTCAGTATCGCAGCCTGTATCGTATCGAGACGTGAGTTAACCCCGATATATTTATGCACGTATTTTTTTACCTGCCCATGATTGGCAACCATTTTAATCCTTTCTGCCAGCGCGCTGTCGGTTGTATAGATAGCACCGCCATCTCCGTAACAGCCAAGATTTTTTGAAGGGAAGAAAGATGTGCAACCGATATGTCCCATCGTACCTGCTTTCATTTTCTTTCCATCACTAAAAGTATATGTGGCCCCGATAGCTTGCGCAGTATCTTCAATTACAAATAGTCCTTTCTCTTTTGCCAGTGCCAGTATCGGCTCCATATCGCAACATTGTCCGAAAAGATGCACCGGCACAATTGCTTTTGTTTTTGCAGTGATCGCCTGGCGTATATTTTCTACGGTCATATTATAACTAACCGGATCAACATCCACCATTACAGGTTTCAATTGCAGCAAGCCAATCACTTCAGCTGTTGCTACATACGTAAATGCAGGAACGATCACTTCGTCTCCCGGCGCCAGATCAAGCGCCATCATGGCTACCTGTAAAGCATCTGTTCCGTTTGCACAGGGTATTACATGTGCACCATCCAGGTACGCAGACAACCCTTGCGTAAAGGTGGCTACTTCAGGACCATTGATAAAGTTAGCTTCCCTGATCACTTTCAATACCGCGCTGTCTATTTCTTCCTGGATCTTTGCATATTGACCTTTCAGGTCAACCATTTCTATTTTCATCTTGCAGTAATTCTTGTTTTATAATCTTGCATCTACCATGTCCCTGTCGAGAAATGATTTCGTATCAAAAATAACCGTGTTGCTTCCATTCTGAAGCGCTTTAAAATCGATGGTAAGGAATTCTTTGTGTGATACAGCCAGGATAATAGCATCATATCCTTTGCCCATTTCAGCGGAAAGTTTAATGCCGTATTCTTCATGCACTTCATGCGCATCAGCATGTGGGTCGTATACATCTACCAGCATCCCAAACTGGATAAGTTCATGATAGATATCGATCACTTTTGAATTACGGATATCCGGGCAATCTTCTTTGAAGGTAACGCCCAATATCAGTGCTTTCGCCTTATCGATCTTATGACCCTTTTTGATCATCAGCTTCACAACCTTGTTGGCTACGAACATCCCCATCGTATCATTCACCCTTCTTCCGCTAAGTATCACCTGTGGATGGTATCCAAGGCTTTCCGCTTTGTGTGCGAGATAGTAAGGGTCAACACCGATACAATGTCCGCCTACAAGCCCCGGACGATATTTTAAGAAGTTCCATTTGGTACCGGCGGCTTCAATAACATCTGTGGTATCGATACCCATTTTATCGAAGATGAGTGCGAGCTCATTCACAAATGAAATGTTTACATCACGTTGTGCATTCTCAATGGCTTTGGATGCTTCGGCCACTTTAAGGCTTGGTGCTTTGTGTGTACCGGCAGTAATGATACTGCCATAAAGTGCATCCACTTCATCTGCTATGGCGGGTGTTGAACCAGAAGTTACTTTTTTGATCTTGGTAAGTGTGTTCACTTTATCACCCGGGTTAATTCTTTCGGGAGAATATCCGCAATAAAAATCTGTATTGAATTTCAGGCCTGAGAATTTTTCCAGTACCGGCACACAATCTTCTTCTGTACAACCAGGATATACTGTTGATTCGTAGATAACGATATCCCCTTTTTTCAAAACCTTCCCAAGCATTTCAGATGCTTTGATCAATGGTCTGAGATCGGGCGCCTTAAAATTATCAATAGGCGTAGGAACGGTAACGATGAAAACATTGTATGCTTTCAGTTCATTCACATCATTTGAAAAATGAAGCCCCTGCTCTTTTTTCTGCTTATAAATTTCCATCGAAGCCACCATCGATTCAAGATCGGCTTCCTTGGTGCGATCCTTTCCGTTGCTTAGTTCCTGTATCCTGTCTGCATTGATGTCAAAACCAAGCACATCATACTTTTTACCGAATTCAATTGCCAGCGGAAGACCAACATATCCTAATCCGATGATGGCTATCTTCTTGTTTTTAACTGCATTTTCCATTTGTAGATATTCTGTTTTTAAAGCTCGTTTTGAATAACCTGTATTTTTTTCTGTTTTCTTGACCGAAGAAAGACTTTTACCAGCCGAATCACCACCCATATAAGTCCGATAAGAAATCCTGTAGTGGCATAGGATACGATCAGTTTATTTGGATCTGCTGATACTCCTTCAGGAATATAAATCGGTTCTACCACGGTAAATAATGGCGTATCTTTTTTCAGTTGGATCTTTGCCTGCTCAAGTTGTGAAACAAATTGGTTATAGAGTCCCGCAGTCAGTGCAAAATCATTTTGAAGCAATGCTTCTTTTGATTGTACGCTTTCAAAAATCACATGATAGTTATTGTCTTTAAAACCTGCCACACGCTGTTGACTGGCCTTGTATCTTGCCTCCGACTCAACAGTCCGTGCTTCCAGCCAGCGAAGCGTTTCTAATTGCTTGCTGTTTTTGAATTTAGTAATATATTTTATCAGTAGGTTTAAAACAGAACTAGTGGCCTCGGCGCTTAACCTCGCCTCTGGCATTTTAACAGAAAGTGTAATCAGTTTTCCTACCTGGGTAAATTTGATTCTTGATTGCAGTATACCAATCATCCGTTTGTTCTGTTCGGTCAATTCAGATATCAGTGCTTCGTTAGAGAAGAAAAGATTAGCCGAATTCATATTGGCGGTATCCATACCTACTTTGCTCATATTCAAGGTGTCTCCATCAGACAAAGTAGATTTTATTGTTGATGGATGCATGATCATATTTTTAAACGCGTCCACCACATTTGATTTTACATTCTTTGAAAAGATCTGTTCGAATGTGAGGGTCCTTTTCCGTTCTGCAGAATAAATTGACTGTTTTGATAATTCTATGAGGAAAGGACGGTTGGACAGGATCATGGGATAAAGATCTGCTCCAAGATCGGCGCTTGCTGGAGGCGGTGCGCCTAAGCCTGCCAAGCTAGCAAGTCCCTGTAATGACCCGGAACCGGATGAAGCAACTTGATCGGTGATCAGCACACATTTGGCATCATACTCTTTCGGAGATGTAACTGCAGCAATGTATCCAATGAAACCAAATATGGCAACTGGTATCAGGATCCGGATGATCACATGTTTCAGTTGTCCCTTAAATATAGAAAAGAACTGCCAGATCTCTATTAAAGAGATCTCATCTGCGACCACCAAGGGTTTCGGATTTTGAGGAACTTCTGCCATCCTTTTTATAAATTTTTAATAACTAAGTAAAGTGTAAGCGTACTTGTAATCAGCCCGGTGATCAATCCAATAGTAGCTGTATAGTTAAACGGTGGTTTGTCGGTCAGTGTTGCCGGTACTATGATTTCCGCGCCAGGCTCCACTTTTGGATACGATTTAAAGAACAGGAATGTCTTAACCCGCTGGATCTTTCCATTAGCCTGTATAACATAAGCACTGTTACGAATAGCCTTTGGATCATAACCACCTGCCCTGTTGATATACTCCCGGAAACTTATATCTGCTTGATGACGCACTGCTACGGGGTATAACACACCACCTTTTATCCGCACGGTTTCCTGCTTTTCAGGGATATTGAGAATATCTCCATCTTTTAATACGAGGTCCTCCACTCCTCCCGGACGCACAAGGATCGCATCAAGATCAACGGCAACAAGATCTTCCGTTTTTTCCTGTATTACCCTTGTATTTGTTTGCTGGAGGTTGGCCGTATTGTCTTTTACTACTTCTTTTTTTAAGTTTTCCTTGTTCTTAAGTACCTGTTCCTTTACAATATCCTTATTATTCTGTTCTATACGTTCATTAATACGTTTGATGTATTCTTTATTACTCTCCGTTGAAGCCGCCAATGTATCGACCCGGAGGTTAGTAAGTAATTGCTGCAGATTTGCATTTTCGATCTCGGACGGGGTAGGCCCGGAATATTCTTTTGTCTTTCTTAATAATGTTGCACCACGTGTATATGCGTATTTGGTAGGACCACCCGCACGAGCTATCAGATCAGATATTTTCATCTCTTTCTTGTCGATCGCGAACGTTCCGCCATACATTACTTCACCCTGTATATTAACCAGCTTAGGCAACTGGAAACCCGGGGTATTTCTTACAAAGATATGATCGAAGGGCATGATATGCATCCTGCTGCCGGTATCCATGCTCAGATCCTTGTTAATGCTTACAGTTATTATATCAGCTACTTTCGTAGGATCATCCACATTTCTTCTGACAACTTCAATATAAGAACCTGAAGCAGAATATTTAAAACCCCCGGCTACGAATATGACATCAGAAACGGTCATATTATCGGTATATGGATAAACACCGCTATTATTTACTTCTCCGGTAACCTGTACATAATATTCTTCTTTCAGATCATAGATACTCGCAACGCTGATCACATCTTCCTTTTGCAGCTTAATGCTATTACCAGCAGAAGTTTCTGTTGAAACATCTACATCGATGGTTTCCTGGGTATAATCTTCTTTTGTTCTATACAGCAATACTTTGTGTTTGAAGGCATCTCCTTTCAAACCGCCTGCCCGCTGAATAATGTCGCGAATTGTCATACCGGTGCTCAGTTCAAATGCGCCAGGCCTGTTTACAGACCCACTGATCTGTACCCGGTTATTGTAACGTGTTGCTATCACATCAACAGCGATCAGATCGCCATCCATCAGTCTTGCTTTATTGAACTGGGATGCAGAAAGATCAAACGCCTGGTAATCTACCATTCCTTTACGTTCAACTTTTACTAATTCCTTATACGCTTTCCCGGTAAACCCGCCTGTAAATTTAAGAAGGTCGGCAAAAGTTTCATTTGTGCGCATTTCAAAGATACCAGGGACTCTTACTTCACCCTTTATCTCAACCTGGTTGGAAGCAGTGCGTACAAGTATTACATCATTATCATCCAAACGTATGTTTCCAGATGCTTTTCCGTTAACGAGGTAATCATAAAGATCTATCTGGCCTACCAGTTTATTTGAGCGGTATACCTGTATATCACGGAAAGTTCCTTTAACGGTTGGGCCACCTGCTGCAAAAAGTGCATTGAATATATTTGTATAAGATGGAAATATGTAACTGCCCGGAGTGCCTACTTCACCTACAATATTTACTTTGATGCTTCTTATATTCGATAGACTGACATCTATAAAAGTATTGGGATTAGACCCATTCATTCCCGAATATCTAAGTGCCAACCTTTTTTCCAGTAATGATTTAACAGCTTCTATCGTAAGCCCTCCCACATGTGCAACGCCAATATCTGTAATGCTAACATTTCCCTCATTATTCACCGTCAGTGTATACGTACTCTGTGCAATACCATAAACCTGAACTGTTAACACATCTCCCGGGCCAACCACATAATTTTTGGGGGTAGCCATATTAAGATTAGGGGTGAAACTTGTATTAGGGTTATGAAACACATTATACCCAAAAATCTTTCTTTCGAGTACACCCAACGCTGAATCATTGGCTCGGCTCGCATCATTGCTAATTACAGCTTTTGGGGGATTAGGATTTCTCTGAATACCTGTATCACTGGCATTTCTTTGGGCAGAGATACTACTGAATACAAAGACAGAAAATAATATGACAAGACTTACTCTCATACTGTTAATTATATACATATGGATGAATTAGTATCGAAATCGGTCACAAATATATACCCTGAGACATGGCTACGCCTATCTAAGTCCCAGGTTAACCCAATTTTATTAGCCCGGTAGCCGAAAATTTCAGCTTCAGACACATAAATAAGCGGAGTTTGCTAAGTTAGTACAGACTTATCCCATTGAAAAAGAGCTAATTGGGGGATTTTTTGCGACTTTTTTCAATGGTTTGCAAATATAGTGCTCTCTCAGTCCTAAAAAAATTAATGTTACCCGGGTTTTCAGGCGGTTTGGGAGTTAAAAAACAGATGGTGGGCGGTGTTTATGGCCGAGCATCAAGCTTTTCAAACACCGAATTATTACTTACATATTCCGGTACCATCCGTTTCATCAGTTTTACGATCTCCATTCCCGTCTTCAGCATGCTTACCTGTGCTATCAGTCCGCTGATATCGCTAGCAACGCTGTTGTAATCATACTGTCTGACCTTAGCTATCAGGATCTGCTCGTGATAGGTCGGTATTGTATTCTCTTCGGTATTCAGTAATTCCTCGTGTAATTTCTCCCCGGGGCGCAGGCCGGTGATCTTCACGGCGATGTCGAGGTCGGGGCGAAGACCGGAAAGCCTGATCATTTTCCTGGCCATGTCGATGATCTTTACCTTTTTGCCCATGTCAAATACAAAGATCTCTCCGCCATTACCCATACTCCCTGCCTCCAGCACAAGCTGGCAAGCCTCGGGGATTGTCATAAAATACCGGCATATGTCAGGATGTGTAATCGTAACCGGTCCTCCCTGCTGTATCTGGGCGGTAAACCTGGGTATCACAGACCCATTGGAACCGAGTACGTTGCCGAAACGGGTGGTGATGAATTTTGTGTGTTGTGAATGATGGTTAAAAAGTGACTGCACATATATTTCGGCAATTCTTTTCGATGCCCCCATTACGCTGGTGGGATTAACCGCTTTATCTGTAGAGATCATCACAAATTTGAGCACGCCATGTTTGATGGAAAGATCGGCTACTGTTTTTGTTCCGAGAACATTGGTAGCTACGGCTTCAAGTGGGTTCAGCTCCATCATCGGCACATGTTTGTAGGCCGCTGCGTGATAAACATAATGTGGTTTACTGTTACTGAAGATCTGGTTGAGGCGCTCTTCGTTACGAACATCCGCGATCAGGAACCGGTAATTGATATGCGGGAATGTTTCCTGCAGTTCAAGTTCGATCGCATACAAAGCCGACTCAGCGATATCAACCAGGATAATTTCCTGGGGTGCAAACCGGCTTAACTGCCGGGCGATCTCACTGCCTATGCTGCCTGCCGCGCCCGTAACCACGATCCGTTTTTCATGCAGTTGTTCTTCCAGTTTTTCATTATTGATGAAAATAGGTTTCCGCTCAAGCAGGTCTTCAATACTTACCTTCCGGATCTGCTGCCGCGATAACTGCCCGTTGATCCATTCTTTAACAGGTGGCGTATAGGATACAATAATGCTGTTATCAAGGCATATGTCAACGATCCTGTTTTTCCTTTCCACAGAGAGATGATCAATGGTAATGATCAATTCATCCACCATCTCATCACCAATCAATTCTTCAAAAAGTGATGCACGCATGATCCTTACACCATCCAGCATTTTATTGATCTTCGTTTCATCATCATCAATAAACGCTATCACCCGGTAATTAAGTTGTTTATCACGTTCAACATTTTTCTTTGTAAGCAATCCTCCCTCTCCCGCTCCATATATAACTACCCGTTTATTATCGAGCCGGAAATTCTTAATATATGAAAATGTGAATTTTACACATAGCCTGTATACTACCAATAATACAAACCCAACAAAAATATTAACCACCAAAGTGGCTGCAGATATGAGTGGTCCGGTTGAATAATAAATAGATATGTGACTGATAATGTAAAACGAAACGTTGATACAAAGCACAGCCATCAGTATCCGGAAAATATCCTGTGTTTCCGTAAGCCGCATGATACCCGCAAATGTTCTGAACAGAAGAAAGAAAACAACGCTTAGCGCAGCAATGATCTGACAGTTCCTGTAAAACTCATAATACACAAAAACATTATCATTCAACTGGTATTTGATCAGGTAAGTGAGAAAAAAAGATGCCAGCGATATTGCGATATCTATAAAAAAAATGATCCATCGCGGTGTGATCTTTATGGCTTCAGGCATATCGTAACAGATTTAAAAATAAATACTTGAGATATCAGGGACGTGAACTTCCGGTCAGTTTTTTCCAGCCTTCTATCTGAATACGTAAAACAAGATAAAACGATACCAGCAATACCAGCACCTGTAAGAAAATAATATAAACCGGGAAGAGGAATGTAGAAGATGCATATACTGCCCATACATTGATCAGTAACTGCATTGCCAGGTATATCACGGCGATCAGGCGCTGATCTATTCCATACCCGTTTGCCAATACCTGGTATAAATGACTCCTGTGTGCCTGAAAAATGTTCTCTTTTCTGATGAGTCTGAAAACAATCGTGAAAACGCCATCTACCATGTATACCGACAGGAATAAAAGAGGGATGCTATTGTGTGATGTGTTGATAAGACTGCCCAACACAAAGCAACAGATCATTCCGATAGATACACTTCCCACATCACCCGCAAAACAGGCAGCACTTTTACGGAAATTATAATACAGGAAAACCAATACCGCCATCGTTTCTATCCATACCAGGCCCAGGTCAAAATCCAGATGAAAATAAACCGCCATGGCTGCAACACTTCCCAGCCATCCAAGGTTATACAAGCCGGTGAGACCATTGATCCCATCCATAAAGTTGAACAGATTGAGTGCTATGGTGATCACAAACAGCAACAACAGGTTCATGTAACTGAAACTGTTCAAAGATCCATTCATGTCATATAAAAGCAAGCCTGTGGCAATTAGCTGTACTGCCAGGCGCAACTTGCTTGATACACTCTTTACATCATCCCAAAAGCTGATAAAACTTACCAGTATCAAGCCTGTAATAAAATATCCATTTTGCTGGTATTGTATGAACCAGCCGATTGCCGCTAACGGAAAAATAATTCCCCCGCCGCGTATTACCGGCTTTGTATGCGAACTGCGGCTATTGGGCCTGTCTATAATGCTGAACTTTTTTGCGATGGCAAAAAAACCAACTTCCACTAATAACAGAATAACAAAGACAAGTAAGAAATGCATTATTTATGAGCTACAAATGATCGGATGGTTTTCCTGATTCCGTCTATTGCAGAAACAGGTAGTTTAATGTTAAGTGCAGTAATGATCTTTACGTTTGATACAATAAAATTTTGCGTTAGTTTTCCCAACCTGTCTGAATTGAATGGAAAATGAAGTTTATTACCAAGCCTCGCCACACCCCTCACAAAAGATCTGTTAATTGGCAGGATCAGCGGCTTTTTGCCCCTGGCCTCCCCCATTTCTTTTATCAGTTCGTTTGTTGATAAAGCCTGGTCATCGGCAATATTATATATACCGGTTGCCAGAAATGGTGTATTCAGAATCGCATTAATTACGTAACAAAAATTATCAATACCCAAAAACGAACGGCGGTTCTCAAATGCTCCCAATGGATAAGGAATACCTTTTGCAATAAACTGATATAAGCTGTTGAGATTTCCTTTGTTACCGGGACCATGTATCATGCATGGCCGGAGGATGATACATCTTTTTCCAAACGGTATCTCCTGTGATAATAAATATTCCTCCGCTGCCCGTTTGGATTGACCGTAAATAGTTTGTGGATGGGCAATGGTTTCTTCTGTTACCGGTTCAGTTGTGTTATCCGTTACTGCTTTCACAGAACTGATATAAATAAAAAGGGTTGCAGCAGAGTGAACAAAAGCGTTGAAGATCTTTTTAGTTAACTCAGTGTTCACCTGAAAATATTCACTGGCATCCGATACATTTTTAAGATCATGGGCCTTTCCTGCCAGGTGAACGATGGCTGTGATACCATGCTGATCAATATAGGAAGTATCAAATAACCGGAAAGGAACCGACCTTTCGGTAAGATCCGATCCATTCCGCACAACAGAATATATACCTATTGATCGTTCTGTGAGATAAGGAACAAGGTTCTTTCCTACAAAACCGCTTGCGCCTGTTACGGCAATTTGTTTAGTACTCATAGGTATTGTAAGATCGAGGCAGCCATGGCCCTGTTGATCTCGCTTCGGTGAAACTTACTAATGAAACCATCGCGCTGGCCATAATGATAATGATATGCTTCTAGTTTGCTTACCAGCTCATTTGCGTTACCAGGTTCAAAAAGGATCACGTTATCAATATTATCAATGATGAATTTTCTTGCGTAGCCATTTACACCTGCCAATACAGGCCTGGGTAATGCGCCGGCCTCAAACACTTTGGAAGGAAGTACTTTTTCAAACGCCTTAAAATCGTTCAGGTGTATAAATATAAAATGCGATGCCTTATAAATTTGTATTAACTCTTTCCGCGTTACCGGTTTTTCCAATACCACGTTTGTCAGCTTCAGTCTTTTGATTTCTTTTTCAAGCAACGCCTTTGCCCCGCCATCACCGATAATCCTGAACAGGTACTTATCACCTGTTGATAAAGCTACCTGGGGAATAATTTTATGTAGCCCCTGACCCTGTCCAATATTGCCGGCATACGTAATCACCAACGGCGTTTGAACAGCTATATCATAGCCGGGATCTGTTTTAGCAAGAATAAAATCATCGTCGATCCCATTGGTAAAAAAAGAATATGCCGCCTTATCAAATTTTTTAAAATAAGGATGAAACCCTTCGGATATCAGGTTGATATGTGTGGCGTATGAAAAAACTTTTTTTTCGATCTGCCCCAGAACAGGGATCAGCATTTTTTTGAACAACCTGCTGGAAAGAACATCGTTCATCGTATCTGTAAAAATATCGCGCATATCGAGGTACAGCGGTACTTTGAGGCGTTTGGCAATTGTATACCCGAGATAAGCTGTGAACAATCTTGATGAGGATGCAAAAACCATATTATAAGCCTGTTCTTTCACCAGCTTTTGTGTTTCACTGAAAAAATGACGGAAAGAATTTATCTGGTCGGTATAGCCGCTGTGGTGCAGCGGCATTGCAATGCGCCTGATATGAAGGTTATCGATAGTTTCTTCTTCCAATGCAGTTACTTCAAACGTACTATACCTGTTGGGAATAGTGGTGATCACATCCACAACAGCTTTTCCTTCCGCCTGCTTAGCCAGTTCTTTGGCGAGGGGGGTATTACGGAATGAGCCTGCACAAAGGTCAGGTTCAAAATAAAAACTGAGGTAGAGGATCTTTTTCACGAAATGCAAATTTTAGTCTCTAATACATTCCGGAATTGAACAGCGATCTCCCCCGCATCCATAAGCCTGTTAAAACCATTCGCATACTGATAGAGACCCGTTGATATTTTATGGACATTTGAGAATTGCATTTTCATGCCATTCGACAAATAAATATGGTCTGCATAGGTAGATAATACAGCTACTTCTGGATGCAGATGAAACATGGCAACAGATGTGATATTTTTTTCTTCCCCGCCCAATATTTCGTCTTTGATAAGCAGACCGGTTTCATCTACATAAAACGACCTGCAATGCGTAGCCCCATATTGATCTGCATATCCGTTATGACAGGCTTTGATCATATGCCCGCTCTCTTCCAATATGGTAAGCTTTGCCCTTTTTGCCACACGAAAACTGTTCCATACCTGCGATTGGCTGGTATCATTCACAACTACCGTATTATGTGCAGCTGTTGACCTTTCATATGTTCTTCTCGCATTATTATCATAAGTGGCAGTGCCGGCATCTACAAAAACAGGCTTGCATTGATACTGCAACACAAAATGGAGCATATCGCTGTGCGCATGACCCGGCTGATATGCAGGAATAATCTGCGCTACATCAACGAGCAGCGAAAAATCTGAATGTTTGAATACTCTGTATCCTGACTCAGCAAGATTACCGACCATTGCGCTAATACCCATTTGTTTTGCCCTTTCAAATAGAGTCTGTGGCTCAACAGCGATACCTGGGGCTGCATCATTTACAAAAGGGTAATCTGCATTTCCATTACAGAACGCTTTAAGCCAGGAAGTCATCGCAGCAGCTTTCAATCTTAATGAAGTTACCCGTCCGGTTTGATAGTGATTGCTTTCTACAACATCTATCAATAAAAATAATTTAGCCAACAACAAACTGTGATACATGGGTGAGCCCTCAATATGTCCGCCATCTCCGAGTACCTGTTCATTCAGTTGCTTTTCAATAAGCAGGATGTATTTTTCTATCATCACTTTATCTCCCAGGCAGAAAGCACTGATGGCAAGCGAGAAGTAATTTTCCAGCAGGTGATTTGCCAATAAATGATATTCAATATTTTTTTCGAGATATCCTATCTGCCGTTTGAGTGCTGAAAGAAAAACCTCTCCCGCATATCCTGAGCGTGAATAAAACAATATCCAGTTCACCAACCTGATAGAAATCGGGAAGGGCTCCGGATCCACACGTTTTTCAAGCAGGGCGTTGGAAAAACTGTTTACCAAACCTATCTTAATCTCATTGGCAATATTTTCATCATTCAGGTAATCGAAATACTGAAGGTTATACTGCCACAATTTTCCATGAACACCATAGCTCCAGTCTACTTCTTCGCCAAATGTATTTTGAAGGTTCAGGAAAGTAAAATGATTTACCGGTGCATATAATCCATCTTTTACAACACATGGCAGGTAGGTATGCACAACGGCATTTAGCTTACTGTTCGTAAATTTTTTATAGCTGTGAACTGAAAAAAACACCTGTCGCAACCGGTAAATCACCCGGTAACGTATCTGGATCCATTTCAGATGCCGCAGGGTATTAATATATAGTGCGATCTTTCTCAAATTTTAGTCGCATGGTATTGAATGATAACGTCGATGATCCTGTCGGCCGTTCTGCCATCCCACAAAGGAGGAATGCTTCCTTTTTTCCATTCACCTGAAAATATTTTCTGCATATATGGGCCGATAGCCGATGGTGAGGTGCCAATCAATTCATTGGTTCCAAGTGTTACCGTCTCCGGTCGCTCAGTTGAATTACGAAGTGTAATGCAGGGAACGCCCATCAAGGTTGTTTCTTCTGTAATGCCGCCACTGTCTGTAATAACAGCTTTGCAATTTTCAACCAGGTAATTAAAGGACAGGTATCCCAACGGCTCTATCATGTAAAGATTGGCGGCGGTAATACCTATGTTTTTCAGGTTTTTGGCAGTGCGCGGGTGTACAGGAAAAATAACCGGCAGCCCTTTTGCATGTGCCAGTATCTCTTCGATTAAAAGCCTGAGTGTATTTTCTTCATCCACGTTTCCGGGCCTATGTAAGGTGACCACGAAATATTCTTTTTTCGAAAGTGCGGCATCTTCCCAAATTGGCGGTGCAAAGAAACGCGAACGATTCTTTAACAGAGTATCGATCATTGTATTACCCACGAAGTGTATCTGCGATTCTTTTACGCCAAATTTTCGGAGATTCTCTCCTGCAGATACCGATGTAGTAAAGAACAGGTCAGTGATCGCGTCCGTTACGATCCTGTTGATTTCTTCAGGCATGGTTACATCTCCCGAACGTATCCCTGCTTCAACATGTGCAACATCAATACACATTTTTTTTGCTACAATAGAACAGGCAAGTGTAGAGGTAACGTCTCCCACTACCATTACAAGGTCTGCCAGATGAGCTTCCAGTTCCTTTTCAAAAGCTATCATGATAGCTGCTGTCTGCTCTGCCTGTGTGCCCCCACCACTTTCAAGGTTCACATGAGGCTCAGGGATACCCAGCTCATCAAAAAAATTACCGCTCATATTCTTATCATAATGCTGCCCGGTATGTACCAGCCGGAAGTATATTTTTTTATTGCCGGATTGCGCCTTACGGATCCCGTCAATGATCGGGGCGATCTTCATAAAATTTGGGCGTGCGCCGGCAACAAGGGTAACTTTCATCTTAGTGATTGGTGAGTAGTGAATGATAGACTATACCGTTATCCATGCGTCTTTTTGCAGGCTTTCTATCGCAGACAAAACAGCGCTTGTGCTATTGATCAGTTCATCAAAAGGTATAATAGGGGGACCTCCTTCTTTAACCTGTTTAATAAGCTTTTGGAACTGCTCTTTATGGCCCTTGTCCTGCCTTTTTGAATAGGATGAAAATCCTTTGAAACCGCTACCTGTCATTTTACGGAAATTGTCGATAACCAGTATTCTTCCCTGTGTATATATTTCGATCTTTTCTTTTGATACTTCTTTATTACCATTTGAAAAATAATTGATCACGCCCTGCGAACCATTTTCAAATTGTAAAGTGATGATGGCATTATCTGTATTTACTTCGGGTTGAGTGCCTAGTGCACTCATGAATACCCTTTTTACTTTACTGCCACTGAGATAGATCATCAGGTCTACAAAATGACAGGCTTCTCCAATGATCCTTCCACCGCCTGTCTGCATATCGTGTACCCATACACTTGCATCAATATAGCCGGCATTAACCGTAGCGATCATATTAACGGGGGTTACAGCTACACCGATCAATTCATGTGCCTTCTGAATAAAAGGTGAGAAACGGCGGTTGTACCCAACATTAACAGATAGCGGCTTCGACAGGCCGCGGTATGTTTCAATGATCGATGCCAGCTCTGTTTTATTGATCGCAAGCGGTTTTTCAACAAACACATTTTTACCTGCCTTTAAGGCTTCTATCACTGCTCCGGCATGTTGGTTATGCCTTGTGGTGATCATCACCAGATCCACTTCCGGATCTTTGAAGATTGCGTTGTTATCAGTTGTACTGAACTCAAATCCATATTTACCGGCCAATGATTTTGCAGTGAGGCCACCTGCACTCGATATATATTTATAATGAGCGCCGGTACCTTTTAACGCTGGCAGTAATGTCATGGCAGTAAAATTGCCCGCACCAATGATACCGATCACTCCTTTTGAGGGACGCGTATCATATTGCTTTACGCTTACAACCGTTTCCTTTTCGGCAGCGCCTGCAGGGTATTCTATCACGGAAGCGATTGATCCGCCTGACATATCATGATAGATAGTCGAATAATTATCGAGCGCAAACCTTCCTGTAACGAGATCCGTTACCTTGAGTTGTTTGCGTGATATGGCCTGCAGAACGGTTTCAAAGTTTCTTTGCTCCGTCCACCGCACATATCCAATGGGATAATCAATTCCTTTTTGCTCATAACTTTCATCATGCCGCCCTGGCCCATAAGAACAGGACACCTGGAAGCTCAATTCTTTTTTATAGAAGTCAGCTCTTTTAATATCCAATCCTACCACACCCACTAAAATGATCTTTCCTCTTTGCCTGCTCATTTGTGCGGCCTGACTGATCACTTCATGGCTTTGTGTAGATGCTGTAATGATCACTGCGTCGCATCCTATCCCTCCTGTTAATTCCTCAACTGTTTTCACCGGATCAACCAATGAGCCATTAAAAGCGGCCACTCCGCGTTGTTTGGCAAGCCCTACTTTCTGTTCATCCGGATCAAAACCAATGACCCTGCATCCGTTCGCTACCAGTAATTCTGCTGTGATCAATCCTATCAATCCCAGTCCCGTTACAACAATGGTTTCCCCGATAGCAGGCGCTGCCAGTCGTATTCCCTGCAAACCAATAGATCCGATCACGGTAAAGGCAGCTTCTTCGTAAGTAACATTATCCGGTATGAGCGACACAAGGTTTTTGGGCACACAAACAATCTCGGCATGATGACCGTTACTCGCAACACGGTCGCCAATAGAAAAACCGGTTACCCCTTCTCCCACTCCAATCACTTCACCCGCATTGCAATAGCCCAATGGCAATGGTGTATCTAATTTATTAAACACCGCTTCCAGCGTAGGCAATATTCCATCCGTTCGCATCTTATCCAGCACCTGTTTTATCCTGTCTGGTTGCTGCATTGCTTTGCTGATAAGATTGCTCTTACCAAACTCAACCAGCATTTTCTCTGTGCCAAGGCTCACAAGGGTTCTGTGTGTTTTAATCAGCACATGCCCCTTACGCACCAATGGTGCCGGTACTTCTTCGAGCAGGGTATTGCCTTTTTTAAGATCCTGTATGATTTGTTTCATGAGATGTTAGATGTTAGTTGTTAGCACGATAACGTTTCTATTTAACAGCTTTAATCAGCATAAATAATCCATGACCGGGTAAAAGTTTCCGGATGATGGATCGCGGGAATAATTTTCTGCTGACTGCCAGCGTCAGTCCTTTATGCCGCTGCCCGGCTGATGAGGAAAGCAGATCGGCATGGGTTAATCTTGTTTGTATATCGACAGTTGTAAAAGTTGCGAACATATTTTTGGCTTCTGCTACAGTATATGCTTTTGTGCCGGGACTTTCGAGGTATTTATCATACACTTCTTTTAAAGACATAAAAGGTTTGCCTTTTAAAAGTGCATACCGTAACCATAACATATACCCAACCATACTTTTTTTATGATAGATCATCACACTTGCTTCGCCACCAGGTTTCAAAACCCGGTAAATTTCTTTTACGGCTTTTGGGGTATCGGGACTATGGTGTATCACTCCCCATGAATACACTTTATCAAACATATTATTTTCAAATGCAAGTTCTTCTGCATCACCTGTAGATAATTGTGACCGAAGACCAAACAATTGTAATCTCTTTTCAGTATTGGCGATGGCCCTTTCCGTAAGGTCAATACCATACAGGATAGCGCCGGCTTCAGCAAAACGTTGATGGTCTGCGCCAAGACCCACGCCTATTTCCAATACTTTCTTTCCATTCGCGTTTGCGAAGTCGGCAAAATTGATGATATAGGGTTCTAAAGTGTACCGCTGTGCTGCCTGGTTGGTGAAAGCCTCTTTTTCGGTATCCCCTTTGAGGTACAATTCCTCACCGCAGGCAGCCTCGTTCCAAAATTCTTTCACCTGTTCTTTTCCTTCTACCTGATCATTCATTTGTAAACTGTGTTATCCAACTGTCGATGGCGAGCAACGACCAGATGGTATATGATGCATCTATTTTACCATTTTGATTTTCGGCTATCATTTTCTGAACCGCCTGTGCATCAAAATATCCTTTTTTCTTTATTTCAGTAACACTGAGCCTTTCAGCGATCATGGCTTTCATATCATTCTTAATCCACTGTCTTACCGGAGCGCCAAAGCCCGTTTTGGGCCGATAGATCACTTCGGATGGAAGATATTTTTCGGCTACTTTTTTCAAGAGGTACTTCGTTGTATTTCCTTTCATCTTTAACCCAACAGGCATACTATTGGCAAATGCTACCAATTCAGTATCGAGATACGGCACGCGTGTTTCAACGCCTGCAGCCATGCTCATCTTATCTGTATAGCTAAGATTATGATCGGGTAAAAATGTTCTCAATTCCAGGTAAAGCAATTTGTTCAGGTCCGGTGTATTGGCCGGAAGTTGGTTGAGGAGCTGCTTAAAATATTCTACGGGTAATACTTCATTTTGTAATGACCGGCTGATATCCGGCACAAAAAGATCCTTTATGTTTTTTTCCCGCATCCACATAAAATAACCTGCATAGCGATCGGCTTTATTTTTGCCGATATCTTCTGTGAGTTTCTGTATTCTTCTCACTGCAGGATTGCCGGTATCAAAATGACCGGCAATATTTCTTACAGCGGTGCCAAGAAACGGTGATACCAGGTTAAAATATTTTTCAAACCTGATAGCCTGGTGTCTGCGGTATCCTGAAAAAATATCATCTCCTGCTGTACCTCCTAATAATACTTTAATATTATTGTCCCGGGCAGCTTTTGCTATCGTATACACATGAAATGGAGCGGGATCGGCCTGCGGCTCATCAAGCTGCCAGATAAATTTATCAAAGTCATCGAGAACAGAGCTGTTAGTTGTATGTACATATAACTTAACACCTAAATGATCCGCTACTTTCTTTGCATACATTTCATCATCTGAAAAACCTTCGCGCTGCATATCCTTTCCGGTGGCGATGGTGAAGCAGTTTAGCTGTTTATTTGATCTGCCTGATTTTTTCGATAGTGCCACAATTAAACTGGAATCCAGTCCGCCCGAAAGAAAATAGCCTACCGGCACATCACTCATTAACTGCCTGTCAACTGCTTTTAACAGTTTCTGCTCCAGTTGTTCAGCCCACTGCTGCTCTGTGAAGTGAGTATCTGTTTCAGTAAACTGAATATGGTAATACGAATGGGTAGAAAAAGACGCAGAGCTGATATTATATTCAATAAAATGGCCGGGCAATAATTTTCGTACATTTTTATAAGGTGTTAATTCGCCGGGAGCATATAACACCTGCAGATAGTAGAATAGGGCTGTTGTATCAATAGAAGCATCAAAGCCGGGCAATGAGCGGAATACTTTCAGCTCACTCGCAAAAGCAAAACCATTTGTATCCTGGTAATAATATAAAGGCTTTACACCAAAATGATCGCGCGCAATGAAAACCTTTTGGCGTTGCTTATCATATATAGCAAAAGCAAAAATTCCATTTAATTTTTCAAGAACAGATGTGCCATACTCAATAAAAGCATATAAAAGTGTTTCCGTATCAGAACCGGAGCGAAACACATAACCTTTTTGTAAAAGATCCTGCCGGATATCGAGGTGGTTATATATTTCGCCATTATAGATCAATACATAATTGCCATCGGCAGAAACCATCGGTTGGTGACCGTTCTCGCTGAGATCAACAATGGCCAAACGGCGGTGACCCAGCATAACCGGTTTCTCAAAAAAGATCCCTTCATCATCCGGACCTCTGTGAGCAAGGCAATCGAGACTGCTTTTTGAAAAAGAAAATGTATTACTGATACTTCCGAGGATGCCACACATACTATCGACCGTTCTTTTCTGTTAACTGTAAAAAGGCAAAAGTTTCACTGGCACATTTTTGCCAGTTGTAAGCACCGGCATACTGCTGTGCCTTATGTGCATTTGCTTCTCTTGCTACCGGGTCTGTTATCATTTGCTTCAGCGCGTTGTAAATACTATCTGCATCTTCCGGGTCAAAATACCACCCGGCATCTTTTAAAAATTCAGGCATCGGGTTCCTGTCAGAACCCGCTATGGGTAATCCTGCATTCATCGCTTCCAATAAAATGTTGGGCATGTTCTCGCAGGAAGAGGCAAATACAAATGCGTCTGACTGGTGATACATTTTATGCAATTCTTCATACTGCAGGTTACCATTATAGTGAATATAGGCTCCGCTGCCGGTTGCCGCTATTACATCATCCAGTTTCTTCTTCGCAGGTGGATAAGCGGGCCCGGCCAGTTCTAAACGGATGTTGAATCCATCTTCCGTTCTCAAACGATGAACCGCAACAGCCACCTGCCATTGATGTTTATAGAGATCGATGATGGATACATATAAAAGGGTGTAGGGTTTGTGGGCTGAGTACGCTGATATATTCTGCTGGGGTTTAACGGTTTCAAAAAAACGTTCTGCTATTCCGTGATGGATCTTTGTAACCCGTTCAGCTTTCAGTTTCGCCTTTGCAGTAACATACTTTTTTGCATACGCAGATATAAAGATCACTCCCCCGGCATTCAGCATACTGGTCATTTGCATGATCTCCAGCAATTTTAAACGCCAGTATATACGCGTATACCGATACCGTGCGCGTTCCTTAGCATCAAATACCAGCATATTCTGGCACATGGTAACATAGGGACGAAAAGATCCGGTATAGCCACCACCGGGATTGAAAAGAATATCACAGTTATCCTTTTTCAAAATGTTCATGAAATGAAAGAAAAGATACCGGCTCCTTGCGATCAATCCCCTGTTAAGCAAAGGGTGAGTTTTTTTTATCAACCATATCTTTTCCGGCAATTGCTGAAGTGTTTGCTCAGACGCATACACAAATGCCTTTTCAAACCCCCATACACCCGGATCTTCAACAGCAGCCAGTATCTCTTTCAGGTGTGTGATACCGCCACCCGCACTAAGATTGGTTGCATCAATACCAATTATGGCCATCAGGATAGATAAAGTTGTGTATTATAAAGTAAGGCCATAGCGCTTTCTCCATAGTTCAAAGAGTACGAGGGAAAATAATTTTTCGCTATTGGCAAAACCGCGCTGCTGATCATCAAGCAATTGAATGACCGCCTTTTTATCAAAAAGATTGCCAGGTGATTCGAGCAAAATCTCTTTAAAATACGTAAGCCACGGTCCTTCTTTGAGCCAGGTTGCCAATGGAATTGAAAAACCCTGCTTTCGTGTTTTATCAAATTCCGCAGGCAATATTTTATTGCATAATTTCTTCAGGAATATTTTTTTCTGCTCAGTTCCTGCTTTAAGCGAAGTGGGAACTTTTCCAAATGCAAATTCAACTACACGATGGTCGAGGAAAGGGGCCCTTATTTCGAGCGAGCAAAGCATACTCGCCCTGTCAACCTTCACTAATATATCTTCTGCCAGGTAATTTTCAAAATCCATGCGTGTGGCCCGTTGCAGTAAATCGGTATCCGCTGGAATACTCGCCGCCCTGATCGATTCGGCCGAAAGCTGTTCTGCGCCTGTTAGCTTCCTCCGCATATCTTTATCAAAAAAGGTATTGATCATCGGTAATCCTGTGTTCAGATCCTGTCCGAAACTGCGGATCCAGTTTTTACCTTTTAATCCATCAGGCATCAACCCCGATAAAAGATTGGAAACAGGTCCTTTGATACTTTGCGGTATCCATCCTGCTTTTTGTTCCAGCCATAAAAGCCTGTTATAATGCCCATATCCTCCAAAGAGTTCATCACCTCCATCACCTCCCAAAGCAACTGTACAATACTGCCTGATGAGTTTACTCACCATATATGTTGGGATCATGGATGAATCGATGATGGGTTCATCATACTGCTTTGCCAATAAATCAAGTACATCTACAGCTATCTCCGACGCTTCAAGTTCTACATGATCTGTTTTAAAATAGTGAGCGATGAGGCGGGCATGCCCCGTTTCATCAAATTGCTTATGCCCGGGGAAGCGGATATTGAATGTTTTGATGTCAGGCTTGGCCCTTACAGCCATGGCAGTAATTAAACTGGAATCTATTCCTCCACTTAGCAATACACCCACCGGTACATCTGCAACCAATTGTTTAGATACTGCATCGGCTAACAATCCTTCAAATTCAGTTTGCAGTTCATCATCGCTCTGCCCCGACGAAATGTATTCCGGAAGCTGCCAGTATTTGACAACTGTTGCTGTTGCGGTGGCAAGATCAAATGTTAGTGTATGTGCAGGCGGCAATTTTTTTACCCCTTTAATAATACACTTATCACCCGGCACAAATCCGAAGGTTAAAAAACAATCCAATGCGTCCGCATCAATCTTTCTCTCAAAAGAAGGATCTGCCAATATCGCTTTGAGTTCAGAAGCAAATACAAAGTTGTTTTCTTTTTGATAATAGAAAAGAGGCTTTTCACCTGCCCGATCCCGTGCAAAAATCACTTTTTCTGCTGCCGCATCATATATTGCCAAAGCGAACATCCCGTTCAAATGAGTAACGAATCCGGCTCCATAGGCAGTATAGGCCTTCAATATTACTTCCGTATCGGATGCAGTTGTAAACTGGTGTCCTTTTAATCTAAGCGCTTCCTTTAGTTCCTGGTAATTATAAATTTCTCCATTGAATATGATCACGTTCCCATTGGTATCATGCATTGGCTGGTTAGCCGAATTAGAAAGATCAATTATCGATAAACGCCGGTGCCCAAAAAAAATCCTTCCTGTTTTATCAAACCAATGATAGCCACCATCAGGCCCCCTGTGTTGCAAGGTATCCAGCGCAGCAGTCAATACTGCTTCGTTCTTAAACTGGCTATGCCTGATGTCTATCTTTCCAAAAATGCCACACATACACAATTAAATTTTATCCATGCTACCCATTAAAACGTAGTATAGTAAGTATGAAGGATTTGTCGGGCACGGTCAATAACTTCGTGACCATCCGACAGCAACCTGGCATATCCCCCCTGTGCTATCTTTTCTCTTTCTTCCTGGTGAGTAAGGTAGTATACTGTTTTACTTAGCAACTCTTCTTTATCGCGAAAGTATTCGGCTTCTACTCCTTCTTTAAAAAGGCTGTTAAGATCATCCGTATAAACAGAAAGCATAAATGTTCCTGTTGCGGGTATTTCGAAACACCGTCTCGTATAGGTATCATTATTTAAACGCGAAAGAAATACAAGGCATATAAGGCTACTGTTGATACACAGATTATAATCCTGATATAATGGCAGGATCTGATCCTGCATGTATTCTAAAAAGAAAAGATAATGCTTTGACCTTTCCCAAAGTGTGCCATATAGTTTAAGGGGTACGCCATTCTCAATCAGATATCGCAAAGTATCGTCTCGCCCATCATCTTCGTAATGGCCTATAAAACAGACTGATTTTTTATAGCGGTTATCTGTAATATTTTCCAGCGGGAAATTTTCTTCCTTGCGGTAATAGGAACGAAGTAATGAGGTATTATTAAATCCTAACGCTCTGCAATCCTGTATATTCTTTTCGCGATAGCAAAAAATATGATCATAGCCAGCCAACCCGTTTATAAAATATTTCCACAAATATGAGGGATGCTTTATTCCAAAAGGATCATCATTATTATAAACAAAGACCCTTCCGGCACCCAGGCTTTTTATTTTACGTATGGTAGCAGGAAAAAAATAATTTCCGCGGTAGATAAATACTATATCCGGTTTTTCCTGCTGGATCAATTGTAAAAACGCTTTATTGATCCGCGAAATAGTAGGGCCCTTTATGTATTTATACTGAATCTTATACCAGATAGCTTTTGCGATACCAGTTTTTCTGCCATTCCCCCCTGTTCCGATAACGTTTTTAAAAAATGAAGCTATACGGAAAGGGATCACGGTATTTCCTAATTCAGAAAAAGCAGACGCAATTGCTTTTTCATAGATATCAGCATTCCATTCTCCCGCTACTACGATTTTTAATTTTTTATCCAATCCTAGAATTTATCAAAATTAAAATCGCTGAAATCGGCCTCGTGTTCGTCATTCATATCGGGTGTCCACGCCGGATTTGGCATATTCAGCATCATCGCTTCTTCATTACCCAAACACTGCATGGCAGCCGGCACCCCTGTTGGCACTTCTATTGACAGATAGTTATGATCTTCTCCACTATAAAACTCCTGGTATCCTTCTTTTGTTTTTAATACTACCCGGATATTGCCCTTGATACAGGTAAAGAAACCTGTACGTATAAAATGAAGATGCGGTCCTTTTACTGCTGATGGCTTTACAGAAGTAAGATATACCTGTTGTGGTTCTTTGCCTTTATCAAAAAAGCCATCATGCATATTGTAGATGGGCACCAGGTAACCGTTCTCTGTGCCATGTTTGTCTTTGGTGATAAATTTTTTATGGATAATTGTGCGTATGTCCATTGGCTTTTATTTAAATGCAATGATCTTATCAATGATATATTCTACCTGTTCCATGGTAAGGTTGGGATGAAGTGGTATACTTAATGCATCTTCATTCAGCTGTTCGGAGTTGGGCAAAGAAATCTTGCTTTTATATAAAGCATTCAGGTGAAGCGGATGATAGCGGAGTGTTGTATAAATGCCGTTATCTAAAAGATATTTTGCCAGCTCATCGCGGTTTTCTATGCGGATAACATAGGTAAAATAAGAATGTTTTTCATGAGCTTCCGCATCTACCGGTGTGATGATCCAGTCTACCGCTTTAAAACCTTCCTGGTAACGCTCCCATATTTTTTTTCGGTGTGCCTGCAGATCATCCAATTTTTCGAGCTGGCCAAGCCCAATACAGGCCGCTATATTGGTGGGAAGCATTTTAATAAAGGGTTCGGATATATTATACTCCCACCACCTGTCCTTTCCTTTTGCATTGGATACTGCCGCGTCAAAGCCTGATTTACCAATGCCGCAATAGCGCATCATCTTCGCACGCTCAAGCATTTCTTTTTCTTTTGTTACAATACCGCCACCTTCCCCGGTTGTAAGGTTTTTTACTGCATCAAAACTGTATATGCCTACTGTTCCTATACCTCCGCAATAACGCCCTTTGTAAAATGAATCAACCGCATGTGCCGCATCTTCAATAACGGGCAATCCCAGTTCAAGTATTGGATCCATATCCACCGGCTTGCCGGCATAGTGCACGATCATAATGGCTCCGGTATTTTTATTGATATGCGGTTCTATCATTTCCTTCGTAACATTCATGGTCCGTATATCCACATCGCAGAAAACAGGTGTACAACCTGCCAGCAAGATGGCCTGTGCACAAGAAACCCAGGTAAAGGATGGCAGGATCACTTCAGAACCTTTTGGGAGCTTTAACAATGAAACCGCAAGGAAAAGCGCATTTGAGCCACTGTCGACCATGGCAAAATTTTCAACACCAAATTTTGCCGAAAATTTTTCTTCGAACTCATTTACCTTTTTGCCAAAACCCATCCACTGGCTTTCCATGATGGCTGCTACACTTTCTATTTCTTCCTTTCCAACTTTGGAACCGAATACATTTATCATACTGTTTTTTTTATAAATATGTAAGCATAATGCCTGCTATTGAAGACCTATCCAACTCATAATAATTCCAGGTATCTTTTTCCGCTGTTAACTTGAAACCAATCCTGGCTGTATACCATTCGATAGCGGGATTGGTTTTGAGCACCTTAACAGACAGGCTGAAACCAGGGTGTTGATCCGATGCATACCGCAACATGGTTGTAAACATAACAGCCATGCTTTGTACCATCTCAGCTTTTTTCTGAAAGCGCATAATATTATAAGCATCTACGGTGTCTTCTTCGGGCAATAACCTGAAACCCATACATCCCGCCTTTTGCCAGGTGTTATGCAGGTATTCTTCCGCAATAAACATATGGTCATCTGCTCTCTGCAGGAATTGCAGGTACCAATTGGATTGCTGTTCAGGTGTAATATCCGTTTTCAAAAAAAAGAACTCGCTATTCCTGTTCTTCCATGTACGTAAGTCTTCGAGGTCTCCTTCACCAATACTACGCAAGCGGAAATCACTAACACCGGTCTTTGTAAATACCACACGATCGGCACTCATCTCAGATACAGTTTTTTAATATGATCATAGCCCCGTTTTCAGGTGTCCATTGCAAAGCTGTTTTTCTTGCCTTGATACCCATTTCTTTCAATACACCACTTCTATTCTCATAACACCAGGTAATATGGTTGGCAAGTTGTTGAATATCGCCTGATTCATACAGATACCCATTCTTTCCTTCTTCTATCCTGTCGATAGCGGCACCTGCCGTTGTTGATCCAATTACAGGTGTGCCTACACTCATAGCAAATATAGTTCCGCCAAAAGCATCAAAGCGGGCAGGGTGAATAAAAACATCACACAATGCTATCAATGACATAAAGGATGTTGTTGGAAGCCAGGCTAACATTTTGATGCGATCCTGCAATCCCAACTCGTTTACAAGGTTGGCAAGTTGCTTCTCCTGTTCGCCTTTCCCGATAATATATACTTTGCTGTTCTCCCGGATATGCTCCGGCAATAAATGAATGGCCCTCACCAAAAGATCATACCCTTTCTCAAACAGCAACCGACTTCCTGCAGAAATATTAAATTCAGAATCTATGAAACCTATTTCCTGCTGAAGCTCAGCAGATGAAGCAGTATAAAACTGTTTATCGTTTTGTACATCGATAAATATAGGTAGATTAACCAGACGTGTAGAGGCAAACCCTCTTTTTATAAAATAGTTAACCGTTGCATTTCCCACACAAAACACTTTAACAGGCGCGAGCCTCGCGAGCAAATAAAAAACATTCCGAAGGGCGTTTTTAATACTCCCACGGGCTGTTGCATCATTTGGCATATCAAACCACATGTTGAGCGGTATTCTGAACAGGAAAGAACTGATAAGTATCGAACGGGTAGTTGAATTGGACCAGCCTACCATCAAAAACCTTTCTTTCTTGAAAATAAACCGAAATAGCAATTTGAAATCAATACCGTTTTTTTTATAGATAGAAGGTTCAGTAATCTCGTACGCCAGCTCATCTGTAAATCCATGCCCTTTAAAAGAAATCTGGTTATACCATACTATAAGCCTGATACCGGGTATCTTTTTACATTCTTTTAATAGTACATTGTTATGAGGTGTTGGCACCTCCTGGATAACATGTAAAACCTTTGGATCACTCATGATAAATATTCTTCCATTCAGTTCTCCATCTTTCAGGAACCGTTTCCTGGTTGGGAAACAATTGACTGGCTATGATTTTTGCAGACGAATTCTTTTTTTCAGCTAACCATGCCCCCCACCAAAAAAAAGAGCTGTTCGCTATTACCTGGTTTCTGCAATGCGAAAGAAGCCAGAGTGATAATGCCTCGTCAGAGAAGCCTTCATCACCTGTTAAATAGGTTACCTGGCCACTCAAAACAATTTTGTCTTTTAAAGAAGTGCTGGTTGTGGCGAATACAAAAAAATGTACTCCGCTAATTTCCCTGCAGAATATCTCCGCTGCCCGAGTATAAAAATCGAACCCGGTAAAACCACCTACGCCCAACTTATCGGAGCCCGGCATCTCCTCAAATAACCTGATACAGATGGCAACCGCATTGTTCGCCGAAAGTTGTTTTGCCAATGAAGTATAAGCGTTAAAATTCTGCTGAATGGCAAACGTTCGATAAAGCTCTTGTTCAATCTCCGCAAAATATTTTTCGTTCTGCCATGCGCCATCGACCAGAATATCATTGCTGTCTGCAGGGACGTTCAATACATTTTCAATAAAGGGAGTTCCTGTATCCTTAATATATAAACCGTAGAATCTCGGTATGATATTCCTGCTAGTGGTTTTAATTTTTTCAAGAATAAGTTCAAATAGGTAGAAGAGACTAATGGATCTTTTTATAGTAACAAGTGCGGGTATATTAAATATATTCAAGCCAAAACGCCGCTTATATATCTTATCCCGTTTAAATCCTGATATGGTATCGAGTACCAGCGCTGCATTACTTTTTTTCGCCAATGCTTTTCCAAATGCATATTGAAACATCTGGTTTCCCAGCCCTCCTTTCAGGATTACAGTGATCTTTTTGTTCGCCAAAATAAGATTAGATTGTTTTTCTAAGCACAAACACTCCACAGCCGAAATTGCACCCGTAGCTATTCTCTATATTTTCTTCATTTAATGCAACATCTTTATGAAGCCTTCCTTTATCATCTATATAAGAAAAACGCTCGATGTTGAATTTGTCTTTAAATACTTTTTCGATAAGAAACCCGATGGAAAAAACGCGGTGTGCATTAAACTCAACTCTGTATGGCCCGATAGGTGTTGAAAAATAGAATATACCATTGCTTTTCAGCATCCGATAAACATTGCTGAAAGCAAGCAAATGCCCTGTAATATTGATTGGATCACCATACCGCCCAAGACCAAAATGCTCAAAGGCATGAAGGGAAGAAACGGAATCGCAATAATTTTCGTATGAATTTTCCATACTCATTAGGTCCAGCTGAACAAACCTGATATTGTCGATTTCATTGGTTTGTGGTCTTATATCAAGCGTTTCAATTTCCCTGAAGCTGGCCACATGCCCCACAAATCCATCAACCCGCGATCCTATATCTACATGTTTTACAGGAGATGCACGATAAATGTATTGTGCAACCAACAGATCCTGTTGAAAATAATGGGTATTGAGTGAACCATTTCCTTCCCGCCTGTCATCTAACTGCATGTTCAATGTCACAGGAACGGTATCACCAGCTAGTGACAGCTCCTTCCTGAACCGGAAATAGGTACGAATAAACCAAGGCAATGAAAAGATGGTGTTTAGGAAGACCAGCAGATCTATGCCGAATATTTTTTTTACACCAAAATAAATTTGTTTAAAAAATGATTTCATCAGTGATCAATTATCATTTTTAAATAAAGTGAGCCATTTACCATAGGTCCACGTAATATTGGTTGCAGAAAAGGTATCCAGGTTATTATACCGGGATCTACCTTCCATATAATACCTGTATTTATACCAAAAAAGATCCACTTCTTCCAGATCGGTTACCGCAAAGAATTTTACCAATGCTTCGTTATACGCTTCAGTTGTTGCAATAGGTGAAAAATTCATTTTTTTAAAAAAAAGATCTGTGTAATAGAATTCCCCAAGCCTTGATTTGTATAATTCTTCAAAAGAAAAAGTATCCGCTTTCATCATATCATCTATTGGAACGTTCCAATAATTAATCATATCATCTACATGACCAAACATGGTAAGATCTGATATGGTATAGAGTCTTACTTTAAACATATTAACGTTAAAGACCACAAGTCTTTGCTTCAATAATTGCATCTTATCTGTCGCAAACTGATGCGACCTGTACAATAGAAAATAAAGAAAATCAATGCTCTTACATAGCCTGATGTCTGTTCTTGTTTTCAGGATATAAGTGGCCTTGAGATCACGGGCACGCATGATTCCAGGTGTTGTAGAAGTAATCTGCATATTGATGTTGCCGATACCTGCAAAAGCCGGTTTACTATTTTCAATAATCGCTATACCATCCAATCTTCTTATTTTTTCAAGCTCCTCAGTGTTCTCATCTTTCCATGTTGAAAGTATGATCGTAATATTCGGATAAACATGCCTGTATAATTTCAAGGTTTCATAGGTGAAACTATTGAGCGAAATAACAGGACCCTGCATTACTATCGCGAAAGCAAGATCTCTTTCGGGATAAGCCGCATAACAAATTTGAAGCAGTTCAGGATCAAATCTCTTTTCGCGCAACATAAAGCTGGTGTGAAAAGAAAAGAACCTGTTAATCAGCTTTCCTAAAAAAACAATTAGCTTATTGCCCATATTATTTACCGATCAATTTCAACGCTACTTTTTTAGCAAGACGCTTATACTTCCCTTTCACATAATAAATATGCTTAGACAGACCTCTACTTTCAATAAGCTCAACTTTGTCTTCTCCGGAAACAAACAGGAAATTATCCGGGTTCACAACATCTGTCATTTTCTTATCCCGCCACTTTATAGTAACCCAGCTCTCAACAGATAAAGTTACCAGGTGGCTATTAATAAATGAGCCCCACAATTTTGTTGATTCCTTGCTTGCAAAAAGGTAACTCAGTATCAGTTTCCATTTTGAAACTTTATGCCAGCTTCTATAATAATTGAGTCCAAGATCTGTTCCTATAGTTGAATACTTTACCTGATCTTGGTTATCAAAAAGCTGACTCTGCAGGTAACGTTTCATGGTATCGTATTTACCTGCGTATACAAAATCACCCATATAAAAATTATTATCAGGCATCAACTCTGAAATAAGCAATTTAGCCGAGGTTGATCGCTCCATCAGTTCATCCAGAACAACTTCTGTAATATGCTGATCCGTTCTTATTTTTGCAAAAAATGTACAGTCGAAATTTGCTCTGCAATATTCCAATCCGCTATAGATGGCGAAATGATGTTTATACCGATGATCAGGATCTTTCTTAGCTGGAATATCAACGATCAGTATTGATAACCCCTTTTCTTTATAAAATCTTTCCAGCGAACTATATTCAGCTGTGCCAGTGTCGGCAGACCAAATACATAATACAGGTGTAATTCCTTTTGCCAGTATCAATAATGTATTCTCAATCACACAATCATATGATCTGAATCCTTTCAGATTAATATTCGGTCCTTGGCCAAAGGTTATCAAAGGACCCTGTATAAGAATGCAGGCATGAAGACTCATAAACTAAACAGCTTAATATTTTTTCATATAGGAATGATAAATCGAGCTTACCGATCTTTGCTGAAATGCTGTCTTTAATATCTTCCAGTCATAGCAAACTATATTGATAAGGGTTCCTGCAACTATATACATGGCGATTGTAAACACTTCATTTTCAAAATGGATGATGCGGGATAAACAATATAGGATTATTAATAAAGGAATATTCACTAACAGGTTCTTTAAAAAAGCAATCATCATTTCTTTGAAAATCAGGAGCTGTTTATTATCCAGGAACCATGCCCAATAAATGCCTAGTGTCAATGTTCTTGCGATGGCTGTTGCCAGCGCAAGCCCTATAATTCCCAAGCCGCTATATAAAAAATAAAAACTCAGTCCTATATTAATAATTGATTCCACGACAGATGAAATGGCCCACATCCTGAGGTCGCCGAAAATATGTATAACAATGCCTGTTCCACGTATCATCGTTTCAAAAAAAACCCAATAAACAAAGATAATATTCAGTGTATTTCCGCCGTAATTACTTTTTCCGACCCAAAGACCCACAAATTTTTCATTAACAAAAAAGATCATGATGCTGGCAAAATAGGCCAACCTTAGCATGATACTGAACAGTTTTTTAAATGATGTTTTAAATAGCACGTTTTCGCCCTGATCAAATACCTGCGATAGACCTGAAAACAAAGATGTGGGCACTTTACTTGCGATAGAATTACAGAAAAGTACCGGCAATCTTGATGTAAAGCTATAGACCGGTATTTTTCCGGCATCTAAATATGAAGCAATAAAAAGGTTGTCTGTACTGGTGGCTATCGTATTAGCAGTTCGTCCTACCTGGAAATATCCTCCGAATGTAAAAATCTCTTTCAGCAGTTTTTTGTTGATCTGTGCCAGAGAAATCTTAAAACTCATTTCCCTGCTGGCAAAAAAAACAAGTAAAACACAACTGACCAAAGTTCCTGCTAATAAACTCAAGGCAAGACCGATAATACTTTTATAGATCAACACAAATGCAATGCTTGAAATGAACTGTGTTATAAGGCTAAGCGTTTGTATGTTCCTGTTAAGCGCTATTTTCTGTTTTGCTTCCAGAATACCACTAAACATGGCAAAGGGTATCATGATCGTACTGTTTACCAGCGTGATCAAAAAAGCAATTGAAAATGTTTTAAAAACAATATCGTCAATATGAAACCATTGCTTAAAAAATGGCGCGACCGAGACTCCTATCACTAAAAAGAAAATCGACACGATTAAAAAGAGAAAAAGGCTGGTATTGGCTACCTGGTTAACAGTACTATTTTCCTTTACGCCACTGACAGCTTTGATAAAAAATCTTGTTACTGCGAACCCGATACCAAAATCTGCCAGCCCAATCCAACCTATAATAGAGGAGATCACCAACCAATATCCATAATCTGAAAGTGATAAATACTTTAAATAAAATGGTATCAATGCCAATGAAAGCAACTGAATAATCAGCATACCACCCATATCAGCAAAAAGACCGGATAACGCTTTTTTCTTTCTCGACACTATACAGATTTGTTTTCCACTAAATAAAGCTCCAGGTCTTCCGGAGTACCCAGGCCATGCATAGCTGACTGCGGTATTGTGTATGTACCAAACCTGTAATTATCCGCAATTGCATAATTGTAAACGGGGCAGGTATAAAACTCATTGTTCACCCGTTCATTTCTCGCGATCATGTCGATAGCTGCATTCACAAATACTGATCCTTTTGAAAAAAGATAAATTCCAACAGTGGCAAGATCTGAAATGGGTACTTTCTCTTTTACTTCTGTCACAAGACCTTTATCATCCGTTTTTGCAAAGGACCACTTAGGGCTTTTGAAAACATCTTTAAAACATAGTATAGAACCATCCAGTGTTTTGCTGAAACAGTCGTTGATGAAATCCTTTATTGAACCATCTATCAGCTGGTCAGAATTGGCTATTAATAAAGGTTCGTTGTTATTAATAAACCGCCTTGCAAATAATACCGTACAGGCAGTTCCTTCGGTAAGACTATCGATCTCAATGAATTCAACATTATAGGCTTCCATGATAGAAGCAACCAGTTCTTTTTCGTTTGCAAGGTGTTCCTTTCTTGCTATAAGGTAATACTTTGCGTTAGGATAATAAAGATTCTCAATTACCCGGCTGATCATGGGCTTGCCGGCAACATCAATAAAGGGTTTGGGCTTGCTAAAGCCTGCCAGTTCAAACCTGCTCCCCCTGCCGGCCATTGGAATTACAATATTCATCGGTCGAAATGGTTTTTATTGATCTCATTCTGCAGATACATATAAGTCGTTTCATGATAATGGTAAGGGAAATTGTCGTTGTCTGCGTGTTTCACTTGATCATTAGGTACATCGTATACAAAGAAGGGTTGAAATGTATGGCTCAACTCCGCTATCACTTCTTTGATTGTATAATGCCTTGTAATAAATTCTTCCCGTTGGTCAAGCTTGCATGGAAAATGAATAAAAATGATATCAATACTTCCGAAACGTTCCCTGACCAATGTAAAAAAGTTGCGGTAATGTTCCATCAGCTCATTAAGCGGCAATAAACCTTCGGCAATAAACTCCTTTTTAAAGGAGGGGTCAAGATCAGAATAATTGCAACAGAAAGAAGTATCTTTTTTTTTGGAGACAAACAATTGATCGGTCAACTCTGCATAGGAGTCCATATATACAAACTCGGGGATACGTTTGAAGGATAGATCAGAAAATTCTTCCTGCACGATCAGTCCTTTAATATCATTACGTTTAACGTAAGGAACAATTTTAGCTGCCTTCGCTTTTACTCCTTGAAATTTTTTATTTACGCGCCAAAGGTAATCTACCCGCCCTTTCTGAATATTGATCAGGGGTAGCGTTGTATGCAGCATGGGATACGTATCTGTTCCGAGACATGCTGCCCTGCCAAGTACCCAGGGTTGTTTTGTACGCTCCTTTATCCATCTACCATAAATAAACGCATATACGCCCCATAATTTAAGCGTTTTCAATATTCGGGTGAACTTATCCCGCATCTGTTATAAATTTATCATTGACCACAGACGGCATCTTTACAACCACTGTTACCACATCTGTGATCGCCTTAAAATCTGTCGACTCATTTTTTTCAATTCGAATGATATCCCCATCTACATATCGTTTACCGGACATTTCAACTTCGCCGTTAAGTATAACAGTGAATTCAATAGCCTGTTGATGGTAATGACTTTTTTCCTGATCACCGGCTTTATACCTCTTTACCGCCACTTCAAAATCGGTGGTATTGAATAAGGATGGTTCAAAATTTCCAATGAACCATCCGCCTGTCATTTCATTGAGCTTACTGATTGTCATTTTTATTTCTTTAACATATACTGTTCAAATTCTTTGATCCGTTGTGGTGAATAGAATGAATGGTGCTGCTCGTTGGGTATGGAATGCTGCAACACATTCAGGTTCTGCAGAATCAGGTAATTTAAAACCGCGGATGTATAAAACTGACCATTCGTATTATCATCATTCAGAATAGCCGTAAATGCTCCTTTTATAAACAAGCTGAATGATCTGAAATAGTAAAAACCAACCATTGCATGTTTACTGATAGGATTTTTTTCTGCAGTCTGCAGAACAGTATGATCATCGAGTAGTGCATAGGACCAACGCGGGTGAACAGAATTGAATGTAAGAATCCCCGCATCTGCTTTTTTCTTTCTGAAAAAAGAAAGATACTCCATCAGGTCGCCATCAAGTACCTGGTCGGAGTTTACCACCAGGCATTCTTCATCATGCGCTATCTGGTCGATCCCCATCAGTATAGAACAGATCGCCCCCTTGGTATTATTCTTAAGCATAACCACGGTTGCATTCGGAACAAGCAGTTTTACAATATTATCAATATGATACTTAAGGCAATCCTCTTCTTTCAGGATGAAATAGAAATTTACCTCTCCCTGAATGGTGGACAGATTTTCGAGTACATACTCGATGAGCGGTTTATTATTGATCTCAACAAGATATTTGGGATACATATAATCCGCATTGCCGGCCCAGTCTGATGAACTGGCAATCGGCATGATGATATTCAGTTTATTACGCATTGATGCCGTTTATTTTATTAATGATATTCCAATAGGTAACATCGCTTACCTCTCGTACTTTGAGAAGATGCGCGCCGCTCGCAAGAGCCGCTTTAATCCCATTCTCATTATCTTCCAGTACCAGGCACTCTTCGGGCAATAGCTGTAACTGATCAAAAGCTTTCAGATAAATATCCGGCGAAGGTTTCCCTTTCTCTACATCCTGGTTGGACAAAAAGAAATCAAGGTATTGCGAAAGACCAGCCTTCTGCATCATGATATCAACAGTGTTCCTGACAGAATTTGAACAAACCACCAACCTGTATCCTTCATTCTTTAAACGCGAAAGTGCATACTGGTGATCAAATCTCGGCTTACAGTTTGCGTAAATGATCTGCATGGTATACTCCTGCTTCAACTCATTTACAAAATCATGCAACCCAAATGGAAAATTATTTTCCATGGAGAGCATCTCCAGCTTTTTCTTTGTGGGCAACCCGTCAAAGGTTACCAGGTGATCATACCGGTTGATCTCTTTCCCAAAAACGGAAAGGGCTTTGTTAAGCGCTTCAAAGTGCCATTCTTTGGCATTGATCAGCACTCCATCCATGTCGAAAATAATTGCTTTGATCACAGTTTTATTTTTTAGATCCATTGCTTTTTACCAGGGACCTCTCGTATTCACCAGGTGTTCCGCAAAAAATAAAGGTTTCTTTTTCTAGAAGCCCACTCCTCACATGGTATCCTTTTTTTATTAAAAAATTATAAAATGGTGCGATGTATATTTCTTTATCCGTGCTGGCAAAGTATGTATCCATGTTATCCAGCACCATATCAATGGTTTTGAAAAAATATAACCCTGATGAACAGAATGCACTTATCCTTTCTTTTTCTGTTACCCGGGTTACTGAGCCGATTGCATCAACAAAACTCCAGTGTGTGCCTTCCGCCTCAAACACTTCTATGTAACCATCGCAATCGTTGAAACACCAATCGGTTGAACGCCGTATCGTATCTCCGTTAAAAATTGTCAGGAACTCGTTACCCAACCAGAAATCAGGTGCCGCTTCCAATCCTTTTATCACCGATTCAAATTGACCCCTTGTATTATCTAATTCAACAGCACGATAGTTGCTGAATTTCATCGACTGCAGCAACTCAGTAAAGTAAGCAACATCTCCAAACTTCCTGTTCAAAACGATCAGCAGTTTTTCTTCCCGGGGAATAAAGCTGAGGATAGATTCAATAACTGTTGTAGCATGAAAAGGCAGTTTATACTTTACAGTTGTGAACCCTGCTGCAAAGAACCTGCTTGCATCACCTGCAAGTGTGATCACTATCATAGCTCATCAATTAAATACAGCACTTTAATAAAGTGATGCTGTCTACCTGTTGCGCCTGTATGTAAGGGAAGCATCGACAAAAAAAGATTCTTCAACCCCATACAAACATCCTTTCTATCGGATTCAAATATGCCGCAGAACTGATCCATCCGTTTATTGACCGCTTTTTTTTCAAAAAATGGGTGGTGCGCTAAACCGGCTATCAGAAAATCGTAGCCTAATACATAGCTATGTGCCAGTTTATAGATATCATACATTTCGGGCCCCAGTAAAGAGGCTCCCTCTTTTGCCGAAGTATATCCCCGCGGATCCAGCAGCACCGGCTCAAAAGTGGAAAAGTTAAATAAGATATTACTGAAACAAAGATCTCCGTGCATGGGCACAAGTTTGCTGTTTTGACCGGAGAAATAATCGATGTTGTCTTTGAGCAGCTTGCCGATGTATGCCTGATCTTCCTGAAGATCGGCAGTAATTTGGATGATCTCTTCCTGTCTTTCCTTTAACTTTTCAACTAAAAAAATTGCTTCCGTTTGTACTTGCCCTTCAAATGAAATACTCCTGAACTTTTGAAGTACTATTTTTACGGAACCCAATATTGCGAGAAAAAAATCTTCGGATAACTTTCCGAAAACGAACATATCGCTTAAAATAGGATGGTTGATATATTCGATAGAATAGGATGCTTCATTGCCGGATATATTCAAACCCGTAACATAGGGAACATTGGCAGGCATCCTTTTTTTTACTTCTTCTAACCATGCATACTCGCAAGCCATCTTCAGTTTATCGCTGCTGCTTTTGATAATAAATCCATCTCTCGCATTTAACCGGTTGAATGACCGCGACTCCAAAAATCTTTTGCGCGAGTAATAATATGTTAGCGTGTGACCGAAATCAAGCCATTCAAAATTGCTGAATGAAAGGATAGTGTCCGTTTGCTGTATAGCATTCGTTAACTCATCAAAATTATTTACATTCTCAAGCAATCTGGCAAAAAGCTGGTTATCGATGATAATACCACCGGCAGGTACCAACCCCTCTTCGTTTGAGAGCCCCCAGCCATATTGATAGATAGGCTTTTGAACAAAAAAATAATTACCGGAAGGGTTGATGCCCTGGATATCCAGGAACAAAGAATCTCCATAATAAATAAAAAGCTTTTCAGAATCCCCAAATTGCCGGCTCACTCCCCGGAATACATCCATCAAACTACTAGCTGGATCCATTTCTACTGGGGTTACATCATTGATGATATTGGATATGTAACCTTTTGGAATGGTTAGATAAACCTTTTCACATAACGTACCAAGCGATTCTATCTGGTGTGTAAGCAACTGCTTGTTTTGTATCGGTAACTCAACAGGAAGGATGTCGCCGAACTCAACTTTCAAATTACTCTCAATGATCTTGCTGGATAAAATGATCGCTACCATTACTGATTGCCGATTGTTTTCTGAATTTCCGTTTCACTCATCCTAATGAATTCATCCGGCCTGATAGTTTTATCATCAATATAAAAACCTTCTTCACCACACCATGGCTTTCCCATGATAAGACCATCATACCCGATATTATATTTTTCGAGCCACTGCACTAGAACGGGCAGTGTGTTAATATTGATCTTGGCTATATCGCCGTTATACGTACGCATATTCCTCGCGGAATATAAAATGATCTCATAGCCCATTTCCCTGAACAGGTTCAATTTTTTGATCACTTCCAGCCTGGGTTCTTTTTCACTATAATCGCCTGATGAACCATGTACTGTTAATGTATCATCAACATCAACAATAATTTTTTTTACTTTATTACTCATTTAGCTATGCTGTTATTGTTTAAAATATTCAGTTGCTTCTTCAGGTACATCTGTGCAAAGGACGAGGCTTTCATGATAGACACATTCCATTTCTTTCAACATCTTCCATTGCTGTGCATGCTCCCTTCCATGCAATTCGTCAGACACCACGGCTACTTTTTTATTATGGGATAGATGCCCCGCAATAACACTTTCATCATACCATGTTCCATTAAAAGCGTCCAGCCAAACTCCTTTACATTGATCGTATAAGGGCGTAATCGGTTCAAACTCACTTTGCCTGCAAAAAACATTCATACCTTTTTTAAGATAGAGCAGTGTATCCGGAACAGACATATCAAATACAAAATAATTATCCAACCGATACTCCTCAATATATTCAAGGAGCTTCTCTTGCAAACCATCTGCTTTTATATTCAGCGCCAGCAAAAGATCGTGCTGACCATAATAGTCAAAAAAAGTAGTAAGACTTATACTTTCAGAGGAAGCCGCATCATGTGCAATCACAAGATCGCCGTTCCTGTCCCTGATATCCGTTTCGGTACCAAAGCCCATCTCAAAAGACCGTTTAAATGCAATTCCTGTATTCTTTTCGACTGCTTTTATCCAATATCCCCTATGAGAAATAATGATCATAAATATCTGAATTTTGATAATGGATGACAATTCTGCTCAAAAAAACATGGCTTCGCCTCAGTGGGTCACATATAATATCCGATCTTTCATAAAACCAGCGTTAAAATACCCAGTGTAAGATAAAGAATTATATACAGTTCTGATTGAAAAGCAGTTAGTGTGGAAACCGGAACAGAAGTTGGTAACGTTATACCCAGAAGGTTATAGATCCCGGTATAGGATGTTAGAAAATAGTATCTTTTATCTCATCGTAAACCGATGTGATTCCTTCTTCGAGACCAATGCGGGCCGTCCATCCGAAATTACGCAGTTTACTCACATCCATGAGTTTACGGGGTGTTCCATCCGGTTTTTCTGTATTTAGCACGATCTCTCCTGTGTAGCCTACTATTTTTTTGATGAGAAGGGCAAGGTCAAGGATACTGATATCATGACCAACACCAATATTCACTAACCCGTTCTCATTGTATTTATCCATTAAAAAAACGGCTGCTTCCGCCAGATCGTTTACATGAAGAAACTCCCGTTTGGGCGTACCGGTTCCCCAGATTTCAACTGAAGGTGAGTGATCACGCCTGGCTGTAATGAACTTCCGCAACATGGCCGGCAATACATGCGATTTTTCCGGGTCGTAATTATCGTTCGGCCCATACAGGTTTGTAGGCATGGCAGAAATAAAATTACAGCCGTATTGTACACGGTATGCGTTGCATAACTCAACTCCTGCTATTTTAGCGATAGCATACGGTTGGTTGGTGGGCTCAAGATAACCCGATAAAATATATTCTTCTTTCAATGGCTGGGGCGCCATTTTAGGATAGATACAGGATGAACCCAGGAATAGTAACTTGTTTACCTGGTTAACATACGCGGCATGGATAATATTTGCTTCTATCATCAGGTTCTCATAAATAAAATCTGCGCGGTATATATTGTTGGCTGCGATCCCTCCTACCTTGGCTGCTGCGAGAAATACATATTGCGGTTTTTCTTTCTCAAAAAAGCTGTTCACCGCCTGCTGATTCCGAAGATCCAGCTCGACCGAAGTTCTGATAAGCAGGTTGTCATATCCTTCTTTCACAAGTAACCGGACAATAGAACTTCCGACCATTCCTCTGTGACCTGCTATGTATATTTTGGCGCTCTTCTCCATGATAGTCAACTATTCAAACTCATTCTTTACATCGTATCCGCTGGTTTTCAGGAACTGTTGCTTTTCAAATATCGACAGATCGCCGGCCACCATTTCCTTTACAATTGTAGCAAGATCATACTTTGGTTTCCAGCCTAATTTTTTATTGGCTTTTGTTGGGTCACCGATCAGCAAATCTACTTCTGTTGGGCGGTAATAGCGTGGATCCACTTTCAAAATCACTTTACCTACCGGCACTTTGTATTTACCCGTAGAAGCAACAACGACAGCAGTTTCAGCTTCATTCTTTCCTTCAAACTTCAGTTCAATCCCTATTTCACCAAATGCCATTTTTACAAACTCGCGTATCTGTGTAGTGATGCCGGTGGCTACCACAAAATCTTCAGGCTTATCCTGCTGAAGCATCAACCACATGGCTTCCACATAATCCTTGGCATGACCCCAATCGCGTTTTGCATCAAGATTTCCGAGATATAAAGTATCCTGTAATCCCAATGCGATCTTGGCAACGGCCCTTGTTATTTTGCGGGTTACAAATGTTTCACCACGCAAAGGTGATTCATGATTGAATAATATACCATTACAGGCAAACATTCCATAGGCCTCGCGGTAATTGACCGTGATCCAGTAAGCATACATTTTCGCTACTGCATAGGGCGACCTTGGATAAAAAGGCGTTGTTTCGCTTTGCGGTACTGCCTGAACAAGACCATATAATTCTGATGTGGAAGCCTGGTATATTTTTGTTTTTTTAGCCAGCCCCAGCAACCTTACTGCTTCCAATATCCGCAGGGTTCCGAGACCATCTGCATTGGCAGTATATTCCGGCATTTCAAAGCTTACCTGCACATGGCTCATGGCAGCCAGGTTATATATTTCATCCGGTTGCACTTCCTGGATAATTCTGATCAGGTTCGTTGAATCTGTCAGATCTCCATAGTGTAAAACCATATGCCTGTCCGGGATATGCGGGTCCTCATAAAAATGATCGATCCTGCCTGTATTAAAAAGAGAACTTCTACGTTTGATCCCATGCACTTCATAGCCCTTTTTCAACAACAGTTCGGCCAGGTATGCACCATCCTGACCGGTAATTCCTGTAACTAGTGCTTTCTTCATATATATGTATTAGCAGAGACTAAAAAATGTACAAAATAAAGGTTTTAAAGAATGTTCCTTATGTTTTTTCAGGATGTGATCAGGCATACTGCATGTGCTACAAGACCTTCTTCTCTTCCCACAAAACCCATGGTTTCGGTGGTGGTGGCTTTTATGGAAATATCTTTTACGGATATTCCTAATACACCGGCGATCGTTTCCTGCATTAGCCCTACAAAGGGTTTGATCTTTGGTGCTTCGAGGCAAAGTGTTGAATCGATATTGATAATGGAATATCCTTCTGCTTTGATCAGGTCGTGCGTCCTCTTTAGAAGAACCTTACTATCTATATTCTTGAATTCGCCCGAAGTATCCGGAAAATGAACCCCAATATCGCCCAAACAGGCCGCTCCCAATAACGCATCACAGATAGCATGCAATAAAACATCTGCATCGCTATGACCCAGCGCCCCTTTATCATGCGGTATTAACACACCGCCAATAAACAGATCCCGCCCCGTAACAAGTTGGTGAAAATCAATACCGTATCCGATGCGGATGCCCATTTTTTTGATGTTTAGGGTGTAAATATACCTTTCTTTTAGCTGCGAGCTGTGGGCTACGAGCTATAAGCTATTGGGCAATATTAAACACCAAACCCAATCGCAATGTATTCGACAATGGATTACGGGTTAGCCCGCTGCCGGATGGCACGAGGTAAGAAAAATTGACATTGAATACATCGATGCTAAAACCGGCACCTACTGAAAAGAACTTCCGGTTGCCGCGGCTCTGGTTCTCATAGAAATAACCGGCACGGAAAAAGAACTGATCGTTATAACTGTACTCCCCGCCCATCGACAACTGGAGAGAATTTAATTGATTAGTGCCATCGCTAAACGACTTTGCCCAACTCGACACCAGGCCTGTGCTGCGGTAAGATGCAAGGTTGGCCGAATCAGTAGCATACACACCTGTTGCCGTAGGTAAAGTAGGAACCAGCAGTTTGTTGATGTCAAGCCCAAAAGCCACTTTATTATTTTCATCAAACACTTTGGTATAAGCTACCCCCAACCCAAGGTTGGCCGGTATAAAATCTTTATTCCGCGCATCATTGGTATAACTCACTTTGGTGCCAAGATTGGATAATACGGCTCCATAGGTAAAGCCCTCGCCCGAACTATTCTGTCCATTATAATATAGTGAGATATCACCGGCTACAGAGGTACCTGCTTTATACACCACACCCGTACCCACATCGCCAATTACCAGACGCGAATTAATATAGCGCAGGGCAACTGCCAGGCTAAGCTTATCCGTGATGATCCTTGAATAGCCCGCATCTATTGAAAATTCACTGGGTTTTATATTGTTCAATACATTCCCCGAATAATCTGTTAACTGAATATTTCCGAGACTAAAAAAACGTAAAGAAGTGGAGATGGCAGATTGATCATCCAACTTGTGGTAGGCGGCAAGGCTTGCGAGGTATACATCGTTCAAACCCAGATCTTTCAACCAGGGAGTATAGTTAACCGCTAAAGCTGTTTTCTTTTTTGCGAAAGGCACTTTGGCAAGGTTCCAGAAACCTGAATTGGCATCCGGTGCAGTGGCAATAGCCAGATCGCCCATACCGCCTGCCCGTGCATCCGGTGAGATGCGGAGAAAGGGAACAGCGGTGGAAACAATATTGATCGATCCAGTCTGCGCCTGCAAAGAGCCTACAAAAACAATGAGTAGGGTGATCCCTGCAGATACTTTTTTCGCAATGGAAGTCATTAAAAACGATTTGATCATAAAATAATTACAATTAAGAGCACGAAACCCCCGCTACCGCTTTCCGGCCCAAAAAATGTTTTGAACAGGTGGTAGCGCTGGAAATCCAATGATGTCAGTAAAAATACAACCCAGTAAAAAAATTACATGTAGAAATCAAACCATTCGGGCAATTTAGAGAAATATCAATTGTTGGGTGCTTTCAGCCATACCGCTTCCTGTGGTAATGACGATACGGTAAATATAAACACCTTTTGTGAGTTTTGCACCTGATTGTGTGTCGCCCAACCAATTTATCTGGCAATTTCTTGTTCCCCCCGTATTCACCTGCTGCTTTATTTCCTTTACCAGCTTACCCGATGTATTATAGATAGTAATACTTACATCAAGGGGCTTGCCCGGTTGGTTATGTTCAAAGGCAAAAGTAGTGCTACTACTGAATGGATTGGGGAAGTTATGTACATGGGTTACCTGTAATACTTCCTGCTTCTTTACCAGATAATCCAGCGTTACTTCAGAAGAATTGTTGGCCACATCCCATGCTTTGATGCGGATCATATGTTTTCCTTCAGCTTGCCGGGGCAATGGAAACAGCACCTGGCCTCTTTGATAACTATCTGGGGATGCAGTATAAAAATCATTCAGCACCAATATGTCTTTTTCATTGCCATCGATCACAGCGGTAATATCATGACCAATGCCATTGCCAGAAGTGCTGATGCCGGAAGAATCGGAGAGCTTCACCAGCAATAAGGGATCCTCGTTTGTTAACCCACCGTTTTTAAACTGGTCATCATTCAGAAAGGGTTGAATAACCGGGCCGGTATTATCTGTTGATGCAATACCTGTACCCCCGATATAAAAAGAAGTATTTACGCCATTTGCATCTATCGTACCGTTAGCTGCATATAAGCTGATGCGCCCGCGACCGGGTTGGTAATTGATGTCTTTGGGAACGATAAAAGAAAAAGTAAAACGTCCATTGGTAACGGTTGCATTGCCTTTGTACAAAACGCCCGCCTGCTGCGTAAATGTGGTAATGGGACTTGTTACATCATTACCCACAGTTCTTACCTGCTGTGCTTTATCAAACACAGTGATCTGCAGATTGCCCGTAAAATCGTTTACAGGAAAACCCGCTGTATTGGCAACTATCCCGGAGAATGTATACTTGCCGAGTGCGCGTAAAGTATCTGTGCCGATGGGTTTGTTATTGATGGTGGTTAGCTGTAATCGTAATGAGGGAAACGATAACCGCAAAGCAGGATCACCGAGTAAAGTGAACTTGCGGTTATTGAGGATATCTCCGGAACCGGTCAATGTATTATTCTTGGCTACTTTTACAGATTCGCCGAGGGTCATGTATTGCCCGGCAGCATTGGGTGTAAAGGCTGTTTGCAAATAATTATCATTGATCTGGCGGTTGCTGTAGGCAAACACCAATCTTGTGGTAGTTAGCAATGCGATGGCGCCATTCGGGCTGCCGGTTAGTATACCGGCACCCAAAGAATTTTTAGCAGGGTCATCATGCGGCGCAAAATCGCAGCTGGCGGTGATGAATAGGGGAAGCTTGTCGGCATTATTAAAACGGTTGAGTTCTGCCTGGCTAACAACGGCTTCTTCTGCCAGCCTTTGATAACTGCCATGCCCGCTATAATTGAACAGCAGTGTTCCGGTAAAAAGCTGGTTCACAATCGCATCGTTCACCGCCGGATATCTTGCTCCGCCGCTACTACTCACAACGGGGTATGCATCGAGATATATTTTGTATTGATTGATCAAAGGGTTGGCCGCAGCGGCAACTGCTGATACGGTTTCCGCATCGGTCAGATGAAGATTGTAGTCTTTATCATCTGCTACAAAAACAGATTGATTGCGCCATGCACCCTGGCTCGCGGGTGATTGATATCGGATGATCTTATCAACCATGATCCTTGCTTCCGTTGTATCCCGTGCGGGTATCCTTCCAATACCAATGTCTAATAATCCACCCGTATTACTATTGATATCATCGGCATCATCCAGTAATCCAAAAAAATCATCCGAAGTATAGGTGACTAATGGATCGAGTGAATTCACGCTCTCGTAAACCGGCACCAGGCTTATGTTTCCGGGCACCCTTGATTTTGTATCGTATGAACCGGCACCGAATAAAAGAAGGTATTTCGGTCGCGCTGCTATATCTGCTCCGGCTTTATCGTAATACATTTTCACCAGGTCCCTCAAGGCAGTTGGATCAGGCGTGCCGCCTGAAAATTCATTGTACAACTCGTTAGTAGTGATCACAGCAGATGAATAATTATCGTGCTGTAAATGATAGGCTGCGAGTCTTTGTGCTTCCGTTAGTAATGAAGTATGTGTAATGATCAGCAGGTTAACCGGGGTAGAACGATGAAGATTTTGATTGGCGATCTTTCCAAGCGAAAGGGGTGTTAGTAAACCGCTGTTTGTAAACGTTATATACTCCCGTAACCTTGCCGCATCATTTACAAAATGAAACTGCAACCCGTTAACCACCACATTCATTTTAGCGGGCTGAAGCGGATCGGTTATTTCCCATACGGCGGCCGCGGTGCCGATGATAATATAATCAGCAGTATTACCCGGACCGGTGGAGCGCCAATCCCTGAAAAAAAGAACGCCGGTGCTATTGATCGTAAGATTTTTTCTGCCCTGCAACTCAAACCAATTCAGCCAACCCTGTGCACTTTGCAAAGCAGGGTCCAATGCAAAAGCAAGGGATAGATTTGGCTGGCTGGCTGTAAAAGTATTTTCCTGGGTGCCGGAGGTGGCAAAAGGATCAAGGAAATTTCCTGAAATGGGGGGAAGTGAAAATGACTGAACCTGCTGACCGTTTACTTTAGCGGTAAACCCAACCGCTGAACCCACATTTCTTGTCGCCATATCCGTTATGAGCGTAATGGGTTCCGTTAATACCAAACCGGTCCAGTCAAGGTTAAAAGAGCGGCTATTATTGCCACCGGGGTTATTATTGAATGCTTCGCCATACCATTCTTTGCCGCTATTCAGCAGATTCACGAGGTTATTCTCATAGAAATAACGCTCATTAAAGCTGGTAACGGTATGCGTTGGCGCAGCAGCGCTTACTTTGGTAGCGATTCTTTTTCCCTGCCCGCCAATGGTGAGATAGTAAAATGCGGTGTCGGAATACAGGTGCTTGCTATGCCTGAAACGGCTGTTACTGCTATCTTTTAGCCACCTGTCGGGACCGGGGGCATAAAATATAAAATAATCGCCGCCACTAAAAACACCATCGCCACCATCAAACATTTCGAGGGTATTCTCAACCAGGTCGTCTGCACGTGTGACAGCATTATTCTCGGGTAACATTCCCCCGCCATTTCCATATAAACGGATAGAGGCTGAGGTTAGTCCACTTACCGGGATACCGAGTGCAGCAAGAAAAGCAAGGTCGATCTTGTACATTCCCTCCTGTTTTACGCCGATCTTATACCAGCTTCCGTTGGCCAGTACTGAGTTTTGTGCATATATACGTTGAGCATCAGCCTTTTGCGAGCATAAGGCAGCAAGGTAAAACAGCATCAATAAACCTTTCGTGCGCATGTATTTAGGAAAATCCGTATATTTAGTGAGGTTTCTGTTATGTAGTTAAAATTAGGCTTTTGCTAACACTCAAAGCGGGTGTGGGCTTACTTCATTAGCAGAAATCTTCTATATTCGCAGAGACTTATTCCAATTAATCCTATTCCAAATTCAATCTAGTGAAAATGCAGTTATTGACATCAACCAGGAATTTTGTATTGGTGCTGGCTATGGCGGGTTCTGTTGCATCTTGTAGCGTTTTTTCTAAGAAGAAAGAAAAATCGACTGCTACCGGATGGAATTATAACGATAAAGAACAGGGTAATTTCTCTGTTGCCAAACCCCAGGACATCAAAACGGCCCCGGGTCTGGTATTTGTTCAGGGCGGTACTTTTACAATGGGTGCTACCCAGGAAGATGTAATGGGAGATTGGAACAATATCCCGCGCCGTATTACGGTTAACTCATTTTTTATTGATAAAACGGAAGTGGCCAATGTGCACTACCGTGAATATTTATACTGGCTCGAGAATGTATTTGGGCAGGCTGGAATGGACACTGTAGTAGAAGCTGCCAAACCAGATACATTGGTATGGAGAAGTGAACTTGCTTTTAATGAGCCCTATGTTGAATACTATTTCCGTCACCCTTCTTATAACTATTATCCTGTGATCGGTGTGAACTGGAAACAGGCGAATGAATATTGTATCTGGCGCACAGACAGGGTAAATGAGATCACTTTGATCAACAAAGGTTTCCTTGATAAGAAGAGCCAGATCAAAAAAGAACTGACCGGTTCGGGCCAGGATAACTTCAACAGTAAGGCGTATATTATGGGTGAGTACCAGGCAACCCCTGGCAAGCAGGCCACTTCCAAAAGCAATCCTTTGAAAGATGCGCAGGGTCGCCCGAGAACAACAGTGCGTTTTGAAGATGGTATCTTATTTGGTGAATACCGTTTACCAACGGAAGCTGAATGGGAATATGCCGCTTATGGATATATCATGCAGAATCCGCAGCGCAGGCAGCGGGGTTCATCTGCACGAGGAGAAGAAGTGATCTCTAACAAGCAGATCTATTCATGGAAGAATGAAGGTTTTGACAATCTCCGCTATACTAAAAAGAGTGCCTTTCAGGGAGCTTTCTTAGCCAACTTCAAACGTGGAGCGGGTGATAACATGGGAGTTGCCGGTGGTTTGAATGATAACTCTGCGATCCCTGCTGAAGTAACTTCATTCATCCCTAACGGGTTCGGTATCTATAATATGAGTGGTAACGTGAGTGAGTGGGTACAGGATGTTTACAGACCTATTACCAACGATGGCAAAGATGATTTCAACCCGTTCCGTGGTAACGTTTTTAAACAGGTGGATATGTCTGGCGGTGCCGGTAACCTGAGAGATGATAAAGGCCGTATTAAAATGGTGGCAGAATCAGATTCTGCCCTGCGTAACCGCAGGAACTACCAGCATTCATATGCTACTAACTATCTGGATGGTGACTCTACAAGTACAGCACTGTACAACTATGGTACCACCAGCCTGGTATCAGATAAATCAAGGGTATACAAAGGTGGTAGCTGGAACGACAGGGCTTATTGGTTAAGCCCGGGCGCCCGCCGTTTCCTTGAAGAGGATCTGAGCACCAACACCATTGGTTTCCGTTGCGCGATGACGCATTACGGTTCACCTGAAACAACTTCTAAAAAATCAAAAACCGGACAGTTCTTCCCGGCGCGACGTAATAAAAGATAAGGAAAGGTAGATTTACAGCAAAAGAAGCCATCCCAGTTCGGGGTGGTTTTTTTATGTGGGAAGCCATAATTGCGGATTAACGGATTACGGATTTTCGGATTGATTGCTGGTTGATGGTTGATGAATACGAAAATTCGCAAATCCGTAATCCGCTAATTTTTTCACCGCAGAGGCGCGGAGGATACGCAGAGGAAACCGCAGAGAGGGCTCCTCTGCGTAAACTCCCCGATCTCTGCGGCTCTGCGGTGAAGGAACTGATGGTAGTTCACAGAGAGCCCGTATTTTTACAAAAAATGATTTGTGACCATACCTGAACTGTATAAACTATTTAAGCAATATCCATCCGTGGTAACTGATACAAGGAAACTAAAAAGTGGTGACCTATATTTTGCTTTAAAAGGTCCGAATTTTAACGGCAACACATTCGCATTGCAAGCGCTCGAAGCTGGTGCCATGTATTCAATCGTTGATGAAGTAATAGAAGGCGGTGATGAAAGAGTGATCATGGTTGACGATGTTTTAGAAACATTACAACAACTGGCAAAGCATCACCGTGAACAATTCAACATCCCATTTATCGGTATCACAGGAAGTAACGGAAAAACAACCAGCAAAGAATTGATCTATGCTGTCCTCTCCTCCCATTTTAAAACCTATACTACCCAGGGAAACCTCAACAACCATATTGGCGTTCCGCTCACATTATTAAGTGTAAAGCCCGATGCAGAAATGGCTGTGATTGAAATGGGTGCCAATCACCAGAAAGAAATTGAAGGATATTGTGTGTATGCACAACCTACCCATGGCGTGGTTACCAACGCCGGAAAGGCCCACCTGGAGGGATTTGGCGGGGTTGAGGGCGTAAAAAAAGGCAAAGGAGAGTTGTTTGATTTTTTAGCTGTACATGATGGTACCGCTTTTATTTATGCAGACTATGATTACCTGCAAAGTATGAGTGCGGCAGTAAAACATATTATAAAATACGGACAGCAGGAAGGATCCGTTCAGGGAACCATACTGGCCAATGAACCTTTTCTTTCCGTATCAATTACCGCTGGAATGCATATTACCTCTATCCAATCGCAACTGGTAGGAGATTATAACCTCCCTAATATTTTGTGCGCTGCCGCCATTGGAAAACATTTTAATGTGCCGGAAGAAAAGATCAAAGCAGCGATTGAAAATTATGCACCTTCCAACAGCCGTTCGCAGTTATTGCAGCAGGGTAGTAATACGATCATACTGGATGCGTACAATGCTAACCCATCCAGCATGAAAGCTGCGATTGAGAACTTTGCGCATATGCAGGCAGATAAAAAAATATTGATGCTGGGTGGCATGATGGAGTTGGGGGAAGAGAGTATTGCCGAGCATCAGTTACTCATTGACCTGATTAAAAAATATCCATGGCAGGGAGTTGTACTGGTTGGTGGTGATTTTGGGAAGATCGAGCATGGGTTTACCTATTTTACAGATTCAGTGGCAGCTAAACAATGGTTTGATAAACAGCGTTTTAGTAATACTCATTTTTTGGTGAAAGGATCGAGGAGTATGCAGATGGAGAAAATTCTGGACTGAAATTGATGCTATTTTTTTGCCACTGGCATTTTACAGGATGATCACAAATTCTTTGAGTACCTTGCACCCTGAAACCACCTCCCCATGCCGGAATCCACACGCAAACGAAGATCATATCTAACAGCAGTATTCACTAACCGGTGTCCGCGCTGCAGAGAAGGCAAACTATTTGTGGAAAGCAACGCATATAACATGAAGAAGAACGTGGTGATGCATGAGCATTGCCCTGTTTGCGGTCAGCCTACAGAAATTGAAGTGGGGTTTTATTATGGTACAGGGTATGTTAGCTATGCGGTGAGTATCGCCTTTCTTACGGCTACATTTGTTGCCTGGAAGGTTTTAATAGGGGTTACATTTTCTATTGATGATAACAGGATCTTTTACTGGATGGGTATTGCATTCACACTACTGTTTGCTATGCAGCCACTGATCATGCGGCTTTCCAGAACGATGTGGCTAAGCTGGTTTGTAAGCTATGACCCGAAATGGAAAGAGAACCCGATTGAACAGCCTGAGAGGATTGTGCCTGAGCAGATGAATAACTGGTAGGTTATAAGGACAGCAGACAGTATTAATGGCCTCTTGTAAAATCTTTTTTATCAAATGCCATTTTTGTACCGTGACCATAATCGTAGAAACTTCTTACGAGGAACAGGCTTAGCGGCAACATCTTTTTCATTACCACTTTTCTTTTATCCGGATAAGTAAGTGTTAGATGGTCATCATCTGTGCGGATGAATTCGTACTGAGATGATGAATCTTTTCCGGCAATACTTAATATAGCACGTCCTTTTGTAGCTGATGTGATCTGGAGTGGGTGCCCGTCAAATTTCCAGGTAATATCATTCTTTTCAGGACTGATCGTACTGTGAATTACCTGCGCCGAATCTCCCTTTATAATTTTATACTGATACGTATTCACTGTCAGATCTCCGAGGCGGCTGAAATAAAAGTAACTCGTGTCCTTCTTATCAATGATCTGCCAGTTATCGTTACTGAATACTTTTTCCAGCGCATCCATGTCATTCTTTAACGACATATTACTGCGAATCGATTCACTTGCTTTAGCAGTATCTTCTTTTTTATCCGCTGACGCAGTATTTTCCTGCGGCTGATTGCCACAGGCAAGAAGAAAGAATACAACTGTTCCTGTAAATATATATCTGATCTTCATTTTTATTATTTGATGCGTAACAAAACTATTACAAAATACCCGCAAAAGAAAAGGGGTAAGAAATAAGTACAAGTCACTTACTCCTTACCCCTTATCACTAATAATTATTTAAATGATGTCCATGTTTTCCACCATGTATCGGCTGGGGCACAGGCACCTTTATAAGCTACCGTTGTAAAATCTGCTTTACCTGTTGTACTTGTCATCAGTTTTGCACTTGTAAATGCAGCACCGGTTGCAGCAGGTGAAGAAGCAGAAGGATTAAAATCAGGCGCAGTATAGGCGAATGGTGCACCTAAAGCAACATCGGTATTAGCTGGCAGGATCGTGTTCGCATAAGCCGCAGTTTTAACCCATGCAAGGATTGATGCAGAAGTTGCACCGGTTGGAGATGAAGTACTTGCCGAATAGTTAACCGCAGTTGCATCAGTTGCGCCGGCGATAATATTATTCTTAAAGTTAAGCCCACCTGCCGGATCAAGGTTATTATCTACCGGTACGCCATTTCTTGCATCGATAAACAATGTTGTATTTGCACCACCACTCCATCCAAGGAACACAGAGTTAAAAATGCTCATTTCACTGTTTCTACGGATCTGTGCTGCAGAAAGGAACAAAGTATTACCAACATTGGTTGCAGTAGCTTTTGGACCTATTATCGTCATATTGCTGAATACTGCACTTGTCTTTACGGGCGCTATCGCAACAGGGTTACTGGCACTTACCGGAATAGAGGGAAGGAAAGTTGTACGGGCAGATCCATTCGCATCATTATCACTTTCAAAAGCTTCGCTTCTTGAGATATCCGCTACTGCAGAATCACGAACAGAAATACCAAACTGTACTTTTCCGCTATATCCATTGTCAGTATCAAAATCATCATCCAGTGTACGGAAAGAGATGATGTGTTTGCAATTCACACTACCACCAAACCACTCAAATGAATCATCATTCGCAAATGAAACCTGCACATAATCAATCACTGTTTGGTTACCGACACCACCAAAAGTTAAACCGTTCACCTCTTTATCAGGTAAAAATGCATAACCGGCATATTCTATACGCACATAACGTAAAATACCACTGTTATCGGCAAGGTTTGAAGTAGCGCCAAGACCATACAGGCCAAGACCGTCACTTGTATTAAGACCACCTTCAATCTCACCTACCCCATCCTGGCCATTGTAAGTAGAGTTGTTTGGTGCCTGCCCGAGAAGAACTAAACCTGCCCAGTCACCACGTGATGGTGTAGCAGCTTCAGAAGTGAATACAATGGGTTTATCTACTGTTCCATCAGCAATAATCTTTGCACCACGTGTGATGATGAGTGCACCATTCTTACCATTTTCACCAACGATCTTTGTACCTGGCTCGATAGTAAGGATCGCTCCACTGGTAACATAAACGAGTCCGCGAAGTTTGTAAGTGTATGCCGCCTTTAATGTGAGATTAGCGGTAATACGACCTTCAAGAATTGTGTTTTCCGTTGTTGTAGGAGGAGTAACGGTTGTACCGCCATCAACCTCAATTTTACGGCAACTGGTTCCAATCATTCCAACCGAAATAACCAGGATTAGTAACTTTTTCATATTCGCGTTTTTATGTAGTTTTTGTGTTTGCTTTTGATTTATTTATTTGATAGCGTAAGAGAACGTAAGACTCACATTGGTTCCGTATTTGCGTGAGATAGCCGTTGCATCTGTGCCCTTGTCGTATCTTTTATTATCATTCAGATCGTGATAGAAATAGGCGGTTGAATTGATAATATCGGCGATATTCAATTTCAGCTCAGCTTTATTCTTCATGATCTTTTTAGCGATCTGCAGGTCAAGTTGGGGACGTGGATTTTCCCATACCGGTGGAATATCCGAGCCACCTACATACAGGATACGGCGACCAACCTGGTTAAAAAGTAAAGTTGTATTCAAACCGATCTTCTCAACATCATACTGTAAAGTAGTATTGATGATATAAGGGCTCTGACCTTGCATCGGTCTGTCGAGGTTAGCTCCTGCACTGGTTACACGGTTATAGATATAAGAGAAGTTAGCAGCCAATGTGAAATTACGCAGCGCGTCTGCCCAGGTATTCAGTTTTTTACGGAACTCTAACTCTGCACCATAGCTGGTTGCTTTTTCAGCATTGATGAAGTTGAAAGTATTTGAGCTGCCTGCCCCACTCTGGTTAAGGAACAATTCAATAGGGTTCTGGAAATGTTTGAAGAAAACACCCACGGTAAATAACTCACCGGCTCCCGGATAGATCTCATAACGCAGATCTGCATTGGTAACCTTGGTGCGGCTCAATGTTCTAAGCCCCTGTACAGTTGCTCCCAGGTCAAAATCGAAGAAAGCAAAATCGCTTATCTCACGGAACTCGGGGCGGATCACAGTTTGTGAACCTGACAATCTCCAGTTAGTTTTATCATTCAATTTATACGTAAGGTTCACGCCAGGCAGGAAATCATCCACCTGTGTATGAATATGACGAGGGTCTTTTTCTTTCATGCTACCCACCACCTGGTCAAAATTCTCCCAACGCAATCCCCATGTTGCACGCAGTTTAGAAGTGAACTGGTTATCGAATTGCAGGAAAGCTGCATTCAGAATCGAATTGGCTACATAACGGTAACGATCTCCGGAAAGCTGGTTGAAAGCAAATTTGTTATCAGTGCCGGTACCAAAATTTGCAGCGTTGAAGATCTGATCTTCCGGTAATGCACGAAGTGTTGTATTATCCTGTGGCAGGTATATGGCAAACGGGCGTGAATCGAAAAGCCTGTCTTTTACCTGCAGCATGTAGCCCAGTTTGATAGACTGATTCAAACCACCCATGTTGAAACTTTTGGCGATATCACCACCTGCTGTATAGTTGTAATCGCTCAATGAACCAAAATAACGGCTACCGCTGCGTTGCGACTGGTCAGACCCTCCAATCAATGCCAGGTAAGGAGAACCTGCTACAGCAAGACTCTGATTATATTGCAGACGGCGCTGATCGGGAATATATTGATCGAGAATATTGAAACTTCCATACCAGCGTAGTTTCGTTTTCAGTTCAGGAAAATTATGATCACCCGTAAGCTGCGTATTAAAGAATGTATTTGATTTTAATGCCAGTTCCGTTGCGCGAACATTATCACCGCCAGAAGCCGAACCAGATTCATAATCTTTACCTGTACGCCTTGTTGTATAATCAGAAGAGTTCTCATTCAGGATAGTTTTCCATGAGATCTTGTGGTTGTTACCTAATTGCAGTGTTATGTTGGCAAGCGCTCCGGCAAGAATATCCTGTGAATATTTATCATTATAAAAATAGAAACTTGGATCCGCAATTGTGCCATTGATTACGTAAATAGCATTTTCAGAATAAAGATGTCTGAAACTTTGGTTATAGGTAAGTGCAAGAACCACTCCCAGTTTGGCTTTCTCACTAAGCTTCGTATTAAAACCACCGCTCAATTGGAAAGTTTTATTAGTAACCGGTAAAAAGTTTGAACTGTTCTTGGTTGAGGCCCATACATTTTCAAAATCTTTTCCGATAGCCGTTTTCTGGGCCCTGTCTAAAACAGCAAATTCAGATTTACTGGGCATACTGGCAGGTAAAGAGCGTTTACCGTCATCAATACCGAGCCAATCGAGTTTACCACCCTCATACGTGTAAAAATCCTTTCCGGCAGTTTGGGTATTGAAACCGGTTCCGAGCTGGATGTTAAAAAAGCTGGAGGACGGAATATCTTTTGTATTCACCTGTATCAGCCCCCCTGCCCACTCGCCCGGCAGTTCGGGAACAAATGCCTTGTTAATGATGATGTTATCGATCATCGGAGCAGGAAAGATATCGAATGAGAATGTTTTACGGTCAGGTTCAGTGCTACTCAACAGGATGCCGTTCAGCATAGCCTGGTTATAACGGTCAGCAAGACCACGTACTACCAGGTATTTACCATCCTGTATAGAGGCGCCGGTAACACGTTTCAGAGCTTCACCGGTATTTTTATCAGGAGATCTTCTTATCGCCTCACCAGATATTACCTGTGCAACAGTTGAGGTATTTTTCTGGTAAGCAATCAATGCATTGATGGTTTCGCCCCTGGCACCTGTTTTGGCAGATGATCTTACAGTAACTGCATCCAGTGCTTTACTGTTTTCTTCGAGAATGATATTCAATATTTCTTCTTCACCGGCACGGGTGATAGCGATATCATCAATGGTCTTCTCTTTATAGCCTATATAGGATACGGTAATACTGTATTTTTTACCAAATTCTGCAGTGAACGAGAATTGCCCATCAACATCTGTTCTTACAAACCCGTTAGCGGCGCCGGATAGCTTAATAGTAACACCTGCCAGACCTTCGTTTTTACTATTGGAAACCTTTCCTGCTACTTTTCCTTTCTGTGCAAGAACAGTAAGGGACAGGAAACCGAGAATGATCAATGAAACTATTTTCTTCACAGCTGTTTTCTTTTTAATGCTGCGAAAGTATATGGGTCATGTTACGGAATTGTTACCTCAACATTACCCGATTGTTAAGCAATGTATACTCCTTAACAATAAGTGGATTGTAAGCTTTTCTTCATAATTTCATAACATCGCATAGCGGATTATATGGAAACACACCTGCATCATCATACCGAACAACACCTTACCAGTTCAGCAACGCTGACGGATATTGTAATTGGGATGGCCGATGGGCTGACCGTTCCCTTTGCATTAGCTGCCGGTTTAAGTGGCGCGGTTAAAGATGTTCACCTGATTGTAGTGGCAGGTATTGCGGAGATAGCGGCAGGTTCCATTGCCATGGGGCTTGGCGGTTACCTGGCAGGCAAAACAGAACAGGACCATTATGCCAGTGAGCTGAAAAGAGAATATGATGAGATAGAAAGATTACCCGCTGTTGAACGGGAAGAGGTAAGGGTGTTTTTTGAGGGGTTGGGACTAAGTGCCTCAGTTCAGCAACAGGCCGTGGAAGAACTGGTAAAGGATAAAGATCGCTGGGCGGACTTTATGATGAAGCATGAACTGGGGCTTGAGAAACCAGATCCCAAAAGGGCCACCAAAAGTGCATTCAATATTGGTATGTCGTATATCGTAGGCGGGCTGATACCTTTGAGTCCGTATTTTTTTGTAGAAGATGGACTGGAAGGATTAAAGATATCCGCTGCCGTTACCCTGTTATGTCTTTTCATCTTCGGGTATTTCAAAAGCAGGCTTACCGGTATGCCGCCATTCCAGGGAGCTTTAAAAGTTGCATTGATAGGAGCCCTCGCAGCAGGCTGTGCTTTTGGAATTGCCAGGTTGATAAGCGGATAGAGGGTCCTTTATCTTATCATTAGGGTCATTCATTTATATATAATCACCCTTCATTGCTTTTGATTTTTTATAGCGGTAACACATAGAGATATTTACGTACTAATTTTCTCATGTTGTTACTTTAGTTTTAGAAATAAAATAACAGCAACGAGCGGGTATTCTTACCCGCTCTCCTTTTTTATGTACCCCTGATCGCTATTATAAAAAAATAAACCCCGGCAATCATTGCCAGGGTTTATTTTTTACAACAGTATCCTATCAATATCCGGGATTCTGTTTAAAATTCGTATTGAAATTAACTTCTGCGGAAGGAAACGGTAATTGAAACCGGTAATCGCCCACATTTAATGTTGTGAATAAATAACTTACACCGGTACCATCTGCCCTGTCGCCTTTTGTTCCATCGCGCTGCACCGGTTGGTTTCTGCGCTTAAGATCCCAGAAACGGTCTCCTTCAAAGGCAAGTTCCAGCCTTCTTTCTTTAATGATCTCTGCCAGCAAGGCTGCTCCTGTTAAACCTGTAATATTGGTAAAGCCAGTATAGCGGTTCGCTTTTAACAGATTCAGATCAGCCAGTGCTGCAACATCATTTCCGGAACGTTGGTAAGCCTCTGCCCTGTTCAATAATACCTCTGCGGTGCGTAATACCTTGTAATCAACCACACCCGCAACACCGGCGGCTCCGCCGGTAACTTTGCTACGGTATTTAACTACATGGTTTTGTTGTACACCTCCAAAAAGACTTGTTTGAATATAAGCTGCAGACCGCACATCTGAAGCCTGGAACATCTGCCTGAAATTATATTCCACTACATATTCTGAACGGATAAGTCCGCCGGTAACCTGGAAATAATTAACCCCCTGTGCATTATTATTATCCAATGTTGTATTGACCACTTTAAACAATACACCGTTGGTTGTTTCATCCGTCCATATCCTTGGAAAATCTGCGATGCCTGGCAAAACAGGTGTAGTGCCCAGCGCAGCAGAAGATGATGCGATACAGTTAGGAAAATCGCCCATATACAGGTATACTCTCGACAACAATCCTGATACAGCAGCTTTATTCAGCCTTCCTGTACCATTATTTGCAGCGATCAGCGGAAGTGCCTGCGTAAGATCTGCTACCACTTTTGCATAAAAGGGTTTTAACGGTTCTTTGGTTGGCAGCACAGTTGCATCCGTAGAAGTGATATAAGCTACGGTAGAATCGGTTGCGGATGCATTCTCAAACGTTTTACTGTAAGCCCGGCAGATATCAAAATATACCAATGCGCGTACGGCAAGTGCCTCCGCTTTTGCATTGTCTTTAAAAGCACCGGCAGGAAAAGCGTCTATATTTTCCAGGATAGCATTCGCTCTTCTGATGATAGCATAACCTACCCTGAAAAAATTATACGTGTTGTCGCCATTATAACGCCATTCACTAAACGTTGTAAGCGTTTGTCTTCCCTGGGTATTCAGCAGCACATTATCTGCCAAAGCATCGGCCATGATATTCCAGGTTCCGGAAACATAAGCAGGATTGGTTGTACTGCCCCTGAGCCCGCTATACATACCGTTCAGTGCCAGCGTTACATCTGTTTGAGTGCCAAATGCACTGCCCGTTTCTATCTGATTATAAGGTTGTAACTCCAGCTCTGCTTTCCTGCAAGAGGCAAAACATACACCAAGGGTTACTATCGTAAGCAATTTCTTCATACAAAATATTTATGAGTTTTAGAATCTGATATCTAGTCCAACAGTGATTGCCTTTGATTGTGGGTACGCATACAAATTGAACTGACCTGGTTGTGAAAAATTAGGTGCAGCTGCTCCCGCGGCCTCCCTGTTACTGAAACCTACTTCCGGACTACCATGGAACCTGGTATTGATCCATAGGTTGGTTGCCTGTACATAAAAACGGGCACCTGCCAGCTTTATTTTTTTAGCAACTGACGCAGGAAGATTATAGCCAATAACCACATCACGCAAGGTCAGGTAATCAGCTTTTTCAAGAAACTTGTCCGTGGTAAGATCTGTTTTCTGGGTTGGGTCTGTAATACTTGGATACCTGGTTACATCACCCGCTTTTCGCCAATAATCATTTACATCTGTAAATTGAATGGTTAGTGCCGCAGATGCATTTGCACCATCTCCTACACCATTCTGGTACATATTATTATACGTATAGTTTCCTCCCGTATAATAAAACTGCAAAGAGAGATCAAAACTCTTGTACGTAACCGTTGAGTTAACGCTGCCATAGAACTTAGCAAGGGGTGATTTTCCTTCGAGTAGCACTGCATCATTTAAAGAATAGGTTTCTGTAGTACTTCCATCAGCTTTGTAAAACTGGTTCTTACCATTGGTTGGATTAATGCCCGCCCATCTTACCATGTAAAATGTATTTAAGGGCTGCCCAATTTTAAGCCTGGTAAATGTGGTCGATGGCGTATTATCAGACACCAGCTCATTTACCTTATTATCATTGCTTGTATAGGTTAACGTTACGTTCCAGCTGAGTTCTTTTTTACGGATGATATCACCGCTAAGGCTTACTTCAAAACCTTTATTGGTAACACCTCCGATATTACTAAGCACACTTGAAAAACCAGTTCCGAGGCTTACATTTTTAGGATACAGCAAGTCGCTGGTTTTGCGGTTATAATAGTCAACTGTACCGGTAATGCGGTTTTCAAGGAATCCGAAGTCTATCCCAATATCAAAATTCTTATTCTTCTCCCAGGTAAGGTTGGGGTTAGCCAACTGTGCAGGAGCCGCAGCGGGTAAATTATTATAAGCTGCATTCAAAGCATAGGTTCCCAGTGAACCATACAATTCATTCGGCACATTTCCAGACGTTCCCAATGAAGCCCTTAGCTTAAGGTCTGACAAGAAATGGATGTCCGACAGAAACGCTTCTTTTTTGGTATTCCACCAGCCACTCACTGCCCAGAAATTTGAATACCGGTTATTGGCACCGAAACGGGAAGACCCATCTCTCCTGGCACTTAAACGAATACCATAGGTCTTATTATAATCATACCCCAGATTTGCGAAATAAGAAACGATAGACCAGTCGCTCTTTGAAGTACTGGCCGTTTGCGCCGTGGCCGCATTGTCGATCGTATTTACAGAAGGCGTTGGCATTCCGCGACCGGCAAGACTGTATGAGTAAAGGCTTCGCTTGGTGAACTCCTGTCCAAACAGTATATCAATGTTATGATTGCCTCTTAATGATTGTGCCCAGTTAGCCGTATTGGTTGATACGTATTGAAAATCCTGGTTACCAGCATCTGCTTTTTCATTGTACCCTAGAATAGCTGCCAGGTTAGAACCGGCCTGCAGGTAGTTCTCATACTTCATCGTATTATAGTTTAATGCCACCTGCGATTTAATGATCAGGTTGCGAAAAAACTTAGCTTCCGCAAAAAGGGTAGCAAAAGATGATATCCTGTTAACCGAAGTAGGATTAAGGTCCTGCCCCTCCAGTGGAGAGAATCCCTGGAATGTCAGGTTATAAGTGCCATCTGGCATATACACGGGTTCATAAGGATTGGTAGTGAAAACACCTTTCCAAGGGCTTTGCACATTATTCAGCTCCCTGTTTTGGTATTCATTGGTTGTAGTTACAGCGGCATTAACGCCTGTTTTAAACCAATCGAGTGCCTGGTATTCAACATTCATTCTTCCACCCAGCCGGTTACGGAAGGACTTGTATAACAAACCATCCTCATCAAACTTATTCATTGAAAAATAATAACGGATCTTATCAGAGGCACCGCTCAGCGATAATTCGTGCTGCTCTGTTTTTCCCTTCTGCAAATAATAGTTGCGCCAGTCACCTGCTCCGCGTGATGCAGCCAGTTCCCAAAGTGCCGCACGCTGGTCTGCAGAGATCGTGAACAAAGTGCTTCCTGCTGCCAGTTGACCAGCTGCGATCCTATTGGCGATCATGGAATCTACAATCGGGTTTACTACCCTTGCATCATATTCGTATTGAAGCTTTTCACCTGAATTCATAAAACGCAGGTTAGGAAGATTTTGTAATGACACAAAACCTCTTTGATAAGAATAGCGTAACTGCGGTTTACCTTGTTTTCCTTTTTTGGTGGTAACTACCAATACCCCGTTTCCGGCACGTGCCCCATAGAGCGCAGCGGCGGAAGCATCTTTCAGTACAGTTACATTTTCAATGTCATTTGGGTTGATCAAACCAAAAGCAGTGGATGTAACCGCAATACCATCTACCATGATCAGCGGCTCCGATGATGCATTGATTGAACCTGTTCCCCTTACACGCAGGTATCCATTCTGCCCAGGTTGGCCGCTTTGTCCCACCACCTGTAATCCAGGTGCCTTACCCTGTAATAACTGGGTAAAGTTACTGATAGGTTTTTGTGCGAGTTCTTTGCTGCCAATAACAGCCACTGCACCGTTAAGATCTTTGCGCTTAACAGACTGGTATCCTACCACAACCACCTCGTCAAGATTATCAGCACTGATTCTTAAAGAGAAATTGAGGTTTGTGTTATTGCCGATTACCAACTCCTGCGAGCCATAACCAACAGAGGATACGATTAAGCTTTTTACATTGGCTGCAACAGGCAACCGGTACAGTCCATCCTCACCGGTTATAAAGCCGGTTGAGGCTCCCTTTGCAGCAACAGCAGCGCCTGCCAATGGTTTTCCATCGGCATCCGTTACCTTACCGGTTATCACGCGTTGTTGCGCAAACAGATAACCAGACAGCAAAGCGGACAGCGCCAAGAGCATGATTCTTCTCATAATTTAATTTGATTGATTGTTAATGAATAATCAACGAAGACAAATTAATTATGCGAATAGCTGTTGAAATAACGGCTGTTAAAAAACGAAGGATGATTTTTATTAAATGAAAAATGATTTGCGGTACTCAGAGCTCACGTACCCATTTTTTGAACACTTTAGCGTTCTCCTGCCCGATAATGATGTCCTCATTAACAGGAATGGATGACTCCAACTGCAGCTTTACCCGATCTACCGTTTTGTATTTCTTTATATAATTCACGTTCACAATAAATTTGCGGTTTGCCCTGAAGAACATGGTCTCATCCAGTTCTTCCATCATTGTAGCGAGATTAGCTGTTTCTACGATATACTTTTTCCCTTCCGCATCCACCGCAAAAACAATATAATTCTCAGAAAAAAAATAAGCAACCTGCTCTGTCCGTATAAAACAGAACTCAATGCCTTTGCGTGCCACTATCATGGTTCGCTTGTTCTTTGGCAAACCCGCCTTCCTGATAATGTTTATAATATCCGCACTCATATGCGTTTTAAGCCATTTATACTTTCGTATGGCATAGTGAAGTGATTTGCGGTCGAGCGGCTTTGTAATATAGGCAATGCCATTGTTGGTAAAAGCCTGTGTCATATAGTCTTCATGAGCAGTAACAAATACCACCGGCGCGTTAATAGTGCATTGCTCAAAGATTTTCAATGAAATACCATCCGACAATTCTATATCCATAAAAACGAGCGTGATGTCGTTTTCTCTTTCAAAAAAACGTACACTTTCCGATACCGAATCTATTATGGCCACCACTTCTATTTCCGGGTCATATGCTTTTAGTTCATCTTCAAGAAATTTTGCTGAAAGCAAGTCATCTTCAATAATTACAATTCTCATATAGGTATGCTTTTAAATATGGGTAAAAAGACAGAAAAATGGTCTTCATCCTGTAACACACGAATCTGTTTTCCTGCCAGCAGCTTATATCTTTCATTCAGGTTGGAAAGACCAAAACCTGTCGATATTCTTTTTTGTTCGGGGATCATGACTTTATTTCTGACGATGATACAATCGGGGTCCATTTCAAGATATATCACCAAAGGGTTGGCATTTGAAAATGCATTGTGCTTGATCGCATTTTCTATCAGTAACTGCAGCGACAAAGGCGGAATAAAATAAGATGAAATAGTGTTTTTTTTGCGGGCAACTACCACCATTTGAACAGCATTCCCTGACCGTATCTTCTGCAGATCAATATAATCCCTGGCGATGATCATTTCTTTTTCCAGGGTGATCCAGTCCTGTGAAATATTCACCAATACATACCGGTAAATTTTAGAGAAGAGGTTAATAAAGCTCTGCGCATTTGTTGGGTTGGTAGAAGTGAGATAAGAAAGTATATTCAGCGAGTTATAAATAAAATGCGGATTCAGTTGTGCCTTTAGCATATCTACCTCTGCCTTTACTTTCAGAACTTCCAACTGTTCCATCTTTTCCTCCGTATAATTCTTTTGTTTACTCAACAGGAAAATATCGTAACACAGATTATAAATAAGCCCGGCTGCTAATTGATTAAGGAACAACTGCAGGAACGCATAAAAGCTGGGAAATCCATCACAGAATAACGCATGGAAACACCAGAATATGATACCGGATACAAATAAGGGAACCAATAATGTAATGAGCGCATACCTGTATATAATACGCAGCTGGTATAATTTCATATTGCTGCTATTGCGAATAGCTGCCAGTAAATGTAGGCTGGTGTACCAATTAATACATAAACATACCAGGTTAAGCAACCAGTCATAAATAACAATGTTCCTGTCAATAAGAGAAAATGAATGGTCGATCAATACGATCAGCAGGGCAACCACAGGCATGCATATAAAACTGGATTGCAACAGCAGTCTTATATAGTTTTTATTGAGGTTTGCATCCTTCATACCATTGCAGGTTACAACAGGTAACAGTTAATAAAACTTTGATTTATATAAATGGATTTTTGTACTGATGAATGGCTTTATGGATGTTCAGATCTCTGTGTCACTATAGCAACCCGTGCTGTAACCTGCGGAATTTAATATACACACCTTGGTTTATATTTGCATATGCAGATCATCGATACCCATTCGCATTTATATCTCGAAGAATTTAAGCCAGACATTATAGCTGTAATGGAAAGAGCACGCTTTGAAGGCGTAAAAAAGATCTACCTGCCAGGCATAGATAGTAACGAGATTGAGAATATGCTTACCCTTGAAAAGCAATTTCCAGATGAATGTGTGGCGATGATGGGACTACATCCCTGCTATGTAAAAGCTGACTATCGTGCTGAATTGGCTATTGTGGAAGACTGGCTGAATAAACGCCCCTTTGTGGCAGTAGGTGAGATCGGGTTGGATTTTTATTGGTCAACAGAATTTCAAAAAGAACAATACGAAGCCTTTGCCATGCAGATGCAATGGGCCCTCGATAAAAAGATGCCAATAGTGATACACACACGAAATGCGATGGAAGAAACCATTAAAGTGGTAAAGCCATTTGCTGATAAAGGATTAACCGGCATTTTCCACTGTTTCAGTGGCGATGCTTCTGCCGCGCAACGGGTGGTAGACATGGGCTTTTATCTCGGTATTGGTGGTGTACTCACCTACAAGAAAAGCGGATTGGCTGAAGCACTGGAAAATATCAGTATCGAAAAACTGGTATTAGAGACAGATTCACCCTATTTAACCCCCGTTCCTTACCGTGGTAAAAGGAACGAAACTGCCTATATATCCTATGTTCTGGCCAAATTGGCCGAGATCAAAAACCTCTCCCGCGAAGAGGCGGCGGCCATTACCACCGCCAATGCCCAAAAAATATTCGGTGGCTAAGGATGAAAAGCTATTTTTGCAGTCCTTTAAAAATACAGAGAGGTGTCCGAGTGGTTGAAGGAGCACGCCTGGAAAGTGTGTATACGGCAACGTATCGAGGGTTCGAATCCCTTCCTCTCTGCAGATAGTCTGAAAGTCAAAAGATTAAGCTTGTAACTGTAATAGTTACAGGCTTTTTTGTTTCAGGACCAGACAAAATACTGGGTCAGGTTGATTGGATTATGCAAATCAGCAAACTATGAGAAAATGGGAAAGTTTTGAAAGGTGATCACTTTCGTATATTTTTAATTTATACGATATTTTATTGACACTTAAATAAAATCAGCATTGAAAAAATTATTCCTAACTATTCTAGTAAGCCTTATTTGCCTTTGCAGTTTTTCACAAGCTGACAACAAAATAATAATTGGCACTATTGACAGTATTCAATCAAAAATCCTGAATGAGAAAAGAAAGGTTTGGATTTATGTTCCGAAAGGTATTGTCGATAGTGTTTTTTTGCCACAACGTTATCCTGTAGTTTATTTGTTGGATGGGGATACACATTTTTCTTCAGTAGTTGGTATGCTTCAACAAATGAGTAGTGCTAGTGGAAGACGAATATGTCCAGAAATGATTGTGGTTGGTATTCCAAACACGAAACGTACAAGAGATTTGACGCCAACCAAACCCACCGATGACACATCCAATTCTAGTGGTGGAGGCGAACAGTTCATGTCTTTTATAGAAAAAGAACTAATGCATTACATTGATTCAGTTTATCCTACACAGCCATATAAAATGCTGATTGGTCATTCTTTGGGAGGGTTAACAGTGATGAATACATTGCTGAATCATACCAAATTATTCAACTCATATGTTGCTATTGATCCAAGCATGTGGTGGGACAAACAGAATTTATTGAAAGCAAGCAAACAGCTATTCTTGAAAAATAAATTTGCAGGAAAGTCATTGTTTGTAGGCATAGCCAATACAATGGAAACAGGTATGCATATAAATGATGTAGTAAATGACACAACTGATGGCACCCTTCATATTCGTTCCATTTTGGAAATGGACAAGTTCATCAAAACCCAAAATTTACAGGGCTTAAACTACGCCAGTAAATACTATGAAAATGACTCACACGGTTCAGTAACATTGATTACTGAGTATGATGCTTTGCGATTCATTTTTAACAAGTACCCTCTAAGCCTTTCTGTTTCTGACAAAGAATATAATGATTCAACATTTGACTTTGCAGGCAGAGTTGCCTTTCATTTCCAGAAGGTTTCTGAGCCAATGGGATACCCGGTAATGATGCCAGAAAATCAACTGAATGCAGAGGCTTATAGATTGTTGCGACTGAAACAATATAAAAAAGCTGAAGGTTGTTTTAAATTGTATATCGACAACTATCCTAATAGTTTTAATGCATATAATGCCTATGGTGATTTTTATGTAGCAATTGGTGATAAAGCCAGAGCAATTGGGCAATTCAAAAAAGCCTTATCAATCAGAGAGTACCCAGCAACTAGAAAAAAACTGAGTAAACTATTGGAGTAAAAACATCGTACAACACCAACTGTAAAGCTATAGACGTATAAGACCGCATTCGTCCCTGTAAACCAAACGCTCCTGTACTTTTTTCCATTCCTAACAACAGATTGTGTTGCTTTGCTACCGGTAAATATCTATGGGGGCAAAATCAAACATATCGCTTTATTGGAAATGCCAACTGGTAGGATGGTCAGTAGCTGCGATTTATTGGGCATTTGCTGCCATTATAAATGGAAACTTTGATCCATGGTTTGGACTGATCCAGTTCTTAACAGATGTGGCTGTATACATAGGTCTTACACATCTTTACAGGAATTTTGTGTTACGCCATCAATGGCAACTGCTTTCAATAGAAAAATTGGGTATCAGGCTGATCCCTGCTTTAGCTGTCATGGGTTGTCTTTATACAATCGTAACACTATTAAAACTGGCACTGTTACGTGAAATATTTATCCCGGGTTATGACACGTCTTTCTTTGTATTTGTACAAATGAATTTTGTAAATATACTTGTTGCGGGTATCCGTCTTATGGCTATCTGGTTGCTTGCCTATCATCTTTATCAGTATGCCTGGCGTGAGATATACTTCGCCAAAGAGAATGCTCGGCTTGCTATAGAATCACGGGATGCCCAACTAAATAACCTTACATCGCAATTAAATCCACATTTTCTTTTCAATGCGCTCAATACGATTAAATCGCTTGTCTCCCGGAAGCCTTCTACCGCCCGGCGAGGTATCGACCTGCTGAGCGGTTTACTCAGAAATGCTATTCAGGTAAGTGACTCCTATGATGTACTGATAGTGGACGAGTTAGCGATAGTAGCCGACTACCTGGAACTGGAAAAGATTCGCATGGAAGAAAGGCTCGAATATTCAATTATGAAGGCGGCAGGCTTTAAAAATATAATGATACCCCGGCTGAGTATACTAACACTGGTTGAAAACGCAGTTAAACATGGAATTTCCCAGAATGAGAATGGAGGGAGAATTGACGTAAGTATCACTGAAGACAATAATTCAGTTTTCATTGTAGTCATCAATACTGGCAGACTACGTATACATGAACAAACTTATGGGGTAGGCCTACAGAATCTGGTACGCAGGTTGGATATTATATACAAGGGAAGCGCTGATTTTTTGATTAATGAAACAAATGGCAACGTGACAGCTCAACTAATCATTCCTATTGTATGAAATTGATAAAAGCAGTTTTGGTTGATGATGAACGTTCCGCACGGGAGGAAGTAAAGCGCATGCTAATTGACTACCCTGATATTATAGTTGCAGCCGAAGCCGCCAACGCAAATGAAGCGCGCAAATTGATCAAAGAATTTCACCCGGACCTGCTATTTCTTGATATTCAAATGCCAGGGGAAACTGGTTTTGAATTGCTGGAATCACTTACTGAAGTGCCAATGGTCATATTTGTTACCGCCTATGATCAGCATGCAATAAAGGCATTTGATGTAAGCGCTATCGATTACCTGTTAAAACCCATACGCGATGAGCGCTTTGCAAAAGCCATCGAGCTTGTGCGCAACAAACATTTGTCAATGCCTGTATCCCAGGTTTTTATCAGGGAGGGTGATAAGCTTCACCTATTGAGATGGAGCGAAGTTCATCTTGTTGAATCGCTGGATAACTATGCAGGTATATGGACAGGCAATAAAAAGCTACTGATGAAATCTTCCCTGAACCAACTGCAGGAAAAGCTCGATAAGGAAGGGTTCTTCAGGGCAAACAGGGCCCAGTTAATCAATCTTCGCTATATAGACCAGGTAACTTACCGTGATGCACAGATACTTGCCATGTTGACGAACGGTATATCAGTTAAGATTTCTTCCCGCCAGGCAGTTAAGCTGAAAGAAATTATGCGCCATTCATTTTAAAATCAATTCTATGCATATTAGACTTTATAGCCTGGCTCTCTTGTGCCTTGGCTTTTCTTTCCCTGTATTATCGCAAACAAAACCGGCATTGCCGGATACGATTAATTATGTGATTGATGACAGTGTTATGATTCATACAAAGGAGGGAATCACATTGTCTGCAGTGGTTGTAAGGAAAAGGGGTGTTAGACAGAAATTACCTGCAGCGTTGATGTTCTTTATTTATTCAAATACAGAAAGAAGTCTTTTTGAAGCTAAATCTGCAGCCGATCATGGCTATGTAGGTATTGTAGCAGACACACGTGGAAAGCGTTTAAGCCCGGAATCTATAGAGCCTTATGAAAATGAGACCCGTGATGTTAATTCGGTGATTGACTGGGTGGTAAAACAGGAATGGAGTGATGGAAGGGTGGGAATGTATGGTGGTAGTTATTCAGGTTTTGCGCAATGGGCGGCAACAAAATATCTCAACCCGGCGCTCAAAACCATAGTCCCCTATGTTGCAGCCATACCTGGCCTGGGACTTCCCATGGAAAACAATGTCTTTTTAAATGCTAATTATCAATGGGCTTTTTATGTAACCAATAATAAATACACGGATAATGCAGTAAACAATGACAATGCACGTTTTCGAAAAATGCAAAATAGATGGTTTGAGTCAGGGGTTGCCTATAACCGGATAGACAGTATTGATGGCACACCTAATCCATGGTTACAGAAATGGCTGAAACATCCAGACTATGACAGCTACTGGCAATCGATGGTACCCTATAAAAATGATTTTTCAAAGATTAATATTCCCGTATTAACCATTACAGGCTACTATGACGATGGGCAGGTATCCGCCCTTGAATATTTATCGGAACACTGCAGATATAACACGATGGCAGACCATTACCTTTTGATCGGACCCTACGATCATTTTGGCGCACAACGCGGCGGAACTGCCATATTAAGGGGATACAAAGTGGATTCTGTTGCCCTTATCAATACAAGGGAAATTACGTTTGAATGGCTTGATTATGTTTTAAAAGGTGCGCCGAAACCTTCGCTGTTAAAGAATAAGATCAATTTTGAAGTGATGGGTGCCAATAAATGGAAGCATGTTCCATCATTGGAACAAATGGAGGATGAGGTACTTACATTCTACCTGGACAATACCTTACATGGTAAAGATCACTTATTGAATGAAAAAAAACCGGTCAGGCAAAATTTCATTAAACAAACGGTTGACCTGGCCGACAGGCAAAGTTCTAACAATGACTATTACCCTGACCCAATCATAAAAACCAGTATCAACAGGAGCAATGGTTTATTTTTTATCTCAAAGCCTTTTGAAGATGAGGTTACGGTCAGTGGAAAGATCACAGGTATACTTCAGTGCATTATCAATAAAATGGATATGGATTTTGGCGTGGTATTATATGAACTTACCTCGGAAGGACAATACATACAACTCTCCTATTTTTTGGGAAGGGCAAGTTATGCAGATGATATGAGCCACCGTAAGTTATTGGAACCCGGAAAATTAGTCTCTATCCCGTTTAGCAGGTCCCGTTTGTTCAGTAAAAAAATGCAGAAAGGAAGTCGGCTGCTTATTGTTCTGAACATTGATAAGAATTCTTTTGCACAAGTAAATTACGGTACGGGTAAAGATGTGAGCAAAGAAACGATCCGCGATGCGAAGAAACCTTTGCAGATCAGATGGTCAACAAACAGTTTTATAAAATTTCAGATTTCAAGATAGAAAATCCATCAAACATTGCTGTTAGATGGATTTTCTACACATAAGATTCTTCCTAACCTGTTTACTTCAGAGTGCTATATAATGAACCCACCCGAAACTTCAATTCGTTGTGCATTGATCCATTTAGCATCATCCGTACAAAGAAAAGCTACCACACTCCCAATATCATCGGGTAACCCAACCCTGCCTAAAGCAGTTTGTGAGGCAAGCATCTGGTTGAAGTCTGAATTATCACGCACAGCTCCCCCACCAAAATCAGTAGCAATAGCTCCCGGGGCAACCGAGTTCACCCTTATCTTCCTGGGTCCCAATTCCAACGCCTGGTAACGCGAGAGAGAATCAATAGCTGCTTTCATGGCTCCGTAAGCTGAATAGCCTGAAAAAGAAAACCTTGCTAACCCTGAAGATGTATTCACAATACTGCTACCGTCATTTAATAAAGGCAACAGTTTTTGGGTAAGGAAATAAGGACCCTTAAAGTGGATATTTGTCATGGAATCCAACTCCTCTTCTGTTATTACATCAAATTTTGCATTGAGGCCAACACCTGCATTGTTTACCAATGCATTTAATTTTGCTGAGGCGAAGTGTGTATCTAAAATGGATTGCACTTCATTTTTGAAATGATCGAAACCGGCTGTTGTTGCAATATCTAACTGTACTGAAAATGCCTTTTGCCCGGCAGCTTCGATTTCTTTTACTACCGCTTCCGCGTATTCTTTTTTGGTTTGGTAAGTGATGATGACATCAAACCCTTTTTTTGCCAATTGTAAAGCCGAGTCTTTACCAAGACCACGACTTCCGCCTGTTACCAGGGCGATCTTACTTGCATTGTTTGCCATTTTGTATTGTTTTAAATTACCATACAAAGTTGGTAAAGAAAACAAGCACGGCATTTGCAAAAATCAAATCATTATTTGCAAATATCAAACAATCCCTGCCTCTCTAAACAGGTGCGGCGATTGGGCACTATGCTTTTTAAAAAAGTTTGAAAAATGTGCCACTTCCTCAAAGCCAAGGGTATAGGCTATTTCCGAAATATTCCATTGGGTTTGGCTGAGCAATATCTTGGCCTCCTGGTAAATCCTGCTGCCAATAATTTCACCAGTAGTTCTCCCGGTGGTTTCTTTTAAAACCCTGTTCAAATGATTAACGTGTACCCCTAAGACGCCTGCATAATCAGCAGGTGTTTTAAGTTGTAAGAGCTGACTCGTATTTTCAATGGGAAATTGCCTTTCGAGTAGCTCTATAAATAAGGATGTGGTTCTGGTTGCAGCTGTCTTTATATTTTCCGCCGGGGAAATAGGTGTTAACTTCTGACCATAATGGATAAGCTCCATCAAATAGTTTCGAAGCAAATCGTATTTATAAGCATAATCGGAAACAATCTCCTTATGCATCTTGAGAAACACCCCCTTAAGCTGGTCAAACTGCTCTGCCGTTATTTGATATACAAAATCGCTTTGGGGGGAGAAAACAGGAAGATTATCTATTTCCAACCCTATTTTGGATTTAGATACAAAGTCTTTGGTAAACACACAAAAATGACCGGATTGATTGGAATCCAATGATGTATAATTATACGGAATTTTGGGAGAGGCAAACAGAACAGCACAGTCTTTTATTTCAATGGTTTTACCGGCATACTCTACTTTATTCTGTCCCGCTATGAGGCTTATCTTATAGTAGGTTCTTCGGTTATATGGCATTTCAGGCTTCAGCTTACACGACCTGAATATCTCTGAAATGTCAAAAACATTGAAATGTCCAATGTCTTTACTGATCTTTTCACCAAGAAAATTATCTATGTCGGGACAATTATTGCCCAAAATATCCTGGTAAAATTCTTTAATAGTGATTAATGGCATTTTTTGCAAAAATCAAATCTACTTAATTATTCGAACCCGCTCCCATCTTTTTGCAGTGTTTGCCTTGTGTGATCCGATATTGAATCGTATCACAGCCGTTATTGATTCGCCCTTTATTCGCTATCTGTTCGCTATTTGGGCTAGCTGCCTAATCTCTGATACGCTTGTAACTGGTATGGAGATAGCTTTATAATGGGCTTATATACGAACTATATACGACTTAGATATGAACAGGATTCACTATAAGGTCTCTATAAAGTCTCTATAAGGTCCCTATAAGGTCTCTATAATGTTTGGGTTAGAAAATTGGAGGGGTGTAGGAGATGGTAGGTAAGAATGTCCGCCGCAGGATTGTTAATAGTGCATTGCCCCTTATTCGATGGGATAAAGTTAGCATTTTTTGTGATGGCAAAAAACAACTGTGTTATTACGCTACATAATGGAAGAAACGGCGATGTTGATTTTGTTAGCGTTGATTAACAAATTTTTCTTTGCATCTGCAAATGCCGCTGCCATCCTATTCACCTGCGCTTTATTAAAAATAAGTCTTGCCCTACCCTCCTTTGTGAGTGAGTTGATACCTGCAAGGCACTCAAACATCCATTTTCGGTTTTGCTTGTTGCGCGAATGCCATTTTCTTGAGCGGATCTGCTTTGCCGGGAAAATATACCAGTGCGATTGGCGTATGCAATAATAGGTATGGGGAAACACGGTAATAGCTGCGGCCCATTCTTCTATCAGCAATAAGGTATTGGCAGCGGAAGGATCCAGTACATAGGATAAAACCTGCCCGTCTTTCTCTACCGGAATAATGGGCGCCACATGATAGTTCCAGTAATTCTGTAATTGCCCTGCATTCTTTTTAAGATAAAACCCGCTAAAGATCCAGGCTTTGTAATTGGGTAAATTCCATGTATCCAGCAATAAACAGACTGCATCGGCCCTTGCTTCGCAACCGTTATTGGCACCGTTCCAGTTAAAGAGTGGGTGCTGTTTAAAAAAAACAAATAGCTTCTCTGCCTGTTCGTACGACATGGCATTGAGCGGGAGACTAACATCAGAAAGAACAGGATCAAAAACCGCGGGGGTATCTATACGCATCAGCTCAAAGATAGCTTTATTTACGTTTTTCTATATGCCCCTTCTCCTGTATCCCTAAATCTTAAAAAATATCTTTCGCTGATATAGCCAGTAACAGATATACCACATGGCTCCCCACGCGCCTATACTGGTAAACATATCGGTAGCCGTTGAGCCAACCCAGCCGAATAGCAGTTTAACAAAAGGATGGATGATATGGATAAGCAGGTCGGAGGCCCGCAGTGAAAAAAATAAATAGATGAATAAGCTATTGGCCCCGATGATCTTGAAAAAACGGGTAATACCAGGCCACAGATTTTTTATATCGATCAGGTAATAAGAGATGAGCAACACCAGGATAGTGAATCCGCCACTTAGGAGCACAAAAGAACTGGTGGCTATTTTTTTAATGATAGGGGTGATAGCAAGAAGATCAAGTGCATATCCCAACACTAAACAGGCCAGTGCGGCGATCAGCAATGTCTTCATTTTACTTTTAGCAGTGGCATGGCTCATCAATACCTTGCCACATAATACTCCCCAGATGGTATGTGCCGTTGTGGAAATAAAATTGATAGTGGCCCAGGTGCTTGATTTTTCAACACCTTCAATATGGTTATTAGTCCAGGCACCCAGGTTCTCAAAATTTACCCAGGGATGATTGAACCCTTCCACCGGAAAATACCGGTAAGCGAGATCGATGAAGAGTAAAAGAAATAATGAAAAGGCGATTTGAAAAACCACACTCTTATCCCTGATCAAAAATGCTACGATATACGTAACAGATAATTGGGCCAGCACATTCTGAAATCTAAACACCAGTTCGCCTTCTTTTGGGATGAAATACAGGGCCCATCCAAAAAATAATAACAACCCCGCTCTTTTAAAAGCATGCAATAAAATTTTCTTCTTTGAATCGCCCTTGCTTATCCTGTTGGCAACGGCAAAGGGAATGGAAACTCCTGCTACGAACATAAAAAAAGGCTGTATCAGATCCCAGAAATGAAGACCATGCCAATCATGATGTTCTAACTGATCTCCTATGGCAACCAGTAAAGGTTGATCCGAATGTCTGAAATAGCTGTATAGATGCGAGGCTTCTCCGGCTAATAAAAACATGGTGAGTCCCCGAAAGAAATCAACAGATTGGATTCTGTTAGATAGAGAGCTGCTATCACTTGCGTGTTTCATTCTTTTATTATGAGGTTACAGTATAAACCAGGGAAACTTATATCACATCAAACACAAACCCTTCTCTCGAAAAGTGCTCAAGTACTTTCGGCAAAGCAAACGACATCCTGTCCCAGGCCTTTGTACTATCATGAAATACAATAATAGAGCCTGCCTTAGTATGGTATAATACATACGCCAAACAACCTTCCGGCGGAAGATCCGTATCAAAGTCGCCGCTCAACACATCCCACATAACGATTTGCAGTTTGGGGTTTGCAGTTTGTAATTTCTTTTGTTGCGATCTTTTTATTCTTCCGTAAGGTGGGCGGAAGAGATTGGATTTTATCAGTTTGGCGGCTTGGGCTACCTCATCTACATATACAGCATCTTTTACCTTCCAACCGTTAATATGATTCATGGCATGGTTACCAACGCTATGCCCTTCAGCCAGTATTCGTTCATATATAGCAGGATGATCTACCACATTTTTACCGATACAAAAAAAAGTGGCTTTTGCACTGTATTGTTTCAAAAGATCAAGCACAAAGGGTGTAGCTGTTTCATGCGGGCCATCATCGAATGTCAGGTATATCTTTTTCTCCGCCGTTTTCATGCGCCATACCAGTGAGGGGTAGCATATTCTTAACCACCAGGGAGTTTTTACCAGGTACATAGGGTAAATATAAGGCTTGCCACTGATTTACTATCTTTGCTCCATGTCTAAAAAAGTAAGAGTACGCTTTGCCCCATCGCCAACGGGTGGTTTACACCTGGGTGGTGTTAGAACGGTTTTGTTTAATTACCTGTTTGCCAAACAACTGGGTGGCGATTTTATTGTACGGATAGAAGATACCGACCAGGGTCGTTTTGTGGCAGGTGCCGAAGAATACATTTTTAATACATTGAAATGGTGCGGTCTTGAGCCTGATGAAAGCCCTGTACATGGTGGCCCGTATGCACCTTACCGTCAGAGCGAAAGAAAAGCCAGTTACCGCCAGTATGCTGAACAACTTGTGAAAGATGGGTATGCTTATTATGCATTTGATACGCCGGCAGAACTGGAAGAAATGCGTAACCAGTTTAAAACACCGGAAAATCCTTCTCCGCAATATAACCAGCTACTGCGCCAGAAAATGCGTAACTCACTTACACTGGGTACTGATGAAGTAACCCGGTTATTAAGCGAAGAGACTCCTTATGTTGTGCGCATCAAAATGCCTTTGGATGAAACCATCAGCTTTACAGATATGATCCGTGGTGAGGTTTCTTTTCATACTTCACAAACAGATGATAAAGTATTGCTGAAAGCAGATGGTATGCCCACTTATCACCTGGCAGTGGTGGTAGATGATTATTTAATGAAGATCACACATGCTTTTCGCGGAGAAGAATGGTTACCGTCTGCACCTGTTCATTTATTCTTATGGAAATATTTAGGCTGGCAGGCAGATATGCCGCAATGGGCGCATTTACCATTGATCTTAAAGCCCGATGGTAACGGCAAACTCAGCAAACGCGATGGCGACAGGCTGGGCTTCCCGGTATTTGCGATGGATTGGAAAGACCCTAAAAGTGAAGAAACCACAATAGGTTTTAAAGAAAGAGGTTTCTTACCCGAAGCATTCGTAAACCTTTTAGCCATGCTGGGTTGGAACGATGGAACCGATAATGAGATTTTTACGCTGGCTGAATTACTGGAAAAGTTTTCTATGGACCGTGTGCATAAAGGTGGTGCCAAATTTGATTACGAGAAAGCAAAATGGTATAACCACGAATGGATAAAAAAATCAGCTGCAAAAGAGTTGAAAGAAAAAGTAAGAACCGTATTACAGGAAAGCGGTATAACTGTAACGGATGATTTGCTTCTTGAAAAAGTGATCGACCTCGTAAAAGAACGTTGCACATTACTTCCTGATTTTGTTCTGCAAGCTGCTTTCTTCTTTCAATCGCCAGCCATCATAGATACCGAGGCAATCAAACCCAAATGGGATGATAAAAAGAACCTGTTCTTTACCGAACTGATCCGTGCCTGGGAACTCAGTACACTCTGGGAAAGTTCAGATCTTGAAAAAGAATTCAAAGAACTGGCGGCTGCCAATCAATTAAAAACCGGCGAGCTGATGCTGCCTTTACGCATTATGCTGGTAGGCGGAAAATTTGGACCTGGCGTTTTTGATATAGCAGGCATACTTGGTAAAACAGCCACTATCAAAAGGATTGAACATACTTTACAATTGCTGCAGGCATGAAAAAATACAACCTGCTCATTTATATCCTGGCGATTGTAAAACTGGTTGTTCCGTTTTTTCTGCAGCACAGTATCTATGAACCCCATAGAGATGAAATGCTGTACCTGGCTGAGGGAAGTCATATGGCATGGGGGTTTATGGAAGTTCCTCCCTTGCTGTCTGTTTTTGCCTGGCTGATCCATATTTGCGGAGATGGTCTTTTCTGGGTAAAATTCTGGCCCTCTCTTTTTGGTGCGCTTACTTATATCATTACCGGCCGCATCGTTCTTTCATTAGGTGGCAGGGCATTTGCTTTGCTATTATCTTTCCTGGCACTTATTTTTGGAGCATACTTACGCGTTCACTTTTTATTTCAACCCAATGCACTTGAATATCTTGGATGGACATGTATTGCCTATACGCTCATCCGTTTTATCCAGACAGAAAATAATAAATGGCTCTACTGGATGGGCGTTGCCTGCGGACTAGGTATGCTCAGCAAATATTCTGTTGCTTTCTTTATTGTCAGCCTGGTGTTGGGCCTGGCATTAACAAAGCAGCGCAAAACATTCACGAATAAACATCTCTACTTTGCTGCACTGCTAGGCTTTCTCATTTTTTTACCGAACCTCTTATGGCAGTACGCAAATCGTTTCCCCGTTCTTTATCATATGGAAGAACTACAGCGTACACAACTGCAATATATAAGCCCTGCCAGCTTCCTGGCCGATCAACTGATCATGAACATCCCCTGCTTTTTTATCTGGCTCACAGGTTTGTATTCCTTGTTTTTTGTAAAACGCTTCAGAGAGCATATGTATATTGGCATTGCTTACCTGGGGGTGATTGCCCTCTTATTACTGGGGCATGGTAAAAATTATTATTCGCTTGGTATATACCCGGTACTGTTTGCATTTGGTGCCTGCCAGCTTGAACAGTTAACACTTTTCCGTTTTGCTATTACAAGATATATCATGGTCCTGTTCCCGGTATTGCTTGGGTATTTGATCCTGCCCATCCTATTGCCTACAAAGTCGCCGGAAAACTTAGCTACCTTCTATACAAAGTCGAAAACAATCCAAAAAGCGGGCGTATTACACTGGGAAGATGGCAAAAATCACCCCTTACCCCAGGATTTTTCCGATATGCTGGGATGGGAAGAAATGGCCCAGAAAGCAGGTAAGGCATACAATGCCCTAACTCCTGAAGAAAAAAGTAAAACCCTTGTTTTTTGTGACAACTACGGACAGGCAGGCGCATTAAACTATTACCGGAAAAAATATGGGCTGCCTGTTACTTACAGCGACAATGCCAGTTTCTTATACTGGATGCCCGACTCAGACCAGTATGATAATATTCTCCTCGTAACCGATGATGAAAAGGAAATGGAACATCCATTTATAAAAGACTTTGTTTCGGTAACCCTTGTAGATAGCGTAACCAGTAAATACGCCCGTGAAAGAGGCGATCTCATTATCATGATGAAAGGCATGAATGATAAGATGCGCAATATGTTTAAAGAAAAGATCCGCAAAAAGAAAGCCAAGACGGGGCCTAGGTAGTTTATTTGTTTATTTGTTTACTGGTTTATTAGGAAAATAATTATTGCTGAAATGAACTAATTTTACTCCTCCCCACAATAAACAAATAAACAAATAAACAAATAAACAAATAACCAAAATGAGACCCATCCGTGTATTAGTTGCCAAAGTAGGACTTGACGGCCACGACCGTGGTGCGAAAGTTATTGCTACTGCTTTGCGGGATGCGGGCATGGAAGTGATCTATACAGGACTCAGGCAAACGGCAGAGATGGTTGTTAATGCGGCTTTGCAGGAAGATGTGGATGCGATCGGCATTAGTATTCTGAGTGGTGCGCACATGACGGTGTTTCCGAAAATAATAGCCTTGTTGAAAGAGAAAGGAATGAATGATGTGTTGCTAACAGGCGGAGGCATTATTCCGGAGGAGGATATGAACGAGTTATATGAGATGGGGGTGGGTAAATTATTTGCACCCGGAACTGCAACAGGTGATATTGCTACATACATTACCGATTGGGTAAAAGTTAACCGCAGTTTTTAAACTACCGGCAACATCAACCGTTTCCATTTGGATACTATTCTTATCGCTACCACGATACATACACAAATAAACAGTCCGATGCTATTTGTAAGTGTTGTACTCTTCAACAGCAAATAACAAACACCACCAATGGCACAGGCTGTTGCATACAACTCACTTCTTTTTAATAGATCGGGTTTCTCACCACAAAGAATATCGGCCAGCAATCCTCCAAACGTAGCCGTGATCACGCCCATGATCACTGCATATCCATTGTTGATTCCATAAGCAATACTTCTTTCAATTCCTGCAGCAGTGAACATTCCCAGGCCGATGGCGTCTGTAAAAAATATCGTTTTCCTGAATCGGACAAGATCGGTTTTAAAAAAAGAAATGATGATCACAGCACTGATCACCAGGGCAAGGGCGAGGTAATCATTTACCCAGTTAACAGGTGTGGCGCCGATCAGCAGATCGCGGATAGTGCCACCTCCGTACGCTGTTGCAAAGGCGATAACGGCTCCGCCAAAAACATCCATCTGGTGGGTACGGGCCTTGAGGGCACCGGTTGCTGCAAACACAAAAATGCCGGTATAAAGAATGAGTTGGTAAACATTCATACCCCAAAGTACAAAACAATTATCAGGATCCCCTTACCCTGCTTACCTTTATACAAATGCACGATTATGTATCAAACACTGCTCACATCGCTTGAGAACGGAATACTTACCGTAACCATTAACCGTCCCGATAAACTGAATGCGCTGAATAAAGATGTCTTCGCAGATCTTAACAAAGTGCTTGATGAGATTTATTCAAATGCAGCCATCAGGTCGGCTATCATTACAGGTGCCGGCGCCAAGGCTTTTGTTGCCGGTGCAGATATCAGTGAGTTCAATGAGCTGACCAATGAAACAAGCATCGCCTTATCAAAAGCCGGGCAGGATACTTTCTTCAAAATTGAAAATTCACCCAAACCCATCATCGCGTGCGTAAATGGTTTTGCTTTAGGCGGGGGATGCGAACTGGCCATGAGTTGTCATTTCAGAATCGCTTCGGATAATGCAAAGTTCGGTCAACCCGAAGTCAACCTGGGACTGATACCCGGTTATGGTGGAACGCAGAGATTGGTGCAATTAATAGGCAAAGGGAGGGCAATGGAAGTGTTAATGAGTGGTGGTATGATAGATGCAGCAACGGCTTTACAATATGGGCTTGTTAATTATGTAGTGCCGCAGGAAGAGCTATTATCGAAAGCTCTCAGTATTCTTACTATCATTAACAGTAAAGCGCCATTGGCTGTTGCCAAATGCATTGAGAGCGCGAATGCGGTGTTTGATGAAACAAAAGATGGATATGATGTTGAAGCCGCAGGTTTCGGATATTGCTTCGGAACGGAAGACAGGAAAGAAGGAACAGCGGCTTTCCTTGAGAAAAGAAAAGCAAGTTTCACTGGTAAATAATTTCTTTGCGTCCATTGCGGTACGTTGCGTTCTTTGCGTTCCAGCTTTAAAGCACGAATGAAAAGCTGGAACGCAAAGAACGCAACGTACCGCGAAGAACGCAAAGGGTTTACTTTATGGCGGTCTTTACCTCCTCGGCCACCGGATGCTCGGCCTTATAAGTATAGCCCATTAATTTAGCCGCTGTTTGCGCAATCTGTTTCTGGTAAATCTGCATAGGCATTTTCATTTCACCACCTGCCGGTGTATTAGGTCCCATCACCGCCAACCAGATCTGATCAGCATCTTCAACAGAAGTACCGTGTGCGGTCCACCTTTCTTTTTTTATTCCGCCGCGACCATGGTCTGTGGTAATCACCAAACTGGTCTTGTTCCTGTATTGCGGATCTGATTGGATAAAATCCCAGATCTCTTTTAGCCATTTATCAAACTGGTGAGCCGCTTCGAGGTAAAAGCTGTATTTACTGCCATGTGCCCACTCATCTGTTTCACCATAACTGATATATAACACACGTGGTTTATTTACTTTCAATTCTTCCATTGCTTCCTGGTGCGTGAAAACATCCATGCATTCTTCTTTCCACTCTTTGTGCGAATTGGTGAGCATCGTATTGATCAGCCGCTGATTAGCCGTAGGATTTTTTCCTCCGCACAGATCATAAGCCGCTATCACCGGCATGCCGCTGCGTTCTTCGTTCAATATCCTGTTAAATGCTTCCCATGAAGCATAGGCAGCGATTTTACCTTTTAGCTTGGGTTGCTTATTGAAGAACTCAAGGAGATTGGTGTTTGGGTTTGCTTTATACGCGTTTGAATTTACTGCTGTATCAACAAAACCGCACATGATCTCGCTGTATCCTGGATACGAAAACTTATATGGGTTGGCTGTATTTACATTGTTACCCAGTAAACGATTCCCATATACCTGTCCTTTTGTTGCAATGGTACCCCAGAAAAAAGGCATGAGCTTTTTTCTGCGCACAGCTGCATCATCGGACCAGTATTTTTCAAACATCCCCAGGCTGTCTTTCTGGTGATATAATTTGTTATTGGCCAGGTCCGCATCCATGCCGGTAAAAACTTCCTGCCAGCGATAACCATCGGTGGTAATAATAATAATGTTTTCTGTTTGTTGTGCATTCGCAAGTACTGCGGTAAAAAAAGTGATCAGAAAAAAGATCTTTCTCATAGTTTGTAGAATAAATATCAATGAAATAATACAGTTGGAAACCGATGGATATTAATAGCCGAATATCTGTTCAAGACTGATTTTCTTCACCTCCCCATATTTTTTCAGGTCATCCACGCTGATCTTTTTTTCAGAAGCCAGGATGCAATAGGTATAGGGTTTGTGTGCGATCTCTTCGTCATGCAGTTTTTTCATATCTGCAAAACTGAGTTTCTTCATCTGCTCATAAATATCTTTCCGGTAATCATGATCGATCCCTTTTTTCTTAAGGTCAAGGTAGCTGAACACGATGTTTTCTTTGGTGATCCTGTCTGTTTCGTAATCTTTCAAGGTTCCCTTGCGTGTATCCTCAAAACCTTCCGGTGAAGCTGGCGGAAGATCATTCAGCAATTCATTCATCCCGGCAACCGCTTCATTCAGCTTATCTGCCTGGCTGCCTACATAGGCATAGAATGAAAAATTATCTTCTTTTTTTACAGGCTTTTGTAACCGTGCACTGGTTGAGTAAGCCAATGCTTTTGATTCGCGTATCACCTGGAACACAATAGATCCGATACCTGCTCCAAAATAATTGTTGAACAGGTCTATCTCCGCTTCTTTATTTGCCTGGTAACTCTCCAGGTTTCTTATCCAGTAAATTTCTGCCTGTACCATATCATAATCGGCAAATAAAACCTGGTTCGCAGATTGTACGGTACGCGTAAACTGGGTAGTAGCCGATGAACTGGCCCAAGATGCAGGGATACTATGCCATTTTTGTATGCCGGTAGTGAACTCCGCTGATGACAAAGGACCGTAATAGATGATCGAATGTTCCTTATCCAGCAAGGTATGCAGGATAGTAACCAGGTCCGCTGCTTTCAGGTTCTTTATCTCATCGTTCGTAAGCGTAAAATTAAAAGGGTTATTGGCACCATAGGTTCCGTAACTCCTTAATCCAGCCATAATAGCCGCTTTATTCAGTTTGGTATTGGCGCGGCTCCTGAGTAACCTGTTCTTTAATCCTTCCAATGCTTCCTCATCAGGTTTGCAGTTGCGAACAAGGTGTTCGAAAAGTTCAACGGCTTTACCAAAATTATCCTGCAATCCCCTGATAGCAATATTCGATTCTTCCGTTCCGGCTGTTGCAGTGAAAGTACAGGCAAGGTTATAGAATTCTTTACTTACCTGCTCGGCGGTGTATTTATCCGTACCCAGGAATTGGAGATACTGTAAAGCAAGCGGCAATACCTTATCGTTCCAGCTTCCCATATTAAACCGGTAATACATACGCGCCAGGCTATTGTCTTTATTCTGCACATGATAAACAGATGCATTGCCTACTTTTGATCTTGTAAAATCTTTGTTGAAATCCAACCATAAAGGTGTTGTTGGCAGCAAAGGTTTTTCATTGATCATTTTAGTAAAAGGCGATTGCCTGGTTGCATTGGTTTCAACGGGTGTAATCTTTGGCTTTTCAACTTTTACAATACTCTTGTCTTCGCCTTTGCGTTTGTATAGAACAACGTAGTGTGTATCATCCAACAGTTTATTGGCATAATCAACCAGTTCTTTCTTAGTAATTTTTGCCATCTCATCCAGTTCGCCTACACTTTTATCCCAGCCATTGCCTTTGCTAACTACAAACTGGTCGGTCATAGCCGATACCCTTCTCCCATTACTTTCCAATCCCTGTAACTGCGCGAGTTTTGAATTGGCTACGATCGCTTTGATCAACGACTCATCAAAATCACCTTTCTTAACAATGGCCAGTTGCGCCATTAAAAGATCTTTAACCTGTTCCAGTGTCTGCCCCTGTTTTGGTGTGCCCGATATAACAAACGTGCCATAATCTTTATCTGTATTGGCAAAGGCTCCAGAAGCCAATACTTTTTGCTGTTTATTAAGGTTAAGATCAAGCAGCCCTGCTTTGCCATTGAATAGAACAGCACTTAACAAACTGGCCAGCATAGCATCATGTGTTCCGGCACCGGCAATCCTGTAACCGATCTGCATACTTTCAGCACTGGGGCCAAATATGTCTTTTACAATTGGTCCCTGTACCGGAATTTCCGGTGGAGGGTTATACGGAACAAACGGGGTTGTTTTCATATAAGCAAAACGGGTATCGATCATTTTGATCATTTTATCCGGATCAAAATCACCCGACATCACGATCGCCATATTATTCGGTACATAATATTTATAATAATACTCACGTATTGCTTTCAGTGATGGGTTTTTCAAATGCTCGATGGTTCCGATCGTTGTTTGCTGACCATAATTATGGGTAGGAAATAAATAGTACGCCATCGTTTCAAACATCTTGCTTGCATCATTATCAAGGCTGCGGTTCTTCTCTTCATACACTGCCTCCAGTTCTGTATGAAAAATACGAAGGATCGGGTTGCGGAAACGTTCGCTTTGCAGATCGAGAAACTTTTCGGTTGCATTGGAAGGAATATCTTCTGTATATACTGTTTGCTCTACAGATGTATAGGCATTACTACCCTGCCCGCCCATCGCTTTCATCATTTTATCATACTCATTCGCAATGCCGAATTTGGCTGCCTCACCAGATGTTTTATCTATCAGCGCATAGATCTCTTTGCGTTTAACAGGATCGGTTGTCTGGTTATATTGCTCATACAATTCGTCTATCTTGTCAAGCAGGGGTTTTTCTTTTGCCCAGTCGAGCGTACCAAACTTATCGGTGCCTTTGAATACCATATGTTCAAGGTAATGCGCCAACCCGGTATGGTTTCTCGGATCGGTATTGCTTCCTGCCCTCACCGGTATATTAACGGCAATACGGGGTTCTGTTTTGTTGGGAGAAAGGATGACAGTCAACCCATTTTTTAAGGTATAAAAACGGGCATGAATAGGATCATTGGTCACATATTTATAGGTGTACCCGGCAGCAGTTACCTGCTTCCATTCATATTTTTTCTGTGCAGATACACATTGAAGGGATGTGGCCAGCAGGACCACAAACAAAAATTTTATCAATTTCATAGCAGTGTTTTGTATGGGTAAGATAATGAAAAATGGTATTACCTTTGCACCCAAATTAACCCCTTATTAAAATTGAAATAATGGAATACCGGATAGAGAAAGACACCATGGGAGAAGTATCAGTTCCTGCAGACGTTTACTGGGGTGCCCAAACCCAGCGCAGCATTGATAATTTCAGGATCGCGCAGGATATCAATAAGATGCCGAAAGAGATCATCAAAGCATTTGCTTATTTGAAAAAAGCGGCAGCATTAACCAATATGGATGCAGGTGTGTTACCAAAAGAAAAATCTGACCTGATAGGACAGGTATGTGATGAGATCCTGGAAGGAAAGCTGGATGCACAGTTCCCATTGGTGGTATGGCAAACCGGCTCGGGTACACAAAGCAATATGAATGTGAATGAAGTGGTGGCTTACCGCGGGCATGTAATCAAAGGAGGTGCGTTAACAGACAAGGAAAAATTTCTTCACCCGAATGATGATGTCAATAAATCACAATCATCCAATGATACTTTTCCAACCGCTATGCATATCGCAGCGTATAAGATATTGCTGGAGGTTACGATTCCGGGAATAAAAAAATTAAGGGATACGCTGGCGCAGAAGAGTAAAGATTATATGCACGTTGTGAAGATCGGTCGTACCCACTTCATGGATGCGACACCCCTCACATTAGGACAGGAGATCAGCGGTTATGTATCGCAGCTTGATCATGGTTTAAAAGCCATCCATAACACACTCGCCCATTTGAGTGAACTGGCTTTAGGTGGAACTGCCGTAGGTACGGGTATCAACACACCTAAAGGATATGATGTAAACGTTGCAAAACATATCGCTACACTTACCGGGCTGCCTTTTATCACTGCCGAAAATAAATTTGAAGCATTGGCGGCACATGATGCAATTGTAGAAGCGCATGGTGCATTAAAAACCGTGGCGGTGAGTTTGATGAAAATTGCGAATGATATACGTATGTTATCATCCGGACCAAGAAGTGGCATCGGCGAATTATTTATCCCCGACAATGAACCAGGGTCTTCGATCATGCCTGGCAAAGTAAATCCAACGCAATGCGAAGCGCTTACTATGATCGCTGCGCAGGTAATGGGGAATGATGTTACCATAGGCATTGGCGGCGCTAACGGTCATTTTGAATTGAATGTTTTTAAACCGGTGATGATATTTAATTTCTTACACAGTGCCCGTTTGATCGGTGATGGTTGTGTAAGCTTTAATGATAAATGTGCTGTTGGGTTAGCACCCATTGAAGCGAACATTAAAAAACACGTGGATAATAGCCTGATGCTGGTAACCGCACTGAATACCAAGATCGGTTATTACAAAGCTGCTGAGATCGCACAGACTGCGCATAAAGAGGGAACTACTTTGAAAGAAATGGCCGTTAAGCTGGGGTATCTTACAGCTGCGGAGTTTGATGAGTGGGTAGTTCCGGGGAATATGGTGGGGGAGATTAAATAAAGTATAAAAAAATGCCGCAGCTTCAACTGCGGCATTTTTATTAATGTACCTTCTTTCCTCCGAGATAAGTGGCGCTTACTTTTACACTAAGAATATCCGTTTCAGGTACTTTCATCAAATCCTTATCCAGCAAAATAAAATCTGCTTTTTTACCTGTTTCAAGACTACCCAGTTCTTTCTCAAGAAAACTCGCCTTTGCTGCCCAGATGGTCATTCCGCGGATAGCTTCTTCTCTTGTTAACGCGTTCTCCATTTGGAACCCTTGTTTGGGAAACCCTTTCGCATCTTTGCGGGCTACCGCCGCAAGAAAGGTTTTGAAAGGAGAAATGTCTTCTACCGGGAAATCCGTTCCCAATGGCAACCAGCCATTTTCGTTCAGCAGTTGCCTGAATGCGTAACCACCTTTCAATCGTTCTTTTCCCAATCTTTCCGCAGCCCAATACATATCGCTTGTTGCGTGGGTGGGCTGTACCGAAGGAATGATACTTGCTGTACCAAACAAATGAAAATCATTTTTATTGATGATCTGTGCATGCTCAATGCGCCAACGTCTGTCGTTCTTTCCCTTTAAATATTTATTATAGATAGTCAATATCTCCCGATTGGCGCTATCTCCTATCGCATGTGTACACATCTGGAAATCAGTAGCCGCCAATACCTGCGCCAATGAATCGTAATGACTTTTATTACGCAGCAGGAAGCCCTGCCATCCCGGTTTGTCATTATACGGCTGTAATAAGCAGGCGCCCCTGCTACCCAATGCTCCATCAGCATATACTTTGAACCCTTTTACAAAAAGTTTATCCGTTTTATAAGGACCTTTTTTCAGGTAAACATTGAGGTTTTCATCGTTATCGCTCAACATCACAAAAAGGCGCATATCAAGTTTGCCGGTTTTCTGCAAAGCATCGAGCCCTGCCACTTCCCGGTAACCCAGGCCACAATCGGTTACCATGGTTAAGCCCTGTTCAAAACAATTCTTTTGTGCCGCCTGCACCCATTGGGTATAGAGTTGTATCGTAGGTCCGGGTATCTTGCCGTATACCGCATCATCGCCATTATCTATTAATACCCCGGTAAGTTTTCCATCCTTTACTTCAATAGATCCGCCAACGATGGTTTGTCCTGCTTTGATTCCTGCTATATCCATCGCTTTTTGATTGGCGATCGAAGCATGTCCATCCACTCTTGTCAGTATCACAGGTTTATCGGGGAATGCTTTATTTAATGCTTCATTGTTTGGATATACTTTGCCGGGCCAGCGGTTCTGATCCCATCCACGCCCTTGTATCCATGTCAGATCAGGGTGTTTTTCAGCGAAATCCTTTACCCGCTGCACCGCTTCCTCCCATGTTTTTGTACCGAAAAGATCAACCTGAAAAAGGGAGCGACCATACCCTACAAAATGCGCATGAGCATCCATAAAGCCGGGATACACTGCCTGTCCTTTTGCATCTATTTTTTCATCGGCATCATATTTTCCAAGTATATCACTACTCTTACCAACCGCAACAATCAGCCCATCTTTTACAGCCATTGCTTCGGCAACAGAGAAGGAAGAATCTACTGTATAGATCACCGCATTGTGTACGATGATATCTACTTTATTTTTTGAAAAGGAAACGAGTGTTGCGATGCATAGAATGGCAAGGAGCTTTCTCATGGTTGCAGGTTGTTTGGATGAACAGGACTAAGGTAAATAAATTCTGGGCTAATGCCCGGCGAATTGGTGGGGATCATTCAGCCTCATGCTGAAGCATGGGGCTGGGTTATCATTATTTCAGCAGTTCGCAGGGCTTTAAACCCGTATGCTTCTTGAACGCCGCAGAGAAATGCGAGATAGAGGAATAACCGAGCAGGGCAGACACATCGGTCACACTTAATCCTTTTTCATACAAAAGGTATTTCGCGTGTTCCATTCTTTGCTGCTGGTAAAAATCGAATATAGTGGTGCCGAAAACTTCTTTGAAGCCTTTCTTAACGTAGCATTCGTTCATCGCTACTTTCTTACTCAGTTCTTTGATGGTGATCGGGTCGCCGATATGTTGTAATAAGATATCACGCGCCTGGTAGATCCTTTCACGGCCACTTTCATCGGCCAGGAATTTACAGGCAAAGCCATCTTCTTTTTCATGAACAAGACATTCGAGACTGTAGAGTAACAGTTCGTGGATCTTGGCATTCACAAAAATATTTTCGAGGGCACCTGAATAACTATGGTTAAGCAATGCGTCCAGTGTATTCCTTTTGCGGTTACACAAAGGGAATGTTTTGGTAAACGCATTGGGATGTTTGAAGGCCAGTACTTCGTCTTTATGATTCGACAGTTTCACATTATGCACAAACTGGTTAAGAAAACCAGCGGTAAAATGAAAGCTGAAGGTATCAACGGTCTGGTGTTTCCCGCTGCAGTTATTGGTGGGAATTTCGGTGCATTTCGCACAGCTCTTTTCCTGGCAATAACGGTTACCGGTAATACAATACCGGAGTTCAAGATAATTTTCGGCGGGCTTGCGGGCATCATAGTGGTACACGAGCATCCCGGTATCATCAGAGGCCCATGGATGATGGGCATAATAACGCTTGATCTCATATTTGACTGAGCCTGGAATGTCCTGTCCTTTTTCAAACAGAAGGTCCATGCTCGGCTCAATTCCACCGCGATGCGCCATTTTCAATATATCGTGAGCCTGTGCCATTGAAATGCAAATTTAATGTATAAACATCTAATTTGCAAATAGCCTTTTTAAGCGTCTTTTAAGCCTCCGTTTTTTTAGCTAACATTTGCCCTTAAAATGGGGAAAAGTAGACCTGTTTTTCTCACCAGAAACCCTTTCTTTTCGTTAAGTTTGCCAACTTCTGAAAAATCATTAAAACACAGGACTGTTAAGCATTTATGAGCACAGAACAACAGAAAAGTAACGATGCCCAGAATAAGAATTACGGGGCCGACAGCATACAGGTATTAGAAGGGTTGGAAGCGGTGCGGAAAAGACCCGCGATGTATATCGGGGATATTGGCATAAAAGGGCTGCATCACCTCGTTTACGAGGTAGTAGATAACTCTATTGATGAGGCGCTTGCCGGCTATTGCAAGAATATCTTTGTAACCATACATGAAGACAATTCCATCAGCGTTCAGGATGATGGTCGTGGCATCCCTACGGGTATCAATACGAAGGAGCAGAAGAGTGCGCTTGAGATCGTAATGACCGTTTTGCATGCGGGTGGTAAATTTGATAAGGATACGTATAAAGTTTCGGGCGGTCTGCATGGTGTGGGGGTGAGTTGTGTGAATGCATTGAGTACAACGCTGCATGTAACCGTTAACCGTGAAGGAAAAATATTTGAGCAGGAATACAAGATCGGTGTTCCGCAATACCAGGTAAGAGAGATCGGCACCAGCACTACAACCGGTACCCTGGTTCACTTCTGGCCCGATCACACGATCTTCCAGGAGACCGTTTACAAGAAAGAAATTTTGGAGGGTCGCTTGCGCGAGTTATCATACCTGAACAAACGCATCAGCATCACCATCACCGATGAGCGTGAGAAAGATGAAGAAGGAAATATCTATACAAAGAATTTTTACAGCGAAGGCGGTATCGTTGAGTTCGTGGAAATGCTGGATAAGAATGGCAACCGGAACCCGCTGATCCCAACCCCTTTATATGTTGAAGGGCATGATGCTGCTTCCAATGTTGCCGTTGAGGTAGCGTTGACCTATAATGATGACTTTAAGGAGCATATTTTTTCTTACGTAAATAATATCAATACCATTGAAGGCGGTACACACGTAACCGGTTTCAGACAGGCATTGACCAGGGTGTTTAAGACCTATGGCGACAAACAGGGATTATTCGAAAGAGCCAAGGTGGTGATTGAAGGAGATGACTTCAGGGAAGGATTGAGTGCTATTATATCTGTAAAGGTTCCTGAACCACAGTTTGAGGGGCAAACCAAAACCAAACTAGGTAATAGTGAAGTAAGCGGTATCGTTCAAACAACGGTTGCCCGTGCACTAGAGGCCTATCTTGAAGAAAATCCAAAAGAAGCCAAGAACGTAATTTCAAAGATCATCCTTGCCGCACAGGCAAGGGTTGCGGCCAAGAAGGCGCGTGATATGGTTCAGCGTAAAACGGTATTAAGCGGCGGTGGTTTACCCGGTAAACTGGCCGATTGCAGTGAGCGCGACCCGGTAAAATGTGAGCTCTACCTGGTGGAAGGAGATTCTGCGGGTGGTACGGCTAAACAGGGGCGCGACAGAAGCTACCAGGCCATCCTGCCATTACGTGGTAAGATCCTGAACGTAGAGAAAGCCATGGAGCATAAGATCTACGAGAATGAAGAAATCAGAAATATGTACACGGCCCTTGGCGTAACCGTTGGAACCGCCGATGATCCGAAAGCATTGAATACTGCTAAACTCCGCTACCATAAACTGGTGATCATGACCGATGCCGATGTGGATGGTTCGCATATCGCTACATTGATACTCACCTTTATCTTCCGCTATATGAAAGAGTTGGTTGAGCAGGGTTATGTCTACATCGCGCAACCACCCCTTTACCTCGTTAAAAAAGGAAAGGAGCAGGCATACGCGTATAATGAAGAACAAAGAAGGGCATGGATAGAGAAACTGGGCGGCGGTAAAGACGATACCGTCAATACACAACGTTACAAAGGTTTGGGAGAGATGAATGCCGACCAGCTATGGGAAACCACCATGGATCCGGCACGCCGTATCCTCAAACAGGTAACCATCGAAAGCGCGGCTGAAGCAGACCGCATTTTCAGTATGCTGATGGGTGATGATGTGGCCCCGCGCAGGGAATTCATTGAAACGCACGCCAAGTATGCGCGTATAGACGTATAAATTCCGGTTTATAGACCATGGTCCATGGACTATGGTCTATTGACTAAGGCCAAAAATCCGGTGTTTTCACCCATTTTAACCTTTTTGGGGTTCATATGTGGATTAGTTACCATTGGTTCTGCTTTGTTTGCTGAAAAAAATTGGTAGCTTGTGCCTCGTAACCCATTGTTCATTTACTAACTTTTAAATTCTAACAACATGGACACTTCGAAAATGATCAAAGCATATTGCCTGAAAACAAAAGAGAAAAACGTTCCTATGCAGGATGCGGTGGTTACCAAGACTGCAAAAGGTGGTTACATGGCCGGTGGTCATGACGGAAAAGGAAACAAAATGGCTGCTATCTTAAGTGAAGCCAAAGCGTTACAAGCGATTGCTGACGGTGTTGCCACAAAAGGATTCTAAACAAGTAGAATTGAAGAGATTTAGGTCCGGCTCATTGAGCCGGATTTTTTTTGTGCTTGCTTGCCCACCGAAGATTTAGCGTAGGTGGGCGCAGGTGGCCGAAAACGACAACGCCTTATATTTGCCAAAACTAACCGCATGATTTGTAAGAAAATGGCAGCTCTTTGCCTTTTATTTTGCGCAGTAAACCTGAGCGCACAAAATATAAGAATACTGGATTCCATTGTAAACCAGTCAAAACTATCCTTCGAAATTGTGGCAGACAAGCCTGTTGGTGAGGGCTGGAATTTTTTAGCTAAACAATTCAGTCTCAATAATCATGTTGGCTGGGGCGAATACCATAATTCCCCATTGATCTCACTTCTTACCAAAGAAGCATTGAATGTGGCTGGAGAAAATAATTATAATGCCTGGGTAGTAGAAATCAGCCCGATGGCGGCTAGTGCGTTAGAAACCTATATGGCAGATAAAACGGCTTACCAAAATTACCGGAAGGCAAACGAGGTTTACCAGGGCAAAAATTTCAAGCAATTCACTTTTGTTCCTTTTTTTTATACTCCCGCAGATTCGCTGATGGTAGTAGCGGCAAAAAAGAATAAAATAAAGTTATGGGGCATTGATAATGAAAGCCAAACAAGTTTTCACCTCTACATCAACCAGGCATATAATAACCTGAGCAAAGACCTTCAGGTAACCTGTAAACCGGCGTATGACAGTGCCATGAAATATTGGTATATGCCTGATGCAAAAGACATGGATGTATTAATAGCGGCCAGTACAAATAAAGAAGACATCATGTGCCTGCAGGAGGTAAAAAAAGCAGCCAGCATTATTTCAAACAACGGCAGAAAAAAATACCATTATCAATCGTTGGTAGACAGAACAGATTTATTAAAGCAGCATTACTATACCTATCTGAAAAGCTTTCGCGAAAAGTATAAAAAGGATCCAAAAGTATTTTATAAGATGGGCGACAATCATTTAGCCAAAGGCTTTAACCTGGAAAAACAGCAATTGGATGTGGGTAATATGGTGTACGAGTTGTCGAAAATGGAAGGTGTCAAGTTTACCAATATTGCTTTTGTTTCCAGGATGAGTAAAGGCAGGGATGGAAAAATTATTGACGCGCTTACTGATGCTGATACAGAATACTCAACTTACTTCTTACAGAAATATGATTCGGCCAAATGGGTAGTGATAGATCTGCGGCCACTCAGGGCATTTATTACAAGACCAGATGGTACGATCGATGCGAAAGGGTATGAAATTATCAGGAAGTATGATGTGATGGTTTTATCGCCAGAGATATCAGACTGAACAGGTTCAGTGCATACGTATATTCAGCAATAAAAATGCGTACAAATACGCTTGCTCATGAATTACAGGGTATCTACTTTTGATCAAAGCATTTTTTATGATCATAAAGATTCCATTACTATTTCAAGGGAGCAAGGGAGAGAAATACATTTACGCATTATTTGATAGCGGTGCCTCCTATTCATGTATTACGGAAGAAGCTGCAAAACTCTTAGCCAATCCTGAGCAAATGTTTAAGCCTATGCGGCTCGCTACAGCCAAGGATGATGTTCATATAATAATCAATGCAACTGCAAGGCTGGATTTTTATCATGAAGATATACGCCTCAGTGATGAATTTTTAATTGTACCAGGGTTAAGCGAAGAAGTGATTATTGGTGCCAGTACCATGCAAAAATGGCATTTAAAACTGGACTTTGAGAACGATACAGTTATCGTTGATCCAAGGGTAGCAAAGCTTATCCTGATCAATTTAACTCCAACTGAATAGTATTGCTATTTAACAACTACTTCTTTATGCATATGCTCAAGAAACTTGTGCATCGCATCCATATCCTTCACATCATCCACTATCATCAAAAACATTTTACCCGTTTGTTTCAGCCTCGCCTTATTGGTTCCTTTCTGTAAATAAAGCAACACCTGCTTAAAAAGGTTCGATTCAAAATAGGGGGAGTCGGGGCGGTTGATGAAATAACAACGGAGTGTATCTTCCTTCAAACTCATTTTCTCAAACCCTATCTCAACACCCAGCCAGCGGCAGCGAACCGTGGTAAACAGGTCCTCAACCTGCTGTGGAATGGGCCCGAACCTGTCAGACATTTCTTTGTGGAAGTCAAGCAGCTCCTGCTCTTTCTCACAATTATCGAGGCGGGTATATAATGACAACCGTTCTGTGACACTTTCAACATAACTATCCGGTATCAAGATCTCAAGATCGGTATCGATCGTGCAGTCGCTTACAAAATCATCCTGTTTAGTGATCTCTTCTTTGAACAGGTCCTTAAATGAGGTACGTTTTAATTCATGGATTGCCTCACCTAATATCTTCTGGTACATCTCAAAACCGATCTCAGCCATAAAACCACTTTGCTCTCCCCCCAGCATATTGCCTGCTCCACGTATATCCAGATCACGCATAGCAATCTGGAAACCACTGCCCAGGTCACTGAACTGCTCAAGCGTTTGCAAACGTTTACGACTGTCTGATGGTAGTGTTGCCAATGGCGCCAGCAGGTAACAGAATGCTTTTTTGTTACTCCGCCCCACCCTTCCCCGCAGCTGGTGCAGATCACTCAAACCAAAATGATGCGCATTATTCACAATGATCGTATTCACATTCGGAATATCAACACCGCTCTCAACAATATTAGTACAGATCAGTACATCATACTTTTTATCAATGAAATCAAGGATCCGCTCTTCCAGCTCATGACCTTCCAACTGCCCGTGCGCAAAACCAATACTCAGGTCGGGACACAAACCCTGTATCAACGCGGCCATCTCTGCCAGCCCCTGCACACGGTTATGAATAAAGAAGACCTGTCCGCCCCGCTCCGTTTCAAAATAGATCGCATCCCTTATAAAATCATCATTGAATACATGCAGCTCTGTCTGTATCGGCTGACGGTTAGGCGGTGGTGTATTAATGATGCTCAGGTCACGCGCACCCATTAAACTGAACTGTAATGTTCGGGGGATAGGTGTTGCCGTAAGTGTAAGACAATCCACATTTGTTTTTAAGGTCTTCAGTTTTTCTTTATGCCCTACACCAAACTTCTGTTCCTCATCAATCACCATCAAACCCAGGTTCTTGAATTTTACTTCCTTACCAAGAATACCATGCGTGCCAATAATGATATCGATCTTTCCCTCTTCCAGTTTTTTCAGGGTTTCTTTTTTCTCTTTCGTTGATTTAAAACGGTTGATGTAATCGATCGTTACCGGGAAATCTTTCAGCCTGTCCTTAAATGTTTTATAATGCTGAAAAGCAAGAATAGTAGTGGGTACCAATATGGCTGCCTGTTTACCATCGAGGCAGGTTTTAAAGGCTGCGCGTATCGCAATTTCTGTTTTTCCAAAACCTACATCACCACAAACAAGCCTGTCCATCGGGCTCTCGCTTTCCATATCCCTTTTAACATCTGCGGTGGCTTTACTCTGGTCCGGTGTATCCTCGTAAATAAAGGAGGCTTCCAGCTCGGTCTGCATATAATTATCAGGTGCGTGCGCAAACCCTTGCTGCGCCTTACGTTGCGCATATAATTTGATCAGGTCAAAAGCAATCTCTTTGACCTTTGTTTTTGTTTTCTCCTTTAATTTATTCCAGACATCACTACCCAGCTTATTGATCTTGGGTGCCGTACCCTCTTTGCCTGTAAACTTAGAGATTTTATGCAGCGAGTTGATATTCACATAAAGAATATCACTGTCCTTATAAATAATACGTACTGCTTCCTGCAGTTTGCCGTTCACTTCAATTTTCTGCAACCCGCTATAGGTTCCTACACCATGATCGATATGCGATACATAATCACCGGGCTGCAGATCACGCAATGTTTTTAATGTGAGCGCTTTGTTTTTATTGTATGCCTGCTTAACCCTGTATTTATGGTATCGCTGAAATACCTGGTGATCTGTATAACAAACCACTTTTAGATCATCATCAATAAATCCTTCGTGAATAGCAGTGGCAACCGGCACAAATTGTAACTCGGTTTTCAGATCGGTAAAAATGCTGTTCAACCTTTCCAGCTGCCTTACCTGTTCTGCAAATACATAAATCTTATAACCCGCAGCCTCTTTTGTTTTCAGATCGCTGATGAGCATATCAAAGCGGCGGTTGAAAGCAGGTTGTGGTTTCGTTTTAAAATCTATTTCAAAGCTTGCCATATGCGGCTTTGCGCCAAATTCAACGATATGTCTTGATTGAAGTTGCCCGGTGATCACATCGCCTTTGGCAAAGTCATCCCATTTTACTTCTTTCAATACCTTACTGTCATCCTCTTCTTCGCCCTGCATGTTATAGCCGCTTTCGAGCATATTGATAAACCCAGCCAGGTCATCCTGCTGGTCCTGGATCTTTTGCTGTATCACATCCCAATCCTTCAACCACACAATTGTGTTCTCGGGCACAAACTCAAGCAGCGATACCTTATCCCCGCTCTCAAACTGTGTTTCAACATTCGGTATAATATTTACCTGCATCAGCTTCCTTTCGCTCAATTGCGATTCAGGATCGAAGATGCGGATACTGTCTACCTCATTACCAAACAACTCAACCCGGTAAGGTTTTTCATTGCCAAAAGAATAGATATCAAGTATACCGCCGCGTAGTGCAAACTGGCCAGGTTCATATACAAAATCTGTGCGCTCAAAACCATACATCACAAACAATTCCATCAGGCTGTCGGGACTAATGGTATCGTTTGTTTTAATGCTGATAATATTATTGCGGAGTGTTTTGGGAAGCACCACTTTCTCAAACAATGCTTCAGGATAGGTAACGATGATTTTTCGGTTACCACCGGGTGCGAGTCTTGTTAATGCTTCTGTCCGTAACATCACATGTGAACTGTTCAGCAGCCTGAAGTTTTTCCGGTTCTTGAAAGAAGAAGGAAAATAAAAAAGATCAAGTGCATTAGTGAGATTTTCCAGTGTGTTATGAAAATAGGCCGCTTCTTCGGCATCATTCAACACCAGTAAGTGATTGAGTTCGCGGCAGGCGGGATTGGTAAAAAGGGCGCTAACAATAAACTCGGGGCTGCTGCCCTGCAGGTTTTTGAGGAAGATCCTTTGTGTATCGGCAAAAGATAGCCTGTCCGCCAACTGAAAAAGCCGGGGGGAATCACGGTATTGTTCAAGCAATACCTTCAAATTCATTACTTCCAGGTCTGCAACATCCATCTCTTAAAAACGAGGAGCAAAGATACGCTTTTAGTCCATGGATCATGGTCTAAAAAACCGCTGATGAACTAACTATCAGATTAACTTTTGTAAGTTGTTCGGCCTCCACTGTAAAAACAGCCATATTATTCTGTGCATCAAAAAGGTTGGCATAGAATTGTTTTCCCTGTTTGATAAAGACAGAATATCTACCGGGTGCTAGAGCGAGGGTGAAAGCACCTGTACTATCTGTTTGTACAGAAGCAACCAACTTTGTAGTGATCGCCGTATATAAAGAAGAATTTCCGGAGCGGGTTACCTGACTAATATTAGTGGGTTCATATACCAATACGGTGGTAAGAATTCCTTTGGGAACAGAAGGTGCTGCCCCGATCATAGGCATCCGGTTACCCGTTGCTTCGGTGATGAGACCGGTAATGCCCTGTTGAACTATCGCTGAATTCGCCTTTTTTCCAGATGAACAGGCCAGAAGTGCTGTGCAGGCAGCAAAAAGAACAAAAAGAATTGGTTTCATACTTCGTTTTGAATGGTGAAAGTGTCTAAATTTAGTAATATTCACCCTGATATACTTTCATATAACCGGAGCAATACTAAGTTATGGCTAAAAAAATCATTTTACTTTTTGTAAGTATTTACGGATGGGTGATCACTTCACAGGCACAGGAAATTACCAATAACCGGATATTAAAACAGGCATCTGTTGGCTTCAAACTTGCTTTTGATGATAATTATGCGAAAGCATTAACGCTGGCAAAAGCAAAAGGCTGGCCATTGACCTTCAACTCAGGTGTTGGACGCAAGGGCGTATTGGTAGGTGTAGACAGGTTTGGTTTCCCGGAATATTATATCAGTTTCAGCAATGCAATAGCAGCAGCCACTACGCGTGCTAACCAATTATGGCCGGGCGGCAGATCGGGACTGAACCTTTCGGGTAGTTCCGATAATATGAAAAACAAGATCGGTGTGTGGGACGAGTCGAATGTATTGAGGTCGCACGTAGAATTGACGGGAAGAGTAACCCAGAAGGATAATCCAACCGGCACAAGTGATCATGCCACGCATACGAGCGGTACCCTGATCGCTTCGGGTGTAAACCCAAGTGCAAAGGGAATGGCATTTGGTGCACAGGGGTTGATTGCTTATGATTATACAAGCGATGTTGCAGAAATGTCTGCGGAGGCATCCAATCTTTTAGTATCGAACCACTCATATGGTATCCTTGCGGGCTGGGATTTTAATACAACTTCTAATCGCTGGGAGTTTTATGGAACACCAGGCTCTACAGAGGATTATAAATTTGGTTATTACAGCGAATACGTACAAAGCATTGATTCGATTACCTATAATGCGCCTTTTTATTTACCGGTATACGCAGCTGGTAATTTCAGATCTACCGGTAGTAGAGGGCCTGCGGTTGGGCAACCCTATTTCCGCCGGAATGCTAGCGGGGTAATGGCTTCCGCAGGTAACCGACCCGATGGCATCAGCAGCAATGATGGATATGATATTCTTACGCATGGAGCCGTTGCAAAAAATTCGCTGTCGGTGGGTGCCGTAAATGGCATCCCTTCGGGCTACAGCAAAAAAGAAGATGCTGTATTGAGTAGTTTCAGCAGCTGGGGGCCTACCGATGATGGCCGGATAAAACCTGATGTGGTTGGCGATGGGGTAAATGTACTTTCCTGCGTTGCAACCGGCATTAATGATTATGCCGCATTTAATGGAACATCAATGGCGGCCCCTAATGCAGCCGGTTCGCTTTTTTTACTACAGGAATATTATTCAAAATTAAAGAGCGGGGCCTTTTTACGTTCCGCCACGCTGCGGGGTCTGGCTATTCATACAGCAGATGAAGCAGGTACTACACCGGGACCCGATTACCAGTATGGCTGGGGATTATTGAATGTAGAAAAAGCAGCTGCGGTGATTACAGCAGCCGTTCCGTCAAATAACAGTGCAACAAGTCCGCACCAGTTATATGAAAATACGCTGACGAATGGACAAACATTTACAACCACGGTAGTGGCATCGGGTAAGGGAATATTATCGGCCACCATTTGCTGGACAGATGTGAAAGGGGCGGTTGACACCAGTACGGTTCCTAATAATCGCACAAAAAAACTGGTGAATGATCTGGATATCCGGATCACCAAAGGAGCGGGTGCAACACTCAGAACGTATTTCCCCTGGACATTGGATGTGAATTCTCCCTCCAGTGGTGCCGTGCCGGGTGATAACATACTTGATAATGTTGAGCGGATTGATATAGACAGTACAGTACCTGGGCAAACTTATACGATCACTGTTACCCACAAGGGTTCATTGGCAAGGGGATCACAGGCATATTCTTTACTGGTAAGCGGGGTAGGCGGTGCGGCTTATTGTGCTTCAACATCCGGCGGTGGTGGTGCGAGGATTGATAGTGTAAGTTTTAAAGCCATCCATGTTGCCAATCCTGCCGGTGCAAGAACCTATTCGGATTATACAGGCAATGTAGCAGATATTGAAGCGTTCCAAACGGTACCGATCACTGTAAAAATCAGCACAGCCGATGCAACTACCAACAGCAGGATTGTAAAAGTATTTATCGATCTTAATAATAATGGTGCATTCGAAGCAGGCGAGTTGCTGGCAACAAGTGGCGTGCTTACTTCGGCTGCACAATTGTACACAACTAATCTCAGTATACCGGCAGGTTTGGTGGTGGGTAATATGGGAATCATGCGCATCATTGTGCAGGAAACAGCTACTGCAGCAGACGTACTGGCTTGTGGCACCTATGGAAAAGGGGAAACACAGGATTATCGGGTAAGGGTTGTGGGCGCATCTAATGATATGGGGATCTCAGAAATCACTTCCCCATCAGGTGGCAACTGTGCCAGTAGCAGCGGTTACCTCACCGTTAAGATCCGGAATGCAGGTACTGTTATGCAAAGCAATGTGCCTGTTACAGCTGTTATCACCACAGCAGCCGGCACTTTACTTACTTTATCAGCGGTATATCCGGGAAATATTGCAGCACTGTCTACCGCTACCTTTACATTCCAGACAGCCTTTGCTACTAGTGCCGGGGCTATTTATACAATATCTGCCACTACCAACCTGGCAACTGACCAGGATAATACTAACAATCAACTTGTATCAACTTTTGCGATAGCTGCCAAAGCAAGTGCCCCATCCGGATCGGGTGAGATCTGCGGCACATCAGCTTTATTAAAAGTGAATAATGTAGATGCAACATCCAATTATTTCTGGTACAGTAGCGCCACCAGCAATGCCCCAGTTGCATCTGGCCCTAGTGCCACGCTGACAACCATCCCATCGGATAAAACATTTTATGTAGCCAAAGAAGCGAAAACAACGATCGGACCGGTAAACAAACTGGCTTTTGCGCAGGGTGGATATAATACGTTCGCGGGTAACTATGTAAAGATCAATAATACGGTGCCTGTTGTATTGGAGAGTGTAAGATTGTATGTGGGAAACCCCGGACAGGTTCGGATCACGCTGGCTAATCTTGTTAGCGAGGATGCAACTACCGGTGGATACACTTATAATCAATTGGCTACTGTCACGCTGGATGTATCTGCATCAAATCCAACGCCTGTACCAGGTGCTGTTACGGGCAATCCTGCAGCAGATACAGGTGCAGTATATTACCTGAATATGCCTGTTAGCAACACGGGGGATCATATACTGATCGTAGAATGTCTGAAAGGTATTGGCAGATCAGATAGTGCTTCACTCTTCCGTAACAATGGAATTACCGGCACAGGTACTTACCCGATGAGTTTACCGGGCATTATGGCGATAACCGGAAACAGCGCCCATACATCCGGCGTAACCGAATCGCAATTCTATTATTTCTTTTATGATATGCGCATCAGTACGAGTGCCTGTGGAAGTGACCGCGTGGCGGTAGTTGCCGCAACGGCACCGGTTCCTGTTATTTCACAACAGGCAGATTCATTGGTGAGTTCTATACCTACCGGTAATCAATGGTACCTGAATGATACGGCGATCAATAACGCAACAGCCAATCATTATAAACCTGCCAAAGCAGGACGCTATAAAGTAGTTGTTTCAGATGCTTTCGGTTGCCAGCAAACATCTAATGTGATCACTTATACAGTAACAGCCATTGCTGATGTATTGGCAGAAGAGATCAAACTGCTTGTTTCACCGAATCCAAATAATGGAGTGTTCAATCTTTCATTCGAGGTAAAAAGCAAAGCAGATCTGACCATCGATATAATGAATTCGGCGGGACGCAAAGTCTACACCAGTTCTATACCGGATTTCACCGGCAAATATTCCAAACAGATCACTGTTAATTCGCTGAGTTCAGAATTATACCTGTTGAAGATCCAGCATGATAAGAAAACATATGTAAAGAAGCTATTGATACAGAAATAAAAATCAAGTGTTGTTAAGCACTTAATATCATTTATATATAAAAAAAAGACACTCTCCTATGGGAGAGTGTTCTTTTTTTATATATATTGCTACATAATTGTCTTTTAAAGACAGTAGTGATGATACTATAGTGGTTTCTTAGGTAGAAAATCCTGTGGGCTGCATTTCAGGATACGGGCAAGATCATTCAGGTGGCGGATGTTGTAGTGGGAGGCGTATTTTTTACTTTCGACTTTGCCAATGAAGCCTACAGACATACCTAGTTCGTAAGCAAGGTCGGCCTGGGAGAGAGAATTTTCAACTCTTTTCTCCTTTACCCGTTCAATAACAAAAGAATCGATTTTGGTTTTCACTACTTGCCTATAAGTAAGTATTAAAATTGATGGTTTCGCGCAAATCTGTCAATCACCTATAGGTAAGTATTTGATCATTTAACTGATAAAATGCCTTTTATGGTACACATAAAAAATATAAACCCCTCTCCTGCCAGTACCCGCATCCCTTCGCGGGTGCTGCACCTTATCCTTTATTTCCTCGCGCTGCAAAAGCCCGGTATCACCTCTTCCATCCCTCCCGGGAAAAAAGCTTACCGCACACGGTATCAAAAGCCGAAAAACCAACAAACCCCTTTGAATTTACAGGGCATAGCACTGTGTTTGCTCAAGACTCAGTTTGCCAAAAAGCCCAAGAACCCGGTATAGATAGTTAAGGGTATTTAGCTTGATTCTTATTCCTTAACTATTTTAATGCGAACTGCAATGAACCGAAATTATTGCTTACTGATATTACTATGCCTTTTTATAAAACTATCGGGCCAGCAACCCGGCAGCCATACTATCCAGGGGAAAATACTTTCTTCCAATGGTGCTTCACTGGATGCCGCTATCACACTGGGCCATGGTTTTAATACCGCCTCCATCGCTAATGGAAACTTTACGCTCCGGATTATGGGACCCGATACCATTACTGTGAGTCATACAGGCTACACGATAAAACGTATCCCGGTCGATAGCCGCACAATTTCTCCCCTTACCATCATCCTTGAACAAAGTACCCGCGAACTGGACCAGGTGATTGTTTCTACGGGCTACCAGGTAATTCCCAAAGAAAGAGCCACCGGTTCGTTTGTGCTGGTAGATAGCAATTTACTAAACCGCAGCGTAAGTACCGATATTCTCAGCAGGCTGGAAGGAGTAACCAGCGGGCTTCTTTTTAATAAGAATAACCTGAGCTCCAATGAAAAGACCGGCATCGCCATCAGGGGCCGCAGCACTATTGATGAAAAAGTGAATGCAAACCCGTTGATCATCCTGGATAATTTTCCGTATGAGGGCGATCTGTCAAATATCAATCCGAATGATGTAGAGAATATTACGGTGCTGAAAGATGCGGCCGCAGCGAGCATCTGGGGATCAAGGGCGGGTAATGGCGTGATTGTTATTACTACAAAAAAAGGAAGGTATAATGAGCCATTGAAAGTAACGTTTAATTCGAATCTCACTATCAGCAATAAACCCGATCTGCTTTATTCGCGTAGTTTCTTAAACAGCCAGGGATTTATTGAGATTGAGCAGTTTCTTTTTAATAAAGGATTTTATGATGCAACCCTGAATAACACAACAACCTTTACTGGCGTTACACCTGTTGTTGAGATACTTGCCAAAAAAAGAAACGGCCAGTTATCTGCAACAGCAGCGGATGCACAACTGGCAGCTTTGCAACAAATAGATGTACGCGATGATTTTGAAAAATATGTTTACCAGAAAACATTGAACCAGCAATATGCGATCAACCTGCGTGGTGGGAATAATACGCATTCATTTTCTGCATCGATGGGTTATGATAATAACAGGAATACCCTTATAAGAAATGGATCAGATCGCATTACACTCAATTTTCTTAACAGCTTCAGACCGGTAAGAGGATTGGAAATAAGTGCGGGAATTATATATACGCAAACCAATACAAGAAATAATAATCCAAGCGCTTTTGGAGCAGTCAGCTCTACGTTTAGCAATGGAGGAAGCCCATATCCATATGCGAAACTGGCAGATGCAAATGGTAATGCATTGCCGCTGACCAGGGGTTATCGCGATGGGTATAAGGATAGTCTTACTGCCACAGGATATCTTGATTGGCAATACCGTCCGCTTGATGAAATAAAGCTTTCCGACAACACTACCCGTACAGATCACCTGCTGCTACGGGCTATTGCAAAATATAAGATCATCCCATCACTGGATATACAACTGTCTTACCAGAACGAAAGACAGTCAAGTGCCAACAGAAACTACATGGATGTGTCTACTTATTTTGTACGCAACCTCATTAATCAATTTTACAACCCGTCCGGAACAAGTGATCTGAGAAAATACCCTGTACCGCTTGGCAGCATTCTCGAAAATAATATCTCGAATCTGAATTCGGATAACCTTCGCCTTCAGCTGAGCTTCGATAGGCGCATCAGTAATGATCACGAACTAACTATTATCGCGGGAGCCGAACTAAAACAAATCACCACAGATGGATATGGCCGAAGGGTTTATGGTTATAATGCTGAATTCGGGACCGCAACTGCCAACATCAACTATGATTCGGTATTTAAAACAAACCCAGGCAGTTCGCAAAGAATTTCTTCTTCTTCTGTGGGTGTAACAGGTACCGTAAACCGTTTTGTATCCGGTTTTGCCAATGCTGCATATACCTACCAAAAAAAATATACATTATCTGCCAGTGCACGCCAGGATGGTGCAAATATTTTTGGGGTGAATGCTGATCAAAGGATCACACCACTTGGTTCAGTTGGCTTCTCATGGAACGCCAGTAGTGAGAAATTTTATCGCTCTACTTTGCTACCCTATCTAAGGCTGCGAGCCACATACGGTTTTAATGGAAATGTTTATAATGCTTCTGCCTATCTCACAGGTGTATACCAATCAACAGGGCTCAATAATAACCTGATACTAGGAATTATAGCTCCACCTAACGCCGATCTGAGATGGGAAAGAGTGCGCAATCTGAATCTTGGTATAGATTTTCATGTTCGTAAAGACATTATCAGTGGATCCATTGACTATTTTGAAAAAACCGGGCTGGATCTTATTCAAACTACTACCCTCGCACCATCTACAGGCTTTCTGGATTTCAAAAGCAATGCAGCCAGCACACGAACGCGCGGTATTGATCTTATGCTCAATTCAATAAATCTCGATGGACCTGTTAAATGGACCAGTACCTTCTTACTGAACTATACAAAGGATAAGGTGCTGAAGTTCGACACAAAGTATCCGGCATCCAACCTCGCAAACTATTCTGTACTTGCAGGAACAGTGGCAGGATCAGGATTGTATGCGGTTGAAGGCAGGTCATTGTTTGGTGTTTACAGCTACCGGTCGGCCGGTATTGATAACACCGGCGATCCTGTTGGATATCTTAACGGAAAAACCAGCAAAGATTATTTATCAATTATTGGCAGCACCCCGGTTGACAGTCTTGTTTATAGCGGCTCATCACGACCAACTCTTTTTGGTTCTTTGCTGAATTCATTTAGCTATAAACGTTTCAGTATTTCTTTCAACATCACCTATAAACTGGGGTATTATTTCCGGAGAAATTCAACCGCTATCAATTACCAGGATGCACTTACGCCGCCAAGCATCAGCAACGATTACTTTTTACGCTGGCAAAAGCCCGGTGATGAAAACATCACCAATGTTCCCGCCTTATTATATCCTTCAAACGCCAATAGAAATCTTTTTTACCGGAGTTCTGAAGTGCTGATAGAAAAGGGAGATCATATCCGGTTACAAAATATCAACCTTGCTTATGTGCTTGACAGATTGCAATGGAAAAACATGCCTTTCAGCCAAATACAATTTTATGTGTATGCCAGTAACCTGGGTATTTTATGGAAAGCAAACAAGGTAGGGGTGGATCCGGATTATTCAGCGGCCTATTCGATACCTGAACCAAAAAGTATTTCTGTGGGATTAAAAGTAAACCTCTAATCATTCAAAATTATTTTATGAAAAGAACATACATCTTTCTCTGTTTTCTTGTAATACAATTGTCTTCCTGCCGCAAATGGCTGGATATAAAATCAAATATTGCAGATGTAACTCCAACAACATTAGCAGACTACCAGGCAATGGGAGATTACAGTGGTACCGTTAACAGTGCAACACCCGGCCTGGGAATGGTTAGTGCTGATAATTTTTATATCAGTTATACAAATTGGCAATCAAAACAGGCAACCGATAGAAACGCCTATATATGGGCATCTGAAGTCTATGAAGGATCGTCCCCGGTAGACTGGAGCAGTCCTTACAAAGTTGTTGGTATTAGTAATATAATGCTGGAGGGGATTGCAGGTATACCGGCTACACAGGCTAATCAGTCGCAATGGAATAATGTAAAAGGATCTGCATTATTTATTCGCGCCATGGCCTTTTTTAACCTTTCTCAGCTCTTTGCACCTCCTTATAATGCGGCAACAGCAAATACGGATCTGGGAATTCCCTTACGTGTAAAGGCGGATGCAAACGAGCGATCCGTAAGAGCGAACTTACAGGAGACCTATCAAAAAATAATAGACGATCTCACGGAAGCCGCGGAACTTTTACCCATAACGCCCGCTTATCAAAGTCGCCCCTCAAAACCAGCTGCTTATGGGTTGTTGGCCAAAGTATATTTATATATGGGTAACCACTCCCAGTCGCTGGCATATGCTGATAAGTCGTTAACGCTTTATAATACCCTCATCGATTTTAATACACTAAACGCTGCGGCCACATTTGCATTCTCGACCTACCCGAATAACAAGGAGATAACTTATTACCAGGCAGCAAACACATCGCTGATGTTAGCCAATGCAAATCCATTTGTTGATTCTACGCTTTATCAGTCTTATAATAACAATGACCTGCGCAAAACAATATTATATAAACTAACAAACAATCTTCCCCAGTTCAGGGGATCCTATATCGGTGTAATCAATAGCTTTTTTTCAGGAATTGCTACCAATGAAGTCTATATGATTCGGGCTGAAAGCAATGCGAGGCTTAACAATACCACTGCGGCTATTGCTGATCTTAATACAGTAATGCTGAAAAGATGGAAGACCGGGACATTTGTTCCGTTTACAGCCACCACGCCTGCAGATGCTTTAATGAAGATCCTCACCGAAAGAAGAAAAGAATTTCCCTTTACCGGCAACCTACGCTGGGAAGATTTACGCCGTTTGAATACTGATCCGGTGTTCGCCAAAACGCTAACACGACAATTAAATGGGGTAATCTATACACTGTTGCCGAATGACAAGCGTTATATCCTGCCTATTCCTGATGATGAGATAGCATTAAGCGGCATTCAACAAAATCCACGGTAATATCCATTTAAAAAATAAATCATGAGCCGAATAAAAAAAATATATAACATAGTATTACTGCTTTGCTTATTTGGAGTGCCTTTATTAAGCCATGCCATTCCGGTAAAACAGAAAAAGCTTTCGATTTGCGGAGGTTCAGACAGTGCGGTGAGTGTCGAGCTAAGAATTTATCCTAACTATTATTTACAAGACAACACTAATTATGTTGTTTACAATTCAACCGTAACCAACCATACATTCGCCTTCAATAATATTGAAGTTGCCGATCACCCGGTTTATATACATATAAAGTTTACACTACAAAATGGAGATAACTGGGGTTTAGCACACTATCTTGTTCAAGGAAACGATAGTGTATATATTATTCAAACTGGAGGGAAAATGGAATTTTTCGGTCGTTCAGCTGGTGCATTTCAATGTCAGTATAAAATAAAAAAAATCAAACCAACACCAAAATATTTAGACCTAAAAAACACTACAGATTTGCAGTCGCGGCTTGAGCAAACCAGAAATGTTCTGGACTCAATTTGCGCACAGAAGCTACTGGTGTTAGAATCGTTCAAAGACGAATTGTCAATTGAGCTGTATGAAACACTCAAGACAGATATTATTAGCGACAAACTATTCACAAGATATTCGACACCCGAATTCTATTTAGGGGGGCTAAGGCTGGATACGTTAAAGCAACAGCAGATTATTGATTATTATAAAACTTATCTCTCAGCCCAGGATACCTATATTCCCGAAAATAGTATAGCATTACAATACTCCAGGATATACATTGACTATCTGCTTAAAAAAACACGCATGGACGCCAGAATGCGGGATACCGGTCTTAAGCCATTATACAAAGAATGGGGAGTGCCTGGGATAACAGATTTTCGCATGCTCCAAATCTCCTATCCCGAAAAAATAAAAGATAAATTGCTTACCGCATTTTTTTTGCGTCTTATGAAACTTGATGACATTTTGAGTCTTAATTTACGAAATACAATTAGGCAGACCAGAAACAAATTTTTATTGGCAATTCTGACTGATGTTGAACGCAAAAGCAAGGGCTCCGAGGCTTATGATTTTATCCTCCCGGATAGCAATGGGAAAAAAGTGGGTCTCCATGATTTCAAAGGCAAAGTTGTTGTCGTTGATTTTTGGTACACGGGTTGCCCTGCTTGCCCATTACTATCAAAAGCATTACATCCGCTTGTTGAAAAAAAAGACAGCAATGTTGCTTTTATAACTATTTCAATAGATGAAGATAAAAACACCTGGAAAAAAAGTATAAAAAGTGGATTATACACATCAGATAACGAGATCAATTTGTTTACGGCAGGAAAAGGCAGTGACCACCCTTTTATAACTTATTATGGCGTTAACGCTTATCCTTATGTATTAATCATTACGCCTGGTGGAAAAATATCATCCGTTAACCCACATGCTTCCCAAGCCTGGACAATAGCCACTCAAAAAATTGAAGATGCAATTATTTTAGCTTCAAAAGAAAACTAAAACACAAAAGCGTGAGCACAATTATTACTGTACTCACGCTTTGCTAACTAATATGCATACCTACCGCTAGGACCTGCTGTATTAGGCGAACTTGCATTAGGTGCAGTGTACTCACATTTTTCATCAGGAAAGGGTTGACAGATTCCACCGCGATTGATACCCTCATCTTTAGTGATAAATGTTACCCCATCTTCGGCTAATACCCATAAATCGTCTACAGGCTTCACAGTTGTAAACGCGCTACCCGCTGCAACAATAACTGCTGCGAGCAAAAACAGTTTCATCTTTTTCATAAAATTTGTTTTAATTAAAGTTGTACCTACTCTTTTTTACAGGTTTTCGGTTTGTCCTGTTCCAGGCGCATGAAATACTTTTAGCAGCACCAGCTGGCATTGAATAAATACGCCAACGGATGCTGTTATGAGGAAAAATATATTAAAGTATAAGTGTTGTGTCCAGCTTAGCGAACGGATAATGCCGCCGCAACTGCAGGGGATCCGGCCGAATGTGTTACCGAGGATAAGCGCGGTATAAAGCGTGAACAGGAACAGCAATGTCCAGGCTATCCATAGACCGAGCAAACGGGTACGATCAAAAAGTAACAATATAACTGAACCTATCTCCAGCAACGGTACTACCCATACCAGGGTTCTGGCCATCCAGTGCGGGAATGGTTGGTTCAGCATATCGTGCCTGAAACGGGTTATATCTATCAGTTTGGCTGTTGCCGTATAAATGAATAACAACGCGATCAGGCAGGTGCAGCCGATGAGTATATTCTTTTGCATACCTCAAATCTAAAAACCAGAAATGGGTATTCATAGAGTATTAATACGCGTTTTTCACGTATTTACCGCAAATCGTCCAGGTTGAATAACCCGTTTTTGACAGCGTATAAGATCAGCCCTATTGTAGAAGTAACATGCATCTTCTCTTTGATCTTTGTTCTTACCCCCTCCACTGTTCGCTGGCTCATAAAAAGATTTTCGGCGATCTCTTTACTCTCCTTTTCCTGGCAGATCATCCGGATGATCTCTTTTTCACGCGCGGTAAAAAGGTTTTGCGCCGCAATCTTATGGGGATTGAACTTGCTTTTAGCTAATGCTACTTTCAACTGGCGCGAAGTACCCGGGCTGTAGTGATCATACCCTGCATACACAACCCGTATCGCTTCAATGATCTCTCCCCTTTGTGCATTTTTGATGATGTAGCCCCTGGCACCGGCTTCCATTGCTTCTACTATCAGGTTTTCATCGTCATAGGTGGAGATCACGATTACCGGAATAGGTTCTTCTTCGGCAGATAATATACGGATCACCGTGATTCCATCTACTACCGGCATACGTATATCAGTAACTACTACATCTGGCCGGTGCTTTTTTACCAGTTCCATCAGTTGCTTGCCATCTTTGGCAGCATCCATCAACTGAATATCCGGATACTTGCCAAGCAATAAGGTTAACCCATCGAGAATGAGATCATGATCATCTGCAATGATCACTTTTATTTTTTTGTTCTTTTTCATACAATTTTTTAAACAGCTTCAACTAACGCTATCAAAAGAACAGGGGGGAGCAACTGGGGGGTATAGCTTATTCTTTATCGCATATATAACAAGCCCGGCCGTTGTTTTTACATGCATCTTTTCAAATATTTCTGCCCGCATACGTTCTACGGTTCTGCTGTTCATATATAATGTATCGGCAATTTCCCTCCCCGACCGTTCAGCACACATCAGTGAAATAACCTGTTTTTCTTTTTCTGTAAAAGCAACTCTTTGCCTTGACCAGTAAGGATTAAAACTGCTCTGCGAAACTTTCCTGGCAAACTGCGTAGAGGTGGAAAGACAATAATAAGGGTCTCCCTGAACCACAGTTCTAACTGCCTCAAGTATCTCACCCCGCTGCGCATTCTTGATCACATATCCCGATGCACCAGCTTCAAGCGCCTGTATGACCAGTTCTTCATCATCAAAAACAGATAAAGCAATCATCCCCAACGAAGGATAGACAACTGATAACTCCCGGATAGCCTGCACGCCATCCATAAGGGGCATATTCAGATCCGTTATAATAATGTCGGGCTGCTCTTTACCTGCCAACCTTACCAGTTCTCTTCCATCAGCCGCCTGTCCCAATATTTTAATACACCTGTCTTTGCTTAACAGCATCTGCAATCCATCACGGTATACATCATGATCATCTGCGATCAATACTTTTATAGGAACATCCTCCTGCATCCTCATACCGGTATTTTAATTGTATACAGGGTGCCATTGCCGGGCGAGGTATCAAGGTATACCTTGCCTTCCAGGAGGTGTACGCGGGTGATAATATTATAAAGTCCCGATCCTGCTTCTTTTTGAGTAATGGTCTGATCGAACCCTTTTCCGTTATCCTTTATGATTATTTCCAGGAACCCGTTATTCACAGTTATTGATACATCAATGTATGTGGGTCTTCCGTGCCGGATGGCATTGGTAATGATCTCCTGCATGATGCGGTATAAATGTATCCCACTTTTTGATGGAATTACATAGGTATCATCAGTACAATGAAATCGTACATTTACCTTCGTACTTATACCGATAAATGCACAATATTCACGGGCTGCTATAAAAAAATTATTATACCGCAGTGACTTAGGCATCAGATTATTAGAGATTTCGCGAATCTTCACCATGGCATTATCTATAAAACCACCGGTAGTTTCAATGTTCTCCTTTTCCCTGTCACCAAAGGGTTCAATATATTCCAGGTATATTTTGATGGCTGCAAGAAAAGAGCCCAGATCATCGTGAAGATCTGCCGCTATACGCGATCTTTCAAGTTCAGCGAATGAACTTTCAGTAGCTATTTTGTCCTTATAGGATAGTATTTTATTTCGATGTGCCCTTAACACTTGTATCATGTATATAGTGACCGTGGAGGTCAGCGTTAGGGTTCCAATTACTATTGTATAGTAAATTCCTGTTTCCGGGGTATACATAGAATAGCTATTGCATAGATCAGGTTTGAAAACAGATTGATAAATAAAAGAACAGAAAAGCGATCAAGGTTAAACGCATTACTGAAGTCCATGTCTAAAATATAAAAAGTCTCGATATAGGCTTTACAGCTGAAGTAAAAAATAAAACACATACAGATCTGGAACATTGCATTGGTGATAAGTGCTTTCTTTTCCAGCCGTATCAGTTTCTTTACCTGCTGTACACTTAAGAAAAGAATCACAAAGGCGTAAAAGACCCTGAAACCGGAATTGATGTTATAAAGTGAATGGATCATTACGTTATCTACTATCCAGACAATACAACCTGCGCCCAAGAGCAGGAAATACAATTTTGTTTTTTTCGAATCGTTCCACGTATGAAATATCAACAGAAGCAGCATATACTCTATCAATACATAAAGGTTTGAATTGATCAGGTTATTCCTTCCCATAAATACCAACAGCATACTAAAAGTATCATTGCATGCCCCTACCCATATAAAAAAAATAAATGGCCGGTATGCAGGTACTGTTCCTGCATACCTGGCCATTGCTATGATAGATGCAATAAGGATCGAAAAAGTGGAGACCTGGTTCAGTACAAAGAAAAACATTTATGGTTGGTTTAATGGAGAATCAGGTGGACATGCATTGGGACACCGCACAGAATCTTCTAATATCTCATTATCATCTTCCTCAGCTTCCGAACGGTTGGCTAAAGGTAAAAGATCATTGCCGGCACTATCTGCCACTACCAGTATCGCATGTACGCTCATATCTTCTTTCATTCCGTAATAAATGCGGAAAAAGGCAGCCTCTTCATTGCTGATCAGCGATTGTATGGAGACCAGTGAAAAGGTTTCGCAAACCGGGAAATCTGATGGCCGGTTAGCCCTGTACAATGTGGTCATATCAATTGCCTGCTGAAGACCTATCTGGTGATCATGTTGAAATTTACGCATATTTTACCTTTTTTGGTTATGCAGCAATTTCAACGATAAAGCAAGGGGTTGTTTGCGTAGTAATACGCATTTATCGCGTATTACTACGCAATTTTTAACCGCTTTGTTTGTATTCTTATGGATAGATATTAATCCCATTCCTTACATTTAACCTGCCATACCAAAACCTGCCCATATGTTAGAACCCTGGCGCATTGGAAAAGTAACCCGGATTGAACATGAATCAACTGTGCTGCGCCGCTTCTGGATAGAGGTGCCGGAACTCGCTTCTTTCGATTTTGTACCCGGTCAGTTTGTAACACTCGATCTTCCTATTCATGAACAACGGAACAAAAGATGGCGCAGTTATTCCATCGCCTCCTGGCCCGATGGAACCAATGTTTTCGAACTCATTATTGTTTTACTCGAAGGCGGGCTTGGTACCAATTACTTATTTAATGAGGTAACGGTTGGCTCAGAATTATCATTACGCGGGCCACAGGGTAAATTCACCCTTCCAGAAGTGTTAGACGAAGACATTTACCTTGTCTGCACAGGCACCGGTATCGCCCCCTTCCGCTCAATGGTACAATACCTGCACAAACACAATCTTCCGCACAGAGATATACACCTGGTATTCGGTTGCCGTAAAAAAGAAGACGGATTATATATTTCAGAATTAAAAGAATTGGAGAAAAAGGAACCCGGTTTCTTTTTCCACCCCTGCTATTCAAGGGAAGAAGAAGTGGGCGAAGGATCACACAAAGGATATGTACACCCTGTGTATGAATCGCTCACAGAGAATGGAAAGAAACCGGCAAAATTCTTCTTATGCGGTTGGAAAAATATGATCGATGAAGCGAGAGATAGAATCGTAGCAATGGGATATGACCGTAAAGCAATCCATCTCGAATTGTATGGCTAAATCAGCCCAATCGGGGCGGCAGGTTTGTAGAAAACAATGTTTAAATAATGAATAAACCCCGTTAGGGGTGACACATAGGGTTTTGTAATTCCGAAAAATATTCGACCCGGTTATGTATCGCCCCTATGGGGCTTTTATTTTTTAATTCAATTTTTCTACAAACGTTTCGTCCCGCTGGGACTTGAACCTTTTAGGGTAAGGCTCTCGTTAAAATATTTTTTCTGATACCAGTTTACGCACTTCGTTTATTGGCATTCTTTCCTGTACCATCGAATCTCTATAACGGATAGTAACTGTATTATCTTCTTTCGTCTGATGATCGATGGTTACACAAAAGGGTGTGCCGATTGCATCCTGGCGGCGGTATCTTTTTCCGATCGCATCTTTCTCTTCGTAAAAACATTTGAAGTAAGGCTTACACTCATTCATTAATTCGCGTGCTATCTCCGGCAATCCATCTTTTTTAGTGAGCGGAAGAATCGCCAGTTTCATCGGTGCCAGTTTTGCGGGGATATGCAAAACGGTGCGGCTGTCTGTACTGCCATCTTCTTTTGTCAATACCTCTTCTTCGAATGCATTGGCTAATATGAGCAGGAACATCCTGTCGAGACCAATGGAAGTTTCTACCACATAGGGTACATAATTCTGGTTGATCTCCGTATCAAAATACTGCAGCTTCTTTTTACTGAACAACTGATGTTGTGTAAGATCAAAATCGCTGCGGGAGTGAATGCCTTCCACTTCTTTAAATCCAAACGGGAACTCATACTCAATATCACAGGCTTCTTTTGCATAGTGTGCCAGCTTCACATGATCATGGTAACGGTATTTATCGGGCGAGATACCCAGTTCAAGGTGCCATTGCAAACGCGCTTCTTTCCAGTATTGGTACCATTCGCCTTCGGTGCCGGGGCGAACAAAGAACTGCATTTCCATCTGCTCAAATTCACGCATACGGAAAATGAATTGCCGTGCAACAATCTCGTTCCTGAATGCCTTACCTGTTTGCGCAATACCAAACGGGATCTTCATCCGCGCGGTCTTTTGTACGTTGAGGAAGTTGACAAATATTCCCTGCGCTGTTTCGGGGCGTAAATAAATAGTATCTGCATCTTCGGCAACAGAACCGAGTTGTGTTGAGAACATAAGGTTGAACTGGCGGATATCGGTCCAGTTACCGGTGCCGCTTACACTGCAAACGATCTTCTGGTCGGCGATCAGTTCTCTTAAGCCTGCGAAATTCTCTGCAGCCAGTAAAGTATCCATGCGCAGCAATAATGCTTCGGCTTCTTTAACACCTTCCTCCCCTTTCTCTTTTAAAGCATCTGCTTTTGCTTCGATAAGATGATCAACTCGGTACCTTTTTTTACTATCCCTGTTATCGATCATCGGGTCGCTGAAATTATCTACGTGACCGCTGGCTTTCCAGGTGGTGGGATGCATAAAAATGGCCGCATCAATACCCACAATGTTTTCGTGCAGCTGTGTCATACTTTTCCACCAATGATCGCGGATATTCTTCTTCAGTTCACTTCCATAGGGGCCATAATCGTATACAGCGGCGAGGCCATCATAGATCTCACTGCTTGGAAATACAAAGCCATACTCTTTGGCATGCGAAATAATTGCCTGGAACTGATTCTCGGTTTGTGTGCTCATATTGGCGGCAAAAATATGCTAATTTGCAGCAAAATCAACCACTGCATGTTTAAAAGATCATGGTACTTATTACTGGCCGTATTGTTCGCGCCAATGCTTACAGAAGCACAACAAACCACTGAATATCCGAATGATTATCTAAGCCCCGCTTTTCATGCCGGGCGAAGGGCCGCATTCAGGGATCTGATGCCCAAAAATTCGGTGGGCATTTTTTTTGCTGGCCAGGTAAGGCTCAGGAATAATGATGTTGACTACTATTATGCTCAGAGTAAGAATTTTTACTATTTCACCGGGCTCGAAGAACCCAATTCTCTGCTGCTGATCTTTAAAGAACCTGTTACCATCCTGGATAAAACCGGAACAGAGTTTTTGTTTGTTCAACCCCGCAATCCGTCTCGGGAAATGTGGACGGGGAAAATTTTCGGGGTAGAGGGTGTGAAACAAAGGTTCCAGTTTGAAAATGTCTTTACCAATGAACAGTTCAAAGCCAATACCATCGACCTCAGCAAATTCGATTCTGTATTTACTTTGTTCCGTAATGAACAGATCCTTACAAAATTCAACCGCCGCCCCGATCCATTAAGTGTGATGGCTGAGATCACCGACAGCCTTCTTAATGTGAGCAAAGTGCCTGTGGCGAATATCTCAACCACCAATAAACTGATCAAACTACGCGGCGTAAAACAACCCGAAGAGATCGCTTTAATGGAGAAAGTAGTAGCGATGAGTGCACAGGGACATAATGAAGTAATGAAAGCCGCCAAACCCGGCATGACTGAATACCAGGCTCAGGCTGTAATGGAATATTTTTTTAAAAAGAATGGTGCTGAATTTGTGGGATACCCAAGTATCAATGGCTCTGGAGAAAATGCCTGCACACTTCATTATGAAAGCAATCAACGCCTCATGAAAGATGGCGACCTGTTATTAAGTGACTGCGCGGCAGAATACCATGGCTATAGTGCAGATATCACCCGCACAATACCCGTAAATGGAAAATTCTCCCCTGAGCAAAAGATCATTTATGAATTAGTATTGGAAGCACAGGATTCTGCTTTTCTGCAAAGCAAACCGGGCAACCTGTTTACGGCCCCTCATGCTGCTGCGATGAGAGTCATTACCCGCGGACTGAAGAACCTGGGCATCATTGCAACGGATGGAATGGTGAGAACTTATTTCCCACATGGCACTTCGCACCATCTCGGGTTAGATGTGCATGATCTTGGCACGCGGAATGGTGCGCTAGAGCCGGGTTCGATCTTTACGGTTGAGCCGGGTATTTATATTCCGCCGGGAAGTAAATGTGATCAGAAATGGTGGAACATTGGAGTTCGTATCGAAGATGATATTTTGATAACACCTACCGGTTATAAGAACCTGTCGGCAGGTACGCCGAGGACTGTGGCGGAGGTGGAGAAGATGGCGAAACAGAAGAGTATATTCAAGTAATTTTTTGCCACAGAAGCACAGAAAAATTCTGTGCTTCTGTGGCAATTTTATTTTAGCTTCTCATTATCCCGATGCCTCTCCGAATCGCGAATACTTTTCTTCTCAAAATTCCTCTGCAAAGCATCCGTAAGATCCACCCCTGTTTGGTTGGCAAGACAGATCAACACCCATAAAACATCTGCTATTTCATCGGCTATCTCCTTGCCCTTATCAGATTCTTTAAAAGACTGCTCACCATACTTACGCACCATCAGGCGGCTCAGTTCCCCTACTTCTTCCATTAAAATGCCGAGGTTAGTGAGTTCACTGAAATATTTTACACCTACGGTTTTGATCCATTGGTCAACCTGGGTTTGCGCTTCGGATATCTGCATACTTTTTTTATTTTTGGATTATTTTAATCCATGTTCTCCATAAATGGTTTTTAGTTTCATCATGGTTGCTATAGAAATAGCACGTTGTTTAGCCAGTTCTGCTTTATCCCCGGCAAAGAATTGATTCACGGTTTGGGTAAACAATAATAACCATCGTTCAAAATGTTCATCTTTAAAAGCAGACAACTGGTGTATATGCTGGTGTACCTGCATTGCATTGCCTTTATATTTTGCAACGCCAAACAATACAGTTTCCCAAAAATCTACGATCACCGGTAAATGGACTTCCATATTCAATTGCACAACTTCCGTGAAGAAAAAACCAATAAGGTCATCGCTTAATGCTTTCTGATAAAATGCATCCATCAGCACAATAATATCCTCTCGTGTTTTAATATCTTTCATAATTCGTGATCCGTGGATGACTATTCCCTGTTCTTTGAATCAATAAAAATAGTCACCGGTCCATCGTTCAATAACTGCACTTTCATATCCGCCCCAAATACACCGGTTGCTATCTTCCTGCCCATATCCGCTTCTAACTGCTTTTTCATCTTCTCATACAAAGGAATAGCAAAATCAGGTTTAGATGCTTTGATATAAGATGGCCGGTTTCCTTTTTTAGTACTGGCATGTAAAGTAAACTGGCTCACCAATAAAATATTCCCATCCACCTCTTTGATACTGAGGTTCATCACACCTGCTTCATCATTAAATATCCGCAGGTTGGTGATCTTGTTGCTGAGCCAGGTAATATCTTCTTCCGTATCTGCATCTTCTATTCCCATGAGCACCAACAGTCCCTGGGCTATTTTACCTGTTATATTTCCGTCTACCGTTACACTGGCTTCTGTAACACGTTGAATGATAATTCTCATGATCCTTTAACAGTTTTTATACGAACTTTATCATCATGAAGATAGACATTACAGCGGAGATCCTGTTTCAAACGGCACGAAGCGGGGGTAAAGGCGGGCAAAATGTAAACAAGGTGGAAACCATGGTAGAGGGTCGTTGGGCGGTAGCATCATCTCAACTGCTAACAGATGAGCAGAAACAACGGGTATCTGAAAAATTATATAATAAGATCACCGATGAAGGATACCTGCTGGTAAAATCGCAGTCAGAAAGATCGCAACTCGGTAATAAACACGAAGTGATCAGCAAAATGAATCGCTTACTGGCAGCCGCATTAACCAAACATAAGGTGAGGCGACCTACCAAACCCACCAAAGCATCCAAAGAAAAAAGACTTGAATCAAAAAAACAAACCACGTTCAACAAAGAACAACGAAAGAAGATAAACCGCAACGATTATTAATGAGGACAGCTGCTTCAATTATATTTTTTCTCCTGCTGGTTATAACCGGGGCGGCAACTATTGTAACGGGTAACCCTAAGCCCGCAAGAACAATCACACTTTTTTTTGATCACCGGATCGGAGATCAAATTTTAGAATTGGGTACGCCTGCTATCAATATTTTTGGAGAAACGATCACCATTGAAAGATTCCGGTATTACCTTTCTAATTTCTCCATCACTGATAAAGAAGGAAAAATAACCATCCTTCCCGTACAATATTTTTTGGTTGATGAAGCAGATCCGCTCAGCAAAAAAATAGAACTCGCCGTGCCTTCTATGTCTATTTCCAGCATTCATTTTTTATTAGGTGTAGACAGTGCAAGAAATGTGTCCGGCATTCAAACCGGCTCATTGGATCCTGCAAAAGGAATGTTCTGGACATGGAACTCAGGGTATGTAATGGCGAAACTGGAAGGCACTGCCGAAGTATCCACATCACCCGGTCACCGTTTTACCTATCATGTGGGTGGATTCAAACAGGAAATGAATGCAACAAGAACGATCTCATTAAATATTGAGGATACAGCAAAGCAAGCTTTACAGAATATACACATTACCGCGGACATCAACCGCTGGTTCAAAGGCAATACAGATCTGCGTATTGCAGCAACGCCGGTTTGTCACAGCCCCGGCGCACTGGCCATGCAGATCGCTGATAACTACCGTTCTCTTTTCTCGATCAATGCAGTTGCGAAATGAGGATCTCAAAATATATATGGGTATTGATCACCATTATTGTAACAGGTATTGGCTGGATCACGGCAGGCACCCGTTACTTTAAACCTACTCCTGTTAAGTTTATCGTTCCGAAAGGATGGCCACAACCGGTTTATGACCTGTCAAAAAATCCATTGACCGAAGAAGGTATACAGCTTGGTAAAAAACTTTTTTATGATGGCAGGTTAAGTAAAGACGGAAATTTCTCATGCGGCAGTTGTCACCAGCAGTTCGGTGCTTTTAATTCTTATGAGCATCCGCTTAGTCACGGCTTTAATAATTCGCTTACTACACGCAATGCCCCTGGTTTATTTAATCTCGCCTGGCAAAAAGAATTTATGTGGGATGGCGGTATCAATCACCTTGATCTGCAACCGCTCGCACCCATGACCGCCGAAAACGAAATGGCAGAGACGATTGAAAATGTAGTGAATAAATTAAAAGCAGATAAAGAATACCGAAAACTATTCAAAGCCGCATTTGGTGATGAGCAGATCAATACCCAAAGAATGGGAAAAGCCATCAGCCAGTTTTTACTGCAAATGATAAGCAGTAACAGTAAGTATGATAAAGTAATGCGCGGCGAGGCCCATTTTATATTACCGGAACAATTAGGCTACGAGATCTTTCAAAAAAAATGTGTTTCCTGTCATACAGAACCTATGTTCACAGACTATAGCTACCGTAACACCGGCATTCCCGTGGATCCCACATTGAACGATTTTGGCAGGATGAAGATCACCGGGAATACGGCAGATTCATTAAAATTCAGGGTGCCAAGCCTGCGAAATGTGGCCATCACTTTTCCTTATGGGCATGACGGTCGTTTTTATTCGCTGATCAGTGTTTTTGATCACTACCGGAAGAACATGGTAACAGGGCTGGCCACGGACAGTCTTTTAAGAAACCGGCTACCCCTTTCCAACTATGAAGTGGGTCAGTTAACTGCATTTTTAAATACGCTTACAGACTCTGCTTTCTTAAAAGACCCTAGGTTTGCGGCACCCGGGTATCGTAATACAGGTGCGCCGCCAATTGATAATCACCAGTAACTGCACATTTGTTACTTTAGCATACCCCAATGACCAATAAACGAATAAACGAATAAACGAATAAACGAATAAACCAATAAACCAAATTGAGCGGAATTAAGAAACTAGCAGGACAAACAATGTGGTATGGCGTGAGTTCCATCGCGGCCAGGTTCATTAATTATTTGCTTACCCCTTACCTGACCTTCAAATTTACCGAAGCGCAGTATGGTGAGATGTCGATCGTATACTCTTTTATTCCTTTTATGAATGTTGTATTCACGTATGGAATGGAAACTGCATTTTTCAGGTTTGCTAATCATGCAGATAAAAAGAATGTTTTTAATACTACTGGTTTATCGTTGATCGGCACTACTATTTTATTTACCCTTGCATTGATTCTTCTCCAGCATCCATTAAGCATTCTTCTACAGGTTACGGCACATCCTGAATATCTTTCCTTATCCGCTGCATTGATTGCGTTGGATGCTTTATGCATTATTCCATTTGCAAAGCTCAGGCAGGATGGGCGGCCAAAAAAGTTTGCGTTGATTAAGGTTGGAGGTATTATTATTAATATGTTCAGTGTTTATTTCTTCCTGAGTATTTGTCCGCGGATGCTTGCGAACGACCCTGCCAGTTGGATCGGTCGTTTCTTTGATCCGAATTGGGCAGTAGGGTATGTTTTATTAGCCAATGTGATTCAGAATGCCATTACATTATTGCTGCTGAGCAAAGAGTTATTCAGTATTGAATTCAAGATCGATAAAAAATTATGGAAAGAAATGATGCTCTATGGCATCCCTTTGATATTGGCTGGTTTTGCAGGAATGATTAATGAAACCTTTGACCGGATCATGCTTGGCTGGTGGGCTCCTGTAACTTCCGTTGATGCTGCAAAAGCAGAAGTCGGCATCTATTCTGCGTGTTATAAATTATCGATACTGATCTCTCTGGCTGTTCAGGCATTCCGCATGGGAGCGGAACCTTTCTTCTTTAAACAATCAAAAGAAGAAAATGCCCCAAAAGTATATGCGCGTGTGATGAAATTCTTTGTAATCACCTTATGCTTTATGTTTTTAATGGTATCGATGTACCTGGATATCTGGAAACTTTTTATCCGCAATCCAAAAATGTGGGTGGGATTAAAAGTGGTGCCAATATTATTGCTGGCCAATATGTTCCTTGGTATCTATTATAACTTAAGTGTCTGGTATAAGCTTGGAAACAAAACCATTGCCGGTGCGTATATCACCGTTATCGGTGCAGTGATCACTTTAGCGATCAACTGGGCATTTATTCCCTACTTCAGTTATATGGCCTGTGCATGGGCAACCTTTGCCTGCTATGGAAGTATGATGCTGGTAAGTTATATATGGGGACAGAAAGAATATCGCATTCCGTATGCCACAAAAAAACTAGTGGCTTATATAGTGATTGTAGTGTTGTTTTTCTTTATTCATAAGGGCGTTATTTATTTCTTACCGTCCAAATTGTTCAGCGTAAGTTTTGCAACCTTCCTTTTAGGATCTTTCGCCTGGTTCATTCTACAGATCGAGAAAAAAGAATTTCAGAAGTTCCCGGTGATTGGCAAATACATTCAATAATGTTTACTCCGCTTAAAAAACATATAGAAAAATTTACAGCGATCCCGGATGAAGATTGGGAATTACTGGTTCCACATCTTACCACGCGCATCCTGAAGAGAAACACGCTTTTTAGCAAAGAAGGAAAGGTTTGTAAAGAGATTGGCTTTGTTCTGGAGGGAAATATGCGCCATTACTATCTGCAGGATGGTGAAGAAAGAACCACTTATTTCTATTTCGAAAATGCGCTTGTAACGGATTATATCAGTTGTATTAAAGAAAAACCGGGATCCATTACTATAGAAGCTATGAGTAATGTAACACTTATTGTATTCCCATATGCTGTACTGAAAGAATTGTACAGGAAAAGTCATGCCTGGGAAAAATTCGGTAGACTGATAGCTGAATACCTTGCTATGGGCCTGGAAGAAAGAATGGTGGGTTTATTAATGCTAAGCCCGGAAGAACGTTATCAGCAGCTTCTTGGCAGCAATAAACAAAAGATACTAGAGAGAATTCCCCAACACCATATTGCCAACTACCTGGGAATTACCCCGGTTAGCCTTAGCCGTATCAGGAACAGGGTTACCAAAAAATAACTCAGCAGATTTGTTATCTTTTGTTAACGGATTCATTCGATGCAGTTCCTGAGCTTTGTGTTATTAAATCAAATAACATGAAAAAAATCTTACAGGCCGAAGAGGCCGCACAACTAGCCATCGCAATTTTCGGTTTATATCTTCAACCGGTTTCTATCAGTTGGTGGATATGGCCATTTCTTTTCCTTTCACCTGACATCAGTATGCTGGGATACCTGGTTGATACTAAGCTGGGTGCGGTATTATATAATTTGTTTCACCATAAATTAATAGCAATAGGGATACTGGCCGCCGGATATCTGTTGCATAATGATATACTCGCATTTTCCGGACTTTTACTATTTGCACATGCCTGTTTCGACAGGTTATTTGGCTATGGATTAAAATATCCCGACAGTTTTCACAATACCCATTTAGGCTGGATGGGTAAACCTCAACAAGAATAGATAACTTTATACCAGAATATCATCAACAATGTCAGAAGATCTATCCATCGCCAAAGGCACCAAGACCGAACAATACGAATCATTGATTCCCCAGATCAAAGGATTACTTGAGGGAGAAGATGACCTGATTGCCAACCTTGCCAATATTACCGGTGCACTGAAAGAACAGTTCGGATGGTTCTGGATCGGTTTCTATCTCGTGAAAGGTGAACAATTGGTATTGGCTCCTTTCCAGGGACCGGTTGCCTGTACACGAATCAATAAAGGCCGCGGTGTATGCGGCACCAGCTGGGCCAAAGCCGAAACATTGATTGTGCCGGATGTAGAGAAATTTCCGGGACATATAGCCTGCAGCAGTTTATCAAAATCAGAAATAGTAGTTCCTTTAATGAAAGACGGAAACGTTTGGGGAGTATTGGATGTTGACAGCGAATTTTATGATTCGTTTGATGAAACAGATAAGTTTTACCTCGAAGAGATTGTCTGTTTTGTCAATAGACAATAGTCCATGGACCATGGTCTATTAACTAATGGACAAAAGCACCTCAACAATGCAAGCAATTGATAAGCAGCACTATATTAGAAAAATCCCTATCTTTGCACCATTCATATACTCTCTCTACAGACTGATCACTCTTCCGTGACAAAGTTTATCAAGTCAATTACGGGCAGGCTATATACCATCTGACTATTGTTCAGGTGTTCATTATTTAAATACATAGTATTTTGTTATTCAAAGATTTACAGCTAATTGAGCCCATCCTGAAGGCGCTCGAAACCGAAGGCTACACAACCCCTACACCTATTCAGGAACAATCGATACCGATCGTACTTTCCGGCAGGGACCTTTTAGGTTGTGCACAAACAGGAACGGGTAAAACAGCAGCATTTGCTATACCCATTCTTCAGTTGCTTACAAAAGACCTTTTAACAGGTAATACTTCGAAAGGTATCAAAGCGCTCATACTTACCCCAACAAGGGAGTTGGCCATACAGATCGAAGAAAGTTTTATTGCTTATGGCCGCAACCTTCGCTTAAAACCGTTGGTGATCTTCGGTGGTGTTTCACAGGTTCCGCAGACCAATGCTTTACGCAATGGTGTTGATATCCTGATCGCTACCCCGGGTCGTTTACTGGATCTGATCGAACAGCGTTACATCAATCTTTCACAGATACAATTATTTGTTCTGGATGAGGCTGACCGTATGCTTGACATGGGTTTTATCCACGACATCAAAAAGATCCTGACCAAACTGCCTGCCAAAAAACAAACCCTTTTCTTTTCGGCTACCATGCCAACTGAGATCGCTAAGTTATCTGGCACACTTCTTCAGAATCCTGCCAGAGTAGAAGTAACGCCTGTTTCTTCTACAGCAGAAACCATCCAGCAGGGTATGTACTTTGTTGAGAAAGAAAATAAAAGACATTTACTGCTCCATCTTTTAAAAGAGAAGAGCATTGTAAGCGCACTGGTTTTCACACGCACAAAACATGGTGCTGATAAAGTGGTAAAAGACCTGGTAAGAGCAGGCATTGGTGCAGAAGCCATTCACGGAAATAAATCACAGAATGCACGCCAACGCGCACTTAGTAATTTTAAAAGTGGTGAAACACGTGTTCTCGTTGCTACTGATATCGCAGCCCGCGGTATTGATGTAGATGATCTTTCACACGTGATCAATTACGAACTTCCGAATGTTCCTGAAACCTATGTACACCGCATTGGCCGTACCGGTCGCGCAGGTGCCAGTGGTATCGCTTTCTCTTTCTGTGATATGGAAGAAAAAGAATTCCTGAGAGATATTCAGAAACTGATCGGCACTGCTGTGAACATTGTAACAGATCATCCTTATGCGATGAGTGATACTTCGCTTACTACCTACAAATCATTACCACAAAGACCTGTACAACGCCATCGCCAGAACAGCGACCGTCGTCCTTCGTTCAGGGGTGGTGATAGCAGGAGGTATTCGGGTAATAATTCTTCTGCGAGGAACAACTAGTTTATTCTTCATTGCTTTCTATATAGAGCCGGTCGAAACCGGCTCTTTTTTTTGCTACAAACAGGTTGTTCCTAGCGGAACAAATAGTTTTTGTGTAATTTAGTTAGTATGATAAAACGCGGCGTTACTCTCCTGTTTATAGTGATTAGTATCACAACTTTCAGTCAGAAAAAGCAAACACAACTTGCTGTTCCACAAGCTTACTTTCCATCTGCACAAATATGGGAGCAAAAAACACCTGCACAATCCGGATTGAATGCTGAGAAGATCAATGAAGCCATTGCTCTCGCAAAAGCGGCTGAATCAAAGAATCCGCGGAACATGGAGATCAGCCATTACCAAAGCTTTGGCAAAGAACCGTATGGTGAGGGCATTGGTCCTTTTGCAGAACGTGGCGATCCTACGGGTATCATCATTTATAAAGGTTACATCATTGCCAGTTGGGGCGAACCTTTGCGTTGTGATATGACACATAGTGTAACCAAGAGTTTTTTATCCAGCGTTGTAGGATTGGCGGTTGACCAGGGATTGATACATAGTGTAACAGATACCGTAGCGGGTTATGTACCACCCATAGAACTTTTTACACCCGGGCAGGTAAACCGCTCCGCTGATCTGTATGGGCAACCACAATTATTATCTCCCTTTGCAACACCACATAATAAAACAATCACCTGGGATCATATGCTCAGGCAAACCAGTGATTGGGAAGGAACGCTTTGGGGCAAACCCGAATGGGCCGACAGACCGGATGCGGATGCTTCTAAATGGACAACCCGTAAAAGAAATGCACCCGGTACAGTTTATGAATACAATGATGTACGCGTAAATGCATTAGCACTGGCAGCTACCAGTGTATGGAGAAGACCATTGCCACAAGTACTCAAACAATACATCATGGACCCTATCGGCGCATCCAACACATGGCGCTGGACAGGTTACAGAAATGCATGGATCGTGCTGGATGGTCAGCCCGTACAATCTGTAAGTGGTGGCGGGCATTGGGGTGGCGGAATGTTTATCAATGCCTATGATATGGCACGTTTTGGGTTGCTGACATTGCACAGGGGTAATTGGAACGGCAAACAATTACTGAGTGAAAAATGGGTTCAGCAGGCACTAACACCTACCATAGCAAAGACCGATTACGGTTATATGAACTGGTTCCTGAATACAGATAAAAAAATGTTACCTGCTGCACCGGCAACTGCCTTTATGCATGTGGGGAATGGAAATAATATTATCTATGTTGATATGGAGCATGAGCTTGTTGCTGTGATGCGGTGGATTTCTGATAACCGTGCGATAAATGAAGTAGTGAAAAAAATACTGGAAGCGTTACCACAATAGGCCTTTCTCTGCGGTGAGTTTCCGCTTCGGTAGAGTCTACGTTTATAGATCGGTCAGTTCCTTTACCGCAGAGGCGCAGAGATACGCAGAGCTAGCCGCAGAGTTTTTTTTATTTTAATGCCCTTACAAACATCTTTGCAATCACAGCATTCCCCTTATCAGATGGGTGAAGTCCATCATAAGTCATATCTATCGCATCAAGCGGATAAGGATATTCATCGGTTTCAGGATTGAACGGAATATCAACGAATGAAGGATAAGGATAGTTCCTGTAAGCACCCGAAGCGGGGTCTTTCAATCGTTTATACTTTACGAGGTTATTGACAGTCATCCCGCTTTTATTATACAGATCAACCACCTGTATCTTTTCATACTTTCCAATCATATTTACTGCTTCCGCAAACTGGGCAAGCGACTGACCCGCTTTTTCTTTATAAGACCCATATGCATTATTCTTAAAATTAGCGAGGTAAACGAAGTCAACCCGTTGCATAGGAGTGATCAGAATAATGCGTGCACCAGGGTTAAGACTACGCAGCTTATTAATGATAATACGGAACGAACCATATACCGTACCTACGCCTGTCTGGTCTTTATAATCAGCAAGCGTACCCAGGGGTTTGCTTCCCCACCAATCATTGGTGCCAAGAAAGATAGAATATACATCTGCCTTTACGAGTCCCAGTTTTTCAATTTCGGTGGCAATGCGTATGGCTGTCCAACCATTATGTCCCTGGTTGATATACTGTATGTTGGGTAATTGTTCAGTCACCCTTGTCAGATAACCTTTGGTAACCCTGTTACCGGTTTCGTCTGCATGCTCATTCAGGTAGGTTATCGAATCGCCGATGGCCACCCAGGTAATTTCTTTTTGTGAATAGCCAAAAAACAGGCAGCTGATAACCAGCAGCAAAAGGGATCTTTTCATGGAAGCAATTTGTATTGCTGAAATTAACAAAAGATGGACAAAACCCCTATTTTTGCCACCCCTAAGCGGATGTGGCGAAATTGGCAGACGCACTAGACTTAGGATCTAGCGCCGCGAGGCGTGTGGGTTCGACCCCCTCCATCCGCACAGATGGTTAAATATCTGAGATAAGAGGTTCCTATTGGAGCCTCTTTTTTATTACCCTATTTTTACTCCTATGGAAAACGTTGCAGTCATCATTATGCTTTTATTCGGCATCACCTTTCTGGGTGTACTGAGTAAAAAATACAGTTTCCCCTTTCCCATTGTACTCGTGCTGAGTGGTGTTGCGATCAGCCTGATACCGGGACTGCCGGTGATCGCATTAAATCCCGATGTTATTTTCCTGACCTTTTTACCCCCATTACTTTATAATGCTGCCTGGAATACCAGCTGGCATGATTTCAAAGCATCTATCCGCCCCATTACATATGCTGCAATCGGACTTGTATTATTAACCACTTCCCTGGTGGCGTTGGCGGCGCATACGCTTATTCCTAACCTGGGTTGGCCATTGGCATTTTTGATCGGGGCCATTGTTTCTCCGCCGGATGCAGTGGCAGCGGCGTCTGTTACCAAAGGACTTGGTTTAAAACCCCGGCTAATGGCGATCATTGAAGGTGAGAGCCTTGTTAATGATGCCAGTGGATTGATCGCCTATAAATACGCACTTACGGCAGTTGCAGCCGGTAACTTTTTTTTATGGGATGCTGGGTTGAATTTCCTGATTGTTTCCGTGGCAGGAATTGGTATTGGTTTATTGGTAGGATATATCATGTACCTGATCCACAAGAACTTTATCTGTGATGATGTGATCGATGTTACCCTTACATTACTTACGCCTTTTGCATCTTATTTACTGGCCGAGCAATTTCACTTTTCCGGTGTGCTGGCAGTTGTTACATCCGGGTTATATCTTTCATTCCGTTCATCAGAAATATTGAGTCACCAGAGTCGCGTAATGGCGTATTCTGTTTGGGATGTGGTAATGTTCGTTCTTAACGGGCTGATCTTTATCCTGATCGGTTTACAGTTGCGGGGGGTGATCAGTGGCACACAGGATTATTCAACAGGCTCTTTAATTTTTTATGGCATCGCCATCAGCCTTGTTGTGATACTTGTTCGATTTTTAGCTGTTCTGCCTGTTGAGTTTTTTCCAAAATTCTTTAATAACAGGAATAATAAAGGAGAAATATTCGACAGCAGGAATATGGTTATTTTCGGATGGGCGGGAATGCGGGGTGTAGTATCGATGGCTGCGGCACTGGCTTTACCACTTACTATGGTTGATGGATCAGCCTTTCCACACAGAAGCCTGATCATCTACATAACGTTTTGTGTGATCCTGTCAACACTTGTATTACTAGGCTTCACGCTTCCCTGGATCATTAAGAAACTAAAGATCGAACCGCATTCTATTGTTCTGGAAGAATATGATGTACGTACGCAGGTAGTTACCATAGCCATCAATTATATCGAAGAAAATCTTTCACTGGCGCCGGATGAATTGCTGAACAATATTAAAAGCAAGTACGAAGTAAAATATAACCGTCTGCAAAAAACCGACCTTCCTTCCAATTACTTTGGCTCGGGAAAAACATTACCGGGAAACATCTTTAATGAATTCACAAAGATGCAGATAGATCTCATCACCATTGAACGGCAAACACTATCCTCTCTACACAAGAACGGGAAAGCCAGCGAAGAGATCATCCGCAAAATTGAGCGTGAGCTTGACCTGGAAGAAACAAGGCTGAGTTTAGAAATGTATGAAGGATGATCTACGCTTTTACCACTTCATCATTTCAATTGCATCCATATCTTTCAACATCCCCTGAACTGCCTGTAATTCATACTGCATAAACGATTCCCGATTCCCTGTAAGACTACCAAAATATTTCATCTGCTGCTGAAGATCTGTTTTAACCGAAGCTGCAACCTTCTTCGCAAGCCCTTCATTACCCGCCCGGTGACAGGCTTCCAGAAAAAACAGCGATAAGCGATCATGCTGATTACCACGCGATACCATTCCATAGGGAAAATTCTGTTGCAACATCATGCTATCGGCCCGATTTAATACTTTCACCGCATCTGTTTTTCTTCCTTTCAAGCTGAGATCCATCGCTAATTCGGTCATTGCCCTTCGGATGATATTTAATTCACCCCTATTGGGTTCATCATAATAAACACCAGGTATGGATGCATTTCCGTAACTGAACTTATTCATCACCACATCCAGCATACGATCGGTATTGATCTCTGATGACTGAACCGGTACAAGCCGATAGGATAAACCTTCCTTACGCATATGATCGCCAAAACCAAGATCATTGTATGGCATCGTAAAATAAATAGGGCGCTTCCATTGGTTGGCTGCTATGATATTGAGGATGGCGAGATCATTCTTATAAAGTACCGTCTTGGGTATCTCAAACTTAAGCGAAGACAAAACAGAATCTGCGGCATTAACGGTACCGTTAGCACGCACCATTTTTTCATCCACGGGGATAGATACCCGATGTACCGGCAAGATATTATATCCACGCTCATCAACATTCTTATCATCACCCATATAGTTCTTCATAAGATCATACAGATCATAATAGGTATCCTGCGGGAATTGTGGTTGAGCGCGATAAAAAGCAATACTCCGTTTATTTCCCTCGATCTGCTCTTTATTCCAGATTACATCCACAGGGGCACTCTGGTTTATTTTATACCGCAACTGGTTGATGCACCAATCAGCAGCTACAAGGGTAGTGATCACAACACGCACATCGGGACGGATCCCTTCTACTTCCTGTGCATACCATAGCGGGTAGGTATCATTATCAGCCATTGAAAAAAGAATGGCATTGGGTGCACAACTCTCGAGGTAATTACGTGCCAGATCGCGGGCCAGTTGTTTGTTACTCCGGTCATGGTCATCCCATTCCTGCCTGCACATAATCAAAGGAGCCACCAGGGAGACAGCTATTGCGATAGCTATCACAGCTTTTTGTTGTGGCAGAAATTTCAATATATAGGGCAACCCGGCGGCTATTAATGTATACAACCCAAACATACCGATACCCGCCGCAAGACTTCCTGCCATGTCAATACCTGCGCTCATACAAAGAATACTTAACACCATAAAGCAAACTGCACCGGGAACCAGCATCTTTTTAAGGAGCCCCTTATTCCAGCTTATTGCCTGCTCAATAAAATAAAGCACTGCCAGTCCTGTCCATATAGCAAACGCATAAAACGAACCCGCGTATGCATAATCCCGCTCACGGGGTTGCATACCGGGTTGATTAATATAAATAATGATGGCAAGACCTGTACAAAAGAACAGGAGTAAGGTAGCCAGTGCATCACCCGGTCTTTTTTTGAAGTGAAAGAACATCCCTATCAATCCTAAGATGAATGGCAACGCAAAAAGTGTATTGTGCGCTTTGTTGCTTTTCAAACTATCCGGCATGAGATCCTGGTTGCCGTATAATGCGTTATCGATAAAAGAGATTCCTGTGATCCAGTTTCCATCGCGTGCATTACCCATCATCAATCCCTGCTGATCGTTTTGCCTGCCCGAAAAATTCCATAAAAAATAACGGAAGTACATATAATAATTCTGGTAGCTGATAAAGAAAGAAAGATTATCACCAACATTGGGGCGCAGCGCATGGCCGTTGTTATCTTTTTCCACATCATACTCGCCATCTTTCGATTTGCCGATGCCTAAAAAGTTGGCGTAATAATCTGCATGCGACTGTTCATTACCCATATCCCACATACGCGGGAAGACCATTTTATCTTCAGCAGCAAAAACATAGCGCCCCTCTTTACCGATATCGGTATATCCATTACTTCCTTTCTGATATTTTGTTGAGGTTTCCAGATACGCAGACGGATGCGCATTGAATCTTTGCCCATACAGAATGGGGAAATCACCATACTGTTCCCGCCCAAGATATCCTTCGAGGCTGATGGGATTGTCTACATTGAACATATCCACGGCAGTGTCTGCGTTGCTCCGGATCATGGTGGTGATGTATGAACTGTACCCTATCATCAAAAAAACAAGACACCAAATGGAAACACGGAGTAACGACCCATTCTTTTTATTTGCATACCGCAAGGCAAACCCAATGCCGGTTGCCAGCAGTAAAAAGAAAAAAGTGAAGCCTGTAAAAAAAGGAAGTGATAATGAATTCACGAAGAACACATCAAATTTTCCGGCGGCTTTTACTGCATACTGAATCACGCCTACCTGGATGATCTGTTCCAATGCGCAGCCCAACACAAGAAATATATAAATACCCCCATAATACTCTTTCTTTTTAGGATTGATTTTTTCGAGCCCATATAATATAAGGATGGCGATAACCCCTCCAAAAAACACCAGTGCTGCAGGTGTTCCATCAATAGTCATTCCTCCGGCAGTTGCTTCAGCCTGGGCGCCTACCAATGCCAGTATTATACCCAGTACACCACCTATAATGATTAGCCGGATAAAATATTTTTTCAGGAGTACGTAATTCACCGAGTTCTGTTTCCGGAAATACCAGACCATGACCACTGCAGGAATGTCCAGGAGACATAGTAAATGAACCCCGATCGATAACCCTATCAGGAAAAAAATAAACACCAACCATTTATCAGCCCGCGGCTCATCGGCCTGTTCTTCCCATTTTAAAATACACCAGAATACAACGGCTGTAAAGAATGAGCTCATGGCATACACTTCGCCTTCCACAGCGCTGAACCAGAAAGAGTCTGAGAAAGTAAATATCAGTGCGCCAACAAATCCTGCACCAACAATGCTGATCGTTTTACGGGTATCCAATGCATGAATGGGATTATTTCCCATCACTATTTTTTTTGCAAAATGTGTAATACTCCAGAATAAGAAGAGGATCGTAAACCCACTGGCAACAGCACTCATGATATTCACGGCTTTGGCTGCCGTTAATGGATCATCGCCAAAACAAATAATAAATACTCTTCCGATTAAAACAAACAACGGTGCACCCGGCGGATGCGGGATCTGGACCTTGTAGCAGGAGCTTACAAACTCACCACAGTCCCAAAGACTGCCGCCTGCTTCGGCTGTCAGAATATATACAGTACAGGCGATGGCAAAAATGACCCATCCGCTGATGTTGTTTATTTTTTTATAGTGCATATCATTTTTTTAGACAGTAAAGGCAAAGCGATGCCCATACCTTGTTCAGGTATCATTATTACGCAATAAATCGGGTCTCTATTTTATGTCAGGATCTTGTTTTGTATAGCGGGGATATGTTTCACTGTTTGCGGGATCTGCCTGTGAAATACCCATACTATTTTTAACGGGAGCCATTGTTTTTTTCTGCTGTTCCAATTGAATAGTTACCTGTACAGAAAAACTTTTGGTGACAGCTGATGTATCCATCACAAAAGTGATGGAATGTTCATTCAGTTGGTCATATCCATTCTTTACCAGCAGTGCCGCTAACCTTGCTTTCTCTTCACTGATCAATGAAAGACTTAGCGGACCACCTGCCTTTAAAAAACTTTTACCCTGTTCTTTTTTTACGATCTCCGCAACTGCAGCATCGTTGATGTAAAAGCTCAGACTGCCGAGACTGAATGCTTCTGCAGATACCATTACCGGACCGGACGGCTTGGCGGCAGGACCACTGAATGCCAACAGCAACAGGCAGGCCAGGGGAACAATACATATAAATTTGAGCAGGTGTACTTTGGTTGTTCGTGTTCTGTTCATCATTTGAATTCTTTTTTTCAGGGATGGGAAAAGAAGATTGTTAGCCAGCGTATGTGGGATAGCACCCGATACTTTTAATAAAAGATATTGATAACCTTTTCTGTTTACACCATTCTGCAATACCATGTCATCTGCAATAAACTCGAGGTTCTGGCGGATCGCCTGCTTCAGTAGCCAGGCAAATGGATTGAACCATTGAATAATACACAACAATTCAGAGAGGATCATATCCGTTGTATGCTTCTGTGTAACATGCACCATTTCGTGCGCAATGATATTCTGCAGATCCTGCCCGGTATAAAGACTTGTATCCAGGTAAATGCTGTTATGAAAAGAAAAGGGTGCTTTTGTTCCCGGGAGCTGGTAGAGTTTGATGTCTCCATCATCCAGTAACCGGGCTGCCTTGCGTGTTCTTTGTAATGAATAAAAGCGGGTAATAAAACGAAGCAGGAAAAACAGGGAGCCTGCCATTACTAACCATATAGCCATACTAAGGAAATTCCATTGTATTCCTTTTTGTACATGAGGCGTTAAGCTATTACTCACATCTTTAACAGTGGAATCTGTTATAAAAAATACAGCATTGAATGATGAAAGTTTTTCAGCCGGATAAAACGGCAGTACCGGCACCACCAATGCAAACAGCGGAAACAGCAACAGAAAATGCCTGTTCCATTGATAATAAGTCATGCGCCTCAGCAATACATAATAAAAGAGATAGCCCAGCGCCAGGCAAAAAGAAAGCTTCAGCAGGTATGCATAGAGTGGTTGCATAAAATGTGGTTTTACTTTATTTTTTTTCCTCAATCATTTTTATCAGTTCCTGTAATTCACCGGGTTTCAGTTTCTTCTGCTCAATAAAAAAATTGACCATCTCTTTATAGGAGTTGTTGAAGTAGTCCTGTGCAAAGCCCTGCATCAGCCTCTTTTTATATTCTTCTTCTTTGATCACCGGCTTGTACAGGTAATTGTTGCCAATTAAACGGCTGGCGATAAACTTTTTCTTTTCAAGGTTCTTTACTGTTGAGGCCAGTGTAGTATAGGGGGGGCGTGGTTCGGGCATGAACTCAAGGAATGCCTTTATATTATTTTCGCCGGCCGTCCAGATGGCCTGCATAACTTCTTCTTCCTGCTGGGTGAGTTTTTCCATTTTCTACGAATGTTTCGTAAATCTACGAATATTTCGTAAGCGTCAAAATATCTTTTGAATTTTCACATTTCTTTTTTTGGGGAGGTTTAGAAAAACGATTCTCTACTATTTTCGAGCAGTGTCGCTCCCGGCCGCTGGGCCTCGTCACAGTTACGCGGCTGCTTTGCTTCCTGAAAAATATCTGCTGCGCATGATAATTTTTCTGCTGCGCTGCGCTGGCACCGGAGACAAAGAGGCCGCTCCACTGTGACTGTTTAGAGGAATTTGTTTCCCAGGGCGATTCGGAATCGCAGTATAATGTCATTCTCTCTTTGCCTTCCGTCTTTACTTTCTTTCTTTACGTTCTTTCTTTGCGTTCTTCGCGGTTCGTTGCGCCCTTTGCTTGCGCGCCGCAGCTTTAGCGAAGGAGAGCGTTCCAGCTTTTCTAACCGGTCTTCTAGCGTGTACGCGCAGCCGTTACCAGAAGACTGTATACAGTGCCGCCAATATCCCCATAATAATAATAGACCCGATCGCAAATCCAGGCGTAATCCTGAACATGGAAGTGTCCACTTTGATCAGGTCATCCTCGTTCTTTTTCTCCGGCCATAGTAAGCTGATGCCCACCATACATATCACAATGAACACGAAATCGATGCTCATCCTGTCAAGGAATGGGTAATCGGGGAAGGCTCCGTTGGTCCAGCTTGGCAGAAACTTTAAGATGGTTGAAACGGGTATCGTTAATAAGGTACCGGTGAGTGCTGCAGCGGCGGTTGTCTTTTTCCAGAAAAAACCAAGTAAGAATATGGCGAGTACGCCGGGAGAAATAAAGCCCACATACTCCTGTATAAACTGGTAAGCCTGGTCGAGCGATTTTAATGCCGGGGTTACAATAGCTGCGATCACCATCGCAATGATCACTGCCCATCTTCCCACACGAACCAGTTTTTTCTCTGATGCTTCCTTATTAAAATACTTACTGTAGATATCTAATGAAAATATGGTTGAGATACTGTTTGCTTTACCGGCAAGCGAAGCAACGATCGCCGCAGTAAGTGCAGCGAATGCAACGCCTTTCAAACCGGTTGGCAATAAATTCATTAAAGTTGGATAAGCATGATCGGGTTTTAAGGTACCCGTTGCATCCATCATTTCCTGCTGGAACATTCCGTTCTGGTGCAATACATACATGGCGATACCCGGCAGCACAGCAATAACAGGTACCAGTAATTTTAAGAAGGCAGCAAACAATATTCCTTTCCTGGCCGTCTTAAGATCCGCACCCAGTGCACGTTGTACAATATATTGGTTACATCCCCAATAAGCGAGATTATTAATCAGCATCCCACCTATCAATACCGACATACCCGGCAACTCTTTATAATATTTATGCGATGAATCGAAGATCATGTGAAAATGCGTTGGCGCTTCTTTGCGTAATACGGAAAGACCTGCAAGGATATCTTTGCCATATCCAAAATGCTCAGACAACAATGTGAGAGCGAGATAAGTAGTAACCAGTCCACCCACTATCAATACAAAAACCTGTATCACATCTGTGTACCCGATCACTTTCATTCCTCCCAATGTTACAATCACGGAAAAGAAACTCAACCCAACGATGGCCCATTCAAAAGAAATATTGGAGATGGAAGAAATAGCGAGTGCGCCGAGATAAATAATAGAGGTAAGGTTTACAAATACATATACCAGCAACCAGAATACCGCCATGATCGTGCTCACCTTATCGTTATACCGCTTTGATAAGAACTGCGGCATGGTAAATATTTTATTCTTCAGGTAAACAGGAATGATAAAGATGGCTACGATCACCAATGTGGCAGCGGCCATCCATTCGTAAGTTGAAATGGCGAGACCCAATGCAAAACCGGAACCTGACATCCCGATAAAATGTTCCGCTGAAATATTAGAGGCGATCAATGATGCACCAATGGCCCACCAGGTTAATGAACCTTCTGCCAGGAAGAACTCCTTTGAACTGGTTGTGCCTACCCTTTTTTTGCGGTAGATATAATAACCGTAAGAACTAACAATGATGAAGTAGATAAAAAAGACAATATAATCCAGTCCTTGTAGCGTATGCATATGGCAATCAGTTTGACATAAAGATATAGGTTAGATGGTAACGTATCGTACTATTGAACCCAGTGAAAGCGAGGCAAATATTCGGCGATAGGTTGCTCTTTGGTTGGCTTTTGTTCGACTCGTGTTCGACTCGAGTCGAACAAACCCCTATCAAAACTCGAACAATACTCGAACAAATGCCTTTTTTTAAGCTTTAAGGTATTGTATATCAATACGTTGAATATATTTTCATTTTTTTCACAATACTTAATATAATGATAATCAATATTTTATACGTCATCCCCGAGTTATGATTAAAATTTCAATATACCGGGCATCTAACAACGAACATCTATCATCTACATTTCCTTACCTTTGCAGCCCAAATTTTAGTTTATATGGCCACAGTTACGAGAGAAAATATAGGTCTGCTGAATGATAAGCTGACTGTACAACTTACAAAAGATGATTATTACAGTGGCTTTGAACAGAGCCTGAAGAAATATGCAAAAACGGCTAATATTCCCGGTTTCAGAAAAGGGATGGTTCCAGCCGGTCTTGTAAAGAAAATGTATGGTCAGGGTGTTTTTAATGATGAGGTTTTACGCAAAGTAGAATCGGAACTCAACGCCTACATGAACGAGCAGAAGCTTGACATTTTTGCACAGCCTCTTCCGCTTGACAACGATGCCAATGGGCTGGATATGAATGAAGCGAAAGATTATTCTTTCTCATTTGAGATCGGTCTGAAACCTGCTATCAAACTGGATCCGGCTTCTATCAAAGTATCCCGCTACAAAGTAGATGTTACCGACAGCATGGTGCAGGAAGAAGTGGAACGCTTACAGATCCGCAACGGTAAAATGACCGAACCTGAAGCAGTAACCGGCGATGACAATGTACTCAATGTTACTTTCATTGAAAGTGATGCGGATGGTAACGAAGTGGAAGGCGGTATCCGTAAAGACAATTCTTTACTGGTAAAATATTTTGAAGAAAGCTACCGCAAGAATTTTGCCGGTAAAAAGAACAACGATACGGTTGTTATCCAATTGAGTAAAGCTTTTGAGGACAAAGAAAAAGAAGCCATCCTTGGTGATCTGGGTCTGACCAAAGAAGACGGCGATAAATATTTCAAATTACTGATCACAAAAGTAGGATTGGTTGAAAAAGCCGACCTGAATGAAGAATTCTTCCTGTCGGTTTACCCCAATAACACAGAGATCAAAACAGAAGCAGATTTCCGCGCGGCTGTAAAAGGCGAAATAGAAAACCATTTCGCACAACAGGCACGTAACCAGGTGTACGATCAGATCTATCACCAGTTAGTTGACCATACACCTATGGAGTTCCCGGAAAATTTCCTGAAACGCTGGCTACAAAATGGCGGTGAGCAACCAAAAACTGCCGAAGAGGCAGAAGCGGATTATCCCACTTTTGTAAATCAATTAAAATGGACTTTGGTGAGCAGCCAACTGATCCAGGATAATAAGATCGAAGTACTTCCTGATGATATCAAGGATTTTGCCAAGCAACAGCTTTTCAGCTATATGGGTGGTCAGTTAGGTGCCCTGGGCGATAACCAGCAATGGGTAGAGGACTACGCCAACCGTATGATGCAGGACAGGAAGTTTGTGGAAGACAGCTACCACCGCATCAGCACAGATAAAATGTTCCAGTTACTGGAAGGACAGGTAACAGCAAAAGAAGAGCCGATCAGTGCGGAAGCATTTGCTGAGAAGCTTAACCACCACCATCATTAAGCCACTTCCTGCCAGGGAATTGAGTATATAATTGTAAAGCCGGACTAGTTTAAGTCCGGCTTTTTTGTCAATAGACCATAGTCAATGGTCCATGGTCTATTAACTATGGCCTATAGACAAAATGTCGCAAACATTCCTTTGCACAGTATTTGCCATAGAATTAACGCTTGAAATAGCAAATCACTTATCTTCAAAGCGAAAATTATAGCAAATGAACCTTGGAAAAGAATTTGAACAATACGCAGTAAAACACAGGGGTATCAGTAGCGGTGTCCTGCATAATTACAAGCAGGGCGGTGTTACCAACCTTACCCCGTATATTATTGAAGAAAGACCCATGAATGTAGCCAGCATGGATGTATTCAGCCGTTTGATGATGGACAGGATCATTTTCCTGGGAGAGGGTATCAACGATTATGTGGCCAATATTGTTACCGCACAATTACTGTTTTTGGAAAGCACCGACCGCACACGCGATATACAGATGTATATTAATAGTCCCGGAGGAAGTGTATACGCCGGCCTTGGCATTTACGACACCATGCAATTTATTAGTCCGGATGTAGCTACCATTTGTACAGGTATGGCAGCAAGTATGGGACAGATCTTATTATGCGCAGGTGTAGAAGGTAAAAGAACCGCTTTACGCCACAGCCGTGTAATGATACACCAGCCGAGCGGTGCCATTGGCGGTCAGGCATCGGATATCGAGATCACTGCAAGAGAGATTAAAAAGCTGAAGCTTGAATTATATGCCATCACTGCACACCATACGGGTAAAGACCCTGAGGTGGTTGCACAGGACAGCGACCGTGATTTCTGGATGACGGCACAGGAAGCAAAAGAATACGGACTGATTGATGAAGTATTACTGACTAACCCAAGAAAGGAAAAGAAAGGTTAGTGAATCAAAAAACTATTAAAAGTAACAGCTAAAATAAAAACGAAATGATCGAATCAAAATATATCCTTAACCCACGCATGGATGATGATGAAGTAGAAGAGCAGAAAGAATCAAAACCAGAACCTGTAGGTGAAATGATGATGAAGAAACTGGATAAACTTTTCTTTGAAAGAAGGGCGGTTTACCTGTGGGGACCCGTTGATGATAAATCGGCGCGTGAGGTGGTGAGTAAATTATTATTACTGGATGCCGATAAGTCGGGCGAAGAAATAAAATTCTATATCAATAGTCCCGGCGGTATCGTTACCAGCGGGATGGTGATATATGATACGATGAAATTATTAAGCAGTCCGGTAAGCACTACCTGTATGGGACTGGCAGCCAGCATGGGTTCTATTTTACTCAGTGCCGGCGTAAAAGGCAAACGCTTTATTTACCCGCATGGCGAGGTGATGATACACCAGCCGAGTATAGGTGGCTATTTCCAGGCTAACAGTGCCGATATCGAAATCCAGGCTATACAGATCCGCAAAACAAAGGAGCTGGGAGCTAAGATCCTGGCTGAAAATTGTGGTAAAACGGTAGAGCAGATCATGAAAGATTTTGATCGTGATTACTGGATGGATGCGCAGGAAGCCGTGAAATATGGCATTGTTGACGCTGTTTTGACCAAAATCTAGGTCAAAAACCACCTTTTTAGCCTATTTTACCAATAATCTTTACCGGAAGGGTTATTGATGGTAAATTTGCAACAATGTGCTGCAATTAAGTGTCTTATTTAAGGCAACTGTATTGCACCCCCCAATTAAAATTTATGGCAAAAGCATCTTCCCAATTACATTGTTCTTTCTGTGGCCGCAGCCGCGATGAGGTAAAGATCCTTATTGCCGGTCAGGATGGTCATATCTGTGAGAATTGTGTAGAGCATGCACAGGAGATCATTGAGCAGGAACTTACCTCTAAGCAGGAAACAACGCTGGGGCAGAGTAATGCCAACTTCAAACTAAATGTTCGCCGGCCGGCCGAGATCAAGAAATTTCTGGATGAATATGTGATTGGACAGGATGATGCGAAGAAAGTATTATCGGTGGCTGTTTATAATCACTATAAACGCGTAAACCATAAACACCAGCCTGATGAGGTTGAAATAGAAAAAAGCAATATCATCATGGTGGGTGAAACCGGCACGGGTAAAACCCTGCTGGCAAAAACCATTGCACGTTTACTGAATGTACCTTTTGCGATTGTTGATGCAACTGTATTTACAGAAGCCGGTTATGTAGGAGAGGATGTGGAGAGTATGCTGACCCGTTTATTACAGAATTGTAATTACGATGTAACAGCTGCTGAACGGGGAATCGTATATGTGGATGAGCTGGATAAGATCGCCCGTAAAGGTGATAACCCTTCTATCACACGTGATGTGAGTGGAGAAGGCGTACAACAGGGATTGCTGAAGATGTTGGAAGGAACCGAAGTATTGGTACCCCCGCAGGGCGGACGTAAACACCCTGAACAAAAAATGATCAAAGTTGACACGAAAAATATTCTCTTTATCTGCGGAGGTGCTTTTGACGGTATAGACAGGGTGATTGCACGACGTGTAAATACCAATGCAATTGGCTTTAGCGTGAATAAAGAAGAACAGGAGCATCAACGCAAGAACCTGCTGCAATTCATTAATGCACAGGATCTGAAAAGTTTTGGTTTGATTCCTGAGTTACTGGGTCGTTTGCCGGTGATCACTTACCTCAACCCATTGGATAAAGAAACATTGCGTAACATTTTAACCGAGCCAAAGAATTCGCTCATCAAACAATTTACACGTTTGTTTGAGCTGGAAGGAATTGAGCTCAAGATGGATAACGCAGTGCTCGACTTTATGGTTACCAAGGCGCTCGAATATAAACTCGGTGCCCGTGGCTTACGCAGCATTTGCGAGAGTATCCTCACAGATGCGATGTTTGAGTTACCTGGTACCAACACAAAAAATCTGCATGTAACTATTGACTATGCAGAAAAAATGTTTGGCAAGAGTAAATTAAGTGTACTGAAAGTTGCCTAACCATCCTAAAACATTATCGTTATGAACGAATTAATAGACCGCCTCGTAAAAGAAGCCAATATAGATGCCAAACAGGCACAGAAAGCTGTTGAAACAATTGCCAACTTTGTAAAGGAAAGATTCCCGATGCTGGGTGGTGCGGTTGATCAGATTTTTGCTGCGGGAAGTAAGGAAGACTAAAAGTGACTACTCACTCATAAGATATCCGCACCGTAAACGAACTTCCTGCTCCCGGTTCGCTTTCCACAATTAATTCGCCCCCCTGTTTGGTTACCAGATCTCTGCAGAGCATCAGCCCAAACCCACTTCCTTTTTCAAGTGAGGTTCCTTTGGTATTATAATATTGCTTTGCATTTACTTTTTCGATCGTTTCTTTCGTCATACCGATACCGGTGTCTCTTACCGTAAGAAAGATATAGCCCCTTGTGATCCTGGAATCAAGTTCTATCAATCCATTATCAGGTGTAAATTTGATAGCATTACTGATCAGGTTCCGGAAGATGATACGCATCATTTCTTTTTCAGCAAAAACGCTAACGGACCTGTCAACATTATTTTTCAGCTGGATATTTTTCTTGTTTAATGATATCCGGTGTTCATCTTCCAGCCCCTTGATGAGATGATAAAAGCTTACGCTTACTTTCTCACTCTCTTTCCCGCTCACCTGCCCTTTGATCCAGAATAAAAGATTATCGAGCAGTGATGTTGTACTCACGTACTGGGCCTCCAGTTGTTCTAGCAGTTTTTCAGTTTCTTCAGGGGGTATCATTCCCTGGTTCACTAAATTGAGGATTCCTTTTGTATTGACCAATGGTGTGCGCAGATCATGGGAGATAATAGATAATAATTTATTCTTGGTTCTATTATCCTCTTCCAGCAATGCATTCTGGTTGGAAATCTCTTTGTTAAGCTGGTCGAGCGAGTTTGCATTTTTTTCAATGATGGCATTCTTCTTTCGCAACTCCTTACCAAAGAAACGTTGCCGTTGGTAGTTAACCAGGGCGAGCACTGCCAATACAGCAACAATAATGAGGATAAAAGTACCTACTGTGATAATCAGTAACTGTTCCTTGGCAATCCGCTGAGCATTTTTAACTTCTTTTTCGGCATTAACCTTTAAGCGATCCTGGTTCTTGATCACTTCAATGAAGTTTAACGCATATTCTTTTTCATTATCCAGCTGGGCCTGCAGGGTTTTGACCAGTGAATCCTGCCATTCACCAGCCTTCCTATTATCACCGGTCTTGCGATAAGTACTGATCAGTTTAGTGGATGCCTCTTTTAAAAGGTTATAGGCCATTACACTTCGTGCATTGTTATACGCTTCTTTTATTAGTGTAATAGAAGCGGCCTCTTTATGCTGCTTGCTGAGGATGGTTCCCAGTTGCAGCTGGTTAAGTGCGGCACCATACTTATCATTCAGCACCCGGTCCTTTTCCAATGACCTACGGAAATATATTTCGGCCTGTTTAAAATTATTTTTTGATTCTTCTACCAGGCCGAGGTTATAATATGATTTTTTCACACCATACTCATATTTCTCTGCAATGCTGATGGCAAGCGCCTCTACAAAATATTTTTTTGCAGAATCTGCATGGCCCAGGTCAATCTGGATCAACCCAAGACTGTTCTTTACATTGGCGATCTGGTACTTAATTTTCAGTGTTATATAAACATTCAACGACTGGTGAAAGAGTTTAATAGCTTCCACGGTTTTTCCTTCGGCGTATAAAGCGGCAGCGATCTCTTTGCGGGCGCGGGCTATATTGAATGTGTCGTTCAGGTTCTCAAAGATCTGCATCGACTTGTAGTAAGTAGCCAGTGCTTTTTTATCATATCCATTCTGGTGAAAGATCCCTGCCTCATACAGATATGCGGTGGCAAGCCCCTTCTGGTAATTGATGGATGTAGCCAGGTTTTCGGCTACATATATAGTGTTGAGAGAGCGGGCTATGTCAAATTTTTTCTGCTCGAAGGCCGCTTCGTTCATTGAATCGACCTTGCGGGTATCTGACAGTGGCACATGATCTGTGCCGCTTACTTGACTATGTAGGATAGCGGAACAGAACAATATCAGTATAACTATATATGCCCTGTACATTTTGTTCACGTGCTTCAACAAATGATGAAGGAAGTTAATCAATAAAACCATAATAAATAAAAAGCCCTCTTTCGGAGGGCTTTTTCTATGAGAAAGCAATCGTAAAAAATTAATCCCGGAGTACCTCCCGTGCGATAACAACTTTCTGTATCTCGGAGGTTCCTTCTCCAATAGTACACAATTTTGCATCACGATAGTACTTCTCTACAGGAAAATCTTTTGTATATCCATACCCACCAAATATCTGAACCGCATCATTAGCCGTCTTAACCGCTACTTCACTGGCATAATACTTAGCCATCGCACCTTCCTTGGTTACTTTTTCACCTCTTGTTTTCCTATCGCAGCTTTGCCATACCAACAGGTCCGCAGCCATGATCTCAGTGGCCATATCTGCCAGCTTGAAACTGATACCCTGGAAATTACATATCGGCTGATCGAACTGGTGACGCTCCTGGGAATAAGCCAGGGCCGCTTCATACGCACCTTTCGCGATTCCTATGGAAAGTGCAGCTATAGAAATGCGTCCGCCATCCAGTATTTTTAATGATTGACGGAAGCCGTCACCCACATCACCCAACCGGTTACTATCCGGAATACGGCATTGGTCAAATATCATTTCCGCTGTTTCACTCGCACGCATTCCCAGCTTATTTTCTTTTTTACCAGCTGTAAAACCCGGCGTTCCTCTTTCCACCACAAATGCCGTTGAATTACCGCTGCTACGGGGCTCACCTGTGCGGCAGATCACCACTGCCAGGTCACTGCTTTTACCATGTGTGATCCAGCTTTTGGTTCCTGTAAGTACCCAATCATCGCCTTCTTTTACCGCAGTTGTTTGCATATTACCGGCATCACTGCCAGTATTTGGCTCTGTTAATCCCCATGCCCCTATCCATTCTGCAGTGGCTAGTTTGGGTAGCCATTGCTGTTTCTGGATCTCTGATCCGAAAGAGAGGATATGGTTAGTGCAAAGCGAGTTATGTGCCGCAACACTCAAACCAATAGATCCGCATACTTTGGCTATTTCCTGGATAATCACATTGTATTCATAATACCCCAACCCTGCACCGCCGTAAGCTTCTGGTACCAACACCCCCATCATACCCAGCTTTCCCAATTCTTTGAATACCTGCACAGGAAATTCCTGCGTTTCATCCCACTCCATTACATGGGGACGTATATACTGATTGGCAAAATCCCTTGCGGTCTGTGCTACTTGTTCTGTGAGCTCATTAGTCTGAAAATTCATTTGCCAAGGGTTTAAATAGACGGAGGTTGCCATAACTCAAGCAATCGTTAGCTGGCAACCTCCTGAAAACAAACATTTGTTAGTTTTCGATACAAAAATATGAGAATTCCGGTTATCACCAAATCTTTTTTGAGAAGCTGTTTTACCCTGGTTTTACGATCACATGAGGGTGTATCAGGCGATAAAGGGAATCATTGATAAAAATGATCATCCGCAGATCTTCAACCGTTTTAAAACGCCCATATTGCTGCCGGTAAACAATAATTCCTTTGGCTACATCAGCAGAGATGCCGGTTCTTTCTGCCAACAGGTATGGGTTGATTGTATTCAGATCAAGCTTAGGAAGATTTGTGGCATCTGCCCGCAGAAAAGGTAACATTACTGCAAAAACAGAGTCGCTGATACCGTATACTTTCTTTACCTGTAATACGCCTGAGAAACCACCCACCCTGTCGCGGTAATTGACAATACGGTTTGCCAGCACATCACCGATACCGGGCAATGCTTTCCATTCGTCCGGTGTTGCGGTATTAATATCGATGACCGATGGCGTTTTGCTAAAGCGATGTAACGGCTGATCTTTCTGATGAAATCCTTTTTTATAAAATGACGATGTTGGCAATGTTTCCATGGAAACATAAGGCACCAATTGATCGGCAAGTGTTTTTGATAAACCCCAGATCTTCCGGATATCTTCCGCCGACCTGAACTTGCCACCTTTGTTGCGGTAATTGATGATCGTTGCGGCGGTTTTTGGTTTAACCCCTAACCTGATCCATCCGTCAACGGGAAGCGTATTCGGATCAAATGGGAACAGGATGCCCGGACCTGGTAGAGCTGCTCCTTCATCATTCCTGTTGCCAATAAGATTGTTGCGCCTTTCAGATGATTGATTGCTTTTAATAAATGCAGCCGATGCCGGATCAATCACCGGCACCTCTTGTTTACGCGGAATGAGATAAGGCAGTGCTGTAAACACGGATGCCAGCAGCAATAAAATGATTACTGCTGTTCTTTCTTTTTTACTGAAACTGAAATAATCTTTTAGTATCCTTTTCATCACCTTACATTTTACTGTGAGGTTTTCAAGGAGATCACAAACGGATAACCAGGCCATCATGGGCCAACTGTATATGGAGCGGTAATTCTTTATTTACATCCTCGTGTTTTCCTAACTGGTGACTGATATGCGCAAAATAAACTTCCGGTACGGCCAGTTCTGTGGCAAGCTCAACAGCCTCATCTAATGTAAAATGCGAGATATGCTTTTCTTTACGAAGCGCATTTAATACCAACACACGCGAACCTTTTATTTTTTCTTTTTCCTGATCACTGATACTGTTGGCATCTGTGATGTAAGTAAAATCTCCAAAACGAAAACCGAGCACAGGCATCTTGTAATGCATCACTTCGATCGGCTGAACAGGTATATCACCCACCCTAAAAGCATTCCCGTCAATCGTTAGCAGGTTAAGGTCAGGCACGCCGGGATATTTATTCTCAGCAAATGCATAGTGAAACACATTTATTAACGCTGTAGCGGTGGCTGAACTGGCATGCAGATCCATTGCCTTACCGCTAAAAAAATTAAATGCACGAACATCATCAAGACCGGCAATATGATCCATGTGTGAATGAGTAAAAAGAATAGCATCGAGTTTTTGGGTATGCGTACGCAATAACTGGTAACGGAAATCCGGGGTCGTGTCCACAACAAGCGTAGTAGTATCTGAAGAAACCATGATGCTGCTCCGTAAACGATTATCATGCTGATCAGGAGAAGTACATACTGCACAGTTACACCCAATCATAGGTATACCGGAACTGGTTCCTGTACCAAGAAATGTTATGGTTAATGATGGAGTACTCACGCTTCAAAACTACGCCAAAAGCAATAAGGGATTTAGGGTATTTGCCTAAGTATTTATACGGTGGTAGCGGCGTTTTTTACCAGCTCTTCGTATAACTTCTGCGACTCATGTGTGAGTTTATCAAAATCTATTGCAAGCTGTGGAATGATTTCTGTAAGAATATTAATCCGTCCCTCAACACTCAGGAATTTATTCAGCACCACAATCCGGCGTTCTTCCAGCAAACACCAGCCGCTCTGAAAGGTTCCCCTTTCATACCTCACCACATAATCGGATTGTCCGAGTATATCTGCTAATTTATCTAAAGTGCCTTGTGTTAACTTCATGGTGTAAAAATAACGAGCCCTTGGGGCATGGAAGGTATCTTTTATCCACACTGTGGGAGCTAAAAATCAACCCTTGCTTTCCATCTTAATCACCGGAATAATCATTTCCTCGAGGCTGATCCCGCCATGCTGGAAGGTATTGCGGTAATAATTCACATAATGGTTGTAATTGTTGGGATAGCAGAGGAAGCCATCTTCCTTCGCAAAAATAAAGGAGGAATTCACATTCGGTACCGGCAGCCCCGCTTCTTTCGGGTCCTTAAATGCCAGCACATCTCTCGGCTCGAAATTCAGGTTCCGCCCATGTTTATACCGCAGGTTGGCCGTGGTCTGCTTATCGCCGATCACTTTATGGGGTGTGTTAACACGTACGCTCCCATGGTCGGTGGCCAGTACAATTTTTACTTTCTTATCGGCTATCTTTTTTAAGGCCTGGTGCAAAGGACTATGTTCAAACCAGCTCTTCGTAAGGCTCCGGTAACTTGCCTCATCACTGGCCAGTTCCTTTAATACTTCCATCTCTGTTCTTGCATGACTCATCATATCCACAAAATTGTAAACGATCACATTCAGATCATTCTCCAGAAGGTTATGAATATTGCTTACCAGGTGCTGTCCATCCTGGTGGTTCGTTATCTTATGATAGCTGAAACGTGTACTCTCTTTTTTTAACCGCTTCAACTGGGCGCGTAAAAAATCTTCTTCAAACATATTCTTTCCGCCTTCCTCATCGTCGTTCTTCCATTGCTGTGGAAATTGCTTTTCGATATCCACCGGCAGCATCCCTGCAAAAATTGAATTCCTGGCATACTGTGTGGCAGTAGGCAGGATAGAGAAAAAAGTTTCTTCTTCCAGTATCCGGAAACTCTCTGCAAAAATGGGCTGGATCGCTTTCCACTGATCATACCGGAGATTATCGATCAGTATAAAAAAAACCGGTATGCCTTTTTCAAGATGCGGCAAAACTTTGAACTGGAGAATATGGTGACTCATAATCGGTGCCGAAAAACTTTTCGGATCAAGCCATGAGGTATAGTTTCTGCTAACGAACTTAAAGAACTCCGTATTTGCTTCCTGTTTCTGCGCCTGGAAAACCTCCTGCATTTCGGGGCTATCACTTTTTTCCATTTCAAGCTCCCAGTACACTAATTTTTTATAGATGTCCATCCACTCATTATAACCCGGATTATCATTGAGCGCCATAAAAAGTTCGCGGAACTGTTGCTGATAGGCCGTGGTTGTTTTCTCTGCCACCAACCGTTTATTATCAATGATCTTCTTAATGCTCAGTAATACCTGGTTAGGGTTAACCGGTTTGATCAGGTAATCTGCTATCTGGCTCCCGATCGCTTCATCCATCAGGTTCTCTGTTTCATTCTTGGTAATGAGCACGATCGGGATCTGTGCATTCAATTCCTTGATCCGTGCAAGTGTTTCCAGCCCTGTAATACCGGGCATGGTTTCATCCATCAGCACAAGATCTACCAGGTTGGTTTTCACATACTCAATGGCATCGAACCCATTGGTGAGTGTATGCACATCGTACCCTTTGTGCTCGAGAAAAAGTTTCTGCGACTGAAGACTTTCCGTCTCATCATCAACCCATAAGATCTTAACTGAACCCATTGCTTAGTAATTAAACTTTTACGGTAAAATAATCAAAAAAATGAACGTTGGGTAGAAGTAGTGGCTATAAGCAGGTTTGCTTTTGAAAGTAAAGACGGGTAAATCTATTTCATTCTGCTACATGGGGCATCTTATTTGTACTTTTGTTTGTCTAAGACATTTGATTTAACAATTCAACAACAGGTATGACGCTAACCAAGAGAAAGATCATCAATGACCCGGTATATGGTTTTATCACTATCAATCACCCATTGATCTTTTCGATACTGGCCCATCCTTATTACCAGCGTCTCCGAAGGATCCAGCAGATGGCGATGGCATCCATGGTTTATCCGGGTGCAGTGCATACACGCCTGCATCACTCCCTTGGCGCTTATCACCTGATGTGTAATGCAGTTACGGAATTAAGAAGCAAAGGTGTTGAGATAGCAGATGCAGAAGAAGTGGCGGTAAAGGCCGCGATACTTTTACACGATATCGGTCACGGTCCTTTTTCGCATGCGCTGGAAAACAAACTGGTAGAAGGTGTTCATCACGAACAGCTTTCACTACAGATTATGCAGGTAATGAATGAGGAGATGAATGGTGCGCTGGATCTCGCGATCCGGATCTTTACAGGCAACTATCACAAACCCTTTCTTCACCAACTGATCAGCGGGCAGCTCGATGTTGACCGTATGGATTACCTGAGCCGTGATAGTTTTTATTCAGGCGTAAGTGAAGGTGTTATAGGCTATGACCGTATCCTGAAAATGCTGGTGGTACATGAGGGTCAATTGATGGTAGAAGAAAAAGGGATTTACAGCGTTGAAAAATTTCTCGTCTCCAGGAGACAGATGTACTGGCAGGTATATTTACATAAAACTGTGCTGGCTGCAGAAAAAATGCTGGTGAGAATACTGGAAAGAGTGCGTGAAATATATTCCGCAGAAGACGAAAAATTAAAGACACTTTCCAGTCTCGATTTTTTCCTCGGTGAATTTACCGGGACGATGGACCGTGAAGCATTGAATAAGTTTTGTGATATTGATGATCATGATGTGATGCATGCACTCAAAAGATGGAAACAACATCCTGATAAAATATTATCTCTTCTTTGCGGCCGTTTCCTCGACCGTAAATTATACAAGGCAAGGATCCAGTCCGACCCATTTGAGGAAAGTTATATCCGCCAGAAGGAAGCTTTGTCAATGGAGGGTTTTGGCATAACGCCTGCTGATATCCATTATCTCTGTTTTACAGGAGAGGCCACAAATACACTTTATCAATCAAAGGATGAGCAGATCAATATCCTGTTCAAAGATGGTACGGTAACCGAAATTTCGCAGATCGATAACGCATTAATTCATCAAAATCTTTCGGCACCCGTTAAAAAATTTTACATTTGTTTCTTAACACCCTAACCGCTTGTTATGCAATTCACAGCTGCGCAGATCGCCATGATCATTAATGGCAAAATTGAAGGAGATGCCATGGCAGCTGTTGCCGGCTTTGGTAAGATCGAAGAAGCAAAGCAAGGTCAGATCGCTTTTTTGGCCAATCCCAAATACGAAGAGTTCCTTTACCAGACCGCGGCCTCCGTTGTTATTATCAACGAATCGCTGGAACTGAAAGAACCTGTAAAATCTACGCTTATCCGCGTTCCCGATGCATATACTGCTTTTGCCACATTGCTGGCCAAGTACCAGGAATTAATGACACAGCAGCTTTCGGGTATTCAGCAACCCAGCTATATTTCTTCAACTGCTGTGGTTGGAGAGAATATTTTTCTCGGCGCATTTGCCTATATCGGCGACAATGCAAAGATTGGCAATAACGTAAAAATATTCCCGGGCGTAGTTATTGGCAACAATGTGCAGGTGGGCGACAATTCCATGCTGCATGCAGGCGTAAAAATATATTTCGACTGTATCATTGGTAAGAACGTAATTATTCACGCAGGTACTGTGATTGGAAGTGATGGTTTTGGCTATGCCTTACAGGCTGATGGGCAACAGAAAAAAGTGCCGCAGATCGGCAATGTGGTTGTAGAAAATGGCGTTGAGATTGGCGCGAATACCACCATTGACAGGGCTACGATAGGATCTACGATCATCCGGGAAGGGGCAAAACTCGATAACCTGGTACAGGTGGCACATAATGTAGAAGTGGGCAGTAATAGCGTATTAGCGGCCCAAAGTGGCATAAGCGGCAGCAGTAAACTGGGCAAAAACGTAGTATTGGGTGGTCAGGCGGGAATAGCCGGACATCTCAATATCGCTGATGGAACCAGGATAAACGGGCAGAGTGGTGTTACAAGGAATATCAAAAAAGCAAATACGGCCCTTACCGGCAGTCCTGCCGCTGACTATTCAAACACTATGCGCGTTCAGGCTGTGACCCGCAACCTTCCCGAAATGGAAAAAAGACTGTCAGAACTAGAGAAATTAGTCACACAACTCCTCTCCGAGCGCTTAAATGCCGAATAAAGGCCGTTTAAACCGCGCTAAATCATATTTTTGCAGACATATTTTGAAAAGCTCCCATGGATAGTAATTTCAATCCCGACAAACAGCATACCCTGAAAAGTCCCATCAGCATCAGTGGTACCGGCTTACATACCGGTATTCTGGTGGATATGATATTAAAACCCGCTAACCCCGGTTTCGGTATCCAGTTTCAAAGAGTGGATATGCCTAATCAACCCATCATCAAAGCAGATTGCGACCTGGTAACAGACACTAGTCGCGGTACCACGCTACAGGTAGGCGATGCCAAAGTAAGCACGGTAGAACACGTACTGGCGGCATTAGTGGGAATGGGGGTTGACAATGTACTGATAGAACTGAATGGTCCTGAAATTCCCATCATGGATGGCAGTTCGGCTCCTTTTATTGAACTCATTGAAGAATCCGGCGTAGAGGAACAGGAAGCAGCAAAAGCCTGGTACAGCCTTGATGAGAATATTTATCATTATGATGATGAGAAGCGTGTTGAAATGGTGGCATTGCCTGCCATGGATTACCAGATAACAACCCTTATCGATTTTAATAGCCCTGTACTGGGTACACAACATGCAGGTTTAAAAACCATACGTGATTTCAAGTCGGAAATATCACCCTGCCGTACTTTCTGTTTTTTACATGAACTGGAGATGCTGCTGGATAACGACCTGATCAAAGGAGGTGATATCAATAATGCAATTGTTGTGGTAGATAAGCCGGTTACCGATTCTGAAATGACGCGTCTTGCCAAAGTTTTCAAACGCGATAAGATCGAAGTAAAAAGTGAAGGCTACCTGAATAACCTGGAACTCCGTTTTCCCAATGAACCCGCCAGGCATAAATTATTGGATGTTGTGGGAGACCTGGCACTCATCGGTTATCCTATCAAAGCAAGGATCATTGCAAACAGACCGGGGCACAGCACCAATGTAGCGTTTGCGAGAAAGATCAAGCAGTACATCAAAAAGAACAAGCATGTAAAGAATATGCCGGTGTATGACGCATCTATCCCACCCATTTATACTTTGGAAAAGATAGAGAAAACCTTACCACACCGTCACCCGTTTCTTTTTGTAGACAAGATCATTGAACTAACCGACACATATATTGTTGGTATCAAGAATGTAACTTTTAACGAATGGTTTTTCCAGGGGCATTTCCCGGGAAACCCTGTAATGCCGGGTGTTTTGCAGATCGAAGCATTGGCGCAAACCGGCGGCATCCTGTGTATCAATGCAATGCCCGAAGGAAGCTATGACACCTACTTCCTGAAGATTGATAATTGCAAATTCAAACAGATGGTAAGACCGGGTGATACGATGGTGCTGAAGATGGAACTGAACGGCCCGATCAGGCGCGGAATCTGTGAAATGCGCGGAACCGTATATGTAGGCGGAAAAGTAGCAACAGAAGCCGACCTGGTAGCGCAGGTGGTAAAAAGACCTTAATCATTCATTTTAAACAGCAACCATGACGCATCCCTATACTTATATAGATCCCAATGCAAGGATCGCCCCCAATGTAAAGATCGATCCATTTACGGTGATCCATGGTGATGTAAGCGTAGGTGAAGGAACATGGATAGGTAGTAATGTAACCATCATGGATGGTACACGCATTGGCAAGAACTGCCGCGTGTTTCCGGGTGCCGTATTGGGCGCCATCCCCCAGGATCTGAAATTCAGCGGCGAAAAAACAACCGTGGAAATTGGCGACAATACCACGATCCGTGAATTTGTTACTATCAATCGTGGAACAGAAGACAGGGGCAAAACAAAGGTCGGCAGCAATTGCCTGATCATGGCGTATTGCCATATTGCGCATGATTGCATCATTGGAAACAATTGTATCATGAGTAATAGTGTGCAGGTAGCGGGGCACGTAACCATGGGCGACTGGACCGTAGTAGGCGGTGTAAGTGCTGTGCATCAATTTGTAAATATTGGCCAGCATACATTTATAGCAGGCGGTAGCCTTGTAAGTAAAGATGTACCTCCTTATATCAAAGCAGTACGTAATCCATTGAGCTATGGTGGTGTGAACAGCGTAGGATTAAAAAGAAGGGGCTTCCCTTTACAACAGATCAATCATATACTGGACGTGTACCGCACCATCTATAATAAAGGTTTTAACACATCCCAGGCATTGGAATATATCGAAGAAGAATTACCGGCTACCGATGAAAGAGACGAGATCGTAACTTTTATCAGGGAAAGCGGAAGAGGTATTATTAAAAGATTTGTGAAGGGAGCGATGGAGGAGGATTAAAGAAAGATGACCATCCAATTAAGTGATATCGGAAAACGCTTTAACCGCGAGTGGATCTTTCGCAAAGTTGATTATCAATTTGAACCTGGTAAAGCATATGCAATCACCGGCCCTAATGGAAGCGGAAAGAGTACTTTATTACAGGCTATTGCGGGGAGTTTGCATCTGAGTGAAGGCAAACTTGTGTATGATAATGGAACAGGAAGCGGAATCGAAACTGAAAATATTTACCGGCATATTGCCATAGCAGCTCCTTACCTCGAATTGATCGAAGAAATGACCGCAAGAGAATTTCTTGATTTTCACCGTTCCTTTAAACCATTGCTCTCCACTATTAATACCGATGAAATCTTTGCTATCATTGGTCTGGAAAGATCCGTTGATAAACAGATCCGCTATTTCAGCAGCGGAATGAAACAAAGACTCAAACTGGCACAGGCCATATTTTCTGATGTTCCTGTGTTGCTACTTGATGAACCTTGTACTAACTTAGATACCAGTGGCTATCAATTATACCATGATCTCCTGGCGAACTATTGCACCGATAAACTCATTATCATCAGCAGCAATGATGAACAGGAGATTGATGTGTGTAAGGAAAGATTAAACATTCTCGATTACAAATAAGCCCCTCTGTGCTTCAGTGCTTCAGTGGCAAAAAAAAACACCCATGTTTGCCAACGCAATAGAATCCGTTTCTCATTTCACAAGACCCGTCAACTCAATCCTCCGCACTTACGGCGGCAAACAAATCTTTCCCGGCTCAGCAACCCTTTTCTTTGTGAATGAAGAAGGCTACGCAGTTACCTGCAAGCACGTGATCCAGTTATTGATCAACGCAGAAAATGTAAATAAAACCTACGCTGAATTTCTATCCGAGAAACGGAAAATCCCGAATGATGGAAAGTTCAAAATGCGTTTGAAAGGATTGGAAACAAAATATAATTACAATAGCGACAGTATTATCCAGATCAAGAATACCTATGTGGATTGCGTGGATAGTATGTCTGGATTTACCTGGCATGAACATCCGCTATATGATCTGGCCATTTTAAAATTCAACGACTACGGAAAAACATTATATACTGGCTATGCAAAATTTATAAAAGACAGTAGTAAGATCAGACAAGGCGATTATCTGTGCAGGCTTGGGTATCCATTCCCTGAGTTCACTAACTATACATACAATGAAGCCGCTGATGATATAGAATGGACACAAACCGGTAACCCCTCATCACCCCGTTTCCCCATAGATGGCATGGTAACAAGGTTTCTCGGCGAGAATAATCAACTCAGCGGTATTGAGTTAAGCACGCCAGGTTTAAAAGGACAAAGCGGCGGACCGCTCTTTAATGCAGCCGGACTTGTATATGGTATGCAATCCTCTACCAAACACTTACACCTTGGCTTTGATCTTGAAAATAAGGAGATGCTGCTGGGTAATAAAATAAAGAAAGTAACTGATTATTCTTTTATACATTTAGGACAGTGTGTCCATGTAGATATTATGAAAAAATTCTTAGCAGAGAAAGCCGTTACATTTTACGAGGAATAAATAACTATTAATATGGATCGCCAAAACTTCAACACCGAAAAAGTACTTCGCACCAATCTTGCTTTTCCGCAGGCTGTTATTGCTAATGGGATGATCTATTTATCCGGCACCTGGGGATTAGATACCGCAACAGGTAAATTAGCCGGTGATACTTTTGAAGAGCAGGCTGTACAAACTTTCAAGAATATAAAAACCATACTGGAAGAAGCGGGAAGCAGCTTAGAAAAAGTAGTGAAGACCAGTATGTTCATGGTGGCTGGCTGCGACAGCGATTTTAAGATCATCAATAAAATCTATAGTGAGGTCTTCCCTCATAATCCGCCTGCCAGAAGCGCGCCACAAGTAATGCCCTTCCCCGGCGGGATTTTAATATCCGTAGAGTGTATCGCACTTCTTTAAATTCTTTGCGTCCTTCGCGGTTCGTTGCGTTCTTTGCGTTCCAGCTTTTCGGATATGCGTTTCGGTAAGCCCGAAATCAAAAATCACCTCCGACTTGCTATCAAAAGATTCAGATCCGTATACTTCAAATCAAATCTTTGACTGATATAAAAATCCGTTAACGCCCCCTTAAACATATACACTCCCTCGCGCAGATTAAACTTATGCCAAACCATTTCTTCAATCCCCCCCTCATCACTGATCTCAAGTATCAACGGCATTAAAACATTACTGATAGCCTGGCTCGCCGTACGCGCAAAACCACTCGGAATATTCGGCACACAATAATGTATCACATCATGCTTCACAAACGTAGGCTCTTCATAACTCGTTAACTCACTCGTTTCAAAACACCCGCCCCTGTCAATCGCCACATCAATAATAATGCTACCCGGGCGCATAGCCGCCACCATCTCTTCTGTTACCACAACCGGCGCCCTTCCATACTCATTGCTCAACGCGCCTACCGCTACTTCGCAGGTTTTTAATTGTTTGGATAAGATCCTGGGTTCGAGAACACTTGTCCATATACGTTGACCTAAATTATTCTGCAGTTGCTTTAAGCGGTATACATTATTATCAAACACTTTTACAGAAGCACCTAATGCCAGTGCATTACGTGTGGCAAATTCACCCACGATCCCTGCACCGATGATCACAACTTTGGTGGGTGGGATACCGCTGATACCTCCCAGCAATACGCCCTTGCCCTGGTTAAAGCTGCTGAGGTATTGTCCCGCAATCAGCATCACCGCACTACCTGCGATCTCGCTCATACTTCTTACTATGGGGTAGGTACCGCTGTCGTCTTTAAAATTTTCAAAGCTGACCGCCGTGATCCTCTTCTCCATCATTTTTTCTATGTATTCTTTCTTCAATGCAGAAAGATGTATCGGCGAAACGATGGTTTGATTTTGCTGTAACAAAGGCATATCCTCTTCAACAGGCGGAGCACTTTTTACCAGTATGGGACATTTGAAAATCGCCTCACGCTCATAAACGATACGGGCTCCAGCCTCCGCATAATCTTTATCAGAGAAGTGGCTTCCCTCGCCAGCCTTGTGCTCAACATCTACCTGATTGCCATTCATCACCAACACACCCACGGCATCAGGTGTGAGCGCAATACGGTTTTCCTGGAACGCGATCTCTTTCGGGATCCCGATATGCAGCTTGGCGCCCTGTGGTTTTACATCCAACACCTCTTCCAGTGTTTCATAGGTAAAAGAAGTACTGATAGACGGTTTTGTGGCCATGATGGGAGATGATTGTGAGGGATAAAATTAACCGATTTTATTGAATGACCATGCGTGTTTGTAGTTAGTGCAAAAGAGGATTAGCGGATTGGCAAATTACGGATTAGCGGATTTCTAATTCGCTAATCCGTAATTCGCCAATCCGCTAATAAATGACTACCCCCGTGTATAAATCCGCCGTGTCTCCTGATCCAAAACCTCCATATAAACATGAAAGGTATCATCCGGCAATAACCCCGCCGCATTTTCGGGCCACTCTATCAAACAAAGGTTTTTGCTGTTAAGACTATCCTCCACACCTGCGTTCATGGCTTCTTCTTCATTTTTTAACCGGTACCAATCCATATGATAAATTGTGCCGGCTACAGGACTCATATATTCATTGATGATCGCAAAAGTGGGACTGCTGATAGCCGACGTAACGCCAGCTCTTCACAAAGGGCATGAATAAAAGTGGTCTTCCCGGTACCCATACCGGCATGAAAAGCCCATGCTTTTTTATCCTGTCCCTCTTTCCAGAGCTCAGCAGCCGCTGATTTTATCTCAGCAAGTGTAAATTTTGCATCCATACTGCAAAGATAATCCTCCTAAAACAATGAATTTGAAACATGGCTGTATTTATACACCGTATCTCGAAAATTGCCATTTTTCACCAATGTGTACCTTTGGTGAGCAGTGAGTAGTGAATAGTGAGTGAATTCCAAAGATCACTCACTATTCACTACTCACTACTCACTAAAAAAAACATCGTGGAAAAAGTAAATTGGAAAATACAAGGCATGAGCTGCACCAATTGTGCACTTACAATAGATAAATATTTACAGCAAAAAGGGATGCAGGATGTGAAAGTAAATTTCATGGGCGGCGAACTCAGTTTTGGGATGACGGAAGGAACCCCCAAACAGGAAATTGCAAAGGGTATTGAAAACCTCGGTTACCATGTTGTAAACGAAGCGGGGTCGGGTCTTGAAAAAAGTAAGAAGCTGTTTAAAAACCACTGGCAACGCTTTCTCTTCTGTATCATTTTTACCGCACCGTTAATGCTGCACATGATACCGGGAGTGCATATTCATTTTTTAATGAACCCATACCTCCAACTGGGATTAACGATCCCCGTATTTATTGTAGGGATGGATTTCTTCGGGCGCAGTGCGGTTAAGAGTATCCTGAAAGGCATTCCGAATATGAATGTATTGATCGCAGTGGGTGCGGTGGCTTCATTCGGGTATAGTTTATACGGAACACTGATCGGGGAAGCGGAACAATATCTTTTTTATGAAACAACAGCTACCATTATCACCCTTGTATTTCTTGGCAACTGGATGGAAGACAGGTCCGTTGAAATTACCCAGTCGGCTTTAAAAAAATTAGCGGTGAGCCAGAAGGTAATGGCTAACATGATCGCTTATGATGACAAGCATGAGGAACATATTTTTCCGGTTGAAAGCACCCACTTAAAAGTGGGTGATCTTCTACTGATCAAAAGTGGTGAGCCCGTTCCGATGGATTGCAAAGTGTTATGGGGAGAAGCCAGTGTGAATGAAGCCATCATCAGTGGGGAAAGTGCCCCGGTTTTTAAAAAGATAAACGATAAACTGATTGGTGGAAGCATATTGGAAAACGGCACCATTAAAGCATATGTAACAGCAGCAGGAGAAGACACCGTGCTTTCGAATATTTTAAAGATGGTGAAGGATGCGCAAACAGACAAGCCACCCGTGCAACAACTGGCCGATAAGATCAGTGCCATTTTTGTTCCCACTGTTTTGAGTATTGCGTTGGTCACTTTCCTCGGAAATTATTTTATCGGTCAGCAGGATCTTAGTAATTCGCTGTTAAGAAGCATTGCCGTATTGGTCATTTCCTGCCCCTGCGCCATGGGACTCGCAACGCCCGCGGCTATTGCGGTTGGCCTGGGAAGAGCCGCCAAAAATGGCGTCTTATTTAAAAATGCAAAAAGCCTCGAGATCTTCAAAAGTATCAAACAGGTAGTATTTGATAAAACAGGAACCCTTACCACCGGCAGGTTCACGATCACGAAACATGATGCGGGTACTACTGCCGGAGAAGAATTTAAACGCATTGCCTATTCACTGGAAAAATATTCCAATCACCCGGTAGCCGCAGCTATTGAAAGAGAATGGAAAATAAAAGAAGATATCCGCTGGGCAAAGATCGAGGAAATAAAAGGATGGGGAATGAAGGCTGCCGACAAAGAAGGCAACACCTACACAGCCGGTTCTTACACATCCGTTGCTGCGCTCACTCATGATGACCAACACAATATTTATATCACACGCAATAATGAATTATTGGGTTGGATAGATTTGTCCGATGAAATCAGACCGGAAGCGAAACAGGTGATCGATTCATTAAAGGCACAGCACATAAAAACCATCCTGCTAAGTGGCGACCGGAAAGAAAAATGTGCGCAGGTGGCTGCCACATTGGGCATTGATGAAATATACGCCGAACAAACACCCGAACAGAAACTCGAAAAGATAGCCGAATTTAACCAGGTTGTTCCCACTGCAATGGTAGGCGATGGCATCAATGATGCACCTGCACTTGCCAAAGCCACAGTAGGTATTTCTTTGAGTGATGCATCCCATATCGCCATGCAGAGTGCCGATGTTGTTTTGATGAACCATGGATTAAAAAATCTTCCATTAGCACTCGGTTTGGGAAAACATACTTACCGCACAATCAAAGAAAATCTATTCTGGGCATTTGCCTATAACATAGTGGCCATCCCAGTTGCAGCTTTTGGTTTTTTAAATCCAACTTTCGGGGCATTGGCGATGGGTTTGAGTGATGTGGTATTAGCTATTAATTCTGTGCGGTTGAACTTTAAGAAAGTAGCTTAATTTCACGCGGAGGCACAAAGACGCAAAGAAAAACCGCGCCCTTGCGCCTTTGCGAGCATATTAATTTACCATGACAGCACCCCTCTCAATATTACAGCAGTATTGGAAACATACCCAGTTTCGCCCCGGCCAGGAGGAGATCATTCAATCTGTTTTAGAAGGTCATGATACATTAGCACTCTTGCCCACCGGCGGCGGCAAATCCATCTGCTTCCAGGTACCGGCTTTATTAAAGGAAGGTTTGTGTTTGGTGATCAGTCCACTCATCGCCCTCATGCGCGACCAGGTAGATGCCTTATTACAAAAAGATATACCGGCTGTTGCTTTACATAGCGGAATGACCTGGTTTGAAGTACAAAAGGTATTAAGGCAGGCAACCTATGGCGATATCAAGTTTCTTTATCTCTCCCCGGAAAGATTGGAATCGGCTTTATTCAAAGAGTTTTTACCCGCGCTTAATATCAGTCTTATTGTTGTGGATGAGGCTCACTGTGTATCGCAATGGGGGTACGATTTCAGACCACCTTATTTACGCATTGCCAACCTGAGAGATGAATTGCCGGGCATACCCGTTATTGCACTTACTGCATCCGCAACACCGATTGTGCAGGATGATATACAGGATAAATTAAAATTTACAGAGGGTCGTGTATTCCGGCAATCGTTTGAACGTTCCAATATTTCTTACAGCAGCTTCTTGGTAGATAGCAAGATCAATAAGTTGCTCGACATCCTCAGTAAGGTACCCGGAACCAGCATTGTTTATTGCAGTAACCGCAAACAAACAAAAGAACTGGCACAAATGCTTAACCTGCAAAAAGTAGCTGCCGATTATTACCATGCCGGTCTCACACAACCTGTACGGGATGAAAAGCAACAGGCATGGATCAACAATCAGGTAAGGGTGATGGTCTGTACCAATGCATTTGGAATGGGGATTGATAAACCGGATGTAAGAACTGTGATACATTACGATACCCCCGATTGTCTCGAAAATTATTACCAGGAAGCAGGGCGTGCAGGAAGGGATGGAAAGAAAGCATATGCGGTATTACTTTATCAGCATGAAAACCTGGCAGGGTTGAAAGAGATGCCCGACAAGCGTTTTCCACCTATTCCTGAGATCAAAAGAATATACCAGGCACTGGCAGATTATCTGCAGGTACCTGTGGGGATCGGTGAAGGACAATACTATGATTTCAATTTATCAGAATTTGTAAAGAATTTTAAACTCGATAGTTTATTAGTGGTCAATACACTGAAAGTATTGGAGCAGGAAGGACATATTAGTTTTTCAGAAAGTATTTTCCTACCCTCTCAGGTAAATTTTACCACAGAAAAAGAGAACCTGAACCAGTTCGAGATCGCTCACCCCGCTTTAGATCCATTGATCAAATGTCTGCTGCGTACTTATGAAGGCATTATCGATAACCGTGTATCGGTTTATGAAAAGCAGCTCGCATGGCTTTGCAGAAGCAGTATAGAAGAGGTGATTGCCCAACTGCAACAACTTAGTTCGTTCGACATTATTGAATATCTCCCGCAAAAAGACACCCCGCAAATACATTATTTATTGAACCGTGCCCCGGCAAAATATCTTGAGATCAAACAGGATCAATATCTTGATAGAAAAAAACAATATGCGGCACGGGTAGAGAATATGATCCGTTATATTCAATTGGATACAGCGTGTCGAAGCCGTTACATCGCTTCTTATTTTGGTGATAAAGAGGTAAAAGATTGCGGCAATTGTGATAACTGTCTTGCACGCAAACGAAAAGAAATTTCTGCCGAAGAATTCAGTTTGATAGAAGCGCATATTATGCAGTCAGTAACTGCTGAAATATCGGTTGAGAACTTGATGGTACAGTTAAAAAAGATCAGCCGGGAGAAGCTTTGGACCGTACTTGATTTTTTGCAGGGAGAAAGAATCTTATCGATTGATGAACAAGGGATTATAAAGAAAAGCGTCTAAATATTATCCTTTATTAGAAATTAAATATTGTTTATCAATAAATAATTATCATATTGCAGCATAATCTGTTGCAATGAAACGAACCCTTCTCCACTTTGTTTTTAAATCAATCAGTGACCAGTTTGCGATCCGTCTCACAGGATATCTATTGATACTACATGGCCTCCTTAGTATTTACAGGAGCATCATTTTTCTACCGGATACTGTACAAAACCTAACCCATCATGAGTTTACGACAGTCAATAATTTTCCGCTACTCATATATGCCGAGCTCTATTTTGCGCTTTTGGTGCTGTCATTGGCAAATATTTATAAGAAGGGAATGAGTCTTCAGAAAGAGCAGGATCTAACATTTTAAATCATCTATATGAAAAGCTTAAAAGAAAGAATAAAAAATTTCATCATTTCCGGTTTTTTTATCGGAAGTATTTTTAGCACCCTTCTCACCTTGATTTATATAGGCTCCGTTGTTTTTGGTTATCGTCCATATTATGAATTGAAGAATGTCATTCTAAATTCACAATTTGAAAATGGTATTCCTTTACCTGTTAAAATTCATAACCTGATAGTTGATTCAACTATTTTACTAACAAGCATTCCCACTTCAATCTCGGAGCTTACCGCAAATTATCCAAAACAATATACTGATACAGTTTTTAGTAATACTGATACCATGGCTGTGCGTATTGCTAAATCGCCGTTTGCAGATGTAGATACGGTAATTAATAAACGCGCATTTACAGTTGGCGAAGAGCTGGAGTTTACGGGAATGACTATACATGTAAAGCCGAAAAATTTCAAAGAAAGGGCCATCTTTATGTTTCCAAACATATTGGGTGGGTTGCTAATGTCTTTTTGTTTATGGCAGCTTGCCACATTTCTCCAATATATCCGTATAGGATCTTCATTTGATGCATCAAATCATAAACGTTTAAGAAAGATCGGTTTAGCACTGATTACATACAACGTTATCATGATACTATTTGATCTATACTTTTCCGGGTTTTCTGTAAGAGTTAATATTGCTTCGGAGTTAGGCTCAAAACCTTTTTATTTATCAGGAACACCTGATCTTAGCTATGGATACCTTTATTTTTATGCCGGTTGTATCTTTATCATTCTCTCCTCCGCTTTCAAAAAAGGAAATCAATTACAAGAGGAACAGGACCTAACATTCTAATATGCCGATAGTAGTCAACTTAGATATCATGCTGGCCCGCCGTAAAATGACCCTTACTGAATTCAGTGAGCGCATGAATATTACACTTGCCAATATGAGCATATTAAAAAGCGGCAAAGGAAAAGCTATCCGTTTCTCCACCCTAGATGAGATCTGCAGGATTCTGGAATGCCAGCCCGGGGATATATTGGAGTATATGGATGAAGAGAATTACAATAAACTGTTTCACAGATAATATCCGGTCGCATGGAATGATTATTTATGGTTAACTAAGATATCCCTGCCATTCACCCTCGTTTTCTGTCATTTCGTCCGATTTAACAAAGAATTGCGGTGATAGGAAGTTAAATCGCTTTGTTTTACCTTTATTTCACGTTAAACTTAATTATTATGGAAGAGAAGAAAAGTAAGATCCTCCTTTGTGAGGATGACACGAATCTTGGAATGGTGCTGAAGAATTATTTAGAGCTGAACGATTATGATATTACCCTGGAAAGGGATGGCCGCCTGGGACTGGCTGCTTTTCAACGTGAAAAATTTGATATCTGTTTACTGGATGTGATGATGCCCAATATGGACGGATTCACATTGGCTGAAGAGATCCGCGATGTAGATCCTGATATACCCCTGTTCTTTTTAAGTGCTAAGACCATGAAAGAAGATATCATCCAGGGATATAAACTGGGTGCCGATGATTATATCACCAAGCCTTTCGATAGCGAAGTATTGTTATTAAAGATCAAAGCGATCCTGAAACGCAATGAAGAAGAAAACAGGATCAGTGATAATATTGAATTTGATCTTGGGAGGTACCACTTCAATCCAAAGCTGCGTGAACTGAAGCATGACGATCATACGCAGACCCTTTCTCCAAAAGAGAATGAGTTGCTGAAAATGCTGGCTGAACATAAGAACGATCTTTTACCAAGGGAACGTGCTTTGAAAAAGATCTGGGGCAGCGATACTTATTTCAATGGTAGAAGTATGGATGTATATATTGCCAAACTGAGGAAATACCTGAAGGATGATACGAATATTGAGATCGTGAATATCCATGGAAATGGGTTCCGTCTTGTTGCGCCTTAGTAAAGAATTTTACAAATTTGAAATCCCGCTCTTACGCGGGATTTTTTTATGTCCTGATGTTATAAATACTATCATAAATCAGGTATTAATACGCTTGTCTCGCAGATACCTTTCCAATAGTTTTGTTTAAAATTGAAACTTATGGGAATGGTTTATGCAGATATTGAGTTAGCAAATGATGGCGATTGTGAGCTGGTTCGTAGAGGGTTGATGGATATAGATGAAGTCAGGCGGATACCTGTGAATGCATTGGTAGACACTGGATCTTATTCCCTTGCGATCAATCAAACAATCCAGGAAATCCTCCAACTCAGTGTCGTTGATAAGATGCGGTTAACTTTGGCAAGTGGTGAGGTTGTTTGTTATGACGTTGTATCCAATGTTGAAATTAAGTTCAAGAACAGAACAAGCTCATGCAGAGCTGTGGTATTGCCGGGAAATAGTGAACCGTTACTCGGTGCGGTTCCATTAGAAGAAATGGATCTGATCATTCATCCTAAAAAACAGGAACTGATGACCAATCCTGAACATGGAGAAAATGGCCTTTGGAAGTTAAAAGGTTATAAACTGAATTGGCTCACCGAAAAAGAGCGGCGTGATCTATCTGAATAATTCTGACTGGTTGCCGGTATATGGTTTGCGACCCAGGTGTTCATATGCTTTTGCCGTTACCTCGCGTCCCCTAGGAGTTCGTTGCAGGAAACCTTCCTGGATAAGGAATGGCTCATATACTTCTTCGATAGTTCCTGCTTCTTCACCAACTGCTGTAGCGATAGTTGTAAGCCCCACGGGTCCACCTTTGAACTTATCGATGATCGATGAGAGGATACGGTTATCCATTTCATCAAGCCCGTGTTCGTCTACATTCAACGCTTTTAATGAATGTTGTGTAATGCCGATATCTATTTTGCCATCATTCAATACCTGCGCAAAATCCCTTACCCTTCTTAAAAGGCTGTTGGCAATACGCGGTGTACCACGGCTCCTGCGCGCGATCTCAAAAGCTGCTTCTGTAGTGATACTGGTTTGCAAAATAGCAGCACTTCTTTCGATGATTTTTTTCAATACATCAGCGTGATAATACTCGAGCCTGGATTTGATGCCGAAACGCGATAATAAAGGTGCAGTAAGTAAACCACTACGCGTAGTAGCACCCACCAATGTAAAAGGATTCAGGTTGATCTGTATACTCCGCGCATTGGGACCGGTATCGATCATTATATCGATCCTGAAATCTTCCATCGCTGCATAGAGGTATTCTTCCACTACGGTACTCAGGCGGTGGATCTCATCTATGAAAAGTACATCATTGGGTTGCAGGTTGGTGAGCAGACCGGCAAGATCTCCCGGCTTTTCAATAACCGGCCCTGAGGTTTCTTTGATATTTACGCCGAGTTCATTAGCTACAATCCGGCTGAGGGTTGTTTTCCCCAATCCCGGCGGGCCATGAAATAAAATATGATCCAGCGCTTCTCCCCTGAGTTTGGCAGCTTTGATAAAAATGATAAGGTTCTCTATTAACTGTGGCTGCCCCGAAAAATCATCGATCTCTCTTGGCCGTATCGTGTTCTCAAACTCTTTATCGGCTGAGGTAAGATTAGAAGGTTCTGTGTTGAGGTTCGCGTTTGCCATCGATTCAAAACTACAAAATACTATCCGTATTTATGGCGTACTTGATCATACCCAACACTACATCAGGGTTAGGGCAGTTGGCAAGATACTTTTCTCTTTCACTGAATTTACAAACACCAGGATAATCGCCCTTCTTCCCCTCCATATCAACGATCAATTGGAAATGAAGATGCGGTGGCCAGTAGCCATTTTCAGCAGGTTTTCCAAAATGCGCAAATACCTCTCCGGCATCGATCTTTTTACCTGCTGTTAATCCGTCCAGGTCTCCTAAAGAAAGATGACCGTATAAACTGTGAAAAATATTCCCATTGATCTCATGTGCTAAAATAATCGTCGACCCATAATCTCCATATTGGTCGTTAAACGCAAAACTATGAACGATGCTATCTATCGGGGCTGAAACTTCCGTTCCCTCATTACCCCAGATATCGATACCTAAATGTAAACGGCGCGGCTCTTCTCCCATCGCTGAATCGAATACACTGCTGCGGCTGTAAACCGTGCGGTGTTCATCGTATCCGCCTATTCCATAACGGGCGTTTGCTTTGGAAAGCTTTGTAGAAACATAAGCTGAGAAAAGTTGCGTGTCTTCTACGATTGCGGGGGTAAGATCTGTATTGGTGGCAGTAAAATCGAGAAGCAAAAGGATATCGCTCTCTTTATTGAGGGGAACAAGTGGTTGGGGCTTATCTAAGAATTGCAGTGACTCCATAATGATGCAAATATAATTGCCACAGAGACACAGAGGCACTGAGGAAATTTTCTCAGTGCCTCTGTGTCTCTGTGTCTCTGTGGCAAAAAAGTTACTTAAGCTGCTTCAATATCTCCTCAATAGCCCTATCCAATTGCGGATCCCGCTTATTCACTCTATCCACAAAATTCATAGGAACAGTAATATCCGGTTCAACCCCTGTCTTCTCAATATCCTTACCATCCAATGAATAACAACCCCAACTCGGTAACCGTACAAAAGAACCATCAACCAATCCGGCTCCACTCGTAAAGATGATCCAGCGATAAGTAGGCATACCTACTATTTTTCCAAGTTTCAATGCTTTAAAACCCTCTGCTGTCATTTCCGCATCACTGAGCGACTGCTCATTGGTAAGCAGAATGATCGGTTTATCAGCAGGAGAAAAATTAGATTGATTGGTGAGCTTTCCTTCCCTGTATTTCCATTTGAGATAAGAACGCTGGCTCAGAAATTTTAATACTTCATCATGCACATTACCGCCTGTATTGTAACGCAGGTCGAGAATGAAAGCATCTTTCTTATAAAAATCCTGCGTCATATCTATCAGGAATTTATCCAGCTCCCCGGTACTCATATTCTTCATACAATGGTAGGCGATGCGGTTCTTACTTTTATCATCCACCCTTTTCTGGTTATTATCTATCCATTCATCGTATAAGTTATTACCGAGTGTTGCCTGCGGATGGATCTTTATATCAAATACCTGCCCTGCACGATTAAAGCTGAGTTTAATCTCTTTGTCAAGCGATGGCTTGCTGAAATAATAATTACGGTCAACATTTTTATCAACAGGCTCATTATTCACTTTCACCAGCACATCACCCGGACGTACATCTACTGTTTTTTTATCTGCATTACTTTTCTTGATTACATATTGAACAGTGTAGGGGTCCATATTTTCAAACACGATACCTGTTTCCATGGTACGGTTAGACAGGCTCACATTTTCATCATCACCATTAGAAGTAAAACCCTGGTGCGATGAATTCAGCTCTCCCAGCATATCCGCCAATACAGTACGAAGATCAGCACGGTTATTTACGCGCGGGATAAATGCTTCGTACTTTTTGCGGATCGCGACCCAGTCAACCCCATGAAATTTTTCGTCATAATAATTCTGTTCAACCTTCGACCATGCTTCCTGGAAGATCTGCATGAACTCTGATGAAAGATTCCTACGGAATGTACTGGTGATCAGAACAGGATCTACTTTGTTGGCATCAAGGTTCAGCTTGAAAATATTTCCATTGAATAATACCATCGACTTGTCGCCACCCTCTGCGTAATCAACACCAAATGCATCAGCACCCACGATCCTTTCGGTCTTAGGAAGCTCAAATGGCTCCAATACTGTTTTCCATAAGGCAGGTCGCCCCTCTGCGTGATCGCTGGCATAAAGAACAATCGTCTTCTCTCCCTTTTGGATAACGGCCTGTAAAGATTGTGTGCCGAAGGATGGGCCAACCTGCTCCATTCTATCCATAATATTGTCGGTATCGATAGTGATCGAATTAACAACAGGTTCTTTTTTTGTGGTGTCTTTCTTTTCAACTTTAAAAAGATCATTGTATTTATCACTCCGGTAAGGCTCATCTATCTTTTCAAGCGCAATGCGATAGATCTTTGCATTCTGAGGACCAAATGGATAAGAGGGTTTTAAACGGTTGGAAGTAAAGAAGAGGTACTTCCCATCAGGCGACCATTGTGGTGTAGACTCTGTAACGCCAGTATTCGTAATATTGATAGTGGTATTGTCTTTTAACCGGTGAACAAAAATATCCTGTTCAAAGCTGCGTACTGCTGTAAAGAATACATACTCATCGTTCGGAGAGAACCCGGGATCAGAATTCTGGAATGCCCAGATCTCATCTTTTACAAGCGTTTTGCTTTCCATTGTTTTTAGATCTATCAGCCGCACTTCATCTCTCCCTGCCAGGTATACTGCTTTTGTCTTTGTTTTATTGAAAACAATAGAACGGCAATCTTTCTGATCGGTTGTCAATTGTTTTGGGGTACCGGTTCCATCGGCGCTGATCGTATAAATATTCTGGTAACCTCCCGTTGTCTGGTTAAACAAAAGTGTTCTGTTATCACTGAGCCATTTTACTTCCAGTGCCCTTTCTGCATTTCCCTTGCTGAGATGTTGTACAAATTTTCCTTCCGGATCACTTACAAATAATTCGCCCCTTGAGCTGAAAGCAATCTTCTTTCCATCAGGAGACACATCGAATGCGGTAATATTATTACGCACATCATAATCTTTTTCTGCAGGCAGCACATTATTACGTAATAACTGTAACTCAAGTTTGGAAGACTTAGCCGATGCAACATCATATAACCATAGCTGGTAGTCTTTCTCAAATACAACCTTACCGCCATTTGCATTAACCACAGGCGTTTTAATAGATGTAGGAAAACGGGTAAGTGCCGCTTTCTTTCCCTTTTCGATTGTATACAGGTTATACTCTCCATTTGCTTCATCTGAAATAAAATAGAGGTTCCCTTTTTTGTCAAGCGTTGCACCAAAATCTTTTCCTTCCCAATCTGTATACTTTTTATACGCCTTGGTCTTTATATTATAAGATTGGATATCGGGGTTGAATGGCCCTTTGTATCGTTTACGGGCAGCCTGGTTACTACTCTCCCAGGTATCGTTGAAAAAAATCTCACCACTGGTCGGATGCTCTACCAGCCCATGATCATACAAAAAGAAGTGATCGCCAAAAACCCTTTCCGGTGTACCACCCTTCATACTTACTTTATAACCCGATTGTTGCCCCGCCCTGTTTGACGTAAAATAAATATGATCGCCATCCCAGCTCCAGCTGGCTACTTCATCTGTGGCGCTATGGAATGTGATCTGCTTGATATCCCCCCCTTCCAGAGGCATAATAAAGATATCTGCATTGCCGAATTGTCTCCCCGTAAAAGCCACCCATTTACCATCTGGAGAGATCTTCGCATTGGTTTCATAGCCCTGCATAGCCGTTAAACGGGTAGCCTGGCCGCTCGAAATGGCTGCTTTCCAGAGATCCCCTTCAAAGCTGAAAACCACTGTCTGCCCATCCGGCGACAAACATGGGGAAGAAAGAAAATAGGCTTCACCGGTCTGCGCTTTGCCGGCAATAAAGGCAATACATGCCATTGAAATGAAAAACAACTTTCTCATTACAGATAATTTTGATTGAAGTACAATATAAGGAATTGATAAACCCGGTTGGCGGGATTTTAGATGGGCGGTCGAGGATAAAATACTAACTTTATCCAATCCAATAGGGTGCAACGCACCATCAAAAATAGAGCGGCGGTCATTCCTGAATATTCTCTCCCGACCCTGCAATTATCTTACCTGAACATTATAGAGACCTTATAGAGACCTTATAGAGACCTTATAGGGAATCTTGTTCGTATCTAAGTCGTATATAGCTCGTATATAAGCCCATTGTAAAGCTATCGCGATGCGAGATACAAGCTTATGAGAGCCTTGGCAGCTATCCCAAATACCGAACAGACAGCGAAGAAATAGCGAATCAATAACGGCTGTGATAAGACTCAATATCGGACAACACAAGGCAAACACCCTAAAAAAATGGGAGCGGGGACGAATACAATAAACGAGTCCCGCATCTGCGGGACTCGTTTAAGTAAAATCATGCATAAATAGGCGAGTTAAGCACTCTTATATGTCTATTTCAACAAAGCTTTGGGAACCGGTCTCTCAAGTAAATATTTATATATAAATTTTGTCTTCAGGTTAGTGAAGTGAGTATTCCTCGCAGGAAGATTTGGCCAGCCGTGACGTCCATTCGGGTACAGCATGAACTCAAAATCTTTTCCTTTGTCCTGCAGCGCACCTATCAACTGGATGCTGTTTTGCATATGCACATTATCATCGCTGGTACCATGCACTATCTGCAACATTCCTTTGTATTTATCTACATAGGATAGCACACTGCTGCTTTTATAGCCCGCAGCATTATTCTGGGGCGTGCCCATATATCTTTCTGTGTAATGGGTATCATATAAACTCCAGTCTGCTACTGTACCACCAGCCATTCCGTGCGTAAACACATCAGCACCGTAAGTAAGCGCAAGGGCGCTCATATATCCACCATAACTGAAACCGGTGATACAAACTTTTGTTGGGTCAGCATGACCATTACTGATGAACCATTTAGCCATCGTAGTGTAATCCGCCATCTCCCAGAATCCGAGATTATGGAACATATAGTTAACCCCTTCTTTTCCAAAATGCCCACTGGCGCGGTGATCAAAGGCTACCTGTATCAAGCCCTCATTGGCATAGAACTGGCGGTTGGCGTTCCATATCCAGCTGTCGGTTACATTACCGGCATTAGGACCCCCATAAATGCTGATCAGGATAGGATATTTTTTAGTGGCATCCATGTGTGCGGGCCAGGTTACCATGGCAGGCAAGTCGTACAATCCATCATCACTTTTTATGCGGATCAATTCTGTTTTCGCAAGATCATAGGTATCGAGTTCTGCGGTTCTCATATCGCCCAGCTCACGGATGATCTTTCCTTTGTTATCCACTAATGTCATCTTTGTTGGCGTGGTTGCATTGCTATAGGATGTGATAAAATATTTACCGGTGGGTGATAAATTGGTAGTTGCGTGGTTGTATTCACCAAACGTTAACCGTTTAAGATCTGTACCATTAAACTTAACACTATACAGATCAGTACGTGCCGTATTCTCACGGCTTCTGCCTGTAAAATAAATGGTTTGCGAAGCTTCATCAACAAGCTTGATGCCTGTTACCGAATACTTTCCCTTGGTCACTTCTGTTTTAAGACTTCCATCCACATTATAGAGGTAAATATGGTTCCAACCCGTTCTATCGCTCAGCATAAAGAACTCTTTTTTGTTAGATAAGAAATTCAAACGCCCGCCTGATCTGTCGGAAAGGTCGATCCAGGTTTTCTGTGTTTCGTTGAAGATCTCTTTCTTGCTGCCATTCCCCGCATTCACCTCATAGATCTTAAGGTTATTCTGATCGCGGTTCATCCAGTAAACCCATAGTGTATTATTGAGTGAGTTCCAGGATGGCCATCCGAAATACTGGTCATCTTTCTCATTAAAATCTGACCATACAGTTGCACCACCATCAGGATTGATAAACCCGATCTTTGCTTCGGGATTTTTATCACCCGGCAATGGATAACGTGTCTGCTCGATAAAGCCATGCTGTCCATCGCTCACATAAATAGGGAACATCGGTACCATGCTTTCATCAAAATGCATATAGGCTAAACGCTTACTGTCGGGGCTCCACCAGAAAGCACGGTAGCGGGTAGCACGTCCAAAAATCTCTTCGTAATACACCCAGCTGGCGTATCCGTTTAAGGTAGTGGGTGTGCCATCTGTGGTTAAACGGGTTTCTTTATTGGTAGTAAGGTTATAGGTGTAGAGGTCATTATTTTTTGTGTAGCCGATGTATAAGCTATCGGGAGAAAAGGTTGGGTTCTTTTCTTCGTCCTTATCATTGGTTAGTTTTTTTTCAACGCCATAGTTGCGATAGACAAGATCGTTTTCTTTAACGGATACCGACCTTCCAAAGTTGGACGGAGGAGGAGTGCCCAATCCACCGCCACCTCTTCCACCAAAACCACCGCCGGGGTTTCCCCCTTCTTTTGTTTCAGTGAATGTTCCTGCTTTAATATCGAGGATATAATTCTTAGCGGCAGAATCCGGATGGATCTTCTGGTTGAGGATCACATGTTCATCGTCTATCCATTTAAGAACATTAGGGAGTGTGTTATAGAAGTTCTTTGGGAGGCGCCCTGAAAGTAACTCTTCAGTGGTGAGTTGTTTTTTCTGTGCCTGTGCGGCGAAAGCGATTGCAATGATGCAGAGGGATAGTAACCATTTTCTCATGGGGAGGTTTTTTGGATGCTGAAGATACGGAGTGGGGAGAAAAAAAAGCCACTGAAGCACTGAAGCACTGAATTTTTCTGTGCTTCAGTGCTTCAGTGCTTCAGTGGCAAAAATCATATAACTACGTTGATCATCTTCCCTTTAACAAAAATGAATTTCTTGAGATCTTTCCCTTCCATCCACTTCTGAATGAGTTCATTGCCCAGCGTGATCTCCTGTACCTGTTCAGCCGTTGCATCCAAAGCAATATTGATATTGGTACGCACTTTACCATTAATACTCACCGGGTATTCTTTTGAAGACTCTACAACATACTTCTCTTCAAATGTTGGATAAGATGCATCAAGGATCGATACCGCGTTACCGAGTGCCGACCATAACTCTTCACTGATATGCGGTGCATAAGAGGTAAGCATAATCAGCAAGGGTTCCAGCACTTCACGCTTATTACATTTAAGATCACTGAGTTCATTGATGCAGATCATGAAAGCACTTACTGCTGTGTTAAAGCTGTAGCGCTCCGTATCATCTTCTATCTTTTTGATGGTACGGTGTAATACTTTTAATTCTTCGGCTATTGCTTTTTCTTCGTTCCACACTTTCCCCTTCATTTCATCAAAGAACAAACGCCAAAGCTTTTTCAGGAAACGGTGAACCCCTTCAATACCCTTGGTATCCCAGGGTTTGCTCTGATCAACCGGGCCAAGGAACATTTCGTACATACGGAAGGTGTCGGCGCCGAATTTATTAACAAGGTCATCGGGATTAACCGTATTATACTTACCCTTCGACATTTTTTCGACTTCAAATCCACATATATATTTTCCATCTTCAAAAACAAATTCCGCGTTTGCATATTCCTTATTGCGCCATTTCTTAAACTCATTGATGTCTAGTTCAAGGCCATCAACAAAGTTCACATCTACTCTGATAGGATCGGTGTCATACTCGCTTATCAATCCCGCAGACACAAATGTATTCGTGCCTTTTATTCTATACACAAACCGGCTGCTCCCCTGTATCATCCCCTGGTTCAGCAACTTCTTAAACGGTTCCTGAAACCCGATATGACCCAGATCAAACAATACTTTGGTCCATAAACGGCTGTACAATAAATGTCCTACTGCATGCTCAGTTCCTCCAACATACAGATCCACCTGGTTCCAGTAGTCGCTTATTTTCCGGTCGCAAAATGTTTCATTATTATGCGGATCCATGTAGCGCAAGAAGTACCAGCTACTGCCTGCATATCCAGGCATTGTATTCGTTTCCAATTCTCTCGCCACCCACTCAGGAATATTTGCCAGTGGACCCTGACCATCGGGACCCGGACTATATTTCTCTACTTCTGGTAATACCAGCGGCAACTCAGTTTCACTTAACGGTACCGCTACCCCATTCGATTTCCATTGTATCGGAAACGGCTCACCCCAATAACGCTGGCGGCTGAATGCAGCATCACGCATTTTATAATTCACTTTCTTTTTGCCGATACCCATTTCTTCCAGCTTCGTATTCACAATGCCGATCGCATCGCGCATCACAACACCATTTAGAAATTCACTGTTCTCTAATTTGGCATCTTTGGTAGGATTGGCATCTACCCCATTATAATGTTCACCAATGATATTGGTAATAGGTATATTGAAATGTTTGGCAAACTTATGGTCACGCTCATCGCCACAGGGAACGCCCATGATAGCACCGGTTCCATAACCTGCTAATACATATTCAGAGATCCAGATAGGGATCTGTTTTTCGTTAAAAGGATTAACAGCATATGCTCCCGTAAAACAACCGCTGATCTTTTTCTCTGCTTGTCGCTCTCTATCACTTCTGCTTTTTACATAAGTGATGTATTCTTCAACAGCCGTTTTTTGTTCCGGTGTAGTGATCGTTTCAATCAGCTCATGTTCAGGCGCGATCACCATGAAGTCAACACCAAATATTGTGTCGGGGCGTGTGGTATAAACGGTTAGTCCATGGACCATAGACGATGGACCATAGACTACATCGAATGTAATTTCTGCTCCATAGGACTTACCTATCCAGTTGGTCTGCATCTCCGTCATGGCTTCACTGAACTCAATGGTTTGTAAGCCCTCCAGTAAACGATCCGCATATTCAGTAATACGCAGGTACCATTGACGCAGTTTCTTTTTGACTACCGGGTGACCACCACGTTCGCTCACACCATTGACTACCTCATCATTCGCCAGCACGGTGCCTAATGCCTCGCACCAGTTTACTTCCCCGTATCCGCAAAAGGCAAGGCGGTAATGCATTAATATTTCCTGCTGTTCGGGTTCAGTGAATGCTTTCCATTCTGTTGCTGTGAAACGGATAGATGAATCGCCGGGGCATTCGTTTTCAGAATTACCCTTGTCTTCAAAAATGGTCACCAGGGATTCGATGCTGGCTGCCTTTTGATTGGCGCGGTTATAATAACTTTTAAATAACTGCAGGAAGATCCATTGGGTCCATTTATAATAACCGGGCTCACTGGTCTTCACCTCGCGCTCCCAATCGTAACTGAAACCAATACTATCGAGCTGTTTGCGGTAGGTATCAATATTATTGGCAGTACTTACAGCGGGGTGGATCCCGTGCTCGATAGCATACTGCTCAGCGGGTAATCCAAATGCATCATATCCCATCGGGTGCAATACATTGAAACCTTTGAGTCTTTTAAAACGGCTGTAAATATCTGAAGCAACATATCCTAATGGGTGACCCACATGTAAACCCACACCGCTAGGATAAGGGAACATATCGAGTACATAGAACTTGGGTTTGGGACTTTCATTACTAACCCTGTAAGCATGATCTTTCTTCCATTGATCCTGCCATTTCTTCTCAATTGCCCTGAAATTATACTCCATCTTCAAAAAATTCTAAAAGTCTAACATTCTTTTAACCCCGAAAGCTATATTTTCAAAACGAAATTCATCGTTTGAATGGCTGCAAATGTAAGCGTTTAGGCTTCAAAAGCGTACATTTGCCCGTGCCTACCCTGCGTGTTCAGGGTATAACTGACATTAAATATTTTTAGCATGGCAAACAAAGGATCCCTGAAACGCAGCAAGCCTAATTATATCTACAGCATCATAGGTGTTGCGTTGGTTTTACTGATCATGGGTATCATGGGCTGGTTCTTCCTGAACATCAGTTCCGTAGGCAATGCCTTTAAAGAAGATATACGGATGAGTGCCTATTTACGTACGCTCAACAAGGATACGATCAGCCAGATCCAGCAGTTCATTGCCGGGAAACCTTATGCCAAGAATGTGACGTATGTTGACAAGAAATCGGCCAAACTTATCTGGAACAAAGAAAATAACGAAGACTGGGCCAAGATCCTGGATGTGAACCCTTTGCCTGAGAGTATTGATTTTTATGCCAAAGCACAATATGTTAACCAGGATAGCCTTGCCAAAATCTCGAACGAGCTGATGGCCGCATACGGCAACCAGGTAACCGATCTCCAATACCCCGTAAGCCTGGTTACCAACCTGAATGAACGGGCATCTAAGATCGGGTTGATCTTCCTGGTGGTAGCTATTATACTTTGCCTTATCGTTATTTTCAGTATTGATAATACCATCCGCCTCGCCATGTTCAGTAACCGTTTCCTGATCAAGACCATGCAGATGGTGGGTGCCACACGCAGCTTTATTTCCAGGCCGCTGAATATCCGGGCCGTGATCAATGGACTGATCAGCTCGGGAATTGCTATCCTGTTACTGTTTTCCATTATCAGCTGGGCAGAGAGCCAGTTTCCGCAGCTAAGGGCAATCAGGGATATCAAGCTTACCCTTGTGTTGTTTGGTGGATTAATACTGCTGGGTGTAGGCATTTCTGTTTACAGCACTTACCGCAGTGTTCTCAAGTACCTGAAAATGAAGCTGGACGACCTATACTAGCAGCTTTGATTTTATTTTATCACGAACCTTATTTACATTACATATTAAACCATACAAGATGAACGAGCCAAAAACAATTGCACCCGCACCATTATTTGCCAAAGAAAATTTCACCTGGATGCTGATCGGCGGGCTGGTGATTGCCCTGGGTATGTTCCTGATGAGCGGCGGCAAAAGTGCTGATCCAAACGTATTTGATACCAACGAAGTTTATAGTACTACCCGTATTACTATCGCCCCATTGATGATCATCTTAGGATTGGTGATTGAGATCTATGCGATATTCAAGAAACCGAAGACTGCTTAAAAATACCGGAATCTTTCGATTTCAAATGAGTGGTGAGTAATGAGTAGTGAGTATATATTTTTACTCACTACTCACTACTCACCACTCACTTTTTACAGGCTTTACCACTATCTTTAGTAACCACAACGAACCATATGACCATCTTCCAATCCATCATCATCGCCATCATCGAAGGCCTCACTGAATTTGTTCCCATCTCTTCTACCGGTCACATGATCATTGCGAGCTCTTTTATGGGCATTGCGGAAGATGATTTTACAAAACTGTTTGAGATAGCCATCCAGCTGGGTGCTATTTTATCCGTGATAGTTTTATACAGGAAGAAATTCTTCCCGCTCAACCATATTAATTTTTATGTGAAGCTGGTTATAGCCGTGATCCCCGCACTTGTGCTGGGTTTTATTTTTTCTAAAAAGATCGATGCGTTGCTGGAAAGTCCTTTAACGGTTTCGATTACGATGCTTGCCGGCGGTTTTATTTTATTATTTATTGATAAATTATTTACGCAACCTACCGTTGAAAAAGAAGAGGATATCAGCTTTCCGAAAGCATTCATTATCGGCATCTGGCAGTGTCTTGCCATGATACCGGGTACCAGCAGAAGTGCAGCCAGTATTATTGGCGGGATGCAGCAAAAACTTACCCGCAATATTGCGGCTGAATTTTCTTTCTTTCTCGCAGTGCCTACCATGGCTGCAGCCACGGGTTACAAATTATTAAAAGCTTATAAGGAAACACCTGAGTTATTAAAAGATAAAAACAACCTGCTCATGCTGGGCTTAGGAAATGTGATCGCCTTTGTTGTTGCGATGTTAGCGATTAAGTTTTTTATTGGGTTCTTACAGAAGTATGGTTTCAGGCTATTCGGGTGGTACCGGGTAATTGTAGGTGCCGTATTATTGGCCTTGGTTTTAACAGGGTATTTAAAATAAAAAATGCTTGTCATGCAAACTGCTCCAAAAAAAGTCATTAACGGATGGGCCATGTATGATTGGGCCAACAGTGTTTACAACCTTGTGATTACCTCTACAATTTTTCCAGCTTATTATGAAGCCGTTACGGGCGATGGAAATGATGCAACTTCAAATGATACCGTTCACTTACTGGGAAGGGAGTTCGTTAATACTTCCTTATATCAATATGCATTAGGCGTGGCTTTCATGGTAGTAGCTTTGATTTCACCCATACTTTCTTCTATCGCGGATTATAAAGGAAATAAAAAGAGTTTTCTTTTCTTTTTCTGCACGATAGGAAGTATAGGTTGCAGTTCAATGTATTTTTTTGATAAAGGGAATGTTGGTTACGGATTATCCTGCCTGATCATTGCCTGTATCGGTTTCTGGTCGAGCCTTGTATTCTATAATTCATACCTCCCCGAAATTGCTGCACCTGAAGATCAGGATCGCGTGAGTGCAAAAGGATTTGCAATGGGTTATATCGGAAGCGTAATACTTCAGCTGATTTGTTTTGTCTTTGTTTTAAAACCAGAATTATTCGGCATTACAACCGGTAAAGCTTCACAAATATGTTTCCTTTTGGTGGGCATATGGTGGTGGGGGTTTGGACAATGGTCGTTAAGCAGACTTCCGAAAGGGACACCTGCACACCAGATCAGGGAAGGCAGTATTTTTACAAAAGGATATAAAGAATTGGCAAAAGTATGGCAGCAGGTTCGGAAAATGCCTGTACTGAAAAGCTATCTGGCTGCATTCTTTTTTTTCAATATGGGTGTGCAGACAGTAATGCTGGCAGCAACGCTGTATGGCAAAAGCGAACTCAATATTCCTACCCCGAAGCTAATCATCTCCATACTCATTATACAACTGGTGGCTATACCAGGTGCATATGTTATAGCTTGGCTATCTAAAAAGACAAATAATTTTACTGCACTCATGATCACAGTAACAGTCTGGATAGGGCTATGTATCATCGGCTATTTCCTACCACGAAACGGGGTTAATGAATTTTATGGATTAGCCACATTAGTAGGATTTGTAATGGGGGGCATACAATCGCTGGCACGCAGTACTTATGCGAAGCTTATGCCAGAAACAAAAGATACAACATCATTTTTCAGCTTCTACGATGTAACGGAAAAGATTGCAATTGTAATTGGAATGTTCAGCTTTGGTTATATCAATGAATTGAGCGGCTCGCAAAGAAATTCGGTTCTTTCTCTTGTGGTTTTCTTCATAATAGGATTGCTACTTCTTTTCGTTGCTGCAGCAGCCAAAAGAAAAGCAGAAAAAGCAGGCATGATATGAAGTTGTACACGATCAATACTGGCTATTTTAAATTAGATGGTGGCGCCATGTTCGGCGTTGTGCCCAAAAGTATGTGGAACAAACTCAATCCTGCCGATGAGAACAATATGTGCTCCTGGGCGCTACGCTGCTTACTGATTGAAGATGGTGAAAGATTAATACTGATAGATACCGGCATGGGTAATAAACAGGATGCGAAATTTTTTGGTCATTATTTCCTGCACGGCAATGATTCGATGGACCATTCGCTTGCTACGCATGGTTTTAACCGGAATGATATTACGGATGTATTTCTCACCCATTTACATTTTGATCATTGTGGTGGTGCTATTCAACGTGATGGCGATAAATTGCTCCCCGCATTCCCCAATGCAACCTACTGGAGCAATAAAGATCATTGGGAATGGGCCACCCGACCGAACGACAGGGAGAAAGCCTCATTTCTGAAAGAGAATATTTTACCCATACAGGAAAGCGGGCAACTACAATTTATTTCTATTCCTGATGAGATCCAACTAGATACCAGCCCTTTGCAATCGGCATCATTTACAGATAATATTTCTGTCCGCTTCACCAACGGTCACACAGATAAGATGATGCTTCCGCAGATAAAGTATAAAGGCAGAACCATTGTTTTTATGGCTGATCTGCTTCCTTCTGTTGAGCATATGCCATTACCGTATGTAATGGCGTATGATATGTTCCCCCTCACAACGCTGCACGAGAAAAGATCTTTCCTCCAGGAAGCCGCAAATAATGATTACATCCTCTATTTTGAACACGACCCGGTAAATGAATGCTGCACCGTTCAGATGACCGACAGGGGTGTGAGAAAGAAGGACTGCTTCACCCTTTCAGATATCTGACCAACCGCGCCTTTGCGCCTTTGCATGCCTATTACTCGAAGTTCCCCTACAAAATATCCGTATAAACACTGCATTTCAGCCCCGGAGATGGTTCTATATTGTACCCAGGAATTGTTCACTACAAAACCTTTGATCCAATGTCCAAAACGCAAACTGCCTCCTGCCCGGGTTGCGGCGGACGTATTTCTTTTAAGAAATTCGTACTGCTCAACAATTTTTCAGCTACCAACTGCGAAGACTGCAACACACGTATAGAGATCTCCAACAGGGATAAAAATGCGATCCTCGCAGGTATTTCTGGCTGCGTTTCAGCTGCCTCCATTGTACTCGGTCCTTATATAGGCGATAAAATATTTGATGCCTGGGGAACGGGATTGTTAACGGGAGTAGGATTCTCTGCCATACTGATCTTACTGATTTGCCGGTATGCTTACCGGCACTCCGAATTGAATAGTATCTGTAGAAGTTGATGCTGAAGTCATTTATCGAAAGCTGATCATTGAGCTTAAAGGGTATCGAAGATTTTTATACCCCATCATATCTACCTTCACACTTCCCACTACAATTGGGCTCTCGATCCGCAAGGGAATATGGTTCGCATCATCGCTCACCCAAACCGTCATTTTTTCTCCTCCTGAGAACAAGGTTCCTTTTACCAGCAGCGGCTTGAATTTGATGGCATTGAACTTTCCATACTTTGTTTTGATCACCTCTTTACCTAAATACTTGATATAGAGATTATATACTTCATTATCAAGGAACATATAGAAAGGTATCTTATCGCCTTCTTTGTACTTATCAAAATTGATATTACGTGCATAATAAATAGAACTCAATACATCCTGTACACAATTGGGCACCTTAAATACACCGGTTGTGGTTACGGCAGTATTGGTCTGGTTATTAAATGTAACATTCTCTGTTTTTTTAAACCCTCCTTCTTCGATGTTCCGGATAAATCTTAATGGCTGTAGTGTGGCTGTATCAATAAAGGTTTCATAACGGTCACGTACTTTGAAGATCCAGTCGTAACTCGGATTAGAATTTCCTACACCAACAACATGATAAGCAGGTCTGTTATTGGCACTCTCGGCAGTTACAGTAAAGCTGGCGGTGCCTGCGTTAACATACAAACCAACAACAGCATAGAATACATTAAAACTAATCACCTCTCCTTCTTCAAAAGAAGTATTTCGTAAACCGCAGAATTCATCCGCCGGCGTTGAGCCCTGTGCTGTAAAAAATAGTATGAATAGTGCCGCAATTTTTTTCATGCCCTTATCACCTGTTTCTGAATAACCTGATTCCTAAAATAAATATACTGCCTAAAATAGCCGGAATAATCAGGTTTATTATCCAGATACCTGCAGCCGTTGCAATGATGCCTATGGTATTTGCACTTAGCAAGCCAAACAGCTGAATGCTCACTTTACCCCTGAAACCCAGCTCGGCCAGTGCAATGGTGGGCACGATTGCCAATACAAGAAACAAAACACATGCCATACAGGCGGCATCTGCCCAAAAGACCTGTACATCAAAGACGTTTAAGAGGATTACATATTGTAAGATAAAAACAAGATAGCGGCAGATGGAAAGAAATAATACATGTGTCAGTTCGCGGTAGTGAAAGTCCTCCAGTTTCTGAACAAAGAATTTATACTTTTTCACAAGAGGTATTTTTTCCAACAGCATAATTACCCATGAGATCCGGAAGTAAATAATCACAAAAGCGATAAGCCCTATACAAATGATATACATTAATCCATCGAGCCAGAAAATAGACAATCCCTGCAAATGATGTGTGTCGTCAATAATATTAAAGCGCATATATATCAGCGCAATAAACCCCATCAGGAAGGTTACAAGGATCTGACTCATACTACCTACGATCGATAATATGATGCCGCGGATCCGGTTGCCTTCTTCTAAAAAAATAGCGCGCCCGGCAGATTCACCCATCCTGTTGATGGTATTGAACGCAAGTGCCTGCCCCGAAAAAATGGCACGGTAAGCCCGTAAAAAAGAAACTTTTTGAATACCTCTCACCAAGACCTGCCATTTACGCGCTTCAATACCCCAATTCACCAACATCAAAAAGATCACCCACCCAATCTTCCATGCCTGTTCACCTGTAAGCGCAGACTTGATCATTTCCCATGACTGGTGCACATCTGCCTGCTGTTGTATCTGCCGGTAAATAGAATAAGAGAGCCATACAAAAAGTACGGGACCGAGGATGTAGTTGACGAATATTTTTAGCTTCTTGTTCAGCTGCTTGCTTTAATTGTACAAATTTAGGGGTAAGGGATAAGTAATTATTTATATGTTGACCGGCGAAGTATCTTACCCCTTACTCCTTATCCCTTACCCCTTTATTTATCGTAATTTCACTCCATAAATGAAGAAAACAGAAATCATCCTCGGTATCGACCCTGGCACCCAACTCATGGGATTTGCGCTTTTGCGTATTCATAATGGGCAGCCACAGGTGATATTGATGGATGTATTGAAACTCACAAAAGAAAAGGATATTTATGCGAGGCTGGGTATGATCCATTCCAAAGTATGTGAACTGATCGAACTTTACAGACCCGCCACATTTGCCATTGAAGCACCGTTCTTTGGAAAGAATGTTCAGAGTATGCTCAAGCTCGGGAGGGCCCAGGGTGTAGCCATTGCCGCAGCCATGCAGGCAAAAATGACCGTTACAGAATACTCACCCAAAAAAATAAAGCAATCCATTACAGGAAACGGCAATGCGGATAAGGACCAGGTATGGAAAATGCTGCAGCGCATACTAAGCATCGAAGAAAAACCGCAATACTTTGATGCAACCGATGCACTCGCTGTTGCGCTATGCCATCATTATCAATCATCTTCCGTAATGGGGCAGGCAGTAAAAGGATTAAAGGGATGGGATGATTTTATTGCGAAGAATCCGGGGAGAGTTACAAAGCGTTAACTATTAACGTCTGCACTTCTGTTAACTCCTCAGCAGAAAGCTTCAATTTCTCCCTTGTAAAATTCAAATCATTGGCACTATTGACAGGAATCAGGTGAACATGTGCGTGCGGCACTTCCAGACCAATGACACTTAGTCCGCAACGGTTACAGGGGAAACTTTTTTCGATAGCCTTTGCAATGGGTTTCGCGAATAATAATAACGCTGCAAGGTAATCATCCCCCAAATCAAAGAATTTATCCGTTTCTGTTTTGGGAACCACCAGTACATGACCTTTGGCCATGGGAAATATATCAAGGAATGCGAAGAACTGATCGTTCTCCGCAATCTTGTAAGAAGGAATTTCTCCCGCGATTATTTTAGAAAAAATGGTCATTAAATAGTGATCTCTTCTACCCTGAACTTCATTACGCCATTCGGGGCCTGGATCTCAGCCACTTCGCCGATCACTTTTCCCATCAGCCCTTTCCCGATAGGAGAACCTGCAGAAATTTTTCCGAGTTTAAGATCCGCTTCTTTTTCACCTACGATCTGGTAAGTGACTGTTTTTTTAGTGGCCATATTGGTGATGGTCACTTTCGTAAGGATCGTTACTTTACTGGTATCAATAGAACTGGTATCAACAATTTTGGCATTGGCAATAGCTCCCTCCAGTTGTTTGATCTTGGCTTCAAGCATACCCTGGGCCTCTTTGGCAGCATCGTATTCAGCATTTTCTTTCAGGTCACCTTTTTCGCGGGCTTCTGCGATGGCTCTGGATGAAGCGGGGCGGTCAACCGATTTCATCTGGTGCAACTCTTCTCTCAACTTATCAAACGTCTCTTTTGTCACATACATATTGGCTTCACTCATGGTCAATCGGTTTACTAGGGTCAAAAAAAATACAACGCCACATTTGATTGCAGCGTTGCAAGCGTCAAATTTAAAAAATCTTAATCAATTCTCAGAAAAATTTGGTGGAATGAAATAGTTTGATACATTTGTAGTGTACTATTACACTAATATACTTATTTATGATTCACTTTACGGAAGTGCACTTTGGCTATAAAAAGAAGACCCCTTTATACCGCAACCTGAAACTGGAAGTGGAAGCCGGCCATATTTATGGCCTGCTGGGAAAAAACGGTGCCGGAAAATCTACCCTGCTGAAACTGATATCGGGTCTTGTATTTCCCTCATCCGGCAAACTGAGGGTATTGGGCCAGGAACCCGGCAAACGACAACCATCATTTCTTGAAAAAATTTTTCTCATCCCGGAAGAAATTGAAACCCCGGATGTTACTGTAAACGCATTTGCTGATGACTACGCTCCCTTTTATCCCCATTTTGATAAACAGCTTTTTTTGAAACTACTGTCCGATTTTGATGTTCCTTTAACCAGCCTGAAACAAATGAGCTACGGCCAGAAAAAGAAAACCTGGATCGCACTGGGTATTGCTGCCAATACACAATTACTGATCCTGGATGAACCGACCAATGGATTGGATATCCCTTCCAAAAGACAGTTCCGGAAAATGCTGGCCTCGTGCCTTAATGAAGACCGGTGTATTATTATCAGCACACACCAGGTACGCGACCTCGACAGCCTGATCGATAACATCATTATTGTTGACGAAGGAGAACTGATCGTTAATGCGAACATGAACACGATCGCTCAAAAAATCTCTTTCAAACAATTTGCCAATGAAAACGAAGCCTGGGACAGTATCTATTCAGAAAATAACCTGATGGGAACTTCAGCGGTTGTATTAAACCAACACGAAGAAAATGATAGCAGGATGGATACGGAATTATTCTTCAATGCGGCCATTGCCAATAAGCCTGTGATGCAATCATTGTTTATCAACTAACAACACTAATTATGAATGATACTTTCAGCTTTTCGAGATTTGGGTTACTGTTCAGGAAATTTACGAAGGAACATTATGTGACATACATTCTTTACGCAGCAGCTGCATTCGGAATCATTGTCCTGATATATGGTCTCACAGTTCTTTCTTTTTTAAGGGGAAGATTTCCGCCATATGTGTCAATAGTCTATTTCATGATCTCTCTGATATTTGGGTCCGCCCTTTTTTCTGCTTCGTTCTATGGTTTTTTCCACAACAAAGCCAAAGCCATACAGTACCTGAATCTGCCGGCATCGAATACAGAAAAATTAACGCTTGGATTTATTTTTACGCAATTCGCTTTCTTTGCCATATTTATAGCAGGCTTTTACCTGGTTGATCAACTGATGTGTGCATTTTACAACGATTTTCACACACCTCCTCCGCATGTACCTCCTGAATTTGCATCGGACTACATAGCAGAACCCATGGATTTCAACAATCCCATAATTAAAGGAACGATCATTGTTGCCCTGGTTATATCATCGGTTTGTCATTTCGGCTCTCTCCTTTTCGAAAAAAATGCTTTCGTAAAAATAGCCTTACTGATACTTATCATTGGTGCAGGTATTTTTTTAGGTAACTTTTATTCGATGAAAGCATTGATACCGGAAGAGGTTATGCCGGGCGGTATGCTTTATAGTACAAGCCTGCGGGTTGGTCCGGCTGAAGCAATAAAAGGAATTGTATTTTTACCCGATACCTGGTCGAACTTTGTTTATTGGTTCCTACCAGGGATGCTTTACCTGCTTTTCTGGATAAGCTGTTACTGTAAACTAAAAGAAAAACAGATCTGACCTTTATGGAATTTACCAACCAGGAACCGATATACTTACAGATAGCAGAACTTATCTGCGATAAGATCCTGCTGAAAATATTCAGGGAAGATGAGCGCATCCCATCTGTACGCGAAATGGCGGTACAACTTGAAGTAAACCCGAATACTGTTATGCGTACGTATGAGTATTTGCAGGGAAAGGATATTATTAATAATAAAAGAGGGGTGGGGTATTTTGTTTCTGCCGATGGAATTGCCAAAGCAACAGAGATGAGAAAGACAGCGTTTCTCGAGATAGCCCTCCCCAACATATTTAAAACAGCACAGTTGCTCAATATCACGATTGAAGAATTGCAAGATCGCTATACCGCATTTATAAAAAACCCGAAAGGATTGTAAAAATAAGTTTTATGAAAAAAAGTACCCTTACTGTCATCATTGCAATCTTTGGATGCGCAGCCACGCTTGCCGCTATTAATCTTAAGTTGAAACAGGAATATAGCAAGGGATATATCAAAAGCCCTTTCGCGGAAAACAAGCTCCCGGTTTTTCATTTCATTAAAGCGGAGTTCGATTCAACAAGCATGAATATCGGAAGCTTTGACATTTCAGTTGCTAAAAAAAACGGATCCAGTGTAGCAGACTATTATGGTGAAAAAGCCAAACTGGCATTCACAGTAATAAATGACACTTTATATATAAAAAAAGATCCGCTGAGTAATGAAAAGAACGGTCATTCAAGTTCCATAAAAATAAAAATGGAAAACCTTAAAGGTCTATTTGCTAACGCCGGCTATTACAAAATAACTACCACGCAAATAGATAATCTTTCGGTTATCGCTGAAGATAGGGCTGAGATCAGTCTATCGCTTAACAGTGTAAATACACTTAGCCTGAAAGCTTCTGATAATGCAGGCATCAGTTTGTCTGCTGAAAATACTATCGTTGATTTTTCACTGGAACTTGCCGATAAAAGCAAGTTTACTGCAAAGGATATTACTGTGAAAGATAAAAAAATACAATTCAGTAAAAGCGCTACACTTCAGCTCAATGGAAGCTCTTTGGAGAGTTTCGGGTTGTTCAACAAATAATAATTCATTCATCTTTATTTAACGGTAATATCTACCGAAGAAAAACTATGTCCTCCCATGAAAAAAATAATCCCGCTGCTCTGTTGTATACCCATGCTGACAATAGCACAAGAATCCACTTTCAGAGTAAATGGACAACTAAACGAAAACACGAATGGCAATAAGATCTATATAGGCTATAAGAAAGAAGGGAAACGTATCATAGACTCAACCCTTTCGGCAAAAGGGCGCTTCTACTTTACCGGTAGCATTGATAAAGGTGAACTTTTATTTGGCAGCATTATTCTCGACCGCGATCATTTAGGCATGGAAGAAATCAATACCCGGCGGGGTGGCATGGATGTTGCCAAATTGGTATTGGTAGCAGGAACCGTTAATATCAAGGGAGAAGATTCAATAAACAAAGCTATTATTACAGATGACCTGAATACTAACACTGAATATAAAGAAATGAATGTTACAAAAGACCTTGCAGTATTTGCAAAAAAATATCCCCACTCTCTTGTGAGCGTAGAAGCATTAAGAAATATAGCAGGTTCTTTTCCTAATAAATCTTCTATCATCCCATTGTTCAGTGGATTATCTCCGGAAATACAGGAAAGTAAAATGGGGAAAGCATTTGTACAATTCATGGAAAACTTTTCAACGGTAGTAACAGGCTCCATCGCACCTGACTTTATTCAGGCTGATATGCAAGGCAAGTCAGTAAAGCTTACTGATTTCAGGGGCAAATATATTTTACTCGATTTCTGGGCAAGTTGGTGCGGGCCATGCAGGAAAGCAAATCCTGACCTTGTAAAGATCTACACCGAATTCAATAAAATGAATTTCACGATTCTGGGAGTATCCTTAGACAGGGATAAACAGGAATGGCTAGATGCTATCAAAAAAGATGGATTAACCTGGATGCATGTTTCGGACCTGAAACATTTTGAGAATGGTGTCGCGCTTCAATATGGCATTGCCGCCATCCCGCAAAGCGTTTTGATAGATCCATCCGGAAAGATCATTGCCAAAAATCTACTACCGGATGATCTAAGGAGCAAACTGAATGAAGTGCTCCGCTAATGAAAAAATTACTGAATGATCTTTAATTTCTCCAGCACCACCCGCGCCATTTTATAAAACGCTTCATGACTATACCCGGCAATATGCGGAGTGATAATAACATTGGGTTGAGCCAATAACCAATCCAGATCAACTTTTTCATCGGCTGTATAAGTTTCCAGCTTTTCATTTTCCAATACATCCAATCCGGCTGCTTTTATCTTTCCGTTCTGCAAAGCCCTGATTAGCGCTTTGGTATCGGTAACCTTTCCGCGGCAGGTATTGATGAAATAAGGTTTATTCACAAGCCCATTAAAAAAATCATCATTAGCCATGTGAAATGTACCAGGTGTCAATGGTAAGTGCAAACTGATAACATCTGCATACCGCTGCACCTGGTCAAGTGCAGCTTCTTTTATATAACCTTTGGCGAATGCTGATTTAAACACATCATTCGCAAGAACAGTAACATCAAAAGCAGAAAGAATTTTGCTAAAAGAACTTCCCGTGTTCCCATATCCAATAACACCCACGGTTTTGCCGCTAAGCTCATCAGCCCTGTTCGCATCACGGATCCACTTACCTTCTTTGATCTCTGCATTACTGCTATTGATCTTGTTCATCAGGTTAAGTAATAAAGCCAAAGCGTGTTCTGCTACCGCATTGCGGTTTCCTTCAGGACTGCTCACACATTGTATTCCTTTCGTTTCTGCATAAGCCACATCGATCAACTCCATTCCGCTACCTAAACGGCCGATCCATTGTAATTGCCGGGCCTTATCAAGGATATTTTTATCGATGTTAAGCCGGGTGGTAACAAAGAGACCGGTTATATCGTGAATGAGATCACTTAGTTCTTCATAAGTGATGGCAGGGAGATGCAATACCTCATAACCCTTAGCCGCCAATGTTTCGGGAAGAAAGGGATGTACTTTGGATGTTATGATTACTTTGGGTTTCAAGGATCGCGGATTTCGCGGATTTAAATATGATTTTTATGATGTTGTTTAACGCATTTTGAATGTTAGTTCAGCGAACTGCTCAATGGATAACTGCTCAGCACGTTTATTAAACAATTCATCCTTCAGAATCTCTTCGTCAAACAAACTCTTTAATGAATTACGTAGCATTTTTCTTCTTTGATTGAAGGCTGCTTTTACCAGAATAAATAAACTTCGCTCACTCCTGATCGTAACCGGTTCGTTCTTTCTTTTCAGACGGATCATACCACTCACTACTTTGGGTGGTGGGGTAAAACTTTCCGGTGGTACATCAAACAGGTATTCCACTTCATAAAAAGCCTGTACCAGTACACTCAATATCCCATACACTTTACTGCCTGGCTGCGAAACAATACGCTGGGCCACTTCTTTTTGAAACATCCCAATCATTACCGGCACCTTCTCTTTCCACTCGATTACTTTAAAAAGGATCTGTGAAGAAATATTATAAGGAAAATTACCTACCACAAAAAAGTCTTCTTCAAAAGGCATCGCCATATCGAGTACGCTTTCATGAATAATCTTTCCTTGTATGGCGGGGTATGTTTTATAGAGGTACACTACTTTTTCATCATCCAGCTCAACTGCCTTAAAATCAATATTGGGTATGGGTAACAGGTACTTTGTAAGGGCACCACCACCCGGACCCACTTCCAGCAACCGCTCAAACGGATCCTCAAGCAATGCCGCAGCGATCTTTTTACAGATCGATTCATCTTTGAGAAAGTGTTGACCAAGTGATTTTTTAAGGGTGTATTGCATGGGAGCACAAAAATACGTCAATTAATCTTCGTATTTTCGGGATCTAAACAATGCAAATGAGTAACGAATTGCAAAAGCCGGTTATCGGTTTCACCTGTGGGGACCTGAACGGGATCGGTATTGAACTGATCATTAAAACCTTATCAGATCCGCGCCTGCTTGATTTCTGCACGCCGATAGTGTTTGTCGGCAATAAAAGCCTCAACTTTTACCGCAAACTACTGCCTGAGTATACTTTTAATTATTCCAATATAAAGGAGTTGAACCGCCCTAATCCAAAACAGGTAAACGTGTTCAGTTCATGGGAAGATGAAGTAGCCATATTGCCCGGACAGTTAAATGAAACAGGCGGCAAGTATGCACTGATCTCTTTACAACAGGCAACACAGGCATTAAAGGATGGACATATTCAGGGGCTTGTTACGGCTCCTATCCATAAAAAAAATATCCAGTCGGAAGCCTTTAATTATACCGGTCATACCCCTTACCTGAAAGCCATGTTTGGTGTAAATGATGTGGTAATGATGATGGTGGCTGAGAATATGCGCATAGGTCTTGTAACAGAACATGTACCGGTAAATGAAGTGGCAAAGCATATTACCCGTGAAAATATTCTTAGCAAATTAAAGATCATGCACAGCAGCCTGCAGAAAGATTTTGGCATTGATAAACCAAAGATCGCCGTACTGGGTCTTAACCCACATGCCGGTGATGAAGGACTAACGGGTAATGAAGAAGAAACGGTGATCAAGCCTACAATTAAAGAAGCAAAACATAATATGCTGGTGTTTGGGCCATACAGCGCAGACGCTTTTTTTGCACGCGGACAATTTGAAAAATTTGATGCGGTACTTGCCATGTATCATGACCAGGGATTAATTCCGTTCAAATCACTTGCGTCTGGTGAAGGGGTAAACTTTACGGCAGGATTACCTGGTGTAAGAACCAGTCCCGATCACGGAACTGCATTTGATATTGCGGGGAAAGACAAAGCAGATCCTGCTTCTTTCATAGAAGCTACTTTTGAGTGTATTGAGATCATACGCCAAAGATTTGGCTACGCCGATATGCGCCGCAATCCGCTTAAAAAGATCAGCGCAAGAATGATTGCCAATGCAGTGGATGAAAGGATCGAAGAAGCAGAAAGTTAAGGCTTATTAGTGCCGCTTATTTAAACACTGCATCACTGATGCCTTTATTGATAATGTAGTTGGTATAAGTGATCTCCACACGACCTTTCTTATTCTTCAGTTTATCTGCTTCAGATAACTGTTTTTCATTGTCATCAAATTCAAGGGTGATTCCTTTCGGAAGCTTATAATCTTTCGTGTTAAATGAAAACACAACCTTATCCGGTAATCCATAATTCAGGAATTGCCCATAAGTCATTTCAATTTCATAGGTCCCGTTTTCGCGTGTGGTTGTAACCGCTCTTTTGATGACAAGATTGGTTTCATCGATATACATGGTCGTAAGAACAATATCGCTGTTCTCATTGGTAGGCAACAATTTTACTACTTTCGCTTTTGCGCCACCAACAACCGCATCGCCCGCAGCCAGTGCCACAAAATCTGTAGTTGCAAAAACGGAATTCATATTTACAGATACCCCACCTTTTGGCAACAGGGAAATGCCACCATCTTTTTTTAACCTGAACTTATTGGGCTTCTTAAAAAATACCTTCACTTTTCCAACCGGTGCCTTAATAAAAGCAACATCTGTCTTCATGCGTCCCTCAGCTTCGTAATCATTTACCAGCTCCAGTTTGGCTTTTACTTTCATCACCAATGCTGTCATGTCCTGTGCCTGTGATTGCAGTGCAAGGTGAAAAATGGTAACCAGTAAGATTATTCTACGCATAATACTTATTTTATTTCTCCTGTTTCCTGCCCCCTCACACCTTAACTCAATATATCTTTTCTCCTGAAAATTAAAATAGATGCTCCCACAAACCCCACAATATGCAACACCAAAACACCTGCCGAATTGATGATCTTTTGCGGGTTTTGGATACTTCCTACAATGGCTTCATTGGCATCATTAACCTTGATATCAAAGAACTCTTTCCAGCCGATCATATGGGTTGTAAAGAGAAAAGGTTTGATCTTATTAAATACCGGAATATTAAGCGTACTCAGAATGGTAAAGAAAATGATCACACTCATGGTAGCTACAATCGGCCCAATAGAATTTTCTGCAAATAAAGAGAACAGGAAACCTAGTGAGGCAACGGTTGTCATAGCAAGCGCAGCAAACCCGAACGCCCATACATAGCGCCAGAAAATATCATCTTTCTTGAGCAATACCACATACTGTGATTTCAAAAGAAAAAGATCATCGGTGCCGAATATAATCATGTTTACAAAAAGGGCGAGTATGGCCAGCCATACCAATAAGAGTAATGTGTAGGCAACCGTTGCCATAAATTTGGCCAGCAGGAATTTAGTTCTGCTAATCGGTTTCGTAAGCATGATACGGAGGGTTCCCATATTGGCTTCTCCTGATATCATATCAGCCGCTACCAAGGCTATCAGTAAAGGAACATGCACCAGCAATACCTGCAATACGATATAACAAACCTGGTATCCATTGAGAATTTTCCCTTCTACTGTTAAAGAAGAAGTGATGTCCCGCATCATAAAATCAACATAAGAGTCCCCATCCAGTTTCAACCCAAACTGGATGATCCCGATCAATCCCGTAATAGCCGCAAAAGCTATGTAGGTTCTTGGTCTGCGGAAGATCTTGAATAACTCAATTTGAATAAGTGTCCACATGTTGGTTGCCTGATGTTACTTGTAAAAAATAGTCTTCCAATGAATGCCGGGGTTGTAAAGAAAGTATCTGTATATCCATATCTACCAGATCGCGGTGCAACTGCGGTATCTGTTGCCTGTCCAGTTTAATCAGCAAGGAACTGTCGCGCTGCGGTTGCAGGTGGGTGTTCCAGTTACTGACCTGCAATTTTTGTAATGCATATTCATTATCAAAGGTCTGCAGTTCAACAATCGTTTGTGAAGGATCAAATAATTCAAGTGCATTTCCTTCAATGATCTTTCTGCCTTTATCTATGATCAATACCCTGGAAGCCACCTGTTCAATTTCATTCAACAGGTGAGAGGATACGATGACTGTTTTACCCAGATCGCGGCTGAGATGAAGGATCAGGTTACGGATATCTGCGATTCCCTGTGGATCGAGTCCATTGGTGGGTTCATCCAGTATAATCAGTTTGGGATCGTGCACCAACGCAATAGCGATTCCCAAACGTTGCTTCATTCCCTGTGAAAATGTTTTAACGGTATCCTTTGCACGGCTGGCAAGACCTACTGTATCCAACTGCTGCAATAATCGCTCCTCAGAAATTTTTACACCACTTAACCTGGCAAACAATTTCAGATTCTCGTAGGCTGATAAGTATTTGTAAACATCCGGTTTTTCTACCACAGCGCCCACCTGCCGTAATATTTCGTTGCGATTATTCTCAAGTGATTGACCAAAGATTTCAATTTTTCCTCCAGTAGGCTTAATCAGCGTTAGTAACATCCGTATCGTGGTACTCTTGCCCGCACCGTTCTGACCCAGAAAACCATACACATCCCCTTCGTTCACAGTAAATGAAAGATCCTGAACGGCATGAAAGTTTTTAAACGATTTGGAAAGACCGGAAACCTGAACTATCGGGTGCATATAAGAGTATAACACCAAAGGTAAGCAAGTGGTTCAATTAGATGATAGATGTTAGATTTCTTTCCTGACATCTAACATCTGCCATCTAACATCTATTTTTAGGATTGATCTGCCTTTAGATACTGCTGAAGTGCCTGCACATACGCTTCAAATGCCTCTACCCCCTTTGCTGTGATCTTACAGGTGGTTTGGGGATAGTTGTCTTTGAATTGCTTGGTTACATCTATATAACCTGCTTCTTTGAGTTTCTGAACCTGCACACTGAGATTACCGGCCGTTGAATTTGTTTTTTCACGGATATAGGTAAACTCCGCCTCTTTTACTGAAATGAGGAGACTCATCACAGCGAGACGTAATTGAGAATGTAATATGGGATCGAGTTCTTTAAACATTCGCTTTTCTTTGCGGCAGGTATTTTTTCCTGATAATTAAGCCCGGGATCAGCCAGCATACAAGTGCACTGATACCACCCAACAGCATATCGATCCTTGAAGGGGTGTAGCAGGATGCAACAAATAATACATAAGAAATAACGGCCCCGAAGATCATCGGTTTGAATTTCTTTACAATACCTGTTATCAATGTAGGAACCGTATATAGCAATATATAAAGCGAATAAAAACTCGGAACAAAAGGAACCAGCTTTTCATCAGGTTTTGATCCGTTGGTATAATGTTTGACCATCTCCCAACCTTCCGTAGAACTCAATTCAATGGTTGCATCGGGTACTATTATCCTGTAAGTCATGATACCGAATATAGAAATGCCGAAAACCAGCCATACGGCATTAATGGCATCATCTTCATGCTTCTTAACAACACTTGACCGTTTCTCCCTGATCGAAATGACTATTTGCGGAATAACTGCCACAAGCACCAGCAACCATATATCAAATCCAATAGAAAAATCATAGGTCCATTCAAAATAAGTAACAAAAGAGGCCAGCCCAACAAGTGAGCCCCATAGTATAGGGCCAATACCTGTATCATGGTAACTACTTTTAGCCTTCTGGATCATACTGTTGATGATCTTGAGACTTTCCTGTTCTGTTATTTCTTCATTGGTAGCCATATTATTGTTGATTTTTCTTGAAGCGTATGCGTAATAAATGTCCTGGTATAATATAACTGATGAGAATAGCGATTGCCCCCACTAATAATTGGTTATCATAACTAAAACGAACAGAAGCTGCTGCTAATGCAAAATTGATCAATCCGCCAATGATCAAAGGACGAAAACGTATCAGGCTCCCGGTAATGAAAGTGCCGATAGCATAGAGAAGTATATAATAAGTAAAAGCATGTCTCCATCCATCCCCGATCATATTTACGATCACCAGCACAACAAAAGATATAGCCAGGCTTATCCAAACATAATCCACAGCCTCTTCTACAAAAGTTTTTACCGTTTGCCGTTTAGCCTGGCGGGAACCGTAAATACTGCTCACGACTCCACCAACCGGCATCAGCCACCATACAAAATAATGGTTAGGATAGAGGAAATAAACTTTCAGAATATACTGCACAAGGCAACAACCAAAAACAAGCCATCCCCAGAGTAAAAGGTAAAAGCTATTATCCGCCACAGCACTCTTTGTTTTAGAGATCATTGATTGGATCAGCAGAATGCTTTCCTGTGGCGAAAGCTCTTTTTCATTGGGTTCCATGACAGTTAAAAGTTAGGTATACAAAAATAGCAGTGGTGTAGTCACCACTGCTGTATTAGATGCACATATTACTGACAAGCTGCTAATCCTTTTTCAGCTTCTTCTTTACCCCAGTCAGGATGGAATGGAGAAGCCGGTTTAAATATTTTGTACAATTCCAGTGATTTTTCAAATAATTTTTTAGCCACTGCCTTACCACCACCGAAAGCTTCCGGGGTATTCATCAGCGTTTGACCCTGTAGGTAATAGATCCTCGGGTTAGAAGCATCGGCTTTCTTTGCATTATCAAGTGCTGTTGTGGCCAGTGCACCATAACTCTGGTAACGTGACATAGGATCAACCGTCATTTGTAAGATGGCCACCATTTGTTCAAGACAATACAATTCTGAATTGTGCTCGATTGCTTCTGCTTTTGCTATCAGGTCCTTACTTTTCTCTCCCACTTTATCCTTATCTGCTTTAGGGTTCATCCAGCCAGTAAGGTAGTTACACTGTGCAGCATAATAATACGGTAACCACTTATCTTTTTCTGCATCGCCTACCCTTTCAAAAAAAGCAGCTGTAGCTACCATATCTTCTACGGTCTTAGCATCTTTAAACTGTGTAAGACCTTTGGCCATCGCGCCTTCATATTTTGATTGTGCAGATACCATAACCGCAAAGAACATACTGATAATGATCAAAAACTGTTTCATAAAATTGGTTTTATAAATAAAAATTATTGTTTGCTTTTTAGCCTTTCATATTCCTGCTGTGTTGAGGTATATGTATCACCATGAAATGCATGAAAATACTGGAAAGCGATTCCTACACCCCAACCCATAATAGACCAGATGGGCCAGAAATAAGAACCGATACCTGAGGTAAAGAACCAGATAACCACCAGCATTGCATTCACAATAAAATAAGTTGCAAATGACCAGCGAAAAGCTACACGTGCTTTAGCTGTTTTCCAGAGTGCTTCGTCTTTTTGTTGTTCGTTCATAACTAGTAGTTTATTGGTGATTGGTTTATTTGTTTATTGGTTTTTAGAATTTTCTATTTAGAGATTATTATTAATTGCATCCTGTCTCCTGTCCACCCCCCAACTTAAGAACAGTCCCAGGAAAAAGAATTGTGGTGCCGCTGGTGTAATGGCTTCTTTGTTTACACCATTGTGTGAGTAGTTATATCCGAACACCTGTTTACTGTTGAATACATTGGTAATAGACGCTACAAATACACCGTAAGCCTTGCCGATAGAAGTAAGATAATTTGCACTGAAACCAAGTGTGTTATAATCAATGGTCTTACCCTGATCGGCTATTACATAAGCACTCCCACTCTGCATCAGGTTATAATAAGGCCTTCCGCTTGCATAAGAATAGGTGAAGTTGAATCCTGTATTAATACTGGTATAAAATCTTTTGACTACTAAAGATGCTGTATGGTCCGCAGCAAAGTTGGGTTGCAGGGATCTTGGATAATTCAGGTAATCACGCTTAGTATCAAGGTATGAATAACTGATCCAGTAATCAAGTCCCTGTATCGTTTTCTTATCTCTCCAGTATAATTCAATTCCTTTCGCATAACCGGTACCGTTATTATTATAGGTTGGGTATGTTTTAACAAGGTCATGGTATTTTTTATAGAACGCTTCTATCCGGAATGTTTGCAGTGCCGTTGTTTTGATATAATTGATGATGTAATGGGTGGCACGTGTATACCCCAGGTTTGTTGCAAAGTTGAGTTGATTATTCTCAGGCTTTTGATAGAACTCACCATAGGCAAGACTCATTTGGGCACCTTTGCCTGTTTTATAAGCAAGAGAAATTCTTGGCGCAAAGTTGATCTTATCAAGCAAAGTAGATTGTTCTAACCTTCCCCCTATCTTGGCTGCCAATGCATTGGTGATATACAGATCCGCTTCACTGAAAAGTGATCTGTAATTATCTACCAGTACGCCATGGTACGCGTTATAAAAACTCTTGTTATAACTATACTGGTATTCGCCGCCAAAGCGTATCACACTGATACCGCTTAACCTTTTGTCAAATACCGCTTTCACCTGGCTCAGATCACTCCTGGTTGTAAGATTGAAATTGGTACTATCGATCCAGTAAAGCCCGGTTGATACGGGTACATTATTCTGGTTCTGTATCTGGTTCTTGATATCGTTGTGATCTGTACTGTAACTCAATCCCAGGTTCATTTTCCAGCCGTTGCCAAGACTTTCTCTCAGGCTCAGGTTGTTGTACCAGTTGGTATTGGTAAGACCAAATGCATTCTTAAGGGTAGGATCATCGATATTGGCCCTGCGTAAACCCAGATCATTGGCGGCAAAGGTTGTATAATATTTTATGATGCCCCCTTTCTTTGTCTTTTTACGAAAATTGAATTCTCCTGCATGAAAAGCAGGAACGGTAAAATAATCGGGTGTTTGTTTTACGATGCCAAAATAAGCCGCAAGGTTGGTATAGTCATAACGAGCACCCCAAGATGATTTTTTATCGTAAGAAACTTTCTGGATACCGCCACCCACAAATATGGGCGAGAGATCAACACTTGCTTCCGAACGTTCAGGAATATCAATGCTTTCAAGGATCAATGCAGAAGATAAAGCCTGGCCATACAAAGCAGAATAACCACCTGTACTGAACACGGTTCCTTTAAATAAGAAGGGAGAAAAACGTCCACGTTGTGCAAGATCAGGTACACTACTGAAGTAGGGATTGTTGACCATCGTACCATCGATGAATTGCTTGGTTTCGTAACCTGCACCACCACGTACAAATAATCCTTCCTGATCTCCTATCTGTTGTGCACCCGGTAATGTTTTCAATACTGCGGTAATATCAGCATTTGCACCACCGGTGGTTACCACATCCAATGAACTTAATACAGTAGCCGCTCTTTTTTTATCGCCCGCTTCAAAACTTCCTGCCGTTACGGTTACTGCGCTTAATTCGGTTACTTCTTCTTTCAGGCTAAAATTCAGATCCAGCGTATCAACACCGATCTTTATTTTCATTTCCATTGTCTTATATCCAACATTGGTAGCTACGATCGTCTGTTCACCTTTTTCAAAAGTTTTGAACGAAAAATGACCCGTTGAATCGCTCACACCCCCATCATATGATCCTTTTACCTGTACGCTTGCACCGGCAATGATATGACCACGGTTATCCTTTACTGTTCCTTTAATTTTTTGAGCAGATACCCAGCCTGCTGTGAAAAGTGTAATGAGCAGGATTGTTAACTTTTTCATCGTTGTTTCGTTTTGACAGAACAAACATAGACCAGTTTATTTTATAAACCAAACTATTTAATAAATATCATCCTTAAAACTTGATTAAAACGTAAACAATTGAATATCAGGTATTACTAAAATAAAATGGTCCCGAAATTTCGGGACCATCCTTGTAATCATATAAAAATCTGCGAAATCCGCGATCCTATTTGTACTGTGTCATCAAACCTTTCGCCATATCCACCATCTTGGCAATGCTCTCGTCATTCAATTGTCCTTTCTTGAACTCAGCAAGGACATCAGGTAATTTATTCTCCATTTCTAACAGGAAGTGAGCTTCAAACTCTTTTACTTTCTTCACCGCTACATCTTTCAATAAACCTTGTGTACCGAGGTAAATAATCGCTACCTGCTTTTCAACCGACATGGGTGAGTACTGGAGCTGTTTCAATATCTCCACGTTTCTTGCACCTTTATCAATTACATTCTTGGTTGCCGCATCGAGGTCACCTCCGAATTTAGAGAATGCTTCCAACTCACGGTAAAGTGCCTGGTCGAGTTTCAGCGTACCTGCTACTTTCTTCATCGATTTGATCTGTGCATTACCACCCACGCGACTTACAGAGATACCCACGTTAATCGCAGGGCGGATACCCGCATTGAACAGGTTACCTTCCAGAAAGATCTGTCCGTCTGTAATAGAGATAACGTTGGTTGGGATATAAGCAGATACGTCACCTGCCTGTGTTTCAATAATCGGTAATGCGGTTAATGATCCACCACCCTTTACAAGGTGTTTGATGGAATCAGGCAGATCATTCATGTTCTTAGCTACATCATCATTGGCAATAACTTTTGCAGCTCTTTCCAGTAAACGGCTGTGCAGATAGAATACATCACCTGGATATGCTTCACGTCCCGGTGGTCTTCTTAACAAAAGAGATACCTCACGGTAAGCGACCGCCTGTTTTGACAGATCATCATAAATGATCAGTGCCGGGCGACCTGTATCACGGAAAAACTCTCCTATCGCAGCGCCTGCAAATGGTGCATAGAACTGTAATGGTGCCGGATCAGATGCAGAAGCACACACGATGGTAGTGAATGCCATAGCGCCATTATCTTCCAGAGTTTTCATTACACCGGCAACAGTAGATGCTTTCTGACCGATGGCTACATATATACAGTATACAGTTTTTCCTGCATCATAAAATTCTTTCTGGTTGATGATGGTATCCACACAGATCGCGGTCTTGCCGGTCTGACGGTCACCAATCACCAGCTCACGTTGTCCACGCCCCACGGGGATCATCGCATCAATCGCTTTGATACCTGTTTGTAATGGTTCCTTTACCGGCTCACGATAAATAACACCCGGTGCTTTACGCTCCAGCGGCATTTCATATAACTCACCAGTCAGCGGACCTTTACCATCGATAGGCTCACCCAATGTATTGATTACACGACCAACAACACCTTCTCCTACTTTAATAGAAGCGATCTGCCCGGTTCTTTTTACTTTGGCGCCTTCTTTAATATCACCGCTCTCTCCCATCAATACCACACCCACATTGTCTTCTTCAAGGTTAAGGGCAATGGCTTTTACACCACTTTCAAACTCTACCAGTTCTCCACTGCGTACACCGTTAAGGCCGTATACACGCGCAATACCATCACCTACCTGCAATACGGTACCCACTTCTTCAAGATCAGCTGAAGCATTGAAGTTGCTAAGCTGTTGCCTGAGTATGGCTGATATTTCGTCGGGTTTAATGTCTACCATGATCTATATGCTTTTTAAAGTTATCGTATGATGATTGGTAATAATTACCGGATGTTATGTACAAAAAGATTTTGTGTGAATTGCTTTTTAATATCCTTCAGATCGCGCAATATGCTTGCGTCTACCAGGTTATTATTGAACTCCAATACAAAACCTCCGATCAGTTTTTCATCAACCGCTGTTTCCAATTCAACGGTTCCCAGGCCTTTCTCGCTTTGTACTTTTGTTTGTATGGCTTTCTTTACTTCTTCACTTACTGCTAACGCAGTTGTTAATTTCACCCTGTGTATTCCTTTGATCTCGTTATATTGGTCAACAAATGCAAAAGCAATTTCGGGAAGATCGAACTCACGTCCTTTCTTCACCAACAGGTGATTAAAGGAAGCCGTCAACTCGCTGATCTTACCTGTTGTAATAGCTGTAATGATCGTATTCTTCTGATCTGAATTAATAACAGGGCTTTTCAGCAGGCTTACAAAATCAGGATTTGATCTGCAAACTGCTGCTAAATATTTCATGTCGGCATACACGATTTCCAGCTCACCTTTTTCTGTTGCGAGGTCGAGTAAGCTTTTTGCGTATCGTGCTGCTAAACGTGGATTCGGCATGGTTCTTTTATTTGCGGATTTACGGATTTACGGATTACGGATTTGCGGATTTGAATTCGCTGATCCGATAATTCGCAATTCGTTAATTCAATTTTACTCCTTCAGCCAATTCGTTAATATATTTCTCCTGCTCTGATTTGTTGCTCAGTTCACGGCGTAAGATCTTTTCGCTTACTTCAATCACCAATGCACCTACCTGATTCTTTACATCCGTTAAAGCTGCATTTTTTTGTTGGGTGATGGCAACCTGTGCATCAGCAACGATCCTGTCGTACTCACTCTTCGCCTTATCTTTTGCTTCCCCGATCATTTTCAGGGTCTGCTCTTTTGCTTCCTTGATCATTACACTGCGTTCTTCACGCGCCTGCTGCATCAAAGCTTCATTCTCGTTCTTCAACGCTGCCATTTCTATCTTCACTCTTTCAGCAGTAGCGATCGCATCGGCGATGCTGGTTTCCCTGTCCTTCAATCCTTTGATGATTGCCGGCCACGCCATTTTCGCGAGTATAAAGAAAACGATCAAAAACGCTAACAGCGTCCATATCAACAACCCTGGATCCGGTGTAAGAAGTTTCATACTATATTAATTTATTACTGTGATCAATTCTAAAAACCCCTCCCAGGGGAATGGGGTTAAAACTGTACCCTTCGCCCTTTGCTCAGGGTACAGTTTATTTTTTGTTGCAATGGGTTATTTCAACACCATTGCCAAGAAACCTACGATGATTCCAAACAAGGCAGCTCCTTCAACAAGGGCAGCAGCAAGGATCATATTCGCGCGGATATCGTTCATCGCTTCAGGTTGGCGTGCGATGCTTTCTACAGCACCTTTACCAATCTGTCCGATTCCCAAACCTGCACCGATCGCTGCCAGACCTGCACCTACTGCACCACCTGCATTTGCAACACCATCTAACAAAATTGTACTTAAACTCATGATCGTTTTATTTACAGTTAAAAAAAAATTGGTTAAATATGTATCGTTTCATCTTTATGATCACCACCTTCAAATGCGGCCCCGATAAACACAGCCGTCAGATTCGTGAAAATGAATGCCTGTAAAAAAGCCACCAGCACTTCGATCATATAAATAAATACGGTAAACCCGATGGCGACTGGTGAAGTTCCCCATCCGGCAACGGTATTCATCTGTCCGAAAATAAATATCAGTGATATCAGGCAAATGATAATGATGTGACCTGCTACCATGTTCGCGAACAAACGGATGATCAATGCAAAAGGCTTGATGAATACACCCAGGAACTCTACAAGGATCAGGATCGGTTTTACAAAACCCGGCACTCCCGGTGGGTTAAATATATGCGCCCAGAAATGCTTGTTGGTACTGGCTATGATCACTACAAACGAGATCAGCCCGAGCACAACTGTAAAAGCAATATTGCCCGTTACATTGGCCGTTCCTGGTATCAGACCGAATATATTGTTGATCAGGATAAAAAAGAAAGTCGTGAGCAGGTAAGGTAAATACTGCTCGTATTTGTGACCAAGATTGGGTTTTGCCACTTCATCACGCACAAACGTAATAACCGGCTCCAGTAAATTCTGTTTTCCTTTTGGTGCCGAAGTAACGCCCTGCCCTCTTTTATAAGCAGCTGCAATAGAAAGCATCAGCCAGGTAAGCACGGTAAGACCAATCAGCATCTGGATCACGTTACGCGTCATCGACAGGTCATACACTTTTACTTCTTCTTCCACAGAACCATCTTCTCTTAGCGCTACAATCTTCTCTTCTTCTATTTTATAGCCTTTATAAGTAGCATGCCCATGTTCAAATTTCGAAGACATGAAAGCCGTAAGACCTCTTTCTTTGGAATAAAGGATAATAGGAAGCGGGATAGAAACATGATGAACCTTTCCTTCACTGTCATGGTATTCTGTAAAATGATACTCATGATTATCAAGAATATGCCCGAAGATCACTTCCGCAGCATTAAAGCCTTCTTTTTTCTCTTCCGTAGCTGCATGACCCTCATGATGAGCTGAATCCTGTGCAAACGAAGGAGAGGAAAAAGCAAGTGCAAAAAGGCTGAAACCCGTTACCAGTAAATATTTCACGCTTCTGAACAACATACCTGTTTCTAAATTTGCGGCAAAGATAGGGGGATGGGCCGGAAAAGCCTAAGGGAAAGGGGAGAAAAAAGAGAAAATCTTAGGTTGATTATCTGGGATTTTTTTCGCGAATTTCCTTGATCTTTTCGAGCTGAATTACATCTAACTGATCCTTTGGCCTGTTTACTGCTTTTTTGTTGGCTATCAGATGATTAATATGTAAAAAGGGGACCAAAACCCCTTCCAGATCTGAGGTTGAAGCCATTTTGAGGCAGTCGGTAAATGTTTCATTTTCGATACCTTTCATTTCAGTCATAATATCAAGCTCGATACCTGCAGCATTAAAACTGGTCCAACCCGGAACAAATTGCATTGTTTCAATAGACTCAAAGTCACCATAACCAAGTTCGGCGAAGGCTTTTCTTAGATTTCTTCTGTTTTCCAGGGTTTCTTCTATCCAGATATCAAGATCATCTGTTGCCCTGCTATACCCGTGAAACCGGGTAGCCAATCCTCCAACCATGATATATTTCACATGGTTATTATTAAATACACGCCAGAAACGTATAAGCTCTTCATCTAAAACGTCCATAAAATAATATTACTTATGCGTAATAACCGCTTTATTCAGGGAAGCATTTCTGCGGAGCATTTGTGTAAACAACTGCAGCTTTTCTATATCAGGACGGAAGATGTCTTCTATCAATTTTTCCTCCTCTGATTTAGATACAAAACCATAAACAGGCGCTGGTTCCTGCACCTGATTTTCCGATTTGATATGTTGATCTTCTTGTTGCATTACTAAACCAATACAGTCTTCTTTTTCTCAAACTGCATCTCATGCAATTTAGCATAAAATCCGCCCAATGCCAACAACTCTGTATGAGTTCCCATTTCTTTAACCTCCCCCTTATCAAGTACAATGATCTTATTAGCTTTCCGGATAGTTGACAGTCTATGAGCGATCACGATAGACGTCCTTCCCGAGATCAGCGTATCGATCGCCTTTTCAATCAGTTGCTCACTTTCCGTATCGATAGATGACGTAGCCTCATCCAGGATCAGGATGGCCGGATCGTACAAAAGTGCGCGTATAAATGAGAGCAGCTGCCGCTGCCCCAGGCTTAGTGTATTTCCCCGCTCCATCACATCATAATCATACCCGCCCGGGAGCTGCATAATGAATTCATCCACGCCGATCATTTTGGCTGCACTGATCACCTGTTCGCGGCTAATATGAGGGTTCCGTAATGTGATATTATCCATTACCGAACCCGAAAACAGGAACACATCCTGCAATACCACGCCTATATTCTTGCGAAGGAGACCCAGGTCATAGGTTTCGATATTTACCTCGTCAATTTCAATCGCACCCTTTTGTATATGATATAATCTGTTCAGTAAGCTGATGATCGATGTTTTACCGCTGCCGGTATGTCCCACCAATGCCACAGTTTCCCCTGCTTTCACCTCAAAGTTGATGTTCCTGAGTACATAATTCGGTTCGTTGTAGGCAAAAGACACTTCTTTAAAAGCTATCTGCCCCCTTACCTTCTCAGGCGCATAGGCATTCTCAGACGATGGTGCCGTAAAATCTTCATTGTCCAGCACTTTAAATACACGTTCCGCTGCTATCAATCCCATCTGCAGTACATTGAACTTATCCGCTATCACCCTCAATGGACGAAAGATCTGGTTGAGATACAAAATAAAAGCGACCAGCAAACCCGCATCAATCGATTTATCTGCCACCCACCAGACCAATAACCCGGTACTGATAGCCAGCACCACTTCCACGATCGGAAAGAATACCGAATAAGCAAAAATGGCTTTGATATTGGCGTTCCGGTGTTCGGAATTTATTTTATTGAATTTTGCAAACTCCCTGTCCTCCGCTGCAAATGCCTGCACTACCTGCATACCGGTAATATGCTCCTGCACAAAAGCATTTAATGCCGCCACTGCGTTCCGCACTCGGATAAAACTTTTATTCACGCTTTCTTTAAAATAGTACGTTGCAATGATCATGATCGGGAACGAAACAAGGCTGATCAGCGTGAGCTTCCAATCTATCCAGAACATAGTTCCCAATGTGAAGAAGATCGTAAGCAGGTCGGCAATAATGGGTATCAATCCGTCTGAAAAAATATCATTGATACTTTCAATATCATTGATGGTTCTCGTGGTAAGCGTACCGATCGGCGTTTTATCAAACTGACTCAGGTTCAGTCCCACTATCTTTTCATACACCGCTATCCGCATATCCTTTACCACACTTTGCCCCATGCGTGCCGTAATAAATGTAAAAAAGAAGCGCACCGCAGTTTCTATAAACAGGAACACGACCTGGAACATACTTACCGCAATAATAAACCGTGTTGCATCCCCTAAACCATCTGTAAATAATAAGGTTTCCAGCCAATGAGGTATATGTACCGCTTTCCCGGTAGCCTTATCAATGGTCATCTGGATGAGGTAAGGCCGTATAGGAGCAAACACCGCCATTACTACCGCCAGCAAAAGACTTACATAAAAAAAGGAACGGTAAGGCCTTACAAACCGGAATACCCTTCCCAGGACCGAAACATTAAATACTTTCTTTTTCGTCTGCTCGCTCATAATAGACTGCAAAGATAATGGTCTGCTTAATGAAGGTATTGCCGACTATAAAGAATACAAAAAAAAAGGGGTAAGTGGTAAGGGATAAGGGATAAGAAATTGTCCGCATTACTTAACCCTTATCCCTTACCACTTACCCCTCCTTTTCCGTATCTTTGGTTACCTATGGAACCCGTGCCAGAAACCTTTGTAGAAGAAGTTCTCCCGAAATATAATCTCAATGCGGAACAGGAGAAAAATGAGATTATCAGGCATTACCGTGCCCTGTTGCGGAGTCTCCGGCCAAAACTTAAAAAAGGTGATAAAGAACTGGTACGGCAGGCTTTTGAAATGGCTGCCGAAGCGCATAAAACCATGCGCCGTAAAAGCGGCGAGCCCTATATACTGCACCCCATCGCAGTAGCCATGATCTGCGTAGAAGAGATCGGGTTGGGGGTAAGGAGTACGATCTGCGCTTTATTACATGATACTGTAGAAGACACCGACATTACCCTCGAAGATGTTGAAAGGGAATTCGGCATCGAAATCTCAAAGATCGTTGATGGTCTTACCAAGATCTCAAATGTAATAGATACGAACACCAGCCAGCAGGCCGAGAATTTTAAAAAGATCCTGCTTACGCTCACCGATGACCCAAGGGTGATCCTCATAAAGCTCGCAGACAGGCTCCACAATATGCGGACCCTTGATCACATGAAACGTGAGAAACAGTTGAAGATCGCTTCAGAAACCATCTGGGTATATGCACCGCTTGCCCACAGGATGGGCCTGTACAATATTAAAACCGAACTCGAGGATCTTTCCATGAAATACATGGATCCCGAGGCTTATCGCGACATAGCCCGCAAATTAGCTGAGACCAAGCGCGAAAGAACTCGCTATATCAATGAGTTCATCCGCCCGCTGAAAGACAAATTAGCCGCAGCAGGTTTTAATTTTGAGATCTATGGCCGGCCAAAAAGTATTCACTCCATATGGAACAAGATCAAAAAGAAAGCGGTTGCTTTTGAGGAAGTTTACGATCTCTTTGCGATCCGCGTAATACTCGACTCTCCGCCTGAAAAAGAAAAAGAAGATTGCTGGAAAGTATATTCCATGATCACCGATGAATACATCCCTTCCCCTGAACGGATGCGCGACTGGCTGAGCAACCCGAAGAATAATGGTTACGAAGCTTTGCACACAACGGTGATGGGACCACAGGGGAAATGGGTGGAGGTGCAGATCCGTACAAAACGGATGAATGAGATCGCCGAAAAAGGACTTGCCGCGCATTACAAGTATAAAGAGGGCAGTAATGATGAGGACCGTTTTGATAAATGGTTCGGTCAGATCAGGGAAGTGCTGAGCACACAGGATACAGACGGGGTGGACTTCCTGCAGGATTTCAAAACCTCATTCCTTGCGGAAGAAATTTATGTGTATACGCCAAAGGGGGAAGTGAAAATGTTGCCTACCGGCAGTACCGCTCTCGATTTTGCGTTCTCCATCCACTCTGCCATCGGAACAAAATGTATCGGTGCCAAAGTGCATCATAAGCTGGTACCCATCAGTCATAAATTACGAAGTGGCGACCAGGTGGAGATCATTACCAGCAACAAACAAAAACCTTCGGAAGATTGGCTGGGATTTGTGGTAACTGCCAAAGCAAAAAGTAAGATAAAGGATGCACTTCGTGAAGAAAAAAGAAAAATAGCGGAAGATGGGAAGTACACCCTTCAGCGGAAACTGGAGGCATTGGGTGCCGCTTATAACTATTCAAATATCGAAGAGCTGGTACAATTTTATAAGGTTCCCTCTTCACTTGATCTGCATTATAAGATCGCCACAAAAGCGATTGACCTCCGGGAGCTGAAAGACTTCCAGGTGCTGGGCGATAAAATTGAGATCCCGAAACCAAAACCGGTTATCACAGAGGTGGTTCCGGAAACCGCGCATCAGAAAACATACAGCAAAAAAGATTCTGAACTGATCATCTTTGGAGAAAGTAGTGATAAGATCATGTATAATCTTGCCAAATGCTGCAATCCGATTCCCGGAGATGATGTGTTTGGCTTTGTGAGCACAGGAAAAGGTCTGATCATACACAGAACAAGTTGCCCAAATGCCACGCAGCTACTGGCCAATTATGGTCACCGGGTTGTAAAAACAAAATGGGCGAAAAATAAAGAGATCTCATTCCTCACAGGTCTCAAAATCGTTGGGCTGGATGATGTGGGTGTTATTAATAAAATTACCAATGTCATCAGCGGCGACCTGCGCATCAACATCGCGGGGCTCACTATCGAGTCGAGGGAAGGACTGTTTGAAGGAACCATTAAAGTGTTTGTGCACGACAAAGAAGAATTGGAAGAGCTTGTTGTCAGGCTTAAATCGCTCAACGGAATACAAACAGTTGATCGTTTTGATGCGGAAACGCTGAGTTAACAAACTATCACTTACTTTTGTCGCGATTCAAAAGAATTTTATGGTTGATGTAATTCTGGGCTTACAATGGGGTGATGAAGGCAAGGGTAAGATTGTTGATTATTTTGCACCCAATTATGATATTATTGCGCGTTTCCAGGGTGGCCCGAATGCGGGTCATACTTTGTACGTAGAAGGAAAGAAAATGGTGCTGCACCAGATCCCTTCCGGCATTTTTCATCAGAACAAGATCAATGTGATTGGTAATGGTGTTGTACTTGACCCGGTTACTTTAAAAAGAGAATGTGATGCTGTAGCTGCTCACGGCATTGATGTTAAGAAGAATCTTTTTATTTCTGAAAGAACCAATATCATTGTTCCTACACACCGCGCACTGGATAAGGCTTCGGAGCTTTCAAAAGGCGAAAGCAAAATAGGATCTACTTTAAAAGGGATTGGTCCTGCGTATATGGATAAGACCGGTCGCAACGCCATCCGCGTTGGGGATCTTCTCAATAAAAATTTTACATCACAATACATCAAGCTTCGTTTGAAGCACCAGAAACTGCTGGATAATTTTCATTTTATTGAAGATATCTCGGCCTGGGAAGAAGAATTTTTTGAAGCACTTGAGTTCCTGAAAACACTTAATGTGGTGAATTGCGAATACTTTATCAATAACCAGATCAGTGCAGGAAAAAAAGTATTGGCAGAGGGTGCGCAGGGAAGTATGCTGGATATTGACTTCGGTACTTTCCCTTTTGTTACTTCTTCCAATACTATTTCGGCAGGTGTTTGTACAGGGCTGGGGGTTTCTCCAAAACAGATTAATGAAGTGATGGGTGTAACCAAAGCTTATTGTACACGTGTGGGTGGCGGACCTTTTCCAACAGAACTGGAAGATGCTACCGGTGAAGAATTGAGGAAAATAGGCAGCGAGTTTGGCGCCACCACCGGTCGCCCGCGCCGTTGCGGATGGATCGACCTCGTGGCCCTGAAATATGCCTGTATGCTGAATGGCGTTACCCAGGTTATTATGACAAAAGCCGATGTGCTCGATTCATTTAATGAATTGAAAGTATGTACGGCATATGGTATTAATGGAAAAGAAACGCGTGAGATCCCGTTCCAGATGTCCGGCATAAAAATTGATCCGGTACTGGAAGCATTTAAAGGATGGAACATGGATACGACCCAGATGAGGGAAGCGTCTGTTTTACCAAAAACCATGCATGAGTATATTGAATATATCAACAACTATATAGGTGCTCCTGTTAAATATGTTTCAAACGGGCCTGGCCGCGACCAGATCGTTCATATTTAATGATAACTGGCATCTGTTTTGTGATTGAAAAATTTTTTTGGTTAATAATAAATTGCGTTGAAAATTTACGCAACCAATCTTATTAGAAATATGGCACCGAAATCTGATAAGGATAATAAATCCGCCCCGAAGACAACAGCACCTAAGACTGCTGAATCAAAACCATCTCCTAAAAGCAAAAAGCAATTAGAAGAAGATGATGATATTGACGACATCGATGATGACGATGAAGTAGATGCCAAACCTTCCAAGAAATCTTCTCCGAAAGCATCGGGAAAGAAATCAAAGTCTGATGACGATGATGAAGAAGATGATGCACCCGAGGAAAAAGATGACGACTGGGAAAAAGGCGAAGAAGAAGACGATTGGGATCCTGACTTTGACGAGTTCGATATTCCCAAGAGTAAAGGTGGGGCAGGGAAAGCCGCCGGTCCTTCTAAAAAGAAAGGCGAGGAAGAGGACGACTTTAAACTGGATGAGGACTTTAAAGAGTTTGATCTTTTCAACGATAAGAGTGGCGGATTTGATGATGATGAAGATGATGATTTTTGAGAACAACCACTACATTCTCCATTACCGATATTGATACATTCAAAAAGCAAATGTTGAACTGGGCTAACCGGTTCAACATTTGTTCTTTTCTGGATAACCATCATTATTCCTCCGCCTATCAATCGGTGGAATGCCTGGCTGCTGTGGGTGCTGTAAAAACATTTACCATCGATGAAAAGGGACTGAGTGCTTTTAGTGAGTTTCTGAAAGAAAACAACGACTGGATCTTCGGTCATATTAATTACGATATCAAGAACCAGGTAGCCCCTTTACAGTCTAACCATCCCGATCATATTGGCTTCCCGGATCTTTTTTTCTTTGTGCCGGAAACGGTGTTGCAGTTAAGCGCTGACCAGTTAGTTATTTCTACACTTGTCAGTGACCCGGCTACTATTTTTGATGAGATAGTAAGTAGTCCATGGTCTATGGACCATAGACCATGGACAGTTTCTATCCAACCGCGCATTTCAAAAGAAGCCTATCTCTCATCGGTCAAAGCCATACAGCAACATATTTTGCGGGGTGATTGTTACGAGCTTAATTTCTGCCAGGAGTTTTTTGGCACCGGTGCCAAGATCGATGCGCTGGCAGTATACAGCCAGCTAACAGCCTTATCGCCTAACCCCTTTTCCTGCTTTTATAAAATGGATGATAAGTATGTTCTCTGCGCCAGCCCCGAACGCTATCTCCAGAAAAAAGGAGATACAATCATTTCTCAACCCATCAAAGGAACTTTTAAAAGAGATCTTACCGATTCATTTGCTGACGATGCATTGAAACAGGCCTTGGGTAAAAGTGAAAAAGATAAAAGTGAAAATGTAATGGTGGTAGACCTTGTACGAAACGATCTCAGCAGGATCTGCAAAGAGGGCACTGTAAAGGTGGATGAATTATTTGGTGTCTACAGTTTCCCGCAGGTACACCAAATGATCTCAACGATCTCAGGCAAACTCGAAGAAGGATTAGACCTTGCAGATATCGTGAACGCAACTTTCCCCATGGGGAGTATGACCGGTGCGCCAAAAAGAAGGGTAATGGAACTGATCGAACAATATGAACAAACAAAACGTGGCATCTATTCCGGGGCAGTAGGATATATCAGTCCCGATAAAGATTTTGATTTCAATGTTGTGATCAGAAGTATTCTTTATAATGCAGAAACTGAATACCTCTCTTATTTAGTGGGTGGAGGAATTACCTTTTATAGTGATGCAGAGAAAGAATATGAAGAATGTTTGTTGAAAGCGGAAGCGATTAAAAAAGTATTGAGTTAAAAAGAAATGCCACAGAAGCACTGAATTTCTAATTTCAGTGCTTCTGTGGCAAAAAAATCAGATCTGCCCCTGTAATAAGGCTCGTATAGACTGCATCAACAAATTTCCTTTATTCGCCTCAAACATCATCGCCTTATCTTTCGGCAAACGCATGGGGTATTTTTTACCTTCTGATAAAGACCTGTCGAAATTCGGGTTCCATTTATTGAACTCATGGATGTCGATCGTTAAACCTGCAGCAACAATGGCAGAATTATATCGCCCGCTTATTTCTGTTATCGTTGTTTTTGCCAATTCTTCTTCGCTCAATGCCAGCACAACAGGTTTTGCCGCTTTTTGAATCTGTGTTTCACTCGCTGTCATCGTCGTCCAGCCACCACCACCTTCAAACAGAAAATGCGTGCCGATGAATTTTTTTACGTGATTACGCGTTTCTTCCGGCAGATAATATTGCAATTGCCAGAAATCCCTTGAGCCCGCTTTGCGGATCGCCTGTCTTACTCTTCCTGCTCCGCCGTTATAGGCTGCCACCACCAGCAGCCAGTCTCCAAATTCTTTATACAATTCTTTCATTAAGCGCGCAGCAACATGGGTGCTTTTATAAAAATCCATGCGCTCATCATTCCTTCCAACGCGTAGGCCAAATCGCTTTGCTTCATAATCCATCAATTGCCAGGGTCCTACTGCCCCGGCCCATGATACCAGTCCCGGTGTAAGGTGACTTTCTATCACGCTCAGGTATTTCATTTCTTTGGGAATAGAATAGATGTCGAGGATATTATCGTAAAGGTCAAAATAAGGTTTACCCCATAATTTCATCCGCTCAAGCTCTTTGCCCTGTTTCCTGATATACTCCTCTACAAAAGAAACCGCCCTGGGATTCAGCTGGGTGGCGTAAGGTTTGGAGGCATCAAAGCGGTTATTCGTAAAAAGACTCTTGAAAGCGTTTTTGTTATTTACAGTGGAATCGGTAACGGGATCGGAGGATTCGGAAGGGATGAACGACATGGCACCGAAGCTCCCTGCCACAAAAGCAAAACCCACCAATACCAGTTTGGTGAGTGAGATGTGATTATTGATATGTAGACCGAACCATTGCACAATTAGCTGTTAAGCCTGTGTAGACGCTTCTGTGAGCTGTTTGGACAAGCGGAGCAAAGATACCTCATCAAAATGAGAAGTCATTACCTGGAGACCAAACGGCATCCCATTGGGATGTTTAAAGAGAGGAATGGAAATCCCAGGTATTCCTACCAGGTTGGCGAATACGGTATAAATATCTGCGAGGAACATTTCAACCGGGTCGCTGGTCTTCTCCCCGATCTTAAAAGCGGGTGAAGGAACTGTGGGTAAAATAATGGCATCGTAATCTGAAAATATCTCGCGGGTACGATCGCTCAATATCCTTCTAACCTGTTGAGCTTTAGCATAATAGGCATCAAAATATCCGGCACTCAAAACAAAAGTGCCCAATAATATCCTGCGCTGAACTTCTTTTCCAAATCCTTCGCTGCGGGTAGCTTTATATAATTCTGTCAGGTCCATTCCTTCGCCCTTTGCGCGGTAGCCAAATTTTACGCCGTCATACCTGGAAAGGTTACTGGATGCTTCTGCGGTAGTTAACACGTAGTAAACGGGAACAATATATTCAAGTAACTCAAAATCAACGGGTTCAACTGAATGACCGAGATCTGTTATTTTTTTGATAAAGGCTTCAATTTCTGACCGGATAGCGGGGTCCAGACCGGGATGTTCCAAAGCCTGTTTGAAATAGGCGATACGGTAGGTCTTTTTTTCTTGCTCGAGTTGCGCAACGTAATCCGGCACTTCTTTTTGAGAAACTGTACTATCGAATGCATCTTGTCCCGCAATTATTGCCAAAACTGTTGCAGCATCTTCTACAGAATGGGCAAAGATCCCTATCTGGTCGAAGGAAGAAGCATAGGCGATCAGCCCATAGCGGGAAACACGACCGTAGGTTGGTTTCAATCCTACTACGCCGCAAAAATCTGCAGGTTGGCGAACAGAGCCCCCTGTATCACTACCCAAACTAATCATGCATAACCCTGCCTGAACAGCTACGGCTGATCCGCCTGATGAACCACCGGGAACCCTTGTTTCATCGAGTGCATTTCTTACAACACCATAAGCAGAATTTTCGTTGCTGCTTCCCATGGCAAATTCATCGCAGTTCTGGCGGCCGATAATGATGGCACCTGCTGCGAGTAATTTATCTACTGCGGTAGCATTATAAATGGCTGTAAAATTTTCGAGAATATGGGATCCGGCAGAGAGATGATGTCCTTGATAACTGATCACATCTTTCAATCCCACCACCACACCATGTAGTGGTGCAAATGAAGTCGCCGTTAATTTATCCAGTGCTGCTGCACGTTCCAGCGCTTCTTCTTCGTATACTTCAAGAAACGCATTGAGAGAGGGTTTGGAACGGATAGCCCCTAAATAAGAATGAACGGCCTCCACGCAAGTGGTTTGGCCGTTCTGTAATGCTGTATGATAGTCTTTGATTGTGCTGTACCGAAACAAAGGCTAAAATGCTTTTAGAGAAATAATAACTGATTAAGCTACCGGGGTAGTGGGTGTTTTATCTTTTTCTTTGATGCCTTCTTCCAATTCTTTTTTCACATTGTCTTTTGCATCATTAAATTCACGGATACCTTTTCCAAGGCCTCTCATAAACTCGGGGATTTTTCTTCCACCAAATAAAACAAGTACTACTACTGCGATCAGCAATATTTCCTGAAATCCTAAGTTGCCCATAATTTTTGTTTTAAGAGTATCAAAGTTAAGGCAAAACAGGTGCCTTTTAATTAATTATTGTTAATCTTATTCGGGTATTCACCGAATAAAAAAGCGGAAGTCTGCCTGAACAAACTTCCGCATTTATATACGAAATGGATAGAGATCCGGCTCTTAGAATCTTTTTTCCTTGATACGGGCACTTTTTCCACTACGCTCACGCAGGTAGTATAATTTAGCACGACGTACTTTACCGGTCTTATTTAATAAGATAGAATCGATATTAGGAGAGAGAATAGGGAACAAACGCTCAACACCTACGCCGTCTGAGATCTTACGTACAGTAAATGAAGCAGTAGCACCATTTCCCTGTAATTTGATCACATCGCCACGGAAGCTCTGGATACGTTCTTTACCACCTTCCACAATTTTATAGTTAACGGTAATGTTATCACCGGCTTTAAACTTAGGATGAGTTTTCTGCGTTGTTAATTGATCGTGTACAAATTGAACTGCTGCGTCCATAACTTTTGATTTTTGCGGACGGCAAAGGTAGGCCGCTGCTGGTTAAAAAACAAGTTTTTTTTAGGCTTTTCCTTACCTGGCTACGTTAACAGCCCTCTTCTCCCTGATCACAGTTACTTTAATCTGACCCGGATACGTCATTTCTGTCTGTATTTTCTGGGCTATCTCAAAGCTGAGTTTATCGCTGTCCATATCCGTTACTTTGTCGGCTTCTACGATTACACGTAATTCCCTGCCGGCTTGTATGGCGTAGGCTTTTTCTACCCCTGGATACGTAAGTGCCATATTTTCGAGGTCCTTGATTCTTTGGAGGTATTGCTGCATGATCTCGCGGCGGGCTCCCGGTCTTGCACCACTGATGGCATCGCAAGCCTGGATAATCGGGGAAATCACGTATTGCATTTCCATTTCATCGTGGTGGGCTCCGATCGCATTCACTACAGCCGGGTTCTCACCATATTTTTCGGCCAGCTTGGCCCCTAACAATGCGTGTGTCAATTCTGTTTCCTCATCAGGCACTTTACCGATATCATGCAACAGACCGGCTCTTTTGGCCAGTTTCGGATTCATACCCAGTTCCGCTGCCATTACCGCGCAGAGATTAGCTGTTTCGCGACTATGCATCAATAAGTTCTGCCCATAAGATGAACGGAAACGCATCTTTCCTACCAACCGGATCAGTTCTTTATGTAAGCCATGGATACCCATTTCTATCACGGTCCTTTCTCCTATCTCCATGATCTGCTCTTCCAGTTGCTTCCTTGTTTTTTCTACCACTTCCTCAATACGGGCCGGGTGGATACGACCATCCGATACCAGGCGCTGAAGACTTAAGCGCGCGATCTCTCTACGCAATGGATCAAATGATGAAAGGATGATCGCTTCCGGTGTGTCATCAACAATCAGGTCAACACCCGTTGCCGCTTCAATGGCACGGATATTACGACCCTCACGACCAATGATCTGACCCTTGATCTCGTCCGACTCAAGATTGAATACCGTAACCGTATTTTCTATGGTAACCTCCGCAGCAGTTCGCTGAATCGATTGGATAACGATCTTACGCGCCTCTTTGTTGGCCTTTAATTTGGCTTCCTCGATAATCTCTTGCTGAAGACCCAGCGCCTGTGTATGTGCCACTGCCTTCAGGCTATCGATGATCTGTGTTTTTGCCTCCTCTGCGGTCAGGTTAGCGATCTTTTCCAACCTGCGGAGATGCTCTTCCTGGTGCTTTTCGAGCTCCGACTTTTTCTGGATTACAACCTCTGTCTGCTTAGCCAGGTTTTCTTTCAATACTTCGTTATCCTTGATTTGCTTATCAAGCGTAATTTCTTTTTGTGTAGCAGATAATTCTTTTTGTTTGATCCTGTTTTCGGCATCAACAACCTTACGGTTACGTTCGATCACCTCTTTTTCATGATCGGCTTTCAGCTGAATAAAGCGTTCCTTAGCCTCCAGCTGCTTTTCCTTTTTGATGGTTTCGGCCCTTAATTCGGCCTCTTTCAGGATATTCTGTGCAAGACTTTCTGCTTCTTCAACCTGTTTTTTGGTGTTTTTAGCGAAAAATAATCTACCCGCTATGAGTCCCACAATTAACGCAGTGACTCCAATTATTATAAATAATACATTCTGATCCATGGTGTTGGCAATTTTTAGAATAGTTCACAATCATATAAGCGCGCTTATATCTCATTTTCTTTTAATAAGTAAATGATAAGGTACGAAGATAAGGTAGAAATACCAATATCGAATATCGAACGCCGAATGTCGAAGTAGGGGTACACTTCGACATTCGATATTCGTTATTCAATATTTTGTCCGCCATCAAGGGCTTTGTCCATTAATTTTTCCAATGCGGACAACTTACTGACCGCATCTTCCCATTTTACCTGGTCGATACCGGCAGTATTGCGGTCTGTGACGAATGAGAGGAGTGCCATGGATACATAATCCTGCATATCCTTGCCGGCAAAGTTTGTTTTGAACTCGGTGATTTTGTCATTGATGGCAGCGGCTGATCTGCGGACCATTTCTTCTTCTTCCGGCTCAATTTTGAGGCGGTAGCTGCGGTCGGCGATCAGGATATTAACAGGTATCAGTTCAGGCATGGCATCAGGTATTCAGTAAAGCAAGACATTTATCGATCTCTTTTAAATAGGTATCGATCCGCTTCCCGAGTGCATTCTTTTCGTTTGCATCAAGATTGCCGGATCCCAGTTTCAATACATCTACCTGTTGCTTCAGGGCATTGAGCGTTGCTTCTTTCTCCTGGTTAAGGGATTGCGTTTTTTCTAGTTCCTTTTTCAGTTTCCCGTTTTCCTTTTGCAGCAGTTGGTGTTGCTTCAGTAATTGCTGAAGTTTATCCTGTATGTTTTTTATCTGGAGATCTAGTTCAACCATTGTTGTTTTTTATTTGCGGATCTCGGCTGAAAGGTCAGTTTCAAAACCCTGTACCAGTTTCAATACCATTGCATCCACTTCTTTATCGGTCAGCGTTTTCTCATCATCCGAAAAAAGAAAACTAACCGCCATCGATTTTTTATCTGTGCCCAGTTTATCGCTTTCAAATACATCAAACAGGCGCATATCTCTCAGTTTATTCAGCTTTACCTTTTTCACCACATTCTCAATGGATTCATAGGTTGTAGCGCGACTAACTACCAACGCAAGGTCACGCTGCATCACGGGGAACTTATTTACCTCGCGGTAACTGATCTTATTTTTTTCAACAGCTTTTAAAAGTGCCGATACATGCAGATCCAGTACAAATACCGGTTGCTTTATATCAAACGCAGCGGCTTTATCTTTGGCTACTTCCATCAATTTACCCAGCCATTGTTTGCCGTTGTAAATATTCAATACAAGTCCTTCTTCGTCCGCTTTCTCAAACTGCAGTGCAGTTAACCCGCACACTGCCAGCAACGCGGTGCTAACACCTTTGATACTATAAAAATCCTGTTGCCTTCCTTTTTCTTTCCAGGCATCTTCATGCTGTAAGCCGGTAGTGTATAAGCAAAGATGTTCTTCTTCACTATAGCTGCCAACAGCTTCTGAAAGATAGGTCTTACCGAATTCAAAAAAGCGGAGGTTATTATTTTTCCGGTTAATATTATAAGAGATCGATTCCAGACCCGTTTCCAGCATGGATGGGCGTAAAACGTCCAATTCTGCACTAAGGCTGTTGATCATCTTTACCGTAGTTGCCAATACACTTTCGTCAAAATAATGACTGTTAGTGATCGAGTTGGTAAAGATCTCAATGAAGCCCTGCCCTACCAGGAATCCCGCCATTTTTTCTTTCAATACTTCTTTTTGCCCCGCCAGTTCTACTGCGGGACTGATGGTGATAGAAGAAGGGATCTCGATATTATCCAACCCGTCTATCCGTAATATTTCTTCTACGATATCAGCAGGGATGGTGATATCGGGTTTGTTATAAGGAACGGCAACACGGATCTCATCCAGACCTTCGCGCACGATCTCAAACCCAAGACTGGTAAGGATTCGTTTGATCTTATCGGAATGATAATTTTTTCCGCTTAACTTTTTCAGGTAGTGGTTCTTCAGGGTCACTTCCACTTTCGGTTGCGGATCGGGATATACGTCCAGAACATCGCCAATGATCTCTCCCCCGGCTATTTCTTTGATAAGTATAGCGGCTCTTTTTAAAACATTCACGGTATTGGCAATGTCCACCCCTTTTTCAAAACGGGTAGCCGCATCTGTGCGCAGGTTATGGCTCACAGATGTTTTGCGGATAGTAACCGGGTGAAACCAGGCACTTTCCAGGAAAATATTAGTGGTCGTATTTTTTACACCACTTTTCATCCCACCAAACACACCTGCAATACACATCGGTTCTTCTGCATTGCAGATCATCAGGTCCTCGCTGCTGAGTTTTCTTTCTTTTTCATCAAGCGTAACGAAGAGAGTTCCGGCAGGTAATTTTTTTACGATCACCTTATTCCCTTTTATCGCATCTGCATCAAAAGCATGCAACGGTTGTCCTGTTTCATGCAGGATGAAATTGGTAATGTCAACAATATTATTAATGGTGCGGAGACCGATAGATGTTAACCGGTCTTTCAGCCATTGTGGCGATTCTTTAACGGTTACCCCGTGTATGCTAACCCCTGCATAGCGTTCGCAGGCAGTTGTATCTTCAATAGTAATGGCAATAGGTTCGCCTGCCTGATCGGGTTTAAAGCCATTGGCAAACGGGCTGATGGGACGTGCTTCTTTTTGATGGTGTGTGAGGTAGGCACAAACATCCCTTGCAACTCCGATGTGACTCATTGCATCCATTCGGTTAGGAGTGAGACCAATCTCGTAGATCCAGTCAGAATAAGGTTTAAAGAGATGGGCTACAGGTGTGCCCGGAACAGTATCGGCAGGTAAAACAATAATTCCTTCGTGACTTGAGCCAATACCAATTTCATCTTCCGCACAGATCATTCCGTAGCTCTCCACCGAACGGATCTTGGCTACGCGCATGGTTAAGGGCTCACCCGTTAATGGGTAAATAGTAGCACCGGCGGGTGCCACTACAACTTTTTGTCCTGCTGCAACATTCGCTGCTCCGCAAACGATCTGTAAGGGTTCTTCTGCGCCAATATTTACTTTGGTCAGCTTTAATTTATCAGCATTGGGATGTGGAACGCATTCCAGTACTTCTCCTGTTACCAGCCCGGCCAACCCGCCTTTTATACGTTCGTACCGCTCCAGGCTCTCCACTTCTAACCCTATGGATGTAAGTATTTTAGACAGCTTTTCAGGCTCAATCGCCTCCGGCAGGTATTCGCTTAACCAATTATAACTGATCGTCATGTTTCCTTATGCTTTACAGGGCAAAAATAGGGTTTTGATTTGCGAATTAGCGGATTAGCGAATTTGCGGATTTTCTATTGGCAGATTATACCCAAATCCCTATTCAAAATCCGCGAATTCGCTAATCCGTAAATCCGCTAATTGCCTCTGGCAGTTACGGCATTTCGGACTCAAAAGCCATAACACCCCGAGAATTCTTTCTGCACAACAAAATGTGTATTATTGGTGCAAACGGTCTGAAAACTTTTGCTTTTCGTGGATAAGCGTGCTAAATTGTGTGAATAGCGCGTTCGACCCTGTGGATATAGCCTGAATAGGCTGTGGATGAAAATTGCCGAAAAAAAATTTCCAATACCATCTCCTGCCCCATATATTCGCTACCCCTTAGTTGGTTGGTAACAATTCGGTAACACTGGATAGATGCCCTGCAAATAAGAACAAATTGATTTTATATACCGAATTGAACGAATAGCATTATGGATCTGACCAGCCTGAATAAAGACCGAAAGAGAAGAAAGCCCTCAATAGATATGAGCACAATGGTGTACGGCAAAGTACCGCCCCAGGCCAAAGAGCTGGAGGAAGCGGTTCTCGGTGCTATCATGCTGGAAAAAAGTGCTTTTGATACGGTTACAGAAATTATCAAACCGGAATGCTTTTATGTTGAGGCCAACCAGCTCATCTTTAAAGCCATGCAGGGGCTGCAGCAGAAAAGTATGCCCATTGATATTCTTACCGTAGTGGAAGAATTGAAAATGCGTGAACAGCTGGATGCCGTTGGTGGTCCTTACTATGTAACCAAATTAACCAACTCGGTTGTATCCACTGCTAATATTGATGCGCATGCGCGTATCGTTCTCCAGAAATTTATACAGCGTGAACTGATCCGTATCAGTGGTGAGATTATTGGCGATGCGTATGAAGACAGTACCGATGTATTTGACCTGCTGGATGATAGTGAAACAAAGATGTTCAACATCACCAACAACTACCTTAAAAAGAATTTTGAAGATATCGGTAACGTGCTGGCAAAAACGATCAACAGGATTGATGAACTGAGAACAAAGACCGAAGACATTTCCGGTGTGCCAAGTGGCTTCCCAACCATGGACCGCATCACTTACGGATGGCAGCCTACCGATCTTATCATATTAGCGGCAAGACCTTCCGTTGGTAAAACCGCTTTTGCATTGAACCTGGCGCGCAATGCTGCCTTACATCCTACCAAACCCGTACCGGTTGCTTTCTTCTCTTTGGAAATGAGCGCCTCGCAATTGGTACAACGGATCTTAAGTGCAGAGAGCGAGATCAAAATGGAAAAGATCAGTCGCGGTAAATTAGAGAACTACGAATATGAACAGTTACTCAGCAAGGGGATTAAAAAATTAGAAACCGCACCGATATATATCGATGACACAGCTGCATTGAACATCTTCGAGTTCCGTGCCAAAGCAAGACGACTGGTAAACAAACATAATGTAGGTGTGATACTGATCGATTACCTGCAGTTAATGAGCGGTACTGGTGATAAAGGAAGCAATCGTGAACAGGAGATCAGTAATATCTCGCGTAACCTGAAAGCATTGGCCAAAGAATTGAATGTTCCCATCATTGCACTGAGCCAGTTAAGTCGTGCGGTGGAAACAAGAAAAGAAAGTAAGATGCCACAGTTGAGTGATCTCCGTGAATCCGGTGCCATTGAGCAGGATGCCGATATGGTAATGTTTATTTACCGCCCCGAATATTATGAGGTAATGAGTAACGACCAGGGCGAAAGCACACATGGTGAAACACATATTCGTATTGCCAAACACAGGAACGGTTCACTGGAAACGATTAAACTGCGCGCCAAACTGGATATTCAGAAATTTGAGGAATGGGATGGCGACAGCGGTATAGCCGGTCTTGGCAGCAACTGGAAACCAGTGGGTCCTACCACACCACCCGCCGCAGGCGGCGGTAGCGACAGCAGCAAACTGTTTATACAGAAAGGAAGTAAAATGAACGGAGGGGATTTTGATGAAGGATTTGAGAATGATACGCCGTTCTAAAAGAAAATATCGAACACCGAATGTCGAATATCGAATATCGAAGTAATCTTTAAAAACACTTCGACATTCGATGTTCGATATTCCACATTACTTTTACTATGTCTCTCCCTTTTTTTTACGAGCCTTCCGTACCGCTATCCGGTACACATTTCACACTGAGCGAAGAGTCGAGCAAACATTGCATACAGGTTCTACGCATGAAAACCGGTGAGCTCCTACAGCTTACCAATGGAAAAGGCTTATTGTATACGGCATCGATTGTAAGCGAGGATAAAAAAAGAACAGTAGTCTTATTACAGCAACCTGCTCATACAGTTCCGCCTGCCAAAAACATTCACCTGGGTATTTCTTTATTGAAGAATGCCAGTCGTTTTGAATGGCTGCTTGAAAAAGCCACAGAAATTGGTGTTCGTGAAATACTACCATTGATCACCAAAAGAACAGAACATACGCGTTTCCGGAGCGACAGGATGAACAGTATTGTAATCGCAGCCATGCTCCAAAGCCAGCAATCATGGTTGCCTGTACTACATGAGCCGGTTGGTTTTGAGGAAATAATGTCCCAGCCCCCACTGGCACAACAATTGATTGGATATTGCGGAGAAGGCCATAAATATCTCATCAAAGAACTTCCAGTATCATCCGAAACCCGGATGCTGATTGGTCCGGAAGGAGATTTTACGGAAGATGAGTTTCAATATGCATTGAAAAATAATTACACTGCGGTTGGACTTGGCGAAACTCGTTTACGTACAGAAACAGCAGGTATCGTAGCTGTTACGCTGCTCATGAACAAATAGCTGTTTCACACATTTATCTATACACATTTATGAAGATCAGAACTTTACTTATTCTTTCCCTTTGCGCTATTTTTTTGTTTGCCTGTAAAAACAAAAGAAAAAGAGGAACTGGAAACAGGGATACAACGATTAACCAAAAGACCTCTTTTAACGACCTCTTCTTCGATAGTACGTATATAGATGAATTCATTGAAAAAAATCCGCAGTACGAGATCTACTCTGAACAACTGGATGATTTTTACCGCCACAGAAATTTTGAGTTTGCGTGGTTCGATAAGAAAGGTTTGTCTGAGCAGGCTAGAAATTTCATCAACCTCCAAACCAATCATATCAATGAGTTTGCAGACAGCACATTAGCCAACCCGGAGTTACAGCGCTTATACGATTCACTCGACAATAAAAGTTTTACCCCCAACAAACAGGATTCTACCCTGTTAAAAACAGAATTACTTTTTACTACACAGTTCTTCCAGTATGCCTCGAAAGTGTATAAAGGGAGTGATATCAATGCAAAGGAATTAGGATGGTTTATTCCACGTAAAAAAGTGGACGTGGCAGCCTTACTAAGTGCAACACTGGCTTCCAAAGTAAAAGATCCGGAGCAATATATTCCACAGAACTCCCAGTATAAAAAATTACAGGAATACCTCGCTAAATATATCGAACTGCAAAAGCAGGAAATACCGGGCGACAGTATTCCATATGTTACCAAGAAATCATTTAAGAAAGGTGATTCTGCTATCGCTATTATCCAGATCAAAAAAAGGTTACAGTTGCTGGGTGACATGCAACCAGGCGATACATCTGCAAGATTCGACAGCAGTCTGGTATTTGCTGCATCTTCCTTTCAACGTAGAATGGGATTGCCAACAGATGGCGTGATCGGCAACAAACTGATTGCTGAACTCAATGTTCCGCTAAGCAAAAGGATCCGCCAGTTACTGATCAATGTAGAAAGGTTGAGATGGATGCCAGCTGACAGGGACAGTAATTATATACTGGTAAATCTTCCGGAATATAAAATGCACGTATATGAAGGCGGTAATTTAAAGTTTGATATGAATGTGATCGTGGGGTCTGCTGCTAACAGTACAGTGATCTTTACAGGCAGATTAAAGCATATTGTGTTTAGTCCTTACTGGAACATTCCTGAAAGCATTGTAAAAAAAGAAATCACCCGCGATATACAGATGATACCGGGGTATCTTGCTAAAAATCATATGGAGATAACCAGTAATAAAGGTGGCACCCCTGAGATCAGGCAGAAGCCCGGTCCATGGAACTCCTTGGGATTGGTTAAATTTCTTTTTCCCAATAATTACAATATTTATTTACACGACACACCTAACCGCAACCTCTTTTCACAGAGTAGCAGGGGGTTAAGTCACGGATGTATACGCATTGCCGAACCCAAAAAGTTTGCTGAATATCTTCTCCGCGATAAACCTGAATGGGACAGCAAGTCGATAGATGACGCCATGCATCTGTCAAAAGAGAAATGGGTAAATCTTGATAAGACCGTTCCCGTATTCCTGGTTTATTTTACTGCATGGGTAGATGCCAATGGGGCATTGAATTTCAGGAAAGATATTTATGGTCATGATGAGAAGATGGGCGAGAAACTGTTCGACAATTAACTTTATATCGATATATTTTCAAGTTTTTGTGAGTAGTGAATAGTGAATAGTGAGTAAAATCTACACTCACTACTCACTATTCACTACTCACTTTAGTATATTAGCGGCTTACAAAAACGCAAGTATGCAGTTGATCGAAGTAAAAGATAGTGCTGATATTAAAGACTTTTTACAGGTGAATCCTTTGATGAACAGGGAGAACCCGAATTATATACGCCCGCTTGACAATGAAGTGAACGATGTATTTAACACTTCAAAGAACAAGAACTACAAATACGGCGAAACCAACCGCTGGATCGCTAAGGATGATAGTGGAAACCTGATAGGTCGTATCGCCGCATTTACCAATACAAAATATATCAATAAGGGTACCGAGTTCCCAACAGGTGGTGTTGGTTTTTTTGACAGCATTAACGATCAGGCAGTAGCCAACGTATTATTTGATGTGGCTAAACAATGGTTACAGGAAAAAGGCATGGTTGCCATGGACGGACCCATCAATTTTGGGGACCGTGATAAATGGTGGGGACTGATGGTGGAAGGATTTGATAGTGAACCGATGTATGGTATGTCGTTCAATCCCCCTTACTACGAATCACTGTTTGTGAATTATGGTTTTCAGAATTATTACAACCAGTATTATTACTTCATGAAAGTAGACGATCCGCTGCCACCGCGTTTCCCGGAGCGTCATGCCAAGTTCAAAGCCAAGCCCGGGTATGTTGCCAGGCATGTGAGCCTGAAAGAGATAGATAAATATGCCGGCGATTTTGCAACGGTGTATAACGCGGCCTGGGCACAACACGGCGAAGGAAAAGAGATCACCAAAGAGCAGGCCATCAAGTTATTTAAAACCATGAAGCCTGTGATGGATGAACGCATGGTTTGGTTTGCTTATTATAAAGAAGAACCCATCGCCATGTTCATCAATATCCCTGATCTCAACCAATATTTCAAACATTTTAATGGGAAGTTCGGCTGGTTGCAGAAGCTGCAGTTATTATGGATGAAATGGAAAGGCACTAACAAACGTCTGACGGGTCTTGCCTTTGGAGTGGTTCCCAAATACCAGGCATTGGGTATCGACAGTTTTATGATATATGAATGCGGGCTGCTGGTTCAGAACAAAGGTTGGTATTACCAATATGAAATGGGCTGGGCCGGGGACTGGAACCCGAAAATGATCAATATTTATAAAAGTCTCGGGGGTGTTCAGAGCCGCCGGATGGTTACTTTCCGTTATATGATAAATCCTGCATTTAATTTTGAGCGGCACCCTGAGATGCAATATAATTAAGGGTTCTTGGTTCTGCGTTAAAGGTTAGTTGAAAGTTCAGGGTGAAGGTTATAAAGCTGACTGAAAACATAATAATTAATTCAAGTTGCCAGTTCAATGGTTCGGTAATTTTTAAGCGGCAATACGCCAATATCAAGGCATTGGTGGTAAAGCCTGTTTATTTTTCTGCAATTCAGGCCTAATGCTAAGTTTGAAAAAATAGTTCCCCTCAAATAGAGAACGGGCATAGCTTTTCCCATTCATCGTATAGAAAACAATATTGCCTATCACACCCCTCATTCCTTCATGGTTAATAGATACCATGTTATTCTATTTTACACGATTAATATACAGTTCACCCACATTTCACCCACAAATTTGTGGGTGAAATGTGGGTGAACTGTGGGTGAAGTGTGGGTGAACTATGGTTTTGAAGCGATCAAAGTCACTCTCTAATAGAGCCACTACAAAATGAGGGGGGGTACTGTGATGACGAAAATGATGAGGTATACCCTGCGCTGTTACCATCATCTGAACCTTCACTCCACTCTAAACTCACTATAATCGTAAACTACAAACAACACGCTTTTCAGTATATTGCAGCTCGTTTATGGACAAATTCATCGTTTCGGCACGTAAGTACCGCCCCCAGAATTTTAATACGGTGGTGGGGCAGGCACATATCACAACTACACTTAAAAATGCAATCAGGAATAATCAACTGGCACATGCATTTCTTTTTTGTGGTCCGCGTGGTGTGGGTAAGACTACCTGCGCGCGTATCCTGGCAAAAACCATCAACTGTACCAACCAGACACCGGAAGGTGAAGCCTGTAATACCTGTAACAGCTGTGTATCTTTTGATGCCGGCACTTCACTGAATATTCATGAGCTGGATGCTGCCAGCAATAACTCTGTAGATGATATCCGTTCACTGGTTGAACAGGTTCGTTTTGCACCACAGGCCGGTAAATACAAAGTATACATTGTGGATGAGGTACACATGCTCAGTGCCAGTGCCTTTAATGCATTCCTGAAAACGCTGGAAGAACCTCCTTCCTATGCTATTTTCATTTTAGCCACTACAGAAAAACATAAGATCCTTCCAACAATACTCAGCCGTTGCCAGATCTTCGATTTTAAACGCATCACCAATAACGATACGGTTGTTCACTTACAGGAGATCGTTGACAAAGAAGAGATCAAAGCAGAAAAAGCAGCCCTGCAGGTGATCGCACAAAAAAGCGAAGGTTGTATGCGTGATTCGCTGAGTATCCTTGATAAGATCGTGAGCTTCACCAATGGTGCCGTTACTTACCAGAATACGTTAGAGCACCTCAACATCCTTGACGAAGATTACTATTTTAAAATGCTCGAAGCCATGCAGGAACAGGATATGGCGGGGGCAATGATGTTATACGACCAGATCAACCGCAAAGGCTTTGAAGGTGACCTTGTATTAAACGGGTTTGCCGAATTCATCAGGAATCTTTTAGTAAGCAAGGACCCCAAATCAGCTGCCCTTCTTGAAGTGGTAGAGGGTATGCAGGGAAAATATACGGAGACCGCAACCAAAACGGGCATCTCATACCTGGTAAGTGCATTGAATATTCTGAATGAAGCAGAGATCAATTTCAAAATGGCGCGTAACAAACGTTTACATGTTGAACTGACATTGATCAAACTTAATTTTTTACAGCAGGCCATCGATCTTTCCATCGACAATGGCAGTCTTGTTAAAAAAAAACGGCTTGATGGTCCGATAGCCTTCAAAACACGGCAGGTACAATCTATTCAGCAAACACAGGCACCTGCTAAAGCCGCAACAACTACTGCAAAATTATACGTTGAAGAATCGGCTTCGAAGCCTGCTGCAAAAACAATTGTACCAACAACGGCTGCACCGGCAACAAATTCTGCAACAGCAGCCGTTCCGCGACCACAACCTGTTGCAAAGCCATTACCCGCACCCGGGGCAAAAAAGAATTTACTTTCTGCCTTACGCGAAAAATACGGCGACCAATATGCGATCGAGGAAGTAAAAGAGGCTGAGATACTTACGATAGAAAAGCTCACGCAATGCTGGGCCGCCTATACTGCCATACTTGAAAAGCAGCTAAAACACTCTTCAGCTGGTACGTTTAAATCGGCAAGGCTGGCCATTGAAAATGATATCCGTTTTACGATCACTGTTTCGGCTATTACCTCGCAAAAATTTGTTGAGCAGGAAAAAATGATGCTCATCGATCATCTTTATGAGCATTTCAATAACCGCGCTATCACATTTGAAGTACTGGTAGAAGCGGGAGAACAAACAGATGTTCCTGCGCACTTACGGTTGAACAGTAAACAGAAGTTCGAGCATATTGCGGATCAGTATCCGTTAGTAAGGGAATTGAAAGACCGGTTGAAACTTGAAATAGATTATTAATTCTCTGCGAAAACTCTGCGTACTCCGCGCCTCTGCGGTGAAAAAAAGTCTCGCGTTAATAGCCGACAGTAGTAAATGTGTAACTCCTGAATCTTTACCGCAGAGGCGCAGGGAACGCGGAGTTTTCGCAGAGATTTTTATATTTTTTTTGAATGGTTGTAGCCATTTTTTATGAGCCACTGCAAAACCTTATCCCGCTGATCACCCTGTATTATCGCTTCGCCGTCTTTTACACTTCCGCCGGTTCCACAAAAATTCTTTAATTTTTTTCCGAGGTCCTCAAGGTCTTCGGTTAAGCCGGAAAAGCCTGTTATCAATGTTACAGCTTTACCTGCCCGTTGCTTTTTATCTAACAATATCCTAAGCTTTTGCTGAGCAGGCGATAAGGTAGACAATGCTTCTGCCGGTTCTTCTTCAAAACGAAAATTTGGATCCGTGCTGAAAACGAAACCCCTGTTATCCGGTTTATTTTTTTTACCCATGCTACTGAATTATAAAATGACAGCCTTTAAACTGAGATCAAGACTTTTTGCCTGGTGTATCAATCCGCCAACACTTACAAAATCAACACCAGTAGCCGCATAAGCTTCAATATTATCGAGGTTAATACCGCCGCTCGCCTCTGTTTCAAATGCCCCATTGATCAGCGTAAGCGCTTCTGTTATTAATGCAGGTGTAAAATTATCCAGCATCACACGCAAAACTTTTCCCTTCCCCATTGCACATACTGTTCTAACATCTTCCAGGTTCCGGGTTTCCACTTCAATATTTAATACAGGGTTCAATTTCTGCGCATACTCATATGCTGCATTCACAGCAGCTTCTATCCCTCCTGCATAATCAATATGGTTATCCTTCAGCATTATCATATCATACAGCCCAAAACGATGATTGGTTCCTCCTCCTATTCTTACCGCTTCTTTTTCAAGCAGCCTGAAATTGGGTGTGGTCTTGCGTGTATCGAGCAACCGCGTTTTGTATTCTTTTATCTTTTCAGCATAGGTATGCGTAAGCGTTGCTATACCACTCATACGCTGCATACAATTCAATACCAGCCGCTCGCAGGTTAAGATGGTATGAATAGATGCCTCCACTTCAAAAGCCTTTTCACCATTCAACATCGTATCACCATCTTTTTTAAATGCCGTAAAAACAGCGGATGGTTCTTTATAGGCAAATATTTTTTGTGCCACCTCCATTCCTGCAAGTATGCCATCCTGTTTGATCTTCAGAACAGCTTTCCCTTTTTTATCGGAAGGAATAGAACTGAGTGTTGAATGATCACCATTGCCTACATCTTCCTGGAGGGCTTCCTTGATTAAATGTTCCAGGTTTTCTTCAAACGATTGCATATGCTAAACTAATTTGAAAAGTTCAAAATGCAGGCAAAGAAATGCCACTGAAGCACAGAAGCACTGAAAAAATAATTCAGTGCTTCTGTGCTTCAGTGGCAAAAAAAATTATTAATTAATCCGAACAGTAATGATCTGCAGCTTCCCCCCCGTCTGTTTCAACATAATGGTCACATTGAAGCCTTTTCCACCATTCGACATCTTACCCGTCATATACATCGTATTGCCAATCTCACGCTCAGAAGCTTTTTCAAACCCCTTCACCGCATTTTCTGTAAAAAAAGATTTCAAGGCAATAGATGCCTGGTTACGGCTCATATTTTTCACTTCATCTTTATCGAGCAGTTTCAGGTCAACATATTCGTCAAAATAGGCGGCTACCTGGTCGGCATTACCCGACTTGAAAGCCTGCACAATACCATCGGTATTCGTTTGAGTGGTAAAAGACAGTCCAAAAACGGCCAGAACAGTCAGTAAAAACAATTTTTTCATGATGCGGTTATTTCTGGTAGACAAAATGCGAAAAACATGCCAAAAACGAAAATTCGGCCTATTTGGCTAAAGTTAACAGGTATTCAGCAATTTGAAAAACTGTAATTTTATCCCATGAGCAAGAAAGTTATTTTAGTAATTATGGATGGCTGGGGACTGGGAAAGATCAAGTCGGCCGATGCCATCCAAAACGCCAATGTTCCCTTTGTAAGTTCGCTATACAGCAAATACCCAAACAGCACTTTAGTTACCTGTGGCGAGCAGGTGGGACTGCCTGATGGGCAAATGGGAAACAGTGAAGTGGGTCACCTGAACCTGGGAGCCGGTCGGATCGTTTACCAGGAGTTGCAGCGGATCAATGTGGCGATCAGGGAAGGTGAATTCGCCAAAAATCCATCTATCCTGGCCGCGGTTCAATACGCAAAAGCCAATCAAAAACCTTTGCACCTTTTAGGTCTTGTGAGCGATGGTGGCGTACACTCACATACAAGCCATATCAAAGCGATCTGCGATGTATGCAAGCATGAAGGGTTAACAGAAGTATATATTCATGCATTCACCGATGGTCGTGATACCGATCCGAAAAGCGGGTTAGGTTTTATCACGGATCTACAGAAACATTTAAATGAATCGGCAGGGAAGATCGTAAGTGTAAGCGGTCGTTACTATGCCATGGACAGGGATAAACGCTGGGAAAGAGTGAAGCTGGCATATGACTGCATGGTGAAAGGTGAAGGTGCAAAAGCAACCGATGCACTCGCAGCTATTGAGCAGGCGTATGCCGAAGGTGTTACAGATGAATTTATCAAACCTACTACCATCATTGATGAGGCACAACAACCCCTTGCCGTAATAAAGAATGGAGATGTGGCCATCTGCTTTAATTTCAGAACTGACCGCTGCCGCGAAATCACAGAGGTATTAACACAGATAGATCATCCTGATCTGGGTATGTACAAACTGGATCTGAATTACACCACCATGACCTTGTACGATCAGAAGTTTCAGAACGTGAATGTGGTATTTCAAAATGATAACCTGAATAATACGCTCGGTGAGGTATTGGCAGCAAACAGTAAGAAACAGATCCGCGCTGCAGAAACAGAAAAGTACCCGCACGTTACTTTCTTTTTCAGTGGTGGACGTGAAGTTCCTTTCGAAGGAGAAACCCGGATAATGGCAGCATCACCCAAGGTGGCAACTTACGACCTGCAACCGGAAATGAGCGCAGGAGAACTTACTGATAAACTGATCCCTGAAATAGAAAATGAAACAGCCGATTTTATCTGTCTCAATTATGCGAATACGGATATGGTGGGTCATACAGGTGTATTCAGTGCTGTAATTAAAGCCGCTGAAACAGTAGATGCGTGTGTAAACAGGATAGTAACTGCCGGTCTAGCGCATGACTACACTATTTTCTTAACGGCCGATCATGGCAATGCAGACTTCATGGTAAACCCTGATGGCTCGCCAAACACCGCCCACTCATTAAACCTTGTGCCTTTCTTTATTATTGATAAAGAATGGAAAGGCCCGATCAAAAATGGTAAACTGGGTGATCTGGCACCAACAATACTTACAGTGATGGGACTACCGATACCTGTGGAGATGAGCGGAAATGTGCTGATATAATATTGCTTTAATGTTTATATAATTGCTCTTTTTGCATAATACCTGTATTTTAGGAGATGAAAATTTTTAAAAGAATCCTGATCGCTTTGCTGGTTATCCTCGTAATTATGCAGGCTTTCAGACCCGCTAAAAACCAATCGGGCGATATCAGCAAAAGCATATCAGTCAAATACCCGGTAACAGCTGAAGTAAAAACAATATTGGTCAAAGCCTGCAATGATTGCCATAGCAACCATACAGAATACCCTTGGTATGCAGAAATACAGCCCATAGCATGGTGGTTGGGCAACCATGTAAAAGACGGCAAAAGGCATTTGAATTTTGATGAATTCAGTAACTACAGGATCGCAAAACAATACAAGAAACTGGAAGAATGTATTGAGCAGGTAAAAGAAGGAGAAATGCCACTGGGATCTTACACGTGGATACATAAAAACGCAATACTTACCGATACTGAAAAAACAACACTATATAATTGGTGTGAGAATATAAGGGATAGTATAAAGGCACATTATCCGGCAGATAGTCTTGTAATTAAGAGAAAAGCCTGATACTTCAATATTTCTCTCTTTCTTTGCATATGCAAATCAAATCCGCCAGGTACGTAATCTCTTCCGCCCTGGTAACCCAATGCCCAACACCTGATAAACCGGAATACGCCTTTATCGGCAGAAGTAATGTTGGCAAATCATCGCTGATCAATATGGTCACACAACAGAAGAGCCTGGCCAAAACTTCCCGCACCCCGGGAAAGACACAACTGATCAATCATTTCGAAATAGCAAGTTCCCTCGCCGAAAAAGCGCCCACTGAAAAATGGTTCATTGTGGATCTTCCCGGTTATGGTTACGCCAAGCGTTCTATGTCTGACAGGGCCCGTTGGGAAGAAATGATCAATGGATACCTCCGTAAAAGAGAAAACCTTGTACAGGTATTTGTTTTGATCGACAGCCGGCATACCCCGCAAAAAAATGACCTTGAATTTGTTAACCAGCTCGATAAATGGCAGGTTCCCTTCTCACTTATTTTTACAAAGGCCGATAAAGAAAAACCCGCAGTTGTAGAAAGACATGTGAAAGCTTTCCTCGATAAACTAAGAGAAACCTGGCAGTTCCTTCCACGTTATTTTGTTACAAGCGCAGAAAAGAAAACAGGAAGGGATGATGTGTTATCTTTTATACTTAACTGTAACAAAGAAGTGTTGGCGAAACAGAAAGAAGAGAAAATATAGGGGAGTCAATGCCACCCGTTCACCCAAACAGGGCAACCGTAAATGCGTTTTTCAACAGGCACTATCAGTTCACAACTTTATCTGCACAACAGCTGCTGGCAAAGGCTTCCGGCTTGGCTTTGAAGGCAAAACCCATTCCGAGGATATAACCCATTGCTTCGCGTAAAGCATCGTTGCTTTTGAACTGGGGATTGGTGTTGATGTCGGCATGTACTTCCATCTCCACCTCGTGTTCAATAAAAAGATCGCATAGCTCATAAGCAATTTCAATGCTCTTGGCCACTTCTACCAGCATCCGTTCCTTGATGTGGAACTTCTGCTTTGTCTTCTCATTGTGGATGTACATAAAACCGCCATTGTGTTCCCGTAAAAAAACGATCACTGTTGCAAACTCAGTGTCTTCGCCTTTTACCTGGCTGTCTGTTCCGATACAGACTTTCAGATTGATACCATTGGCTCTTTCTCTTCTGATAGCGTCTGCAACGGCTTCCTTGATCGGAAGCACAATGTTTTCGCCGTTAAATTTTCTCCAGCGCATAAAATGATGTTTCCGTAATTTAAGCATTAATAACAATGCTCCCGCTATCTACTGGTGATGTTATTATTAACACTGTGGAAAAACCCGATCGAAGCGAAAATTCACCGCAGAGAACAGGAGAACGGGGAGTAAACCGCAGAGTTGGTATCTTTGATATATGAGAGTCTGCGGATTTACCTTCATTAAGAACGCCGTAAAATTTGAATACCCTGTAGTAGAGTCGATCCAATCGATACTCCCGCTTGTAGATGAAATGATCGTGGCCGTGGGCGATTCTTCAGATGGCACCCGCGAGCTGATCGCCTCTATTCCATCCGACAAGATCCGCATCATTGACACTGTTTGGGATAATGGCTTAAAAGAAGGCGGAGCCGTACTGGCAGACGAAACCAATAAAGCATTTACAGCCATAACCGGAAACCCTGACTGGTGCCTATATATACAAGGCGATGAAGTGCTGCATGAACAATACCATGAAACCGTAAGAAAAAACATGGAGCAATGGAAAGATAACCCCGGGGTTGATGGGTTGCTTTTTAAATACAAACACTTTTATGGATCCTTCGATTACGTGGCCAGTTCCTCAAAGTGGTACCGGAACGAGATCCGCATTATCCGGCACAATCCTAATATCTACTCCTACCGCGATGCGCAGGGATTCAGGAAGAATGATGATGAGAAACTGCGGGTGAAAGGGATGGATGCCTATATCTATCACTATGGCTGGGTAAGACCGCCGCAGTCGATGATGAATAAAGTAAAAAATTTTGAAAATTACTGGGGGGAAGATCCAGACATTAACAGGTTTGCTGTGCAGCATTCTGACGAGTTTGATTATTCGAGGATCGATTCATTGGAAAGATTTACCGGTACTCATCCCCAGGTAATGGAGCAAAGGATCCAGAGAATGAACTGGAAATTTGATTATGATCTTTCTTATAACAAAACCACGCTTAAAGAAGGTTTTAAGAAACTGGTAGAGAAGATAACAGGCAAGAGACCCTTTGATTATAATAACTTCATTAAACTCTGACATCAAAAACAGGAACATCATTTAGTACCGCTCCCGTACCAGTTTTTCAAAATTGGGTTGAAAACAGAAATCAAAACCATTATCCCCTTCTACAATCACATTCGGTGTCTGGAAATACCACTCCATTAACCGGTTCACTTTCATGGCCTCCGCTATTGAGTATGGGAAGGATTGGTTGCCGATAAATAATTTACATCCCGCTATCAAACCTGCCATGTCTAAAAAATTATTTACCGGCCTATATTGTATATGTGGAACCGACCGCTTCATTTCTTCAAACTCCGGCTCTACTCCAACAAAATATATATGCTCATAACTTTTCAAAAATTCATAACTGATCCCCGGGGCATTGTAACGCTGGCTTCTCGCAACAAGGATCGCATTACTCAATGAAGTGTCGGGTGTAAGTTCCAGCCATGGTTTATTAAGCGGATAGTATTCTCCAAAAATCAGAAAATACCAACGGCATATATTACCACGATTTAATAAAAAAGGATATTCCCGGATCATATCCAGGTCAATGTCTATTTCCTGTTTATCCCATACATCACAGGTTTTAAAAGCAGGCTGACTTAAAATAAGCGGTTGCAGCATTTCAACCATTTTCCGGTTCAGCATCACATTTCCAAGCGGATGAACTTTCTTCCCATAACTCGTTGGGCGGTCAATATTAAGATGGAGATGAATAGGTTTTCCTTTTGCAATGGCAAGCATGGCAGGTATGGCATACATGATATCACCACAATTGCCGCTATGTTTAAAATGATATTCATCTTTTACCGGAATAGGTATTACGGGTCCATTTACTTTGGCGGATATTCTCCAAAATTCCTGGTTCTTAAATTCCTCCGGGTCCTTTTGTTTATCAAGAAAACGTTTGACAAAATTCATGGCAAGCACTTAATTTATTTACGGTACGCTTTTACATAAAAACAATCATTGTCTCCAATAAAAGATTCAACGGTATACCCGTTATTCTCCAAAAAATGGATCAGTGATTGCGTATTATTCCTGTCCGCATCCATCTCATGCGTTTCAATAGCTATTACACGTATCAAATCAAAAACATATTCAGGGCAATCATAAAAGATAGCATACTCGCTTCCCTCACAATCTACCTTAAGCAGATCAACCCGTTGTAGTTTGTTTTCACTGATAATCCTATCCAGCGAAATAGCTTCAACCTGCCTGATACTTGTGTTAAGTGGTGAAAAATCTTTTATAACAGAAGCCACTACTGAGTTATCGGTATGACTGTCAAAAAAAATATCGACCTGCCCATTATGATTGCCTGTAACTGCTTTCTCAGCAATGATGATACTGTTTTTTAAAATCGGGTTCAGCTTGATATTCCTTTCAAATATTTTTATATTTTCAGGCATTGGTTCAAAAGCATATATAGTAGCTTCGGGTTTCTTTGCAGCCAATAAAAAAGAAAAATACCCCACATTGCCGCCTACATCAATTACTACAGGCTTATCAGGCAAATATTTAACAAGATCACCGATACGGTAAAAATCTTCCATAAATATTTCCCGGAACACTTCATAAAAACCTGGAGGTACATCAAAAAAAAGCCTTCTTCCTTTCGTGGTATACCTGGCCGTTAATCCTTTTTGATGGACACGTTTAAAATAAAATGTCCAGTTGGCAATATGCCTGAACAACTGACTATACTTGGAGATAGAAGACATTTGTGTAAATTAAGCTTTATTATCAAGAAGGCTTTTATATATAGCAATATATTCATCCGCACTTACATCCCAATTAAACAAAGATGCCTGTTGCCTGATTTTTTCAGATCGTCCGGAAAAATAAAAATCCTGCATACCATTTTCAAACACCATCCTCATTTCTCCGGGATCAAAATTGTTGAAATAATATGCAGCATCACCACCTATTTCCGGCAGGCTTGTTTTGTCTGATATAAATACCGGCTTTCCATGATACATCGCTTCTATCACCGGCAGGCCAAATCCTTCCGCGTAAGAGGGAAATACAAATGCATCACAATGCCTGTAATACCAGTACTTATCCTCCTCGGTTACGGGTCCTGTTAACTTTACCCTGTGCGCTACTCCCATTTTAACCGCAGCCGCCATTATCTGATCGCCATATCCAAACTCATTAATGCCTCCAATAATCAACTCGTAATTATTACCAACAAGTAATGCAGGAAGAACATGAAAATTTTTCCTGGGCTGTATCAACCCTACCGAAAACAAAAAAGGAACAGCAGGGCGATAAGCGGGTGAATCAAAACCCGGATACTCAATCACATTACACCCATTATAGATCACCGATGAAGGAACATTCTTCATATCCAGGTATTCCTTTGCCTGGTCAAGTACAAACTGTGAAATAGCTGTCACATGAGATGCACGGTTCACTCTTTTTTGTGTCTCTCGCAATAAACGTTTATTGCGTTTTATATTGCCTGGGTCTTCTATCAGGTAACTGAAATCATGAAGTGTATAGACTATTTTGGTTGCCCGGTTAAACGGCCGGTACCAGGACAGTTGTGTAGTAATATGCCAAAGATCAAATCGCGAAGTCCGGGGCATATAAAATTTATCGATCGACCTATGGGAAACATATTGCTGGTTATCGCCGAAGATGCCGATATCTTTTTGGGGCAGGTAAAAATTAAATTGCATACCGTCATGTTCAGCATTCACGAGGCTTTTTCCCAAACTTTTTGAAAAACTGTACAACCCATTAAAAGGATTATGCTTCAACCTGTGCATATCTATCAAGACCTGCCGCATTGTATGTTTTACGGTAAAAATAAGGTTCCCATGACGGAATCAACAAGTTCATCTGGCAGAAAATGGAAAGTTTGTCACTTTTCGAAAAATTGTACGGAAATTGCTCTTTATTGGCTTTCACACTGAAATATCACAATGAAACTACTTTTACAATACCTCAAACCATATAAATGGCTGGTAGCGCTGGCCCTATTACTGGCGGCTATCAATCAGTCATTTTCGATGCTCGATCCATACTTTTTTGGTCGCTTACTGGATAAATATGCCATTCACCCATATGAGGAGGGGCATTTTGACGCTACTAAAAAATTTATTGCTACGGGCATCCGCACACAATCACAGTTTATCTGGGGAGTGATGGGAATGCTCGGCATACTGGTCAGCGTAGCTATGGTATCGCGGATCGCTAAAGCTTTCCAGGATTATTTCAGTAACGTGATCGTACAGAAATTTGGTGCAAAAATTTTTACAGATGGATTAAAACATTCCATGGAACTTCCTTACCAGGAATTTGAAGATCAGCGCAGCGGTGAAACACTTTCTATTCTCACAAAAGTGAGAACAGATACAGAAAAATTTATTATTGCTTTCATCAATGTTCTTTTCAGCATTCTTGTCGGCATCGTTTTTATATCCGTGTATTCATTCAGGTTACACTGGTCTATCATGCCCATTTATGTAGTGGGTATTATTCTGCTTTCTTTACTGACAGGCATTCTCAGTAAAAAGATTAAGATCATCCAGAAAACCATTGTAAAAGAAACCACAACACTCGCCGGTAGTACTACCGAAAGTTTACGCAATATCGAGCTGGTAAAAAGTTTGGGGCTGACTGATCAGGAGATCAACCGCCTTAACCTGAATACTTATAAGATTCTTGGACTCGAATTGAGAAAAGTAAAAAGCATCCGGTCTTTAAGTTTTATACAGGGTACGTTTGTAAACTTCTTGCGCCAGGTGATCATGTTCACTTTATTATGGCTCGTGTTCGGCGGAAAATTAACAGCGGGAGAAGTAATGACCCTGACCTTCTATTCCTTCTTTATTTTTGGCCCTCTACAGGAAATTGGGAACATCATTCTCTCTTATCGTGAAGCCGAAGCATCATTGAATAATTTTCACAACCTGATGCAGAAACCTTCAGAGCCCCGCCCTCATTATCCAAAACACGTAGGTGATATTGAGTTGCTTTCTTTCGATCATATTTCTTTTAAACACCAGACCGCTCAATATAAGGCGCTTGATAACATCAACTTTACCGTATCCAAAGGCGAGACCATCGCTTTTGTGGGGCCAAGCGGTGCAGGAAAAAGTACATTGATGAAATTACTGGTAGGATTGTATCATTCACAGGAAGGAACCATTCTTTACAATAATGTAGACAGCAAGGATATCCTGTTTGATGAACTGCGCGGACAGATTGGTTTTGTAACACAGGACACGCAATTATTTGCCGGCACAATCCGCGAAAATCTTTTGTTTGTTTATCCTCAAGCCACAGAAGAAGATCTGCTGGAAGCATTACACAAAGCGAGTTGCGATAATCTTATCGCCCGTGCAGAAAAAGGTATTGACACAATGATCGGTGAAGGAGGATTAAAATTAAGTGGCGGAGAAAAACAACGGTTATCCATTGCCCGTGCCCTGATACGCAACCCGCACCTGCTCATCTTTGATGAAGCCACTTCTGCACTGGATAGCATCACGGAAGAAGAGATCACAAATACCATTAAAAATATTTCCAGCGAAAAACAACAGATCACCGTTATGATCGCCCACCGCCTCAGCACCATCATGCATGCCGATCGTATTTACGTATTGGAAAAAGGTCAGGTTGTTGAAACCGGCAGCCATGCTGAATTACTGATTGAAAAAGGACTTTACTATGCCATGTGGAGACAACAGATCGGCGAAAGAAAAATGATCATGTCGGCTTCAGTGAATTAAATTTAAATGCCTAAATAACAGAAAGCCGGTATCAGTTCCTCAACTAATGCCGGCTTTTCTTTGCGTTATAGGTTTTTATCCCAAGGCATTACTCCTTATCAAATTTCTTCTTCAGATACTCCAGCACTGTTGGATCTTCCAGGTCATCTATATCACTCAACTCCAACTCCAGGGCTTTCGTACTCAACTGAATCTCCAGCAACGACAATGTTAACGAGGCCCCAAAAATAATCAGGCTGAAAGCGAACATAATATTCGCCAGCATCATATGCTCTGTATAAATAAAGAACATACAAACGATAGAACTCAAAAAAGTAACCACCCCAAGCGACTGCATATTTTTTATCAGCTTTAACCGGTATCTGATATTTTTGATCTGACCATGAATAATGTGTTTCTGGTCGTGCCCTTTATACTTATCATGGAGACTGCGGATACGATTGGATAATGCAAGAAACCGGTTAGTATATGCCAGCATGATTAAACTAATGGCCGGAAAAAGTAAGGCGGGTGTGTTAATAGAAATATCCATATGGGCAATTTACATAAAAAAATATGTACATTTATTACCACCCTCTAACCAAACAAATCCCACATGAGAAAGATCCTGTTATTTGTTCTGCTTTGCCCTTTATTAACCCTTGCACAGAGCTATGATACAAAGTGGCTCGAAGAAAATTACACGAAAAAAGAATTGTATATCCCCATGCGTGATGGTGTAAAGCTTTTCACTTCTGTATATATTCCCAATGCCAAAGCAGAGAAACATCCCTTTCTCCTCACACGCACTCCCTATTCATGTGCCCCCTATGGAGAAAAAAATCTTAAAAATTTTGCTGCGCGCGGACATTATAAAGAATACCTGAAAGAAGGATATATCATGGTAACGCAGGATGTAAGAGGTCGTTGGATGAGTGAAGGTGATTTTGCAGATGTGCGTCCTTATAAAGTGGATAAGAAAGGGACCGAAACAGATGAAGCAAGCGATACATATGATACGATCGACTGGTTAGTAAAAAATATTGGAAACAATAATGGTAGTGTGGGTGTGTTTGGAATATCATATCCGGGCTTCTACTCTACAATGGCTGCATTATCCAATCACCCGGCTTTGAAAGCAGTTAGTCCCCAGGCACCGGTAACCGATTGGTTCATGGGAGATGATTTTCACCACAACGGAGCATTCATGCAGATGGATGCATTCTCTTTTTACAGTGGTTTTGGTAAACCAAGACCCGTACCAACCACTGTTGGACCAACCGGATTTACTTTTCCAACCATGGATGGATATGAGTTTTATTTACGCACGGGCAGTCTTGCCAACCTCAATAAACTGATGGGTGATAGCATTAAGTTCTTTAAAGAAATGTATGCGCACCCTAATTATGACGACTGGTGGAAAGCGCGTAACCCAAGAAATTTTGTGCAGTTTATACCATCAACCGTAGCAACCCTCGAAGTAGGTGGCTTGTTTGACGCGGAAGATTGTTTTGGTGCATGGAACGTATATAAATCAGTAGAAGCAAAATCAAAAAATAATAATAAGATCGTAATGGGTCCATGGTACCATGGGCAGTGGGCAAGCGGCGATGGCACATCGTTGGGAAATGTGCAGTTTGGAAGTAATACCAGTGAGTGGTATGCAGTCAATATTGAAGTTCCGTTTTTCAATTACTACCTGAAAGGAAAAGGAAGCGTTGACAAGATCAGTGAGGCGAATATATTTTTTACAGGCGAAAATCAATGGCACCAGTTAACACAGTGGCCGTTGGCAAATGTGAAAGCAACAGATATGTACCTACAGAAAACAGGTAAGCTCTCCTACACACCACTTATTGAAAAAGTTACGGGTTATACAGAATATATAAGTGATCCTGCCAAACCAGTACCCTATACAGAAGATGTTCATTTTAGAAGAACAAGAGAATATATGACAGATGACCAACGCTTTGCTGCCCGCAGACCGGATGTGTTGGTGTATCAAACGGAAGCCTTAACGGAAGATGTAACACTCGCGGGACCATTGATAGCCGACCTGAAAGTAAGTCTTTCAACAACAGATGCAGATTTCATCGTAAAACTAATTGATGTGTTTCCTGATGATTTTAAATACCCGGCCGTAGCAGCGATACCTACTGCAGGTCGCAACTTTCCGCAGGCCGGCCCATACATGATGAACAATTACCAGATGCTGGTACGCGGAGAAGTAATGCGTGGAAAATTCCGCAACAGTTTTGAAAAACCAGAACCGTTTGTTCCGGGCAAGGCCACAGAAGTGAAATATACCCTTCCGGATATTGCGCATACCTTTAAAAAAGGGCACCGCATTATGGTGCAGGTGCAAAGTACCTGGTTCCCGCTGGTAGATAGGAACCCGCAGAAATTCACGGATATTTATAAGGTCAGTGAATCGGATTTTCAAAAATCAACCATTCGGATCTATAACGATTCCAAGATCATATTGCCGGTATTGAAATAAAATCATTGAATAGATAAAAAAGGTCATCATAATCTGATGACCTTTTTTTGTGAGATATTGGCGCAATTCATTTCCCCATGCTGAAGCATGGGGCTAGTATTAGTTAATCAAAAAAACATGGTGTCAACTACTGAATCATAAAACCTATCCCAGCCAAGCAAATAAATTTATTTCATCTTATCAAAATAAATTTTTAGGTTTGTCTAAATTTAAATAACAGGCGTGTTTAAAATATTTATCCTACTCACCCTCTCATCCTTTATTGCTACTGGCTTTACGTATGCACAAACCGGGCATTTTGTGGGCTCCATCCGCGACAAAAAAGATGGGCACCCGCTTGCCTTCACAGTGGTATCCGTAGCATCGGTCCAAAAGAAATACCTGGTAGATAGTAGTGGCAATTTTACTATCCCCGACCTTGTTCCGGGAAAATACACCATCTCCTTCAACCATACAGGATACCAACGTTTCACGAAAGAGATCAGCATACCTGGCAATGCAAGCTTTTATCCCGAAGCAATAGAAAATCAGCTCGACCAGGTAATCGTTACTGCCGTAGCGGGTGCTACAAAAATCAAAAGAACACCCGTATCCATTGCTATTGTAACGCAAAAAGAAATGAACAGGAACAGCAGTACCAATATGGTAGATGCTTTACTGAAAGTTATACCCGGCATCAGCGCGGTTACTACAGGCCCTAATATCAGCAAGCCGTTTATACGCGGGTTGGGATATAACCGGGTATTAACGATGTATGATGGCGTAAGACAGGAGGGTCAGCAATGGGGTGATGAGCATGGCATAGAAGTAGATCAATATGGTATACTTCGTGCCGAGGTAGTGAAAGGCCCTGCCAGCCTAAGTTATGGCTCTGATGCTATTGCGGGTGTGGTTAACCTGATACCCTTTCAGCCCGTAATCAAAGATGGTGCTTTACATGGGGATGCAGCAACAGAATACCAAACCAATAACCAAATGGCAGGGGGTAGTTTAGCATTATACTTCAGGAAGAATATATTTTCATGGAGTATACGTGCCTCTGCCAAGAATGCAACCAATTATAAAAATCCGGTGGACGGGTACGTTTACAACACCGGGTTTAAAGAATGGAACCTGTCTGCCATGGCCGGGTGGGAAACAACAACGGCTAAAAATTATCTCAATTTCACAGTGTATGATAATCTTCAGGAGATCCCGGATGGGAGCCGCGATTCTGCTACAAGAGTCTTTACGTATCAAACAAAAGAAAACGACAAAGACGATATACGTAACCGCTTATTAGTTCCTGCAGAAAGATTGAATACATACCGCTTATCTCCATTGCACCAACATATACAGCACCTGCGTGTATACCACAAAGGGCAATACACAATTGGTGGAGGCGAATTGTATACAACAATTGGGTTACAGCAAAATACAAGACGGGAATACAATCACCCTACCATGCCTCAACAGGCGGGTCTGTATGTTGCATTACAAACACTGAATTATGAATTGAGGTATAGCTTCCCTGAATGGATTGGATTACGATTTACGTATGGCATCAATGGCATGTATCAGCAGAATAAAAGCAAGGATGCTACTGATTTTCCAATACCCGATTACCGGTTATTCGATGCCGGTACTTATATTATGGCAAAAAAAGAGTTCAATAAATTTGTACTAAGTGGGGGAATAAGATTAGATAAAAGATATGTAAGCTGGACCGATCTATACAGCCGCAAAGATGCCAGCGGATTTAACAGGCGTGTAGCAGTACCCGATACTGTTGGTGCCAATGCTAACTTCCATGCTTTTGCACAAAACTTTACAGGTGTTTCAGCAAGTATAGGTGCCGTGTATAATTTTTCAAACCATATCACCTTAAAGACCAATATCGCAAGAGGCTATCGAAGTCCCAATATCACTGAAAGCGGATCCAACGGTCTTGATCCGGGCGCACACATCTATTACATTGGCAACAAAAATTTTGTTCCTGAATTCAACTGGCAGGAGGATATAGGTGTATTTGCCAATTATCCTGATCTCGACATCTCGCTTGAGTTGTTCAATAACGAGATCAGTAACTATATATTTCTGCAGAAACAATTTGATGCACTGGGTCAACCACTAGAGATCGTTCCCGGAAACTTTACTTATGCGTACAAACAAGGCAGTGCAAGGCTATACGGTGCAGAAGCCTCGTTAATGCTGCATCCTAAAGCATTCCCATGGATACAGTTACACAACAGCATTGCTACCATAACCGGGCTCAACACAGACCAGGAATCTATTAAAATACTTGGCAACGATGCGAAATATCTTCCTTTGATACCGCCTGCAAGAACACTCAGCAGGCTGCAATTCAATCTTCTTTCCGGAAAACAAAAATGGAATGATGCATATGTTTTTACCGAACTGGAAACGTTTGCAACCCAGGATAAATTCTACGCAGTGGATAATACGGAAACACTTACGAAAGGATATTCGCTGGTTAATGTTGGGGCAGGCATCAGCATCAACAATAAGAAGGATCGTTCATTCTGCAGGTTATCCATCAATATCAACAATCTCTTTGATGTTGCCTATCAATCGCACATGAATCGGTTAAAATACTTTGAATACTACAACACCGGTAACAATCCATCCGGCATATACAACATGGGAAGAACCTTAGGCATGAAGGCAATCTTCAATTGGTAAAACAACCGTGCCCTATGCCTCTGTGTGCAGATATAAATTCACAGAGGCACAGGGGCACGGTTAACATTTGATATTTAAGACTTACTGATGTTTGCATTGATCGGGAAGCTCAGCTTAAATGCAATATTCCTTCCCATATTATAAATGCCATTTCTACCCGTTGCATTGCCGGGATAGTCTTCAAAATATTTCAAGCGGCTAAGATGGTCCTGGTAACCGGTATTAAACAAATTATTACCCATGAGGTAAACGCTTACAATTGTCTTCCCTTTTTTATCTGTAAAACTTCCCCCAACACCTGCATTGAATAAAGTATATCCTGCAGTAGCGGTTTCTGTATCATAGGCTGTGAAAACGCGGTTCTGTGTACCATAATATTCAACCTGTGCTTTTAAAAACCCATGCTTGATATGTATGGCTGCCATATCAAAATCCAACCGCAGTTCAGATAATCCATGAAACGGCGGAATCATGGGCAGATACTTTGTACTATCACCCACTTTGCTTGTGGCCGTTCCTTTGTTATCAGCATACACAACAGAAAAACTGTTTTCAAAATGCAGGGATTTGACAGGATGCAGATCTATATTGAGCTCACCTCCATATAAATTGGCACGGCTCGCTTTAAACTGGAAGGTTTCATTGCCGGGAACGATCACCGAATCCTGTCCGTTCACACCGGTCAACTTTTGGTTATAGATATAATTACTGATAAAATTATTAAAGAGGTTAAGCTGTATCACTGCATAACGTGATGAAAAAACAAAACCAAGATCTTCCTGCAGGTTAAACTCCGGATCAAAATGATCATTGCCTAACTGATAAATATTAGTTCCCGGGTGCACACCATTGGCCGATATCTCTGAAATATTAGGCGACCTGAAACCCCTTGCAATATTGGCTTTCATTGAGAACGCATCAGAAAAATTGTAGGTTCCGCCTATACTTCCTGATATGCCAGAGAATGTTTTACTATACGCTGAAAAGATCTGATCAGCACCTGCTGTTGAGGAACTGACAGGTTTATCAAACCCGGTTACAGGATCTTTTGTTGTAAATAATGCATCATTATTATAAGACCGTATATCATACCGTAACCCACCTGCAAAATCAAACTTGCCAACGCTCTTTTTAACCAATGCAAAACCACCGATATCGAATTGACGGTAAGAAGGAATGATAAATTCAGTTCCTTCATTTGCATTATGATCCTGGTACATGCCATTTACCCCTACACTGATGTTCCAGTTATTCATCTCGGGTAAATGATATTTTACATCGTACGTATATGAATTCAGCTGAAGATATAATGCAGGTATCGTGTATAATACAGGATGTGCAAATTCACGCCGCACACTTCTTTGAAAACCCAGGTTTACATCCAGCCGCCCATTGCCGATTGTAAAATTATTGGCGAGAAATGCACGATAATGCTGAACACGCTGATGCAGTTTTTCGATCGTATAACTTTTCAGGTCCGCATCCGAAACAATCTCACGCAGCGTGTCTTCTTCAGAGATCTGTCTTGTAAAACGCCGTGTGGCACTATCCCTGCTGCCATCAGGTATCTCCTGCTGGTCATCATACAATACAAGGTTAAGATGAGAGTAACCCCATTTACGATGCAGTCCTATCGATGCATTCATATCTGTTTCTTTGAAAGCAGTTCCGAAAACGCGGCCATCATATTTGTTCTGGTAATTGGTTGCCTGCTTATGCGAGATACGGGCGATCCATTCCAAACCATTTTTTGTAGCACCTAACATAGCGGATCCCCCAAAATACCGGTTATTGGTCTGGTATTCAGTAGTGATATCACCTATCATTCTTCCTTCGGGTGGTGCCTGCGTAGGTATCAGGTTTACAACACCTGCCAATGCATCTGAGCCATAACTCAGGCTGGCCGGGCCTTTAATAATTTCAGCTTTATCGATACTGTATTGATCCACTTCAATACCATGCTCATCTCCCCATTGTTGTCCCTCCTGTCTTACTCCATCATACAAAGTAAGTATCCGGTTAAAACCAAGACCGCGTATAACTGGTTTTGAAACATTGGGCCCCGTTGTTACTGCACGTACACCCGGTATTTTCGCAATACCATCAATTACATTTGTATTCAGGTTGGTAACGAGGTAATCTTTATTCACCGATACAATAGGTACCGGGTTTCTTTTGATCTGCGTTGCCTTTGAACTTCCCGTTACCACTACTTCGCTGATCTCTGCCGCACTTTCCTCTAATTGAAAATCAGCCTTTACATTGCCGGTCAGTGAAATGTTTTTTGTGACACTTTTATATCCTACAAATTTTATTTCGAGGAGAAAAGTACCGAGGGGTAGATTTTTAAAATCAAATTCACCAGCAGAATTTGTTGCCACCACCAATTTCAGATCCGGAATCGAAACCGTTGCGCCTGTTAACGGCTTTTTTGTTTTGGCATCACTCACAGATCCACTCAATGATCCATTGGCGATAACCCCTGATGCAAATAATGTGTGAATGCTTAGTATATAGAATAACGGTAAAAAATATATCGTTTGATAAATTCGTTTCATGATCGCGGATTTCGCAAATTTAAGAATATGATTGTCGCGGATTAGGCGAGTTCAGGTATAGATTACACGGATTGTATGCTTACCCAATCTGTGATAATCATACGCTTAAATCCGCGAAATCCGCGATCGGGGGTCCCCTTAAACCGAAAGAGATATGCTCAAACGAATATTGAGCCCAAACAAAAACATTGAGATACGCAGGAAATACTTCTGCTGAAGAAACGTATAAGATAGATGATTGAGGGGTAAATGGCGATTCGCAAACCAGGTTATCTACCTGGCAATTAAAATTGAATTTGCTGAGTTGCGCCCCCTGCTTTTTAGCTGCGCTTTTGGATGTTCCATCTTTGTGATTGGCCACAATATTATGCAGCGTCCGCTTAGGTGTAATACCTAATGCGAAGATCACCAGTAAAACACCGGCTACTACAGTTCTTATGGTTGAGGAGATGACCAAATTTGTTACGTTGTTGCAAATATAATGGTTTGGCGACAAATTTTTCAGAAAACCTGTTAGTAGTATTTACCGCACTTTGATCATCGGGCGAACCTGTTGTGTGGTCATATTCTGTAAACGTGCATAATAGATCCCCGCAGGTAATGCACTTCCGTCAAAGGCAACAGTATAAGATCCTGCTGCCGGATACTCCTGGTCAACAAGATTGGCGAGTACTCTTCCTGAGGTATCCATTACCTGTATCAGGGTATGACCTCCATTGGTTTTAAAGGTGATGATTGTATTCGTGCTGAACGGATTCGGGTAATTGCTCACCAGCAGATCGCCGGAAAGATTTACTGCTTTTTTACAGGCAGTTGCATTGACTAATGGCAGTAATTGATAATTTTTTAACATCACCTGCTGCAGATCGAGATCGTTCACACATAACCAATTGGAAAGGATGGTTGAGTAAACACTTCTGAAATCATATTGAAAGGGAATATTATCATTCACGGTTGCATTTGCCGGAATAATAGGCGTTTCCCCTGTTACGCCTCCCAATACATTCTTACCAAATACAAACAAAGGAGCCGCTGAACCATGATCGGTTCCCGTACTTCCATTACTCTTAATACGTCTTCCGAATTCTGAAAAGGTCATTCCTAATACTCTGTCATCAACAGCTAAAAATTTCAGGTCATCCTGGAAAGCTTTGATAGCATCGCTTACATTCTTTAAAAGGTTTGCGTGACTGCCCGTTGTTGCATCATTACTATTCACCTGTAATGAATGCGTATCAAACCCTCCGTAGTTTACCATGTAAACCCTTGTCTTCAATCCCCCTTTGATTAACCTTGCAACGATCTTTAATTGATCGCCCAATGAATTATTGGCGGGATAGGTTAACTGCTGCGGAACTTTTGTAGCGGCATCTTTAATCACAGCAGCATACTGCTGTGTTTGCTGCGCGATAAGACGCACATACTTTAATTCTTTTCCGGCAGGCGTATCCGGCGCAGGATCCTGCACCCCATTCAACAGGTTATAAAAATTACTGGTACTGCTAAGGCTGATCGCCATATTTACGGCAGGTCCCTGCGATGTTAAAGAAGTGGAAGACCCGATCTGGATGGCCAATGGATCAGGTGCACTTGCATTGGGATAGCCGTTGGGGAAATTCGGGTACTCATAATTAAGATAACGCCCCGCCCATCCACTATTCACGGTTGTTGCACTGTCACTCGCGCTCATCCAGATATCTGTGGCGCGAAAATGTGAAAAGCTGGGTTGCGGATAACCTACCGATTGCACAACATTCAACTGCCCTTCACCATACATGGCATGTAAACCACTCATCGCAGGATGCAGTCCCGCCTTGCCATTCAGCGCCAATACTTTATTCTCCGGTATATAAATATTGGAACGCGCATTGGCATAATTGGCAAAATGTTCAACAGGCACTACCATATTCAATCCATCATTCCCTCCATTCAATTGTATGATCACAAAAACATGATCCGTTTCCGTTACCGGCAACATCAGTGATTGCATGATACCCGACTCTTCGCTGAAAGCACGGAAAGAGAAACCTCCAACAAGTGAAGGAAGTAAAACTCCGGCCGGAAGGCTCTTGCGTATAAAATCTCTTCTTTTCATGATCACTTATTTATGCCAGTTGATACTCCGACAGGTCCATCAGGTACTTGACCAGGTCGCGTAAACGGTTTTTGATAGTTGTGGTGTTGGATGCATTTGCCGGGTCGGAAACAAAAACATTCCATGCATCGGTCCAGTAGTAATCCTGCGCTTGCCCACCCAGTAAAATATCTTTTTTCAATTGCGCTTTCGATGTTGCCGACAAATCCATGCGATACATGATCGTAACAAGGTCATCGATCAACTTATTCGGATCACCGGGATTGGATAAGGTCTTTGCAAACTCTGCTGCATCCAATAACATCTTTGTACCATTAAAAGTATACCCGTTCACCACCATCGTATCCGTGAACTGGTTACGTTTGGGAAGTGTATCACTGTTGATCCAGATCTCATAAAACTGCGGCTCCTGGTAATAAGCCTTCCAACCGCTTACATCCGGCGGATCACCAATACTTTGCTGCATATTGGCTACCCAACTCACCAGGTAATTATACATTCCATAATTGGTCGTGTAATCTGTAACGGGTGGTAACGCTACTGCAAATTCACGCATAAGCCCCACCACCAGGTCAACCGGACTCTTTATCTGGCAACCCTTGGCAAGCACATCAAAAAAGTGTTCGCTCTTTAACAATGTATCGAGTACGGGTTTAACATCGTAATTATTATTCCGGAAAAGATCAGCCAGTGGTGTGATGATATTGGCTTCCACCGTACTGTCGATATCATAATAAACAAACCACCGGTAAATACGGCGACACACATATTTCGCTACTTCCTGTGTGGCAAATATCATCGTAAGCATATCATCCAGTTCAACATCACCTGCTGTAGCATCTGTTCTTCCGGCGATCACTGTATTATTATAGAAAGCAGAGAATTGTTTATTCTTTTTATCGTGCCGGTTGATATCAAAAGAAGAACTGAGTGTTGCATTCGTATTCTTCCATCCTGTTAATACTTTGGCTGCTGCTTTTACATCATCTTCTGTATACAATGACCCGGGGCCTTTTCCGCAACAAAATAATTCCTGTAATTCTCTTCCAAAATTTTCGTCCGGTGCAGAAACCGTGTTGTACTGTCCATTAAGGTAAACAAGCATCCCGGGATCGATGGTTACTGCGCGCGTAAGTGCTTTAAAATTTCCAAGCGCATTGGCACGTAACAAAGCATGATGTTTATAAACATATTGCGAATTACCGATCACATTGGTTTCCGTGGAAAAATGATTATGCCAGAAAAGCGTCATCTTCTCACGTATACTGCGGTCCTGCCGGATCATTACCCCCATCCACCATTTTTTAAACGAAGCCTCCCGCAAGCTGTTTACGCCCCCATCCGTACTCGGGTCGTTTACCCAGGTGGTTCCTAGCTGAATATTGGTATCAGTAGCGTTTGCACTTGTATATTCTTTAACAGGGGGATCAGGTAAAGCAGCCACAGGATTGAGCATCTCATCTACCGACTGAAGAAAAGTGCGGGTCTTAAAATAATTGATATCCGCTTTTGTGGCGCCGAACATGGTTCTTTTCAACAGGTGAATGACCTCGTTCTCGGTCCACCCGCCGCTGTAGGCGGTCAACCCGCCATTAGGTGGTGCCGGCTGGGGAAGCTTCACCTGTATCTCATTGTTTTCAGATACAGTTTTGCCTGTTAAAAATGCCCTTCTGTCCATAAAATATTGGATTTCACTCTCGTTGTAGGATACACGATCAATAAACCGTGTTGCCTGAAATTAAAGTAATATTTAGCGCAATGCTTTGTATTAAAGGAATTTAAGGCTGATTTGGCCGAATTTCCTGCACGCAAATGCAGCATTCAAAAGGTATTAATGTCTATATTTAGGGTAAACTACTACCCTTCATGACGGAACAAGCCATCATTACAGGCTGTTTACACAACGATGCTGCAGCGCAGCGGGAGCTATACAACCGGTATAGTCCCAAGATGCTGAGTGTTTGTTACCGTTTTGCACAGAGCCGCGAAGACGCGGAAGACATGTTGCAGGAAGGGTTTATCAAAGTATTTACCCAAATACATACGTTTCAGAATAAGGGAGCTTTCGAAGGCTGGATCAGGCGTATCATCGTACATACCTGTATCAACTTTCTGAAAAAGTATAAGAAGTTCAATGAGAACGTTGATCTTGCTTATGCCAATTACCTGCAGGTAAAAGAAGAGACCATTCCTTCTATTATGCAGGCAAGACAGATCATTGAATGCATCAGGTTATTACCATTGGGTTACCGTACAGTATTGAATCTATATGCATTGGAAGGATACAGTCACAAAGAGATCGGTGATATGCTCGATATTGAAGAAAGCACCAGCCGGAGCCAATACACAAGATCAAAAGCAATGCTTGAAGTAATACTGATCAGGAAAAAGATCATCGAAAAACCAAAAGAAGAATTCAATCTTCTTGCAGCACTAAAAAAACAGTAGACCGGAGTATGTAGCATTTTTTATATGAACAACATTTACCAGGACGACGAATTTGAGCAGTTTTTACAGAACAGTGTAAAACAGCACCGGATATATCCATCGGATCATATCTGGAAGAATATTCGTACGCAGATCCATGGTTATCGCGCCTGGCCCGCTCTTACTTTTATTTCATTGTTTATTATTACAGCACTCACCCTTTCTACTTTATTAAATAATCATCCGGACACACACCTTGAATCTTTCGTTGCCTTTGCTAAGGCACAGCAATCCGCTGCTGGAAATTTTGAAAAAGGAACACCGGTAACTTCAGTAGAAAGGAACAAACGATATTTTGAACAGACCGCACCTGACCAGATCACGGCACAGACTTTTGCAGATATTCAACCGGATGTACAGGAAGACTTGAATTACATCAGTACGCCTATGCGTGATGTAACCACAACAACTGTGCGCTCATCTGTATCCGACAGAAACGGAGAAAAGAATACACGCAGAGATCTTACACGTATACCGCAGGAAGACCGCGCCGCTCTTACTATGCTCCCATCAGGAAACTATACTTCTGCAGATGCTATTGCTACAACAGTTACAGAGCAGACCTCCCTGACAGAAGAAACTATAAAGGAATCAGCTATTACAAAAACAGAGAATAAAAAAACGGATCTGCATGGAACTGCTGATGACTTCCTGAAAGATTTTAGTTTTGTTGCCATCACACCGCGCGTTAACAAGAACTCAAAATTCGGGTTCCAGTTCTACGTAACACCTTCTACCAGTTACCGTAGATTATCCGATCAGAAAGTGAAGGATGTGATACAGCCAGCTGTTGCCGCTTCGCAGAATATACCAATGAGCCTTAACAACTCAGCCAATGTGAATGATGTTGTAAGACACAGACCTGCCATGGGATTAGAGCTCGGTTTTGGTGTATTATATAACATGACTAATAAGCTGAAATTTAAAACAGGTGTTCAGATCAATGTTCGCCAGTATTATATTGAAACGTTCCAGTCGCTTACGAATGATCTTACTTCTCTATCGCTGATCAATTACCGCGGTATCGAAACGATCAGTTTTTATTCGCAGTATAACAACAATACCGGCTATAAGAAAACACAACTGGATAATAAGATCTATCAACTGGCTGTTCCATTGGGCGTTCAATGGGAAGTGTTTCAGGGCAAGCATATTGGCATGAGTGCAGAAGCCTCTGTTCAGCCAACATTTACGCTCAATACCAATACATACCTTCTTTCTACAGATTATAAACACTACACAGATGGTAATGACCTGATCCGCAAATGGAACATCAATACCAGTATGGGCTTTAATATCACTTATAAAGCCGGCTCACTGTTGTACACAGTAGGACCACAGGTAAGATATCAGCACATGCCTACTTTTTCAAACCTATATCCTATCAAAGAATACCTGATGGATTACGGTATCCGCTTTGGTATTACGAAACAGCTTAAGTAGTTTTTCCTAATTTTACAGGATGAACAAATTATGTATCTGTCTTTTCATCCTGCTGGGAACTGCCTGTCATTCAAACCCTGACAAAACAAAAGCTGTACTACCAAAAGCAGACACGGGTACTTATTATCCTATAGCCGATTTTTTCAGGGAGCAGATGGAATATGTTGATCTCCGTAATTTTTCGATCAAATACTCGCATACTATCAACAGCAAAAAAGATTCAGCCATGCTTTCCAAAGAAGAGTTCCTGAAGTGGGGTAATCTGTTCTTAGAAAAGAGCCAGCTGTTCGGGCGCAACAAACAATTATTTAAAGAATCTGTTTTCCAGGATCTTAGTACACAAAGCATCACGCTTAACTATATTCCTGTTGATCACCAGGTAGATGGGATCCAGCATATTGATGTGTTACTGGATGAGGATACAAAAAAAGTAAAACGGGTCATTATTAAGATCATCACAAACACAGCTGATACTAGTATTACGGAGCAATATAACTGGAGTGCTTATAAAGGACTTCAACTCACCCGTTTTAAAACAGCCGGCAATAACTATTCTGCTGCTGACGTGGTGTATATAAATTGGCATAAATGACGGCAAAGCAATTTCAGGACCTATCGCATACACTTCCCAACCAGCCCGGAATCTATAAGTATTATAGTGCGGAGAAGCAGTTATTGTATGTAGGAAAGGCCAAGAACCTGCGCAAAAGGATCAGCTCTTATTTTGTAAAGACCTTCACCAATTATAAGACACATGAACTGGTTCAGCGGATCGATCATATTGAATTCACGATCGTAGATTCAGAGCAGGATGCATTCTTATTAGAGAACTCGCTGATCAAGGAATACCAGCCGCGGTACAATATCAACCTGAAAGACGATAAGAGTTATCCTTATATCGTTATCAAAAAAGAACCTTTTCCCAGAATATTCCTTACCCGGAATAAAGTGAACGATGGATCTGAATACCTTGGGCCATTCACTTCTGCCGGAAAAGTGAGAGAGCTGGTCGCATTCATCAGGCAATATATTCCTTTGCGTAACTGCAACCTGAATCTTACACAGGGTAATATAGAGAAAGGGAAATTCAAAGTTTGTCTCGAATATCACCTGGGCAATTGCAAGGGTCCCTGCGAAGGATTACAGTCCCCGGAAGATTATAATGAGGGTCTGCAGCAGGTTCGCAATATGCTGAAAGGAAACCTCAACCAGGTATTACAACATCTACGTTCGGATATGGCGGGTTTTGCTTCGGCCATGTCGTTTGAGAAAGCCGACCTGGTTCGTAAAAAAATAGAACACCTGGAAAGTTATCGCTCAAGATCGGTGATCGTGAGTAGCCATCTTTCCAATATCGATGTATTCTCGATCTTAAAAGAAGGGGCACTTGCTTATGTAAACTACCTCATGGTACAAAATGGTACCATTGTGCAAACCCATACCGTACCGCTGGAATCGAAACTCGAAGAAACGGAAGAAGAGGTTTTGAGCTTTGCCATCGCGAATCTGCGTGAAGCGTTTAACAGCATGGCGGTAGAGATCATCGTTCCGTTTCCTGTAGAATATCTTGAGCCGGGCGTAACGCTTACCGTACCGAAAGGAGGGGATAAAAAGAAACTGCTGGAACTTTCGGGCAAGAACGTGAATTATTTTAAAGAGGAGATCATTCGTAAAAAAACATTGCATCTTGAAGGAAAAACCGACAAGGAAAAGAAAAAAGTGCTCTATGAGCTACAGGAATATCTGCAGTTACCGGAAGCTCCTGTTCATATCGAGTGTTTTGATAACAGTAATTTCCAGGGAAGTTATCCTGTTTCGGCAATGGTGTGTTTTAAGAACGGGTTACCGAGTAAAACAGATTACCGCCATTTCAATGTAAAAACGGTGGAAGGCATTAATGATTTTGCCACCATGAAAGAAGTGGTTTACCGGCGATACAAGCGGCAGGTAACCGAAGAACAACCTTTGCCACAGCTGGTGATCATAGATGGAGGCAAGGGGCAGCTAAGCGCTGCCATAGAAAGCATCCGGGAACTGGGGCTCGAAAATGAAATGACCGTTGTAGGACTGGCAAAGAATGAAGAAGAGATCTTTTTTCCGCGCGATACAGAATCAATCAAACTACCCTGGGGAAGCGATAGCCTCAAACTTGTTCGCCGGATCAGGGATGAAGTGCATCGTTTTGGGATCACCTTCCATCGCAATAAAAGATCAAAAGGAACGTTTACCAATGAGCTGGAAAATATTGCGGGTATCGGTCAGGCTACTGCACAGCAATTATTGAAAGAGTTCCGTTCAGTAAAACAGGTAAAGGAAAAAAGTGAAGAAGAGCTGGCAGCCGTGATCGGAAAAGCAAAAGCAAAATTAGTGCGAACTCACTTTGGCGAGTACCAGCCATAAAAAAGGGACCAGGATAAAAATCCAGCCCCGTTTTTTAAAATCCAATATCCTATGAAAAACCGTGACGAAGTTAAGGATTTGAGTGAATTTTCCAAATGTGGCGTTAAATAATTCTTAACATTGATATGTGCATATAAAAAGGGGCCGAATAGCCCCTTTTTATATGCAGAATAGCGATTTAAGATGACTAATATTGCCACAGATCCTGCTCCCAGTTAAAGATACGGGTGCGGATGTTCTCACCTTCCAGCAAACGGAACAGCGGATCCTTGATCATTGCCTGTAATGATTTATCTCCCGGGTTATTGGCACTTGACTTAATAATATAGCTGGAGAAATAACGGCTTTCAAACAGTTCTTCCCATGTCATACGGCTCGAGAAGTTCTTCGGGTTATATACATCCACTTTTGCAAAGCTCTTACGCAGGTCAGGATAATACAGCCAGAACAAAAGACGTGGGAAAGATTTTCCACCTACCACTTGTTTCGCAATGGGTGCAATACCGATGATACGTGTAAATAAACGGCTAGCTTCTTTGTCGAATATGATCTGCTCCTTGATACGGAAAGTGTATACAGAATCAGCACTGAATTTTGGTTTTTTTGTGATGATCCTTTCAACAGTGCCATTTACAGGATCAGTTACGTCTACTGTATCATAAGAACCTGCAGTGAGCCCCATTACCTGATCGGTGGTTAATGGAATGGTGAAACGGTCGTTCTCAGCAGAGAAAGCAGTTACACTATCGTTCCTGATCGCATTCAGCAGGATGGAAAAGAAACGCTGGTCGCCATTATCATCTCTTCCGGGGTACATGAACGGCTGGTTGATCTTTTCTCTTGCATCGATCTCTCTCCAGATAAATTCGCTCCAGAAGTTATCATCCTCACGCAGGTTTTCGTATTCCAATGGTTTACGGTCCTTAATCTGGCTCCTGTCGGTTGCATAGTTATTACGCAACGCGATTTCCGGTTTTGCATCAAAACTTCCGGCTGAGGTTGTATCAAATTTTACACTGGTAGATGCAGGAGTGATGGCTGTGCTAGTTGGTGTATTATTAGGCACAGGTGTTACCCCTGCAGCTGGTTTAGTGCCCGGCTTGGTAGTATCCGGTCTTGTTGCAGTACGTGCTGCCGGTTTACCATATTTGCTTTGTGCATTGCCTTCGATAGAAACAAATGCAGCGCCCAACAAAACACTTAAAAAAATCAACTTTTTCATACGCACATTATTGAAGTGTAAATGACATATTCTGATCCAGCACCCTGGTACCACCCGGGCCTTTTACTTTAATTTCATCGATAACCACAGTAGAACCTGCCTGGCACCTTTTCAAAAGGGCTTGCGCCTCGGCGTTAAAATACGCACCTGGTACTTCTGCATAACCCAGTCCACTTTCTTCAAAACCTTTACCTGTACAAACAATTGTAAAGGATATTACATCAAACTTAACGCCTTCGAAAATGAAGTCTTTCAGTTCTACCGCTACCCCTTTTTGTACCCTGAAGGCGTTGGCAGGCATCGTTCCACCACTTTTTCCGGCTATCATTGGTGTTGGAGGTGGTACTGGCTTAATAGGTATGGTTATCTTTTGAGTGTTTTTGCCATCTGTAGCCACTACTGTAGCAACACCAAGTGATTTACAAACAACAGTATACTGCCCTGATCCACTTTTTGTACTGGATACTCCTGCACCCGTTACACTTACATTCACTTTCTCATCACCACCACCACCGGTAACGCTCAGTGGGTTCTCAAGATCCTGGTAAAACACCCTTGTTTTATCAGTTGATACAACAAGCCCTGAAGGAACACCCACCGTATACTTTACTTCCTTGTCTACAGTGGCCTGTGTACCATCAGGTTTATAATAAGAGATCTTTACTTTCTTTGAATAAGAACCTGAACCACCTACTGTTGTTTTATACTCAGCAGAACCATCTTCTTTCAATGGAACATTCGCACCATCAACAGAGATCGTTGGTTTTGCTGATTTACTAAATGCACCAATACCCGCTGTGATGATCAGTTCTTCACCCGGCATCGCATACTGTGTGCTCGATTGTGCAAAGGCCTGGAAAGCATCATATACGATCTCAACTTCACCTATTTGTTTGTGGCAATGTTCAACAATCTGCGCTTCAGTATTCTTAATATCATTCTGAAACTTACTGAGGATCGTGATGGCAGCAACAGCTGGTGTCATGTGGAAGTAAGTAAATTCCCAATCCTGCTGTTTATTATTATTGCCGCTCTTTGGAATAGACAGATCTAATGGAAGACCCGGTCCAACCAATGTTTCAATGGTTTTGCCTTTATCAAGATTCAGACCCGCATCTACTTTCAGTACCTTTTCCTTATAAGCTTTCAGCTTTTCGTACAGTTCCTTTCCTTTTCCTTTTCCAACCGGTGGGCCCTCTACCAGCAAACGTGTGGCTGCTTCGAGATCATCTTCTTTATATACTTCCTGGCCTTCTTCGTTCTTGTGTAACTGTGCTTCCTTTTTCAATTCCAGTTTTACCTGATCGATATAATTGTACATCTCATCAGATAATTTTTTGGCTTCGGCAGCAACCGGTAACCAGAGATTTGCTTTTTCCCGGGTTTTTTCATCGTCTGCCTTTTTTTGAAATGACTTAAAGATGTCCTGGGTCTTCTGTTCCGCAATTCCGCTGGCGGTCATCAAACTGCGATCCACCGTTTTAAATGCGTTCAGAATTTCAGCCGAAACATTAAGCGCCAGGATTGCTGTAAGCACCAGGTACATAATGTTGATCATCTTTTGCCGCGGCTCCGTAGGTAGTGACATGCTCGCTTATTAGTTTTATAACGCTGTTGTTAATCTTTGTTTCCTGTCCTCACTTATCTTCCGCCCTGCATAGCTGTAAGCATATTACCATATAACTGGTTCAGTTTGCTTAAGTTGGTTGCCAGGTTAGCGATCTCTGCTTTTGCTTTCATCGCATCTTCTGCGCTTCCTGCCATAGCGGTTGACGCCTGTGCAAGTTTGCCATAGAACTGGTTCAATGCTTTCAGGTGGTTATTACTTTCCTGCAGTTCCAGTTCATAAATTGTATTGAGAGAAGACAGGTTTTTGGTTAATGACTGCATCTGCACATGAAACTCTTTGGTGCTTTCTGAAGCGCCATGAAACCCTTGCAGTGATTGTGCCGCAACACTTGCCGCATCTTTAATAGAACCCAATGCAGCAGTTGCTTCTTTTGTTTTGGCTGAGAAATCGCCGGTTGATTTTACAACATCACCCACTTCAGAGATCTGCGTAACCGTTGTTCCCAGCTTTTGAAAGCTTGCACTTAATTTAGAAAGACTGGCAGGTGTGATATCAGCTTCTTCCAGCATTTTTTCCATTCCTTTCAATGCAGGATTTCCTTTATCCTTTTCAGCACCCGCTAAATGCACTTCATGGTCATCCATCGCGGGATATATAATATATAATACTCCATACCCCAGGAAGATAACTGCCTCAACGGTCAAACCGATCTTTAGCATCATATCAGCTATGGCTGTGTGTAATATTTTTTGTAAGGCCCCGTAAATAACCACCGCAGCGGCTATTGATACAAATACATCAAACCATTTGGTGACCTTAGGAGGAATTGCTGCTGCCATTTGTGTGTTTTTTGTTTTTTGAATATTAATCCGCTGTTGGTCCCTTCGGGGTCAGCCTTATAAACCTAAAAAATCTTTTGAAAATTTACTACCGCACGCGCCAATTAACTATCTCTTCATTTTAGGCGCCAGGTCAATCACACAACGAAATCCGATATAAGATTTTGCCGTATCCTGGTACTCATAATTCCGGGTACTTACCTGCAGGAAGAATGCAATGTCTTTCCAACTGCCACCACGAACCACTTTACGTTTTTCACGCGGACGGTCAGAATCTTTTGCTTCATACCTGATATCCGGGCTCAGATCTGACATCAGGTTATAAGCTCCCTCATAAAAGTAAGAGCCTGTCCATTCTGCCACATTGCCCGCCATATTGTATAACCCGTATTGGTTTGGCCAGTATGCATCGGCCCGTACCGTATAGAATCCACCGTCTTCCGCGTAATTACCACGGCCCGGTTTAAAGTTTGCCAGTAAACAACCTTTCTTGTTCCGCAGATATGGATTACCCCATGGGAACATCGAATTGGTTAAGCCGCCTCTTGCTGCATATTCCCACTCACTCTCACTTGGTAAACGGTAATCACCATCCATCGTCAGCTTCTTCTTATCAAGATAACTGTTCTGGATATGCGTTCTCCAGTGACAAAAAGCTACCGCCTGTTTCCAGTTGATACCTACCACCGGGTAGTTACCAAATGAAGGATGCGAGAAATAACGTTTTGTCATCGGCTCATTGTAAGAATAAGAAAAATCTCTCATCCATACTAATGTATCCGGGTAAATCTTTTGATCTGTTCTGATGATGAAATTGCTCTTATAAAGCCCTGCATTATCTCTTTTTGCTGCTGCTGCCAGATCATAATACTCAATGCGGTAAGCCAGCTTATCAGGATCTATTTCAGGTTTACCATACAGCCTGTTATCAGGCGCAAGGTTGAGTTCATTGAGTTTTTCAATGGTATTCCTGTCGTATTTAATAGTGGCAACCTTTTTCCAGTCAACCGCCATTGTATCATTTGCTTTATTAATGCCTGGCCCGAAAAGGATCTTGAAGGCTAATGAATCGCGCGTCCAGTTAACAAACTGGCGGTAGTCATTATTGGTGATCTCAGTTTTATCCATCCAGAAGCCGGGTATGGATACCTGCCGGTTACGGCTGGTATAGTTATAACTGATATCCTCATCACTGGGTCCCATGTGAAAAGTTCCCGGCTGTATGAACACCATATTCAATGGCGCGCCCATACTTGGCCTGGTTGTTGGAGCTACTCCATGCAACTGTCCGTCATCCGGTAACATGCCTTTTGTCTTTCCTTTCTTGAAACAGGACACAAGGCTTACCGAAAAAACGACTATACTAATCGTAGTTAAATAACCTTTCATTTTTAGGAACTGGGTTTATGACAGTGACAAATATAAGTTTTCCATCGGCAGTTAGGCCGATTTTGAGATTTTGTTACCAATAATTTTGCAATCGTTGTGTAGAGGTAAAATCAGACTTATATGAATATTTTTTTCTATAATATGGGCTTGTGACCCGCTGTCATGAGGAGCAAATTAATGTATTCTTTTGTTACACATTTGCTAAAAGCTGTTCAATTTTTGTAAAGGGTTCACTACAGGTGTAGTCCTTACATAGATAAAAAGCTACTTCATTCCCCGCTCCAGGCATTTCTTTCCCCTCTAATAACGGGAATTCCGTTGATTTAGTTTCCGCGGCCTGGAGAATCTTATTAGGAATAAATGGCTTTAATACCGGACCCAGAAACTGCTTTGCCTGCTGCCCGATAACAGCTATTTCGGGTTGCCCGCGAATAATGGCTTGAAGCGACAGTGCCCATACCCCAAAAGAAGTGGGATACCGCAAGATCGCTTTGCCCAGGGATTGCAAAAGATCCCGGGCATGTGCCCGCCAATCCCGTTGGTCAAATACAACCGACAAATACAGCAGGTTGCCTGCCATAACCGCGTTACCGCTGGGTGTTGCACCGTCATACACTTCCTTCTTGCGCACCACTACATCGTTCTGGGAGCTATGGGTATAAAAGAAAAAACCAGTACCAGGCTCTACAAAATGCTGTATTACCCATTCGGTTAACGTTCTGGCCTTCACCAGGTATTGCCCTTCGCCGGTGATCTCCTGGAGATGTATATATGCCTGGATGAGATAGGCAAGATCATCCAGAAATGCGGGTATTTTGGATTGCCCATTCTTGTACGTATGATACCAATTGCCCGCTTTTCCGGCAAATTTTGCTTCAATAAATGCCATATTCTGAATGGCCTTTTCACGATAAACTTCCTTTCCAGTAGCGGCAAATGCTTTGGAATACGCTGTATTCATCAAGGCGTTCCATCCCAGTAAGATCTTATCGTCCAATGCAGGGCGTATCCTGCTTGCCCGGTGATCCATCAGTTTATTGCCACTGTTTTTGAGGATGGTTTCGAGTTCTTTCACCTCCAACCCCTTTTTGCCGGCAAAAACATCCATCGGCTCCTGTACCCATAAAATATTGGTATGCTCCCAGTTACCCGCTTCACTAACCCCATAGAATTCGCAGAATAGGTCTGCCTCGGATCCCAGTAATTGAACAATCTCCTGTTTTTTCCATACATAGAATTTTCCCTCAACACCTTCGCTGTCCGCATCGAGCGCGCTATAAAAACCAATTCCCTGCTGCTCCCTATCCCCTGCCCCCTCTTCCCTAAAACTCATCTCTCTCGCAATAAATTCCAATGTATGGTGTATCGCTTTTGCATAATACTCTTTGCCCGTAATCTGGTAGGCTTCACTCATGGCGTTAACGATAAGGCCATTGTCGTAAAGCATTTTTTCGAAATGCGGTGCGAGCCATTTAGTATCTGTACTATAACGTGCAAAACCGCCACCCAGTTGGTCAAAAATTCCACCGTCAATCATTTTATCAAGACTCAGTAATGCCTGTGCGAGTGCCGCTTCATCTTTTTGAAAATGATATTGCCGCAGCAGGTACTGAATAGAAAACGTTTGCGGAAACTTTGGCGCATTCCCAAAACCACCCCATTCTGCATCTCCGTTTTTTAAAATATTCTCAGCAATATTTTTCAATGTGTCTTCAGAGAAAAATGCATTGTCCTCCTTTGTACCGGGTTTCTGTATCCCGAATGCGTTAGCCGTAAGCAGATGTTCTGTAAGATTCTCTGCCTGCGAAAGGATCTCGTCTTTTTTATCTGTATATGCCGTGTGAACGCCTGTGAGCACATCTTTCCAGCTTGAACGATTGAATGCGGGTGTGGGCGGAAAGTAGGTGCCACCAAAAAAAGGTTTTTTCTCCGGGGTTAAAAATACATTCAACGGCCATCCGCCACTGCCAGTCATCGCCTGCACTGCATCCATATAAATATGATCCAGGTCGGGGCGTTCTTCGCGGTCGATCTTGATATTGATAAAATATTCGTTCATCAACGCCGCAGTGGATTCATCTTCAAAGCTTTCGCGTTCCATCACATGGCACCAGTGGCAGGCTGCATACCCGATACTCACCAGGATTGGTTTGTCTTCTTCAACGGCCCGCCTCAAAGCTTCTTCTCCCCATGGATACCAGTTCACCGGGTTGTGGGCGTGTTGCAGAAGATAAGGACTTGTTTCTGAGATGAGATGGTTGGCGTGCATAGAGCAAAAATATCGAATGTCGAACACTGAATGTCGAATGTCGAAGTGTTTCTTACAGCTCACTTCGACATTCGGTGTTCGAAATTCGATATTCGATATTATTTTTTAGCTGGTACTGTCGACATCAGATATTGATCCAATGCGGCAACCATACTCGGTTTCTGTGGTGAAGGCACTTTGATATCGAGTTGCATGCCTGCTTCTTCTACGGCTTTGGAAGTATTGCTTCCGAATGCACCGATAACCGTACCATTTTGCTTGAAGCCGGGATGATTATCATATAGACTTTTTACACCGCTGGGTGTAAAAAAACAGATAACGTCAAAATCTTTCCCGGTAACCACCTCTTTGATATCGTTGCTGATGGTGCGGTACATAAAGCCCAGCTGGAACTCACATTTATGCGTCTTCAGCCAATTAACGATCTCGTTATCCTGTTGATTCTCGCTGCACACATACAGGAACTTCTCGTTCTCTTTGTGTTTATTGATCACATCAAACATGCTCTTATTAGTGCCATCGGCCCCGTAGAACACCTTGCGTTTCCGGTAAAGAATGAATTTCTGAAGATAAAGGGCAACTGCTTCGGTGATGCAGAAATATTTTGTATCCTGTCCAATGGTGACTTTCATCTCTTCACACATCCTGAAAAAATGGTCAATGGCATTACGGCTGGTGAACATCACCGCCGAGAAATACATAATATCGATCTTTTGTTTACGGAACTCCCTTGCCGGGATACCTTCGAGTTTGATAAAGGGGTGGAAAAACAACTCAACATTGTATTTCCTTTCCAGATCAAAATAAGGAGATTTATCACTCTCCGGTCGGGGTTGGGAAATCAGTATCCGTCTTACTGCCTTTACTGAGGCCGAACTTTTTGACCCGTTTTTTGTCATGCTGCTACTAATCTAATGATGTCCAAAAATTAAAAAATTCCGGCCATATAATTGATCAAAACCTTGTAGATCAATATAAGCGGAAGCACTTCGACCGCACAAAGGTACAGGAAAAAATGGAACGGGTTCACTTTCAGTTTACTGCGGATGGCCCCAAAAGAAACCAGGTATCGGTAAATAAAGAACCCTCCGATGAGGGTAAATGATATAGTAAGTGATGCCTGAACAACGGATAAATGCGAAAAAGAAAGTACCAGCAGGAATGGTATGAGCACAACACCCATCACCTTATTTACCATGAACACGATGAAGGTATAAGAAACCGCGGCTTCTTTTGCATTGAATACCCAGCCGGCAAACAGGAGGAAAAGATATTTGCCGAGGTAAACAAACACCAACGCCAAAGCACAGGCTGGTGCGAGGATCCAGAAAGATAGTGCGGTCCAGTGTCCATACTGGATAGACAGTGCTACAAATAACCCCATACTGATAAAATACAGGAGATTCAATAACAGGGATGCCATGTTATCCTGTAATAATTGTTCACGCGCCTGCTTTTGCCGCAGTGAGCTCCGGAAGAATAACGCGAACAGGTTCCTGAAATATTTCGGGAAAGCTGCCCTGATAAAGGCAAGGCAGAAAACGATGCCTGCCATCAGGTAAAAAAGATCATCCTTGGATTTTGGCTCGCGGTAATCCGTGAGCATATAACGGGGCGCAACATGTAGCGGCAGCCATGGATGGGTTTCGTATATTTTGTACGTACCCGTATCAACAATATGCTCCAAAGGAAACCTGGATTGTATGGCTTGGCGGATAGAATCTGCCACTGCGAGGCTGTCTTTAAAAATAGCCGAATCCGCATCGGACCGAACAGTTGTCCGGGTACTGTCTCTTGCAATAACTGCTTTTTTTACCTGGGGCAATACAGAGCCGGGTGCTATCCGTGTGGTTTCTGCCTGCTGCACAGAATCTACCTGGGCCAGGCAGGAACCCAGTCCGCCAAAAAGAAAAAGTACCAGGAGCAATTGCTTCAAGACAATAATTTGCTGCAAAACTATTGAAATGGTTTGAAGTTTACGGATTACGCATATCCGTTTCCGCAAGGATCCTTTGAATGATCACCTCCTGTATCATAGCCGGATCCGAATCGGGTAGCACATGTCCGGAGTTTTCAAACCGGAAAAAATTCTTTTTCGGCGCTTTCAGTTGCTGATAATAGGTTTCAGCAATGCTGAAATGGGTTTGGATGTCCTTTGTACCTGCAAGAAAATATACGGGACAACTGATCTCCGGCAAATCGCGGAAAAGATCTTTGCTTACCGCTTCATTCCACACAGATAACCAGATACCGGCCCAGGTTGAGAAAAATCTTTTAAACCCGTTTGCATTGCCTATAGGTTGCCCAGTATACTCAAAAAGCCATTTTCTTGTATAATAGAGCTGTTCCCAGTTTCCAAAAGGGATCTCAACTTTATTTAGCTCTTCCAATGCTTTCCCGTTATGTTTCGTGGCGGCATCCTCTTTCAGGATACCAAGCGTTATTTTCTCGCTTGCCGTTTGATCGATCATCGGACTGATCGCTATCCATGCATACAGCAATTGGGGATATTTTGCTGCTATCCCAAAACCCAGAAAGGTGCCCCATGAATGTCCCGCAAGATAAAGTTTGGATTGTCCAAAATGCCGGAGCAGGTAAATGATCAATTCATGTGTGTCTTCAATCATCAGGTCGGCAGTTAAGGGAACTGCTGTAGTGTTTAGCTTTTGTGTTTTACCGGTTTCTCTCTGATCCCATTGCACAACTGTGAAGTGCTGCTGTAACCTGGAAGTGAATTTTGCTGCATTTGCCATCACAGAACTTCCGGGGCCGCCATGCAGGAATAATAGTATTGGGTTGGTTCGGTCCACCCCTTTAATAGTGATGAATTGTTGAATACCACCTATCGATACTGTTTCTGTAGTATCTATACTTTTAGTTTGTGCATGCCCATGCAAAGCCGCAAAGAGAAGACATACGAACAAATACCTGTTCATTGTAGATGTTTTAAAGGATCTTACCTGTTTCAAAGTAACAATTGTTACGCGCCTGATTAATTATATTTTTACACGCATCAAACCACAACATCTCAATGGCGGGCATCTATATTCATATTCCTTTTTGTAAGAAAGCCTGTCATTACTGCGACTTCCATTTTTCCACTTCCACGAAATCAATGCCGGAAATGACTGCGGCTATCCTGCGGGAGATCAACCTGCAGAAAGAATATCTTACAGAACCTGTGCATACGTTGTATTTTGGCGGAGGCACCCCTTCCTTGCTTTCACACCACGATCTCGAAAATATTATCCGGCGGATAAAAGAAACATTTGAAATGGCCGCTACTGCCGAGATCACACTGGAAGCTAACCCCGATGATATCACTATTGAAAAAGCGCTCAACTGGAAACGGGTCGGCATCAACCGTTTGAGTATCGGCATCCAATCCTTTTTTGAAGAAGATCTCCGGTGGATGAACCGCGCGCATCATGGAACACAGGCAGTGAATTGCATACAATGGGTACAGGAAGCTGGCTTTGATAACATTACCATCGATCTTATTTATGGAACACCTTCGTTAACAGATGAGAGATGGAAGTATAATGTGGATATGGCCATCTCATGTAACATACCGCATCTTTCCTGCTATGCACTCACGGTTGAACCCAATACAGCGCTGGCAAAAATGATCAGCACACATCAATCCGACAATATTGATACCGATAAACAGGCCCGGCATTTTTCATTACTGACCAAGTGGGTTGCGCAAGGCGGTTTTGAACAGTATGAGATCTCCAATTTTGCCAAACCCGGTTTCAGAAGCAAACACAATAGTGCTTACTGGCAGGGCAAACCTTATCTGGGCATAGGTCCTTCGGCACATTCTTTCAATGGCAATAGCCGGCAATGGAACATTGCCAACAACGCATTATATATAAAAGGTATTGAGAGTGGCACCGTTCCGTTTGAGTTAGAAATACTTACGCCCACACAACAACTCAACGAATATATCATGACCGGGTTGCGGACGATTGAAGGGATCTCTTTAGAAAAAGTAAATACTGGCTGGGAAAATGGGTTCGGAGAAAAGTTAACGGGCGCTGCTAAAAAATATCTCGAAGAGGGATATATCAAAATAGAAAACAATCATATCGCGCTAACGGATGCAGGAAGATTTCTGGCAGATGGAATCGCTTCGGGATTGTTTATTATCTAGCTTACTCTTTAGCGAAAAGCTTCTTCAGAACAGAGATGACCATAACGATACCCATCATCGTGAGAAGTACAACAGGACTGGCTATCGTGAATGAAAATGGCATAACACTAAGTTACTTCATTTTTTACAAAAGAAACCCTTCTATTTTCTTAAATCCTTCGCCCACGGGCAGGTGTTCCCAAAGGATTGAATGGATAGTTTCGGCTATTGGCATATCGGCTTTTACCGACTGGTTGATCTGCTGAATACATTTAGCGGCATTATACCCTTCCGCTACCATGTTCAACTCAAGCTGAGCAGTTTTCACAGAATATCCTTTGCCGATCATATTGCCAAATGTACGGTTGCGGCTGTAAAGGGAATAACAGGTTACCAACAGATCTCCCAGGTATACGGAAGCCGCATAATTTGGGGTTACAGCATTTACTTCGGCGGCCTGCCCATCAAGCTTCCTGAGAAAATGAACCATTTCATTGGCGCTGTTGGCTATATAAACACTCAGGAAATTATCACCATATTCAAGTCCATGACTGATGCCCGCGCCCACCGCATATATATTCTTGAGTACTGCCGCATATTGTACGCCGATCACATCCGTATTCACCACCGTGTTAAGATATTCTGTTTGAAAAAAAGAGGCAATGGATGTGGTTACTTTTTCATCAAGGCCCGAAAAAGTGAGGTAGGACAACTTTTCAGACGCTACTTCTTCCGCATGGCAAGGACCCAGTACAGAAAAATAATCGTTTATCGATACCGAGAACTTGGTACCGAGATATTGGTTCAGCAATTGGTTCGTTGATGGCAATATGCCCTTTACCGCAGAAATGATCTTCTTTCCCTTCAAAGCATCTGCCGGCAGCGCTTTGAACGCATCTTCAACATACGCCGAAGGAACGGCTATCACCAAGGCTTCTGATCTTGCTACAACTGAAAGCAGGTCATCACTTAATACCAGCTGGGATTGGTTAAAATATACCGCACTGAGATAATGCGGATTGTGCCTCCTCTTTTCCATGTGCCCTATCGTTCCACTGTTGCGGATCCACCAGTGAATGGTATTGCCATTATCTGTCAGGATCTTCGCCAGTGCCGTGGCCCAACTTCCGCTTCCGATGATGCCTATCTGCATTTTTTGTTTATTGGTTTATTTGTTTACTGGTTTATTGGGCAATCCCGATAGCGAAGTTAGGGGGATGCGGGTATAATGCACAGGCAAAAAAAAGTTCCGCCTGAGGCGGAACTTTGGAAAATTATAACAACTAATAAACCAGTAAACAAATAAACCAACTAGTCTTTCTTCTTCTCTTCAAAAAGTTTATCCTTCGCAACAACCGTTACCAGGGTTCCGTCTTTCAATGTTTTGCTAACGATTGAATAAGGGCCCGTGATCACTTCATCGCCGGTTTTCACACCATCAATGATCTGGATATAATTAAGATCCTGGATAGCGGTTCTTACTTTTACCTTTTTCACTTTATTGTCTTTTTGTAACAGGAACACAACTTCTTCAATATCGTCATCGCTTGATGTTGATTTCACCGCAGTTTCATCTTTTGGTTTCTCATCTTTTTTATCAGTTGGTGCCTTGTCACTTTTCTTATCCCGGGTTGTTACTGCGTTCAATGGAACGGATAATACGTTTACCACTGTTCTTGTTTGTATATCTGCACTGGCGCTCATTCCAGGGCGGAAAGGAAACCCTTTGGTGCTGATAACAAGATCGGCATAGCTTGATGGGAGTAAACGGATATGCACTTTATAGTTGGTTACCTCTGTGCTGGTAGATCCAGTAGCCGAAGTTGTATTTGGATTGGCTATTTTATAAACCAGTCCTTTGAATTTACGGTTTGTATAAGCATCTACTTCTACAATAGCCGTATCGCCTAGTTTTACTTTCGGTATATCATTCTCTCCAACATCAACACGCACTTCAATACTGCGCATATCTGCTACCCGCATCATTTCAGTACCTACGTTAAAGCTGTTACCGGCTACACGTTCACCTTTCTTAACATTCATCAGGCTGATCATTCCGTCCATCGGAGAAGTGATCACTGTACGAGAAAGATCTTTGTCTGCTTTAGAAAGTTGTGCCTGTGCGCTCTGAATAGATGCTTCGCTGCTTTTTAATCCTTCTTTTGCTGCATTATAATTTGCCTGTGCAGTAAGGTAATTCTGTTCAGAGAGTTCATATTCCGAACGCGAAATAACTTTATCGGCTAATAATTTTTTCTGCCTGTCGAAAGTAACTTTGGTAGCATCGAGCTGTGCCTTTAAGCCGGCAAGACCTGCTGTTGAATTGGATAACTGTGCTTTGCTCTGGTTTACACCGGCTACCACCTGGTCGCGCTGTGTAAGATAGATATCTGCATAGATCCTTGCGAGAATCTGACCGCGTCTTACGCTGTCGCCTTCATTCACATTCAGTTCAACTATTTCGCCACTGATATCCGGGCTCACTTTTACTTCGATCTCTGGATATACTTTTCCGCTTGCGTTTACAGTTTCAATGATGGTGCGCTGAATAACTTTTTCAGAGGAGACTTTAATACCTTCCTCTTTTCCCAATACCCCTTTCTTTTTAAGTACGATCACTACGCCTATTACAACAACCAATCCAATAATGATCCAAAGCAGTTTCTTATTCATAATGCAGGTTTTCTGGGTAAGTTTTTTTTATAATTTTAATCCTCTTCCTTTATAAAATTCAAGCAATTTCATCTTGAATACATAATCATACTGGTTGGTGAGTTGTAATAATTTCGCTCTTAAAAGATTGTTCTGAATCGTTAACAGGTCAAGTGAATTAAGCAGACCGATATCATATCGTTTTGTTGCAAAATCATATGCCTTCTGTGCACTCTCAACCCCTTTCTTTCCTGAGTTATATTTCTGCAGGGCAGTGACCGCGTTGGTATACGCAGCGTAGATATCCTGTTTCAGTTTCATATCATCCGCCTGTTTCTGCAACTGTACCGACTGAAGCTGGAGCTTTGATTGCCTGTAAGCAGTACGGCCCTGGTGACCATTGAAAATAGGCACTGTTAAACTCAACCCGATATTCTGCCCGAAGTTGTTGCTCAACTGGTTGCCGAAACCATCCCAGATCTGTCCGAATCCGCGGGTTTCCTGTGTAAGCTTATATTGTGGGTTCTGCACGGCATAGGTGTTTCCACCTATCGTTACGATCGGCTCTGCCCCGGTAATGGGTGCATATCCACCAAAAGTTGCACCGCTCACATATTTAAATGAATTGGAAAACTGGGTAGACAGGTTACCACCTAATGTAAGCGTGGGATACATGGACGCTTTGTTTACCAGTACATTTTGTTCCGCTGATTTTATTCGGAGTGAATCGGCTTTCTGAAGGGGCTGATTCTGCATGGCAAGTGCGAAGACCATAGAAGGTTCCAGTTCACCAAAAGATTCAACTGGGATCTTATCAACCGGTGGCGTTACCACATTAAAAGATATAGAAGGATCCAGGTTAAGCAGCCCGCGCATATTCAACAGGTTCTGCTGATCAGTAGAGATAGCTGTATAATAGTTACTGCTATCAGTTCCGAGTTGGGCTTCTACTTCTGCGAGACTTAACTCAGGCAAAACACCGGCGTCTACCCTTTTCTTAGTGATGTCGAATTGTGCAAGGCTCTGTACGATCTGTACTTTTGCGATCTCGATCTGTTCTTTTGATGCTAAGATCTGCAGGTAGTAAGTGGCAACAGTGAAGGAAACATCATTAGCTACTTTCGCAACATCTGCCAGTGCAGCACGTGCACTGAAAATAGCTGCCTGCTCTGAATATTTCAGACGTCCCTGGTTATATAGTTGCATACCACCATTCAATCCAAAATTCTGGTAAAGGAACTGCGAAGTGGCAAATGTATTGGTAGTAGGATCGATGGAACGACCGAAACGAACACCGGTAGAAGCACTACCATTCAGCGTTGGATATTGGTTATATTTTGCCTGATCTGCCTGTAAAGCAGCAATCCTTGACTGAACATCGGCCTGTTTAATGGATATGTTATGCGCAATGGCATATTCGATACATTGACGAAGATCCCATACATCGGGACTCTGCTGGGCGCGGCTTCCAATCAGTATCGTGCAGCACAAAAGGGTAAGAAATGGCTTCATATGCAACAAAACTAATAGAATTCCCTTCAGTTTGTTAAAAACTTCGACAGGCGGAAACTAATGGGATTAAACGTTGAAATCGGGTTATGAAAGGTTTTTAATGCTGTTAAACGCTTTTTCCAGGTCGGCAACAAGGTAGCCAGGCTCCTCCAGCCCTACATATAAACGGAGTGAGCGGTGCCCAGGTATTTGAGGATCAAAGACTTCCGTTTTCATTCCGGCGCATTTGGGAATGATCAGCGATTCGTGACCACCCCAGCTTACGGCCATCAATATATGTTGTAACGACTCGCAAAAAGTTTCAATGGTTTGACATTGATCGGCTTTGATAAAAAAGGTGACCAGACCGCAGGCACCCTGCATTTGTTTTTTTGCAAGCTCAAATTGAGGAAAAGAAGGATCCATTGGAAAGAGTACTTTATCTACCCTCGGATGACCCTTTAAATAATCGATCACGGTTTGCGTTGTACGGGTGATCCTTTCGAGCCGCATAGGTAATGTGCGGAGCCCCCTGATCAACAGCCATGCATTGAACGGTTGTATTCCTGAACCAACGGTATTGTATTCACTATTAAATATTCTTTCGATGATTGCGCGGGAACCGGTTAAAACACCCGCTATCGTATCACTATGCCCTGAAATATATTTAGTCGCAGATTGCAAAACGAGGTCGATCCCCAATTTGATAGGTTGCTGATAAACAGGCGAGCAATAGCTATTATCGATAATCGTGATAATGTTATTCTTTTTTGCCAGTGCGGATACTGCTGCCAGATCCTGCAGGTCAAAGAACCAGCTGTTGGGTGATTCGAGATAAATAAGTGTTGTATTGGATTGAATGGCTGTTTCAAAATTGGTAATATCTGTTCCATCAACATAGGTTACAGTTACCTGGAACCTCGGAAGGATCACATCGAACATTTTTTTTGCCCAGCCATAAGGATCTTTTACACTTACAATATGATCGCCGCTTTTCACGTTCGCCAAAACCGCAGCAAAGATCGCAGCCGCTCCGCTGTTAAAGACAAGACAGTCCTCTGCCCCGTCAAGTGCTGCCAGCTTTTTTCGGAGAATTTCTACGGTAGGATTAAGTCCACGGCTATACAACCATGTGCTGTACTCATCTTCAAAGGAAGCGCGGAGATCCGCTACTTTTTTAAAAGCAAAATTGCTGGTCTGTACGATGGGTGGTGATACTGCACGGAAATACTCATCCCTGTCCTCGCCCAATTCATTCAGTATATAAGAAAGATCCATATAGTTATTCATTCGTGATAGCCGTTTTATTTTTTTTGATTTTCCTAGCAACAAAATAAATGATCATAAATCCAGTCAGTACTCCTGCTCCTGCCAATGCAGAGTCTGGTGTTTGTATGGCAATGCTGGCGCCAACAAAAAGATATGCTGCCATAAATATCAGCGGCAGCAAAGGATACAATTTCATTTTATAGATACCCGTTCCGTCTAAATGTTTGGTACGCTTACGCAAAATAAAAATGGTTGCACTCGAAGCCACCATACCAAAGCAATCCAGGAAGATGGTGAAGTTCAGAATTTTATCAAACGTCTGTGCAAAGAATAGTATAATGATACACATAGCTGCAAAAACAGTTAACGAAACTGTTAGTACCTCGTTCTTTGGATTTTGCTTTGCAAATGCTTTAGGCAATACCCCCTCGCTGCTCATCGCATACATGACCCTTGGATTACTTAACAACAATGCATTTACATATGCCAGAACTCCAAAGAATAAAAAGAAAGAGAATATATCCGCTCCCGCCTTTCCAAATGTTTTATTGATAACAACATATGCGATCTCACGTTCGTCTTTCATATTATCGAAGCCAATAATCGTGTAATAGCTGAGGTTTACCAAGAGGTAAAGTCCGATAATAATAGCAATGCCGATAAATATACCACGCGGAATATTTTTTGCAGGCTTATCAACCTCATTCCCGAAGTTGATTGTTTGCTGATAACCGCCATAAGTAAATGATACCGCAATAAGACTTACGCCAAGACTCTGTATCCAACTCATGGTTGGCAGTTCTGCAACGGGTGGGGTAACAGTTGTGGCAGCTCGCACTATTTCATGATGCGGGAAAAATAATGCAAGGATCAACACAACAATCATGCTGATCTTAATGATCATCAGGACATTCTGCGCGCGTGAACTCATGCTTAATCCCCGTAAATTAATGATATAGAATATAAAAATGGCCCCGCAACTGATCAATGCTTTATCAATATCTGTCCATGCGAAGGCAGGAAACAATTTGGTAATATATCCGGAACCGATCAAAGCCACTCCGCTTAAGCTTGCTGCGTTACTTACTAATATAATACAGTTAATAGCAAATGCGATACTGGGATGATACGCATAAGAAAATATTTTATAATACCCGCCGGTTACAGGATAACGGCTGCCGATCTCAGCATACGTAAGCGCACCGCACAAAGCAAAAAAACCGCCGAGTAACCATGCAGAAAAATAAACAGATGGCTCAATGGCACTCTTGGCACTCGTAGCTGCTGTCCGAAATATTCCCATCCCTATTACCAAACCCACAACGATCATGGTGAAGCTGAAAAGATTCAGTTTTTGTTTTGATTGCATGATTTAAAGATAAGGGATAAGGGGTAAGGGATAAGGGATAAGACTATTGTAAAAAAACTGAATTATTCCAAATTTTTATGACTTACCCCTTATCCCTTACCCCTATCCCCTATCTTCGCGCCGTATTTGGTTCCCGCCCTGCGGGATTAAAAGGGAAGTCCGGTGCAATACCGGCGCTATCCCCGTAGCTGTAAGCTCTTTACGTGTAATTGGTTTATTTGTCTATTGGTTTACTTTTTTCAGACCAATAAACTAATAGACAAATAAACCAATCACACGCCTCTTGAACGTAAAACCACTGTCTGTAAAGATGGGAAGGTGTTCAACAGGGAGCAAAGCCAGAAGACCTGCCCGATACAAACTATTATTCACGGCTTTCGGGTGAAAGGCATGGAATTTAAAAGGCTGCTGCAGCGGCAATTTATATTTCCCGTTTTTTTATTTTCCTGGAAGCTCATTGTTCAATTCAAAACAACCTAACAATGAGCAAAAAAATCACGCTCCTCGCAGCCTTATTTACAGGCAGCTTCGCATTCGGGCAGAAAGACACACTTCACGGCAAAATGCTGGATGAAGTAGTAGTCACTGCCAACAAAACAGAACAGAAACAAAGCACCACAGGCAAAGTGGTCACCGTTATCACCAAAGAACAGATCGAAAGAAGTACCGGCAAAACAGTAGCACAGGTCCTGAACGAACAGGCAGGTATTACTATCAATGGTGCGTTCAACAATTTAGGTGGCGTACAAACCATCTTTATGCGCGGTGGCGCGGCGGGTCGTACGCTTGTATTAATGGATGGTATCCCTGTGAATGATCCATCACAGATCAACAACGATTTTGATCTGAATTTCTTTTCCATCACCGATGTAGAAAGAATCGAGATCTGCAAAGGCGCGCAATCAACATTATACGGGAGCGATGCCATTGCCGGCGTGATCAATATCATCACTACCAAAAAGGATGTCAAAACCCCCTTTAATGCGAAAGCCACATTAACCGGCGGAAGTTTCGGCACCTATAAAGCTAATCTCCAGCTATATGGTAAAGCAGGCAAATTCGATTACACAACACGCTATGCCAAATTAAAAACAGATGGATTCTCTGCTGCTTACGACAGCACCGGCACAAAGAATTTTGACAAAGATGGCTATAACGGTGATGTAGCCAGTGCTGCAGTAAGGTACCAGGCATCCAGCCAATTATTATTAAAAGCATTTACGCAATACAGCCAGTACAGGGCAGATATTGATGCAAGTGCTTTTACAGATAAAACAAACTACTTCATCAAGAATCGAAACTTTACAACGGGTGCCGGTTTTGTGCTGAAAGAAAAAGCCATGTCGCTCACCGGCAATTACCAGTTCAGCAGGATGTATCGCAATTATGATGATAATGCTTCCATTGGCGCACCCGTCTTTTCAATGAATGATTATGATGCGGTAACCCATTATGCTGAATTATACACGTCTATTAAACTTGGCAGTGGCTTTACATTACTGGGGGGCGGTGATTACCGTTATGGCTCTATGAATAACCAGTATCGCTCGGTTAGCTCTTTCGGTCCTTTTAACAGCAGCTTTAACGACACTTCCATGAACCAGAAGTCGTTATACACTTCTGTCAACTATGCAGGAAAACAATTTGTTTTTGAACTGGGTGGAAGACTGAATGAGCATTCGCGCTATGGGACCAACTATACTTACACCATCAACCCCGCTTTCATTGTTGATGAGCATTTCAGGATCTTCGGAAGTATTGCTACAGGTTTTAAAGCACCTTCCTTATATCAACTGTATTCAAGCAGCGGCAACGTAGATCTGAAAGCAGAAAAAGCAACCAATTATGAGGTAGGTATGCAGCATACTTATGGCAAGTTCAGCGATAGATTGATTTTCTTCTACAGGAATATCAATAACGGTATCGATTACAACTCGGTCACCTTTAAATATTTCAACTATGTGAACCAGCAAACACGGGGACTGGAATATGAAGTCAGTTTTCAACCGGCGAAAGACCTTACCCTTACTGGTAATTATACTTTTATCACCGCACAGGAAACCACGCAAAGCCGTATCAACTTTAAGGATACAGTGTATAATTATTCATTGCGCAGACCTACCCATAATATAAATATTACGGCAGGCTACCTTTTCAGCAAAGGGTTTTATGCCAGCGTGAGTGGAAAATATGTAAGCAGCCGTAACGATGTGGGCGCTTATAAAAAAGCAGATGTATTGCTGGATGATTATTTCATATTAGGCGCGTATGCAGAATACAAGCCTACTGATTTTATGAAATTCTTTATCGATGTACAGAATCTCACCGGCAGGAAGTTCTATGACTTACGGGGGTATAACAGTATTCCGGTCATGTTTACAGCGGGAATTACGATCAACTATTAATCTCCTGAATTAGCGGATTAACGGATTGCGGATTGGCGGATTGAAGAATCCGTTAATTCGTAATCCGCGAATTCGCTAATTTGCATTCATGCATATCTACCTCATCCGCCACACCACCCCCGATGTACAGAAAGGCACCTGCTATGGTCAGACTGATCTTGATGTGACCGATACGTTTACGAACGAAGTGGCCCATATACAGCCTTTTATTTCCGATGCGATTGAAACGGTTTATAGCAGCCCTTTACAGCGATGTAAAAAATTAGCGGATGCATTGTTTCCAACCAAGGATATTATTATCAATAACGACCTGATGGAACTTAACTGCGGCAGTTGGGAAATGCAGTTGTGGGATGCAATACCCAAAACAGAAATGCATCCCTGGCAGAATGATTTTATCAATGTGATTGTTCCGGGTGGTGAAAGTTATGTGCAGTTATATGACCGGGTTGTTAAGTGCTTTGAAGAAATAAAAGCAGCAGGAAAAACAGCAGCTATTGTAGCACATGGAGGCGTATTGCGAAGTATTGTTGCTTATCTTACCCAAACACCGTTAAAAGAATCGTTTGATGTTTTTTCTTTCAATTACGGGTGTGTGATCAAGCTGAACCTGCAAAGCGAGCCTTTTTCACATGAAGCCATCTATAATGTTTCGCAGGGCGGGAAGGAATGGCACAGACCAACTACTTCCTGATTTGCGGATTAACGGATTACGATTAGCGGATTCAAAACGCTTACCTTCAATAAAACAACTGTATGATCTATCGTATAGATGAATTACTCACGGTTACATTTACCTTATTTGCGGTAATCGATATTGTAGGTTCTGTTCCCCTGCTTATTTCATTAAAAGATAAAATGGGGGGAATACGCACGCTGCAGGCAACCGTTGTTTCGGGAGCTTTAATGATACTCTTTCTTTTTGCGGGAAAACCTTTTTTGAAAATATTGGGATTAGATATCCGGTCATTTGCGGTGGGTGGGTCTGTTGTTATCTTTTTATTGGGACTTGAAATGGTGCTGGGTCACGAGATCTTTAAAGGCGATAAGGATGCAAAATCGGGAACGGTTGTGCCGATTGCTTTCCCGATCATTGCCGGAAGTGGCACTTTGACAACGATCATGTCTTTGAAAGCGAACTATGATCAGATGTATATTTTTACGGGGATACTGATCAATCTTGTTGTTGTGTATGTTGTATTGAGGTCGTTGAAATTTATTGAGCGTATTTTGGGACCAGCGGGACTTTTAGCGGTGCGGAAGTTTTTTGGGGTGATACTATTGGCGATAGCGGTAAAATTGTTTAGCAGTAATATTAGTATGTTCGGGAAGTGATTTTTTAATAGCAAAAATGTTTTGTAAGCTGGCAGTTCCTTGACCGCAGGAACTACCAAAAACCTAAACAATGCCGAATAATATTTTACTCCTCAAACTATCAAAGCATTTCGAGGTGACCGTATGGATCACAGCTTTGATTGTTTTATACTCAATGAACGCAACAGACAACTCCTCCCTGTGCCTGTTTCGCTTTATTGGATTCTTCCACTGCCCGGGCTGCGGCATCGGCCATGCAATACACGATGCGCTTCATTTGCAGTTGAAAAATTCCTTTACCCATCACCCATTGGGAATTCCCGCCGTAATCATTATATTTATCAGGATCAAACAATTGTTATTTACACCAAAACCTAACGAATGAAGCCAAGCCTGATTAATCTCATCCCTTCTATTGAAGGAGAAGAATTGGTTTACCTGCAATCGCTTACCCGCGAACTACCGGAAGAACGGTTACTCGATTTTATTACACTTTATAATGGCAAACGCAGAAAATCTGATGAAGTACTTATCGGTTGTATATTGGGTTTTGTATTGATAGCAGGTGTGCAGCGTTTTATGGTAAGACAAACAGGCATGGGGCTGTTATTTCTTTTTACAGGCGGTCTGTGTTTTATCGGAACCATTATGGATACGATCAATCATAAGCGACTGACGTTTGAGTTCAATGAGAAAATGGCGAGGGAGTGTATGGCGATGATGTACTCGTATAGGTAGCACGGTATTCGCCAGGTGTTGTTCCGGTAAACCTTTTGAACACGGTAGCAAAATACTGAGGGTTCTGGAACCCCATTTCATACGCTACGGAAGCGATGGTTGTTTTTCTTCTCTGCAATTTTTGTTTAGCCACTTTTATTTTTGCGCGTAGTATATGATCCAGCGGGGTTGACCCCGTTTCTTCTTTGCACCAGGCTTTGAACCGGGATAAGGACAGCCCTGTTAACTCCGCCAACTCACTCAAGGCTATTGGCTCATCGATATGTTCCTGGATGTAGCGGTTCATATTTTCAATCCGCTCCGTTTTTTGTGTATTCCCTGTTGTTTGAGAACTGTTGATCACATCTAATAAAAAATTGGCTACCTCTTGCTGCATATTGATGCGGCTCATTAGGGATTGCTTAGCTGCATGAAGATTAAATATTTTTTCCAGACGGATCTTCATCAGGCGGTTCCCTTTAAAATGACGGGGCAGTTGTAATATTTGTTTGCGCCACTCACGGGCCAGTTCTTTTTCAAAATGCAAAAAGGGTTGACTTTTTTTTGCCTCTACATGGATGATCATCCAGTATAGTTCTCCTTTTTCTTCACCATATACACCGGTGCCGTGCCATTCTCCCGGGTAAGTGATAAATATATCTCCCCCCTTTATTGTATAGTATTCGTCATTTACTTCATACAACTGCTCGCCTTTGCTGCAAAAGCAGATCTCCATCATCTGGTGATGGGTATGCGATGGTAGTTGCTTACGGGCATGTGTGTAATGATACTTCCCCAGTACAACCACATCTTTCCAACCTGCTTTCCGAAGATCAATGATGGTACGCTCAGGGGTAGAGGAAATGTCTAATTGGGTTTGCTTTCTCATATATAAAATAGTACTTCAATATGATATTGAAATATTTCTTAAAAATACAACAGTAGTTTTAACCTGCACTAATTTTTATCACATGACATCCATCACCGAACAACAGGCAGCATTCTTCAGCGAAAAAGGATATTTAGTTGTTGAAAACGTTTTGACACCTGAAGAGATCAGTTATTACAGAGATGTGTATGAGCAGTTTCTCGACAACCGGATCGATGCCGGTAAGTTCCGCGGTGATCTTGGCGGTTTTATGGAAACAGGAAGCCCTGTTTCTAAAGAACGCATCACGCAGATTATGCTTCCTTCGAGGCTGTTACCCGAATTACTCACCAAGACACTCCATAGTAAAACACTGGCCATTGCCAAACAATTACTGGGCAATGATATGGAGCTTGATTTTGATATGCTGATCGATAAGGCTCCGCATACGAATACCCCCACCCCATGGCACCAGGATTCATCATACTGGATCAACATGCCGGATACACGCGCTGCCAGTTGCTGGGTTGCGTTAGATGATAGCATCAAAGAAAATGGTTGTATGTGGTATGTTGAAGGCTCGCACCTTTTACCCGTTCGTAAACACTGGCCCGCAGGCAAAGGCGGCGGGGCATTGGAATGTGAAGCAACGGAAGCAGAAGGAACAGCTATTGAAGTAAAAGCTGGCTCGTGCATCTGGCATCACGGTGCTACCTTACATTATAGCCGTGGCAATAGTACAGATATGAGACGGCGTGCTTTTATCACTAATTTCCGCCCCAAAGCCATGATAGAATTTGAAAGAGAGAGAGGATTCGACCATACAGGAGAAAGACAAGTGAAAAATGATGTGGCGAAAGATTAGTTATTTTTTTTGAATTTTGCTTTAAAATATAAGATAATGCGGCGAAGAGAGAAGTCCATGGACCATAGTCCATGGTCTATGGTCTATGGACTATGGACATTGCGAATTATTATTGGTAGCACTACATTATTTTTACTATTTATACTGGTGGGCACTTCTTTCGCCCAGATCCATCCTAAAAAAGAATACGCAGCAACATTAGTACCCTTGGCAGATGCGCTGATAAAAAGACAAATGACAGATGTGACTGATCCAAATTATGGTGGCATCTTCTGTGCGTTTGATAAGGTATGGCATACACGTGCATCGGAAGCGATGTTCCCTTTTTATGTATCATATAGTATAACAAAAGATCAAAAATACCTGACGGCTGCAAAGCTTACCGCAGCCTGGCTCATCAAACAGCAGCAGGCAAATGGTAGCTGGAAAGAAACACCGGAAGAATGGACCGGAACCACAACAGATCAGCTATTAATGATGTTGCTGACGTATGAAAAGATCGCAACGGGTTTGACAGAAAAAGAAAACAGTGATTGGAAACGATCTATGCAGAAAGCAGCAGACTATTTATTTACTGTTATGAAACCTGAGTTTGCCAGTATCAATTATGTATCCACTACTACCGCTACACTGGCCAAAGCCGGTTTGGTTTTACAAAACATATTGTATACCGAAAAGGCAAAGACACTGGCACGCCGCGTTGTTTCTAAAATAGACGATGACGGATTTTTAAATGGCGAAGGTGGAAAAAGTCACGGGAACAAAATGGGGATTGACATCGGTTATAATATGGAAATGTCACTCTGGGGTTTAGGCCTGTATGCCAAACTCACAAAGGATACGCTGGTAAATAATTATGTAAAGAAAGCAGTACATACACACCTCAATTTCATTTATCCGGATGGAACATTAGATGGATCATGGGGCATCCGATCCAATAAATGGACGGGATATGGCAGCGCTACATCGGATGGTTGCCAGGTTTTGTTTTCATTATATGCCGATGAAGATCCGCAATATGCGAATGCATCACTCCGGAATCTTAATTTTTTGAAACAGAATATGGCGGGTGATCTGATAGGTTATGGATTACAGCATACAGAAGTATTTACTACGCCGCCCTGCATTTACCCAACATTCACAAAAGCCAAGAATATTGCCATGGCGTATTCTTTGGAGACTAAAGAAACACGCGTTGCCACCACCATTCCTGCAGACAGGGCAGGATTACGTTCTTTTCCAACAGTAGATGTATTTGAAGTGCGTACAAAGAATTTCATGGCCACGATCACAGGTTATAGGTATAAGGACCAGGCTGCGGGATCCAATGGAAAATATATGTTTCGACCCACAGGTGGTGCTATCAGCCACCTTTGGTTAAAGGATCATGGTTTTTTACAGGCATCGAGTCCAACAGTTTACACGCGCCCCGAACCCATGAGTTTCCCCGAAGCTCCTGGTGTAATGAGTTTAACGCCGCGCATCGAGTATACCGATACGGCAGGTTATTTTACGAACCTGTTTGAATTTGATAGTCATGTTTCTGCAGAAAGCAAACCCAACCATCAATATAGCATCAGTGCCACCGGCGAATTAAAAGACAGGTTATGGCTAACAGGTGGCGTGGGCTATAAGATGGACTATTTGTTTGGCGATGACTTTTTTGAGAAAACGATCCGGCTCACCTATCATGATGCATGGCCCGTGATCAGGATCATTGAGCCCTTTATTAATTTTAAAGGAATGAAGTTTGAGCAGGTGGATGAGAAAACCGTTATCATCAGTTCTGCAAAAAAGAAAATCGAATTCAAACTCTTATCGGGTGATGCCAGATTAACAATGGGTGCAAATGCAGATAAGTATTGGTCGCCTTACCCCGCTTTAAAAGCTGTGCCGGTTGTGCTGCAGGTTCAACCCGGAAACGAAAGCTTTACAAAAACAGTTCGTTACAAACTAACTATCCTGCAATAAAAGTTATTGTGGCCTCGCCAGGAATCGAACCTGGATCTGGAGCTTCGGAAACTCTTATACTATCCATTGTACTACGGGGCCGGGGCTGCAAAAGTAATAGATTCAAACATTTGATCCGTATCTTCTTTTTTACATAATTCCGTGCCGTAATTCATCGTGGCAGAGGTGCCCGCAGCAACTCCATAGCGCAATACAGCTCCCCAATCCCAACCTCTTTCCAGGGCCAATACCATTCCTGCAACCATACTATCTCCTGCACCAACCGTACTATTCACTGTAACTGTTGGTGGCTTTACCTGCATTTCCTCTTTTGCTGTAACCAATATGGCACCTTCTTTACCCATTGAAATAACCATCACCTCACAGCCCCCTTTTGCAATAATACTCCGCGCCGCAGCTACTATCTCATCTGCCTTTAATTCTTCTTTTCCATACAGCTTACTCAATTCATCAAGATTAGGCTTGATCATGAAGAGTCCTTCCTGCACGGCATGTTGCAAAGGTTCACCGGAGGTATCAACGATGAGCTTTGCTTTTTTTTGTTTTGCAATAACAGCGAGCCTGCCAAAAAAATCAACCGGTACACCTGGAGGCAGACTTCCGCTGGCAACGATATAACCCATCGCATCCTGTTTTGAAATATAATCCAGTGTTTGCTGCCACTCGCTTTCTGTTACTGCAGGACCTTCCATTCCAAAACGATATTGCTGGTTCGACTTCGCATCCACTACAATAAAATTTTCCCTGGTATCTCCCCCGATAGGCAATGCAACAGAATCAATGTTTTCTTCGCCCAGTAATTTTTCAAACTGCTTGCCGGTAAATCCACCTGAGAGGTAAACAGCTTGACTATTACCGCCCAATTTATGAAGAGCCCGCGAAACATTAATGCCACCTCCACCGGGCTCCACTTTTACATCAACGCTACGCAATTTCTTTTCAGGTACCATTTCAGGCACAATAATACTCTTATCCAATGCAGGGTTTAATGTAAGCGTAATAATCTTCTTCATATGATTACTGGTAAAACATCATTGAAATAATTCATGAATAGCGGCAGGGAGAAATATACCAGCCGGTACACTCTGCATGATCTTTAGATCATCAACAAGATGGGTTTCATTATCCAGAAAACGCAAAACTCTTTCAGGAGAATTATGTTGAAAGATTGCGGCAAATATTTTATCGCCCTGCATTTTTCTGTGATGTAAAATATTTAGCAGAACGCTGTCATACAAATGAAACTTTTTGTCATTCCATGAACGCCTGTTAAAGTGATGATCGCCGTCCATTAACAACCCTATAATATGCTGCACCCGCTTTTGAATAAAGCTAAACGCATACCCGCTACTTCCTTTCACCTGCCCACCTGCAGTTCCCATATACACTATTCTGTTTTTCTGCAAAGGAAACCGGTGGTTGGTCATTGGTATTACACCATGTTCTTCATGTACTTTTCTATAATTTGTTATCTCCAGTTGATCCTGAATATATGCTTCCAGTACTTTTTCGTATTGATTGATGGGAAGTAACTTTTCTGTAAATAAAGTATACTCCACCAGTGCCTTTGTTTTAGAAACCGGCAATACATACATAAAACTTGTGCCTTCTTCCTGGCTGATCCTGAAGTCCATATAAGTTGTTACAGCAGGCTCAAAACATTCCTCACTGGTTTCTATCATCCAGCCGGTAAAGTGTTGCAACAGGTGATAACCTTTTGATCTTACAGGAATATCGTTCGGGAAAATTATGCTGTTAAAAACCCAATCGCCGGTTATTGTCCCTGTTTCCAGTTCCACAGAACCTTTCATGCCAAAACTGGTTACAGATTTAACCTGCCCGAAACGCCATTCAATATTTTTGTATCCTTCGGTGGCATATTTTACAAATGCATACAGATCACTTGCCTGTATCATTTTGTACGTATAAGGTAAGAGATCAAGTGTTGCGGAAAAATTCTTGGAAAAAAAATCCGCTTTTTCCCATCGATGTGTCACAATAGATTCAAACACACCGGCTTCTTTTTCCCAAAAACACCAGGTGCGGTCGTTGGCAGTTTTTTGAGAGTGATCAATTACCAGGATCTTTTTATCATGAAAGAAAGGCTCTTCAATCATCCGCATCAGCAAACTCATGCCCGCACACCCTGCTCCTGTAATAATATAATCGTAGTGTTTGGACAATAGATAGTTTTAATGCTGTTTCCTGCTCCCTGTTTGCTGCTCCCTGTTGCTTTGCCAGTATTTTTTTCCTACCAGCAACATCCCGAAACTTTCTCCATCTTCTTTATCTAAATGTTTGTGATGCATTTTATGTGCCCACCGGATAGCTTTGATATAACGGTTATTCGTCCGGGTGAATAAACGGAAACGTTGATGTATGATGATCTCGTGCACCAAAAAATAAGCGAAGCCATATAAAGTAACCCCCCAGCCGATGGCCACTACCCAATACGCCTGGTTCATACTACCGAGCATGATACATAGCCAGCTGGGTATAGCAAAGATCAGGAAGAAGGCATCATTTTTTTCAAAGAACCCCTTGCCCTTCCTGTGATGGTCTTCGTGAAGAAACCAGAGAAAACCATGCATTACATAGCGATGCGTGAGCCAGGTGATGGGCTCCATGAGACAGAATGTGGCTAGTGCGATCAATATATAGATCATATATTCAACTGGGTTCTCAATGCAAGAAAAAATAATACCTGTATGATAAACAAATGTACCGCGAAATGGTTGACCTTCTCAAACGACAAACGGCGGAAAAGCCCTAATAATAAGGCACTGATCAGGAACCAGCATATATAATTGTAAAAAGGAATGGTTCCATTGTTCCATTGCCAGAAACCTATATGCATGGCAACAGGCTCCATCACCCAATCGAAAAAAGTAGCGAGCAAAGCACTGTCTGCTATAAAAGACAATGTTTGAAGCCGTTGAGAAATTACCTGCTCACCTTTAAACCGGTTCATGAACCATTCCTGGAACTGGAACATACATGACCCGCTACAATAGATTATCAAAAACCAGTTCAGCCCGATCAACCAGGGTACGCCATTTAGTTTTTCCCCCAACACATTCCCATACTGATAATTGCCAAATAGCTGTCCCGTATTCACACCAATCATTTCTACTCCCATACCGGTTACAAAACAGGCAAGAAGGAAAAGAAAGAATCCTGTATTTTTCCAGGGCTGGCACCAGATCAGCAATCCAGCCATCAGGCAAAGATTCAAAGGTGTATTGTGAATGAACCATTCCCTGTAAGGCGTAAAAGCAATACCTATCCAGCCGCTGACATGAAAAAGCAATGCGATAAAGGTTGCAATATGTATCCGGGAAAAACGCATTTGAAAGATCTGTTTAATGTACGGGTGACCCTTTCCTGTTTGCATCAACTACCAGCTCAGCTACAATTTTAGCACTCTTCAGGCAAAGAGGTATCCCCCCGCCAGGATGAACACTTCCCCCGGCAAAATATAAACCTTCGATCGTTTTGCTGAAATTAGGGTGACGAAGGAATGCGGCACCTTTTGAATTCGAGCTCGTTCCGTAGAGTGAACCCATATATGTAGCGGTTGCCGCTTCAATGGTTACAGGATCAGCGATTTCTTCCGCAACGATCAGCGGTTCAATATCTGTTTTCAGCACCCGGTTTATTTTACTGATAACCGCAGCACGTGCCGCAGCTCGCGCAGCCTCCCAGTCCTGCCCTTTATTCGCAGGCACATTGATCATGACAAACCAATTCTCTCCACCGACTGGTGCCTGTATACCGGGTTCTTCCTTGCTGGTGATATTGATATAAACAGTCGGATCCTGGTAAATTCCTTTTTTATTGAACAGATTTGCAAACTCAGCTTTGTAATTTTCTGCAAAGAGGATATTGTGGAGTGCCAGTTCTGGGAACTCTTTTTGTATTCCCCAGTAAAAGATAATTGCGCTGCTGCTTCTTTCCTGGCGCAGTAGCTTTTTTGCCTTGCTCTCATCGTGTAAAAGATGCTTGTGCGTTAAATAAACATCCATATTGCTTACAACAATATCAGCATTGATATTCACATTATTTGCCACAATACCCACCACCTTGCTGTCATTGTGAATGATGCGTTGTACGGGTGTATCAAAATAGAAATGCACACCCTTCTTTACAGCGAGTGCATATAACGCTTTTGCGATACTGATCATTCCACCTTCAGGATAAAAGCTTCCTTCGTTATGTTCGAGGTGGGGAATAAGGCTCAGTATTCCAGGTGCCTTATAAGGATCGCTGCCGTTATAGGTTGCATAGCGGTTAAATAACTGAACAGTTCTTTTATCCCTAAAATGTTTTGCATTTACCTGGTGTAGTGAGCGGAATAAATAAGGTAAGCGGGTTGCTGTAATCGCTTTTAACAAAGGGGCCTTATAGAATGTTTTTCTTTTATGTAGTGAAAAGTTAAGAAAGATATTTCCGATACGGTTGTAGATATTAGCAGCTTTATCGAGGTAAGACAAAAGACTTTGCTGTGTATCATTTGTTTTCTCCGCAATCTCTTTTGCGAATAGTTCTTTATCACCAAAAGCTTTTATTACTGACCCATCTTCATAAAAATAATGACAGGAAACAGGAAGTTGATGATACCGGAAATAAGATTCTATAGGTTCGCCGGCAAGATCAAACAGCTCGCTAACATTACCCGGTTGGGTAAAGAGGCTGGGACCGGCATCGAAATGGAAACCATTTATCAAAAGATCGTGCATTTTACCACCGGCAAACGAATTCTTTTCATACACGCTTGTTTCAAAACCTTGCACACATAACCTGATAGCTGTGGCAATTCCTGCAACTCCTGCACCTATAATTATCGCTTTTTTAGATGTGTCCATAAGACCTGAAAGATAAAATAAATAGCCGCAAACTTTTCTAACATCTATCAACTAATATCTAACATCTCAAGCAACATGATTACGCCACCAATCCATGATCTTGGGAAAAGCGATATGGAACCATGCGGTAAACTGCTCAGGCTGTGTTTGCAGCAAAACTTCTATCTCATCCATCTCAATATAGCGGAAAGCGGCTACTTCAGCAGGATCGGGAGTGATCTCATTGTTATAGTAGCCAACAAAAACATGATCAAATTCGTGTTCGGTAAGACCATTTTCAAATACAGAACGATAAATAAAATCGAATACTTTATTGATAGGGGTATCAAATCCAAGCTCTTCCTGCAACCTTCTGTTGGCAGCAATATGGGTATCTTCACCCGGGCGTGGATGGCTGCAACAGGCATTGGTCCATAAACCTGCGCTATGGTATTTATTCAATGAACGCTGTTGTACCAGCATTTGTCCCTGGGAATTAAAAATAAAAACACTAAAGGCTCTATGCAATATCCCTTTTTCATGGGCCGCTATTTTTTCCATCACCCCCGTTGCAATATCGTTCTCATCAACCAGGATCACTTGTTCCATCTGTAAAAATAAAGGATCTAAAAAATGAATTAAAGTAGGTTTAACTGACTCCTGATACCTGCTTTTGCAACGATCAGCATTTTGCCATAATCAGGTATCCGTATGCGGTACTGCTGTATCTTCTGGGGGGGAACTTTTTTTATTTTTCTAAAAAGAGAAAGATAGTATTTATAAGCAACATATACACCAAATCGGGCCTTGACAGGAAGTTTTACAATTCCGTCATATGCGTGATCAAAGTCTTTTTGTATATCCGCCTCGATCGCTGCTTTATCATCTGCTGTGAAATTACTAAAGTCGCATCCTGGAAAATACATTCTTTCCAATCCTTCGTTATCAGCTTTCATGTCGCGCAGAAAGTTTACTTTCTGAAAAGCAGCACCCAGGCTTTTTGCATAAGGCTTTAATTCCTCGTACCCAGTCATATCACCTTCACAAAAAACGTAGAGACACATCAAACCCACCACTTCAGCACTGCCATAGATGTATTCCTCGTAAGCCTCCTTATTATACTTCCTTTTCTCAAGGTCCAGTTCCATACTGTGGAAAAAAGCATTGATCAGTTCGCTATCGATCTGGAACTTCTGGGCAGTTAACTGGAAACTATGTAAGATGGGGTTAACACTGATGCCGCGTTCAATAGCATCGAAGGTTGCCTTTTTAAACTCAGCCAGTAATATGGCTTTATCATGGTCATGAAAACTATCTACGATCTCGTCTGCAAAACGCACGAGCCCGTATACATTATAGATAGGCGCACGCAGATCCTTGTGCAATAGTTTAATAGCTGAAGAAAAACTACTGCTGTATTTAACAGTGGTTATTCTGCTGCAATCCTGGCTCACTTCATGAAACAGGCCGATGGTTGTCATTATTAGCAGTTTTATGTTAGTTGTATGCTTTCAATACCTCTCCCGCCACCACTTCCCCACTAATCAGGCTCGGCGGCACGCCGGGACCTGGTATTGTGAGTTGTCCGGTAAAAAAGAGGTTCTTTATTTTTTTACTTCTGCATGATGGTTTTAAAATAGCTGTTTGCATAAGTGTATTTGCCAGTCCGTACGCATTGCCCTTAAAGGCATGATACTCTTTTAAAAAATCACTGTGTGCGAATGACTTTTTATACACCACGGAATCAGCAATATTTTCTCCCAGCTGCTCTTCCATTCTTTTCATGATCTTTTCAAAATAAAGATCCCGTAGTGCTTCCGTATCATCCGCAAGACCTGCCGCTACGGGTATCAGTAAAAAAAGATTCTCATGTCCTTCCGGCGCAACATCTTTATCTGTTACCGAAGTTGCGCTTACATAAAAGAGTGGATCGGTCGGCCACTCTTTGGTTGTATAGATCTCTTTCCCATGAACATTAAAAGAAGTATCAAAGAACAGTGAATGGTGTTGTATGTTTTTAAGTTTTTTATTCAGTCCCACATAGTATAATAAACATCCCGGTGCCATCACCCTCTTTTCCCAGTAAGCATCTGAATAACTGCGGAAAGCTTTGGGAAGTAAAGCCGTTTCAATATGATGATAATCGGCTCCGCCGATAACTACATCTGCTTCATATACTTTTTCTTCAGGTTCAGTATTGGTCGTTGAAACAACTTTTACTTTTTTTACTTTTTTGTTTTCAATCACTAATTCCGTTACTTCCTCATGGAATTGAAAAGTGACACCAAGATCAACTGCCAGGGAATGCATGGCTTTTACAATTTCATACATTCCCCCTTCCGGATACCATGTTCCGCCCTTGATATCCGCAAAATTCATCAGACTGTACAAGGCCGGTGTATGTTGCGGAAGCGCACCTAAAAACAATACCGGAAATTCCATGAGTTCCACAATACGGGGGTCCTTAAAGAATTTAGCAACGTGTGAACGCATCGAACTAAAAACATCCAGCCGGAACAGTCCTGCTAAAAGATCCTTATCAATGAACTCTGTTACTGACATACCTGGTTTCATGACCAGTTTTTCCATCCCTACTTTGTACTTATATGCAGCTTCTTCCAGGAATTTTTCAAGCTTTTCCCCTGCCCCTTCTTCTATACTTTCAAACAAATTTTTCAGTGCATCCAGATCTGCCGGAATATCCATGGGACCTTCTTTGCGGTAGATCCTGTAAGAAGGGTCAAGTCTTTTTAACGTGTAATGCCGGGAAACTGAACTTCCGAATTTTGCAAAGAACTTTTCAAAAACATCGGGCATCCAGTACCAACTGGGACCCATATCAAAAGTAAAACCTACCTCCTTCATTTGGCGCGCACGTCCGCCGGGAGTAGCATGTTTTTCAAGCACTGTCACACTCCATCCTGCCTTTGCCATAAAGGCTGCAGCCGAAAGGCCCGCGAATCCGCTACCGATGATAACAACTTTCTTTTTCACTGATTTCAGAAAGTTAATTGAATTCGTTTAATAACGGGCAACCTGTGTTTTGAGTAATTTTCTTGCAAAGTGTATACGACTTTTGATGGTACCCAATGGTTCCTTCAACATATCTGCGATCTCATGATAGCGGTAACCATCAAAATATAAAAGAAACGGGTTCCTGAAAATTTCTGGAAGACCGTAAATAGCTTTCTGTACTTCTTTAACGTTGATATCCGTAACCGCATCATTCGCAACTGCACCTTGGTTAAGATTCAGTAAATACTCGTTCGGGGTACTGTCAAATAAAGTATTCTGCTTGGCTTTCCTGCGATAATTATTAATAAAAATATTACGCATGATCGTATACAGCCATGCTTTGATATTGGTTCCTACATGATATTTATCCTGGTTAGCAAGGGCACGGTATAAGGTTTCCTGATAAAGATCTTTGGCAGCCTCATTATCATGGGTCAGTGTAACAGCAAAGGGCTTCAGAAACTCTGCATTATTTAATAACATCCGGTTAAATTCTATGGTTGACATATACCAACTGTTTAATAATTGACACTGTAAAGTTAAACAAAATATTTTCGATTCACTTTTTTATTTCTACATTTTAATAAAATATATTAATTATTATAATACATAATATACTTATTTAAATTTAATTACCCGGTAAAAAAAGGCTAGGGTGGCGCAAATAAATAATTCCGTTAACCCTTTACAGGAGAACGGCTATCCTTTGTTTAACAAATGTTATGCTAAGTATATACGGGGAAATATTGCCCGACAGATTGGCTGAACAGGATTTTGTCGAAAAAAATTACCCGAGGGCCGCGATATAATCCAGTACTTCAGTAAGCGAACGCTTTAAGCTGATGCCGGCAGGTACATTCTTTTGATAGCTATGGGTAACAATGCCCGATATAATCATTGGCTTACCAGGTATTCGGGTATGTATAGTGTCAAGAAATTTTTCAAAACTAAAGCTACGGGCTACCGAAGTAAGGTGTGTATACAGGAAATCGGGGTTTGTAATACTGATAACAGCTTCCACATCTTTTACCGGTATGTTGGCACCCAGGTAAAATACGTTTATCCCGCGGCTCTTAAATACATAATGCATGAACAGCAATCCAAGTTCGTGGTATTCACCTTCGGGTAGAAAAAGAAGACAGGCGTGACCCTTCATCGAATCTGTAGGTATATTTTCAATTCCAAGGATCAGTTTCTGCCGTATTACATTAGAAACCAGGTGCTCCTGGGCGGGATTGATATGATTCGTGAGCCATAAAATACCAATCCGCTGCAGAAAAGGAAATATGATCTGGAGAATCGTTTTTTCAACGCCTTTATCCTTGATAAAGGCATCAAGTTTTTTTTCAAAAACACCGATTTTGATCTCAACCATACAATGAATCAGATCATTGATCAACCTTTCCTGGTGTGCCTCGGCGTTCGACAGGCTCAGTATCCTGTCGTTCATTTCCACCGGCGTCATCTTATCAATATGAGAGATCTTATATCCGTACTTATTCAGCAAAGCTATATTCAGCACGGTTTTCAATTCAACATTTGAATAGGAACGGATGTTAGTGGCAGTGCGCTGCGGGGTAAGAAAAGAATAGCGCTGCTCCCATATACGAATCGTATGGGCCTTTATACCAGATAGATTTTCAAGGTCTTTTATGGTAAATACGTTCATACCGGATGTAACAGTATAGAAGAGGTTTTGTTTAAAATAAAGCTATTTAAGTTTCCGCAGGTATTCTCCATAACCGCTTTTAGCATATTTATCTGCCAGTACTAATAAGGCTTCTTTGCTGATATACCCCATGCGGAAAGCCACTTCTTCAATACAACCTATCTTTTGACTCTGCCTTTTTTCTATCACCCGTACAAATTCAGAAGCATCACTGAGCGAATCAAATGTTCCTGTATCGAGCCATGCGGTTCCCCTGTTCATGATACCTACCTGCAGGGTTCCTCTTGTGAGATACTCCCTGTTCACATCAGTAATCTCATACTCACCGCGTGGCGAAGGCTGTATATTTTTTGCTATTTCAATCACACTGTTATCATAGAAATATAATCCCGGTACGGCGTAATTCGATTTGGGTGCTTTTGGTTTTTCTTCAATCGAAACTGCACGCTGATCCTTATCAAACTCAACAACTCCATACCTTTCGGGGTCATTCACTTCATAAGCAAATACAGCTGCCCCACTCAGATCATTAAACGACTGTACGAGTTTGCTGAACCCCGCACCATAAAAAATATTATCGCCCAGTATCAGCGCCACCTTATCATTACCAACAAATTTTTCACCGATCACAAATGCCTGTGCCAGTCCATTGGGTACAGTCTGTATAGCGTATTCAAAACGACAGCCCAGCTCCGATCCATCACCCAGCAAGCGCTGAAACTGTGCAGAATCTTCGGGTGTAGTAATCAATAACACCTCCTTGATCCCTGCCAGCATCAGTACCGACAATGGATAATAGATCATCGGCTTATCATAGATAGGCATCAGTTGTTTACTGATACCCTTTGTTATCGGATAAAGCCTTGTACCCGATCCACCAGCCAGTATAATTCCTTTCATAATTAAAATTTTAAGCTATCCAAAATCTCTTTGAGTTTTGGAAGCGTTGTATCCTTACCAGACAATAAAAGGCTGTCGCTATCCAGTTTCCAATCAATCTGTAGCTCCGGGTCATTGAAAATGATCCCACCTTCAGCAGGTTTATAATAATAATTATCACACTTATAAAAAAAAACTGCCTGTTCACTTAATACAACGAACCCGTGCGCAAAACCTCTCGGAATAAAAAACTGTGTCCGGCTATCCTCCGATAATTCTACCGCAACATGCTCACCAAAAGTAGGAGATGATATACGCAGATCAACAGCAACATCCAGTACTTTTCCTTTCAATACCCTCACCAGTTTTGCCTGCGCGTATTCACCGTGTTGAAAATGAAGTCCACGCAAAACACCTTTCTGTGAACTCGATTGGTTATCCTGAACAAAGTTTATCCTTACTCCGGTTAGATCCAGAAAGGTCTGCCTGTTAAAGCTTTCGAAAAAATATCCTCGCTCATCACCAATAAAATTATCGTGAATAAGAAAGCATCCTTCCAGGTTTGTTTTTTCAACTTCCATAACTATCTATTGGTGTACATCGACTGGTAATAATTCTGGTATGCCCCACTGGTAACATTATTGAGCCATTCGCTATTTGTCAGGAACCAATCTATTGTTTCACTTAGCCCCTCTTCAAAAGTAACAGTAGGTTTCCAGCCAAGCTCTCTGCTGATCTTAGTGGCATCGATCGCATAACGCCTGTCATGTCCCGGTCTGTCCTTCACATAGGTGATCAGCTTTTCACTATAACCGCTTGGTTTTCCTAATTTCTCATCCATTAATTTAATTAACAACCTGATAAGATCAATATTCTGCCATTCATTAAAGCCGCCGATATTATAGGTTTCGCCATCTTTTCCTTCGTGAAAAACCTTGTCGATCGCTAACGCATGATCTTTTACATATAACCAGTCACGCGTATACTTTCCATCACCATAAACAGGCAAAGGTTTTTCGCCGATGATATTATGAATGAAGAGCGGAATGAGCTTTTCAGGAAAATGAAACGGTCCGTAATTATTTGAACAGTTGGAAACAACTGTCTGCATATGATAAGTTTCACGATAAGCCCTTACAAAATGATCAGAAGCCGCTTTACTTGCAGAGTAAGGTGAGTTAGGGTCGTAAGCAGTTGTTTCCGTAAAGAGCCCGGTATCGCCTAAGCTTCCATACACTTCGTCAGTAGAGATATGGTAAAACCGGTGATTTTCATACTTTCCGACCCATTTCTTTCTAGCCGTATTCAACAGGTTAACTGTGCCGATAATATTAGTGTACACAAAATCCAGTGGAGAAACAATAGAACGGTCAACGTGCGATTCTGCAGCCAGGTGTATCACATCTGTTATCGCATATTGATCAAACGTTTCTTCTAATTGTGCCGCATCCAGGATATTTACTTTTGCAAAGCGGTAGTTCGGTTGTTTATCAATGTCTGCGAGGTTCTCCAGATTACCCGCATATGTAAGGCAATCAAGGTTGATGATTATGTACTGCGGGTATTTATTTACAAAAAGCCGCACTACATGTGAGCCAATAAACCCTGCACCACCCGTTATCAATATATTCTTGCTCATACACTATCTGTGTGTTTTACAACTGTAAAGTAACAGTAAAATCCTATCTTCCGTTCAGAAAAGACTGCCATGAACAAGCGTTATTATTCCTTAGATGTTTTCCGGGGTGCTACAGTTGCCCTGATGATATTGGTAAATAACCCCGGCAGCTGGGGGCATATTTTTGCCCCCCTCGAACATGCAACCTGGCATGGCTGTACCCCTACCGATCTGGTATTCCCATTCTTCCTTTTTGCAGTAGGTAACGCAATGGCATTTGTGATGCCAAGATTTGAGCAGGCCGGACCGGCCACCTTCTGGAAAAAAGTGATCAAAAGAACGGTACTCATTTTTGCCATTGGCCTTTTTCTGAACTGGAGTCCTTTTGTAAGATGGGATGGTGAAAACATTGCCGGAAAACTATGGCAGAACGTTAGAATATTCGGTGTACTCCAGCGTATTGCCCTCTGCTATTTCTTTGCATCGGTTATCGTGTTCTATGCAAAAACCAAAGGTGCATTTGTGATCAGCGGCGTTTTACTGCTTTTATATTGGTTCATCTGCCTGTTACTGGGTGCGCCTGGAGATCCTTACAGCTTACCGGGCTGGTTTGGGACGCCAATCGATCTGAACCTGCTGGGCATCACACATATTTATAAAGGCGAAGGCGTTCCTTTTGATCCCGAAGGTCCTTCCAGTACGATGGCGGCAGTTGTACAGGTGATCTTTGGATTTTTTGTGGGACAATATATACAGCAAAAAGGAAAGACCTATGAAATGCTATCACACCTTTTTGTAACAGGTCTGATATTGTTCTTCACAGGTTATTGCTGGGATATGGTATTCCCGGTCAACAAAAAAATATGGACAAGCAGTTATGTGCTCTACACAACAGGGCTTGCCATTATGATATTGGGTACGCTCATTTACTTAATTGAGTTCAAGTCGGTGAAAGGTGCATGGAGCCGGTTCTTTGATGTGTTCGGAAAAAACCCGCTTTTTATTTTTGTGCTCAGTGGTTTTTTACCGCGTGTGCTCGCTATGTTTCGCTGGGTGGATCATCTTACACCGGAGGGGAAAAAAGTATATACTTCTGCATTTCCATGGTTTTATGAACATGTGTGTAAGAATATAGCGGCTGATCTGCGCGTGGGGTCGCTGGTATATGCGTTGTGTATGATAGCGATGTATTGGCTGATTGTGTATGGGTTGGATAAGAAAAGGATATACATCAAAGTTTAAATAAAAAGCTTTTCCGCAGCACTAACACTTTCGGGTTTCCCAACATCAATAAACGCTGCCCCGGAGTGATCAAAGAAACCTACCTGGTTTTCTTTTGCAATATCCAGGTAAACATCTACCATTGAAAATTTGCCACTTTGTTTGATCAAAGAAAAAAGCGTTGTATCAATCACATGAATGCCGCTGAATGCTTTTTGATTTTGTATTGCGGAAGCTCTTACGATCTTTTCATCGCCCGTTTTAACATTCCGCCATCCCGATAAGATATTATGTTCATTAAATAAAAAGTAGCGGGAGGTATCGCGGCTGCTAACGGCGAGCGTAGCCATTGGTCGCGCTGCCATATGTTGTTGTATCATGGCAGAAAGATCCATGTCTGTAAGGATGTCTACATTCATCAAAACAAGATCCGTTTCACCTGAAAAGAACCAGGCTGCTTTTTGCAAACCACCACCCGTTTCCAGTACCACTTCTGTTTCATCAGAAATAGTAATGGCTGAACCCCACCCCTTATTCTTTTCTACAGACTCTACGATCTGATCAGCAAAATGATGAACGTTTACAATGATATCGAATATGCCGTGACGCTGCAGGTATAAAACATTCCATTCCAGCAAGGACTTCCCATTCACTACTGCCAACGCCTTAGGATGCGCATCTGTCCAGGGTTTCAGCCTGGATCCTAAACCGGCAGCGAGTATCATTCCTTTCATTTGATTTGCGGATTAACGAATGACGGATTAGCGAATTATTGTTTACTGGTACACTAGGGGGTGGGTCTTACGAAGCGGGAATAACCTTCATCCAGTTCTTTGTATTCGTATGCTCTAACTCCACTTTCACCTTATACTTATTCCTTAAATGCCTGGCTGTTTGTTCAGCGGCATACACACTTCTATGCTGCCCGCCCGTACAACCAAAGTTGATCATCAAATTATGAAACCCTCTTCTCAGGTATTCTTCTACCGTAATATCTATCAGATCCCAGACACTGTTCAGGAATTCATTCATCTTGGTGCGCTGTTCAAGAAAATCCTGCACCGGTTTATCTTTGCCGCTAAGTATTTTGTATTCATCAAAACGACCCGGGTTAAGGATACCCCGCATATCAAAAACAAAACCTCCACCGTTATCACTCACATCCGGCGGTATCCCAATACGGTAGCTGAAGCTATTGACGATTATTTTTAACGGTGTATTTTCATCTGCCTGAATAGGCTCGAACCTTTCTGCAATCTCGTCAGATACGACCAGTTTCAATACCCTGTCGAACTCAGGTGTGATGATCCCTACTCTTTTATTCTCAATAAAAAACCTCAGGTTGCGTAATGCCAACGGAATACTCGCCAGGAAATGTGCCTTCCGTTCAAACAATCCCCTAAAACCATATGCACCCATTACCTGCATAAGACGGATGAGCACATAGCCATTGTATTGACTCACAAAAGTTGTGCGGTCAAGCGGCTCAGCAATCAATCCATCCACGTTATCCATATAGTATTCCAGTAACGAATCTTTCCACTCTTCACTCAGTTCTGCTTTGGCCTGCCATAACATGGAAGCAACATCATACTGCAGTGCCCCCTTCATACCACCCTGGTAATCGATAAAATTTATTTTGTCATCTTTTACAATAATATTCCGGCTCTGACAATCGCGGAACATAAAATACTTGTGTTGCGTATGTGTGAGATAAGTGCTAAGTGCTTCTAAGTCGTTCATCAATGCCTGTTTATCATAAGGCAGCTGAAGGGTATCAAGAAAGTAATACTTAAAATATAAAAGATCACTCATGATGGCCTGCTTGCCAAACTCTTTAGCTGTTAAGCAGTAATCATAATCCAGGTTCTTATCACCGAGGATCTGCAGACGCGCGAGTTCGGTCAGGCTTTTTTGAAATAATTGATATACATCATCTCCATGACCTTTTGCTTCCAATTGGTTCAGCAAAGATTCTGTACCAAGATCCTGCTGTATATAGATCGTATCATCTTCATTCACTGCCAGGATATGCGGAACAGCGAGCCCTGCATTGATAAAATGGCGGCTGAAATAAACAAAGGTCCTTGTTTCGGGGCGGTTAAGATTATAGGTAGCAATAAAGGTTTCATCGCCGGCATAAATGCGGAAATAAATACGGTCGCTACCACTTTGCGGCAGCTTCTCAATACGGTCGTGCTGGCCATTGCCGGTTGTGGCAAACAACTTTCCAATAGCCGCTATCACTTTTTCCATGTGTTACTACGCTGATTTACAACGAAAATAAAGCTTAGGAATGAAAGCAGGGACCTCGATTTTAAAACCTTCTACACTTTTATTATATTCAATACATGAAACGAACTGCGCTGAGTATCCTTATAATCAGCATACAGGCAAGCGGAATTGCGCAAAAGGTGGATGAAAATCCTGATTCCACAAATACGACAAGAGCTGTCGGTAAATATTCCTATTTACAACCGCGTTCGCAAATTACCGATCTACAGAAAGTAGTTTCAAAAACGGCCGAACTTCAAACTGATGGTTCCTATATCGTTCATTTCATGTTATATACTTTCAATTTCAGCAGGGAACAATTGGATAGCATACAAATAACTGATGATATGTCTGTAACCTTCCCTAGCGCAGGAAAATATGAAATATGCGGGGTTAAAGCAAGTGGCAAACTGATTGTGAATGAATTATATAATGGAAACTCACAAACCGGTCTATTGGCAGATGGCAGCGTGTTACCTGCCATGCAAAAAGATTCTATAGAGATCTGTGTAATTTTTTTTCCAAAAGGATTCTATGGACCATTAAAAAATGTGGCAAAACAGATAATACGATCCGGGAATGAAATCGTGACTACCATCTCAAATGATCCAACCTCCGGCGATGGGCTTGCTGTCAGATCACCTACAAAATTCATTATCCCTGAAATTGATATATTTATCCCATCGGGCTTCTCACCTAACCAGGATGGTATAAATGATTATTTTGTAATTGTACACCCACCGAATACCCTGATAACTTTTGAAGTATTCAACCGATCCGGTACCCCTTTGTATAAAGCAATAGACTACCAGAATCAATGGAACGGAAAAGCTAACTTGATTAATAATTCACCGGGCAACAATCTTGCTGATGGAACTTATTACTATGTAGTTACGGCAACAGATAAAACAACGGGGGCGATACGGAAGCTGGCAGGGTTTATTGCACTCAAAAGATAATAAAAATTTTATTCCTGTAAGTTTATGAAGAAAAAATACTGTGCATTTGGGTTTTAGCGGGTCTTCTATCCGATGTTAGTTTTTTATTATCATAAATAGTTTTAGAACCTCCTTGTAAAATAAGATCTCCTTTAATATTAAACACTTCAAATTCGAGGCTATAATTTTTTGCCTAGAAATAAAAGCAATCAAAACAACCGTCCCTGCTCCCCCGGCCGCATAAACCGCGTGCTATCCAATTCCCACCTTTCCGCATTCAACCCATAGATCTTATTGTACTTCTTAAACTGCTGCCGTACAAGGTCAGCAATTGGTCCTTCGCCGCGCATTCGAACACCGTAGCGGCTATCATTCACCTGGCCACCGTGACCATTCTCTATCATGTGCCACACTTTATCGGCCCTATCTGGAAAAACTTTATACAGCCAATCATGAAAGATGAGTTTGATCGCACCGTTTAACCGGATGAATGTATACGCACTGAACTTAGCACCATTCGCACTCGCCGCTTCCATGATCCGTTGCATCTCATGCTCATTCAATCCCGGTATCATCGGCCCCAGCATTACGCCCATACGAACACCAACATCACTCAATTCTTTGATCACGCGCAAACGTTGCTTCGCTGTGGTCGTTCGTGGCTCCATGGCCCTGCGCAGGTCCTCATCAAAAGAAGTGATACTCACTAATACACTCACCAGATTTTTCTTCGCCATTTCCTGCAGAAGTTTGGTATCGCGCAGAATACCTGCATTCTTGGTGATCATACCAACGGGCTGGTTAAACTCATTACAGACTTCAAGTATTCTTTTGGTGAGTTCAAACTTTTTCTCAGCAGGCTGGTAACAATCGGTGTTCCCACTCAAACTAATGGGAACACTTTCCCAATTTTTGTTCATCAAAAACTTACGCAATAGTTCCGGTGCATTTTTCTTTACGATGATCTTCCTTTCAAAATCCAGTCCCGCACTGTACCCCCAGTATTCATGGGCGTTCCGGGCATAACAATAGATACACCCATGCTCACAGCCCTGGTAAGGATTCATACTGTACCACATACCCACATCGGGGCTCTCCACTTTATTCACAATGCTTTTCGCATTATCTTCCAGGTAAACAGTGGCAGAATTCGGTTCGCTCCAGTCATCAATGCTTTCTATTTCTTCGCGTACTTTTTCATTTTTCAGAAACCGGTTCTTAGGATTGAATTGTGCACCACGACCTTTCAGGTACGTATCCTTTTTCTCAAGATCATTAATATCCTCTTCCATTCAATATATAATTAGGTAGTTATTTTAAAAGAGCGTTCCCTGGTCGATACTCACTTTCTTATTCAATAAACCAAACTTCTTCACTACTGAATACCATTTCTCCCCTTGCCGTTTTCGCAGTAATATGAGATGATCGGCTACAAAACGACCGCTGAAATGAGTATGACTTAATTCGAGCCATCCCTTTTCATATTGCCAGGGAAGAAGTTTGCGGGCAAGTGTGATGTAAGGCTCTGTTATAAAATGTGGTTTTCGATCCTTGTCTATCTTCATTAGCTGCTGCATAGGCCGTAAAGCCCTTACCAGTTCAACGATCTGTGTTTTAGTGGTTACATTTATGTACACACTATGTGTTGGAAAACTTCCAAAATCGTGCAGTTCAACGGTAAATGAATTATTGGCGGCCGTTATCCCTTGCAGCCGGCGCAATACTTTCTGCTCTATCATTTCAAACTGTTGAAACCGCACCAATGTAATGCTGGGTTTACCGGTAGCTGCTGAGGGACAATCATACTTCTCAGCAAAATATTTTTTCACTCCCATGATCTCATCACACAAAGCCTCATGCGGCTGAATGGTCAGCAGGTACTCGGCAGTAGCGTAGGAGGAAAGTAATTCGATCTGCATTGGGCTTTTACGTTAAGGGGGCCAGGTTTTAGTGGAGCTTTAATAGGGTATTGTTCGACTTTTGTTCGAGTCGAGTCGAACAATACCCTATTGAAACTCGAACAATACTCGAACAAACACCCTTTTTTAGGCGCTATATCATTGTGTATCAATGCGTTGCAGGGCGAAAGTCGTAGTAGCATTTAGTGAAATACGTAAATTTTTAATTACTAAGATGTTATGCTATATTTTATCAATTCCTGGTTTAATAATAAACCTAGACTTAAGACTATTGCGGTAGCAAGGCGAATTTATTCACCTGTTTACACGTATCAAACTGGTGCCCCCTTCGCAACAATATCAGTTCTTTTACATCAAACGATGCATGAAATTCCTGCTCTTCATAATAAGGAATGGCCTGCTTATATAATGTATCCGGTAACTGGCGGGCAATGGTCAAATGTGGAAACTTACCCAGGTGCATAGCCGGGCATCCATAACTTCTTACATATTGGTCCACCACTTTTAACTCTTTGGCGAGTTGCTGAAAAGGCTGGTGATTCTGTACACGGAGGTAAATAGTGTGTTCAGCAAACCCGTTATACTTATCCAGCACCACCTGAAAACTTTTCTGGCTGCTGATGATCCGGTGCATCCACCGGATGATTGTTTCTTCCATCTCTTCCTTAGCCATAAAATTGGCCACAGTAATATGCGGTTTGGTTTTAGCAGCCCCCGGGTGCTGGTACTGTGCTGAAAAATGTTGTTTCTCCGCTATTAACCTTTGGCTCACTGCCGCATCCGGATGGGCCACCAGCAGGTATTCGTAAACGCCATTCAATACGGGTGTAGATGTTCTGTTTGTTACCAGGCCTGTTTCCATAAATATTTTTTACGGGGATAATTATTTTAGCATAAATTTACTAAATAATTTAGTACAACAAAATAAATATTCATGGAAGAAGAGGAATTTTACGGGGCAGCCTACAAAGGCTCTAAAAAATTTGACCAATCCGAGGTACCCACAGCCAACGCCACCGGTTTCGGAGCCGCTGCCGATGATTATATGGAACGGGGCATTGACCTGAACGAACAACTGATCCGCAACAAACCCGCCACTTTCTTTTTCCGGATGAATAGCGATGCCATGATCGATGCGGGCATTCACAGCGGAGATACCTTGATTGTTGACAGGAGTATCAAGGCAACCCATGGAAAGGTGGTGGTGGCGGTTCTTAATGGAGAAATGCTTGTAAGAAAATTACAGGTACATATCAATAGTATCATCCTGGTAGCTGAAAATAAAAAGTATGCAAACATCCGGGTGGATGAATTCAGCAGTTACGCGCCATGGGGTGTTGTATCCTATTCGATTCATGCATTGTAACAGCCTATTAAACGACCGGTCTTGAAAGCGATTGTTGATTGTAATAGTTTTTACTGCTCATGTGAAAGGCTGTTCCTTCCGCATTTACAAAACAAGCCTGTTGTTGTATTAAGCAATAACGATGGCTGTATCATCTCGCGCAGTGATGAAGCAAAAGAGCTGGGTGTAGAAATGGCGGGGCCGTATTTCAAAGCCAAGCCCATGATCGAAAAATATAACGTTGCCACTTTTTCTTCCAATTATAATTTATACGGCGACCTCAGCTGGCGTGTGATGGAAACACTTAGGATGGTGGTAGGAAAAGAACGTGTTGAAGTGTATTCTGTTGACGAATGTTTTCTTGATCTTTCACATATTGAAAAAACCGACTTGCAAAGATTTTCATTATATCTCCGTGAAACCGTTGAACAATGGACCGGCATCAAAGTATCCGTTGGCGTAGCACCTACCAAAGTACTCAGCAAAGTAGCCAACCGTTTATCCAAGAAACATAAAGAAGCTACCAATTGTGTGCTCGTGCTCGATACGCCCCGTAAAATAGAACAGGCCCTGCAACGCACACCGGTGGAAGATGTATGGGGCGTGGGTTACCAGTATGCACAGAAACTGCGCAGGTTAAGTATCGACACGGCTTACGACCTAAGCAGGAAAGATATCATATGGGCCAATAAAAATTTAGGGGGCGTTACCGGTGCAAGACTTGTGCGTGAACTGAAAGGAATCGAAAGTATCCAGATGATGAAAGAACTGACCGATAAAAAAATGATCGCTACCACGCGTATGTTCGGTTCTCCTGTGCATGAATTAAAAGACATCAAGGAAGCCATTGCCACTTATACAACCCGCGCCGCTGAAAAACTGCGCAGGCAGCATGGTGCAGCCAATACTATCAGCGTGTTTGTGGTGCCGAAAGAACAATCACATACTACGCGTTTCCGTCACGGTCCAACGATTGGCACATATATCGTTCTTCCGCAGGCCACTTCCATCACACACGAGTTGATCAAACCTGCGGTTGCACTGGTTGATGACCTCTTCGAAGAAGGAAGACAATATAAAAAAGCCGGCGTTATGCTCAGCGGTATCGTGCCTGACGTATCGATACAGGGAAATCTTTTTGCCGCTCCTTCAGAAAACAAGAACCGTGCACTGATGAGCATGATCGACAATGTGAACTTTGCCATGCGGAATGATGTACTGAAATTTGCTGCATCCGGCACCAACCGTGATTGGAAAATGCAGCAGAACCTGCGGAGTCCGCGATATACAACAAGATGGGAAGAGCTGTATGAAATAAAATGATTTAGTAAGATACAGACAACATATTTTCTTAAAACAGTATCTTGTTGCAGAATGCCCACGCCAACTGCTATATCCCGCATATGTTTATGCATACTTTTCACCGCAACAATCGCATGCAGTAAAAAGAATGATGGCGGCGGTGATGTTTATACCGGTCCCAGCTTTCCGGCATCCTTCACAAACTCGCCTGTTGATGTAGCCAAAATAAGTTTCTGCTTATCACTGGGATGGATACAGCCATCAGGACATACCATTCCTACAGATCATGTTTACTTCTGGTACAGCAATCCGAATAATACAATATCACTATCCATATATGCGCCCGCATCCGGTAAAGTATATAAGATACTTGCCGTTCCTGTGAATACCGTAAAAGAATGCAAGGTCTGGATTCGTGTAAACGAAAAATTCAGCTATTATCTTGATCACATAGTTCCGGATGCATCGATAACCGATACCAGCACGATCAGCGCAGGACAGAAAATAGGAACCACAGGGTATGGCAGCAGCATAGATCTAGGGGCAATTGACGAAACCCTTACACTCACAGGTTTTGCCAACCCGAAACGGTATGCGGGACAAACCTCGTATTGCGGAAAACCTTTCACCTATTTTACTGAGCCGCTTCGAACACAGCTGTATGCATTGGTAGACAGGGAAGGCATCGACAAAGATGGTCGGATAGATATTGATATACCTGGCAAACTGGTTGGCAACTGGTTCCTGGATGGGACTACTTTTTATATGGATGGTCCGGACGGATGGGATAAAGAACTTTCATTTGCGTTCGACATACAGCATCCTTCCATCGTATTGGTATCGATCGGCGGAACACTCGGTCTCACCGGAAAATGGACCATCCCCGATGATGCTTTACTCCCTTCACAAGTAAGTGTTTCCAGCGGTAAAATAGCCTACCGTTTGTATGGGTCAAAAACAGATTGGATGCAAAGAGGATTAATGATCGTTCAAATGACCGATGATACCCATATCAAAGTACAGGTATTCCCTGGCTCAACAGCCTCAGATGCCGCATTCGATTCGGGTGCCAAAATATACGCTCGCTAAAAACAGCGCCTTTGCGTGCAAACACCCTACTCACCAAAAAGCCCCGGCGACTGCGCAAGAAACTTAGGCTTCTCCAATGAAAGTCCGCAAACCTTATTCATCTTATCAACGAGATACACCGTGAGTTCCGGCGATTTCGCCTCATCATGCATATGCATAAAAAAATATAGTTCTTCCAAACCCTTTTCCAGCCATGATTGCATTCGTTTGACCCAGTCATCGATCCGTGTATAATCAGTGGGATGTAAACTATTGCCAACATACCGGATAAATGCTTTTTTAACGGTAAGATACATATGCGCACAATCCCTCCGCCCGCTTGTATCCGTGATCACAAGTCCCATATGTATTCCGTTCAAAAATTCTACGAGCTCATTCCATACATCTGCTTTGCCAAACCAATCCGGGTGACGAACCTCTAAAAAAAACTGCATATCTGTGGGTAACGACTTAAGAAAAGTAAAGAGCTCTTCTTTTCTTTTAGGGCTAAAACTTTCGCTCACCTGCACAAAAACGGGTCCGAGATGTTTTTCAAAAGCAACGATCCCACGGAGAAATTCAGTAGTAATAAATTCTTTATTGACCAAGCCGCCACGATGCGTAACACCCTGGTACATTTTAGGGCAGAACATAAAGTCCTTATCCCCTGCCTTAGCGGCCCATTTGGCAATACCTGCAGCACCATAGATCTTATAGTGGGTAGCATTCAGTTCAATACTGTTATAATGCTTCACATAATGATCAAGAAAATCTTTCTCTTTTGTTTTTAACGGATATATTTTCCCAACCCATTCCGTTCTGCCCCATTTGGCACAGCCAATATATACTTTGGGATCTTTTGCTTTTTTCCCCAGCAATATGGTTTTATTAAATGCAGGATCTTTCGGCAAAGCAAAATCGATTTTATCCAGTTCCTTTTCCTCAACGCGGCCAAATTCCATGTGATTAGTTTAGGATATAAAGTTACAGGAATTAGGGAAGCGGGTGCAGAAGACTGGGATAGCGGATAAGCGGAATCTTATCAGTAATAATTGAAGAAATCTTTATACCTTATCAATATAAAATAGGAGTCAGCAACTATCACCTGCCGCTGTCACCCGTCCAATAAAAGACTGTTATGAAAAGATTACTCACCTTCCTCCTCTTCCCCTTAATAAGTTTCGCGCAACAACGCCCCAACATTATTTATATTATGAGCGATGATCATGATGCGGGAGCTATCAGCGCTTATGATCCATCCTTGATAGCGACACCTAACATTGACAGGATTGCGAAAGAAGGTATGCTATTTCAGCGGGCATTTGTTGGGAACTCGATATGCGGACCGGCAAGGGCAACATTGATTACGGGACAGCACTCGCATAAAAATGGAATGAAAGATAACCGTACACGTTTTGATTCATCGCGCATGACCATGCCTAAGCTGATGCAGCAGGCAGGATATCAAACGGCTATTATCGGTAAGTGGCATTTACAATCTTATCCAACTGGCTTTGATTACTGGAAAATAGTACCGGGACAGGGTTTGTATTATGATCCACGTATTATCAGCATGAAAGGTGATACAACAACTTATAAAGGATACGCAACAGAAGTCATAACCGATGATGCTTTGCAATGGATGAAGGAAAAAAGAGATCCCTCAAAACCTTTCATGTTGTTGCTTCATCATAAAGCACCACATCGTTATTTCTTCGCTCCATTAAAATATATTGAACAATACCATACAAAAATATTCCCTGAGCCGGCTACACTATATACAGACACGGCTGGACATGGTACAGCATGGCGTTTACAGACAATGAGTGTTCTGCATGATATGAAACTGTCGAGCGATCTGAAAGTAGATCCCAAATACATCATGGATATCCCTTGGATGAAACCTGATTCTGCAGAAATTGCTTATTACAATTCCATCATGGACCGCATTCCGCTGAAAGATAAGATCCGTATCAAAGAGATCTATGCTGAAAGAGGTGAAATCCTTCAGAAAACAAGACCGCAAGGCAGAGAACTGCTGAAATTAAAATACCAATGGTATATGCAGGATTACCTCGCCACCTGCGCATCGGTTGATGAAAATGTGGGTCGCGTGCTCGATTATCTTGACCAGTCGGGCCTGGCCAGTAATACAATGGTCATTTATACATCTGACCAGGGTTTTTACCTTGGCCAGAATGGATGGTTCGATAAAAGATGGATGTATGATGTATCGATGAAAACGCCGTTACTGGTAAAATGGCCCGGACATATCAAAGCAGGTACAAAAACCAATGCCATGGTACAGAACATAGATTACGCATCAACTTTTCTGGATATGGCAGGCGCACCCATCCCTGCCTGGATGCAGGGTTTAAGCCTGACCCCGATCCTCACCGGGAAAATAGCGGCGCTTCCGAGAAGCAGCCTTTATTATCATTTTTATGAATACCAGGCAGATCATACCGTGTTACAGCACCTGGGCGTTAGAGGACAGCGGTATAAGCTCATTTATTTTTACACAGTAAATGAATGGCAGCTATTTGATCTTGATAAAGATCCAAGGGAACAAAAGAACCTCATTGCAAGCAAAGCTTATCGTACAATACTGGCGGATATGAAAAAGGAATTACTCAGATTAAGGGATGTATATGATGACCATGAAAAAGCGGGGGAACTGAATTAAAAAAATAATCTGGATTTAAAATATAAATAACCCCCACCCGTCTACCTATCTAACAATGGATAAGGTGCTGACGATACCAACTAACATGGCTGAAACCCGTAAGAATAATATTACAGAGGTTGTCAATACGTATAGCAAACGGTTGATGGGCTTTATACGTAAACGGGTGACCAATGAGGCAGATGCTGAGGACATCCTGCAGGATGTATTTTCCCAGTTCATCGGCAATACCAAACCCATTGAACAGTTAACCAGCTGGCTTTTTACCGTTACCAGGAATAAGATCATCGATAAACAGCGGAAACATAAGCCTTCCCTGCTGGAAGATATGTATGCGGATGCAGATGGAGAGACACGATTTGACTGGACGGAACTATTCCTCGATAATTCGAATAACCCTGAAACAGAATATCTCAAAAGCCTTTTCTGGGAAGCATTGTACAGTGCATTGGACGAATTACCTGCGGCACAGCGGGATGTGTTTGTGCTGAATGAAATTGACGGTGTACCATTTAAAATAATTGCCGAACAAACCGGCGAAACCATAAATACTTTACTCAGCCGTAAACGCTATGCTGTACTTCATTTGAGGGAGCGGCTAAGCATATTGCGTGACGAGTTATTAAATCATTGATAAAAAACAAGTGTATGAAAAAGTTCTGGGCAAAAAAGATCATTGGGTTTATTGTGCTGGCAATCGCTCTTACCGCTTTACTGGGGTACATAGTAATGAGCCTCTGGAATTGTGTATTAGTGGCTGTATTGCATTTAAGTGTAATTACTTTCTGGCAGGCACTCGGTATCCTGATCTTAAGCAAGATCCTCTTCGGCGGCTTCAAAGGAAGATGGGGCGGAGGTCCGCGTAGCCACAAATGGAAGAAAGAAATGCAGGAAAAATGGCATACGATGACGCCTGAAGAAAGAGAAAAAATAAAACAGGAGTGGAGAAACCGCTGCCGCACCTGGAGAAAACCCGATTCAGATAACACCGCAGGAGCAGAATAACAATAGACCATAGACCCAAAACTTTAAACCACCCTACCCATGGATATCTTAATCTTCAAAACCAACCTGAACCACCCGTGGCATCTTGATAATGTACAGCCCTACATTCAAAAGATACAGGGCGTTCGCCGCTGGAACGTAGATATACAGGATTGTGATCATGTGTTAAGAATTGAAGCTGTAGAAGTATCTCCGAGGTCGGTCGAATCGATCCTCCAGGATGCCGGTTATTATTGCGAAGAACTAACAGATTAAAAATCTGTGAAATCTGTGGCAAAAAAAATCCGTCAAATTTGTAGCGTACCCCTAATTTTGCGCAATTCTCAGGCAAAATGAACCCTACACTTAACTCCAACGAATCGATAAGGTCCCAGAAAAAAAAGATCATTGTTTTGGGCAGTGGCCCCAACAGGATCGGGCAGGGCATTGAATTTGATTATTGCTGTGTACATGGCCTTCTTGCCATTAAAGAGTGCGGTTACGAGGCCATTATGGTCAATTGTAACCCTGAAACTGTTTCCACAGATTTTGACATAGCCGATAAGCTTTATTTCGAACCCGTATTCTGGGAGCATCTCTGGGATATTGTGGAGCTGGAACAGCCGGAAGGCGTGATCGTACAGCTTGGCGGTCAAACAGCCTTGAAACTCGCCAAACGTCTTCACGAGAAAGGCATCAAAATAATCGGTACTTCTTTCGATAGCATGGATATTGCCGAGGATCGCGGCCGTTTCAGCGACCTGCTGAAAGAGCTCGATATCCCTTATCCTGAATATGGCACGGCAACCAGCGCTGAAGAAGCGATTGAGGTAGCGAATAAAGTAGGTTACCCTGTTTTGGTGAGACCCAGTTATGTGTTGGGCGGACAAAGGATGCGGATAGTGATCAATGATGAAGATGTAGAAACAGCCGTGATCAGCTTACTGAAACATTTACCAGGTAATAAAATACTGATCGATCATTTCCTCGACCGTTGCCAGGAAGCAGAAGTTGATGCCATCTTTGATGGTGAGAACTTCCATATCATGGGTGTGATGGAACATATTGAACCCGCAGGTATCCATAGCGGTGATAGTAATGCGGTTCTTCCTGCTTTCAACCTTACACCGTTGATCGTGGAAACCATGGAATTCTATTCTGAGAAGATCGCAAGGTCGTTGAATATAAAAGGACTCATCAATATACAGTTTGCCATTAAAAATGACAAAGTTTTTGTGATCGAAGCCAACCCAAGGGCATCCAGAACAACACCATTTATTGCAAAAGCATACCAGATCCCTTATCTGAACATTGCTACAAAAGTAATGCTTGGCGCTGCAAAGCTTACCGAGTTTACCATGGAGAAAAAACTGGAGGGCTATGCGATCAAAGAACCTGTATTCAGCTTTAATAAATTTCCGGGCGTTAATAAAGAACTCGGACCGGAAATGAAAAGCACAGGAGAAGCTATCCGCTTTATCAAGGATCTGCGTGATCCTTACTTCCGTACGCTATACAAAGAGCGCAGCATGAATCTTAGTAAGTAAGTATTTATTACAAGTGATTACTCCTGATTTGATTGAACGGTAATCATCCCCACCCTCTTTTGTATTAGGTTTAATCCATGCGACAATATGGAAAAACTTTCTGGAGATCCGTTCCGTTTCTCCGCTTACTCATTCCACTAACAGCTGGCATTATCACAGGTTTCTATTGTGAACCGCCATTGTTTCCTGTTGTTGTATGCGCAACCGGTTCTCTCCTCCTGTTTATACTGTTCCGGTTTCTGCCGAACCCGGTTAAATACAGAAGACGATGGGTCGGTGGCAGTTTCCTCAACCTTGTTTGCATTGCCCTGGGTATCCTGCTATGTTATACCAATGATACGCGCCACCAAAAAAACTGGATCGGGCATTTTGATCTTACTGAAACAAGCATGTTGGTCACTATCGGTGAACCATTGACAGAGAAAGAACGGTCATACAAAACCTCCGCAAAAATGGAAGCAGTAGTCTCCGGCGGAAAATGGAAATCCGTAAATGGAAAATTATTACTGTATCTGCATAAAGACAGCCTATCCCGCAATCTGTCATATGGGTCAAGGCTTCTTATCAAAACAAATATCAGGCTGATCAGGAATACGGATAAAACAGGTGGTTTTGATTATCAACAGTACTGCGCTTTCCAGGGCATCTATCACCAGGCATATTTGCCAACAGGCAGCTATCTCCTCGTTCACGGATCGTATGGAAGTTTGTTTACAAAAACGTTATACGACACAAGAAGCAAAATCCTGTACGTACTTAAAAAATATGTACGCGGAGAGAAGGAAGCCGGTGTTGCCGAAGCATTGCTGATAGGCTACAGAAATGACCTTGATAAAGATCTTGTGAAGGCATACAGCAATACAGGCGTAGTGCATATTATTGCGATCAGCGGATTACACCTCGGAATGATATATGGATTGCTGATCGCTGTATTCAGTAAAGTTCCAAAAAACCGGTTAACACATTGGCTCAAACCCATCGCTATTTTACTCGTTCTCTGGGGATTTAGTTTGCTCACAGGCGCTGCTGCTTCTATTCTCCGCTCAGCAGTCATGTTCTCATTTATTGTTGCAGGAGAAAGCATTGGCAGAAGAACAAATGTGTATAATACGCTTGCTGCTTCAGCCTTTTGTCTTTTGTTCTATAACCCATGGTTTTTATGGGATGCCGGTTTTCTTTTATCCTACACCGCCGTATTAAGTATTGTAGTGTTTATGAAACCTGTTTACAAATGGTTCTATATTAAAAACAAATTACTGAACAGCATCTGGCAATTGAATGCAGTAACCTTATCAGCACAGGTGCTTACACTCCCAATCGTGCTCTTTTATTTTCATCAGTTCCCCAATCTTTTCCTTTTCACCAATGCCGTGGCTGTCCCATTATCCGGCCTGATACTATATGCAGAATTATTACTCCTGCTTGTTGCACCATTACCTGTGAATTCATTCACAGGTAAAAGCATTTCATTTCTCATTGCCCAAATGAATGGATATATAGAAAGAACGGCAAGCCTTCCTTTTTCCGTAACCAATCATATTAATGTCTCGTTTTTACAAACCATCCTGCTATATGGGATGCTGTTTGTTGTGTCATGGTGGTTATTTCACAGGAAACGGCGCGCTGACCATTAATTGTACACAATATCTGGAAAATACAACAATGGAAAAAAGAGGCCGACAGCCTACATTTGCGCCATCATTCCACTTCCGAAACACTACCACCTCATGCAAAAGAAGATCCAATCTGCACTTATTTCCGTTTTCTATAAAGACGGTCTCGAATCCCTCGCAAAGCAATTAGCATCATTAGGGATCGTTATCTATTCAACCGGGGGCACACAAAAATTTCTCGAGGACCTCGGCATTAAGTGTGTAGCGGTAGAATCGTTGACCACCTACCCTTCTATTCTCGGCGGCCGTGTTAAAACGCTTCACCCAATCGTTTTCGGGGGAATACTTGGCAGAAGGTACGAGCCGCAGGATCTGGAAGAGATGAAACAATTCAATATACCCGAGATCGATCTCGTGATCGTTGACCTGTATCCTTTTGAAGAAACGCTCCGGACAACAACCGAAGAAAAATCGATCATCGAAAAAATAGATATTGGAGGTCCCTCCATGATACGTGCCGCCGCAAAGAATTTCAGGGATCTCACAGTGATTGCTGCAAAAGATGATTACGCCACACTTGAAAAAATGCTGGCCGATCAAAAAGGCGAAACCTCTATCGAACAACGCAAAGCATTTGCTGCCAAAGCTTTTGAAGTAGTGATGAACTATGATATTGCCATCAGTAATTATTTTAATCCCGGACAGGTTTTACGTTATGGCGAAAACCCACACCAGAAAGCCGTATTCCATGGCGATCTTACCAAACTGTTCAAGCAATTAAATGGAAAGGAACTCTCTTATAATAACCTCGTAGATGTAGATGCCGCAGTACAACTCATCAGTGATTTTGCCGGCAATACCGAAAGTATTTTTGCTATCATCAAACACACGAATGTTTGTGGTATTGCAGCAAGACCTACTATCAAAGAAAGCTGGGATAGTGCCCTGGCAGGTGATCCTGAAAGTGCATTTGGTGGTGTACTGGTTTGCAATCAACCCGTTAATAAAATCACAGCGGATGCTATCAATGAAATATTCTTTGAAGTGCTGATCGCACCGGCATTTGATGCAGATGCACTGGAAACTTTAAAAAGTAAAAAGAACAGGATCCTGCTTCAATTAACAACTGAAAAAATATCGCTTAAAACTCCTTCTAAATCTTTATTGAACGGAATACTTGACCAGGATACAGACGAAGGTAATTACAGTAAATGGGAAGAAGTTGGCGGAAGAGAAACAACCCCTGCCGAAAAGGATCAATTAAGCTTCGCAAACATCATCTGTAAACATTTAAAAAGTAATGCGATCGCACTGGTAAAAGACAAAAAACTGGTGGGAAAAGGATGCGGACAAACCAGCCGCATTGATGCTTTGCGCCAGGCCATAGAAAAAGCAAAACAGTTCAATTTCGATCTGAAAGGTGCCGTGCTGGCTTCTGATGCATTCTTTCCTTTCAACGACTGCGTACAGATAGCTCATACAGCAGGTATCGAGTCATTTATTCAACCTGGTGGTTCTGTAAGAGATAAGGATAGTATTGAATACTGTAAAGACAATAATCTTGCTATGGTAATGACAGGCACCAGGCATTTCAGGCACTGATCCATAAAATTGCATCTTGACAATAAAACAAAAAGCCTATATCGCATTAGCAACCACCAGTATCTTATGGGGCACTACTTGGGTAGCCAGTAAGATAGCAGTACAGGGAATGCCGGGATTACAGGTAGCAGGTATACGCCAATTGACTGCTGGATTATTGTTAGTTGGATTCTTTTTTGCAAAAGGAGAAAAACTCCCTACCAATAAACAGTTTGTATGGCTAATCGGCATGGGTATCCTGATGTTTGTAGGATCAAATGGTTTGGCAACTGTCAGCCTTAAATATATTCCAAGTGGCTTAGGTGCATTGATCAGCGCATTGTATCCGCTTTGCGTAGTAATTATCGAACGCGTTCTTTATAAAAATAATAAGATAGGATTTCTGACTTTCCTGGGACTTTTCTTAGGCATTGGCGGAATTGCAATTGTTTTTTACGACACTGCTTTTCACAGCCACACGGATGGCTTTGGCTGGGGCATACTTGCCGCTGCAGGTTCTATGCTTACATGGAGTGTAGCAACGATCATCATTGCACGTGAAAAAATAATCATGAACCCTTATAATGCAACAGGTTGGCAAATGCTCACCGGCTCCGTGATTCTATTGACCCTTACAGGAATATCAGGCAACCATGTTCCTCTTTCAGGCGTACCGATGGCAACATGGGGGGCTATTGCGTATTTGGTGATTGCAGGGTCTGTGATTGCATTTGCAGCTTTTATCTATACCATGCGCCACATGGAACCAGCCATCGCGGCCCTCTATGCATATATAAATCCACTGGTTGCTATTATCACAGGTACCTTATTAATTGGAGAAAAACTTACACTCACCATTCTCGTTGGATCTATTGTAACATTGGCAGGCGTTTATCTTGTGAACCAAAGTATAAAAAAGCAGAGATCGCAGAGTTTACGCAGAGAAGTGCCTCTTTAAAAAATCCTCATACATTTTATGCCAGTCCTTCCACTCTTCCTGTTCTGTAAGAAAGTGATTATGAAAAATGGTTACCATCTGCCCATTCACAGAACGGATCACTTCATCATATTCTTTTAACTCTTTAGCCGCCTCATATGCATGCTCCTGCTGATGAAAAATAGAGTTAGTATCCATAAAGCAAAATGGATGAAGTACGAGATCCGTTTTCAGTTCAGCAGAAAGATCATACCATTGATAAGGCATAGCGTAAGAAGCCCTGAAACCGTTGGCACCACCATACCCCATAGAATAATCCGCAGAAATACCTTCTTTGATCAATTGATGATAAGTACCCGGCAATTGCATTCGTATATAATGTTGCCGTGAAACAGTTACCTCTTTACTGCTGATCTTTTTAAGCAATGAGATCTCTTGTGTCAACTTCCTTTTATCATCCCCACTTTGCCAGGATGGATGTATGCCTGTAAGATATTTTACAGCAATACGTTTAACCAGTTGCTTCATCCCTTTTGTATGCGGAGAAATATTTTTATCATTTCCTTTTTGTTTCTCTGCCAGCAGAAAAAAATACACAGGAGTCAGTTTATACTTTTCATGGAGCTCATCTAACCAATCATACACATCAAACGGGTCCTTTCCTCTTCCGCTATACACAGAAGATCTTTCTGAAACCGCTTCAAAATTTCCGGAAACAAGTGCCTTAAAAAACAAAACGATATTCTTAAGTATGGACTGGTGCCGGTAACTGAATGCAATATCAATATCATAAGTAGGTAGATAATTGAATACACGGTTTGAACTGGTAAAGGAAACATAAGGAAACCGGCCATTGATATACAGTCCAAATGTTTGCATCCATAGATTTACCAGCGGCAACTGTAGAAAACCTTCCCGGAAAGCCAGACTGTTTTGGTGAGCATACCGCCCATGCACATCTGCTTCATCCGGAAGATATTCTTCATATCGTGAAAGCAGATAAAAAGAAGCAGCAAAAATATCAAATGGCAATTCTCCACGCGTCTGAAAAAAGATCTTCATCCGTTTCCAATCAGAACAAACAATATTTTGTTCACGGATACCAGTTTCGCTTAATAATCCATGCGGGATGATCCAGATAGAATCATTACCCAATTTTTCATTTGAATAATTGATGGTAACGCCGCGAAACAAAAGAAAATCTTCCTGGGAAGTGGTGACGAATAAATGATCACCAAAAAGAATACTGCTGATATAAGAAAACCGCGCACTAATAAATGCGGTATAGATCATCACCTGTTTGTTCTCTCCCAATTCCTAATTATTAATTACTAATTACCCTTCTCCTTCCACAATTCATTAAATGTTTTCTGGCTAAAATCAAGTTCACTCCTGTGTGCCGTCCATCCTTTGAAAACCTTGTTCACTACCCAGTTTTTCATTTTACCACTGCCCATGTTCATCATACCCCTGTTAAGACTTGCCGTTTTCCAGGCTTTCCAGGCAATCCGTTCCGCAATCGTGCTGGATCCCTCTACCACTGCTTCGTGGCGATTCTCCAGTAATAATTCATGAAGATTAATTCTTACCGGACAAACCTCTGTACAATTACCACAGAGCGATGAAGCATAACTAAGATGCTTATAATCCTCCATTCCCTTCAGATGTGGTGTGATAACTTTTCCGATCGGCCCGCTATAAGTAGTATCATATGCATGTCCCCCTATATTCTTGTATACGGGGCAGGCATTCAAACAGGCACCGCATCGTATACAGTATAAAGATTCCCTTACAGCCGGGTTATCCAGCAAATTGGTACGGCCATTATCGAGGAGGATGACATACATTTCTTCAGGACCATCCATTTCGTTTTCCTGTTTGGGTCCGGTAACAATCGTATTATATACGGTTACCTGCTGACCCGTACCATAGGTTGCCAGCAGTGGCCAGAATAATGAAAGATCATCCAGTGATGGAATCATTTTTTCAATGCCAACGATCACAATATGTGTTTTTGGCCAGGCGCAACTGAGACGTGCGTTCCCTTCATTTTCGGTAACCGCAATACCCCCGATATCTGCCACAATAAAATTAGCCCCGGTTACCCCTACCTCTGCCTGTATATATTTATCGCGTAATATTTTCCTGGCAACCAGTGTCAATTCTTCGGGTGAAAGACCGGGAGGGGTACCCAGCTTATCTGCAAAGAGCCTGGCAACATCTTCTTTGCTTTTGTGCATAGCCGGTGTTACAATATGATAAGGCGCTTCACCATCCAGCTGTTGTATATATTCTCCAAGATCTGTTTCAACACTTTCTATGCCGATCGATTCAAGGTATGGATTCAGGTGTATCTCTTCCGTTACCATGCTCTTGCTTTTCACAAGGGTTTTGCAATTCTTTTCTTTGCAGATACGACCAACCTCTTCCAGCGCCTGTTCTGCATTTTCAGCCCATAAAACTTTTGCACCCCTTGCTGTAATTTTTCTTTCAAACTCTTCAAGATACCTATCAAGGTGTTCAATAGCATCCCATTTCCTGTTCTTTGCACGTTCGCGCGCGAGCATTAATTGGGAGAATTGTTTCTTACCCTGTGGTACAACAGCATTGTACTTGCCAATATTAAAATTGATCTTACGTCTGTGTTCCAGATCGGCAGACTTGATGGTACTCTTGGCAATAAATGATGCAGCAGTATCTTTCATGCTTTATTTATTTTTTTCCAGATGTGCCGCTGTTGCAGCCAGTGTTTCATAAAATGTTTCTCCGTATTTTCGGATGATGGAATCTTTCAGAAAAATATAAACAGGTACTTTTAATTTTACCCCGAGACTGCAGGCAGCCGCGCAAAGATCTTCACGCGGTTCATAGTTTACATATTCTATATCCGGATCACTTTTGCTTTTTTGAATGCGAATGGGAAACAGGTGACAACTCAAAGGTTTTTTCCAATCCAGTTTCCCTTCATTATACGCCTGTTCAATACTGCATTTGATCACGCCCTGTTTATCACGGTAACCATATGCACAGATCTTTCCATTAATGGTAGGTGTTACCCAACCGAACTCTTGATCAAACAAATACTTTCCCTGCCGCTCAACTTCACGAATTCCTTCCGGGCTCATATACGGTTTTACAACTTCATAATATTCTTTCAGCTTTGCCAGCTCCCATTTTTCCATCGGGGCACCGGCATCCCCGTCTTCGCAGCATCCGCCCTTACACTTTGTGAGATCGCACACAAACTGCTCTTCCAGTATTTCATCACTCACAAGAACATTGTCAATTGCTATCATATTAGATGTTAGATGTTAGTTGGCAGATGTTAGAAAACACCCATATGCTGCCATCTGTTTCAAAGATAGGTTATCTCTACTTTTTCCAGCGGAAAGTACTTGCCAGGTGCTTCATATCCTCCAACAAGAAGCTATTAACGATTCCGAGGGAGTCAGCATTAGGCGTGGCATCAAAATACAATGCACCACGGAGAAAATTTTTCACAGAATCGGTCAGAAAGAATTGATTGGCCGTTGCTACATTGCCGCCTACCGTAAAGAAAACACCATGGATCCTGGTTGGCGTAACAAAAGCTGTATCCTCTATCGAATAGGCCATCGAAGAATGTTTACCCGTCAGTTCAAATGCATGCTTGATCAATGTATCAAATGCGTTTTTACCTGCGCCAATCTCTTTGTAACTCACATAGATCTTTCCATTGAACCGAGGGAAGTCAATATTGATCCACCAGGGATTCTCTGTGGTTTCTCCAAAAAAGGTACTGTCCTTCACCACATTTGCATACACAGGATACTCAAAAGAATAGGGATACCCCGGCTGATCAAAAACACGGTATTCTTTTTTGGGAAACGCAATAGTATAATACCCTTTCGGTTTGGGTGTATACGTTTCATTGCAGGCAGCAAAGAAAATCAATCCGCCAAACATTAACAGGGTTGTAAAAAGTCTATTCATCTCTATGCCTCCTCTTGCGCTTGCGGTATAATTCTCACCTTAATTTTTTCTATCCGGTTCTTGACAACTTCCAGTACCGTAAACTCAAAATCGCCGGAAGTCAGGACCTGTGTTACTTTGGGGATCTCGCCGGCAAGTTCCAGTACCAATCCTGCAAGTGAATCACTTTCTCCTTTTACTTCATCAAATGTTTCCGTTGGAAGATCCATGATCTTACACACATCATTGATCATTGTGCGTCCTTCAAAAATATAATTGTACTCATCTACCTTTTTATAATTACTTTCTTCCTCATCAAACTCATCTTTGATCTCGCCAATCACTTCTTCTAAAATATCTTCCAGCGTTACAATACCGCTCGTGCCGCCAAACTCATCCACCACCACAGCAAAATGAATCCTTTTGGCCTGAAACTCTTTTAAAAGGTCTTCTATAAATTTCTGCTCATGAACAAAATAAGGTTGTCGCATCAGCGGTCTCCAGTCATAATCATCCGGTTGATGCAGGTACTTCAAAAGATCCTTGGTGTGTATCATTCCTGCTACATTATCCAGGTCCTCCTTATAAACAGGTAACCGGCTATACTGGAGATCTTTTACTATCCCAATCAATTCACCAAACGAAGTTTCTTCATCAACACCATGCACATCCACCCTTGTCTTCATGATCTGCTTAACGGTAATGTTGCCGAACTTAACAATGCCCTTTAAAATATTCTTTTCATTTTCCGAGGCCGTATTCTGTGTAGTAAGATCGATCGCATGATCCAGCTCTTCAAGACTGTAAGCACTTGTACGGTGAGCCATTTTCTTTTCAATGATATCCGAATACTTTACCAGCCAGCGGCTCAACCCCCTGCACAGGTAAGACACCCCGCGCACAATGCCCCCGAAATCTTTTGCAAAACGGATATTATTCTGTGTAGCCAATACTTTGGGCATCACTTCACCAAATAAAACAAGCAGGAAAGAAACCACGATCACTTTGATCACAAACTCAAGCCATACCCCATTGAACTTTTCAAAGTCCATCATATTATCGATCAAAAGATTTGAAATGATAATGATAGAGATATTGATAAAGCTATTGGCGATGAGCAATGATGCCAGTAATATTTTCGGTTCTTCCAGCAGGTCAACGATCCGCTTATACCCTGGTTGCTGCTTGGATTTAAGCAGGTTCACATCTTTATAAGTAAGCGAAAAAAAAGCTACTTCAGAGCCAGACAGCACAAAAGAAAGGAATAATAAAAAAAACAGAACCATTACCAGGATGGTGGTACCCTGCGCCTCAATAGCCGATAAGAGAACGGGTTGTGATAGTAAATGCAAAACCGGGTGATAATCCAAGAGAAGTAATTTAAGTTAACGATCAGGATGAACCGGGGGTTTGCATGCCCGTTTATCAAACTGTATATGACTGATACAAAAGTATTGTTTCTGCACAGATCAGAAAGGTAATGTTTCACCCGGATCAGAAAGCGGCGGAACATCATCGCCACCATATCCTTCCATCGAATCGCCCAACCCATGCCCTCCGTTTCCTTCGCCTCTTTTATCAAGCATGATCAGGTTATCACCTACCACTTCTGTTGCAAATTTTTTATTGCCCTCCTTGTCCTCCCAACTGCGGGTACGCAAACGTCCTTCCACATAAATCAAACTTCCCTTATGAAGATACTTCTGTGCCAGCTCTGCCAGTCCCCGCCACAATACAACCGTATGCCATTCCGTTTGCGAGATGAGCTTTCCCGATCTGTCCTTATATGTTTCCGTGGTAGCCAAAGGGAATTTTGCCACAGCAATATTCCCCTCAAGGTGTTGTACATCCGGATCCTTACCCAGGTTGCCGATCAACATAACTCTATTAACTCCTCTCATACAATAGATTTTAAGTTCATCACAGGTGGAATCTCCTTAAAAATAACTTTTTTTGAGAAACAAAAGAACAGGTTGGGCAAATTTCACATCTCTTCCAAATATTGCGTAATCAACTTGGGAAAAGCCAGCTGCCGTACCTCCGCAACGGGCTGCCAGCGGTATTTTTTTAAAAAAACTGGCACCGCAGGTAATGCTACCCGGATAAACTGCCCCCTGATCTGCTGATGCGTAAGTTCCTGCACCCGGATCTTAGAAATTTCGCTAATAATAGCTTTGCTGGCACCTGTTTGCTCCTTCAGCCATACAATCACACTCTCTTCATTCCATTTGATCAATTCATCACTTTCCAGCAGATAGAACTCAAAAAGGTTCTGCCAGATATCCTTTGCTGTGCGCTGATTCACCAATAGCTGCCCTTTATGCTCAAACAGGAAGTAGGTAAACCAACGGTGCTTGCGCAAAAGTGTTTTTTCCTTTACAGGCAACCGGTTTACCAAGCCTTCACGATAAGCTGTACAGTATTTGTGCAGGGGACATTTGCTACAGGCGGGAGAAAACGGCTTGCATACCGTAGCACCAAAATCCATAATGGCCTGGTTAAACTGCCCAGGTTCTTTTTGCGATAAAACCGCTGCTGCCAACGCCGTAAACTGTTTCTTACCAACCGTACTATCTGTTGGGGTATCGACCCCAAAAAATCTTGAGAGTACGCGAAAAACGTTCCCATCCACCACAGCATGGGGAATATTATACGCAAATGAAGCAATTGCGGCCGCGGTGTATGGCCCTACTCCTTTTAAAGCAAGAATATCTTCATATTGATCAGGGAACACGCCATTTCGCTTCTCAGTGATTTTCCTGGCCGTAAAAAGCAGGTTCGTACACCGGGTATAATAACCCAGCCCTTCCCATAATTTGTAAACTTCTTCATTCTCTGCTTTTGCCAGCTTCTGTATGGTAGGATACTTCTTTATAAAACGCTGGTAATATTCCCACCCCTGCGCAACCCTTGTTTGCTGCAGGATCACCTCACTTAACCAGATCTTATAAGGATCTTTTTCACCTTTCCATGGCATTTCCCTTGTATTGCTGCCATGGTGCCATTTCATCAACAGATCTGTAAATATTTTCTCCATCATTGTAAATATGTACAAAAGAACACCAATTGATGATATTAGTTGGCTGATTTTCATGACAAAACAAAGGTTTTCACCAAACGCGATTTAGGGGCTCAAGGCTAAACCTTTTATTTATCAATAAGTAACATCTATAATATTTGTACTATCTTTCCTTGCATATTTCAATCTTTTTGTCTTATTTTAATGTCTTCGATACCAAAATAAAACTAACCAATGAGAAAATCCGATCTCATCAACCAGATTTCAGACAAAACAGGGATCCCAAAAGTGGATGTACTTGTTACACTTGAAACCATGTTCAAAGAGGTAAAAGAAAGTCTGTCCAACGGGCAAAACATATATATACGGGGTTTTGGAAGCTTTATCACCAAGAAAAGAGCCGCCAAGATCGGTCGTAATATTAAAAAGAACGTAGCCGTTGAGATCCCTGAACATTATATTCCTGCCTTTAAACCCGCCAAAGAATTTGTAAGCGAAGTAAAAAGCAAGCATAAGCCGAGCTAACTTTGCCAAAAGAATTTCTGAAGTGAAAAAACCGCAATTAGCCCTGGCCGGGGGTGCCATCCTCGTTTTCGTATTATTACTTGCATTCGGTAGAACAGTGCCGTTGAAAGATCCCAAAAAAAATGCGGACTCTTCTCAAACAGCTGAACATCAATCTGTTAAGTTTGAAGATTTACTGCAAAGAGCCAAGGCTAATATTACGCCCCAGCAGTCTGAACGCCTGCTGAAACTAGAGAATTCAGTGGTCCGGGGCGATGTTAAAGAGCAGCAGATCCATGTATTTCACCAGCTTGCCCGCTTCTGGGGCGACTCTGCGCACCTCTTCGAACCCTATGCATATTATATGGGAGAAGCCGCGAAGTTGGAAAATTCTGAAAAAAGCCTCACCTTTGCCGCCCATCTGTTTTTAGATAACCTAATGACAGAGTCGCAGCCTGCCATGCAACACTGGCTGGCGGACAATGCAAAAGTTCTTTTTGAAAAAGCGATATCCATTAACCCCGCAAATGATTCGAGTACTATCGGGCTGGGTGCGGTTTATATGTTTGGAAACATTTCCGATAACCCTATGCAGGGCATTTTACCTGTAAGAGAGATCGCGAAAAAAGATCCGGAAAATGTATATGCCCAAATGGTTCTTGGCCTCGGTGGTAAGAAAAGTGGTCAGTACGATAAGGCGATCGAACGCTTTAACGGGGTAGTGGAAAAGCATCCAGACAATATGGAAGCTGTTTTTAACCTGGCTGAAACGTACGATCTGAAAGGCGATAAAGCCAACGCCGTAAAATGGTACCAGGTCATCCGCAAAATGGTAAAAGTACCGGAGGCCCAGAAAGAGATTGACAAAAGGATCACAGATTTAAAGAAATAAATTTTTAATAACTCAAAATAACTAAGAGTATGCCTTGTGGTAAGAAGAGAAAACGTCATAAAATTGCGACACACAAACGTAAAAAACGTTTAAGAAAGAACCGTCATAAGAAGAAGAATAAATAGTTCTTTCTAACTGACCAATAGATTGTGCGGTCCCGAACACTCGGGGCCGCATTTTACACTTTACTGGATTCCGTCACTGTCTTTCCTACGCTGCAACTTTTACCTTATCCTCCTGATCAGGTGGCGGATGTTACAGAGCTAAGTGTTATTTTGATTGCTGCTACTAACGGCTAGTGATCTTGTATTTAAAAGTTGCCATTTTGTGAACAAAGAACTGATTATAAATGCGGCTCCCACAGGTGTGGAGATTGCATTCCTGGAAGATAAAAAGCTGGTGGAATTGCACAGTGAAAAAACTGATGCCAATTTTGCCGTGGGCGATCTTTACCTGGGAAAAGTAAAGAAACTGATACCGGGTCTTAATGCCGCATTCGTGGATGTTGGTTTTGAAAAAGATGCCTTCCTCCATTATACGGACCTTAGTCCCTATGTAAAATCCATCCTCAAATTCACGCAGATAGCGATGAATGATAAGGAGCCCAACGGATTTGATTTTGCTAAATTCAAATCGGAGCCCGAGATCGTAAAAACGGGAAAGATCAATGAGGTATTGAGTGGTAAACCCAATGTACTTGTACAGATCCTGAAAGAGCCGATTGCCGCAAAAGGTCCCCGTTTAAGTTGCGAATTATCATTACCCGGTAGATTTGTGGTAGTAACCCCCTTCAACGAGATCGTTGCCGTTTCTAAAAAGATACATTCCTCAGAAGAAAGAAAAAGACTTCATAAGATAGTAGAAGCGATACGTCCGAAAAACTTTGGTGTGATTGTACGCACAGCTGCAGAAGGAAAAAGTACAGCTGAGCTTCACCAGGATCTTTTATCGCTGGTTGAAACATGGAAGACGATACAGGCCAACCTGAAAAATGCAGTGGCCCCTATCCGCATCATGAGTGAAGAAAACAAGACCACCAGTATCTTACGCGATCTCTTAAGTGCAGATTTTAATAAGGTAGTGGTGAATGATAAAAATCTTTTTACTGTTACCCAGAGTTATATACAACGCATTGCCCCTGATAAAATTGATATCGTTTCTTTTTACCAGAACGGGCTCCCGATATTCGATCAGTTTGGCGTTACCAAACAGGTAAAATCATCCTTCGGAAAAACAGTTAACCTTCCCAGCGGTGCTTATCTTATCATCGAACACACAGAAGCTTTACACGTGATCGATGTAAACAGCGGGTATAAAAGTGTAAGCAATAACCAGGAAGACAACGCACTTGAAACCAATCTCGAAGCGGCAGAAGAAATCGCGCGCCAGTTAAGGCTGAGAGATCTCGGTGGTATTATCGTGGTAGATTTTATTGATATGAAACTGCCGGATAACAAACGGAAAGTACATGAAGCAATGGAAGGTTACATGAAGTCCGACCGCGCCAAACATTCTGTTCTCCCTATTTCAAAATTCGGCCTGTCGCAGATCACGCGCCAGCGTATGCGCCCGGAAGTGAATATCAATACTTCGGAGGATTGTCCTGTTTGTAATGGCACCGGCAAGATCACTTCTACTTTATTGCTGGAAGATGAAATGGAAAAACGTTTATCATATCTGATAACGCATGGCCATAAGAATCTGACATTGGTAGTACACCCGATTGTGTACGCATACCTCACGAAAGGATGGTTGAATTCCACGATCAAAAAATGGAAACGAAAATTCAAAACCAACCTGAAAGCAAAAGCCAATACCAATTCACACCTGATCGACTTCAAGTTCTTTAATGAGCATGAAGAAGAGATAAAGTTCTGATCTCGGATTCGGTTGCATATTTGGATTGGCCTGTTTTTTTCGCTGCGGAATAGGACGAATCGTTCTTACTTCATTTGAATCAATACAGTGAATTGTAATAAACTATCAGCTTCACAAGCTGAGTTTCATTCTTGATGTTGATTTTATTATCAGTCATGAAGGACCTGATCTGTGGTTGCCTGTCTGACAAGACCTGTAGTATTGACTCTTTGTCTTTGTTTATACGCTTCATATTACCATTGATGAACAAATAGTAATTTTCATAGGTTTCGAACTCTTTTGAAACCTCTCCCGACATATCATTTTTCCGGGTAACGATCACTTTACTGACAGACTTTAATAAAGTGCATTTCCCTTCTGCCATCACCTGGTAAAAACTAGTTGCTTTTTCGGCACCCGATGCCGGGTAGCCATTACAGAAAGTGTATACCGGATATCCTTTCTGCAGTGAATCAGTAAACACTATTCTTTTTACAACACCAGGACCAATATAGAACTCCTTTTGGTCGGCTGTTATAAAGTTGATTTCATCCGTGCATATATTGATACGCATATTCACGTGCGCATATTTTTGACCACCTACCAATTCAATAGCCGCATATTTAAATTCAGATTTCAAAAATGGATGCCCGGTTACATCTGCATATTTTGCTTCAAAGGGTCTTCCATTCACATCGCTGACCGAGATCTCATTTGCGAAATTACCACGCATAGACAATCCTCCTGCGGATTGCTGTGCTTCTAATAGGATGCAAGAGAAAAAAGTCATCAAAAGAAGAAAACAGATTTTCATAGAAAGGTTTTATGATTAACTACCCACGGTCTAAAAAATGAACAAGGCCCTTACCCGGGGCCTTGTCATTCATGAGAAAACTACTGTACCCAAACTATCATTTAGGATTTTTAACCGGCGCACTTCCTGCAGCGGCAGGATTATATGCCAGTTCATTATCCGGAACATCCCAATAATCAAGGTATCCGTAAGTGATGGTTGCATTGGTGCTGACAACACCGGCTGCAGAAATAACAACGGCACCTGTACGTGATTTTGTTGGATCGATAACTTCCCAACGACGTGCATCGAAGAAAGAAAGTCCTTTAAAAGCAAGACCGATCCTTCTTTCTGCCCTTAATTCTTCATACGCTGCAGCTTGCGTTAACCCTGTAGGCAATGCAGCCAAACCGGCGCCCTGGTAGGTTCTTACATTGTTGATAGATGTTACACCCAGGTCAACCTGACTGGTTTGTATAAGCGCTTCTGCTTTCATCAGTTCGTTCTCTTCGTAAGTGCCCGCAAGCGTAATTTCATTGGCACCGGCAGTTGTATTTGACCATACGATGGTACCTGCAATACTGTTTCCACCTGTTTTCAGCGTCCAGCGTGTATTGAAGATATTACCACGATCCGTATTGAAGATTCCAACTGATGTTAAAGCAACTACATTATTATCCTTGCGCTTATCGCCTGTTCTGAAATCCTGCACCAGTCTTTCACTTAGCTTGTAAGTTCCTGTAGCTGCTCCTACTGACTGGATCTTGTCTGCAATCGTTGTTCCGAGGAAATCACCGTTCGCATCTGTACGACCGGTAAAGATCAGGTCTGTGGAATTAATTCCGTTATTCACCAATGTCAGCACCGATGTCCATTGTGCTGCTGTCATGGCTGCTTTAGTAGTGTTCAACACAATGTTACGCGCTTTCATTGTGTTGATATTGTGCAACCACATAGTAGGAGTTAATACGCCACCTTTTCCTTTTTGTAAAAAGCCTGGGATCAGACCAGCTACTACTGTGTTATAGTCGGCAGTTGATGTTACAGTTGCCAGTGCAGCCGCAGCTTTGTCAAAGTTTGCGTTTGATTCAGCAATGATCGCTTCTTTGGCTACATAGTTACCATTAGTGGTAGCAGCCGTGGTTATACTGTTCTGTATGATACCTGCATAATATAATGTACCGATATGTGCATATGCATATCCTTTCCACCAATAGGCCCATGCCTGTACTGTTGCTTTTTTAGAAGCGGCACCTGCTCCTGTGAAAGTGGTATTATTGGCAATGTCCAGAACAGAATTGGCAGCGGTGATCATGTTATACATGTATGCCCATTCGTAGAATGTTGGATTACTCCCTTGCTGGGCATTTACGTTCACGGAACGCAGAAGCGCATATTGTGTATTAACAGCACTTGGGTTTAGTACAACAGTACCGTTGTCAAGCACTACTTTGTTTGGCATTCCGATCTGGTTCATATAAGCATTGGCTGCTTCTGCACCTATCTCGTCACCCATCATTTCAAGGAACCCGGTAGCGCCAGACCAAAAACGGCCATAAACACCATCTGTATATTTAAGGCTATAAAAACCGTTCATGTAAATGGATCCCTGACCAAGGGATATTACACCAGTTTCGCTTTGTGCGCTTTGCGGTGTTGGTTGATTGGTATTGGTGATGTCAAGTTCTTTTTTACAGGCCGTCATACTGAAGCCGACCGCAACTATCCCCACCAAAATTTTATTATACTTCATAGCTTCTGAGTTTTAAGATTAAGAGATTAGAATCCAACATTCAAACCGATTGTATAGGCTTTTGTGTTTGGAATAGTGTTGTGGTCAACTCCACGATCGAATGCAGAGTTCGATGTACCTGAACTGATTTCAGGATCCATTCCTGTGTACTTAGTGATAGTGATCAGGTTACGACCCGAAAGCACCAGTTGTAAACGCTGGAAACCTTTGATCTTAAAAAGCTTTGCAAAGTCAACAGCTGCAGATAAATTCCGCAGACGACCAAAAGATGCGTTCTCATAGAAATAATCCTTGGTTCCGTTGTTGGCACCTGCCTGGTAAATACCGCGGTAGAATGCTGTGTATGCCTGCGTTTGTCCGGAAATAGTGATAGGAATCGTATAGTCTCCGCTGATACCATCGCGATACATCCATTCTTTGGTTTGGTTATACAGGTGACTTCCATTTACCCAGTCCCACTGCATGCTTACACTAACAATTCCTTTGTAAGAGAAGTTATTGATAAAGCTCATGTTGAACTTAGGGTTTGGGTCGCCAAAGCTATACTGACCCGGTGAGCTAACAGGTTGTTTAGTAGCTGAGTTAACTACGTAACCATTGCTGGCCACTTCATACTGGCTCTGGTTGGCTTTTGCGATAAAGGGTTGTCCTGTATTAGGATCCGCCTGGTCTACACTTTTCAAAACCAGGAAGCCAAATAACTGACCGATTTTCTGACCGGCTTTGAGCGTGATGCCTGTGCTACCTGCAGAAGACAGCACAACTACATCCGGACCACTGATGCTGGTAATCTCTGAGGTTTGTTTAGAAAAATTGGTGGTCATATCCCATGTAAAATTCTTGGTCGACAAAATGCCCAGGTTCAATGAAGCCTGGAAACCATTTGAACCCAATCCGAATGCATTGTTCAGTACGCTACCTACACCTGTTGAAGGAGCCGCATCAACCTGATAAATGGCGTTATCGGTATTCTTTTTCCAGTAGGTAAGAGACAACCCTGCATTTTTGAACCATGCTCCTTTTGACAGGTGAAAGCCCAGGTCGGCACCGATCTCTGTTTCTTTTGACAGTTCCACTGCAAGGTTAGGATTGGGGCTTGAAGTAGGGAAAGTAAATACACTGTTAGCGCCAAGGTTAGATGCACCAAGCACCGGGAAACGCTGGAAAGGGAATGGCTGAGTACCTGCCTCACCATAAGCCGCTCTAATCTTAAAGTCTGTGAATATATTTGACACTTTTGAACCCTCCCAGAATTTAAGCCTTGAAATGTTGAGGTAAGCGTCTCCGCGAGGAAAGGTTTGTGCAGTTGCACCACTTCCGAAAGCTGAAGAATAATCGCTTCTTACACCTACAGACACACCTGCCAGGTCGGCCCACTCAAAACGTTGGTTTGCGAGATAACCATAAGTGATAGCAGGTTCTGTATAATCGGTGACCACTTTGTACACTGCTGCCTGGTTGGCGTTCCATGGTGTATAAGCAGGCGCATCATATCCATAAGATGTAAATGCTTTGTACAGGGTTTTTCTGTAATCATACGCAAGGGTGGTTACAGTTTTGATAGGTACTTTCAAATGAAAGTCTTTCTCGAAATCTGTGCGAATGGTTGCGGTGCTAATAAAGTTCTGGAAAGTTGTTCGTTGAACATAGTTATCAATCTCACCAGTGGTAGAACCGTTGGCAGCAGAATTAGGATTATAATTGCTGAAGAAAAACTGGTTGTAAACCGCATTCTTGTTGAATTCCTGGTCTTCGTAACGGTAAGTAATGTTCCTGTTCTTCACATCAAGACCATATTTAGTATCCAGTTCCAGGAAACGGTTAACGCGGTAATTCAGGTTGAAGTTTTGTACCAGATCGATCGTATTAATCAGCGTGCTGGTATATTGATTGGCAAAGTTTGGATTGTATGCATTAACACCCGCAGCATCACCATAGTAAACACCATAGTTGCCATCCAGATCTTTCTGATCATAGTTAGCGAAAGGGCGTGTATTATTTAATGCATACAGAATGCTACGACCTGTCTGATCGTTCAATGTATTCTTAGTGTACACTAACTGTGTAAGCGAACTGAAACGAAGATTCTTGAACAACTCGGTTTCAAACTTCGTTGTCAGGTTGGAACGCTCGTAGTCACCATTGTTTTTAAAGTTTGAATTCTGTTTATTATCAGACGCAGATATCAGGAAGCTTGTTTTGTCTTTGTTACCTGAAATGGTCACTGCATTATTCAGTGCGTATCCGTTCTGAAAAAACATTTTATAGTGATCGTAATATTTCAGATTTTGATCGTATGCCTTGTTGGCAAAACTTGTTACGCTCAGTGCGCTGTACTGTACGTTAGCATTGAAAACCAACGTAGCAGGATCAAATGTGATTGGGGCTCCGCTTGATTGGATAACATTGTTGCTGGCATCAGTTACAAAAGCATGTTTGTCGGCCTTGTGAACATCACCGTTATTCAGTAAAGAATTAGTACTTGCACTACTGGTGATATCGATATTAATTTTACCGGCTCTTGCTTTTTTGGTAAATAACTGGATTACCCCGTTAGCACCCTGTGCACCATATAAAGAAGCAGCTGCGGCGCCTTGTACCACCTCTACTCTTTCAATGATATTTACATCAATCGAGTTCAGGTCGGTGGCGCGAACTTCCAAGCCATCTATCAGAATCATAGGAGAAGTACCACCCTGAATAGAGTTGATACCCCTCAAGAGGATATTCAGTTTTGCTCCAGGCGAACCGTTTGTGCTGGAGATCTGTGCACCGGCAACTTGTCCAACCAATTGTTGTCCAATATCACCTGTAGGCACTTTTACTTCACTTGCAATGTTTACCGCTTCAACGGCAACACCTATCTTTTTTTTGCTGGTGGCTGCACCAACACCCGTTACAACTACTTCGCTTAAAGATTTCACATCGGTGGTCAGCTGCACCATCATATTGGATGATGCGGTGATTACTTTGTTTTCATATCCCAGGGCTGAGATAATCAGGGTGGCACCGGGCTTCACCTTGATGGTAAAAGCACCGTCAACGCCGGCACTTGTGCCGGCCTTTGTCCCTTTTTCAATAACGCTTGCTCCCGAAAGCGGGGCTCCTTTGTCATCTGTAACTTTTCCGGTTACAGTAGACGTTTGTGCAAAGCCGGACAGTATGGTCATGGCAAAAGCACAAACGCTCATCAGCATTTTT
>CBDDIX010000005.1:0-95000 GCA_965229255.1 Sediminibacterium sp.
ATATTTTTCCAGGATACACCTTCAGCGCCTCTTCCAGGCAGTCCATCGCCTTATTTATATTATTTAAATTTAATACGTAAGCCAGGCGAACTTCCTGCTTTCCCAGTCCCGGTGTTCCATAAAAACCGGTGGCAGGTGCCAGCATCACTGTTTGCCCCTGGTATGAAAAGCTTTCCAATAACCACTGGCAAAAAACATCTGCATCATCGATGGGCAGCTTTGCCATTGCGTAGAAGGCCCCGCCAGGGTTTGGGCAGAATACCCCTTCCATCGCATTTAACCTTTTTACAATCAGATCCCTTCTTGAACGGTATTCTGCTTTCGTGGTATCAAAATAGTCAGCTGGCAGATCTATTGCGGCCTCGCCGGCAATCTGGGCAAAGCTGGGAGGACTAAGCCTTGCCTGTGCAAACTTCATCACGGCATCCAGCACCTTTTGGTTCTTGGTGATCAATGCGCCGATCCTTCCGCCACAGGCGCTGTATCTTTTGCTGATTGTGTCCATGATGATTACGTTATCGTCTACTCCCTGTAAATGCATGGCACTGATTTGTTTTCCTTCATAACAGAATTCGCGATACGCTTCATCTGAAAATAAGAATAGTCCATGTTTTATAATGATCTCTTTTAGCTGCTCCATTTCGGCAGCGGTATAGAGATAACCTGTTGGGTTATTGGGATTGCAGATAACAATCGCCTTTGTTTTTGGTGTGATCTTTTTTTCGATCTCGGCGATTGGTGGTAATGCAAAACCATTTTCAATATGTGATGTCACAGGAATTACAGTTACTCCCGCCGCAACGGCAAAACCATTGTAGTTGGCATAAAAAGGTTCCGGAATGATCACTTCATCGCCTGCATCGAGACAGGCCATAAAACCAAACTGTATCGCTTCACTACCACCGGTGGTAACAATGATCTGGCTGGCGGTTACATGAATGCCAACGCTTTCATAGTATTTGGTGAGCTTCTGGCGATAACTTTCATTACCTGCACTATGGCTATATTCCAATACTTTAAAATCGCTATGCCTTACTGCATCCAGTATCATTTTGGGCGTTTCAATATCCGGCTGCCCGATATTGAGATGATATACGGTGGTACCTCTTTTTTTAGCAGCTTCTGCATAAGGCACCAGTTTCCTGATAGGAGAGGCAGGCATGGCCTGACCGCGTTGACTTATCTGTAACATCCTGCAAAGATAACCGGACGGCTAACGTACACAAAACAAAAAACGCAACCCATCGGGTTGCGTTTTTATCAGATCGGTATCGTTATTTATTTCTTTTCTGTCTTGGCTGCTTCTACCTCTCCCGAGATGGTAAGTATAACAGGTGTTGGCACATTTACGAACTTAACAGTCACCTTTTTGGTAAAAGTTCCGAGCGTTTCTGCATTGTAGGTTACTTTAATATCGCTGGTCTTGCCTTTCAAAATAGCTCCTTTCACATATTCAGGAGTTGTACAACCACATTCTGCAGTAGCCATTTCTATAATAGCAGGCTTGCCTGTTTTATTGGTATACGTAAAGGTGTAGGTTGCCGGTACATGTTGTTTGATCTTGCCAAAACTATGTACGGTTGTATTAAATGAAGCATCATCCTGCGCAAACAAAGTAGTTCCGCTGATCAGTAAAAATAGAAACAGGTATTTTTTCATCACTTACTATTTATTATTTTTTTGAATGGATTAATTTTTTCCAGGCGTAGCAGCTGTTGCAGGGGTAGCAGCAGGAGCTATTGCAGGAACACCTTCGCCTGTAAATGTCAGGTGTTTGGTAAGACCGTTATCAAAAAAGATATCAGCTACCTTGGTGAAAGGACCTTGCGCACCACCGTTAAAGCCGATCGTAACTTTACCTACACCACCTGGTGCTATTTTCTGGTTAGGAACAAAATTTGGGGTAGTGCATCCACAGCCTGCTCTGGCAGTTACCAATATAATAGTGTCTTTGCTGATATTCTTTGCTTCCACTACATACTCAACAGCTTTCCCGGTCTGGATCTGTCCCATATTATAATCAGCATTCTTAAATTCTAAAACTTTATTGATATCAACAACAGGCGGTGTGGGTGTTGTTTGGGCCTGGCTGATAAACACAGCACAAACCATTGAAGTCAGGAGAACTAGTTTTTTCATATTTGATTTTATTTTGATGTCATAAAACTACTACATACTTTCCGCTTTAGCAACTATGCCATAGCCAAATTTATGCCGGATTCAGGTTTTCACCGAAATTAACTAAAAACAGGTCTGTTTTGTTCAAAAACTAATGAACAAGTAAACCCTTAAACCCATAAACTAATACCCCAATAACGTTATTTTTGTTTTATGGAGCAAACCCTTTCAATAGCGTCACAGAATGATATGCTTTCGTTTGAAGGTTTCAGAAATGCGATCCTTGCAGATTACAGAACGATTATTGTTAGTCGCGAAGTGAGCCTGTTGGGAAGAAGAGAGGTATTGACAGGGAAAGGAAAATTTGGAATTTTTGGTGATGGAAAAGAAGTGGCGCAGATAGCCATGGCTAAATTTTTTCAACCCGGTGATTTCAGAAGCGGTTACTACCGCGATCAGACATTCATGTTTGCGGCCGGTCTTGCTACAGTAGAACAATTCTTTTCGCAATTATATGCTGATCCGTATTTAGAGAATGACCCGTTCAGTGCCGGCAGGCAGATGAATGCGCATTTTGCAACCCGCTTTACAGATACAAATGGTGAATGGCTCGATCTTGCGAACCGTAAAAATATATCATCTGATATGGCGCCTACGGCTTCACAAATGCCGAGGGCATTGGGACTCGCCTTTGCCTCTAAATGTTTCCGTAGTTCTTCTACGCCGGAGTTATTTGAAAAGCTTAGCAACAACGGTAACGAAATATGTTTTTGTACAATTGGTGATGCGAGTACATCGGAGGGACATTTCTGGGAAACAATGAATGCCGCCGGCGTGCTGCAGATCCCGCTCGCTGTATTTGTTTGGGATGATGGTTACGGGATCTCGGTTCCTAAAAATTTTCAAACAACAAAGGGATCTATCTCCGATGCATTGCAGGGATTGGAAAAAGAAGAAAATACCAACGGGATTCGCATCTATAAAGTAAAAGCATGGGACTATGCCGGAATGTGTGAAGTGTTTGAGGAAGCACTCTATAAATTAAGAGAAGATCATGTTCCTGTACTGTTTCACGTAGAAGAAGTAACGCAACCACAGGGACACTCAACCAGCGGTAGCCATGAGCGGTATAAAAGTGCGGAAAGATTAGAATGGGAGCGGGAGTGGGATTGTATTAAAAAAATGCGGGAATGGTTACTGGAAACGGAACTTGTTAATAGCGAAGAGCTAACTAATATCGAAGCGGAGGCAAAAGAGCATGTTCGCGAAAGCAGGAACAGGGCATGGGAGAAATACCTGGCACCTATCCGTAGGCAGTCGGATGAAGCGGCTGAACTGATACATGAAGTTGTGATCAATGATATTGAAATATATAACCAGTTGCAACAACTTTCAAAAGACCTGCTGTCAAACAAAGAACCCTTGCGCAGGGATATTTTAAGAACCTTATCGCTTGCGATGGAAGTCGCACCTAATTCTCCTTCAACAGGGGAGTTACTTGAATTTTATAATGGCCTGATCGAAAAAAATAAACAGTTATACAATAGTCATTTATACAATGAAGGTCCCAAAAGCGCATTAAAGGTTGGTGAAGTAAAAGCTTTAGTAGGAGATGATGCTGCTATTATCAATGGGTATGAGATCCTCAATAAATATTTTGATGCGCTGTTCGAACACAATCCTTATGTGTATGCATTCGGAGAAGACGTGGGTCATATCGGTGATGTGAACCAGGGGTTTGCCGGTTTGCAGGGTAAGTATGGCAGCGACCGTATTTCAGATACAGGCATTCGTGAATTAACGATCGTGGGACAAGCCATTGGTCTTTCATTACGTGGCTTGCGCCCTATTGCCGAGATCCAGTATCTTGATTACCTGCTGTATGGTCTGCAACCATTGAGTGATGATGTGGCCACTACACATTACCGTAGTGCGGGACAACAGAGTTGCCCAATGATCATCAGAACACGCGGTCATCGTTTGGAAGGGATCTGGCACAGCGGATCACCCATGGGTATGATCATTAATTCATTGCGTGGTTTTTATGTTTGCGTACCCAGGAACATGGTACAGGCTGCGGGAATGTATAATACACTTTTACAAAGCAACGATCCGGCTATCGTGATCGAATGTTTGAACGGGTATCGTTTGAAAGAAAAGATGCCTTCCAATCTTCTCGAATTCACCGTTCCATTGGGTGTGCCTGAAATTGTAAGAAACGGAACAGATGTAACCATTGTTTCTTATGGTTCGGTGCTGCGCATTATTGATGATGCTGTTAATAGACTCGAAAAACTGGGGATCAGTTGTGAAGTGATCGATGTGCAAACACTGCTTCCATTTGATATCAATCATATCATATTGGCATCATTGAAAAAAACAAACCGTCTTGTATTCATCGATGAAGATGTTCCCGGAGGTGCAGCTGCATTCATGCTTAACAAGGTGATGGAAGAACAAAAAGCTTTCAGATGGCTTGATATTGCGCCGAGAACTATTACCGGTCAGGCGCACAGACCCGGTTACGGTAGTGATGGAGATTATTTCAGCAAGCCTAATGCTGAGCAGATCATTACTGTGATCAGGGATATGATGAATGAATAATTAGTCAATAAAAAGTTCCTTTAGTTCGGGCGTTGGCAACCAACATGCTTCCTGTTTTCCAAACCACTTATACCTGTTTTTGGCGATATAATTGTAAACAGCATTCCTGATAAAGAGTGGGATGATAACAAAACCATAGAGCGCTGACCACAACCCATTTAATTTTTTAACTACTCTCAGTGCCGCCGAGGATCTTGTGTACACCTGGTCGTTTTCCAGTAAAATAAAAGAATCAAAATCTGCAGCAGGCAATTTATATTTTTGCAGGACCTTTTGTCCAAAATTACTTTGGAGTGATGCAAAACGAAAATGATGTTTTGCCTCGTGTTTGATAACGAACTGTACACTCCCACTGCAAAGATTACATACACCATCAAAAAGGATCACCGGGTGGGATTCGTTCATACTGCAAAGTTATCTTATCCCATGTTATGGAACACTTTGTTTACATCTTCATCCTGTTCAAGCCTTTCGATAAGTTTGCTCACATCTTCGGCCTGTTCATCAGACATAGGAACCGTTGTGGTGGGTATCCATTCGAGTTCCGAGCTGATAGGGTTGAGACCTTTATCTTCCAGCGCTTTCTGCAGATTTCCAAAATCTACAAATGCACAACGTAGCACAATGATCGGGTTGCCGTTCTCGTCATTGCTTTCTCCCAATTCATCCAGCCCATGATCGATCAACTCCAGTTCCAGATCATCAATATTGAGTCCTTCTGGTTTTAATTTGAAAACCCCCATCTTCTTAAATTGAAAGCTCACGCTGCCGCTATTACCCAATGCACCATGTCCTTTATTAAAATGACTCTTTACATTGGCTACTGTACGTACGTGGTTATCTGTGGCTGTTTCAACCAGTAAAGCCACTCCATGTGGTGCATATCCTTCGTATAAGATTTCTTCGTAGTTGCTGGTGTCTTTACCCATCGCCCTTTTGATAGCGGCTTCCACACGGTCCTTCGGCATTCCTACACTCTTCGCATTCTGGAAACAACGGCGCAGTGCCGGGTTGGTAGCTATATCCGGTCCACTGGCTTTTACCGCAATCACAATTTCTTTTCCTATGCGGGTAAACTGTTTGGCCATCCTGTCCCAACGGGCAAACATTGTGGCTTTACGTACTTCGAAGATCCGTCCCATATTGTTCGGTTATAGATTGATAGGTAATTGAAAGGAGGCAAAATTAACGTAAGCAGGTTAAGTTGCCAACCCTATATAAAAAAAACAGCCGGACGCTGGGTCCGGCTGTGTGACTTACTACTATGACTTACGACTAATTATCTTTCAGTTTACTATTCGCCTTACTATATCCAAAATACACCAGTAATCCTACTACCATCCAAACCACGGCGCTAACCAGTGTTTCTTTTGGCAGGGAAACGATCATGGCTGTACAAACTACAATACCCAGGATCGGAACCAATGGAACCAATGGTGTTTTGAAAGGACGAACTCTGTCCGGATCATTTCTTCTCATCACCCAAACGCCTACACAAACCAGTACGAAAGCGAACAGGGTTCCGATGCTGGTAAGATCACCTGCCACATTACCCGGAATGAAGGCAGCAAAAGCTCCTACAAAAAGGAATAATATCAGGTTTGATTTATAAGGGGTTCTGAATTTAGGATGCAGGTCAGAGAACATTTTTGGTAAGAGACCATCGGTAGACATGGTGTAGAATACGCGGCTCTGTCCCATCAGCATCACCAGTATCACAGAAGAGAAACCGGCCAGGATGGCGATGGTTACTGCTTTTGCGAGCCAGCCATAATTGTGCATATAGGTTTCGATTGCATACGCAACAGAAGCTTCTTTACCTGATTTTACGAAATCGGTATAAGGAGCTACCCCTGTTAATACATACGAGAACAAAATGTACAGGATCGTACAGATCACGAGTGATCCGAGGATACCGATCGGCATATCGCGTTTAGGATTTTTGGCTTCCTGTGCGGCTGTTGATACGGCATCAAAACCAATAAAGGCAAAGAATACGATCGCAGCACCGGTTAATACTCCTCCATATCCGTGCCGGAAGAAATCGGTATAGCTATACATGGAACCATCCGGTTTTAAAGCGGGTGGTGCATCTGCAGGAATGAAATAAGGTGTGTGATTTTCAGGGTTGATGAATTTCCATCCCACTACGATAAATACGACCACGATGGCAACTTTCACAAATACGATGATCGCATTTACAAAAGCCGATTCCTGTGTGCCTTTTATCAGGAGAAGCGATAATAATAATAAGATGAATAAGGCAGGAACGTTCATAATACCTGTGTGCATCACATTGGTTGCATCCAGCGCTTTTTCAAAAGGGGAGTGGCACCATTCATACGGTATCGACCCCAGGTGGTATTGTTCAAGCAGCTTATTAAGAAATTCACTCCACGCGATAGAAACGGTGGCTGCACCCAGTGCATATTCCAGTATCAATGCCCACCCGATGATCCAGGCAATTAACTCACCCATGGTAGCATATGCATAGGTATAAGCGCTACCGGCAATAGGGATCATAGAGGCAAACTCAGCATAACATAATCCAGCGAACGCACAACCGATGGCAGCTACGATAAAGGATAAGGTAACGGCAGGACCGGCATGTTCACCGGCAGCGGCAGCAGTTCTTACGAACAGACCCGCACCGATAATGGCTCCGATACCCAAAGCGATCAGGCTGCCTGCGCCGAGGGTTCGCTTCAATCCTTGTTCAGAATCGGCGGCCTGGGCCATTAAGCCGTCCAGTGATTTTTTTCTGAATAAACTCATAATTGGTTGGTTAGGGGTTCTTTAATAAAAAAGTTCTGGCAAAATAGTGATTTATTGGTTTTAGACGTTCAAAACTTTTGGAAGCCGGAAAAACGGGCAACGGAATAATTCCACCCAAAAAACAGGAGGTTTTGCATATAGAAACCCATAAATCTTATATTGCGATACTAATACGACCCAATGAGAAAATCTAACAGGCTTACCATATATATATTAATTGCCATGTTAGCCGGTGTTTTGCTTGGCTATTTTATACATGAATATTCTTCGCAGGCATTTATTATTTCATTTTCCACGAATATCAAGCTTCTCACAACCATTTTTTTGAGATTGGTGATGATGATTATTGCCCCGCTGGTGTTCTGTACCCTGGTAGTGGGAATTGCTAAACTCGGCGATCTAAAAACAGTGGGAAGAGTGGGCGGCAAAGCGATGATCTGGTTTCTTACGGCATCATTGGTGAGCCTTTTACTAGGTATGTTATTGGTTAACCTGTTTCAACCAGGCAGCGGTATCAATATGTCTACAGCAGATATTAATGGGGCTAAAGATATGCTGGGGAAAACACAGGAGTTTAGTATTCAAAAATTTATTGAACACGTATTTCCCAAGAGTGTAATTGATGCGATGGCCAATAATGAGGTATTACAGTTGGTAATATTTAGTGTATTCTTTGGGATAGCCACCTCGGCAATTGGCGAGAAAGCCAGTATTGTAGTAAAAGCTCTTGATACTTTCTCGCATGTTATCCTGAAAATGGTTGGGTATGTTATGAACTTTGCGCCATTGGGTGTTTTTGGTGCCATTGCATCAGTGATCGCCTTAAAAGGTCCCGAAATATTTATTTTTTACGGAAAATATCTTCTTTATTTTATTATAGGTATTATGCTGCTATGGGTAGTCATGCTGACCGTAGGTTTTATCATTTTACGTAAGCGTATGCCCGAGTTGTTAAAAGCGATTGTGTCACCTATGATCGTTGCGTTCAGTACTACAAGCAGCGAGTCAGTATTCCCTAAGCTTACAGAAGAACTCGAAAGATTCGGTTGTAAAGACAAGATCGTGGCATTTATCCTGCCGCTTGGCTATTCATTCAATCTTGATGGAAGTATGATGTATATGACATTCGCCAGTATTGCTATTGCGCAGGCTTATGGTATCCACCTTGATTTTGGCACACAGCTTACTATGCTGCTGGTTCTGATGCTAACAAGTAAAGGAATAGCAGGTGTGCCAAGGGGGTCGTTAGTAGTAGTTACGGCTACCTGCGGAATGTTTCATATTCCACCGGAAGGCATTGCGCTTATTTTGCCGATCGATCATTTTTGCGATATGTTCAGAACCGCCACCAATGTATTGGGTAATGCATTGGCCACAACTGTCGTAAGTAAATGGGAGGGGTCGCTTGAACCCGCTGTAGTTAACGAATAAGAAAACAGTTATGTTGTACGATACGCTTTTGTCAGTTGCCTTCCATTGGAGCCAGTTATTGCAGCCGCAGTTCTATATCGAACACGGGGGGCTTTGGCTTCTTTTATTTGTTGTGTTTGCGGAGACAGGATTATTTATCGGATTCTTTTTACCGGGTGATAGCCTGTTGTTTGTGGCAGGTATTTACAGTGCCAATATTGCCAACGAAATTGTACATACGGGTAACGAGTATGCTGATCTTTTTTTATTACTGGTACTGATCTCTATTGCGGGTATCCTGGGAAATTCAGTGGGTTACTGGTTTGGCCGAAAGGTGGGTCCCACCATGTATGAGTGGAAAGAGAATATGCTGTTCAAACGCCGTTACCTGCAGGAGGCCCATGACTTTTATGAAAAGCACGGTGGTGGGGCCATCGTGATTGCCAGGTTCATTCCTATCGTTCGAACCTTTGCGCCTATTGTAGCAGGCATTGTTCAGATGGATAAGAAAAAATTTCTTTCCTATAATGTGATCGGTTGCGTGGCATGGGTATTCAGTATGTTATTCGCTGGGCACTTCCTGCAGAAATGGATACTCGCTGAATTCGGTTTTGATCTGAAAGATCACCTCGAAATAATTGTGATCGGCATTGTACTGGTTACCAGTGGTCCCGTAATGCTTAAGCTGTTTACGGGTAAAAAGAAAACACCTCCTCACACGGATAAGCCATGACAACAGCTCAGAAGCAATACGGTGTTCTTTCGCTGCCGGTAATTGTTGGTGCATTAGGTTTTTTTGTGGATGTATATGACCTGTTACTATTTGCCATCATCCGCAAACCCAGTCTGGAATCGCTCCATCTATCGCCTGAAGAAGTTTTATCAAAAGGAGAATTGATCATTAGTGTACAAATGATCGGTCTTCTTGCCGGTGGTATTATCTGGGGTATTATGGGCGATAAGAAAGGAAGACTCAGCGTATTATTCGGATCCATTATTTTATACTCTCTTGCTAATATCGCCAATGGTATGGTACAGACCGTTCCGCAATATGTGTTGCTCCGGTTTATTGCTGGTATTGGATTGGCTGGAGAGTTAGGGGCCAGCATCACCCTGGTAAACGAAATGTTACCAAAAGAAAAAAGAGGCTTAGGCGCATCTGTGATTGCAAGCGTTGGTGTACTTGGTGCAGTGTGCGCGTTTTTTATATACCGTTTATTTCTCGATTGGCGTCTCTGCTATTATATCGGGGGAGTAATGGGGCTGCTGTTATTATTTCTTCGTGCCAATGTAATGGAAAGCGGGTTGTATGGGGAGGTGAAAAAATCAGATGCGCCGCGTGGTAATTTTTTAATGCTATTTACCAATAAAGAAAGGTTTTTCCGGTACATGAAAGGTGTAGCGATCGGCTTGCCTGTGTGGTATGTGATAGGCATACTCATTACTTTTTCAGATAAATTCGGGCGCGAGTTTGGTATTGCAGGTATTGATCCCGGTAAGGCTATTATGTATCAGTATGTAGCCATCGGTATTGGTGATATGAGTGCGGGACTATTAAGTAATTATCTCAAAAGCAGGAAGAAGGCTTTATTTACATTCATAACTATTCTCTCGGTCTTTGTTCTTTTATACTTTCTGCAAAGTGATGGTCGCGGTACAACAACCTCTATGTATCTTCTTTGCGGGTGCCTGGGTTTTGGTGCGGGCTTCTCTGTTCTGTATATCACCATGTCGGCAGAACAGTTTGGTACCAACCTGCGTGCAACAACGGCTATCTCCATACCCAACGTGGTGCGTGGTATTCTTCCATTGATCATTTTGTTGCACAAAGGGCTACGTGAGCTTACCGGCAGTTATGTAACAGGCGGATGGATGACAGGCGTTATTATTATTTCTATTGCAGCCATCGCTGCGTACAATACAAGAGAAACGTTCGGATTGGATATGAACTATCTTGAAGAAGATCAGAAACCAATAAATCCTAACATTTAACATCCGTCATCTAACATCTGGATTATGACTGAAAAAAAATACGCCATCCTTTCCCTGCCGGTGATTGTTGCTGCGCTCGGATATTTTGTAGATATCTATGATCTCCTGTTGTTCACCATTGTTCGTGAGCCGAGCCTGCAGGGCATTGGAATTATTCTGAGCGATAAGGCACAGGTAATTGCTGCGAGTACAAAGATCATTAACTGGCAAATGGTAGGTCTCCTGATCGGGGGTGTAATATGGGGAACGATCGGTGATAAGAAAGGAAGGCTGAGTGTTTTGTTCGGATCTATCGCTTTGTATTCTATAGCCAACTTTTTAACGGGCTATGTTCAAACGGTTGACCAGTATGCATGGGCAAGGTTTGTTGCCGGTGTAGGTCTTGCCGGTGAGCTGGGAGCAGGTATTACGTTGGTAAGTGAGCTGCTGCCGAAAGAAAAGAGGGGCGTGGGTACATCATTGGTTGCCGGTATTGGATTGTTCGGTGCGGTGTTTGCTTATTTTATTTATAAGACCACGAACGACTGGCGCCTTTGCTACAAGATCGGTGGTGGGCTTGGGATTGTTTTATTATTGTTGCGTATATCTGTTGCAGAAAGCGGGATGTTTAATGCCGTTAAACAGCAGGCAGGTGTTCAACGTGGAAATTTCCTGATGTTCTTTAATAATGGAAAGCGTTTTAAGAAATATATACTGGCCATATTGATAGGCTTGCCTACCTGGTATGTGATCGGTGTATTGGTAAACCTGAGCAACCGTTTTGCCAAAGAACTTTACGGAGAAAATCATATTGAAAGCGGGCGGGCGATCATGTATGCATATGCAGCAATTGCGATAGGGGATATAACAATAGGTTTGGTTAGCCAGTACTTCAAGAGCAGGAAAAAAGCCATGCTCTGTTTTCTTGTGCTGAATATTGCTGCGCTTATTTTATTCTTTAGTCCTTATAACACTTCGGATGCAAGTATGTATGCTATTTGTGCACTGCTCGGTTTCAGTACAGGTTTCTGGGCGATATTCATTACCATGGGTGCAGAACAGTTCGGCACCAACCTTCGTGCTACTGCCGCTACAACCATTCCTAATATGGTTAGGGGTGCTTTGCCACTGATTAATCTAATGTTTCTTGATCTTTTTCAGAAGACCTGGGCATGGGGGTTCATACAAAGCGGTATTGTAGCAGGAGTAGTAGTCATGAGTATTACGTTGGTTGCATTTTATTTTACAGAGGAAACCTTTCATAAAGATCTGAATTATACAGAGGAACTATGAAATTCCTGATCATCCGCTTTTCATCTATCGGGGACATTGTTCTCACTACACCGGTGATCCGTTGTTTAAAACAACAGGTGCCCGGGGCAGAAGTTCATTTTCTAACCAAAGCTTCTTTTGCATCGCTGATCAGTCCCAATCCGCATATTGATAAAGTAATGATTCTCGGAAGCAGTTGGGATCTGATGATACATCAGTTAAAGGACGAAGGATATGATCATATCATTGATCTGCACCATAATCTCAGAACACTTCGTATCAAAAGAGCATTAAAAGGGATCAAAAATTTTTCATTCGATAAATTTAATATCCGTAAATGGTTACTGACTGCCTTGAAAATAAACCGGATGCCGGATGTGCATATCGTTGACAGGTATCTTGATACTGTAAAAAGCTTTGGTGTTGTAAATGATGAAAAAGGGCTTGATCATTTTATACCCGCGAAAGATTTTATTACAGCAGATGATATTCCTTTATCACATGGATTTGGATTTGTGGGTGTTGTAATCGGGGCTGCATTGAATACAAAGAAACTTCCGATACATAAGTTGAAAGAGTTGTGTGCTTCCTTGCCTTATCCGGTTATTTTGTTGGGCGGGTCAGAAGACCGTGCCGCAGGTGAGGAGATTGCTTCAATCGATAACATAAAGATCTATAATGCATGCGGCAAGTTCAACATCCATGAAAGTGCCAGCCTGGTGCGTAAAGCCCAACTCATTATCACCCATGATACAGGTCTGATGCATATTGCCGCCGCGTTCAAAAAACCTGTTGTAAGTATCTGGGGTAATACGGTACCCGCTTTTGGCATGACCCCTTATTATGGAAGTGAAACGGTTCTTCATTATAATGCAGAGGTTAAGAGTTTATCATGCCGTCCATGCAGCAAAATCGGGTATAATAAATGTCCTCGTGGTCACTTTAAATGTATGGAGTTGCAGGATATAGAAGCTATTAGATTGGAATCAGTACGTTGTTTTGCCACAGAAGCACTGAAGCACTGAATTTTTCTGTACTTCAGTGGCAAAAAAATCCCCCCGGAAAAGATCTTCCGAAGGGACATCACCTAAAACCAACTTTACAACACGAATTACATTATCATTTGATCCTGTCCGCTTCACTTTCTGCCCCTGTCTTTCTTTGTCTTGCTGCTTTTACCTGCGAACTTCCAAAGCGGTAAGTAAAGCTTATGCGTACTGTTTGGCTTTCCCATCTTCCTTTCCCATTAATCTTTAACCCGCCGAAATCACTTGTAGAACTCCATGGGTTGGTATGGAATATATCCGTTGCTGTTACTTTGATCGTTGCTTTTTTTTGCATCAGATCTTTTTTGAAACCAAGATCTACGCCACCCTGCGATTTGGTTTTCCAGGTAGCTCCCCAGATGTTAGGGCCGCTGAACCAGCCACTCAGTTCTGCTGAGTAGTCTTTACCAAGTGTAAAAGTGTGTTGCATATAAGCGCCATATAAAGGCAATTCTGTGTGCAATTCTTTTTCGCCGATCTGGCCATTGAATATTTGATAATTGTACCAGATATTGGCATACCCGTTCCACCATTTAGCAATTGGTAAAGGAGATCCTATGCTAAAGCTGATGATCTTTTGGGTTGCCAGGTTTTTTTGCTGCACATATGTTGCATTGTTAAGTGTGTCGGTTGTTTGTGTTGCATAGTCCTTAACAAAGCTGTAGCCAATGGTTGTGTTGATCATTGATTTGAGCGTATGCGTCAATTCAAAATTATCCGTATACTGCGGTTTTAAAAAGGCATTGCCTTTGTCGTAAGTAAGTTCATCCAGCTTATTCTCAAAAGGATTCAGGTCCTGATAACTCGGGCGTGCTATTCTTCTGCTATAGGTCAGGTTAAACGTATTTTTTGTATTAATGGTCCAGGTAACAGCAGCACTTGGGAAAAGATCAAAATAATGTTTTGAAACACTGTTATCCGCCTGTATCATACCATCCGCTCTTGTTAAAATGCCTTCGCTGTTCGTTTGCTCTGCACGCAAACCTGTTTGTATGCTCCAGGCAGTATTAAATTGACGTTGGTAATTAATATACGCCGCATTTACATTCTCAGTGTACGCAAAATTATTGCTGCGGCTTAATTGTTTAACAGTAGTGCCGTTGATGTCATTAAAAAAATCAAAGGCATTGGTTGTTTTTACATAAGAGAATTTAGCACCATATCCTATCTTACCTTTCCATTTGGGCTGTTCAACATCTGTCTTTATGGTATATATATTGATATCGATTGGCGTATAATTCCGGTTGATGATCTCATATAATGGAATCCCATTCTTATCGAGATAATAGTTGGGTTGATAACTACGGCCCGTTGAATGAAACAGACCATAATCAGCATCTATGTTTATTTCTTTACCACTTGTATCTGCATACCGGTAGTTAATATTCGAGTTCATGTTTGCGCGGTTGCCAAGAATAGCGTTAAAAGCCTGTAAGGTTTTTATATATTGATTGGTTGGCGCATAATAAATATCAGTATTGCTTTTGCTGGTCCAGTCACGATCGCCAAAATTGCCCGTTACCATTACGCCTAGTGTATTTTTACTATTCAGAAAGAGGTCGGCGCCCAGTTTTGCATTCACGTTCACATTATCGCTCCAGTTGGTGCTGTGCTGATCGTAAATGGAATCTTTTTGTACCCTGTATAGGTCGAGGCCGTTCTCATACTTCCCTGCATTAATACCTACATTGCTGAAGAGATTGATCTTTTTATCACGGTAATTCAGATTCACAGATCCGTTTCCTTTTGGTGTGATGCCCTGCACAAAACCTGCACTCACACTTCCATTGGTGCCGATCTTTTTATTTTTCTTCAGGCGGATATTGATGATGCCCGAACTTCCGCTTGCATCGTATTTGGCACTCGGGTTGCTGATCATTTCAATAGCTTCCACATCATTGCTATTGATGCTTTTCAGATAATCTGCGAGACTTTTTGCATCCAGTTGTGTGGGCTTTCCGTCAATATAGATCTTAACACCTGTTCTGCCTTTCATACTCACATTATCATTATTATCGACCTGCACACCGGGACTTTTCTGCAAAAGTTCCATCGCGTTACTACCCGTTGCATTAATGCTGCTTTCAACATTGAAGATTGTTTTGTCGGCTTTGATCTCGATCATAGGTTTACGGGAAGTAACCGTTACATCCTGTAATTTTTTTGAGGCTACCTGTAAACTCACGGCAGCCGCAGTATACTGCTGTCCACTTTGCAGATCAAATGCTGCGGAGAACTTTTTTTCAAATCCCATGTTTGCATAGCTCAGCAGGAACTTCCCGATCCGTGGGGAAGCGATCTGGTATTGTCCTTTTGCATCTGTGATATCGGCTTTCACCAGGCTGCTGTCTTTGGCCAGTAATAAACAAACGGTAACAGATTCAAGATTCTTGCCTGTGTTATCTTTCACATTACCCGTTACTGTTGCAGGCTGGGTAAAGGCTGATGTTGTTGTAAGGGTGAGCCCGAGGATCACCGGTAAAAAAAAGCGTCTCATCGCGTTGTTATTTTTGTTTCTGTGTGACGCAAAGCGCATTTAAATGTTACAATGAGAATACCCAATTATGTATAAAGCGGAATAAATAGCGGATGAACGGTAGAAAGGAGCGTATAAAAAAAGCCGGCAGTTTTTAACTGCCGGCCCTGTTAATTCTGTGACTACTATAAAGTCTTTAAAACATCATTCATACTTCTTACGGCATCTGCGCTTTTATTGAACATCGCCTGTTCATCAGCATTCAGACCAAAGTCAAGTATTTTTTCCCAGCCGTTACGACCGATCGTTACCGGAACACCCAGGCAAATATCTTTTTGTCCGTATTCGCCATCTAGGCTTACGCAGCAGGTAAATAATTTTTTCTCATCACGTACAATGCTTTCCACCAATGCGGCTCCTGCTGCACCGGGTGCATACCAGGCTGAGGTACCTAATAATTTGGTTAGTGTTGCTCCTCCCACCATTGTGTCCGCAACAATTTGTTTTTGCTGCTCTTCACTCAGGAATTTTGTTACCGGAACACTGTTCCAGGTAGCCAGGCGTATCAATGGGATCATGGTTGTATCGCCGTGTCCACCTACTACTACTGCATTCAGATCACCGGGGCTGCATCCGAGGTGTTGGCTCAGTTGGTATTTGAAGCGGGCACTGTCGAGTGTGCCACCCATTCCAATGATCCTGTTCTTGGGAAGACCTGTTGATTGTAATGTTAAGTATGTCATGGTATCCATCGGGTTGCTGATCACGATAATGATAGCGTCCGGTGAATATTTCAGTAAGTTCTCAGTAACGCCTTTAACGATACCGGCATTTGTGCCGATCAGTTCTTCACGGGTCATACCGGGTTTACGTGGTAAGCCGGAAGTGATCACCACCACGTCTGATTTGGCAGTCTTTGCATAATCGTTTGTACTACCGGTGATACGGGTATCAAAACCGAGTAATGCTGCTGTCTGCATCATATCCTGCGCCTTGCCTTCGGCAAAACCTTCCTTGATATCGAGCAAAACCAATTCATCTGCCAACTGGGCACGTGCAATATTATCGGCACAGGTAGCACCAACGGCACCGGCACCTACAACGGTTACTTTCATATAAACTATTTAGAATGAAAAATTTTTGACGGGGCAAAGGTAGGGTTTGCCCGAATCATCCGTTACTTTTTGTTAACGAGTTCTATTAATTGTGATACTTCCATGACCGGGTTATGCGGGGGATCGTAGGCTTTCAGGAACATGCCTTTTTTGTCATAAACGGCCACAAAGGGTGTAGACTCTACACGATAGAAGCTGAGTATGGTATAGTCAGGGTCACGACCCATGCGGATGTTCGGATATACGGCCAGGTTATACTTATTATAAAATTCACGGATCTCATTCAGGGGTTTATAGGCGGAGGCGGCGAAAACAAAGGATACATTCTTAAGACTATCCATGTGCTTAACCAGTTCACCAACTGTATACTGGCAATGCCCGCAATCAGGGGCAAAATAAATGATGGCGGTATAATCGTAGTTTTTGGGAAGCTGTTGTTTTGAGAACCAGGTACTGTCGGTCTGTAAAATTTTAAATGCCGGAATGGTCGGATCTTTTTTGTAAGGGGCATCAGGCACCTCCTGCGATGAAACGTTTCCTGCTATCAGAAAACAGCATACAATAATGGATGATAAATATTTCATATTAAACTGTTCTTTTCGGATGTAGCGGATTCTCTGTTTCCATCATCCGCATATGTTTTGCGTCCTGCAAAAATTCTGATGCGAAGATGAAATTATTCAACAACTGATCTTTGCTGAAGATGATCTCTTCCTTGCTTCCTTCCCATTGTTTATGCCCCTGGTGGAGGTAAACAATATGGTCACCAATCTCCATCACACTATTCATATCATGGGTAACTACGATCGTTGTAATATTAAATTCGACAGTAATTTCTTTGATCAGTTTATCTATGACCATCGATGTCTGTGGATCGAGACCTGAATTGGGTTCATCACAAAACAAATACTTTGGATTCAGCACAATCGATCTGGCAATACCCACCCTCTTTTTCATTCCCCCGCTGATCTCTGAAGGAAATCTTTTGTGCGCATCTTTTAAATTTACGCGCTCCAAAACCTCATCGGCCCTTTTTTTCTTTTCTGCATGTGTCCAGTTCGTGAACATATTTAAGGGGAACATTACATTCTGCTCAACTGTCATCGAATCAAACAGTGCAGTGCCCTGGAAAAGCATCCCGATCTGTTGGCGAAGCAGCTTCCGGGGCTCATCCTCCATCGTCATCATATTAACCCCATCATACAAAATAGAACCCTCTTCGGGTTCAAACAAACCCACCATACATTTTGTGAGTACGGTTTTGCCACTTCCACTTGTACCAATAATCAAGTTGCATTTACCCGCAGCCATTACAGCACTGATATCATCAAGGATGACACGGTCGCCGAATAGTTTTCTTATGTTTTTGATTTCGATCATGGATAGTAGCGGTTGTGGTATTAAAGGTATTATATAACAGATTCCATACCTAAAGTACTTCTACCTGGTTCCTAAGTAAATCTTCCAGCACATCCCGCTTGCTGATCAGGTGTGCTTTACCACCTATTACCAAAACCTGGGCCGGTTTAAAACGGGAATTATAATTGCTGGCCATTTCAAAGCCATAGGCGCCGGCGTTAAAGAAAACAAGCCTGTCGCCTTCACGTATTTCGTTGAGAGAGCGATCCCAGGCAAAAGTGTCGGTTTCACAGATATTGCCAACAACGGCGTAATGTTTTTCGGGGCCTGCGGGATTGCTGATATTTTGTATACGATGATAAGATTCGTAGAACATGGGCCGGATAAGGTGGTTGAATCCACTGTTCACGCCAGCGAAATGGGTGTGGCCACTTTCTTTGAGCACATTAACCTGTGTAATAAAATAACCCGATTCGCTAACCATGAATTTACCGGGTTCGAACCAGACCTGGAAATCGCGTGCATGTACCAATTTTAATTTGGCGAGAATCTCAGCCAGTTTTTCACCCAGAAGTTCCATATCTGTTCCTGCTTCACCTTCTTTATAAGGCACTTTAAATCCACCACCGAGATCGAGAAAACTTACTTCCGGGAAATGCGGTACAAGGTCAAAGAAAATATTGGCGACCTGCATGAATACAGCCACATCTTTGATCTCACTTCCTGTATGTACATGTAGGGCGGAGATGAAAATATTATTCTCTTTTACAACGGATAATATCGAGCTCAACTGTTCAATCGGGATCCCGAATTTACTTTTTTCGTGACCAGTAGAGATCTTGATATTTCCCCCTGCCATAATGTTTGGGCGCAAACGGATGCCTACCGGGTAACTATGGCCATATCTTTTTCCAAATTTTTCAAGATTGGAAAGGCTGTCGATATTTACGTTCACGCCTAACCCTACTGCTTCTTCTATTTCGCTGAAGGCTATACCGTTACTGGTATATAAAATATTACCCGGTTCAAACCCTGCCCTTAATGCGATATATACTTCATTGATAGAACTGCAATCCACATTACAGCCCAGCGAACGGATATGCTTGAGAATATTGATATTAGTGAGTGACTTACACGCGTAAAAAATACGGGTATTGCTTGCTTTGAAAGCCTGCTTTAATTTTTCGTACTGTTCTGTGATCTTTTCGGCATGATACACATAGATAGGTGTACCGAATTCGTCTGCAATAGCAGATAGCTGTTCGCTTGATAGGGTTTGTGACATATTTCGAAGGTAAGAAAGATGTTAGAAAAGAAATCTAACATGCAATATCTATTCTGGTGCTTTTTCTTCCGGAGTCTCATCGTCTGAACCTGCTTCCTCTTCATTCTTGATAATGAGTTCGCCTTCTTCATTTACTGCGATATCAGAAACATCTCCTTCGATCTCTTCTATCGTTTCTTCCGTAACTGCGTTCGCCACATTCTGGTCGGTAAAATCATCCGGGTTGATGATGGTTCCTTCAACGATCTGTTCGGCCAATACTTCCCTGATCTGTGGCAGATCGGCAGCAGAGTTGATACCGAAATAATCCATGAAATTTCTTGAGGTTGCGTAAACAAGTGGTTTGCCCGGCATATTCTCGTTACGGCCACTGATAAGGATCAATTCTTTTTCCAGTAATTTCTGAATACTGTAGTCACTGTTCACACCACGGATGGCTTCGATCTCGCCTTTTGTGATGGGTTGTTTATAAGCAATGATAGCAAGGGTTTCCAATGCTGCGTTCGAAAGACGTTTCAGGAACTTATCGCCATTTAATTGCGCAATGGTTGAATGATAACTCACTTTCGAGAGGAACTGCCAGCCACCACCGCTTTGCTTTACCTCAAACGGATAAAACTCGGAATCATATTTTTCACGGATGCCTTCGAGTGCGCTTTCCACCTGATCGAGTGTTGTACGGTCCTCGATAAAGCCGAATGTATTATTGATCAATTCAACAATATCCAGTGATGTCAGCGGTTTCTCGCTGGCAAAAATAAGCACTTCAATATGTGGTATGATCTGGCTGAGCTCCATGGTTAATTAGTAATTAAATCTATCCTTGTAATGCAGCGGCACCGCTCACGATCTCTGTCAACTCTGTAGTAATAGCCGCCTGTCTTGCACGGTTGTAGCTGATCTTTAATGATTTCAGCAACTCATTTGCATTCTCACTCGCCTTATCCATAGCCGTCATACGAGCACCGTGTTCGCTGGCATTACCATCGAGCACCGCCTTGTACAACTGTGTATTCAGGATCTTTGGCATCAGTTCTGCAATTAGCTCTTCTTTGGCGGGTTCAAAAATGAAATCAGATTTTTTACCACCTGCTTTCTTCGCAACTTTTGGTATCGGCAAAAATGGTTCTGCTGTAAATACCTGTGTTGCTGCGTTTTTAAATTCGCTATAAACCAGTTCTACTGCATCAAATTCTTTATTCTCAAAAGCTGTCATAGCCGCCTGAGCAGCCGCCTGAACATTTTCAAAAGAAAGATTCAGGTAAATATCTTTAAAGCTATCACTCGTTGTATAACCCGATTTGCTCAATGCTTCCCATCCCTTTTTACCTATGTTCCAGATCGTTACTTTTCCTTTCTTTAACTGTGCCGGATATTTTTCAGCGATCGTAGCCTTGGCTAATTTGATGATATTGGCATTATACCCTCCGCATAATCCCCTGTCGCTCGTAATAACGATCAATAATACTTTTTCTACCGCTCTTTCTTCCGCCAGTTTCATACTCATTCCACCTTCAATGCTGCTCACGATATTACTCAGCATTTCCTGTAATTTCTGCGCGTAAGGCCTCATTTGTGTGATCGCATCCTGCGCACGGCGTAATTTGGCAGCACTCACCATTTTCATGGCTTTGGTGATCTGCTGAGTGCTTTGTACACTTTTAATCCGGTTACGTACCTCTTTTAACTGTCCTGCCATAATCTTTTCTTTGGGGTGCAAAAGTAACCAAATCGGCCGAAATTCCATAGCAGATGTTAGATGTTAGATGTCAGATGTTAGAAAAAAGTCTTCCTTACATCTGACATCTAACATCTGACATCTGCTTTTTAAGCAATTATTTGAATTTATAGGAGAGTCCCAACCCATCAGAAGTAGGTCCCACCTGCCAGTTGGCCATGTATTTTTCGAGGAATTTGCCATTTCTGCGATGACCGGCATACTGGATAATATCAAATATGAGTAAAAAACCTCCCTGAATCAGGAGGCTGTTGCCATATCCCTGGGGCTGGTCCTTATTCAGGCGTGTACCTCTTTCTTTTAAATACAGCCCCGTAGTAATATAGGCGAGATCCAGTCCCGTATTCAATAGCAGGATTTTTTCGATCCTGTTCTGTTCTTTCAGGTTATCAGCCAGTGTATAATGCCTTGCCATTTGTTTTTTCACCATCAACAGGTTCACGCCCGCCAGGGCAATATTTACGGTATTAAAGTAGACATTCATCTGGTGCAGGTAATGACCGCTGCCGGTGGCATTGCCTGCAGAAATACTTCCCTGTACAATATTGGCGGCGGCCCAGGCACCGAGTATGGTCATGTTGGTTTTGTTCAGATTGATCCGCTCATGGGCAATCGAATCCTGTAATATTTGTTGCGAACTACCCTTTACTGCAGGGACCAGGAACAAAAACAATAGATATTTTCTAAATAGCTGCATACAGTTTCGTTAAGTAATTCATAAAGCTCCTTTCATTTACGGGAGAAGTGCCGCTTGGGTTCAAATTCTTTACCTTTGCCCGCTCTAACAGGATGCCAAATTGACTTAAAATAGTTTTCCGCATCCTTTTTGAGTGTTAAAATTTATCATAATCAGACCAAGCTATATGTTGAAGTTTATTCAAAAGTTATTCGGAGGCAGTAAAAGTGAAAAAGATGTGCAGCTCATGTTGCCCATTGTTGAGAAAGCCAACCGGTTTTTCCAGGAATACCAGGGATTGACCAATGATGCATTGAGAGGTAAGACAGCTGATTTCCGCCAGCGTATCAACGAACACCTGAAAGCGATTGATGCAGAGATTGCAGAAAGAAAGCAGGCTGCGGAATCACTTGAATTAAGTGATATTCATAACAGGGATACGATCTACCAGGAAGTTGATAAGCTGAAAAAGGATCGTGATAAAAAGATTGAGGAGATCCTTGCAGAGATCCAGCCAGAAGCCTTTGCTGTTGTAAAAGAAACTGCCCGACGTTTTTCTGAGAACACCGAGATGGTGGCAACGGCTACAGAGCTTGACAGGAATTTCAGCGTGAAGAAAGAATACGTTACCATCTCAGGAAATAATTCTGTTTTTAAAAATACATGGACAGCCGGCGGTGGAAAAGTTACCTGGAACATGGTACACTATGATGTGCAGTTGATCGGTGGTAGTGTTTTGCACCAGGGAAAGATTGCGGAGATGGCGACCGGTGAGGGTAAAACATTGGTGTCTACTTTACCTGCTTACTTAAATGCATTGGCAGGAGAAGGTGTGCATATTGTAACGGTGAATGATTACCTCGCGAGAAGGGATAGTGAATGGAACGGAACCATATTTGAATGGTTGGGATTAACCGTTGATTGTATCGACAAACATGAGCCCAACAGTGAAGCGCGCCGCAATGCATACCTCGCTGATATCACCTATGGTACCAATAACGAGTTTGGTTTTGATTACCTGCGTGATAATATGGTACATACACCGGAAGAAATGGTACAACGCAAACACCATTTTGCGATGGTGGATGAGGTGGATTCTGTATTAATTGATGATGCAAGAACGCCGTTGATCATATCCGGTCCGATCGGGCATGTAACCGGTGAACAACAATTCTTTCAACTGAAACCAAGGATCGAAGAATTGGTTACTGCACAGAAAAAAGCGACCAATCAATTCTTAAATGAAGCAAAGAAAAAAATAGCAGAAGGGAATGATGATCCGAAAGATGGTGGTCTCGCCTTGTTCCGCGCACACCGCGGCCTACCGAAGAATACTGCCTTGATCAAATATTTAAGTGAACCGGGTTTGCGTGTAAAACTGCAGAAAGCAGAGAACTTCTATCTCGCCGATCAATCGCGCGAAATGCCGAAGGCAGACGAAGAGCTGTATTTCTATATTGATGAAAAAAATAATTCAGTTGAGTTAACAGATAAAGGTATCCAGCTGATCACCCGTTCGGGCGAAGATCCTAACTTCTTTGTGCTGCCGGATATCAGCATGTCACTGGCTGCTGCTGATACCGATGCATCGCTTTCTGCGGAAGAAAAACTACATAAGAAAGAGGCGATCATCAATGACTACTCTGTAAAAGCGGACCGTATTCATACCGTACAGCAATTACTAAAAGCCTACACTTTATTTGATAAAGATGTTGAGTATGTAGTAATGGATGGTGGCGTTAAAATCGTAGATGAACAAACGGGTCGTATCCTTGATGGCCGCCGTTATTCAGATGGTCTTCATCAGGCGATCGAGGCAAAAGAAAATGTGAAGATCGAAGCATCTACACAAACCTATGCCACTGTTACCCTCCAAAATTATTTCAGGATGTACCATAAGCTGGCCGGTATGACCGGTACGGCTGAAACAGAAGCCGGTGAGTTATGGGATATCTATAAACTGGACGTGGTAACCATTCCAACGAATGTTACGGCGATCAGGAAAGATGACCAGGATCTGGTGTACAAAACAAAGCGTGAAAAATTTGGCGCGGTGATCGATGAGATCGAAAAGTTAGTGGCTGCGGGGCGTCCCGTGCTGGTGGGTACCACTTCCGTTGAGGTGAGTGAATTACTGAGCCGTATGCTTCGTCAGAAACAGATTGCACATAATGTATTGAATGCAAAACAACACGCTCGTGAAGCACAGATTGTGGCGGAGGCCGGGTTTGCCGGTGCAGTTACCATTGCTACCAACATGGCGGGTCGTGGTACAGATATTAAACTCGGACCAGGCGTGAAAGAAGCCGGTGGATTGGCTATCCTGGGTACGGAGCGTCATGAATCGCGCCGTGTGGACAGGCAGTTAAGAGGTCGTGCGGGTCGCCAGGGAGATCCGGGATCTTCTTTATTCTTTGTATCACTCGAAGATGACCTGATGCGTATGTTCGGTAGTGAGCGTATTGCCAAAGTGATGGACTTTGCAGGATATAAAGAAGGTGAAGTGATCCAGCACAGCATGATCACCAAATCAATTGAGCGTGCACAGAAGAAAGTGGAAGAGAACAATTTTGGTATACGGAAACGTTTGCTTGAGTATGATGATGTGATGAATAAACAGCGTACGGTTATTTACAGTAAACGTAACCATGCTTTGTTTGGAGAAAGGCTTGCGCTGGATCTGGATAATGCATTTTATTCTGTAGCCGAAGAATTGGTGATGTCGTTCAAAGAACAGAGTGATCATGAAGGGTTCAGGCTCGCTGTGATCGTGAACTTTGGAATTGATCCACAGATCACACCAGAAGAATTAAGCAAACTGCCGGAGCATCAGTTGGCAGAAAAATTATATTCACAGGCGGTAGCAGGGTACGAAGGAAAGAAACAGGAACTGATGGTGCAATCTATGCCTGTGTTCAAAAACATCAAACAACAACAGGGTGCGCATATTGAAAATGTGATCGTTCCGTTTACAGACGGAAGAAGATCTGTTCAGGCTTTGGCTAACATGAACAAGACATTGGAAACCAAAGGATCAGAGCTTGTTAATTCGCTGGAACGTACGGTAACATTAGGTTTCATTGATGATGCATGGAAAGAACACCTTCGTTCAATGGATGATCTGAAGCAGAGTGTGCAAACTGCTACTTACGAACAGAAAGATCCATTGGTGATCTATAAAATGGAAGCTTTTGAACTCTTCAAAAAAATGGATGGTGAAGTGAACCGCGATATTGTTCAGTTCCTTTCTCATGCAGGTATTCCTTTAAATGATGGTGATGAATTAAAAGAAGGCCGCCAGAAAAAAACAGATATGAGCCGGATGAGTGCCAACAAAGAAGATGTTGATGCACCTCCTGCAGAGAATGATTATTATGATCCAACACCGGTAAAACAACAGCCTATAACAGTGGGACCTAAAATTGGTCGTAACGATCCTTGCCCTTGCGGGAGTGGGAAGAAATATAAGGCCTGCCACGGTCGCGATGCAGACTAATTGTTTTGCCACAGAGGCACTGAAGCACTGAATTTTCTGTGTTTCAGTGCTTCAGTGGCAATTCTCTTTAATACTCTATATGAATATCGCCTCATACATCGATCATACTATTTTAAAGCCAACAACTTTAATATCCGACATCGAAAAGCTATGCGCCGAAGCCAAACAATACGGCTTCGCTGCAGTCTGTGTACCACCGAATTTTGTAAAAAAAGCAAAAGAAATCACACAGGATTCTAAAGTCAAAGTTGCAACAGTGATCGGTTTTCCTTTTGGATATTCCGCTGTAGAATCCAAGATCGCCGAGATCTTGCTGGCGATTGTAGATGGTGCAGATGAGCTGGATGTAGTGATCAATATTTCGGCCATCAAGAATAACGATTGGCAATACCTTGCCAATGAGATCAACCATATTATGCCCATTATACGGGCAAAAAACAAAATCATCAAGATCATTATCGAAAGCGGGATCCTCACAGATGATGAGATCATCAAATGCTGTGATATATATGGTTTAGCAGGTATCGATTACCTGAAAACTTCCACCGGCTACGCCGAAAAGGGGGCCACTGTTGAAGCCGTTAAGTTATTCCGGAAACACCTTGCCAACCAGGTTCAGATCAAGGCCTCGGGGGGGATTCGGGATTACAATTTCGCCAAAGAATTGATCAATGCAGGCGCCACCCGCCTGGGTTGCAGTGCCAGTGTAGCTATTGTGCAGGGCGCCGCGGATGGAACCACTGATTATTAAGAATCCGCTAATCTGCAATCCGCCAATCCGTTAATTCCTTATATCCTACCTTTACACCCTTATTATAGTACCTTTCTGAAAATAGATTCATGCACGGAAGAATAAGGACCAGGTTGATCATTTTTTTTATTGCATTTGCTGTTCGTGCATCTGCTGCTGATTCTATCATTATAGTAAAGGACGCGCGCATGGATATTTTATCTGCTAAACAGGTATTGGCCAATAAAAAGGCATCTATGCTTACCGCGAATGGAATGTATAAAGGTTTTCGCATCCAGGTGATCAGCACCAGTAAACGTGATGATGCATTCCGGATCAAATCTGAATTGCTGTCGAGGTTTCCGGAACACAAAAGTTATACAGTATACCAATCGCCCAGTTTCAAAGTGCGGATAGGTAATTTTATTAAAAGAGAGGATGCGGAGCAGTTCAAGATTCAGTTGAACAGGATGTATCCGCAAGGTGTATATATTGTAGAAGATGGTATTGAGTATACGCCACCGAAAGAAGAGGAAATAATACCGTAAAGAATCGTATGCTGGAACAAAAAATAAAAGACCTGGCCAAACAGTTTTCCGACGAATTTATTTCTGTCCGACGTCACCTGCATGCCCATCCTGAACTGAGTTACAAAGAATTTGAGACAAGCAAATTTGTACAATCTAAACTTACCTCATTCGGGATCCCTTTTGAAATAAAAGCAACAACAGGTGTGGTAGGACTTATCAAAGGAAAAAATCCTGGTAGTCGCATCATTGCTTTGCGTGCCGACATGGATGCATTGCCCATACAGGAAGAAAATGAAGCCAATTACAAATCACTCAACCCGGGTGTGATGCATGCCTGTGGTCATGACGTGCATACAACGATCTTATTAGGTGCGGCTAAAATATTAAATGAGCTGAAGGACGAGTGGGAAGGAACAGTGAAACTTATTTTTCAACCCGGTGAAGAAAGAAACCCCGGTGGTGCCAGTTACCTGATCAAAGAGGGGGTGCTTGAAAATCCAAAACCGCAAGGCATCTTTGGATTGCATGTACATCCCGGTCTTGACCTTGGTAAATTAAGTTTCAGAAAAGGAAGAGTGATGGCAAGTGCAGATGAGATCTATGTTACTATCAAAAGTAAAGGCGGACATGCAGCGGCACCACATTTAACGGCAGATACGGTGCTCATTGCTTCTCATCTTATCGTTGCGCTGCAACAGATCATATCAAGAAATAATAATCCTACTTCACCTTCTGTATTATCTATCTGTTCAATACAGGGTGGACATACAACGAATGTGATCCCGAGTGAAGTAAAATTAATGGGTACATTTCGTGCGATGGATGAGGAATGGAGATATAAAGCACATGCATTAATCCGCAAAGTAGCCACAGGCGTTGTTGAAGGAATGGGAGCAGAATTAGATCTTCTTATTGATGTAGGATATCCAACGGTTGATAACGACCCGGTGCTTACAGAAACCGCATGGCAGTTGGCGGATCAATACATGGGAAAAGAAAATGTGCTGCAAACAGAAATGAGAATGGGTGCCGAAGATTTTGGTTATTATACACAGGTGATACCCGGTTGTTTTTACAGGCTGGGTGTACGTAACGAAGAAAAAGGTATTATACACAACGTGCATACTCCTCAGTTTGATATTGATGAGAGAGCAATTGAAACAGGAATGGGCATGATGGCGTTTCTGGGCGCAAACGCACGTTAGTCTAAAGTTGATTGGTCTATTGTCTAAGGTTAACCTTTAACAGTAAACTTGAAACAACCGTAGACCTTAGACACTAAACTTTAAACTGATTTTAAACATGTCGAAAAACACCGATTTACGCAAAGAACAGGCACTTGAATACCATTCCAGCGGAAGACCCGGTAAAATAGAAGTGGTTCCTACCAAAGAAGCGAAAACACAACGCGATCTTTCACTCGCGTATAGTCCCGGTGTGGCCGAACCCTGCAAAGAGATTGCAAAAAATCCTGAAGATGTTTATAAATATACTGCCAAAGGAAACCTTGTTGCCGTGATCACCAATGGTACTGCGGTGTTAGGGTTAGGTGATATCGGTCCCGAAGCCAGTAAGCCTGTCATGGAAGGGAAGGGTGTACTCTTCAAAATATTTGCTGATATAGATGTATTCGATATCGAGATAAATGAGAAGGATCCTGAAAAATTTGTACAGATTGTCAAGTCGCTCGAACCCACTTTCGGTGGTATCAATCTTGAAGACATCAAAGCACCTGAATGTTTTTATATTGAACAGCAGTTGCGCGAGCAGATGAATATTCCTGTGATGCATGATGACCAGCATGGCACGGCCATCATCAGCAGTGCGGCGTTATTAAATGCACTCGAGCTCCAGAAAAAGAAGATCGAAAAAGTTTGTTTTGTTGTTAATGGCGCCGGTGCAGCAGCAATGGCCTGCGTACAATTATATGTGGCGCTGGGCGCAAAGCATGAAAATTTTATATTGTTTGATAAGGATGGTGTATTGCATAAAGGAAGAACAGATCTTGGTGAGATAAGAGAGCGTTTTGCTGTTAAGAAAAGCGATCTGACATTGGAGAAAGCGATGAAGGATGCAGATGTATTTCTTGGCTTGAGTGTAGGAAACGTGATCACACAGGCGATGGTAAAAAGTATGGCGAAGAACCCCATCGTTTTTGCGATGGCCAATCCCGACCCGGAGATCAGTTATGAAGATGCGATCGCTGTGCGCAAAGATCTTATCATGGCTACCGGAAGAACAGATTATCCTAACCAGGTAAACAATGTACTGGGCTTCCCCTATATATTCAGGGGTGCGCTGGATGTTAGGGCAAAGCAGATTAATGAAGCCATGAAACTGGCTGCTGTAAAAGCTTTGGCTGGTCTCGCAAAATCTTCTGTTCCTGATATTGTGAACATGGCATATAACCAGAGTAATATGTCATTCGGTCCTGAATATATTATCCCCAAACCATTGGATCCCCGCTTACTTTCAACAGTGGCGCCGGCTGTGGCAAAAGCAGCAGTGGAAAGTGGCGTGGCACAAAAAACAATTGCTAACTGGGACGCGTATGCGTTAGAACTGAATAAACGACTCGGTCTTGATAACCAATTAATCCGGGCGATAGGTAATAAAGCCCGCCGCGACCCTAAGCGTTTAATATTTGCAGAAGCGGATAATCTTAAGATCTTAAAAGCAGCCAGTATTATTTATGATGATGGTATCGCTTACCCGATCCTGTTGGGTGACCCTGTTAAGATTAACCGTATTGCAGAAGAGAATAATATTGATATCATGGATCTTCCGATCATCGACCCAACGAGTGATGAGATGGAATCGAAACGTGAGTTCTATGGAGAACTGTTCTTCAAGAAAAGACAGCGCAGGGGCGTTAACCGGTATGAGAGCCGCAAGATGATGAACGACCGGAACCATTTCGGTTGTATGATGGTTGAAACCGGCGATGCGGATGCGATGTTATCCGGTCTCACAAAGAATTATGCAGAAGCGATCCGTCCAGCTTTACAGATCATTGGGACAGAAGAAGGTGTAAAGAAGATCGCGGGTATGTACCTGCTGCTTACCAAAAAGGGACCTTTGTTCCTCGCAGATACTACGGTCAATTTTCATCCTACGGCAGAAGAGCTGGCAGATATTACATTGATGGTGGCGAAAGAGGTAAGAAATTTTAACCTTACCCCACGTATCGCCATGCTCAGTTACAGCAATTTTGGCAGTAGCGATTCGCCGGAAGCAAAACTGGTAGCAGAAGCCACGCGTATCCTTAAGCAAAAGAATCCATCGCTGATTGTTGACGGGGAAATGCAGGCCAGTATGGCATTTAATAAAGAGATCCTCCGCGATAACTATCCTTTCAGCGAGCTTGTGGATAAGGATGTAAACGTATTAATGTTTCCCAATTTAAGTGCGGGTAACGTAACTTACAATCTATTAAAGGAAGTAGGTGGTGCAGATGCGATCGGGCCAATATTGTTAGGATTAAAAAGACCTGTTCACGTACTGCAACTCGGAAGCACATCAAGGAGTATTATCAATATGGCGCTCGTTGCCGTGGTGGATGCGCAGATGAAATGCAGAACCAATACAGATGAAGCGGTGCAGAAGAGCTCATGGTGGAAAAGGAAGAAAAGTAAATAGACCCCTGCCCCCTGTTAGGGGGTTCAAAAAACATAACTATGTCGTTTTTTACACATTTAGGCAGTTATCTTCTCATGTTAAAAGGCATGTTTACCAAACCGGAGAACTGGCGGATGTATTGGAAAGAGTTCATGCATCAGTGTGCTGAAATCGGGATTGGTGCATTACCGATCGTGGTGATCATTTCATTGTTCCTGGGTGCGGTAACTACTGTACAGACTGCTTACCAGTTAGTGAGTCCGTTAGTGCCTGCATCTACCATTGCGCAGATCGTGCGGGATAGCATGATCCTTGAGTTATCGCCTACTGTATTAAGTGTTGTGTTAGCCGGTGTGATCGGAAGTAAGATCGCCAGTGAGCTGGGTAATATGCGCATCAGTGAACAGGTAGATGCATTGGAGATCATGGGTATCAATACAAAAAGTTATTTAGTAATGCCCAAGATATTGGCATCGCTGGTGGTGATACCTTTTCTTATTATTATCTCTGCGGTGTTGGGTATATGGGGTGGCAGAACAGCAGGCGCAATGGCAGGCATTTTAGCTACAGATATTTTTGATGTGGGTCTCAGGCAGAATCTTAATATCTACAATATCAATATCGCGTTATACAAATCCTACACATTCGCATTCATCATTAGTAGTGTATCAGCTTATTATGGATACAATGTAAAAGGTGGTGCATTGGAGATCGGTCGTGCGAGTACAAGTGCGGTTGTAGTGAGTTGTATTCTTATTCTTGTGGCGGATTATGGATTGGCAGCTTTATTATTGTAAGACACTGCTGATCGGGAACACTGACATTTCACCGCAGAGGCGCAGAGCACGCAGAGTTTTCGCAGAGAAACTTGTCTCTGCGAAAACTCCCCGATCTCCGCGCCTCTGCGGTGAAGAAAAAACTCAAATGTAAAGGATGAACCCAAGCTTTAACAAATTCCGAAAGCAGATCGTAAATCCGATCAAGTTCCGTTTGTTCATGCTGCAAAAATTGCCATCAACTTTTTTTGCGGGATTAAAGATCAATGAACTGGATGAAAAACATGCGGTTGTTTCAGTAAAACATAAATGGTTCAACCAAAATCCTTTCCGTTCTATGTACTTTGCCATTCAATCCATGGCAGCTGAAATGAGTACAGGCATTCTTGGGTTTGGGCAGATCTATCAACGCGATCCCAAAGTGAGTATGCTGGTTGTTGGCATTGAAGCAAAATTCCTTAAAAAAATTACCGGTGTTATTTCATTTACCTGTTCAGACGGAGAAGCAATCAATACAGCGATTGAACATTCTATTGCCACAGGGGAAGGAGTGACCGTTGTTTGCAGGTCGGCAGGCACCAATGAAGAAGGAGAACTGGCAGCTGAATTTTTTGTTACCTGGAGTTTTAAAGCCAGGCAAAAATAATGATCCAATGAAAATAGCATTTCACGGCGCGGCACGCGTAGTTACCGGTTCCAAGCATTTAGTTACTTTGAACAATGGAAAGAAGATCCTGCTCGATTGTGGTCTTTTCCAGGGGATGGGTAAAGACACCGAAGTGCTGAACAGTAGTTTTGGATTTGATGCGGCTTCTATCGATTGCCTGGTTCTTTCCCATGCGCATATTGATCATTGCGGACTCATACCCAAATTAGTAAGAGAAGGGTTCAAAGGAAATATATATGCTACGCCGGCTACACAGGCGTTGGCAGCGATACTGCTCGAAGATTCTGCAGAGATACAGCGGGATGATACAAAATTCATCAACAAAAAAAGAGCCAGAACAGGTCTTCCGCCTTACCAGCCATTATATGTACCGGAAGATGTTGCCAACTCGCTCCCGTTATTTAAGCGTGTTGAATACGATCAGTGGACAACAATAGAACCGGGTGTAGAGGTACTTTTTACTGATGCGGGTCATATTATTGGTAGTGCGGCCGTACACCTTCGCATTACAGAAGATAATAAAACAATGCAGTTATCATTCAGTGGTGATGTTGGTCGCTACAACGATGCGATCCTCCGTGCCCCGTCAACTTTTCCACAGGCAGATTATATACTATTGGAAAGCACTTACGGTAATAAACTGCATGCAGATGTATTAGGTTCTGTTGATACCTTATTACAATGGGTAACCAGGACATGCATTGAAAAGAAAGGAAAACTTATCATACCTTCTTTTAGTGTGGGACGTACGCAGGAGCTATTGTATATGCTGAACCAGCTGGAGCTTGAAAACAGGTTGCCACAGGTACCTGTGTATGTAGACAGCCCTTTAAGCCGCGAAGCCACTGATCTTTTAAAAATGTTCCCGCAATATTTTAATGCACACATCAAGGAGGTGATGAAGTCGGATAAAGACCCTTTTGATTTTAAAGGGTTGAATTTTATCAAGACGGTAGATGAAAGCAAACGTCTCAACGAATTGCCGCAACCCTGTGTGATCATTTCTGCCAGCGGCATGGCAGATGCGGGAAGAGTAAAGCACCATATTATGAATAATATCGGTGATCAGAAAAACACGATACTGATGGTGGGTTATTGCGAGCCGCGTTCCTTGGGTGGAAGATTAATGAATGGTGCAAAAGAAGTAAAGATCTTTGGTGATATGTTTAAAGTGGTAGCGGAAGTGGGATCAATGCGCAGCATGAGTGCACATGGCGATTATGATGATCTCTGCGAATTCATATCGGGGCTGGATACTTCAAAGTTGAAAAAAATATTTCTTGTACATGGTGAGTACGATGTTCAACAGGAATTTGCAGACAGGTTAAGAAAGAAAGGGTATAAAGATGTAGTGATACCGGAACTCCACTCGGAAGAAAATTTATAAAAGATTGAAAAGATAGCAATGCCAGAAACGATCATTACACAGATTAAGCATGTATTTCATCAACATTTTGGAGAGCCTGATCTCATCGTCCGTTCACCGGGAAGAATTAACCTGATAGGCGAGCACACGGATTATAACCTTGGTTTTGTTTTACCCGCTGCTATTAATAAAGCTATTTATATAGCCATACAAAAAAGAGAGGACCAGGAGATCCATCTTGTAGCAGCAGATCTTGAAGAAACCTTTCAAACAACGGTTGATAATGTGATCTATAGCGATCTCCATTGGCCCAATTACATTTTGGGTGTGGTGGATCAGTTACAAAAAGCAGGGCATCCCATAAAAGGGTTTAGTGCTGTGGTAACAGGGGATGTGCCTTTGGGCGCCGGCTTATCATCTTCTGCTGCTGTGGAATGTGCCGTAGCTTATGCATTGAATACATTGTTTGAACTGGGTATTTCTACAAAGGATATGGTCCTGATATCCCAGAAAGCGGAAAATGATTTTGTTGGGTTACAATGTGGTGTCATGGATCAGTTTGCCAGTATGTTTGGTAAAAAAGATCATGTGATCCGCCTCGATTGCCGTTCACTGGAGTATGCTTATATGCCTTTTGATACAAAAGATGTACAGGTCATATTAATGGATACGGGGGTAAAACATTCACTCGCTTCAACAGCATATAATTTGCGGAGACAGGAATGTGAAGAAGGTGTTTGTACCATACAACGCAGATACCCGGCTGTTCAGAGCCTGCGGGATGCCACGATAGAAATGGTCAATGAATGTTTAACGGTAGATACGAATGTCTTTAAAAGATGTAAGTTTATTGTAGAAGAGATCCTGCGGTTGCAGGAGGGATGTGATGACCTTGTGCGGAATGATCTTCTCGCATTCGGTAAAAAGATGTTTGATACGCATCATGGACTCAGCCGGTTATATGAAGTAAGCTGCATAGAAGCAGATGCATTGGTAGAAGCAGTTATCAGCGATGAAGCTGTATTAGGCGCACGTATGATGGGTGGGGGGTTTGGCGGATGTACGATCAACCTGGTAAAAAAAGAAAAAGCAGATGAGGTGATCAACAGGGTCAGTTCTTTTTATTTTCACCGTTTTGCCATACCGCTTAAGACCTACCTGGTAAGTATAGAAGATGGAACCTCACTGGTAGAATGAAAACATAATTATGCAGGAAGCGCAGTTAAATATATATACAAACAGGATTATTGAATTCAATAAAGAGCAGGCAGCTATCCGTAAGCAGTTATCACTGATCAGTGTGTTGCGTCTCCTGTTATTCCTGGTATTTGCCGGGTTCCTTTACCAAGCATTTAAGGAAAGGTTTGCAGGTCATTCGCTTCTGTATTCGCTCCTTACGATCCCTGTTTTTATCGTACTTGTTTTATTGGCCGGCAGAAAGAAAGCAAAATTTAAATTTCTACAGCAATTGATCTTTATCAACCAGAATGAGATCGACATTACCCTTGGAAAAGATTCATTCCTCGACAACGGGCATGCCTATTCACCGCAGAAAGGTTTTACAGTGGATCTCGGTCTTTTTGGAAAAGATTCTTTATTTCACCTGGTCAATCGTGTAGGTAGTTTGCCTGGCAGGGAGCAGCTGACAGAAAGGCTCACTCATCCGTTTCTAGTCCCTGCAGATATCATTAATTACCAGGGTGCAGCAAAAGAACTATCAGGCAAACTTGTTTTCAGGCAAAACTTATTGGCCCATGCTTTATTATTGGAAGAAGATGAAGCGCTTCCGCAATTACGAGCAGGCATTCTCATGGAACAATTTTCAACATTGGAGAGTGTAATATGGACAGTAATTGCCAAAGTGTGGCCCATTGCCGGTATCATCATCAGTATATACTCAGTATGGGTAGATAGTTACCGCCTTTTACTTTTGTTTGGCGTGCTGGGTCTCTTATTGCTTTCTTTCACATTCCGGAAAGTATCACAGCTGTATAACCATATTTCGAAGCGCAGTTATTTGTATAATCAGTATGCAAAGTGTTTTAGTCTCATACTCAATGAAAAATTTGAGCATCCCTACCTGTTGAAAAAGCAGGAAGAAATAGGCGAAGCTGCGCTGGCATTTCAGCGGCTCTCCAAATTAACAGGCCTGTTCGATCTCCGTATGAGTTTGTTCTCGTTTGTGATCAATGGCTTATTTGTACTGGACCTTATTTGTGCACGTGCCTATGTTACGTGGAACAGGCAATACCAGCCACAGATCCCTAATTGGTTTGATACATTAGGTGAAATGGAGGTGCTCAATTCCCTGGCTACTTTTCATTATAATCACCCGGCCTTTATTTTTCCCGAAGCAATCACGGGGGCATTATCCATTGAGGCAAGCGGTATGGGGCATCCATTGATGAATGAAACCGCTGCTGTAACAAACGATATTTCTATCGGCAACCAGTCAAAGCTCCATATCATCACCGGCTCGAATATGTCAGGCAAAAGTACTTTCCTGCGCACATTGGGATTGAATATGGTCTTGGCACAAACAGGGGCACCGGTATTTGCGAATTCTTTTGTTTTCCGACCGGTAATTTTTTTGACATCCTTCCATCATATCGATTCACTTTCTGAAAGCACTTCTTATTTCTATGCAGAGTTACGTGCACTGCAAAGTATTATCCAGTCGCTGGATGAACCTACTCCTTCACTGGTATTGCTTGATGAGGTAATGCGGGGCACCAACTCAAAGGATAAGCATGATGGAACCGCATTGCTCATCAAAAAGATACTAGGTTTCCAATGCCTCACATTGATTGCCACGCATGATACTGAATTAGGTATCTTAGCAGATGCGCATCCCGGCGAAGTAGCCAACTTTTGTTTTGAAAGTGAGTTATCTTCCGAAGGGTTGACATTTGATTTCAAAAAACGAAAGGGTGTGGCCCAATCAACCAATGCAACCTATCTAATGAAGCAAATGGGCATCATTTAATTAAACCGAATTTCCCATGTGTTTTTCCGCTACGGCAAGTTTTGCGTCAGGCATTATTTTAACCGGCGTTGGCGTTGCCGCACTTTCTACAACAAAGCATCGGTCAGAATGGGTGTTTGCAGGAATTCCGCTTTTATTCGGTATTCAGCAGATAGCGGAAGGTTTCACATGGCTCACCCTGATGCATTCTGAATATATGCAATGGCAAACCTTAGCCATCAATTGTTTCCTATTTTTTGCGCATATTCTCTGGCCTTTCTGGATACCGCTTTCTGTTTATCTCATGGAAAAAGAACCGGTCAGGAAAAAAATATATGCTGCGATCCTCGGACTGGGCATTATTCTTGCCATAAGTGAACTCTATTGCATGATTGTTTTTCCAACTATCGCTATTGTGAATGAGCACCATATAGATTACACGGTTGCCTTTCCACGATGGTATGCGATCGTTACAGAAGGTATGTATTTCGTGGTCACACTGGTTCCCTGTTATATATCTTCTGTTAAAAAAATGTGGTTATTTGGCTACTGTCTTACGCTTACACTGGTTATGTCTGCGATATTTTATAAGATGTACGTGGTTTCTGTATGGTGTTTTTTTGCTGGACTAACCAGTGTGGTGATCTATTTTATCCTTTGGGATATGCGCAAATCTGCCAAAAGGCAACTATTTACCCCATAGCAACGTTAACTATAAAACTTACCCCCGCCTGTCCATGCCCCTCCAGAAATCCACGATACAACTCCTCCGCTTCCCCTTTTCTTTTTTCCTGATGCCTGTATTCTGGTTCGCACTGAGTTGTATTCCTGTGATTGCCGTTCCGAAAGCCCTGCTTATTTTTTTTATTGTTCACCTGCTTGTATATCCGTCAAGCAACGGGTATAATAGTTATATGGATAGGGATACAGGCAGTATCGGCGGGATTAAGCACCCGATGGCGCCGGAAAAGGAATTATTCTACGTAACCATCGGGATGGATATACTGGCCATCGGTCTCTCATTACTAGTGTCCCAACTGTTTTGTATCCTCCTGCTTTGTTATATTATCTGTTCCCGTTTATATAGCTATCGGGGTATCCGTTTAAAAAAATATGCTGTTATCGGCTACCTGACTGTGATCCTTAACCAAGGGGGATTGATGTTCCTCATGGTTTACCAGGGGAGCTCTGCACAGGCTTTTACAGAATGGCCCTGGCTCGGTATGATCACCGCTTGTTTTTTGATTGGCGGTTTTTATCCTATCACACAGGTTTACCAGCATGCGGCAGATAAGCAGGATGGCGTAAAAACGATCTCAATACTGTTGGGTAAGCGGGGTACGTTTATTTTCTGCGGACTCATGTACCTCGTAGCTTTTTCGGTACTCTTCTTCTATTACCAGCAAAAAGATGAGATGATATATTTTGGGTTATTGCAAATATTCTTTCTCCCCGTTCTCGTATATTTTATACAGTGGTTCCTGAAAGTATGGGATAATCCTGCCATGGCTGACTTTTTGCATACAATGAAGATGAACTGGCTTGCCTCAACCTGTACAAACCTGGGTTTTATTACCCTTTTAATATGTAGAACTATTGGCTGATATCATTTCCATAGCAACCGCAGTACCCGGATTTTGTCACAAGCAATCTGATATCTTTCAGTTCATGCAGGATATTTATGCATTGGGAGAGGAGGATAAAAGAAAGTTGAAATTCCTCTACGATCATAGCGGTATCGATACACGCTATTCTGTTGTTGGCGATTATGGTAATGTTTCAGCGAAAAGGGATTTTATCCCGGATGCTGCTGATGCCGATTTTCCTTCGCTGGAAGAAAGGATGAAAATATATGAACGCGAAGCAACAGGATTATCTGTTGAAGCCATCCATCGCTGCATCGAAAACAAGGTCACAAACAAAGAAGTGACGCATTTAATCACCGTAAGCTGCACAGGAATGAGTGCACCGGGGCTCGATCTACAGATAATGGGTGCCATGGATCTCTCTCCTGATATATTCAGAACTTCGGTAAATTTTATGGGATGCTATGCGGCGATACATGCATTGAAGCTGGCAAAAATGATCTGTGATAGTACGCCGGATTCCAATGTGGTGATCGTAGCCACAGAGTTTTGTACACTTCATTTTCAAAAAGAATTCACAGCCGATAATGCAGCCAGCAGTCTGCTATTTGCAGATGGTGCCGCAGCCGTATTGGTTTCCAATCATATCAAGGATAAGCATGCTTTGTCGCTCCGGGGGTTTTATTCATACGTTGCACAGGAAGGAAAAGCCGACATGGCCTGGCAATTAAGCAGCCAGGGGTTTTTAATGAAACTTAGTGGCTATATACCCCAATTGATCGGTGGTGATATTGCTAAATTGGTATCATCCGCTGTAGAGCATCGGGGGCTTTCATTGGATGATATCACTCACTGGTGCATACATCCGGGTGGTAAACGGATCCTTGATGTGATTCAAAAGCAGTTACATCTTTCTGATGATGACCTGAAGTATGCAAGAACTGTATTATCCCGCTATGGAAATATGTCTTCCCCATCTGTGTTATTTGTTTTGAAGGAATTAATGAATCAACAACATAATGGGCCTGTAAAAATCATGGGTATGGCATTTGGGCCGGGACTTACTATGGAAACTTTTATCGCCGAAAATTAATGTTTTTACAAAACCGCTCATATCAGAAAGAACTGCTGGATGGAGACGATATCCCTTTTGCAGATATCAAGAAGAACATGGAGGAATTGAATACCATTAATACCCTGCTGCGCGGACATGACATTACCATCAAAGGGTTTAAAGAATTGTTGCATCAGCATAAAAAGATCACTGTTTGTGAAATAGGTTGCGGGGGTGGAGATAATCTTACAGCCATTGTAAAATGGTGCCGGAAGCGTGGGATCGATGTTCATTGTATCGGAATAGATATGAAGGAAGCGTGTATAGCGTTTGCACGATCAGGTCCTATACCCGATGCAGAGTGGATGACGAGTGATTATGCAGCTGTAAAGTTTGAAACAAAACCCGATATTATTTTTTCCAGTTTATTCTGTCACCATTTTACGGATGAGCAGTTGGTAAATCAGCTTCAGTGGATGCGCGCCAACAGCCGGATAGGTTTTTTTATTAATGATCTGCACCGGCATAGCATAGCATACCATTCTATCCGTTTATTGACCCAATGGTTTTCTTCTTCTTATCTTGTAAAGAATGATGCGCCTTTGAGTGTGGCGAGGGGATTTCTAAAAAATGAGTGGGAGCAACTTTGCGCGAAAGCGCAATTGGAAAAAGCGGTTGTGAAATGGATGTGGGCATTCCGTCACTTAGTTACCTGGAAACATGCATAATATTTCATCCTGTGATTTTGATATAGCGGTTATCGGTGGTGGTCTTGCCGGGCTTACGCTTGCCATCCAGGGAGCCAATGCCGGCTATCGCGTTATTCTTTTTGAAAAAGAGCAGTATCCTTTCCATAAGGTATGCGGTGAATATATCAGTATGGAGAGCCGCGATTTTCTCATGCGTTGCGGTATCCCTTTTCATGAATGGCAATTGCCGGAGATCAGCCAACTCCATGTTTCCGATGCTCTTGGAAAAGGGTATGATTTTTCACTTCCACTCGGAGGTTTCGGAGTAAGCCGTTACCTGCTGGATGATACATTGTATCAAATTGCCAAACAAAAGGGAGTAACTGTTCTTACTGGTAACAAGGTGCAGGATGTAAATTATAGCGGCAATCATTTTAACATTCACGCGGGTTCAATAAATTATACTGCATGCATAGCAGCAGGGTCTTTCGGCAAGCGAAGTAACCTTGATCTTAAGTGGAACCGAAAGTTCGTGCATACAAAACCCGGGAAGATCAATAACCTCATTGGAGTTAAGTATCATATCCGTTATCCACATGATAAGGCTACGATAGCCCTGCACAATTTTCATGATGGCTATTGTGGTATGTCGCTCATAGAAAACGATACAAGTTGTCTTTGTTATCTCACCACAGCAGAAAATCTTAAAAAATCCCGGAACTCTATTCCTGTGATGGAAAAAGAGATCCTTTCAAAAAATGTACAACTGAAAAAAATCTTCCATGAAGCGGAGTATCTTTACGAACAACCGGTAACCATATCGCAAATTAGTTTTGAGCAGAAATCACTTGTAGAGGATCACATACTCATGATAGGTGATGCAGCCGGAATGATCACACCTTTGTGTGGCAATGGGATGAGCATGGCTATGCATGCATCGAAGATAGCGTTTGATAATATCTTATTATTCCTGAACGGTCAGATAACGCAAAGCCAGCTGGAAGAGAATTACCAAACGCAATGGAAAAAACAATTCGCCAACCGAACACAGATAGGAAGAACAGTTCAATATTTTTTTGGCGGAACTACTGTTACTTCCTTATTTTTAAAAATGATGAATACTTTTCCAGTATTTAGCAGGATGCTTATCAGGCAAACGCATGGTAAATCATTTTAAAAAAAATGTATGGTCAACGATCTCGCTTTATTATTTGAAAGGGATATTAATAGATTAAAAACGGAAATGCTGGCATATACTGATCCGGCTAAGATGTGGCTAAACGTAAGCGGGATTAATAACCCGGGAGGAAACCTTTGCCTTCATTTATTAGGAAATACGCAATATTATATTGGTACAGTATTAGGAAACAGCGGTTATATCCGAAACAGACCCGAAGAGTTTTCACTTAAAAATATTCCCGTTGAAGAATTGATTGTAAAAATAGATGCTGCGCAAAAAATAATAGTAGAAACTATCCGGTCGCTGGATATATCTGTCCTGGAAAATGAGTATCCGGAAAAAGTGCTGGGTTATGAGATGACTACGCGTTATTTTTTACTGCACTTACTTGCACACTTTAGTTATCATCTGGGTCAGATCAATTACCACAGGAGGATCACAGGTTAACCAACCAGTTCATTCTCATTTTCGTCAACACTGATGAGTTTATAGGAGACAGAATTTTTTGCAAAAGAAATGAGGAATTCAGTACCCACATAGATGCCACGGTATTCATAAAGGCAGATGATATTGCCTTCTTCTTCCATCGATCCGGTAATCGTTGTTTCTACATTATTAAAGCTATAGGTAATGCGCTGCTTTGCGTCGAGTGATGACCTGCTTTTGTGCTTGATGATATGTTCGAAATTATTTGCTTTCAAAGCGGTCCTTATTAGAATGAAAAATGAATCGAATGTAAGGTAGCGAAAGTTTTAGATGTTGTAGGGTTGTTGAAACATATAATAATATTATTATATAATGTTAAACGATACAGGCTCTTTATCTTTGTAAACGAAAAGAACTGCAACAATAACATTCATATGGTTCATTTTGATTACGAGAAGGTTAAGGGCTATTTTGATAATGATACAACTATCCTGAAAGGCTTTTTGGCACTTTTGAAAAAAGAGTTGCCCAAATCACAAAACGAGATAGAGGCCCGATACATTGATAAAGATCCTCTAGGTATCATGGAGGCCGCGCATAAACTAAAAGGCACAGGACTTTCCGGAGGTTTGCCTGTGGTTACCGAAATTGCTGCCAAACTTAATAAGCTGGATAAGTTTGATGAGATCCTGGCAGGTGAACTGATAGCCGAGCTAAAAAAAGAGATTTCCATTATTCTTACGCTCATAGATGAAAAAAGTGCTGCATTGGGATAAATATGGAATTGGACAATATCTGTTAACTCTTGATTAATTCAGGCATATGCTTACCCTTCTATTGAAACGATTTTTGGTGAAACCCAAATAGAATGCGCACTTTTCTAACCGTAATACTTTGCCTGTCTGTTATATTTTCTCATGCACAGTTTAACTGGAGCAAAGATGGAAACAGTTATGTGTCTATTGAAAATGGGGCACTGACACAAACGGATTTACCTGCCTTTACAAAAACGGTATTAGTGAAAGCTGATCAGCTTACAATTCCGGGTAATACATCCACCGGTCGTTTTCAACAAACCGTACTTTCAGCCGATCATCAGAAGATACTTTTTTACGTTAATGCAAAACGTATTTATCATAATAGTTTCAGTAGCATCTGGATATTTGACAGGGTGTCCGGTAAGTTTTTTCAGGCCGGTAAAAAATTTGGCGAAAGCAAATTGTTGAACGCGAAATTTTCTCCTGATGGAAATAAACTCGCTTATGTGTATGAGAGTAATATTTATATAGAAGATTTAAATAACGGAGAAGTACAGCAAATCACCAGTGATGGAAATGATACGAAAAGAAATGGCTGGTTTGATTACGCATCCAGTGAAGAATTATTCTGTACAGATGGATTACGCTGGAGCCCTGACAGCAGGCAGATAGCATTCTGGCAAATGGATCTATCAAAGGTGAAGACTTATTACCTGATCAACAATACGGATAGTAATTACTCAAAACCCATTGGATTACCTTTCCCAAAAGTTGGAGAGGCAATAGCTGAAGCAAAGGTTGGTGTTTTTACACTTGGTAAAAACAAGTTGCAATGGCTTTCGATAGCCGGTGATCCCGCTACGCATTACCTTACGCGCATGGAGTGGTTGCCCGATGGAAGCCAGGTGATCTTACAACAAATGAACAGGGCACAGAATGAAAGCAATTTGATATCAGCCAATCCTGCTGATGGTACCACAAAGATGGTATATCATGAAACGGATGAAGCCTGGATTGATTTAAAAGCATTCTGGAGAGGTGGTGGTGATGGCTGGGATTGGTTAAGTAACGGAAAGTCTTTTCTGTGGACCAGCGAAAAAGACGGATGGCGTCATCTATACCGTGTGGGGCTCGATGGTTCTGAGATATTATTGACCAAAGGGAATTTTGATATCACAACCATCTGTGGTAAAGATGAAAAAAACGGATGGGTTTACTTTATAGCTTCGCCTGATACAGCCACACAGCGCTATCTCTACCGTTCAAAGCTCGATGGTAAGGGTAATGCTGAACGCGTTACGCCATCTGGATTACCCGGTACGCACAGCTATTCCTTTTCACCAGATGGCAGATGGGCTCTGCATAACTTTTCTGGGTATCGTTATATGCCGGCTTCAGAATGGGTGGAAATGCCTTCGCATCAACCGGTTAATCCTGCAGAAAGTATTGCGCGCAAAATTGTTGCCAATCCCGCAGCAGCTAAAACGAGTTTTTTTACAGTGACCACTTCCGAAGGAATTACCATGGATGGCTGGATGGTGAAACCGGCTGATTTTAATCCTGCAAAAAAATACCCTGTAATTTTTACTGTGTATTCTGAGCCTTTTGCTACTACCGTAACTGATGTGTCAGGCGTTGGAAGAGGCGGTGGCTTTTTTAATGTAGACAGCGGATACATTTTTATATCAGTGGAAGGTCGAGGCGCACCTGCATCAAAAGGGAGAGGCTGGCGGAAAGCGATTTACAGGAACCTGGGTTGGTTGAATTCGAACGACCAGGCAATGGCTGCAAAAGAAATTATCAAATGGCCATTCATCGACCCAACGCGTGTGGCTGTATTTGGTGGCAGCGGCGGCGGCTCCACAACCATGCACCTGTTGTTCAGATTTCCCGAAATATATAAAGTGGGTATTGCCAGTGCCGGTGTTCCCAACCAGTTGGTATACAACAGTATCTATGAAGAGCGGTTTATGGGACTGCTGCCGGATAACAAAGCAGATTACATCAAAGGATCTGCCATCACCTATGCAAAGAACCTGCAGGGGCATCTGCTGATCCTGCACGGCACAGGCGATCATAATGTACACTACGATGGTGAAGAAATGCTCTTGAATGAATTGATAAAATATAACAGGCAGTTTGTTTTCATGCCCTATCCCAACAGAACACATGGAATTTCTGAAGGAGAAGGAACAGGATTACACAGAACTACTTTGTCTGCCAATTTCCTGAAACAGTATTGTCCCCCTGGCGGAAGATAATACTGCGTTATTATTCTATCTGTCGCTTCTTGACCAACTTTTCAATATTTCCGACTGCAAGGCATCGGGATTATCTTTTTTGCTGATGGTATAAGGCGCTTCTTTTTTTATTCCTAATACGATATCTGCTTCCTTTGTACCGGATGCAGTTGCAAATTGGATGCTGATCTTATCACCATTTTTTGAAGAGGCAAGCAGATCAGAAAAAGATTTCGCAGTCATTTTTTTACCGTTTACCTGCAAAATGGCACGTCTGTTTCTGATGCCGGCATTCCATGCAGGCGATTGCCATTCTACATTTGTTACCCATAAAGTATCGTTACGGTCTCTTATACCGCAGCCTAACCAGGGACCCGGAATTTCTTTTGATACAGTATCGATACTCAGTCCTGCATAGTTCAAATAGCTGGGATAGTCAACCTGTTTCAGCGTATAGATATAATCAAAAAAGTCAGCAAGATTGGCTCCGGCTATTTTTTCACATTCCTGTCTGAACTCATCTTCTGTAAATCCCCTCCCTTTTTTCTTATAATACACCTGATATAATTGGCGCATCAGATCATCCAATGATTTTTTGTTTTTGGTTTCATGTCTGATTTTTAAGTCAAGCAGAATTCCAAGAGCCGGACCTTTATCATACGGGGAGATTGTTTTATTTACATCATCACCCGTGCGACCAAACGGACCATCGCTCCATGTCTGATAGCTGGCTTCTGCAGGTGTCTGGAAATGGCGACCTGGCTTTGCTTCATAGTCTTTGATGGACGTTTGAAAAGTGTGTAAAAAATCTTCTTCTGTTGTTAATCCTGCTCTCTTTAAAATAATGTACTCATAGTAAACGGTAATCCCTTCAGATAACCAAAGCATTTTTGTTTTACTGCCCTTATCATAGTCAAATGGTCCCAGTTCAATGGGACGGATACGTTTCACATTATAGTGATGGAAGTATTCATGTGCAAGGAAATTATAGGTTCTTATCCTGCTTTTTTCGTTCACTAATTCACCACCTGTGAATGCCACACTTGCTGAGTTTAGATGCTCAATTCCCCCGCCTCCAGGTCCCGTTCCGATAAAAGTATAGTGTTGGTAAGGTATGTCGCCAATTATATTGGAGGCTGCAGTAACAATCTTTTTTAGATCGTTCATAAACAGATCCCTGTCAAACTTATCCGCCTTATAGGCAATGAAATAATGCGGAATATTGTTTACCATAAAAGGAGGAAAAGATTCCAGGTTGCCCATCAGAACGGGGCTATCGTAAAGAATATCATAGTTGGGCGCAGAAAAAGTAGTTGAATTTTCTTTTACAGGATCCAGCCCGGTGGCGATAGTTGTCCATTTATTATAAGGCTCGATAGTTATGGATACCGGGTGGTTGATAAATCCTGAGGGATGAAGATATAAACCGGTTGGTGCAATATAACCCCTGTTCTCATCGAGGTAGTTAGATGCAACGAAAGAGGTGGTTGCCTTGATGTCATAAGAAAGAATACAAGTAACTGATTTTTCTGTTTGAACGAGCCAACTGTTTTTGGTATTTTTTTTCCAGCTTAATTCTTTGCCGGATTCATCCACTGCTTTGAAGTTTTCCAGATTTAGTGCATAATCAAGTATTTGATAATATCCCGGCATCCATACAGGCATTTTAAATTCAATACTATCTTTTTTTATTCCTACACATTGAAAGACCACATGGTAAGTGTGCTTTGATGGCTCGGGCATGGATACGGTATAAGAAAAAGCAGTTGTTTGTTTTTGTGCGTATAGCAGATTCAAAAACAGGAAACTAAACAGCATACAACAAACAAGCTTTGAAAGGAAGCCGATGCTTTTTTTCATGAAGTGTATTTTTGGGTATCAAGATAGTTTTTAAAATGGAGGGCGACCTGTCAGAATTTAATACGTTATAGTCCGAAATTAGCAGCTGGCGATGACTTTTATGGCAAAATAAAAGGGGAGCTTACCTGCCAGTAAGCCCCCCTTTAGATATAGTGATCATGCGCAACTTACCAGAAGCGAACATATAATGCTGTAAGCAGGAGTATTGTCATCACAATTAATACGAGTACAGATTTATTAATGGCAAACATGCCTTTCTCGAAAATAAATGCCTTTGGATTTACTTTCGGACCACCCAGGCTGATGCCGATCATGATCACCATTGTGAAAAAGAAGGACCAGCCCATATTAATCAGGAATGGTATTTCATATCCGCCTTTTCCGTTAGGGTAAGCAGTATATAAAATGGTTTCATTGCCCAGTAGTGCCGGGGCATAATTGTTAAAGAATACAGACAATACAAACCCTGCGATAACCCCTGCAATGGCCGCAGAGCCGGTTGTTCTTTTCCAGAACATACCCAGTATGAACATGGCAAATACGCCCGGGCTGATAAAGCCTGTATATTTTTGGATGAAAGTAAAGCCACCTTCGCCACCAATACCTAGTGTATCATTCCACGTAAATGCAACGCCCAGTATCATGGCTATTAAAATAGTTAGGCGACCTGTCCATACCATCTTCTTTTCATCTGCATTCTGTTTAATATATTTTTTATAGATGTCAAGTGTAAAGATGGTAGAGATACTATTGGCTTTGCCCGCAAGCGATGCTACAATAGCGGCTGTTAATGCGGCTACCGATAAGCCTTTTAAGCCGGCTGGAAGAAAACCAAGTATAGCAGAGTATGCACCATCCTTGCTTCCCCCCGCCAGTTGCGGAAGATGCCCGTTCTTATATAACACATAAGCTGCTATACCAGGAAGCATCACAATCACCGGCATCATTAATTTGAGCAGCCCGGCAAAGAGAATACCTGTACGTGCTGTTTTAAGGTTGGCACCAAGCGCCCGTTGGGTGATATATTGGTTGCATCCCCAGTAGTTGAGGTTTACGATCCATTGACCGGCAAAGTACATGGCGATGCCTGGCAAAACAAGGTATTTGTTGATGTCTTCCTGTGATGAGCCCGGGCCTGGTTTCTTCAAAATCATATGAAAGTGATCGGGTGCTTCTTTGAGCAGTGTATTAAATCCTGCAATAACACTGCTACCCATTCCAAACTTTTCACTAACAATTAAAAGTGCCATGTAGGTAGTTGCCAATCCGCCTATAATCAGAACGGCTACCTGTATTACATCTGTATACCCAATCACTTTCATGCCACCTAGCGTAATGAAAAGGGCAAATACAGCCAATACAACCATTACCAGGTGCAGGTGTTGGCCTCCTGCCAAACCATTAATGGCTACCGCTCCCAGGTAAAGTATGGAAGTGAGATTCACAAATACATACAAGAAAAGCCAGAATACAGCCATGATCAACGCCACTGTTTCATTATAGCGGGTTTTCAGAAACTGCGGCATGGTGAATATCCTGTTCTTAAGATAGATAGGCATAAACCATATGGCAATGATAATGAGTGCCAGCGCGGCAATCCATTCGTAAGCAGCTACTGCAGTACCTACAAAAAAACCTTCACCACTCATGCCGATAAATTGTTCGGCTGAAATGTTAGAAGCGATCAGCGATGCGCCAATGGCCCACCAGGTGAGTGAACCTTCGGCTAAAAAGAAATCTTTGGTGTCGGCTGTAGACTTTTTCTTACGTTGATATATCCATATACCGTATCCTGCTATCAGGATAAAGTAAACGAGAAATACAACAATGTCAATGGTGGCAAGTCCTTTCATTATGGCATTTTTTTTATGTTAGCAATCGTAGTTATATACACTTATTTATAAGCAACCTCATTCCAGCGGAGTTCATTTTTGAATTGATAAATTTTTGTGTCATTGTTGATGAGTACAAACTCAATACCTGCCATTTCTGCAAAGTCTTCCATTTGCTCTGCACTTATATTTTGTGAATAACAGGTATGGTGAGCACCACCTGCGAGTATCCATGCGGCGCATCCTACTTTCATATCAGGATAAGGCTTCCATAAAACCCTTGCTACCGGAAGATTTGGTAAGCTGTTGATAGGGGCCACTGCCAGCACATCATTTACCAATAATCTGAAACGGTTACCCATATCAACAATAGAAGCATTAATTGCAGGACCAGGTCCGGAGTTGAATACCAGTCTTACCGGATCTGCTTTTCCGCCAATCCCCAGTGGATGAATTTCGCAACTTGGTTTTGCATCTGAAATAGATTCGCATATTTCCAGCATATGTGCGCCAAGTACCATTGCATTATCAGGATTAAAGTGATAGGTATAATCTTCCATAAAAGAGTTGCCGCCTTTTAATCCACTCCCCATCACTTTCATGGCACGAACCAGTGCGGCAGTTTTCCAGTCGCCCTCACCCGCAAATCCATATCCTTTGTTCATGAGTCTTTGCGCGGCAATTCCCGGCAATTGTTTCATGCCATGGAGATCTTCAAATGTTGTGGTGAATCCTTTGAATCCTCCCTCTTCAAGAAACTGTTCAATACCCAGTTCAATGGCGGCAGCTTCACGTAAGGATTGATGGTGGTTACCATTTTTTTGCAAAGCAGGTACTACAGCATATTGCAAATGATACTCGTCTACGAGTTGATTGATGTCGCTTTCTTTCACATCATTAATTACCTGTACCAGGTCGCCTATACCATAGGTATTAACCGAATAGCCGAATTTTATTTCTGCTTCCACTTTGTCTCCTTCTGTAACAGCCACATTGCGCATGTTATCTCCAAATCTTGCGAAGCGTGCGCCCTGCCAATCATTCCATCCGGCAGCCGCTCTTATCCAGCCACTTACTTTGGCAATCGATTCCTGGTCCTGCCAATGACCTACCACTACTTTCCGGTTTAACCGCATCCGGCTCATAATAAAACCATATTCCCTGTCGCCATGCGCTGATTGGTTCAGGTTCATGAAATCCATGTCGATGGTATTCCAGGGAATATCCCTGTTAAATTGTGTATGTAAATGAAGCAGCGGTTTGCGTAATATTTTTAAACCCGGGATCCACATTTTTGCTGGAGAAAACGTGTGCATCCAGGTAATAACACCAATACAGGAAGTATGGTTATTTGCCTGCTGGAAGATGCTGTAAATTTCTTCTGCTGTTTTTACTGTGGGCTTATATATAATCTGTACGGGTATTGCGGGGTTTTCATTAAGTGCATGGGCAATGGTTGTTGAATTTTGGGTAACCTGCAATAATGTTTCTTCTCCATATAAATGTTGGCTACCGGTAATAAACCAGACTTCCCGTGTTTTCAGATCGATCATGTTTGTTTTTTATTTATTGTCCATAATATGAATGAGGTCCGTGCTTTCTTTCAAAATGTTTTTGAATGAGTGCATCTTTTAATACCGGCGCTGAAGAATTTATCTGTAAAGTCAGCATCGCCATTCTTGCCAGTTCTTCCAGCACTGCTGCATTGTATACAGCTTTGGCAGCAGTTTTGCCCCAGGTAAATGGGGCATGGTTGCCTACGAGTATCATTTCCAGTTCTTCGTATGATAATCTCCGTTCCCTGAAACAATTGATGATCTGGAACCCGGTTTCAAATTCGTAATCACCTTTGATCATTTCATCACTCATTGGCGGAGCGCAGGGGATAGGAGATACGGTATGATCTGCATGTGTGGTTCCGAATACAGGGATGTCCTTCTGTGACTGGGCCCATGCCGTTGCGTAAGTTGAATGTGTATGAACGATACTGCCGGTATTTGTCCACTGCTTGTATAATACAGCATGTGTTTTTGTATCAGATGAAGGGCGGAGCGAACCTTCTACCACTATTCCTTCAAAATCTACGATCACCATTTTTTCAGGTGAAAGTTCCGCGTAAGGAACCCCGCTTGGTTTAATGGCAAACACGCCAATGCTATGATCTGCAACACTTACATTGCCAAATGTAAAAAGTACCAGCCCTAGTTCGGGCAGCTGCATGTTAGCATTGTAAGCTTCTGTTTTGATTGCTTTATATTTATTCATAAACCGGTTCAGGCGATCAGGATGTGATCGTTTTTTAGTTATTGCTTGTTGGAATTATTTTCCGTGAATTGACCTGCTTTCTTGTATTGTTCGAACCTGATGTTATAGATAGCAACCTGTGCCGGCTCGGGTATATATTCTGCATCAAACCCTTGCCCCATTGCCTGCATCGCATCTTCCACCCTTGGATAAATACCAGCTGATGTGGCGGCAAACATGGCGGCACCCAATGCACAGGTTTGTTCACTTTTGTGAATCCTGATAGGCATATTCATAACGTTGCTCATTACCTGCATAATGTAAGGAGAACGTTTGGCTACGCCCCCCAGTCCGATCAGCCCTTTCACAGGAACTCCCTGCTCCACAAATCTTTCTGTTATCATACGTGCACCAAAACAGGTGGCTTCTACCAGCGATTTAAAAATTCTTGCCGCATCGGTTGCGAGGTTCAATCCATGTATACTGCCTTTGAGAAATTGATTGGCATCCGGTGTTCTCCTACCATTAAACCAATCGATCGCCAGCTCATCTTTTTCATCAGGAGGCAATAGCGCCGCTTTTGCGCTTAGCTCAGGTAAAATATTGTCAGACAGTTCTGTCATAAGTTGATGAAGCTGTTCAGGTGTTAACGTAGTGTTTTTTGAAAGGATAGAAAATACAGGACCCAACAACATATTTTTAAACCATGCATAGGTATCGCCAAATGCAGACTGGCCTGCTTCGAGACCAATCATCCCGGGAATCACAGAACCATTTACCTGTCCGCAAATCCCTTTTACAAGTGTGTCATTGATTTCATTTACGGGCGCAACCAATATATCACAGGTAGATGTACCCATCACTTTGCTTAAATGATAAGGTTCGATCTGTCCGCCAACCGCACCCATATGGGCATCGAATGCACCCACTGCTATAGTTACATCTTCCGGCAAACCGAGCCTGGTGGCCCATGATTTAGAGATCGTGCCGGCTGATTGATCAGCGGTATAGGTTTCTTTCCCAAGCGTATCCACAAAACCATCGAGCAACGGGTCAAGCGATTTGAAGAAATCATTTGGCGGATAACTATCAAATGTTTCGGCCCATAAACCTTTATGTCCTGCGGCACATACACTTCTTTTTAATTGCGAAATATGTGATCCGCCTGTTAACAGAAAAGGTATCCAGTCGCAATGTTCCACCCATGAATGGCAGGCATCGCGAACGGATTTATCTATCCTTAGAATGTGTAATAGTTTTGCCCAGAACCATTCTGAAGAATAAATACCCCCTACGTATTGCAGATAGTTTGTATCAAATTTTGTAGCGTGGTCATTAATTTGGGCCGCTTCTGTTGTAGAGGTATGGTCTTTCCACAAAACAAACATGGCATTCGGGTTTTCTGCAAATGCAGGATCCAATGCAAGCGGTAACCCGGCTTCATTCACGGCTACCGGCGATGATCCGGTGGTATCAATACCAATAGCCTGTATGTTTTCTGCTACGCTGAGTCCTGCTTTGGACAGGCAATCCACAATGGTCTGTTCAAGCCCTTCTATATAATCAGCCGGGTGCTGCCGGAACTGGTTATTATCCGGATCGCAGTAAAGACCTTTTTTCCAGCGGGGATAGTGGAAAACAGATGAGGCAATTTCTTCACCTGTGAGACTGTTAACGATGATAGAGCGCACAGAGTCGGTACCATAATCAACCCCGATAACGAATGATTTTTTTTGCATGGGAAGCAATGTGTTTTAGCAATTCGTGTCAAAATAACACTTTATAAATGAAAATAAAAAAAAACAGGAAAATGTTTTCCTGCTATTTGATATTTCCCGGGTTGGGGATGAAGTTGAGAAAGGCGTGAAAATTCTTTTCATACCTTTTTTTGTCAAGTTTATAGTAATAGGCCCCTTTCTTGGAACTATTCTTGTCTTTGTCTTTTTGCTTAACCAATAGCTTGGTAGACTGGAGCTTCCTGCTGAAGTTGCGTTTGTCGAACTGTGTATCAAAAATGCTTTCATACAGGCTCTGCAATTGAGGCAGCGTGAATTTTTCGGGTAATAATTCAAAAAGTACAGGATGAAATGCTGCTTTGTAACGTAGCTTTTGTTTCGCCATTTCCACCATTTCCTGGTGATCAAAGATAAGTTTGGGCACTTCTTTAATGGGAAACCATCCGGCGTGAAATTCGGTATTAATCTGTTTTTCGTATTGATGGATATCGATCAAAGCAAAATAAGCAACCGATACGGTGCGCTCTATCGGATCCCTGTTCACATTACCGAAAGCATTTAATTGCTCCATGTATACATTTTCCAGCCCCGTCAATTCTTTTAATATCCGCGCGGACCCTTTTTCAAAATCTTCTGTTTTCTGCACAAAACCACCCATCAAACTCCATTTCCCTTTTTCATATTCCAACCCCCGCTGAACCAGTAACAGTTTCAGCTCCATACCATCAAAGCCAAATATGATACAGTCGATGGCCACCAGTATACGTGTCTGTTTGTGATACCTTATCATACCCTGAAAATACGGGAATAGTTGATAAATGTATAGATGTGATGATGATTAAGTAATAAAGTTTCTTAGAAATAAATAAGTGTTTTTTGGACAATTAATAATTCTTCTCTATTTTAGATTTCTCATGTTGTTTGTAGTTAATTCGATTCTTACAGGCAATAACACCGGAACCATTTCTGTGGTTTCGGTGTTTTTTAACCCGGTTTTACATACCATAAATGCTTCCCTATGAGAAAAGTTTCTTCACTGATCCTGCTGATTTCCTGTAGTACTTTACTGGCACAGAACAAGGATTATCCTATTCAGCCTGTAACATTTAATCATGTGCATGTACATGATGAATTTTGGGCACCACGGATTGCCATTAACCAGGAGATCACCATACCGTATGTGTTGCAGAAATGCAGGGAAACAGGGCGTATTGATAATTTTGTGAAAGCAGCAGGAAAGAAGGACCCTACAAATATTACAGAGTATCCATTTGATGATACGGATGTGTTTAAGGTGATAGAAGGGGTATCCTATGCTTTACAGGTAAAGCCGGATGCCAAGCTTGAGCAGGCGGTAGACTCCCTCATTACCATTATTGGTGAGGCACAGGAGCCGGATGGTTATTTATATACATTCCGTACCATGAAGCCCGCCAAAATGCATCCCTGGATTGGCGCAAAGCGATGGGAAAAAGATCCTGATCTTAGTCATGAGTTGTACAACTGCGGACACCTGTATGAAGCGGCAGTGGCCCATTTCCTGTCAACAGGAAAAAAAACATTACTCAACATTGCCATTAAGAATGCCGATCTGCTGGTAAAAGATTTTGGTCCCGGTAAGGCTGCTTATTTCCCGGGGCACCAGGTAGTAGAAATGGGACTTGCGCGTTTATATCGTGTAACCGGCAAAAAGGAATACCTGGCGCTGGCGAAATTTTTTCTGGACATACGTGGTAATGGTAATATCAAAGGATCTGAGTATAACCAATCTCAAAAACCTGTAACCGATCAGCATGAGGCCGTTGGACATGCTGTACGCGCTGCTTATATGTATACAGGTATGGCTGATGTAGCCGCACTCACGGGTGATGCTTCTTATATCAAAGCGATTGATGATATATGGTCCGATGTGGTAAACAAAAAAATGTACTTAACAGGTGGTATCGGCGCAACCGGAGCCGGTGAAGCTTTTGGTGCCGCCTACCATTTACCTAATATGTCGGCGTATGCTGAAACCTGCGCATCCATTGCAAACGTTTACTGGAATAACCGTATGTTTCTTTTGCATGGCGATGCCAGTTATATTGATGTGATGGAAAGGGTATTATACAACGGGTTGCTTTCAGGCATTTCTCAAAGTGGTACACGTTTCTTTTATCCCAATCCGCTTGCCTCCATGGGGCAACATCAACGCAGTGCATGGTTTGGTTGTGCGTGCTGTATATCAAATCTAACACGGTTTATGCCTTCGGTTCCAGGGTATGTGTATGCACAGGATAACAACAATGTGTATGTGAACCTTTTTATGACCAACCAGGCAGATATTACATTGCCCGCTGGTAAAGTAACCATCAGTCAGCAAACAGCTTACCCGTGGAAAGGGCAGGTAAAGATCCAGGTAGACGTACAGAAAAAAACCGCTTTTGCATTGAGGGTGCGGATCCCGGGCTGGGCAAGACAACAGCCAGTACCAGGCGATCTTTATCGCTTCGCTGATTATAAAATGGTATCCATACCTATCCGCATCAACGGGAAAGCTATGACCTATACAGTTGAAAAAGGTTATGCTGTTTTTAACCGTACATGGAACAAAGGGGATGTGGTAGAAATGGATCTGCCAATGGAAATAGAAAAAGTACTGGCCAATGAAAAAGTAAAGGACGACCAGGGTCGTTTTGCTTTTCAGAAAGGTCCGCTGGTATATTGTTTGGAGGGTCCCGATAACAAAGATGGTGCTGTTCAGAATATCGTAATGGGGCAACAGGCAGTTGTAAAAGAGAATTATGAACCGCAATTGCTGAATGGTGTATTGGTGTTAACAGCTCCGGCTTCTGCCACCAGCAGACAGGTAAACAATACTGAATTACTGAAAACAGAATTGCAGGCAAAAGCCATTCCTTACTATGCATGGAGCAATCGCGGACCATCAGAAATGGTGGTATGGATACCCTACCAGGAATCTGCTGCACGCCCCAAACCGGCTGCAACACTTGCCTCTAAAAGTAAGGCAAGCGCCTCCATTAATAATCCACGGATGCTAACAGCATTAAATGATCAGTTTGAACCGGCTAATTCAGAAGACAAATCCGGTCTGTACCTGCATTGGTGGCCAAAGAAGGATACCGATGAATGGATTCAGTATGATTTTGATACCGAACAAACCGTTTCAGAATCCAGTGTTTATTGGTATGATGATGGCCCTTTCGGTGGATGCAGGATACCTGCATCGTGGAGGGTTCTTTATAAAGATGGAGATAGCTGGGTGCCGGTAAAAAATACAACACCTTATGAACTTGCCAAAGACAAATACGATAACGTAAAATTTGAACCTGTTAAAACCAAAGCATTGCGGATGGAGATCAGGTTGCCGAAAGATCATGCTACAGGGGTTCATGAATGGGTGGTTAAATAATTACTAATCAAACGTTTTATTATGTTCCGTGTTTTCCTGTCAGTTCTTTCGATCATCCTGTGTCTTTCTTCCATAGCGCAGCAACGCGCATTGATGCAGATACAAACAGATCGGGTAAAAAACACAGTATCGCCTAACCTGCATGGAATTTTTTTTGAAGAGATCAGTCATGGAGGTGAAGGTGGGTTGTATGCCGAGTTGATACAGAACAGGGGCTTTGAAGAAAGCAGGATACCTCCCGGATCGGTAGTTGAAAATGGAATGTTGAATCCCAATCCTGGTAAGAAACCACATTACAATCTCAACGGGCGTGCCAGTAATTTCCGTTTGCCCTGGCCCGTTAAAACCGAGTTCCCTTATTGGAAACTGGAAAAAGATGCAGGTTCAGATATCGAACTCTCGCTCGATAAAAAGAATCCCCTAACAGAAGCTACCCCGCAATCAGCTTTCATCAGCATCAAAACATTAGGTGCGGGCAGTAAAAATTATTTTGTGAACGAGGGTTTTTGGGGCATCAATGCCCGGAAGGGAGAAACCTACCAACTGAGTTTTTATACGCGTTCAGATGGCACCTATCAAGGTCCGCTCACTGTCATGCTTTTATCGCAGGATGGCACCCAACTCGCTGCGTATACTTTTACTTCGGTGAACAGCGGTGAATGGAAAAAATATACCTGTTCATTAAAACCAGCAGCATCGGATGGCAAAGCACGTTTCGCATTCTCTTTTGGATCTGTTGGAAATATATGGTTTGATTTTGTTTCACTCTTTCCGGGAAAAAAATATAAGAACCGTCCCAATGGAGTACGTGCAGATCTTGGTCAATACCTGGCCGACCTCAAACCTGCCTTTGTACGCTGGCCCGGCGGTTGTTTTGTAGAAGGTATCAATGTAGAGAGTGCTCCTAACTGGAAAACATCCATTGGACCGCTTGAAAAAAGACCCGGCACTTTTAGTGTTTGGGGATATTGGTCAAGTGATGGTTTTGGGTATCATGAATACCTGCAGTTTTGTGAAGATATTGGCTCAGATGCACTTTATGTTTTTAATGCAGGTGTATCCTGTGAGTTCAGAAGCGGAACTTTTATCAGTAATGAAGAATTACAACCGGTAATTGATGATGTATTGGATGCCATTGAGTATGCGGTAGGTGATGTTAATACGAAGTGGGGAAAAGTGCGTGCTGCTAACGGACACCCCAAACCCTTCCCTTTAAAATATGTAGAAGTAGGAAATGAGCAACATGGTCCATGGTATGCACTTCGCTACAATCGTTTCCATGATGCCATCAAAAGAAAATACCCGGATGTGAAAATCATTTCCAGCATGGGCATCGGTGATATTAATAAAAGAACACTGGATAGTATACAGGTCACTGATATGGCTGATGAACATGCCTATAAAGGTGCTTACTGGGCGTTTACCAATTACGACCATTTTGACCGGTATAAGCGTGGCGACTATGAGGTATATGTTGGAGAGTATGCTACCAATGCCGGTGTTGGCAATGGTAATATGCTGGCTGCCTTAAATGATGCAGCCTATATCATGGGAATGGAAAATAATGGCGACCTCATTAAAATGTCGAGCTACGCACCGCTTTTTGAAAATGTAAATACAAGACACTGGCCCGTAAACCTGATCAAGTTTAAGTCGGATAGCAGTTTTGCAAGAATATCTTATTACACCATCAAAATGTTGAATGAGCAGCGTGCAGATGAGAACCTCCCGGCGCAGCTAACGATTATTCCTTCGGCTTCACCAAAACCGCGTAACAAGGGAGGGATAGGCCTGGCAACATGGGATACACAAACAGAATACAAGGATATTGAAGTAACAGAGAATGGGAAAGTAGTTTACAAAAGCGATTTTAATCATCTCCCGGAAGAATGGCAATCAATACGTGGTAACTGGAAAGTACAGGAGGGAGCCATGGCACAAACAGTGCAGGGGCCGCAAAGGCTGATGCTTTTAAAAGATAGGTCTTTTGAAATCTATACCCTGAAGATGAAGGCGAGAAAAATTTCAGGAACCAATGCATTTATCATTCCCTTTGCTGTGAATGGATCAGGGTCTATGCTAAGGGCACATATCGGTGCTTTGGTAAATAACAGTGCTGTGTTCGAACTGGTAATGGAGGAATCTGTTTCAAATGTTTCGCAGGTGAAAAAATTACCAAAACCTATTGAAACAGGCAGGTGGTATGATATCCGCCTGGAAGTAGGTCTTGATAAAGTAGATTGTTACCTGGATGATCAGTTATTAATGACTTATTCAGAACCCAATAAGTTACTGGCACTGGCAGGCAGGGATGCAACGAATGGCGACCTTATCATCAAAGTGGTCAATGTATCTGACGAAACATATGATATGGATATCAAACTGGATGGGAGTATGAATTTATCTTCCGTTGGTTCGGCGTATGCTATTTCATCCTCATCGCTGGATGTTGAAAATTCGTTTACGGAACCCATCAAATACGTTCCCGTTAAGACTTCAATAAAAGATATCACCAGCAAAAAAATACAGTATAGCTTTCCAAAATACTCCGTTACGGTATTAAGAGTCAAAACACGAAAAGCAGGGTAACGCGTCCTTATCAATAAAACAGATTGCATGCTTAAGAAACGTTGGTTTCGCGTAATGTTAGCACTCGTTGCCACAGGATTGTTCTTTTACGAATGCAGCATGCAGGAACAAAAAAAAGTAATAGATGGGAGAGGGGAAGGCTATGCCGGAGATGAAAAATGTGTAAACTGCCATGCAGATATTTCCAGGAGCTACGCTGCAACCGCACATGCCAATACTACTTCTCCTGCCAACAGTGAGCATATAGCGGGGAGCTTTCACAAAGACAGTAACCATTTTCAATATACTGCACACCTGAAGGTTGCGATGGAAAAAAGGGACGGGCGTTTTTTCCAGGTGGCTTTCCAGGATGAAGTGGAGAAAGCGGCCTTCCCGTTTGATGTAGTGATCGGCTCAGGTCGTAAAGCGCAAACCTATCTTTATTGGTATGGACCCAATGCCTTTCAATTGCCTGTTACCTATTCTGTTGCGGCAAAAGCATGGGTTAACAGTCCGAATTATCCGGCAGACAAAGTTCGGTTAGACAGGATGATACCGGTTGGGTGTTTTGAATGCCACAGTTCTTTTATTGAAAGAACCGGCATTCATGAAAGTAAAGGATACAGGGTCGATGATTTTAATCCCTCCACTATTATTTACGGAATTAATTGTGAACGTTGCCATGGGCCCGCGGCTAAACATGCAGATTACCAGGCAGAACATCCTTCCGAAAAAATAGCCAAGTATATTACCAGTTATAAGACCCTCACCAATCTTCAGCGCCTGGAAAACTGTGCGGCATGCCACTCAGGGATACGTGAACCTGTTAAATCTCCATTTCTTTTTAAACCGGGAGAAATACTCAGTGATTATTTTCGGACCGATACCACAACACCTATTGCAACTGAACTGGATGTGCATGGTAATCAATACCAACTGCTGCAGGCAAGTAAATGTTTCAAAGGTTCCATTCAGCAAATGAATTGTTCTACCTGTCATAGCCCGCACAAACAGGAGCGGAATAATTTACAGGTCCTATCTGTTAAATGCATGAACTGCCATGCGCCGGGTAGCAATCAATTCTGTCCGCTTGCTGAAAAAGTAGGAAATGTTATTACAACCAATTGTATTGATTGTCATATGCCGTTGAGTGCTTCAAAAATTATTACACTACAGTCTGAAGGCAAAAAAAATCCAATTCCCAACATGGTACGTTCACATTTAATTGGCGTCTATCCTGAGATAACTAAAAAGAAATTGGTTCATCTCACACCCGCTCATCAATAGCAATTGATAATCAGCAACATCATTGCTTAATACATCAATGTTTAAACAACTACCAACCCATTGAATTTGTGATGATCAATCATTACTACTTTATGACCATTTCCTGACGAATAAGTTCTTTATTCTGATTTAGTTAAAATACAGTTACCATCAGTTAAAATCGTGTCATTTTAAAATTATATTAATATTAATTTTAAGTTTCAATTTGACCATTAAAAAACTGTTTATGAAAAAGACCATTGCTTGCCTGCTGCTTTTTTCATTACTGTGTACGAGTATGCTTCATGCCAGAAATGAAAACAAGAACAAAAACAAATTTTATGTCCCGGCAAAAACGGTTACCGGATCTGTGTTCGATGCACGATCAGGTGAACCACTGCCAGGTGCCACTGTTTCCATTAAAAATTCTTCCGGAATTACAGCCACAGATGCTTCCGGTAAGTTCAGTATCCAGGTATCTTCAGATGATGCTGTATTGATAGTTACCTACGTGGGGTACGCTTCTATGACTGTTAATGTGAAAGGACAAAACCAAGTGGTGGTAAGGCTTAACAAAGATGTCAATAGCCTCGATGAAGTAGTGGTTGTTGGGTACGGTACCCAGAAAAAGGGTGATGTTACCAGTGCGGTAGCGAGTGTAAAACAGGAAAATTTTGTGAAAGGATTTGTTAGGGATGCAGGACAGCTCATCCAGGGAAAAGTAGCCGGGTTAACGGTGTCAACTTCTTCTGGTGATCCTACCGCAGGTACCCAAATACAATTACGTGGTATTACTACATTGAACTCATCTACCTCTCCACTCGTTTTGATTGACGGTGTGCCGGGTAATCTTAATTCAGTTGCGCCGGAAGATATAGAATCGATCGATGTATTGAAAGATGGTTCTGCAGCTGCCATTTATGGTACCCGCGGTACCAATGGTGTTATATTAATTACCACACGCAAGTTACGTGGAGATGGAAGGTCTTCAGTAGAATACAATGCTTATATGACTGCGCAAACCATTGCAAGGCGCCCGCAGTTCCTCACAGCTTCTCAATTCAGAGAAAAAAGTAAACAGGGACTTCCTTTTATTGATTATGGATTGAACACAGATTGGTTCAAAGCAATTTCCAATGATCTGCCACTGAGCCAAACACAGAATCTTACATTCCAGGGAGGTAGCAGAACAACCAATTATACAGCTTCTGCCAACTACAGGGGATGGCAGGGTATGTTTCTAAATTCAGTAAACAGGCAACTTACTTTACGCGCAGACATTAATCACTCAATGTTCGAAGGCAAAGTGAAAGTGAACCTGAACGCAACCAGTCGCGCCAGGAATGATGATGGTGTTTTTAACACTTATATCTATCGTCAATCTGTTATCCGTAACCCTACAGACAGTATTTATGATTTCCAGGGAAAATGGAAAGAAAGGAATATATACTTCTACGATAATCCATTGGCTTATATAAAAGAAACAAAAGCCAGGAATGAAGTGCAGGAAACGCGTTTGTCGGGAAACATTACGGCTAACCTTTTCAAAGGATTTAACCTGAAATTGCTTACTGCAAATGTTAAGCAGTCAAGCCTTACCGGATCTTCAGAAACTAAAAATCACGTATCTACCACTAAGAATGGTAGAAATGGAAATGCTGGAAGGAGCACCAGTTCCAACGTTGATAACCTGCTTGAGCTTACGGCAGATTACACCCGCAGTTTTGGAGATCACAGGCTTACTGTTTTAGGTGGGTATAGCTACCAGGATCAGTACATTGAGAATTTTTCTGCATCCAACTGGGATTTCCCAACGGATCAGTATTCTTATGATAACCTCGCTGCCGGTAATGCACTCGGCCGCGGAGAAGCTTCTATGAGCAGTAATGCCGTAGAAAGCAAGTTGATCGGATTTTTTGGAAGGATCAATTATAATTATGCTGATAAGTATATCGTTGCTGCCAGTGTAAGACGTGAAGGTTCTTCTAAATTTGGAGAAAATAATAAATGGGGTACGTTCCCGGCTATCTCGGCGGGATGGAGAATTAAGAAAGAAAAATTCATGCAGGGTGTTGAGTTTATTAATGACCTGAAATTAAGGGTAGGGTTTGGTGTAACAGGTATTGCACCTTCTTCTTCTTACTTATCTCTTACCAGTCTTAACTATGGTACAAGGTTCCTGAATAACGGTGTATGGATCCAATCACTCTCTCCAGTACGTAACCCCAATTCTGATCTGCGTTGGGAACGTAAAGAAGAATTCAACATTGGTCTTGACGTAAGTGTTTTGAAAAACAGACTGAGTGCTTCTGTGGATCTATACAAACGTACCACCAGGGATATGTTATACAACTATTCAGTTCCTGTTCCTCCGTACCTGTTTAACAGCATTCTTGCGAACGTGGGTGTAATGGAGAATAAAGGAATTGAAGTAATGCTTAATTACACGGCTGTTCAGAAAAAAGACTTCCAATGGGAGGGTAATCTTAGCTTCTCTACCAATGCTAATAAACTGGTTTCATTATCCAATGACCAATTCAGAACAACCAGTAACTTCTTTACAGCCGGTGGTACAGGCGAACCTGTACAGGATGTAACGCACAGGATTGATATTGGAGGACCTATCGGTAATTTCTGGGGTTATAAATCAGTAGATATTGATGCCAATGGATTATGGATCATTGAAGGTGCTGATGGAAAACCTAAACCGTATGCACAAGCCAAGATCGAAGACAAACAAATCTTAGGAAATGGCTTGCCTAAATATTATGTAGGATTTAATAATACGTTCCGCTACAAAAATTTCGACCTGAGTATTTTAATGCGCGGAGCTTTTGGTTACCAGATCCTGAACTTTCAACGGATGTTCTATGAAAACTCACAGCCGCAAATTCTGGGTAACTACAATGTGCTTGTTTCAGCATTCGATAAAGTGTACGGAAAAACAGAGTTGAAAAATTCACAGGCATATGTTAGTCACTATATTGAAAACGGTGATCATCTGAAAGTAGATAATATCACAATCGGGTACAATGTGCCTATGAATAATAAAAAATATATCAAGAACCTGAGAGTATATGTTTCAGGATTGAATACAATTACGATTGCAGGTTATAAGGGTATTGATCCCGAGGTTACCAGAAGCGGTCTTGCTCCAGGCAACGATGAGAGAGACAAGTATCCAACTACCCGGACTTTTACTATAGGTACACTTGTAAATTTTTAATCGTTAAAAATATTAGTTATGAAAAATTATTATAAGAACATAAAGATCGGTTTGCTGGCCCTGGTTGGTGGACTATTATTCAACGGTTGTACCAAGCTTACTGAAACGGTACACTCCGAGTTACTGGCATCTAATTTCCAGGCTACAGCCAATGATGTACCATCCCTGATTGCTCCGGTATATACCAATCTCAGAGGTATGGTGGCAGGCTGGCAGGGATACTTTGATGTGGAGGAAGAAGCTGCTGATGCGATTGTTACCCCGGCACGTCCTAACGGATGGGTAGATGGCGGAACCTATCAGCGTATGCACCAGCACGTTTGGACACCTACGCAAGGACAACCCAACGGTTTGTACAGTAACTGTTACAGAGGCATTAATAATGCAAACCGGGTGATTTTCCAGATTGAGTCTGGTGAAATTCCTGTGCCATCAGGCAAAGCCAATATCATCGCAGAGTTAAAAACAGCGAGGGCTTATTATTATTCTATTTTGCTCGATAATCATGGCAATGTGCCTATCGTAACTGATTTTAAAGATACGACGCTGCCGAAGCAAAGTACCCGTCAGCAGGTATATGACTTTGTAGTAAAAGACCTTGTTGAAAATATACCCTTATTAACGGAAGTGGTAGATAAAACTACATATGGCCGTTTCACAAAATGGGCCGGTAAAGCAGTATTAGCCAGGGTATACCAGAATGCTGAAGTATATACAGGTACGGCACAATGGGATAAATGTATCAAAGAATGTGATGATATTATTACAAAGGCAACCGCAACGGGTATCTATGCGCTCGCTGCCAAGTACAAAGAAAATTTCTCTTCTGTAAATGAAACCTGCAAGGAGATCATATTCAGTGTTCCTTACGATGAGATTTTCGCAACAGAAAGTGTTATACATATGAAAACGCTTGATCCGCTTATGCAGCTTGTGTATCCTATGCAGGTTCAGCCTTGGGGCGGTAATTGTGCAGTTCCACAATTTATCGATACCTATGATCCGGATGATCAGCGCTTAAAAGATACCTGGATCCAGGGTCCTCAATACAATGCAACTACGGGCGCATTGGTGATCAATTATGTAAAAACAGTAAAGTCTGTTTTTGAAAGTGCTTCCAATGAAGGATACCGTATTGGTAAGTTTGAGATCAAGGCAGGCATGAGAGGTGGTTCAAGTGTTGACTTCCCTTTGTATAGATATGCAGATGTTTTACTGATGAAAGCGGAAGCATTATTGCGTACCGGCAAAGCACCAGAGGCGGCTTCTATCGTTACACAGGTAAGACAAAGAAATTTTACCACCAATCCTGCCAAAGCGGTTGTTACAGCAGCTCAATTGATGCAGGGCAGTTCTTATAATTATGGTGAGTGGCAGAATGGTGCTGTGATCAATCCACAGGGTGGTGCGGATATTGCTTTCGGCAGAATGCTTGATGAGCTGGGATGGGAGTTTGCTGCAGAAGCAAAACGCCGCCAGGATATCATCAGGTTTGGCGTGTTTACCAGGAAAAAATGGTTTTCGCACACTGCATCCAGTAGTAACTATATCATTTTCCCGATTCCTCAGAATTCATTGTTAACCAATGTAAATCTGAAACAGAACCCCGGGTATTAATTTTCAATTGGCAAGTTGGTTGTTGAGTTGAGCAAAGTAGGGCCTGCATGTTATCATTGCAGGTCTTACTTTTATCTTTCTATTTTAAATCACAATTATGAATAATCTCAGGTTAATACTATCCGGTGTTGCAGTATTGGTGGCTAATTTGATTACCTCGCCGGCCAAGGCGCAGGAGGCAAAACCATTAACAACCCGCCCCAACCTGGCAGTGGTTGCTACAACAACTGCATCCATGCGCGGAGGTTTTAATGCCGCCGCGTTAAATGATGGATTGGCTCCTGTTTTTAATGGCAACCGGTTTGGTGGTGGGCCCAATAACAGGGTACAACCGCGCCAGAATATATGGGTTCAGTATGAATGGGCACAGCCGGTTAGTACCAAAGAAGTGGCTATATTCTGGTCGGACTTTAATAAGAATATCCGCTTGCCGGAAGCATACAAAATACAGTACTGGAACGGAAGTGCATACGTGCCTGTACAAAATGCAAGTGGACTCGGAAAAGAATCCAATCAATTAAACACTACCTCTTTCGATGAAATTAAAACGACCAGGATAAGGCTGGAGCTTGATTCTGCAGACAGGGGTCTGGCAACCGTATTGGAATGGATCGTATTTAAAACCGACAATTCTGCCAGCCCCGCACCGGTAGTAAGTGCCGGCCTGGATAGAGATGTGATGATCAATGGTAAAACCTATCTGTTGGCTTCGGCCAAAGCGGTAACGCCGATTACTAAAGTTGAATGGAAAAAAGTTTCCGGACCGGGTACCGTTCAGTTTACAGGTGCCAATAACCTGAAAGGAGGAACAGCCAGTTTTTCTGCAGTAGGAGATTATGTTCTTGCCATGACTGCATCTGATGGCAACCTGGAACAGACTTCCTCTATCAAAGTAAAGGTTCATGAACCACCTAAAGAAAAACGCCTGGATGTAGTATATACCAAGCGCTATAAAATTGATAATAAACTCTGGAACGATAGGGCAAAAGCAATGATCACCAGCTGGATCCCATACTGTGTTGATCAGAATGAAAGAACAGACCTTACCATTGGTGAAGGTGGTCTTGATAATTTTATTGAAGCAGCCAAAGCATTGCGCGGAGAAAAATTTGCAAAACAAAAAGGATATGTCTTCTCTAATGCATGGGTTCACCAGACAGTAGAAGCGATGTGTATTGCATTAATGGTAGATCCACAGGGCGATAAACAAATGATTGCCGCTCAGGATAAAATGAAAATAACACTCGAAAAATGGATTCCTATTATATTGGCAGCACAAGAACCGGATGGATATCTGCAAACTGCCTACACACTAAGGGATACCACCAAATGGAAGGAACGCTGGTCGCCACGTAACCGCGGTGATCATGAAGGGTATGTGTCTGGTTATTTTATCGAATCGGCCATTAACCATTACACACTCACTAACGGTAAAGACAAACGTTTATATGATGCAGCTAAAAGACTGGCTGACTGCTGGGTGAGAAACATCGGACCCGGAAAAAAGGAATGGTATGATGGGCACCAGGAGATGGAACAGGCCCTTGTACGTTTTGGTCGTTTTGTAAATGATATGGAAGGAGGCGGAAGAGGAGATAGCTATGTAAGCCTGGCTAAATTCCTGCTGGATAGCCGTAAGAACGGAAGCGAGTATGATCAAAGCCATGTTCCGGTGCAGCAGCAATATGAAGCAGTTGGTCATGCTGTTCGTGCCACCTACAATTATTCAGCCATGGCCGATGTTGCTGCTGAAACAGGTGATGTAGATTACCAGAGTGCAGTGATGTCTTTATGGAATAACCTGACTAACAAAAAATACTATTTTACCGGCGGCATCGGAAGTGGTGAAACTTCGGAAGGGTTTGGACCAAACTATTCATTGCGCAACAATGCTTACTGCGAATCCTGTTCAAGTGCCGGTCTTATTTTCTTCCAGTATAAAATGAACCTTGCATACCACGATGCACGTTATGCTGATCTGTATGAAGAAACGATGTACAATGCATTATTAGGGTCACTGGACCTGGATGGTAAAAGTTTTTATTATACCAATCCATTGTCTTCTTCACAGGCCCGTGATCCATGGCATGTATGTCCTTGCTGCGTTGGAAATATACCACGCACATTATTGATGTTGCCAACCTGGACCTATGTAACAGGCGATAAAGCGATCTATGTAAATCTTTATATAGGTAGTACCATTAATGTAGAGAAGGTGGCGGGTACAGATGTAGAGATGATCCAAAAAACTGAATATCCATGGAAAGGAAATGTGGCCATCACTGTAAATCCAAAAGTATCCAAAGAGTTTGCAGTATATGTACGCGTTCCCAACAGAACAACCAGCGAATTGTATACGCCTGATAAAGAAGTGAACGGTTTAAAATGGTTGAAAGTAAACGGTAAAACAATAGCCATACAGGTTGAGAAAGGATATGCTGTGATAACAAGAAAATGGAAAGCAGGTGATAAGATAGAACTTGAAATGCCTATGGAAGTTCAGCGCTTTACCGCAGATGAGCGTATCGAAGGCAATAAGGGAAGAGTGGCATTGCGTTATGGACCATTGGTATACAATGTTGAGAAAGCCGATCAGCAGGATATCAATAAGTCTATTGGAAACCAGCCCCTTTCTGTAGAATGGAACAAAGATCTTTTGTTTGGTGTAATGGTGATCAAAGGTTCATGGGCCGATGGCTCTGCACTTACAGCGATACCTAACTACGCACGTAATAACAGGATCGTAAAAGCAGAAACGGCACCTGTTGTTTCACAAACCACCACACCTACGCAGGCAGCCGAGCCGCCGCAAAGGTTTGTTGACAGAACGCCAACTTCCATTATCTGGATTAAAGCAGATAAATAGAAATGAAGAAATAATAAAAAAGCCCGTAGCTGATAAACTACGGGCTTTTTTATTGTTTGTACTACCTCATCGCTTCAATGTCTTCCGGCGAACTTGCCAAAGGATTTCCTAATAATCTTGCTCCGGCAGGCGTAACCAGGTAATCATCCTCGATCCTGATTCCGCCGGCTTGCCTGAACATTTTCAGTTTGTTATAATCGATAAAATCGGCTAACAAGTTTTGCGACTCCCATTGATCCATCAAAGAAGCATTAAAATATAATCCAGGTTCAATGGTAACAACGAAACCCGCTTCGAGAGCCCGTCCAAGGCGTAAAGATTTTAATCCAAATTGGGTACTTTTTTTAATATCATCAGTATAGCCAAGGTATTGCTCTCCAAGGTTTTCCATATCATGTACATCTAACCCCATCATGTGTCCAAGCCCACACTGGAAAAACAGTGCGTGCGCACCCGCTCTAACGGCTTCCGTAGTATCGCCTTTCATCAGTCCCAGACTCTTTAAGCCATCCGTGAGAATTTCACATGCCGTAGTATGCACATCCCTGAACAAAACCCCTGGCTTCAATGCGGCTACTGCAGAACCATGCGCCTGCAAAACAATCGCATACAATTCTTTTTGAAGGGTTGTAAATGTTTTGGCAACAGGAAATGTACGTGTCATGTCTCCTGCATAATGAGAAGCGGCTTCTGCACCACAATCGCATATTACCATTTGCCCATTTTCAAGAATGGTATTTCCTGCGTGGTTATGCAGATACTGACCATTTACGGTAAGTATGATCGGGAATGCAAGCTGACCTCCCTTGCTCACAGCAATCCCCTGCAAAATGCCCGCAAGTTCTGTTTCAGACATACCGGCACAAGCTGTTTGTATGGCAGCGGTATGCATGGCGGTGGTGATATTCACCGCTTTTTCAATTTCAGTAATTTCTTCTTCCGATTTAATGGAACGTTGTTTTACAATAGCCCTGATCAGTGTAACTGATACAGCACCTGCAACGGATTTCCAGGGAATGGCTAACCATTCAGATAATTGCAGCGTTATTTCGGCACGATAGGGATTTGTATAATGAATTTCCTGCCCCTTTTTTTGTTTCTCCTGTAAGTAGGATGCCAGTTCGGACAAAGGCTTTACAAACCGGATACCTGCCTTTGCAGCATCTTCCTGTAAAGCTGCCCTTGGACCCGTCCATACCATTTCTTCAACGGTAGCCTCCGTTCCAAAAAGATACTCGCTGTTATCATCAATGTCCATTACCAGCACAAGACCCGGTATATCAATCCCTGTAAAATATAAAAATGAACTATCCTGCCTGAAGTGATAAAGGTTGTCGGTATAGTTCATACTGCTTTCCCCATTTCCGGGAAGGAGAATGATCCCATGGTTAACATCAGCGGAAAGTGTTTTCCGTCTTTGCCGGTAGGTAGCGGTTGTAAACATCATAACCGAAAATATAGCAAAAACGGAATAAAGACATTCAATGGTTAAGAATGGCGAATCTTACGTCAAATACGGTAAACAACAATCAGCATAAGAAAACCATATTTGAGATGTATTTGCTAAAACTGCCCTTATGAATCCTTTTCTCCAGAAGTTTCGAAGCCTGTTGTTGGTGGCTGCTACACTCTTTTTCTGTAATAGCCTGTTGGCACAGTCCAAAAAAGTTTTCACGCATGCAGATACACTGCGTGGAGCTATTAACAGTGAAAGGGATTGGTGGGATGTGATGCGGTATGATATTTCTGTAACACCGGATTATAACGCAAAAACAATTGTTGGAATCAATAGCCTTGCCTACAAGGTGGTGAAGGATAATAAAAACGAAAAGATGCAACTCGACCTGAGGGATCCTTTAGTGATCGATAGCATTTTATACAATGGCAAACAAAAACTATCTTTTAATAAAGATGGTCTTGTTTGGCATGTAACCGTTCCTCAACAAAAAAAGGGGGCATTGAACCGCGTAGATATTTATTACGGCGGCAAGGTACAGGAAGCTGCCAGGCCACCCTGGGATGGAGGATGGACCTTTACCAAAGATTCATTGGGAAGACCCTGGATGACGGTAACCTGCCAGGGTGCCATGGGTGCATCTGTCTGGTACCCATGTAAGGATCATCAAAGCGATGAGCCGGATAAAGGGGCATCACTTACCATGACTGTACCTGATACACTGGTAGCCATAGCGAACGGGAAAATGGCGTTTAAAAAGGATAATAAAAACGGAACGGCTACTTATAAATGGTTTGTAGTAAATCCCATCAGTAATTATTGCATCATTCCGTATATCGGCAAGTATGTAAATTTTTCAGAAAAATACCCTGGCGAAAAAGGCTTGCTGGATCTGAATTACTGGGTACTGGATTATAATTACGATCGTGCAAAAAGCTATATGCCCGGCCAGGTAAAACAAATGCTGAAAAGCTTTGAATACTGGTTTGGTCCTTATCCTTTTTATGAGGATGGATATAAGCTGATAGATGTACCGAATACAGGTATGGAGCACCAGAGTGCGGTTTCCTATGGCAACCAATACAAGTTTGGATACCGGGGAAGAGATGGTTCAGGAACCGGCTGGGGAATGAAATGGGATTTCATCATCGTACATGAAAGCGGGCATGAATGGTTCGGCAATAATATCACTACCAATGACCTGGCTGATATGTGGGTGCACGAAGGGTTTACCAATTACAGTGAAACACTTTTTATTGATTATACATTCGGACCCGCGGCGGCTGATGCTTATAACCATGGTATCAGAAGAGGGATCCGCAATGATAAAACGGTTATACCCGAGTATAACGTAAATGCACAGGGCAGTGGAGATATGTACCCTAAACCCAGCAATATGCTTCATTCCATCCGGCATGGTTTGAACAATGATTCACTTTTCAGAAAGATCCTGCGGGGACTCAACAGTAATTTTTACCATAAAACAGTTAATTCTAGTGATATAGAAAAGTATGTTTCTCAAAAAGCAGGATATGATTATAGTAAAGTATTTGATCAATACCTGCGTACCATACAGGTTCCCAAACTGGAGTTTTATTTCAGTGCCGATGAAGGTGCCATCAATTACCGGTGGGCCAATGCCGTGAAAGGATTTAACCTGCCGGTTTTACTAAAGCTGAACGATCACATAATAAGTTTTATTCCGGCTGAAGAATGGAAAACCACAAAGCTTTCAGATGGTGATGCAAAGGTGATCACACAGGATGCCATTGAAAAAATGTTTTATGTAAAAGCAGAAAAAGTAAATGGTGTACAGTAAGCATCCTAAAGGGCTTTACCTATTGTTCACCATTGAGATGTGGGAACGTTTCAGCTTTTATGGAATGAGGGCCGTATTGGTCTTGTTTATGACCAAGGCTTTGCTTTTTGATAAAGCCTTCGCATCTAACCTCTATGGCAGTTATACAGGGTTTATTTACTTAACACCATTGATCGGCGGATATATTGCAGACAGGTGGTGGGGAAACAGCCGCTCAATTCTTGCGGGTGGCTTGTTAATGGCCTTTGGTGAGATCATTCTTTTTTTTGCCGGTTCGCTATATCATTCGGCATCAGAAGTATCCACTATTCTATTTTTTAGCGGGCTGGGTTGTATGATAGCGGGTAACGGTCTGTTCAAGCCCAATATTTCATCGCTGGTGGGTCAGCTGTATACAAAAGAGGATACCAGGAAGGATGTTGCCTATACCATTTTTTATATGGGGATCAATCTTGGGGGAGCTTTAGGTCCCATATTGTGTGCCTTTGCCGGAGATACCGGAGACCCGGCTGATTTTAAATGGGCTTTTCTCACTGCCGGAATCGCCATGCTGATAGCTGTTGTGATCAAACAGGCACTCTTTAAAAAGTATATTACAGATCCTTCAGGAAAGATCCTTGGGGATGTACCTGTGAATGCACCTGTAAAAAAATCATCCCCCTTCTTTATTACAGGATTTCTCCTTATATACCTGTTTATCACCATCACCTTATTGTACATTGATATTCGGGTGCTTGGGTTTCTTCCTTACTTACTGCTGGCAGGAGCCATATTGATCGCGTTACTTGTTTTTACCGATAAACAGCTTGGACAAGCAGAGAAAAAAGGAATTGTGGTGATATTTATCGTGGCTTTTTTTGTGATTTTTTTCTGGAGTGCATTTGAGCAAACCGGAGCGGCACTCGTTTTTTTTGCAGACGAGCAAACCAATAGGCATCTACCGCTGATCAACAAAGAACTACCCACCAGCCTGTTTCAATCTTTCGGCTCTGTTTTTCTTGTGATGCTGGCACCTTTCTTTGCATGGCTATGGACAAAACTCGGAAAAGCACAACCCTCTTCTCCCGCAAAAATGGCCATCGGATTGTTTTTGCTTGGGGTGGGTTATCTCTGGATAGCCCAGGGGGTAAAGAATGTAGATTCAGGCGTTAAAGTAAGTATGGTATGGCTAACGGTGATGTATGCCTTACATGCAGCAGGAGAGTTGTGTTTGTCGCCCATCGGTCTATCCCTCGTAAACAAACTGGCCCCGGTAAAATTTGCTTCTATATTGATGGCTGTCTGGTTCCTGGCAACGGCAGCTGCACAGAAATTTGCAGGTATATTAAGTGCATTATATCCTGCAGATGGAAAACAAACTTCATTTTTAGGATACCAAATTCATAACCTGTATGATTTCTTTATGTTTTTTGTAGGAATGACAGGATTAGCATCTATCCTTCTCTTCCTGCTTACCAAAACATTGCTTCGTATGGCACCGTCTCTAAAGTAGTTAGCTGATTATTTGGTTACTCTTCTTATAGGTTTGATATTACGGCCATAGTACACATCGGCAGGATTGTGGTGACCAATGTATACTTGCTCAAGTAAGGCATACAATACAGGGTCGTATGTTTTTAAATCATCCGGTGTCTGTACTCTTTGTTCGCCATCATAGAACTCAAAGTTCGACCAGAACCACCATTGCGTTCCTTCTGCCCAGTATTCAGCAGACGTGTTGATGGCATACTGACCCTTGTACATGTCTTTGGTTTTGGCTACTTCATAGGCAGCAAGTATCTGTTTATATAAAGTCGTATCGCAAGACCTGAGGGCATTCATAATATTGTGGCTGAATTCATGAACCAATATATTCTCTCCATAATAACGTGTGCCCGGGTAACCCAGCAGGTTTTCTTCTGCGCAGGAAGTAACATTGCCACCCATACCACGTGCTCTCCGGTTCCAGTAATCGCGGTCCGTCATACTGGCAATTCCTCCGGGCTTATCATAATTATCACGCTCGCCGGGTGTCAGGCGCCTGTCATCCCGTGTTGGTTTTTTCCAATTGCTTCTTTCCGGCAGATCGGTTTCCATTTCTGTAGCAGCCATTACAAGCACTCTTGCTTTTGAACGCATTAGCGCCGACCGCACATCGGGTCTTTTAACAAGCATATAGTTTACAATATCCCGGGCCATCAGTAATGCATCGTCAGGAACTTTGGCTGATGAAACGATGGGGATGCCAAATGCATCTGAGTATTTTTTATAAAAAGTATCTACTGCAATAGCCAAAGGCGGAGCAGCTATCATGGCTGCTTCGTAGGAGCTCACTATCTTTTGTTCTACGGGTGTTGTGCTTGTGTTGGCATTTGTATTTGTGCGTGATGAGGAGCAACCCAGGATAAGGCTGGCAAATCCTGAAATAGTAAGTATGCTGATTTTATTCATAATGTCTTTTATTATCGGTTAAATATGATGTAGTGATAGGATACCGCTACTTATTAAAATTGCTGATCTTAATAAGGCTTACGCCATGCGGTGGTATCATCACTTCGTAGCTATCTTTTTTAATCCCAAGATCTTTCTGCTGCCATAGATCTCTTACATTAATATTGCCGGAAAGAGCCAGGTCGTTCCATTGAACAGTTGTTTTTCTAAAATGCGTTGACAGGTTAAAAATGCCAATGGCTTTTGATCCATCTGAAAGTTCTTTGATCCATACCTGTGTAGAATCTTTGTCAATCACCCGCCTTGCCTGTATCCCCAGGCGATCCTGGTCAACAGCAATTACTTCATCATTGGTAAGCAGGTTGAGTGTGAATGAATCGAGTTTACTTATATCACAACCCAGCAATAAGGGTGCAGATAATAAACTCCACAAACTCATATGTGTATATTGTTCATAAGGCGTTAAGCGAGTAGGATGCAGGTTTTCTCCCCAGCCAACCATTCCCAGGATCAGCATATCAGGATCGTTCCAGCCACCTGGCTTAGCATACGCTGATAATTTAGCCTGGCTAAAACCAATGCGGTATAAACTATTCCAGGTGTCTTCTATATCTCCTGTGGTTCTCCAGAGATTTCCATTCATTTCAGGTCCCCATTTCCAAACTTCCTGCGAGCCGTATTGGCAAAGACTATATACAATATCACGTGATTGTTTTTTTAGCCCATCGCGCATAATCACATAAGGTGCCTGGTTTTGTTCCAGTGTGCTGTTACGGCGCGGCAACAGGTCTGTATAACTGCATAAATCATATTTCAGGTAATCAACTCCCCATGATGCATACGTATCTGCATCCAGTACCTCGTTCTTATAGGAACCCAAAAACCCACCACAGGTTGTTCTACCCGGCGATGAATAAATACCAAAGCGAAGACCATTACCGTGAAGAAAGTCTCCCAGTCCTTTCATGTTGGGGAACTTTTCGTTGGGAGTCAAAACACTGTCAGCTCTCCGTTCAGGAGCTTCCCAGCCATCATCAATGTTCATATATGTCCAGCCGTGATCAATTAATCCTTTATCCAGTAAAGCAAGTGCCGAACTTCTTACTTTTTCATCACTCACGCTCAATCCCCAACAGTTCCAGCTGTTCCATCCCATGGGAGGTGTTAATGCCAGCAGATCGCCCACCTGTATACGGAATGATTTTTCTGTTTTGCCAAGTTGGTTTTTTGCAGATAAGGTAATGGTATAATCTCCTGCTTTTGCAATACTACCTGTGATGATACCTGTCTTGCTGTTCAAACTTAAACCTGCAGGAAGATTGCCGGCAGTATAGCTGATGGGCTTTTTACCTGTTGCAGGAATTTTAAAAAGGAAAGGAGAGCCTGGGCGAACACCCACTACGTCTGCACCATTGATGCGTGGTTTTTCTGAAGTAGCCGGTGTTAATATATAAGGCAAGATCTGGTCAAAACTCCGTTTGATGCCAGACCCTGTTTCAGTAAATGTTATATGTATTTCCATCCCCATTTTGTGCGGCATGGTGAGTGTATATTTTTTTACAGACAATGGCGCAAGCTCAACAGGTATTTTTTCATTCCGCAGGATGGTATTGTTGATGGCATCCTTCACTGTATAGGCAATCTCTCCTTTTACGTTGGTCTGAAAACTATTGGTTAACAGCAATGTTTTTTCAGCATTCCCGTCTTTTTTATAACGGATCGCAGACTTCGATTCATCGATAGTGATTCCGTCAATCTTTTCAAGCATATCGATATAAGGACTGCCCATAAAAATTCCGCCGGAACCTCCGCCATCAAACACTTTTACAGCAATGATGTTTTCTTTGTCCCATTTGATAACCGGATTATTCACAGACAAGCAATAGGTTCTTATCGCGGGCCACTTGCTTACATAGCCTCCCGGATCATCAGGGAACATGCCTGTTTTTCCAATCTTCACACCATTCAGATAAGTTTCGTCAACATCATTCACGTGTGCCAGGAAAATGCGTAAACTGTCTTTCCAGTTGCCTTTACTTTTTAAGGATGATGGAATGGAGATGCGTATCCTATACCATGCATAACCATGGTAATCCGGAAAGCCTTGTCTTTGCCACACTTCACCCAGTCGTGCATCTTTCCACTGACTGTCATCTGCCTCATTGTTTTTCCATGAAGTATTGTCACCGGTTGTAAACTTGCCATTTAACAAAGGAATGAAACCGTTGTTCTGGCTAAATACACAGAGTTGAAAAAAGATAAGCAGCAAAGAGGTGAGAGATAGTTTACGCATGTAGAATATTTTTCAGGTAAAATTTCATCACCAAATTAGAAGTTTTATATCCATACATCAGCAACGCGATTAACCCGTAATTAGCGGTTTTTGATAAGATTTTTATGCCAAAATATTATCCATCCCTACCCTATCAATATCTGCCTATATTTCATTAAAAACAAGGAAGTAGCCATGTGGGTATGGGAAATATATTTGGAATAACGTTATGCTAACCTTTAAATAAAAGCTTGTGAAAAAGTTTATCCTGTGTTTATCTATACTCCTTACTTCTTCTGTTTTGCTACCTGCTCAAACCAGTGGTGAAGCAAAGCAATTGCTGCTTGCAGACACGATATATCGTATCCCTGTCAAAAATGATTTTAAAAACGATGAGAGTGAGTACAGTTTCAAACGAATGGTACAGGGAGATAATATTGCTATTTTCTGGAATAAAGAATTTGGGAATGATCCTACTGTCAATCCAAATGAGAAAAAGCGTTTTGATCCCAATGAGGCCCTGAAAGAATGTGAGCGTTTTTACAACTACTATGTCAACGACTTAAAGCTTGTTCAAAAAGGAAAGTCTTACACAGACAAATACAAAATGGTCCTATTTGTGATCAATGGGGAAGGTGCCACTGCATTTGGCGGAGGAACGGGTAAAGTAGGTATGTTGTGGACACCCGCTGTAAGAATGAGCAAAGCGCCCTATGGAGCACTGGCGCATGAGCTGGGGCATTCCTTTCAATACATGGCTGCGCAGGACAATGGTCGCGGACCGAGAGGTGCCATCATGGAAATGTCTGCACAGTATATGTTGTGGCAGGTATATCCTGAATGGATGACATTTGAAAATTACCACCTGGTAGATTTTTTAAAAGGAACGCATTATTCATTTTTGCATGCTTACAATACGTATCATTCGCCATATGTGTTTGAATACTGGTCCAATAAACGCGGTATAGAATTCTTTGGTGATTTCTTCCGTGCCACGAAAGAAGGAGATGATCCGGTAATGACCTATAAAAGAATCACCAATCAAACCCAGGAACAGTTTAATGATGAGATGTTCGATGCATCACGCAAATTTATTACATGGGATATGCCGCGTATTGAGCAGGTTGCCCATCAATATGCTAACCAGCACACAACAACATTGAATGCAGCCGCTGATGGCTGGTACCAGATTGCCAAAGATAAATGCCCGCAGAACTATGGTTACAATGGAATTAAGTTGAAAGTTCCCTCTGCCGGTAAAAAAGTAACGGTTAGCTTTAAAGGCATCGCCGGTGCCGAAGGGTTTAATGCAGTGAAGACTGATAAGGCAGGATGGCGCTATGGATTTGTGGCCTCCAAAAAAGATGGCAGTCGCGTATATAGCGATGTATACAAAGATGCGGCGGGCACAGCCAAATTTAAAGTACCCCGCGATACGGAATATTTATGGCTGGTTGTAATGGGAGCCCCTACAGAACATTGGCCTATTGTAATGAACAGGAGAAGACCCACAGATGGAACTCCCCCTGTTGTGATTCCGGATGAGCAGTGGCCATACCAGGTTAAATTCAAAGGAACATCTCCTGATGAATCGGTGATTAAATAAGGGAATCGAACGATACTTAATAAAATTGTCCATGAAACATTTTTTATTAGCTACATTATCATTCATTGTTCTTTTATCTGCTTCTGCACAGGATAAAACAAATTCTGATGTTGAACTTAATTCTTTTTATAAGTCTAGGTTTGATCAGCATCGAGGCAAGAGTGTGGACTCTGCCTTTTTTTATATCAAAAAACTTACTTCCAATCAAAAAGGATTATCTGTCGTTAGCAATATTGTTCATGTAGGTATTGCTGGTGATTTTTTTGGATTGGTAACAGTGCATGAAAATGAACTTGAGGCCCATTCCCTGTTATTGAATAAAGCATCTTCCACAGTTGATAAGCGTCTTACAAGTATTACAAGCCCCCTTTTTTTGTGTATCCAGGTGAAGAAATATATAAACGATGATTCAAAGCTTATATACCTGGTTAATAAATTTATAGACACACAATTAGGTACAAACAGTTTGTACGAGAACCGGATTGCCACATATGCCCTTATTATTTATGATATTATATCCCAAAAGAAAGCTTTAAAAACTAGCTCAGATAAGCTTTTGCGAGTTTTAGCCAGTAAGCTGAAAAATAATTTACTCAAAAAAAATATGGATACTGCAACATCATCAGACCTCCTTATAAAAGAAGCTTGGTATAGATGGATGTATGCCTGCACTAACTATTTCATAGCAAATAGGGAATTAAGGCAAAGTAAAATAAAAGAAGCCGGCGCGTATTTTAAAATTGCCAATAAGTATGGACCAGATCAATGGTCCAAAATTAATAGTGTCTATTATTATCGCGACATGATCTTTATTTTCAAGCAGGAAAGATCTTTTAATAATGAGTATATCAACTATTTAGAAAAGTATAATGCAAATAAAGAAGATGCCTTTCGTATTCTATCAGCTGAATCACTGGTAGATCCCTCCATGAAACCGGCATTAAAAGCCTACTACAATGCTAATTTCTCAGATAGAGTCTCGTTTGATATGTATTGGTTAGAAAATGTAAACAAAGTAGCGATAAGTGCACCGGGTATTGATCTGCCAACAATTAATGGGTTACAGTTTTCATTGTCAGAGCAAAAAGGGAAATGGGTGTTACTTGATTTTTGGGGAACCTGGTGTGGACCCTGCAGAATGGAACATCCGGATCTACAGAAATTTTATGAGAAAACAATCACTACTCATCCAGAAAAGATATCGCTTCTTACAATAGCTTGCAGGGATAATAAGGATACTGTTACTAAGTACATGCAGCAGTTCAGGTATTCTTTTCCTGTAGTGATGGCTGATAATGTAATTCAAAAAAAATATCAGGTAGGTGGTTACCCATCAAAATTTCTAATTACTCCACAAGGCAGGTATATCCCGATCTCATTGGATGTAAATTGGGTTGAGTTTGTGGAAAATTATGTTGGGTTATAGCGACAATTGTAGCATAATAAATACTTTGATTAATCTTTATCAGGTGATTCATCTTTTCCTGCAGGCACTGCCCCTTTAAGCATTTCCTGCAGCCGATTGCGCATGGTGGCAACCCTGTCTGGATATTGCGAAGCGAGGTTTTTAGTTTCGCCTGGATCATCTTCCAGATTAAAGAGTGCTAGGGGCTCGTATTTGGCAGCCACTTTGGCCGAAGGTTTCATGGCCGCGCCGTTTTCACCGGCACCAAGGGCAATTAATTTCCAGTTACCCATTCTAATCGCTGCTTCATTCGGGCCGTGTGTAGAAACCGAGAGAATAGCATCATGCGGCGAGGGTCTGGATTGGGTAATCATGGGCCAGATATTAAGACCATCAAGCGGCAATGTTTGTTGAATATTTCCACCCGCCAGCCCGATCAGTGTTGGATACCAATCAACCGCATGCATCGATTCTTTAATGCGCTTCCCGGAAGGTATATGACCGGGCCAGTTCACAAAGGAAGCACCTCTAATACCTCCCTCATATATCGTTGCCTTAAAGTCGCGCAGAGGTGAATTATCACCTGGGGGCGGGGCACCATTATCACTCAGGAAAACAATCAGTGTATTTTCGCGCATCCCTGCTTTGTCGATTGTGGCAACAATCTGACCAATGGCCTCATCAACGGCAGCGAGCATCCCCGCAAGTATCTGGCGGTTGCCTTTTAAGTCGGCATAAGGTTTCAGGTAGCTCTCAGGAACCTGGTAGGGAGCATGAATGCCATTAAAAGGGATGTATAAAAAGAGAGGTTTTTTAGCATCATTTTTTTCAATGATGCTGCAAGCCTCGCGGGTGATGAGATGTGTACTGTAGCCTTCTTCTTTCAATGGTTCGCCATTACGGTACCAATCGGGAATATTATTGCGTTCATGTTTAAAGTAGTCGATGTTGCCAAAAAAGAAACCATATTGGTGATCAAAACCGCGGGCATTGGGTTGATAGGCTTTGCTGGATTCTCCCAGGTGCCATTTTCCGGTAATGGCTGTTCGATAACCCGCTGCGCGAAGCGCATCGGGCAGGGTGCGCTCATTTAGTGGCAGCCCCCATTTTGCACCGGGTGGAACAATGCTGTAAATGCCGGTATGGGTAGGATAACGGCCAGTTAACAACGCTGCCCTTGTAGGGGAGCAGACCGGTTGAACGTAACTGTTCTCCAGCACTGTGCCACCCTTTGCCAGTAGATCTATATTAGGCGTTAAAATCTGTTTTCCCCCATTGAATCCGCATTCGCCGTAACCCATATCATCCACCAATATGAATACAATGTTCGGCTGCTTTGTTTTATTAGTTTGCGCCGAACCAATTGCCAGTATAAAGAAACCAAAGCAGCAGCAAAAAAGTTTAATCGTATTTGCCATTCCTTCATTCAGGAACTCATTACTTTTCTTCTTAGGGAAATTAAACATAGACTGAAAATTAAGATAACCGGATAAGATATTTACTACCAGATCTTTATTCTCTGGCTCTCAGGTTTGTAATTCTTATCGCCGGGCTGTACATTAAATGCTTTATAAAAAGGATCAAAGTTCATCAATGGACCATTTACGCGCCAGGTAGCCGGCGAATGCGGGTTGGTGTTAACGTAGGTAAGCATAAACGCGTCCCTTGTTTTCACTCTCCAGATCCTGGCAATGGATAAAAAGAAACGTTGATCCGGAGTGAAGTCGTCAATCTTTTCAGAACCCTGTCCCTGCTTTGTTAATTTAAAGGCATCATAGGCAATCGCAATACCACCATTGTCTGCCGTGTTCTCGCCCAGGGTGAGACCACCCTTCACATGAACCGTATCTAAAACAGTGAAAGAACTATACAGGTCCACCACCATTTTTGTTTTCACTTTGAACTTGTCGTAGTCTTCTTTTGTCCACCAGTTTTTTACGTTCCCGTCTTTATCGTATTGCGCACCCTGGTCATCAAAAGCATGGGTCATCTCATGCCCGATCACCATCCCGATACCTCCATAGTTAATGGCGTCATCTGCGGCAAAATCAAAATAAGGGAACTGTAAAATACCGGCAGGAAATACAATCTCATTTAATGGGGGATTATAGTACGCGGTAACGGTAGATGGCGTTGCACCGAATTCAGTTCTGTCAACAGGTTTGTTCAGTTTTGCCAGTTGGTACTGGTATTGATTCCTGCCAAGTGCCAGTATGTTTTCAAAATATTTGTTTCTGTCGATGGGCACTTTATCGTAATTGCGCCAAACATCGGGGTAGCCTATTTTTTTGGTGATGGCATATAATTTTTCTTTTGCTTTTTGTTTAGTGCTGTCGCTCATCCAGTCAAGATGGTTGATCCTGTTTTCGAAAGCTTTTTGCAGGTTGTTCACCAATGCAAGCACACGTTTTTTTGCATCCTCATTAAAATATCTTTTTACATAGAGTTGTCCTAAAGCCTGACCTAAATAACCGTCCACATTTTGGGTCATGATCTGCCTGCGCGATTGCTTAACTGCCTGACCCGACATTACTTTCGCAAATTCAAAAGACGCATCCGTAAATGGTTTACTAAGCGTTGCAGCATATGTTTTCAAAGTGGTCGCTTTCAGATAGGTCTTCCAGTCATTAACAGGAATGGAGCCTAGTAACTCATTTAACTTAGTATAGTAAGCTGGCTGACCCATATCAACAGAGTCGGTCTTAGCCCCGATGTTTACCAGCAGTGCAGACCAACCGATATTGGGTTGTGTTTGGTTAAGAGATGCAATGGATAATTTATTGTAGTTAGCTTTCACATCTCTCATCTCAATATTTGTTTTATGAGAAGCCGCAATCTGTTTTTCGAGATCGTAAACAGTCGTTGCATTTTTTTCTGCCATAGCCGCATCGCTGCCGGTTAATTCAAACAGGTTGCTGAGATATTTTTTATAAGCCTGCTGAATGCGAAGGGTAGATGGATCTGTTTTGAAATAATAATCCCGGTTTGGTAAGCCAAGCCCTGTTTGTGAAACATGGGCAATATTGATTTTGCTGTTCTTGTCATCTGGTGAAACACCAAAACTGATCATAGAGCGGTTACCAGCCTTTAGTTCACCCGCTACAAACTTGAGCAAAGAGGGAAGATCGCTGATCGCATCAACCTGTTTTAATATGGGTAGGATGGGTTCATAACCACGCTTGTTGATAGTGATCGTGTCCATACCGGAAGCGTAGAAATCGCCCACTTTCTGTTCAATGGTTCCGGCAGTATGTTTACTTTTCGATACACTATCCAGTATATGTTGCAACAGTTCTTTCTGCGGAATATTCATAAACGAATAAGAGCCCACCCCTGATTGGTCATCGGCGATCTTTGCGGTATCATACCAACGCCCGTTCACATACCGGAAGAAATCATCGCCGGGTTTGATAGACGGATCAATGCCATGTACATCTACAAAGCCTTTTTTTGGGGCATCAAGATTATTCCATGCGAGGGATAGGAACATAAGGAAAGTGAGGGAAAGGTATTTCTTCATAAAGAGTGTTTGGCTAAAGATAATGATATCTGGGGCTTGTTCCATGGTTACAACATCGCGAAATAGCCTACATGAATTTGTGATCATTTAATTTGTAAGCGTAACCTGACCGATATAGGCAGTGGATGAGACACCAGTTTGATTCTCCGATACCAACAGTAACCAGCAGTGTACTGATTGGTTGGGAAAAACAGATACATCTACGGTTGCCATTTCATCGCCGCGGGTGGCAATATCCTGGTAATAAATAAACTGCTTCTCTGCTTCGCAAAACACAACCACCGTGAGCTTGTCGGAGTTAAGGGCTCTTCCTACACCGGGGTTCTTTGTCCATATGAACGTGATCTGCTGGTTGGCTTCAGCGGCTGCTAAAACGCTTCCTACATTCGGCATACTGCTATTGCCGCTGCTGAACTGCAATTGGGTGATATCGATACTGAAAGGCGAAGTATCGCCTGCAATGGCCAGGCGGATGTTATGGGCCACCGCCGCATTAAGCCCCGATACAGAATTTGAGTAGCGTTTGAATGTAGTGCGGAACAGCTGAGAAAGACCTGCTAACAGGGTTACAATCCGTGTGAATTTTTCACGCTGGTCTGCCTGGGCAGGGCTAGGCTTTCTATTCTTTTTGATTGCAGGAAGCGAGCGCATAACCTGTTTGCCTTTCCAGGTACTGCCAATAACCCCTCCCGTTTTTCCTGCGAATCCTCCAAGGATCCCGTTGTTAAGAACTGACATGATTTTTCGATTTAAAGTGTTTTACAATTTGGTTTTAGTGTTCATCTTCCAGCAGGTATCACCGGTGAATGAACAGGAACAAAGCTAATAGGAGCTTACATACGCAGGGGGTTGCAGGGGTTGCACAACCCCCGGTAACTGCTTGATAACCAGTCAGATGTTACAAAAAAAATGTTTGGATCAGGGAGCCGTTTTTAAACATTTTTTTTATTTAAAGATGTTGGTAATTGATTTATAAATGTTTATATATGGTGATAAATAAGAAAAATCACCTAGTTGCAACCCCCAGTAACTGATTGATAATAAGTTACTTGTTCCAAAAAAAATGCTTGAATTTTCCTCTTTTATGCGTCATATGATTTTGGGTGCATCTGGCTCCTTTTTTCGCTCTTTCTTCGCTTCACAGCCTGTATTTCTTCTTATCAAAGCCTTATCAGCCTCGTTCATGGACGAAGAATGTTCTAGTGTGGACGAAGGATGTTCGTCCGTGGACGAAGAACGTTCGAGTGTGAGCGAAGAATGTTCGTCTGTGAATGAAGGGAGGAAGGAGGAATGATGGAGCTGATAAGGCTGTGATATGGGGGTGGTAGGGAGCGCGAAGAAATTACAATCGATGTAATTGCGAATGAAGTCTTTCAAGCAACTCCTCAAAGGGCGGTTGCCCATTATAATACAAGGCAGACGTTGCTTCATAACGCACCTTAAATTGTTCCTTTAATGTAGAATCACTCAGTAAAAATGCTTGGTTTTCCTGGATAGGAATGTCTAGGTCTTTTTTAAACTTTACAATCTTGTATTCCTCATATTCTTTTGTGCCGATAAACGTCAATACTCTTTCAATATTGAGGAGTGAGTAAACATCATAGTATTGACGCATCAAATTCGGCTTCTCACCTTTTTTCTCAACTTGCTCCTGTCTAAACATCCTGGCAATTGTCTGCAGTTTTTCTACAAAAGTGTACCCGGGATCATAGCATGCGATATCGATAGCTCTATTGTCTACTATTTGAATCGAATCAATAGATATAGCTTTTTCGTAAGCCCATGAACTAATCGTTTTTCTTTCAAAAGGAGTCACCTTGTCAAAACCGGCTTCCAGCAGGATTCCATCTTTAATACCAGTAACCGTGTCAAACAGACTATTGTAATGAAGGCGTATGCCCCCACTAAAATAATACCTGGTATCATCAAAAGAGGTATCCCTGGCTAAGGAAATAATTCCATCGATCTTAATGTTGTTTACCAGGAAATCATAAAACTCATTTCTGCCCTTGATTTGGTTTTCTTTTAGTTTGTTGCGCTCCTCTGCAACCCCCATTGCAGGTGGAGGCGTTATATGAATATCAATATCCTCCGAAAAACGATGGATGATCCCATAGCCTTTCGACAGGGATGTACCTCCTTTCAATTCAAAGGCGTAGCCACCTTTTGTAAGGCCGTATAATACATGCATGATCCAATAGTCCTTCTCAACCAATACCGGCAGAATATTTTTTTCCTCAGCCACAATCTGCAGCAGTGCTTTGAATTCCGGGTGTTCATGAAGATATGCAGCAGGCATTGTTGCTAATTGTGTTTTATAAGTATTGGGCAAATAATTTCCTGGCTTTTACACCACCGTATTCTGAAACCGCATGTGCCAGCTTCTTCCTATTCATAGACATCGCCTTGGCAGGAAGGTTATTCAACACCAGGCTTTTATCTTCAGCCAGTGAGTTCAGGTTATTCACCATATCCACTATCAAAAATTCCGGCGACACCTTTTTCGGAAAATGAGGCTTTATCCTGAAATTGAATGTCCGGTTCCCAAGTTTGAATTCGCCATGGCGTTTATGGTTGTAAACAACACGGCTATTATACAGCTGGGTAGTGCCAAGCCCCAGGCTGTTATAGGAATTCGGGGAGGTGAGTAGGAACCTGTCATCTTTCAGGAAACTGCGTACCAATGCCTCATCTTCTGGCGGTGCCGCCCCGAAAGCCGTCATTCTTGGATAATAGTACACCCCCTGGGAAAGTTTCTGCAAAGTGCCTTCCTGCACAAGCTCTTCCAGGTGCCGGTCAACAGAAGTGGACCATTGCGTAAGATCTTCCCGGCGATACACATTACCCTGTTTCAGGTGTTTTTTTAGTTTATCCAGTTTCGACATATAAAAATTCTACATAAAGGTAGGGAAAGTAGATAAAATGAATAGTTATTTATTTAAAATTCATGCAAAATGAAGAAAATTTTACTTGTAATTGCTTTGAAACCTTTATTGGGGAGTAGGGGCAAATAGAGTTGGCAGAACTTGTACCAAATCTTGGCACAACACCTACTAGTAAATCGGACAAACTGGATTTATGCAATCGGATTTTGCGCGCATGAGGTTAAACCAAGTTAGGCTAATGTTCTTCTGAATAGCCTAACAACTCCGTCTGTATTATTCGTAATCGCTCTTTGATATTTGCAACATCATTCGTGCCATGTTGAGTTAGCCTATCGTATTCTAGCAAATCATAATCTGCATTTTCATAAGATGTTTCCGCAATAGTTCTATTGGTTTTAACTTTTTCTGTAAAAGCCAATAACGATGATCTTGAAATACTATGACCACCTTTGGATGCATTTTTAAAAAGTAGATAGAAAACCACAATATTACCCTGTGCTCTAAGAAGATTGTCTGCAAGCACAAAACAACGATCCATGGTATTCAGAACGGATTTTACAATTGTGCTTACATTATTAACTACAGTAATGTTTCCCGTTTTATATTTTTTAGCCATTGAATCCAGGTACACTTTTTTTGTATCAATAAGTTTACCATATTCTATTTTCGAAATTTCAACTAATAGAAGTCGAGCGGCAACCTCGTAATGTTGATATCTATTATTCGCAAATTTCACTTTAGTAAAAAAAGAATGATTAGAAAGTTTTCGAATCTCGCTAACCATATCCCCACCAAATGCATTTCTTTTTTCAGCAGAATTTAACGGAGCAGCTTCATTCAATCGAGAAAACATATCCTCAATCAAATCCAAATCGTCAGTTTGGACACCAACAATCGGCAAAACAAACGAATCAAATTTGATCTTAATTTTCGGATATTCCTTCGATAAATCGTCATAGCTTAATCCGCAAAGTTTCAAATGAGGATCATCTTGATACTCGAAATCATCTGAAAGACAAAACTTGCCATCAACGAATGCCCATATGGTTTCTAGTCGTTGTTTGCCGTCAATAATTGCGTAAGACTTTCCTGTCTTTTGTTTTTCTATTCTATCAAACTGATGAAAATATATTTTTGGAATGTCATAGTTATTTAAAATAGAATCAATAAGCAACTGTTTTTTTTCGGGTGTCCAAATTCCTCCGTTACGCTGATATTCAGGATCAACAATAATTTCATCCTTTTCAGAGTAAACTCTGAGAATTGTAGCATGTTGAACGGGGTTGGTTTCTATATAACTCATTTGTAATGTCCTTTTAGTATTTCGCCTATGCTTGATAATTCCGGGAACAATGTGAACTTACTGATCCCTAATAACTTTAATTCTTTTCTTATCTCTTCTTTACAATTTTGGGGGATAAGATATTTTACAACTTCATTTGAATTGCAAAAATCTTCAATAGGTCTAACATCTAAATGATGTATCGTGAAAACTCCTAATTGAGCTTGTATTCTTGAATTATTTCTAGTGGCAATGGTAGCTAAAGGTGTTAATTTATTTCTTGGATTTTGGTTTAACACTTCAACTGAATAGCTTTTAAGCTCCAGATCATCAAAACAAAGGATGAAATTCTTTTCACCAACACTAATGCCGGCAATTTTATTTAGCTCAGTTGGTTTTAACGACCACAATGCCGCATCATTTGCTTCAGTTGCCACATCTGATACTGCAAAATAGAGGGCAGTTAAAGGGCTTTCCGTCCAATCCAATAACCTAGTAGGTACCCCATAATGTTGCATAAGAAACATCCAGTCGAAATCATCTTTAGGGTGTCTATCTAACAGCATTCCAGCAGATTGCTTAAATCGAGTCAAAAAACTCCCCTCTGATGGTCCTCCGGTTGTGCGTAAGAGCCCAGGTGATAAGGTCCAAGTAAATTCTCCCTGCCCTCTATACCAAATATCACCATCGTATGCAGAATTATCCGTCTTCAATATTTCAATTAAATCACTAACGCTTTTTATTTCTTTCATGATAGCTGTGACAAAGATTGTCTTTTAATGAAGGGGGAGGGAGCTAAGATATAAATATATAATAAGAAACACGAATGTGGGATCGATCTGCACAATAATCAAGGAGATAAAGCAGAAATAAAACAACCCTTGCGGAGCAAGGGTTGTAGTAGCCGGTACGGGAATCGAACCCGTCTTTGCCCCGTGAAAGGGGGCTGTCCTAACCGATAGACGAACCGGCCGATTTTCTTTAATCGGGACGCAAAAATAGGCTTGAGACCCTTTTCCGCCAAATCATTTTTCAAATAAAGGGTTTTTATCTTCAAACACTGTTGCTGACCATAGTCAATAGACCATGGTCCATGGACTATGGTCTATCAACTGCCATTCAAAAAATATCACTACTATTCTTCCCAATCATCGTAAATTTGCGACTCAATTTGATTTTTCAATCATTTAAATACGGAATTCATGAGTACAGTTAAAGTTGCCATCAACGGGTTCGGTCGTATCGGCCGTTTGGTGTTTCGCCAGATCTACAACATGGAAGGCATTGAAGTTGTAGCGATTAATGATTTGACCAGTCCTAAAGTTTTGGCACATTTATTAAAATATGACAGCGCCCAGGGGCGTTTTGAGGGTGCCACAGTCACTTCTACAGAAGATTCTATCATCGTAAACGGCGATACCGTAAAAATATACGCACAGAAGGACCCTGCACAAATTCCATGGGGTGCGCATAGTGTAGACGTAGTGATCGAATCAACCGGTTTCTTTACCGATAAGGATAAAGCAGCGGCACACATCACTGCAGGTGCTAAAAGAGTAGTGATCTCTGCACCGGCCACCGGCGACCTGAAAACAGTTGTTTTCAACGTTAACCATGCAATACTGGATGGCAGCGAAACCATTATCTCTTGTGCATCATGTACCACTAACTGCCTGGCACCAATGGCCAAAGTGTTGAATGACAAATATGGTATCGTTACCGGTATCATGACAACCATTCATGCCTACACCAACGACCAGAACACCCTCGATGCACCGCATCCGAAAGGGGACCTGCGCAGGGCAAGGGCGGCAGCGGCCAATATTGTTCCAAACAGCACCGGTGCGGCAAAAGCGATCGGTTTGGTATTACCAGAGTTAAAAGGAAAGCTCGATGGAAGTGCACAACGTGTTCCAACCATCACCGGTTCTCTAACTGAGCTGGTAAGTGTGTTAGGTAAGAAAGTAACACCTGAAGAGATCAATGAAGCCATGAAAGCGGCCAGCAATGAAAGCTTTGGATACAATGAAGACGAGATCGTAAGTACAGATATCATTGGAACCCATTTCGGTTCATTGTTTGATGCTACACAAACCAAAGTGCTCACAGTAGGTGACTCACAACTGGTGAAAACCGTTAGCTGGTACGATAATGAAATGAGCTATGTAAGCCAGCTGGTTCGTACCGTAAAATATTTTGCGGGCCTTATCAGCAAATAAAATTTGATATAAGAGAATGCCGGACCCAGTTCCGGCATTTTTTATTTTACCCTATTAACCCACTTACCATGAGCAGGTTCGCGAGCCACGATTTTAAAGGACAGAAAGCATTGATCCGTGTAGACTTCAATGTTCCACTCGATGCTTCATTCAATATCACAGACGATACCAGGATGAAGGCAACATTGCCTACCATCAACAAAGTGCTGAAAGATGGTGGAAGTGCCATCCTGATGAGCCATCTTGGTCGCCCGAAAGACGGTCCTACGGATAAATATTCCCTCAAACACCTGGTATCGCATCTCGAAGAAATATTACAGCTAAAAGGCAAAGTTCGTTTTGCGGATGACTGTATCGGTTCTTCTGCAACAGAAGCAGCCGCTGCTTTACAGCCCGGTGAAGTACTGCTGTTAGAGAATCTCCGTTTTTACAAAGAAGAAGAAAAAGGTGATGAAGCTTTTGCCGAAAAACTCAGCAAACTGGGGGATGTATATGTGAACGATGCATTTGGAACGGCACACCGCGCACACGCCTCAACAGCCGTGATCGCAAAATTCTTCCCGGGTGATAAGAAAATGTTTGGCTTACTCATGGAAAGTGAAGTGGCCAGCGCTGAACAGGTAATGCACAAAGGCGAGAAACCATTTACTGCCATCATCGGTGGTGCGAAAGTGAGTGATAAGATATTGATCATCGAAAATTTATTGGAAAGAGCTACTGATATCATCATCGGTGGCGGAATGGCCTATACATTTATGAAAGCCGAAGGCGGTGCCATCGGAAATTCACTTTGTGAAGAGGACCGCCTGCAAACCGCACTGGAGCTGATGAAGAAAGCAGCTGATAAAGGCGTATGTATCCATCTTCCCTCAGACTCAGTGATCGCCGATAAGTTTGCCGCAGATGCCAATATATCTACAGCCCCCAGCAATGAGATCCCTGCCGGATGGATGGGTCTTGATATCGGCATGAACGCCTGCGAACAGTTCGCCAACGTAATCAAACGATCCAAAACCATTCTCTGGAACGGTCCGATGGGCGTATTTGAAATGGAGAAATTTCAACACGGCACCAAGGGTATTGCAAAAGCAGTAGCAGCAGCCACAGAAGCAGGCGCTTTCTCATTAGTAGGCGGCGGCGACAGTGTAGCCGCTGTTAACCAATTCGGCTATGCAGATAAGGTTAGTTACGTATCCACAGGCGGTGGCGCATTACTCGAATATTTTGAAGGAAAAGTATTACCCGGTATAGCGGCCATAAACGATTAGAAAATAGCGTATATGTTAAAAAAAGACTGTCTCCGCGGCAGTCTTTTTCTTTGCGTACATCGCGGTTCGTTGCGCCCTTTGCGTTCCAGCTTTTCTCCAACAAGTATAGCTAACTCCCCAATAACAAAGCCTTCCCACCACTTATGACTGTCTTTACCCCTGAATTCCCGCCAAAATGCCATCCAAACCCACCCGGCACCTCTTTTGTAATATTTACACTGGTTTTACTACAAACAAGTAAATTACACTTAAATCTAAAATTTGTATGAGTACGAAAAACATTGTCCTTATTGTTATCGTTGGTCTGGTTTTGATACTGGGCTTCAAAGGATGTAGCGGTTATAATGGATTAGTTGTTGCAGACGAAGGCGTTAGCAATGCATGGAATAAAGTACAGAGTGATTATCAGCGCCGTTCAGACCTGATACCCAACCTTGTAAATACAGTTAAAGGCGAAGCCAATTTTGAGCAGGGAACTTTAACCAAAGTGATCGAAGCAAGAGCCAGCGCTACCCAGATGAAAGTGGATGCGAAAGACCTTACACCTGAAAAATTACAACAGTTCCAGGCTAGCCAGGGGCAGTTATCCCAGGCACTCGGTCGTTTATTAGTGGTATCTGAGAACTATCCTAACCTTCGTGCAAACGATGCGTTCCGTGGTTTACAGGCCCAGTTAGAAGGCACTGAGAACAGGATCAAAGTAGCGCGTAACGATTTCAATGATGCTGTACTGACTTACAATGTGAAGGTTCGTTCTTTCCCTATGAATATTTTCTCGGGTATGTTCGGGTTCAAAGCAAAAGAAGGCTTTAAAGCAGAAGTGGGCGCAGAAAAAGCACCTGAAGTAAAATTCTAAAAAACCTGCATGCTGGGATTATTTCAAAAGAAACCCGTTGCTTATTTTTCGGAAGCAGAAAAGCTGGCGGTAACCACGGCTATTCAGCAAGCTGAAAAGAGAACCAGTGGAGAGATACGGGTATACATTGAAAGTCATTGCGCCACAGCCGATCCGCTTGAGCGCGCCACCAACGTGTTCCAGGAGTTAAAGATGAATGAAACACACGCGCGTAACGGGGTATTGGTATATGTGGCGATGAAAGATAGAAAGCTGGCTGTGTATGGAGATGCAGGCATTCATGAAAAAGTGGGTGATGCATTCTGGCAGGAAGCAGTAACTAATATCGTTCAGCATTTTAATAAGAATAATTATGCTGAAGGCATTGCCGGTATCGTACAGGGAGTAGGGGAAGCATTGGCAACACATTTTCCTTATGTAGCGAAAGATGATACCAATGAATTGCCCGATGACATAGTATTTGGAAAATAATAACAAACCGGCCGGGCTAAAAACCTGGCCGGGCTGTTTATAGCGCAGCAAATAAATCATATGGAATGAAGAAACTGGTTCTGATACTGCTGGCATTCTTTTCTTTTACGATCATGTTTGGCCAGAAGGTTTTGCCAAGGCCTGATCCTCCCCGTCTTGTGAACGATGCCGCTAATGCACTCACACCCCAGCAGGTAGCTACGCTGGAACAAAAGCTGGTAGCGCTTGACGACAGCACATCCAATCAAATAGCCGTTGTCCTGATCAAGACATTGGGCGATTATGATATCCAGGATTATGCAACAAAATTATTTCGCGAGTGGGGTATCGGTAACAAGAAAACCAATAATGGTATCCTCATCATTGCAGCCATTGACGACAGGAAAGTGCGGATTGAAGTGGGATATGGACTGGAAGGCGCGATGCCTGATATAACTACCGCAAGTATTATCCGTAACGAGATCACACCCCGGTTTAAAGAACAAAATTATTACCAGGGTATCAGCGATGCGATCGATGCACTATCCAAAGCAGCCGTTGGTGAATACAAAGTAAAAACAGAAAGAAAAGCCAAAAGCCGTGATGGCGGTGGTGGATCTATCCTCACATTTATTATCATCCTCATTGTGATCTTTATTATTCTCGGCCGCGGAAGAGGCGGTGGGGGAAGTCGTGGTGGTGGTATGGGCGGTCTTGCTGAAGGTTTGATTATCGGTTCACTGTTAGGTGGCGGAAGAGGTGGCGGCGGCTGGGGTGGAGGAGACAGTGGCGGCGGCGGTTTTGGTGGCTTTGGCGGCGGAAGCTCCGGCGGCGGTGGTTCAAGCGGCAGCTGGTAAAAATCATTACAGATGAAAAAGTATTTTTTAATAACTGCTTTATTGGGAGCATTGATGACTGCAAACGCGCAATCCATCAGTGTGCCCCCAGGTAAAAAGTTCATTGTTACAGCCGCAAACACTTCCAGCATCAGTGTTTCTGTGATGGGTCAAACCATCGACAACGTTACTGATATTACTTCCATCCAGGATTATACCGTAAAAAGTGTTGGCCCCAAAGGGTATACATTGATATTGGTTCCCAAAAGAGTGAGTGGTACCGTGAGTGTGATGGGACAGGAGCAAAAGTTTGATACCGATGATGAGGCGTCAAAAGAAGCACCACTAACGAGTGGCTCCGGTAATGTGATCAATAAGCCGCAGGAAATAATCATAGAAAATGGGAAGGTTATTTCTGCCAGCGCCGAGTTTAGCAATGTTTTGGCAGCCATCGGCATGAGCGATAATGGGTATGGCTTTTCTGAATTCTTTTTAACGCGCCCCGAGTCCCAACTGAAACAGGGAAGCAGCTGGGCCGATTCAGTTGTTACAGAAACAGTAAGATTTGTTAACCAGTATGTAGTTACCAGTGTAACCGATCAACAGGTTGAAATAAGGATCACCACTGACATGAAAATGAATGCCCTGATGAAACAGGCCGGGATGGAGGTAAAGTCAAACATGAAAGGATTTTCAACAGCTACCCGGATATACGATAGAAAAACAGGGCTCATGATCATTGAAAAACGGGCAACAGAAATGACCGGCATGGCCGATGCCATGGGTGTGAATGCCCCCATGACTATTAAGTCAACCACACAGATAAATATAAAGTAACCGATCATTTTTCGTTCCCAACATCAACCAAAAAAGCCATCCTGTTTACAGGATGGCTTTCATTTTTTGCTAACATCTAACATCTATTTCTTCTCTGGTAATTTAGACCGAACATATTCCGCCATTTCCTTCGCACCCATCAATTCTTTCTTATCAGCCAGCCGCTTCAGAAAATAAGTATTCACAATCGGATCGGTGTTCGCCTTTTGGTTCTGAGGAATATCCTCTCTCATTTTTACTATCTGGTCAACACCTTTTTTGAATTTGGTCATATCCGTTACTTTTTCAAGGATATCAGCCAATGCACCTGTCATTTGAAACTTAGCCTGGGTGAGTGGCATCTCTTCATAACTTTTGTAGATAAAGTCAAAAGCAGACTCATCACCCAATGCGGTCATCACATTGGCGATGGCCGTTGTTAACCTTCCCTTATTGGTCTCACGTGAAAATTCCATAGCCAGCGGGAAAGCTTTCTTGCCATCAAGAAAGGCAAGTGCTTCCAATGCAGCACCCGCCACCGAGTAAGAAGAATCTTTTGCAGCAGCAATAAAAAGATCAAGGTATTTCGGGTTCTTCTGCCCTGCCAGTACATCGATCGCATCGGCCCGTACAAGTTTGTGTACATCGTTCTTTGCCATGTCTTCAATCTTCCTGATAGTTGCTGCATCTAATGTTGCAGAACCAAAATTTTCCAACGCCTTTGAGCGCAGCATATAAAATGGATCGCTCAGCGCTTTGAACATCAGTGCATACGCTGCCGGGTCAGAAAGGTTGGCAGCAGCTGCTTCCAGGGCCTCCATCCTGTCAAGGTATTTTCCGGCATAGGTGTATTGATGTGCATACTCAGCAATCGTTTTGTTGTCTTTCTTCACACACAAAAGAATATTGTCGCCATCCACATTGATCAGGTCAGGTTTTACAGCGGCATCAAAATAAAAAGTATCGGTCCTGTTTTCTGCCCATACATTATATCTTTTTTTATTCGCTCCTTTATATACATCGATGGCAAACGGCAATTTGAAGATCTTATCGCCGGTCTGTGTTTGTTTGATATAGACCGCCGCTTTTTTTACAGCAGCATCATAGTTGTAACTGATATCGAGCATCGGATGCCCGCTTCCAAAATACCATTGGTTAAAGAACCAGTTAAGATCTTTGCCCGTCACTTCTTCAAACGCTATGCGCAGTTTGTGTGCGCTTCCATTTCCGAGGCGGTTGGTCACAAGATATTTATTGAGCGATTTGAAGAATGCCTCATCACCCACAAAATTCCGCAGCATATGCAGGATGCGACCGCCTTTTTCATAAGTAACCTGGTCAAACATATCTTCCTTATCAGCATAGTAAAACCGAACAAGGTCTTTACTGTCAGTACCCGGAACCTTGAAATAGGTTTCTTTATCTTTTTCATTTTCAAAAGCACCATAGTCGGCACCATATTTAAATTCTGCCCATAGTGTCTGGCTGTAGTTGGCAAAACTTTCATTAACGGTCAGGTTGCTCCAGCTTTCAGCAGTAACAAGATCACCAAACCACTGGTGAAACAATTCGTGCGCGATGGTTCCTTCCCACTCATTGCCATCCAGCAGTTCTCTGGCATCCTGCTGAGCGCTTGACTGGTGAAGCGTTGCGGTAGTGTTTTCCATGGCGCCGCTTACATAATCGCGAGCCACCATCTGGCTGTATTTATTCCAGGGATATTCGATCCCGGTAACCTTGTCTGCATAAAACGCCATCATCTGTGGAGTGAGACCAAATATTTTGCGCGCCACTTTTTCATATTCTTTCTCTACATAGTAATTAACTTCTTTTCCTTTATAGGTATCCTTCACAACAGCAAAATCGCCAATGCCGATAAAGAACAGGTAAGGAGAATGTGGCAGATCCATTACCCAACTATCTGTGCGGGTGCCATCCCCATTGATTTTTTGAGCAGTGAGTTTTCCATTGGAGAGAGAAACATATTTAGCCGGTACGGTCAGGTTAAATTCCTGCGTACCTTTTTGATTGGGCTTGTCAATGGTAGGGATCCATACAGAATTAGCTTCTGTTTCGCCTTGGGTCCATACTTGGGTGGGTTTGTTTTTTTCTTCTCCTTTCGGGTTGATAAAATACAAACCCTTGGCGCTGGTGATGGCAGCACTTCCTTTTGTTTTCAGTTCATCGGGTCGTGCCGTGTAGTCTATATATATCGTGTAAGATTCGTCACGCGCATACAGTTTATCAAGGGTGATATTTAGATAAGTACTGTCGTAAGTATATTTAAGCGGAACATTCTTACCTGCTTTCACTACGGCAACATTCTTGATATTCATACCTTTTGCATCCAGCTTCAAAGAATCGGTGGAATAAAAATGCGGATTTAATGTGATCCAGGCTTTACCATTGAGGTAGGAATGCTCATAGTCAAAAGAGGCATTGAGTTTTGTATGAACAAGGTCATTGATCTTTTTGGCGGCACTGCGGTATTCGGTTTTCCAATCACTCGTGTCCTGTGCCTGTACAATACCAAATGCTAAACCAAAAGAAATAGCAAGAACTAAAATTTTTTTCATGTGGCGGATTTTGCGATGCTAAAGTTATATTTCATTAGCCTGAAAAATGTTAGAATTATATTAATCCCATGCTGAAGCATGGGGCAAGGTTATTATTAATGATATATAGACAAACATTCAATCGCCTTTGGAAACCAATTCCTCTAAACAGTCCTGGTGGAGCGGCCTCTTTGTCTCCGGTGCCCAGCGCAGCGTTGGCAGATAAAATGATGCGCAGCACATTTTATCAGGAAGCAAAGCAGCCGCGTAACCGGGACGAGGCCCAGCGGCCGTGAGCGACAGATCAAAAGAAAAGCAAAACCGAACAGATAAACGATAGCGCAACCCAGGCAAGACCGCTATTTCCAGTACCTTTGCATAAGAGACTACAAAAAAAGTGAGAAACAAAAACATATACAAAATCCTGCTGCTTATCACCCTCCTCTGGAACTATGGCACAAAGGCTCAAACAGGCTTTGTACATATCCAGTCAGAGAACGGCCAGCCGTACAATGTGCAGTGGAACGGATATACCTATAGTTCTTCAGGAACAGGCTACCTGATCATCGCCAAAATGCCCTTAGGCGAACAGACCATGGTCATTGGTTTTGGAAAGAGCCAGTTTCCTGAGTATGTGTTTCGATACACACTCAACGATAAAGCAAGAGGCTTTTCATTAAAGCTGAACATTGATAATTCCTGGAGCCTGTTTGATATGGTCAATTTTACTACCCTGAAGGGGAAGCCGGTCACTGCTGCAGAAAAAGAGGAG
>CBDDIX010000005.1:100000-154467 GCA_965229255.1 Sediminibacterium sp.
GTTCTAAATTCTAGCTTGCTAGAGTGGTAGGGGAGCATTCAAATCTGCACTGAAGGTGTTGGGCGACCAATGCTGGAGCGATTTGAAAAGAAAATGTAGGCATAAGTAACGATAATTAAAGTGAAAAACTTTAACGCGAAAAGTCTAAGGTTTCCTGATCAACGTTAATCGGATCAGGGTTAGTCTGGTCCTTAGGAAAACCCGAAAGGGACATCTGATGGAAAGAAGGTTAATATTCCTTCACCTGCTATGCATTAAAAGTGACGCAGGGACGTGGTGGTTGCGTACGGACGGAAGTGTACGCCTGAGTGGAGTCTTCGGACAAAGCGAAACCATAAAATCCCTGCCAAGAAAAGCGAGCATAGCAGCCAGTACCGGAATCCGACACAGGTAGACGGGATGAGTATTCTAACGCGCTCGGGTGAGCCGTGGAGAAGGAACTAGGCAAATTAACGCTGTAACTTCGGGATAAAGCGTACCGCAGCGATGCGGTCACAGTAAAATGGTACAACCAACTGTTTAACAAAAACACAGGGCCCTGCAAAAACGAAAGTTGACGTATAGAGCCTGAAACCTGCCCGGTGCTGGAAGGTTAAGGAAGGATGTTCGGCGCAAGCCAAAGCTTCTGACTGAAGCCCCAGTAAACGGCGGCCGTAACTATAACGGTCCTAAGGTAGCGAAATTCCTTGTCGGGTAAGTTCCGACCTGCACGAATGGTCTAATGAGTTGTACACTGTCTCCTCCACGAGCCCGGTGAAATTGTAGTATCGGTGAAGATGCCGGTTACCCGCCACGGGACGGAAAGACCCCGTGAACCTTCACTACAACTTTGCATTGATTTTGAGCCACAAATGTGTAGGATAGTTGGGAGACTTTGAAGCAGCATCGCCAGGTGTTGTGGAGTCATCGTTGAAATACCAACCTTTTGTTGCTTAGAACCTAACCCCTAACCGGGGACAGTGCATGGTGGGTAGTTTGACTGGGGTGGTCGCCTCCTAAAAAGTAACGGAGGCTCGCAAAGGTACCCTCAGTACGGTTGGTAATCGTACGAAGAGCGCATTAGTAAAAGGGTGCTTGACTGTGAGACAAACACGTCGAGCAGGAGCGAAAGCTGGCTAAAGTGATCCGGTGTTTCTGTATGGAAGGGACATCGCTCAAAGGATAAAAGGTACTCCGGGGATAACAGGCTGATCTTACCCAAGAGCTCATATCGACGGTAAGGTTTGGCACCTCGATGTCGGTTCGTCACATCCTGGGGCTGGAGAAGGTCCCAAGGGTTCGGCTGTTCGCCGATTAAAGTGGCACGTGAACTGGGTTCAGAACGTCGCAAGACAGTTCGGTCCCTATCTGTGGTGGGCGCTAGTAAATTGAGTGGACATGACCTTAGTACGAGAGGACCGGGTCGTACGTGCCGCTGGTGTATCTGTTATGCCGCCAGGTGTAATGCAGAGTAGCTACGCACGGCAAGGATAAACGCTGAAAGCATCTAAGCGTGAAACCTTCCACAAGATGAGTTTACTTTTAAGGGTCGTCAAAGACTATGACGTTGATAGGCTATAGGTGTAAAACTAGTAATAGTAAAGCCGAGTAGTACTAATTGCCCGTAAGCTTTATTTTTTTTCTTGTAATTCTTTTAGCTTTCCAATATGTAAATTATTTAAATAGTGATTTGAACACACACTGTTTATGAAAACCTTATGGTGGTTTTGCCGGGGGTGTTCACCTCTTCCCATTCCGAACAGAGAAGTTAAGTCCCCCATGGCCGATGGTACTTGCATTACGCTGGGAGAGTAGGTAGCTGCCATATTTATTATAACCTCAACAGTTTATTCTGTTGAGGTTTTTTTATGCCGCAGGCTGAAGCCCGCGGCAAGGTAAAATTGGTTGGATAGATTATCAGGCAACTTCAGACCCGGTTGATGCTTCCAGCAAAAGGAACCAGTCTTCACGCGAAAGTCTTATGGCTGCAGCAGCTTTTGCTTGCAGCAATCTTTCAATCTTGGTAGTGCCAATCACAGGCAGTATGCCGGAAGGATGTGTATGTAACCACGCAAGTAATATTTCATTGATCCCGGTATTATATTTTTCTGACAGCGCCGAAGCAGTTGAAATAATACTTCTGGATCTTGGATGCGTTTCATCTGTAAATACCCCTCCGCCCAAAGGCGCCCATGCCATCGGAATCATTTTATGCTTTATGCAGTTATTGAGTGAACCATCTGTAAAAGCAGCGGGTTGTATTATAGACACTTCCAACTGATTATATTCCAGTAATGTGTAACCGGCAAGGACGTCTGCCTGGTGCGGAAGAAAATTAGATACCCCGAAGGATAATACTTTTCCCGCCTTTTTAAGCAGTTCAATCGTTTCTGCAACTTCAGCAGGATCGAGCAATGGATCAGGTCTGTGAATAAGCAGAACATCTATATGGTCGGTAGCAAAATTTTCCAGCGACCTTTCCACCGAAGTAATGATATGCTCACGCGATGAATCATATGATTTGATCGCATGAGCCGGCCGGTTAGGACTGGTCATTTTTATCCCACATTTAGTAATGATCTTCAGTTGATCACGCAATGAAGGATTTGCTTTCAGTGCTTCACCAAATTCGGCTTCGGTTGTATATCCTCCATAAATATCTGCATGATCAAAAGAAGAGATCTCATTCTGCAGACATGCTTCAATCATTTCCTGGTATTCGTTTGTAGAGAAACTGGCGCCCCATACACCCCAGCGCATGCAGCCGGCAACAGGAGAAGAAATCATATTCGTATTCATAGAATTTTTTTAATTCGCGAAATCAGTGATACAAAAAAGTCCGTCCCGAATAATCGGAACGGACTTGAATAATTGTCAGTTGATGTTGGATTAATATCTGTTATATCCGCCGCCACCGCCGCTGTTACCACCGCCGTTGCCACCACGATCACGGTTGTATCCGCCACCGCCACCGCTTCCGCCGCGACTTCCACCACCACCGCCGCCATAACCACCACGACTTCCGCCGCCGCTACCACCACCGAAGCTTTTCTTTTTGAATCCGCCACCGCCTCTTTCACCTTCTGGGCGTGGAGTAGATTCGTTAACAACGATCTTACGGCCCAACACATCTGTATCGTGTAAAGCTGCGATCGCTGCACGTGCAGCTTCATCATCAGACATTTCAACAAAACCGAAACCTTTGCTACGGTCGTTATTGAATTTGTCGGTTACAATTTTGGCGCTGGTTACTTCGCCGAATGGTGCAAACAGGTTTTGCATGTCTTCACTGGACATATTCCAGTTAAGATTTCCAACGTAAATGTTCATGTTCTAAAAAATTAAATGATCAAAAAACCAATGCATAAAACAGTAACCAAAAAACCTGAAGCATTTACGTTAATAACCTTCTGGAAAATGGAACAGCTGCCATTGGACTATGAAGATATGGATTTTATCAATTTTCCTTCTTTTTTTTAAAAGGGGAAAAACACCCAATCTTCTGTGATTTTTACTGAAAAAACCGCGCCAAGATGAGAGGGGCGGGTTGGGGAAATTTGCCCACTATTTAGAGGTTAGATGATAGATGACAGATGTTAGAACGTGTGCAGCATAAAAAAACCCATCCTAAAAGGACGGGTTTTTGAAATTATATTGGGGATCATTACTCAGCTACTACTTCGAAATCGATCTCAACGGTATTGCCGTTTCCGAAATCAATAGAGGCTTTGTGGGCACCCAGTTCTTTAACCTCATCAACGATAGAGATACGTTTGCGGTCGATTTCGTAACCTTTCTGGTCGCGAATTGCGCGGGTGATCTGTAAAGAAGTAACACTTCCGAAGATCTTTCCGCTTGTTCCCGTTTTCGCACCAATCGTAACAGGTGAAGATTTTAAAACTTCAATAACCTTGTTAAGTTCAGCCAGCATGATCGCTTCTTTCTTGGTCTTCACTTTCAGGCGCTCTTCCTGCTGTTTTAAATTAGAAGGATTGGCTTCTACTGCGAGCTTTGAAGGGATCAGAAAGTTACGGGCGTAACCGTTCTTTACGGTAACCAGTTCATTGCGGCCACCCAGGTTATCTACGTCTTGAATTAATATTACTTGCATGTTTTGTTTTTTAGTCCCAGTCCTCCGCCAAGGCTTCGGACTGTCTTCGACAGTCTTTCAACTACCGAGTTAGGGATGTTATTTTAATAAGTCTGTTACATATGGTAACAAAGCCATCTGGCGCGCTTTCTTAACTGCGTCCTGTACTTTACGTTGGTATTTCAGTGAGTTTCCGCTTAAACGGCGTGGTAATAATTTACCCTGCTCGTTAATGAATTTCTTCAGGAAGTCGATGTCTTTATAATCAACGTATTTAATGCCATATTTTTTGAAGCGGCAGAATTTTTTCTTTGGCTTCTCCTGTTTGATGGCTGTCAGGTATTTAATCTCATTCTTTGCCATGGTTATGCCTCGATTTTATCCTGCATTGCAAATCCGCCATTTCTCTTAACATGATTGTACTCGACGGCGTATTTATCGAGACGTGTGATCATATGACGCATGATTTGCTCATCGCGTAACATTTGGATCTTGAGTTTTTCGTTCAGGTCAGAAGGACCTTGGAACTCATACAACCAATAGATACCGGTTGTTTTTTTCTGGATCGGGTAAGCGAGTGACTTTAAGCCCCATGGGTTGCTGTGCACTTCTGCACCACCCAGTTCTTTAATAAGATCCGAGTACTTTTTTTGAGAAGCTTTGAAGTCTTCTTCAGAAAGTACCGGGGTAAAGATCACCATCAATTCGTAACTGTTCATACTGAATTTTTAGGTTTTAAATTGGTTTATCCCAATGGACATCCCCGCTATCTAACTAACGGGAAGAATCTGCCAAAACAGATTTGGGTTTGCAAAGGTAGGGAAAGGCGAGTAATAATTAGGAATTAGGAATTAATAATTGGTCGGAAATGGTTGATTTTATTGACTTTTATTCGATTTACGCCCTTTTTAACCGGTAATTTTAATCAGTTGATATTTTTTGTTAATACGATATAGGTTGGGAAGTGATCACTATAGCCTCCGCGGTAGGTATTTCCGTCCCAGGTGCGCATGGGGTAGCCTTTGTAACGCCCATTATTTTCTTTGAGGAAACCAGGGTTGAAAATATACCGGTTGTGAAAAATTAAGCCATTTTGGGAGGCGTTGAGCCAGGACTGTGAGAGGATGATCTGGTCGAAAAGCCCCCAGCTATCGCGGTTGGCAAGTGTGCCGATGCCTTGCTGGTACAATTCATCCCATGGATTGAAAAGGTCGCCGGGTTGGAGAAGGGATCGTTTTCCTTTTGCGTTTAATACTTCGGTAATGCTGGGGCTGTCGGGGTCATCATTGAGATCTCCCATGAGAATGATCTTGGCGTTAGCGTTTTGTTGCAGAATATTATTGATGTGTAATCTGCAGACCATAGCAGCCGCTTTTCTGGCAGGCGAACTTCTGTTTTCACCGCCGCGCCGGCTGGGCCAGTGGTTTACATAGAGATGAATGGTTTCGCCGGCAAGTTGTCCCTTTACATATAAAACATCGCGCGTGTGGTAAGCTTCTTTGCTGTTGCCGGGAAGTGCCACGTATAATTTTTCTGCTTTTTCAGGTATAAAATAACGTGGATGGTATAGGAGTGCCACATCAATTCCCCGCGCGTCTTTTGAATCGTAGTGGATGAGCTGGTAATTGCGTTTTTTTATTAGGGGATGATGGATCAGGTCGTTCAGTACGGTGTCGTTTTCAATTTCTGCAACACCGATTATCGCAGGACCTGTAGTGGGAGAGATATCTGTTCCGATGAGGCTGATGACTGTTGCGAGCTTGGTGACTTTATCGAGGTAGATGCTGCTTTTGTATTGTTTGATGCCATTCGGAGTGAAGTCATCATCGTTTACAATGGGGTTGTCTATAGTATCGTAGAAATTTTCGAGGTTGTAGAAGGCGATGATGCAGACTTTGGTGTGGGTGATTTGAGAGGGTACTTTATTTGCTAAGGCGATTAAAAAAAGAAAAATGAAAGTTTTCATGGGTGATTTTTTTGATAGAATGTAAATGAACTCGAGATCGGACACGCAGGCTCTGTAACGCAAAGAACGCAACGAACCGCAACGGGCGCAAAGACTTCATCGAGTATCATTTTAGATAATTCATTCTCATCCATAGTTTCTTCTTTGCGTTCTTCGCGGTTCGTTGCGTCCTTTGCGTTCCAGCTTTTCTGCCATAAACCACAGTGTGAAACTATCACAAAGAAAAATCGAATAATTAGGTGTTTCCCGCAATTGCGGCAAATACGCTATGAAAAGATTATTCATCCATTTACTTTTACCACCTGTTGTAACCGCTCTCATCCAAAAGCATTTATCATGCAAAAGATATTGTGTTTACTCATGTGCCTATGTGTTGGACGAAACAGCAACGGCCAACCCAAAAAAATAAGCAAGAACCAATTCGCCGACAGTATCTCCGGCCAATGGAAGCTGGACCAGGCAAGCGACCTACCTGTTACAGGGTTTACCGAGAATGAAAGAACACCTACCCTGCCGTCCCCCCTATATGCGAACAGGGATGTTTTCATGAATACGGCAGGGTTTCATTTTTCTATTGTGCGCTTCAGGTTCCGCGGCCTTGATGCGAATTATTTTGGTACTGAGATCAATGGCATACCCATGAATACAGCAGAAGATGGGATCACGCCCTGGAACCTGTGGAGCGGATTAAATGATGTTACCAGGAACACACAAACATCTTTAGGATTACGTGCGGCAGAATTTTCTTTTGGGAATATTGGCAACAGCACCCGGATTGATACAAGGGCCTCGAGGCAACGTGTACAGACGCAGGTTGGTTATGCATTTTCAAACCGGAGTTTTACACATCGATGGACATTTACACATAGCTCCGTGTTAAATAAAAAAGGCTGGGCATTTACCATCAGTGGTAGTTTCCGTTATGCCACGGAAGGGTATGTTGCCGGCAGCTTTTATAATGGGAAAAGCTATTTTATAGCCATTGATAAAAAGATCGGTAACAGGAACCTGCTTTCATTTAATTTATTCGGCTCATCATTGTTTACAGGTAAACAAAGTGCTGTCACAGAAGAAGTCGCAAAGCTCGTTGGTACACCATATTATAATGCATACTGGGGATACCAGGCAGGGGTTAAGCGGAATGCAAATGCCAGGTCGGGGCATCAACCGGTATTGATTGTAAGACATGATCTTCAGATAGACAATCATACATCATGGACAACTGCAGTGGCGGTAGTAGCAGGCACGCGAACCGATACCGGTCTTGACTGGTATAAGGCTGCCGATCCGCGTCCCGATTATTACAGGTACCTGCCGGGTTATCAAAAAGATCCGCTGCTGCAGGCAGCGATGGTGGAGTCTATCAGCGCTGATAAAAAATTATTACAGGTTAACTGGGATCGTCTTTTTGAAACCAACAGGAACAGCCATGAAACAATTACTGACGCAGATGGAATAGCAGGTAATAGTGTAATGGGTAGGCGTTCACATTATATTGTTGAAAACAGATCATCGGGCATACAAAGGTTTATGGTGAATAGTGTTTACCAGTCTCTGCCATCAGATGTTTTATCATTTACAGCAGGTGCCTCTCTGCAGTTACAACGAACGCATAATTATAAAAGTGTAAATGATCTTTTAGGCGGCGGGTTTTATGTTGACTGGAACCAGTTTGCCGAAAGGGATTTTCCGAATGACCCGGTTGTGATACAGAATGATACCAGGCGCCCCAACAGGATATTGAAAGAGGGGGATGCTTTTGGCTATGATTACCGGGTCCATACATTGCTGGCAAAAAGCTGGGGGCAGGTTGCCGTTACGGGTAAAAAGATGGATTATTTTATGGCAGCAGAACTGGGCTATACAAATTATAAAAGAGAAGGACTTGTTGCCAACGGGCTATTCCCACGGAACTCGCTTGGTCATTCTTTTTTACATGAGTTCACTGGTTATTCAATTAAAAGTGGGTTTACTTATAAAATAAATGGCAGAAAGTACCTGTACCTGCTTGCCGGATATTTTGTAAAAGCACCGTTGTTCGATAATGTTTTTATCTCCCCCAAAACAAGGGATAGCAGGCAGGAGAATATTAAAACAGAAAAAATTATTTCCGGCGAAGCAGGTTATATCTGGAACGCACCCGCCATTAAAATGCGGTTGAACACTTACCTGTTACAGTTTTTCGATGGAATGAATATCACAACATTTTATCATGATGGATATGCAAATTTTGTAAACTATGGCTTGTCGGGTATCAATAAGATCCACTATGGCATAGAAGCAGGGGTAGATATCAGCGTGTCTGAACAATTGTCTGTAAATATGGTGGCTGCTGTGGGAAGATATTATTATAACAATCGCCAGGAAGTAACGGTAAGCGTAGATAACAATGCTTCCATTATTGAGCGGGGGCTGATCTATTCAAATAATTTTCGGGTAGCCGGTACACCGCAGGAAGCATATGGCGTTGGATTAAATTATCAATCACCCAAATTTTACTGCAACCTTACCGCAAGTTATTTCCGGCAGCAATGGCTTGAGTTCAACCCCTTGCGGCGAACGTATGCTGCAGTAAAAGATATCGCTCCGGAAAGTGCTGAATGGAAAAAAGTGATTGACCAGACAGTATTGCCCGATCAGGGTAGTGTTGATTTCTCTGCAGGATCTTCTGCAAAAATCAGGTTTCCCGGTTCTAAAAAAATTCACCTGCTGATGATCTATATCGGGGTTAATAATTTACTGGACAATCAAAAAATCATATCGGGCGGTTATGAACAGATGCGGTTTGATATTGAAACAAAGAACATAGATAAGTTTCCGCCCAAATTTTACTATGCCATGGGACTTAATTTTTCTGTCAACCTTACACTCCGTTTATGAGAATGACGAACCCTGCAATACATACATGCGTTTTGCCAATTATCTCTTTAGTGATAGGAGTAAGTGCTATATCCTGCAATAAAAAATTTGATGAGCCCCCCGTTTATACGAGCCCGGAAATAAAAGCAAACCTAACGATCATGGAATTGAGAGGAATGCATTTTCCGGGCAATTTTGAAAAAGTGCTGGATGAATTTGTGGTGGAAGGAATTGTGGTAGCGGATGACAGGAAAGATAATTTTTACAAATCGATTATAGTACAAGACACCACCGGTGGTATTACGATCAGGATGGATGGTTTTGGATTGTACAATGATTATCCGGTGGGAAGAAAGGTATTTATCAAATTAAAGGATATGTGGCTGGGCGATTATGCAAACATGATACAACTGGGTGTGGGTGTTGACCGCTCTGATTCTTTATATCCTGAATTAATAGGAATACCTGTACCGTTGTTTGACAGGTTTATTGTAAAGGGAAGTTTACAGAACCCGGTAACAGCAAGGGTGCTGGGTATCGATCAGCTAACAGATGCTGTACAAAGTTGTTTGGTCAATATTCCCAATGTAGAGTTTGCAACCGCCGATACGGGGCGCCCCTATGGGGATGCGGTAAATAAATTATCGGTCAATAATATTATCAGGTCCTGTTCCGGGGGAAGTGCCTACTTGCGGACAAGTGGGTTTGCCAATTTCGCATCGGTAAAAACGCCAAGGGGAAATGGCACTATCACCGCTGTATACTCTGTTTTCAGAACGGAAAAGCAATTGATGATCCGCGATACTTCAGATCTGAGGTTGGAAGGGTTGCGATGCACAGGTGCCGGATCAAAAATTCTTTTTGCAGAAGATTTTGAAACAGCTGTAGCCAATAATATCATCAACTTCAGCGGGTGGAAAAATATTGCTGAGACCGGCTCCCGATCCTATTTAGGAAAGACTACTTCCGGTAACAGGTATGCTGAAATAAGCGCGTTTGCTACCACGCAGCCCTCCGTTCTTTCATGGCTGATTCTGCCCGCTGTGAACCTGGGGAATTCTGCCAACGAGATCCTTAATTTTCAAACAAAAGATGGATTTGATAATGGCGGGGTGCTGAATGTATATGTGTCAACAAATTATGACGGCGGTAATGCTCCGTGGAAAGCCAGGTGGACCCAATTAAAAACGGTTGTGTCCAAAGGTTCGGTATCATCCATTGCAGCCAGTTGGGTGGCCTCGGGAAACATCAGCCTTTCCAGCTATTCAGGCATGATACATATCGCTTTCCGGTATGATGGGGCAGACCCATCGCTGGTAATCGATAAGCGTACAACGAGTTTCCAGATAGACAATATCAGGATCTCCGGAAATTAAGGATCTGAAGAGTTTGCCACAGAGGCACAGAGACACAGAGAAACCCCCAGTGCTTCTGTGCCTCTGTGGCAAAAAAGCCTCAATCCTTGTCAACCTGTCAGCAAAAGGTGGTTTGGTACTTTCTTTGTTCATTTGCACCCAAAACAAGTACTATGCAAAAAGGCCAGATACGGGTTCAGACAGAGAACATTTTTCCTATCATTAAGAAATTCCTTTATAGCGACCACGAAATTTTTATTCGTGAACTGGTAAGTAATGCGGTAGATGCCTCGCAAAAATTGAAAACCTTGTCTTCCCTTGGGGAGGCCAAAGGTGAATTGGGCGAATTGCGGATCGATGTAGTACTGGATACAAAAGAAAAAACACTGAGTATCATTGACCGTGGTGTGGGCATGACCAGCGAAGAAGTAGATAAGTATATTAACCAGGTGGCTTTCAGCGGAGCTGAAGAGTTTATGGAAAAGTACAAGGATGCCAATATCATTGGGCATTTTGGTCTCGGCTTTTACAGTTCATTCATGGTGAGTGATAGTGTTGAGTTATTTTCTAAGAGTCATAAAGAAGGAAGTGGTGTTTACTGGAGTTGCGATGGTAGCCCGGAGTTTGAGCTGCGCGATGATGTGTATGACCAACGGGGAACAAAGATCGTTTTACATATCAGCGAAGACAGTAAAGAATTCCTGGATGGCGGCAGGATAAAGGGTATCCTTGAGAGGTTCTGTAAATTTTTACCGGTTCCTATTTTCTTTTCTGAAGTTGGCGAAGAAAAACCGGAAGAAGAAAAAGCCATCAACAATACAGATCCGTTATGGATCAAAAAACCGGCTGATCTGACCAAAGAGGATTATGAGAATTTCTATAAAGAATTATATCCTTATAATGAAACCCCATTGTTCTGGATACACCTCAATGTAGATTATCCATTCAATCTAACCGGTGTTCTTTATTTCCCTAAGATCAAGCAGAGCTACGAGATACAAAAAGATAAGATACAATTATACAGCAACCAGGTATTTGTAACGGATGAAGTAAAGGATATTGTTCCTGAATTTCTGATGCTGTTACAAGGTGTGATCGATAGTCCGGATATACCATTGAATGTGAGCAGAAGCTACCTGCAGGGCGATCCGAATGTAAAAAAGATCAATGCACACATTACCAAGAAAGTGGCGGATAAGTTGGATGAGATCTTCCGTAACGACAGAAAATCACTCGAAGAAAAATGGGAGAGCCTTGGATTGTTTGTGAAGTATGGTATGATGACAGACGACAAATTTCTTGAGAAAGCCAATAAGTTCCTGGTGATGGAAGACACCGATGGTAAATTCCATACACTGGAAGAATATAAAACAGCCACAGAAGTTTTACAAAAGAATAAAGATGGTAAACAGGTGATCCTGTACACCACTAACCCTGTTCAGCAGGATGCTTATATCCAGGCGTGTAAAACCAAAGGATACACCGTTATCAAAATGGAAACATTGGTTGATGCTGCTTTTATCAACACCATGGAGATGAAGTGGGATAATGTAACCTTTGTACGCGTTGATGCCGACATCGTTGATAACCTGGTAGACAAACAGGAAGGGAATGAAAGTGTATTGAATAAAGAAGAGGAAGCAAAATTGAAAGAATGGTTCACGCTGCCTATAGCAGAATTGCATGTAACCACAGAAATCAAAGGTTTGAGCCCCGGTTCAGCGCCAGTTGTTGCTACACGACCTGAGTTTATGCGGCGTATGAAAGATATGGGTGCAGCAGGTGGTGGAATGACAGCATTCTATGCACAGATGCCGGATGAAGTAACATTGACTGTAAATGGCAATCATCCGATCTATCAATCCTTATTAAAGGAAACCGATACAGAGGTATTGAACAAGCAGGTAAGAAACCTTGCGGATCTTGCTTTATTATCGCAAGGGTTGCTAAAAGGTACAGCGCTTACCAATTTTATCAATCGTAGTGTAGAATTATTGCAAACCGATAAAAAAGTGGAAGCTTAATAATAATTTTTTAAATAGTGCCTCCGTGCCCCTGTGTGCAATAAACATACAGGGGCACTTTTTTTTGCATTGATCTTTGCTTTAATTTTAAGAATGCAGGAAAATCCATCGGAAAGTCGCACCTCACTCGTTATAGAAAAAATAATTCCCGAGGCGGAGGATGCCAAGTCGTTTATATTAAGGAATACCCATGGTGACGGAATCGCGTATACTGCCGGTCAGTTTCTCACATTTACCTTTCAAAACCTTGGAAAGGAAGAAGCACGTCGAAATTATTCTATTTCCTCATCACCTATAGCAGGGGAGCCGTTACAGATAACCGTGAAACGGATCCCTAATGGTGAGTATTCAAGATGGCTGATTGACCGTGCGAAAGAGGGCGATGTATTGTATACCATTGGCGCCTCTGGCTTTTTTACACTTCCCCACAATATGCAAGGGGTTGACCAGCTTTTTTTCTTTGCAGCAGGAAGTGGCGTAACGCCGGTTTATTCGCTTATCAAAACAGCACTCATTGCATATCCTGCTGTACAGGTAGTTTTGATTTATAGTAACCGGACACCTGGGCATGCTATTTTTTATCACCAATTGAAAGCTTTGCAGGAGCAGTACTATGAGCGGTTTCATATTGAGTTCCTTTTCAGTTCTGAGAAAAGTGTACTGCATAAACGCTTGGGTATTTACCTGTTGGAAAAATTTCTTGCAAAATATATAAGTGGGTCTGTTGACAGGCAACTGTTTTATATCTGTGGTCCATTTGAGTATATGCGTATGATAACGATCGTATTAAGAAACAATGGTGTAGCAAAGGAGCATATACACAAAGAGATATTCAGTATTGAAAAGCCGGTAAGGAAAATAGAACCGCCTGATAAGCACCTTCACAAGGTTAGTACATCAATAAATGGGAAAGACTATTCGTTTGATGTTCAATACCCGCAAACGATACTACAAACTGCCAAGGTCTTAAAGATTCCTTTGCCTTACAGCTGTGAGAGTGGGCAATGCGGTACCTGCGCAGCTACCTGTGTTTCTGGTAAGGTGTGGATGTGGCATAACGAAGTTTTGATGGAAGATGAGATTGCGGCGGGGAGGGTGTTGACTTGTACAGGGTATGCAGCCGGTGGCGATGTGGTATTGAAATATTAGCACACAATTAATTCCTCCCTGATTCCTCTCTGATATCTATCATCTTCAACTGCAAACTCTTTACCCCCTGCCATTCATTCTCATCAAGTGTGAATACTATGTCCACAGGTTTTTGTAGTAGCGGGAATTTGGCAGCCATATTAAAACCAATCCCTGTCATGGTAACATTATCCTGTTTCAAAACAAAACGGATATGTTGATCTTTCACAACTTTAGAAAAGCCGGTATCTTTTACATTCCGGGCTATAAATACCGGACGCATATTTTCCGGACCAAAAGGTTCCATCTGGGTGAGTATATTATAGAAAGAGTCGTGGATCTCAGTGAAACTGATGGCTGCGTCAATAATGATTTCGGGAATAAGTAATTCATCTGTGATCAGACGGCTTACTTCCTGCTCAAAGGCATTGGCAAAATTTTCAACATTCTCTGGTAGCAGTGTCATCCCGGCTGCGGCAAAGTGACCACCATAACCCAGTAAATATTCGCGACACGCATGAATCGCTTCATATAGATTAAATCCTGCAACACTTCTTGCACTGCCTGCAACATAATCACCACTCTTTGTTAGTACGATGGTTGGGCGGTAATGCGTTTCTATCAGCCTGCTGGCTACTATGCCTACAACGCCTTTGTGCCAATGGTCCTGGTAAACAACGGTTGTTTTGCGATTGAAGTGTGTTGGGTCTTCTGCAATGAGGAACAACGCTTCTTCGGTAATGCTTTTGTCAGCTTCTTTGCGATCGGTATTATCGCTGTGCAGCATTTCAGCAAAGGCAAGCGCCTTTGTAGTATCTTTTTCAATAAATAACTGAACCGCTTTTTTCGCATCATCCATTCTTCCTGCCGCATTGATCCTTGGGGCGATCACGAATACGAGGTTTGTGATGCTCATGTATTGATTAACGCCGGCCAATTGCATCAAGGCCTTTATGCCTGCGCAGGGATCTTCGTTTACTTTGATCAATCCATGAAAGGCCAGTATCCTGTTTTCGCCGGTCATGGGAACAATATCGGCTGCGATGGCGGTAGCTACAAGATCAAGGTAAACCAGGTAACTGCTTTCAGGAAGGTCGAGTTCATCGGCAAGGGCCATCATTAATTTAAAACCTACACCACATCCGCATAGTTCTTTATAAGGATAAGGGCAGTCGATTTGTTTAGGATTTAAAATAGCAATGGCAGGAGGTAATTCTTTATCGGGCAAATGATGATCACATACAATGAAATCGATACCCAGTTCTTTTGCATACCTGATCAGCTCAACAGATTTAATACCACAGTCAAGGGAGATGATCAGTGTCATGCCATTTTCTTTGGCAAAGTCGATGCCCATTTTTGAAACGCCGTATCCTTCCCGGTACCGGTGGGGGATGTAAAAATCAACATCCGTATAAACCCCTTTCAGAAACTGGAACATACTGGCAACGGAGGTTGTTCCATCTACATCGTAGTCGCCGAAGACCAATATTTTTTCCTGTTTGGCAAATGCATCCAGGATCCGGTCCGTTGCTTTGCGCATATCTTTCATCAGCCAGGGATCGTGCAGTGCACTTAGTGAGGGGCGGAAATATTCCCTGGCTTTTTCAAAATCATCAATACCTCTTTGCACAAGGATGCGGCAGAGCGTGCTGTTTATTTTCAGTACGTCCTTCAGGGCAGCGACCTTTTCTTCGTCTGCCTGTAATATTTTCCATCGTTTCTGCATCAGTAATTTCTATCTGTGGTATAGCGTACCAGTTCTTCCAGGGCCTGCCTTACTTGAGAGTCAGGAAATTCGTGGAGGATCGCCAGTGCTTCATCGCGGAAGGCAAACATTTTATCGGTAGCATAACGGATACCACCTGCAGCGGTTACCTGGTCAATCACGAATTTTACTTTCTCTTTTTTTGTGTTCTCGTTCTTAACAATATAAATGATCTTCTTTCTTATTTCCGGAGAACAGTTGTTGAGCGTATAGATGAGCGGGAGTGTTAACTTTTTTTCTTTGATATCATTGCCGGTGGGTTTGCCGATATCTTCTGATCCGTAATCAAACAAATCATCTTTGATCTGGAATGCCATGCCTACTTTTTCACCAAATATCTTCAGCTTATCAACTTGTGAAAGATCTGTGAAAGTTGTACATGCCCCTGCCGCGCAGGCAGAAGCCAGTAAAGAAGCCGTTTTTCCTTTGATGATCTCGTAATAAACATCTTCATCGAGGTTGAGCTTGCGTGATTTTTCGAACTGCAGGAGTTCCCCTTCACTCATCACCTTTACTGCATCACCTAGTATTTCGAGTATCTGGTATTCTTTGTTATTCAATGCCAGTAACAGGGCCTTCATCAGGAGGTAATCGCCCACCAGCACAGCTATCTTATTCTTCCATAAAGCATTAATGGAGAAGAAGCCGCGTCTTTCCAGTGAATCGTCTACTACATCATCATGTACCAATGAAGCCGTATGCAGCAATTCAACAAGTGAGGCAGCGCGGTAAGAACTTTCACCCAGCTCACCACCCAGCTTGGCGCTTAAGAGTACAAACATCGGTCGTAACTGTTTGCCCTTTCTCTTAACAATGTACCGCATGATCCTGTCTAACAGTGAAACCCTGCTTTTTACTGCCTCTCTGAAATGCGCCTCAAACGTATCCAGCTCCTGTGATATTACCCGCTTTGCTAAATTCATGTCAAAATTATGCTGCAATATAGTATTGATATAAGCAATAAAATGTATCGAAGCAGCGTTAATTCATGTGCTTCGGTCTTTACGTAGAATAAATACCTATAAAATAACTGATAATCCCGGGTTCGTGGAGTTTGAATTGTATAATTTTGCCCGGTTTTAAATTTCGTTTTTTCTCATATCAATATACATTTTATGGCAAGTAAGAAACATTTATTGACAGCGGTCCTTCTTGTGCTTATACAGGCAGTTGGATTTGCACAGAAAACCGATTGGGGCTGGGATTGGAAGGATTCTTCCAAGGTAGCCGTGAAGCGTCTTCCCCAGCGTAATGAGTTTTTAAACAATCAATATCCTTATCCTCCTATTCCACGCAGTCAGTGGGAAGTGGCTATTTCTCTCGGTAACTCACGTATCATCGGTGATGTGTCGAATTATAAAATAGGATATGGTGCGGGCATTACTGTCCGTAAGGCACTTAATAATATGATCTCATTGCGTGGTGGTGTGTTATACCAGCAGACATCCGGTATTGATGCGATAATGAGTAGCAGTTCTACAATAGACGGCACCATTGGTACTGCTCCATACAGGGGTATTACAGGCTATGGTGCATATGCTGTTTATAATCCTGCCAGCCCTACGCAGGCCCTCAAAGGCTTTGTTGCCAATTATAAAAGCACCAGTTATACAGGTACCCTGGAAATGGTGGTTTCTTTAAATGCGCTTAGTCATTACAGGGGCAATCCAAAATGGGATGTTTACTTATTCGGCGGGTATGCGATGGTAGCTGCCGATGTTGATTCGAGGTTGGGTTCAGGCGTAAATGGCGCAACACCGATTAATTTTACCGGTATTGACTTTACCGGAACCAAGGCCACTGTTCAGGATGCTGTGAATACTGCTCTAAAAACACAGGAGGCAGTATATACCAATGCACAGGTAAGAAGAAAAACAGGCGGACCTTATACGGGGAATGTCCTGTACACAAGCTCTCTTACTTATGGTGCAGGCTTTTCTTATAAACTGAATGATAAGATCAGTGTAGGTCTTGAGGACAGGATCATCAATACAATGAATGGTGACCAGGATGGACTGAATACCGGTAACTCAGATCTGTATAATTATGCTTCATTGCATGTAAACGTGAGTGTTGGTAAGAAAGCGAAGAGAGTGGCCCCTTTGTGGTGGATCAACCCGAACAATTTTGTTTATACGGAGTTGAATTCTCCCAAGCACATGAAGCTTCCAAAAGTTGCGTTACCTGATGCGGATGGGGATGGTGTAACAGATCAGTTTGACCTGGAGCCGAATACGCCTGTGAATGCACCAGTTGATTCTCATGGCCGTGCAAAAGATACAGATGGAGATGGCGTACCTGATTATAAGGATAAAGAATTGTTAACACCGGTAACCTGTTTCCCTGTTGATGTGGATGGTATTGGTAGTTGCCCTGAGCCTGCATGTTGCAAAGAGATGAAAGACCTGATTGCCAACATGAAGCCGGTTGAAAAAACGCCGGAATGTACATTGGGTAATTTAACAACTATCAACTTCAAAGGAAATGCCAAGCTTTCAAAAGACGCAGAAGCGTTCCTGGCAGAAGCTGCGGTTAAAATAAAAGCAAACCCTGCCTGTAAGATCAAAGTATTAGGATATGGCGCTTCCAGCAAAGCAGCACAGCAGCTGAGTTGGGAAAGAGTAAATGCCGTTGTGAAATACATGATCGAAAAACAAGGAATCTCTGAAAGCAGGTTGTTGTTTGTTTACGCACAGGATGGTAATGCAGATGTAGTGGATCTGCAGGGAACCACGGAAGACGGACCTAATACCGTTCCGGCTCCGCATCCGAATCTGAAACCTAAAAACTAGATCTCGGATTTTGGGATTTTAAATATGATTTTCGCGGATTGAAATAAGAGCGGCCCTGTTTTACAGGGCCGCTCTTATTTTTTCTAACATCTAACATCTGTCATCTATCATCTGCAGATGCAGCTCTCCAAAATTCTGCAGCGAAGAAAGTTTCAGATCAGCGGCTCCCCATCTTTCTTCTTTGATCTGCGATGCATGGGGTACAACCACACATTTCATGCGGGCTGCTTTTGCGGCGATCATACCATTGAATGAGTCTTCGAAACAGATACAGGATAGCGGGTCGCTCTTTAATAAGGCTGCACAGTTGAGGTAAACCTGTGGATGTGGTTTTCCTTTTTCCAATCCTTCGGCAGAAGAAGTGGCATGCAAATAATCTTTGATACCCAGCATACCTACCACCAGTTCTATCAACTCGGGTGGCGATGAAGTTGCGAGTCCTATTTTGAATCCTTTCTTCGAAAAGAAATCAAATATATGCGCAACGCCGGGCAATACTTTTCCTTTCTGTTCTATCTTTTCAAGAACCGATCGTATGATCTTCTTTTCTGCAATCGCATATTGTTCGCTGCCGATATTAAAATGAGCAAACCACCAATTAACAAACTCTTTCGTTCTTAATCCCGTAGTTGTTTGATACTCTTCTTCTGTGAGCGTTACTCCATAGAGATGAAAAACTTCCGTTGCCGCTTCGTTCCACAGTGGCTCACTATCAACCAGTAGTCCATCTATATCAAAAATGACCGTATTTAATTGCATAACATTTATTATTCAGCAAATGTAATCGCCTATTTTTAACTTTCAGAAGGGCTTTTGTGCAGAATCCTTATTTTGCAGTGCTTGTCAAACCCAATTATTATGAAATTAGTCGAAAGATTAAAGCATATAAAAATTATACGTTCACTGGTTTATGGTTTTGTAGGGGCATTATCTTACCCTGGTCTGGCTATCTTTAATAAGATAAAGATAGAAGGCACAGAACACCTGAAAGGTCTTCCACGGGAGAATGTCCTGTTCGTAAGCAATCACCAGACCTATTTTGCCGATGTCATTACTTTCCTGCATATTTTCTGTGCCGTTAAATGGAGAAAGCAGAACCGGCTTGGGATACCTTATTACCTGATCAACCCGTTTACCAACGTATATTTTGTAGCTGCGGAAGAAACCATGAACGGAAGTTTTATCAGTCGTTTATTTAAACTCGGCGGGGCATTAACCGTAAAACGTACCTGGCGCTCTGAAGGAAAAGATGTGGCGAGGGTTCGCGATGAATCGGATACGCAGAAGATCGACCAGGCGCTTGATAAAAGCTGGGTGATCACATTCCCACAGGGAACCACCAAGCCTTTTGCGCCCGGCAGACGGGGTACGGCACATATCATTAAAAATAACAGACCTGTAGTTGTACCCGTTGTGATCAATGGATTCTGGCGTGCATTCAGCAAGACAGGGCTTTCCTTTAAAAAAACAGGCTCACGTTTATCAATCAGGTTTAAAGAACCCATGGTGATCGACTACACACAACCGGTTGAAGATATCCTCGACCAGGTGATGGAAGCCATTGAGCAGAGCAAGACCTATATGCTGAAGAGCAAGCATCATTTTATGACGATGCTGGATAAGTAGTCCATAGTCTATGGTCCATGGACTATGGACCTGGTTTAGTCATTGAAGAACAAGGCTTTCAATTCCGTTGCGTCATTCGCCTTCATTTTACCAGCCAGGATCAACCGGATCTGTCTTCTGCGGAGTGCACCTTCAAACAATTTTTTCTCTTCTTCTGTTTCCGGAACCAGTTCAGGAACCGTGCGTGGTTTACCATTGGGGTCAAGGGCCACAAAAGTGAAGAAGGCTTCATTGCTTTCATACTTATATTGATGCAGCAGATCTTCTCCCCATACTTTGATATTGATCTCCATGGATGTATGAAATGCACGGCAAACCTTGGCTTCAATATGCACTACGTTGCCAAGCTTGATAGGATTCTTAAAACTGATATTATCCACCGAAACGGTCATGCTGGGTGTGTTACAGTGCCTGCCTGCAGCAATTCCTGCGGCTATATCCATCCAGTACATTAATCTTCCCCCCATAAGGTTACCGAATGTATTGGTATCATTGGGCAGTACCAGTTCATTCATAGTGGTAAAACTTTCGCTTGCTTTCTTTTTGTCCATAGTGTAAAGATAGATACCAATTAGCGGATTTGCGGATTACGGATTTGCGAATTGTAATGATTTCTACGTATAAAATCCGCTAATCCGTAATCCGCTAATCAAATAACAATGCTCTCCAGTTTTTTTAAATAAGTATCATCCACATCAGCACCAATTCCCGGTGCATCCGTAAGGTTCAAATGCATACCTGAATAGGTAACACCGCCGGTAACCGGGTCCACGAGATGCCCGAGTAAACAGGTGTCGAGGTCGTAGAATTGTATATTGTCCTTTGCCATGGCAAAATGAACTTTGGCGGTTAATGCTACACGACTCTCAAGCATACCGCCCATCATGCACGGGATATTATTTTTCTCAGCTACTTCATTGATGAGCAAAGCTTCATGGATCCCGCCGCTTTTGGCAAATTTTATATTGATATATGCGCAGGCTTTGTTGCGGATGATCCGTTCTGCATCATGGTGGGTAAAAACACTTTCATCTGCCATTAAAGGAATCGGTGAGATACGGCATAGTTCCGGTAACCATTCATCGTTCCATTTTCGCATCGGCTGCTCGCAGAATTGTACATCCATGGAACCCATACCAGTTAACGCCAGTACTGCATCATCATAGCTCCATCCCTGGTTGGCATCGATCCTTAGTTTGATATCTTTTCCCACTGCCTGCCTGATCAGCCTGATCCTTTCTATATCATCTTTGGCATTTTTCCCAAGTTTTACTTTGATCATGGTAACACCTTTCTCAACAAACTCCACCGCCGTTGCAGCCATTTTTTCAGGCGTATCAATGCCAATGGTCAGGTCACTTTCTATGGGTTTCTTTTTACCACCGAGGAATTGATACAATGGCTGACCCGCTGCTTTTGCAGCGATATCATACAAAGCAAGGTCAAAGGCACTTTTAGCCGTATAGTTTCCCGCTGTAAAAAGATCCAGTTCAGTAAGCCTGGCTGCAATGTCATTGGCCGGCTTATCCTTCCATAAGGCAGCAAAATCTTTGGCCATCTCATAACAGGTAGCCTGTGTTTCGCCTGCGATCATGGGGAATGCAGAACATTCACCCACACCTGTGATCCCTTCACTGGTATGAATGCGGATAAAAAGATTTTGCGCATTTTTCATCGTTCCGGTGGCAATGGTAAAAGGTACCATGGGAATCGTATACCGATAGATCTCTGTACGGGTAATAGTCATGCAGCAAATTTGCATTTTTATCGTGGTATCTGCAACAAAAGCAAACCGTTGTTGTTTATCCTATTCAAAACCGACCGCTATGGAAATGCTCAAAGGAAAAAATGTATTGATCGTAGGAGCTACCGGTGGTATAGGTTCGCGGGCAGCCAAACTGATCAGTGGCAGCGGGGCCGTTGTATACATCACGGGCAGGAATATTGAAAAATTATTACAGGTAGCCGGCGAGGCGGGAATACCGCAGGATCGTACTTTTCAAATGGATATAACGGATGAATTATCGGTAAATGATACTGTTCAAAAGATAGTTGCTCTTTCTTTTTCTATTGATATAGTAGTTAATGCCGCAGGTACAGGTATTATCAAGCCTGTGGAAGCACTTTCTGCCGCTGATTTCCTGCATACTTTGCAGATAAACCTGGTGGGCACTTTTCACCTTGTGAAAGCAGTACTCCCCGGCATGAAGGAACAGAAAAAAGGATTGATCATTAATATACCGGGTGTATTGGGAAAAGTACCTATGGCAGGCGCGGCAGCTTACAGCGCCAGTAAATATGGTTTGGTAGGCATGATGCAAAGTATCCGGGAAGAGCTTAAGCGAACGGAAATCCGCATCACTAACCTGTTTCTCGGCGGTGTTGACTCTCCTTTCTGGGACACAATTGATCTGCGGGTGCAAAAAGATAAGATGATTCTTGCCGATGAGGCTGCAAAAGCGATCTGGTTCTTATGCCAGCAACCGGTAAGCGGCGTAGTAAGCGAAATGGTTCTCCAGCCCTTTAATCACCAGGCTATTTAACGTAACAGAAAAATAATTACCGCTTTCTGTCAAAAGCTTTTTTTACTTCCCTTTCCCATACCGATATTCGCATTACGAATATACAACATGAATCTTTCCTTCGACAACACTGAAAATGCCTTTGCTTACAAGTCTGATAAGGATCTGAAGGGAGCGAGGTTCCTGTTTCATACAATGGGGTACCCATGGTTTGTGCAGATCGGCACTCGTCTCACCCCCTTTATTATGAAGACCGGATTACCGGTTCACGGTATTATCCGCCGAACGATCTTCAAACAGTTTGTGGGTGGTGAAACACTGGAGGAAACTGCTGCAGTAGGCAGTGTTCTTGGTAAATATGGCGTGCAGGTGATCCTGGATTATGGCGTAGAAGGAAAACAGGGTGAGGACAGTTTTGATCACGCTACGGAAGAGTTTATCCGTGTTATTAATTATGCGGCTACACAATCGAACATACCTTTTATCAGCATTAAAGTAACGGGTCTCGCAAGGTTTGGTCTGCTGCAGACACTCGATGAAGCGCCGAGATTGCGTAGCGGTATTCATGATCATGAAGAAGAGATAGATGAGTGGGACAGGGTTCGTGAACGCATGTATACGATCTGCGAAGCCGCGGCTGAAAAGAATATCGGGGTGCTCATTGATGCCGAGGAAAGCTGGATACAGGATCCGGTTGACAGGCTTACCATGGAGATGATGGAAGTCTTTAATAAAGAAAAAGTGATCGTATACAATACGATTCAATTATATCGGCACGACAGGTTTCATTTCCTGAAGATGTCGCACCAGATCGCAAAACAACAGGGCTTTCAGCTCGGTGTAAAGCTGGTGCGTGGTGCTTATATGGAAAAAGAAAGGAGCAGGGCCAACGATAAAAGATACCCGAGTCCTATCCAGGCCAATAAAGAGCTGACTGACAACGATTATAATGATGCGGTTGCTTATTGCCTGCAGAACATAAATGAGATCTCTGTGATCGTTGCTTCCCATAATGAGGAAAGTAACCTGAATGCTGCTCAATTAATGGATGCATTAAATATCCCGCATAATCATCACCATGTTCATTTTTCCCAGCTCTATGGGATGAGCGATAATGTAACGTTCAATCTTGCCAGTGCGGGCTTTAATGTAAGCAAGTACCTGCCTTTTGGTCCTATTCGCGATGTAATTCCTTACCTGATGCGCCGTGCACAGGAAAACAGCAGTATGAGCGGACATACCGGGAGAGAATTATCGCTGATCAAAAAGGAACTATTGCGCAGAAAAGGCGAGAATTAAAAGATCAGGCGTAATTTGCAGCTATGCAACAATACAAGGACCTATTGAAACATATTATGGAAAACGGAGTTTCCAAAACAGACCGTACCGGTACCGGTACTACCAGTTGTTTTGGTTACCAGATGCGTTTTGATCTGCAGAAAGGTTTTCCTATGGTCACTACTAAAAAACTCCACACGAAAAGTATCATTTATGAGCTGTTATGGTTTCTTCGGGGTGAAACCAATGTACAGTATCTTAAAGATCATGGGGTAAGTATCTGGAACGAATGGGCGGATGAGAATGGCGAGTTGGGTCCGGTGTATGGTAAACAATGGCGGAGTTGGGAAGGTGCCGATGGTACCGTGGTTGACCAGGTAACGGATCTTATCAGCCAGATCAAAAAAAATCCGGATAGCCGCCGCCTGATCATCAGTGCGTGGAATGTTCCTGAATTGCCAAAAATGGCATTGATGCCCTGTCATACACTATTCCAGTTTTATGTAGCCGATGGAAAACTGAGTTGCCAGCTATATCAACGAAGCGCTGATGTATTTTTAGGCGTTCCTTTCAATATTGCATCGTATGCTTTGTTAACCATGATGGTTGCCCAGGTATGCGACCTGGAATATGGCGATTTTGTGCACAGTTTCGGAGATGTACATCTTTACAATAACCATGTTGAACAGGCACAGCTTCAGTTAAGCCGCGATACTTTTCCTTTACCCACGATGAAGCTGAACCCTGCTGTAAAAGATATTTTTGCATTTCAGTTTGAAGATTTCACCCTGGAAAACTACCAGCACCATGCCCCAATCAAGGCCCCGGTAGCTGTTTAGCGGAAATGTCCAATTCCTAATTATTAATTCCTGATTAACCATGCTCATATCATACATCGTTGCAGCATCCACAAACAATGTTATCGGTAAGAACAATCAGTTGTTATGGAGTTTGCCGAATGATATGAAGTTCTTCAAGAACACTACCTGGGCCATGCCCGTGTTGATGGGAAGAAAAACATATGACTCGCTGGGGAAGCCACTGCCGGGAAGATTAAATATTATTATCACCAGGCAAACAGGCTGGCAACCCGAAGGAGTGATCGTGGTGCATTCACTGGATGACGCAATCGCTGCTGCAAAGCAGGCCGACTATAAAGAAGCTTTTATCATTGGCGGTGGAGAAATATTTAAACAGGGCTTACCGGTTACCGATAGAATTTACCTCACACGGGTAGATGCAGAACTGGAGGGGGATGCTTTTTTCCCGGAACTTGACCCGCAAATATGGCACATGACCTCCGAAAGATCTTTTCCGGCAGATGCGCGACACGCATATGCTTATCATTTTCAAGTGTGGGAAAAGAAACGCTAAAAGGGTTATGGAATTTATTCAGATAGCTTATTGCTGTATTACCCCCTTCCTGTTGATTGTTGCCTATTTACATTATGACGAAAAAGTGAAGCAACTGGGTGCCAATTTCCTGGTTGCTGCAAATGTGCTGCTCACTTTTTACTCCGTTTTCCTATTCCGGCAAATGTTGGGTCTTTATCATATTGCCAAACAGGCGGCTGAAATGTTCGGGGTCACGCAACCTGCTGCCCCGGCAGAATTGCAATGGTTCTTTGCAAGACAGGTAGCCGTTATTATCCTGCCATTTCTTTTTTTATGGCGGAAACTGCAGGCGAATATATTATTAACCGCTCTTGCATTGGTATTGCTTTTCTGGGATCATCCCGTTGCTATCTGGAACACGTATGATCTTGTTTTTAAGATAGCTTCTTATTTCTTCCTGTTCTGTTCAGGTTATGCATTACTTTGGTTACTGAATTTATTACCTTATCAATCCTCGCCCGAATAATGTATTCACCGTTTCAGTTAGCACGCAGGTATGCAAAGTACTATCTCACTGCATCAAACAGCAAAGGACATGGGATGCATTCGCCATTTGTATTTGATCTCATTACAAAAGTGTTAAATGATGACCGTCACTTTTATGCATACGAATCCGTTGAAACTCTCCGGGCATCGCTGTTAACGGATCCTAAAGAAATTACGATCGAAGATTTTGGTGCAGGTTCAAGGGTGAGAAAAAGCAACCGCCGGAAAGTGAGCGATATTGCAGCATCTTCTTTAAAGCCCAAAAAATTCGGTCAGTTACTTTTTCGGATCGCTGATCATTACTCGCCTTCTACTATACTGGAGTTGGGAACATCTTTGGGTATTACTACCGCTTATTTCGCTTCTGCCAGTAAAGGTTCAAAAGTACTCACCATGGAAGGTGCAGAAGAAGTTGCGAAACTGGCTATGCAGAATTTTAAAACACTGGAGCTGGATAATATTGAAATGATCATTGGGAATTTTGATGTTACACTGCCGGTGGCAATCCAGAAAGCAGGCAGCATAGATCTTGCCTTTGTTGATGGTAATCATCGTTACGAGCCCACCATGCGTTATTTCACAGCATTGCTACCGTCATTGCATAATCACTCCATACTTATTTTTGATGATATCCACTGGAGTGCTGAAATGGAAAAAGCCTGGGAAGAAATAAAATCGCATGAATCGGTTACGCTGAGTGTCGACCTTTTTTTTATCGGTATTATATTATTCAGAAAAGAAAATAAAGCCAAAGAACATTTTACGATCCGCTTCTGATATGAAAATGATCACGCTGTTTGTGGTGATATCGGCAGTATGTCTTCATGCAAAGACGCAGGACTTTTCCGCGTATGAAAAAGGAGTAACCAAAGGCGAAGGGATGGAATTACCTTTTCGTTTACTGGTGCCACGTTTAATAGATACCGTTAAATATCCACTGGTTATTTTTCTGCATGGTGCATTTGAAAAAGGAGAGGACAATGAACGGCAACTTTCGATAGGCGGCCGTTTTTTTATGCGTGATAGTATCCGCACAAATTATCCCGCTTATGTTTTGTTTCCGCAGTGTCCGGTTAGTGATTCATGGGTTTATTTTGATAATAAGATCAATTATGCAACCGGGCTGGCTTCAGACTGGTCGTTTCCATTTAATAAAGCACCTACGCCTGTTACCATTGTATTAAAAAAACTGGTGGATAGTCTTGCCGCAACGGGTAAGATAGACCTGTCCCGTATCTACATTGCCGGTCTGTCGCAGGGTGGGATGGGGGTATTGGATATTGTGGCAAGGTTCCCGGCATTCTTTGCAGCAGGCATTTCTATTTGTGGCGCAGGCGAACCCTCAACCGCGAGACTATTTGCCGCAAAAGTGCCGCTTTGGCTCTTTCATGGCGATAAGGATGAGGTAGTGCCGGTAAGTTTTTCGCGGGAGTATGCCCGGCGGATAAAAAGACTCGGCGGGGTGGTAAAGTATACAGAATACCCCGGTACGGGGCATAACAGCTGGACACAGGCATTTGCAGAACCCAACTTTTTGAGCTGGTTATTTGCACAGCACAAAGGTTAATTTTTGCCACTCGGCTATACCGGCTGTGAACAACGGGAAAAATGAACTAAATTCATCGCATGATCGTTGGAATCCTGAAAGAACCGCATGGAGAGAAAAGAGTTTCTCTTTTACCTGAACAGGCAGAAGTTCTCATCAAAAAAAATGTACAGGTAATTTTGCAAACAGGCGCAGGTGCGCTGGCTTTTGCAGCAGATGAAGTGTACCAGGCGAAAAATGTTTTGATTGCAAACAGGGACGAAGTATTACGCACTGCCGATATTATTTTATCTATACATCCGCTGAACGATACAGATATTGAATTGCTGAAACCTTCTGCCATTACGGGGGGTGTTTTTGCTCCCTTATTCAATCATGCATTGATGAAAGAATGGTCATCGAAAATGATCACCACTTTCAGTCTTGACATGATACCTCGTACCACGCGTGCGCAAAGCATGGATGTGTTAAGCAGCCAGGCCAATATTGCAGGTTATCGTGCCGTATTAGTTGCAGCCGGATTATTTCCAAGATATTTTCCTATGTTCATGACCGCTGCAGGAAGTATCGCACCGGCAAAAGTATTGATACTCGGTGCTGGTGTTGCCGGATTACAGGCGATTGCTACTGCGCGACGATTGGGGGCTGTGGTAGAAGTATCCGATACACGTCCTTCTGTAAAAGAAGAAGTGATGAGCCTCGGTGCCAAATTTATTGAAGTGGAAGGAGCCGCCGATCCGTCACAGGCGGGTGGGTATGCGGTAGAGCAATCAGAAGAATTTAAACAGAAACAGTTACAGCGTCTTTCTGAATCCGTTGCCAAATCGGATATCGTCATTACAACAGCACAGATCCCTGGTAAACCTGCCCCGCTGCTGATCACAGAAACTATGTTGAATACCATGAAGCCCGGCAGTATTATCATTGATATGGCCGCTTCTACTGGTGGTAATGTGCATGGGACCAGGAATGACGAAACCGTTGTGCTGAATGGTGTAACAATCGTAGGTAACAGTCACCTGCAATCAGATATGCCTACTGATGCGAGCAAAATGTATGGTAAGAATATGCTCAACTTTTTACAACTGATTATTGATAAAGAAGGAAATATCCAGCTTGATTTCAATGATGATATTGTAAAAGGATGTTGCATCACACATAGTGGCACAGTGGTGAATGAAAGGATACAGGCACTCGTCAATTAAAATATTATGGAAAGTATATTACAATTCATACAGGCTAATATAGAGATCATTTATATCGTGATCCTCTCTGTTTTTCTGGGGATAGAAGTGATCGGCCGGGTGCCGGCTGTATTACATACACCGTTGATGAGTGGTGCCAACGCGATCCATGGTGTGGTGATAATAGGTGCCATCATTGTTATGGGGAAAGTAGCGCCGGATAATTATGTGTCACTTATCATTGGGTTTCTTGCTGTGATATTGGGAACCTTGAATGTAGTTGGGGGCTTTGTGGTAACGGACAGGATGCTGGAAATGTTCAAAAAGAAAAAATAGCATACGCTGCGGTAATTAATAAATTATGGGATTCAACCTGCTTACACTTATTTACCTGATCGGTTCGGTAACATTTATCATCGGATTAAAAATGTTATCACACCCTGAGTCTGCCCGTAAAGGCAACCTGCTGGCTGCTGCCGGTATGGTACTGGCAATTGCAGGAACTATCTTTCTGTATGAAGAGAATGGAGAATCACTGCATAACTACGCATGGATTTTTGGTGCATTGATAGTAGGAACGGTGGCAGGTGTATTAGCGGCTAAGAAAGTAAAGATGACTGCTATGCCCGAAATGGTGAGCCTGTTTAATGGAATGGGCGGTGCGTGTGCTGCATTGATATCGGTGGTTGAATTCAAGCACGTTGCTGAGCATTTTGATACAGGATCAGATACTGTGTCTGCCGGATTTCTGATCCCTGTTTTTCTTGGATTGATCATTGGCTCTATTTCATTTGCCGGAAGTATGATCGCCTGGGGTAAGCTAAATGGAAAAATAAAAGACTTTGCCTTTAAAGGGCAACAGGCATTCAATATCATTTTATTTTTTGCCATGATTGGTGTGGCGGGCTACCTGGTTTTTAATCTTGACCCATCCAACTACATTTTATTTTACGCAGTTCTTAGTGCCGCTATTTTATATGGTGTTCTGTTCGTATTACCGATAGGCGGCGCTGATATGCCTGTTGTGATTTCATTGCTCAATTCATTTACAGGTGTTGCCGCAGCCTGTGCCGGTTTCTTATACCATAACCAGGTAATGCTCACCGGTGGTATATTGGTAGGAGCCGCAGGAACATTGCTCACAACACTGATGTGCAAGGCAATGAACCGCAGCCTGCTCAATGTATTGATCGGCTCTTTTGGGGGCAATGCTGCCGTGGCATCAACACAAGGGGCGTTCGGTAGTTATAAAGAAATCAACCTTACTGATGCAGCTGTAGTGATGGCTTATGCAAACAAAGTGATCATTGTTCCCGGATATGGATTGGCGGTAGCGCAGGCACAGCATACCTGTCATGAACTTGAATTATTGCTCGAAGAAAAAGGTGTTGAAGTAAAATACGCCATCCACCCGGTTGCGGGAAGAATGCCCGGGCATATGAATGTATTGCTGGCAGAAGCAGATGTGAGCTATGATAAGTTACTGGAAATGGAAGAGGCGAACGACCAGTTCAAATCAACAGATGTGGTACTGATACTGGGTGCCAATGATGTAGTAAACCCCGCCGCTAAAACCGATCCTTCTTCTCCCATTTACGGAATGCCTATCCTGGAAGTGGAACAGGCAAAAACGATCATCGTTAATAAACGAAGTATGAAACCCGGTTACGCAGGTATTGAAAATGCATTGTTCTTTCAGCCCAAAACATCTATGTTATTTGGAGATGCAAAAGCTGCTTTGCAGAAGCTGGTTGCGGAAATAAAAAATATTTAGCAGTTACGATTTTTCCAGCGCCTGTAAAATATCAGCCAGAATATCATCCCTGTGTTCAAGCCCAACACTAATCCTTATCAATCCCGGCGTGATATTAACTGCCGCTCTTTCTTCTTCACTTAATTTTGCATGGGTAGTGCTTGCAGGATGTGAAGCAATACTTCTTGTATCACCAAGATTCGCTGTAAGAGAAAGCATTTGTAAATTATTCAGGAAATTCCGTCCGCTTTCCAAACCGCCTTTCAGGTCAAAGCAAACAATACCACCTCCGTTCTTCATTTGTTTTTTAGCAATGGCAACCTGTGGATGACTTGCGAGAAAAGGATAGCGAAGCGAGGAGATCTTTGCATGTTTCTCCAGCGACTCGGCAATGAATAAAGCGTTGGCAGAATGACGTTCCATCCTTACATCCAGGGTTTCCAGGCTTTTGCTCAATACCCATGCATTGAACGGGGAAAGGGAAGGACCGGTGCTTCTGCAGAAAAGAAAGATCTCTTTGATCAATTCTTTTTTTCCTACGATCACGCCTCCCAACACGCGCCCTTGTCCATCGATCCACTTTGTAGCGGAGTGAACAACCAGGTCAGCACCAAAAGAAATCGGTTGCTGGCTGATAGGTGTGGCAAAGCAATTATCTACACTTAATATGATCGAATGTTTTTTAGCAACACGACCGATCATTTCAAGATCCAGAACATCCAACCCGGGATTGGTAGGTGTTTCGAGATAGATCATTTTGGTGGCAGGTGTGATGGCCGCTTCCCATGCCGCTTCGTCTGCGTTGGCTGAAACATAAGTATGTGTAATGCCAAACTTAGGAAGATATTTAGCAATCACTGTATGTGTACTTCCAAAAATCGCATTGCAGGATAAAAGGTGGTCGCCCTGTTTTAACAGTGCCATGAATGAGCCAAATACAGCACTCATGCCCGATGCAGTGGCAAAACCCGCCTCAGCTCCTTCGAGAGCACACATCTTATCAATGAATTCCTGAACGCCGGGATTACTAAAGCGGCTGTATATATTATCATCCGATTCATCTGCAAATGCGGCGCGCATATCTTCTGCATCATCAAAACAAAAACTGCTGGTAAGGAACATAGGAGTGGAGTGTTCCATTTCATTTGTTCTTTCAGTTTGTATGCGGATGGCGGAGGTTTCGTTGTGTTGTGACATATTTTTATTATCGGATTAGCGAATTGCGGATTGGCGAATTATCATTAACAGATTCCAATCCGCTAATCCGTAATCCGCCAATCCGTTAATTAATTTTTATCTCCCAGGTTATGTTACATCCCGCTGCTCTTAAAGTTGCTGCAACAGAACAATATTTGTCTAATGACAGTGCACATGCTTTCTCAGCCTTCTCTTTCTCAACCACACCGCCAAAGCTGAAATGAATATGTACTGATTTCCATAACGAAGGTTCTTTGCCAGGCTCCCTTTCTCCTTCTATTGTCATACTGAAGTCAGTAACCTCCTGTTTTTGTTTTTTCAGGATCGATAAGATATCTATGCCCCCACAGCCGCCCAGCCCCATCAAGAGGGTCTGCATCGGCCGAAACCCGCTGTTATGTCCGCCAATGGCTTCTGCCGCATCCATGCGCGCGGTATGCCCCATTTCATCGGTTGCCTCAAAACCGTATGCATCATCCACTCTTTTGATAACTATTTTGGCCATTTAAAAGATTTATGCAAATGTAAATTATCCATGCCCTTATTTTGCTTGCGAAATACAGAATAATCGGTCATGGAGATATTCAATCATCATCAACCCTTCACTTTAGAGAATGGAAAGGTATTGCCTTCCCTGCAGATAGCGTATGATACCTATGGTACACTGAATGCATCGGGCTCAAATGTAGTATGGGTTTGTCATGCGTTAACAGGTAACTCAGATGCTGCAGATTGGTGGAAAGGGCTGGTAGGTGAAGGTTGCCTCATCGACCCCGCCAAATATTTCATTATCTGCGCTAATATGATCGGCTCCTGTTACGGGAGTACCGGTCCTGCGAGTATCGATCCTTCAACGGGGCTGCCTTACTATTCAACTTTTCCGCAGGTAACCGTCAGGGATATGGTGGCGGCTAACATTCTTCTGAGGGAGCACCTCGGTATCGGGTCCATTTACCTGCTGATGGGTGGAAGTATGGGCGGATACCAGGCGCTGGAATGGGCAGTGATGGAAAAAGAAAGGGTTAAAAAATTATTTCTTATCGCTACTTCTCCATCGGAAAGCGCATGGGGCGTTGCGGTACATACGGCGCAGCGGTTAGCGATTGAAGCGGATCATACCTGGAGAGATCCAATAAAAGGGGCGGGTGCTGCTGGCTTAAAAGCAGCCAGGGCCATCGGGATGCTTACTTACCGTAATTACCGCACCTTCCAGGAAAAACAAACGGATCCGGATCCGGAGAAAACAGACGACTTTAAAGCATCCTCCTACCTGAATTACCAGGGCGATAAACTGGTAAAACGATTCAATGCCTACAGTTACTGGCTACTTACCAAAGCAATGGATAGTCACCACCTGGCAAGGGGCCGGGGCGGCGACCTGATCAGTGTATTGCAAACGATTCAACAACCCACATTTATTATGGGTATTACGAGCGATATTCTTTGTCCGCTGGATGAACAACAGTTTATGGCCACCCATTTACCCAATGCCCAACTGGTAGAAATCGATTCGGCGTATGGGCATGATGGATTTATCATCGAAACCCAACAGATCACCGAACATTTAGGGGGTTGGTTAACAAACTATTTATTGGGATGATATATTCGCTCTGCTGATTGATATACATCCTCTTTTTTAAGTGTCATGGGTTTGGTCTGTTGTTTTGTATACATCTCCATCTGATCTGTATAGTGCGGTGAATCTTTGTGTGCCGATGCACCATAGTTATTAATGGATTCGATAATGGGACCATCTTTTGTAAACCTTACCAGTTCTATATATGCATCGCCCTGTGTGCCTTTATACATTCCGTTTTTATAAGGAACGGAATACATCGCAGCTAAAACATCGGGTAATCCGGGCAGGGGCACTTCCTTATCACCCCTCACCAGTTTTTGAATATCTCCCAGCGTAATATTGGTTCTGCCAAAGTTGAGCATCATTTCATTTTTTACTGCTGTGAGTATGTCAGCCGACTGCTCAATGGTTAAGGTAGTTCCACGGTATTGGCCGATGGCACTATAAATGTGATGATAAACAGCAAAAAAAGTTCCCGCCCCAATGCTTTCTGCATTACCGTTTTTATCCCATTCCTTCAAGTTTGCAATAACATCTGCAATGCCCGGATATACTGTCGGGTTGAGCAGGAAAATGCTGTCGATCTTTGCAGGAAAAATTAATCGGGAAGGATAATGCCTGTCAAATTTTATTTTTTTAAAATCATCAAAGGAAACTTTGTTAAGCCCCGCAAGCATTTCTGTAAAACGGGTGCTTCTGTTATTTTCAAGGGTTTCATAACCCATTGTCAGGTCTTTATTAACAGGATTGTCGCTTCCTTCTGTTGAATGAAAAGGTGAATGATTGGTATTGAAAACATAACCCGCTTTCGGCTGTAATACCTGCGGAAGATCTTTTAGCGGATGAAGGTCTTTCCATAAAGTAGCACTGGTATTACCGGGCAGCGTTTTTTTCCAGTTGAATGCAGGGTCGCGTAGCGGGATCCGTCCATTGCTGAGATAATAAATGGTATCGTACCTGTCTGCATACACAATATTATAGCCCGGGATCGCCAGCATATTCAATGCAGCGGAGAATTCGGTAAAGTTTTTTGCTTTATTGAAGCGGTACCATTGTTCAAGACCACGTATATCCATCTGGGCAGGCATACGTATGGCGAATGTGCCTCTTTCTGTAATGATTGCCGGACCATATTTACACCAGTATGTTTTTTTATGGATACCAATGCGCAACCCTGAGATCTTTACACGCAAGGGCGCTTTTTTTTCTTCCAGTGTAAGCCACTCACCATCAAATTTGTACTGCATTTTGTTGGCCGGATTGATCTCTAATTGATATACGTCCAGTTTATCAGGGTCATTCACGGTATGTGCCCAGCCCAGGTTTTCATTACACCCATGCAGGATACACGGGGCACCGGGAAATGTGGCACCGATGATGTTCCATCCTTCTTCACTGGAAAGGTGCGCCTCGTAAAAAGCAACCGGCCCTTCCAATGGCTGGTGGGCATTGATATCCAGATAAACCTGGCCATCAATGGTTTTCGCGCTGTTGAATGCAAACGCATTGCTTCCTGCCGTTTTATAATTCTGGAGCAAAGGAACCGTGCCGCCAAAAATGGAGGACAGGGCTTTATCTGCCCCGGATAATACGCACAGTTGCAAAACAGAAAACTGTATCATATCCTTTGGTGTAACCGGGAAAGCTTTTTTCAGTAATACCTTTTTCGGATGTTTAGCTGCGTAGGCGTTGATTCCTGCACAGTATCCTTCGAGCAGTTTTTTAAACTGGGGACTAAGATCGGTTTCATATTTTTCCTCCACCAGTTCCGGTATACGCAACAGGTGAATGATATAATCAATGGTGGCACCTTTCTTACCCTGGTAAGAAGCCAGCATGGCTTTGCCGGCCAGTAATGATTGCTGGATGGTAGTAAAATCGTCTTCTGCATGCGCCCAGGCGAGTCCATACGCCACTTCGGGATCGGTTTTGGCGAAAATATGGGGAACGCCAAATTTATCCCTGACGATATCGATCTTTTCAGGATCGATCTGCGCACCCGCGTGGATGCAAAGCAAACAAACCATCAGGCAAACAAAACTGCGGAGCATATGACGAATTTTAGATAATGTAAATCTATGTACTACCTTTGTACAAACCTCCTTTTATGGGCATCTGGAAACAAGTAGCCGAGTATCTTTATATAAAGAAAAGGGATCCCAACGAGCCCCGCACCCAATGGATGAAGTATATGCATGGGATGAACCGGATATCGCTGATTATGTTTTTATTGGCGTTGATTATTATTATTGTTAAGCTGATTTTTAAATAGATGTTAGATGGCAGAGGTTAGATGTTAGCAACCATCTGATAAATTATCGCTGCTGCCTGTGCAGAAGCGTGTCCTCCTTTTGATAGAATATCTTTTAATGCCTGATAATCCGCCATCAACGCATTTCTTCTTTCTGTATTATTCAGTAATGCATTCAGTTCTGTTACAAGATTCTCAGTAGTCAGCTCATTCTGGATCAACTCTTTCACCACTAACTTATCCATAATGAGGTTCACCAGTGATATGTATTTTATTTTGATCAATCTTTTAGCGATCTGGTAACTGATCTCACTTCCTTTATAACAAACCACTTCCGGCACACCAAAAAGCGCTGTTTCCAATGTAGCTGTTCCACTGGTAACAAGCGCTGCCGTTGATTTTGCGAGCAGGCTATACGTTTGGTTACTTACCGATGATACATTCGAATATTTTTCAAGGAAGGAGCGGTAAAAATCATCGGTAAGTCCCGGTGCTTTGGCAACCACAAATTGATAATCGGGAAATGACCTTGCCACATCCAGCATGATGGGTAATTTTTTCGAGATCTCCTGCTTGCGGCTTCCGGGTAGCAGTGCGATGATTTTTTTGTCCATGGTCCATGGTCCATGGTCCATGGACTTCTCAATTTCTTCAACAAGCGGGTGCCCTACATACTCCACTTCCCAGTTCCATTTATTTTTAAAATATTCTTTTTCGAAAGGCAGAATGCAAAGCAGTTTATCAATGCATGTCTTCATTTTTTTCACGCGGTTCTCTTTCCATGCCCAGACCTGTGGAGAGATATAATACACCACTTTGAAACCTTTTGCTTTTGCCCATTCTGCAATACGGAGATTGAATCCCGGGTAATCGATGAGTATTAAAACATCGGGTTGCCAGGCGGCTATGTCTTCTTTACAGTACCTGATATTGCGGATGATAGTAGGCAGGTTGCTGATTACCTCAGAAAAACCCATAAAAGCGAGATCGCGGTAGTGTTTTACCAGCATGGCGCCGGTAGACTGCATCAGATCACCTCCCCAGCAACGGATACTGGCAGTTTTGTCGAGCAGCTGCAGTTGCCGGATGAGGTTGCTGCCGTGCAGATCGCCACTTGCTTCACCGGAAATGATATAGTATTTCAGCATTATTTGTTTGTTGCAAAATACGACTGAAATTCCGGTTTACAGGGCAAAGGAAAATTCGCCTCGTTTTCGCCTGTTTTCCCTCTGTTCTTCGCTTATTGTTCTTATCAACGTCTTATCACAGCCTTATCAGCTTCGCCCATTGGTCGCCCGTTCTTCTAGTTTTGTTCGCTTGTAGACGAACGTCCTTCGCTCATGGACGAACAACCTTCGCTCATAGGCGAACATCCTTCGCTCATGGACGAATAACCTTCGCCTGGGAGCGAAGCTGATAAGGCTGTGATAAGGCTGAGATAAGGCGAAATGGCGAAGCGAAAGCGAATAACGAAAAGAAAAGGCAGCTAGCGAAGCCTTCGATTGACTGTTAAGCTCATTAGGCGGCTCAAATTTGCCTCAAATTGGTTTTTTGAATAAAGATATAGGCTGAATTGTTGGTGGCTCTTAATGGGGCTTAAAATGATATTTACGGGGATTGTCAACAGCCTGATGATGTAAGTACCTTTTGCCGGGCAATATGAATAAACTAAAAAAATAGCTTTATAACTAAAAAATTAGTTTGTACATTTGAAACACACAAAAATTCCTCATGAAGCCATTAACTAAAGCGGAAGAACAGATTATGCAAAGTATCTGGAAGCTGGAAACCGCATTTCTGAAAGATATACTGGAGGCACAGCCGGAGCCTAAACCACATTCCAACACAGTGGCAACAATTGTTAAGATATTGGTTGATAAAGGATTTGTAGGGGTCAATCACATTGGTCGTGTGCACCAGTATTACCCGCTGGTATCAAAGGACACCTATTCTTCGGGTACTATACGCAATCTTGTTGAAGGATATTTTGAAGGATCATTTGCCGATGCCGTGAGTTTTATGGTAAAGCAAAAAGATATCAGTGTAAAGGAATTGGAACTATTGTTAGAACAGATTAAGCATACTAAAAAATAAAACCATGCTAACGATTGCTTATTATTTCTTACAGGTAATACTTTGTAGTTGTTTATTGATGGGGTATTACTTATTGGTATTGCGTAACAAACGTTTTCACCAGTATAACCGGTTCTACCTGCTAACCGTGGCTGTTGTGTCGTGGATTGTTCCGCTGATAAAGATCAGCTGGACCCATTCTGTTGTAAAGCAGGACCCGCGTGTATTACAGCTATTGTCTGCTGTGGCCGATAGCAATACGCTGCTCGAAAACAGGATCATTACCCGGCAGGAATTTCATTGGTCGGCGTATACCATCGCTACAGGTATTTATTTTTTAGTCGCTGGTATTTTGTTAATGTCTATGTTCCTGGCATTTTACAGGATATACCGTTTACTGAGACAAAATTCCTGTAAAAATATAGAAGATGTTTACCTCATACTTACCAAAGCAAACGGGACCCCTTTTTCTTTCTTCCGTTATATTTTCTGGAACGAGGAGATTGACCTGCGCAGTGAATCCGGTAAACAGATATTGCAACATGAGATAACGCATGTTCGTCAAAAACATTCGATCGATAAGATCTTCATCCAGGTAATGCTGATACCGGGCTGGTTCAATCCTTTCTTCTGGTTATTAAAAAGAGAAATGGAAATGATTCATGAATTTATGGCAGATAAAAAAGCGGTGAACAATGGTGATACCGCTTCACTGGCGCAGATGCTGCTCACAGCAGCTTATCCGCAGCAGAAGTTTGCTATGACAAACCCTTTTTTCTTTTCACCGATCAGGAGAAGGCTTGCAATGCTCACTAATAACACTAACCCGCGTTTCAGTTATATGCGCAGAGCCATTGTATTACCGCTATTGGCGATTGTTGTCATATTATTTTCATTCAGGAGTAAAGAAAAAAGAGAGCATCTGACTTTGTCGGTTGCTTCTGTGATGGAAAATGTGATATCTGTCGTAAACGTTCCCAGATCTGATATCCCTCAAAACATGAGTGTGGTATCAGGAGAGAGTGACAAGGCACAGAAAATCCAATTACTAAATCATAAAATTATCGCAGACACTTTGATCACTAAAGAAAAAAGTAGCGGAAGGCCTATTGTTTTAAAAATTAATGATACAGCTCTTATCCAACAACTAAAACCATTAACAGTAGAGGCCAGGCCGTTAATTATTCTGGATGGCAGCAGAATTGATTTTGCTGCGATGGAAGGAATTGATATGGGCAATGTAGCAGAAGTAAAGGTTATTAAAAACGGGGCAATGGAACTCTATGGGGAAGATGCGCGAAATGGGTTGATTGTGATTACAACCAAAAATTATGCTTCCAAGATCAGGAATAATACTTATCCGCCTAAGTTGCCCTCGGATACTGGGTTCTGGCTCACTGGAAGTAATATAAAAGCTGTTGGAACCAAACCTTTATTGGTTCTTAACGGCGTAAGAATGGGTAAAAGCTGGCAGCTTGATTCACTGGATAAGAATACTATTAAACTTGTAAACGTTCTAAAAGATGGGAAGGCCATTGAAAAGTATGGAGAAGAAGCCGGAAATGGTGTGATTGAGATCACGACCACACCACATATAACCCCGGAGGTAACAGTAGTGGGAAGAAGACTTTTTCAGGGCTATCCTATATCTGTTGTTAATAAAAGGAAAACAGAAACTCCCGGGATACCGGGCGGGCTGCCTGCAAAGCAAGATTCTATCCGGATAAAGTAGGACCCAAGTAAAATAAAACCGCCCCTTTGTACGTTACTAAAGCAAAATCAGGATGTTCCTGGTGTTTTCTTACAAAGTGTACATGATCCGCAATACAACCAGGATACTTTTTTGGCTGTTTTCATCTCTCCTGGTACTACAGGCTGCGGCCGCTATGGATAATGGGGACAAGGACAAGAAGATTCAAAAGCTACCCTTACGCAGAATTGTGATTGATGCCGGTCACGGCGGTAGTGCTGCCGCTGCCGGTAAATTCTATGGTGCATCCGGCAAGCACATGGAAGAAAAAGATGTGGCCCTTGCCATCGCCCTTAAACTACAGGCCGAGATCAACGCACAGATGCCGGATATCGAAGTGATCATGACCCGCACAACGGATGTGTTTAACAGCCCTATTGTAAAAGCCAATAAAGCAAACGCTGCCAAAGGCGATCTCTTTATCTCCATTCACTGTAATGATGTCTCGGCCCTGAAGCATACAGAGATCACCGGTTATACTACCAAAACAGTCAAAAAGAAAGGCAAGAAAATTAAAAAAGAAGTACCCATCTATCATACCTACTATTCGCCCAACCCGGCACATGGAACGGAAACCTATATATGGGGAGTAGGAAAAACAAAAGATAAGGAAGATGCATTGGCTGAGAATAGCTTTATAGATTCAAGTATGCTGATACTTGTAAACGAAGACAACCCGGCTATGAAAATGATCAATGCTGCGCGCACAAATGAGTTCGCACAAAAAAGCCGTAAGCTGGCAGAAACCGTTGAAGAAGAATTTATCAAATCGGGTAGACAGAGCCGCGGTGCCAAACAAAGAGATGAAAAAGGGATATGGGTATTACAGGCAGTAGCCATGCCCGCTATCTTAATAGAAGTAGGCTTCTTATCTTATCCCGAGGAAGAAGAATTTATCACCAGCCCCGAGGGGCAGCAACAAACAGCAGAAACGATTGTGAAGGCGTTAAAAAAATACAGGTCCTCACTTGAGGCGCAGTTCAGATCGCTGAATGGGGGAGGACGCTAAATTAGTGGTAATTCAAAACCAAGACTTATCCCTTACCCCTTACCCCTGTTTCAACCAAACCATTTAAAGATCAAGGCCGCTACTCCATATATACAAGTAGCAATAAAAATCCCTGTAGCCGTTTTATCTTTTCTTGCATTGATATAGATCGTAAAGATGATCGCATTAGCTAACAGCGACATACTGATCACACCTGATAACAACGACTTCTCCATCATTAACACCTGCAGGTATTCTTTTACTGAGAACAGGCGGAAACGCAGCAGGTAGTATATGGCAAAACCCAGGAAGGGGGCGATGAAGCCCAGAACAAGTCCCAGTTTGCGGTTATCTCTTTTCAGCATCAGAATTTCCAGTTGGTCTCCAGTTTCTTTTTCAATTCGTAATTGGTCAGGTCAAACTGAACGGGCACAACACTTACATAATTATTCTTCAGTGCCCATACATCCGTATCTTTTCCTTTATCAAAATTCACGAACTCACCGGTGAGCCAGTAATATTTTTTACCACCCGGGTCCTTACGCTCGTCAAATTCTTCTTCGTATTTCGCGTATGCCTGTCTGCAAATTTTTATGCCTTTGATAATGCTTTCTTCTCCTTTTGGAAAATTCACGTTAAGGCATAAATGTTTATCGTTCGTTTTACTTTTTAAAACATGTTCAACCAATATCCTGGCATACTTACCCGCCGCAGTAAAATCAGCTTCAATGCTGAGATCCAGTAAACTGAAACCTATACTGGGAATACTTTCTATAGCAGCCTCAAGTGCGGCTGACATGGTTCCAGAATAGATAACATTAATAGAGTGATTGGCGCCATGATTAATGCCACTGATACAGATATCCGGTTTACGGTGGATCACTTTATCAACAGCAAGCTTTACACAATCAACCGGTGTGCCACTACAGTTATACGCTTCAACACCTTTTATATCATCAAATACATTTACTTTTTGTAAGCGCAGGGGATGTCCTATTGTGATCGCGTGTCCCATTCCACTCTGTGGTTTGTCGGGTGCTACCACGATGATCCTGCCCAGTCCTACAACCGATTCAACCAATGCGCGGATACCCGGTGCATTCACACTGTCATCATTTGTTACGAGAATAATCGGTTCTTCTTTTTTGATCTTTTTTGCCATTGGGTGAAGGTACGATGATTGAGAATGTTTCAGAATAGTGAATCGTTAAATAATGCCACTGAAGCACAGAAGCACTGAGGTTTTCTTTTCAGTGCTTCTGTGCTTCAGTGGCAAAACTACTTTTTATTTTTTTTAGATTTCACAGTTTCCGGCCACGCAAAATATTTGAATACCGGGAACTCCACCGGCTTTGTATTTACGCCGTTGGCATCAACATACGCATCAAAGAAGTTCCAGGCAAGCAAACCATCATCCGATTGTGCTTCCAGCATATAGAAAATGAGATTGGCCAAAGGTTGCGCCATATCTACTTTAAAATCGCCCTTCGCAATGGTATGTGTTGCAGGTTGAAAAGAGCCTTCGGCATATGCCATAAAGTGCCCCTCAAATTTCCTGGTTGACCGCGTATATTTTTCAATCGAAAATACTTCACCCGAAAGTTTTTCTGTTTGCATCACCGTATCCACTTTCACTCCCTGTTTGATTAATTTTTCTGCAATGGCTGAAAGGGCTGCAGGTATTATGTATCCCCGTGGCACAGTACTTTGCACAGTGTCTTTGAATGCGCCGTAATAGGTAACATTATCATAGGTAACGATAGCGCCCGATTTCAATAAGGTTTTGCTGCCGTCCGGTTTAATAAACGTATTATAATCATAGGTCCTGAAACCATTGAGCGGCTCAGCAGTTGGCACCATCTTGAACCTTACGCCTTTTTTCACTTTGCCTGCACCCTCGGTCACATTCTTTATCGCTGCCAGTTCTGCATTGTGATTGATCTGCTGAATTTCCTTTCCATGTTTATTAAAATGCTCCAGGATCTCATTGATAAATAAATAGGAGCTGTTGATACGCTGGTAAAATCTTTCATGGGCAAAAGATTCACTCAGTATGGCCATTCGGTTGCGTAACCCAAACTGGTTCACGAGGTAACGGGGATGGTGATTGTAGGTGTAAAAATTTTTCAGTGGCCATCCTTCGCGTGTGTTAAAATCACCAAATGGGCCAAAGAATAATCCTTTTTCATCTTTTATTTTTTTTGTGATCGCAGGAAGCATGATATCATTCGTGTAATGATAAGTAGCAGGCTCACCGGCATAGAGATAACTGGGCGACCATGTTAATGAGTATCCATGCCACGAGCCGTTGGTGGTGTGAAGGTCCACAGAAAGTTGCGGATCCCAGAAAGTTACTACGTTTTGAATGAGGGCAGCTGTTTCAGGTGTTTCCATTTTAATGCCATCCCTGTTAAGGTCAAGTCCCTGGCCGTTTTCGCGTTCCCCTGTTTCGGCGGGACTGTTTTCCTGTGTGGGTCTTAATCCTTTTGCCATTTTATCATTCCCATCTGTATTGTAGATAGGAAGAAATAGAATGACCTGGTTATCGAGAAGATAACCTTTGGCCCCCGTAAGTATATCACGCATCATCATCATCACTGCTTCTTTGCCGTCAACCTCGCCGGCATGAATATTACCCTGTATATAGATAACAGGTTTGCCCAATGCCCTTGCCTGTTCGGGTGTAGATACGGCAGGTTTGGAAAGGATCACCAAGGGGATATCTTTTCCCAAAGTGCTTTTGCCGATAGAAGTAACCTGTATATAAGGGCTCTTACCTTTTATGTTATTGATAAAGGATATAACATCTGCATGGGTAGAAGTCTTTTCAAAATTGGATTTTTCGGGGGTGATGATCAGGTCATCGGTCCATGCCTGTTTGGTTTGTGCCTGGAGTTGATAAGTAAAGACGATCAGCAAGAGTAAAAACATCCTTTTCATAAATAGTGATTGTTTTGGAACAAGGAAAGTACACCAAGCCATCAAATCTGCCATAAATCGCATCATAATCCGCGAAAACTAATAAAATTTCAAAAAAATCATAAAATAAATCCGTGAAATCTGCGATTTAACTAAAAATGTTAGTAAATTGCTAACTAAATCACTTAGCTATGTCAAACGCAGGAAAAAATTTACGTTATCTCCGCAAGCTGCGTGGCTGGACGCAGGAAGAGTTTGCCAACAAACTCAAGATCAAAAGATCATTGATCGGCGCTTATGAAGAAGAGCGTGCAGAGCCCCGTCTCGAAGTGATGGAGGTGATCTGTAACATCTTTAAACTAAGTCTCGAAGATTTTCTTTTCAAAGATCTTTCTGCTCCCAAGGGTACCAGTTACCTGGAAAAGCGCAGACAGATGAAGATGGTGGCTGAAGTAGCTGAGGTTCGTTTTGTGCCTGTAAAAGCGGCGGCCGGCTATTTAGCGGGTTACGGAGATCCTGAATTTGTTGACGAGCTGAACACATTTACTTTACCGATGCTTGCGCCGGGTCAATACCGTGCATTTGAAATAATCGGCGATAGTATGTTACCTACCCCAAGCGGCAGTGTGATCGTGGGTGAAAAAGTGGAGGACCTGGAAGATGTGAAGAACAGCAATACCTATGTGGTTCTTTCCAAAAATGAAGGAGTAGTCTACAAACGTATCATCAAGAATAACCGCCTGAAAAATAAGATCACGCTTCTCAGCGATAACCCGCAGTATGAACCCTATAATGTAAATGCGGAAGATGTGCTGGAAGTATGGAGAGCGGTGTATATTCTTCAGAAAGCCAATCTGGGTCCGAGATGGGATGTGGGTCAGCTCGCGGGCATGGTTAATAACCTGCAGGAGCAGGTGAGTAGTCTGAAGCGTAAAATGAATTAAAATCAGATGTTAGATGTTAGTTGATAGATGTCAGATATATCTTATTGACTAGCATCTTGCTATAATATTGCTGTTTAATATGACTGCTCCGGTTCAGCATCTGATTCGTGATAACACATTCTGGCTTACTCCGCAAAGAGGAATATTCTGGCAGGAGCAGGAAGCATTAATCGTATCTGATCTTCATTTTGGTAAGACCGGTCATTTCAGAAAACATGGGATAGCCGTGCCTGCCCAGGTGTATAAGGAAGACATACAACGGTTGATTAGTTTGATCTCATATTTCAAACCCAAACAACTGATTGTTGTGGGCGATATGTTTCACAGCAAAGCCAATAAAGAGCATGATCTTTTTCTTAAATGGAGAAATGATCTGGCTGATATTGAGATCATTCTTGTTCGCGGTAATCACGATATCCTCCATACGACCTGGTATGAAGAAGCAAACATCACCGTGAAGGAAGGAATGTATGCGATCGGGGAATTCGGTTTTGTACATGATCCTGAAGAAGCAAAAGATGCAGTTGCCGAAATCGGTTTTGTTTTTTCAGGCCATCTGCATCCGGGCATTGGCTTTAGTGGCATCGGAAAGCAAAGCCTTCATTTCCCCTGCTATTATTTTACCGATAAAATGGCTATACTCCCCGCATTCAGCAAATTTAGCGGCATGGCCATGGTGAAGCCCAAAAAAACAGACAAAGTGTTCGCAATAGTAGAGGAAAAAGTGATCTGCTTCTAACATCTAACATCTCATCTGTCCTCAGCCATTCTCCTCACCCTATCCTCCAGTTTCTCCGAAGAAAGATTCATCCGGCTTAACCCATCAACAATAATAGGAAAGGAGAGTGGTGTTACTTTTTTCGGAAACGTTAGCACGATCTCACTCTCAGAAATTCTCATCAGCGCATTTCTTAATCTCACTTCATCCATCTGCTGTGTCAATACTTCATGATATGCCTGACGCAAAAGAATATTATTGGGATCGAATTCTGTAAACACGTTAAAAAGCAATGAGGCTGAAGATTGTAAGTGCCTGGCTTTTTTATGTTCCCCCGGCATCCCCTGGAAGATCAGGCCGCCGATCACCGCAATATCCCTGAATTTCCTCCTCGCCATTTCTGTACTGTTCATACTTTTCTGAATATCGAGCAATAGGTTATCGGCAGAAAATAACTCCCGCACATTGCTGTCATCAACTGGTACCGGCTGATCACTCAATAATTCAAACCCATAGTCATTCATCGAAATAGAAAAAGTAATCGGAACGATCTGACCGATACGGTAAGCCAGTATCGCACTCATGGCTTCATGCACCTGCCTTCCTTCAAAAGGGTATACCAGTAAATGATAACCATCTTTATTCTCTATCTGCTCAACCAGCAATTCATTCTCTCGTGGGATATGCGATAGTTCCTGCTGCAACATAAAAAGCGGGTGGAGCACCTGCAATTCTATTTCATCCTCATCCGTCAATACTTTATTAAATGTCTTCCGGAGAACATGACCGAGGTTGGCTGTTAAACTCATGCGTCCACCCATCCAGGAAGGAACGATCGATTTTTTTGCGTTGGATTTCCTAACCATCACAGTCATGTCTTTGATCATCACCAATTCTACATTTCTTCCGGCCAGCGTAAACACTTCGCCGGGATCTAAGCGGCTGATGAACCATTCTTCAATCACGCCAATATATCCGCCACTTAAAAATTTCACTTTCAGCATCGGGGAACTGACGATGGTGCCGATATGCATCCGGTGCCGCATAGCCACACGGCGGCTGTTGATCCTGTAAATGCCATCCTCGCCAATCTCTACTTTTTTGTACTCATCATAACTCTGCAGGGTCTTGCCACCTTCTGTTACATGCGCAATCAGCTCCTGCCATTCATCTGCTGTCATATCAGCAAAACAGTAGGTGCTTTTTATTTCATGGAAAAGTTCGGCAGGTCTGAAACCATCGCTGATGGCAATGGTGCATAGATATTGTAACAGCACATCAAAGCACAAGAGCATCGGCTCGCGGCTTTCAATGGCTTCTTCGTTGATAGCTTGTTTTAATGCAGCCACTTCTAAGAGTTCCAGTGAGTGGGTAGGTAAAAAATAGATCACACTGGTTTCACCGGGACGATGCCCGCTCCTTCCCGCCCTTTGCAAAAAACGCGCAACACCTTTCGGAGAGCCTACCTGCACAACGGTATCAACGGGACGAAAGTCAACGCCCAGGTCAAGACTGGAGGTACACACAACAGCTTTTAATTTTTCTGCATGCAATGCATCTTCCACCCATAAACGTAATTCGGGTTCAATGCTTCCGTGGTGCAAAGCAATAACACCGGCTAATTGGGGAGCTATGGAAAGCAACTTCTGGTACCAGGTTTCGCTCATTCCCCGGGTATTGATAAACACCAACGTTGTTTTACTTTGTTCAATGATGGGGATGAGTTTCTCTGCGAGTTTGATACCCAGGTGTCCTGCCCAAGGGTAATGTTCAATCTCATCAGGAAGGATGGATTCAACACGTATATTTTTATTGATCCGTGCGCGAATGGTTACCCCTTCTTTTTGTAAGGAAGAAAGTAAAACATCCTTTGCTTCAGGCAGGTTACCAATCGTGGCGCTGATACCCCATACAGAAATAGGATGATGAGATTGTGGGTAACAGTGAAGGATCCTTGATAATGCCAGTTCTACCTGCACCCCCCTTTTGCTTCCCAGCAACTCGTGCCATTCGTCCACAGCAATGATGCGGAGCTTTTCAAACGTATCACGGTAATTTTTTTGTGCAAGATATAAATGAAGACTTTCTGGCGTAATGATCATCACCTCCGGTATGTTTCTTTTTTGTTTCTCCCTTTCAGAAACAGGTGTGTCGCCATTGCGGATCCCGATCCTCCATTGAAGTCCCAGCGATGTCACTACTTCTTCCATTGCCCGGCCAATATCTTTTGCCAAAGCGCGCAAAGGAGTTACCCATAAGAGCTGCAGTCCGTTATTTTTCTTTGTAAGGTAAGTAGCAGGATTTTCGTTGATGTATTGAATAACCGCACCGAGGAAAACAGAATACGTTTTACCACAACCTGTTGGTGCATTCACTAACCCGCTTTGCCCGTTAATGATCTCCTGCCAGGTTTCTTCCTGGAATAGGAAGGGCTGAAACCCTTTTCCAGTGAGCCATTTCTTAACAATGCCATATCCGCCGGTCTCTTCCAGTTTCATTCTGCTGCCACCTTATCAAACCACTTGTTCACAAAGGAACCTACCCATGAAAGACCTTTCAGTGTGAATTTTCCAATCACTTCCTGTATTCTCGATACATTCAGAAACGCTTTGATGATGGTTGGCCCAACTCCTACTTTTTTAAACACACTCCGCAAGAGAATCCCCGGATAATTACGCTTCAGATCCTCCCAATTCTCTGCCAGCGTATTTTCCAATTCATTTTTTCTTGCATACAGCTGTTCTATCTCTGCATTCAAAGGATGATCGGCATATCGTTGTATCTTATTCATACTGGTCCTGTTTGATCAACACTTTTACAATCGGGTTAATGAATAATTTTTTCCGGAAGATGGTAAAGAATAACATGAGCAATAAAAAGATAAGTGTCGTAATACCAAACCCCGAAACATAACTGTTCATCATTCCACCGATCCAGAAACTAAGTGTGATACCCGCAAACATCAACACAAGAAACAACATGAACAATGAAATGATCACCCACATCAATATTCCACCAATACTTGATGTTGTGCGAATTAACTCCAGTTTAAAAATGCGCACCCGCACTTCTACATATTCTTCCAGTAATAGTTTATTCTCCTGCAGAAACTGCCAGATATCCTGTTCCTTATCCATCCTTCAAGGTAAGCAGGAAATGGTAATATGTAAAGAAGATCAGAAAAAAGTCCCGCCGGGACGCCGGCTCTGTAGACCAAATGCGGTTAAAAATTCAGAAGTCCCTTCGGGACGGCAGGTTTGTAGAAAAATCGGTCAAACAATTTCCCAAAGCCCCAGCGGGGTGACACCCGGCGGTACCGATTATTTTAAATAATTTCTAAAACGTTTTGTGTCGCCCCTCTGGGGCTTTGATATTTTTTGTGGGATATTTTTGTGCTACAAGCCTGCCTTGCCGCTGGCACTATAGAGCCGGTGTGCCGAAGGCACTTTTAGTTGATGCTTTTTATTTGGCCATCGACCTTGCGGATGAAATAGATCTTTTTGTTTTCGAGGTAATCTGTTGTGCTGGTTGTTTTAACAGGTTGGATATCGAAATCGTTGAAGAGTTTAAAATCTTTATCAGATAAGGTACTGATCAGCGTGATGCCGTTTTTTACGAGCAGCTTGCTGAAGTGGAACATGGATTCATATCCTTTAAAGAACATATCATTGGGTCTTCCTGCGAAACGTGTCCTGTATTTGGCGGCGAGATCCGCATTCAGCTTTTCGTTTTTGAGAAAATTATAGGGGGTGGTGTAAACGATCTCAATGTCTTTGCTGATGTCGCGAATATTATCCCAGGTAGGCATACCTACCGTTATTGTGCGATAACTTTTACTGGAAGCCAATGCGTGGGTGAGACTGCTACCGAATTGCTCATTCAGGGTGCCACAGATGATAATGTTCTGGCGGGTACTGTCTAATTTCTCGATCACATCACTGACTGCAAAACTATCGTTCAGCTCTACTGTATTGATCTTTAACGGGAGACCGGCAGTTTTTTTATTCATGTCGTACAATATATACTGTATCGCATCTTCAGTGTCGCCGCGTTTTTTAAAATAAGTGATATTGTCAGTAGGATAGTTACGGTGAAGAAAACGATAGATCGCTTCTATATGCGTTTTCAATGTTGGGTTGATCAAAATAAAAAAAGGATTATCCGTGATGCCTGCATCGTTTGGATAAGTGGATGAGATCAACGGGATGTTTTTTTCCAAAGCAAAATCTGCTACAGTCTTTGTATCTGTTCTCGTACTAAAAGCGGCAATGATTAGCGATACATCCTGAAGTTCTTCACTTTGTAATACCGTATTCAACGGGGTTGTAACGCTTTTGGTATCATAGAACTGAACCGTAACAGGAAGATTTTCTTTATTCAGCGAATCGATCGCCATCATCACACCATTGTAAAAATCAAGACCCGGAACAACATACCTCGGGAGATTGCCATTCCCCGGTTTATAATTTCCATCAGTAAAAACAGAATCCAGATAAACAGATGCGAACACGGCGATCTTTAGGGGCTTGTTAGCAGGAACCTGGCCACTTACAACCACAAACCACAAACTACAAACCACAAAGAGAACGGTTCTTAGCAATCGCATACTTTTACTTTAAGCCCTTGTGTTACAAAATACATGCCTATTCCCACTCGATCGTTGCCGGTGGTTTGCTGCTGATATCATATACCACCCGGTTGATGCCTCTTACATTATTGATGATATCGTTCGATACGGTAGCCAGAAATTCATAAGGAAGATGCGCCCAATCTGCCGTCATGCCATCAACAGATGTTACCGCACGCAATGCAACAGTAAATTCATAGGTTCTTTCATCGCCCATCACGCCAACGCTTTTCACAGGAAGTAAAATGGTACCTGCCTGCCAAACAGCTGTGTAAAGATTGTGGTCCTTCAGTGCCTGCATATAAATGTGATCCGCATCCTGTAATAGTTTTACTTTCTCTTCCGTGATATCGCCAAGTATGCGGATCGCGAGACCCGGACCAGGGAAGGGATGACGGTTGATCATGTCTGCCGGTATGCCTAATTCCAGTCCCACTTTTCTTACTTCATCTTTAAAAAGGTACCGCAAAGGTTCTACCAGTTCCATTTTCATGCTGTCTGGCAAACCACCTACGTTATGGTGCGACTTAATAGTTTGCGATGGCCCATGAACACTTACACTCTCTATCACATCGGGATAGATGGTTCCTTGTCCCAGCATTTCAATACCGGTCAGTAGCTGTGCTTCGCGGTCAAATATTTCAATAAAACTTCTTCCGATGATCTTTCTTTTTTCTTCAGGATCCGACTTCCCTGCGAGCCGGGTGTAAAAGTATTCTTTGGCATCAACGCCTTTTACGTTCAGGTCGAGTTGTTTATATGTTTCCAGTACCTGTTCAAATTCTCCTTTACGCAATACGCCGTTGTCTACAAATATGCCGAAAAGGTTGCTGCCAATGGCTTTGCTGATGAGTGTTGCGGCCACGGTGCTGTCAACACCACCGCTCAAAGCCATGATTACTTTGCGGTTACCGATCTTTTCTTTCAGGGCAGCCACGGTCTGAGTTACAAAATGGGAAGGTGTCCAGTCACCTGTACATCCACAGATATCAATCAAAAAATTACGGAGGATCTTCTTGCCTTCTGTTGAATGGTATACTTCTGGGTGAAACTGGATGCCATATAAAGGTTTACTACTGTTCCCTGTTTTTTTGAAAGCAGCCACCGGGATGCTTTCTGTAACCGCCAGGATTTCGAAACCTTCGGGTAATGCGGTGATCGAATCGCTGTGACTCATCCATACCTGCGATTGATCAGGTACATCTTTCAATAAAATATCTTCTTTGAGCGTATGCAGTTTTGCACGGCCGTATTCTCTTTTATTCGATTTGTCAACTTTGCCACCCAATACTTTGGCAGTAAGCTGGGCCCCATAACAAACACCCAGTACCGGTACTTTTTGTATAAAAGCGGCGATATCTACCGAAGGAGCTTTTTCTTCATTCACGCTAAAAGGGGAGCCACTAAGTATGATCCCTTTCAGACCCGGTTCAAATTCAAAAGATTTTTGATAGGGGATGATCTCGCAAAAAACGTTGGCTTCCCTTACCGCACGGGCGATCAGTTGGGTAAATTGGCTTCCAAAATCAAGGATGAGTATCTTTTCTGTCATGGGAGCGAAGGTAACAGAAATTTTTATAGCTGGTTTTTGCTAACTTTCGCTTACAAAACCTGCATATGAAAAAAATACTCATTCTTCTTGTGGTAACCGTAGTAGCTGTATCCTCCTGCCGGATGGGCAAACGGGTAAAAGGAAATGGAGATATCCAAAGCGAATTGCGCACCGTGGGTAGTACCAATAAGATCAAACTCTCAGGTAGTTATGATGTAGAAATCACGCAGGGACCGGTGGCTTCTGTAAAAGTGGAGGCGGATGCCAATATCCTTCCTTATATCATTACGGAAGAAAGAGAGGGGTACCTGGTAGTGCGGTCGAGGGACAATATAAATATTTCAACAGAAAACAATATCAAGGTCTATGTAACCACCCCAAAACTGGAAGCAGTTAATCTTTCCGGCAGCGGTAATATTATTGGCACAAATAAATTTACCGGAGGAGATAAAATGGTGCTGAAGATCAGTGGTAGCGGCGATATTAAAATGGAACTGAATTCGCCGGATATCAGGGCAGATATCACCGGCAGCGGAACCATGACGCTAAAAGGTGAAACAAAGGATGAAGATATTCACATAACAGGTGCAGGCGATTTTAACGCCGATGAGCTGAAAGCAGAAAATGCCAAGGTAAGAATAGCGGGCAGCGGAGATGTAAAAGTATTTGCCGATCACGATCTGGATATCAATATTGCGGGTGTGGGGTCCGTTTTTTATAAAGGAAATGCCAGCGTTAAACAGCGCATTGCCGGAAGTGGCGAGGTGAAGAAAATAAATTAATGGTTAGGGCATATAAAAAAATTGCATTACTTTAAATCAAAATATATAAAGTAATGGCAAACGAAAGCAGGATATTGCTGGTAGAAGATGAAAGCAAGCTTGCAAAAGTGATACAGGAAGAGCTTATCCGCCACGGATATGCAGCAGATATCGCCATTGATGGCCTCGAAGCTACAAAGATGTTCAGCGAGCATGCCTATTCACTGGTTTTGCTGGATATTAACCTACCCCATAAAAACGGGTTCACATTGATTAATGAGTTTAGGGAGATCAACAAAAAAATACCCATTATCATGTTAAGCGCCGCAGGTGAGATACATGATAAAGTAGAGGCATTTAACCTGGGAGCCGATGACTATATTGTAAAGCCCTTCCATTTTGTGGAGCTATTTGCCAGGGTAAAAGTATTTCTGAAAAGATCAGAGTTTCCTTCTGCTACAGATAAGATCGAAGTGGAGGATATGCAGATCGACTTTCTGAATAAAACAGTAACCCGTAACGGTATCAATATCAATCTTACCGCCAAAGAATTTACACTCCTGGTATTACTTGCTCGGAACAAAGGAAGGGTGATAGCCAAGCAGGAGATCCTGGAAAAAGTGTGGGACCTGAGTTTCGATACCGGTACCAATACGATCGAAGTATATATCAGTTTTCTCCGTAACAAGATTGATAAGCCTTTCCCTATCAAACTGATCCATACAAAACCGGGCTTCGGATATTATATAAAGTAATCCTACGTGAATCTCAAACTCCGCTTTGCACTGTTGTTTACACTATGCGTTGCTGCGATCCTGATCAGTTCTTCTGTTGCTATCTACCTGCTTAATTATCATTACCGGGAAGTGGACTATTATGAACGTGTAAGGGCCGAAGCCATTGAGTTTCACAGCACACTTTCTACGCTTGCTGATCCCGGTAACCTGAGTTCCGATACCCTTGTACGCGTGCTGCATAACAGTACTTTGTACGATGAAAGGATCGTGCTGGCTGATACCAACAGGACAGTATTGTATAAGTTACCAGATACGATGCATGTGGATATCAGTTTATTCATATTACAGCGTATCAAGGCAGAAAAAGAATACAAGTGGTCCTCTGATAACAAATTTCAGAACGTAGGAATCTATCTTCCGGAAGAAGGGAGGATCATTATCGCAACGGGTCATGACAAAACAGGGCTCCGCAAACTTGTTAAGCTCAGAATTATATTGGGGCTGGTGTTGATAGCGGCACTGCTGATTGCCGCATTTATTTCATTCCTTTTTGTGCGGGAAGCATTCAGACCGTTAACCAAATTGAGTATGCAGCTCAAGAATACCTCTTTACAGGATCTTACCCGGCGCCTGGAAGTGAGGAACACAAAAGATGAGATAAGTGAGATTGCCGAAAATTTCAATGCCATGCTTGAGCGGCTCGACAAAGCATATGGCTTCCAGAAGAGTTTTGTGTACCATGCATCGCATGAGTTGCGAACACCGCTTGCCACCATGCTTTCACAAACAGAATCGGCGCTTGGCAGGCAGATGAGCGGTGGTGAATATGAGACGTTGCTGATATCTTTAAAAGAAGAGCAACAGGAACTGATTGAACTCACCAATTCATTACTGCTGATTTCCCAGTATGAAGAAATGGGTTTTGCACAGGAATGGCCCAAGCTCCGGATAGATGAGATCTTATATGAAACCGTAAGCCAGGCAACCCGGGCATTACCAGGATTGGTAACGGATATCGGATTCATGTCATTACCGGAGAACGACAACGATCTGATCATCCAGGGTAATGAGAGTTTGCTGAAGTCGGCATTTTTTAACCTTGTGAAGAATGCATTTCTCTATTCATCTGATCAGAAGGTGAATATCAGTATTGAATCCCGCGGTAGCAATATCAGCGTACATATCGAGAATGGTGGTCCGCAACCGGGACCCGAAGAGGTTGAAAAATTGATGGTACCTTTTTACCGTGGACAAAATGCTTTGAAGTCAAAAGGTTTTGGGTTGGGATTATCCATCATCCATCGGATCATTACGATCCATAAGGGGAAGATATCTTACCAGGCGCTTTCCGGTAGCATCAACCGGTTCACTATCATACTGGGAAAATCTTCGCAGGCTCAGCATACGGCATAAAAAAACCAACCGTTAACAGGTTGGCTCTTTTGTATAATGTATACTAAACAGCAATTATTTTGCTGCCATTGCATTTGCTTTGCGGGTAAGCTTGCTTTTCAGGTTGGCTGCTTTATTCTTATGAATAATGCCGCGTTTTGCTAACTTATCGATCATAGAAACTACATCAGGTAATTTCTCTTCGTAAGCTTTTTTCTCAGTATCGCCTTTCAGGTCGCGGATAGCATTACGGGTAGTTTTACCATAGTAACGGTTACTATCGCGGCGCTTTGCTGATTGTCTCACATCCTTTTTTGTAGCTGCGTGGTTTGCCATGTTCTGTTTTTTTCAGGACGGCAAAGGTAAGGACTCAGAACGAAAGATGAAAATTAAAAGTGAAAAAAATAGAAAAACAGATCAAAAAGGGCATTTTTTAGGTTAAATTTTGCCTCGTTTTCTGCCTTCAATGACCGATATTTGCCTTCAATTTGACCGCAAAGCTGCATAATTGTCCAAAATGAAGGATTTTTCGTACATCACCAATTCCCACCCGGCTTATATTGAGAGCCTCTACAATGAATTTGTAAAAGACCCGGCCAGCGTGGATGAGGACCTTAAAAAGTTTTTTGAAGGTTTTGATTTCGCCGTTTCTACCGGCACTACTGCTGCTGTAAATGGTAACGGGAAGATGGTAACCGGCGATACGGGGATAGACTGGATGAAAGAGATCCGCGTTTACCGTTTGATACTCGGATACAGGAACAAGGGGCATTTATTGGCCAAAACCAACCCTATCCGTGCTCGTAAGGATCGTGGTGCAAACCTGGACCTTGCTTTTTTTGGCTTGACGGATGCAGATCTGGACAATACTTACCAGGCGGGTAACCTGATAGGCTTAGGTGCCACTACGCTTAAAAACATTCTAGAGCACCTGCAAAGAACCTATGCCACACATGTAGGTATAGAATTCAAATATATCAGCGACCAGAAAAAGGTTGACTGGCTCACGAATGAACTGGAGAAAGGATTTTCAACACCATTGGGAATCGAGAAAAAGAAACGTATCCTGGAGAAGCTGAACCAGGGCGTGATGTTTGAGAAGTTCCTGCACACAAAATATATCGGTCAGAAAAGATTTTCACTGGAAGGTGGTGAAACAACCATTGCTGCGCTAGATGCGATCATCAATGTTGCCGCCAATAACAGTGTGGAAGAAGTGGTGATAGGG